>NZ_CAMYIV010000001.1 GCF_947258575.1 uncultured Alcanivorax sp.
CCCAGCAGGCGGAGCCAAATAAGAAAAGGGCTTATCCATCGGGTAAGCCCTTTTTCTTTACCCCAATGATGGGTCGCCCTGCGGTCGACGGTTAATCATTGGTGAATTCAGCGAATTCACCTGGTTCGAGCCCAGCAGGCGGAGCCAAATAGAAAGGGCCTACCCATCGGGTAGGCCCTTTTTTGTCTCAGGGTTTCAGCAATCGCGGTCGAACGACCGCTCCCACAGTGACTCTGCAGCCTCAAGCCTTGCTGGGGGAGCGGTCGTTCGACCGCGAAACCCGCTCAGCCCTTAAACCCCTCCGGGTTTCGCTCCTGCCAACGCCAGTGATCCTGGCACATAGCTTCAATGCCACGCTCGGCTTTCCAGCCCAGTATGTTTTCCGCGTAGGCGGGGTCCGCATAGCAACTGGACACATCACCCGGCCGACGCTCGACGATGTCATACGGCACCGCTTTCCCTGAGGCCTTTTCAAAAGCTGCGATCATTTCCAGTACGCTGTAACCTCGCCCGGTGCCCAGATTCACCGTCAGCAAGCCCCCCCTGTCTTCCAGCGCAGTCAACGCCGCCAGATGGCCCTGAGCCAAATCCATGACGTGAATATAATCACGCACACCGGTGCCATCCGAAGTGGGGTAATCTCCGCCAAACACATTCAACTTCTCTCGCTTGCCAACCGCCACCTGGGCAATAAAAGGCATGAGGTTATTGGGGATTCCATTGGGATCTTCCCCAATTTCACCGCTTTCATGGGCACCGGCAGGATTGAAGTAACGTAGCAGCGCGAGCCGCCAGCGGGGATCGCTGCGATAGAGATCACGCAACATATCCTCGATGTGCAGCTTGGTCGCCCCATAAGGGTTGGTCGCGCTTAAAGGAGAATCTTCCAGTATTGGCACGCTGGCCGGATCGCCATAGACCGTTGCCGAGGAGCTGAACACCATGGTCCTGACGCCGGCAGCCTCCATGGCATCCAGCAATCGCAACGTACCGGTGACATTGCAATCGTAGTAACGCAAGGGCTCGGCAACAGACTCGCCCACCGCCTTCAGCCCTGCAAAATGAATCACCGCACCAATATCATGATCAGCAAACAGGGTTTTCAGGCAATCTTCATCACGAATATCGCCCTCAATCAGAAGCACTTGTTTGCTGGTCAGCGCCTCCACCCTTTTCAGGCTCTCCACACTACTGTTGCTGAAATTATCCAGCACCACCACATCGAAGCCTGCTTCCAGCAGCAGGAGCACGGTATGAGAGCCGATGTAACCGGCGCCGCCGGTAACCAGAATACGTTCCATGGTCTCGTCCTTAAGTCAGGCTGCAAATCAGGGTTATGGTCACACAAAGCGGAAGGAGAGTCAGGCAGGAAGGATGTAGAAACGTTGCCGTCGCAGGTGATAACAAACAACCGCTCCCACAGAAGCCATGAATCTCAGAATCAGGCTTTGCTGTGGGAGTGATCATCCTGTTGCGATCAACCCGGAACGTTAGACAATAGCCGCGATCAGTTGCTTCACGCAGGCTTCAATATCGTTCTCGGCGGTGTTCACCACCAGCTCCGGCTTCTCCGGCGCCTCATAGGGGCTATCGATACCGGTGAATTCCTTGATGATGCCCTGACGCGCCTTCTGGTACAGGCCCTTGGGATCGCGCTTTTCGCACTCTTCCAGCGGTGCATCCACGAACACTTCAACAAATTCGCCGTCTTCGAACAGCGCACGGGCAGAATCACGGTCAGCGCGGAACGGGCTGATAAACGCCGTCACCACGATCAGGCCTGCATCCACCATCAACTTGGCCACTTCAGACACACGACGGATATTCTCGGTGCGGTCTTCATCGCTCATGCCCAGATTCTTGTTCAGGCCATGACGCACATTATCGCCATCCAGCAAATAGGTATGCTTACCCTGCTCAGTCAGCGCCACTTCCAGCGCATTAGCCAGCGTAGACTTGCCGGAACCAGACAGACCGGTCAGCCAGATACACTTGGGCTTCTGGTCCTTGACCTTGGCACGGTCATCCTTGGTCACATTAGACTCATGCCACACGACGTGGGCTTTCGATTCGTTCGCTTTCTCTTGGTACGGGGAAGACATAATTACCTCTCTGTTCAAAGGGCAGCTACAAGCCTCAAGCTACAAGCTGCAAGGAAAAACACACCGGACTGCAAGCCCGGCACCACTATTCAATCATTGCATCGTTCGGATAATCGCGAACAACATTCTCGACAGTTGCTCTACTTCATCAATCCATCGACTACCGACATCTTCAGGGATGTACCCGATTCGACTGCCAATATGTACTTGTGTCCGTAATTCGCCAGCGGAACCCTTTGCGTAATTCAGAAACAGGGCTTTCTCTCGATCAGAGTGTCGCTCATAACCCTCAGCAATGTTCGAAGGCAACGATAGCGACGATCTTGTTATCTGATCTCGGAACCCAAAATCACGGTGACCCGCAAAGTGTTCATAAACCTCAACGCTCAGCTCCACCGAACGCTGCCATACCTCCAACTTTTCAAACCGCATCCTTGCTCCTTAAAACTCCCGTCCCTGGGAACTTTCCAGATTACCCCAATCGAATTTTGTAGCTTGTAGCTTGTAGCTTGTAGCTTGTAGCTTGTAGCTTGTAGCTTGTAGCTTGTAGCTTGTAGCTTGTAGCTTGTAGCTTGTAGCTTGTAGCTCGTAGCTCGAACCTCGCGACTATTAAAACCCCCAGACAAGGGGAATCACCGTCAACGTAATCACCGCCACCACCACACTCATCGGAAAGCCGATCTTCAGGTAATCGCGGAAGGTATAGCCGCCTGGGCCCATGACCATCAGATTGGTCTGGTAGCCCAGCGGGGTCATGAAGCTTGCTGAAGCAGCAAACATTACCGCGACAATGAATGGCATAGGGCTCACGCCCAGTTGTTCCGCAACGCCCAAAGCGATGGGGAAAACCAGCACGGCGGCCGCGTTATTGGTGATCATCTCCGTGAACATGGCGGTCAGCAGGTAGACAATCACCAACGCCATCCACGGGGAAAGGCCACTTTCCGGTATCACCTGCTCCACAATCCATGCGGCTGCGCCACTGCTTTCCATCGCTCGGCCCAGCGCAAAAGAGGCACCGATTACCACCAGTACCGGCAGATTCACGCTCACGTTCATGCGTGAGCGGTTTACCGTCACACAGCGTGTAACCAGTAGCAGACCTGCGGCGAGCATGGCCGCTTCCAGGGTCGACGCCAGCCCCAGTACATTCGCCATCACCATGGCCACCAGCACGCCGACCGCAACCGGTGCGCGGCGGAAATCCGGTGGTGTGGAATCCTTCAACGGGCTTACCAGCATGAAATCCCGGCGGTAGCGATACTGCTCCACAAACTGCTCACTGGTTTCCAGCAGCAGCGTATCACCCACTTTCAACACCAGCTCCCCCACCTTTCCGGGCAAGCGCTGGCCACTGCGGCTAATACTAAGAATGGCGGCTTGATAACGAGTCCGAAAGCCGGTTTCCTTTACCGTCTTGCCGATACCCGGAAACTCCGGGCTCAACACCACTTCCACCAGATGCCGCTGGTGATTGTTCAAGGCCAGCTTGTGCGCACCACCATGAGCCGCCTGCAGACCATTGATTCGCTGCAATTCCCGGGCACACTCCGGCACCCCGACAAAGGCCAGCAGATCCCCTTCCTGCAGAGTCATCTCCGGCCCCACCGCCGGGAACAGGCGCTCGCCACGCTGAATTTCGGTGAGATACCCGTAGGTCAGATTACGCAAACCTGCATCCTGAATAGAGCGTCCTGCCAGCGGACTCCCCTTACCTACCAGCATTTCCACATGATATTCGCGGCCATGCTCCCACTGTTCCACCATGCCCTCACGCTCAGGCAGGAGAAAACGACCAACCAGCAGCAGAAACAGTGAGCCGCCCAGCAATACTGGGATCCCTACCCAGGCCACATCGAAGATCCCGAACGCCTCCATGCCTCTTTCCTGGACCAGGCCATCCACGACAAGGTTGGTACTGGTGCCGATCAAGGTACAGGTACCACCAAGAATGGCCGCATAGCTCAGCGGTAACAGCAGCTTCGACGCAGACAGGCGCAGGCGCTGGGCCCATTCCTGCACCGCCGGAATCATCATGGCCACCACAGTGGTGTTATTCAGGAAAGCACTCAGCAGAGAAGCTGGCGCCACCAGCCGCAACTGGCTGGCAAACACGGATTTCGGCTGGCCCAGCAGTCGGTGCGCCACCCAATAAATGGCACCGGTATCACGCAAGGCGGCCGCCACCACATAGAGCGCGGCAATGGTCATCAAGCCCGGGTTGGCAAAACCTGAAAGCGCCTCGCCAGGGGAAATCACGCCAGTTACCAGCACCAATACCAGTGCGGCCATCATGGTGATATCCGCCGGCACCCGATTACTGACCAGCGCCCCCAGGACCGAAGCCACGATAAGCAGGGTTATCAGGATATCCATATTCACGGGGCGAATTCCCTCAGAAGACCACCAGGGCCATGGGTTGCGCAGAAAAAAGGCATTTTACAGGGAAAAAGACATATAAGAAGGGGAATTCAATTCGAAATAGCTATAAGCAAAGAGGCCCGGAGTCCGCCAAACCAATCCGTTGGAGCCTCGCTCGCACGGCGAAGAGGTCATCAACCTTGTGCCTTCGCCTTGCGAGCGAGGCTCCAACAATGTGAGAAGCCGACTAGTCCGCCAAAGCCCGGTTATCCGACACCAATCTGGGCAACTCCCGGGTCTGCATACTTTCCAGCGAACGACTGCCATTAGTACCCGGCTGGTAGCCAGCCACATAGCTGCGCAGCAGCGCTTTAAGGGCGTTCTTGTCGCCTTTCTCCAGGGCCTTGCGGAACGACTCCAGCGCAAACTGGATTTCATCCCAGCTCAGCCTCTCTTCGGTAGCCTGCATGATCATTTCATGCTCCGTGCCCACACTACACTCACCGATCAACAGCTCCTCATAGAGCTTTTCACCCGGGCGCAGGCCGGTAAAGGCAAGCTCGATATCCCCATTGGGGGTTTCGTCATCTTTCACTGACAGCCCCATCAGGTGAACCATGGTCCGCGCCAGATCCACGATCCGAACCGGCTCACCCATATCCAGCACAAACACCTCACCGCCTTTAGCCATGGCACCGGCCTGAATCACCAGCTGGGACGCTTCGGGGATGGTCATGAAATAACGGATCACATCCGGGTGTGTCACCGTCAGTGGCCCACCACGCTGAATTTGATCCCGAAACAGCGGCACCACTGAACCGGAAGAGCCCAGCACATTACCAAAGCGCACCATGGAAAAAACGGTATCGGATCCACGGTCCGCCATGGCCTGCAGCACCATCTCAGCAAAACGCTTGGTGGCTCCCATCACGTTGGTGGGGCGTACTGCCTTGTCAGTGGACACAAGAATAAAGTGCTTCACCCCGGCCGCTTCTGCGCCCTGAGCCGCCTCCAGCGTACCGAGAATATTATTACGCACCCCTGCTGAGGGGTTCGCTTCCACAATCGGCACATGCTTATAGGCCGCAGCGTGGTAGACCGTATCTACCCGGAACTCCCGGCATACCCGCTCGATATGCCCCCGGTTCACCACCGAGCCCAGCATGGGAAACAGGTCTACCTGAAGCCCTTTGGCGTCGATAAACGCCGCCATCTCTTTTTCAATGGCGTACAAGCTCAACTCGCTCTGCTCAAACAGAATCAGGCAAGAGGGCTTCAATTTCAGAATCTGGCGACACAATTCACTGCCGATAGAACCACCGGCACCGGTGACCAACACATGTTTGCCGCTGATACAACGATGCAGCAACTCCTGCTTGGGCGGCACCGAATCACGGCCGAGCAGGTCCTCAATGGACACATCCTTGATTTCTTCGATGCGCGCCTTGCCGCTGGCAATATCGGAAAAGGCAGGCACCGTCTGCACCCTCACATTCAGGGTTTCCAGCCAGCGCACAATCGCCATGCGGCTGGTACGACTCAGGGACGGCACAGCCAGTAACACCGACGTAACCTTGCCGCGCCGACAAGCCTTCTCCAGCGCCTTGCGGTCTACCACCGGCACCCCAGCCAGCAACGTGCCCTGCTTGTTATAGGCATCATCCACCACCATGGCGGGGAACATCTCGGCACTGGACTGCAGGCCAGCCACCAGCTGGGCACCGGCACCACCGGCACCAAACACGGCCACCGGCTGACGGTTCAACGCCCCACCCAGCACATACACCAGGAAACGCCGCATCACGAAGCGACTGCCACCCAGATATAACAGCGAGAGCATGCCCCAGATCAGAAATACCGAACGGGGTACAGCAGCATCCGGAATCATGTAAGACGCCGCAGCCAGCACGACCACAGAGGAAAACACCCCCGTCATCATGGACCAGGCCACTTCGGCGCCCAGGTAACGAACGATGGACTTGTAGAATCCCGCCAAGTACAGGGCCGGGATCAACACCACCGGTGCAGCCAGAAAAATCCAGAGGTCATGAATCGGCGGAGTAAACGAATTGAAACGCAGCGAAAACGCCAACCAGACCAGCAGCGGCGCGGCCAATACATCTGCAGCAAGCATCACTGCACGTTTTGACCGCCGAGAGAGGGAGATCAGTCTGTAGACCGAGGGGTACAGTATTGTAGAAGGCATCGGGTCCATCCATGTGACCAAGCGGCCAGCGTCAGCGCAAAAGTCTAACCGATCAAATGTGACACAACGCACATTTCAGAATCGGGCCAGCATTATAAGCGCTTTTTGGCATTATCCAATGGTCATTCGTCTTATGAATACAATTCACAACAAGTATTTGACACTTAATATAATCACTTCAAGCCAACCGGATCTGCAGGGACACCAACAACTCCGGCGTATTTTGCGATTGATTACAAAGCAGCCCGCCCAAGCTCCAACCACCATGTCAGCAAAAACCTACAAGCGCCCCCACCTTTCACCGACATTCAGCACACGCCAAAGCCACTACCCTAAGCAAAACATCGCCCCTCCCTGTAGGAGCTGAACTTGGGCCGCGAAAGGACCAGGCTTTCCAAACGGCCCACACACCAACACCCACCCATTCACCAAGGCCCAACCATGCCCCTTTACCGCGCCAGCTTCCGCCACACCTTCAGCAACGGAGACACCGTAGAACTCACCTCCAAGCCCTACCCCGCCCACAGCTGGGACCGTGCCCGCCAACTGGCAGACGCCTTCGGCTACGAAGACGTCCGCATCGCCGTGGTGGATTACCCCCAGCACGGCGTGCGCAAAGAATATGCCATGCTAACAGAAGTGAAATAAGCTCCCCACTTCATTGTCGGAGCGGTCGTTCGACCGCGATTGCTACGTTTGAGATGAAGTGGGCATACGGTAATTCTTGATAGAGCTCAAACTGCCCTCCCCAGCACCTCTCTAAGCACAGAACATGTCTTCTCAATCTCAGCCTCAGTCAATGTCGGATGAACCAGGAACATCAACGAAGACTCGCCTAACGCCTTCGCCACCGGCAACCGCTCTTTCGGCCCAAGCCCAAGATCCGTAAACGCCTTCTCCAGATACACCTCAGAGCAGGATCCGGAAAAACAAGGCACGCCTTCCGCCACAATAGCATTCATGATGCGATCCCGGTCCCAGCCATCTGCCAGCTTGGCCTCATCCACAAACACATAACACTTGTAGCCAGCATGGCCAATCTCTGCCGGCACAACAGGCACACGCAACCCCGGCAATGCCGCTGCAGTCTCCCAAATCGCCTGGCAATGTGCCTTGCGGGCAACAGTCCATTCCGGCATGCGTTGTAACTGAATGCGCCCAATAGCCGACTGCATTTCCGTCAGGCGCCAGTTAGTCCCCACAGACTCATGCAACCAGCGAAAACCGGGCGGATGATCACGCTCATACACGGCGCCCCAGCTCTTGCCATGGTCCTTGAAGCTCCACATGCGAGACCAAGAGTCGCGATCATTGACCGTAACCATGCCACCCTCTCCACCAGTAGACATGATCTTGTCCTGGCAGAATGACCAGCACCCTACATGGCCAAGGCCGCCAACCGGCTTTCCTTTATAGGAGGCGCCATGTGCCTGGGCGCAGTCTTCAATGATGAACAAGCCATGTTGATCAGCCAGCGCCATCATGCCGTCCATATCACAGGGCCAACCAGCCAGATGCACACACACTACCGCCCGGGTTTTGGTGGTAATCACGGAAGCCACTGTCTGCGGGGTAATGTTCTGGGTATCCGGGTCCACATCTGCAAACACCGGTACCGCCCCAGCATTAATCACCGCAGTAGCCGAGGCCAGGAAGGTCCGGGGCGTAACAACAACCTCATCTCCTGGTCCAATACCAAGTCCTTTTAAGGCAAGATCCAGGGCCAGGGTGCCATTTGCAACAGCAATGGCATACTTGGTACCGGCAAACGCCGCGAATTCCTTCTCGAAATTGCGTCCTTGCTGCCCGGTCCAGTAATTGACCTTGCTGGAAAGCAATACACGAGAAACCGCATCGGCTTCTTCCTGGGTAAAGGAAGGCCACGGAGAAAAAGGGCCGTTAAGCATGAAAACCTCGAATAGAAAAATTAACGCGGACGGGCAGGGGTGCCCACCACTGTCAAACCTTCATCAATATCAGAAACAACGGTAGCGCCGGCACCGACTGTGACGCCATCACCAATTTGAACAGCCTGAGTTACCTGACTACCAATGCCAATCCAACTGTGAGCACCCACAGTCACTGCACCCGCTAGGGCAGAAGCCGGGCATATATGGCTATAAGCGCCTACGATACAGTCATGGTCAATGCTGGCACGGGTATTCACAATTACCCCCCGTGAAATCCTGCTGTCCACGTTGATGACCGAGCCAGCAACTACAAGCACACCCGGCTCGAGAGTGGCATGTTTGCTAACCACAGAAGAAGGATCAATCAGGGAAATCAGAGGCATCTCACGAGCAATGAGCCATTCGCACCACTGTTCACGAGCATGGCTATTTCCTATGGCGACAAAATAGCCATCGCACGCATAATTATCTGCATGCTCAGGTACAGCGATTATAGGCCAATGACCATGAGAGCTACCGTCCACTGAAAACCGCGGATCGAAGAACACAACCTCAGACCAACCTGCACGCTCAGCGGTATCCGCTACTACCTTGCCATGGCCACCTGCACCGATAACACCAAGACGTTTATTCACTTATGACGACCCAAAAATTTCGGCATAGTGGCTTCGCCGTCGTGACTAATCCCATCGCGTTTGAAAACCTGCAAGACCGTAAGAAAAAGAATTTTGATGTCCAACCATAGGGTTCGATTTTCGACATACCAAACATCAAGCTCAAATTTCTCTTCCCATGACAATGCATTGCGACCGTTTACTTGCGCCCAACCGGTAATTCCTGGGCGGACTTCATGGCGGCGGGACTGCCTCTCAGAGTACAAGGGTAAATACTCCATTAGTAAAGGGCGGGGGCCAACCAAGCTCATGTCACCTTTAAAAACATTCAGGAATTCAGGCAACTCATCTAAGCTCGTTGAACGGAGGAAAGCCCCAAAAGGTACGAGCCTGGCAGAATCAGGCAATAAGTTACCGTCGCCATCACATTCATTGGACATAGTGCGAAACTTGACCATCTCAAAAGTGCCCCCACTCAAACCCGGCCGATTCTGTTTAAACAAAACGGGGGACCCGATTTTAATTCGGACCAATAATGCCACGATCAAAAAGACGGGCAATAGGAATAACAGTGCAAGAAAAGAGACAATCAGATCAAATAATCGCTTTAGAAACATAAATTCAAACCAAATCAATTAATGATTGAACGATAAAAATCAAGTAGCGCATCTAAATAGCGGCTTCGCTCGTATTTACTCACAACAATCTTCCTGCCATGACGACCCATGTCTTTAAGCTTTTGCCTAGAAGTATGGAAAGCCGAAACCATAGCGCCACGCAATAAATCTACATCTTTCGTCGGAACGAGCCATCCAGTTAAATCCTGAATAATCACTTCATTGGAACCACTAACATTCGTAGATATCACAGGAACTTCAAGTGCCATAGCCTGCAAAACCACATTGGGAAACCCCTCCCGATAACTGGGCAGGACCAGGACATCTGAAGATACAACAAAGCGCCGTATATCACTCTGAAAACCCATAGAGTGTATTCTAGGATTAGAGTCAATTTTATCAAGAGTCGGCTGATCAGGCGGAGCAGTAGCATCTAGCGCTCCGATCATAATAAGCTCACATTCATGAGGTAGACCCTCAAATGAGGCAACAAGCTCTTTAATACCTTTATCTTTATTGATTCTGCCAACGTAACAAAAAACAAAAGAGTCAGGAGAGAGCAAAAAATTACTCATCTCTAGGCCTGCATCCCTCTCATCACAGGAGCCCCGAGAGAAGTGATCAACATCAATGCCTGCAACGTTTCCGTTTCCGATAACTGAGACACCTGCGGGAACGACTTTATTATTAATCAAATCATTCATCACTCCTTGGCTTTCAGGAATGATAATAGTTGAAAAAAAAGCGATCACCCGGTCAACGAAAAGCAGCAAACGGCGGCGCAAGCCAACAGCCGTTGGGAAAACCAAACCAGTGAAGGTATGAACACGATGCGGAGTTCTGCACAACCAACCAGCGGCCATCGCAATCAAGCCTGCTTTAGGCGTGTAACTATGAATAACATCCGGGCGAAACCTGATAATCACCATGATCATTCTAAACAAAGAGTAAAGATCGAAAAATGGAGTTATCCCTCTTTTCATAGGGACACAGAAAACATTTCTTGATGACGACAACGCCAAATCATTAAAATGCTCATCTCGGGAACAACATAAACGCACATTGAAATGGCCCGAGAGAAACTTTTCTTGGCCAGCCAAAATAGTGAGTAACGTTTCTGCAGTAGTTGTCACGACGAGAATCTTGCTACCCTTATCCAAAGTTAATCCTCAACATATCACGGCAATCGAAGTCAATTTCTTTGATTCGGGAAAAGCCTTTCAGTAACTCAAAAATATCAATCAAAATAATTGGACCTGATCTCAAATAAATACTCTAATCAATTGGAGCGACGATAACGCTAACCAGTAAAAAACAGGATTCTCACTCAAGGTGAAAACCCGCGGAAGCCATGAACGCTCTACACCACCATCTAAAAGCGGAAAGTAATTACCTGTAGAGATCACTAAACCGAATTATCCAACCTTCTTTTTTTACCGATAACCGAAATAAGAAGGAATATAAGCATGGGTACAAACATCCATTTTTGACGTAAAGCTATTCCTAAATTAGCAGTTGTCAGCGCCAGAATCAGCCAAGCGCCCAGGGCATAAGTCCACATAAAAGTACGATTTTCGCCAAAACCGGATTTTCTACCGCGCAGCAACGCAACACCACCAAAGAAAAACAGAATAAGTAGAATCAGATTATCTAGCGACGCAGCAAGTTCAAAAACACTCCTGGCCTCAAAAAGCACAGGCCTGAAAAGATATGTGAACAACTGCATTGGCAGACTCATTGAGGCCAGATCCACCCCGCCACCTCCTTCAGTGTTATAAGACTGCCTCTTGTCTATATAATCCGTGAGCGCCTCGACATCTACCACCTCACCGACACCTGCATATCTAAGCGCAAATGGCACCAACGCAGCGGCGGCCCCCGCTGCCGCAAACCCGAACACAGATTTTTTTAAAGCTGATGCCTGTGGGTCCATCAAAGCAGAGATTGCAATGCCAATTACCATTATGCCAGCCATATGTGGCCTAACGACTAGCATTGAAAGAATAGCAAATGTCATTAACAGCCCACGCCGGGAGAGTTTTAGTGAGCTCCAAAGCGCCAAACCTGTTGCCATAAAGGAAATAGCATCTTTCCCCAAAGCTGATGACCAAAAACTCACAGACGGGAGAAATATGATCAGCGGTACCAAGACACGGACACGCCAGGTCTTGTCAGATGCAGCCTGCTTAAGGCTACCCCAGAATGCCAACAACCCTATTTGGCCAAAGATATTGAAAACAAGGAACGTACCCAGTATGGAAAGGCCCATACCGGAAACCAAAAATGCTGACATCGCTCTTACAGCTGCGGTACCTACAGAAATCTCACCATTCCACGATTGGCCATGGAGAAAGTATCCAACAGCATCACCACCGGAACGTAGAACATACCAGCAGTACAGCAAAGAAAACCCTGTATGCCACAGATATAGCAAGAGGGATTTTCCAGTCTTGACACCAAACCGTCTGCCAACAGGAACCGTAACGAGTGCTCCAAAAAAGAAAATCGCGGTAGCACTTAGAACGTGATAGGCAGAGGAAACGATTTCCATCTATGTCACCTTTGACTTTGACGTCAATCTTACAGAAGGAAATATTAGGCTCATGATGATTCGCCGCTAGCTACAATAGATTTATAGTGCAGCAAATGCATATCAACGGCCTCGTTGATTTCATAATCTCCCGAGAAATTAAGAGCATTACGAGAGAAAGAGGCTCTTAATTCAGGATTATCAACCATTCTCTTAAGAGCCAGGGCATATGAATCCACGGTCAAATCATCCACAACAAAACCATTCGCACATTTGTGAACGACTTCAGCACAACCTCCTACGTTAGTAACAATCACCGGCAAACCAGTGAGTGTTGCCTCAATGAGAGCAATAGGCAAACCCTCCCACGCGGATGACATAAGGAATACATCACTTTGTGCCAGTATCTCTCCAACGTTTGAAACATTACCCAGGAATTGCAACTGATTACGAATTCCTAAAGAATCAGCCAGGGATAGTAAGTGCTCCTTCTCAGGCCCCTCGCCGGCGATCAGCAATTGATGATTACTATTTTTTAGGCTCCCGAACGCACCAAGCAAAAGAGATAGGTTCTTTGGTTCTCGTAAACTACCAACGAAGACACAAGTAACATCAGATCGAGGCTCTTCCATCGCAGTTAGCTTTGGAAAAATACGTTCTTTAGACACCGCATTATTTATCTGCGTCACCTTTCTGCTGGAACCATCAAGGAGTTTTTTGCAGGCTCCACAGATTGCGATATAAAAGGCCACTTTAAAATCAAAAACACGGTAAAAAAACTTGGGAACTCCAAGCCTGAAACTATGATGGGTATAAACCACCGGAACTCTGAATACAAAAAAGGAAAACAGAACTGCATAGTAAAGGTGGCAATGAATAATATCCGCAGAAAATGATTTTACAATTTTTCGAAAGCGAAAACCGCCTAACCAAGGTTTCTTCCGGGCTTCTTTACCTATAAAGGAATAAGAAATTGATTGAGCGGATAAAGACTCCAGGAAGGATTGTTCAAAATCTGCATCCCGTCCACTCTCAGCTGCTGACTGGAGAAAAACCACATGAACATCATGCCCCTTGCGACGCATCAGGATCGACAAATCACGAACGTAAGTCTCCGCCCCACCAGCGGCTGGAGATGAAACAAAATGCAAAATCCTCATATTAGGCCCTATTCGAACTCATAACCAAACAAGTCTATATCTTTGCTATAAACCGAACGGACAATATCCACCATTTTATTCTTCACGTAATGTTTTTGATATACATTGGTCTCTCGATTTCCAGTACTATTTTCATTGCCGATAATAATCTTTCTATTCAACTTTTCGGATAGTATAGAAACTGTATCGCCCATCAATTCAACGAAACCTAAGTGATCCACCATTGGCTGGCCAGACTCATTACAAACAAAGTGCCACTGTGGCCTAAAAACAAAATCTAGATCGACCACATTCTGCTCCGGCAACCAATCACAAATGAAACGCTCAAAAGATTCAAACTCGGGAATTTGATACTGAGCGGGTTTATCTATACCCATTGAGTCGGTCCGGCCTATACAGGCAAAGCGATAAGCAGAAAGGACTCTAGCCCAGGGATTTCTGACCAAGGAAAAGGTAAACGCCCTTCTGTAGAGAGCAGGGAATGTGTCTCGAATTTCAGTAGCCGAATAATGGCCTAGAGTCCGTCCATAAAGTGCTTTATTGACACTGGTACCTGCCGCCTTAGGGACATGAACAAAAATACAACGCTCCCTCCGCCAATAGGGGTAACGCCGATACAAGTTAACTTTATGCCTGATCTGATTTAACATGTGTCACCAAATCGATATACTTTTGAGCTACAGTCTCTTCTCTAAAGTTTTCTAAGTGTTTACGAAGCTCATTCTGAGAGAAGAAAAGGGGGTTATTGACCTCTTCCTCAATTGCTGCAGAAAAGGCATCAACATTACCTACAGGAACAAGTCGACCAAACTTCCCATCAGCCAATATTTCTCTCGGACCAGAAGCGCAGTCTGTTGATATAACCGGGATCCCAGCGCACAAAGCCTCAACAATAACATTTCCGAAACCTTCCCAATCTGAGGAGAAAACAAAAAGATCACTTTGAGAAAAAACAGCAGCAAGATCTTCTGAAAACCCTTTAAGCTGAACCGATTCATTCAGGCAGTTTAAGTCTATGTATTTCTGTAAATCATCCTTAAGCTCACCTTCACCATAAATATCAAGAAAAACCTCTTTGTCGAACCTATCCTTAACAACAGAAAAGGAATCAATCATTAAATAATAATTTTTTGCTTTAGTTAGTCTCCCTGCAGCAACCAACCTTATTTTTTCTTTATTATTATTTCTATATTTACAAGCCAGCTCTTCACTGTCAGCAATGACGGGGTTATATATAGTTGTCGCCTTACTATCAGTAAGGTTATAATAATCCAATAGAGACTGCTTACCGCCATCAGAAACCGCGACTATTTTATCGGCAAAATCACAAGCACGGATGTGAAGATGTCGTATAAGATAAAAATAATAGCTTTTCTTTATTTTAGAATCACGCGCAGCCAAATTCGTATGAATGGTAGGAATGAAAACAGCTTTCTTTCTAGACAACTTCAGTGCAATGTAAGCATCGATATTAGGGGTATCAGTAAAACTAATGACGGCATCAAAAAAAGATTTGTCTATCAACTTTTTTAAATTAAAGATTCTTTTTACTAAGCCATATCCATAAGCTCTCACCAAAGTCACGGCAGGACTAATTTTATAGTTCTGAGCCTCACCTCCAGGCCGATAATATATAGTTACGTGCTCGCCTTTACTTGACATGGTATTAGCCAAATTAACGGCAACTTTTTCAGCCCCTCCACCCCCGAGACCGGCACACACGAATAGTATATTCATAAGTACGAATCATCTATTGAGCAATGTTTTTTGGCCGGCACGCCAAAATATATCGCATCTGCCTCTACATCCTTAGTTACAATACTCCCTGATCCGATTACAGCCCGATCCCCAATCGTCACACCACCCAGAATTGTTACATTTGATCCAATCCAAACCTTATCCCCAATCTTAACATCGGATGAAGCAGAACCTCTCCCGACAGCCTCTCTATATATCAAGCCATGCGAGACACACTCAACTGAAACATTGGGCCCTATTTGGCAAAATTCTCCAATCGTGACGTTTGCCGTACCCATCTCAACTCTGAAGTTAAAATTAGCAAACGTGCCTGAACCGATTTTCAGGTTTTTCATTGATTTTTGAGGCCAAAAGATATGTCCTGGCCGGATATTTACCCCGACCCCTAGGCCGACACCAGTTTTTCTTATAACGTAACTTCTGACCTTTAAAAAGGGCTTTTGGTAAAAAATACTAGCGGAAAGGAAGGTAAGTACAAAATAAAAAAAATGATTTTTCATGTTACCTCATAATCACATATTTATTGCCGAGAACCTTTTTATATAGCATATAGTCATCACCATATTTTTTCATAATGATGGATTTTGCTTCTTGGGAAAGATGCTTGCTACAACCATATGTCTTACTAGAGTTCTCATGCGGAAGAATCAATTCTTCCTTTAGTATATCTTTCGCGAAGCTTTCAAAATTATTTCGCAAATCATCAAAATTAATAGCCCAAACTTTTGATAAATCCAAACCATTCAATGTGCAGCTCACAGATCGAAGAAAGTAGTTATCATCTATTTTTTTTCTCGAAATATAGTCAGTAACAAAATCATCTACAGAAGCATAATTATTTACTGCAGGCAACGTGCTCGTACCAAACCTCTCATGCAGACCTTTTATGTAGCTAAATGTTGAAATTATTCTTTGTTCAGGATCTCTAAATATAAAATAAAATATTTTTTTATTTTTAAGGAGAGGGTATTCTTTACTCAAAAAACTCCATGTCGCATGGCCAGGCTCATTTCTAGAATAAGCAGCAGCCACACTGGTGCCACCAGACTTGGGGATGTGAATGAAAAGGGACTTATCATTTATCCACTGCTCTCTTGATCCTGAGTTTTTTCTTAAATGACGCTTCTCCAGAATTTCATCAGGAGTGATTGCTATGAGGGAATTAATGATACTAGCTGATAACTTATTCATTTAATGACCTTAAAACTAAAATGCCAGTGTATTTACGCCAAGTTGCTTTTTGGCATAGAGCCAAAAAACCACGTTCTGGATCAACAGAAGCAACACATAAGCAAGCGCAGCACCCACGAGTGAAAAAATTGACGTCAATATCAATGAAAAAACAAAGTTAACCGCAGTGTTAATAACGTTAACTTTAACTACATACCCCTGGCTATTAGACATGTTGAGCAGCAATCCAACTGAACCAAAATAGCTATTAACAAGCTGCCCCAAAGATAGAATTACTAACGGTGCATATGTAGCAAGATATTCATCACCATAAAAAAACGACAGAAGCCACTCGCCGAAAATTAGATAAATCATCACTACCGGCAACGCCAGCAAGAAAACCGCTCTTGCCGATTTCTTCATTACTGACTGCAACTGACCAAACTTTCTTTCATGGTAGGATCTTGATATATGCGGACCTAATGCTTTATTGACAGCAGCCAAAGAGAATGACACAAAGCCAGCAGCTCTAATTGCGACTTCAAAGATTCCAACAGCAGCAGCTCCCTCAACCACAGCGAGTATATAAATCGCCAAGCGGCTTTTAATATTATTAACACCCATATTCAGCGAGAACGATGCTCCTTTTTGGAGCCACTCTCTTCCCTCAAAGCATATGCCCTTGCCTCTGAGCGCTGGACCGAGTTTCTTTATTGAAATAGCTAAGCCAATAAAAAAGGAAATTGATGCTGATGCAAAATGCAGCATCATGGCATCACTTGGATTGAGGCCATTAAGTAAAGTAAATACGGTTATCAAAACTATAAATACGACTTGTCTAATAACAAGGTCCGGGATTTGACCAATAACTACTAATCGAAACCCCTCAAGCAATGCACTTCGAAGCGCATTAAGCCCAAGAGCAGGCAGTAGCAGAGCCCCCCAGAATATCGTTCTCCAAAGTTCATAATCCAAACTATCTTTGGCAGTGAAATATAGCACACATAATGTGACACCAATGATAGCCGAACCCGCAATGACGAACTGATTGGATCTCACTACCAAGCCATTTATCGCAGCATAATTCTCTTCAAGTTCATATTGCGGAATAAACCGCACCAGCAACATGGGAAAGCCAAGTGTAATCGGTATCGAAACTAACATTACTGTGGAAAGAACCACAACATAGACACCGTATTTTTCAGCCCCCAAATCTGAGGCAAGCAAAACACTTACGGCTAAAGCAAGAAAGAGGTTCGTCACCTGAATCACAAGACTGCCAACTGAGGAAGCCTTTAAGGATTTATTACTAAACGAGATCATGGGCTATCTTTCATACCCTAGAAGTTTTATTTCCCTAGCAGCCATGAGGTCAACCATTAAAATTTGCTCTTCAGTCAAAACTTCACTGAAGTGACCGCCACTTTTTCTGACTCCTGCTTTCGCTTTATACTTTGGCAATTCGAGTTTCTTAGGCAAGCCAAGGACTAACGAAATATCCTCGAGTGAATCAGCCATTTCTTCATATTTGTAGACAGCATTAACAGCCTTAATTCCTCCTATCGCATAAAGATCAAAACCATTTATGCCCTGTTCCATTCCGTTATTCATAAAATCTTCTATTGAAGAATAACGATCACTCCTATTCAACCAATAGTATAATGAAACAAACTTATCCCAGGGATTGCGATCGAAACAAAATTTATAATATGAATTCCAGACATCGCGATCCAGCAAAGCCTTGATTTCACTTGCAGGCATATGATTATAAAAACCAGCAGGCTTCCCCTGTAAAAAAAGCTTTGCCCAATCTATTTTTTTATATTTATTAAGTGGCACCCGATAATTTTGCGGGCCTCTAAATCCGAGATCACTTCTTATCTTTTCATCTGATTCCGAAATGGGAGTAATGATATCTTCATCACCACAAAATTCTGACAGGGCTATCTCAATTGAAGTACCTGCAGTTTTCGCAGTTTTAATAAAAATAAACTTATGCTTATGGGAAACAATCATTCTTTCTTACCCGAGATATTTATTCATTTCATTCGCCATATGATAGCGACGCCTGCATGCTATTTCAGGATTCGGTTTGAGTTCCATATTCGTAAGCATAGTAGCCGTACTCATTAGTGGCGCGTCGCTCCATGCAATTGAGTATCGCTCCTTTGATGTCTACATTGTTCTGCGCAAAGCGAGTCAGGGCGGCATCTACTTCTTTCACAGAGTTCACGCCGAAGCGGGCAACCAGCAGGCTACTGCCCGCCAACTGGCCGACAATAGCCGCATCCGTGACAGCAAGAATAGGTGGTGTATCGATTAATACCAGGTCGTAATTTTCACTCAGATTTTGCATGAGCGATTTAAAACGCTCATGCATTAATAATTCGGAAGGGTTGGGCGGCGCCTTGCCTCGTGAAATAAAATCCAGATTTTCTGTGCCGGAAGAGTGAATAATGTCTTCCCAGGCAACCTGCCCTGATAAATAAGCAGATAAACCAACCGTATTGTCGTGGTTAAAATAGCGGTGCAAATGTCCTTTGCGCATATCGGCATCCACGACTAATACCCTTTGACCGGTTTGAGCAAGCACAAGCCCCAGATTGGCAGACACAAATGATTTGCCTACTCCTGGACTGGGCCCCGTGACCATCAGGATATTGTTGTCGGCATCCATCATGGCGAAGTGGAGACTGGTGCGTAAACTACGCAGTGCTTCAACGGCGAGGTCATTAGGATCCACATTCGCTAACAACGGGATTGGCTGATTATGAGGTGTTTTCTTACGACGCTTCTTCAGAGATGCCAGCCTATCTACCTTCTGCTGATGCTGTGACAAAGGCACCGAGGCATAGACGGAGATACCTTGCTCTTCAAGCTTATCGGGAGACTCAATGCCCTTGTTCATGGCCGCCCTCAGCAATACAAAGCCCATGGCTGCAATGCCACCCAGGAGCATGGCTATCAAAGCCACGAGGGCTTTTTGTGGCTTAATGGGGATTGGTTGCACTAGCGCTTCGTCTATTATTCGTACACTTCCCACTGTTCCGGCCTTAAGAATACGGAGCTCCTGAACCTTGTTAAGTAGCCCTATATAAATTTGCTGGGTGACTTCCACGTCGCGCATCAGGCGCAGGATATCCTGCTGGGTTTCCGGTAACTCTTTAATCTGATCGTTTAGTTCTTTCTTCTCTTGGATCAGTGATGAGCGTTGCTGCATCAAGGTGCGGTAAGCCGGGTGTTCCTGGGTAAAGCGAGCAGAGAGCTCACTCTCGCGAATTTTTAATTCGTTGATTTTTGCCTCGATGCCGACAACCCGCTCTAATACAGACCGGGTTTCCAAGGTCAGATCTACGGATTCACTTTTCAGCCGATAAGCATTCAGTTTTTCTTCAGCCAGGGTTAGCTTTTCCTTAATTTCAGGAAGTTGTTTGCCTAAAAAATCAAGACTGTTCTCTGCTTCTGCAGAGCGGCGCTCAACGTTTTGAAGTAAGTAAGTCTGGCTAATAGCATCCAGTGTTGTCTTGATTCGACCCTTTTTAGGGCCGGTCATTTCCAGGGAGAGCATGCCGGTCTTGCCCAGCTCTTGAATACTCAGGAAATTACGCAGTTGATTAATAGCAGCAATCTCGGTCTGCTTGATCAGGGTAATTGGCTCGTCGCCATATTCCCATTCTGTAATAGACAGTTCGATGGTTCCATCTTCACTCTTTATTAGACGACCAAGAGGAGCCGCTCCAATTTTGTGATCACCTGAATACAGGGTTGGAATACCCTCTTCTTCAACTAATGTGAAGGAATGCCCTTGAAGCCTTTCGGGAACAGTAAAACGACCTATAGTGACGAATGTTCTGCTGTCTCGATAACCAGCAAACATTGGGGTAGGCAAAACCCCTGATACCGGCTCCGGTGCGGTAATTTTGCCAAAAAAAGGAATGCGATCCGGCGCAACAATAATATCCATTTTCAATTTCTGGATTACTGAGTTAAGCACCATCCTGGAGCGCAGAATCTCTATTTCTGCTGCGGCTGACGCCTCCTGCTCGAACATCTGGTTCAATTCAGAGAGCCCTGGCACGCCGCCACTTTTCTCTTCAATTTGCAGCAAGGCATCGCCTTTATATATAGGCGTTGCCAACATTCCATATATAATGCCCAAGGCTAGGGTCAGCACTGCAGTTATGATAATCAACCAGCGATTATCCAACACCACACCAATCAGCTGGCCAAAATCAATATCATCATCGCCATCCATGTTACGTCTCGTGGATTGGTGCTGTCCTGCAGATTCACTCATGCTTCTCTGGCTCTCTCACAGTTTGGCTGCCCAGATTTGACAGGCATCCCGCATCATCGGGTAAATTCGCTCAAAGGCATCTCTGCCGCGTTTGTAGGGATCTGGAATGTCGTGTTTGCCATTCCACTGGGTTAGTAGGAACGTTTTTCCGCTGGCTTCTGGAAACCGCAAGTTGATGCGATCTTTTTGACGACTTTCCATAACCAGAATTAAATCACTGGCGAGGCACATCTCACTATCTAGCTTGCGGGCCACATGCTCCCCGCAAGGCAACCCGTTCTCCAGCGCCACTGCTCTGGCTGTAGGCTCCATTTCATGGCCTGAAAGCCCAACCAAACCGGCTGAAACCACATGTTTTTCGGGTTTCATTTCTTTAAGCATGAATGCCACAGTCGGACTTCGACAAATATTGCCATCACAGACCACAAGAATCCGTTCAAACATTCTTAATCCCTAATGGCTGCTTCTGTACGGCTCCCCAGAAACAGAGCACTTACAGATGGCAAAATAAGACTCAAGACTCGGTTCCATTTTGCCAAAGGCGCGGCGGTAACATAGACAATATCCCGTTCTTGCAACGGAAAATTATCTGCCAAAACAAGTGCAGCTGCGTCTTTGGCGTTCAGTTGGTACACATCAATACCGTGCTCTTTGCCTCGAGCGGCTTTTCGGAACACAAACACACCCGATGCATCTGACTGGCGCTGGTCCAGACCACCATTCTCGGCCAAGGCCTCTGCCAGGCTTATTCCATTGCGATTCATTTCGAGGCTGGCGGGTTTGCCAACTTCTCCCAGAACAAATACTTTTGAATCTGTGACTGGAGACACATTAATCACATCACCAGGGCGCAGCATCACGTTATGGGCTTTATTACCGCGCTGATAAACTTCACGCAGTGATAATTCGTAATCATTTCCTTGGCGCGTCAGAATCACCTTGTTCCAGTCAGCGGTTTGCAGTATCCCTCCTGCTTCGCCAATAGCATCCACGAGCCGCATCGGAACGTTTGTAATTGGATACACGCCTGGCTCGCCGACTTCACCAGTGACATAAATACGCTTATTACGGAAAGCAGCCACACTGACGTCGACTTGAGGAGACTCGATAAATTTAGCTAAGCGCTCAGTAACGAGGTCTCGGATTTGCGTTACTTTCATCCCTTCAACATGAAGCACTCCCACGTAGGGGTAGAAAATACTGCCATCGCTGTGAATAAGGTTTCCTGATTCAGAGGAGCTACGCTGAGAGCCAGCCGGGATCGTTAACTCCGGGTGATCCCAAACTGTAATTTGCAGAACATCTCCTGGCCCAACCGTATAATCGTAACTTTTGCCATCAAGGACCAGGTCTTCGTCAACAGCGGCAACAGATTCACTGTCAGCATCTTTATTGAGAATTGCCGTATTAATTGAGTGGACTTTGATTACATCCGGCAAAGGCTCTGCATCTTCGTTTTCCGCCTCATCAATAAACCAGCCTGGCGTGGTGGAATGATATGCGCCAGGCACTACGGTACAACCCGATATAATCGCAAGCAGGGCAACAAGCAGGACGTTAGAATACTGTTTGATCAACAAATGCATACGCTCTTTTACCAATTGATGTTTCTGGTCCAGTTAAGACCTGCCGTCATTCTTTCTCGTTGTTCAAAGACCGTTTCTACCGGTTCGTCGGTTACGGACAGTAGCCAGTCCAGGCGGCCACCCAGCATAGGCATTGGGTGTTGAATACGGAGCTCGGCCAGTGAAATATCCTGCTCCTCGACCGACTGCAGTGTGGCTGCTCCGTCTTCTGCGATGACTGCACGTGCCTTGCCGTCCTGATTCAGTGTGGCACGGGATAGATTAAGCCCCACAGTGACGCCGTTGCGAAAATATTGTTGTAGGCCGAGTGTCACGGCCCGTGCATCCCCTTCCCAGGTTGACGTCATCGTACGCCCATAATGGCGGAAGCCAGAACGGTAAGTACCATGTTCCAAAGCGACATTGAGCCGGCGATCACTGAGCCAACTACCCGCTACGGTTTCCGTGGTTTCCAGGAAAAAGCGCTGGGAGCCTTGCCCAAGGCCGGTGACCATATCAATGCCCGCCATGGAAGACAGTTTTGAGGGGAGACCACCCGCTTCATCTTCACCCATGAACTGGCCATAAAAGCCTATAGGCACATCCCCCGGGGTGAGAGAAAGCCGGAAATCAAAACCGGCAATCTGGTTGCTTGGGTCCTCGCCATCTTTCAAGCCGGATGTCTGACCATTATCGCGACCAATCACCGCATTCGTTAAAGCATCCAGGTCTTGCGGCCGCCCCTCCCCTCCCCACTGAGCCAGCCGAGTCAGGCCAATCTGAAGGGAATCAATGGGATTAAAGACGAACCGAGCCCCCAGCAGGAGGGCTTGCGGCACTGCGCGGTCATTTTCTAGTTGGCCAGCTATGACCTGCAGGTCCCAGGGGCCGATCCAGCTTAGCCAGGGGCTTTCCGGTGCCAGCGGCATTTGCCGTGAAACCCATAACCCTGGTACCGGACGTGCGTTATTGGACAGGGCCAGGGAGCTCTGCCAGCCTGGGCCCCACCAGCGGTCGATGGCGCCGACGCCAAGCTGCCAGTTGCCGACGATGCCGGCCAGGTAAGTGTCGTCGAAGCGCAGGTGGGTATCGTCACGCTCGCCATCCACGTAGCCCACCGCCAGGTTTGCGGCCCAGTGCTCGCCCATGCTGTAGAGGGCGATCTGACTGGTGGCTTCATCTTCCGCCTGGGAGGAAAAACTGGTGTAAAGCGGCTCTTGGGTAGCGCCGCCGAGGGTCAACTGCGCGCCGGTAGAGGCCTGGCGGGTCTGCTCCAGGGCTTGCTGCAGATAGGCAGAGTGCTGGTTTTTACAAGCGCTGATCTGATCGGGGGATTGTCCCGCCAGCGCCAGTCGATAGCCTTTCATGAGGGCCGCCCAGCTGATTGGCCAGGTCAGGGTGATGCCCTTGAGGCACCCCTGGCTTTGCAGGGCTTCAATATGGTGGCGCGCCGTAAGGTCGCCGGCCTGCACCCAGGGAGTAGACGCCTGAGAAGATGCGCTGAGGCCGATGCAAAAGGCTCCGAGCCACCGAATTAGGGAGGGAGATAACCGCACTAGGACGTCCTATCCTTCTTGTGGAGCATAACAAGAGGCGCATTATGCGTGCTTAATCTTGTCAGCTATATGACAAGGGGCCGCATTTTACAGTTTGTTTACGGGAATGCGAACGGTTTACGACGCCAATTAACAGGAATTCAGTCGGACGACTTAACCGAGCCTGTGAATAGTAGCGTAGGGGAGTTAACGGCAGTGGGCCCCTTGTCTGACAAAGCGGAGGACCTGTGTCAGAGCGAGCCGGCGAAGGCGTTTAGTACTGTAGGAGCTATGCTCGCATCCCGAAAGGCTTGGGGCGGATTCGCCATGCGAGCATAGCTCCTACAGCGGCTTGAAAGAGGCCAGCGGGCGACACCATGACGGTTAATGTGGCTTAGAGCGCGTCAAGGGCATCCCGGATCGGGGTTGAGCCGGCAATGACGTCGAATTCCTTGTTAGGCAACTCACGGCGAGCGGTTTCCGATAGCACTTTAGCGACATCTTCGCGGGAGATATCACCAAAACCCTTCAATTTTTCGGCAATGTCCACTTTCTCCAGGGGCGGCTCTTCGGTGAGCCGGCCGGGGCGGACGATGGTGTAGTTGAGTCCGCTGGCGCGCAGGTGGTCGTCAGCCTTACCCTTGGCCGCGAAGTAATGGCGCAGTTTTTCAGGGCCGGATGCCGGGTCGTCGGCACGCATGGAGCTGACCATGATAAAGCGCCCTACTCCCTGTTCTTTTGCCTGATCGATCAGGCTGATGGCACCGTTCTGGTCCACATCGATGGTTTTCTCCGGGCCCGTGTTAGGACCGGAGCCGGCGGTGAAGATGACCGCATCCTGGCCTTCCAGGGCCTGACGGCAATCCCCTTCCAGATCCGCTTCCACCACTTCATGGGCGCCCAGTATCTCCAGATCGGCTTTCTGGCGCAGATCGCGGACCATGGCGCGCACCAGAATGTTATCCGCCACCAGATGAGGGATCAGGCGACGACCGATTTTGCCGTTGGCGCCGGCAATCAGGACTTTCATGGAAGCTCCTTCCTTGTCATGGCTGGTAGTTCAGTGATGGTGGGTTGGCGGTGGATTTCAAGGGGGGCGCAGACACGGTCAGATCTGGGGGAGAGGCGAGTTACGAGTTTCGAGGAGCGAAAACCGACTGCTTTTCGAAACTCGTGACTCGTGACTCGCCCTTAACAGCCCGGCGACTGGGGGATTGCTTGCAAGGCGTAGCGCTTTCGGACTACGCCAACCGGCTATTAATCCCACTGCTGAGGCACTTCTTGCAGTTCGTCCAGGCTATAGCCCCGGTCGCGGGCGATGTTTTTCAGTTTGGTGTAGGTGGCGTCGCTGAGATGCGGTTGGCGGGCCATGATCCAGAGGTAATCGCGTTTTTCACGGCCGATGATGGTGGTCTGGTAGTCCTCATCCACATATAGCACCCGGAAATCCGCCTTGAAGGGCCAGATAAAACGCATGCCCCAGATGGCCGGGTCCACGTCGCTGACGAAACCGGTGGGGGTCATCCGCTTGAATTCACCGTCAAATCCGCCTTTGCGGAAGGTGAAGGTGGTGGCGATCTTGTTGGGGCCAATGCGCTTGTAGTTCTCCATCGCATTGTAGGCGCCCTTTTCCGGCAAGGTGGGGATGTTGGCGATCACGTACCAGTCGCCCATGAAACGGTCCAGATTCAGGTTATCTGCAATCTGGATGGGGTCTTGCGGGTGGGTTTGGCAGGCTTGCAGCATGATCAGACTCACAATGATAAGGATGCGGCGCATTGGGGATCTCCTTTATGCAGAGATTGCCGCAAGCCGGGACAAGGCGAGGTGAATGTGTTTTTGAGGGATCAGGTTGGTGGGGGGCCGAATGACCCAAGCCGTGAAGGGTATGTTGTAGGAGCTATGCTTGCATGGCGAACCGGGCCCAGGATGTTCGCCATGCAAGCATAGCTCCTACAACGACAGCGGCTTTAGAGTATTGATGGGGGTGCATTTGACCCGTGCTCACCGCCCCTGGCCGCAATGTGTTTTGCCGCATCTGCAAAGCTCAGGCTTACGCTCTACCCCGCTTTCTTCCGGCCCTTGGCGGCTTTGGCGGGCTCTACTTTTACCGGGATGCCGTTGAGCTGGGCCATGGCAGTGACCGCTTCGACGCGGTTGCTGCCGATGATGTCGTTGACGCTCTGCCCGGCCACCCTGCGGGCGACCCCCAATTGCACGCCTTCGCGGTCATGGCCCCAACCATGGGGGACGCTGATCACGCCGGGCATGATGTCGTCGCAGAGCCAGGCAGGCAGGGTGATGGTGCCAGCCGGGGTGCTGACCACCACGTCGTCACCGTCGGCCACGGCCAGCCGTTTGCCATCGTCCGGGTGGATCATGGCGTTGCAGCGGCCCTTCCCTTTTACCAGCCGCTGGCTGTTATGCATCCAGGAGTTGTTGCTGCGTATATGGCGGCGGCCAATCATCAGCATCTGCTCAGGCGCCACCGGTTTGGGCGCCGGCAACCCTTGCAGGGCCCGGAAATACAGGGCCGGCACCAAGTTGATGCGCTGATCCCGGGTGAACAGGCGCTCAGGAAGCATGGGCTCCAGTGGCCCAAGGTCCATGCCATGGGGTTGCGCCAGCAGCTTTTTCAGGGTCAGCCCCTTACGTTCACCTCTGAGCACCTTCCAGGCCACTTTGGGTAGCGAGTGCAATCCATCGCGGCGCAGGTCATCCAGCACCTTGCCGCCAGTGCCGTAGGGCCCCAGGCGCAAGCCCAGATCCACCAGCCCGCGATCACCCAGCTTGCGAACGAAACGGTCAGTGGCGGCAATTTGCAGGCGGGTTTTGCGGTCCCGGGCGCGCAGGCGATTCAGCCTGGTGGTGAGGCCGTTGAGGATTTCCCAATCGTGCAGGGTACCTTCAGGCTTGGGCACCAACGGCGGGGTGAATTTGACCACGTTGCGCACCGCCACCGCCTGGAAGATGGGGTCGAACTGGGCATGCTCCAGTTGCCCGGTAGGCGGCAGGATGATGTCCGCATGGCGAGTGGTTTCGTTGATGTAGAAGTCGATGCTGACCATGAAATCCAGATTGTTCAGGGCCTGGTCCAGCTTCTGGCCATCCGGACATGACAACACCGGGTTACCGGCATGGGAAACAAAGGCTTTTACCTGCCCCTTGCCCGGGGTAAGCATTTCGTCGGCCAGGGTAGTGACCGGGAACTCGCCACCGAATTCCGGGTAGCCATGAACCCGGCTGCGATACCTGTCGAAGCTGCCGGTGTCGCCGCTGAGAGCGCCAATGGCCACGATATCGAAGGCGGGTTTGGTGAACATGACGCCGCCTTCCCGGTCCAGGTTGCCGGTGAGGATGTTGATCACATACACCAGCCAGGCACTGAGTGTGCTGTGGGCACTGGTGGTGACGCCAACGCGGGAATAGATGGCAGCGCGCGGCGCGGCGGCGATGTCGCGGGCCAGTTTGCGGATAGCATCGGCGGGCAGGCCCACGGTCTCGGCCACTTTTTCCGGTTTCCAGTTGGCCACCAGGCGGGCCATGTCCTTTTTGCCATCGAGGATGCCGTCCAGCTGGCCCGGGGCCACCAGCAGCTCCTCGAACAGCACCTGAGCAATGGCCAGCAGCAGGTAGACGTCGGTACCCGGGCGCACGAAGTGGTGTTCGTCAGCCACCTTGGCGGTTTCGGTGCGACGCGGGTCGATGACCACCACCTTGCCGCCCCGTTTCTGCAGGGCCTTCAGGCGCCCTTTCACATCCGGCACGGTCATGATGGAGCCGTTGGAGGCCAGCGGGTTGCCACCGATGATCAGGAAATAGTCGGTGCGATCCACATCCGGGATCGGGAACAGGGCCTGGTGGCCGAACAGTTGCCAGGTGGCCAGCATATGGGGAAGCTGGTCGGCGGACGTGGCGCTGTAGCGCTGGCGGCTGCGCAGGGCCTTGACGAAGGGCAACAGGGTCAACAGTGCGCCGTGGTTATGGGCGGTGGGATTGCCGAAGTACAGCGCCACCGAGTCCTTGCCGTGGACCTCCTGGATGTTATGCAGGCGCCGGGCAGTCTCGTCCAGGGCTTCATCCCAGCTGATCGGCACCCAGCCGTCGGCGGTGCGCTTCACCGGGTGGCGCAGGCGGTCCGGGTCGTGGTGCAGGTCCTGCAGGGCCACGGCCTTGGGGCAGATGTGGCCTTTGCTGAACGGGTCCTCCTTGTCGCCACGGATGGCCAGAATCTCGTCACCGCGGTGCTCGATCTCGATACCGCACATGGCTTCGCAGAGATTGCAGGTGTGGTAATGCGTCCGTTTCATCCGTGACCTCGTCCTGGCGCTATGGCTTGGAGTGTTCTTGATAGCAGAGGTGCAAGGAGGATGCCATGACTTGTCGGGAAAAAAGGGCTGATGCCATCGGGGAGTGGCTCAACAGGGCCTGTTTGGTTGTCGCCTTATGCACATGTCAGAACCACCTTCATCACGGACCATTAAGAACCCGCTGATTTCTTATAGCCAGGCCGCATTCCAATAGGGGTACTCCCCTACCCGTTCAACCAGGCCGGCCCGGAGCGGGTTGGCGATGATGTATCGCGCCGTGGGCAACAGGTCCTTGTCCGCACGCAGGGCATGATCATGAAAACCTCTCTGCCAGAGAGGAATACCGGCAAGCCTCGAGGCTCTGCTTTTGATCATTCTGACCGTCTGCGACAACGCATAGGTATCCCGTAGGGAGAACAGCCAGTGCACGAGATCCGGCATAACCACATAACACCAGGTATGGCTGGCCGCTATCTGATCCGAATAGTGAATTGCCCTGCAAAGATGACGGGCGATTTGATGATTCAGGAAAAAGGGAGATCTTGCTGCAGTAACACAGGTGACCAGATAGGTTTGTCCGATCTGGCTGCAACGGCCTTTACGCAGATTTTCACCCTGAAAGATTGTGGTCATACCGCCAGTTTTCATGGCGTAGCGGGAAAGCGGTATCGGTAATATCTTATTTGTCTGTAGGAATGAGGCTTTAGGCTGGGATGATCCGATAGGTTTGCGGAATGGGTCGCCGTTGTCGTGTTATTGAACGGTTGGGGGGTGGTTCGCCATGCAAGCATAGCTCCTACAAAAACCGCCTGAGCCTTAGACAAAAAAAGCCCGCCATAAGGCGGGCAGCTGTCACTTGCGTCGAGGAAAAGCTTGGCTGGGGGAGCGGGCTCCCGCCAGCCTTATTTTTATTTAGAACTTGTGTTCCATGCCAAGGCCGAAGATGGTTTCTTCTTCGTCAGCCAGGTCGAAGTCGAGCTGGGTGCCGTAGACGTAGACTTTGCTGGCTTTGGCCAGTTTGTAGTCTGCGCCCAGGCTTACCTGAGTCACTTCTTCGTCAGACTGGTCGCCGTCGGTCATGCCGTACTGGGCTTTCAGTTTTACACGGTCGATCTTCATTGCCGCGCTGACCACGATGGAAGAATCTTCACCGTCGCCTTCAGTCTCTTCAGCCAGCTGGTACAGAGCGCCCAGTTCGAAGTTACCCGGCTTCAGGCCAGCTGCCAGACGGGTAATGTCCAGGCTTTCAACACCGGTGCTGTCAGCGATCAGCTCGTCAGACATGTCGGTATCGCGGGAGATGGCGCCGTAGAACATGTCTTTCTCGGCAACCAGGGAGATGGAAGTGGTATCAGCGATATCGGTATCCGCTTCGCCATCTGCATCTACATCGTCACCTTCACCCGGGATGAACGCCACGTTCAGGGTGATCATGTCGGCCAGTTTGGGAGTGCTGTACTGGATGATGTTGGACACACGGTTTTCACCGGCCAGCACATTCTTGATATCGCCACCGATATCGTTGAACTGGTCGATTTTGCCCTGTGCTTTTTTGGTCGGGGTGTCGAACTTACCCGCTTTGATGGTACCGAAGGAGCCTTCCAGGCCACCGAAGATGTTACGCTGGGTGAAAGTCTGGCCACTCTTGTCGCCGTCATCCACGCTGATTTCGAACTCAGCCTGGTAGATGGCTTTCAGGTTGGCCACGTCCAGGTCGAAATCCCCTTTTACACCCAGACGGGATGCGTTGCTGTTCAGCTCCCAGGTGTCTTCGCTGGTGGTGCCGTCGTCAACGTCAGAGTTTTCCAGAGAAACGTTTACTTTACCGTAGACAGTCGGACCGTCAGCCAGAGCCAGGCCAGGAAATGCAACGGCAGCCCCCACAGCGATCGCAAGCAAATTCTTTTTCATTCCAACACTCCTTCAATCAGGCAATATTTGTATGCAAAGCAACAGCGTGAATGAGACCTCGTCGTTCGGAGGTATCGTTTACTGCTTGGTGGCGCAGTATGGGGAGTTAGAGTGACGGAAAAGTTGCTCTAATGTGAAGTTTTTGTTTCAGCGGGAACTTTTGGGTAGTGAACACGGCAGAGCGCTTCTATAAAGCCGCCGTAACAGTAGGAGTTCCCTTTCAGGGGACGAACCGCGCGTTGCGCGGAAATCGGTCGTAGGACGATCAGGAGCACCAATACTCGACAGTTTTATCAGCAAGCGCTTGGCAAAGGCTGTTACCTCTTTTCCTCGCCAAGGCTCGGATTCGCACCTCAAGCGGTGCTCCTACAGCGGCTCCGTAGACGACCTTTTCGCCTTCTGCCAGGCGGCTTCCAGGGCGCCCTCGTCGAGGGTATTGAGGGGTTCTGGCTGGTCCTGCTCCATTTGCCGGAAGCGGCGTTCGAATTTGGCGGTGGCCTTGCGCAGGGCCTGTTCCGGGTTCAGTTTCAGGTGGCGGGACAGGTTTACCAGGGTGAACAGCACATCGCCGAATTCATCCTCAATGTCAGCACGGTCGCCACTGGCCAGGGCCTCATCCAGTTCCGCCAGTTCATGGTCCACCTGGCGGCGTACCGGCGCCGTCTCCGGCCAGTCGAAGCCGACTTTGGCAGCTTTCTTCTGTACCTTGGCGGCCCGTTGCAGGGCTGGCAGGCCCGCGGGGACGCCATCCAGGGCGCTGTCGTGCTCCCTGCCCTTGGCAGCCCTCTCCTGCTGCTTGATGGCCTCCCAGTTGACCTTCACGGCCTGCTCGTCGGCGGCATCCGACTCACCGAACACATGGGGGTGGCGACGCACCATCTTGTCGCATAGCACCTGAACCACGTCGTTGAAGTCGAACAGCCCCTGCTCCCGGGCGATCTGGGAATGGAACACCACCTGCAACAACAGATCCCCCAGCTCCTCTTTGAGCTCCGGGTAATCCCGCTGGGCAATGGCCTCCGCCACCTCGAAGGCCTCCTCGATGGTATAGGGGGCAATGGAGTCGAAGTCCTGCTTCACATCCCAGGGGCACCCGGAGTCCGGGTCGCGGAGTTGGGCCATGATGGAGAGGAGGGTTTCGATGTTAGGCATGCTTTCCTCTGTTGGTAGCGGCCGTGCTTGCGAAATAGCGGCGTGGAGTAGTTAACAGTGAATAGTGAACAGTTAACAGCGCGCGGGCTGTCGCGATTATTCTTTCAAGCGACGAGGCCGCGCTCAAACAATGGGCGCGGCCTGAGGTGTTGCAGAACAGGAGACACTGCCCCGCGAACTATTAACTATTCACTGTTAACTGTTCACTATTTCTTATACCGCCGCACCTCAAGCACACCCTTGAGCTGGTCCATCTTGGCCAGCACCTTGCCCAGATTGCCGAGGGTGGCGATTTCCAGGGTGAGGAGCATGGTGGCGGTGTTGTCGTCCTGGTGGGACTGGGTGTGGACGGCGGTGACATTGACCTTTTCGTTGGCCAGTACCGCGATCACATCCTTGAGCAGGCCCTGGCGATCCCAGGCACGCAGAAAGACATCCACCGGGTAGGTAATGCGGTCGGCTTCGCCCCAGGTGACTTCGATGACCCGGTTGGGGTCATCGCCCTGCATGGCCAGCAGCTTCTCACAGTCGGCCCGGTGTACGGTGACGCCGCGCCCGTGGGTGATAAAGCCCATGACCGGGTCGCCGGGGACCGGCTGACAGCAGCCGGCCATGTGAGTGAGCAGGTTGCCCACGCCCTGGATGGTCACATCGCCGGTTTTCGAGGCTTTGGGCTTGGACAACACCAGGTCCAGTTCCCGCTGGCTGTCATCCGGCTGCAGGGCCTGCACCTGATTGACCACATGCCCGGGGCGCAGGTCGCCGGCGCCCAGGGCCGCCAGCACGTCTTCGCCGGTTTTCAGGTTCAGATGCGGTGCCAGGGCATCCAGGTCCACCTTGTCCAGTGCCAGGCGGGACATCTCTCTCTCGAGAATGGCCTTGCCCTGAATGATGTGTGCATCGCGATCCTGGCGCTTGAACCACTGGTGAATACGCGCCCGCGCCGAGGACGTGGCCACGTAGCCCAGCGACGGGGTCAGCCAGTCGCGGCTGGGGCCGCCCTCCTTGGCGGTGAGGATGGTGACCTGCTCGCCGGTGTTAAGGGTGTAGTTGAGCGGCACGATGTGGCCATTGATCTTGGCACCCCGGCAGCGGTGCCCCACTTCGGTGTGGATGTGATAGGCGAAGTCCACCGGGGTGGCGCCGGCTTCCAGATCCACCACGTGGCCCTCCGGGGTGAACACATAGACCCGGTCGCTGACCAGGCCATGGCGCAGCTCGTCCACCATGGTGTCCGGGCTGTCTTCGCCCAGCTCTTCGTGCCATTCGAGTACCTGGCGTAACCAGGCAATACGCTGCTCGTAGTCGCTGACGCCGCTCTTGCCCTTCTTGGCGCCTTCCTTGTAGCGCCAGTGAGCGCACACCCCCAGCTCCGCCTCTTCATGCATGGTGAAGGTACGGATCTGGACTTCCAGCATCTTGCGTTCCGGGCCCACCACGGCGGTGTGCAGGCTCTGGTAACCGTTGGCCTTGGGGCTGGCGATGTAGTCGTCGAATTCCTTGGGCACGTGCTGCCACAGGGAATGGACGATGCCCAGGGCGCCGTAGCAGTCACGCAGTTCCGGTACCAGCACCCGCACGGCGCGGACGTCGTAGACTTCGCCGAATTCCAGGTGCTTTTTCTGCATCTTCCGCCAGATGCTGTAGATATGCTTGGCCCGACCGTGGACTTCGGCGCCGTGGATGCCGTTTTTCTCCAGGTAGCCGCGCAGCTGCTCCAGGACATTGTCGATGTACTGTTCCCGGGCCAGGCGTTTTTCGTCGAGCAGTTTGGCGATCTTCTTGTAGGCACCGGGCTGCAGGTAGCGGAAGGACAGATCCTCCAGCTCCCACTTGAGCTGGCCAACCCCCAGCCGGTGGGCCAGCGGCGCGTAGATGTCGAAGATTTCCTGGGCCACTTTGCGCTGGCGCTCGGGCTCGGATTCCTTGACGGCACGGATGATCACGGTGCGCTCGGCCAGCTTCACCAGGGCCACGCGCACGTCGTCGACCATGGCCACCAGCATCTTGCGCATGTTGTCGAGCTGGCCGTCCTGCTGGCCGAGCACCGCCTTGCGGGTGGGGTTCAGGTTGGTGCTAATGGCGGCCATGCGCAGCACGCCTTCGATCAGGCGGGCCACGTCCGGGCCGAACTCCTTTTCCACTTCCGGCAGGGAGATCTGCCCTTCGCGCACGGAGCGGTAGAGAATGGCGGCGGGCAACACATCGGTATCGGCACCCAGGTCCACCAGCACTTCGGCCATTTCCAGACCGATATCCAGGCAGCCCTTGCCGTAGGGCCAGTGGCGACCGGCCGCTTCCCCGGCCATCTGGCACTGTTCCGCCCGCTCACAGGCCTGCTCCAGTGCCTCGCCGTTGCGTACCGGGGCCCGGGTATCAAGCTGCGCCAGCCAGTCACGCCAGTGACCGGTAGCGCCTTCTGTGGGACGACGTACCGTTACCATGTGCTTTCCTTCTGGTTTGGGTGGCGAAACCACCCTCATTGGCGCCTAACCAGCCTGGCGCCAACAGCTTACGTCACTTCTTTTCAAACACCGCGATGGATTCCACATGGGTGGTGTGGGGGAACATGTCCATCACGCCCGCCGCTTTCAGACGGTAACCCAGGGCGGTGAGTTCCCCGGCATCGCGAGCCAATGTGGCCGGATTACAGGACACATAGACGATCCGCTTTGCACCAAAGCGGGGCATCAGCTTCACCATTTCCAGCGCGCCGGTGCGCGGTGGGTCAATCAGGATACGATCATACTTGCGGTTGGCCCAGCTTTGCCCGGCCACATCCTGGCTCAGATCCCAGGCGTGGAATTCCAGGTTTTCCAGGCCATTGCGGCGTGCATTCTCGTAGCCACGCTCGACCATGGCCCTGCTGACTTCCACGCCCACTACCTTGCCGGCTCGCTTCGCTGCCGGGATGGTGAAGTTCCCCAGACCACAGAACAGGTCCAGCACGGTGTCGTCCGGGGAGATGTCCAGCAAGTCCAGTGCCAACGGCACCATCTTGCGATTGATCTCTGCATTCACCTGGGTGAAATCCGTGGGGTGGAAGGCCAGTTCCACGTCGGCGGAGGGGTGGCGGTAGTGGAGCCGCTCCTCGTTCTCCGCCCCGGTGAGGGCCGGCCAGATACGATGCACGGTGCTTTCGTTGCCTGGCTGCAGGTAGAGGTGCCACCCCAGAGGCTGACAAAAATCCAGCAAGGCCTGCTGATCTTCATCGGGCAACGGGTCCAGATGACGGATGATCAACGCCACCTCGTCATCGCCGGCGGCAAGTTCGATCTGCGGAATCCGGCTGCGGCTCTTGAGGCCGTGCATCAGGGTGCGCAGGTCGGACAAGCGATGACCAACGGACGGAATCAACACTTCGCACTGCTGCAGCTGGGCGATGAAGCTGTTGCGCTTTTCCCGGAAGCCCACCAGGGTTTCGTCCTTGGCTTCCACGTATTTTACCCCCATACGGGCCTTGCTGCGGTAGCCGGTGACCGGGCCGGTGAGAGGCGCCAACCACTCTTTCGGTTCCAGCCCACCGAAGTGCTGCAGCTGCTCGCGCAGTACCGCTTCCTTGCGGGCGATCTGCACGTCCGGGTTCATGTGCTGCAGGCTGCAACCGCCACACAGATTACTGTGCTGGCAGGGAGGCTCAACCCGGTCCGGTGAGGCGGTGACGATTTCCACCGCCTTGCCTTCGTCGAACTTGCGACGCATGTAGGTGAACTTGAACATCACCTCTTCGCCAGGCAAGGCGTTGTCGATAAAGGTGGTCTTGCCATCACGGCGGGCAATGCCGCGGCCGTCGTGGCTGAGCGATTCAATGCTGGCGGGTTCCGGGGTTTCCGGTAACTGCTTGCGTTTTCGGGCCATTAATATCTCAGTGTTCAGGGATTGGGGCTTTGTGGGAAGTGATGCTTGCATCACGAAGAAGGCCGGTGCCGACGTCATTCATCATGCAAGCATGATTGATTCGCTGCACTCACCCTTCGGGCCGCCTTGCAGACGTTACTCCGCTGCGCTCCGTTCCCACAGGGTTTCAGATGGGGTTCCGCTGTTAACTGTTCACTCTTAACTGTTAACTATTCCCCTGCCAGGCTTCCAGGAAGCCCAGGAAGTGCGGATGGCCCTCGGCTTTCAGGTAATCCTTCAGCAGGGTCAGCTCCTGTTCGTAGCCGGTGGGGTCCAGTTCGCCGCGCATCAGCTGGAAGCGCAGGTAGACCAGCCAGGTGTTGAGCACATCGGTTTCGCAGTAATCGCGAATGCCCTTGAGGTTGCCTTCCTGGAAGGCCTCGAACACCTTGCCGCCGCTCATGCCCATCTTGCCGGGGAAACCCAGCAAGGTGGCGATCTGGTCCAGCGGGGCGTTGGCCCGGGCGTTGAACAGGGCCAGCTGGTCCATCAGGTCCAGATGGCGCTGGTGGTAGCGGCTGAGGTAGTTGTTCCATTTGAAGCTGGTGTCTTCATTACCGGTTTCCCAGTAACGACGGGCCTGTACGCCATGCTTGAGCGCGCGGTAGTGCAGCACCGGCAGATCAAAGCCACCGCCGTTCCAGCTCACAAGGTTGGGGGTGAAGCGGTCGATGCCGTCGTAGAAGCGCTCGATCAGCTCTTTCTCGGTGCTGTCTTCGTCTCCCAGGGACCAGACTTTCACGCCCTGGGTGGAGCGCAACACCACGGAAATGGCGACGATACGATGCAGGTGCAGGCGCAGGAATTCGGTGCCATTTTCCTGGCGGCGCAGGTTCAACAAGGCACTGGCTGTGTCCTTGTCGTTCAAGCCGTCCAGGTCATAGATGCGTCGCCCACCGTCCAGGTCGGGGATGGTCTCGATATCGAATACCAGTACGTTCATTCAGCTCTCCAAAAAAGGAAGGGCCCGCCTCATGTTGCGGGCATCCAGCGTCAGGCTTGTTGCTGGAACACCCCCGTGGACAGGTAACGGTCGCCGCGGTCACAGATGATGGCCACGATGACGGCGTTTTCAAGCTCTTCACTCAGGCGCAGGGCCCCGGCCACGGCACCGCCGGAAGAGACGCCACAACTGATGCCCTCTTCCCGGGCCAGCCGGCGCATGGTGTGTTCGGCTAGGGCCTGGTCCATATCAATGACCCGATCTACCCGGGAGTCGTCGTAGATGGAAGGCAGGTATTGTTTCGGCCAGCGACGGATGCCGGGGATCGATGAGCCTTCGGTGGGCTGCAGGCCGACAATCTGGATCGCCGGATTCTGTTCTTTCAGGTACATGCTGCAGCCCATGATGGTACCGGTGGTACCCATGGAGCTGACAAAGTGGGTAACGCCACCGTCGGTATCGCGCCAGATTTCCGGGCCGGTGCTTTCGTAATGGGCCATGGGATTGTCCGGGTTGGCGAACTGGTCCAGCACCCTGCCCTCGCCCCGGGCCTGCATGGCCTGGGCCAGATCGCGGGCGCCTTCCATGCCCTCTTCCTTGCTCACGGAAATCAGCTCGGCGCCATAGGCTGCCATGGCATCTCGGCGTTCCTGGCTCTGGTTGGCGGGCATGATCAGTTTCATGCGGTAACCGCGCATGGCAGCGGCCATGGCCAGGGCAATACCGGTGTTACCGCTGGTGGCCTCGATGAGGGTATCGCCGGGTTGGATCTCGCCCCGCGCCTCCGCCTTCATGATCATGTTCAGGGCCGGGCGATCTTTCACCGAGCCTGCAGGATTATTGCCTTCCAGCTTCACCAGAATGGTATTGGTGGTGTCGCCCGGCATCCGCTGCAGGCGAACCAGGGGCGTATTGCCCACGGTCTGTTCGATGGTTTTATGGTTCATGGCGCGCATTGTACCTAAAGCGACAACACGCAACACGCTTCATGTACCCAACGGCATACTCGACATTGGCGGGGTCCGTGGCAGTTGCCCCTATCTCGGGCATAATGGGCGAAAACAACAGCAAGAACGGGGATTCATGGTCAACCAAAGCCTTCGCTCACGCCTGATGTTCATGGCCATTCTACCCGCCCTGATGGCGGCGCTGGTGGTGGGTGGTTATTCCCTGGTGAATCGGCTGGTGGATGTACGCGATACCAATGCCCAGCGCCAGCAGCTGGTCACCGACAGTTTTGCCGCCCGGTTGGAAAGCACCCCCATCACCGACACTGCTCGCCAGCAACAGCTTTTGCGCCAGTTGCTGGAAGCCGAAGACGTGCGTGCTGCCACTCTGAACTTCAGTGGTGACAACCCTACCCTGCATGCCGGGCCAAGACTGCGTCCGGCCACAAGCGTTACCAAGAAAGACAGTCGACAGCGGCTGGTGACTGATACCAGCTGGCAACTGACCCGGGATATCAACCCCGGGAAACCGGCCACACTGACCGTGGAATTTACCCGCCAGGGCGAATACGTCTCCACTCTGGAAGGGCTGATCACCGTGATTGTGGTGATGGTAGGCCTGATGCTGCTGGCCATGGTGCCGGCTCTGCGCTTTTCCCAACAGCTGACAAACCCGATCGGGGAAATGGTGGCTGCCGTGCGGCGCATTCGCGACGGTGACCTGAGCATGGCCATTCATACCCAGGCCAAGGGGGAACTGGCAGAGCTGGAAACCGCCCTGCGCCAGATGGTGTCGGCCCTGGCGGATGCCCAGACCGAGCTGCAGCAGAACGTGGACCAGGCTACCCAGGATCTGCGCGAAACCCTGGAAACCATCGAAATCCAGAATATCGAGCTGGACATGGCCCGCAAGGAAGCGCTCAAGGCCAGCCAGATCAAGTCGGAGTTCCTGGCCAACATGAGCCACGAAATCCGCACCCCGCTCAATGGCATCATCGGCTTTACCAAGCTGCTGGAAAAATCCGCCATGAGCGCACGCCAGCAGGATTACCTGGGCACCATTCACAAGAGCGCCGATTCGTTGCTGGCAATCATCAACGACATTCTGGATTTCTCCAAGATCGAGGCTGGCAAGCTGTCCCTGGAGCATACCCCGCTCAACCTGCACGATCTGATTGAGGATGTGCAGACCCTGCTGGCTCCCATGGCTCAGGACCGGGGCCTGGAACAGGCTGCCATCATCTACTCCGATGTGCCGGTGAACCTGCTCGGTGACCCCCTGCGCATCCGCCAGGTGCTCACCAACCTGCTCAGCAATGCCATCAAGTTCACCGAGCACGGCTCGGTGGTGGTGCGCGCCATGCTGGAGGAAGACCGTGGCGCAGAAGCGATCATCAAGCTGACGGTGACGGACACCGGCAACGGCCTGAGCCCGGAAGCGCAGAAAAATCTGTTCAGCGCCTTTACCCAGGCAGACCAGAGTGCCCGCCGCCAGGAAGGCGGCACGGGCCTGGGGCTGGCCATCAGCAAACGTCTGGTGGAAGGCATGGGCGGCGAGATCGGCATCGACAGTAGCGAGGGCCAGGGTTCTACCTTCTGGTTCACCCTGCGGGCGGAGCGGGACCCGAAACAACGCCCTTCTCCCCACCTGGAACACTTCCGGGGTCGTACCGTGACGTTGGTGGAAACCGACGAATATGGCCGACTCGGGCTGTACCACATGCTCAGCCACTGGCAGATGCGCATCAACGAATTCCACAGCCTGGACGACCTGATGACGGCCCTGGACCGGGGTGAGCTGGTCAGCAGTGATTTTCTCATCGTGGGGCTGCCCGCCCACCCGGAAAAACAGAGCATGCAGCCGGTGCTGGATAACCTGGCCGCCCTGGGCCAGCCCATGCTTGCCCTGAGCAATAACCCGGAAAGCGTGTGCCGTTGGCTGGAGCACTATCCCCATTGCCAGGTGCAGGGCAAACCGGCCACCCGCCAGCGCCTGTTCAACGCCCTGCTGGCCTTGAGCGGCGAACTGGATAGCAGTGAGCTGGATGCCGACACCGACAACCGGCTGGACTATCCGGTATCGGTAATGGTGGTGGACGATCACCCCGGCAACCTGAAACTGGCCAGGGTCTTTCTGGAGGAGCTGGGCGCTATCGTCACACCCTGCGACAGTGGCCAGCAGGCCCTGGATGCATTTCGCGACCAGGAGTTCGATCTGGTGTTCATGGATATTCAGATGCCGGGCATGGATGGCAAGACCACGACGGCAAGAATGCGAGAGCTGGAAGCCCCAGGTTGCCACACCCCCATCGTTGCCCTGACCGCTCACGCACTGGAAAGCGAACGCCGGGATCTGCTCGACAGCGGCCTGGATGATTACCTGAGTAAACCGATTACCGAAGGGCAGCTTCGCCACACTCTGGAACAGTGGGTCATGGAAAAGCCACACCAGCCCCTTCCCGATTCAGGCGAAGACAGTGAACCGGCCAACGACAAGGTATTCGATGGAGACCTGGCCCGCCGCCGTGCCGGTGGCCGGCAATCGCTGGCCGATGAAATGCTGAAAATGCTGCTGGACAGTCTGTCAGAAGACCGCCCGGCCATATCTTCCGCCTTCGACAGCGGCGACCAGGACACTCTGCTCGAACGCGTTCATAAACTCCACGGCGCCACCCGCTACTGCGGCACACCACGTCTGGAGACGGCAGCAAAAACCCTGGAAGAGGCCCTGAAAACCGGCGCCGGCCGGGAGTCCCTGGCACCAATGGTTTCGGCACTCTGTGACGAGATCTGCGCACTGGAACAGCTATGGCAGGATCAGGGGGAGGAAGTTACTAGCTTCTAGCTTCTAGCTTCTAGCTTCTAGCTTCTAGCTTCTAGCTTCTAGCTTCTAGCTTCTAGCTTCTAGCTTCTAGCTTCTAGCTTCTA
>NZ_CAMYIV010000002.1 GCF_947258575.1 uncultured Alcanivorax sp.
AATTCGCTGAATTCACCAATGATTAACTGTCGACCGCAGGGCGACCCATCATTGGGGTAAAGAAAAAGGGCTTACCCGATGGATAAGCCCTTTTCTTATTTGGCTCCGCCTGCTGGGCTCGAACCAGCGACCCAATGATTAACAGTCATTTGCTCTACCAACTGAGCTAAGGCGGAATGTCTTGAGGCGCGTATATTAGTGACGCCTTCCGGGGTCGTCAACACCCCGGAGGCGCGTTTGTTGCTTATTTAGCCAATGCTTGCTCAATGCGGCGCATGGCTTCTTTCAGCGTGTCCATGCCAACGGCGAAGGACAGGCGCATGCAGCCGGGCGCGCCGAAGGCGGAACCGGGTACCAGCGCCACTTCCGCGGTTTCCAGCAGCAGGGCGGCCAGGTCGGTGTCGGATTCCACGCCGTCCAGGTTGGCAATCGCTTCGGAGAAGTCCGGGAAGGCATAGAAGGTGCCGTCACCCTGGGCGCATTTCACGCCGGGCAGGGCATCCAGTGCCGCGGTGAGGTAGTCGTGGCGCTCTTTGAATGCCTTGACCATCTCGTCCACGCAGCCCTGATCGCCGGCCAGCGCGGCTTCTGCCGCTGCCTGGCTGATGGAGGCCGGGTTGGAGGTGGACTGGGACTGGACCTTTTTCATGGCCGCAATCAGCTTCTGCGGGCCGCCGGCATAGCCGATGCGCCAGCCGGTCATGGAGTAGGCCTTGGAAACGCCATTCATGACCACGGTGCGGTCGTACAGCTCCGGGCAGGCGTTGACGATGTTCACGAACGGCTTGCCGGTCCACAGGATGTGCTCGTACATGTCATCGGTGGCGATGATGATGTCCGGGTGCTTCTTCAGCACTTCACCCAGGGCCGCCAGCTCTTCGATGGAGTAGGCCATGCCGGAGGGGTTGGACGGGCTGTTGATCACGAACAGGCGGGTTTTCGGCGTGATGGCCGCTTCCAGCTGTTCCGGGGTGATCTTGAAGCGGCTGTTCACGTCGGTTTCGAGTACCTTGGGAACACCGCCGGCAACCAGCACCATGTCCGGGTAGCTGACCCAATAGGGAGCAGGGATAATGGCTTCGTCGCCGTCGTTCAGCAGGGCCAGGGCCATGTTGAAGAAGGACTGCTTGCCGCCGCTGGACACCAGGATCTGGTTGGGCTCGTAGTCCAGGCTGTTGTCGCGCTTGAACTTGTCGATGATGGCCTTTTTCAGGCCGGGAGTGCCGTCTACCGGGGTATATTTGGTCTTGCCGGCGTTGATCGCTTCAATGGCGGCTTGTTTGATATGATCCGGGGTATCGAAATCCGGCTCACCGGCACCCAGCCCAATAATGTCTTTTCCCTGTGCGCGAAGTTCACCGGCTTTGGCGGTGATGGCAAGGGTAGGGGACGGCTTGATGCGTTGTACGCGGTCGGAAAGGCTGATATCGGACATGCACTCCTCATTCGTCTAAAGAGTCGTATTGGCTGCGCTTTTGGCGCAGAAAGGGGCGTGTATTTTAGCGGGTCAGGGCTGAAATGTCCCGTATTTCCTTGTGGAGCCGGTGAGAGGTGGCGCGTCAACCGGGGCGCGGCTTGTAGGGCACGAGCTCTCTACAGAGCCTCTGTAGGAGTTCCCTTCCAGGGGACGAATCTGCGCAGGGCCTTTCAGGCCAGGTGAATACCGGCCGGACACTCTGCCATCATCCAAAACCTTCGCCCTTTGGGCGTTTCGCGCTGCGCGCGGTTCGTCCCTCGAGAGGAATTATTCGCTACGCTCACCCTTCGGGCCGCACGGAACTACGTGCGTTACTCCGCTACGCTCCGTTCCTATAGGGGTCTCGGCCTCGATTCGTTCAGCAAGCTGCATCTCCTACGGGGGAAATCCGGTGTTTCTGGCGTTGTTATTCCACCGCGCATTCACGCCGGCTCTGCTACACTATTTGCCGATTTTAAAACCATGATTTTGCTGCCTTCCTGGCTCGGGAGGGCGGCCACCAGGATATCTCCATGTCCGACAGCCTTTTCAAGCTTCACTCCGATTACCAGCCTGCCGGTGATCAGCCGAAAGCCATTGCCCAGTTGATCGAAGGGATCGACGACGGCCTGGGTCACCAGACCCTGCTGGGGGTAACCGGGTCCGGCAAGACTTTCACCATGGCCAACGTGATCGAGCAGACCGGGCGGCCCACCATCATCATGGCGCCCAACAAGACGCTGGCGGCCCAGTTGTACGGGGAGTTCAAGGAGTTCTTCCCGGAGAATGCGGTGGAGTACTTCGTTTCCTATTACGACTACTACCAGCCGGAAGCCTATGTGCCGAGCTCGGATACCTTTATCGAAAAGGATGCCTCGGTGAACGAGCAGATCGAGCAGATGCGGCTGTCTGCCACCAAGGCCATTCTGGAGCGGCCGGACACCATTATTGTGGCGACCGTGTCTGCCATTTACGGCCTGGGTGACCCGGCCAGCTACCACGCCATGGTGTTGCACCTGGTGCGCGGTGATCGCATCGACCAACGCGAGCTGCTGCGGCGGCTGGCGGAGCTGCAGTACACCCGCAATGAAATGGATTTCCGGCGTGCCACCTACCGGGTGCGCGGCGATGTGATCGATATTTTTCCGGCGGAAGAGGAAAAAGAGGCGGTTCGCATCGAGCTGTTCGATGACGAGGTGGAAACCATCAGCATCTTCGATCCGCTCACCGGCGAGGTGCTCAAGCGGGTAGGGCGCATTACCGTCTATCCCAAGAGCCATTACGTGACGCCCCGGGAGACCGTGCTCAAGGCGATCGAGATGATCAAGGAAGAGCTCACTGAACGGCTGGCCGAGCTCAAGGAACAGAACAAGCTGGTGGAAGCCCAGCGGCTGGAACAGCGGACCCGTTTCGACATCGAGATGCTGCAGGAACTGGGCTACTGCAACGGGGTGGAAAACTATTCCCGGCTGTTCTCCGGCCGGGCGCCGGGGGATGCGCCGCCGACCCTGTTTGATTACCTGCCGGAAAATGCCCTGCTGATCGCGGATGAGTCCCACGTGACCATTCCCCAGCTGGGTGCCATGTACAAGGGCGACCGTTCGCGCAAGGAAACCCTGGTGAGCTTCGGGTTCCGCCTGCCTTCTGCCATGGATAATCGGCCGCTGAAATTCGAGGAATGGGAGCGTCTGGCGCCGCAGATGGTGTTCGTGTCGGCCACGCCGGGCCCCTACGAGGCAAAATACGCGGGCCAGGTGGTGGAGCAGGTGGTGCGGCCTACCGGCCTGGTGGACCCGCAGATCGAAATCCGCCCGGCGATTACCCAGGTGGACGACTTGCTGGGCGAGGCCAAGGAGGCCATCGCCAAGGAACAGCGGGTACTGGTGACCACGCTCACCAAGCGTATGGCCGAGGATCTCACCGAATACCTGAACGAACACGGCATCAAGGTGCGCTATCTGCATTCGGACATCGACACGGTGGAGCGGGTGGAAATTATCCGCGACCTGCGGTTGGGCAAATTCGACGTGCTGGTGGGCATCAACCTGCTGCGTGAGGGTCTGGATATGCCCGAGGTGGCACTGGTGGCCATTCTGGATGCGGACAAGGAGGGCTTCCTGCGCTCGGATCGCTCGCTGATCCAGACCATTGGCCGGGCAGCGCGGAACGTGGATGGCCGTGCCATTCTCTATGCGGACAAGATGACCGGCTCCATGGAACGGGCCATCGATGAGACCAATCGACGCCGCGAGAAGCAGGAAGCCTTCAACAAGGAGCACGGCATCACGCCGCAGAAGCTCAACAAGAAGGTCCGCGACATCATGGACGACAGCGGCGGTAGCCGTTTCGACCGCAAATACAAGGGCGACAAGGGCAAGAAGGTGGCCGAGTCAGCCTCGAAATACGAAGCCATGTCCCCGGCGGAAGTGGCCCGCGAAATCAAGGCCCTGGAAAACAAGATGATGGAGCACGCCAAGAACCTGGAATTCGAGGACGCGGCGGCGACACGGGACAGGATTCATCAGCTGCGCGAGCTTGGATTTATGCGGTAAAAGGCAATTAACAGTTAACAGTGAATAGTTAACAGCGACGCGGAGCAGGATTGGTTTGGCCTGAAACCTAAGAGGCCGCGCCCACAGGTTGGGCGCGGCCTCATTGTTTGAAGATGGCGGCAAGCGTAGCTCGCGCAGCTGTTAACTGTTAACTGTTCCTTGTTCACTGAGCTCTTCCACCCAGATCAACGTCCCCGCGATCACAGCCACCGGCATGATGAACAGGTTCACCAGCGGCAGCATGGTCAGGCCCATGACCACGGCGCCGAAGGTGAGTACCAGCCAGCGTTTGCTTTTCAGGCGCTCCAGCATTACCTCAAAGGGCACCTGGCGGTTATCGGCGCCGAAGTCGATGTACTGCATGGCCAGCAGCCAGCCGGACCACAGGAACCAGATGGCCGAGGCGAACACGTTCACTACCGGGATGAAGTAGACCACCAGCACCACAAACAGAATCAGCACTGCCCGCCACAGCCAGTACCAGGTCTTGCGCAGTTCGCGCTTGAAAGTCCGCAGGATCATGGCCGGGATGGATTCGTCGGGCATGGGGTGGCCGGTGGTCTGGATGTCTACCTTTTCCGCCAGAAAGCCCATGAAGGGGGCGGCGATCAACTGCACGCCGATGGAGAAGACGCTGGCAAACAGTGCCAGCAGCAGGACCCAGACCAGCAGAATGGCGGCGTCGACCAGGAAATGCAGGGCCCCGTTGAGGAAGCTCAACGACCCGGTCAGTGCCCAGTCCGCTGTGGCCGCAGCGATCCAGCCAGCGATCCAGCTGCCGCTGAGCCAGTAGAGGCCGCCGAACACCAGGATGTTGAAGATCAGAGGAATGATCACATAGGTTCGCAGCTCCCGGCTTTTCGCCATGGTGACACTGCGTTTGAGATAGCTGATGGCGTCGGCAACTTGAGACACGGCAAATCCTTGGCTGTGAGAAAGCAGCTACAAGCTACAAGCAGACAGCGAAAAGGGAAAGCCCCTGCCGGCAAGTCTCATCCTCCCGTGCTCGTTGGAGCCTTGCTGGCAAGGTAAAGGGCTATCAGGGTCAGCCAGCCACCGTTTCCGGGTCACCGGTCCACTGTTGGAGCCTTGCTTGCAAGGCGAACGCCTTGACCGGGAGCTCTTTGCCTTGCGAGTAAGGCTCCAACGGGTGTCGGTGTAGGCAAGGGCTGGGCAGAGCGTGTGAACCGGGCCCGACTTTTGCACTTGTTTTCAATTCGCCTCCGACTTTGCAGGAGTCCATGCTTGCATGGCGAACCGCCCGGCGACGGCATGATCGCCATGTAACCAGAGCGCCCGGAGGGGCTCGGCATTCTTGGCCTTATTGTAAACAGGGCGTTGCGGCTGATGAATTCAGTCCGGGTTGTCGCTAGACTTACCCCTTTTAATGCCCACGGTGCGCCGTAATCGCTTCAGGGGGCGGCGAAAATCCCTGTTTTCGCCCAATTTTTGGCCTGTTGGCCCGAGTTTAAGCAGACACTATGCGACTGAAATCCATAAAACTGGCCGGGTTCAAATCCTTTGTGGACCCTACCACCACCAATTTCCCGGAGAATCTCACCGCCGTGGTGGGGCCCAACGGGTGTGGGAAGTCCAATATCATTGATGCGGTCCGCTGGGTGATGGGGGAATCTTCCGCCAAGCACCTGCGTGGTGAGTCCATGGCGGACGTGATCTTCAATGGCTCCAATGCCCGCAAGCCTGTGGCCCAGGCCTCCATCGAGCTGATCTTCGATAACTCCGATGCCACTGTCACCGGCGAATACGGCAAGTTCAACGAGATCTCGGTGAAGCGCCAGGTCACCCGCGACGGCCAGTCCAACTATTTCCTCAACGGCACCAAGTGCCGGCGCAAGGACATTTCCGACATCTTCCTGGGCACCGGCCTGGGCCCGCGCAGCTACGCGATTATCGAGCAGGGGATGATTTCCCGTCTGATCGAAGCCAAGCCGGAAGAGCTGCGGGTCTATATCGAAGAAGCGGCAGGGATTTCCAAGTACAAGGCCCGCCGTCGCGAGACCGAAAACCGCATCCGCCGCACCCGGGAGAACCTGGAACGCCTCACCGATATCCGTGACGAGCTGGAGCGCCAGCTGGAGCGCCTCAGCCGTCAGGCCAGCGCGGCGGAAAAGTACAAGCAGTACAAGGAAGAGGAGCGCCTCAAGGGCGCCCAGCTCAAGGCGTTGCGCTGGAAGGGGCTGGATGGCCAGGTAAAGCAGCTCGACCACGTGATTGGCGAGCTGGATGTCTCCATGGAAGCCAAGGTGGCCGAGCAGCGCCATGTGGACGCAGAAGTGGAGCGCCTGCGTGAGAAGCACCACGAGGTGCAGGAACACTTCAACCAGGTGCAGCAGCATTTCTACGCCCTGGGCGCGGAAGTGGCGCGGCTGGAACAGAGCATTCAACACCAGCGCGAGCGCAAGCAGCAGCTCTATGAAGAGCTGGACCAGATCAAGGCCAGCTGGCAGGAATCCGATGAACACCTGCGGGTGGACAGCGAGAAGGTGGCGGAACTGGATGCCATCCTCGCCGAGCGCGAGCCGGAGCTGGAGCTGATCAGTGAGCAGCAGGAAGCGTCCGCCGAGGCGTTGGCCCTGGCCGAAGAAACCATGCAGAACTGGCAGCAGGAGTGGGAAGAATTCAACGGCCAGTCCGGGGAATCCCGCCGCCAGGCCGAGGTGGAGCAGTCCCGCATTCAGCATCTGGAAAAATCCCAGGATCGCCTGAAAGAGCGGATCGAGCGCCTCAAGAAAGAACAGGAATCCCTGGATTCCGGTCCGCTGGCCCAGGAAATGCGCCAGCTGGAAGAGCAGGTGGAACAATATCGCGGCCAGTCAGAAGAAAACGAACTGCGCAGCGAATCCCTGCAGGAAGACATCAACCGCATGCGCCGGGAAAACGGCGACCGGGGCCGTCAGCTGGACGAGGCCCGCGAGAAGCTGCAAACCCTGAAGGGCCGTCGTACCTCTCTGGAAGCCTTGCAAAAAGCCGCCATGGGCGATGATGGGGCGGTGAGCGACTGGCTCAACCGTCACGAGCTGGATGCCGAACCGCGCCTGGCCGATCAGGTGCAGGTAGACGAAGGGTGGGAAAAGGCCCTGGAAGCGGTGCTGGGTGACAGCATCCAGGCGGTGGCGATCAGCGGCCTGGACCAGGTCAGCGACTGGCTGGGCGATCTGTCCCATGGCCGCCTGGCCCTGTTCAGCCCGGCCTCGGTGAAGGGCTCAGGCAGCAAGGGCAAACTGCTCCGAGATCATGTACAGGGCCAGGTACCGGAAGGCCTGCTCGCCGGCGTCTATGTGGCGGATGACCTGAACGCCGCTCTGGCCCTGCGCGGGCAACTGGACGCTTACGAATCCGTGGTCACCCGTGACGGCATCTGCCTGGGCCCGGACTGGCTGAAAGTGGCCAAAGAGGAAGATCAGGAAGCCGGTATTCTCGAGCGCCGTCGCGAGCTGGAGCAACTGGAGGGCGAGATCGAGACCCTGCAGGCCACCGTGGACGACCTGAAAGAACAACTGGACAGCACCCGGGAACAGATCGGTGAACTGGAAGAAGAGCGCGAGGACGTGCAGCGCCAGGCCAGCCGCATCAACCGGGAGCTGGGTGAGATCAATGCCCAGGTCAGCGCCCGCCAGGTGCGTCTGGAGCAGATCACCATGCGCCGTGAGCGTCTGGGCCGTGAGCTGGAAGAAGCCAATGAGCAGCACGCCCAGGAACAGGAACAGATGAAAGAGGCTCGGGGTGTGCTGGCAGAAGCGCTGGACGCCATGGAGGCCGACAGCGGTCAGCGTGAAGCCTTGCTGTCCCGCCGTGATGAGCTGCGCTTGCGTCTGGATGAGGCACGCCAGAAAGCCCGCCATGCCCGTGACCAGTCCCACCATCTGGCCATGGAAGTGCAGGGCGCCCGCACTCAGGCGGATTCCCTGCGCCAGAATCTGAGCCGCCTGGAATCGCAGGTGCAGGCCCTGGCCGAGCGCAAGGCGCTGCTGGAAGAGCAGACCAACGAGGGCGACGAGCCGGGCACCGAGCTGCAGATGCAGCTGGAAGAGAAACTGGAAGTGCGCCTGGAAGCGGAGCACAAGCTCACCGAGGCCCGCCGTGAACTGGAAGCGGTGGACCACGAGATGCGTAACCTGGAAGGCCAGCGCGGCCAGTTCGAGCGCCAGGCCCAGGAAATCCGCAGCACCATGGATCAGAAGCGGATGCAGTGGCAGGACCTGACCACCCGCCGCCAGACCGTGGCCGAGCAGCTGGGCGAGCACAACTTCGACTTGGACACCGTGCTGGAAAACCTGCCCGAGGAAGCCAACGAGCAGGAGTGGGCCCGGGAAATGGATATGATCGGCCAGCGTATTTCACGGTTGGGCCAGATCAACCTGGCGGCCATCGACGAATACCAGCAGCAGTCCGAGCGCAAGAACTACCTGGACAGCCAGAACGCGGACCTGGAAGACGCGCTCAACACCCTGGAAAACGCCATTCGCAAGATCGACCGGGAAACCCGGGCGCGCTTCAAGGAATACTTCGACCGCATCAACCGGGGCCTGCAGGAACTGTTCCCCAAGGTGTTCGGCGGCGGTCACGCCTACCTGGAGCTCACCGGCGACGACCTGCTCGATACCGGTGTGACGATCATGGCGCGGCCCCCGGGCAAGCGCAACAGCACCATTCACCTGTTGTCAGGCGGGGAGAAGGCGTTGACCGCTTTGTCCCTGGTATTCAGTATCTTCCAGCTCAACCCGGCACCATTCTGTCTCCTCGATGAGGTGGATGCGCCGCTGGACGATGCGAACGTGGGGCGTTTCTGTAACCTGGTGTCGGAAATGTCCGCAAAAGTACAATTCATCTACATTACTCATAACAAGATTGCGATGGAGATGGCTGCTACCCTGATGGGGGTCACCATGCACGAGCCTGGTGTGTCCCGTCTGGTATCGGTCGATGTGGAAGAAGCTGCCGAAATGGCGGCTATGTAAGGCAATCCGGTGCTCTCCGTAATGGTGGCACTTCAGCGCAAGCAAGGAAGATGAGGCAATGGGCCTGAATCTGGAAACATTGATTGGCATTCTGGTTATTTTGATCCTGCTGATCCTGGCGGACGGTGTCCGTCGTATGATCAAGGAACGGCAGGGTCGGCTGCGTATGCGTATCGACCCGCGTTACCGGGATGCTCAGGAAGACGAACCCGAGAAAAGCGATTACAACCCGGAGCTGATTGGCACCGCCCGTGTGGTACGTCGGGCCATGGAAATGGACTCGCAGGAGCGGGCTGACGCGCCGCCCACCATGATGGAGCCGGACGAAGCCGTTACCGAAGAGATCCCCACCGCCGAACAACAGAACCTGTTCGACGGCGACAGGGAGCCCGAGCCGGTGGACGAGCCCAAGACATACCGGGAACCGCCGAAACAACCGGAACCGCCCCGCGAGCCGCCGAAACCGGCAGTGGAGCAACGGCCTGTCGAGAAGAAACCGGTCGAGCGACCGCAGGAAAGAAAGACGGAGCGCCACCGCGAACCCCAGCCGGTGCTGGAAGTGATCGTGGTGCACCTGATTGCCCATCGTGGCGCGCCCTTTGCCGGTAACGATCTGCTGCGATTGCTGCTGGAATCCGGCCTGCGTTACGGGCAGATGAACATCTTCCATCGGCATGTCACTCTGGATGGCCGCGATGAGCTGCAGTTTTCCATGGCTAATGCGGTAGAGCCGGGCACCTTCGACCTGGACACCATGGAAGAGAAAACCTTTGCCGGTGTGACCTTCTTCCTGAAACTGCCGGGTGCCACGGACGCTCTGGGTGCGCTGGACAAGATGCTGTCCATCTGCCGCCGCCTGGCCAGTGAGCTGGATGGTGACCTGAAAGACGAACAGCACAGTGTGCTGACCCCGCAGACCATGGAACATTTGCGCCAGCGGGTGCAGGAATTCGAACGTCGTCAGCGGGTGCCGAGCGCGTAAAAAGCAGCTACTAGCTTCGAGCTGCTAGCTGCGAGGAAAAGCCGCACCGTTGCGGGCTGGAACGTAGGGTGCACTGAGCCTACGCGAACTGCACCATGCAAAGGCCGGAAAGGTGCAGTTCGCTTGGGCTCAGTGCACCCTACGTTTATTACGGCACCGTAGGAGCGCCGCTTGAGGCGCGAACCGGTGGAAAGAAGGCAACACCGATACAGCGCCGGTTCGCGCCTCAACCCGCCTCCTAAAAAGATAAGACACAGGAAATCCCCGTCCCGTGAGCCAGCCTTCCCAAGACATCATTCACAAAGCCCAGCACCTCCGCGATCAGCTCAATGACTGGTCCTATCGCTATTATGTGCTCGACGATCCGGCGGTGCCGGATGCGGAGTACGATCGTATTTATCGGGAATTGCAGGCCCTGGAGGCGGCGCATCCGTCGTTGGTGTCTGCGGATTCGCCCACCCAGCGGGTGGGCGATGTGCCGTTGGAGGCGTTCGATCAGGTGCAGCACGAAGTGCCCATGCTCAGCCTGGACAACGCTTTTGATGATGACGAGTTGCGTGCCTTCGACAAGCGAGTGCGTGAGCGACTGGATGTGTCGGACGCCGTGGATTATGTGGCCGAGCCCAAGCTGGACGGGTTGGCGATTTCCCTGTTGTATCTGGACGGCGAACTGGTTCGGGCGGCAACCCGTGGCGATGGCCAGACCGGTGAGAACATCACCGTTAATGCCCGCACCATACGTTCTGTACCTTTGACCCTACGGGGTGACAAGGTGCCTTCGCGGCTTGAGGTTCGGGGCGAAGTCGTGATGCCCCATGAGGGCTTTGCGGCGCTGAACGCCCGGCAGGAAGAGGCGGGGCAGAAGGTCTTCGCCAACCCCCGCAATGCCGCCGCCGGTAGCCTGCGGCAACTGGATTCGCGGATCACTGCCAGTCGACCGCTGGAGTTTTACGCCTATTCCATGGCGCAACTGGAAGGCGTCCCCGAACCGGCCACCCACGCCGACATGCTCGATGCCCTGCGCAGCTGGAGTTTGCGAGTCAATCCGGAAGTGCGCGTGTGTGCAGGGGTCGAGGCATTGCTGGATTTCTACCACGGCATTCTGGAAAAGCGTGACCGCCTCGGTTACGACATCGATGGTGTGGTCTACAAGGTCAACCGGTTTGATTGGCAGCGGGACCTGGGCTTTGTCAGCCGGGCACCGCGCTGGGCGATTGCCCACAAGTTTCCTGCCCAGGAAGAACTCACTGTGCTCAACGGCGTGGACTGGCAGGTGGGGCGCACTGGTGCCCTGACCCCGGTGGCGCGGCTGGAGCCGGTGCAGGTGGGTGGCGTTACCGTGAGCAACGCCACCTTGCACAATATCGACGAAATCCAGCGGCTGGATATTCGCATTGGCGATACCGTGGTGGTGTACCGGGCCGGGGATGTGATCCCCAAGGTAGTACGGGCGTTGCCGGAACGGCGCCCGGCGGAGGCACAGGGTATTTCCCTGCCGCCGAGCTGTCCGGTGTGTGGCAGCGAGATTCTCCGTGGTGATGACCAGGTGGTGGCCCGTTGTACCGGTGGCCTGATCTGCGGCGCTCAGCAGCGTGAGGCGATCAAGCATTTTGCCTCGCGCCGGGCCATGGATATCGATGGCCTGGGCGACAAGCTGGTGGATGCGCTGGTGGATCAGCAGCTCATTGCCACCGTGGCCGATCTTTACCGGCTGAAGGCGGAGCAGGTGGCTGGCCTTGAGCGCATGGGCGAAAAGTCTGCGGATAACCTGATCGCCGCGCTGGAAGATTCCAAGACGGTGGGCCTGGGGCGTTTTCTGTTTGCCCTGGGCATTTTGCAGATTGGCGAGGAAACGGCCAAAAGCCTGGCGGACTGTTTTGGTGACCTGGACACGATTCGTCGGGCCCCGTTGTTATTGCTGCTGGCGGTGCCGGATGTGGGCATGGAAGTGGCCAAGGCCATTGGCGCCTTCTTTGCCGAAGCCGATAACGAGGCAGTGATTGATGGCCTGCTGGCCGCCGGGGTGAACCCGCAGTCCAGCGGTGAACCGTCTGCGGCGTTTGTGAACGGCCTGACATTGGCGCAGCTGCTGAAATCCGCGAAGCGGTTGGGGATGAACCTTGAGGGTATCGGTGACAAGTCACTGGACGCGCTGGGCAACCATTACCGCAGCGTTACCGAGCTGAGTGCCGGGGCTGCGGAAGGCGCCGGTGCAGAACCCAAAGGGGTACGCTCCGGTGTGATGACGCAGCTGGCCAAGGCATTGGCGGACAACAGCTGGCAGGCCCGCTTGCAGGACGCTGAAGCCATGGTGGCCGAGCTGGTCGCCCGCGCTCCGGCGCAGACGGAAAGTCGCCCCCTGGAAGGGCAGACCTGGGTGCTCACTGGCACTCTGGAACAATTCACCCGTGACCAGGCAAAGCAGGGCCTGCAGCAGTTGGGAGCCAAAGTGTCCGGCTCGGTGTCCAAGAATACATCCATGGTAGTGGCCGGCGCTGCCGCCGGTTCCAAGCTTGCCAAGGCGGAGTCCCTGGGGGTTGAGGTCTGTGATGAGGCCGCGCTACTGTCCGTATTCGAACAACACGGTATTGATCCGGGAGCATTATGAGAATCAGGCTTACCCTGCTGTTGGCGGCACTGCTTCTGGGTGGCTGCGCTGGCACCCCGACCCAGACAGACAATGTCTGTGCGGTGTTCGACCAGCGGGGTGGCTGGTTCAACAACTGGTACAAGTACGCCAAGAACACGGAAAAGGAATACGGCGTGCCGGTACCGGTGTTAATGGCGACCATCTACAAGGAATCTGGCTTCAATGCCCGGGCCAAACCGCCCCGTACCAAGCTGTTGGGGTTTATCCCCTGGAAGCGGCCTTCCTCGGCCTACGGTTATCCCCAGGCGCTGGATTCCACCTGGCAATGGTATCAGGATGACACCGGTCGCCATGGTGCAGATCGCGATGACTTCAAAGATGCGGTGCGGTTTGTGGGCTGGTATCACTATCAGAGCCACAGGAAAAACGGCGTCGCCCGTAACGATACCTACAACTTGTACCTCAATTATTATGCAGGTCACGGCGGTTATGCCCGTGGCACCTGGAAGAACAATAAATGGATGAAGGGCGCGGCACAGCGCACCGCCAGCATGGCTAACCGCTATCAGCAGCAGATGAATAGCTGCGGGCGGTAGGAGAGCAGCTTCTAGCTACGAGCTGGAAGCTAAATCAAAACCTTCCGGCGCTGTTTCGCGTTGATTCATTTAGCAACAAACTTGCCCGCGTTGCCGCTAGCAGCTCGCAGCTAGTCACTGCCTTTTACCGCTGAACTGCCGTTTTTCCGGTCTTATCGGAATCCGGTCGGTTTGAATGTGGTTCGCTGTGAAAATGTGATCAGAAGCACAAAAAAGGTCTTTGCGGACCGATGGATTAAGGGGAACACACTTTGCGTTTTGTATTCGGTCTGCTGCTGTGGGCAGGTGGGGCCATGGCCGCGTATGCCATGCAGGTGGACAAGGCCATTGTTCATTTTCCCGCCGACAAATCACCGCGTCAGGATGTGGTCATCGGTAATCCCGGTGAGGAGCCCCTGTTTGTGGATGTGGGCATTCTTACCGTGAGTGATCCCGGTACCGATCGTGAGCAGCGCTTGCCGGTGAAGGATCCGGAGTCTGCGCCTTTAATTGCAACGCCACGACGGCTGATGGTGCCGCCGGGAGGAAGCCGCCGGGTGCGACTGGTGAATCTGGATGGTAATGGCGACATGGAGAAGGTCTACCGGGTAGATCTGAAGCCTGTGGCGCCGCCGGAGCAGATGGAGGGCACCGGAGTACGGGTGCTGGTGGGTTACCAGCTGCTGGTGTTTGTGGCCCCGTCGCAAAGCGGGGTGTCGCTGGAAGGCCAGCGCGATGGCAAGTCCCTGACGTTGACCAACAAGGGCAACGTCAATGTGCTGCTGCATGAAGGGGAGCAGTGCCCACCGAGCCCGTCGACCCAGCCCTGTCAGCCAGTGCAGGGGCGCCGCCTCTATCCGGGTAACAGCGTTACCCTGGCATTACCCATGGATGCGCCGGTGCGTTTCAATCTCACCACTGCCGGTGAGACCCGGCAGCAGCGTTACCCCTGATCGGAACGGTCGTCATGGGCAAGCGTTGGCAGGTCGGGTGGATTGCCCTGCTGGTTGCTGTGCTGGCAGGACAGGCCATGGCGGCGGATTATGCGGTGCCGCCCGGGTTCGAAACGCTAATGGAGCCGCAGGAAACCCTGGTGGATGTGTACTTCGGCGATCGCCTGGTGATGTCTACCCCTGCCCGTTATTCCCCTGAGGAAATCACCTTCCTGGAGCCGGATGCGTTGATCGGCGCCATGCCTCAGGTGAAACCGGAGCCCTGGCTGCTGGCGGTGCTGTCCACGCCGCTGGACCCCCACGGTGACAAGGTTTGTGTCAGCGAACACCAGCAGGACTGCGGTCTGATCGAGCCGAAAGTCGCCGGTGTGATTTTCGACGAGCAGCGCTTCCGGGCAGACCTGTTTATCCACCCCAACTACCTGGACGCCCCGGAAGCGCTGGCGCCCCGTTATCTGCCTGAGCCCACAGAAACCCGCTGGGGCGGTGTGCAGAATCTGAGCTTCAGTCACGCAGGGAGTGCCGAAGGGGAGAACAACACCAGTTTGTTTGGCCGTAGCCTGGTAGGCCGGGGGGCCCAGTATGGCTTTGCCAACTGGGTCAGCACCGATGAGCAGTCCCTGTCGATTGATGAGCTGGGCTGGCAGCGCAACTACCCGGATCACCAGGTCACCGCCGGCCTGTTTCAGCCCAACAGTGACATGCTGACGGTGATTGACCGCCAGCCGATCGCCGGGGTCGGTGTGTCCCGTTCGCTGGTGCGCCGTCAGGACCTTGAGGAAGCCTTTGCCACGTCCGTGGAAGTGTTCCTGTCATCGCGAAGCCGCATTGAGGTGTACAAGGATGGCCGCCTTTACGGCAGCCAGTTTCTGGAATCCGGGCGCCGCCGCCTGGAGACCGCCCGTCTGCCCACCGGGGCCTACACGCTGGAATTGCGCATCACCGATGCCAATGGCAACACCCGCGTGGAAGAACAGTTTTTTGTGAAAAGTCGCCGTCTGGCGCCGCAGGGCGAGAAGTTGTGGTTCGCCCAGCTCGGCCAGGCAACGGCCTTCGCCCGTGACCAGGTGTTGCCGGAAGACAGACAGACCGCCCTCTTTATGACGGGTTTGCGCCAGCGTTTCGCGGATTCCTGGGGTGGCGGGGTGGCGATGGCGGCTACCGGTGAGCAGGCCTTGCTGGAAGTCAGTGGTGACTGGTTTTCCCGTTATTCCCAGCTATTTGCCAGCACCTTTGTGGAAAGTGAGGGTGGCAGTGGTTTTACCCTGCGCGGTAATGCCAACTTCAGGGACTTGCGCTTCCAGTTCGACAGCCAGCGGGTCTGGACTGACGATCCGGCCGTCTTCGATGTTGAGTTTGATGTAGAGGAGTATCGGCTGCTGCCTCGCTCTGTGCGCCGTGACAGCGCCGAGCTCTGGGTGCCGGCAGGGCGAGGGCAGCTGGTATTTTCCCATCGTCGCCAGCGACTGGGTCGTGCCAACGAACAGACCATCAGTTCGGCAGCCTATCTGCATACCTTTCGGGTGGGCAGTGGTCAGGTGGTCAACCTGTCTGCAAGCCTGACGCGAAACGACGGTGACAATCAGATTCTGCTTGGCGCCAACTGGTTGATGACCCGTCCGGACTGGCAGCATCAGGCCAACCTGGGCTGGGTTCAGGACGATGCGCCCGGTACCGAGGATGGGGTGAATGCCGCCTGGGCCAGTGCCTGGAATGACCGGGACCGTTTTGATGCGGACCTGACGCTGGGGGCGGGGGTCAACTTTGATCCGGGTCGTCAGTCCGTGCTGCTCAACAGTGAATACGGCTCCCGCCATGGACGTGGTCGGGCCGATGTGGCCTTTAACGATTCCGACCGTGGTGGCCGCGATACCCTGACCAGCGTGCGTTATGACACCAGTCTGGTGATTGGTGATGGTGCCGCTCTGGGTGGTGAACAGCTGAATGATTCGGCGGTGCTGCTGAAGCTCGATGGCGCCGACGGCGCGTTATTCGACGTGCTGGTCGACGGAAATCCGGAGATGGTGGTGAAGGGGGGGAGCTCGGCCACCCTGACGTTACCGGCCTATCAGGTACACAAGATCGCCCTGCGTGATCGCGGTACCGACTTTGTGAATCTGGATAGCACGCCCCGCGACGTGGTGCTGTACCCGGGCAATGTGGCGATGCTGGCCTGGGAGCTGCAAAGAGTGATGGTGGCCCTGGGGCGTCTGCAGGATAGCGAAGGCAATATCCTTTCCCGTGCCCGCATTCAGGGTCCCGGTTTCGACAATCTGGTATTCACCGACGAGGATGGCTACTTCCAGCTGGAACTCCCGGAATCCAGTCTGGGCAGCCTTTATGTGGAAACCGCTGAAGGTCGCTGCACCCTGCAGACCGGGGCGGCGCAGATCCAGCACGGGGTGGCGCGGTTGGGGGCGGTGGTTTGTTCAGTTAACAGTGAATAGTTAACAGTGAATAGCTGCGCGTGAAAATTGGTTGTGTGTTGAAAACAAAGAGGCCGCGTCCAGAGTTTGGGCGCGGCCTCTTGGCGTTCAGAACCAACAAGCCGGTCCCGCGAAGCTGTTCACTATTCACTGTTAACTGTTCACTGCATTTCAACCATGATCGTCAGCACGCCGCTGTGGGTGCCGGATGCAGTGGCGGCGCTCATATCGGTAGCGAGTACGTCAACGCTGACGGTGGCATTGTTGCTGGCGCCACCATTGCATTGTGGGTCGCCGCTGCGGCTGTTACCCATGCCGGGCAGGGGGATGCCGGCGGTGGCGGTCTGGGCGCCGTTGCCATCGTTCCAACTCACCGCATAGGGCACGCTGCTGCCAGCGGATATCAGCTCAAAGGCGCCGCCGTTGCCGCTGCCGGTGAGGGTAACCGCGTACTGGCCGCCATTGGCCTGGTAAACGCAAAGGGTTTCGGAGCGGGTAATATTGTTGTTGCCATCGAACGTCCCCAGGGCGATGTCATCGATCTGGGTGACCTGGATGGAGTTGGGGATGGTGATATCCACGCTGACGGTGAAGTTGGCGGAAGACTTGCCCCTGCCTGAGTTGGTGGCGGTGAAATTGAACTGGCTAGTGTAGGTACCAGGGGGCACGGCCTGGATGTCTGTGCCACTGGCATATACGTCCAGACGGGCGTTATTGCCGCCGGGGCAGTAACGCGCAGCACCAGTAAAGATTTCTGCGGTAGAGAGGTTTGGTTGCAGTGTCGCTGCTTGGCCACCGACAAGGTCGTCCCACGACAGCGTAACCGGAATGCTGTCGGCGCCGGAAACTACCTCAAAAGGGCCCTGAGCCTCGACGGCATAATCAATCGGTGTGTTGCCTTGCGGATTGGGTTGCTGCACGGAGCTGACACACAGTTCAAAGCTGTGATTCAGATCGCCGCCGTTCCAGGTAAAGGTGGTAGTAAAGGCATTTGGATCGGTGCGGATGTGGGCCTGAGCATGTGCTGTGAAAAAAAGCAGCATGCTGCTTGCGATAATACGCAACCACATAGGGTTCTCTTTATCGTAAAATTAGCACTATAGCAGATGGGCCGGGGTTTCCGGCCCATCTGTCTGGTGCTTATTCCGCAGTGATGATCACGGTCAGTGTATCGGTGTGATCGGTAGCAGTAGTGGCTGCACCCACCTGATTCTCCGTAGCACTGACGCCGAGGGCCACATTGGGGCCAGAGGTCTGGCAGTTGGCTTCGGTGGTATTGCTGCTCGTGAGGCCTGTTTCGGCGGTATCTTCGGTCAGCGTAGTCCCATCCCAGGTTACAGAATAGTTGACCTCACTGGTGCCGCCGTCACTCAGAGTGAAAGCGCCGCTGGTACCGGCTCCGTTAGCGTCATTGCTGCTCTGCGCCACGACGCCATAGCCACCGGCCAGATTACGGAACACGCACACGTTATCGGTGGCGGAAAAGCTGTTTCCCTGGTTGATGGTCATGTCGTTCATGTCGCTGATCTTGATCAGGTCTGGCACGTTCAGGGTAATCACGGCAGTACCAGTGGACGAGGCACTGGCGCCGGTTCCCATGCTGCCATCGGATGCAGCCATGGCCAGGCCGGAGGCAAGCAGGGCGCTGGAGAAGATAGCCGGTACAAAGAATTTGATTGTCATGGTGTCATTCCCTTAAGCGGATGGACAAGAGTGTTATGTAAGCCTGGACAACCCCAATCGCGCCTCAGGCCTTATATTGAAAGCGATACTGCCATGTGTGCAGTGGAATGTGATCTGCATCTCGTTATTTATGCGATGGGCGGTGTCTCTGCTTTACTGATTTGCGTTCAGTACAGCAATTTCACGTGTTTCAACGATTTACCGCTCACAAAAGCGGATGGCTTTGCTAAAGTGCGGGTCAGATGAGCAGTGCAGTCAGGGGGCAGCTTGGATAACGAATCCATCGTTTACGGGTGTATAAAACATTTGCCGTTTGGCAGCTTGCAGGAACGCAAGACCCATTGCTTTCATAACCGCCGGGCCGTTCGCCAGCTCCCGCAGGCCGATGAATGGCCGTTCTTGTGCCGGGAAATGTTCTCTGTACCCGGCGATGACCTGATGGGAGGTACCTTCCAGACCCAGGTGATCCACTTCGGTATGTCCTACCGGGCGGTGGAGTATGAGTGGGAGCACTGGATCGCCAAGTTCGAATCCCTGCTCAAGAACATGTACTGGGTGAATGCGGTGGTACACCTGGAAACCGAGCTGTCCGGCTTCCACACTTTTGTCTGGGACAGTGCAGAAGTGTGCCATGAGCCTTCCGAGGCGCCGTTGAGAGTGCGTTGTGAGTGGGCGCGGGAAGGGGCGATCGCTTGAAAGGCAGTTAATAGTGAATAGTTAATAGCGTCGCGGGCTGGTTTTTCAGGTTTTTGAAGCGCAAGAGGCCGCGTCCAGACTTTGGGCGCGGCCTCTTTCGTTTCAGAACAATAAACGCGGTTTCGCGTAGCTGTTAACTATTCACTATTCACTGTTAACTGCCTCATTAGCCTGCTCCTTGCCCATCACCGACACGCTCTCCGTCACCTCATCGAATACCACAAACGCTTCCTGTTTCTTTAGCTGATTGCGGACCTGCTCCACTTTGGTGGAGGTGGGGATTTCCTGATCACCGTAATCGGTGCCGTCTCGGGTGACGAACTCTTCGATCAGGTTGGTGAGGGTGTCGGGTGGGAGGTCTTTCCAGGGGACGATGATGGGAGGCATAAGATTCCATGTTGACTGAGGCATTTATTCCGTAGGAGCGGCGCTTGATCCGCGAGTGCTTCGGCAATATTGCTCCAAATGCTTCGCGGCTCAAGCGCCGCTCCTACGGAAAGGGTCTTCAAATCACCAGCAGCTGAATACCGGCACCCAGTATCACCAGCCAGGAGGTCACCACGCCCAGCTGGCGAGCCAGGTTGGCGCTGCTGCGGGGGATTAGCATGCCGTAGCTGTAGAGGGCTCGGCCGCCTACCAGCAGGATGCCGTAAAGGTGCAGGGCGGTACTGCCGCCGCCGTTGATTTCCAGCAGGGCCATGAGGATCAGCGCTAGCGGAATGTATTCAATGGTGTTGCCGTGGGCGCGGATGGCGCGGCTTACGTCCTTGTGGCCGCCATCGCCCAGGGAGACTTTCTTGCCCAGACGAAGACGCACCACGTTGGCGGCCAGGGCGATGATCAGGAAGCCGCTGAGGGCGGCGTAGAGGGCGGTAATCGGCAAGCTGACTAGGGTCATGGCATCCACTCGGGTTGTTTTTTGCGTTTGCGGACAATAAACCGGGCCGGGGCCAGGGCGTCAATCATTTCCTGATCCGTCGGTAGCGGCTGGCCACAGATCATGTCGGCGATCAGCTCCGCACACAAGGGGCTGCCGGTAATGCCGCGGCTGCCGTGGGCCACATTCAGGTAGAGCCCTTGTGCCGGGCGGTGGGGATTGTCCGTGGCCACGGGCAACGGGCCGCACAGGGGGAGGAAATCGATGCTCTGGCAACGGAATGCCACACGCCGGTCGACGATCTGGATGTGGTCGCCACCCAGCTCCTGCCAGAGGGTGGGGAGGTAGTGCTTCAGCTGGGCCAGGTTTTCCGCATCGTCGCTGTCGGTGGCATGGGTGTGATCTTCGTGGAGCTTGAAGGTGGCGCCGACGCAGTGCAGGTCGTTCAGGGCCGGGGTCAGGTAACCGCCATGACATTGGGCCTGTTGCCAGCGTCGGGATGCCTCGGTGGCCCGACAATAGCTCACCTGCCCCCGGATATGTTTGAGCGGTAACCAGCCCAGGCCAGGCAGGGACTCGCTTTGCCCGGCGGTACAGAGGACGACGGCATCGGCACTGAGCGTCTCCCCGTGTTCCAGCGTCACCCGCGCCGGGGCGCCTTCTTCCAGGGACACCACCCGGGCTGACAGCTGGCTGATGGCGGGGTGGTTGAGCAGATGCTGGCACCAGCGGTCCGGCCGCAGATAGCCGCCGCCGAGCAGTTGCACGGCATTATCGCCGTAGGGCTGAAGCAGCTCCTGTGGCCAGGCCCCGGTTGCCATGGCCTGCTCCAGCTTGTCCCGCTGGCGCTCATCCACGTAGTGCTGGATCACCCCGTTCAGGTTGCCGTCTTCCGGTTGTGCCGGGTATCCGTGGCGGTGCAACCAGCGCAGGGCGTGGCCGTAGCTTTGCTGATAGAAGCGGTTCTGGGAGGTGAGATGGGGGCTGGGGGTGCTGTAGACCACCCCGGCCAGGTTGCCGGACGCATGGTTGGCGACACCATCCGGGTCCAGCACCGTTACCCGGCAGCCCCGCTCGGCCAGGGCCCGGGCTGTGGTGGACCCGGCGAGCCCGGCACCGACGACCAGGATGTGCCCTGATGCCGGTGCGGGGTGGGGGGCTTGCAGGCCCTCGATCTCGCCAACCAACATATGCCGTTTGTGGCCGAAACCATCGCGCTTGTGCATGACAAAGCCGACCTCGGCCAATCCACGACGGACAACCCCGGCGGCCGTAAAAGTGGCCAGGGTGGTGCCGGGCCGACTCAGTCTGGCCAGTTGGGCGAACAGTTCTGGCTGCCACATGTCCGGGTTGCGGGCCGGGGCAAAGCCGTCCAGGAACCAGGCATCCATCGGGTGGTGGAATTGTGGCCACAACGCCAGGGCATCGCCATGGAGCAGGGTCAGCTGCACACGAGGGTGCAGCTGAAGACGGTGAAAGCCCGGTGCGGGTGCCGGATACTCTGTCAGCAAGGTGTCTGCCAGAGAGGAAAGGGCAGGCCAGTGAGCCAGGGCCCTGGCCAGATCCGCTTTGCATAGCGGGTGCTTTTCCACGGAGATCAGGTGCAGCCGGGTGCTGTCCGGGGCATGTTCCAGAAAATCCCGCGCTGCCAGCAGGCAATTCAGACCGGTACCGAAGCCGGTTTCACCGATAACGAAAGTAGCGCCGGCGGCCATTGCCCGGAAGCGCTCCGGCAGTCGGTTGCCCTGCAGAAACACGTAATCGCTCTCGGCCATGCCGTCCTGACGGGAGAAATAGGGATCGTCAAAATCCACCGCCACCGGGGTGGTCTCTTGCCAGTCAACGATGGCCGGCTGGATGGGGGAGAAGGTTGGGGGTGTCATCGCGAGCCGGGATTGGTCTGCTGTTGGTGCCTGTAGGGAAGGCAGGATACCTTGCGGGTCTCACCATTAACAGGCATGGAGGCTGGGGTGAGATAGCGCCAGCAACGATTCGCAGGCTCGGACCGGGTTTATCAGCTGCCAACTGCCTTCTGTGCCGCCTTGAACTCGGCCAGCGCCCGTTTGCCATGCTGCAGCAGCCAGCGGGGACTCTGCTGGTAGCTGGCATTGTTGATGCGGATGTAAACACCATCGATCAGCGTTACCAGCAGGGACTGGTTCTGGATCGGCCTTCCCTTTTCCACCCAGCGCATTTGTGCCTGGGCGGAGGGCTGACCCTCCAGATCCAGCAGGGTTTCGCTGAGGATGGTCAAGGCATTGGCGCTGTCTTGCAGGGCCTGGTTCACCCGTCTTTGTCGTACCTCGCTGTAGTAACTGGCGACAGCACGCTGTGCCGGCATGTTATCCCAGCCCGCAGGCAGGCCGCTGAGGGTCAGCGATAACTGTTCTTTTTTATCTTCGCTTCGATAGTGCAGGGTGCGACCCCGTTGGGTACTGATTTCCCCGTCCAGTTTCAGACCGGCCAGGTGCTGGGGAGCCTGGAAGTGCGACAGGTCCACGGCCTGGGCGGTTGGCGTCACCGGCAGGCGTTGTTGGTCGCTTGATTCAGTGCTGAGTTTTGGCAGCTTCAGGGCCGTGGGGGGTTGCTCCCGGTTGGGCTGTGTGGCGCAAGAAACCAGGCCCAGCACAGCGATCAGCGGCAACAGATAGCAAACTTTTACATTCATCTTTGTCATCATGAGGCAAGGTGTTCCGGGTTTTCCTGATGTGGCGGCGATTTTCTGGTGGCACAATACAAGTTACCCGATGAGGATACCCTTTATAGGGAAAGGCGGATGGAAAAACCATCACATAACGGTATGCGCACTGGCGTTGCAATGGCATTGCTGTTTGCCATTATTACCGTCCCCTTTGCGATTGCGTCTTTCCTGATGGTTCAACACCGTCTGGATCTGCTGTCGGGTTACAAGACCATGCAGGGCGATCTCAGGTTGTTCGAAAGTGGTCTGGCTGCCTTTTCGCCCCTGGATGACATGCGTGACCTGGCTCCGGTGATGATTCATACCCAGCATCCGGAGATCGTGTCCCGCTTTGAACTTAGCGGGGCGAGAGCGGACAGCCGCTTACAGGCCTTTCTGGAGCAGGTGCGTGAACGGGATATTCCCGGCCTGAATGATCAGGCAGGGCTGCTCAGCGAAACCTGGTCTGGCCTGACGGTGAAAACCGGGATTCCCCTGGAAGACGTGGCGGGCCCCTACGATAACGTCAATCGCATTGCCCAGCGTCTGGGCAATGCCCTTTCCTCAGTACTGATCGCTTCGGATATGTCTGTGGGGGAGGGGTTGGAGCCCAATGAAGTGTTGTCCCTGACGCTGGGCTCGTTTCGTCAGGCACAAAATGACATCGGGTTGATTCGTGCCCTGGCGCTTTATGTCAGCCAGCGTGGAGGATACCTGGGGGATAACGACGCCCGTCGTCTGGAAAATGCCTGGCAGCGTCTGCAGCAGCAGCTCTCGGTCATCGACAGCGAGATCAAGGCGCTGTCCGCGAGAACCGGCGCCATTGAGCTGCAACAGCAGTGGCGACTGGTGAAGGACGAACTGCAACGGTTTCTATTATGGTCTGAACAAGAGCTGATTCTGGCGCCCCGGGTCCAGGTAAGCTGGGAACAGGCCTACGATCGCAGCCGCCACGCCATGCAGTCCCTGGATGGCTTGTCTGACAACCTGGTAGAGCTGTCAGTACAGTTGGTAGAGCACACTCGCCAGGAGAAACTGCGAGGCAGCATTTTCCTGATGCTGGCGGTGCTGTTGCTCTACGCCCTGGTGTTGGGTTTGGCGCTGCTGGTTTACCGCTCCAATTCCCGCGCCATCAGTGCTCGGGCAGAAAGTCTGGCCAAGGGGCAGTTCCTTGCTCGCATGAGCCATGAAATTCGTACTCCCCTCAATGGGGTGATCGGTCTGGCAGAGCTGTTACGTGAAACCGACCCTACGCCCCGACAGCAGGAATACATCAGCCTGATCGACAGTGCCGGGCGCACCCTCACCGCGCTTATCAATGATGTACTCGATTTCGCCAAGATCGAGGCCGGCAAATTGCAGTTGGTGGAAGAGCCGTTTGATCTGCCCCTGCTGATGGCCGAGTGCGCCCAGATGTTCAATCTGCCCGCCAGTGATAACGGAACCCTGGTGCTGCTCGATATGGACAGCAATATGCCTTCCCGGGTGGTGGGTGATCCTACCCGCCTGCGCCAGGTGCTGATCAACCTGTTGGGCAATGCGGTCAAATTCACCCGTAACGGCAGAGTGGTACTGTCTCTGGCCTATCGTCAGGTGAGTCATGAACAGCCCTTGTTCAGCTTTGCCGTGACCGATACCGGCATTGGCCTCAGCCAGGAAGAGCAAGCCCGGTTGTTTCAGCATTTTGCCCAGGCCTCGGCGGATACGGCGAAACGCTTTGGCGGTACGGGGCTGGGATTGTCGATCAGCCGTGAACTGGTGGCCCTGATGGGGGCAGACATCCGTGTGGAAAGTGCCCCCGGTAAGGGGGCTCGTTTCAGCTTCAGCGTTCAGATGCCAGCGGACAAGGGGGATGTGCCCACGATGGAGCAGGAGGCGCCACCGGCCTGGTTGTGGGATGTGCAGGGCAATCTGGCGGACTGGATGCTGGCGGATCGGCGGTTTCAGGCGGTTCAGCGGGTCAGTAACAGCTCGCAACTGGCGGCGCTGGGATCACTGGAAGGGGCTGGGGTTCTGTTGATCAACGGTATGCCTGACCGGGATCTGTTGGAAGAAACCCTGCAGCTGGTGCGCCTCAGTCAGGTGCCACTGCAGATTCTGCTGCTTACCGGGATGCGCTCGCACGCTCCCGACTGGCTGCCCCCACAGGTGCATTTGCTGCGGCGGTCGGTGCTCACAGTCAATGAACTCAAGCAGTTACTGGGTCGACAGATGCCCAGTAGTATTCCGATTATTTCACAGGTGGAAGGGGAAGAAGCCGTTGCCGCACTGCGGGTGCTGGTGGTGGAGGACAACCCGGTGAACCAGATGGTGACAAAGGGGTATCTGGAGCGGCTGGGAATCAGCCTGATTCATATTGCCGAGGATGGCGCCCGTGCGCTGGACATGTTCCAGGACGCTGCGGGTGCTTATGACCTGGTACTGATGGACCTGGACATGCCGGTGATGGACGGGTTCACCAGTGCCGGGCGAATGCGCGATTGTGAAGAACGCGAACACTGGCCTCCTTGCCAGATTCTTGCGCTGAGCGCCCATGCGGTATCCGAGCTGGGAGGGCGGGTACAGCGATCAGGAATGAACGGCCAGTTGATCAAACCGCTTTCTTTGACCGCTATGCGAGATGCCATTTCTCGGTACATGGACATCAAGGCGTGAGGTATTCGAGAAAATCCTGAAAGGGGAGAGGCATCAAGGGTGCCAGTGTTACCAGTAACCCCAGTGTCATCAGCACCAGGAGTTCCAGGCGCCAGGCCCGATGACGCCGCCATCCATGAAAACACAGAGCCACGGCGGTCAGAACCACGCCGGCATGGAAACTGGCCATGCTCACCAGTTGCCACTGCACATCCTGTAAAGCCAGCATCACTCCACATAGCATCAGAAGCAGGGCTCCGCAGGTCAGGGCATTGGCGGAGTCATGCTTGCGGAAAGCGGGCATATCGATATCTCCAATCGTGCAAGTGATCTTGTTTGATAGCCTAAGCAATAGTTATGCCTGTTTTGTCAGAGATTCTAGGAAGGATTAATGACTGCCGTATGAAGCCAGAATATTGCATTTCGTCACTTTTTTGCCATCTTTATGTGTGAGGGTGGTTAACTTATGTAGTGTTTAATTCGTATAATCCGCCTCTGACGATTGTGTCTTCCGGGTTTTGGGATAGAGGGTTCCTGCATGCGTTATTTGTCTTTTGTCCTGTTTGTCGTGCTGGCGCTGCCGGCCCATGCACAAATCAGTAGCGGCATGAGCGAGCGGCTGTGTCTGGCGGCGAGCCAGGAGAGTGCTTTCGGCGCCCTGGTCGATGATTTGATTGAAAGCGATGAGCTGGCGCTAACCTCCGGTGAGCAAGTGCTCTCATTGTCCTGCCAGGATGGCAGCAGCGTGCTGGAAAAGATGGTGCTGGCCCGTCAGGCAGAGAATCTGGAGTACGCAGTGATTGACCTGGGCCTTAACCTGAGCGCCTCCCAGGTAGCGCTCCATGGGCAGACCCTGCCCCTGAAAGAAGCCCTTCGGCGCCTTGGCGAGCAGGGTGACAGCGACGTTCAGGATTTTGTGCAAAGCTACCTGAGCGACCTGGCCGACGAAGATTTCAACCCGAACCTGCGGATCAGCCTGAAGTAAGGCAAATTCTGGCTTTGCTGTGGGAGCGGTCGTTCGACCGCGACCCTTGCCCGAAGCTATCGCGGTCGAACGACGGCTCCCACAGAGAACTGAAGGGGCTGCACTGATTGCGATCTGTGTTGTCCCCATTTCTACCCACCGGTATCACCCGCTATAATTCGCCCCGCATTGTGATACCGGAACCCCTATGTCTGATCAGCAGGATCGCATTTACGCCACGGCGCACCAGCAGGTGACCCGTTTCTCGTTCGATGACACCGTGGTGCGTGTCTTCCCGGACATGATTCGCCGCTCTGTGCCCGGCTACCCCACTATCATTGACATGATAGGGGTGCTGGCGGCTCGTTATGCCCAGCCGGATACCTGCCTCTATGATCTCGGCTGCTCTCTGGGTGCAGCGACCACGGCCATGGCAACGCTAACGGCAGATCAGGGCAACCGGTTGATTGCCGTGGATAATTCTGCGGCCATGATTCGTCAGGCCAGCACACTGATTGCGCAAACCGGGCAAAGCGAGCGGGTCAGTCTGCTGGAGGGCGATGTGGCCAGCATGGATTTCGAGCCGTGCTCCATGGCGGTGCTCAATTTCACCTTGCAGTTCATCGCCCCGGACAAGCGCGACGCCCTGATCCAGCGCCTTGCCGACGCTACCGTCCCTGGCGGGATTCTGGTGCTGTCGGAAAAGATCCGCTTTGCCGATGATGCGGAGAATGCCCTGCAGACCGAGCTGCACCATGCCTTCAAGCGTAACAATGGTTATTCGGATCTGGAGATCAGCCAGAAACGCACCGCGCTGGAAAACGTGCTGATACCGGAAACCCTGGCGGATCATGAAGCACGCCTGCGCCAGGCGGGTTATCGGGAGATCCATGTCTGGTTCCGCTGCTTCAATTTCATCTCTCTGCTGGCGGTGCGCTGATGCTGAAGGATTATCTGCAGCAGTGCGACACCGCGCTGCGGGAACTCTATGCCCAGCCCCAGCGGGACACGCTAATGGCCCTGTGCCGGCAGCGCCTGCTGGACAAGCCCCATGGTGATTTGCCCCGCTGGATGGCAGCGCTCAACGCGCTGCCCGAGGGGCCGGCGGACTGTGATTTCGCGGCGGATAGCCTACGCATTGGAAAGCCCGGTGAGGTTGATCCGGCAGTCGTGAAAGGCGCCCTGGAGGGATTGATTCCCTGGCGTAAGGGGCCCTTTAATTTCTTCGGCGTGCAGATCGACACCGAGTGGCACTCTGACTGGAAGTGGCAGCGGGTGGCGCCGCATTTGTCACCCCTGGCCGGGCGGCGTGTGCTGGATGTGGGTTGCGGCAGCGGCTATCACTGTTGGCGAATGGCGGCGGCCGGTGCACAGCAGGTGGTGGGTATCGATCCGACCATCCTGTTTCTGGTGCAGTACCTGGCGGTGCGCCGCTTTTCGCCTTCCACCGCGGTCTGGTTTCTGCCGTTGCGGATGGAAGAGTTGCCGACGCAGACGGAGAATTTCGATACGGTGTTTTCCATGGGCGTGCTCTACCATCGCCGTTCCCCGCTGGATCACCTGCTGGAACTGAAAGCGGTGTTGAGCGAAGGGGGAGAGCTGGTGCTGGAAACCCTGGTGGTGGAGGGTGATGCACAGACCGTGCTGATGCCCGAGGACCGTTACGCGGCGATGCGCAATGTGTTTTTCCTGCCTTCCGTGGCGATGCTCGAGCGCTGGCTACAGCGCTGTGGTTTTGTGGATATTCGCTGTGTGGATGAGAGCGATACTACGGTTGAAGAGCAGCGAGCCACGGACTGGATGCGGTTCCAGTCGTTACCGGATTTTCTGGACGCGGACGACCCGACCCTGACCCGGGAAGGTTATCCAGCGCCTCGCCGGGCCGTGCTCATTGCCCGCAAACCCTGACCTGCTGTGCAAGCCAGAGATAGAGAAAATCCTTACCATAAAAGCGCATAGCATTCTTTGCCCAATGACTGAGGCAGGAGGGGCGGTCTTTGCAGGGCGCGATGAGCGCAGCGGCAATATTGTCACTCTTTTCAGATCGCCTTCGCCTGGGTCGATGCTTCCAGTAACTGATCTACCAGCTTTAGCCTCAGACGTTCATCCAGAACGGATAAGGCAGGAGACAGCACTTCCATGAGCGAGGTCTGATCGGTGTCATTGGCCAACTCGAGCAGCTGCCGGGACAGTTGGCCGGTTGCCTCGGGGGCGGATTGCAGCGCGGCCAGTTGTTTGTGTGCTGATCCACTCAATGCAATATGAGTCGTTTCCGTGGTGTCTTCCAGGGTATTGAATGCCCGATTAAGCAGCTGCACCACGCCTTCCTCTTCCCGTTGGCTGGCACAATGCACGCCGATGCGTGTCGGCAGGGAAATGAAGAACTCATCCAGCTCGAATTCCTGGCTGCTGAACCACTGTTGTAGGCGTTGCGCCATTGCCATGGCGCCGTCCACGGCGGTGGCCGGCAAGACTACGAACAGGGATTGCCCTGACTGGCAGCTCACCAGACCGTCTTCACAGCGTTTGGTGGCATGCATTTGATGCAGAACTTTTGCAAGCAGGCGTTGAATTCGCTCGGCACCGATATCCGCCTTGACGGATCCCAGCTCCTGAAATCGGATAGCGAGAATGCTGAGGGGCTGCTGATGTCGCCGACACAGAGACATCGCCTGGTGAATCATCTGCTGGCTATGGCTGCTTGTGCTGCTGCTGGTTGTCACGGCAGTCATTGGGTACCTCGGGACCACACATTAAGATGACGTTCCATTCGTGGGAGCGTGTACGGGCTCTTAACAGTGGGCATCCTTTCCCTTGGTTTTTACTCTAATCAATTCCCTTGGGGTGGGCATTGCGCGCATACTTTATTTAACAACATTGTCTTGCTCTGTTACCAAAACCGGTTGTTAATCAGCCAATTAGAGCGGATGGAAAGAAGGAGTGAGGACATGTCCATAATCTGGGTGATCGCGACGGCGGTGTTGAGCTCGGCCATGACACTGGCGGTGGTGGCGCTTTGGGGGCGTTTCTACTTTCAGCCGCGGTTGCGTGACAACATGCAAAAAGAGCTGGATGAGCAGGTGGAAAAAGCCGCTGAGGTGCTTTCTTCGCGGGTGGAAGAGGGAGTGCGCCGCGGCCTGGTGGATGGCGTCCGTAATCTTGATACCCGGGAAGTGCTGGAAGGCGCCAGCCGCAGCCTGGCCCGTTCCAGCGCGGAGCTGGTCGGCGAACGCCTCGGGCAGATTTTTGGTGCACCGAAGAAGAATCGATAGCTACGAGCTACACGGGTTGGATAGGGCAAGCCAGAGATATCTACGAAGCTGCTGTAGGAGCGGCGCTTGAGCCGCGAACCTTGCACAGCAAGGATATCGCCCGCAGGGCGATCAGGAATCTCTGCGCTCGACAGGTTCCAGAAAGAACGATAGGCCTTGGCCTAACCCGCCTCGCAGCTCATCGTTCAGTGCTACAGCCTGCCCCTGGCGGGAAGCAGTCGAGCCAGCAGGAAGGCAATACCAAGGCTGAGCATGGCGAGGGACAACACATCCTGCTGCAATGCCTGCAAGGTGGTTTCCCACAGTGAGGAGGCCTTGAGTAGCGACAGCAGAATCAGCAGGGTACCGGTGAGGGTGAAGAACTGGTCCAGCTTGCGAGCTCGTCGTAATTCGCCGCGCAGGTGACGCAGCTCCTCGAGGATGTCTTCCTGAATCAGCTGCTGACGAGCCACCTGTTCTGCCAGTTCTCCGACTTGCTGAGGCAGGGTGGCCAGTTTCTCCAGCCACACTGGGTCTTCACGGCGCAGCAGGTCGAGCAACTCCTTGAGCCGGACATGGTCGTCGAGCCAGTTGCGAACCAGTGGCCACAGGCTGAAATTTTCAATCAGGTCGGTGAGCTGGGCGATTTGCCTGTCGCTGCCGGTAACGCGCAGGGATTCATGATCGGTCAGTGGCTCGCTGGCAAACAGCCAGTGCACCATAGCTCCCATAGGGCCGCGGACACGGATATCCACGTTGCCTTCGTAGTCGGTCAGCAGCTCCACGCCATCTTCATAGATCAGCACATAGAGCACCCAGAGCGGGCGCTCAGCACGAATCCGCACGACAGTGCCGTGCAGAGCGGCTAACCTGTCGCGGCCGGGCTGGCTACCTGTGAGCGCTTGATTGAGCGCGCTCTCCAAACCACCAAGCACAATCAGCTGGGGAAAACTACCGGTCTGAGGCATAAGTGACGGAAAATCCTGTCCTGAAATGGGGCCGCGCTGTCGCTTCGGGTCCCGATTTGTTGCCAAAAATTACGTTATCTTGCTTATATTTAGGGTGCCAGCTACCTATACTAGGCACTTTTATAATAAAGGGCACCTCCCATGATAGGTTGCTGCCTTAAAACGACATTGGCTTTTTAGACCGGGATTGGCGAAAGCGGGATATGTTTGTCTTGGCACTGTCGCGTTACAGTGCATAAGCCCTTGGAGGGGAGTTGTTTTTCAATGCTGGAATCATTGCTTTCGTACCCGGACTTCTGGAAGTACGTCAGTATACCTTTTATCGCCGGTGCCGTAGGGTGGATCACCAACTGGATGGCCGTCAAAATGACGTTCTATCCACTGGAATTCATTGGTATTCGGCCCATTTTCGGCTGGCAGGGGATCATTCCCTCCAAGGTCGAGAAGATGGCAGGTATAGTTGTCGACAAGGCCCTTTCCAAACTGGGCAGTCTGGACGAGTTCTTTCGCGAGATGGAGCCGGAAAAGATATCCGCCCACCTCACCCGCACCATCCAGCTACGAATTGAAGAGTACACCGACGAGGTGATGACCGAGCGCAATGCTGTGCTCTGGGAGAATCTGCCTCTGTTGGTGCGCAAGCGTGTCTACGCCCGCGCACGCCGGGCAATTCCAGCGGTCATGGACAATGTGGTTGATGACATCAGCCGCAATCTGGACAGCCTGGTGGACATGAAGCACATGGTCATCACCCAGATGAGCGAAGACAAAGCGCTCATGGTGCAGATGTTCCAGGAAGTGGGTGATCCTGAATTTCGTTTCATTACCAATTCCGGTTTCTACTTCGGTTTCCTGTTCGGTCTGATTCAGGTGCCGGTGTTCATCTTTGTGCCGGAAAACTGGGTGCTGCCGTTCTTTGGTTTTATCGTTGGTATTGCCACCAACTGGCTGGCTCTCAACCTGATTTTCCGACCGCTCAATCCGGTGAAAATCGGCCCTTTCCGCATTCAGGGGCTGTTCCTGAAGCGGCAGAAGGATGTGGCCGAATCCTTCGCGCGCCTTGCGACGGATGAAGTGATCACCCTACGCAATATCATGTACCAGGTGGTTAACGGCCCCCGTGGAGATCGCACCAAGGCCCTGATCAAACGCCATCTCAAGCCACTGCTCAATGGTGGTGTGGTGCGCACGGCTGCCCAGTTGACGGTGGGCCCTGAGGGTTACGCGGATCTCAAGAAAGCGGTAGAAGACAAAGCAGTGGATCTTGCCGTGGAGCCGTTTGAAGATCAGGGCTTCAACAAAGAGCGGGGCCTGATTGTCGAGAGGCTCATGGCTGAACGGATGCAGGCGCTCAGCTCGGAAGAATTCCAGGACCTGCTGCGGCCGGCCTTCCAGGAAGATGAGTGGATTCTGATCGTGGTAGGCGGCTTTCTGGGTGCCATGGCCGGGGTCGGGCAGCTGCTGTTCATGTTCGGAGCGGCCTGATGGAAACGCTGCAGATAGATATAGCCACTCTGGGGTGGCTGCTGTTTGCAGCGGCGGGAGCGTCTTCTCTGCTGACCCTGACCCTCATGGGCTTGATTGGCCATTTTTATCTGGGGCCCAAAATTGAACGCAAGGTGGATCGCCGTCTTGAAGAGGGTGCCAACCAGTTGGAAGAGCGCCTGAGGAAGCGGATTGTCGATCTGCTTACCGGCCGCTCCCGGGAAGTGATCCGCAACAGCGCCCGGGATCTGGCCCGGGGCATGGGCCTGATCGGCAATCGGCGGCCGGATGATAATGATGATCTGGATGAACAGTAGCCTGATCTGATGAGAAATTGATCACATAAACGATCATTGAGCAATTGTCAGACAAACCTGTGCAAACCTGCTTTACTACCCCCCTATAATTTACTCCTTCGCGTTGATGCCGTTGCTTGTTGCTGCGCTGCATCTGCTCGTGGAATTACCTTCGGAGTTTGGATCATGTCCGACGATAAGCAGAACGAAAAAGAAGAGCGGAATCCTAGCCCGCTGAAGGCTCTTAGTGGAGCTTCACGAGATATTCGCAAGTATACCCACCAGATCTGGCTTGCCGGTCTGGGGGCGTTCGCACGGGCCGAGGAAGAGGGTAGCGGCTTTTTTGATGCCCTGGTTGAAGCAGGCCGAGAAGTGGAACGTCACACCAAGGACAAGACCGAGTCCCGGGTGGAAGAGATTAAGGAACGGGTTCGCCATCATACCGGCGAGACCATGGACAAGATGGAGAAGGCCTTCGACGATCGCCTGAACAAGGCGTTGTCCCGCTTGGGGCTCCCCAACAAACGGGAAGTCGAAGAGCTGGAGAAACGGGTTCACGAGCTTACCAGTGCACTGAGCAAAGCCGAGGAAGATGTCAGTGCTTCCTCTGAATCCGACACTCCAAAACGCCGCAGCCGCAAGAAGAGCTGAGGCGTCCAAACAGTGTTGTAGCGCACACCGCTAACCCCTTAGTGGTGTCTTTTGACGGGTACCCCCTTGGTACCCGTTTTTTTTATGTTCGAAATAAGCTCTCTCGCGACGAAGCGTCGCCCAGGCAGGATATCCATAGGTACAGACGCTCTGTCTCAGTGACCGTTGGTGAGGGATGCTTTCATCGCGGGTGCGGCCCTGATTGACTCGGAACGACTGTGCCACGCTGTCACCCTTGGTAACGTCTTCATGCCCCAATTTTGTTCACAGGTTTCTGTCAATGGGCTTTTTCTGCAATAAAATATGACAAACCCGTGAATAGCTCATAAAAAACAGCGTAACTACATGAAATATAATGAATTTATTGATTGGTTAAAAAATGGGCATGTCGTCAATAGCCGTGAAAAACCGGTGAGATAGGGCGGTTGTGTACCGGCTATGCACAGGGTTATCCACAGCTTCTGTGGAAAAGAATTCAGAAGTTAGGATTGTGCCGATGTGTGGTAATGATCGGCTAGCTGAACGGCCTGCTTACGACAAGAAAATGGCGTTTTTACACAAGGCTGTTATCGGACGCATGCAACTGGCTGTCATCCGGTTGTCACCTGGCATGGCTAAAAAATCACCGCTAAGTTGCTGAGAATAATAAGATTTACGATATGTGTAATTATCCACCATTAAGTGAGAAAGGCCTTTTGCCGGGGGCTACAGACGGTTCTTCTCAGCTTTTCCACAATTTTATCCACAGAATTTGTGAGTAATCCCCTGTGATTGTGCTGATGCGCTCCGAGAGTTGAGGAAAGTGTCAATCCCTGTCCTGGTGGAAAATCATGCAAACAGCTGAAGTGCTTGCTATAAGAGGGCTGTAGAGTGTTTTCCTGAGGTCCTGCACAGAGTTGTCCACAGAGCATGGGGATAGTTGTTGGGGTGTGGAAGAATTATCTCTGTTGTGCGTTGGTGCAGGACGTTGTCCAGCGCGGCTGGTTATGGGGGTGGGGTTTGTGTTGCGAGACGTCTGCCAAAGGCAAATTGCTCTCCCGGGTGCCGCGTGAGCGAGGAGAATAACGTGCTGCATGATTCCTCTCCCTCAAGGCCGAGATGAGTCTCTAAATGGCCGCAAGCACCGGCGGCTTCCTGGATGTGGTGTGCAGTTCGCCTTGGGCCCAGTGCACACTACGCAATGCGTGGCGTCGGTGATCCAGATCTGAGGTTCGGTATCCGAAAGGGGGCGAGGGGCAAGACGCTCGAATTCTTACCCGGGAGCGGGTCGTTTGCGTTCCCGCTAGTCCATGATGAACAAAAAAAAAGGGTGCCCGAAGGCACCCCTTTTTTTCAGCAAGAGAAAGATCAGAAACGGTGCTCGCCGTTATCGATGCTTTCCTGACTCTCCTTGTCCAGCTGCTGGTAGCAGTTGGCCTTGGGAAGCAATACGTAGACCGCATTGTCCTGCTGGCTCAGGTCGTACTTCTGCTCTTTCAGTTTGTTCTTCTGGTGCTTGAAGGTGCCAGTGGTCTCCATGGCCTGCTCGTTGATACGCAGGAACACGGGAATGGCGTAATGGGGCAGCTCACGCTTCAGGTAGGCACACAGCCCCTGGAAGTCGAATTCGCTGTGGTGGCAGGTCAGGCGAACCTGTGCCATGCCGGCCCGGCCATTGGTGTTGGGGATTTCTACCCCGTAGACCACGGACTCCTGAATGCCGTCATAGCCATCCAGAATCTGCTCTACTTCGGTGGTGGACACGTTTTCGCCTTTCCAGCGGAAGGTGTCACCCAGACGGTCCACGAACTGCGCATGGCGGAAGCCGATATCGCGCATCATGTCACCGGTGTTGAACCAGGCATCGCCTTTCTTGAAGACGTCACGGAAGATGGACTTCTCGGTCTTCTCCGGGTCGGTGTAACCGTCGAACGGCGTCTTGTCGGTGATCTCGCCGAGCATCAGGCCGGATTCGCCTTTGCCCACCTTGATCATGTTGCCATTGCTGTCGCGTACCGGCTCGTCCCGTTCCTTGTCGTATTTGACGATGGCATAGCTGACCGGAGAGAAACCTACGGTGTTGTCGAAGTTGAACACATTGGTAAAGGCCACGTTGCCTTCGGAAGAGGCATACAGCTCTACCACGCGGTCAATGCCGAAACGATCCTTGAACTCTTTCCAGATGCTCGGGCGCAGGCCGTTGCCGACAATGGTATGAACCTTGTTGTCCTGGTCGTTGGGCTTTTCCGGTTGTTCGTGCAGGTAGCGACACAGTTCGCCCACATAACCGAACGCGGTACAGCCGTGGCGGCGGATATCTTCCCAGAAGCCGCTGGCGGAGAACTTGCGCGCCAGTACCAGTGTGCCGGCAGGGGCCAGCACAGACGCCCAGCAGATGACCATGCCGGTGGCGTGGTAGAAGGGCAGGGTAGTGTAAAGGCGATCGTCAGCGTTAAGACGCACCGCTGAATAACCGAAGCCACCGTAGGCTTTTTCCCAGCGACCGTGGTTGAACACTACGGCCTTGGGCAGGCCAGTGGTGCCGGAGGTATAAATATAGAACAGCGGATCGCGCAGGAAAGTCTGCTTGCTGGAAGCCGGGTTCTCGCTGGAGCAGTCCTTGATTTCGCTGGCCAGGTTCTTGTAGCTGGCGGGAGCCTCACCCGGGTTTTCCAGAGTGTCCTGGTCGGCGAAGAAAAAGAAATTGTCCTTCAGGTCCAGGTCGCCACGGATCTCTTCCACGGCGTCTACCAATTCCTCACCAATAATGGCGGCCTTGGGTTTCACCAGATTGAAAGAATGGACCAGTACCTTGCCACGCTGGGAAGTATTGATCAGCGCAGCGCAGACGCCCAGTTTTGCACAGGCGGCTACAGTGACGAGCAGTTCCGGGCGGTTTTCGATGTTGACGGCGATAGTGTCGCCTTTTTTCAGGCCGATGGAGGCCAGGTAATCTGCCAGTCGGTTAGCCCAGGCATTGAACTGCTTGTAGGTAAGCTCGGTGTCTTCGTAGATCAGGGCGGCGCCGTTGGGGTTCATGCCGGTGGCTCGCTCGATGGCCATGCCCAGCCCCAGAGGCTTGGTCGTGTCAGTGATCTTGGCCATCCGCGAGCCCTTGATCAGGCCTGGCAGATTGCTGACCACCTCGGGAACCTTGGACAGAAGCTTGGGCAACGTGATGATGTCGGCGTTGCTCATAGGATCTCCATTAGTCTGTGTTCTTGGAAGGCGCCCAGGCACAAAACACCACAGGATGAGTCGATACAGGCCAGTCATTCGATCACGGCATGTAAGCGGTTATCCGAAGGCTGTTCAGCCGGGAACCCAGTATTGGCAAGCGGGCGCTTACCTTAACCGTAGCACCAGGGCAGGGCAAGAGCCTTGCCCGGCCGCAGTGCCAGGGCAGATTGCGGCGGTCCGTTTTGGCCTTATCTGCCCGGTGCAAACTATTGAATCACAGTGGAGTGTCCCTCTCCGTTCGTAAAATGTCATTGACGGATTATGACTCCGGGTTGTCCGCCTTGATGCTGACCAGTAGTTGCTGGCGTTTCACTTGACTGCCAACCGCTAGATCCGCTGATTCCACGGTGCCATCACAGTCCGCCTTGAGACTATGCTCCATCTTCATGGCTTCCATGATTACCAGCACCTGCCCCCGCTGCACGGCCTCACCGGCCTTCGCGCATACCTCGATCACTGCGCCATCCATGGGCGCGCGGATCTGGCCGGAGCCGGCCTGATCGCTGGCGCCCGCTGCGCTATGGGTAGCATCCTCGAAACAGACGCTGTGGCCTTGGCATTGCAGCCAGCTTTGCTTGCCATCCTGGAACATCTGGTAGCGCTGGCGAATGCCGTCAATGCTGGCCAGGCCCGGGCCCAGAGGCTCGATGTGGTGGTTGTTCTCGCCGACCATCAGCTCGGCATGGTCATCGCGATAGCGGATATATACGGTTTGTTCGTGTTCACCACAGCGAAGCTGGACCGGTTGAGCCCCCAGGGTGCTGGAGTGCCAGCCACGTAGCTCGGCTGCCGGTGTCTCCACTTCACAGCGGAGCAGGGCGGCCAGGGCCCAGAGTTGGCTGGAAGGAGCCTCGCCGGCCATGCTGGCGTCGTCGGCAAAGTCCTGCCCAATGAATGCCGTGGTCGCTTCGCCCTGGGCAAATACCGGGTGACGCAGAATAGCGGCCAGGAAGGTCCGGTTATCCCGGACTCCCATCAATACGGTGTCCTCCACAGCACGGATCAGGCGTCGCCGGGCGTCTTCACGGCTATCGCCCACGGCAATGATCTTGGCCAGCATGGGGTCATAGTGGCTGCCCACCTCATAGCCTTCCGTCAGGCCGTGGTCGATGCGCACGCCATCGCCGCTGGCTGGCTGCCAGCACAGTACCGGGCCGGTCTGCGGCATGTAATTCTGCGCCGGGTCTTCCGCGTACAGGCGCACCTCCATGGCATGGCCGGTGAGCGTGACTTGGTCCTGGCTCAAGGGCAGGGGCTCGCCGCGAGCGACTTTGATCTGCCAGGCCACCAGGTCCAGGCCGGTGACCAACTCGGTAACCGGATGCTCCACCTGCAGGCGGGTGTTCATTTCCAGGAAGAAGAAATCACCTTCCGGCGCCAGCAGAAACTCCACCGTGCCGGCCCCCACATAGTTGCAGGCCTTGGCGGCATTGACCGCGGCTTCGCCCATTTGTTGGCGCAGGGCCTCGTCCACGGCCGGAGAGGGGGCCTCTTCCACCACCTTCTGGTGGCGACGTTGTATCGAACAGTCCCGCTCACCCAGATGGATAACGTTGCCATGGCGGTCGCCGAATACCTGGATTTCCACATGGCGTGGTTGCATTACGGCGCGCTCCAGAATCAACTCGTCGCTGCCGAAGGCACTTTTCGCTTCCTGCCGGGCGCTTTTCAGCTGGGCGGAAATCTCGCTGGCATCGGTGACCACGCGCATGCCACGGCCGCCACCGCCGGCACTGGCCTTGATCATCAGCGGCAGGCCGATGCGTTCGGCTTCCTGCAGCAGGGTGGCGTCGCTTTGGTCTTCGCCTTCGTAGCCGGGAATGCAGGGCACGCCGGCTTCGATCATGGCGATCTTGGACAGGCGCTTGGAGCCCATCAAGTGGATGGCATCTTCATCGGGGCCGATAAAGGTGATACCGGCATCCTTGCAGGCCTTGGAAAACCCGGCGTTTTCAGACAGAAAGCCATAGCCGGGATGCACCGCATCGGCGCCTGTCTTGCGACAGGCATCCAGCAGGGCATCCACATTCAGGTAGGAGGCGCTGGCCAGTGCCGGGCCTACACAGACGGCTTCGTCGGCCAGTTGGACGTGACGGGCACCGCCATCCGGCTCGGAATAGACCGCCACGGTCCGGTAGCCCAGAGACTGGGCAGTGGCGATAACCCGGCAGGCAATCTCGCCACGGTTGGCAATCAGGATTTTTTCAAAGCTCATTGTGGTTCCTTACCGGTGTTTGGGCCCGGTGGTCGTGATGCTTTTTCACCACAGAGGGCACAGAGTTCGCAGAGAAAAAACAATCTGATTCGGTTGCGCTTCAAGTGCCCACGCTCCCGAAGTCCCTCGGTGTTTTGTCTGCTTATGGTTTTACTCAGTGAACTCTGTGTCCTCTGTGGTAAATCAATCTTTTAGTTGTTCCAGGACGCAGGGCGTTTTTGTACGAACGCCATGGTGCCTTCCTGGCCTTCTTCGCTGTTCACGGCGGCGGCGAAATCCTTCGCCGCCTGGTCCAGCAACACCTCCATGGGTTCATGGCCCACGTTCAGCACCAGCTGTTTGGTCACCCGGTTGGCATGGGGTGCGCATTTGCGCACCGCTTTCAGGGTGTCTTGCAGCAGGACATCCAGGCCGTCTGCGTCAGCTGCCACTTCGTGAACGATGCCCAGTCGCCGGGCTTCTTCGCCCTGGAAGCGGATGCCGGTGAGGGCCAGCCGCCGGGCCTGGGTCAGGCCGATGCGCTCTACGACAAAGGGGGCGATCTGGGCGGGAATCACCCCCAGGCCGGTTTCCGGCAGGCCGAAGGTGGCGCCAGTGTGAGCGATGGCCACATCGGAGATGCAGGCCAGACCAAACCCGCCGCCCAGTACCGCGCCTTCCAGCACGGTAATCAGCACCTGGGGCTGATGATTAGCGGCGGTGATCATTTCCCCGAAACGGCGATTCAGTTTCTCAAAGGCATCGCTGTCGCCGCTGGCAGCCTGCTGGCGTGCGCCGGCCATATCCTTGATATCGCCGCCGGCACAGAAGTGACCTCCAGCGCCACGCAGCACGATGGCGCGCACGCCGGTGTCATCCTTCACCGCTTCGAACACCGCCATCAACTCGTTGACCATGGTCAGACTCATGGCGTTGCGGCTGTCGGGGCGGTTCAGGGTGATATGCAGAACCGGGCCGTCCTGGTTCAGCTGTAAGGTGTCTGTTTTCGGTAGCGTCATCATGCGCTCCTCTCAACATGTCTACAGGGCCGCTGTAGGAGCGCCGCTTGAGGCGCGAACAGAATATGAGTTGCGAGGCGCGAGTTACGAGGCCCGAAAACCTGAAACACGATGGTTCGGTTGTGCATTTCGCTTCTCGTAACTCGCTTCTCGCTCCTGGGTTTTCGCGGCTCAAGCGCCGCTCCTACAGCGGGCAGTATTCCGGGGCCGGGGTGTCCTGTTATTTTTTCTTGCCCGGCAGGATATCCATGGTCTTGCAGATAATGCCCAGCATGACTTCGTCGGCGCCGCCGCCGATGGAGCCCAGACGGCCATCGCGGTAGAGCTGGCCGGCGGGGTTGTCCCACATGAAGCCGTTGCCGCCCCAGTACTGCAGGCAGCCATCGGCTACTTCTCGGCTCAGACGACCGACTTTCAGTTTGGCCATGGACGCCAGCTGCAGCACATCCTTGCCGTTGATGTACATCTCGCAGGCCCGGTAGGTGAGGGCGCGCAGGGATTCCACTTCGGTTTGCAGTTCGGCCAGGCGGAAGTGCACGGTCTGGTTGTCGATCAGCGGCATGCCGAACACCTGACGGTCCTTGGCGTAGGCGATGGTTTCGTCAATCACGTGCTGCATGCCCATCAGGCTGTTGGCGGCGGCGAACAGACGCTCTTCCTGGAACTGCATCATCTGCATCATGAAGCCCATGCCTTCCTGGCCGACCAGGTTGCGCTGGGGCACGCGCACGTTGTCGAAGAACACCTGGGCGGTTTCCGAGGAGCGCATGCCCAGCTTGTGCAGGGGTTTGTCCACGGTGATGCCAGCGGCGTCTTTCGGCACGATGATCAAAGACTTGTTCATGTGCGGCTTGCCGTCTGAGGTCTGCGCAAGCAGGCAGAACCAATCAGCGCTGGGGGAGTTGGTGATCCACATCTTGGTGCCGTTGATCACGTAGTCGTCGCCGTCCTTGGTGGCAGTGGTCTTGATAGCGGCCACATCGGAACCCGCATGCGGTTCGGACACGGCGATGGAGGCCACCATGTCACCGGCAATGGCCGGTGCAAGATAATTCTGACGCAGTTCGTCGGAACCGAAACGGGCCAGGGCCGGGGTGGCCATGTCGGTCTGTACCCCGGTGGAAAGCGGAACACCACCACAGTGAGTGCGGCCCATCTCTTCGGCCATCACCATGCCATAGGAGTAATCCAGCCCCATGCCACCGAACTCGACCGGCTTGGTCACACCGAGCAGACCCAGATCGCCCATTTTCTTGAACACCTCATGGATGGGAAAGCGCCCGGCTTCTTCCCATTCCTTGACGTGGGGGTTCAGTTCTTTCTCGACAAAGTTGCGGACTGTGCGGCGCAGTTCTTCGTGTTCTTGAGTGAAAAGCATGGGAAGCGTCCTGTTTTGTTCAATGAAGTACGTTGTGTTCTGTTGTGCCTGTGCTACCTGGCGATGCCGGTGCGTGAATTAATAATTAATAGTGAATAGTTAATAACGAGACCCCTTTGAGGCCTTTCGTTTGGTGAAAACGGGATGGGGTTTTCACGTTATTAACTATTAATTCTTAATTATTAATTGCCTCTAAAGTCTTGCCACCCCGAACGCATTCGGGTGCAGTTCGCGATGTTGGGCGTCGGCGCAGATGTCCAGGGCATAGGCGACCACGCGGCGGGTGTCGCGGGGGTCGATGATGCCGTCGTCCCATAGCCGGGCCGTGCCGTAGAGCGCGGTGGACTGGCTGTCGAGTTTCTGGGCGGTGGTCTGCTGGAGCATGTCGAGCACCTTCTCGTCCGGCTCAATGCCGTTGGCGCGCTGTTTGGCTTCGGCCACGATGCGCAGCACCATGCCGGCCTGCTGGCCACCCATGACGGCAACTTTGGAGTTGGGCCAGGCAAAGATGAAGCGCGGATCGAGACCGCGGCCGCACATGGCGTAGTTGCCTGCGCCGTAGGAGCCACCGACGACGATGGAGATCTTCGGCACCCGGGCGTTGGCCACGGCCTGCAGCATTTTCGAACCGTGCTTGATGACGCCGTTCTGTTCCGCGTCGGTGCCCACCATGAAGCCGGTGGTGTTGTGAAGGAACAGTAATGGTCGACGGGTCTGGTCGCAGAGCTGGATGAACTGGGCGGCCTTGGCAGCGCCTCGCGGGGTGATCGGGCCATTGTTGCCGATGATGCCCACGGGCTTGCCTTCGATGGTGCTCCAGCCGCACACGGTGGCGCTGTCCCAGTCGTTCTTGAAATCCAGGAAATCGGAGCTGTCGGCGATGCGGGCAATGATCTCGCGCACGTCGTAGGGTTTCTTGGCGTCGGCGGGTACCACACCGAGCAATTCCTCGGCATCGTAGCGGGGCGGTTCGATCTCGTCGCTAGCCGGTGCTGCCCGGCGCCAGCCCAGCAGCTTGACCAGATCCCGGGCCTGACGAATGCCGTCCGCATCGTTTTCCGCCAGGTATTCGGCGGTGCCGGCGGTGCCGGCGTGCATTTCGGCGCCACCCAGTTCTTCATCGGTGGCGATTTCGCCGGTGGCGGCTTTCAGCAGCGGAGGGCCGGCCAGGAACATCTTGGCGCGCTCGCGGACCACTACCACGTAGTCAGACAGGCCTGGCTGATAGGCGCCACCGGCGGTGGCGTTGCCGTGTACCACGGTGATCTGCGGAATGCCGGCAGCGGACAGCCGTGCCTGGTTGGCAAAAGTGCGGGCGCCGTCCACGAACACTTCTGCCGCATAGTTCAGATTGGCGCCGCCGGATTCCACCAGGCTCACCACCGGCAGCTTGTTTTCCATGGCGATGCGCTGCAGGCGCAGGGTTTTATGCAGGCCAGAGGGCGAAATGGTGCCGCCCTTGATGGCGGAATTGGAGGCAGTAACCAGGCAACGAACGCCGGACACATAGCCGATGCCGGCAATGGTGCCGCCGCCGGCTTCGGTGCCGTCCTTGTCGTCGTGCATCTTGTAGCCGGCCAGGTTCATCAGGCTCAGGAATGGCGAGCCGGTGTCCAGCAGGCGCGAGATACGCTCGTGGGGTAGCAGCTGGCCGCGTTTCTCGAATTTGGCACGCTTGCCTTCGGCGGTATCCACCACGGCCTGCTCAATGGCGCGGAACTCTTCCACGGCGGCCAGCAGAGCGTCGCGGTTCTGTTGGTATTCCTCGCTGTTCGGGTCCAGTGCGGATTCAATGACTGACATTACAGGTCCTTGAAGACATCGGGGGTGGTGGCACGGTGGAAGCCGTCAAACGGCTTGCTCTTGTCGTGGTCGGGCAGCGGGAAGATCGCCACATTGCCCTGGCTGGCGGCGCCGTCGATGCGCAGGGTGTCGCCGCTGATAAAGGCGGCGGCGTCGCTGAGCAGGAAGCAGATGGCGCCGGACACTTCCGATTCGTTGCCCATGCGCTTGAGCGGTACGGCGGCGCGCAGGGTTTTCAGGGTCTGCTTGAAGCCTTCCGGGTAGGTGTCCATGCCGCTGGACATGATCCAGCCCGGGGCCACGGCGTTGACGCGCACCCCGCAGCTGCCCCATTCGTAGGAGGCGGTCTGGGTGAAGTTGACCATGCCGGCCCGGGCGGCGCCGGAGTGGCCCATGCCGGGCATGCCGCCCCACATGTCGGCGACGATGTTGACGATGGCGCCGCCGTTGCGGTTCATGCCCTGGGTGAACACTTCCCGGGCCATCAGGAAGCCGCCGGTGAGGTTGGTGCGCACCACGGTTTCCCAGCCTTTCTGGTTGATCAGCGCCAGTGGCGAGGGGAACTGGCCGCCGGCGTTGTTGACCAGGCCGTGAACTACCTCGACGGCTTTGTAGATCTCGGCAACGGTGGCCTTGACCACCTCTTCGTCACGGATGTCGCAAGTGAAGCCGATGGCCTGGCCGCCGTCTTCCTCGATCTCCGCCGCCACGGCATCCAGTTTTTCCTGCTTGCGACCGACCAATACCACGCGGGCCCCAAGGGAAGCCAGTTCATGGGCGGTGCAGCGGCCGATGCCGGAGCCACCGCCGGTGACGATGATGTTCTGGCCGGCAAACAGGTCGGGCTTGAATACGGAACGGTATGACATTGTCGTTAATCCTTGGTTTGTTCATTCCTTGTGGGAAGCGATGCTTGCATCGCGAATAACGTTGACTGCTGTTAACGCCGATTCGTCATGCACAGCATGACTTCCCACAACATCATCAATTGTCAGTCAGTGTCTTGGCGATTTCTTCACTCACTTTCACCGGCATATCCAACAACTGCTGCGCAAACGCCTTGCCCTGCGGGTCAATGCGCAGGGAGGCAATGCCCCCGCCGCCCAGGGCATTCTTCAGCAGGAAGTTAAAGGCATTCATGCCCGGCAGTGACCAGCGGCTGACGCTGCCGGTGTCCGGGTCGAGCACGTGCTGCATATAGTCGGCCACGGCGTCTTCCGTCAGGGCGGCATTGATGTACGGCAGGTATTCCGGCTGGCGGGCGATGACGCCAATATTGGCGTGGTTGCCCTTGTCGCCACTTCGCGCCCAGGCCAGTTTGATCAGTGGCACGGCCACCTCGCCGGTAGCGATGTCGCCCCGGTTGTCTTCTGGCAGGGTGTTGGCATCAAACGGTGTACCGGCCGGGATGGTCACCGGCAAGGTGTCGCCGCCCAGGTCCACGGTAACCGGAATGCTGTTCTTGCTGACCAGGGTGGAGAACAGACGAATGCGCGGAAACGGCTTGGGGCGTCCGCCTACCAGGCCGGACAGTCCCGGTGCCATGCCGGTGGCGGCCTGAGCAATTTCTCTGGCAAACAACCCCAGGGCTTTCTTGTCATCGTGCAGAGCGCCGATCTTGACCACCACTTCGCGGGTGTCACCGCGACGGGCCTGGGCGCCATAGGTGGTTTCGCTGCCGAGAATTTCCACGCTGGTCTCGCGCATGGGTGCCATGCCCAGTTGCTTGAACAGGCCGGCCACCTTTTTCAGGATGGCGTCGGCGACCACCTGGCCTTTCTGCGGAGCGTCGATGCCGCCCATCAGGAAGGAGGCGGTGATGCGATTGCCGTCCGGGTAGGTGGCGGAGACTTTGTAGCTGTCGGTGGGGGGCAGGCCCTGGGCGCCACTGACGCGAACCCGGTTGTCGCCGACCTGTTCCAGTTCTACTTGGGTAAAGTCACAGACCACGTCGGGCAGCATGTAGGCACGGGGGTCGCCGATTTCATAAACGATCTGCTCTCCGACGGTGGCCGTGTTGACCAGGCCACCGGTATTGTCAGGCTTGGTAATGACGAAGTGACCGTCCGCAAAACATTCGGCAATGGGAAAGCCCATGTTGTGGAAGTCAGGCACATCGCGCCAGTCGGTGAAGTTGCCGCCGGTGCATTGGGCGCCGCATTCGATCACATGGCCGGCCAGGGAGCCCTGGGCCAGTTTGTCGTAATCGTCTTCAGCCCAGCCGAATTCGTGCATCAGGGGGCCCAGTACCACGGCGGAATCTGCGATGCGGCCGGTGAGCACGATATCGGCGCCGGCATCCAGAGCTGCCTTGATGGGCAGGGCGCCCAGGTAGGCATTCATGGTGACTGTCATGGGGGGCAGGGGAGCGCCTGTGTCCATTTCCGTCACATCGGCAAAGTCGTTGCGGCGCGGGTTCAGGTCGTCGCCTTCTACCAGGGCGATTTTCATCTCGATCCCGGCGGCCTCGAACACCTTCTCCAGGGCCTCCCGGCAGGCGCGGGGGTTTACCCCACCGGCATTACTGACCACCTTGATGTTCTTTGCTTTGATATCCTTGGCCAGCGGCGCCATGACATTATTGACGAAGTCGTGGGCGTAACCGGCGCTGGGGTCCTTCATGCGGGCCCCGGCCATGATCGACAGGGTGACCTCGGCCAGATAGTCGAACACCAGATAATCGATCGCGGCCTGCTTGACCAGCTGGAAGGCGGCGCTGTTGGTATCGCCCCAGAATCCGGCGGCACAGCCGATGCGAACGGGCTCGGTCATGGTGGCTCCATTTGCGTGTATAAGCGTGGTCTCGTAAGCTACCAAGCAAGCGCTTGGTTTGTAAAGAGCCAGATGTCTTGCTGAGCATTTATTCGAAGCCGCTGTAGGAGCGCCGCTTGAGGCGCGAAGGGCTTTGCAGAGATGCGAGTCGCGAGCAGCGAATGGCGGAACTCGCTTCCTGCAATTCGAGCCTGTGTGGTTCGCGCCCCAAGCGGCGCTCCTAGGGGGTTTTTAGTGGGAGCATGGTGATTGTGCTGCGCTTGCAGCGTGCGTCCTGTAATCGGGATAATGCGGGGATACAAAAAAGAGGATACCAATGGCTGAGTCACTGGCAATTAATGGAATCGATGATTCTCCCCGCGGGCGCCTGCTCAGTGCGGCGGCCCACCTGTTTCGCGACAAGGGCTTTGATCGCACCACGGTAAGGGATATCGCTGCGTCCGTGGGCATCCAGAGCGGCTCCATCTTCCATCATTTCAAGAGTAAGGAAGATATCCTTTTTGCGGTGATGGAAGAGGTGATCCAGTTCAATACGGATCGCCTGCGCCGGGCTATTGCAGCTGAAGTCTCACCGAAGGGGCAACTGCGGGCACTGATCCGTGCGGAACTGCAGTCTATTGTCGGCGATACCGCTGAAGCCATGACCGTGCTGGTGACAGAGTGGCGTTGTCTCGGTGAGGACAGGCAGCGCAAAGCCCTGGAGTTGCGCGCCATCTATGAGCAACTGTGGCTTGATGCACTCAATGCGCTACATACGCAGGGGGCGTTCCGGGATGATCCCTTCATCGTTCGCCGCCTGCTCACCGGTATGACAGGCTGGGCGCCCAACTGGTTTGATCGGGACGGTTCCCTGACCCTGGATGACCTGGCGGACATTATTCTGGCTCGTGTGGTGGGTGAGCATGATCGGTAATGCCATCGGCTGGGGACAGAGCGGGTACTCCATTATCGAGGAAGGAGAGCTTAACCGTCAGACCTGGGCGCTGGATGTGCATCATTACCTGATTGCCAAACCGAGCGGGCAGGCGGTACCGGGCAGATTCACCCTGGAGCAGGCAAAGGCGAAGATTGAGGCGCTGGAGGCGGAAGAAAGCTGAAACGGCAAGCTGCCTAGCCGCTTGTAGGAGCTCATGCTTGCCCCCTCGGGCGACCAGGTCTGTCGGGCTTCGACAGCTTCTTCTTTGGGATCGGGAGCAACGGCCGGCACCGCCTTTTCCTCGCTGTGGCTCGGTTCGCCATGCAAGCATGGGTTATTCGCTTCGCTCACCCTTCGGGCCGCGCGGAACTACGTGCGTTACTCCGCTACGCTCCGTTCCTACAGGGCTATTCTGTGCAAGATTTGCCCGTTCCGCCCATTTTCTAGGCAAACGGACTTTTTTCTGCAAAAAGCCGTTGACACCCCCGGCCCAATCCCTAAAATGGCGCCCACTTCGCAGCGCGATGCGGGTGGTTAGCTCAGCTGGGAGAGCATCTGCCTTACAAGCAGAGGGTCGGCGGTTCGATCCCGTCACCACCCACCATATTTTGTAAGTGAAGAGTTCCGTAAGGAAAAGTGGAGCGGTAGTTCAGTTGGTTAGAATACCGGCCTGTCACGCCGGGGGTCGCGGGTTCGAGTCCCGTCCGCTCCGCCACTATTCAGCATTAAAGGCTCCCATTTATGGGGGCCTTTTTTGTTTCTGCTCCCCTGTCATCCTTTGTCTGACGCCTGATCTATTGCGGCTGTGCGTTGTGCCTTGCTCTGTTTTATTGCATTCGACGTCGAGCATCAGGCGTGATGCCTTCTATTTCATGAACTTGTCACCTAAACCCTGTCTAATTTCAGGCCCACAACACTGAAAAAGACAAGGAGGGCAAGCAAATGGAAGACTATCTGGAAGAGCGACTGGAAGAGAAGCAGCTGATGGAATGCCTGGAAGAGTGGCAGGAAGAAGACAGCTGGGTGGACGACGGAGAGGAGCTCTGATTCCTCTCCGTACCACCCCTCTCTGATTTTCCAGTCTCCATCCCTATCTGTTAATCCTTCGCGGTTTGATCCTACCCCCCCCCTTCAATACACATTGATTCTGGCAACGTGATGCCGTTATTGGTCTTCGTCAGCTGCTTTGCGGCATAGTAATGGGCGTATTTTCGTATGCTTTTTTTTTACTGCCATTCAGGTCACACTCTTTTATTAGGGGCTGACTATAATTGGCAGCACCCTGATTTTGCCGTCGCTACTGTGTTTTCTGGATCTTGCAGGGAGTGATGTTGTGGCGAGTCAGTGGCCAACTACAATAATTCTCAAGGGAAGGAAGGACACATGCCTCTATCCTCCGTGACGTCCGAAGCGATTCTGTTTTTTGATCATCGGGGCATTACCAAAAGCATGCTGTATGCGGATTTTGAGGCGATCCTCGATGGCATGGTGGGTGTGCCGGAATTTGCAGATAAGGAAGTTCGCGGTGCCTACTGCCTGGTGAATGGTCAGTTACGGGTACGTTCGCTGGTCCTTTTTACGATCGATTTTGATGAAGACGGCATGGCCGACACCACCTGGAATGTGCCGCTGCGCCATCTGGCAGAACATGCCGGGCAGGGGCCGGATATGGGGGCCGGGCCGATTCGTCTGGCCTGCCGCAGCCAGTGTCCGGTGGCCTGGCACCAGGATCAGATGTGGGATCCGGGCATGAAGCCGGGAGCCAACGACTTTATCGCCATTCGCGACACCATTCGTGAGCGCGGTCCGAAACTGGGGCTGGAAATCGATGACGAGCTGGATTCGACCCCTGCCGCTGCCCCGCCAGTCATTGGTGCCGAAACGGCAGCGCCCACCATTGCCCCGGACGATGACGAGAGCAAGAAAGAGGCCGATGAAGAAAGGGTGCGACTGGCTCGCATTATCAAGGAGCTGCGCCTGCGGGTACAGACACTGGAAAATTCCCAGTCCGAAGAAGTGGGCCAACTCCGCTACGCCGCTCAGCAAAAGGAGGAAATCCTCAATGCTCAGCTGGAAAAGGTTCTGGGCCAGTTCAAGACGCTCAAGTCCCAGAATGGGGCGTTGCGTGAACAGAATGATTCTCTCAAGGCTCAGGTGGTCTCACTGACTCAGAGCCTGGAGGAGCAGAGCCACCAAAGCCAGACTCAGGGCAGCGAACTGGAAGTGCTTACCGAACAGTACAAGCTGGCACTGGAGCAGCGAATCGAGGAGGAACGGGCGAAGCTTTCCGAGCAGATCCATGCCAAGGAAATGGATGTGCTGACCCGCGATGATCTGATTAACCAGCTCAAGGAGGAACTGGGCGAGCTAAAACGAAATCGGGTGAAGGAAGCCAGCACTGGAGCCCAGAAGATGCTGGAAAAACTGGAAAATCTCGGCCTCAGCTTTATCGCCTTCCACCCCGGTGCGGGGCATATTTCCATTTCGGCCGATCAGATCGGCAGTTACATGGAAAATCCAGTGGCTTTCGCTGCGCGTAAATGTCTCGTCACTGAAGATCACTACCGGGCCTGGCTGGCCCATTATGAAAATCCCGTGTGCCAGGTATCGGTGGGCTCTGATCAACAGCCCTGCGGTAAGCGAGTGATCCGGGTGGAAGTGCCTAACCAGTTCAAACCCGGCGTCTCCGACTGCAATGCCAATCGTTGTCCAAACTGTCGCAACGACTCGGCGATCGATAACGTGCTGCGCTTTCGCTGATAAACAGATGTGACTCAGTGCCACTTCACTGAAAAATGGTAGGTTTTTTGCATTATCTACGCTGAAAGCATGATGTTGTTGTCACAATAAGAACACCGGGAGCGGCAGTTATGGCACAGGAATCCATTGATAAAAGCCTTTTACAGACCTTTGTGCCAGTGAATGCGCTGTCTGGAGACCAGCTGGACTGGCTCCTGGATCAGCAGGAGGTGTGCCGTTATTCGTCAGGAGATGCCCTTTTTTCGCTTGGCGACAAGGACAACACCACCATCTATCTGCTCAGCGGCAAGGTAGAGCTTACCGATGAAGCGGGCAAAACCCGTACCGTCAGTGCCGGAGATACCGCATCCTGGCATCCGCTGGAGCATGCCCAGCCCCGCCGCAGTACGGCTCGGGCTCTGACCGAAGTCAGTGTGGTCCGCTTTGACAGCTTTCGGCTGGACACCATTCTTTCCTGGGACCAGTCTGCCGGTTACGTGATTCTCGATATCAACGCCAACTCCGCTTATCAGAATGATCGGGAGTGGATGATTCGACTGCTTAAATCCAAGCTGTTTCATCGGGTACCGCCCAGTAATATTCTGGAAATCTTCCGGCGCCTGAAGGCTCATCGCCACAAGCAAGGGGATGTGATTATCCGCCAGGGTGAGGCAGCAGACTGTTGCTACATTCTCAAGGAAGGCGTCTGTGAGGTGGCCATCAGTATGGGCGACAATGCCCCAACCCCCGTGGCCATGCTGGAAGAAGGGCAGTGGTTCGGCGAAGAGGCGCTGCTTTCCGGCAAGCCCCGTAATGCCACGGTGACCATGGCTACCGACGGGGTCTTGATGAAACTGGAGCGTCAGGACTTTGATGCCCTGCTGCGCGAGCCGATCATCAACACCATGCCCGCTGAGGATGTATTGGGCGCCGCAGAAAAGGGCGCCTGGTGGCTGGATGTGCGTACCAGCGATGAATTCGACCAGGAGCACCTGGTGGGCGCCACCAATATGCCGCTGAATGTATTACGGCTGAAATCCCGCCTGTTGGACCCCAGCAAGACCTATATTGCCTACTGTGATACCGGTCGACGTAGCGCCACAGCCGCTTTTCTGTTAAAAAACGCCGGCTTGGACGTAATCGTTCTGGATGGCGGCCTGAATGCCAATGCTGCTAACCTGAACGAGTACCTGACACAGGCCTGAATCCGCGGCTGCCATGCAGCAATCACGGATTCGGGCCAGGGTGGTCGCTCACCGGATGGAGGGCGAGCCCTTCACCGGATGCAGCTGCGGCTGCCCAGGATTCGTGTGGCGCAAGAGACTTTTAGCAATAAATTCCGCAATATCGGCTTGATTGCCCGTTCCGAAAGTGAACAGGCGCTGTATTCACTGCGCCAGTTGATTCACTTTCTCAACGGGCGTGACTGTACCGTTATCCTCGACAAGAACATCGCCGGCAGCCTGCCAGAAATGGGCCTGCAAGCGGCATCTGCCACGCAGATGGGTGAAGCCTGTGATCTGGTTATTGTGGTCGGTGGCGATGGCAGCCTGCTGGGCGCCGCCCGTACACTGGCCCGTTTTGATGTGCCGGTGCTGGGCGTCAACCGGGGTCACCTGGGGTTTCTCACTGACATCCTTCCCTCCGAAATCGAAAGCCGGGTGGGGCAGGTGCTGGACGGTGAGTACACCACTGAAAAGCGGTTCCTGCTCGATCTGGAAGTACGCCGGGGCAAGACCGTGGTGGGCGAGGGCTGCGCCCTGAATGATATCGTGCTGCTCTCCGGTGACAGTGTCCACATGATCGATTTCGAGCTGGTGATCGATGGCCATTTTGTCTATGGCCAGCGCTCCGATGGCCTGATCATCTCCACCCCCACCGGTTCCACGGCCTATGCGCTGTCCGGCGGGGGCCCCATCATGCATCCCAAGCTGGATGCCATGGTGATGGTGCCGCTCAATCCGCATACCCTTACCAGCCGCCCGCTGGTGGTGGCCGGGGACAGCGAGATCAAGATTCATATCACCACCGAAAAGGTCCGACCACTGGTCAGCTGCGACGGCACCGCCGGGATTCGCCTGCAGGTGGACGATGTAATCGCCATTCGCAAGAAGCCCCATCGTTTGCATTTGATCCACCCGCCTGGCCATGATTTCTACCAGGCCTGTCGCTCCAAGCTGGGCTGGAGTACCCGCCCCGGTGACAGCAGCTGAAACCCCGTTGATAGTTAACAGTGAATAGTTAATAGCTACAGGCAAACAGCGGCTTCCCTGTATCCGTCCCAGACTAGCCAGGCCGGAAACGGGCGTAAGCCCACCCCCGCCGAACTGGCGGGGTGCCTCAAACGAGTGAATGTCATGACCTACCAAAGCTTTAATGACCTGATCGCCGCCATGACGCAGGAAGTCTGTGACAACATGCGCCGCGCTATTGAAACCGGCAAGTGGGCGGATGGTCGGCCGCTGAGCCGTGAGCAGCGTGAAACCTGCCTCCAGGCGGTGATTGCCTGGGAGGCAAAGAACCTGCCAGAGGAGCAGCGCTCAGGCTACATGGAGCAGCAGTGCAAGAGTGGCAAGGACGAGCCAGAGGAGCAGCCGGTTACCCTGCGCGCCCCGGATCGTTTGCAGTAGCCAGACCGCCCGTCCCACGGGCGGTGACTGGCGGGTCGTCGCCCGGATACCGCCTGTCGGACCAACGTCAAGCTTTTCCTGCCAAAGACCGTTGGTGCTCTTCCAAACATACTGTATTCTTCCTAGGTGACAACTGTACTGTGTAAGTTAGCCGGCCTAGATTCGGCGCACGCGGACGATGTCTTTCTGGCTGCGTTATGGGAGATTGCGGCGCAGGCAGAAATAAAAAAGATAACAAACGGTTTGGGAGAACCCATGCATATCTATAAGAAAGTACTGCCTGCGGCAGTGGCCCTGGCACTGGCGGCCTGTGGTGGCGGCAGTGATACCGTCCCTGATCAAAGTGAGGGTGCTGCCCAAATCGGGACTTTTCCCCGTTTTGACCCCCTGGCATCTGATCTGCCCCTTAACACTGATCTAATCTTTGCAGCGGCCGCCACTTCTGACGGCACTGCCAACGTCGGGACTCCTACCAATGCGGTGGAGGCTGCACTCAATGATCTGGATGGGTTTTCCACGACAGCGTATTTCGACATTGGATTTGCTGGTGGTTCAATTGATGCCAGCACTGTCTGTGCGCTTGGTGATGCCTGCGTCCCCAATGTTTTCCTGATTCCGTTGAACAGCAATGGTGACGCACTGGATCCGGCAAACGTGGATCCTATGAATCCGGTAAATGCTGAGCAGATCCCCGGTTTCATTGCTTCAGTAGAATCTCTGGATGGCGGCACGGATAACGTTCTCCGTATTACCCCTGCGGAGCCAATGCTGGCTAAAACCAAGTATCTGGTTTTCGTGACGGATGGCATTCTCGATACGGATGGCGATCCGATTACTCCATCAAGCTCTTATCAGACTCTGGGGGAAAACGAGCCTGCTCTGACCTCCGCGTTGCAGCCTGTTCGCACTGCTGTGCAAGGGTGGGAGGCGATCGCTTCCGGCTTTCTTGCCCAGGCTTTGGAGCTTGATGTGGATGCGGCTCGTGATTCTGTGGTGATTTCCTATACATTTACCACTACTGATCCGGTAACTCCATTGGTTGCCATGGGGGCTCCCCGTGGCGCAATTGCGCAAACCCTGATTAATGGTGGTGCGGCACCAGGTGATGCAGTAACGGCGGCCAACAACCTGGAGAACGGAGGGCTACTGAGCACGCCGAAAGAGAGAACGATTGACGTAAATGCGGCAACCGGTCTGGATTTCTCGGCACTGACTGCCGGGCAGCTGGCTGCCGGAATTGGTACGCTTTACACCGGTAGCATTTCGTTGCCTTATTACCTGTCAGCGCCTGCTGCGCCTACAGATTTCAGCTTCCTGCAAAAAACCTGGAATGCGGACCAGGTGCTGGGCTCTCAGGTAGGACCGGGTATTCCGCCCGCAGATATTGACGGTTCTTACAATGTGACTTACCGCTTCCCCTTTGCCGCAGAGAGCGGTGAAGAGTTGGTGCCGCTTCAGGTTACTCTGCCGAACCCGGCTACTGCTCCGGCAGAACTGATGGGCGCTACCTGTGCCAATGTTCGTGATAACACGGGTTACCCTGTTGTCATTTATGTCCATGGCATCACTAGCGATCGTACGTCCGTTATGGCGCTGGGGCACACACTGGCATCCAAGTGTGTCTCCACCGTAGCAATTGACCTGCCGGTACATGGTGTGCCCGCCAACAGTGCTTTTGCAGCGGCGTTGAATGTGGAAAATAGTGCACTTATCCCTTTCTCCACCCTATACGGCGAAGATCTCCACGAGCGCCATTTCAATGTGGTTCAGGATGCTACGGGTAATCCTGCCCTGATGAACTTTGATACACCAACAGCACTTGATGGTTCTGGTGCCTGGTTTATCAATCTGGCCAGCCTCGGGAACACTCGCGATAACATGCGTCAGTCGGTGATGGATCTGATGAACCTGAATGCCAGCCTACAGGCAATCAGCGATCTGGATATTGCCACCAATGGCACGCTGGATACCGATAATGTGACTGTCGTGGGCGCTTCATTGGGTGCGATCGTCGGGTCTGTGTTTACCACCGTGAATCAGATAGCGATTGGTAACGACATGAATTTTGGTAGCAACCTGAATCCGATTAAAGGCTTGGTAGCGTCGGTAGGGGGGACACAGCTGACCCAGATACTTAACAACTCCCAGACGTTTGCCCCGCGTATTCAGGCAGGCCTGGCAGCTAATGGTGTCAATGTTGGTACCAGTAACTACGAAAAATTCCTCTATGCTGCACAAAGCACAGTAGCCTCTGGTGACCCGGTGAATTTTGCCGAAACCCTTGGAACACTTGGTGTGCCGGTGCTGATTCAGCAGGTGAATGGTGACATGGTGGTGCCGAATGGCGATCCGGCACTGCCGTTGATGGGGACAGAGGCGTTGGCTTCACTAACGGGTGCAACCCAGTTTGGCCCTGGTGCCGCTAATGTGACCGCCACACCGGGCTACGTGAAAATGACAGCAGGTGGGCATGGCTCGCTGCTGACACCGTCTGGCGGTGCGCCGCAGGTTACTGCAGAAATGCAGGCCCAGGTAGTCAGCTTTGTGTTGTCCTCAGGTGCACAGGTGGGCATAGGTACCCAGGCGCCTGGAGATGTGGAAGCTACTCCGTAATCCGGTTCCCATCCCTGTATCACAACACCCCGCTTCTGCGGGGTGTTGTCGTTTAGGGCAAGTGTCTAATATGGACGGCAACAGAAACGCAGCAGGAGTCATGCATGGAAACCGCGCATAGTGCAGTCAAGACCACGCGATTGGAAGAGTATCAGCCTCCAGTCTATCTGGTGGACGAAGTGGTTCTGGATGTGGATATCCATGATGGTGTGACGACAGTTACCAGTACGCTGTCGCTCCAACATAACCCGGCTTCTCCGGTCCCGGCGGGAGAGATGAGTTTCAATGGCGAGGGGCTTGTCCTGCGCTCGTTGGTCCTGGACGGTGTTGTGCTTGAAGAGGAGAGGTACGAGTACAGGGATTCTCAGTTGATTGTCAGGGGGCTGCCTGAATGTTGCCAATTGACGTCGATTGTAGATATCGAACCGGAAAAAAATACCGCACTCGACGGACTCTACCGCTCCAACGGCATGTACTGCACGCAGTGCGAGGCGGAAGGCTTCCGCCGTATCACCTTTTTCCCGGATCGCCCGGATGTGCTGGCCCGGTTTACCACTACAGTGCGGGCTGACAAGAAGCGCTATCCGTTGCTGCTATCCAACGGTAACCCGGTAGAGCAGGGCGAAGAGGGCGATCGCCACTGGGTGACCTGGGAAGACCCGTTCCCGAAACCCTGCTATCTGTTTGCGCTGGTGGCCGGTGATCTGGCCTGTCTGGAGGACAGCTATACCACCGGTTCTGGTCGTCAGGTGTCGCTGCGTCTTTATGCAGAGCACCGCGATCTGGACAAGCTGGACCACGCCATGCTGTCGCTGAAGAATGCCATGCGTTGGGATGAAGACAGCTACGGGCGTGAGTACGATCTGGATATCTACATGATCGTGGCAGTAAGCCATTTCAATATGGGGGCCATGGAAAACAAGGGCCTCAATATCTTCAATACTTCCTGTGTGCTGGCTCACCCGTCTACTACCACCGATGCCGGTTTTCAGCGGGTGGAGTCCGTGGTGGCCCATGAATACTTCCATAACTGGTCGGGAAACCGGGTCACCTGCCGGGACTGGTTTCAGCTCAGTCTCAAGGAAGGGTTTACCGTATTTCGTGACCAGCAGTTTTCTGCGGACATGAACTCCGCCGCCGTGCAACGGGTGGAGAATGTGGATTTTCTGGTCAACCATCAGTTCCCGGAAGATCAGGGGCCAATGGCCCATCCTGTTCGCCCTGCGCAATACCAGAAAATCGATAATTTCTACACGCTGACGATCTATGAAAAGGGCGCCGAAATTGTCCGTATGCAGTATCACCTGCTAGGGGCCGATGATTTTCGTCGCGCTACGGATCTTTACTTCGATCGGTTTGATGGTCAGGCCGTCACCTGTGATGACTTTGTTGCCTGTATGGAGGAGATCTCCGGGCGAGATCTGACTCAGTTCAAGCGCTGGTACAGCCAGGCCGGTACGCCGGTGCTGACTGTGACGGATCGCCTTGAGAACGGCCGGTACCAGCTCTCCTTCCGCCAACACACCCCCCCGACACCAGGGCAGGCTGAGAAGCAGGCGCTGATGATCCCGGTGCGTCTGGCCTTATTGGACGAAGCTGGTGAGCCGTTGCCGCTGGATGAGCAGGGCAATCGCGAGAAGGTCATTATTCTCGACAGGGAAGAGCAGATCCTCAGTTTTGATGCTGAAGGGCCGGTTACCCCTTCCCTGTTGCGGGGCTTTTCTGCGCCGGTGGTGCTCGACTACGCCTTCGACCATGACCAGCTAACCCGTCTGCTGGCCTACGACAGTGATGGCTACTGTCGCTGGAGTGCTGCCCAGCGGCTTTACTTCTCCGCGCTGGATCGTCTGGTGAACGGGACTGGCGACGCAGCCGCCGAGGCGCAAGCACTGGTGCCGGTATTGGAGCAAGTGATCGGTCGGGCTGATGAGGATCCGGCCCAAGCTGCTCTGTTGCTGTCATTACCTGGCGAAGTGGCCCTTGGAGACAGGCATGCGCCTCTGGACCCTGGCGGCGTCCATGCTGCCCACCGTGCCATGAAGCAGGCCTTGGGCAAGGCATTGCAGAGTCACTGGCTGTCACTGGCTGAGAATCTGATTGCAACCGAGCTGGAGATGGATGGTCGGGCCATGGGGCGCCGCCAGTTGCGCAATCTGGCACTGGATTACCTGGCAGCGTCCGGTCATCCGGAAGCGCCACGATTGGCAGCAGAACTGTTTGAATTGCCGTTATGCATGACCGAAGAACTGGCCGCACTGCGGGTGCTGGTGCATTACGATTTAGCCGGCGCCGATCAGGCTCTGTCCCAGTTCGCTGAACGCTGGTCAGATGAGGCCCTGGTAATGGATCAGTGGTTTGCCGTCCAGGCGGCGACTCCGGGGCCGGCCAGCTTGTCCAGAATAGAGGCACTGATGAGCCATTCTGCTTTTGACTGGACAGTACCGAATCGGGTGCGAGCCTTGCTGGGTACTCTCGCAAATGGCAACCCGTCTGCCTTCCATTCTCCCGACGGCGAAGGCTACCGCCTTTTCGCGGCAGCATTGAGTCGGCTAGATGGGATTAACCCCCAGATTGCTGCCCGGCTGGCCAATGCGGCCGCGCGTCTGTCAAAGCTGGAGCCCGGGCGCCGCAAGCAGCTAGCGTCGGCCCTGGAGCGAGTGGAAAAGGATGCCTCGGACAATCTCAGCGAGGTCCTTGGGCGGATTTTGGCTGTTTGATGCGAATCGACTACAAGATGAAAAAATAGTGATGACTGGCTGGTCGTTAAATGTACACTGAGGGGGGATTTCTTTTTCGTCCCGATATGTAAGAATTAAGACTTAGTCTGGGTAGTGGTGTGCATCGGGGAGAATGATGGGACCGATGATACAACGGGAGAAGCCGCTGCCCGGGCAAGAACAATAAAGCCATGCATGGCAATTCGGAGAGCTACATGAATAATAATCCCCTGCGCAAAACCAGGTTAGCGATGGCTGTTGCTGGTGCTGCAGCCCTTACCAGCTTGTCACTTCCTGCCTCTGCAATTCAGCTTCAATTCGATAACCCTGACTGGACCGGTCGACTGGATACTGCCTTGTCCGTCGGTGCGTTGTTCCGCACAGAAGGGCAGGACCGGATGTTGGCGGCCAACGAAGATGTGGTTGACATGACCCTTAAAGGTTATGGCTCCCAGGTCAACAAGAACGATGCCAACAACAACTTTGACACTGGTCTGGCGTCTCTGGTCTACAAGATCACCCCGGAGATGGAGCTGAACTGGCAGGGGCGTTATGGCATGTTCGTCCGTGCCACCGCGTTCCACGATGAGCAGATCATGGGCGGTGGTCATGATGGTGGCGCTCTGATGAAATCGGGTCCCTTCGTGCCGGGTAACGGGTTTACCCGTTATGCCACATACTCCGATTATGCCAACAACGGTATCGGTGACGATTTCAACAGTGATGCAGAGCGCTATGCGGGTCAGCGTGCTCGTATGCTGGATGCCTATGTGTGGGGGAGTTTCGATCTGTTCGAGAAGCCCTTGAACGTGCGTCTGGGTCAGCAGGTCATCAACTGGGGTGAAGCGCTGTTTATTCAGGGTGGCGTTAACACTGCCAACTACTTTGATCTCAATGCGCTGCGCTTGCCGGGCTCTGAAATCAAGGAAGCCCTGTTGCCACTGGATAGCTTGTACTTTTCCTACGGCCTGACCTTTAACGCGACACTGGAAGGTTTCTACCAGTTCGAGTGGGAAAATTCCGAAGATGCGCCAGCGGGCACCTACTTCTCCACTCATGATGCATTCCCGGGCAGGGGTGCTGACAACGTGATTATTGATGGTCGTGTCGTGGCTCTGGGGGCTGGTGCACCGGGTCTGGAAAATGCGTTCGCTGCCTACACGGCTCAGTTTGGTCCTGGCTACGAGTACGAAGCCACTCAGGTAACGGTTGATCGGATTCGTGATGAAGACGCGAAGGATAATGGCCAGTTTGGTTTGGCCTATCGCTATTTTGCCGAAGCCCTGAACGGTACGGAATTCGCGCTTTACTATACCCGCACTCATGCACGTACGCCTGTGGTGGGTTCCCGCATCAACAAGATCAACACCTCCGGCCTGGCGGGTGTGCCGGAAACCATTGACACCACCGAATACCAGATGGCCTATGTGGAAGACCAGGACATGTTCGGTGCCAGCTTCAACACTGTCGTCGGCACCATGTCTCTGGCGGGCGAACTGGCGTACCGCCCCAAGCGATCCATTATCAATGAAATCGGCGACAACCTGATCCAGTCTCTGGCTGGCGCAGCAGCAAATCCGGCCCCAACCCTGGGTGATCTGACTCCGCACTGTGTGCGGGCAGAGCTTGGTGGTAGCTGCCTGAGTTCCAACACGGCGGTGCAGGAAGGTCAGCTCTATTACTTCTACGACGAAGTGGAAAGCTATAACGGCTCCCTGGTCAGCATTTTCAACTTCGGGCCGACCTGGGGAACCGATGGTTTGATCGCGCTGCTTGAACTTGGCGTTGAGCACATCGAAGGCCTGGAAAACCCGGAACTGGAATATAACTCCACTGCTGCCATTCTTGGTTCCGAGGCCCAGATTCTGAGCCCGGATGATCCCAATAAATATAATCTGGATGATACATCCTGGGGTTATCGTGCGGTCCTGAAGGCGGATTACAACAATATTTTCGCCGGTATTTCCATGAGCCCGAGCGTGCGGATTGCCCACGATGTAAGTGGCAATTCACCAATCGGTGGTAACTTCATGGAAGACCGCAAAGCCGCTACCCTGGGGCTGGATTTTGTGTACCTGAACAACCTGGAAGTGGGCATGTCTGCCACCAGCTTCTGGGGCGCCAAATATTCCAACAAACTGGCGGACCGGAACAACGCTTCGGTTTCTGTTAAGTACTCTTTTTAATTTTTTCCGGGCCGGGTTTCCGGCCCGTTTATTCGGAGAGCAATCATGTTGAAGAAATTGACCGCCATGGGCAGCGCGCTTGCGCTGTCACTGAGCGTAGCGGCCAATGTGCAGGCTGCCGTGTCCGCGCAAGAAGCGGCAAAGTTGGGTAAATCCCTGACTCCGTTCGGGGCTGACGTCAAAGGTAACGGGAAAGCCGTTTCCACTGGCCTTGGCATTCCGGACTGGACCGGTGGTATCCAGAAGAAGGATATCCCCAAGGAATATACCCGCCCCGGCCAGCACCACCCGGACCCTTTCAAAAATGACAAGGTAGTGTTCACCATCACCGCCCAGAACCTGTCCAAGTATGCGGACAAGGTGCCTGAGGGTGTGCAGGGTATGCTGAAAACCTACCCGGATACTTTTAAACTCAATGTCTACCCGAGCCGTCGCTCTACCTCCGCACCGCAATGGGTTTACGACAATACCAAGAGCAATGCTACCAAGGCTTCGTTGGCAGAAACCGGTGTTAACAACGCATTCGGCGGGATTCCTTTCCCGATTCTGAGTGGTAGCAACGAAGACAAGGCCCAGCAGGCGATCTGGAACCATATCCTGCGGTGGCGCGGTCTGTACGTGGTGCGTCGTGCTTCAGAAGTGGCGGTGCAGCGTAACGGTGCCTACTCCCTGATCACTTCTCAGCAGGAAGTGTACTTCCGTTACTACGATCCCAAGTACAACTTCGACAGCCTGGACAACATCATTTTCTACTACCTGTCCTTCACCAAGGCGCCGGCACGTCTGGCCGGTGGGGCGGTGCTGGTTCATGAAATGCTGGACCAGAAGAAAATGCCGCGTCAGGCCTGGGGTTATAACGCCGGCCAGCGTCGTGTTCGTCGTGCTCCCAACCTGGCTTACGACACCCCGATCGCTGCAGCCGACGGCCTGCGTACTGCCGATGACACCGATATGTATAACGGTGCACCGGACAAGTACAACTGGAAGCTGGTTCATGAAAAGCCGGTGGAAATGTTTATCCCCTACAACAACTACAAGATGGACAGCCCGGATGTGAAATACGAAACCCTGCTGCAACAGGGCCACGTGAATTCGGACTACCAGCGTTGGGAGCTGCACCGTGTATGGGTAGTGGAAGCGAACCTGAAGGAAGGTGAGCGCCATATCTACGAGAAGCGTCGCTTCTACATTGATGCGGATTCCTGGCAGATCGCCGCCATCGACCAGTATGACCGTCGTGATGAGCTGTGGCGTGTAAGCCTTGCCTACATCAAGAACTACTACGAAGTACCGACCCAGTGGACCGCTCTGGACACCTTCCATGATCTGCGGGCCCAGCGGTACCACGTACAGTTCCTGGATAACGAAGAACCGTCCATTCTGGATTACAGCCAGCCGGTACCGGATGACCGCTACTTCCATCCGGCCGCCCTGCGCCGCCGTGGACGGTAATGACAAGAAAAGGCTGACCGTTTAACGGCAGCACTGGCAACGCGACCGGGACGCCCATGGCCCCCGGTCGTTTTGCACTCGGCTCGGCAAACGAGCCTTCGGGAAGAGATGGGACAATGAAAAAAACACTTTTGCTGGCTGCTGCAGCCATGCTGTCTGCCCCTTTGCAGGCACAGTTTATTGATAGCAAATCGCCGCTGGTTACAGCCAACAACTATCTGGACCTGGCCAATGCCAATGGCCGGATTGTGGCAGTGGGTGACCGCGGCAAAATTCTTTACTCCGATGATGATGGGGACCACTGGCAGGCCGCCAAAACGCCTGAAGAGGTGCTTCTGACAGCGGTTTGTTTTGCGGATGCCCGCAACGGCTGGGCCGTGGGCCACGATGCCGTGGTACTGGGTACCCGTGATGGCGGAGAAAGCTGGACGCTTCAGTACAGTGATCCGCTGGGTGGCAGCGATGATAGCGAACCCGCTGATGAGAGCATGGATGATCTGTCCATGGACGATATCTATGGCGACCCCTATGAGGACGATGCCTACGGGGATGACCTCTACAGCGATGATCCCTACGAGGAAATCGCTGCTGCACCTGTTGATACCTCCGGCGCGCCGCTACTGGATGTGCACTGTGAAAGCCGTGACAAAGCCGTGGCAGTGGGTGGCTATGGCTACTATCTGGAAACTTCCAACGGCGGCGATACCTGGAAAAAACGAACTGCTGCACTGAGTAATAATGATGGCTGGCACCTGTACGGCTATGCGGCCGCTCCTGCCAGCAGCGATCGCTATCTGGTTGGTGAAAAAGGCGTCATCTTTCGCTCTGCTGACAAGGGCCAGAACTGGGAGGCACTGACCAGCCCCTATGAAGGCACCCTGTTCGGTGCCACCCCGATATCCGATTACCAGGTGCTGGTTTACGGCCTGCAAGGCAATGTGTGGTTAACCGCCAATCGCGGCAGTAGCTGGGTCAAGGTGCCCACCAAGCTGACCCGTGGTGTGAATGACGGCACGGTACTGGACGACGGCACCGTGGTGCTGGTGACCAATGCCGGCGGTATTCTCACCAGCCATGATGGTGGTCAAACCTTCTCCCTGCGGTTCCTTCCGGACCGTGAATCCATCTCCGCAATTTTGCCCCGAAAAGCGGGCGGCGTTCTTGTCGCCGGCCAGGGCGGAGTGCGCGTGATTGAAGACGTAAAATAAGGGGCACAGCATGTCAGGTCGTATTTCCAAAACCATTGCCGGCGGGCTGTTTTCCATTCGTCCCGTTGTGCTGCTGCTGTTTATTGCAGCGACTGTCTTCCTAGGCTTTCAGGCCAGCAAGATTCAGCTTAATACCGATATCCGAAAGATGGTCCCGCTGGGTCACCCTTATATCCAGAACTTTCTGGAACACAAGGATGATATGAGCCTGGGCAACGATGTACGTGTCATCGTTGCAGAAACCCAGAGTGACGACATTTTCAATCCCGAGTACATGACCGCCCTGAAGGAAATCACCGATGAGGTGTTTGCTCTGGATGGTGTGGATCCCAGCAAGATCAGTTCCCTCTGGACCAGCAATGTACGCTGGAATGAGGTAACCGAGCAGGGCTTCCAGGGTGGTGAAGTGATTCCTGCCGGCTACGATGGCAGCGACGAGACGCTCGAAGACCTGCGCACCAATGTGCTTCGGTCTGGCCAGGTTGGCCGTCTGGTGGCGGATAACTTCCAGTCCAGTGTGGTGCATGCCCATTTGCTGGATGCGCTGGGTGAAAACGGCGTAGATATTCCCGTGCTGGCAGCACGTCTGGAGGAGATTCGCGCTACCTATCAGGAAAAGTACCCCAACGTTCGTATTCATATCGTCGGCCTGGCCAAAAAAGCCGGGGATGTGATGGCCGCAGCAGAAGAAGTAGCCATGTTCTTCTTCTTCACTCTGGCTTTGATTGCGGTACTGCTGCTGTTTGATACTCGCTGTTTGCGCAGTGCAATGACAGTGACCGTCTGCTCTTTTGTGGCGGTTATCTGGCAGTTGGGGATTGTCAGTACGCTGGGCTTCACCATCGACCCCTATTCCATGCTGGTGCCGTTCCTGGTGTTTGCCATTGCGGTGTCCCATGGTGTGCAGATCGTCAACACCCTGGCGAACTACGCGGCAGAAGGGCAGACCCCGCTGGATGCGGCGCGTAATACTTTCCAGTCCTTGTATGTACCGGGCATGGTGGCGCTGGTGTCAGATGCCATTGGTTTCCTGACGCTCTATATCATCGATGTAGGTGTGATCCGGGAACTGGCCATGGCGGCCAGTATCGGGGTGGCGGTGATCATCATCACCAACCTGATTGTAGTGCCGATGGTGCTTTCCTACCTGGGCGTGAGCGGTGCATCAGTGCGCAAGATTCAGGCGGGAGAGAAGAAAGATCACCCGCTGGCCGGCTTGTTTGCCCGCTTTACCCGTAAGCCTTTGGCGGCCCTCTCCATTGTGATTGCCGTGGCCGGTTACGGGGTTGGCATCTATATGAGCCAGGATCTGAAAATCGGTGACCTGGACAAAGGGGCGCCTGAGCTCTGGCCGGACCCGTGTGAAGAAATGGATTGCCCGCGCGGTTATGAACCCAAGCCCCGCTATCGCTATAACCACGACGTGAATTTCCTGGTGTCCAACTACTCTGTCAGTGCGGATGTGCTGGTGGTGATGGGCAAGACGCCGGTGGAGTCCTGTAACACTTATCCCGCCATGCAGACCGTGGATGATTTGTCATGGACCCTGCGCAATGTGGATGGGGTGCAGGATGTGGTTACCATTGCGTCGGCAACCAAGCTGATTTCCACCAACATGAATGAAGGCTCCCTGAAATGGGCCACCATTTCCCGGGATCAGTACGCGCTCAACAATGTCATGAGCTTCATGCCGGACAGCCTCTACAATCTGGACTGTTCCCTGGCACCGGTATATGTGTTCCTTGATGACCACAAGGCGGAAACTCTGGATCGCGTCACCGCAGCGGTGGCCGATTTTGCCGAGAAGCGCAACAACGAAGAGGTCATCGAGTTCAAGCTGGCGTCAGGCAATGCCGGTGTGGAAGCTGCCACCAACCAGACTATCGAGGCCAACCAGTATCCCATGCTCGCCCTGGTGTACGCGGTGGTATCGATTCTGGTGCTGATCGCCTTCCGCTCCATTCGTGCGGTGATTTGTATCATCGTGCCGCTGGGGCTGACTTCCATCCTCTGTCAGGCACTGATGGCGCATCTGGGTATTGGCGTGAAAGTGGCAACACTACCGGTGATTGCCCTGGGTGTCGGTATCGGCGTGGATTACGGTATTTATATCTACAGCAAGCTGGCCCACTACCTGAAACAGGGCATGGATCTGGAAGCTGCCTACAGGGAAACCCTCAAGACCACAGGCAAGGCGGTGGCCTTTACCGGCATCACCCTGGCCGTGGGCGTGATCTTCTGGGCATTCAGTTCCATCAAGTTCCAGGCGGATATGGGGATCCTGCTGACCTTCATGTTCCTGTGGAACATGATTGGCGCCCTGTGGCTGCTGCCCGCTCTGGGCTGCTTCCTGCTCAAGCCTGATGCGGCCCGCGCTCGTCAGAACAGCTAACTGACGCGCTGGTTTCTGTTGGTTATTTTCAAGCCCGGCTCTGCCGGGCTTTTTTTTGTTGTTCGTAAAGGCAGGGTATGCAAACAATCCGGCTTGGGAGGAGTCGGGTTCACAAGGGGAAGTGTCCGCCAATCCTGGCTACAGGGGCTCTTACTCACCAGGTCTGTCCGACACAAAACATCGAAGTGACGGGGTAGCTTGGCTATAATGCCGGCCATTATCACAATCCGGGTTGTCCCATGCTGTACTCCCTTGCTCGCCCTCTGCTGTTTTCCCTGTCTGAAGAACACGCCCATGAGCTCACTCTGGCCATGCTTCGCAAGCGGTCGGGTAAGCTGTGGCCGGGCAGTGTGCCGGCATCGCCACGGGAGGTGATGGGTATTGAATTCCCCAATCCGGTGGGCTTGGCAGCGGGTCTGGACAAGAATGGTGATTGCATAGATGGTTTGGCGGATCTGGGTTTCGGTTTTATCGAGGTGGGCACGGTAACCCCGCGTCCGCAGGCGGGTAACCCTAAGCCTCGCCTGTTCCGTCTGCCCAACGCCGAGGCGCTGATCAACCGGATGGGGTTCAACAATCTGGGAGTGGACTATCTGGTTAGTGCGGTTAAACAGAGCCGCTATAAGGGGGTGCTGGGTATCAATATCGGCAAGAACAAGGACACTCCTGTTGAAGATGCGGTTCAGGATTACCTGAGTTGCCAGCAGAAAGTCCACGCCTATGCGTCCTACCTGGTGGTGAATGTTTCCTCACCGAATACCCCCGGTCTGCGTAGCCTCCAGCATGGTGATGCGCTGAATGAATTGCTTGGCACCTTGCGCGAAGCCCAGACCCGTCTGGACGCGCAGCATCGCCGGCGCGTGCCGTTGGTAATCAAGATTGCTCCGGACAACAGCGAAGAAGAGCTGCAGGCCATGGGCGAAGCGTTCGTGCAGCACGGTATTGACGGCGTTTGTGTGGGCAATACCACCCTGTCACGGGCAGGGGTGCAGGGCCTCCCCAAGGGTGATGAGCAGGGCGGCCTCAGCGGCGCCCCCCTGAAACCCATTGCCAATCAGGCTCTGGCGACCATGAGCGAAACCCTGAAAGGACGAATCCCGATTATCGGGGTGGGCGGCATCAATAGCGCCGACGATGCGCTGGAAAAACAGCGCCTGGGCGCCGATCTGGTTCAGATCTACAGTGGCCTGATTTATCAGGGGCCGGGTCTGATTGGTGATATTGCCCGCGCTTGGCCCAAAGCTCTCTGAGCTACGAGCTACGCGGGTTAGATAGGGAAGGGCTGAGAAGTTGCCGGGACTTCGTCATTGCTACGAAGCCGCTGTAGGAACTGAGCGTAGCGGAGTAACGCACGTAGTCCCGTGCGGCCCGAAGGGGGAGCGAAGCGAATAACCCATGCTTACATGGCGAACCGTGCGAAGCACGGCATCGTCCGCAGGACGATCAAAGCTAGAAGCTAGAAATTAAAAAGGGCCCGGGAGGGGCCCTGTGAGTCGGCGTTTGATGCGCCGGCGTGGTGTTGAACGGGTTTCAGGTGTTAGCCGATATTTTTCAGGTTCTGAATGCTGGAGACCCCGAGCATTCCATGTGCGAAATCGGTGCGACCTTCGCGCCAGCCGCCCATCCAGTTGGTGCGAGCACTGAGGGCGCCAAACGGGCATTCCTCACGAGATTTTCCATCCAGGCCGGCGTTGTATCCCCGGCTGTAGGCGCGGTCGTCTTTGTTTCTTTTTTGTCGCTTCATAGACGCTTTCCCTTTCACAGATAGCGGTATTGAAAATGACCCCTGGCAGAGAACAAGGCCAGTTATCGGGGTCGACTCATTCAGTATGGGAAAGCGCTGGGGTAGTGTCGAATATCATGTAGCAATATGGTTCGTGCCTGTTAAGCATATGACGTATAAAGGACAACTTGACGACGATTTGTGTAACGCATTGAAAGTTAAATACTTAATTTTATCGTTACGCATAAAACAGTCACTTACGAGGTATCAGTAATGGAATTTGTGGCCACCAGCATGCCCGGTATCGCCGAGTTGCTGGCCGATGAACTGTCGTCACTGGGCATATCGGTAACAGAAACCGGTCGTGCCCATGTGGCATTTACCGGCGGTACCGCGGATGCACTTCGGGTCTGTCTGTGGTCGCGGTTGGCAGAACGGGTGCTGTTGCCCCTGGCGACCCTTGGCGTCACCCCGGACATCGCACCGGAAAAGCTGGCCGCCAGCCAGGACTGGCTGTCCCTGGTGGGCAATGATGCGCCGCTGCATATCCATCTTGAGCACGGACCGGGTGTTCGTGGGGATAACCGCATCAGCAGCAAGCGCTTTATTCAGGCTCTGCCGCCACAATTCACGGTATCCCGGGATGCCCGTGGCAGTTGCTGTATCCGGGCCCGGCTGGATCCCAATGAGGCGCATCTGTGGCTGGATCTGGCTGGCGATCCCTTGCATCGGCGTGGTTATCGGTTGGCCGGCGGTCGGGCGCCTCTGCGCGAGACCCTGGCCGCCGCCATGTTGTGGGCCGCCGGTTGGCGCCAGGGCAATCATCCGGCAGCGCTAATGGACCCGTTCTGCGGCTCCGGCACCCTGTTGATAGAAGCCGCACAGATCGCTGCCGGCTGGGCGGCGGGTGCCCAGCGCCAGCATTATGGCTTCCAGCAGTGGCGGGCGTGTCGCCGTCAGCTCTGGCAGGATGCCATGGAAGAGGCTGCCGAAAGCGCACGCAAGCCGCTGCCGGAGATGTCCCTGAAGGGATTTGATGTGGATGGCCGGGCGATCCAGCTGGCCCAGCAGAATGCCGATCGGGCGGGGGTTCGTCAGGTCATTCATTTCGAACGCCGGGAACTGGGCGCTCTGCGTTCCCGGGATTTTGCCGAGCAGGGCTTGCTGGTGGCGAACCCGCCCTGGGGCGAGCGTCTTGACGAGCAGCAACAGGCCGGCTGGCTGCATTTCGCCCTGGGCCGGTTGCTGGCCAAACTGGCGCCGAACTGGCAAGCGGTGTTGCTTGGCGCTGACGCGGAAGTCATGGATCGCTCCGGCATGGACCTGCAGAGCCAGTGGCGACTGAAAAACGGGCCGTTCAACAACTTCATTCGCCTGTATCACTCTCGCCAGCCGGCGCCGGTGGAGGTGGTGACCATCGCCGAGTCATCCGCCTTTGAGGTGCCGGAAGGGGCGCAGCCGCTGGTCAACCGCCTGCGCAAGAATGGCAAACACCTGCGCCGCTGGCTGGAACGCGAAGATATCCAGTGCTATCGCCTCTACGATCGAGACCTGCCCGAGTTCAATGTGGCCGTGGACATCTATGGTGACCAGGTGCTGGTGCAGGAATTCAAGGCGCCGAAAACCGTGGACCCGGAGAAGGCCAAACAGCGACGGGATCTGGCGGTCACCGCTGTCCGGGCGGCCTTGGGGGTGCATCGCGAACAGGTGCACCTGCGTACCCGGGAGCGCCAGAAAGGCAACCAGCAGTATCAGAAGCTGGATGGCCAGGGGCGTTACCGGCTGGTGCGCGAAGGCCAGGCCCAGCTGCTCATCAACTTGCAGGACTATCTGGATACGGGACTGTTCCTCGATCACCGTCCCACGCGGCTGAAGATTGCCGAGGAAGCCGGTGGCAAGCGCTTCCTCAACCTGTTTGCCTACACCGGCTCAGCCACCGTGCATGCGGCTGTTGGCGGCGCCAAACGCACTGTCACCGTGGATGCCTCCAAGCGTTATCTGGAATGGGCGGCCTGCAACCTGGCCGCCAACGGCTTTTCCACTGACCAGCATGAGATGGTCCGCGCTGATACCATGCGCTGGCTGGACGAATGTCAGGAGCAGTTCGATCTGGTGTTCTGTGATCCGCCCACTTTTTCCAACAACAAGTCGCGCAGTGACTTCGTGGTGGAAGAGCACCATGGTGAGTTGATCCGCAAGATCATGCGCCGGCTCGAGCCGGGCGGGGTACTGTATTTCTCCTGCAACTACCGCCGTTTTGAACTCGACCCGAGTATCAGCAAGTGGTATCAGGTAGATGATATTTCCCGCTGGAGCATCCCGGAAGATTTTCGCCGGAATGACAGGATTCATGTCTGCTATGCCATTCGGCATGTGGAGGACTGATGAGCGTAGTGCTTTACACCACGGTGGGCTGCCACCTCTGCGATCAGGCCCGTGAGCTGGTGTCCACTGTGGCACCGGATCTCACGCTGACACTGGTTGATGTGGCCGAGGACGATGATCTGCTGGCTCGCTATGGCGAACGCATTCCCGTGCTGATGAAAGAGGGGCGGGAGCTGGGCTGGCCATTCAGTCTGCTGGATGTACAGCAGTTTCTGGCAGGCTGATTGATGCAGGCTTCACAGCGGCAAGATCATCATTGTTGCCATGGAAACGATAAGCCCCAAAAAACTGCACAAGCGCAAGGCCGATGAAGTCGAGATTTTCTCGGCCTGCCTGTCGGTGTGCACGGTCAAGGTCCGCTTCGGCGATACCTGGTACTGGGTGGCCGACGACAGCGGCAAAATTATGCGCTTTAATGGCCCGGAGCATGCCAATAACCAGCTCCAGACCCTGTCCACTGGCACGGCACATCTGCTGCATCATTCCGCCCATGCGGAAATGGTTGGCCAGCCCGAAGGGGAGGTGATCCCGCCCCTTCGGGTGCGCTTTCACTGGCGAAGCCAGAGCTGAAACGTTGCCAGCCCCAAGCCGTCGGATTGGGGGCCTCCCACAACAAAGAATGGGATCCTGGATGCCTGGAGTCAGAGGTTAGGTGTAAACAGCGCTCGGGCATTGGCAGAGGTCAACTGCGCTACGCTGGCCACATCCTGCTCCCGCAAAGTCGCCACCCGTTTGCCAATCCAGGGTAGCAATGAAGGTTCATTGCGCCGTTTTTGCGGAGGGGGTTCCGGCAGGTCCCGGGGCAACAGATAGGGGGCATCGGTTTCCAGCAGCAGCCGGTTATCCGGGATATTGTGCACCAGCTCGGCCAGCGGCTTGCCGCGGCGCTCATCGCACACCCAGCCGGTGATACCGATGTGGCAATCCAGATCCAGATAATCGAAAAGCGCCTGACGCGAGCCGGTAAAACAGTGCACGACCGCACCGACAAGGTGATCCCGATGGGCTTTCAGAATGGGTGCAAAGCGCTCGTGGGCATCGCGTTCGTGGAGAAACACCGGTAGCCGGTATTCCACAGCCAGGGCGAGCTGGGCCTCGAAGGCACGTTCCTGGTCCGGGCGTGGGGAAAAGTCACGATTGAAATCCAGCCCCATTTCGCCGGCGGCTTTTACGGATTTCTGGGTTAGCAGTTCCCGTAGCTCCTTTTCCAGGGCAGGGGAGTAGAAACGGGCGCTATGGGGATGCAGGCCGGCAGTGGAAAACAGGTCATCGTGCTGGCTGGCCAGCTCCATGGCCAGGCGGGATTCGTCCACATTGGTGCCGGTCAGTAGTTGCCAGGTCACCCTGGCAGAACGGGCCCGTTCGAGTACCTCATCCTGATCATCCCGGAACTGCTTGTCGGTCAGATTGACGCCGATATCAGCCCAATGGGGAATGTCGGTCTTGCAGTGAGTAGTGTGAGGTTCTTTCATCAGGGGCCTGCTCCGCCAGTTGTTCGCGCAGGGATTCTACCCGACGACGGTTGGCACCTAAATCCCAGTAGCCCACTCGCGATGCGGAACGAACCTCTACCACGCCGTCTTCACGAATATAGAAGGTCACATCATCCACGAAACGCAGCAGTCGGCTGGAGAAGCGGGCCTGAATACGGGACTGGCCGACTACATCGAACTCGACGCGGTCAAGCTGCCGCAGCAGAGCCTGTAGACGAGTCATGCTGGCCTTGCGAGTTTTTGCTACTTGCAGAGGCGCTACCCGGCGATCTTCGTCTTTGGCCAGGCTGGAGACGCAGTTGGGCGAATCCGGGCAGGGAGCGAGCAGATGCGTATCGGACATGGCGGCAACACTCATAAATAGCAGAATGGCACTAGTAAGAATTCGGATCACGGATCAACCCCACGAAAATCCCCTCGATGATCAGTTGATCAGCCGGCACCTTGATGGGCTCATAGGCTTCATTAGCCGGTAACAGGGTGGCACTGGATTTGTTCAACTTTAGGGTCTTCACTGTGACTTCTTCGTCAATGCGGGCAACCACGATCTCACCGGAGCGGGCCACGTTCGATTTGCGCACGGCAATCAGGTCGCCATCAAAGATGCCTGCTTCGATCATGCTGTCGCCCTGTACCTTCAACAGGTAAGTAGGGCGTTGCTTGAACAGGCCCTGGGGCACCGGCACGGTGCGTTCCACATTTTCGATGGCCTCAATGGGGACCCCTGCGGCCACTTTGCCGACTATCGGTAATTCTTCTTCCGACCAGTAAGCATTGTCGAGCAATTGAATGCCCCGGGAGCGGTCACTGTGGAGTTTGATAAAGCCCTTGCGTTCCAGGGCTCGCAAATGGTCAGAGGCGGCATTTTTGGACTGAAAGCCCATGATGTCGGCAATTTCCGCGCGAGTGGGTGCCATACCGGTATCGGCGATACATTCGCGGATACAGTCCAGCACCTGTTGCTGGCGATCGGTGAGTTTGCTGCTCATAACCTTCTCCATTTTTCCCGCAGGATTTCGGTTCCATACCCGGGCGTCATAGACGCTTCTGGCTAACCAGGGTGTCAGCCAAGGCTGACAAACAGTGCTACAAAACCGATGCTAGCATAGGTACTGATAATATGAACAGTGCTATTTGAACAGTTGTGGTGGGCTGAATTTCACCGCTTTCGGGAGGATATCGTTGCCCTGTGACTGCGGTGGCACTAGCATAATGCAAGGAGCGTCTGGATGGTTGCGGGTCTTTGTGTTGATTCGCCCTGCAGGCAGGCTCTTCGATAATAATTCCATCAGACCTGGGGATAGTAGATGGAGCAGGCCAATAATAATGACTTCGGCCAACAACGGATCCGGCAGCTGTTATCCGGTGTTCCGTTTTTCAATGAAATTGCCCGTGACGATCAAAGCGAATTTGCCCAGCTTGAGCACAATACCCGCCTTTGGGTAGCCGGTTCCGGTGATACTGTGATTCGTGCCGGGGATGTGGATTCCACCCTGTATTTCCTGCTGCGAGGGCAGCTTGAAGTGCTGTCTGATACCACCGGCGAAGCGCCGCTTTATTACGTATCGCCGGGGGAAGTTTTTGGCACCCTTTCCATGTTGCTCGGTACCCCGCGCAGCGCCACTATCAAGGTGTCAGAGACTGCCCGTGAAGCGGTGTTGGTGAGCCTGGATTTCAATGAATTCAATGAGGATGACAGCCCTTATTCGTTGACCACCCGGCTGGCGTTCTTTCACATGATCGTTCACCACATCCGCTGGACCCTGGAAGTCAAACGTATGCAGTCGCCAGATCATGAACTGGTTCAGTCTATGCGCAAACTTCCGGTTTTCCATGGCGAAAAAGGCAGCCGCGAAGAACTGGCCGCCCTCAAGGTGCAGGCCCAGGGCCTGGCGGAGCTGCTATGTCGCTGGAACGAAGAGGGAGCGGAAGGGACGGGGGCGTTGCAGCTAACGTGAAGGCAGTTAATAGTTAACAGTGAATAGTGAACAGTTTCGCGGAACAGGTTTTCTGTTTTGTGAACGCAAGAGGCCGCGTCCAGGGGATGGACGCGGCCTCTTACGTTTCAGTCAGGGATGCGCCGGCACGCGCGCTATTAACTATTAACTGCCTTTCTGATCCACTTTCACCGCCAACACATCGCAATGCGCCCCCGGTACCAGGCCGCGGGCGGTAGAGCCCAGTAGCAGGGCCAGGCCGCTGCGGGTGTGGCTGCCGACCACGATCAGATCGGCGTCCAGCTTGTCTGCCTGATCGAGGATGGTCTTCTCGATGGAACCCAGCTCCACATGGACATTATCGGCGGGTATCTGATACCGGCCGGCATAGGTGTCGGCGGTTTCCCGGGCCTGTGTCATCAGGCCACTTTGCAGATCGGTCACATCCATGGGCACATCGGCACCATAGGCCAGGGCCAGGGGCTCGATCACATGGATCAGATGCAGTTCACCATCATTGCCTGAGAGTACCCCGGCGGCCCGGGACAACACCTGGGCAGACTCATCACTGCAATCAATGGCGACCAGAATTCGGCGATAGGGACTGGGCACGGTTCTCTCCCTGAAACGGTGTCTTTCCCGCAGTATAACGCTCTTTGGGTGGCTTGCCAGAACCTGTTTCTCACTGGGAGGGTTGCCGGGGACCCTCTCTCTGGTCTACTACTAAAAAAGGACGGTCGGTGACAGCAGAGCTTGACCCGGCCATACCGGCGCTGTCTAAATAGCGCCCGAAGAAGACTGGCGCCGCCTGTGCGACCGCCATATTGGGCACTGTAGCCGGTGCGCTCTGTTCAACAAACCGCCGCCATTGAGAACCTGAGAATGGGAAAAACTCTTGTTATTGTGGAGTCGCCTGCCAAGGCCAAGACCATCAACCGCTACCTGGGCGACGACTTCGTAGTGAAGTCCAGTGTCGGCCACGTACGCGATCTGCCGGTCAGTGGTGGCTCCAAGAAGAGCACCCCTCAGGAGCGCGCCAAGGAAGCGGCCTACACCCGCTCCCTGCCCAAGGAAGAGCGCGAGGCCTATAAAAAGAAGAAGGCCAAGGCCCAGTTGATCAACCGCATGGGCGTGGACCCGGAACACGGCTGGAAGGCCCATTACGAGATTCTTCCCGGCAAGGAAAAGGTGATTGATGAACTCAAACGTCTTGCCGCCAAAGCCGACCGCATCTATCTCGCAACGGATTTGGACCGCGAAGGGGAGGCCATTGCCTGGCACCTGCGGGAAGTGATCGGTGGCGACGATACCCGCTTTGATCGGGTGGTGTTCAACGAAATTACCAAGAAAGCCATCCAGGCCGCCTTCGAGCAGCCCGGCAAGCTCGACCTGAGCCGGGTGGAAGCCCAGCAGGCCCGCCGTTTCCTGGATCGGGTGGTGGGCTTCATGATCTCCCCGCTGCTGTGGGAAAAGATTGCCCGTGGCCTGTCCGCCGGCCGGGTGCAGTCCGTGGCGGTGGAACTGGTGGTGGAGCGCGAGCGGGAAATCCGTGCCTTTATCCCGGAAGAGTTCTGGGAAATGCACAGCGATACCCACAGCGACCAGGGCGAAGCCCTGCGCCTGGAAGTAGCCAAACACAAGGGCGTGAACTTCCGCCCGGACAATGGCGACGACGCGGAGCAGCACCGCCGGGCGTTGCAGCAGGCCGGCACGCTCACCATCAGCCAGCGCGAGCAGCGGCCCACCCGTTCCAAGCCTTCCGCTCCCTTTATTACTTCCACCCTGCAGCAGGCAGCCAGCACCCGCCTGGGTTTCGGGGTGAAGAAGACCATGATGATGGCCCAGCGCCTTTATGAGGCCGGCCATATCACCTATATGCGTACCGATTCCACCAACCTGAGCAGTGATGCGGTTGCCGCCTGCCGGGAATGGATTGGCGAGAAGCTGGGTGACAAATACCTGCCCGAGAAGCCGCTATCCTACAGCAGCAAGGAAGGCGCTCAGGAAGCTCACGAAGCGATTCGCCCTTCCGATGTACGCCGCACTTCCGATTCTCTCAAGGATATGGAGCGTGATGCTCAGCGTCTGTATGAGCTGATCCGCCGTCAGTTCATTGCCTGTCAGATGCCGCCGGCGGAATACTTGAGCTCCACGCTCACCGCCACCGGCAATGATTACGAGCTGAAGGCCAAGGGTCGCATCATGAAATTTGACGGTTGGACCCGCATCCAGCCGCCGGCCTCGCGCAAGGGCCAGGAAGATACCCTGCTGCCGGATGTGAAAGAAGGCGACACCCTGACCATCGACCAGGTGGACATCGATCAGCACTTCACCAAGCCGCCGGCCCGTTTCACTGAAGCCAGCCTGGTGAAGGAACTGGAAAAGCGTGGCATTGGCCGCCCATCTACCTATGCGGCGATCATTTCCACCATTCAGGATCGTGGTTATGTACGCCAGGATAACCGCCGTTTCTATGCGGAAAAGATGGGCGATATCGTCACCGACCGGCTGACGGAAAGCTTCCCCAATCTGATGGATTACAGCTTTACCGCCCGGATGGAAGAAACCCTGGATGAAATCGCCGAGGGCCGCCGCAACTGGCAGGATGTGCTCGACGATTTCTATCGCGATTTCGTGGGCAAACTGGAAGCCGCCCAGGGCGAGGGTAGTGGCAAGCAGGCCATCGGCGGCATGCGCGCCAACCTGCCCACCGATACCGATATTGAGTGCCCCAAGTGTGGTCGGCCCATGCAGATACGCACTGGCTCCACCGGGGTTTTCCTGGGCTGCTCAGGTTACAGCCTGCCGCCCAAGGAGCGTTGCACCGCCACCCTGAATCTGCTGCCGGGCGAAGAAGCGGAATCGGTGAATGCCGATGATGAGGAAGCGGAAGCCAAGGAACTGCGTAACAAGAAGCGTTGCCAGAAGTGCGGCACCGCCATGGAAAACTACCTGATCGATGAAAAGCGCAAGCTGCACATCTGCGGTAACAACCCGGATTGTGATGGCTATGTGATCGAGAAGGGCGAGTTCCGTATCAAGGGCTACGATGGACCGGTACTGGAGTGCGAAAAATGTAGCAACGAGATGCAGTTGCGCACTGGCCGGTTTGGTAAATTCTTCAAGTGCACCAACGAAGAGTGCGGGAATACGCGCAAATTGCTCAAGAGCGGCGAGCCGGCGCCGCCGCGGGCGGACCCGATTCCCATGCCGCACCTCAAGTGCGAGAAATACGATGATGATCACTATCTGCTGCGTGACGGTGCTTCCGGTCTGTTCCTGGCCGCCAGCAAATTCCCGAAAAACCGGGAAACCCGGCCACCGCTGATTCTGGAAATCCAGAGTGTTGCCGAGCAACTCGATCCCAAGCACAAGTACCTGGCCGAGGCGCCAGCGAAAGACCCGGAAGGCAATCCCGGGGTGCTGCGCTACAGCCGCAAGGCCAAAGAGCAGTACGTGATGAGCGAGATCGACGGCAAGGCCACCGGCTGGATGGCCTTCTATCGGGATGGCAAGTGGATCGAGGAACAGACCAAGAAGAAGGCGCCCGCGAAGAAGAAAGCGGCTGCCAAGAAGAAGGCCCCGGCCAAGAAAAAGGCCGCTGCCAAGAAATCCTGACCGCTTTACTTGTTGGAGCTATGCTCGCATAGCGAACCTGCTCGCGAAGACCCCGGTTTTCACCATGCGAGCATAGCTCCTACGGTCAGGTTAATCCGTTATACCCATCGTTTCTGCGAGTCCTCTCATGTCCCGAATGGTCCGAGAAAATGCCGTTAGTGGTCTGCGCGAGCGGATCTACTTTGCTCAGGCCCTGCTACGTCAGCTCACCCGCGAACAGGCCGACGCGGTGCCTGCGGTACGCCTGGCCCTGCGTGGTGCCGTGGTATTTCACCTCTATTCGGCCCTGGTCGGTCTGGCTCGCCAGTCTGCCAGCACCTATCAGGTAGCCGGTGCCGACCATTTGTTCAGCCTGGCGGCCCTGGTTCAGGCGTTTCGTGATTCTGAAGTGGAAGCCCCGGAAATGGCCATCCTCGGCCAGGCCCTGGCCGACCGCGCGGACCTGATCGCCTGGCTGGACGGGGAAATGCAGAACGCCATGGGCGCCGCCGGCCTGGCCCGCCGCCCAACCCCGCCCAGCGACGCCAACGCCCTCAACCTGATGGCCGAAGACCGCTACGCCCCCCTGGCAGAAGGCGACCTGGAACGCCTCAACAATGCCATTCAGCGGGTCAGTGAGCTGGTGGAGCATTGTGTGGGGTATCTGGAAGAGTGGTGAAAGCAGTTAACAGTTAATAGTGAACAGTTAACAGCTACGCGAATCGCGATTGTCTTTGCTTTTAACGCATGAGGCCGCGCTCATCCCTTTGGGCGCGGCCTCATGCATTTGAAATGAAACTTTGCTCAGCACGCGAGCTGTTAACTGTTCACTATTAACTGTTAACTGCTTTTTGTCCTCTTCAGCATCCCCCTTTCCGTTATCCTACCTATCATGGTAAACACACTGTTACCCACAACGGTGTGATCAACAAAATAACCAAATCGAGGTTCACCATGAAAGTTCGCCTGCTGCTGGCCGGCCTGGCTCTGGCCTGTGCCGTTCCTGTTCTCCATGCCCAGACGCCGGAAGAGAAAGGGCTGGAAATTGCCCGTGAAGCGGATCGTCGCGGGGCGGGGTTTGGCGACTTCCAGGCGGATATGCGCATGGTGCTGATCACCCAGCGCGGTGATACCTCGGAGCGGGAGCTGCGGGTCAGCACCCTGGAAGGAACGGGTGAGGAGGGTGACAAGAGCCTGACCATTTTCGATACCCCCCGCGATGTGCGTGGTACTGCCTTGCTCACCTACAGCTACAAGACCGGTGATGATGATCAGTGGCTGTATCTTCCTGCCCTGCGCCGGGTGAAGACCATCGCCTCGCGCAACAAGTCCGGCCCCTTCATGGGCAGCGAATTCAGTTTCGAGGACATGCGTGGCCAGGAAGTGGAGAAATACACCTACAAATACCTGCGCGACGAGCCCTGCGGCGAGCTGACCTGTTTTGTCATGGAGCGGTATCCCACCGATGAGAATTCCGGCTACACCAAGCAGGTCGCCTGGATCGACCAGCAGGAATACCGTACCTGGAAGGTGGACTACTACGACCGCAAGGAATCCCGCCTGAAAACCCTGACCATGAGTGACTTTGCCCAGTACCAGGAAAAATTCTGGCAGCCCGGCAAGATGGCCATGGTCAATCACCAGACCGGCAAGGCCACGGACCTGTTCTGGAGCAACTATCGCTATGACACGGGTCTGAGCGAAGCGGACTTCAACCAGAACAGCCTGAAACGGGCCCGTTGATCATGCTGTTGCGACAAACGCTGGTGGCACTGCTGGTGCTGCCCACCCTGGCCATCGGCTGGGAGTTTCGTGGCGAAACCGGGCTGGAGGGACGTTATTTCACCCAGGATTCCCCTTACCAGGCGGCGGACTATTCCACTAATGGCTCCGTGTATCTGAAAGGCGAGGTCTTTCACGAGTGGAACAACCGGGACGATCAGTTCATTTTTATTCCCTACGCCCGGGTTGACGAAAACGATAGCGAGCGGACCCATGTGGATATCCGTGAGCTGTCCTGGATCCACGTGGGTAGCGGCTGGGAATCCCGGGTAGGGATTCGCAAGGTGTTCTGGGGCGTCACGGAAGGGCGTCACCTGGTGGATATCATCAACCAGACCGACCTGGTGGACCAGGTGGATGGCGAGGAAAAGCTCGGCCAGCCCATGCTGAACCTGTCTACGGTACGTGACTGGGGTATTGTCGACCTGTTCGTGCTACCCGGATTTCGTGAGCGTACCTACGCCGGCGAAGAGGGCAGACCGCGTACACCGTTGCCGGTGTCCGACGATGCGCGTTACGAATCCGGCGCCGAAGACAAGCGCGTGGATGTGGGATTTCGCTACCAGCAGTATTTCAACAATGGCCTGCAGCTGGCCCTGTCACATTTCTCCGGCACCAGCCGCGAGCCATTGTTGCTTCCCGAAGCGCTTAGCCCTCAAGAGCTGCAGGCTCTGCTGCTCACCGGCAGCCTGCCTGCCGGCAGCGATCCGCAACTGGTACCGTTGTATAACGTGATTGATCAGACTGGTCTGGAGCTGCAGTACCTGAACAGCGGCTGGCTGTGGAAGCTGGAGGCCATCACTCGCTCTGGCCAAGGCGATCGCTTCAGCGCCCTGGACGGCGGCTTCGAGTATACCCAGGTGGGCGTTTTCGACAGTGCCGCGGACCTGGGCTGGTTGCTCGAATACCTGTGGGAAGACCGGGATGCGTTGCTGGCGTCGCCTTTTCAGGACGATGTACTGTTGGCGACCCGGTTCACCTTCAACGATGTGGCCTCCACGGAGATTCTCGCCGGTGTGATCTACGATCTGGAGAATGACGAGAAGGCCATCAATCTGGAATCCAGCCGCCGCTTCGGCAATAACCTCAAGGCCAGCCTGGAGGCCCGCTTTTATACTAATACTGCGAAACCTCTCTCCGCCTCGGAACTGTACCTGTCAGCCCTGCAGGGCAGGGCGGAAAATCCGGGCCTGAGCCCGGTCAGTCGTTCGGATTTCATCCAGGCGGAAGTGGTGTATTACTTCTAAGCTTTCCGTAGGAGCGTAGCAACGACCGCAGGTTGGCCCGAAGGTGAGCGCAGTAAATAACGTCGCTGGCGGCGCGGTAGCCTGATCTATGGAATCGCGCCGCCAGCGACGCTCCTACAGTGGGCCTTGGAATCATCCCTTGACCCCCTACAGACCCAAACGTATGTTTGAAACGTATGTTTTGAACACAGGGCAGGGCGCATGGCACAGGCGGGTACGGTAGACCGGATTCTGGATACCGCAGAGGTATTGTTTGCCCAGAAGGGCTTTGCGGAGACCAGTCTGCGTGCCATAACCAGCAAGGCCGGGGTAAACCTGGCCGCGGTGAATTACCATTTCGGTTCCAAGGAAGCGCTGATACAGGCGGTATTCGAACGCTTTCTGACGCCGTTCAGTGCGGCGCTCGGTGCCAAGCTGGATGAAATGGAAGCGACCGGTACTCCGGATACGCCGGAAAATGTGCTCGGCATCGTGTTTCGTCTGGCCCTGGGGACCCACCCGGAAGATCCCCAGCGCGCGGCCATCTTCTTTCGTCTCTCCGGGCAGGCCTACAGTCAGCCTCAGGGGCACTTGCGTGACTACCTGCACAAACACTACGGCGCTGTCTTTAAACGCCTGCAGGAGCACTTGCAGCGGGCGGTGCCGAGCGTACCGCCCATGGAGCTGTTCTGGCGTGTTCAATTCAGCCTGGGCGCCGTGATCTTTACCCTGTCCGGCATGCAGTCCCTGCAGGCCATCAGCAAGGCCGATTTCGACCTGGATGTGAGCACCGCGGATATCACCCGGCGGCTGCTGCCGTTCCTGGTCGGCGGCATTCAGGCGGATGTGCCGGAATAACCCGCTTTTCTGTAGGAGCTATGCTTGCATGGCGAACTGAGCGTAGCGAAGGTAATGTTCTAACTGGCTCATTCCTGCGGCCAAACGGTTTTTCGCCCTGCACGCATAGCGCCTACAAAAGGATGGTATGGAACTGATCATCAACCTCTCTGAACAATGGCTGGAACTGCGCGGTGAGCGCACCGAGCGTTTTCCCGTGTCCACTGCCCGCAATGGGGCAGGACAGGCCATGGGCAGCGAAGCCACACCGCTGGGTCAGCATCTGGTGCGGGCCCGTTTCGGTGAGGGTCTGCCGGAAGGTGCGGTGTTCAGCGGGCGCAAATTCGCCGGCGAAATCTGCGATACGGCCAAGGTCCGTGAGCATCCCCAGCGCGATTGGGTGCTCACCCGTATTCTCTGGCTGGGGGGCATGGAACCCGGTCACAATCTGGGTGGTGACGTGGATAGTTTCCGGCGCTTTATTTATATTCACGGCACACCGGACAGTGAGCCCATGGGCACGCCTGCATCCCATGGCTGCATACGCATGCGCAATGCGGATATGATTCGCGTCTTCGATCAGGTGCCAGTGGGCGCCGCTGTCACCATTACCGAATAATCAGGATTGCCATGCCATCCGTTTCCCCCCTGTTGATGCTTGATCTGGAAGGCCTCCAGGTCAGCGATGTGGAGAAAGACTTGCTCAGTCACCCGGGTACCGGTGGGCTGATTCTCTTTACCCGTAACTATCAGGATCGGCAGCAGCTCGCTGAACTGATTCGCCAGATTCGCGCGGTGCGCCCGGAGATACTGATCGCCGTGGACCAGGAAGGGGGGCGCGTACAGCGTTTCCGTGACGGTTTCGTGCGCCTGCCGCCGATGGCCGCACTGGGGCGTCGCTACGACCAGGCCCCGCAGCTTGCGATGGCGGAAGCCACGCTTCTCGGTGAGCTGATGGCCTCTGAGCTGACCGAGCTGGATATCGATCTCAGCTTTGCGCCGGTGCTGGATCTGGACTACGGCACCAGCACGGTAATCGGTGACCGCAGCTTTCATGGCGATGCGGATGCCATGATCGCTCTGGCCAGTGCCTTTATCGACGGCATGAGCGCCGCCGGCATGGCTGCCACCGGCAAGCATTTTCCCGGCCACGGCCATGTGGTGGCGGACTCCCATCTGGAGCTGCCGGTGGACCCGCGGCCGCTGGCCGAGATTGAAGCGGCGGACCTGCGTCCCTTTGTGGCCCTGGCCCAGAAACTGGACGGCATCATGCCTGCCCATGTGATCTATAGTGCGGTGGAAAACCAGACCGCCGGGTTTTCCCGCTACTGGCTACAGACCCGCTTGCGCGAGCAAATGGGTTTTCGCGGCGTGATCTTCTCTGATGACCTGTCCATGGCCGGTGCCCACGGCGTGGGCGGTTATGCGGAGCGGGCCAGGGCGGCGCTGGAGGCCGGATGCGACATGGTGCTGGCTTGCAATAACCGGCCAGGGGCAGAACAGGTGCTGGATTTTCTCGCCGCGACGCCTTTCAGTGGCCAGGTACCGGCCAGCGGTCTTCGTGCCCGCCCACGCCGCCCCATGGAAACCACCAAACGACACGCTGCCACGGAGTTGGCGGCGGCATTGACTGAACCTCGCTAAGGACTCACATGAACTGGGATTGGAACCAACTGCTGCAATGGCCGAACGTGGAGACCCCCACGGATATCTGGCTGACTCAATTGTTCATCATCGTGCTATGTACGGTGTCGGTGAATTTTATCCTGATGCGCGTCATTGATGTGCTTGACCGGTTGATCAACAAGACGGAAACCCTGTGGGACGATGCTCTGCTGGAAGCGGCGCGGATTCCCCTGCGATTGGTGTTCTGGGTCATCGGTTTGTCGATCTCCGTGGAGCTGTTGCAGGCAGTGACCGAGCAAGCCAATGAATTGTTCGATCTGGCTCCCAAGGTGCGGCAGATTGCCTTCATCATCATCATTGCCATGTTCCTCAACCGGTTTATCTCCTACACGGAGAAAAACCTGATCGACCCATCGCGCATGCGTAAACCCATGGATCAGTCCACGGCGGCGGCGATCGCCAAGTTGCTGCGAGTGTCGGTGATCATCACCTCCTTGCTGATCATTCTGCAGACCATGGGCTACAGCGTGTCGGGGGTGCTTGCCTTTGGCGGTATCGGTGGCATGGCGGTGGCCTTTGCCGCCAAGGATCTGCTCGCCAACTTTTTCGGCGGCATGATGGTCTACCTGGACAAGCCGTTCCGCATCGGAGACTGGGTGCGCTCACCAGACCGTTCTATCGAAGGTACCGTGGAGCACATCGGCTGGCGGCTGACCTGTATCCGCACCTTCGATCAGCGTCCGTTGTATATCCCCAATGCCATGTTCACCACGGTGGTACTGGAAAACCCGTCACGCATGTTTAACCGTCGTATCAACGAGAAGATCGGTATCCGCTATGACGACTGGCAGAAAATGCCGGGCATTGTGGCGCAAGTGAAACAGATGCTGATCGACCACGAAGAGCTGGAAACCGACAGCCGTACCCTGATCGTCAACTTCGACAGCTATGGCGCGTCGCACCTGGAGTTCTTTATCTATACCTTCACCAAGACCACTCAGTGGGTGCGCTACCATGAGATCAAGCAGGATGTGCTGATGAAGATCATGGCCATCGTCAACGAGCACGGGGCGGAGTTTGCCTTCCCCACTCGCACCCTGCATCTTGTCAGCCACAACGACGATCACCCCGCCACGGGCCTGGAAAACGACAACACTGAGGACGCACAGCATGTCCATCGCTGAGGAACTGCAACAGGAACTGATGCGGGTGCGCCGCGAGGCCATCGAGCTGCATTCTGCTGACCAGGTTCAGGAAGCCATCGCCAAGCTGGCCTTCGCGGTCACCGACGCCTACTCAGGCAAGGTGCCGGTGATGCTGACCATCATGAACGGAGGAATGATCTTCGCTGCCGAGCTGGTCAAGCGCCTGGATATTCCGCTGGAGATGGATTACCTGCACGCCAGCCGTTATCTGGGTGAAACCACGGGGGGGGATGTGGAATGGATTGTCACCCCCAATGCCAGCCTGGCCGGGCGAGATGTGCTGATTGTTGATGACATTCTTGATGTGGGTACCACCTTGCTGTCCATCATTGACGCCTGCAAGGCTCAGGGTGCGGCCTCGGTGAAGACCTGTGTGCTGGTGGACAAACAGCATGACCGCAAGGCAAAGCCGGGCCTGAAAGCCGATTTCACGGCCCTGGAAGCGGCGGATCATTATCTTTTCGGCATGGGCATGGACTACAAGGGTTTCTGGCGTAATGCGCCGGGGATCTACGCGGTAAAGGAACACTGAGTATGTTGGCGTTTATTGGCGGCACGGGTCTGACGCGCATGGATAATCTGCGCATTATCCGCAGACAGGCGATTTCCACCCGCTTCGGCGATCCGTCCGCTGCGGTGGTGGAGGGGGAGCTGGATGGCCAGAATGTGCTGTTCCTGGCCCGCCATGGGGACCCCCATGTACTGCTGCCTCATCAGGTGAACTACCGGGCTAATCTGGTGGCTCTCAAAGAGGCGGGGGCCTCCGCCATTGTGGCGGTGAACGCGGTAGGCGGCATCACTGCCCTGGCTCCCACCGGCGCCCTGGTGTTGCCAGACCAGATTATCGACTACACCTGGGGCCGGGAGATGACCCTGTTCGATGACCCGGCGGAGCCGTTGGTGCATGTGGATTTCAGCTGGCCGTTCGATAGCGCCCTGCGCAATGGCCTGAAGGAAAAATTGGCTGAGTCGGAGCTGAAGTGGAACGACGGCGGCTGCTATGCGGCCACCCAGGGGCCACGACTGGAAACCGCCGCCGAAATCCTTCGCCTGGAGCGTGACGGCTGCGACATCGTCGGTATGACCGGCATGCCCGAGGCGGTGCTGGCCAGGGAGCTGGCATTGCCCTATGCCATGCTGTCGCTGGTGGTGAATCCGGCAGCGGGCAAATCCAGCCATGAGATCACCATGGCGGAAATCGAAGCGGTGATTCACGATGGCATGGCCAATGTGTGCCGGGTGCTGGCGGATTTTGCCGGTAGCTACACAGCCTGATTATAACGGCCGCTGATTGCCAGCGGCTTTCGGAAGGAGCTTCGCACAGTGACCCTGCTGATCATCTTCGCCGCCGTCTCCATCGGCTTCTCCTTTCTCTGCTCGATTCTGGAAGCGGCGTTATTGTCGATTACCCCGAGCTTCATCGCCGGGCTGCGGGAAATCCGGCCCAAGCTCTACGAGACACTGCGCTCCTACAAGGACGATATCGACAAACCCTTGTCTGCGATTCTCACCCTCAATACGGTGGCCCATACCGTCGGTGCCACCGGGGTAGGCGCCCAGGTGGCAGTGGTGTTTGGCGAAGCCTGGCTGGGCGCGGCCTCTGCGGTGATGACCCTGGCCATTCTGGTGTTGTCGGAAATTATCCCCAAGACCATCGGTGCCAAATACTGGCGCGCCCTGGCGCCTATGCTGCCGCCGGTTCTCCAGTTCATCATGATTGCCCTGATGCCCTTTGTGTGGCTGTCCAAGCTGATTACCAGCCGCATTGGGGGTGGCGAGCACGATGTGGAAGTGCGCGCGGAAATCCGCGCCCTGGCCGACATGGGCAAGGATCAGGATGCCCTGGACGACAACGAATTCCAGGTGATCCAGAACGTCCTGCGCCTGCACGACATCAAGGTCGGCACTATCATGACCCCGCGTACGGTTTGCCGAACGGTGACCCCGGAGATGACCGTGGCCGAGTTTCTGGAAAAAGAGAAAGACCAGCCTTTTTCCCGTTTTCCGGTGATGACGGAGGAAGGCGAGGGCAAAGGTTATATCCACAAATCCGACCTGCTGGGCTGCGACCCGGAGCAGACCATGAGCGTGCTGGCCCATGAAGTGCCGCTGGTCCATACGGGTATGGGGATCGACAAGCTGTTCCACGCCATGTTGGCCCAGCGCCAGCACATGGCAGTGGTCTATGACGAGCACGGCACCTGGGTAGGGCTGATCACGTTGGAAGATATCCTGGAAAGTATTCTCGGCCGTGAGATCATGGACGAAACCGATCACGTGGCAGACCTGCGACTCTATGCCCGCCAGCGCTGGAGCCGGCGGTTGAAAAAGCAGGAAAAGCCGCAATAGGAAGCAGTATCAGCCGATTCAGGAGAGGCAACCATGACCGAAATCTACAAGGACAACAGCGAAACCATTGGCAAGACGCCGCTGGTGCGAATCAACCGCATCAGCCAGGGCAAGATTCTCGCCAAGCTGGAATCACGCAACCCGGCAGGCAGCGTAAAGTGCCGTATCGGTTCCTCCATGATTTGGGATGCGGAAAAAAGCGGCAAGCTCAAACCCGGCATGACTCTGGTAGAACCCACCAGCGGCAATACCGGCATCGCCCTGGCCTATGTGGCGGCGGCGCGGGGGTACGACCTGACCCTGACCATGCCCGATACCATGAGCCTGGAGCGCCGTAAAATTCTCAAGGCTCTGGGCGCCAAGCTGGTGCTGACACCCGGCGCCAAAGGCATGCCCGGTGCCATCGCCAAAGCCGAGGAACTGGTCAGCGACAATCCGGAAAAATTCCTGATGCTGCAGCAGTTCAACAACCCGGCCAACCCGGAAATCCACGAGAAAACCACTGGCCCGGAAATCTGGGACGCCACCGGCGGCGATATCGACGTGCTGGTCAGTGGCGTGGGTACCGGTGGCACCATCACCGGGGTGTCCCGCTACATCAAGAACCAGAAAGGCAAGGCCATAACCTCCATTGCGGTGGAGCCGGACTCCTCCACCATGATCACTGCTGCACTGAAAGGCGAAGAACCCACCCACGGCCCCCACAAGATTCAGGGCATCGGTGCCGGTTTTGTGCCGAAGAACCTGGATCTGTCGGTGGTGGATCGCTGTGAGCAAGTGAGCAACGAAGACGCCATGGAGTGGGCCCACAAACTGATGCAGGAAGAGGGCATCCTTGCCGGTATTTCCTGCGGCGCAGCCATGTGCGTAGCAGACCGTATCAGCCTGTTGCCGGAATTCGCCGGCAAGACCATTGTGGTGGTGCTGCCGGACTCCGGCGAACGCTACCTTACCTCCCCGTTGTTCGCGGATATGTTCAGTGATCAGGAGCTGAACCAGTAGGGCCCCGCCTGCGGGCGATCTTCACCCTGCGATGGTGGCCAGCCGCAACGCTAGCGGGCTTTGCCCGCTGGCGCTGTACAGCGCCGCCCCTGTGCCGTATAAATGCAAATTATTGAATTAAGAAAACCGCTGGCAAAGCGGTCTGGGGGAAGCATGAAAGCACCAATGTTGTTGCTGGCCGGTCTGGTTTCACTGGCCGGTTGCTATGGAGACAGTAGTGATGTGAGCCGTAGCGGTGAGGTGGAAAACCGCCCGCCACTGGGCCAGCAACAGCCAGCCGCCCGGCTGGTACCCGCCGATCAACAGATGGCCAGTGGCCGCTATCGCACTGATATCCAGGTTGCCAACGGCGCCCAGCCGGTACCCTCGAGCAGTGAAAATTACACCACCACTGCGGAAGTCTCCGTCATCCGCTAATCACTAAACCCGAATTCCCCACGCTTTGTGGGCGGATTAGCCGTCGGCGACATTCACCGTTCAACTGCGATGGCCTCAGCCTCTGATCCCCGCTATCCTTGCGGCCGGTAACCGGAGGGCTCCATGGCAGTCAGTACAGAAGTGGATATCGTCGTTATCGGCGCCGGCGCGGCTGGACTGATGTGTGCGGCTACGGCCGCCTATCAGGGTCACCGGGTGTTGCTGCTGGACCACGCCAACAAGGCCGGCAAGAAGATCCTCATGTCCGGCGGCGGTCGCTGCAACTTCACCAACCTGAACACCACACCGGAACATTTCGTTTCCGCCAACCCGCATTTCTGCAAATCCGCCCTCAAGCGCTACAGCCCCTGGCACTTTGTGGAGCTGGTGGAGCGCCACGGCATCGACCATGTGGAAAAAGCACCTGGGCAGCTGTTCTGTGCGGAATCCTCCAAGGAAATACTTGGCATCCTGCTCACCGAATGTGACTGGGCCGGGGCGGACATTTCCCTGAAGACCGAGATTCGCCGGGTGGAGCGGGCAGGGCAGGGCTTTGTGCTTACTACCTCTTCGGGCGTCATCCGTTGCGCGAAACTGGTGGTGGCCTGCGGCGGCCTGTCGATTCCCACCATGGGGGCCACCGGCTTCGGTTATCAGCTTGCCGAACAGTTCGGGCTCAATGTGCTGCCCACCCGTGCCGGGCTGGTGCCGTTTACCCTGCAACCGGATGACAAAGCCTGGTTGTCTGCCTTGTCCGGCATCAGCACCGAAGTAGTGGCGGAGGCCGGCGGCGCCCGCTTTGCCGAGCCCATGCTGATCACTCACCGGGGCCTGTCCGGCCCGGCCATGTTGCAAGTCTCCAGCTTCTGGGCACCGGGCCAACCGGTGACCGTAGACTGGCTGCCCGCCGTGGCCGATCCTTTCGCCGAGCTGGTGGCCGAGCGCAACCAGCATCCGAATCGCGGCCTGGAACGCTGGCTGCGGCAGTATTTTTCCCAGCGGCTGGCCGGGGCACTGGTAGAGCGATTCGGCTGGCAGGGCAACTTGCAGCAGTTCAGCAACGAGCGCCTGGCCAATGTAGCGGCCACCCTCAAGGGCTGGCAGTTCAAACCATCCGGCACTGAAGGCTACCGCACCGCCGAAGTGACCCTTGGCGGCGTCGACACCGACGCTATCTCTTCCAAGACCTTTGAAGTGAATGCCGTACCGGGGTTGCACTTCATTGGTGAGGTCCTCGATGTCACCGGTCAGCTCGGTGGCTTTAACTTCCAGTGGGCCTGGGCCAGCGGTTGGTGCACGGGGTTGGCGTTGTAGAGTTGCCAGCCCGGTGAAATACATGGCCTTACCGCCGGGAGTTGCAAATAAACAGTAGTGCGCGCTCAGCTCTGTAGGTAAGTCATCCTGTGGCACGCCTGTAGCCCACCAGTCCATTCCCTGCCACAATGATCGCCAACACCTCGGGCAAAACAAGGATGCATGATGAACCTCGAGAAGGTGGTTTTTGGTTTTTTCATTCTGCTTGCGCTGACGCTTAACTTCGGGTTCTTCTACGGCGAGATTGATAACCCGCAACACCATGACGTCTATGAGTTGTTTGCGGCACTGGTGGTCAGCCTGATAGCGACTGTGCTCAAGTTCGGCGAACGCACGCAGATTGGTGCTGTGTTGTTGGCTTCCTCCCTGGTGGCAGATCTGCAGTTAATCGTGGCCGCCATCGTTTGGGCGGTAGCGGTGCATGTGCTTGAAGTCGGGCTGACGCCGGCGGTAATGGCGTCCATTGTTTCCCTGTCAGGTGGTGCTCTGCTGGCAAACCTGGTATCCGCCGTGCTGTTGACGGTGGAAACCATCACCCTGCAGCGATAATAGCCATGCCTTCTGTCGTTCCCATGATCCTGCGGCGCATGCGTGTGCCGCTGGTGGTGCTGATTGTGGCTTACAGCATCGCCACGGTGGGTTTCACCCTGATTCCCGGCGTTGATGATCAGGGTAATCCCTGGCGGATGAGTTTTTTCGAAGCCTTCTACGTGGTCAGCTACACCGGTAGCACCATTGGCTTTGGCGAAGTGCCCTACGATTTTTCCGGTGGCCAGCGCATGTGGACCATGGTCAGTATTTATCTGACCGTGTTCTCCTGGCTGTATTCCGTGGGCATCATCATTTCCCTGTTGCAGGACAAGAGTTTTCGTCATGAACTGAGCCGGGTGCAGCTGCAGCGCAGCTTGCGGCGGTTTCGTGAACCTTTCTATGTGATCTGCGGTTATGGCGATACTGGCAAGTTGCTGACCCGCTCTTTGCTCAGCCGTGGCATGCGGGTAGTCATTGTCGACAAGGACCCGGAAGCCATTGATTCCCTGCGCATCAAGGATCAGGGGCTGTATGTGCCGGGTTTTACCGTGGATGCGGAAATCCCCGGGAATCTGGTCAAGGCCGGGCTCAAACATCCGTTATGTCGCGGTGTGCTGGCAGTGACCAACAATAATCACACCAATCTGAAAATTGCCACCACGGTAAAGCTGCTCAACAAGCACAGCCAGGTGTTCTGCCGCGCGGGCAGCGAAGAAAACGCCAACAACATGCTGTCCTTTGGCACCGACCTGGTGGTTAATCCCTATCAGGATTTTGCTCGGCGGCTGTTGCTGGGTATTCGCCAGCCGGATACTCACCGGGTGTACGACTGGCTTACCTCTCTGCCCGACGCCGCCCTGCCTGAGAGGCCCATGCCTCCCCAAGGCCGCTGGATCCTTTGTGGTTTTGGTCCCTTCGGTCGCGCCGTCTACGAAGCGCTCAGCAAGGAGGCAGGTATTGAACTGGTGGTGGTCACCCCGCATCCGCATCAGCCGGATGTGCCTGCGGGCAGCGTGGAAGGCAAAGGCACCGAGGCTGTGACCCTGCGCGAAGCGGGCATCGACAAGGCCGTCGCCCTGGTGGTGGCAACGCCGGACGACGCCGATAACCTGTCAGTGATGATGACCGCTCGTGAGCTGAACAGCAGTATCTACATGGTGGCACTGCAAAACCGCCTGCATAACCGTCTGTTGTTCCAGGCAGTCAATCCGGAATTGCCGGTGCAGACCAGCTTTCTGGTGGCCAGTCGTTTTCTTTCGGTTCTCAATGCGCCTCTGCTGAAAGAGTTTCTGCGGGAAGCGGAACAGCAGGGCAATGGGTGGAATGAGCAACTGCTGGAGCGTATGGCCGGTATCACGACTACGATCACCCCGGAAAGCTGGCACGTGCAGATAGGCGATGAAGAGACCCCCGCAGTGACCCTGGCTCTGCGTCTGGGGGAGCCGGTTACCCTGGGCAATCTGTGTCGTAGTCCCCGGCATCGGCTCACTTGTCTTGATGCGATTCCCCTGATGCTGCGTCGCAATGGCCGCAATACTCTCCTGCCCGATGAAAAGGAAAAGCTGGAGCCCGGTGACCGCTTGCTGTTTTGCGGCACGGACAAGGCCAATAATCAGATGCAATGGAGCCTGCGCCATCTTAACGCCTTGCGTTACGTACAGACGGGCCATCAGCGGCCGGATGGTCTGGTCTGGCGCTGGCTGGCCAAACGCCGGGCTGCACCGGCGGACGTGCGGGAATAGTCGCCAGTCGTCGCTTGCCTGCTTGCCGTGGTTCCCGGCACTTCCTATGATCGGTACTGCTGACTATGGGCGAGACTGAGTGGAAGACGACAACAATAACGATGCGCTGATCGGTAAAATCTACGAAACAGCGCTGTCCCCCGGCGACTGGGTCGAGTTGCTGGATACCATCGCCGGCTGGACCGATAACCGCCCGCAGCCCGGCCACACTGGCACGGCGCTGGAACCCCGACAATCCTCCAATGATGTGGATCAACTGATCGCCCACCTGGAACGAGCGGTGCGCAGCAGTGCCTACATGCATGCCCTGGAAGATCGCACCCAGGTGCTTAATGCCATGTATAACCAGATGCCCTGGCCCATGCTGATGCTGGATAACAGCATGCAGGTACTGGAATGCAATCCGGTGGCCAGACAGGTGCTGGCGGATGGCCCGGTGCAGCTGTGCGAGGATGGCACCCTGTTGTTTGCTGACCGGGAGCTGAAACAGGCCCTCGATCGCATCAACCGGTTGGCTGAGGGTCGCGAAACCCAGCTCATCAGTTCTCCCCAGGACGGGGTGTCCCTGTTATGTCTGCCGGTGCAGAAATCTGATGCACCGGGCAACATTGCCCAGCTGCGCACCATCGTCTGGGTGCTGGCCGGGCACAGCGTGGTGACACCATCCCCGGAGATGCTTCGCTCCCTGTTCAATATCAGCCAGGCGGAATCCCGTCTACTACACTTGCTGTGCAAGATCGGCAATCTGAGCCAGAGCGCCAAGCTGTTGAATGTCAGTATTCACACGGCCCGCACCCAGCTCAAATCCACCATGGCCAAACTCAATGCCAACAGTCAGGTACAGCTGGTCAGCCACGCCATGGGGCATGCCCTGGTGCAGGCGGCAAAACTCCCGCAGATCCAGCAGGATCGGGAATACACCCTGAGCCTGCCGGACCGGCGCGTGCTGAGCTGGTACGAATATGGTGACCCGCACGGCCGCCCGGTACTGACGCTGGATAACCTGGGGGCGGCGCTGCCGGATCACAGTTATTTTGATGACTGGTATCGCGAGAAAGGCCTGCGCGTGATCATGATTGTGCGCCCCGGCTACGGCATATCCACCTACAAGGCGGACATGGAGTTCCGGGATTTCGGGCCGGATATTCTGGCGTTATGTGAGCATCTTGAGTTGCATCGTCCGCCCATGGCCGCCTTTTGTGGGGGTGGGGCCTATGCACTGTGTGCGGCAGCCCTGTACCCGGACATCTTCGATCGACTCGGACTGTTGGCCAGTACTGTCCCCATTGAGCACTTCGAACTGGACAAGCTGGACCCGCTACACAACATGTTTCTGCGTCTGTTTCGGCGTGACCCCCGCTTGTTCGTGCTGGTAGGGCGATTAGGCATCCGGGGGGTACAGAAGGCGCCGGAGAAGTTCTTCGCCATGATCGCCAAAGGATTGTGCGATCAGGACAAAGCCGTGCTGGCTAACCCGGATCTGCTGCAGCGAACCATCAAATGTATGCGTCGCAGTCATTTCCAGGGCGCGCGCATCATGATTGATGAGTATCTGCGCATGCAGCATCCCTGGCAGGTGGATTTGAGCAAGATCACCATGCCGGTCATGCAGTGGCACGGCGAAGACGACCGGATTATTTCCATCGGTAGCGCTCGTGGCCTGGCGGGGGATTTACCCGGGGTGCAGTTACGCAGCTTTCCGGGCCTTGGGCGTTTTATGGTCTACCCGATGTGGAAGGACTTTCTGACCGAGCTGTTGGACTTGCCCTGAGCAGCAAGCTCATCGCATTGGTTAGTGCGGTTTGCTGGCCCAGTGTTAGCGGATTCAGTCCAGGTCGGCAAACTGTTCGCGGAACGCAGCCGGCACCGGCATGACTCCGTGCTTTTGATGATCAAAAAACACAAAACCCTGTTTGGCCAGCACCACCAGCCGTCCGGAAGGTTGTTTGGTGACCCGGAAAATCAGATCTGCTCCGTACTTGTTGAAGTCCATTAACCCAACCTCGAACTGAAGATCATCCTGGGCGAAACTTTCTGCCTGGTAGGTGGCCACCAGATCAGTCACCACAATGCTCTGCTTGTCGGTATCGAACTGGTCGAAACCGATGTGGCAGAAAAATCGGTAACGGGCTTCAGAGAGCAGGGAGATCATCTGGTCGTTGCCCACATGCTTACCGGTATTCAGGTCGGTCATGCGCACATTGATGGTGTGTGTGTAGAGGAATTGCTCAGGCAGATCGAGTGCAACGCGGGCCATGCTGCAGTCTCCAGCGGGGAAGGGAGTGGAGTGTAGCAAGGTCTATCGGGTTTAGTGAAACAGGATTATGTATTGGGCGGAGTGATATTCTGGCAAAACTTGCATCAGCACAGGAAGTCGTCTGAAGGCATCGTGCCATGGAAAAACGTAGGGTATGGAGCAGAAATGGTGCTGCTCCATACCCACGACGTGATGGTTAAACGCTCAGGTCAGCTTCAACCGATTGGCAATTGCGCCGTGCCAGCGCCAGATTGGATTTTCCCTTGTCCAGCACCAGGTACATGAACAGACCTTCATTTTTCGCCACTGGGCGGATGATATGATACTGGGTTCCCAGTGTGATCAGAATATCCTCGATGGTGTCTTTGAGTCCCAGTGATTTCATGGTTTTAAGCTTGGCACGAACCACCTCGGTGTTGCCGGCGGCGGCCAATTCAAGATCCAGTCCGGTCCCATCCTGACCCAGCACCATGCCACTGTTTGAATCAACAATAGCGGCACACATTGCACCATCGGATTCCAACAGGGTTTTCAGACTCTCAGTAACGTTGCCCATAACTTACTCCTATTATTTTATATTTTCCCTAAAGAGGGGAACTAACTGGCTGCTTTTAGTGATTCCGATAGAGCTGCACAACAGTTTTTGGCGCCCCAGATCAGTTGCCCGAGCTTGGAGGCGTCATTGGCGACTACGGCCAATGCCAGGGGAGGTGAGCAGTTGGGCACTTTCATCACGGCCACAACGCCCTCCTCGGATTCCACAATCATGCGGCTGCATTCAGAAATGCCCGCTTCTTTTGCTATTGCCGAGCTGATTGCTGCAAGAGAACTACCCATTGCGGCAAGCCGGCTGGCTTTCCCTTTATCGTTTTCCAACGTGGCTATTTCAAAGCCATCACTGCTCAGTAGTACAGCAGAGGTGATCCCCGGGGTGGAGTCCTGCAGGATGTGAAGCTGTTTCTGCGCCATTGCCACGGCAGAATCGCTAAGGGGGTTCCTGTCTTTCATACTTGCATCAGTTCCATTTCGTTGGCTTCGATCTGACAGAGGAGGGTTTCAACCAGAAGCAGAACGTCTTCACACTCTCTGACGTCTACGGAAATCACTGGTACAAACAGATGTTTGGCTGCCAGTTTTTCCGTAACCCGGTCGATACGCGCGAAGTCATCGCTGGAAATCCGGCCGATACCAATAACCAGAGGTGTTTCCCCATTGTTGGAAAAGGCGTTGGTATAAAGATCCAGGTGAGCTTCCAGATCCGGGTGTTCGCCATTCAGCAAGAGAATGACACCTGCGGCGTTGTTGGCGAGGATCGGCCACATGAACTGAAAACGTTCTTGCCCGGGTGTGCCGTAAAGGCGCACGCCACTACCGTCAGGCAGGCTGATATAACCGTAATCCAGACCGGCGGTAGTCATTTCCTTGTTGCACTGCTCTAAATCAGTGTTAACCACATCTGTGGAGACACATTCCTGATCACTGAGTTGAGTGATTGCCGTAGTCTTACCGGCGCCCATCGGGCCGGTGAAAAGGATTTTGAATTCGTTGCTTGTCATTATTTCAGCTCAATCCCAGACGTGTTCTCAGGCCTTTGATCATCCCTCCGAGGCGATGGTGCTCCGCGCCGGCTTGTACTGATGGGGCTATAGCAGAGGGGGCTCTCACCTGACTCACCAATAACCCGCTAATTTCACAAGCATTGATGAAGTGATAAAGCGCTTTGTCATCACAATGTGAAAGTGTCTTTAGCTCTGAAAGTGTCAGTGCACGGCGGGTCATCAGCGCACATAAGGAGAGCAATTGCCGGGATTTGTTCAACGCTGCAGCACTGGGCCAACGGCTCAATTTGAAATGGCTGTCTTCATCCAGCCAAGGCAACAGGGCATTGCAATGGTTGGCACCGGTTAGCCAGGCGAGCTCAAACAATGGCCGAGGCACCATGCCCTCGGAAACTGGTTCGCTGCTGGGGCTTAACGGGCTAAAAGACACCGGGCCCGCGGACAGGGCGTGTAGCAATGCCGGCCGTGCGTAAAATCGGTGGCTTGCGGGTTTTACCAGCAAAAGGCCTTCCGGACTTTGGCTGCTGTACAGTTCAGTCGATCCCTTGTTATTGATGACCCGGTATAAACTGGCACAAAAATCAACGGTAGGTAGTGATGAGTTGCCTTCTGATTCAGACACTTCACGATTATGCTCAGCATGATTGGATGACGTATCCAAAGACCGCAGTACCTCATCCAGCACATCGAGCAGCTGCATGACTCGAAATGGGTGTGGCAGCGCAAAAGCGGATGCTGGTTTTTCCTCAGAGCTGGGGTAAATCACGATACACGGTTTTTGGCTCAGGTCGTCCTGGCTGGTTTGTGCCTCTTGCAGGCTGGAAACCATGAGGACATCCGCCATCGCGGGTGTTGCCTGGCTCCAGTGTACTGAGGAACGGCCATCAATGATTTTCAGCATGGAAAGACAGGCACTGACCGTGTCATCTCCCAATCCGATAAATCCAAGACGCTGTGTTTGCATTTGTGCCATCCGAGATCCGGTAGTACCGGTTACTGCAATAGTGGCGAAAACTGCTAATCGCCATCAGTTAGTGATCTATGTCTCAATTATTAGTAGCGGGACGCCCAGCAGGGCAAAGGGATCGCGACAGGCGGAGACTTTCAAGGGATGAGTTGATGTTGCGATCACGTCCTGTTGACCGGCTTTGTTGGCGGTTTTCTGAAGCGAACGAACGATTTTTTTCTAACAGACTGATTGATAAGGTAAATATTGTTATTTGAAAAAATAAGTGACGCTGGTTGTGAGGTCACGAAATAAATGTACGCCTTTTCCTACATTTGCGATTAGCTTGTAAGACATTGCTTACCGATGGTCGAAATTCCCCACTCTGTTATCTTCCCTCGCTAGCCGATTCCGCCATAGCGAACACCGGCCAAGGCGGTCATTTCCCGATCAAAGGTCGCCAAGTCTTCCAGCGTAAATTGATTCAGATGATGGTGGCCGCAGGCGCGGGCCATGACTTGCATCAGTTCTGTGGCGGCATGGAAGAAATTGGCCAGGCGTTGGGCTGCGTGGTCCACGTCCAGTCGTTTTCGCAATTGCTCGTTCTGGGTGGCGATGCCGGCGGGGCATTGGTTGGTGTTACACATACGGGCGCCGACGCAGCCAATGGCCTGCATGGCGCTGTTGGACAGGGCGATGGCATCAGCGCCCAAGGCCAGGGCTTTGACAAAATCCATGGGCATGCGCAGGCCGCCGGTGATTATCAGGGTGACGTTGTCACTGGCGCCTTTGTCATCCAGATAGCGGCGTGCGCGAGCCAGGGCGGGGATGGTGGGGACGCTGATGTGATCGCGGAACATGGCGGGCGCCGCGCCGGTACCGCCGCCGCGGCCATCCAGGATGATGTAGTCGGCGCTGGCATCCAGGGCGAACTGGATGTCCCTTTCGATATGGTTGGCGCTCAGTTTGAATCCCACCGGTATGCCGCCGGACACCTCCCGCACCCGGTCGGCGAAACGTTTGAAATCATCGCTGCTATGTAGCTCCCGGAAGGTGGCCGGTGAGATGGCCGGTTGGCCTTCGGCAATGTGGCGTACCTGGGAAATCTTGCCCACGTTCTTGTTGGCGGGCAGGTGGCCGCCGGTGCCGGTCTTGGCGCCCTGGCCGCCCTTGAAGTGGAACGCCTGCACCTTCTTCAGATGGTCTTCGGTATAGCCAAACATGGCGCTGGCCAATTCATAGAAATAGCGAGAGTTGGCGGCCTGTTCTTCCGGCAGCATACCGCCCTCGCCAGAGCAGATGCCGGTGCCGGCCAGTTCCGCGCCTCGTGCCAGAGATACCTTCGCTTCTTCGGAAAGAGCACCGAAGCTCATATCCGAGACCATCAGGGGAATATCCAGCGTTAGCGGTTTGTCCGCTGTGGGGCCGATCACCAGATCGGTGCCCACCGGCTGGTCGTCCAGCAGCGGCTGGGTGGCCATCTGCGCCACCATGATCTGGATGTCATCCCATTTGGGCAGGCAGTCTCTCGGGACGCCCATGGCGGTCATGGGGCCATGATGGCCGACTTTATCGAGCCCGTTTTCCGCCAGGTCGTGGATCAGTGCCACGTTGGGTTCCTCGGCGGTGGCCTTGGGCTGTGGCATGCCATCGCGCTGGATACTCTCCGGGCCGGGGCCTTCTTCGCCCACCTGATCCTTGCTGAATCGCGCATGGGTGCCATCACAGTAGGGGAAGTTGGCGCTGTGCTTGCACATGCACAGGTAGCCCTCGTCCTTGTCGGCTTCGAAGCCGAGAGGGGTAATACCGGTGCCTGCGTGGGAGCCGTCGCAGAATGGCTGATTGGCGGAGCGACCGCAGCGGCAGAAGTAGTAGGTTTCACCGGGTTTGAGGTCGGTTTTATGCGGTTTGATATCGGCGATGACAGGCTTGGACATGGTGACTCCTGGCTGGCACTGCGGGCTGGGATACCTCGATCATGCCAGTGGTGGCGGGGGAGTCAACGCTTTGCACAGGACAGGATAGGGAACGCTCGCGACTCGACTCTTGCTGCCCCCCAAGGAGGCAGCAAGAGTCGAGTCACGCCCTTGCTAGCGGTTCGATTCGATGTTTCTAACCAGGCGGTGAATTTTATCGCTGCGATCCAGCAGCGCATCGCTGAGTGGGCTCATCACCCCCCGCAGCATGGACAAGGGTTTCCAGCGGGCCGGGGCAATAATAGCGGCGGAGCGGGTTGTCAGGCCGGCAACCAGGGCAGTGGCAATTTCCTCGGGTTGTACCTGTTTTCTCAGTACGGCTGGGAAGGCGCTTTCAATCAGCTCAGAAGCGGTGGCATGGCCACCGAAGGCCAGCTCGGTGATAGGCGTTGCCGTCCAGCCGGGGTAGAGCACGCTGGCGCTGGCGCCGGTACCGGCCAGCTCAGCCCGCAAGGCTCTGCCGAGCATTTCCACGGCTGCCTTGGAGGCGGCGTAGGGGGCATTGACCATGCCGTTGACGAACGAATAGATCGAGGAGGTGATGACAATCTGGCCATGATTACGCTGAACTTCCGGCAGGGCCGCACGCAGGGTGCGCCAGACGCCGAACAGATCCACATCGATAATTTTCTCGAATTCGGCTTCATCGCAGCTGGCGATGGTCGCCGGCTTGTTTCGCCAGGCAATGCCGGCGTTGGCAAAAGCGATATCCAGCCGGCCAAAGTGCTCTACGGCTTGCTGGACCACGGCTTTTGAGGCGCTGGCATCCGTTACGTCCAGGGGCAGGGAAAGCACGCGGGTGACATCAAATTCTGCGGCAAGTGAGTCCAGAGACTGCTGGGATAGATCGGTCAGCACCAGATTGGCCCCTTTTGCGTAGAGTGCTCGAGCACTCGCCGCACCAATCCCGCCGGTTGCACCGGTTATGAGAACCACCTTGCCATTCAGGTCATACTTCTTGCCCACGTGCTGATCTCCCTGTAAGTCGATGTGCCCGGTGGCCAAGACAGCTGCCACCGGTCGGTCAAAACAAGCACGGAACCATACCACTGATGCTGAGTGAGGGTCCTGTAGAATTCAGTAGTCGTCCGTTTCACGTTGGTCTGGGGGTTTGCCTGCGTTGCATGCCGTCACAAGATTGGCCCAGCAGGAAGGGGTGGTAGTCTCCGGTGCCGTGCACAATCATTTGCATCGCAACGACAGGAAAGGGTTCTCTCATGGGCAAATCAACCTGGCGGCCGGAGATGATGACGGATCTTTCCGGCAAGACGATTCTGGTAACCGGTGCCAACAGCGGCATCGGCCTGGAAGCGGTGAAGCTGTTCGCTGGTAACGGCGCAGAAGTGATCATGGCCTGTCGTAATCTGGACAAGGCCAACGTGGCGGCGCAGGCGGTGAAAGCCCTGCAGCCCGATGCCAGGCTGGTGATCATGGCACTGGATCTGGCAGATCTTGCCTCGGTAAAGGCGTTTGCCGATGCAGTAAAGCAGCGCTTTTCAAGGCTGGATGTGCTGTTGAACAACGCAGGCCTGATGGCTCCGCCGTTGCAGCGAACCCGGGATGGTTTCGAAATGCAGTTCGGTACCAATCACCTGGGACATTTTGCGCTGACCGGCCAGCTTGTTGAGCTTCTCGAGACTGCCAGCGATCCGCGGATTGTGCAGATATCCAGCCTGGCTCATCGGGGCGGGAAGTTGATGTGGGGGAATCTCAATGCAGAGAAGCGTTATTCCCGCTGGCCCTTCTATTGTCAGAGCAAGCTGGCCAACCTGATTTTTGCCAAGGATCTGCAGCGTCGGCTGCAGGCATCAGGGTCGGGCATCCGGGTCATGGCTGCTCACCCTGGCTATTCCGCTACCCACCTTCAGGATACGGTTCCCGGTGGTGGCCTGTTCAACAAGATAATGGCTCAGTCTGCACAGATGGGCTGCCTGCCCGGTGTCATGGCCGCCACCAGCGATGCGGTGGAGGCGGGTGGCTATTACGGCCCGGATGGCAAGTTGATGGAATTACGCGGCTATCCCGCCCCGGCCTTCGCCCGCAAGATCACGGACAACCAAGCAGTTTCACAGCGGTTGTGGGAGGAATCGGAGCGGTTGACCGGGGTGCATTATCTGAACGATTAGACTTCAGGAGTGATGTCGAGGGGTGTTAGTCGCCGGGCGTAGGTAATTTCCCGTTTTTCCCCTAGAATCTGCGGCTGACTATCAATCTCGGAGCAAGTATCCCATGGGCCGCGCCTACCAGAACCGAAAAGAATCCATGGCGAAAACCTCGGACATGAAAGCCAAGGTTTACAGCCGCTATGGTCGTGAGATCTATGTGTGCGCCAAGGCCGGTGGCCTGGATCCATCCGCCAATCTGGCCCTGCGTGGTCTGATTGACCGGGCCAAGAAAGATCAGGTGCCTGGCCATGTGATCGATAAAGCTATCGACAAGGCCAAAGGCGGCGGCGGTGAAGATTTTGCGCCGGCCCGTTACGAGGGTTATGGCCCGGGCGGTTGCATGGCGATCATCGAGTGCCTGACCGACAACCCCAACCGCACCTTCGGTGATGTGCGCGTAGCGTTCACCAAGACCAAGTGCAAGATCGGCACCCAGGGCACCGTGGCTCACATGTTCGATCATGCGGCCATTTTCGTGTTCCGTCATGATGATGAAGAAGCGGTGCTGGAAGCACTGATGGAAGCGGATGTGGATGTCACCGATATCGAGAGCGAAGACGGCATGCTCACGGTATTCACTCCCAACACCGAATATGCCAAGGCCCGCCAGGCGCTGACCGGTGCTTTCGAAGGGATCGATTTCGAGGTGGATGAAATCCAGTTCATTCCGCACAGCTTCACCACGGTGAGCGGCGATGACCGGGAGCTGTTCGATAAATTCCTGGCCATGCTCAACGATCTGGACGATGTGCAGAACGTCTATCACAACGTGGATCTGGCGGAATAACCTTCCCCTGTAGGTTGGGTTTCGTTCCACTCAACCCAACCTACGGTGGGCGGTGTCAGCGGCTCAGATCTGCCAGCAGGGCGGCCAGAAAGCGTGCCGCTTGCCCGCCATTCAGAGCGCGGTGATCAAAGGTCAGGCTGACCGGTAATTGGGTGTCTTCAAACAGCTCGCCATTGCGAATGCCCGGTTGGGTGAAGCGTTTTCCCGCCCCCACAATGGCCACTTGGGGAGGCACCACCACCGGGGTGGCGTAGCGGCCACCCAGGGTGCCGAAGTTGCTCAGGGTGAGGGTTGCGCCTTGTAATTCTTTGGCGGGAATTTTTCGCTGTTCCACATCCCGGCGCAGATGGTTGAGCCCTTCGCGCAGGTCCGTCGGTTCCCGGTTGGCCACGTCCCTCAGCACGGGTACGAACAGGCCGTCGGGGGTGTCCACGGCAATCCCCAGGTCCACCTTTTCCACCACCCGCATGCTCAGATGCTCGCCGTCGAACCAGGCGTTCACCCTTGGCTCTGCCTGGCAGCCGGCGACGATGGCACGAATCAGGCGCAGGGTAATATCGCTGTCCTGTGGCCAGTGGCTGACGCTGACCTGATCGAACAGGCTCACCGGCACCACCTGTTGCCCGGCGCTGGCCATGGTCTTCGCCATGGTGCGGGCCACGCCTTTTAGTGGCGTGCTGTCGCCGTGGCTGTGTTTCAGATTCGCCTGCTGTTGCACATCGTCCAGAGTGATACTGCCTGCCGGGCCGCTGCCCTTGATCTGGTCAAGATTGACGCCCAGGTGGCGGGCCAGGGCGCGGATGGCCGGGGTTGTGCTGTTGAGAGTGCCGCCGGAAGGACGGGAGTCGGGGACGGCGCCGACCACGAAACTGTCCGGATTTTCCGCATCCTCCTTGCTTTGCAGGTTGCCCACCACGGTCTGGCTGCCGCTGCCCTCGTCACCGGCAAAGGCCAGCAGCGGTTCGCCGATATGGACCAGATCGCCGTTGGCCACGAAGAGGGTGGCGATGATGCCGTCCTGGGGAGCGGGGATATCAACAATGGCCTTGGCGGTTTCCACGCTGAGCAGCAGGTCATCCACCTTCACGGTGTCGCCTTCCTTCACGTGCCACTCGACCACCTCCGCTTCCTGCAAACCTTCGCCCAGATCGGGCAGGGTGAAGTAGGGCATGGGACTGCTCCTTTGTTGTTCGCTGGCATACAACACGCTGCTTTCACTGTAGGAGCCATGCTCGCATGGGGAACCTGCTTGCGAATAAATGGGGCGCCCTGTCGGGCGGTTCGCCATGCGAGCATAGCTCCTACGATCCACCCGCGTTCCTGCGTGAAGCGTTTTGCGTGTCAGCGTTCTCTCAATACTCCAACGTTTTCTTTGCCGCCGCCACGATCCGCTCCACGCTCGGCATGTAGTGCTGTTCCATGGCGAAGTAGGGCATGGGGCAGTCGTAGCCGGTGACGCGCTCTATGGGCGCGAGCAGGTGCATCAGGGCGTCGCTGGCCAGGGTGGCGGCGATCTCGGCGCCGAAGCCCGCGTTGTGGGGGGCTTCGTGGACGATAACCACGCGGCCGGTCTTGCTGGCGGTGGCGATCAGGGTGTCCCGGTCCAGAGGGTTCAGGGTGGCCACGTCGATCACTTCCGCCTTGATGCCGTCTTCGGCCAGTTGCTCGGCGGCGGCCAGGGTTTCGTGGATCATGGCGCCCCAGCTGATCAGGCTCACGTCTTCGCCGGCTCGCAGGGTGAAGCAGCGGTCCAGCGGCAGAGGGTCATCGTCCAGTTCCACCGGTAGCCGTTGCAGGCGGTAGAGCCGTTTCGGTTCCAGGAACAGCACCGGGTCCGGGCAGGCGATGGCGGCGCGCAACAAGCCATGGGCTCTTGCCGGGGAAGAGGGGATCACCACCCGCAGGCCCGGGACATGGGCGAACAGGGCCTCGGTGCTTTCACTGTGGTGTTCCGGGGCATGGATGCCGCCGCCGAAGGGCGCGCGGATCACCAGAGGACAGCTCAGGCGGCCCCGGGTGCGGTTGCGCAGGCGGGCGGCGTGGCTGATCAGTTGCTCCAGGGCGGCGTAGATAAAGCCCATGAACTGGATCTCCGCCACCGGCTTCAGGCCCTGGCTGGCCATGCCCACCGCCAGGCCGGCGATCAGGTTTTCCGCCAGCGGGGTGTCCATGACCCGGCGGAAACCGAATGTCTCTTTCAGGCCTTCGGTGGCCCGGAATACGCCGCCGTTGGTGGCGATGTCCTCGCCCAGTACCACTACGTTTTCATCGGCTTCCATGGCGTGGCGCAGGGCCTGGTTGACCGCTTCCAGCAGGTTCAGCGGTACGCTGGTGTCCGGGTGTTGTTGGGCGCTATGCATGGTGGCCTCCCGTTTGCTCCGGGCTGAGCGTTGCCAGTGCGGCCCGTTGTGCCTTGAGGGCCTCGGGCAGCTCGGCGTAGAGATAGTCGAGCATGTCAGTGGGCAGCTGTGGCGGTTGGTTGAGGTACGTTTCCACCGCGTTATCCACCTGGTGCTGGCACTCGGCCAGCCACTGCTTCTCCTGCCCGGCATCCCAGTGGCCGGCGTCGGCCAGGGCCTGGCGTAGCCGTGCCACCGGTTCGCGCTGCCAGGCGGCGTGCAGGTCGCTGGCCTTGCGGTAGCGGCCGGCGTCGTCGGCGGTGGTGTGGTCGCTGAGCCGGTAGCTCACCGCTTCGATCAGGGTGGCGCCCTTGCCGTGGCGGGCCTTGTCCAGGGCGTAGTCCAGCGCTTCCAACAGGGCAGGCAGGTCGTTGCCGTCCACCTGGAAGCCTTCGATGCCGGCAGCCACGGCTTTCTGGGCGATGGTGTCGCTGGCGGTCTGCAGGCTGCGTGGCACGGAAATGGCCCATTGGTTGTTGTTGACCATCACCACCAGCGGCAGCTGCCAGACGCCGGCCACGTTGAGGGCTTCATGGAAGTCACCCCGTGAGGTGGCGCCATCGCCGCAGGTGGCCAGCACGGCGGCCTGTTCGTGGCACAGTTTGGCCTTGGTGGCGATGCCGGCGGCCTGGGTGAGCTGGGTGGCGATGGGAACGCAGTTGGGCAGGTCGCGGGCGGCGGGGGTATCCGCCGGGAAGGCGTTACCGCGCTCGTCGCCGCCCCAGTACTGGAGAATCTGATACAGCGGGACGCCGCGCAGGTACTGGGTGGCGTGGTCCCGGTAGTAGGGCACGAAGACGTCGCTATCGTGCAGGGCCATGCCGCCGGCGGTGGCGATGGCCTCGGCGCCCAGGCAGGAGGCATAGGTGCCCAGCTTGCCGGTGCGTTGCAGGTTCACCGCCTTCTTGTCGAAGGTGCGAATCAGCGCCATATGGCGGTAGCCGTCCACCAGCCGTGGCCAGTCCGTGTTCTCCGGCAGGTCCGGCAGGCGGTGGTGCATGTCATAGGGAGTGGAAGTGAACATGGCATCCTCCTTGGCGGCTTTTAGGCCGCTTTCCAGGCGTGCTTGCCGGTGTCATCGTGCAGACGCTGTTCTGCCTGCCGGTCGGCCATCTGCGCAGGGCTGATCTGGTTCTGGTCCGCCTGGTCCAGCAACTGGCAGAGGGTGCGGCCGATGCCGAGTACCTTGTGGCGGATGGCGCTGTGGCTCTCCTGTCGGTGGCCCAGGGCCAGGGAGATCAGGCCGCCGGCGTTATTGAGGTAGTCCGGGGTGTAGAGGATGTCGCGCTGGCGCAGTCGTTGAGCATCGTCGTCGCTGGCCAACTGGTTGTTGGCGGCGCCCACGATCAGTCCGGCCTGCAGGCGGGGGATGGTATCGGCGTTCAGCACGCCGCCCAGGGCGCAGGGCATGAAGATATCGCAGTTCACGTCGTAGATGCTGTCGGCGGGAACCCACTGGGTATTCAGGCGGTCTGCCAGCCGGTGGGCCCGGCGCGGGTCCAGGTCCGCCAGGGTCAGCCGGGCACCGGCCCGGGCCAGCATCAGGGCCAGCTGGCTGCCCACATGGCCCAGGCCCTGAATGGCGATGTGCAGGCCCCTGGCGCCATGGCGCTGGAAGCGGTGGCGAATCCCCGCATCCAGGGCGGCGAATACACCCAGGGCGGTATAGGGCGACGGGTCCATGCCGTCGCCGGAAAAGCCCCACACATGGCGGGTCTGGGTGGCTACCTGGTCCAGATCGGTGATTTCCGTGCCGGCGTCCATGGCGGTGATATAGCGCCCGCCCAGGCGGTTAACGGCGTCGCCGAAGGCACGGTAAAGGGCGGCCCGGTTGTAGGGTTTTTCCGGTTCCATGATTACTGCCTTGCCGCCGCCCAGCGGCAGGCCTGCCAGGGCGGCCTTGTAGCTCATGCCACGGGCGAGACGACAGACGTCATTGAGGGCGGTGTGTTCATCGGGGTAGGGAAGACAGCGACAGCCACCGAGGGCAGGGCCCAGTCGGGTGGAGTGCAGGGCGATCAGGGCGCGCAGACCGGTTGCCGGATCCCGGAATTGGTGGAGTTCGGCGACGTCGGTCTGTTCGAGGGTAGCGAACATGGCAACGGCTCCTTTCCCGGTGGGGCGGGTAGGCCCGTTCGGGATCGTATTGTCCGGGCCGGGTAGGGCCCTTGAATTTACTTTAGCGCGGGAAACGGCAGTGTGCCTGTACGGATCTGTTATTTCTGACAGGCGGCGTTATGGGGTGGGGGAATAACAACACACGGTAGGGTCGTCGTTGTAGGAGCGCCTCGAGAGGCGCTCCTACAGGTGCAGTAATATGGAAGGCCGTTAGCGGGTGATGCGCACCAGCATGCCGAACATGGGGTGGTCGAAGTAATAGACTTCATGGCCAGTGAGGCGACGGCTCTCGTTGATATCCACGTAGAAACGTTGGCCATTGCTCTGGGTATTGAACCAGATGCGCGGCTCAACGTGGACGTAGCGCGATTCACTGAAATGCAGGGTGCCTTCCAGTTCTGGCACATTGCCGTCCCCTGTGGCCAGGGTCTGACCACCGCTCAGATACACTGGCAAGGTATTGCCCTTGTCGCCAATGGGCTGGCTCCAGGCCTTGTGGTAGAGCTGGCGATAATCTCCGGTGCCGGCCATGCGTTCCATCATGTATTGCAGCACGGTCTGGTCTTCCGGCAGGGGTTGCCAGGCGCCGCGGGACAGGGCGTCCGGGTCGGCATACTCACTGGCTTGCGGTGCGCCGATGGTCACTGACCGCGGGGCGTAGCGAGGTTGCAAATCGGCGGGCCAGATTTCTTCGCTGCTGCCGTGATCACGGGCGAATATCAGGACTTCAACGTTGTACCAGCTCTGGGCAATGACAGGGGTGGCCATGAGGGCCAGCACAGCCAAAACGAATGCGCGAAGCATCGGGATCTCCTCTGGTGGCCTGTGAGCAGGCCTTATCTTGATACTGACGCGGAGGCGTGCCCCTCCTGCTGCCTGTCGGATGCTCCGCTGAGGGCGGAGAGTCCGGTGATTTCCTTACGCCTGTTTGTCCCGGTTAGGACCTGGCGTGTCCCCTGGAAATTGCACCCACGTCATTTTTTATTTCAACGACTATAACCAGTTCACACCGCCAATTCACGATTAACCACCTGGCCGGTCGTTTTTCACGAATTAGCTGCCTGTGTCCTGCTTGATGCTCTGGGCTGCCAGGCGCTTGAGCAGGGCGTCTACTACCTCGATGCGTTCCTCGGGCGTTTCACTGTCTTCCACAAAACGCAGTGCATTGGCACCCTCCAGCTTGTAGCGGTTGGGGCCGGACTGGACCAGCTTGACGATGGTCAGCGGGTCCACCGGGGTACGCTCGCCGAACTCCAGCTTGCCGCCACCGGCGTGAGCATCGAGTCGGGTGATGCCCAGTCTTTCCGCCTGCTGGCGCAGTTCGGTGACTGCGAACAGGTTTTTCACCGGTTCCGGCAGCAGGCCGAAGCGGTCGATCATCTCTACCTGCAGTTCTTTCAGGCCATTGCGGGTCTTGCAGCCGGCAATGCGCTTGTAGAGGGTCAGGCGGCCGAACACGTCCGGCAGGTAATCCTCGGGGATCAGCGCGGGGATGCGCAGGTTGAGTTCCGGGCCACCGCTGAGCGGTTTTTCCACGTCCGGTTGTTCGCCCCGTTTCAGGGCTTCCACCGCCTGCTCCAGCATTTCCATGTAGAGGCTGAAACCGATGGTGTGGATGTTGCCGTGTTGCTCTTCGCCGAGCAGCTCCCCGGCACCACGGATTTCCAGATCCTGACTGGCCAGCATGAAGCCGGCACCCAGGTCGGTGGCCTGTTCGATGGCCTCCAGTCGCTTGAGCGCATCCTTGCTCATCGCCTTGGGGCTGGGGGTAATCAGATAGGCGTAGGCCTGATGATGGCTGCGGCCCACGCGGCCGCGCAGCTGATGCAGCTGAGCCAGGCCGAGCTTGTCGGCCCGGTCGATGACGATGGTGTTGGCACTGGGCACGTCGATACCGGTTTCGATGATGGTGGAACAGACCAGCACATTGAAGCGCCGGTGATAGAAGTCGCTCATCACCGCTTCCAGTTCCCGCTCGCGCATCTGCCCGTGGGCAATGCCGATGCGGGCATCGGGCACCAGTTTGCGGATGTCGGCAGCTGTCCGTTCCATGGTGTCGATATCGTTGTGCAGGTAGTACACCTGGCCACCCCGAAGCAGCTCGCGGAGCAGGGCTTCCTTGATGGTGGTGTCATTGTGCTGCTGCACAAAGGTTTTCACCGACAGGCGTTTCTGCGGCGGGGTGGCGATGATGGAAATGTCGCGCATGCCGCTGAAGGCCATGTTGAGGGTTCGGGGGATCGGTGTGGCGGTGAGGGTGAGGATGTCACACTCGGCGCGCATCTGCTTGAGGCGTTCCTTGTGGCGTACCCCGAAGCGGTGTTCCTCGTCCACGATGATCAGGCCCAGATCGCTGAAAGACACGGTTTCCTGCAGTAACTGGTGGGTGCCCACCAGGATATCCACCTTGCCTTCTTTCAGGCGCTGCAACACCTGGGTCTTGTCCTTGGCGCTGCGGAAGCGCGACAGCACTTCGATGTTTACCGGCCAGTCGGCAAAGCGGTCGGTGAAGGATTCGTAATGCTGCTGGGCGAGCAGGGTGGTGGGCACCAGTACCGCCACCTGGGTCTGGTTTTCCACGGCCACAAAGGCGGCGCGCATGGCCACTTCGGTCTTGCCGAAACCCACATCGCCGCACACCAGCCGATCCATGGGCTGGCTGGACTGCATGTCGGCAATGACTGAGGCAATGGCAGCCTGCTGGTCCGGGGTTTCCTCGAAGGGAAAGCCGGCACTGAAGCGTTCGTAATCGTTCATGTCCACGTCGAACTGCTTGCCCTGGCGGGCTTCGCGGCGGGCGTAGGTGTTGAGCAGTTCAGCGGCCACGTCGTGGATCTTTTCCGCGGCCTTCTGCCGTGCCTTGCTCCACTGCTCTGTGCCCAGCCGGTTGAGCGGGGCGCTATCGCCACCGCCGTAGCGGCTGATCAGGTGCAGGGAGGACACCGGCACGTAGAGTTTGTCGCCGCCGGCATATTCCAGCAGCAGGAACTCGTGTTGCTGGCGGTCCACCTCCATGTGGATCAGGCCAAGATAACGGCCCACGCCATGCTCCATGTGTACCACCGGAGCGCCCTCGGTCAGTTCGCCCAGGGAGCGGAAGGCCTGTTCGGCGGCGCCGTCGTCGCTGCTGGATTTACGGCGCCGGCGTTGCAGTACGCGCTCGCCATACAGGTCGTTCTCGGTGACCACCAGCAGCTCGTGTTCGGGGGCGTAGAAGCCCGCATCCAGCTCGCCGCGGGTCAGGCTCCAGCGCTCTGGCTGGGCGATGAAGTCCGGCCAGTTGTCTTTCAGGGCCGGCTGGATGCCGATTTTCTGCATCAGTTCCAGCAGGGCTTCCCGGCGGCCGGCGGTTTCCGCACAGAGCAGAATGCGGGTGTCCGGATGGGCGTCGGAGAAGGTGTGCAGCAGGGCCAGAGGGTTGCTGGCACGCACATCCGCAGTGAGCGGCGGCATCCGGGTCACATCGAACTGGATAGCGTTACTGCTGGGGGTGGTGCTGTCTGCCTGGCGAGCCCGGGGATGCTGCTTGAGGGCCGCCGCCAGCTCTTCCGGGCGCAGATACAGTTTCCAGGGGGCCAGGATGGGCCGGTGGATATCGTGGCGTCGGGATTCGTAGCGTTGCTCCACATCGGCCCAGAAATGCTCTATGGCGCTTTGGCATTCGGCCAGTTCCACCAGCCGCACATCGTCGGGCAGGTAGTCGAACAGCGTGGCCATGTTCTCGAAGAACAGCGGCAGGTAGTACTCCAGACCGGGTGCAGACAGGCCGTCGGACACATCCTGATAGAGCGGTACACCACGGGTGTCCACGTCGAAGGTGTCGCGAAAGGCGGTGCGGAAACGGCTGATGCCGTCGGCGCTGAGCGGGTATTCCGCCGCCGGCAGCAGGGTGATGTCATCCACTTTGCCGGTGGAGCGTTGGCTTTCCGCGTCGAACAGGCGCAGGGATTCGATCTCGTCGTCGAACAGCTCAATGCGGAAGGGTTGATCGGCGCCCATGGGGAAGATATCCATGATGGCGCCGCGCACGGCGAATTCGCCGTGCTCATAAACGTTATCCCGCTGTCGGTAGCCGCAGGACACCAGGCGGCTGCGAGTGGCTTCCATATCGAAGGTGTCGCCCACCTTGAGCAGGAAGCTGTTGCCAGTGATATGCAGTGGCGGGGCCAGACGCTGCATCAGGGTATTCACTGGCACCACCAGGATGCCCTTGTGACTGCTGGGCAGCTGGTGCAACACGCGGATGCGATCGCTGATGATGTCCTGGTGGGGGCTGAACAGGTCGTAGGGCAGGGTCTCCCAGTCCGGAAACAGCATCACCGGCGTATCGTTGCCCTGATCCCCGCTACCGGTCAGGTAGAACTCCAGCGAGTCGGCAAGGTGTTGTGCGCGACTACTGTTGGGAGCCAGCACCACAAACAAGTGATCCTGGCTGCGCGCCAGTTCGGCCAGCACGGCGGCCATGCTACCGCTGTCCAGCCCGGCCCAGTCTTTATAGTGCTCGCGGCCGGTGGGGAAGAGGCTGCTGTCGGGGAGTAACTTCATTAAAGCCCGTGTCCTGCGTGTTCGGTGGGTGCGTATTGTAGCCAAGGGTGACGGTGCCGTCAGTGCCGGCTAGACTGCCGGTCTGATTGGGGAGGATGCATGATTACATTACAACAATGGAAAGATTGTGAAGGACAGGCGTTTACGCTGGAAAATGGCGATAGCCTGACCTTGGCGGAAGTGACGATGCCGATCTCGCCGGAGGGGTGGGAATGTTTCTCCCTGTTGTTTGCGGGGCAGGTGCAATTGGAGCAGGGCGCCACTGTCATGCGTAACGACGTGCTTGGTGAGACATCGGTGTTTGTGGTACCGGTGGGGCCGTTGGGCGCCAGTGATGGTACCTACCATTTCGAAGCGGTGTTCAATCGTCAGGTTGCCAGCGCATAAGCAGGTAGACACCCTTGTCTGCCTGTTCCACAAATCCCAGCCGCTCATAGAGCCGTCGTGCCGGGTTATTGGTTTCCACGTGAATAGTCAGGGGCTTGCCGGCCCGGCGAGCCCGGGCCTGCAGGGCGGCGAGAACCTGTGACCCCAGGCCGCTGCCACGAAAGGCCGGCAGCAGGGCAATATCCACGATGCGGATTTCCTGCTCCCAATCGGACAGGTACAGCCGCCCGGCTGTCTCCCCGCTTAACTCAATCAGATGACGCTCTGCTTCCGGATAATGCAGCAGGTAGTGTTCGTGCTGCGCCTTGGCCTGCATGGCCAAAAAGGCATCCTGCTGCCCCTGGGGCCAGCCGGTCTGCGCCACTTCTTCCTGGCGGGTGCTGGTGTAGATGGCCAGTAACATCGGTGTGTCGTTGTCACTGGCCGGGCGTAAACGGTAGCTGTGCATTACGAGCGGGAAGGGTAAATGCCGAACAGGGCCACAATGAAGTGCACAAAGAGCTGGGGGGTCAGCGATTCCTGGTTGTTCGAATGCGCCTGCCAGGTTTGTTGGGTTTTCCCCAGGCCGCGATCAATGCTGACGCTGGTAGTGGCAGCAACGGCACCACTGGCATTGCTGCCACTTTTGGCGCCCAGACGAGCCTGAGGAAGTCCCGGACCCGTGCCGGCGTGTACCGGAGAGCGTCCCCGACAATCCGGTAGACCGAATGTGGTTCTGCCATCACCGCCATAAATGGTGCCAAACAGGGAAAACAGCGCATCATTCTGTGATACGGCCAATAGTTGGCCATCGCAGAGTGCCCAGCCTCGCGGAGCAAAATTGCCCGCAAACATGCGAATTTCGCCTACAAAGGGTTCTGACATAGGAGCCTCTAGCTTCTGCTTGGGAAAAGCCCTTGCAGGGCAATGGCAAAGTTAAGCGCGATAGAATCCATCTGCGCACCATGGGTGGCAACCAGGGTGTTATTCAAGGTGCTGCCCAGATTGCGATCCAGGGTCAGGCTGTCCAGGGTGTCTCCATCATCGGCAGGCCCGGTTGTGTTCGCCGTTCCCCCTTTAGTGCCCTGATTGATGCTACCCGCTCCCGGATGCATGGGCGTGCGGCCGCGCAGGTCCGGAAGTGCAAAGCTGGTTCTGCCGTCGCCACCGTAGGTAGTGCCCAGCAGAGAATAAAGGGACTGGTTTTGATTGATCGGCAAGATTTGTCCATCGCAGAAGGCCCAACCGCGGGGCGCAAAGTTGAAGCCGTAAATGCGGATTTCGGCGAGAAAGGGTTCGCTCATCAGTAAAAGACTCCTAGCCTCTGGATGGGTATAGCCCTTGCAGAGCAATGATGAAATTCAGACCCAGATAAGGATGGCGCTGATCGCCAGCGGGTATTTTGGCGGCGATAGTGCGGGTGGTCTGGCTATTGCCCAGGTTACGGTCGGGCGTGACGTTCTGTACAACCTCTACCGGGTTGTTCTCGGCCACCTGACCAAGGCGATAACTTGGCAGCCCGGGGCCTCTGCCGGGATGTGCGGGCGCTCGGCCTTGCAGATTGGGTAAGGCCACTGTGGTACGACCATCCCCGCCATAAGTGGTGCCGATCAGGCTGAACAGGGCGGTATTCTGACTGATAGGCAAGAGTTGCCCGTTGCAAAAGGCCCAGCTGCGAGGGGCGAAATTACCCGCAAAGATGCGAATTTCAGCAATAAAAGGTTCGCTCATAGTGGCCTCACACGCTGATCAGCAGGTTACTGCCCGGTTGCCAGCTCAGATGAGCCAGCTGCTGGGCGCTGGTTTGGGGGAGTGCCAGTACCGGTGTAGCTCGGTCAGCCCAGCAGAGCTGCTTCTGGCAACGATCCATGATCAATAGCTGGTCGTTCACGGCGGTCAAGCCGCTGGGCATGGTTAATGTGCTGACTTCACTGCCCAGGCTGTCGCCTGTCAGGGTGAAGTGGTGCAGTCGCCGATCGCCGAGGGTGAGCAGGGTGATGCGCTCTGCGGTTTTGGCCAGAGAGGCGGGACCATTCAGGGGCCGGTCGCTTTGCAGCCAGACTCTGGATTCATTGCGCAGATGCAGTCGCATCAGGCGATGGCCGTGTACATCTGCGATCAAAGCGTGGTCACCATTGAGCACAAAGTCGGCAGGTTCCTGCAGATCGGTCAGACCAATATGGCGGGCCTGGCTACCGTTGGGCCGGAACCAGCTTAGCCGACGCTGGCTGCGGTCCAGCAGGACAGCGTTATCCCCATCCAGGGCCGCGGCAACGATGCGGGTTTCGTGGGGAGCGCCGGTGTCTAGACTGATGGTGCTACCGTTGCGATACCACTGGGCTTGGCGGCCATGGTCGGTGATCTGCAGCCGCTGGTTCTCGCCGAGGGCAATCGCCCGCGCTGCACTGACCAGTTCCACGCGGGCTGCCGTGGTGCCGGCGACCAAGGGTGTGCTGAGCAGGATCCCGGCCGCGCCGCCAGCCGCGATAAACTGCCGTCGCGTGATAGCCATTAGTTGGCTACCGCGCAAGTAATGGTAATGGCGGTAGGCGTGGCGGCCGCGCCAGTCTGCCAGGTTTCGCAACTGCCGCTCCAGGCGCCGGCGGCACTGGGGTAGCTGTTGGTAATGTAGCTATTGCTGGCACACTGAACGCCACCGGCCAGTACCACGCCACTGTCACATTGGCAGCTTGTCGCACTGGTGCAGGCCTTCTGGGCTACATTGCTGGTACTGAATGTGCCGGCTGGGCCGGTCATGCCGGTGAGCCCTATAGGGCCCTGGTTACCTGTGTCGCCTTTTGGGCCTGCGGGACCGGCGATGCCTTGCGGTCCGGCTTCACCCTGAGGTCCTTGATCACCGGTATCGCCCTTGGGGCCGATGGGTCCAGCGGGGCCTTGGTCTCCAGTGTTGCCTTTAGGACCAGTGGGCCCAGCGATACCTTGCGGTCCGACTGCGCCTTGTGGGCCTGTATTACCGGTATCCCCTTTGGGACCGATAGGACCGATGGGGCCCTGGCTGCCAGTCTCGCCTTTGGGGCCAATGGGGCCGGCGATGCCTTGTGGTCCAGCTTCACCCTGTGGACCTTGGGGGCCCGGTGCGCCCGCCGGACCGGGTTGCCCCGTATCACCCTGGGGCCCAGTGGGGCCGGCTTCACCAGTGTCACCTTTGGGGCCGACCAAGCCGCTGTCCGGCCCTACCCACTCACCATTTTCATTGATCAAAAGCTGATCGGCGACGCTTACCGTGCGCGGAGTGATATCCCCGTTGACCTGCTCGGCTTCGCGGGCCTGCAGGGCATAGGGCACGCTGCCGGTGGTGACGACAAGGCGCGGAGACATTTCACTGTCGCCATTAATCGCCAGCCCCAGTTCTACCTGATTGCTTTCCAGCAGGTCATCGGGCAGGGGGTTGCTGTCGCTATCACCCAACACCAGGCTGTATCGGCCGTTCTCAACGCTGACGGTCATGTCTTCGGTCCAGAGGACTGCGCCAAGACCGAGGGGATCGGTGTTGGTCCCTCCATCATTCTGGTAGTCGGTCGTCCGCCCGGATAGATCGTAAAGGGTTGTGGTCAGAGTGTAGGTGCCATGCAGGGGCAACTGGCTGGAGCGATCGCTGAGATAGCCTTGTATGACCAGGCGTGATGGAACGGTGGCTTGCACGGCCTGAGAGAAAAGCAACATGCAGAGCGCCATGGCCGCCAGGCCACCGCGGAGAAGCTGAAACATCGAATTGTCCCCCCGAAGGCGATCTAGGCGCCCCCTTTGTCTATTTGTGCATATAGTAAACAGTGTGACTCAGTTCAAACAAGCGCTAAAAGTGATGTTTTCTCTGGCGTTGTGCCAAGCAGGAGGACGAGACCACAGTGGTGTTGTTAATTTCCTGGGCTGCCTCTGCGCCCGCGAAGAACCCCGGCAGGTTGAGCCGATTCGTGATTTGACCTCAAATTTTAGCGGGCTTGCGGTTACCATGACCCGTTATTGATTGTGTTTTGCGCTGAGGATACGTCTATGAATGCATCGGTTCGGGAGCTGATGACGCTGTTTGATCTGGAACAGCTTGAGAATAATTTGTTTAGAGGTCAGAGCCAGGCCAATGGCCAGCAGAGTGTGTTTGGCGGCCTGGTGGCCGGTCAGGCGTTGCTGGCGGCTTCGAAAACCGTGCCGACGGACCGGTCGGTGCACTCTCTTCATGCCTATTTTCTGCGGGCCGGGGATTTCACCAAACCCATAGTCTATGACGTGGACCGCATTCGAGACGGCAGGAGTTTTACCACCCGCCGGGTCAACGCTATCCAGCATGGCCGGCCGATTTTCTCGCTGGCGGCGTCGTATCAGGTTGAAGAGGAGGGCGTTGCCCATCAGGTGCCCATGCCGGAGGTGGCCGGTCCGGAAGGTCTGGAGAATGACGAGGCAGCCCGACAGAAGCTGGTGGCCCGGTTGCCGGAACAGTATCGCGAGGCGTTTCTGCAAGACCGGCCGGTAGAGTTCCGCCCGGTGACCCCCCGTGATCCGATTTCTTCCCAGCCGGAACCGCCGTTGCGGGAGGTCTGGTTCAAGGTGGTCGATTCTGTCGACGCAGACCCCATGACCCAGCGGGCCTTGTTGGCTTATTGCTCGGATTTCGGGCTGATGGGGACGGCCATGCTGCCCCACGGCATGAATTTCTGGCAGCCCCATGTGCAGTGCGCCAGCATTGATCACGCCATGTGGTTCCACGGGGATTTCCGCATTGATGAATGGCTGCTCTATCGTAGCGAGAGCCCCTTTGCCGGTGGCTCCCGGGGCATGAACTTCGGCTCCATCTATCGTCAGGACGGCACCCTGGTGGCATCTGTGGCCCAGGAAGGGCTGATGCGCCTGCACCGCTCGGACAGCCCGGCGGCATGAGCAAGCTGATCCCTCTGCTGGAAGAGGTGAGGGCCTGCCGGCTGTGCGAGGCCCATCTGCCTCTGGGGCCGCGCCCGGTGGTGCGCGCCGGGGAGGGGGCCCGGCTGCTGATCGTGGGGCAGGCGCCAGGCACTAGGGTCCATGAAACCGGCATTCCCTGGAATGATCCTTCCGGGGACCGGCTGCGCGACTGGCTGCAAATGGACCGGGATGCCTTCTATGACGAAAACCGCATTGCCATTATTCCCATGGGGTTTTGTTATCCGGGTCGCGGCAAGGGGGGCGATCTGCCGCCCCGCCCGGAATGTGCCCCCCAGTGGCATGAACAGTTGCTGGCGGAGCTGCCGGATCTGCAGCTGACCCTGCTGGTGGGGCAGTACGCCCAGAAGTACTACCTGCCGGAGCCGGGCAAGACCCTGTCAGACAATGTTCGTGATTTCGCCCGGACCCTGCAGCATGGCTACTTCCCGCTGCCTCATCCGAGCCCGCGAAACCGGTTATGGCTGCGCCAGCGGCCCTGGTTCGAGGAGGAGGTGTTGCCGGTGTTGCGTGAACGTGTGAAAGCTTTGGGAGTCTCTGCATAACCCCTTGCGTACTCAGCGTGGCCTGAAGCGTGCAGATGTTGTGTCTTGTCTCGACGGGTAGGGTGGTTTCCTTTCCTAGAGGCAAGGCGCAGCAGATGTGCGCTTCAGGACACGCCCTCCGGGTCTTCCAGGCTGGCCCGTACTCGTCGTTGCGCTTTTTCGATGGATGGACATACACCTTCAAAAGCGCGCCTAGATTACGAGCCAGCCTGAAAGACTGAGCATGCAAGGGGTTGTGCAGAGACTCCCATGTTCGTGAAACCGTAATATCCCCGCCATTTGGGTGGATAAACGCGGCGTTTGGCGATATTATTCGCGCCCCAAACTCCACCGCCGGTGAACGTAGAAACCGGGCATTTCGGTGCCAGCCACGGTTTTCTTCACCCGAACCCAACCTGAGAGGGGCATCTCCGTGAACAAACTGGAAGACCACTTCGGACGCTGGAAGAACCGCGAAGAAATCGCAGAAGCCATGATCCCGATGATCGGCAAGCTGCATCGCGAAAAGAACATCACTACTACAGTTTACAGCCGCTCCCTGGTCAACAAGTCTGTTATCCAGATCCTGAAAGCCCATCGTTTCGTCAAGCAGGTCGAAGATTCCGAGCTGTCTGTGGTGGATTCCTTCCCGGTTCTGCAGGAAGTGAACAAGCTGGACCTGGGCCCCTGCCGCATTGATATCGGCAAACTGGCGGTAGAGTACAAGAAAGATAATCGCGGCCTGTCCATTGAGGACTATGTCCGTGAAGAGCTGGCTGAAGCGGTCAATAACAAGGGGCCAGAGCCCAGCTCCACGGACGTGGTGCTGTACGGTTTTGGCCGTATCGGCCGTATCCTGGCCCGTCTGCTGATCGAGAAAGCGGGTTCCGGCGATGGTCTTCGCCTGAAGGCCATCGTGGTGCGCGAATCCGGCAAGGGCGACCTGCAAAAGCGTGCCAGCCTGCTGCGTCGTGACTCCGTGCACGGCCCGTTTGCCGGCACCATCGCCGTGGATGAAGACGAAAACGCCATCATCGCCAACGGCAACTTCATCAAGGTGATCTACTCCAGCGATCCGTCTTCCATCGATTACACCGAGTACGGCATCAACAATGCCGTGGTGATCGACAACACCGGTAAGTGGCGTGATTCTGAAGGCCTTTCCCAGCATCTGCAGTGCAAGGGCGTTGCCCGTGTGATGCTGACTGCACCGGGTAAGGGTGATATGAAGAACATTGTTCACGGCGTGAACAATGACATGATCGAAGACAGCGACAAGATCATTTCCGCTGCCAGCTGCACCACCAACGCCATCGTGCCGCCACTGAAAGCCCTGGAAGACAAGTTCGGCATCGAATACGGCCACGTGGAAACCGTGCACTCCTACACCAACGACCAGAACCTGCTGGATAACTTCCACAAAGGTCCTCGTCGTGGTCGCTCCGCGCCCCTGAACATGGTGCTGACCGAAACCGGTGCGGCGACGGCTGCTGCCAAGGCGCTGCCGTCCCTGCAGGGCAAGCTCACCGGCAACTCCATCCGGGTGCCGACCCCGAACGTGTCCATGGCGATCCTTAACCTGACCCTGGGCAAGGAAACCACCCTGGAAGAGCTCAACGAGTACCTGCGCTGGGTGAGCCTGCACTCTCCGCTGCAGCGTCAGGTGGACTTCGTGAGCAGCCCGGATGCGGTATCCACCGACTTCGTGGGTTCCCGTCACGCTTCCGTGATTGATGCGGAGGCTACCATTGTCAGTGGGCGTCATTGCGTACTGTACGTGTGGTACGACAACGAGTTCGGTTACAGCTGCCAGGTACTGCGTATCCTGCAGCAGATCTCCGGAGTGGAATACCCGGCGTACCCGAAAGACTGAACTGCGTTTGAAAAGAAGCCCGCGCTGCGGGCTTTTTTTCGGTGCATCACCGGGTTTTCTTTTGCAGCAAAGTGGTTCTGTGCGACGAAAGACGGGTCGCACGGTGCTGGCGAACGGGCAGGTGCGTCTTTATAATGGCGCCGCCGGCTTGTTGCCGGCTCCCAAGTGCAAATTCCGGTTTTAGCGAACATCCACGGCATTTCCCGCTTTTCGGGGCTTGCAGGCGGATGTGCCTCGACTTCAGCAACACGCAACGTGGGCGAGAAACTATGATTAAAGTCAGGAAGGGCCTGGATCTGCCCATCACTGGTGCACCGCGCCAGGCGATTGAGGAAGGCCACCAGGTTCGTTCTGTTGCCGTGCTCGGCGGTGACTATGTGGGCATGAAACCCACCATGGAGGTCCGCGAGGGAGACGTGGTCAAGAAAGGCCAGTTGATCTTCACGGACAAGAAAACCGAGGGTGTGAAATACACCGCTCCTGCCGCTGGCAAGGTGGTGGCGATCAACCGTGGCCACAAGCGCGTCCTTCAATCGGTAGTGATTGAAGTGGCCGAGCAGGAAGACGAAGTCACCTTTGATTCCTTCAGCGCCGACCAGCTAGCCGGCCTGGACCGTGAAGCGGTTCAGCAGCAGCTGGTGGACTCTGGCGAGTGGACCTTGTTGCGGACTCGCCCCTTCGGCAAGGTACCGGCACCGGGTAGCACCCCGAATTCCATTTTCGTTTCCATTCTCGATACCAACCCGCTGGCCCAGGAGCCGGCACTGGTGATCAAGGAAAACGAACAAGCTTTCCGTCACGGTCTTGCCGTGTTGAGCCGTCTTACCGATGGCCCGGTATGGGTATGTCGTGGCGCCAACACCGATCTGCCGAGCTTCGCCGGCGGCCAGGTCCGTGAAGAAGCCTTTGCCGGCAAACACCCGGCGGGCAATGTGGGTACACACATTCATCACTTGGATCCGGTTAGCCTGAAAAAGATCGTCTGGTCTGTGGGTTATCAGGACGTGATTGCCATCGGGAAATTATTCACCGAAGGCAAGATCTACTCCTCCCGGGTAGTGGCTCTGGCTGGCCCACAGGTGAAAACGCCGCGTTCCCTGCGTACCCGTGTGGGTGCCAGCACCGACGACTTCGCCCAGGGTGAGCTGAAAGAAGGTGACAACCGCCTGATCAGTGGCTCCGTCTTTGGCGGCCATAATGCCCAAGGTCCGGTGGCTTTCCTGAGCCGTACCGGTAACCAGGTAACGGCGCTGTGCGAAGGCCATAAACGCGAATTGCTGGGGTACATCTCCCCGGGCGTGAATCGCTTCTCGGTGCTGAACATCTACCTGTCCAAGCTGATGCCGGGCAAGCGTTTCAACTTCACCACTACCACCAACGGTTCCGAGCGGGCCATGGTGCCGGTGGGGGCCTACGAGGAAGTGATGCCGCTGGATATCCTGCCGACTCAGTTGCTGCGTGCGCTGATCGTTGGTGATACCGACAGTGCCACGGCACTGGGCGCGCTCGAGCTGGTGGAAGAAGACCTGGCCCTGTGTACCTTCGTGTGCCCGGGCAAATACGAGTACGGTCCGATTCTGCGCGACAATCTCACCACCATTGAAGCGGAGAGCTGAGCATGGGCATGAGAAGTTTTCTGGACAACAAGGTCGCCCCGCATTTCCACGAGGGTGGCAAGTTCGAGAAGTATTACACCTTCTACGAAATGTTCGACACCATGCTGTACACCCCGGATTCGGTGACCCGGTCCTCTGCGCATGTACGCGATGGTATCGATCTGAAACGGATCATGATGACGGTGTGGTTCTGCGCCTTCCCGGCGATTTTGTTCGGGCTGTGGAACACCGGTTATCAGGCCAACCTGCAAATCGCTGAAGGCTTCAGCCCGATTCCCGGCTGGCGCAGTGATCTGGTGATGGCCCTGGCAGGGTTTGATGCGGCCAGTTTATGGTCCAACCTGCTGCATGGCATGGTCTATTACGTGCCGATTCTGATTGTGGTCTACCTGGGTGGTTTCATCTGGGAAGGCCTGTTCGCCTGGAAGCGCGGCCACGAAGTGAACGAAGGTTTCTTCGTGACGGGTATCCTGTTTACCCTGATTCTTCCTCCGGCTATTCCCCTTTGGCAGGTATTCCTGGGTATTTCCTTTGGTGTGGTCATCGGTAAGGAAGTGTTCGGGGGTACTGGCAAGAACTTCCTCAACCCGGCGCTGGTCGGGCGGGCGTTCCTGTTCTTCGCCTATCCGGCAGAAATGTCCGGGGATGCGGTATGGACCGCGGTGGATAACTTTTCCGGGGCGACCCCATTGGCGTTGGCCGCTGCCGGTCAACTGGACTTCGCCAGCAATCTGACTGCCGATGCCGGTGCCAATATCTCCTGGATGCAGACCTTCCTGGGCGGTATTCAGGGCTCCATCGGTGAGACATCAACACTGGCGATTCTGATAGGTGGCGCGGCGCTGCTGCTTACCAAAGTGGCCTCCTGGCGCATCGTACTGGGTGTATTCCTAGGTATGGTGGCGCTCAGTACTCTGCTGAATGCGGTGGGCTCAGCTACCAACCCCATGTTCGCCATGCCTTGGTACTGGCACCTGACCGTGGGCAGCTTTGCCTTCGGCATGATCTACATGGCCACTGACCCTGTGTCGGCCTCCATGACCAATGTGGGCAAGTACATCTTCGGTGCTCTGATCGGTGTCATGATCGTATTGATCCGGGTGGTGAACCCGGCGTTCCCGGAGGGCGTGATGATGGCAATCCTGTTCTCCAACCTGTGTGCGCCGTTGATCGACCACTTTGTTGTGCAGGCGAATGTTCGTCGCCGCCTGCGCCGGACCGGGGGAGAAGTGTAAATGTCAGCAAATAAAGAAAGTGTCGGCAAAACGCTGCTGGTTGCCTTTCTGGTCTGTGTGGTTTGCGGTGTGGTGGTTGCCACCGCTGCGGTAAGCCTGCGACCGGTACAGAGCAAGAACCAGCTGCTGGACAAACGCATGAACATCCTGCAGGCCGCTGGTCTGTACCAGCCCGGTGTGGATGTGAACGAGGTGTTCAAAAGCATTGAACGCCGCTTTGTTGACATCGACACCGGTGAATACGTAGAGATGCCGGAATCCTATGACCAGCGCAAGGCAGCCAAGGACCCCCAGCGGTCCGAACGCCTCAGCGGGAAAGAGGATATTGCCGGTATCAAATCCCAGGCGAACGTTGCAGAAGTGTTCCTGGCCCGCGGTGATAACGGTGACCTGAGCCGCATCATCCTCCCGGTGCATGGCTATGGCCTGTGGTCCACCTTGTATGGTTTCCTGGCCCTGGAGCCGGATGCCAACACCGTTTCCGGTCTGGGTTTCTATGAACACGGCGAAACCCCTGGCCTCGGCGGCGAAGTGGACAACCCGAAATGGAAAGCCCTGTGGGAAGGTAAAAAGCTTTATGGTGAGCAGGGTGAAGTAGAAATCCAGGTGGTCAAAGGCGCCGTGGACAGCAAGACGCCGAACGCCGAACACAAGGTGGATGGCCTTGCCGGCGCGACCCTGACCAGCAACGGTGTCAGTAACCTGCTGCGCTTTTGGGTCGGTGAAAACGGTTTCGGTCCTTACCTCAAGCGCATGCAGCAAGGTGAAGTGGTCGAACAGCAGGAAGGAGACGCGTAATGGCGGAGAAAACGAAGGACATCCTTTTAGGTCCGATTTTCGACAACAACCCCATCGCGCTGCAGATCCTCGGTATCTGCTCCGCCCTGGCGGTAACCAGTAACCTGAGCACGACGGTGACGATGTGTATTGCATTGACCACCGTCACCGCGTTCTCGAACTTTTTCGTCAGCTCGATTCGCAATTACATTCCGTCCAGCATCCGCATCATTGTGCAGATGACCATTATTGCCTCGCTGGTAATCGTGGTGGACCAGTTCCTGAAAGCCTACGCTTACGGCATTTCCAAGCAGCTGTCGGTGTTCGTGGGGCTGATCATCACCAACTGTATCGTGATGGGCCGGGCGGAAGCCTTCGCCATGAAGAACCCGCCGATCCCGTCCTTCCTGGATGGTGTGGGTAATGGTCTGGGTTACTCGGTGATCCTGCTGGGTCTGGGCTTCATTCGTGAACTGCTGGGCGCCGGCAGCCTGTTCGGACACCAGATCCTGACCAAGGCCGCTGACGGCGGTTGGTTCGTGACCAACGGCATGATGCTGTTGCCGCCCAGCGCCTTCTTCCTGATCGGTCTGTTCATCTGGGCGATCCGGGTCTGGAAGCCTGAGCAGGTAGAAGAAGATACCTTCAAGATGAAGCCACACACCCGTGTCAGCGACGCGTTTTAACGGAGACGAGTAATGTTTGAACATTATCTGAGCCTGTTCGTCCGCGCCGTCTTTGTTGAAAACATGGCGCTGGCCTTCTTCCTGGGCATGTGTACCTTTATTGCCGTGTCCAAGAAGATCCAGACCGCGATCGGTCTGGGGGTTGCGGTGGTAGTGGTACTGACCATCACCGTGCCCGTGAATAACCTGATCCTTACCTACCTGCTGGACGAGAACGCCCTGGCGTGGACCGGGATTGAATCCCTGGCCAGCCTGGACCTGCGTTTCCTGGGCCTGCTCAGCTACATCGGCGTTATCGCCGCGCTGGTGCAGATCCTGGAGATGACCCTGGACAAGTATGTGCCCAGTCTCTACAACGCCCTGGGTATCTTCCTGCCGCTGATTACCGTGAACTGCGCCATTCTGGGTGCGTCATTGTTCATGGTGGAGCGGGACTACAGCTTTGGGGAGTCCATGGTTTACGGCGTGGGTGCCGGGGTTGGCTGGGCGCTGGCGATTACGCTGCTGGCCGGTATTCGCGAGAAGCTGAAGTACAGCGACGTGCCGGACGGCCTGAAAGGTCTGGGCATCACCTTCATCACCGTGGGGCTGATGTCTCTGGGCTTCATGTCTTTTTCCGGCGTGCAGCTGTAAGCGAAGGGGTTGAATCATGAGTTTTGAGATTATTCTCGGTGTGGTCATGTTCACCGCCATTGTGCTGGCACTGGTGGCGGTGATCCTGGTGGCGCGCTCCCGGCTGGTAGCCAGCGGGAACGTGCACATCAACATCAACAGTGATGAAGAAAAATCCATCGACGCCCCGGCTGGCGCCAAGCTGCTGGGTACCCTGGCCAACCAGGGTATCTTTCTGTCTTCCGCCTGTGGCGGTGGTGGCACCTGTGCCCAGTGTAAGTGTCAGGTTCTGGAAGGTGGTGGTGATATCCTGCCTACCGAAGAGGGGCATTTCACCAAGGGCGAGATTCGCGACGGCTGGCGCCTGAGTTGCCAGGTGAACGTGAAGCAGGACATGAAGATCGAAGTGCCGGAAGAGTTCTTCGGTGTGAAGAAATGGGAGTGTGAGGTTATCGCTAACGATAACGTAGCCACTTTCATTAAAGAGCTGACGCTGAAGCTGCCGGAAGGCGAGAACGTGGACTTCCGCGCTGGTGGTTATGTACAGCTGGAAGCGCCGCCGTTCGACGTGAAATTCGCTGATTTCGATATCAGCGAAGAGTACCGCGGTGACTGGGAGCGTTTTAACTTCTTCGATCTGAACTGCAAGAACAACGAGGAAGTGATTCGCGCCTATTCCATGGCGAACTATCCGGAAGAGAAGGGCATCCTCAAGTTCAATATCCGGATCGCCACTCCGCCTCCGGGTTCCAAGGATATCCAGCCCGGGATCATGAGCTCCTACGTCTTCAACCTGAAACCGGGTGACAAGATCACCGTGTTCGGTCCCTTCGGCGAGTTCTTTGCCAAGAAGACCGATGCGGAAATGGTCTTCATCGGTGGTGGTGCCGGCATGGCGCCCATGCGCAGCCATATCTTCGATCAGCTCAAGCGTTTGAATTCCAAGCGCAAGATCAGCTTCTGGTACGGTGCCCGTAGCTGGCGTGAGACGTTCTACAATGATGAATATGACCTGTTGGCCGACGAGAACGACAACTTCGAATGGCATTTGGCGTTGTCTGATCCCCAGCCCGAAGATAACTGGGACGGACTCACCGGCTTTATCCATAACGTGCTGTACGAGCAGTATCTGAAGGACCATCCGGCCCCTGAAGACTGCGAGTACTACATGTGTGGGCCGCCGATGATGAACGCCTCGGTAATCAAGATGCTTGATGACCTGGGTGTAGAACCGGAAAACATCCTGCTGGATGACTTCGGCGGATAACACCAAAAACGCCGACCTGCGGGTCGGCGTTTTGTTGTTAAGCCTTTTTTATTATGTAGGAGCTATGCTTGCATGGCTAACGGGACGGCAAGTTCCGAGTAGTGAGGTTCGCCTCACGTTGGCCTTTGCCAGAGTGTTTCCTGCAGAACGTTGAATTCCCTTGGATTACAGGTATGGCCCGTCTCGTTTTTGCTCTTGTCGTTTTTTCCGTTGCACTGCTCACCGCCTGTGACGACAGCAAAAATCGCCTGTCTGTTCTCAGCGGCCCGACCATGGGTACTACCTGGAGTGTGAAGTTCAGCGGTACGCCGAAGGAAGGCATAGACGATCTGAAAGCGGATATCGAAGCCGCCCTGGAGCAGGTCAACGCAGAAATGAGCACCTATCGGCCGGACTCCAATCTGAGTCGTTTCAATGCGGCTGACGCCGGCACGCTGATGGCGTTGCCGGAGGATACGGTCAAGGTACTGTCTGCGGCGTTCAGTATTTCTGCAAAAACTGGCGGGGCCTATGACGTAACGGTGGGGCCACTGGTCAATCTGTGGGGATTTGGCCCGGACCCGGACCGTTTTGAACCGCCGTCAGCGGACGAAATCAACGCCGCCATGGCGCGCGTTGGCTGGCAACAGTTGTTGTTGAATGACAATGAGCTGCTGCAGCCCGGTGAGGCGTATGTGGACCTGTCCTCCATTGCCAAAGGTTTTGCCGTGGACAAGGTGGCAGAACTGCTGGAAAGCCAGGGGCTGAAAAACTATCTGGTGGAAGTGGGTGGCGAGTTGCGCGGTAGTGGTAAAAAGCCCTATGGTCAGCCCTGGCGGGTAGCCGTGGAGCGCCCGATTGCCGGTGTGCGGGAAGTGGAACAGGTCGTGGTTCTCAAAGACATGGCCGTGGCCACTAGTGGCGATTACCGCAACTTCTTCGAATCGGATGGGCAACTGTATTCACATACCCTGGATCCGAGAACCGGTTATCCTGTGGATCATATGCTGGCATCGGTGTCGGTGCTGCACGAAAGCGCCATGATGGCGGACGGTCTGTCCACTGCCATGACCGTGCTGGGCCCGGAGGCAGGTATGGCGTTTGCCAAACAGCACGAACTGGCCGTGTTTTTTATTGTCAGAAAAGGTGAGGGCGTAGAAGAAATTTCCACGCCTGCCTTCGATGCAATCGTGGAGGAGAAATAACATGTTGATGACCATTATGGCCGCAGTGATTTTTATCGGCCTGCTTTTCTCGGCCATGGCGGTCGGCGTGATTCTCTCCAACAAGCCGATCAAGGGCTCCTGTGGTGGCCTGGCCACTCTGGGTATGAAAGAAGGCTGCGAAATCTGCGGTGGTGACCGAGGCAAGTGTGAGGAAAACACTCAGAAGGTGGACGGTGAAAAAGCCGCTGCCCTGGGCAAGGACGTGATGAAGATGTGATTCACGCCTTCCGGCAAAAAGCCCGCCTTGCGCGGGCTTTTTTGTGTCTGCCTCTTTGGGGCAGGAAAAACATTTTTTACCACAGAGGGCACAGATTTCACTGAGAAAAAGAAAACACTAGGGTTGAAGTTCGTGGGAAGAATTATTTCATGCTAACGCGCCGCAGGAGGGATCAGGTTTTACCTCTGTGACTCTGTGCCCTCTGTGGTAAAAACCATACCCCCAACACCAGGCTAAACACTCAACACCACCGCCGTGCGCAGTTTGGCCTGGCCGTACTTGCGCATCTGGTCGAACTTTTCCCGGGTGATCGGCACATGCTGGCAGTCCAGGGGGACTTGGTCCTCGCCCGGGTCCGGGTCGTGAATATAAAAGCATTCCTCATCGCTGCCACTGATGGCGACCCAGTGCGGGGCCTTGCGGCCATCCAGGCGCCAGGTGCTGATCAGCACCAGCACGATGTTGCCGGCGGTGATGGCGTCGTCCAGGTCCGCGGCACTGAAATCCTCGTAACAGACCGGCAGGGATTGAGCCTTGCAGGCCTCCACGAAATAGTTGTGAAGGGTGGTGATCACCGCCTTCTTTTCAGGGTCACGGACCGAATCGACAAACAGCGGGCCGGTCTGATTGCACCAGACACGCGCTTCGAGGCCTCGCAGACGAGCGGCCAGGGCCAGCCCCATGGGGTGGCAACCACCGTGACCGGCGGTCATGAAGATGGTAGTGGCTTCGCGCCACAGCAACAGTTCTTCGGTGGTGCTGGGTGGTTGCTGCTTGAGCGCCGCCAGAGCCATCATCAGACAGGCCGGCCCGCAGGTGAATGGCGTGGTCTGCTGCACCCAGGGCAAATGCAGCCGTTCCGCGTTATCGGGCAGGAAGAGGAGGCGCTTCTGGTAGCGCAGGGCATCCTGGTGGTCTTCGTAGTAATCCGGGGTCTGGGCAAAAAGGCGGTAGCCGCGCTTTTCGTACAGGGCGATAGCGGCAGCGTTATCCTTGCGCACTTCCAGACGCAGGTAGGGGCGGCGCTGTAGCAGGGCGTAGTCTTCTGCAACTTCCATCAGTTTTTCCCCCAGATTGCGTCCCCGTTGCTGCGGATCCACGGCGATGGAGTAGAGTCGCGCCAGGCGGGTGCCCGGTTGCAACAGCACAAGCACATAGCCTGCCAGCGCATTGTCATCATCAACGGCGACAATCAGGCCGCTGTGTTGGCGTTTGAGCCATTTACGAAAGCTGCGTCGGGAAAGACGGTCCGATGAGAAACAGCGCTGTTCCAGCGCGGTGAGGGCGTCCAGGTCATCGGTGGTGGCGGGGCGTAGCTGAAAGCGGTACATAAAGCGGGTTCCAGAAGATGCCCCAGCATAAGGCAGGGAACCGGCAGATCGCCAGTGGTATTGCGGCTGTGGTGACAGAATGTCTGCCACGGCATACTGGTGGAAATTTGGAGGGTGGAAATGCAGAAACAGGACCCGGTTCGTGGGTTGATATTGTCCGGGGGCGGCGCCCGTGGCGCCTATCAGGTCGGGGTGCTGGCAGCGATTGCTGAATTGCTGCCTCGCGGGGAGCCAAATCCGTTTCCGATTATCTGCGGAACTTCCGCAGGGGCGATCAACGCGGCGTCACTGGCCGCCAATGCCGGTAATTTTCGCACGGCGATTCGCGGGCTGGAGCGCGTCTGGGCCAATATTACCGCCGAACAGGTGTACCGCACGGATACCTATGCGCTGCTGAAAGCCGTGGTGCGCTGGCTGTTTTCCGGCGTCACCACCGGCAAGACGCCGGAACGCAGTGCACTGCTGGACAATATGCCGTTGCAGCGCTTGCTTACCCTGGTGATCAATTTTCGCCGTATTCGCGAGAACCTGGATCAGGGCCATTTGCGCGCGCTGGCGATCACCGCTTCCGGTTATGCCAGTGGTGAGTCGGTGAGTTTTTTCCAGGGTGACAGTGAATTGCCTGAATGGGTGCGAGCCCGTCGCAAGGGTAAGCGCTCTGACATCGATGTGCAGCATCTGCTGGGGTCTGCGGCCATCCCTATCCTGTTTCCCGCCAGCAAGGTAGACGGTGCCTATTACGGTGATGGCGCCCTGCGGCAACTGGCGCCATTGAGCCCGGCGCTGCATCTGGGCGCGTCCCGGCTGCTGGTGATCGGGGTGTCCGGCAACATGAGTGCGGGGCATCAGCGCCAGCTAAGCGGTTATCCGTCCATGGCCCAGGTGCTCGGCCATGTGCTCAACAGCGTCTTTGTGGACACCCTGGAAGGGGATGTTGAGCGCCTGGAACGGATCAACCGTACCTTGTCTGCCATGAGTGAGCGTTCCCGGCGCAAGCATGGTATCCAGCTGCGACAGGTGGATGTGCTGAAGATCTACCCATCTCGGCCCATTGACGAAATTGCCGCCGAACACATCAAGGAATTGCCCCGGGCGCTACGTTTCTTCCTGCGGGGCTCCGGTGCCACCCGGTCGCCGGGGGCCAGTGCCATGAGTTATCTGCTCTTCGAGCCCGGCTTTACCCGCAGCCTGATCGAGATGGGCCGCAAGGATGCCATGGCGCGCAAGGAAGAAATTCTGGCGTTCTTCGCGGATCAGCCGCTCAGTGCGGCGGTTTCCGAGGAGGAATAACGGGGGCTGCGACGGAAATGGCTGACAAAGCTGGTGGGGTAGTCGGTGATGATGCCATCCACCTGCAGTTGGGCAAGGCGGTCCGCTTCGGTGAGATCATTCACCGTCCACACTGACACCTTCAGACCCCGTTTGCGCGCCCGGCGCATTAACGCCGGGGTCACCAGCGAATAGTGGGGCATCAGCCAGTTGCAGCCCAGGCCGTGGGCCCGGCGGGTGGGTTGCAGGTAGCGGTACTGACACACATAACCCCTCTCCACATCCGGCGCCATTGTGCCGATCATGCGCAGAAAACCGGTATGGCTGGAGGTCACCACCACCCGCGATTGCAGCTGCTGCTCATGGATCATGTGAGTGAGGTGATGGGCCAGCTGATGCAGCACCACCCGATCCGCGCCTTTTACCTCGAACTGAAAACGCATGGCCGGGCCACACAGTTCCACCACTTCCTGTAGAGAAGGAATGCCCGTGGGGCTGTGCCAGCCGGGGGTATTACGACGGGCATCCATGGTGCCCAGTTGCGAGCGGGTGTACTGGCGCACATCGCCGCGCATGCCTGTGGTGCGAGTGACGTCGCTGTCGTGCAGCACGATCAGATGGCCGTCGGCGGAGAGCCGCACATCCAGTTCCATTTCCGTGACACCGGCCTCCAGTGCCACCTGAAAGCTGGCCAGGGTATTTTCCGGGGCTTCGCCGCGTGCGCCCCGATGGCCGACCAGTGTCGGGTGGCGAGGGGCTGTGCTGGGTGCTGTCATCGCGATAGTCATACCACTATTGTTTTGGTGAAAGATGACAGCGCGATGACCTGGAGACAAGAGGGAAAATTGTCATTTTTATGACATGGGTGAGGCGTAGCGTGCACGCTGCATGGAATAGCCGGGAGAACGGTTTGGCAGTACTGAAACGCTATGTGCAGTTTTTTGTGATGAGCTGGCTGCCGGCCTACGATGGTCGGGCAGGGCGGTTTTCCCTGCAGCGGCTGCTGGTCATGACGCTGTTCTGGCCACTGTTCCTGCTGGTGCAGGCCATCAATGGCCTGGGCCTGCTGCTGGATTATTTACTGTTTCCTGATTTTCGTCGCGTCCAGGTGCGTGAGCCGCTTTTTGTGGTGGGCGTGCCCCGCAGCGGTACCACCTTCCTGCATCGCCTGCTGGCCATGGACGAACGCTTTACCACCACGGCCCTGTGGGAGCTGTTGTTTGCTCCGTCGATTACCCAGCGCTATTTCTGGACCGCTATTGCCCGTCTTGATGGATGGATAGGCCGGCCGGCGGGGCGCTTGCTGTTATGGATCGAACGGCGCCTGCTCGGCGGCCTGGATGGCGTGCACAAGACCGGGCTGCTGGACCCGGAGGAAGATTACCTGGCATTGATGCCGGTGTGGGGCTGTTTCCTGCTGGTGCTCGCCGTGCCGGTGCCGGCCCTGTGGCGTCTTACCTATCTGGACCGGGATGGCACCGACAAGGAAAAGGAGAGGCTGGTCGCGGCGTACCGGCGCTTTGTGCAGAGGCATCTTTATTTTCATGGTAGCCATAAACAACTGCTGTCCAAGAACCCGTCTTTCACGCCCTGGATGGCAACGCTCGCAGAGGCCTTCCCGGATGCCCGCTTTATCGGCTGTATTCGTAACCCCAGCGCGGCGGTGCCATCCCAGATCAATTCCATCCTGATTGGCGCGCGCCTGTTTGATGGTCGCGATACCACCGAGTACTGGCGCCAGGGCTTTATGGCCATGCTCGATTATTACTATCGCCATGTGCTTGAGGTACTGGCAAGCCTGCCGCCGGAACGCCAGGTGCTGTCGGTAATGGAACAACTGGCCCCGGCGCCGGCGGACACCGTGTTGGCGTTTTATCAGCGCTTTGGCTGGCAACCCGGCACGGCTTTTCGGCAACAACTTGACGCGCAAGAGCGCAAGGCAAAACAGTACCGCAGCGATCATCACTACTCGCTGGAGGCCCTGGGTGTCAGTGGTGAGGAGTTGCTGCAAACCTTTGGTTGGGTCTACGAACGCTTTGGCTTTGCCCTTCCGCCACGAGACTGACCGATACCGCAAGAAAACCCGTTTTCACCACAGAGCGCACCGAGAACACAGAGTGAATCCATGTTTTTCCTCGGTGAACTCTGTGCCCTCTGTGGTAAAAATTCTTTTTTCTTACGCCTGTTACATCTTGTCGCAATTACACCGTCATAGCGCGGCAATGCTGTCACATTATCGACATGAGTGGCGCTGATACTGGCGCCCATGGATACCAAAGAGCTACGCATACTGTTTGTGGTGGATGCGATCAAGGGTCGGAATGGCGTTGGCGCCTACTTCCAGGACCTGGTCTCGCATCTCAAGGACCATGTGGCCCAGGTGGAACTGGTGCAGCCCTGCATGGAGGAACCGCATCCCTGTCAGGGTGCCTCCATGCCAATCCCCGGCGACCCCACCCAGCGACTCTTCTTTCCCAAGGTGCGTGAATTGAGCGCCCTGGTCTGGGAGATGAAACCCCACGTTATCGTGATTCCCGGCCCCGGTATTTTTTCCATGATCGGTTACTGGATCGCCCGCAAGTGGGGCATCCCGGTCTGCGTCACCTTCCAGACCGATTACAACAGGCTGGTGGAATTGTACTGGGGGCGCCGCCTGGCCAGGCTGGCCGGCGGGCTGCTCAACTGGGTCAACCGCACCCTGTTCCAGGGCAGTGAAACCGCCGCCACCATCTGTGAATCCATGATCGCCCAGGCCCGCGCCGCCGGCGCCCGCAATCCGCAGTTGGTGGGCACACCGCTGGCCCGGGAGTTTGTGAACACGCCGGTCACCCGGTTGCATGACAGCGTAAGGCGGGTCTGTTATGTGGGCCGGCTGGCGGCGGAAAAGAATATCGAGTCTTTCCTGGCACTGGCGGCGTCGCGGCCAGACCTGCAATTCGAAGTGGCCGGCGACGGACCACTACGCAGCAAGGTGGAACAGGCTTGCAAGGCATCCGCCAACCTCACCTTTCATGGCTGGTGTAGCCGTCAGCAGGTAGTGGACATTCTCGACCGCTGTCAGGTGCTGGTGTTGCCCTCATCGGTGGAAGCGTTCGGTACCGTGGCGCTGGAAGCCATGGCCCGTGCTCGGTTGGTAATCACCACACCGGCCTGCGGCATCAACGAATGGCCCGCCCTGGCAGCGGGGCTGTGGATCATGGAGCCCCAGGAAAGCCTGAACCAGACCCTGGACCGATTGCAGTCGTTGAGCCCGGTAGTGCGTGACCTGAAGGCGAAGCAGGCCCGGCAGGCGGCATTGGTCATGAATGGGGATGCTATTGAGCATTGGGCCGGAGTGCTGGGCCAGTGTGCCCAGATGGTACCCGCCGCCAATCGTTCCCTGCCTTCCCCGACCCTGGCGCTGCTGCGTCGCTTGAGCAGCAACTATGCCCGCAGCGCCCTCTGAGCCGCTACCGGCACCACGCGCTCTGGTCTCCATCCACGATGTGATGCCGGAAACCCGCCAGCAGGTCAGTCAGATTCTGGCTCTGCTGCCTCAGGCTCCGCAGGCGGTGACCCTGCTGGTGGTGCCGGGGCGGGATTGGCAAACAGCGGATCTGGACTGGCTGCACCAGCTTCAGCAGCAGGGGTACCCGCTGGCCGGCCATGGCTGGCTGCATCGCTGTGAGCCCCCGATCAGTCTTTATCACCGCCTGCACAGTCTGCTGTTATCACGGCGGGTGGCGGAGCATCTTTCCCTGTCGGCCAGTGGTATCGAGGCGTTGATACGCAATTGCCACCAATGGTTTGTGGATCAGGGGCTGCAACCCTGCGAGCTGTACGTACCCCCGGCCTGGGCCATGGGCGCGATTCATCGCCAACAACTGGCGGACATGCCGTTTCGGCTATTCGAAACCCTGAGCGGTGTTTACGATGCGCAAGCGCAAAAGATGCATCCGCTACCGCTGGTGGGCTTTGAAGCCGATACCCCGTTACGGGAGTGGTTGCTGCGCGGTTTTAATCATCTCAATTGGCGCAGGGCAAGTCACTCGGATCAGCCACTGCGCATTGGTATTCATCCCCAGGATCTTTCCTTGCGGTTGCGCAATCAGGTCATTCCGATGGCGCAGTCGGTATCCGCCAGTCTGACCTACGGGGACGCGGTGGACCTGCAAAGAGATCCCCGCCTTCTTTAATAACTCTGATAAATGTCTGCGGCGCTGTGAGCGTGCGGAAATAAAGGGCGGCCCCGGTTTCGTTTTTTGCTGTCACTTATTTTTGAAACAATCAGGAGGCTTTCAGCCTCCTGGGCCGCATCAACAGGCTTTGGCCTTGTTGAAAACGCTTACTGCTGAGATTGCTGGGCCTTGGCCGTGCACTGGAAGGTAGTGCTCAGGGTCCAGGCGATACAATCGCCATCCTGGGTTTCTGTCTTGCAGGATTTGCTGGGTGTGTCAGAGGGCAGAGCGCCGTTGTAACCCCAGCTCTGGCACTGTGCGCTGGCTTTCTGCAGGCCCTGTTGCCAGTCCACCTTGGGGCTTTGCATCAGGCTGTAGTCATAGGACATGACCACGGTGCCTTCGGACTGGTTGCCATCACTGACCATCATGGCAGAGGGGGCAGCGCAGCCGGCGAGCAAGGCGGCTGCGAAGAGAACGGATAGGCGTGTCATTGTGCGCTCCATATTAAATAGCGGAAAAACGGGAAAAGTACTTTCCGTGAGCATTGGCCTCAAGGGGCTTTCTGTAATGTTGTCGACCGGGTCGGGTCAATCCCGATACCGTTTGGTCAGATCGCCGTAGGCATCCACTCGCCGGTCACGCAGATAGGGCCAGATGCGGCGTACGGACTCGCTGCGCTGCATGTCCACGTCGGCGAGTAGCACCTGTTCGCTATCATTGTCTGCCTGGGCCAGGAACTCGCCCTGGGGACCGCAAACAAAGCTGTTACCCCAGAACTGGATGCCACCGTCATCTTCAGGGCTTTGTTCGAAGCCGGTGCGATTGGCGACCAGTACTGGCAATCCATTGGCGATGCCGTGGGCACGCTGGATGGTGATCCAGGCGTTGAGCTGACGGTGTTTTTCCCCGTCATCGTCACTGGGGTCCCAACCGATAGCGGTGGGGTAGAGCAGCAGGTCGGCACCGGCCAGGGCCATCAGCCGCGCGGCTTCCGGGTACCACTGATCCCAGCAGACCAACAGGCCCAGTTTGCCGACACTGGTTTCGACAGGGCTGAAGCCGCTACGGCCATCGTTGAAGTCGGCATCACCGGGGGTGAAGTAGAACTTCTCGTAGAAGCCCGGATCATCAGGAATGTGCATCTTGCGATAGATGCCAGCCAGGCTGCCGTCTTTTTCCAGCACCACGGCGGTGTTGTGATAGAGGCCGGTGGCTCGCTTTTCGAACAGGCTGCCGACGATGACAATGCCCAGTTCTTTGGCCAGCGCCCCCAGCGTATCGGTGCTGGGGCCGGGGATGGTTTCTGCCAGATCAAACACGGCGGTGTCTTCGGTCTGGCAGAAATACAGGCTGCGGTGCAATTCCTGCAGAAGTACCAGCTCGGCGCCCTTGTCAGCGGCCTCGCGAACCAATGCCAGGGAATGATCCAGGTTGGCTTGCAGATCACTGTGGTTTTTCTGCTGGATAACGGCCACGCGCATGAGTATCTCCTAAAAACCTTGTTCAGACCGCGCCACGGGGCAGTTGCATGGTGACACAATGCAGGCTGCCGTGTTGTTCGATCAATACCCGACAGTTTACCGGAGTCACCTGTCGGTCACCGGATACGCTCTGCAAGGCATCAATGGCCTGCTGATCCGTATCGCAGCCATAGATTGGCAACAGGATTTTCTCATTGGTAATAAGGAAGTTGGCATAGGTGGCCGGTAGCCGCTCGCCTTCCCGGTTGAACTGCGGGGTGGGCAGGGGCAGGGGCACCAGTGTCAGATTGTGTTGCCGGGCCAGTGTCTGTAGTTCGTGCTCCATGGCGGCAAGGCTGGCGTAGTGGCTGTCTGCCTGGTTCCGGCATTGCACATAGGCGATGGTGCGGGTATCCACGAAGCGGGCCAGCGTGTCCACATGCGCGTCCGTGTCGTCGCCTTCCAGCTCACCGTGATCCAGCCACCAGATATCGGTAACGCCCAGTTGTTCCTTGAGCAATGCGACCAGTTCTGCCTCGGACAGGTCCGGGTTGCGGTTGGGATTGCGCAGGCAGTGGCGGGTGGTCAGCAGATTGCCCTGGCCGTCGGTGTCGATGGCGCCGCCTTCCAATACCAGCGAGGGGCTGTGCAGTGGTAGCTGCCAGGGCAGGCGACGGTTCAGGGTGTTGTCCATGTCGGCGTCAAACTTGCCGCCCCAGCCTGTAAAGGTGTAATCCAGCAGCTCAACGTTGCCGTTATCTTCCACTGCAATAGGGCCGAAATCCCGGGCCCAGGTATCGTTGTAATCGGCAATGATCAGTTCAAGGCGGGCAGTATCCAGGCCGCGATCGGCGACGAGGGTGTTGACGCGTTGTTCGCTGGCAGTATCACGGCATACCAGCCGCACCTGTTGATGGTCCAGCAGGGCGGCGAGTAGATCCAGATAACAGTGTTCGGCGTCGGCCAGATGATTCACCCAATCGGTGTGGGTGTCGGGCCAGGCCAGCAGCACCCCCCATTGGGGGTGCCATTCAGGAAGAAGTCGGCGCATGCTCGGGAAGTCCGCTAGGAGGGGGCGATGCGCGCGAGTTTGCTACCGGCGTGCATCCCAGTCAATAGAGAAGCCGCCTTGCGATTCTTCCTCCACTTCCTCGACCTTCTGCTCGGCCTCGTCAGCCTGTTCCTGTACGTCGGCCTTTACCTGTTGTTCGGCTTCGTTGACCTTTTGCTCTGCGTCAGCGGCGGCCTGGTCGGTCTGTTGCTCGGCATCAGCAGTCGCGTCAGCCGCTTTTGCTTCTACCTGCTTGGCTTCGGCTTTTGCTGCCTCAGCGGTTTCTTCGGCCTGTTGCTGCTTTTTGGCGGCAGCCTGCTCGGGAGTCACTTCGCCGGCGATGATGATGCGACCGGTAACCGGGTCAAAGCGAAATTCGCCGTCGGCCGGGGGTTGCTCTGTGGATTGGGGTGGGGTGGCCGGTTCTGTCACCGCCTCCTGCGCATCCTCTGTAACCTTCGCTTGTGGCTTGGGAGTCGGTTCGGACTCTGGCGCCGGTTCAGGGGCCTGTTGCGAGGCTTCTGGTTCTGCAGTCTTGCTGGTGGCAGGTTCTGGCTGGGCCGGGGCGTCTTGTTCCGTTTCCGCGCCAACAAAGCTGCCGGTTACCGGATCGAACATGGGCGGGGCGGCGCTCTCCGGCGCTGCTTGCTGTTCCTGTTCAGTGTCGGCTGGGGTTTCCTCAATAGCAGGCAGTTGCCGAGTGCCGGACACCACATCCGGTGCGGCACTAGCCGGGCGGTCGACCACAGTATGCAGGCTGATGCCGTTTTCGAAGTAGACGGTGAAGCCGTCGTAGTTCCAGCGGGTAATGGCCGGTGAGCCCACCGGGCCCCGGACGGAGGCGGGTGAACCGAAGTCTGCCCGTACCTGCGCTTCTGACATGCCGCGCTGGGGAGCCTCTGCGGCCTGGGTTGTAACAGGCATGGCCAGCGCTGCCGAGGCCAGCAGCGTCATTATTCTTATCTTCATTTTTTCCCCCGGCGAGATGTATTTTCTTTCGATATTAGAAAGTTACAGACGCTTATTCAACCATTTTGCTAGATCATGAGCGCGGACACTGTTCACAAAGCAGAATGAGTAATGTAGCAGTTTTCCAGAGCCGTGGTATTTGTCCCGGGTTTCGGGTTAAATGCGCTCCATGTTTCGACCTCTATCCTTTTATGTGGGGCTGCGCTACACCGGCGCCCGCGCCCGCAACAGTTTTATATCCGTGATTACGCTGATTTCCGCATTGGGTCTGATGCTGGGGGTTGCCGTACTGATCACGGTCCTTTCCGTTATGAATGGTTTTGACCGGGAATTGCAGACGCGCATTCTTGGCATGGTGACCCATTTGTCCGTGCAGGGGCGCGAGCCGGTCCAGGACTGGCAGGCGCTGGCCAACCGGCTGGGGCATCACGATGAGATTGAAGCCGTGGCGCCCTTTGTGGAGCTGGAGGGCATGCTCAGCCATCGTGGCAATGTTGCCGGTGCCATGATCAACGGCATCGAGCCCCGGGCCGAGCGCAAGGTATCCATCGTTGGCGATTTCATGGAGCAGGGCGAGCTGGAAAAGCTGGCCCCCGGCGAGTTTGGCATGGTGCTCGGCTATGGCCTGGCCCGTCGTCTTGGCGCCGAACTGGGGGACAAGGTTACCCTGGTACTGCCGGAAGCCACCATTTCCCCTGCCGGGGTGATGCCCCGTTTCAAGCGTTTCACCGTCACCGGGATATTCCGGGTGCGGGCGGAAGTGGATTCCCTGTATGCCTACGTCAATGTGCAGGACGCTGCCAAGCTGGCCCGCCAGGCGGGGACTGTACAGGGCGTGCGGCTGAAGCTTGATGACCTGTTCAGCGCCCCGGCCATGGGCTGGACGCTGCAGCAGGAGCTGGGCCCCAATTACTACACCCGGGACTGGACCCGCAGCCACGGCAACCTGTTCCAGGCCATCAAGATGGAAAAGACCATGATGACGCTGTTGCTCAGCTTTATCGTGGCAGTGGCGGCGTTCAATATCATTTCCAGCCAGGTGATGCTGGTCACCGAGAAGCGCGGCAATATTGCAGTGCTGCGTACCCTGGGGGCCTCGCCGGGTACCATCATGCGTATCTTCATGGTCCAGGGCACCGTCATCGGCTTTGCCGGTACCTTGCTGGGCACTGGCCTTGGTGTGCTGTTGGCCACCAATGTGAGCAAGCTGGCTGAGTGGGTGGAGAAGACTTTCAATACCCGCCTGTTTGACGCCTATTTTGTGAACTATCTTCCCTCGGAGCTGCAGTGGTCCGACGTGATCACTATCGTCTCCATTGCCCTGGTGATCAGCTTTTCTGCCACCCTTTACCCATCCTGGCGTGCCAGCCGGGTGCAACCGGCGGAGGCCCTGCGTTATGAATGATTCCCGCAATGCCACCGGCACCGGTGTCGTGCTGCAAGCCGAGAAACTGGTGAAGAGCTACGACGAAGGCAACAACGAGCTCGAAGTGCTCAGCGGTGTGGATCTGACCGTGACCCAGGGAGATATCCTGGCGATCATCGGCACTTCCGGCTCGGGCAAGTCCACCTTGCTGAATCTACTGGGGGGCCTGGATCGGGCAACCCGTGGCAGTGTCTCCATTGCTGGCAATGCGCTGGCGACCATGAGTGATCGTGACACTGGCAAGCTGCGCAATCGCTATCTGGGCTTCGTCTACCAGTTTCATCACCTGTTGCCGGAATTCACTGCGTTGGAGAACGTGGCCATGCCGCTGCTGATTCGTGGTGACAGCCCGGCAAGCTGCCAGGAGAAGGCGGCGGCCACTCTGGAGAAGGTAGGGCTGAAGCATCGTCTCAAGCACAAGCCGTCGGCACTGAGTGGCGGGGAGCGCCAGCGGGTAGCCATTGCCCGGGCTCTGGTGACGGAGCCGGCCCTGGTGATGGCGGACGAGCCCACCGGCAATCTGGATGAGCGAACCGCTGCCCAGGTGCAGGCACTGATGTTGGAGCTCAACGACACTTTGGGTACCGCGTTCATGATCGTTACCCACGACCGGGAATTTGCTTCCCGTTGCCCGCAGCAATACGAGCTGCATGATGGCTTACTGCGGCGGCTCGACTGAGTCGTCGCCCTCGGTCGTTTTTTCTTCTTCCTGTTTGCGCGCTTCCCGTCGCAGCACTCTGGCGCGTCGGTGGGCACGCAGATTCCAGCTGCGTACCACGGCCAGTCGCCAGGCCACTTTCACGGCGGCATAGGCGAGCCCGCCAAATACCATCGCGCAAATCACTGACCCCAGCCATAGCGGCACCAGCTGCTCCACAAACCAGGCCACGGTGATGCCTTCGCCGGTATGGGGCGGCATGCCCAGCATCCAGGCGCCAATGCGGTAAGTGAAATAGAAAATCGGTACGTAGGTGACCGGATTGGAGATCCACACCAGCACCACTGATAGCGGCAGGTTGCAGTGGAAGCGCACAGCGAGCAGGGCGGCCAGGCCCATCTGCAAGGGAATGGGCAGCAGCGCAGTAAATACCCCGATAAAGGCGGCACCGGCCAGTGAGCGCCGGTTGATATGCCACAGGTTCGGATCGGCCAATACCTCACCCAGAAAGCTCAACGCTTTGTGTTCGCGCAGGCGATCCGGTTTTGGCAGGTATTTTCGGAAGATCCGTTTTGGCATGAACTCACGTCTGCAGACCGTGTCGGGAAAATCCCGTAAATGTCGTGTCGGTATCAGCTTAGGTGCCCGGCAGGCGGGGTACCACCCGACTTGTGTTATGCGTTGGAAGCCTCGTCAGAGGTTTCATGGCGCATGGCGGGCATGAGATAGCGTCAGAAACTTACCTGGCTGCACCCCGCGGCTGGCTATTATGCCCGGATCGGAAAAAAAGGCATACACCTACACGGGGCTTTGTGTCTCCTGGACATCATACAAAGACTGACCGTGAAGAAAGCGACTATTTTCCACCGGAGCATGGATGCGATTGTGGTGTTTATCGGCGGCGGTGGCGACAGCATGCTGGCTGGGCGTGTTGTGGCCGCTGCCGGTACTGTTGGTAGTAGCGGTTCTGGGTTGGCGGCGCGGGCGGCGTTGGCTGGTATGGTTGCCGCTGCTGTGGTGTTACGGCGTGGTGCAACTGCACAGTGGCGTGTCAGCAAGGTTGCCTGCTTCCCTGGAAGGGGAAACCCTGGCCATGCAAGGCGAGGTGGTGGGGCTGCCGGCCACGATTAACGAGTTTCGTTTCGGCCGTTGGCGATATCGCCAGACGCTGACGCTGGATGTTTGGGGCTCAAGCCGCTGGCCCGGGATCCACCGTATTCGGGTGAATGCCTATGAGCTGCCGGTGCAGGTGACGGCAGATCAGCGGCTTGCACTGATGGTGAAGCTGAAAGCCCCCCGTGGCGTCTACAATGTCACCGGGGTGGATGCGGCCCGGCGGGACCTGGCTGCGGGCATTGATGCACGGGGAACGGTGCAGTCGTGGACCGTGCAAGGTAGTGATAAGGGGCTGGATCGTTGGCGACAGTGGTTGTCGGACTGGGTGGTAGAGCAGGTATCCGTGTCGCCGGCGGGCAGGGCGATCCTGCCGGCCCTGGTGGTGGGTGATCGGTCGAGGTTGTCCAGCCAGCTGTGGCAACAATTTCAGCTCACCGGTGGTGCCCACTTGCTGGCCATTTCCGGGCTGCATATCGCCATTGTGGCCGGTTGGTTTTGGTGGTTGGGCCGCTGGTTGCTGGGGCCGGTGGTGCAGCGCTTGGTTCCGGGGTTAACCGCTTTTACGTTGCAGCAACTGGCCTGGGGGCCGGCACTGGTGGCGGCACTGGGTTATGCCGCCCTGGCCGGATTCAGCCTGCCCACAGTACGCGCGGTGATCATGCTGGCGGTGGTGGCGGTGGCGCAGTGTGCTCGCGTGTCTGTGCCATTGTGGAAGAGCCTCGGGGTGGCGCTGCTGATGGTATTGCTGCTGTTTCCTCTGTCGGCGCTCTCGGAAAGCCTGTGGTTGTCGTTCGGCGCCGTGGCCGCCATTGCCATGCTGGTGACCAGTCATGGGGCCCGCTGGTTACTCGTGCTGCTGCCGGTGATGATGGCTATGCTCGGTGCCATTCTATTTCAGCAATGGTCAATCAGTGCGCCACTGGCCAACCTGGTTCTGATCCCCTTGTATACCTGCATCGTGGTGCCGCTGGCCTTGCTGGGTAGCCTGTTGCAGCAGGGCTGGCTTGTGCAGGGGGCGGCCACCGGTACGGAGTTGTCTGCGTGGCTGATGGCATCGCTGGCGTCCTCGACCAGTGCCTGGCGGTTACCGTTGCCAACGGCAACCAGTGGGCTGTTTGCGATGGTGGCACTGGCTCTGCTGCTGGTGCCGGCATTGCCGTTTCCACGGCGGTTGCTGCCGATCCTGTTGTTGCCCTGGTTGTGTCAGCGACCCGCGTCATTACCCGAGGGGGAGTGGCAGTTGGTGGCGTTTGATGTGGGGCAGGGGCTGGCGTTGGCGGTGCGCACCCGGGAGCATCTACTGATTTACGATACCGGGGCTTCATGGCCCGGTGACAGTATGGCCCGGCGCATTATACTGCCGTGGCTGGCCCGCCAGGGACTGACGCCGGATCGCATTATTATCAGCCACGGGGACAATGATCATGCCGGTGGCATGAAGGTGTTAGCCGGTATGGCGCCGGTGTTGAGCGGTGAGCCGCAACGTGTGCCGAATAGCGAGGCATGTAGGGCGGGGCAGCAGTGGGGCTGGGATGGCGTGACGTTTACGCTGCTATGGCCCGGGCCGAAGGAGGTGCCGGGCAACGAGTCAAGCTGTGTACTGCAGGTGTCCGGCGCCGGGAGATCGTTGCTGATCCCCGGTGATATTGGCAAACAAAGTGAATATCGATTGCTGGGTTCGCTGCCGCGCACGGATTTGCTGGTGGTGGCGCACCATGGCAGCAACAGCAGTACCAGTGCAGCCCTGTTGCGACAGGTGCAGCCCGCCTATGCGCTGGTCAGTGCCGGTTATCGGAATCGTTTTCATCACCCGCACCCGCAGGTGCTGCAACGGCTGGGCAATGCCGGGGTCACAGTTCTACGCACCGACCGGGATGGCATGATTGTGTTTCGCTGGGGTGCCGCTGATAATGTGCCGCTTATAACAACATGGCGCCAATTTCGTGAAAGACCCTGGCATCGGCCAGCGGCCTGGCGTTTCTGGTAACGATTAACCCGACGCGCGCTCTTAAAGCGACGCCGTGAGTGAGGGGAGAAGTTAAGGTGCAGGATCTTGTGCAGTCCGGGGGTTGGATGATGCTCCCGATCTTGATCTGTTCGGTGGTGGCTCTTGCCATTGTGGTGGAACGTTTCTGGACCCTGCGTCCGAGCAAGTTGGCGCCGGCAGATACCGTGCCGCAGGTGCAGACGCTGCTCAAGCGGGGTCTTCTCAACGAGGGCAATCTGGTCAAGCTGCGTGACAGCTCGCCGCTGGGTCGCATTCTGGCTACCGGGTTAGCCAATGCCCGCCATGGTCGCGACATCATGAAAGAAAGTATCCAGGAAAGTGCCACCAGCGTGGTGCATGAGCTGGAAAAGTTTCTCAGCACTCTGGGCTCCATCGCGGCGATCACGCCGCTGCTTGGCTTGCTGGGCACAGTGATCGGCATGATCGATGTGTTTGCCGCCATCATGATGCACGGCACCGGTGATGCGGCCCAGTTGGCCGGCGGCATTTCCCAGGCGCTGCTGACTACTGCTGCTGGCCTGGTGGTGGCGATTCCTGCCATTTTCTTCCACCGTTTCTTTGTTCGTCGCGTGGAAGAAATCACCATGGAACTGGAGCAAAGCGCCGTACATGTGGTGGATCTGGTACACGGTGATCGTGAGGCGGATCCGGGGGGCAAGGCGTGAAGTTTCCCCGGCCCAGCCAGGAGGAAATCAGCGTTAACCTGACACCACTGATTGATGTGGTGTTCCTGCTGCTGATTTTTTTCATGGTTTCTACCACGTTTGATGACAAGACCCAGTTGTCCATCACGTTGCCGGAGGCTGAAGCGGCGCCGTTGGCGCAGTCTTCGGACCAGGTGGAGGTGACGATCACGTCGACCGGCGATTATCTGGTCAATGGCGAAAAGCTGGCGGCCAGTGATAGCAAGACGCTGCGCACCGCGCTGCTGAAACTGGGGCAGGAAAAAACCGACTTGCCGCTGCAAATCTATGCGGATGCCAATGTGGCCTATCAGTCGGTGGTTCGCGTTTATGACGTGGCCGGACAGCTGGGTTTTGTTAAGCTGTCGCTCACTACTCGCGAATCTCCCAACGAGGCACAATGAGTCAATCCTCTGTGGACGTGTGGCCGACCTACAAGCGGCTGCTCAGTTATGTTCGACCGTACTGGTTGATGCTGGTCATCAGCGTCATTGGTTATGCGCTCTACGCGGCGACTCAGGCCGGCGCTGCCCAGCTTGCCGGCTTCCTTGGTGAAACCATTGTCGAGCCCACTGAGACCCGGGTCCTACTGGTATCTATCGCGCCACTGGTACTGGTGATTTTCCAGGGCCTGGGCCAGTTCATGGGCAGCTACTCCATGAACTGGGTGGCCCAGCAGCTGGTGTATGTATTACGCAATGACGTCTTTGGCCATGTGCTGCGTTTGCCTCAGTCGGAATATCATCGCAATGCGTCCGGGCGCATCATGTCGAAAATCATTTTCGACGCCCAGCAGGTCACCAGTGCCGGTACCGATGCCATCATCGTGATTATCCGCGAAGGGCTTACGGTGATTGGGCTGACCTCCTTTTTGCTCTGGCAGAACTGGAAGCTGACTCTGATCCTGGTGGCAGTGGCGCCATTGATTGCTCTGGTGGTGAATGTCACCAGCAAGCGCTTTCGCAAGATCAGTCGTCGTATCCAGTCTTCCATGGCCAACATTACCCATTTTCTCGGCGAAGCTATCGAGGGCAGTGGGGAAGTGAAAATCTTTGGTGCCCAGGAGCAGGAAGCCGATCGTTTTCACGGCGTCAGCCGCAGCTTTGCCAAGCAGAATGTGAAACTCAACGCCAGCAAGATTGCCAGCACGGTGATCGTGCAGTTGTTTGTGGCAGTGGGCATCGGTGCGATCACCTTTCTCTACATAAACCTGATGGGCGAAGATCTTTCCGTGGGTGGGTTTCTGTCCTATATCGCCGCTGCCGGCATGATCCAGAAACCGCTCAAGCAGCTCACGGATGTGAACGTGAAAGTGCAGCGTGGGGTGACCGGTGCGTCCAGTCTGTTCGAATTGCTGGATACCGAACAGGAAGAGGATGCCGGTACCTATGTACTGCCAACCAAGGCACGTGGGGATATCGAGTTTGACGGCGTCACCTATGGTTATGATCCGGCGCAACCGGTTCTCAGGAATCTGAGTTTCTCCATCAAGTCCGGTGAAACCGTGGCACTGGTCGGGCGATCCGGGGCAGGGAAGAGCACCATCAGTGCCATGTTGCCCCGCTTCTTCGATCCGGATCAGGGCCGCATTCTGCTTGATGGCGTACCGCTGCCGGAAATCCAGCTTACCGACCTGCGTCACCAGATTGCCATGGTCAGTCAGCGGGTGGTGCTGTTCAACGATACCGTGCGCAACAACATCGCCTATGGTGAGCTTCGTGGCGTGGATGATGCAGCGATTGAACAGGCCGCCCGTGACGCTCATGCCTGGCGCTTTATCGAGCAGCTGGAGTATGGCCTGGATACCCGGCTTGGGCAGGACGGGGTGCAACTTTCCGGTGGCCAGCGCCAGCGAATTGCCATTGCTCGCGCGTTGTTGAAAGACGCACCGATTCTGATTCTGGACGAGGCCACCAGTGCCCTGGATACGGAATCCGAGCACCATATCCAGCAGGCGCTGGAACAGGTCATGGCCGGGAGAACCACGCTGGTAATTGCCCACCGTCTCTCCACTATTGAAAAGGCCGACCGGATTCTGGTGCTGGATCAGGGGCAGCTGATCGAGCAAGGCTCCCATCAGGAGCTGCTGGACAGGAATGGTCTTTACACCCAGCTGTACCGCATGGATTTTGCCGAGGAGTAGGTTGGCCATGGGCTCTCTGAGCGAATGGATTCAACAGGGCTGGTACAAGGGTAGCCCCTGGCTGGTGCCGCTGCGGCCGTTATCCATGCTGGTGTCCCTGGAAGCCAAGCGACGGCTGCAACGGTTTCGCAAGGAAAAGCCGGCGCCGCCGGTGCCGGTACTGGTGGTTGGCAATATCACCGTGGGCGGCACCGGCAAGACACCGCTGGTGATTGCCCTGGTGCAGGCCGCCGTTGCCCGTGGATTGAAGGTGGCAGTGGTGTCCCGGGGGTTCGGTGGCAAGACCGATCAATACCCCCTTCTGGTTACTGCCGACAGCGATGCCCTGGAAGTGGGCGATGAGCCGGTGCTGATTGCCCGCCGCACCGGGGTGCCGGTGATTCTGGACCCGGACCGCCGCAACGCCCTGGACGTGGCCATCCGTGACCATGCCCCGGATCTGGTGATCAGCGATGACGGTTTGCAGCATTATGCTCTGCCGCGCAGCGCGGAAATTGTTGTGGTCGATGGCCAGCGGGGTCTGGGTAATGGCCGCTGCCTGCCGGAAGGCCCCCTGCGCGAGCCGGCCACCCGCCTCAAGGAAGTGGATTTCGTGGTCAGCACCGGCGGTGGCTGGAGCGGGGCGCATCCGATGATCATGCGCCCTGCGGATATCACCTCGCTGGCTACCGGGGAAACGCTGGATCATCAGACTTTCCTGCGCGACCATCCCCAGGTTCATGCGGTGGCGGGCATCGGCAATCCCAAGCGGTTTTTCAATCTGCTCAGCATTCTCGGCCTGAGTACTACCCCCCATGTATTTCCTGATCATCATGCTTTCCAGCCAGCGGACCTGGCGTTTGCCGATGGTCTGCCGGTGCTGATGACCGAAAAGGATGCGGTAAAATGCGCCCCCTTCGCCGAGCCACACTGGTGGTACCTGCCGGTGACGGCCAGTCTGCCGGAAGGGTTGCTGGAGCAGATGCTGGACCGGGCGCTGGGAAAGGAATAGCTACAAGCTGCAAGCTACAACGCGGAATGGGCTTTGTTTTATTGTGAGCGTTGCTGGCCGCGCTTAATCTTTGGTCGCGGCTGATGCGTTTCAGAAACAACAACCTTCTGATCGCGTTGTAGCTTGCGGCTTGAAGCTTGCAGCTTTTTTGAAAGAGGTTTTCTGATGAGTTTTTATGTGGTGGTGCCTGCCCGTTATGCATCGACCCGTTTGCCGGGCAAGCCGCTGGCGGATATCGCCGGCAAGCCCATGGTGGTGCGGGTGGCCGAGCGTTGTCAGCAGAGCGAGGCGGGGCAGGTCTATGTGGCCACCGATGACAGCCGGATCGCCGAGGCCCTGGAGGGGCAGGTGCCGGTGGTAATGACCCGGGAGGATCACCCCTCCGGTACCGACCGTCTTCAAGAGGTGGCCGCCAAGCTGGAATTGGCCGATGACGATATCATTGTCAATGTGCAGGGTGACGAGCCTCTGATCCCGCCGTCGGTGATTAACCAGGTGGCTGCCAACCTGGCCGCCAATCCTGCCTGTCAGATGGCCACCCTGTGTGAACCTATCGAAGATGCCGATCATCTGTTCAACCCCAATGTGGTGAAAGTGGTGTTCGATGATGATGGTCGAGCGCTGTATTTTTCCCGGGCGCCGATTCCCTGGCATCGCGATGCCTTTGCCGAAGGCGGCCGGGATATCAGTGGCGGCCAATGGTGGCGGCATATCGGCATCTATGCCTATCGGGTGTCTTTCTTGCACCAGTATGTGCAGTGGCCCCCGGCCAAACTGGAACAACTGGAATCCCTGGAGCAGCTGCGGGCTATGGCCAATGGTGTTGCCATTCATGTGGCACCGGCCATTGAGGTAGTACCGGGTGGTGTGGATACGCAAGCGGATCTGGAACGTCTGCGCGCGGCGCTGGGAGGGCGGGCATGACAGTTTCTGTGCTTTTTGTTTGTCTCGGTAATATCTGCCGCTCGCCCACCGCTGAAGCGGTCTTTCGTGAGCGTGTCATTGCCGCTGGCCTGCAAGAGCAAATCCGTATCGACAGCGCCGGCACCGGAGACTGGCATATCGGTCGCGCCCCGGATCCTCGTACCCGGGAAGCGGCGGCCCGCCGGGGCTACCAGATGGATTCCCTGCGCGCTCGACAGGTGGGCCCGCAGGATTTCTACGAGTTTGACGTGGTGCTGGCCATGGACAATGCCAACCTGGCGGATCTGCAGGCCATGCAGCCATCGGATGTGACCGTGACCCTGGGGCGCTTTCTGGACTACTCCAGCGGGGCGTCAGTGCGTGAAGTGCCGGACCCCTACTATGGGGGCGAGGACGGCTTTGACCGGGTGCTGGATTTGATTGAAGGCGGTGCCGATGGACTGCTGGATGCACTGCGAGAGCGCCTATGAGTCAGCCCCAGCCACCGTTAGTGGAAGCGGATGCGGATTTGAGCGCACTCAATACCCTGCGCCTGCCTGCCCGTGCCCGACGACTGGCCAGGCCGGCGACCCTGGATGCCCTGGAACAGGTGCTGGCCGAGCGTGACCCGGCCGAGCCGTTACAGGTGATCGGCGAGGGCAGCAATCTGGTTATCAATGACGATTTGCCCGGTCTTACGCTGTGTCCGGCCATGGACGGTATGGCCTGGGTGAAAGAGGACGCGCAGTTCGTCTGGGTCGCCGCCGGGGCCGGGGTGCACTGGGATGACCTGGTGGCCTGGACGGTGGAGCAGGGCTGGCAGGGGCTGGAAAACCTGTCGCTGATTCCCGGCACTGCCGGGGCGGCACCATTCCAGAATATTGGTGCCTATGGGGTGGAGCTGTCCCAGGTGCTGGAACAGGTCACGGTAATGGAAGTGGCCACGGGCCGGGTGACGCACTTTGCCGCTGGCGACTGTGAATTCGCTTACCGGGACAGCCGCTTCAAGAGCCGCGACCGGGGCCGCTATGTGATTACCGGTATCGAGTTGCGCCTTAACAAGGTGCCGGCCTGCAATGTGAGTTATGGCCCCCTCAAGGATCACTTTGGCCATCTGCCCGTGGAGGATGTGTTGCCGGCAGCCGTCCGTGAGCGGGTGATTGCCGTGCGCCAGAGCAAATTGCCCGACCCAGCGGTACTGCCCAATGCCGGCAGTTTTTTCAAGAACCCGGTGGTGAGTATCGACAAGGCGGGGCAACTGAAAAAGAGCTTTCCGGGTCTGGTGGGCTACGAGCAGCCCGAGGGCATCAAGCTGGCCGCTGGCTGGCTGATCGAGCAGGCTGGTTGGAAGGGTCGCAGGTTGGGGCCCGTGGGCATGCATAGTGAGCAAGCCCTGGTGTTGGTCAATCATGGTGGCGCTACCAGCGAGGATGTGCTGGCACTGGCGTCTGCCGTGCGTCGGGATGTGTGGGAGCGTTTTGGTGTCAGCCTGGAGCAGGAACCGATCCTGCTACCGTAGAAGCGCGCAACTGAGCCGCTCTAGGAGCGTGCTTGCACGCGAAGGTTCGGCTGCAGGCTCCCTCCTGCAACGGAACGTCAGATACTGAATTCCTCCCTGCCGTCACAGATTGCGTAGGGTGCACTGAGCCTAAAGCGAACTGCACCATTCGAACGCCGGGTTGGTGCAGTTCGCCTTAGGCTCAGTGCACCCTACGTCTTGGAAAGATGCTGGGAGCAGTACCCATAAAAAAAGCCCCGCTAAAGAGCGGGGCTTTTTTTATGGGCGAAGTATCAGCTTACCTCAGGATTCCGAGGAAGCGTCCTCTTCTGCAGCTTTGGCGGCGGCTGCCGCTTCTGCCTGCTGCTGCCGGCGGCGCTGGCGCGGGTCGTTGCTGGCCCGGCCCATTTCTGCGGCGGCGGGTTTGGCTTCTGCACGTACCGCTTTCACCTCGGTGGCCCGGCTGGGTAGCTCATTGGCTTCTGGCTTGGGGGCCTCTTTCGGCTGTTCCGCTTCACGGGGAGCCGGCGCGGTGCGCTGGTAGCCCGGTTGACGCGGATCATTGCTGGCTCTGACCGTGGCATCCTCCTCGGCGGCGCTTTCTTCTGCCACTGGTTTGCTGGCAGCAGGCTTGTCTTCCGCTTTAGCCGGAGCAGGGGCTTGTGCAGCTGCGGGCTGCTCTGCTTTGGGCTCGTCGGCTTTCGGTGTTTCGGCCTGGTGAGCGTCAGCTTCCTGGGCGGGTTTCTCTGCAGCAGGCGCTGGCGCTGCCGGTTTTTCTTCCCGCTTCTCGGGCGCTTCAGCTTGCGGTTCCGCCTGAGCTTTTACTGGCGGCTCTTCCTTTACCTGCTGCTCGGGTTGCGGCTCTGCTTTCGGCGCTTGCGGCTTTTCCGCAACCGGGGCCGGGGCGGCAGGCTGCTCTGCTGTTTGCGCGTTGGCGTCTTTCTCTACCGTTTCGGCTTTGGCCGTTTCCTGCGGCTGTGCAGGCTTGGCAGCGCTTTCAGTCTCAGCTTTCTCGGTTTTCTCAACCTTGGTAGCTGCCTGAGGCTGCTCACCAGCAGTCGGTTCCTGTGCCGGAACCAGCTTCGCCGGCGGATGGCCTTCGTTGTCCATCACCGTTGGCTGGGCAGGGGCGCGAGTCGATTGCGGCTTGTCGTCCTGCTTTACGTTGCGGGCCGGCTGGGCCTTCTGCTCGCCAGCGGGCTTGTCGCCATTGGCTGCGGATTTTGCCGGACGCTGACGTTCGCGCAGCGGACGGTCATCCTTGGCCTCGTTGCGACGGGGCGCCTTGGGGCCCTTGCTGTCGCTGTTGCCTTCGGTGTTGTCCTGCTGCTGGGGCTTCTTGTTACGTGGCTTGTTGCCGCCATCGCTCTTGTCGCCCTTGTTGTCGTTGCGACCGTCATTGCGGCCTTCATTGCTACGACCGTCGTTACGGTTGTCGCCGCCACGGTTGTCGTTGCGGTTACGACGATTGTCGTTACGGCCGCGACGCTCGTTGCGGTTGTCGTCCTTGTTGTCGCCGGAGCGCTCTGCAGAACGGTTGTCGCCACGATTATCAGACTGGCGGTTGTCGCTCTTGCGATTGCCACCGTCCTTGTCGTTCTGGCGTTTGTTGCGCGGGTTGCGATTATCGTTATCGCCACCCTTGCCGCCACTCTTGCTGGCATCCTGCTTGTTACGGTTGTCGTTACGGTTGCGGTTGTTGCCGCCACGACCACCGCGGGTGTTCTGCTGGCGCGGGCTACCCTTGCCCTGGGGCTGGGGTTTCTTGGCCTTGGGCTGCTTGGGCTCGCTGGTAAAGATCTGCGCCAGCCAGGTGAAGAAACGGGCCAGGATGCCCAGATTTTCTGTCGTGGTAGCCGCGGGTGCCGGAGCCGGTTTCGGCGGCGGCGGGGCGGTGTCCGGCGCCATCAGTTTGACGGCCGGCTCCTGGGTCTTGATTTCGGTGTCCTGGGCGGAGGCGATATCCGCATCCTTGTTCCCTTCCAGCAGTTCCAGTTCATGGCTGGGCTGGGCGATGGTCTGATCATCACGAATCCGTTCTACCTCGAAATGCGGGGTTTCCAGATTCTGGTTGGGGATGATGACCACGCGAACATTGTGCGCATCTTCGATGGCGCGCAGGGGCTCACGCTTCTCATTGAGCAGGTAGGTGGCCACGGCCACCGGCACCTGGGCCTGGATCTCGCCGGTGCGCTCTTTCATCACCTCTTCTTCAATGAGGCGCAGGATGCTCAGAGCCAGGGATTTCACATCACGAATGTGGCCCTGACCGTTACAGCGCGGGCAGACAATGCTGGAGGTTTCCCCCAGGCTCGGGCGCAGCCGCTGACGGGACAGTTCGAGCAGACCGAAGCGGGAAATGCGACCCAGCTGGATGCGGGCGCGGTCGGCCTCCAGGGCATCGCGCATGCGATTTTCCACGTCCCGCTGGTTGCGGGCCGGACCCATGTCGATGAAGTCCACTACGATCAGGCCGCCGATATCGCGCAACCGCAACTGGCGGGCGATTTCATCTGCCGCTTCCAGGTTGGTGTTCAGGGCGGTTTCCTCGATGTCCGCGCCCTTGGTGGCACGGGAGGAGTTGATGTCGATGGACACCAGCGCTTCGGTAGGGTCGATAACAATGGAGCCACCGGAAGGCAGTTTCACTTCACGCTCAAAGGCGGTCTCGATCTGGGACTCGATCTGGAAGCGTGAGAACAGCGGGGTTTCGTCGCTGTACAGTTTGATCTTGTGCTGGAAGTCCTGCATCACCTGCTGCACGAAGCCCTGGGCTTCGTCGTAGACTTTTTTGGAGTCGATCAGGACTTCGCCGATGTCCTTGCGCAGGTAGTCGCGGATGGCACGGATGATAACGTTGGATTCCTGATAGATCAGGAAGGGTGCCTTGCGATCCTGGGAGGCATCGTCAATGGAGTTCCACAGCTTGAGCAGGTAGTTAAGATCCCACTGCAGTTCCTCGGCGCTGCGGCCCAGTCCGGCGGTACGCACGATCACACCCATTTCATCGGGGATGGTCAGCGCGCCCAGGGCTTCCTTGAGCTGCTGGCGTTCTTCGCCCTCAATGCGACGGGAAATGCCACCGGCACGGGGGTTGTTGGGCATCAATACAAGATAACGACCGGCCAGGCTGATGAAGGTGGTGAGGGCGGCGCCCTTGTTACCACGCTCTTCCTTGGCCACCTGGATGATGACTTCCTGACCTTCCTTGATCACTTCCTTGATGTTGATGCGACCCTGGATGTCTTTCGGGTCTTTCTGGAAGTACTGGCGGGAAATTTCCTTGAGGGGAAGAAAGCCGTGACGCTCAGCGCCGAAGTCTACAAACGCGGCTTCCAGGGACGGTTCCACCCGGGTGATCTTGCCTTTATAGATGTTGGCTTTTTTCTGTTCACGGGTTCTGTGTTCGATATCCAGGTCATACAGCCGTTGGCCGTCGACCAGTGCCACCCGAACCTCTTCAGGGTGAGTGGCGTTAATAAGCATACGTTTCATGGTGCTACCACAAGTTTGTGGTGGCATGAGGCAGGGCCGGAATGTAACCGGTAGCAGACCAGGGGGAGTGCTGGCAGGCTTGTCACGGGCAGGGCGCACGCGGGGCGTGTTTAATCGCTTTCCTGGGTGATTATAGTGCCTGAGTCAGCGGCTCTCCGAGTTGTGTGCAATGTTTAGTGCGTAATCGTACTGGCAATGGGCCAGCCTGTAATGCTTCACGCGATTGCCGTGGTTTGTCGTCACACAGCAATGTGTAAACTCTTGTCTGTCTGTTTTCCAGGTCGTTTGACCGGCGCTGCAGCCACCATCGTTAATGTTCAGGGTCCGTCATCGGACGCTGTTTAAACGGGTTCATCTGCAGCGTTTGCCCACACTGCAATCTGCGAATGGGCGTTAACGCTTTATTGTAGACCTGAGGCGGGCTCTGTCTTCTCGGCTATGCCGGAGTGGGCCAGACGGCGAATGTTCGCTGCGCGTCGCCGTCGCCTATATTCAGGTCGACGCTTGACTATAGCAGCAAAAGACAAGGGGGATCAATCAGATAGGAAGGGGGGCAGTGAACAGTGAATAGTTAACAGTTAATAGTTTCGCGGTATCGGCTCTATGTTGCTGATAGGTATGTGCCCGCGCTTAAGGGGTGGGCGCGGCCCGGGGCATTTTAGGTGGGGATGCGCTTTTGCGCGGAACTATTCACTGTTAACGGTTCACTATTAACTGCTTTTCTATAGAATCGCCGCCATGTCAGACGAGACCCCCGCAGCGGACCGTGTCAGCTTCGTGACCATCGACGAAGGCCGGCATGGTCAACGCCTGGACAATTTTCTCTTCACCCATCTCAAAGGGGTGCCCAAATCCCGTGTCTACCGGATCATTCGTTCCGGGGAAGTGCGGGTGAACAAAGGGCGCGCCCGGCAGACCACCCGGCTCGCCACCGGAGATGTGGTGCGTATTCCGCCAATCCGCACCAGCGAATCCGAGGCCCCGCCGGTGGTCAGCAGTGGTCTCACCGAGCGCCTCAGCCGGGCCTGTATCTATGAGGATGATCAGCTTTTCATCTTCAACAAGCCCGCCGGTCTGGCGGTGCACGGTGGCAGCGGGGTAAGCCTCGGGTTGATTGAGGCCCTGCGGGTGATTCATCCGGCGGAAAAGGAGATGGAGCTGGTCCATCGGCTGGACCGCGATACCAGTGGACTGATCATGGTGGCTCGCAAGCGTGCCTTCCTGCGCAAGATGCAGCGACTGATGCAGGCAGGAGAGGTAGAGAAGCGCTACTGGTTACTCTGTCAGGGCTTCAAGGGCAAAGAGCGCACCATGGACGCGCCACTGCTGAAAATGCAGAACGGCAACGAGCGGATTGTCCGGGTGTCCCGGGAGGGCAAGGCGTCGGTCACCCATTTTCGCATGCTGGAACGGCTGGCGGATGTGCAGCTGGTGGAGGCGACCCTGGAAACCGGCCGCACCCATCAGATTCGCGTTCACAGTCAGTTTGGCGGTTTTCCGTTGCTCGGGGACGATAAATACGGCACCGACAAGGGGGCCGCGTTACTCGCCAGCATTGGTCACAAGCGTCTGTGTCTGCACGCCCGGACTCTGGTCTTTCCCCATCCCAATACCGGCAAGAAGCTGACCATCACCGCGCCGCTGGATGAGGATTTCGAGGCCATCCTGAAGACGCTGCGAGGTGCCCGGTGAACTACGATCTGGTGATTTTTGATTGGGATGGCACCGTGATGGACTCCACCGGGCGTATTGTCAGCTGCATGCAGCTGGCGGCGGTGGATCTGGGGCTGCCTTCATTGCCCGATGAAACCGTGCGCGGCATTATCGGTTTGGGGTTACCGGAGGCCATTGGGTCCCTTTACCCGGTACTGGACGGTGTGGGTATCGAATCCATGCGCGAACGCTATGCCTTTCACTTTATCGCGGCGGAAGCCACTCCCAGCGCACTTTATCCGGGGGCCGAATCGTTGCTGACTGGACTACGGGAAGCGGGCATGAAGCTGGCGGTGGCCACGGGGAAGAGCCGCAAGGGCTTGCAACGGGTATGGGGTAACACCGGACTTGATCGCTATTTTGATGCCTCCCGTTGTGCCGACGAGAGCCACTCCAAGCCGCACCCGGCCATGGTGCTGGAGCTGCTTGAGGAGATGGCGGTGCCAGCGCAAAGAGCCATTGTCGTCGGCGATACCACCTTTGATCTGGATATGGCCAGAGCCGCCGGTGTTGACCGTGTGGCAGTCAGTTATGGCGCTCATCCGGTAGAGAAACTGTTGCCTTGTGAGCCTCTGGCTGTCATTGATAGATTGCATCATCTGCTGCCAGTGCTAGGGCTGGCAGCGACTGAACTGGTTACGGAGAGTCTGTAAATGGAAAATCAGCCCCCTTCATCCCGTCCCGGGAACGAGCGTGAGTGGAAACTCATCGAGAAGCTGCTGGGTCAGGCCCAGGAAGAACACCGTAAATCCCGTCGCTGGGGGATTTTCTTCAAGATTCTGACCTTCGTTTACCTGTTCGTGTTGCTATTTATCATGCTGCCGGGCAAGGCGGGAGAGACCATGAAGGTCACTGAAGAGCATGTGGGCTTCGTGACGGTCTCTGGTGTGATCGCGCCGGATCAGGATGCCAGTGCGGATATGATTGTTACCGGGCTGACGCGGGCTTTCGAAGCGGAAAATACCAAGGCGATTGTTCTCAAGATCAATAGCCCGGGTGGCTCCCCGGTGCAGTCCAATCAGGTGTACAACGCGATTAAACGCCTGCGCGCCGAATATCCCGAGAAAAAGGTCTACGCTGCCATCACCGATCTGGGGGCGTCTGGCGCCTACTATATCGCCTCAGCCGCTGATGAAATCTACGCGGACCCGGCCAGCATCGTTGGGTCCATCGGCGTGATCATGGCCGGCTTCGGTTTTGAGGAAGCCGCTGAGAAACTGGGTGTAGAGCGTCGCGTGCTCACCGCTGGTGAAAACAAGGCGGTGATGGATCCCTTTTCCCCGATCAGCCCGGAAGACCGTAAACACATGCAGGTGATGCTGGATGAAATCCATCAGCAGTTTATTACGGCTGTAAAAAACGGTCGTGGTGATCGTCTGAAAGCGGACACCCATCCGGAAATCTTCTCTGGCCTGTTCTGGACCGGCGAGAAGGCCATGGAACTGGGCCTGGTGGATGGCTTGAAGAGCCCCGGTAATGTGGCCAGGGATGTGGTCGGCCTGGAAGAGATGGTGAACTACACCGTCAGTCGCTCGCCCTTCGAAGAGTTTGTTCGCCGTTTTGGTGTGTCCATCGGTGAGGGCGTGGCTAACAAGCTGGGTCTTTCCGCAGCGCCGGAAATTCGTTGAGATAATGACAGCTACGAGCTACGAGCTTAGAAGCTAGAAGCTAGAAGCTAGAAGCTAGAAGCTAGAAGCTAGAAGCTAGAAAAACGGGTTCCGAAAAGCGGCATGGCTCTCGGAACCCGCGCTGTTGCCTTTACAGAGGCAGAGCGACTCCTTCCGCTGCCAGAAACTCGGTCAGCAGAATCAAGGGCAGGCCCACCAGGGTGTTGGGGTCCCGGCCTTCCAGGGCCTTGAACAGGACAATACCCAGTCCTTCAGATTTGAAGCTGCCGGCGCAGTTGAGCGGCTGTTCTGCATCCACATAGCGTTCTATCTGCGCGGGACGAAGAGTGCGAAATTGCACATGGTAGGGGTCGCAGGCCACCTGGGTGCGCCCGGTGGCAGTATTGAGCAGGCAAAGGCCGGTGAGGAATGTAACCCGCTGGCCGCTGGCGGCGCTGAGCTGTTCAATGGCCTTTTCCCGGGTGCCGGGCTTGCCCAGTACCCGGTCGCCAATCACTGCCACCTGGTCAGAGCCGATGATCAGGGTATCCGGGTGTGACCCGGCCAGAGCGGCGGCTTTTTCCCTGGCCAGACGCATTACCAGTGCCACCGGGGATTCGCCGGCCAGGCGGGTTTCATCGATATCCGGGCTCTGGTGGATAAAATCCAGCCCCAGTTTGTCCAACAACTGGCGACGGAAGGGCGAGGACGAGGCAAGTAACAGGGCAGGGGTGTCAGTCATGATTATCTCCGCTTCTGGCGCGGCAGAGTGTAGTGATTTTCCCTTGATGGAAGAAGGGTTGAGGGCAGATAAAGCCGTCAAAATGAGCGGGTTCGGCCTGATTTATGCACTCAGCCCGGTAATCTTTTTCCCGGATACGAAAAACTCTTTTGCTGTCAGCGATTTAGCTGGCCACATTAACTTTGACAGGCGGGCCTTGCGGCCCTAGAATTGCGCGCTTATGTTTTCAGGGCAACTGCCACAGTTCCTCGATCCCCGCAAATATGCGGATCAGGGTCGCGTCGTTGAGGGCCGGCTTACCGTTAGTGACCTGCCTCGCCTGCAGGATTACCGCGAAAGTCTGGACCAGCCAGTAGTAATTTCGCTGGCGTTCGGTCGTGATGAAGAGGGGCATCGGCGTATCGAGGGCGAGGTCAGCACGCAATTGGTGCTGCCGTGTCAGCGCTGCCTGGAGCCAGTAGTTTGTGACGTGCACGCGACCATTGATGTGGCGCTGGTACGGAACGAGGATCAGGCGAAAGCCTTGCCGCAGCGACTGGATCCCTGGCTAGTGGGTGATGATCCCATGGTACTCACCGACCTGCTTGAAGAAGAGCTGTTGCTGGCCATGCCGTTGGTGGCACTGCATGACTCTTGCCCGACAGTGTTACCGCACGAAAGCGGTAAACCTGAGAAACAGGAAAACGCGGATAACCCTTTTGCCGTTCTGGCCAAATTAAAAGGTCAAGGCAAGTAAATTCAGGCTGAATAAACGCCCGAGGAGTTCGAAATGGCTGTTCAGAAGAACCGTAAAACCCGTTCCAAGCGCGGCATGCGCCGTTCTCACGACGCGCTGACTTCTGCCGCGCTGACCGAAGATACCAATACCGGTGAAGTTCACCGTCGTCACCACATTTCCCCTGATGGCATGTACCGTGGCCGCCAGGTGATTCGTCAGGTCGAGACCGACGACGAATAAGTGACGCGGGAGCCTCGGGCTCCCGTTTTGCTGTGTGCCTGTAGTAGGCACCCAGAAAATCCTCCTCCGGGAGGATTTTTTGTAAGTGGATGATAGCCACCATGTTTCCATGGGCGGAAATTTGGCAGAATAGCCGCCGCTGAATTGATAACAAGGAAACAGCCCATGTCGGTTGTGACGTTGGCGGTGGATGCCATGGGGGGAGATCACGGTCTTGCCGTGACAGTGCCCGCCGTGGCAACAATGCTTTCCCGCCAGGAACATCTGCACATCATTCTCGTCGGCCAGCCTGAACCGCTGGCGGACGCCATAAAGAAGGCTGGTCTCGATGGCCATGCCCGCATCACAGTCCAGCCCGCCAGCGAACTGGTGGCCATGGATGATTCTGTGGCTGTAGCGATGCGCCAAAAGAAAGACTCCTCCATGCGTGTGGCCATCAATATGGTCAAGGAAGGGCGCGCTCAGGCAGCGGTCAGTGCCGGTAATACCGGTGCTCTGATGGCGGTGAGCCGCTTCGTGCTCAAGACCCTGCCCGGGGTGGATCGTCCTGCCATCTGCACCGCCATTCCCACCGTGTCCGGCCACTGCCATATGCTGGACCTGGGCGCCAATGTGGATTCCGAACCCGAGCATCTGTTGCAGTTTGCCCTGATGGGGCAGGCGCTGGTCAATGCGGTGGATGGCGTGCGCCACCCCCGGGTGGCCCTGCTCAACATCGGTGAGGAAGACATCAAGGGCAATGAGCAGATCAAGGAGGCCGCCGGCCTGCTGCGTGATGCCCCGAACATTAACTACGCCGGCTTTATCGAGGGTGACGGCATCTTTGCCGGTGAAGCGGACGTGGTGGTCTGCGATGGCTTCGTGGGTAATGTGTCGCTGAAGACCATGGAGGGCGTGGCCAAGATGCTCAAGAACATGATCCGTGAAGAGGCGGAACGTTCCTGGCTGCGCAAACTGTCCGCCTTGCTGGCCCTGCCGGTATTTCGCGGTCTGAAATCGCGCATGGACCCGGACCGATACAACGGCGCCAGCCTGGTTGGTCTGCGCGGTGTGGTGGTGAAAAGCCATGGCGGTACCACGGTGGAAGGCTTCGCCAGTGCCCTGGAAGTGGCCGAACTGGAAGCTCGCCGCAATGTGCCGGCACTGATCCGCGATGCCCTGGCACCAGTGGGCAGCAGCGCGGACGCCTGAAACAGTACATTAATACTTTGTTGCAGGGTGGGCCGGACAGCCAGTGGCAAAGCCGGCATACTGCGACCTGCATTGTTAAGGGGATAGTGAATGTCCAAAACTGCTTTTATTTTTCCCGGTCAGGGTTCCCAGAGCCTTGGCATGCTCGCTGACTTTGCCGACCGTCCGGCGGTAAGGCAGACCTTTCAAGAAGCGTCCGGCGCCCTCGGCCTGGATATCTGGGCCCTCTGTCAGGATGGTCCTCAGGAAGCTCTGAACCAGACTGAAAATACCCAGCCCCTGTTGCTGACGGCAGGTGTTGCCCTGTGGCGGCTGTGGGAGCAGAGCGGTGGTCCTCGCCCCAATTTGCTGGCTGGCCACAGCCTGGGTGAATACACCGCCCTGACCTGTGCCGGTGTGGTCACCCTGGGCGATGCGGTGCGTCTGGTGCGTACCCGTGGACAGCTGATGCAGCAGGCCGTGGCCGCCGGTGAGGGCAAGATGGCAGCCGTGCTGGGTCTGGATGATGATCAGGTCCGCGCGGCCTGTGAGCAGGCCGCCGATGGCGATGTGGTTGAAGCGGTGAACTTCAATGCCCCAGGCCAGGTAGTCATTGCCGGTTCCGCCGCCGCGGTGGAGCGTGCCATCGCCGCCTGTAAGGAAGCCGGCGCCAAACGCGCCATGCCTTTGCCGGTCAGCGTACCTTCCCACTGTGCGCTGATGAAGCCGGCAGCGGATCAACTGGCAGAGACTCTCAAGGCCACCAGCTTTCATGCAGCGGAAATGCCGGTCATCAATAATGTGGATGTGGCAATGGAAACCGCGCCGGAGCAGATCCGCGAAGCGCTGATTCGCCAGCTCTATTCGCCGGTGCGCTGGGTGGAAACCATTCAGGCCCTGAAAGAGCAGGGTGTCAGCCACGTATATGAATGCGGGCCGGGCAAGGTGCTCAGTGGTCTGATCAAACGGATTGACCGGGACATCGCTGCCCGGCCGCTGGAAACCGGAGAGGCCTTCGAGGCAGCTCTGAAGGGAGAATAAGGATGTCAGAAAAGAAAGTCGCCCTGGTTACCGGTGCCAGTCGCGGTATCGGTCGTGCCATTGCCGAGCAGCTGGTGGCAGATGGCTTTTTCGTGGTTGGCACTGCCACCTCGGAAAAAGGCGCTGCGGCTATCGGTGATGCACTGGGTGCCAACGGTGCCGGCAAGGTGCTGAACGTGACCGACAAGGAATCCGTTGCCAGCACGGTGAAGAGCATCAATGACGAGTTCGGTGCCCCGTTGGTCTTGGTGAATAACGCAGGGATTACCCGCGATAACATCATGCTGCGGATGAAAGATGACGAGTGGGAAGATGTCATCAACACCAACCTGAATTCCCTCTATCGGGTCAGCAAGGCCTGTCTGAAAGGCATGACCAAGGCCCGTTGGGGGCGCATTATCAATATCAGCTCCGTGGTCGGTACCATGGGGAACGCGGGCCAGGCGAACTATGCCGCTGCCAAGGGTGGAGTAGAAGGTTTCACCCGTGCATTGGCGCGGGAGCTCGGCTCACGTAACATCACAGTGAATTCCGTGGCGCCGGGCTTTATTCAGACGGACATGACGGAGGCCCTGCCCGAGGCGCAGAAAGAGGCGCTTCTGGCGGGTATTCCGCTGGGTCGTTTGGGTCAGCCTGGGGAAATTGCCAGTGCAGTTGGCTGGCTTGCCAGCGACGGTGGCGGCTACGTCACCGGGACCACTTTACATGTCAATGGCGGCATGTTTACCGGGTAGCTCAAAAAACGGGCACCGGAGGGTTTCTGAAAAAGCGGTCTAATACGCTGTTTTTACAGAAGAAAATATTTGGAAAAACTTCAGGTAACGGCACTGGCTCAGTTGGGTTGCAAGCGCAAACAGCGTTCACCTAGAATAGCCGCTGACAGGTGCTAGCACACCATTAATCAGGAGAGTTATAGGATCATGAGCAGCATCGAAGATCGCGTAAATAAAATCATCGTTGAACAACTGGGTGTTAAGCCGGAAGACGTAAAACCAGAAGCGTCCTTCGTTGAAGATCTGGGTGCCGACTCCCTGGACACCGTTGAGCTGGTGATGGCCCTCGAAGAAGAATTCGAAACTGAAATTCCGGACGAAGAAGCGGAGAAAATCAACACCGTTCAGTCCGCTGTGGATTACATCAAAGCCCACAGCTGATTTCAGTTGTTGAAGCAGTACCAGGAAAGCCGCAAGGTTCTATGAACTTGCGGCTTTTTTGTTGCCGCTGAAGTCACACTGGCTTTGCCATCATGAGTGGCCAAAGTGAAGGGTGTTCTTCGAGCTAATTCATGGCTGAACGTTGATTTTTGCTTACACAACGGCGACGAGCATCGGGATTCTTTGTAGTAATCTTGTGCATAGTGCCCCAACAATAAAGGATGGGAGGTATTCGGGTGACGTCACGTCGAGTAGTGATTACAGGTCTGGGAATGTTGACCCCGCTGGGTGCGGATGTGGCTTCCACTTGGGAAGGTATCAAAGCAGGTAAGAGCGGTATCCGTAACATCGAGCATTTCGATACGGAATCCTTCGCCACGCGTTTCGCAGGCCTTGTGCCGGAATTCGACATCGCCGACTACCTGTCTCCGAAAGATGCCCGCAAGATGGATGTCTTCATCCAGTATGGTCTGGTGGCGGCGATTCAGGCCATCCGCGATGCCGGTCTGGATATGGAGAAGGAAGATGCCGACCGTGTAGGTGCGGCGTTCGGCTCGGGAATCGGTGGCCTGACCAATATTGAAGACAACCACCGCAAGATGCTGGATTCCGGCCCGCGCAAGCTGTCCCCGTTCTTCGTGCCTGGCACCATCATCAACATGATCGCGGGTAATCTGGCCATCATGTACGGCATGAAGGGGCCCAACTTTGCCATCACCACAGCCTGTACCACGGGTACCCATAACATCGGTTTTGCCGCCCAGCAGATCATGCTGGGTCAGGCAGACGTGATGGTAGCGGGGGGCTCCGAGAAAGGCTCCACGCCGTTGGGCATGGGCGGCTTTGCTGCAGCGCGAGCGCTGTCGACGCGTAATGATGACCCTCAGGGCGCCAGCCGCCCCTGGGACAAGGGCCGTGATGGCTTTGTGCTGGCCGATGGTGCCGGTGCGGTGGTGCTGGAAGAGTACGAACACGCCAAGGCCCGTGGCGCTACCATCTACGCCGAGCTGGCAGGTTTCGGCATGAGTGATGATGCCTATCACATCACTGCACCAGCAGAGGGTGGAGTGGGTGCCATGAAAGCCATGGAAAATGCGCTGCGCAATGCGGGAGTGGCCGCGGACGAAGTGGATTACATCAACGCCCACGGCACCTCCACACAGATGGGCGACCTGGCGGAAATTGCTGCCATCAAGTCCCTGTTTGGCGAGCATGCCGGGAAACTGGCGGTGAGCTCCACCAAGTCCATGATCGGTCACCTGCTGGGAGCGGCCGGTGCGGTAGAGGCGATCTTCTCCATCCTGGCCATTCGTGACTCCATTGCGCCGCCCACCATCAACCTGGATGAACCCGATGAGGGGTGTGATCTGAATCTGGTGGCAAACACGGCCCAGCAGTGCAATATCGACTATGCGCTGTCCAACTCCTTCGGTTTCGGCGGTACCAACGGTACCCTGCTGTTCAAGAAGGTGTGATGGTCGACCCCCGTGATCGCGGACTGGCCTATGGCGACGGGCTGTTTGAAACCCTGAGGGTGACGGCGGATGGCGCAGTGCCGCTCTGGCCCTGGCATCTGCGGCGTTTGCTGCGCGGTACCAAGGCGTTGGGGCTGCCATCCCTGCCGCAAACCCGTTATCTGTCTGCTGTTGAAGCAGGGGTTGCCGCTCTGGGCGGAAAGCCCGGGGTGGTCAAGCTGACCTTGACCCGGGGGCCGGGGGGGCGCGGTTATCTGCCTCCCTCGAACCCACAACCAACGTTGTTATGGCAGGCCGGTCCGCTGCCAGCCTGGTCCCTCCCGCTGCGTGAGCAGGGCATTGTGCTGGGTCTGTGTGGTGAGCCATTGCACCCGGAGGCCCTGGCCGGGCTCAAGCACCTCAATCGTCTTCCCCAGGTACAGGCTCGCCGCGAAGTGGCTCGCCAGGGTTGGCACGAGGGGCTGTTGCTCAGTCCCCGTCGCCAACCGCTGGAAGCCACCTCGATGAACCTGTTCGCCCGGTTTGATGGCTATTGGTGGACGCCGGACCTGCAGGCGGCACGGGCGGGCGTGGCGGGGGTGATGCGTGAGTGGCTTGATGAGCACTTGACGGAGCAGGGGGAGAGAGTGGTTTGCGATCTGCGGCCGCTGTCACAGCTTGTTGACGCTCAGGGGCTGTTTTTGTGCAACAGTGTTGTCGGCGTGCTCCCGGTGCGTAAACTGGCGCAATGGCAGTGGCCGGTACTGGATTCAGTGCTGCAATTGCAGCACTCTGTGGATGCCCTTTTTCTGCCACGGTAACACCGCTGCCAACCTGCCTGAGACATCAGGATCCCTGAGCTTCCCGGTGATGGGCGCCTTGAGAGGTGGAGTTTTTCCCCGCTGACTCACGCGCCCCGCTGGGTGATCGTTCTGCTCTGGCAAAGAATTTATTTCATTCCGCAACACAGGCCCTACAATTTCTCTCATGCGTAAAAAAATTCGAATTTTCGGACTCCTGGTGGTGTTGCTGGTGGTCGCCATTCCTTTGGTGACGGCCTGGGTCAGCAGCTACTTGCACCAGCCCTTGCCGCTGACAGAGCCCAGTGTGGTTGAGGTTCCCCGTGGTGCTGGTTTGAGTCAGGTGCTGCATGCGCTGAAAAAACGCGGCTTGCTGGGCGAAGGCTATCAGGCGGATTTTCGCCGTGTAGGGGCGCGGCTCTATAGCAGCCTGACGGATATGGACGGGCGCATGCATGTGGGCGAGTATCGCTTGCGGCCCGGTGACTCCCTGCTCAGCCTGCTGGAAAAAATGGATCGTGGTGAAGTGATTCAGCGCAGCCTGACGCTGGTGGAAGGCTGGAACTTCCGTGAGCTGCGCCTGCGGTTGGCGGCTCAGGAAAGCCTGAGCCATACCCTGGACAGCCTCACCGATGACCAGATCATGGAAAAGCTGGGCCGCCCGGACCTGCATCCGGAAGGCTGGTTTGCGCCGGAAACCTACTTTTATACCCGTGGTACCTCTGACCTGACCATCCTGCGCCGGGCGCTGGAACGGCAGGAAGCCTTGCTGGAAGAGGCCTGGTCACAGAAAGCGGATGACCTGCCCATTGATAGCCCTTATGAAGCGCTGATCCTGGCTTCCATCATTGAAAAGGAAACCGGGGTACCGGACGAGCGCCCGGAAATTGCCGGCGTCTTTACCAACCGCTTGCGCAAAGGTATGCGACTGCAGACCGATCCCACCGTGATCTACGGTATGGGCGAGGCCTATGATGGCAATATTCGCCGTTCCGATCTGCGCCGACCTACCCCCTACAACACCTATACGATCTCCGGGTTGCCTCCCACCCCCATCGCCATGCCCGGGCGTGAAGCGATTCAGGCGGCGGTCAATCCGGCGGAAACCGAGTCCCTGTTTTTTGTCGCCCGGGGCGATGGCAGTCATTACTTCTCCAAAACCCTGGCACAACACCGCAAGGCCGTTCGTGACTATCAGTTACGCCGTCGCGAGGGGTATCGCTCCTCGCCGGGGGGCTCACAGTGAGGGGCCGTTTCATCACCCTGGAAGGGGGCGAGGGAGCCGGCAAGAGCAGCAACCTGGACTGGCTTGCCACCCGGTTGCGCGAGGCAGGCAAGACCGTGCTGGTAACCCGTGAACCGGGTGGTACGCCGCTGGCGGAATCCATTCGTAATGTCCTGCTGGCGCCCAGCGATGAAAAAATGGCGGATGATACCGAGTTGCTACTGGTGTTCGCGGCCCGGGCCCAGCACCTGGCAGAAAAGATTCGTCCGGCTCTGGAGCGTGGCGACTGGGTGCTCAGTGACCGGTTTGTGGATGCCACCTGGGCCTATCAGGGGGCAGGGCGAGGCCTCAATCGCGACGCCATTGCCCGTCTGGAGCAACTGGTGGTTCGCGATACCCAGCCCGACATGACCTTGCTGTTTGATGTGCCGGTGGACGTGGGCATGGCCCGTGCCGGCAAACGGGCGGCGCTGGACCGCATTGAGCAGGAAGACCGGGCGTTCTTCGAGCGGATTCGCCAGTGTTATCAGCAGCGGGCCGGCAACGAACCGGGCCGCTTTCGGGTGCTGGATGCCTCATGCGATCTGGAGCAGGTCCGTGCCCAGCTACAGCCACTGCTGGAGGAAATGCTCACATGGTCGTAGAGCGCGCACGTATCCAGGTACCGTGTCCTTGGCATCAGGACACTATGGCCCAGCTGTTGGATCAGCATCAGCAGGGGCGCCTTCCCCATGCGTTGCTGATCACTGGCGCGAAAGGGATCGGCAAGCTGCGGCTAGCGGAGTCGCTGGCGCAGACATTGCTCTGTGACAACCCGGCCGGGGGGCTGCCCTGTGGCCAGTGTCAGGGGTGCCAGTTGAGTGCTGCCGGCACCCACCCGGACCTGCACCGGCTCAGCCCGGAAGACAAGAGCAAGGTCATCAAGATTGATCAGGTACGCAAGCTGGTGGGCTTTGCCACCCGCACCGCCCAGTACAGCGGCTACCGGGTGGCGATTGTGGCGCCGGCGGAGGCGCTCAACCGCAACGCCCAGAATGCCCTGCTCAAGACCCTGGAAGAGCCCGGTGGCCAGACGTTGTTGCTGCTGGTCTGCGATCAGCCGACCCTGTTGCTGCCGACGATCCGCAGCCGCTGCCAGCAGCGCATCCTGCCTCTGCCGCCCCAGGAGCAGGCTCTGGAGTGGTTGCAGGGCCAGGTAGGGGAGAGTGCCCGCTCGTTGCTGGATGCGGCTCAGGGGGCGCCTCTGCGAGCCCTGGACCTGGAGCAGGCGGAGTGGTTTGCCGATCGGGCCCGTTTGCTGGAGGTGCTGGTGTCGGTGGCGGAAGGGCGTCAATCGGTGGCTCAGGCGTCCCCCATGCTGTCAAAGCATGATCCCACGGAAATGGCCGGGGTGATCTATGGCTGGCTGTCCCGCTGCCTGAATCAGGCCTATTCCGGACAGCAAAGCGCCGATGCCTCACTGGCGCCCTTGCTGACCCGACTGTCCCGTGCCGTGCCGCCGGCGCGCCTGTTGCGCGCTGCCCAGCGAGTACTGGAAGGGCGAAGAGCATTGATGTCTGGGGCCAATCCCAACAAGGACCTGCTCTACGAACAGTGGTTGCTGGTGCTGGTGGGCGTTGACGCTGCGGCGGCAGCCCACTAATCTTTACCCTATTAATAATAAAGTCTTACTGGTTGTGCCATGCCGCTGAGGGGCATGGGGACAGCCGGTATGTCACACGAGGCACCCCCCTATGAAAATGCCCGGCGGCCGCAGCGGCATCCTGTCGCTTTCCATCAAGGACAAGGCGGTACTGTATTCCGCTTACATGCCCTTCATCACCAATGGCGGCCTGTTCATTCCCACCGACAAGCAATACAAGCTGGGTGAGGAAATCTTCCTGTTGCTCAACATCATGGATGAGCCGGACAAGATCCCGGTGGCCGGCAAGGTGGTCTGGATCACACCGAAAGGGGCCCAGGGCAATCGCAGTGCCGGTATCGGCGTGCAGTTTTCCGACCAGGACGACACCGCCCGGGTCACGATCGAAAACCATCTGGCCGGCTCCCTGGAATCCGACCGTCCTACCCATACCATGTGACAGGCTTTTACCACAGAGGCCACAGAGCTCACTGAGGAAGAAGCATTTTCTTGGTCGTTATGATCTGTGGCGGTGGAAGCTGACGGCGTGGGATTGCACGACAGAATCTTTCCGGTCCTAGTGCTTTTACTCAGTGTCCTCTGTGCCCTCTGTGGTAAAACATCCACCGGGATGCCTGCTACAATGCCCGCGTTTGTCATGCTGGAGCATTGAATGTCTGACGTCGCTTTTGTGGATTCCCACTGCCACCTGGATCGCCTCAATCTGGACGCCCATAACGGGGACTTTGATGCCATGATGGCCGCCACCGCCGAGGCAGGCGTGAGCCACATGCTGTGCATTGGCGTGGACCTGGAAACCTTTCCCGATGTGCAGGCACTGGCCGAGCAGCATGACCATGTTTATGCCAGTGTCGGCGTACATCCGCTCTACAAGGAATCCCGCGAACCCCAGGTCAGTGAGTTGGTAGAAAGGGCATCGCACCCGAAAGTGGTCGCCATTGGCGAGACCGGGCTGGATTACTTCTACGCCAAAGAGCAGCGGGAGTGGCAGCAGCGATATTTCATTGCCCATATCCATGCAGCCCGAGAGACCGGGCTGCCGTTGGTGATCCATACCCGTGGTGCCAAGGACGATACATTGGCGTTGCTCAGAGAGCATGGTCAGGGGCAGGTGCGTGGCGTACTGCATTGCTTTACCGAAGACCTGGACATGGCGCAGCAGGCCATCGATATGGGGTTCTATATTTCCATCTCCGGCATTATCACGTTCCGCAATGCGCAAACCCTGCGTGACACCGTCAAGGCTTTGCCGCTGGAACGCCTGCTGATCGAAACTGATTCCCCCTGGCTGGCGCCGGTACCGTTCCGGGGCAAGCCCAATGAGCCTCGCTATGTGGCCCAGGTGGCTGAATGTGTGGCGGAGCTAAAGGGGGTTGAGGTCGCTGAACTGGCGCGCATTACCCGCGACAATTTCTTTACCCTCTTCAACAAGGCGCAACCATGAATCCGAATCTGATGCTGGGGCTGGCTGCCCTTGGTGGTGCAGTCTTTGCGGCGCTGTTGGTGCTGTTATTCGAGCGCAGTCGTAGCGCTGGCCGGGAAGCGGAACTGGTGGCCCAGAAGCAGGCACTATCGGAGCCGCTGGCCCAGGTGCCGCTGCTGCGAGAGCAGCTTGAAACCAGCCAGCGCCGTTTGCAGGACAGTGAGTCCCGTCTGCAGCAGCTGGCCTCGGACAAGGCACGGCTGGAAGAGCGGTTGGCCGGCCAGGAAGAGAAACTGACCTTTGCCGAGAAGAGCCGCGAACAGCTCAAGCAGGAATTCGAAAACCTGTCCGCACGGATTTTCGAGCAGCGGGGCAAGCAGCTGCAGGAACAACAACAGCAAGGGCTGGACGGCATGCTCAAGCCGTTCCGCGAGCAACTGGCGGACTTCCGCCGCAGGGTCGATCAGATCCACAGTGACGAGACCCGGGCCCAGGCTTCCCTGATCGAGCAGCTGGGCCAGTTGCGCAGCCTTAACCAGCAGATGCACGAGGATGCCCGTAACCTTACCGATGCCCTGAAAGGGCAGGTGAAAACCCAGGGTAACTGGGGGGAAATGATCCTCGAGCGGGTGCTGGAATCCTCTGGGCTGACCCGTGGCCGCGAGTATGAAACCCAGGTCACCCTGAAAGACGACAGCGGCCAGCGACGCCTGCCCGATGCCATCGTCCACCTGCCCGAGAACAAGGACGTGGTGATCGACGCCAAGGTGTCCCTGGTGGCCTATGAGCGGTTGTCATCGGCCTCCACCAGCGAAGAGCGGGAGCAGGCCCTGCGCGATCACCTGATGTCCCTGCGCAGTCATATCAAGGGCCTGGACATCAAGGATTACAGCGGCCTGGAAGGCATTCGCAGCCTGGACTTCGTGCTGCTGTTCATTCCCATCGAAGGCGCCTTCATGGTGGCCATGGAGCAGGACTCCAGCCTCTATACCGATGCCTTTGCCCGCAACATCGTGCTGGTCAGCCCAACCACCTTGCTGGTCACGTTGCGCACCATCCAGAACATCTGGCGCTACGAGTACCAGAACCGCAATGCGCTGGATATCGCCGCCCGTGCCGGCAAAATCTGTGATCAGGTGTCGTTGGTCACGGAATCCCTGGAAGACGTGGGTGACAAGCTGGCCAAGGCAACATCGTCCTGGGAGCAGACCCGCAAGCGTCTTACCAGCGGTAATGGCAACCTGCTTCGCCAGGCCCATCAGTTGAAAGATCTGGGTGCCAAGGCTCGCCGCAGCCTGCCGGCACCGGATGAGGAAGAAGACACTGAAGACCTGCAGGACGACAGTACCGACTGATAAGTCAGTCGGACAATGCGGTGTGAATGTTGTAAAAGGTTGCTTTTATATCAAGCGTTTTGCATGATAAAAAATATGCAGTAAAACTTCGCGCAATGTGACGCTATATGTCGTTAAAAACGACAAAAATAGCGATAAAATGCCCGGACTTGGCAGTCATTTTTAATTATTTTCTGGCACCAATGTGCCATCGTTCTAATATCAGAACCAGGTCACAGGTATAAGCCGAAATCCTTAGTTAGTATCCGTTGCGTAACGAAACGCTAACTGAGGGTAATTTTATGTATCGTTTGATGGTGGCCCTGCTGCTGGGGGCGGGTCTGGTTCAGACGGTATCGGCGTTGGAAGCCCAACCCCGGGTTATCGGGGGACAGGATGTCACACAGGTGCGGCCGTGGATGGCCGAGGTGGAAATCAGCCGGTCCGGCAATCCCAATTATACGGCGACGCTCTGTGGCGGCACTCTGATTGCTCCCCGCTGGGTGCTGACTGCCGCCCACTGTGTGGCCAGTGTCGAGGCGGACATGCTGTTTGTCTCCCTGGGCAGTGTTAATCGCACTAGTACAAAAGCGCCGGAGCAACTGGCGGTAACCGAACTGCAGGTGCATCCCGCCTACAATGCCACCCACTTCCATAATGATCTGGCCCTGCTCAAGCTGGCGGCGCCGAGCCGCTTCACGCCACTGGATATGGCCAAGCCTCACATTGTTACCGAGCTGGCGGTGGGCAACCACGATGAAGCCCTGCAGGTACTGGGCTGGGGTTCCACCACCCCGGATGGCTTTGCCCTGACCGAGACCTTGCAGAAAGCGGATCTGGACTTCGTGTCGCCGGACTATTGCGCCAGCCAGTGGAGTAACCTCACTGGCAACCAGATTTGTGCCGGTGAAATGAACCCCCAGGGTCAGAAGCAGGATTCCTGCCGTGGCGATAGCGGCGGGCCGCTGGTTTATCGCAAGGATGACCAGCAGTGGCTGGTGGGGGTGACCAGCTACGGCCATGAAACCTGTGCCACCGATGGTGTGCCGGCGGTCTATAGCCGTGTGGATCGATACCTGCCCTGGCTGGAAGAGACTACCTCCGGCGGACTGGTGGACCTACAGACCGAAGGCCTCAACGGCGATCAGTACCGCAACACGTCCAGTGCGGTGACCCTGTATCCGCGCATTGCCAACACCAGTACCCGCAATGACGCCCGCAATGTGGGCCTGCGTATCGAGCACCAGGCCGGTCTGTCTGTGTCAGTCCCGGGCCTGTCCTGCCGGACCTATACCGGCTACACCGATTGTCGGAACAGTCTGTTCCTGGCGCTGGGACAGACCAGTGCCACCTATGCCGTGACTCTGAAGGCTTCGTCCCGCTGGGCGGATCAGGTGCGAGTCAGCCCGATCAGCGACTCTTACGATTACTTCAGCCTGCGCAGCGAAGCGTTCAATCTGGTATTCAGTAACGAGCCGGATGTGGTGCTCAGCCTGACCACCAACCGCGGCAGTGATGGCCATGTACGCGTCAGTGCCCTGGTGCGCAATGCGGCGACTCATCAGACAGCGGCACGGGTGCGTCTGGGCTTCACCCTGCCTGCAGGGTGGGAAACCGTTGAGCTGCCGGGCAACTGCAGTGGCAGTCGTAACATTCAGTGCGGTCTTGGGGATCTGGGGCCGGAGCAGTTTGTGGCCCAGCAATTGCTGCTTTCCGGTGAGGGTTATGACCCCATGACCGTGCAGGTGTGGACCGATAACGGTGACTTTCCTACCGGCGACAGCAAAGCGTATACCCGTCCCGCTCAAGCTCGTAGCGCCAGCAGCGGTGGCGGCACGACGGCAGGGAGTGACAGTGGTGGTGGCGGGGGAGGTAGCTTGTCGTTCCTGGCGCTGCTGGGCCTAGCCCTGGTTGCCACTCGACGGCTCCACCAGTGACAGATGGCGCTGGCGCTCCGGCGCCAGCGCGCCCTGATTGCCTTTCCAGGGCACCGCATCCATGCCCTTGGGGACTTCCGCGAGCTGGAACGGCGCCTTGATAATCTCGAAGTAGGGCGAGTGATCGAAATCTGCGGCGGTAATGGCTCGTGGCTGTAGTCGAAGCAGGCGGCTACCGGAGCCGTTTTCCTTCACCAGCGGCAGCACCGGGAACTGTACGAAACTGAACGCATCGGCAACGACGGTGCCAGTCAGTGCCCGGGCCAACTCCCCGGCCCAGCGCCGGAACAGGTTGACGCGCCAGCGTAGCGGCAGCCATCGCCATGGCATCAGGGTCAATAACGCCAGCGCCACCCAGGACTGGCTGCCACCGGCGCCGATTCGGCTGATGGCATAGCGCAATACGTCCTGGGCTTCATTGTCACTCAGTCCCTGGGCCCGGCAGACACGTATCTGTCGGCCTTCCAGGGCAGACAACGGTTCCACGATCAGGCCCCGTTCCAGGCGCGCATCAATCACCAGTTGGGTATCCGGTTCGCAGGGGGTGTAATCCCCCAGCAAGGCACGCAGGGCCGGGTCAGCCACGTCATGAAGTCGACCGATATAGAGCACCGCCCGGGCAAAGCGGCTGTCGCCGATTACCTTGAAGGTGCGGTCCACACTGCTATGGCCGGCCACCAGCAGCACATCACAGGGCTTGAGTACGGTGCGCAGGCTGTCCAGGTCGGCACTGGGCTGGCCACTGAACGGCTCGTCTCGCTGCAGGCGGCGGCAGATCCATTGATAAAAGGCCAGTTGGCGACTCATGGGCACTCCATGTGCGGGAAACGAGGTTCTGGAGCTTACAACAGGCTCAGGGCCCGGTCGATGACCGAATAGTCGGTATAGAAATGCGGTGAAAAACGCACCCCGCCACCTCGTTCCGCACAAACCACGCCGGCCTGTCGCAAGCGCTGGAAGGTGTCTGCTGGCGTTTCACCGGGCAGGGTAAAGGTGACAATCCCGGCCCGGCGCTGCCGGTCTACCGGGCTGAGTAGTGAGGCACCCCGTTCCCGCAAGCCGTCGATCAGCCGCTGGATGCGATCCTGCAGGGCCTCGGCGACGTGCGTCATCCCTTCCTCTTCGAGCAGGGACAGGGATGCCTCCAGGGCATGTGCGCCGAGCATATTGGGGCTGCCGCATTCGAAACGACGGGCATTATCGGCCACTTGCCAGTCGGTGGTGGTGTAGTTGCCGGCATTGGCCACCATATGCCAGCCGTGCTGGCGCAGGGTCAGTTTGTCCTGTACTGCCTTGCGGCAGTAGAACAATGCCAGCCCCTCCGGGCCCAGCATCCACTTGTGGCCGTCGGCCACCACAAAATCCGCCTTGGCCTGTTCCGCCGAAAAGGGCAGGGCGCCGAGGATCTGGATGGCGTCCACACAGAACAGGATGTCCCGCTCCCGGCAGGCGGCGCCGATGGGCGCCATGTCCATCAGCAGGCCGGTGCCGTATTGCACCGCGGACAGGGACACCAGCCGGGTTCGGGGCCCCAGTGCCTCAATCACTGCCTGTTCCGGTTGCGGCGTATCCAGGCTTACGGCGATCACTTCCACGCCCTGATCCGCCAGCGCTTCCCAGGGGATACGGTTGGACGGGAACTCCTGATTGCTGATCACGATTTGGTCGCCGGGCTGCCAGTCAATGCCCTGGGCAATCACCGACAACCCCTCTGAGGTGTTTTTCAGCAGCGCGATCTCGTCGGTGCTGACCCCGCCAATCAGCCAGGAAAGTCGCTCACGCAGGCGTTGTTCCACTTTCAGCCAGTGGGGGTAATCACGGGCACCGATCTCACAATTCTGGCGAGCGAATTCCGCCACCGCATCGCGGCTACGGGCAGGCCAGGGCGCCACCGCAGCGTGGTTGAGATAAAGCAGGTCTTCACGGTGGGGAAATTCCGGGTGAGCCATGATGTCTCCATGCTGGGCGGGTAAGTCATGACGCTATGCTACCCCCTGAGGGATTTCCATCAATACAAGCCTGTGTTTATAAAAAGGGAATACGTTAGAATTGCGGCAGTTAAGCCGTCTTTACGTCTGGTATGGCGGGTTCGAAGGAGAAATAGATGGGTGACCTGGAAAAAGCCACGCGCAAGGCGCAGGAATTTCGTCAACGGGAGCGCCAGATTCTGGATGCAGCCCTTGAGCTGTTCCTGGAAGAGGGCGAGGACCGTGTGACCGTGGAAATGATTGCTGACCGGGTCGGTATCGGCAAGGGCACCATCTACAAGCATTTCGAGACCAAGAACGAGATTTATCTGCTGTTGATGCTCCGTTATGAGGAGGATCTGGCCGAGGTATTCCAGACCATCTCCGGCGGCGATGACAAGGAGCGGCTGGCACGGGAATATTTCCGTTTCCGGATCAGTGATCCCAAGCGTTACCAGTTGTTCGATCGCCTTGAGAACAAGGTGATCAAGGACCATGCCCTGCCGGAACTGGTGGACAAGCTGCATCGCATTCGCGAAGCCAACTTTGCCCGCCTCACCGATATCGTCAAGGCGCGTATTGCCGAAGGGTCACTGGAAGATGTGGACCCGATCTATCACATCTGTTCCGCCTGGGCGCTGGCCCATGGCGCGGTGGCGCTGATGGAATCCCCGTTCTACCAGAAGCTGATCGACGACAAGGATGACTTCCTGGATTTCCTGATCGAGATCGGCATTCGCATGGGCAACAAGGGGCAACGGGGGCCACGATGAAACAGGCGGAGGAACTGCTGGCGCTGCTGGAAAAGGCAGGCAAGGATGAAAGCGGCCTGCCGCCAGTGCACCAGTGGAAGCCGGAACGGCATGCGGACATCGACATGCGCATCGCTCGGGATGGCACCTGGTACTACCAGAACTCCCCCATCCAGCGTGAGCGTATGGTGGCGTTGTTCTCCACCATTTTGCTGCGCGAAGGCGATGACTACTTCCTGATCACCCCGGTGGAAAAGCTGCGCATCCAGGTAGACGATGCCCCCTTCGTAGCGGTGGAAGTGCAGCGCCTGGAAGAGGGCGGGGTGAAAAAGCTGGTCTTCACCACCAATGTGGGCAGCCACGTGGTGGCCGGCGACAAGCACCCTCTACGCGTGGAAACCGACCCGCAAACCGGCGAGCCTTCACCGTATCTGCTGGTACGGGAAAACCTGGAAGCGCTTATCGGCCGTTCTGCGTTTTATCAGCTGGTGGATTGGGCGTTTGAGGAAGAGGGAAAGCTGTTTGTGGAAAGCGATGGTCGGCGTTTTGAGTTGGGCAGCCTAGGGTAATTAATAGTTAATAATGAATAATTAATAGCTGCGCGATATGTGTGTAGCCATAACATAAACGCATGAGGCCGCGCCCATACTCTGGGCGCGGCCTCATGCGTTGCAAACAAGACAATAGGGTATCGCGCGTTATTAATTATTAACTATTCATTATTAATTATCTCGTCGCGACGCTAATCAACAACAACACCACAAGCACAATACTGATCCCTTTCCAGATCCGAAGCTGCCGGACATCGTTGTCCACCGCCGGTTTGCGGCTGCGTATGGGGCGGCGCAGGGCGTCGCGGAATTCGGCAGCGTCGCTGAAGCGTTGTTTGGGTTGATGTTGCAGGGCGATCTGCAGCACGTTGTTGATCCACAGCGGCACAAAAGCATTGTGACCTTGCAAGGGTGGTAGGGGGCGATGGGCGGATTTTTCGTAGCGGCCCTGCCACGGCAGCGAACCGGTGAGCATTTCATGGATGATCACCGCCGCGGAAAACAGGTCGCTCTGTTCGCTGGGGGCGGCGCCATCCAGCAGTTCCGGGGCGCTGTAATCCCGGGTGCCCAGGGGGATACCCGCATTGTGTTGCTCCATGCCGCGGCAATGACAACTGCCGAAATCCACGATGCGGACCAGACCGTCGGTATCCACCATGATGTTGTCCGGCTTCAGGTCGCCGTGAATCACATCGGCCCGGTGCAGGGCACGGATGCCGTTGAGTAACTGATCGGCCAGATACAGTTTTTCTTCCACCGCCACATCCGGGTGTTCTTTCAGCCATTGTTGCAGCGTCACACCGTCGATGAACTCCAGATGCTGATAGAGGCAGCTGGGGTTGTCCGGCAGTGGCAGGGTGCGCAGCAGGTGGGCATTGCGCAGGCGTTGGCCTACCCAGCCCTCCATGACAAACCGCTCAAGGGCATCCCGGTCGTCTTCCAGATTCACCGACGGTGTTTTGAGCACCGACTGCTTGCCGCTTTCATCTTCCACCAGATACAGGTGGCTGCGCACACTGGCATACAGCTCCCGTTTTATGGTGAAACCGTCGACACGAATTCCCGGGCTCAGCGGCGGGGGCAGTGGCAGGCTGCCGCGCTGGCGAAGGGCTTCGTCGGCGCTGGCGTCGGGCAGGCCATCCACCTGCAGCACCTGACAGCTCAGGTTGTCATCGCTACCGCTGGCCAGGGCCGCTTCCACCAGGCTGCGGGCAGCCACTTCTGGCTGGCCACTGGCACGCACGATGCCCTGCATGCGCGAACGGGAGAGGAAACCATGCACGCCATCACTGGTAAGCAGGAACACATCGCCTACCTGCAAGTCGCTGCTGCTGTAATCCACATCCAGACGGGTATCGCCACCCATGACCCGGGTGAGAACCTGGCGGTTGTCCCCGATCATGCGGCTGTGGTCACGGGTCAGGCATTCCAGACGCTCATTCCGCAGTCGCCAGATACGCGAATCGCCCACCTGGAAAAGGTGTGCGGTTCGCGAGCGCAGGATCAGCAGGGACAGGGTGCACAGGTGGCTTTCCCCGGCCAGGGTCTGCCGGCACAGCCAGCGGTTCAGGGCTTCCAGTACCCGCTGCGCGGAGCGGGGCACACTCCACAATGATGGCGTTGCATAGTAGTCATTGATAAAGCCGAGTACACAGGATTCCGCGGCTTCCCGTGCCGCACCGGCGCTGGACAAGCCATCGGCCAGGGCGGCGACAATGCCCTTGGTACGCAGCAATGGGCCATCAGGAATCTGCATGGCCAGGGCATCCTGATTATGCAATTTGGGCCCGGCATCACTGTACTGGCCGATGCGGACCTGCGGGTGCAGGTCCGGCTCGGGGGCAATGGCCGGTGCCTCGGCCGTGACGTTGGCAACATCCATGATCAAAACTCCTGTGTATGACCTGCCGATAACACTCAGCCCACCTCGATGAGCTGAACGTCGCCTTTCTCGTCGATTTCCGCAATGTGCCCTTTAGGTTCATCCAGGAACTGCACGGCGGCCAGGGCCACGGCAGCGCTGGCGGCAATCACCAGGAAGAAGGTGGACGGGTCCACAAAGGTCAGCACAGTGAGGAAGATCACCGCACCGGCGTTACCATAGGCGCCGACCATGCCGGCGATCTGACCGGTAAGGCGACGCTTGATCAGCGGTACGGTGGCAAACACGGCACCTTCACCAGCCTGCACAAAGAAGGAACAACACATGGTGGCAATCACCGCCAGGGCAATGGGCCAGCTGCTGCCGATCTGACTCATCAGGCCGTAGCCCACCATCAGACCGCAGAGCAGAATGGCCAGGGATTTCTTGCGCCCGAACTTGTCGGATACCCAGCCACCACCGGGACGAGCCACCAGATTCATAAAGGCATAGCCGGAGGCCAGCAGACCGCCAGTAACTGCTGACAGGGCAAAGGTATCGGTAAAGAACAGTGGCAGCATGGACACCACCGCCAGCTCGGAGCCGAAGGTAACCATATACGCCAGATCCAGAATGGCTACCTGTTTGAAACTGTAGCGGTCGTGCTCGGGAACTCCCTCCTTCAGGTGTTCACGGTTTACCCGCCAGGCCTGGCCAAGCTGTACTACTGCCAGGCTGATAATCAGTGCGGCCAACAGAATCTGTGTGGTTTGGCCGAACAGATTCAGGTTGGTGGGCCCCAGGCGCCAGACGATAACCAGCAGGGCGATATATAAAGGCAGGCTCATTGCCAGGTAGAAGAACAGGTCTTTCCGGGTGCTCACCTCCAGCGCGCTGGCTTTCTTCGGCTTGAAATAGGACGCGCCCTGGGGCGTGTTGCGTGCCCGCCACAGGAAGAAAATCCCGTAGAGAAAGGAAACGGCACCGGTGGTGGCAATGGCCCAGCGCCAGCCGTCATCGCCGCCATAAAAGAGAGCCAGGGAAGGCAGAGTAATCGCCGCGGCAGCAGAGCCAAAGTTGCCCCAGCCACCATAAACGCCTTCCGCCAGACCGACTTCCCGGGCCGGAAACCACTCGCTGATCAGGCGTATGCCCACCACGAAACCGGCACCGACAAAGCCCATCAGCAGACGAGTCACGGCCAGCTGTTCATAGGTAGTGGAAAGAGCAAATGCCCAGCAGGGCAGAGCGGCCAGCATCAGCAGAGAGCCAAACACCAACCGGGGTCCAAAGCGATCGACCAGGGAACCGATCACCACCCGGGCGGGAATGGTCAACGCCACGTTGAGAATCAGCAGCGCCTTAATTTGTTCGGGAGTCAGATCGAAGGCGTCCCGCAGATGCCCCATTAATGGCGCATGGGAAAACCACACAACAAAGGTAATAAAGAACGCCAGCCAGCTCAGGTGTAACAGGCGGATGCGTGGCGCGGAAAGATTCAACAGATTCAGCTTTTGATCGCTCATGACTTCTCCATGCATGGGCGGTTAACGACAGGCTGATCTGAGCAACTCCTGTGCCACCTTGCTAAGTATCTGTTTTCAATGAAGTAAAAGTGAATTAACCGGGGGGAGAGCAATAACTGTGCGCAAATCGGGAGCGTTTATGGGTCATCTCGGTGCACGAAAAAATGCATTTTTCTCGTGCACGAACGCATTAAAAGAAAGCAGGGTTTCTGTGGTTATTGCCCAAAAAATAAAATAAATCCATTAAAAATAATGAGTTAGCAAGTTGGCACAGGCCTTGCTCAGTGATGGGTGTCAGTTATGCACCGCGAGGGTGAGCCTTATGGCAAAGCAACAACTTCTACTTATTGGCCACGGCATGGTGGGCCAACGTTATCTAGAGTCGCTGGTGGCCCAGGGTGGCCGCGAGCACTTCGACATTACCGTACTGTGCGCCGAATCACTGCCGGCCTATGACCGCGTGGGGCTAACCAGCTACTTTTCCGGCAAGACCGCCGACGACCTGTCGCTGGTGCCTGAAGGGTTCTTCGCCGAACACGACATTACCCTGAAGCTGAATACCAAGGCGGATGCCATTGATCGTGGTGCACGCACCGTCACCACCAACACGGGTGAAACGCTCAGCTATGACAAGCTGGTACTGGCCACCGGGTCTTATCCGTTCGTGCCGCCGATACCCGGTAACGATCGTGATAACTGTTTCGTGTACCGCACCATCGATGATCTGGATGCCATGATCGCTGCCAGTAAAGGCGGCAAAGTGGGCACCGTTGTGGGGGGCGGGCTGTTGGGCCTGGAGGCAGCCAAGGCATTGCATGACCTGGGCCTGCAAACCCATGTGGTGGAGTTTGCCCCGCGTCTGATGGCTGTCCAGGTGGACGACTTTGGTGGCGGCCTGCTCAAGGACAAGATTCAGGAGCTGGGTGTCACCGTACACACCAGCACCGGCACCAAAGACATTGTGGACGGTGAAACCTGCAAACACCGGATGAACTTCGGTGAAGACAATTACCTGGAAACCGATGTGATCGTGTTCTCCGCCGGCATCCGTCCCCAGGACGAACTGGCCCGTGCCTGTGAGCTGGAGCTGGGCGAGCGTGGCGGCGTCGTGGTGAACAACCACTGTGTGACCTCTGATGACAGCATTTATGCCATCGGCGAAGTAGCGTTGTGGGAAGGTCGCATCTTCGGCCTGGTGGCGCCGGGCTACCAGATGGCAGAAATCGCCGCTGAGCACCTGATGGGCAAGGTCGAAAACCAGTTCCAGGGTGCCGACATGAGCACCAAGCTGAAACTGATGGGCGTGGACGTGGCGTCCATCGGTGATGCCCACGGCAACACTCCGGGTTCACGCAGTACCGTGTTCATGGATCAAACCGCCGGCATCTACAAGAAGGCGGTGATCAGTGAATGTGGCAAGAAACTGCTGGGCGCGGTTCTGGTGGGTGACGCCAACGACTACGGCAACCTGCTGCAGCTGTGCCTGAACGAGATGGACCTGCCCGGTGATCCGGCGGCACTGGTGGCGCCGGTTTCCGATGGTGCGCCCCTGCTGGGTGCCGATGCGCTGCCGGACACTGCCCAGATCTGTTCCTGTAATAACGTCTCCAAGGGTGATCTGTGTGCTGCCATTGATGGTGGCGCCATGACCGTGGGTGATCTGAAGTCCTGCACCAAGGCTTCCGCCACCTGCGGGGGGTGTTCGGCGCTGGTGAAACAGGTGCTGGACAGTGAGCTGGAAAAACGTGGCGTGGAAGTGAACAACCACCTCTGCGAACACTTCCCGTATTCCCGCCAGGAAATCTATCACCTGGTAAGGGTAGGGCAGATCACCACCTTTGATGAGCTGCTGGAAAAACACGGCAGCGGCGAAGGCTGTGATATCTGTAAGCCCACCGCGGCTTCGGTGTTTGCGTCCTGCTGGAACGATTATGTGCTGAACAAGCCCCACGCGGGCCTCCAGGACACCAACGATTACTTCCTCGGTAACCTGCAGCGCGACGGCACCTATTCCGTGGTGCCCCGTGTGGCCGGCGGTGAAATCACCCCGGACAAGCTCATCGTGCTGGGCGAAGTGGCCAAGAAGTACGACCTCTATACCAAGATCACCGGTGGCCAACGGGTGGATCTGTTCGGTGCTCGCGTGGAGCAGTTGCCGGACATCTGGCGCACCCTGGTGGATGCCGGCTTTGAAACCGGCCACGCCTACGGCAAGTCCCTGCGTACCGTGAAATCCTGTGTGGGTTCCACCTGGTGCCGCTACGGGGTGAAGGATTCGGTGGGTACCGCCATCCAGGTGGAAGAGCGTTACAAGGGCCTGCGCAGCCCGCACAAGATCAAGATGGCCGTAAGTGGTTGTACCCGTGAATGTGCTGAAGCGCAGAGCAAGGACGTGGGTGTGATCGCCACCGAGAAAGGCTGGAACCTGTATGTCTGTGGCAACGGCGGCATGCGCCCGCGCCATGCGGATCTGTTTGCATCTGACCTGACCGATGAAGAGCTGATCAAGACCGTGGACCGTTTCCTGATGTTCTACATCAAGACGGCGGATCGTCTGCAGCGTACCAGCGTCTGGCTGGAAAACCTGGAAGGTGGCCTGGATTACCTGAAGCAGGTGATTCTGGAGGATTCCCTGGGCATCGGTGCCGAGCTGGAAGCGGAAATGGCACACGTGATCGACACCTACCAGTGTGAGTGGAAGACCACCATCGAAGACGACGAAGCAGTGAAACGCTTCAAGCATTTCGTCAACGACAACAGCGCCGACGACAACCTGAAATACGTGCGCGAGCGCGGCCAGCGTCGTCCGGCCTTTGAACATGAACGTATCGAACTGGTCGAGGAGGCATGAGCATGAACAGTTCCGTTGCCGTGCAATGGCAAGCCGTGTGCAAGCTTGATGACGTATTACCGGGCACCGGGGTAGGCGTACGCCTGCCCGGTCGCCAGGCCGCCCTGTTCCGCACCCGCGATGGCAGCCTCTACGCCCTGGATAATCGCGACCCGTTCAGCCAGGCCAACGTGCTGAGCCGGGGCATTCTCGGGTCGGTGGGTGATAAGCGTGTGGTAGCGTCGCCGATCTACAAGCAGCATTTCGATCTGGAAACGGGCCAGTGTCTGGAAGACGAAGCCGTTTCCCTCACGGTCTATCCGGTAGAAGTGGAAGGCGACGTGATCAAACTGGCCGTCCCGGCCTGAATACCGCAAAGGCGAAGCAGTAATGAAGCGACTGGTGGTAATTGGTAACGGCATGGCGGCGTGCCGCCTGCTGGAAGAGCTCACCCACCTGGCACCGGATCTGTATCAGATCACGGTGGTGGGGGAGGAGCCCTTTGCCGGTTACAACCGGGTCATGCTGTCACCACTGCTTTGTGGTGGCACGGATGAAAAGACCATCACCACCTATCCCCACCAGTGGTATCGCGAGCGGAGTATACGTCTGATTACCGGTTCCCCGGTGGTGGAGATTCATCGTCATCGCCGCCAGGTGATCACCGCGGCGGGGCATGTGCTTGAGTATGATCGTCTGCTGTTGGCCACCGGCGCGGCACCGCGTCAGTTGCCGGTGGACGGTGTGGCACTGAAGGGCGTCATGAGCTTTCGTGATCTGCATGACGTCAGGACATTATTGTCGCTGCCGGCAGCCCGGGTAGTGGTGGTGGGCGGCGGCTTTTTAGGACTGGAGGCGGCCGATGCGCTGGTGAAACTGGGCCACGATGTGACCCTGGTGCACAGCCGTGGGCACCTGCTTAACCAGCAACTGGATGAAACGGCAGGCCATCGCCTGCAACAGGATCTGGAAGCCCGGGGCCTGAAATTTGTCATGCAGGCGCGCACCCAATCCATCGAAGATAACGGTCACGGCGGTGTCGCGGCCGTACATCTGGGCGATGGTCAGCGCCTGCCCGCCGACTATGTGGTGCAGGCGGTGGGTATCGTGCCCCGCGCCGAGCTGGCCGCCCGGGCTGGCCTCACCGTTAACCAGGGCATCCGCGTGGACGATACCCTGCAAACCTTCGACCCGGCCATCTACGCCATCGGCGAATGCGTAGAGCATCGCCAACGCACCTTCGGCCTGGTTGCACCCTTGTATGAGCAGGCATCCGTGTGTGCCAGCCACCTTGCCGAGCTGGGTCATCGCCGTTACCTGTATGCGGACAGTGCCACCCGCTTGAAAATTTCCGGTATCGATCTGGTGTCCTTCGGGGATTTCTCCGGAGAGGGGGACACCCTGCAGCTGGCGTTGCCCGGTGGTTATCGTCGTCTGCAAATTCGCGACAATCGCATCATCGGCATGGTGTTGTATGGCGATGTGGCTGAAGCCCCTTTCTACGAAACCCTGTGGCGCAACTGCACGGATATCAGTGCCATGCGCGCCACCCTGTTACTGGGTGAAGCCTTCTGCAATCTGCCCGGCAATGGTGGCAACACGCAGGAGGAAATTGCCGCATGAGTATTTGCACCACCTGTCCTTACTGCGGCGTGGGCTGCGGTATCAAAACCGATGGCATCACACTGCAAGGTGACAAGCAGCACCCGGCCAATGCCGGGCGCTTGTGTGTGAAAGGCTCCTCGGTACTGGAAACCCTGGGCGATCAGGACCGCCTGTTGCAGCCGGAAGTGAATGGGCAAGTGGTGCCCTGGGATCGTGCCCTGGATGAAGTGGCCGACCGTTTCCGTCGTATCGTTGATGAACACGGCCCGGATGCGGTGGCATTCTATGTGTCCGGCCAGTTGCTCACCGAAGACTATTACGTGGCCAATAAACTCATGAAAGGGTTTATCGGCAGCGCCAATATCGATACCAACTCCCGCCTGTGCATGAGTAGCGCGGTGGTAGCCCACAAGCGCGCGTTTGGCGAAGACGTGGTGCCCGGCTGTTATGAAGATCTGGAGCTGGCGGACCTGGTGATCCTCACTGGCTCCAACACCGCCTGGGCGCACCCCATCGTTTACCAGCGCATCGCCGCCGCCAAACAAGCGCGCCCGGACATGAAAGTGGTGGTGATTGATCCCCGCCGCACGGCCACCTGTGACCTGGCCGATCTGCATCTTGCCATTCGCCCGGGGCAGGACGTACCCCTGTTTAATGGCCTGCTCACCTGGTTGGATGACCACAACGCCCTGGACCAGGATTACATCGACGCGCACACCGAAGGTTTTGATAGCACCTTGCACACAGCGCGCAAGCAGGGAAATGACTGGCACGCACTGGCCGAGCAGATGGGTGTCAGCCAGGTGGATCTGACCACCTTCTACCACTGGTTTTCCGCTTGCGAGCGTACCGTCACCGTGTTTTCCCAGGGCGTTAACCAGGCTCGCAACGGCTCCGATCAGGGCAATGCCATTATCAACGCCCACTTGGCCACGGGGCGGGTGGGCAAGCCCGGTGCCAGCCCGTTTTCCATCACCGGCCAGCCCAACGCCATGGGCGGTCGCGAAGTGGGGGGGCTTGCCAACCAGCTTGCCGTGCACCTGGATATCGATAACCCGGAACACCATGCCGCGGTGGCGGATTTCTGGCAGACCGAGACGTTGGCAACTGAAAATGGTCTCACCGCCGTGGACCTGTTCAATGCGGTGGAAAGCGGTCAGGTAAAAGCGGTGTGGATCATGGCCACTAATCCGGTGGATTCCCTGCCGGAAGCCGATCGGGTACGCCATGCCCTGATGGCCTGCGACACCGTGGTGGTGTCCGATTGCGTGGCCAGCGGCGACACCCTGGCCTGTGCCGATATTCGCCTGCCGGCCCTGGGCTGGGGGGAAAAATCCGGCATGGTCACCAACTCCGAACGGTGCGTATCCCGCCAGCGTCCTTTTGTGAAAGCCCCGGGCGACGCCAAGGCGGACTGGTGGATTGTCACCGAAGTGGCTCGGCGCATGGGCTACGACTACGCGTTTCCCTATCAGCACGAACACGAGATTTTTGCCGAGTACTCGGCGCTCACCGCATTGGCGGGCAGATTTGGCAAGCGGCTGGATATGACCGCGGCTGCGGGCCTGAGCGCCGACCAGTATGAGCAGTGGCAGCCACAACAATGGCCCCTGCAAGGGAACCCTCGCTGCTTTGCCGACGGACACTTCGCCACGCCGAATGGTCGTGGCCGTTTCGTTGCCTGTGAGAATCCCAAAGTTCGCAAGATCGGCGATGCCTTCCCGATTATTCTCAACAGCGGCCGTATTCGCGACCAGTGGCACACCATGACGCGCACCGGCCGTGCCGGTCGCCTGTTTGCCCACCTGAGCGAACCCTTTGCCGCGTTGCACCCCGAGGACATTGAGCGTTACCGATTGAAGGAGGGTGGTTTCGTGCGCCTTTCCAGCAAGGTCGGTGACGCCCTGGTGCGGGTAACCAGTGATACTGGGCAACGCCCCGGCACTGCGTTTATGCCCATGCACTGGACCGATCAGTTTTCTCGCCGCGCCCGGGTGGATGCCCTGGTGCCGGCACGTCTGGATCCGCATTCCGGCCAGCCGGCGTTCAAACATACGCCGGTCAACGTCAGCGACTGGCAACCCCGCTGGCATGGCTGGTTGTTCACGGTGGCACCCGCGCCCGCTGTGGAGTACTGGGCCCGAGTTCCCGTTGATGCTTTTTTGCAGACGGGCCAGGTACAGCGCTATCGGCTGGCCGGCGATGCGGACCTAACCGAACAACAGCTTCACGACTGGATGCCCGAAGCCGCTCAGTGGTTGGCACTGAACGATCCCGCCAGCGGACATTTCCGTCGCGCCGCCCTGGACAGTGAGGGCCGATTGCTGGCCTGGCTGGCCATCGGCGAAGAGCTGCCGCTGTGCGATGTGGAATGGCTGGCAAACTGTTTTGCTGATGAAGCAGAAACCCAGCACCTGGCATTGCTCGCTGGCCAACCGGTGGATGCCGGCCCGGACCTGGGGCCGGTGATCTGCAGTTGCTTCCAGGTCCCCCAGAAAACCATCGAAGCCGCCGTAGAAGCGGGCGCCGACAGCGTGGAAGCCATCGGCAAAGGCTGCCAGGCAGGCACCAACTGCGGCTCCTGCATTCCGGAATTACGCGGCCTGCTGGAAACCTGCAGCGTTTGAGGCTCCTTCAAACAATGATCGAAACGTAGGGTGGGTTAGCCGCAGGCGTAACCCACCATGGCCAGGTCAGAAATTGGTGGGTTACGCCTGCGGCTAACCCACCCTACACATTGATCGCCGATTTTTTTGTAGGAGCTATGCTTGCATGGCGAACGGATACTCGTCGCGCAGAGAGGCTGCTGGCAAATTAAGTGGTACAACAAAAATAAAAATGGAAGGCGATGCAGATCTGTTTCGCACGTTTCTACATTTCCCGCTTTCCTGTCACCTTGTCCCTATCACTATCAGCGCTTAGTCTCGAAGCATCGGTTTCGATGTGACGCAAGCCATGACGAGCAACAAGACAGATTATCCAGCATTGAGCTGGCAGGGCAGGGTCATCAACGCGGTGGCCAAGGGCATGGTGAAACCGGTTATCAGCCGGCTGAAATTTTCCCGCCGTTTCATGAAGTTTTCCCAGCTCGGTTTCGATGCTGTCACGTTGGCATTGCCGGTGCCGTCCGACGTGCATATCTCACGGGCCCAGGTGGGCGGGGTGCCCGGCGAATGGTTGATCACCGGGCGGCGCGTACGTAGCAACCGGGTGGTGTTGTACTTCCACGGCGGTGCCTATTTTTTCGGTTCGCCCCGTTCCCATCGAGCCGTTACCTGGCGGCTCAGCCATTACTGTCGCGCCAAGGTGTTAGCGCTGGATTACCGACAGCCGCCGGACTGGGCCTACCCGGCACCACTGGAAGATGCGGTGCGCGCCTACAAGGCATTGCTGGATACCGGCTACAGCAGTGAGCATATCGTCTTTGCCGGGGATTCCGCCGGCGGCAACCTGGCGCTGGTTACCATGCTGCGGTTACGGGAACTGAAACTGCCGTTACCCTCATCGGCGGTGCTGATCAGCCCCTGGGGTGACCTGTCCTGCTCCGGTGACAGCATCCGTGACAATGCAGACAAAGAACCGCTGATTCCCCTGGGGGCGCTGAACTTTGTCTCCGCGTCATACAGTCAGGGTTACGATCCCGCGTCTCCGATGATTTCACCGGTATTTGCCGACTTCACCGGCCTGCCGCCGTTGCTGGTGCAGGTGGGCAGCACCGAGCTGCTCTACAGCGATGCGATCCGTATTGCCGGGCAGGCAGAAAAGGCGGGCGTGGATTGCCAATTGCAGGTCTGGGAACGTATGCCCCATGTGTTTCATGCCCTGGCCGCCTGGCTCCCCGAGGCCGGCCTGGCGTTGCAGGAAATCGGGGCCTTTGTGCATGGCCATCTCAACGATCGTGATCGAGACAGTCATGTCCGCGCGCGGGCAACGGTGGTCGGCAGGCTGGATTCCGCAGGCAAAGTGTAAATTGTTATCAAAAGTAGCCCTGACCTGAGTTCAGACACGGTTCCGTAACGCTGGCTACGCTTGATTACAGTTGGCCAACTTCCTTGCTCTACAGCAGATTGCACATCCCTTCCATAGTCGCTGATGCCAGTCTCCGCTCGGAGACCATAACGACAAAGTACGATGGAGGGGTTCATCTTGGCTAATCAACTCAAACTTCTGGTAGGCAGCAGCGCCCTGGCGGCACTGCTGACGGCCTGTGGCGGTGGAGGCAGCAGCTCAGCGCCTGCCGACTCTGGCCCGGCCGCGCGCGCCCTGCCTCCAGAAATCGCAGAGATCATCGACGATCAGAACGAGCTTACCGATGCCTTGTGTCCTGGTGCGTCCGGTGATGCCGGGGAAGACGGTTCCGTCGATCCGGAAGCCTGTCTGGATGAAAGCGAAGACGCTGCCGAGGAAGATACCGGCTACGAGCTGTCGCTGAATCCGGTAGTACAGCAGTTCTGCCCGGAAGCGGCACAGGTATTCGATGCCACGCTGACGTTCAATGGTGAAATGCTGGATCAGGATTTCATCTACGATACCGACAGCTCCTTTGACGGTAGCGCCACCTTCCCGGCGGCCTGTCTGCAGGAAGCGGCCGGTAATTTCCAGAACATCGGTGACATGATCGGTGGCTCCAACCCGCTGACCGAGCAACTGTGTCCGGAAGCGGCGGCGAATAGCCCGATTGATCCCGCGGCCTGCTTTACCGAAGCCGTTGGCGGCGGTGGCGACTTGCCCGGTGGTGATGGCGGTCTGCCCGGTTCTGACCAGTTGCTTGCGCAGCTTTGCCCGGAAACCGGCGAACAGGAGCTGGGCCCGGAAACGCCAGTCAACTGTCTCAACGAAGCCAGCCGTGCCTACATGGACATCTACAACATGCTCACCGCCAGCAATCCGCTGACCGAGCAGATTTGTCCTGAAGATAATGCGGATGGTCGCATTGATCCGCCCCAGTGTTTTGCTGAAGCCCTGATGGGCGGTGGCATTCCAGGTGGTGGTGATGGCGGCGGCGGTGGCGGTGACGGCGGTAGCAATCCGTTCGCGCCTGCCCTTGAGCAGTTCTGCCCGGAAACCGCCATGGCGGACCTTGGCCCATCCACCCCGATCGACTGCCTGGCGGAAGCTGGCGGTAACTTCCAGGACGTACAGGACCTGCTGCTGGGTTCCAACCCGCTGACAGAACAACTGTGCCCGGAAGCGGCGGCGAACAGCCCGATTGATCCCGCAGCCTGTTTCTCTGAAGCAGCCGGTGGCTTTGCCCCGGGTGGCGGTGGTCTGCCAGGTGCCGACGGCAACCCGCTGGAGCCGGTACTCGCGCAGTTCTGCCCGGAAACCTCCATGGCCGACCTGGGCCCGACGACCCCGATCGACTGTCTGACCGAAGCCGGTGGTAATTTCGGCGACGTGCAAGACCTGCTGCTGGGCTCCAACCCGCTGACCGAGCAACTGTGCCCGGAAGCGGCTGCCAACAGCCCGATCGATCCCGCTGCTTGCTTTGAAGAAGCCGCCGGTGGCTTTGCCCCGGGTGGCGGTGGTCTGCCGGGTGCCGATGGCAACCCGCTGGAGCCGGTACTGGCGCAGTTCTGCCCGGAAACCTCTGAAGCCGACCTGGGTCCGACGACTCCGATCGACTGCCTGACTGAAGCCGGTGGTAACTTCGGCGACGTGCAAGACCTGCTGCTGGGTTCCAACCCGCTGACCGAGCAACTGTGCCCGGAAGCAGCGGCGAACAGCCCGATTGATCCCGCAGCCTGCTTCGAAGAAGCAGCCGGTGGCTTTGCCCCGGGTGGCGGTGGTCTGCCGGGTGCCGATGGCAACCCGCTGGAGCCGGTACTGGCGCAGTTCTGCCCGGAAACCTCCATGGCCGACCTGGGTCCGACGACTCCGATCGACTGTCTGACGGAAGCCGGTGGTAACTTCGGCGACGTACAGGACCTGCTGCTGGGCTCCAACCCGCTGACCGAGCAACTGTGCCCGGAAGCGGCGGCGAACAGCCCGATTGATCCCGCAGCCTGCTTCGAAGAAGCAGCCGGTGGCTTTGCCCCGGGTGGCGGTGGTCTGCCAGGTGCCGATGGCAACCCGCTGGAGCCGGTACTGGCGCAGTTCTGCCCGGAAACCTCTGAAGCCGACCTGGGTCCGACGACCCCCATCGACTGTCTGACGGAAGCCGGTGGTAACTTCGGTGACGTGCAGGACCTGCTGCTGGGTTCCAACCCGCTGACCGAGCAACTGTGCCCGGAAGCGGCGGCGAACAGCCCGATTGATCCTGCTGCCTGCTTCGAAGAAGCAGCCGGTGGCTTTGCCCCGGGTGGCGGTGGTCTGCCGGGTGCCGACGGCAACCCGCTGGAGCCAGTACTGGCCCAGTTCTGCCCGGCGACGTCTGAAGCCGACCTGGGTCCGACCACCCCCATCGACTGTCTGACCGAAGCCGGTGGTAACTTCGGCGACGTGCAGGACCTGCTGCTGGGTTCCAACCCGCTGACCGAGCAACTGTGCCCGGAAGCGGCTGCCAACAGCCCGATCGATCCCGCAGCCTGCTTCATGGAAGCGGCCGGAGGTTTTGCGCCGGGTGGCGGTGGTCTGCCGGGTGCCGATGGCAACCCGCTGGGTCCAGTGCTGGAGCAGTTCTGCCCCAACACCTCTGATGCGGATCTGGGCCCGACCACGCCGATCGACTGCCTGACCGAAGCCGGTAACAGCTTCGGCAACGTGGAAGAGCTGCTGTTGGGTCCCAACCCACTGACCGAGGCGCTGTGCCCGGAAGCGGCGGCCAACGCGCCGATTGATCCGGCAGCCTGCTTCATGGAAGCGGCCGGTGGTGGTCTGCCCGGTGGTGGCGGTGGTGACAACCCGCTGGCCCCGCTGCTGGAGCAGTTCTGCCCGGAAACCGCTGCTGGTGCGATTGGTCCCACCACGCCCACTGACTGTCTGACCGAAGCCGGTGCCGGCCTTGCCGCTCTGGAAGAACTGTTGGGCCCGCTGAGCGAGCCGAACCCGCTCACCGATCAGGTGTGCCCGGAAACCTCCGGAACCGGTACCGTGGATCCGACTCAGTGCTTCATCGAGTCCCTGGACAACGTGGAGCTGCTCAACTCCGAGCAGATCGGTCTGCTGCCCGGCTGTCCGCTGCTGAGTGCCTTTAATGACGAAGGCAATCTGTCGCTGACTCTGGGTCTGGCTTGTCTGGCGAACCAGGAAACTGGAGAGGGCATCTCTCTGGAATCCGGCAACGCCCTGACGGATCTGTTCGACAGCCTGCTGGGTGGCTTGCTCTAAGCATCTGCTCAGTAACGCAACATAAAAAAGCCCGGCCTTCGCGCCGGGCTTTTTTTATGGTCGCAAACACCGACGGATTACCAAGCGTAGGGTGCACTGAGCCTAAGGCGAACTGCACCATCAAACGCCGGATCGGTGCAGTTCGCCTTAGGCTCAGTGCACCCTACGCGGTCGGTGGCGACGGTCAGGGGGCAGATTGAAGGGAACCGTTTTATGGAAAAAACCAACTGTAGGAGCCAGCCTGCTGGCGATTGATGCGCAACACCAGCAGATCGCCAGCAGGCTGGCTCCTACAGAGGATCAAAAACCCCGGACACAAAAAAAGCCGCCATCAAGGCGGCTTTTTCGTATCAACCAGCGATCAGCCGTTGCGCTTGGGCAGTACGTCGCGGAGCTTGTCGGCCATGTCGCGAATGGCTTTCTCGGTGGTGTCCCAGGCGATACAGCCATCGGTAATCGACACGCCGTATTCCAGGTCGTCCAGATTCGCCGGGAGCTTCTGGTTACCGAATTTCAGATGCGATTCCACCATCAAGCCAACAATGGACTGATTGCCTTCCAGAATCTGGTTGGAAATGTTCTCCATCACCAGCGGTTGCAGGCTTGGGTCCTTGTTGGAGTTGGAGTGGGAGCAATCCACCATGATGTTGGTGGAAACCCCGGCTTTCTCCAGCGCTTGCTCAGCCAGCGCCACGGAAACGGAATCGTAGTTCGGCTTGCCGCCGCCGCCACGCAAAACCACGTGGCCGTACTGGTTGCCCTTGGTGGTGGTCAGCGCCACGCGGCCTTCCGGATCGATGCCCAGGAAACGGTGCGGGTGCTTCACGCTGAGCATGGCATTGACCGCCACATCCAGGCTGCCGTCGGTGCCGTTCTTGAAGCCCACCGGGCTGGACAGACCGGAGGACATTTCCCGGTGGGTCTGGCTCTCGGTGGTACGGGCGCCGATGGCGTTCCAGGCGATCAAGTCCTGGACGTACTGCGGGGTGGTCGGGTCCAGCGCCTCAGTGGCGCTTGGCAGGCCCAGCTCGGCCACATCCAGCAGCAGCTTGCGGGCAATGTGCAGGCCGTCCTGCACCTTGAAGGAATCGTTCATGTAGGGGTCATTGATCAGCCCCTTCCAGCCCACCGTGGTACGGGGCTTTTCAAAATAGACGCGCAGCACCAGGTAGATGGTGTCCTTCACTTCCTCGGCCAGCGCCTTCAGCTTCTGCGCGTACTCCATGGCCGCCTTGGTGTCATGGATAGAGCAGGGGCCAATCACCACGAACAGACGGTGGTCCTTGCGGTCGAGGATATTACGGATCGTCTCGCGGCCCTCAATCACGGTCTGCAGGGCATTGTCAGAAAGCGGCAGCTCTGCCTTCAGCGCATTGGGGGTGATCAACACTTCCTGTGAAGCGATATTGAGATCGTCTACCTGTTTATCGGTCATGATGGTCTTTACTACCTGTCGTTGCTGGAGGCCCCGGGCCCCGTTCTATGGCGGGCGGCTCTGGCTGACACTCCTTTTGTAGAGGTGAAGCAGTCTAGCCCAATCAGGCGGTTATAGAAATATCACGGGGCCTGTCTGTGTCATAGGGTGGGGCAATCATAATGAGGCGGGAGAGCAATTTCGGCCGTCTTTTCGCGATGCAAGCATCGCTTCCCACAGCGTTCTCGCCATCGCCGGGTTTTTGTGGGAAGCCATGCTTGCATGGCGAATTGGCCTATACCTGGGCTATCAACTCTTCCACATACGCAGGCACCAGCTCCGTGGCCAGCCCATGCTTGTGCTCGGCAAAGGCGGTGAGCCGCTGGGAGGGCTCCAGATTCAGCTCTACCGTATGCGCCCCGTGGCGGTTAGCTTCTTCCACAAAGCCCGCTGCCGGGTACACATTGCCGCTGGTGCCGATGCTGATAAAGCGGTCGCAGCGGGCCAGGGCCTGGTAGATGCGTTCCATTTCCAGGGGCATCTCCCCGAACCACACCACGTGGGGCCGCAGGCAGCCCTTGGCGCCGCAGAGCGGGCAGGGCAGGGTCGGGGTCAGCTCGCCGGTCACCTCCACCAGGCCGCCGCTGGCCTGGCAGCGGCCCTTGAGCAATTCGCCGTGCATGTGAATCAGGTTGCGGCTGCCGGCCCGTTCGTGCAGGTTGTCGATGTTCTGGGTCACCAGCAGCACCTGGCCGGCGGGAAAGGCCTGTTCCAGCTTCGCCAGCGCCTGGTGGGCCGCATTGGGCTTGATGGCCGTGCTGAGCAGTTGTTCACGGCGTTTGTTGTAGAAGGTCTGCACCAGGGTGGCATCGCGCAAAAACGCCTCTGGCGTGGCCACATCTTCCACCCGGTGGTTCTCCCACAGCCCGTCGGCGGCGCGGAATGTCTTGATACCGGATTCCGCCGAGATTCCCGCGCCGGTAAGTATTACAATGTTTTCAGCCATTTATCCGTCCGATTAGTCAGGATTATTTGTTTCATGGATACCATTATCGACCTACAGGAAAACCTCCCGTTGCCCCGGCGCGGCAATGTCACACTGCTGCATTTTCACCAGGGCATGGTACTGCTGGTGGGGGAGGATGCCGTGGGCCTGTACCGCGACCGCGTGGCCATCGACGACCCACTGGCCAATGGTGTCATCGGCTATGAAACCATTCCACCCTCCCTGCAACCGGACTGGCAGGATGACTGCGGCTTTGTGAACGAGCATCAATCCGGCTATGTGGGTCTCAACGGCGGTGGCGTGATTTTTATTCGCCCTGATGGTGTGGCGCTCTATCCCAGCGGCATGCATGCGTTGCAGAATCGGGACATGAGCTGGCTGATTCCCTTTCCGCCGCTTAATGCATAATTTGCCCGGCACCGGTGATCCCGGAGCCGGCTTCTGAAGGAGCTGTTCTGTTATGGCAGAAGAAACCACTCGCCTGCGTCTGCGCACCCTCACCGAGGAAGATTACCCCGCGCTGGCGCTTCTCATGAACCAGGTCTACCACGACATCGGCGGTGCCTGGCCGGAAGAGACCATCAAGACCCTGATCCGCATTTTCCCGGACGGGCAGCTGGTGATCGAGGACAACGGCGAGCTGGTGGCCACCGCGCTGACCATCAAGGTAAAATACGACCGTTTCTCCAACCCGCATCGCTACGAAGACCTGATCACCGATGACAAGGTGCAGTCCCACGACAAGAAGGGCGATGCGCTCTACGGGCTGGATGTGTTCGTGGACAAGGAATACCGCGGCTACCGCCTGGGCCGCCGCCTTTATGAAGCCCGCAAGGAACTGTGCCGCGAGGAAAACCTGCGCGCCATCCTGGCCGGTGGCCGACTGCCCGGCTATACCAACTATTCCGACCAGATGCCGGTCACCGAATACATCGAGCAGGTAGAAGCCCGCGCCATCTACGATCCTATCCTGTCGTTCCAGCTGTCCAACGGCTTCGACGTGAAACGTCTGATGAAGGCCTACCTGCCGGAAGACGAAGATTCCCACGGCTATGCCACCCTGCTGGAATGGGACAACATCCTCTACGAACCGGAAGACGACGACGCCGAATGGCCGCGCCGTACCGTGGTGCGTGTGGGCGTAGTCCAGCGCCGTATGCGCGCCGCCCGCGACGTGCAGGACCTGCTCAACCAGGTGGAATTCTTCATCGATGCGCTATCGGATTATCGCGCCGATTTCGCCGTGCTGCCGGAATTCTTCAGCGCGCCCCTCATGGGCCTGCGCCCGGAACTGAACTCTGTGGAAGCCGTGCGCTTCCTGGCCAGCTTCACCGACGAAGTGCGCGATGCCCTGGCCGACATGGCAGTGAGCTACAACATCAACATCGTCGGCGGCTCCATGCCAGTCATCGAAAATGAAAAAGTCTACAACGTGGCTTACCTGATGCGCCGCGATGGCTCCGTGGAAGCCCAGTACAAGATCCACATCACCCCCCACGAACGCCGCGACTGGGTCATCCAGGGCGGTGACCGGCTGCAGGTGTTCGACACCGACGCCGGCAGGGTGGGCATCCTTATCTGCTACGACGTGGAATTCCCCGAACTGGGCCGCGTCCTGGCGGACGAAAAGATGGACATCCTCTTCGTACCGTTCTGGACCGATACCAAAAACGGCTACCTGCGCGTACGCCACTGCGCCCAGGCCCGCGCCATCGAAAACGAATGCTACGTGGCCATCGCCGGCTCCGTGGGCAACCTGCCACGGGTCGACGCCGTGGACATCCAGTACGCCCAGTCCTCGGTGTTCTCCCCCAGCGACTTCTACTTCCCCCACGATGCCATCATCAGTGAGTCGGTGCCCAATACCGAAATGCTGATGTTTGCGGATGTGGATCTGGAGAAGCTGAAACTACTGCACCGGGAAGGGTCGGTGACCAACCTGCGGGATCGTAGGCACGATCTGTATAGCCTGGATTGGAAGAATAAAGGCTGAATTCCACCAGGGCAGGGCCGTCCGGCCCTGCCTGCCTTCGCCCCGACGCGCACCGTAGGAGCGGCGCTCGAGCCGCGAACAACCCCGCCAAAATCGTACTCACGTCAGACAGCTGTGCTCAAACAGGTAGAAGAGAACCTTATACCCGGCCTATCAGGAAATGACGCCTTCCTCATACCATCGCCCACGGAAAGTATGCCGTTGTAACCCGTTGAGATTTCTGCTTTTATCGGTCGGTATATGAATTTGATAGATGTGGGAAGCTTGCGCTTTGATTGGATATTAGAGCGGGCTTCCTAATGCCAGTTAGGGCAATTCAGCACTTATTAGGTAGAAGAGTTATGGGTGAAGTATTTCCAGATAAGTACTGGCACTGCGATGTTGAGTTGGTAGGAGATAGTAAGAAGAATGACAGGTCTGCTGTGTTCAATGATTTAACATTTGACGAACTCAGCCAGCAAATAGTAGCACCTTGGCACTCTGGTAGAGCTTTCACTGTCGATGGCATGGTCATCAAAAATATCGATAATGTTCAAAAAATTAAAATCACAAATACGCCTCAGCCGAAGTCCTACTACGCAGAGCAGCATAATAACAGGATGAGAAAATCTCGTATCGCTGATATGGCAACCAACAGAAGCCTGCTGCCTTTATCGTCCGGAAAGGACTATACCCATGACCTTTTGTTTAAAGAACAGGAAGTCATAAATACTACGGGAGCCGTAGTGTCTGAGAACAGTAATAACGTATTTATAGTGCATGGCCATGACGAACAAGCAAAACAGTCATCTGCTAGGTTTATTGAAAAGTTGGGCCTAAATGCGGTAATTCTTCATGAGCAAGCAAATGAAGGAAAAACCATAATTGAAAAGCTAGAAAAGCATGCGGATGCTGCTTACGCTGTAGTTCTTTTTACACCCGATGATGTGGGGGCAAACTCTGAAACACCAGAAAACCTACACCCGAGAGCTCGGCAGAATGTGTTAGTTGAACTTGGTTATATGGCTGCAAAGCTCGGCAGAGATAAGGTGTGCGTTCTTAGGAAAGGAGATGTGGAAATCCCTTCTGATTTTCTCGGTGTTCTATATATAGATATCGATGCAGCAGGTGCGTGGAGGCTGACGTTAGCTAAAGAGTTAAAGGTTGCTGGCTTAAAAGTAGACCTAAACGAGGCCATGTAGGCCCTAACGAGGTGCTGTTGGCGGACTGGTTTCCCGCTGCGCTCCAAACCAGCCGCAAAGCAGGGCGTTGAGGATAGTATGTCACTCTGTCATTTCGTATTCGGTTCTCTGTACCGCGAAGATCGACTTGAAGAGCAAGCTGAAGAATTTATCGAAAAAATCTTGTTGCCACGCTCGCTGAAGGCGTCTCCATGTCCTGAATTCCTGCCGATAGTTAACAATCCAGGTGCAAAATGGGCGGTTCCGAAGTCTGCAGTCCAACTAGAGGGAGGAGGAGTCTCGTTTGGAAGGTGGGTACAGTCTCCTCCGGTTAGTCTCCTTCCCTGCGACGTGTGGATGATTAGCTTTTGCGATGTCCCGCTCAAAAAGCTCCATCAATGGGGGCCATCAAACCATTATGGACAGCTTGGAATTGTATTCACGAATGACTTCAAGCGTCGCCATGGCATTCGCAACGTCCAGTACTACAAGCTCCGCGGCTTGGAGAAAGACAGGCTTGTAAAAGAATATAATGCTGCTGTCAGCCGGTCTGATGCAGTAGAAAGGGAGAGGCTTAGTAAGACACTTCTTGGTTTTAGAAAGCCAGAGGTCTTGTGGCGAGAATTCGAAGAACTATTCGGAATGCTGAGGGTAAGTGTTACTGGCGATGGGGCTACAAACATTGACCACATTACGTACTCTCGCTATGAGACTGGATATGTCTTTAGTGATGAGCGGGAAGCACGCTGGGTTACTGAAGAGGGAGCACAGTTTTTACCATTCGAAGAGAAAGACGTACTCAAACTAATTGTTCCTAACTTGGAAATCGGCACTCAGGTTGGGAATGCTTTGGAAGCTTCATGGGCTCACGTGCCTGAATTGATGGTGTATCCAAACAGTCCTTAACAGTCAAAGCCACGAGGGTCATATTTTGCCCCGTGCCTTAAATCCTGAGGAGAGACAATGAACGTCAACCTGGTCAGAAACGGTTTTATCGCCGCCGCACTAATGAACATCGGCGGCGTCCTGCTTTTTTCCCGTGCCTTCACCAATGACGCCATCAATCAGGCCGATCCGGTGGTGATGTCTAACTTCGGGTTGCTGATGATCGTGGTGTGGGGGCTGGCCTATCTGGGGGCGGCGTTTGTCCAGGGCAATATCCGCTGGCTGGCGGCGGCGTTTGCCATCGAGAAGCTGGTGTACGTGGTGGTGTGGGGGCTGTGGATGTCGAACCATAGCCTTGGTGCGGTGTATGACCAGGATCTGTTTGCCGGGGTGTTCTACAGCATCTACGGGCTCAACGATCTGGCCTTTATGTTGTTCTTTGGTTGGGTGTTTCTTTCGCAACGGTCGAGTGGCTGATCGGATTCAAACGTTGCCAGATGGCTCGTTTGTTCGCGCCTCAAGCGGCGCTCCTACAGGGATCGCCGTCCGGATCGCCGCTTTTTTTAAATCGTAATGCGGTGTCTACTGGATCTGCTCCAACGCTTCCCGGGTCTTGGCGTTCTGCTGATCCGACAAACGATTCACCTGGTCTTCGAAGGCCTTCAACTCTTCGGCATTACGAGGGGCCTGAACGGCGGTGCCGGCACCGTTTTCGGCGTCCAGGCTCGGTGTTGGGGTGTTTTTCAGCTGAGTCATGACCAGCCAGCCTACAGCGAGCAGGGCCAGCAGTAATCCGATCAAACGCATAGTGTGGTTTTCCTGGGTTTTGGTGTGGCTTCGACCTTCACAGCCCGGGAGCTAGTGGTCAATCCGCTGCGGGTATGTGGTCTTATTTGGCTGACGTATGCGGTTAGCGCCAGAAGGCTGCCCTGGAATTTAGTCGTCCTGCCCCTGCGTATCCCTCTGTTTTGGTAAACGATATTTGTCTGTATGTATTCCTTTTCCCGCCTGATTTGACCCATATCAACAAACAGTGACATTACTCAATGTAACCATTGAGCCTGTCATCCTCATGGCCCTAGCATCCGATCAATCCGATCTGTTGAAGGGGCATGACAATGACAATTCAGGTTGATCCGGTACGCCGGAATCTCAAATTCGGGCTGCCCGCCGGCAAGGCACTGAGCTGGAATCCGGGCGGGCTGCACATCACCCAGTTCTATAACACCCTGTCGATTTTCTTTCCGGCGGGGGAGCGCTTTTTTATCCAGAGCGTGCGCAACTACCGCCAGGAAATCACCGACCCGCACCTGAAGGAACAGGTCTCGGCCTTTATCGGCCAGGAGGGTTTCCACACCCGTGAGCATGAGGAATACAACGAGGCACTGGTGGCCGAGGGGATGCCGATCGAGGCCATGGATGCGGTGGTGGTGCGGTTGCTGGAGCTGGTGAAGAAGGCGCCGCGTTCGATGCAACTGGCCGCCACGGTGGCACTGGAGCACCTGACCGCCGTGTTGGGGGACATGCTGCTGCGCAATACCGAATTGATGGAAGGGGTGGACCCGCATTACTCGGCGATCTGGCGCTGGCATGCCATTGAGGAAACCGAGCACAAGGCGGTGTGTTTCGATGCCTTCGAGCAGATGGTGGGCAAGGGCATCAAGGCCTATGGCCTGCGTGTGGGCGCCTTTCTGTTGGCCAATGCGTTGTTCTGGAGCCTGTACCTGCCGTTCTACACGGTGATGGTGGCGAAGGGCGGCGGCCTGTTGAACCTGAAGGGCTGGTGGAAGGTGATCAACCTGACGGTGGGGCGCCCGGGCGTGCTGCGCCGGGCGCTACCGGACTGGCTGGATTTCTTCCGCCCCGGCTTTCACCCCTGGATGCATGACAACCGGGAATTCCTGGACCAGGCCGAGGCACTGATGGACGAAGTGGCGGCCTTTGACGTGAACCGGCTGAAAGCCGCCTGAGGAGGGCAGGTACATGACCAGTAAAGCGAAGATTTCTGCAAAGACGATTTCCGTGGATGTGGCCATCGTGGGCGCCGGTTTCGGCGGGCTTTGCATGGCGATTAAATTGCGTGAAGCGGGCAACGAGGATTTTGTGATCCTGGAAAAGGCGGCGGAAGTGGGCGGCGCCTGGTACTTCAATGGCTATCCGGGGGCGGCCTGCGATGTGCAGTCGCACCTGTATTCCTTTTCGTTCGCCGGCAAGGCGGACTGGAGCAAACGTTATGCGCCCCGGGATGAAATCGAGAACTACATTCTCGATACCGTGGAGCAATATCAGCTGCGGCCCTTTATCCAGTTCAACCAGGAAGTGAACGAAGCCCATTTCGATGAGAGCACCGGGCGTTGGACGATACGCACCGCCGCGGGCATGACCATCGATTGCCGCCACTTTGTGCTGGCCTCCGGCCCGTTGCACGTGCCGAATGTGCCGAACATCAAGGGCCTCAAGCGCTTCAAGGGCAAGGTGATGCATTCCGCCGAGTGGGACCATGGCTATGATCTGGTGGGCAAGAAGGTGGTGTCCATCGGCACCGGTGGCAGCGCTATTCAGTACTGCCCGGAAATCGCCCCCAAGGTGAAGAAACTGTCCGTGTTCCAGCGCAGCGCGGCCTGGGTGATTCCCCGGGATGAGCGCGGTTACTGGGGCATTCAGCAGCGGCTGTTCAAGCGCTTCCCGGCGCTGCGCATACTGCATCGGGCGCGGCTGTACTGGAGCAATGAATCCCGGGTGGCACCGGCCTCTAGCCCGAAGGCCGCGCAACTGCTGGGTGCCTTGTGCAAGCAATTCATCCGCCTGCAAGTGAAAGACAAGGCCCTGGCGAAAAAGCTGACGCCGGATTACACCTTCGGCTGCAAGCGGGTGCTGATTTCCAACAAGTGGTACCCCATGTTCAACCGCGACAATGTGGAGCTGGTCACCGCCGGTATCCGCGAGGTGAAAGCCAACAGCGTGGTAACGGAAGACGGGGTAGAGCATGAAGCAGATTGCATCATTCTCGGCACCGGCTTTGTGGTGGATCCGCGTATCTATATGAAAGATTTTCCGCTCACCGGCTTGCCGGGCCATGATCTTCATAAGGATTGGGCCAAGTCCGCGGAAGCGCATTACGGCGTTACCGTGAGCGGCTACCCGAACCTGTACATGCTGGTGGGGCCGAACACGGGCCTGGGCCATAATTCGATTCTGTTCATGATCGAGTGTCAGGTGAAATACATCCAGCAATGCATGGCGCTGCTGCGTGAGGAAGGCGCGGATTATCTGGATGTGAAACCGAAAGCCCAGGAAGCGTTCAATGCCACGGTGCAGCGCCGTCTGCAGGGCACGACCTGGACGTCTGGCTGTACCAGCTGGTATCAACAGGACGATGGCAAGAATTTCGCCCTGTGGCCGGGCTCCACCTGGCGCTACTGGCTGCAAACCCGCAACGTGCGCTCCACGGATTATGAGTTTGTGTGCGCGAATGCCGAGGAAGCCGTGGAAGCCTGACGGTGTCTTGAGTGAATGGGTAAAAGGTAGGGGCAGCCAGGGCTGCCCCTTTTTTTGTGTATGGGGTGTCTGGCATTGCGGATGGCTTGTGGTAAAAAAGGGGGGGAATAAACAGGTCAGAGAGTCGTCGATGAAAAGAATGGTCCCGGTTATCGCTGCAGCCGTGACAGTGCTGGCACTGTACGGGCTGGATAACCTTCGAGATGACAGCGCCGTAAGCCAAGCTCCCACTCAGGCTCCACAACCGACATCGGCCGCGGTTGCCGGTGATCAGGTTATTCAGGCGGCCTATGAAAACCGGCAAAGCGATGTTCAGGTGGAAGGCGCCGGTCGGGTGGTCAAGGTACTGCCGGATGATAACGAAGGCAGCCGCCACCAGAAATTCATTCTTGAGCTCGCCTCTGGCCAGACCATTCTGATTGCCCATAACATCGATCTGGCGCCACGGATTCCGGACTTGCGTGAGGGCGAGAGCGTCAGCTTCTTCGGCGAGTACGAGTGGAACGAGCGGGGTGGGGTGGTTCACTGGACCCACCATGATCCGCAAGGGCGCCACGTGGATGGCTGGCTGAAACATGATGGCAAAACCTTTCAGTAGCCTGCCGATGTGGCTTTCCACTCCTGCGGGCGGGAGATTGTATTCTCTGCGCCGCGCTCTATGATCCCGCCATGACTTCCCGATACCACCGCCTGGACCGTTTTCTCAGCAACCGCCTGCAAATCAGCCGCAGTAATCTGCGGCTGTCGCTGGCGGCCGGGCGCGTGCAGGTTAATGGCCAGGTGGAGCGTGACCGGCAGCGACGGATTGGCCCCTTTGATGTGGTGGTTTGCGATGGTGAGATTCTGCAGGCAACCCGCCCTCGTTATCTGATGCTCAACAAGCCCGCCGGGGTGGTCAGCGCTACCTGTGATGATCATCACCCCACAGTGCTGGATCTGCTACCGGAGGATCAGCGTGAGGGATTACATCTGGCCGGGCGGCTGGATTTCAATTCCACCGGCCTGGTTCTGCTGACCAATGATGGCGACTGGTCCCGGCAGTTGAGTCAGCCGGAGAATCAGGTGAGTAAGCATTATCGGGTGGCGGTGGAAAAGCCGTTAGCCGAAAAGTACGTGGCGGCGTTCGCCGAGGGTATGTGGTTTGAGTACGAGGGCATTGTGACGCGCCCAGCTACGCTGAAGATCCGCAGCACGTTCGAGGCTGACGTGTGGCTGTGCGAGGGCCGCTATCACCAGATCAAGCGCATGTTCGGGCGTTTTGATAACAAAGTGCTGACGTTGCATCGGTTGGCGATTGGCAACCTGGTGCTGGATGAAACGTTGAAGCTGGGTGAGTGGCGAGAACTTTCGGAGATGGAGCGCTCCTCTATCTTTTCATGAAAGGCCGCCGTCACAGGTTGCGTAGGGTGCACTGAGCCTAGGGCGAACTGCACCATCAAACGCCGGTCCGGTGCAGTTCGCCTTAGGCTCAGTGCACCCTACGTTTTGGAAAGCCGTGGGGGTTTGCGGTCTCTTTCATTCCAATCCGCGAAGCCCCTTAAACCAGTGGCTTGCCCTTCTTCAGGCGCCGGCGGAAATCCCACAGCACCAGGTTGTAAGGCGCCTGCCGGATGACGCGCGGCAGCAGCAGACTGATGCGGCCAATGGTGCGCACGGTGCGCTCGAAACGCCGCTGTTTTTTGTCATTCCATTCCAGCTGCATTTGCTCACGAATCTCGGGTGGCAGGAAACCGGTGGTCACAAACCGGTTGAAACGCCCCAACAGAAACCGGGTTGGCGAGCTGAGGAATGTCAGGTCGGCAATCATCATCAGATACTGGCGGATGCGCTCGTCGATGTGCAGCTTCTGCAGTCCTTCCTGCCAGTAGGCGTCAAACGCTTCCAGGTCTTTCGGCCAGGTGTCCTGGCGAACCTGCAGGGTGGTGCCCAGCGGGTGGGCCAGCTGGTAAAAGGTTTCCTGTTCCTGCCGGGTCATTGGCCCATGCAGTTTCTGGTGGGTGTCCACGAAACCCCAGTAGAGACAGGCGGCGACCCACATCTGCAGGTTTTCATCGAAGGCGTTGTATTTCACCGGTGAGTCTTCGGTGGAGTGTACCTGGGCATGGGAGCGATTCACCGCTCTGCGGTAGGCCAACTTCTCTTCACTGGTGCCCATCATGGCGACGGCCAGGTAGGTGAAGGTGGTGCGTGAGCGCTTGATCGGATGATGCAGTATCGAGCCACTTTCCACCCGGCTTTCCGCCACCCCATAGCCCACCGCAGGCAGGGCCAGTTGCAGGATGATGTTGGCGCCACCGGCCAACAGCATGGCGCCATCGAAGATACCGGGGAATTGCTGGTCCAGTTCCCTGGCGGTGAGGGGAGTGGGCCAGTCGTGTTCCAGTCGGGCCTGGCGGCTTTCCAGATTGGCTTGAGCTGTCATTGTTTTTCTGTCCTCGCAGTCAGCGTGGTGGTTCATACGCTTGTTTCATTTCATGCTAGCGAGGAGTGCGCCATCAAACAATGAGACAAAATTAATTATTTGTATCATTGTGGCTTTTTCTGACCGGCTATAGCCGTAGTGCTCGAAAAACCGCTCGCACATGGCCGGCGAGCACATGGGTGGCAGAGCCTTCTTCACCCCGATAAAGCATGGCGATCTGGTAATCGCCAAGTTCGGGTAACTGGTATTCATCGCCCAGTTGCTGCAGGGGCGGCTGAATCAGGCTGAGGGGGAAGGGGCCAATGGCCAGATCGGCCTGCATGGCGGCTTCCTGGCCGGCGCAGTGTTCGCTGGTGTAGGCGACCCGGTAGCGGTGATCGCTTCGGTCCAGGGCCTCCAGGGCCATCTTGCGCCAGGGGCAACCCTGGCTGGCCAGCGCCAGGGGAAGGGGCGTCTGGCTCACCGCGATACCCCCCTGGGCGCCGGCCCACACCAGCGGCTCGCTATGCACCACTTCCCCCCGTGCCGGGCGGCCCTGTTTGCCCGTGGTGACCATGATCAGATCCAGCTTGCCGGCATCCAGCTGCTTGAGCATGTCGGCGCTGCGACCGACGATTACATTTACCTGTACCGCCGGATGGGAGCGGGAAAACTGGGTCAGTACCTGGGGCAGGATACGGGTGCCGATATCGTCCGGGGTGCCCAGTCGTACCGTGCCTTCCAGCTCCGGGGCGGTGAAATGGCTGATGGCCTCCTGGTTCAGTTTCAGCAGGCGCCGGGCATAGCCGAGCATGGCTTCGCCCTCGGCCGTGAGACTCACCCGGCGGGCTTCGCGCAGGAACAGACGCTGGCCTACCTGTTGTTCCAGTCGCTTGATCTGCATGCTCAGTGCAGAGGGGGTGCGGAACACTTCGGCGGCGGCCTGGGTGAAGCTTTCGGTCTCGGCGATGGCCACGAAGCTGCGCAGGATTTCCGTGTCCAGCAGGGGCTGAAGAGGGCTGTCCGGTGGCATGTTTCACCTTTCAGAAAAATTGAACGATAGGTAAAGATCTTTTCGATTTACTGATAGTAAACCCGATTGCATCATGGAGGCCAATCACAACCCAGCCACTCCACAACGTTCTCGAACAGGGAGGAGACCATGAAACGCAATGACCCCCAGACACTGGAAGCTCCCCAGCGGATTCAGTCCCGCAAGCCGGATCTTTCCATGCCGCCGATCCCGTCGCTGGCATTGATGGATGAGCTGGACTATCGCATTCGTCTGGCCTGGTATCGCCTGCGCAAGAATCGCGCGGAGCGGCGAGCCCGGGTGATCCAGCGGCTGCAGCGTCCGGTCTGAGTCTGCCACTCGCAGGCAGTGCCTTGTGGGGCTTGTATGACCAGGGGCTGCCCGGCCCCTGGTCTTTCGCGATGTGAAACATCGCTTCCCTCAAGCCCACAAGGTTCAATTACCTGCCTGCCATCCACAAAAAAGGCGCCTGAGAAGGCGCCTTTTTTGTTTGCAACACGGAAGCCGTGCGGCCAATTACATGTTCGGGTAATTGGGGCCGCCGGTGCCTTCCGGAGCCACCCAGTTGATGTTCTGGGTTGGGTCCTTGATGTCGCAGGTCTTGCAGTGCACGCAGTTCTGGGCGTTGATCTGGAAACGCTTGTCGCCAGTGTTCTCGTCCTCAACCACTTCGTACACACCCGCCGGGCAGTAACGCTGGGCCGGCTCGTCCCACTTGGGCAGGTTCACCTCAAGCGGTACGTTCGGGTCTTTCAGCGTCAGGTGACACGGCTGATCTTCTTCGTGGTTGGTGTTGGACAGGAATACGCTGTCCAGCTTGGCGAAGGTGATCTTGCCGTCCGGTTTCGGGTAGTCGATCTTCTTGCTCTGATCTGCTGGCTTCAACGTGGCGTGATCCGGAGTGGTGTCACGCATGGTGATTGGCAGTTTGCCGTTGAACAGGTTGATGTCCACGAAGGCAAAGGCAGAGCCGATGAAGTTACCGAACTTGTGCTGAGCCGGGCCGAAGTTGCGTTGAGCGTGCAGCTCTTCGTGTACCCAGCTCTTGTCGAAGGCGTCCTTGTACTCGGTCAGCTCGTCGCTGCCACGGCCGCCTTTCAGCGCTTCTGCCAGGATTTCGGCGGCAATCATGCCGGACTTCATGGCGGTGTGGGTGCCCTTGATCTTGGCGAAGTTCAAGGTGCCAGCGTTACAGCCCACCAGCAGACCACCGGGGAAGGTCATTCTCGGCAGAGACTGCAGGCCACCTTTGGAAATGGCACGGGCGCCGTAGGAAACACGCTTGCCGCCTTCCAGGTGCTTGCTGATTTCCGGGTTGGTCTTCCAGCGCTGCATCTCGTCAAACGGAGACACATGCGGGTTGGAGTAGGCCAGATCGGTGATCAGACCCAGGGCAACCTGGTTGTTCTCGATGTGGTACAGGAACGCACCACCCGGGGAGCCGGACTCGGTGAGCGGCCAGCCGGCGGTGTGAACCACCAGACCTTCTTGGTGCTTGGCCGGATCGATATCCCACAGTTCCTTGATGCCGAGCCCGTAATGCTGTGGGTCGGTACCTTCGCGCAGGTTGAATTTTTCCTGCAGCTGTTTGCCCAGGTGACCACGGCAACCTTCGGAGAAGATGGTGTACTTGGCGTGAAGCTCCATGCCGGGGGTATAGCTGGGCTTGTGCTCGCCGTCGTGGCCGATGCCGGAATCGCCGGTGGCGATACCTTTCACCGAACCATCTTCGTTGTAGAGTACTTCGCTGGCGGCAAAGCCGGGGAAGATCTCGATGCCCAGACCTTCGGCCTGTTCTGCCAGCCAGCGGCACAGGTTACCCAGGGAAATGATGTAGTTCCCTTCGTTGTGCATGGTCTTGGGTACGAACAGGTTCGGCACTTTCTGTGCCTTTTCCGGGCCGGTGAGGTAGTAGATTTCGTCGCCGGTGACCTTGGTGTTCACTGGAGCGCCCATTTCCTGCCAGTTGGGAAACAGCTCGTTCAGGGCGCGCGGCTCAAGAACCGCACCGGAGAGAATATGGGCACCGACTTCGGAGCCTTTCTCTACCACGACCACACTGATTTCCTGACCGGTTTCCTGGGCGATCTGGCCCAGACGGCAGGCGGTTGCCAGACCGGAAGGACCGGCGCCGACGATGACTACATCGACTTCCATAGATTCGCGTTCCACAGCCTGTCTCCTCGCTATCGATTGCGTGTTCGGCCCTGAAGCCACTGAGAAAGGGGTTCTGAAACACTCTGCCACAGAAAAACCTTTCTCAGCAGCCACCTGGGGCCAGCCTTGGGGTGGCGCGGAGTATATAGAGATAGGCGAAACCGCACCACTGCCTGGGTTGGCCGCAACGCCCGCTGCATTGTTACCGGGTGTTGATCCGGCGGGGCGGCGCACTGCAACCATTTCAAACAGGTGTTCGGATTATCCCTTGCTAGCTGGTTGATTTACAAGGAAATGGCCGACTGCAAAGTCACGAAAAGTGGACACCTTGTGTGGTCTATTTGCAGCAAAATCATTCGCTTACAGATTTTCGGCCTATTGACCTGCTTTGGCCGAGCGTTCAAGATAGCGGCTCTTTCGCGGGGGTGGACCCGGCAACGGCGTCAATTATCGCCTCCTTCTACATGTCACCCAATGGAACATTCCGAGGATCCTATGAAGGTTCTTGTACCCATCAAGCGAGTCGTTGATTACAACGTCAAGGTTCGCGTGAAGGCTGACAACACTGGTGTTGATCTCGCCAATGTCAAAATGGCCATGAACCCCTTTTGTGAAATCGCTGTAGAAGAAGCGGTACGTCTGAAAGAGAAGGGTGTGGTTACCGAAATCGTTGCTGTTTCCATCGGTCCCAAGACCGCTCAGGAACAACTGCGTACTGCCATGGCTCTGGGCGCTGACCGCTCTATCCTGGTAGAAACTGACGAAGACGTTCAGCCGCTGGGCATCGCCAAAGCGCTGAAAGCCATCGTTGATGAAGAGAAGCCTGAGCTGGTTATTCTGGGCAAGCAGGCTATCGACGGCGACAACAACCAGACCGGCCAGATGCTGGCTGCGTTGACCGGCATGCCGCAGGGCACTTTCGCGTCTGAAGTGGACGTGGCCGACGGTAAAGTGAAGGTTACCCGTGAAATCGACGGCGGCCTGCAGACTGTTGAGCTGAACCTGCCGGCAGTGGTTACCACTGACCTGCGCCTGAACGAGCCGCGTTACGCGTCTCTGCCAAACATCATGAAAGCCAAGAAGAAGCCGCTGGATACCAAAACAGCCGCTGATCTGGGCGTTGACCTGACTCCGCGTGTGACCACTGTCAGTGTGGAAGCCCCGGCCGAGCGTCAGGCTGGCATCATCGTTGGCTCCGTTGACGAGCTGGTCGAGAAACTGAAGAACGAAGCGAAGGTGATCTGATGAGTGTATTAGTTTACGCCGAACACGATAACGCCGCGCTCAACAAGGTCACCCTGAGTGTGGTTGCTGCTGCCAAAGAGATCGGCGGCGACATCACTGTGCTGGTAGCCGGTAAAGGCTGTGGCGCTGTTGCTGAAGAAGCTGCCAAGATTGATGGCGTTTCCAAGGTGCTGTGCGCTGACAACGATGCTTACGAGCATCAGCTGGCCGAAAACATTGGCGATCTGGTTGCCGAAGTTGGTGCCGATTACAGCCACATCCTGGCTGCTGCCACCACCACCGGCAAGAACTTCGCGCCCCGCGCGGCGGCTCTGCTGGACGTGGCCCAGATTTCCGAAATCTCCGACGTGGTTGACTCTGATACCTTCAAGCGTCCGATCTACGCCGGTAACGCCATTGCCACCGTTAAGTGTGGCGATGCGAAGAAAGTTATTACCGTACGTGGTACTTCCTTCGATGGCGTTGCAGCAGAAGGCGGTTCCGCTTCTGTTGAGAGCCTGGACGTTGTCAAAGATGCTGGCATTTCCTCCTTCGTGGGTGAAGAGCTGGCCAAGTCTGATCGTCCCGAGCTGACCTCTGCCGAGATCGTTATCTCCGGTGGTCGTGGCATGGGTAACGGTGAGAACTTTGAAATCCTGTACAAGCTGGCTGACAAGCTGGGCGCTGGCGTGGGTGCATCCCGTGCTGCCGTTGACGCAGGTTTCGTACCCAACGACATGCAGGTCGGTCAGACCGGTAAAATCGTTGCGCCGAACCTGTACGTTGCTGTGGGCATCTCCGGTGCCATTCAGCATCTGGCCGGCATGAAAGACTCCAAGGTCATCGTTGCTATCAACAAGGACGAAGAAGCCCCCATCTTCCAGGTGGCGGACTACGGCCTGGTGGCTGACCTGTTCGACGCAGTACCGGAACTGGACGGCAAGCTGTAAAAAGCCTGCAGTCAAGCACCAGAAAAACCCGGCCTTGTGCCGGGTTTTTTGTTTCTGGGTTACAAGCTACGCTCAATGGCGTGGGGAAGCCCCAACCGTTCCGCGAAATTCTCAATTTCTACGAAGCCGCTGTAGGAGTTCCTCTTGAGGGACGAACCGAGCGACAGCGAGGAAAACGGTTCAGATATCACAAACGTTCTCTGTCCCTTGGGAACAGGAAATCACTCCCTTCGGTCGCCTCGCTTCGCGAGGTTCGTCCCCTGGAAGGGAATTATTCGCTGCGCTCACCCTGCGGGCCGCCCTGGCGGGCGTTACTCCGCTACGCTACGTTCCTACAGGTGCCTTGAACCTCATCAGGACGACCAAAGCTGAAAGCTGGAGCAAATAATGTTTTCGGGAAAAACCGCGTTAATTACCGGCGCCTCCAGTGGCATCGGTGAACAGATGGCGAGGCAACTGGCTGCCGTGGGCTGCAATCTGATTCTGGTGGCGCGTCGCAGGGACAGGCTTAACGCCCTTGCCGGGGAACTGGTGTCGGTCACCGTTGATGTGATTACGGCGGATCTGGCGGATCCTGAGGCACCCGAAGCGGTGTTTGCACAGACGCAGGCCGCCGGGCGGCAGGTGGATATTCTCATCAACAATGCCGGCTTTGGTTTTCAAAAACCGCTGTTAGCGGTGGATCAGCTGGGCATGGTTGATGTGAACGTACGCAGCCTGCTGGCGATGACACAGCTATTTGCCGTGCCAATGGTGCAACGGGGCCAGGGCTGGGTGCTTAATGTGAGCTCGGTGTCAGCCTGGTTTCCGATTCCGGGCATGGCCACCTATGCCGCCAGCAAGGCCTGTGTGCTGCATCTGAGCCGTGCTCTCCATGAAGAACTCAAGCCTGCGGGCATTGTGGTGACGGCATTGTGCCCTGGCGGCACCCGCACCGAGTTTTCGTCCATCGCGCGTGACAGGATGGATCCGGATCTGGAAAAAGCCATGATGCCTGCTGACGTGGTGGCAGCGGCAGGATTGAAAGCGCTGGCCAAGGGGAAAGCAGTGGAGGTTCCCGGCGCGTTGTATCGAATCATGGTCGCCCTGGTGCGGGTCTTGCCCGCTAGCTGGGTGACGCGCCTGGCGGGGAAAGTGATGGGGCGTCATCACTGATGCTGCTCTCAATTTCCGGTGAGCGTAGGGTGCCACTGAGCCTAAGGCGCACTGCACCGATCCGGCGTTTGAATGGTGCAGTTCGCCTTAGGCTCAGTGGCACCCTACGTAAGATCTAACTGTGCTTGGCGATATCTTCTGCAATGGCCAGTGCCGCAGTCAGCCCCGGGGATTCAATGCCCAGCAGGTTGATCATCCCTTTGATGCCGTGCTCCTGTTCTCCCTGTATCAGAAAATCCCGATAGGGTTCTCCTTCCATAAACAGCTTGGGCCGGATGCCGGTGTAGGCGGGGGAGAGTCTGTCTGCGTTCAGGCTTGGCCAGTAGCGTCGTATAGCGTCTTCGAAGTGCGGCAGCCGTGCGGTGTTGACCTGGTAATCCCTGTGTTCGATCCATTCCACATCCGGGCCGAAGCGGGCCTGGCCGGCCAGGTCCACGGTGAGGTGGATGCCCAGTCCGTCTGCTTCCGGTAGCGGATAGATCAGCCTTCGGGTGGGGCTGTGTCCACGGAGGGAAAAATAATTGCCCCGGGCCAGCCGTTGTTCGGGAATCTTTTCTGTGGGAAAGCCGTTGCAGCGTTTCAGTAGGGGAACGGCATCCAGGCCGGCAGTATTGATCAGTTGTCGGCACTGCAATGCGAAAGGACTGTCGTCGCTGTCCACATGGAGCAGGAAATGTCCGGGTTCACAGTCGATCCGGCGCACCCGGTGGTGATAGCAGAGCAGGGCATGATGCTCCTGTGCCTGCTCGGCAAGGCGCCCCATCAGCGCATGGCTGTCGAGGATGCCACTGTGTTCGCTGAGTAGGGCTTCGCCGGCATGCAGCCAGGGTTCCTGCTGCTGCAGCCACTGCTGACTGCAGCGGTGTAATCCTGTGGCACCGCTGTTCAGAGCGTTGTGATGCAGTTGCTCCAGTGAGTCCTGTTGTCCTGCATTGGCTACGATCAGCTTGCCGCACTGTCGGTGAGGAATGCTTTGCGCCTGGCAATACTGGTACAGCAGGGTGTTGCCGCGCAGGCACAGGCGGGCTTTCAGGGAGTCTGGCGGGTAATAGAGGCCGGCGTGGATGACTTCGCTGTTTCGGGATGAGAGATGCTCGCCAAAGCGGGGTTCCTGCTCCAGGAGCACCACGGACCGTGTCGGGGCGAGTGCACGGGCAATGGCCAGGCCGATAACGCCTGCGCCGATGATGACGGTGTCGGTGGTTTCCCGTGGTTGCACTCTGTGTAGCCCATAAATAATAACGCCCTCAGTCTGAGGGCGTTATGGGTGGCGGACAAGGGCCTGCGGATTACTCGTCCACGTTGTCGTAGAACATGTAGCGTGCGGTTTCGTATTGCCCGCGAGCCAGTTTGAACAGTCGGTCAAAGACTTCCGGATGCTCTGCGGCCACGTCCTGTTTCGGGGTATCACTATGTAGATCATGCAGGGTGGCGCTATTGCCATTGGCATTGATACGCACCAGAAAATTCTTCGTCACCATGCCGTAGATTGGGGTGGGGCCTTCCCGCAGCACCACAAAACTGGCGCGATCACCTTCCGGGGCGGGAATCTGGAAATCCCGGCCCAGCGTGGTGTTGCGGTAGTTGAGTCCCAGCATCCCGGCAACGGTGGGTAGTACATCGACCAGGCCGACCGATTCCTCAATAACCCTGGGTTTCAGGTGGCGGGGTGAGTAAATGATATGCGGGACATGGTTACTTTCCAGCCCCAGCTGATCCATCGCCGGCATGTGGGGCAGGGTGGTGATGCGGTTGCTGTGGTCACCAAAGAACACAAAGATGGTGTTGTCGAAATAATCACTTTCCCGGGCCCATTTCATGTACTCGCCCACGTTGTAATCGAGCAGCCGTACGGCGTTGAACTGAGCGGCGCTGCGGAAGCCGTATTCGGCCAACTCCTCATCGGACAGGTCCGTGCGCGGCTGAAAGTCACCGTTATTGTCCGGGATGGTGAAAGGCCGGTGGTTACCGGCGGTCTGGATGAAGGCAAAAAACGGCTGATCATTCGGCAGGTCGGCGAGAATCTGGTTGGATTCGCGGAACAGGTTCAGATCGGAAATGCCCCATACGTCCACGTCCGGTGATTGCCAATCACCTTCCTGATATAGCTCCAGGCCATCGATGGTTTGTTGCACCAGACCATCAATGTTGGCCCAGCCGGCATTACCGCCAATGAAATAGAAATTCCGGTAACCCTCGAATTCATTCAGCACCGTGCGTTGGTGGCTGGTCAGCGGGTTGCGGCTGGCGCTTTCGGTGGGAGCCACATCAGGGATGCCGGTAAAGGTGGCCCATATCGTCTTGGCGGTGCCGGTCACAGGCACATAGAAATTTTCGAAGCGCCAGCCATCCCGACCCAGCTGGTCCAGATTGGGGCTGCTTTCCACCGGTAATCCGTAGCTGCTGACACGACTTGCGCCCAGGGATTCCAGCATCACAAAGACCACATTCGGCGGGCGCTCATAGTCGAGTTTGTGACTCTGTACGTCCACCGTCCGTACGAAGTTGAGGTCCTCACGCTGGTCGTCAGGGATGCCGAGATGCTCGGCAATGAGCGGGTAATACTCGGCAACCTGTTCCTTGTCGAAGGGGGACACCGGAATCAGCAGGGTGTCGCGGAAGTAGAGGACCGGATTCAAGCCCAGGGCGCCGATGGCCCGGTCGCCGGACACAAAGGCTTCACTCCAGCGCAGCGGAATGGGGTTAAGGATGTTGATGTTGCTGACCCGGCCAAGAATGGCAAAGAAGAACAGGGTAAAGCAGACCAGAAAACCGACGGTGGCCTGGACGCCGGAGATGCCGGCGGCAGTCCGTTGCAGCAGTTTGCGTTCGGCGATACGAGCCAGCCAGTAACTGCCGGCCACGCTGGCAACCAGGCCAAGGGTAATCCAGATCACCGGGTAGCTTTCCCACACCATCAGGGTGGAATCGCGAGTGTCCTGCAGGAAGCGCAGGGCGGTGACGTTGAGCCGTTCACCGAGATAGGCGTAGTGGCCAAAGTCGAGAATATAGGTGAGACCAAGCAACGCCAGCGCAACGATCAGGTAGCCATGGGCAAGAAGGCGCATCAGGCGGCTGTTTAGCAGATTGAAGCGTGGCAGATAGGCCAGCGCTGCCAGAGGAAGCATCATCAGCAGGGCCAGACGCAGATCAAAGCGCAAGCCGATACCCAGGGCACTGAGAATGGCGCCGCTCTCATAATCCGGGTTACCCGGTACCTCGGAGAAGCCAAAATAGAAAATGGCCCGCAGGATGACCATCAGGCTGAAAAAGAGGGCTGTCATGGCCAACAGATAGTGCAGACGTCGGGATTTCAACCAGGTCATGCCGATTACTCCGTACTGGCGGAACTGAAAAAAACAGGCGCCTATGCTACCGGGAAGGGCCAGTTTGCGCATGGCCAAATCACCACTTTTGCCGGTTATTTGGACAAATTCCAGCAGGATGTCGTAGCCGGCCTGGGCAACGACGGGATAATGGCTTTAACCCATCTGTTTGCAGTGGTATTAAAGGCGTTCGCTGACGGGAGACAGAGATGAATTTTGACGAGATCCTGGCCACGGTGGATGGCCAGGGTAATGGCATGATGCCGGAAGGCTGGGGGCAGGGGCGAGCCCTGTTTGGTGGGCTGGTAGGTGCCGTATTGTTTGATCATCTGGAAAAAACCGTTGCTGCGGGCAGGACGTTGCGCAGTTTTTCCCTGTCCTTTGTCGCGCCCATGGCGCCGGGTCCGATCAGCTTGCACAGCGAGGTGTTTCGGGAAGGAAAATCGGTGATGCAGGCCATGGTGTCGGCCCGCCAGGAAGGGCAGGTGGTGGCTGCCATGCTGGTGAGCCTGGGTGCAGCCCGGGAGTCCCGGGTGATCGTGGCGCCGCCGGCAGCTCCGGCCATGCCAGCGCCGGACCGTTGTATCGAGCTGCCCTTCATTGCCGGTCTGACGCCGGATTTTCTGCAGCATTTCCAGATGCGTTATGCTGATGGCATGCCCCCTTTCAGTGGTAGTGAAGTGCCCGATTTCAGCGGCTATATGGGCTTTCGCACGCCACCGCAGGCCATGAGCACGGCGGCGTTAATCGCGCTGGTCGATACCTGGCCACCGTCGGTGTTGCCCATGTTGAAGAAGCCGGCCCCGGCCAGTTCGTTGACCTGGACCATGGAACTGCTCGACGATCCGCTCTCGCGCCCTGCGGATACCCTGTGGCAGTATCGGGTTAAGACCGACCAGAGCAGTGACGGTTACGGTCAGAGCCAGGCGACAATCTGGGATGGGGAAGGCAAAGCGGTGGCGCTGAGCCGCCAGACATTTACGGTATTTGCATGAAAACAGAATTACCGCCGATCAAGGCGAAAACCTTGGGTGACAGTGTTCCACGGCGCGGGCACTGGCTGCTGGCCGGCCTGGGCCGGGTTATTCTTTCTGCCATGGGATGGCGGATCGTCGGCACACTGCCCAATGTGGAGCGCGCGGTTCTGGCGGTAGCGCCGCACACCTCCAATATGGATGGCGTGGTGGGTATCAGTGCGATTCAGTGCCTGCGAATCCATGTGAAGTTCATGGCGAAACACACCCTTTTCGAGGGTCGGCTGGGCCGTCTGATGGTTTGGTTGGGCGGAATACCGGTGAACCGTGACAGCGCGGACGATGTGGTGGATCAAACGACGGCGGTGATGCGCGAGAAACCCTTCTGGCTGGGTCTCGCACCAGAGGGCACGCGGGAGGGGGCCGAGCGCTGGAAAACCGGCTTTTACCGCATTGCCGAGCAGATGCAGATCCCCATCGTGGTGATCGGTTTCTGTTATCAGCGGCGCCAGGTTCGTATTGTCGGCAGTTTCATGCCCAGCGGTGACATTGAGCAGGACATGGCCAGGATTGTGCAGGCACTGGCGGATATCGTGCCGCGCCGTCCGGATCGCTTGTCCGCCCCGTTGCGGGCGATGGGGAAACAAAATCAGGCCTGAGCAGTGCGCTCTTGCTCGTCCATGCGGCTGAGAAACTGTTGGCGCCGCTGGGCCGATTGCAATGCAAAGGCCAGCGGCCGGTGCAACTCGTTGAGCAGGGCCTCATCGGCGGCAGAAAACGCTTGAGAGCCGGCCACTTCCACGATACCCAGCGCAAATTCCCCCTGATGTATTGGCCACAGTAGCAGGGTGGCAGGTTTGCGTTTGCCTTCTCCGACTTCCAGATCCAGGTAGCCTTGCGGGACACTGTGTTGCTGTATCAGCAGCTTCTGGTTCAGGGCTGCGCCGAGCAGGGTTTCATCCTGGGGGACGTTGCGGCGTTCTGAGGCGCTGGCATTGAGCCCCCAGCCTGCCTGCCGGACCAGTTCCTGCTCCTCCAGGGTGTAGGCGGCGCCGGCTTTCGCGCCGATCTGTTCGATTAGATAACCGAGCACCCGCTCGAGAAGCTGCGCCGGTGTCAGATTGCCGGCAATCCGTTCCAGAAAGAGGGTGAGCTGCTGTTGGCGAAGGGTGTCTTTTTCTGCCTGTTCCCGCCAGCTGGCCAGCTGTGAGGATTCACTTTCCAGCAGCAGATTGTTGGCAAAGTTACGGCGGGCACTGACATCCAGAATGTAGCCATTGAGCGCACAGATAATCAGCGGAATGACGAAGTACAGCAGCATGGACAGCAGCGGCAGGGGCAGTTGCTGAAACAAGGCAGCAAGCAGGGTTACCGCCAGGGCACACAGGCAACTGATCAGCGTCTGCCGCGGTGGCAAGCGCAAGATGGAAAAACCGATAATCAGGATATAGATGGTTTCAAAGGCGGAAATCTGCCCGGGGAAAAGACCGTGAAAGCGGATGGCACCGAGCAAGGTGCCGGCCAGCGCGATGCCGAGTGCCAGATACATAACGCCGATGGTGTGGGCGGTTAGCCAGGACAGCCGGGTACTGCACCACAGAGCCAGCAGTGACAGCGCGACGGGATAGACCCCGTAGTTTCGCCAGGCGACCATCTCTGCGGTATCTACCAGCAGCATTACCGGTAGCACTACCACCAGGTACAACAGCCCGAGCAGATAGACAGAATGGCTTATCAGATCCCGGGCGCGCCGGTGGGCATGCTCGCGGTAGCGGGCTTCCAACTCGCCATCAAAGGTGACCAGAAGGCTGTCGAGCGCGCTGCGCAGGACGCCTTCCTGGTTTTTGCTGATCGCTGCTTCCGATGCTGCGGGCATGGCGTTACCTGATTATTATTCGGTTTGAGGAGCCTCTGAATAACTCCTTGCGTGCTCAGCGTGGCCTGAAGGGTGCAGCTGTTGTGTTTTGTCGCGACGGGCAGGGTGGGTTCCCTTTCCTAGCGACAAAGCGCAGCAGATGGGCCCTTCAGGCCGCGCCCTTCGGGTCTCCCAGGCTGGCCCGCACTCGTTGTTGCAATGTCTTGATGGGTCGACACACACCTTCGACATTGCGCCTAGATTGCGAGCCAGCCTGAAAGACTGAGCATGCAAGGAGTTATCCAGAGGCTCCTTGATTCGCAGGCTGTGACAGCGCAGTATTTTGACAGCCTGATCGCGAATAAAACCTGTCGCGATATTCAATAATGATCACAACCAACAGGAAGCATCATGACCGATACTGCCCGTTTTGAACAAGCCCAAAAAGATGTGAAAACCCTGGATCGCAAGCCCGGCAACGATGATCTGTTGTTTTTGTATGCCCATTTCAAGCAGGGCAGTGCTGGCGATGTGAGTGGCAAACGTCCGGGCATGCTGGATATGGTGGGCCGGGCCAAGCATGACGCCTGGGCCAAGCTCAAGGGCATGTCTGCGGACGACGCCAAGCAGAAGTACATCGACAAGGTGGACAGCCTGCTGAAAAGCCACAAGGGCTAAAATCGCAACCCTTGATGATTCACCCCCTTGCCTGCAGCAGTTGGGCCTTGCCCAGCTGCGCTTCCCCGGCCAGGTTGCGGTAAAACCGTTGTAGCTCTGGTAGCTGGGCTTTCAAGGCCTGGCGAACCTGTTGCCGGGCATCCTCAATTTCCGTTTCTACCCGCTGTTTGTCCTTCTGCATCTGTTTTTTTCGTTTTTCCAGTGCCGGTGGCAGGGCCGTGCTGCCCAGTCTTTCCAGGCGATCTTCAATACGTTGCAGGCGATCCCGGGCGTCTGTCAGACGGGCCCGGAAGTCTTCCGCATCCGGGGCATTGGCCAGAACCCGCTGCAGGTCGGTAATTTCCTGTTCGGTAGCGGTTTTTTCCATGTTGGCGGCAGTGCGAAAGGCGCCATTTGAAAGGTCCCGGGCGGTGGCGTGCTGGATGGCGTTATGTAGGTTTTTTTCCTGCTCGCGAAGGCATTTGCGTACATTGCTGGCGTTGATCAGCTTGCCGGTGGCGTCCAGTACCTGGCTGTCGCGGTCGCGGATCATGGCCAGCACCAATTGGTCCATCACGGTGGTGCTGTTGCCGGCAACACTGTTGGTCAGCGAGCGATAAAGGCGATCTGGCTCATCGGCCAGGGTTTGCAGGGCCTTCATGTTTTCCGCCACTTTGTTCAGGGCAAGGTTATAGACCGGTAGGGCCTGCTCAATGGCTCCTTGTTTGCGCCAGTCATCGCCGGCCAGTACCAGCCCGGAGACGGCTCTGGGGTTACCGGGGAAACGTGCGGCAATGCGAACGAACCAGGTCCTTGCCCGCTCGCGGTCCCCGTCCCGGCGATAGCTTTCTGCCAATAGCAGTGCCGCATCCACCGCTGCAGGACTGTTCTGTTCCACCTGATTCAATTGTTGCCGGGCGAATTCGGTATCACCATCGCGCAGAGCCATGGCTGCCAGGCGCAGGCGGGCATAGTTGCCCAGGATAGGCTGGTTAATGCCAGGAGACTGGTCGTTGTAGCGGATCAAGGCAGGGGTGTGACTGTTACTGGCATGCCCTCCCAGTATCTCCAGCAATTGCTGGTCCTGGTTGGAAAGAATCAGAGGGTGTGACGAATCTTCCCTGCAGTCAGCAGGAGCTGCCTGCAGACCGGGGGTCAGCAGTATGCCGAGAAGGCAGAAAACAGCCAGGTTGATTGCTCTCATTGTCCCATCGTTTTGTTATTGGTTATCAGGGCTGAACACTCAGGCAGTACCGGTAAGCGATAATGCGATGGCAGTGCACATTATAAACGGCGCTTTCCTGCCTGAGACAAATGGTGCGCCAACTGTGGGAGGAGAGAAGGAACTGGGTCACAGGGCGATACACAAATATGCATACGATGGATGGCGGGTGGCTTCACGCCGAAGGTTTAGGGAAATCGTCCCGAGGGTTTTGCCGGCGCCTTGCGGGCAAGGCCCCGGCGGCAAGAATCAGAAGGCCCGGAAGTTGACGGCAATAATGCTGATCACCGCCATGGCCACCAGCAAACCCACCACCATCAGGACAGTGGCAATGATGCCAAGCACCTTGCCGGCGGTGGTCATGCCTTCCCCTGACGGGTCCATGTTACCGCTGCCCATGGCGTGGAGATCCTTGTTGCCCAGTATCCAGGCGACGATGCCCAGCGGGGCAAACAGCAGGATCCCCAGCAGACCGAAGGTCAGCACCAGCCCGCCTCGATGGGCCGGGAGATTACCTTCGGGACTGGGCTGGACCTGAGGGACGGCGGATGCGCGAGTACTGAGAGACTGGCGACCGGCAAAGGCGGCAAATAACAGCAGGGCGCTGATGACCAGATAGAACAGGTTGTAGGCGGCGGTGGCGATGAGTGAGTAGGTATCCGAGCTGATCACGTCATCAAACATCCATTCCAGCAGCACGGTCTGGTTGAAGATGATCCAGCCATTCTGCAGCAGGGTGAGCAGGCCGGCGATCAGAACGAGCATGGCTGCAGTGCGGGCACGCTGCATGAATATCCCGGCGAGTACAAAGGCGGTAATGGCCACCAGAGTGCCGGGGGCGATAGCGGGGATCAGGGAGAGAATATCGGGTCCCATAAGACATCCTTTTCGTCGGGAGTGAGCAAATTAATGGTGAGTGGAAACGCGTGACAGAGCCTGTTTGAGAAGGCTTCTCACTGCCCGCCAGCGATTGACCAGCAGTGACAGGAAAATCAGGGCGCAACCGGCCAGCTGCATCAGCGTCATCTGCTCGCCGAACCAGGCGGCCGCCATCAGGGCGGTCCACATGGGTTCGAGGACCATGATGACAACGCCGTGGCTGTGCAGTGACAGGCTTTGCGCATAGGTTTGCACAAGAAAGCGCAGGGCGGTACCCACGGTGGCGCTGAGGATGACCCAGATTGCCAACTCGAAGGTGGCGTTTGCCGCGGCCTCGCCCCAGGGCTCGAAAATGGCGGACAGGCTGCCCGTCAGCACACCGACCACCGCCAGCACCACCGTGGTCAGGGCCAGGGCGGGGATGCGCGGGTGCTCAATGGGGTTGCCGTTGCGGTCAGTGGTGGAAATGGTATTGGCGGCCCGGGTGTTAAGGTTGAAATAGAGCGCGAAGATGGTGGCGGCTGCCACGAAGAACAGCTGTCCCGCCTCCAGATGCAGTCCTTGCTCCAGGGACAGCAAGGCCAGGCCCGCAGCCGCCACCGGTAAAGCCAGCCAGGTACTGCCGGGTACTGGTTCGGCAAAGATCAGCCGGGCAATCACGGGTACCAGAACCACGCCCAGGCTGGTGAGAAAGGCGCCTTCGCCCACATGTTCGGCCATGGCCAGCCCCATGACCCAGCAGCTCATGGCGATGCCGAATACGGCGCCTACCCGGACGCAACGGAATAGTTGCCGGGCGCTGAGCCGACGTAGCTGGCGGTGGGCGACCATGGCCAGAAGGCTTGCGGCCAGCAGGAAGCGCAGGGACATGAACAGCAGTGGTGGCATCGCCAACACCGCCTCCCGCGAGAACATCCAGCTGATGGAGGCCAGCAGGGTGACCACCAGAAGCAGCAGATCGGCTTTGTGAGCTTGGCTTACAGGCACTGAACAGGATTCGCTTGGCAAAAGAGCTGGCGATGGTAGCACAGGGCCTGTGCCGGGTAACGACTGTTCAGGCGACATATATCAGGTCAAAGTAGACACGCATTACCCTGAGCCCGGATCGATTCATGGTGCAGACGAATGCGGGTGAATCGCTTCAGGGCAGCAGTGAGTTGCCAGTTGAAAGTCGTGAAAAGACCAGCATTCACATTGTTATGTGCCGTGATGCTCCCGAGTGTTCCAAATTATGCATGGCCCTGAAGAGGGCGTGGTGTTCGACGTTGAGGTAACAATGTTTGCAGCCTGGCGAAACTGGCGTGACACGCGCCGGGTCAAGAAGATGGGGTATACCGAAGCAGAGTGGGATGCGGCGGTGGGCGACTGGCCGGTGTTGCAGCGGTACCAGGGTGACGAACGCGCCCGCCTGCGGGATCTGAGCTTTCGCTTTCTGGCGCGCAAGAGTGTGGCGCCGGGGAACAGCTTCGCCATTACCGACGCCATGTGTCTGCGTATCGCCACTATGGCCTGTGTGCCAATTCTGGAACTGGGGCTGGACTGGTATGACGGCTGGTATACGGTAATTCTCTATGAGGGCGATTTCATTCCCAATCGGCCCTGGCAGACTGAGGATGGCGTGGTGCATGCCAGCAGTCCGGTGCTGGCTGGTGAGGCGTGGCATCAGGGCCCGGTAATACTGTCATGGGAATCGGTGCTTGAAGCCGGGCAGGGCAGTAACGTGGTGATCCACGAGATGAGCCACAAACTCGATATGCGACGCAACGGTGCCAATGGCGCACCACCGCTGCATCCGGGTATGAATCCGCGCCAGTGGCACGAGACCTTCACGGCGGCCTGGGATCGGCTGTTCGATGATTATGAGCAGCACAGGCCCTTATCTATTGATCCCTATGCACTGACCGGGCCGGGTGAGTTCTTTGCGGTTTGCAGCGAAGCCTTTTTTGAGGCGCCAGAATCGTTGCACCGGGACTGGCCGGATCTGCACCGGCTGCTGGCGCAGTTTTACCGACAGGGAGAACAGCCATGAAATTTATCTTCGAAGTGCGGGTGAAGCCGGGCTTTACCGTAGAGGAATATGCTCAGGGCTGGGTGGAAGCCAGTGAAATCATTCAGCAGACGCCGGGCGCCCGGGGCACCTACCTGCACCGCAAGATCGGCGAACCGGACAAGGTGCTGGCCATTGCCCACTGGGATAGCAAGGCCCACCGGGATGCCAAGGACGACAGCCGCAGTGAAAAGGTGAAAGCGATCCTGGCCAAGCATGCCAAGGTATGCGAGGTGACGGTGATCGGGGAGTTTGATGAACCGGAATGGCAGGTGCTGCCGGAATAGGCTGGCTGCTGTAGCTCGTCACCCCGCACGTTTACAGCGGCTTTGTCGATGTCACGGATCGCGCCGCAGCGGGACGTTCGTAGATTTTCCGGGGAATGGAAAGAAAAGAGCCGCCTGGCGGCGGCTCCTGGTGCCAGCTCAGTACTGCTGCTGGGCTTCTTCTTCCGGCAGGGTGATGTTCAGCTCGAGAATTTCACAGCCGGACTCGCGGTCCACCTGCACATTCACGGCGTCTTCCCCAACCGGGACATACTTGCGTACCACCATTAGCAGCTCTTGCTGCAGCTGCGGCAGATAATCCGGACCGCCACGCGTGGAGCGTTCGCGGGCCACAATGATCTGCAGGCGTTCCTTGGCCACTGATGCGGAACTCTGCTTCTTGGGAAGCAGGTAACTGAAGATGCTCATCCCTTAGCCTCCAAAAAGACGGCCGAACAGACCTTTCTTGTTAACGTTGACGAAACGATGGGGCAGCTGGTCGCCCAGGAAGCGGGCTACCGCATCGCTGTACGCCTGACCGGCATCGGAATCGATATCGAGGATCACCGGGCTGCCGGCGTTACTGGCGTTCAGTACCGCCTGGGATTCGGGAATCACGCCGAGCAGTTCAATGGCGAGAATTTCCTGCACATCCTCAACGGACAGCATCTGGCCGTTCTCCACGCGCTCCGGAGAGTAGCGGGTGAGCAGCAGGCGGGCGGGAATATCTCCTTCGCCTTGTTCGGCATGGCGGGTCTTGCTGGCCAGAATGCCGATGATGCGGTCGGAGTCACGGACACTGGAGACTTCCGGGTTGGTCACTACCACTGCCTCGTCAGCGAAGTAGGCGGCCATCAGGGCGCCTTTCTCGATGCCAGCCGGGCTGTCGCAGATGATGTAGTCCATCTTCATGTCATCGCGCAGGGCATTGAGCACGCCTTCCACACCTTCGGTGGTGAGGGCGTCCTTGTCGCGGGTCTGGGAAGCGGGAAGGATGAACAGGTTGTCCACCTTCTTGTCCTTGATCAGCGCCTGTTTGATGTTGGCATCGCCACTGATCACGTTCACCAGGTCATAAACCACGCGGCGTTCACAGCCCATGATCAGGTCCAGATTGCGCAGGCCCACATCGAAATCAATCACGGTGGTTTTGAAACCGCGCAGGGCAAGGCCGGTGGCCAGCGCTGCACTGGTGGTGGTTTTGCCGACGCCACCCTTGCCGGATGTCACGACCACAATCTTCGTCACGCTCTTTCTCCTTACCTTCGTCTTTCTGTGGCGCTAGCTCAGCGCGGTAAATTGCATGGCGTCACCTTCCAGGGACAGATAGACAGCCCGGTTGCGGTGCGCTTCGGGCAGATCTTCGGCTACCCGGTAATGGCCGGCAATGGATACCAGTTCGGCATTCAGTTGCTGGCAGAAAATACGTGCGCTGCCATCCCCGCGGACGCCGGCGAGGGCGCGGCCACGCAGTTTGCTGTAGACATGGATGTTGCCTTCCGCCATCAGCTCGGCGCCGGTGCTTACCGGGGCCAGCACGATCAAATCGCCACGGCTGTAGACCTGCTGGCCGGATCGAACCGGTTGGTCCACAACCAACGTCTCGATGCGCTGGGTGGCGGTGGGCACTTTTTCTGCTTCTGCCTGTGGCGCGGGCTCGCTGCGGCGAGGCACATCGCGGCCACCGGACAGGCTCAGGGTGCCCAGTCCCAGCATGGCAGCGGTATCGTTATCAATGCCGGTCGTGCGGGCCAGGGCCACCAGGTTTACCCCCAGGCTACGTAACGTGTCCACAGCGGCCATCAGGGCCACCGGATCCACATCCAGGTCCTGACTCACGTCAATGACCACCGGGGCTTCTTGCAGCCACTGGGCTGCATCTTCCAGCCGTTGGCTGACTTCCTGATGCAGCAGGTTGGCATCCAGGTTTTTCAGTTGCAGGACCGTCATCATCAACATGCGGCCCTTGAACTCGAGAACGGTATTTTCTTCGACGACTGCTGTCATTCCTGACCTGTTGTCCGAGGGGCAATAGGCGCAAGAGATACGCCGGGCCCAGGTGGGGCGTAATTTTGGCAAAGCCTAGACGAAAGCGACGAGCCGTAAAAGCGCCAAAAGGGTGATATGAATGTTAAATCTGCGTGATATGGGGATGACAGCGGAATAACTGGTGGAAAAAGCAGCATTTTCATCGCTGACGTGGCTTTGTGGCTTTTTGTGAAACTGTGGACCGGTTGGCGACCTTGCCAAAAATCTCCAGTAGGAGGCTGCTGCGACGAAGCCGCTGTAGGAGCTATGCTTGCATGGCGAACCGCGCGTATAGAGGCGGCAGAAGTCAACATTTATCCGCCATCGTTTCTGGAGAGACCTGTCGAGCTCTGAGATTCCTGATCGCCCTCCGGGAGATTTCCGCGCAAGCACGGTTCGCGATGCAAGCATGGGCTCCTACGGGGGCTCGGAGAATGGAGAAGGAAAAGCGGAGGGGCATTTCGGCCCCTCCGCCTGGTTGGGTTTACATCATCGGGCGTTCTGCGTGCACGTTGACGTCCTTCAGGTCCATATCGAAGGCGTCGGTGAGCAAGCAGTCGTAGCGCATGGCATCGTATTCGTTCACCGGCTCTACCTGGTCGGCGTCGATGATGCCTTTGCTGGCCGCGTCCTGAAGCTTTTCCAGCACGCTGTTGCCTTCCAGTTGTCCCTTGCCGTCGGCTTTCAGGAACGCCAGGTAGGCCGGCTCCACTTCCAGCAGTTTGTTGAAGGTGGCTTCCACGCGTCCGATGGCATCTTCCGGGTCCTGGGAGATATAGGCCGGTTCTGCCAGTGCATCGCGCACCGAGCTGGGCGCCATGATCATGTCACCCAGAGTGCGGATCTGGTCGTCGCTGGGGGCCTGAGCCTTGCAGGGGCGACCGAACGGGAAGAACAACCCTTTCAACGCATAGCCCACGCCGAAGAAACCGAAGTTGCGGTAGAAGGCATCCAGGGCGTCATGGGCCTTGCTGAACGACCGGCGCAGCGCATAGCTGGCGTGGGCGTCGTTGGCCTCGTCCCGTGGCAGGGTGGCGTGATATTTGAGAATGGAACAAGCGATCAGCAACTGGCTATGCACATCGCCTAGCCGCGCAGAGAGCAGCTCGCGACGTTTGAGATCGCCACCCAGCAGGGCCAGCGCCATGTCCGCAGTACTGGAGAGCACCGCACTATAGCGGTTCACCAGCCGATACCAGGGGGCACTGAAGGCGTCCGCATTGCCCGGTGCCTCGGACAGGTAGGGACCAGCAAGCGCCTGCATGATACCGCTACTGATATTGCCCAGGGTGTGGCCGGCATGGGAGAAGAACAGGGCATCGAAATCCTGCAGCCCCTGTTTCTTGTCTTCCGCCTGAATCGCCTGCAATTCGTCATACAGGTATGGATGACAGCGCATGGCGCCCTGGCCGAAGATCATCAGCGAGCGGGTGAGGATATTCGCCCCTTCCACGGTGATGGCGATGGGAGTGGACTGATAGGGCAAGGCCAGGAAGTTACGCGGACCCAATTGAATGCCGCGCCCGCCAGCGATGTCCATGCCGTGATTAATCAGCTCACGCATCATTTCCGTGGCGTGGTACTTGGCCATGGCGGTAACGACTGATGGTGCGCCGTCTTCCAGTGAACGGGTCACCAGGTGGCGGTAGGCTTCCAGCGTGTAGCCAATGGCGGCCACTTCGGCAGAGGCTTCCTGCACCCCTTCGAACTGGCCCACCGCGGTGTTGAACTGACGACGGATACGAGCGAAGGCGCCGGTCATGCGGTAACCGACTTCGCCGCTGGCAGTGGCCAGGGCGGGCAGGGAGACACCGCGACCGGCACCCAGACACTCGATCAGCATGCGCCAGCCACGACCTGCCATGTCCGGTCCGCCAATGATGGTGTCCAGCGGTACGAACACATCCTTACCATTGATGGGGCCGTTCATGAACGGAGAGCCAGGGTAGTGGCGACGGCCGATTTCCACCCCGGGAGTGTCAGCAGGGATCAGCGCACAGGTGATGCCAAGCTCTTCCTTGTCGCCGAGCAGTTTCTCCGGGTCGTAGAGCTTGAAGGCCAGACCTACCACCGTGGCCACCGGGGCCAGGGTGATCCAGCGCTTGGCAAAGTTCAGGCGCATGCCCAGCACTTCCTTGCCGTCAATCTCGCCCTTGCAGATTACGCCGGTATCCGGGATGGCGCCGGCATCGGAGCCCGCTTCCGGGCCGGTGAGGCCGAAGCAGGGGATCTCGTCGCCCTTGGCCAAGCCGGGCAGCCAGCGGTCTTTCTGTTCCTGGGTACCGTATTCGGCCAGTAGTTCACCGGGGCCGAGAGAGTTGGGCACCATGGCGGTGACCGCAGCAGTCAATGAGCGGGTGGCGATCTTGCTCATGATGCGGCTCTGGGCATAGGGAGAAAATGCCTTGCCGCCGTACTCCTTGGGAATGATCAGGCTGAAGAAGCCCTTGTGCTTGAGGAAATCCCAGACTTCCTCAGGCAGGTCTCTCAACTCGTGGAAGATTTTCCACTCATCCAGCATGTCGCACAGTTCCTGGACCTCGTTGTCCACAAACGACTGCTCTTCCTCGGTGAGCGTGGAAAACTGGATATGGGCGAATTTTTCCCAGTCCGGGCGACCGGAAAACAGATCGGTTTCGAACCAGGTGGTACCGGCTTCAATAGCCTCGCGCTCGGTGTCGCCGATGGCTGGCATGACCTTGCCAAGGGCGTTATAGACCGGCTTGGTGATGAACTTTTGGCGCAGGTCGACGTGGTTGAGCAGGGCAACGCCGGCGGCCAGCAGGATCAGTGAAACCGGATGAACCAGCCAGGGGGCCAGGAAGGCGCTCAACAGCCAGACAACCACAAAAACTGCGCTGCCGATGCCGCGACTGATGCGCTGATAGAACAGGGTCATCAGCGTGGCAATTAACACTACAATAGCCAACAGGCTAAGCATGGTGATCTCCTTTGCCGTGAACCCGAGCCCGCCTGGACCCGGGTTGTTTTGAATACAATCCAGCGTACTCACAGGTCATGTACATGGCGTGAAGCCCTACAGACCTTACTGTTTTGAGTCTAACCCGTGAAAGTGATCAGTTGCACAGGATTTAACCGGATTTAATGGCAGTCATCCCTTACAATCGCACCCAGTTTTAAAGCTTTCAGGAGCACGGCGTTGCAACCGAACAACTACATCATTGAAGCAACTGAACAGAACATTCAGCAAATTCTTGAACAGTCGCGGCAGGTGCCGGTGATTGTGGATTTCTGGGCGAGCTGGTGTCAGCCCTGCCTGCAGATGGCACCGATTCTGGAGCGCCTGGTGAATGAGTACCAGGGCAAGGTGATGCTAGCCAAGGTCAACGCCGATGAGCAGCAGATGCTGGCAAGCCAGTTCGGGGTGCGCAGTCTGCCAAGCCTGAAACTGGTCTATCAGGGGCAATTGGTCAGCGAGCTGGATGGTGCCCAGACAGAGGGGGCGTTGCGCCAGTGGCTGGCTCCTGTGGTAGACCCGGAAGCTGCCGAGCAACAGCAGGAAGAGGGCTTCATTGAGCAGATCCGCATGGCCATTGAGGCCGGCCATGGTGACCAGGCAGAAGCGGCCCTGCGGCAGACCTTGCAGCAGAGCCCGGACAAGCACGCGATCCGTGCAATGCTGGTGGAATACCTGCTGGGTGATGGGCGTCTGGACGAGGCGCAGTCGCTGCTGGCGGAGGTAACCGAGGATGTGGAGCCATTACGGCCGTTCCGTGCCCGCTTTGCTCTGCTGGAAAAACTGGAAGGCGAGAGCCTCTCTCTGGCAGAGCTCCGTAAACGCATCAGCGATCAGCCCAACCCGGAAGATCTCTATGCCTTTGGCTTGCAGGCAGCGGCGGCCGGCCAGTTTCAGGCGGGCCTGGAGGCGCTGCTGCAACTGCTGAGCGAGCACCGGGATTTCCGCGACGGCATTGCCCGCAGCGCGCTGCTGGAAGTCTTCCAGTGCCTGCCCAAGGGGGACCCGCTTGCCAGCGAATACCGCCGCAAGATGTTCAATTACCTGTATTGATCTGTCGCCACGCCTCCCCCTGGCCGGGCAGGCGTGGCACTTCTCTCCTTGCTGAATCCCCCCGCACGTCGATGCGCTGCGTCTTGCTGGTGCATCTGCATGTCTGTTTTTTCTGGATTCTTCCTGGCTGCATCATCTTGGCATGCCAAAATGCATTAAATAAGTGCGTTTGTGTGGTGCACTGGGTCTATTGTGGTGCATATTTTGGGTGCGCTGCGGCCAAGTGACTGAAATCAAAAAGCAATATTGCTGGCCTGATTCTTGTATGCGCTATGCCGGTGCAAACTTTTCGGCACGTATTGTGTTGGTGCAGCCGTTGGCTGCACGTGGATCAGGAGACAACCATGAAAATGCTGACAGCGGTGATCAAGCCGTTCAAAGCGGACGAAGTCCGCGATGCGCTGGCCCAGGTTGGGGTGCAGGGCATGACTATTACTGAAGTCAAAGGGTTCGGTCGCCAGAAGGGCCACACGGAGCTGTACCGGGGTGCAGAGTACGTGGTCGATTTCGTGCCCAAGGTAAAACTGGAGCTGGCGGTGCGCGAAGAGGACCTGGATCAGGCCATCGAAGCCATCATGAAGGCCGCGGGTACCAGCAAGATTGGTGACGGCAAGATCTTCGTCAGTGATCTGGAACAGGTAATCCGCATCCGTACCGGTGAAACCGGCAACGAAGCCATTTAAGGGGGCCACGATGAAAAAACTGCTTGCTGTACTGTTGATGTTTCCGTCCCTGGCCCTGGCCGATGGCCTCGACACCGGTGACACCGCCTGGATTCTGACGGCCACTGCGCTGGTGCTGTTCATGACCATCCCAGGCCTGAGCCTGTTCTATGGCGGCCTGGTGCGTAGCAAAAACGTACTCTCCGTGTTGATGCAATGCTTTGCCATTACCTGTGCGGTATCGCTGGTATGGCTGATCTGCGGCTACTCGTTGGCGTTTTCCGATGGCGGCAGCATGAATGCTTGGATCGGTGGTCTCGATCACGCTTTCTTTGCCGGTATCGGCAAGGACACTCTGGAGGGGACGCTGCCGAAAAGCCTGCACGGCCTGTTCCAGATGACGTTTGCCATCATCACTCCGGCGCTGATCGTGGGTGCCTTTGCCGAGCGCATGCGCTTTGGGCCCATGCTGGCGTTTTCCGTGCTCTGGCTGCTGGGTGTGTATGTTCCTGTCTGCCATTGGGTGTGGGGCGGCGGCTGGTTGGCCGACCTGGGCCTGTATGACTTTGCCGGCGGCACCGTGGTGCATATCACTGCCGGTGTGGCGGCGCTGGTCGCGGCGCTGGTACTGGGCGGGCGCAAAGGCTTTCCGGAGCAGGGCATGATGCCCCATAACATGACCATGACGTTGACCGGTGCCGGCATGCTGTGGGTAGGCTGGTTCGGTTTCAACGGTGGTTCTGCACTGGCTGCCGGCGGCGACGCCGCCATGGCCATGTTGGTCACGCACATTTCCGCAGCGGCGGGTTCTCTGGCCTGGATCACCATGGAGTGGAAAAAATTCGGCAAGCCCTCGGCACTGGGCATCGCCACCGGCATGGTAGCGGGTCTGGGTACCATTACCCCGGCCTCCGGTTTCGTCGGGCCGGCGGCAGCACTGGTGATCGGTCTGTCTGCGGGTGTGATCTGTTTCTACTCGGTCATCTTTATCAAGCACAAGCTGAAGATCGATGATTCCCTGGACGTGTTCCCGGTGCACGGGGTAGGCGGCATTCTCGGTACCTTGTTTGCCGGTATCTTTGCTTCCACGGAACTGGGCCTGTTCTCCGGTTACGGTTTTGCCAAGCCGGAATTCACCATGCTGGATCAGTTCGGGGTGCAGGCGTTGGGCGTAGTCGCCACGTTCGTTTATACCGCTGTGGTGACCTGGGTGTTGCTCAAGCTGATCGGCCTGTTCGCGGAACTGCGTGTGGACAAGGACGAAGAAACCCAGGGGCTGGATATTGCGCTGCACGAAGAGCGTGGTTACGACCTCTGATTACCCCTGCATGACAACCACAAAAAGCCCGGCCTTGTGCCGGGTTTTTTGTCCCCGATAGACGCTTGTACGGCTATTGCCACCCCCCGGGCCTTTCTATAAGGTACGGGTAAGTTTCGAACGCTTGTTTGAATGGTGATGCCTGATTACACGGGGTGTCGAAGCCACAACGATAGGTTAAGGAGATATAAGAATGAGCCTGGAATTTTTGTCTGACGAGTGGTTTGCGAAAGTAAAAGAGATCCGTGACGGTGCCGGTGATGTGGAAACCCCGGCTGCCCTGGCAGATCTGGTAATCAACATCACTGTATCCGGCGATGGTGGCGACAAGGAAATGGCGTTGGTCGGTGGCATGATCGAAGAAGGTCATCACGCTGACGCGCCGACTACCATGATCCTGCCGGCTGATCTTGCCAAGCGCATCTTCATTGAAGGCGACCAGTCCGCTGGTATGCAGGGCTTCATGAGCGGCCAGATCCGTATCGAAGGCGACATGAGCAAGCTGATGGCGCTGCAAACCGCCCAGCCTTCTGCTGACCAGGTTGCCCTGATGAAGCAGATCCAGGAAGTGACTGCCTGATCGCCAGGTTTATCGCTTGCTGACAATGCCCGCCTCGTGCGGGCATTGTTGTTTTTGGGGATGCGCTTTCACAAGAAAGCCGGTGTCTGCGGGTGGGGCGATCTATCAGCTATCCTTGCCATGCAGGCTGTGATTCAGGTTCTGCAATGGTGTGGCCACGGCTACCGGATGTATGGGCAGTTGATCCAGCCAGCCATAGGCGCTGCGGCCACCGTTATCCAGATAGGTGCGCAGCGACTCCCGCCACTTTTCTGCATGCAATGCGAGACAAAGGGGCTGGCGGCGGATCGGATCCTGGGCGACACAGACATGGTCCGGCCCGGCTTTGTTCAGCAGGTCGCCGGGCAATGAGGCGGGAGGCTGGACCAGATCGCAGGGCAGGCACAGACAGAGCCCCTGGCTGGCATCCAGTGCCGCTTCCAGACCGGCCATTGGCCCCTGAAACCCGTCCCGTTCATCACTGACCACCTGATTGGCCCAATGCCGGTAGGTGGCCTGATTCCGGTTGGCACTGATGACGATACGGGTGGGGGAGGGCGCCAGGTGATCCAGCAGGTGAGCGATCAGCGGCTTGCCGTCCAGCTCCAGTAATCCCTTGTCGGCGCCGCCGACCCGCTTTCCCTGGCCGCCGGCGAGAATGATCAGGGTGTAGTCCATGGGGTGCCTCCATTGATGATGGGATGTCTGAGCACAGAAACCGTCCGTTGGCGGGTTTTCCGCGTCGCGTGGGAGGTGCTGCTTGTGGCGTCTAATGCTATGCTCTGTCGCTTGCTTCCTTTCTGACATCCTCAGGACATCGTGTGACCAGCGCCCGTAACCATCTTACCGATCTGACGCGCTTTGCGCCGCTTTTGCCGGGCTATCACCCCCGTGAACCGCAACTGGCCATGGCGGATGCAGTGGATGCGGTCATCGGCACCGGCGGGACCTTGATGGTCGAGGCGGAAACCGGCACCGGCAAGACCCTGGCGTACCTGGTGCCGGCCCTGTTGTCAGAGGGGCCAACACTGGTGTCCACAGGCACCAAGAGCCTGCAGGATCAGCTTTTTTTCAAGGATGTGCCGCTGGTCAAGAAGGCTCTGGGGCTGCCGCGCAAGGTGGCCCTGTTGAAAGGGCGCGCCAATTATCTCTGTCCCTACCGGATGACCCTGCATCAGGAAGAGGCCCGTTTTCTGACCCGGGAAACCGCCGAGCAATTGCAGATCGTGGCTCACTGGGCTGGTCGCACGAAAACCGGTGATATCGCCGAGCTGCAACAGATTCCCGAAGACGCGCCGGTATGGCCCTGGGTCACCAGTACCGCCGACAATTGCCTGGGTACTGACTGCCCCAATTACCAGGAATGCCCGCTGATGAAGGCCCGCAAGGAAGCCCAGGAAGCGGACCTGGTGGTGGTCAATCATCATCTGTTCTTTGCCGATGCTGCCCTGCGCGGTAACGGCTCGGCCTCGGAACTGCTGCCCAGTGCCAATACGGTGATCTTCGATGAGGCGCATCAGCTTCCGGAAATCGCTGCCGCCTTTTTCGGCGATACTCTCAGCACACGGCAGGTCCAGGAACTGGGCCGCGACAGTTTGTCCGAAGCCGGACAGACCACGGCCGACCTGGCGCGTCTCAACCAATTGATCGCAGCGGTGGAGAAGGGCTGCCTGGATTTGCGTCTGAGTCTGGGAGACGGCGAGCGCCGCGAGCCCTGGTCCGAAGTGGCGGAGAAAGAGTCTGTCATCGAAGCGGGCGAGACCCTGCTGGACGCCCTGCGTGATCTGGAAATGTTCCTCGGCCCCCTCGCCAAGGCAAGCCGGGGCATGGAAGCCTGTGCCCGCCGAGCCAGCGAGCAGGTAGATTGCCTGGCGGCCTACCTGAAAGGGGAACAGCCCAACCGGGTGTACTGGTTCGAAACCTTCAAACGGACTGTGGTGCTGCATAGCACGCCCCTGTCCGTGGCAGCCCAGCTGCGTGCCCAGCGTGAGCGCCAGCCGTGCAGCTGGGTGCTTACCTCGGCGACCCTGTCTGTGGGCGGGCGCTTTGAGCATATCCAGAAGCGCCTAGGCATGGACGCGGCTACCACCCTGCGGCTGGAAAGCCCGTTCGATTTCAAACGCCAGGCGGTGTTTTATGCCCCTGACGGTCTGCCTGCGCCGAATGACCCGGGCTATACCGCAGCGCTTTGCGATGCCATGGTGCCGGTGATTAATGCCGCCAAGGGCCGCACTTTTTTCCTTTTCACCAGTCACAGAGCATTACGGGAAGCGGCCCAGTTGTTGCGTCCTCGTCTGGATTACCCCTTGCTGGTGCAGGGGGAGTCCGGTCGGCGGGAGTTACTGGACAGTTTCCGGGAAAAAGGTAATGCGGTGCTGTTGGGCACCAGCAGTTTCTGGGAAGGCATTGATGTGCGCGGTGAGGCCCTCAGTTGCGTGATTATTGATAAACTGCCGTTCGGCTCGCCGGGTGACCCGGTGGCGGCGGCACGTATCGAACATATCAATCGCAATGGTGGCAATGCCTTCCGCGATTATCAGCTGCCCCAGGCAGTGCTGGCATTGCGCCAGGGAGCCGGGCGTCTGATTCGCGATCCCAAGGACACCGGCCTGCTGGTGGTGGCGGATCCTCGCTTGCTGACGCGCAGTTACGGAAAGCTCTTTGTAAACAGTCTGCCAAACATGACCCGCACCCGGAAGCTGGACGTGGTACAACGGTTTTTTGATTACCTTGCCCGGCAACAAGAAGGGCAGACAACGGAACAGATAGAATCATGACACGAATTCTGGCTCTGGAAACCGCCGGTGAAACCTGTTCGGTGGCCATCATGGATGGCGACGAGGTGCTTGAACATTTCGAGCAGGCGCCACGGCGTCAAACCGAACGGGTGTTGCCGATGGTGGAGGCACTGCTGGCGCAATCGCAACTGTCGCTTGGCCAGCTGGACGGCATTGCCTTTGGCCATGGTCCCGGTGCCTTTACCGGTGTGCGTGTCGCGGCTGCGGTTACCCAGGGCCTGGCCTTTGCGGCGGACTTGCCGGTGATCGGGGTGTCCACTCTGGCGGCCTGTGCACTCAGCGCTCAGGATACGATCCCACACCGGGATGTGATCGCGGTGTTCGATGCGCGCATGGGTGAGATCTATCTGGGCGCCTATGCCTGTGAGGGTGGCGTTGCCAGAACCGTGTTCGACGACGGGCTGTTTCACCCGGACACCTTGCCCTCTCTGCCGCAAAAAGACTGGCTGATTGTCGGCTCCGGGCTGGTTTATCGTGAGGCCCTTTGCAAGGCCTATGGCGCAAGTCACTGTGAGGTCGACGTGCATCCCCATGCGAAAGCGGTGGCGCAGCTGGCATTATCCGGTTTCCAGCGCGGGCAGGGGGTGAGTGCAGAACTGGCACAGCCGGTCTATCTTCGCGATCAGGTAATTCAGGGAGCAGTACGATGATCAACTGGGACCTTCCCAATGTCCATGAACTGGCGGTGACTGTGCCAGCCGAAGCCATCGATGTGATGGGGCACGTCAACAACACCGAATACCTGCGTTTCATGGAGAAAATTGCCTGGGACCATACCGCCAGCCTCGGGTTGGGTTGGGATCTGTACCAGAAGCTCAACCGGGGCATGGTGGCCCGGCATACCGAAGTGGATTACCTGGCGCCGGCCTTTGAAGGCGAGCATCTGAAAATCGGTACCTGGATTGTTGAAAACGACCAGCGCATCAGTATCACTCGCCGTTACCAGATCGTTCGCGAATCAGACGGGCGAACTCTGCTGCGCGGCCGTACCCGCTGGGTGTGTGTGGCACTGGATTCCGGCAAGCCCCGTCGCATGCCCCCGGAGTTTTTGCAGGGTTACAAAATCACCGCCACAGAAGAGTAAAACGTTGCGAGTGACGGGACGCGCATTTCGACGCGCCATTCCCGTCGTGATCGTCGCCCCTCGCAACTCGTTCTCGTCACTGACGTACCATTCAACAAGGACATTCCATGGATTGGTTCCAGGCCCTGGTGCTTGCCCTGATACAGGGACTTACCGAGTTTCTTCCCATTTCCAGTTCTGCTCATCTGATTCTGCCATCCCAGGTATTGGGTTGGCCTGATCAGGGGTTGGCCTTTGATGTGGCCGTGCATCTGGGCACCCTGATGGCGGTGATGGCCTACTACCGGCGGGATCTTTTTGCCATGGTTGGCGGTGCCGGCAAAGCGGTGACCCAGCGCACCATGAACGACGATCTGAAACTGGGGCTGCTGGTAGTGCTGGCTACCATTCCCGCGGTGGTGTTCGGCTTTCTTGGTGATGACTGGATTGAACGGGAGTTGCGTTCTGCACTGGTAATTGCCGTTACTACCCTGGTGTTTGGCGCGCTGCTGTGGGCTGCCGATGCCTTCGGCAAGCGTCAGTTCAGTCTTGTAAGACTGGGAGTGATTGGTGCGATTTTTATCGGTCTGGCTCAGGCCCTGGCACTGATTCCCGGTACCTCGCGAAGCGGTATTACCATCACGGCGGCATTGGCGCTGGGTTACCAGCGCGAGGATGCAGCACGCTTTTCCTTCCTGCTTTCCATTCCTGTCATCCTTGGCGCCGGATTGCTCAAGACAAAGGATCTTGTCGAGCAGCAGGTAGCGGTGGACTGGGGGCTGATGGCCCTGGGCGCTGTGGTCAGTGCGATTACGGCATATCTGACCATCGTATTCTTCATTCGTCTGCTTGAGCGCATCGGCATGTTGCCGTTTGTGGTGTACCGCCTGATCCTTGGTGTTGCGCTGCTGGCGTGGCTGGCCTGATTCCATGGTAGGGGCGGTGCTGGGCCTGTTGCCCGGGTGTCCTGAAGGGCTTCCCGGTACGCCGGTAGAAGAAGCTGACAGAGCTGTGCAACTGGGCCTGCAACTGGTGCTGGGCTGGCACGAAGAGCGTCTCAGCCTGTGGCGACCGCAAGGGCGGGAAACGCCCTTGAGCGTGAGCTTCAATGATGGCAAACAGGGCTACCGGCTGACAGCGGAGCGAGTCCGCCACGAACGATTGATCAAGGCACTGGGAAAAACCCGGGACGACACCTTTACGGTTCTGGATGCTACCGCCGGCCTGGGCCGGGATGCGGCCCTGATTGCCACAGCCGGGTTCCCGGTATTGCTGGCGGAACGCTCGCCGATTCTCCATGCCATGCTTGCTGACGGGCTGCGGCGGGCGCCTGCAGAGCTCGCTGCTGCCATGCAGTTGCTACCCTGCGCCGATGCCGGTGCGCACACCTTGCCACCGCTGCATGCGGTCTATCTTGATCCCATGTTTCCATCACGGGACAAAAGTGCAGCGGTAAAAAAAGACCTGCAATGGCTTCAGCAATTGGCAGCGTATCCGGATCACCGCGAGGAAGCGGCGTTGCTGGAGTGGGCACTTGGACTCAACCCGCATCGGATAGTGGTGAAACGGCCTGGCAAGGCAGAGTCGCTGGCAAAACGCAGTCCTCACCACCAGATAGCGGGTAAGGCTATTCGCTTTGATGTCTATGAGTAAACAGCACGCTTGGCGAGAACTTCCGGACCATTATGAATAAAGTGAGCCACATCGATTTCATGTTGGCTGTCGTTGCTTTGCTGTTGACCGAGTGATGATCGCCCTCAGGCTGGAGCCAGGGAGAGGGCACCGGATAAAGAGTTGAGCACCGGATGCCATCCCATACGGATTGTTGTGAGACTTAGGTCTTGGCCGGCTCTACCAGGTGCTCAATGTCTGTCACCCGCGTCACCCGTTGAATCGCGTCGCTGATATCCGGGCTGAGGATGCGACGGGCTTCATCGTCCAGGGATTCCAGTTTTTCGTCAAAGACCAAGGTGCCAGCATCGTCAGTAGTGACCAGGCCGGTACCGTACAGCTGGCTGATGAAGTTTTTCAGTACTACCTTGTCGAAGAATTCTGGTGAGTTGAATTCGTAGAGCAGCGACAACCGTTGTGCCGTCTGATGAGCCAGTTCGCCCAGTTGATTGGCGGTCAGCATGCCGGAACCATACTGCACCAGAAGACGAATGGTCAGATAGTAGCGTTCCAGAGACGGCATGACGGTCTGGCCAAGATGGTCCAGCATGTCGGATTCATGGGTGTGAATCGGGGCCCCGTGCAGGCAGTCGTCTTCGCGGCTGATCAACTGTTCCTTCTCCAGCACATCCACCGTCTTGCTGACCGCCCGGGACAGGTCGTCGCCGTCCTGCCAGTGTAGATAGTACTCATTGCGCAGGAAGGGGTAGAGCAGATGCACCATGCTCTGCAGGGTGTCCATACTGATGGAGCGGGCGTTCATCACCAGCGAACAGATCAGGCCGGGCAGAATAAACAGGTGCAGGCTGTTGTTGCGGACGTAGGCCATCTGCAGGGCGGTTTTTTCATCGGTGGTCACCACGTCACCCAGCTTGTGCTCGATACGCTCCAGGAACTCGTTGTCTAGCCCGTACTGAATGATAGCGGAGGCATCATCCGTGGCGATGGAGGCGCTGTCACTGTAGGGGGCCTGTTTGAGCAGAGCGATGTACAGGTTCAGCTGCTGGCGTAACTGGGCCACATCCATGGTGTGCTTGGGCGACGCCAGCAGGGCCAGGCTGAGCAGGTTGATCGGGTTGGCCACGGCAGCGGCATTGATGGATTCCACCACTTCCTGTCCGAGTTCATTGACCACATGCTTGAACCAGGCTGGGCTTTCATCGGCAGCCAGGTCCTCGCTGCGCCAGGCGGTGTGATGCTCGTCGAGGAAGTCCACCAGCTTGATGGGCTCACCGAAATTCACGTGCACCTGGCCGAAGTGACTGCGCAGCACCGCCAGGGATTTCATCAGCCCGCCGACGGATTCCTTCTGCTTTTTCTTGCCGTGCAGCTCGCCGATATAGGAGCCTGATTCGATCACTTTCTCATAGCCCACATAAACCGGCACAAAGGCAATCGGCTTGCGGGCATCACGCAGGAAGCTGCGCAGAGTCATGGCCAGCATGCCGGTGCGGGGCTTCAACATCCGGCCGCTACGGCTGCGCCCACCTTCCACGAAGTACTCGATGGAATAACCACGCACGGTGATGGTATGCAGGTACTCGCTGAAGACGGTGGCGTACAGGGGGTTGTCACGAAAGCTGCGGCGCATGAAGAACGCACCGCCGCGTCGCAGGATAGTCCCGACGATGGGCATATTCAGGTTGATGCCGGCGGCGATGTGCGGTGGCACCAAGCCATTGCGGAATACCACAAAGGACAGCAGCAAGTAGTCGATGTGGCTGCGGTGGCAGGGCACATAGATCACTTCGTGATCGCCGGCCACTTTGGTCAGGTTGTCCATGTTGTACAACCTGACCCCGGCATACAGTCGGTTCCAGACCCAGTTCAGGAATAACTCCAGGGAGCGAATCACTGTATGGGAGTAATCCGCGGCGATTTCCATGGCGTAATGGCGAGCCTTGGCTTCCACCTTCTCGATACTGGTTTCCTGGCGCTGGGCCTCGGCGCGGATGGCTTCCTGTACCGGGATGGAGTCCACCACGGTGTTGGTGAGGGTGCGACGGTGCGACAGATCCGGGCCGATGGCGGCTTCCTGCTGACGGCGAAAATGCACACGCAGAATGCGGGAGGCCTTGCGCACGGTCTGTTCGTCCGTGGGGCACTGATCCACCAGGGTGCGTAGGGACATGGGCTTGCTGAAATGAACGTACAACTGCCGGCCCTGGGTGACGATGATAAAGAATTTCTTGATGAAACCCGCCGGCGACCAGTTGTCGGAAAACAGAATGCGCCACAGAGAGCTTTCCTTTTCCGGACGGCGGCCCCAGAACACCGATACCGGCACCAGCTGTACATCGGCCTCGGGATTGGCGCGTAGTGCGCTAACCAGTTTTTCCAGCCGTGGCGGTGACACGGGTGTTCGCTGCCGGCCATTACTGAATTTGCGCCGGTACAGCTGGAAGTAACTATGGCTCAGGTGGCTTTTGCCCAGCGTCAACCCGTGCAGTGCAGATGCAAGGCCCAATTGTCGTGCGGATTGGTCCGCTGCCGCGGCGTCGGCGGCAGAGCGATCACGCAGCACATAGACCACCGGGGTATTGGGGGCAAGTTGCAGTTCGTCAGGGTTGGAAGGCAGCGCGTTAGCACGTGTGCACAAACGCAGGAAAATGCGGATCAGGAAGAAGCCCAGGCGATCCAGGCCAAGCCAAGGTGTCATAGTCGGATTCAGTTAACTAGTGTGCCGCAAGTGTAGCGAAAGCCCTGGGCAGGGAACACCAGCGCATATTTCAATTTGTTTCAGAATTGCGTCTGCCAACTCGTACCATGGTCCAGTATACCGTTATATTCACGGGAACAAGTCAGGTAGCCTTGCTAGACTGTTGGCAGTTTATTGATAAGGACTAAGGAGTTAACGGTGTCGACACCGCAAACGGGGATTTTTGATCGTAGTTATCAACATCATCTGTTCTTCGAATTCTGCCTTGGCAGTGGCCAGGAGATGCAGGCAGTCAGAGCCGCTTTGCACCAGCTGAATTCGCTGAAAAGTGAAAAGACACCGGTGTTGATGGCGTTCGGGCCAGCCCTCTGGGAGCAACTGGACACCCGCTTCAGCTTCCCGCCGTTCTCCCTGGAAGGCCATGTGCCGGCCACCCAGGGGGATCTGTGGGTCTGGGTGCAGGCGAAAGAGCGCGGTGATCTATTCGATACCGGCATGCAGGTACGCGATGCTGTGGGCGAGCTGCTTTCCACGCAACTGGAGCTGAACAGCTTCGTCTACCATGACATGCGTGACCTGACCGGGTTTGTCGATGGCATTGGCAATCCCACCGGTGAAAAGGCAGAAGAGGCCGCCTTCATTGCCGAGCCACACCCCGGTGCAGGCGGCAGCTGGGTGCTGACCCAGAAGTGGGTTCATGACCTGAAGAAATTCAACCAACTGCCGGTCAACGAACAGGAAAACGTGTTCGGCCGCACCAAGGAAGATGCAGTTGAGTTTGACGAAGAACGCATGCCGGCGGATGCCCATGTGGGTCGCACCGATGTGGATCGCGATGGTGTTCCCCAAAAAATGTGGCGCCGCTCGGTCCCCTACGGCGACAGCAGTGAACACGGCCTGTACTTCCTGGCCTTCTGCTGCGAACTGGATCGCTACGACTACCTGCTTCGCCGCATGTACGGCATCGCCGACGATACGGTCAAAGACCGCCTGCTGGACTACACCCGCCCGGTAATGGGCTCGTGGTGGTATGCACCGGATCAGGAGTGGATTGATAAGATCAGTGAATAGTTAATAGTGAACAGTTAACAGCGGCGCGGTTTCGCGCCTTCTGGACTGAAAACAAAGAGGCCGCGTCCATGATTTGGACGCGGCCTCTTGCGTTTCAAAACAGTTCAAACCTGTTCCGCGAAACTGTTCACTATTAATTGTTAACTATTCACTGCCTCAATCCGTTTTCCATTTGGTAAACATCTTCTTCACCAGGAACGGGGTGAGTTTCAGTGAGGCGCTGAGCATCTGGCCGAGGCCTTTGGGGAAGACGAAGTGCAGGGCGTTCTTGATGCCGTTGTAGGTGGCTTCGTCGAAGGGGTACCAGAAGATGTTTCGCTTGGAGGGCAGGATGTCCCAGTTGACCGCTTTTGCCTGAGTCATCTCCTCCAGGCCTTCCGGGCCGTGGGTGCGGCCGATGCCGGATTCCTTCCAGCCGCCCCAGGGGGTTTCGGAGAGGCCGTGGCTGTAAAGGTGATCATTAATGGTGGTGACCCCGGACTGCAGACGGGCAGCAATGGCGCGGCCACGCTTGTTGTTCTTGGTCCACACGGAGGAGGTCAGTGCCAGCTTGGATTCGTTGGCCTTGCGGATGGCGTCTTCTTCGTTAGCCACGCGTTGCACGGCAATCAGGGGGCCGAAGGTTTCATCGCACATGGTGAGCATGTCGTCGGTGACATTGGTCAGCAGCGTCGCCGGGTGAAAGAAACCGTTTTCCACGTTGCCTACCGGGCGGGACTGGGCTTCGATACGGGCGCCCTTGGCCAGGGCATCTTCCAGGTGTTGCTGCACGGTGCGCAGCTGGCCGGCAGTGGTCAGGCTGCCGATATCCACATTGAAATCGTTGCAGCCTACGCCGTGACGCAGCTGGCGGGTCTTCTTGGCGAGTAGATCCACGAACTGGTCGTAGACCGCGTCCACCACATACACCCGTTCCACACCGCCACAACTTTGACCGGCATTCTGGTAACCGGCCCAGGCGGCACCGTTGGTGGCCCGTTCCAGGTCCGCATCTTCCAGCACCAGCATGGGGTCGTTGCCGCCCAGCTCCAGGGACACCGGAGTGAGGGTTTCAGCGGCCTGGGCCATCAGGGTTTTGCCGGCGGGGACGCTGCCGGTGAAGAACAGCTTGTCCACGCCATTCTCAAAGTAACCAGTGGCAACTTTGGAGCCGGAGCCGACGATGTGATGGAACAGACCCTCTGGCAATTCCCCAGCGGCAATGATCTGCTCGATGGCGCGCCCAACTGCCGGGGTGGCAGCGGCCACTTTCAGCAGTACGGCATTACCGGCCATCAGGCCCATGACAATTTCACCGAAGGGGATGGACAGCGGATAGTTCCAGGGGCTGATAATGCCCACCACGCCCAGGGGCACACGCAGCATGTGTGTCTTCTTGTTGAAGAACAGAATGCTGCCGCCGGGGCGGTTTTTCTCTTTCAGATATTTCTCGGCGTTGTTTGCATACCACTTGCAGGCCAGGGCGCAGGGCAGCACTTCGGTGGCCAGGGCATCGGTGAGGGTCTTGCCGTTGCTTTCGCTGACGGTGCGGGCCAGGTCGTCGGCGCGGTCCACGATATAGCTGCGCATCATGGTGATGTGGCGGGCCCGTTCCTTGAACGATTTGGCCGCCCAGATCGCCTGGGCTTCACGGGCCTTGGCCATGATCTCGGGCAATTTGGCCAGGTCGGTTTCATTCAGCTCGGCCACGGCGGTGCCGGTGGCCGGGTTGGTGTCCAGTACGGTTTTGCTATCGAGTTTTTCTTGCGCGGTCATGTGAGGAAGTCTCCATCACGGCAGGTCGCAAAGGCGGCCTGCGGGCTGTTCTGAGAGGGCCAGTGTCTGGCTCCGGGAAAGGCACATAGGTAAACACAGAGTAGACATTCTGGCTAGTGCTGTTGGGGCCGATTTCAGGCCGTGACACCACGGCTTTGCTGTGCTTCCGTCAGCCGGAACGCCATGCGCTCGAAGGTCAGGGCAATACGCTCCAGGGCACCGGCAATCAGCTCCCGGTCGCGCTGAGCCAGGTTGCCAGCGTTCTCCATATCCACTTTGAGCTTTTCTGATTGCAGGCGAAAGCCCTCGTCGACGGTGCCACGGGAACAGGACTGGTAGGCAGCAGCCAGGGCCAGTTGCCAGCGATCGGCGCTGTCGAGCAGCGCGGGTGGGGCATTGCTGCGCAGGCGACTTTGAATCCACAGGGAGACCTGGCCCAGGTTCAGTCCGGTGAGGCCCAGGTCGGTGAAGTGGCGCTGGGCCTCGGGCAGGGCCTTGTCACAGATGGTCAGCCAGCGCAGGCGGTCGGCCATGCGCGCGTTGAACCATTCCTCATTGATGTTGGCGGCACCTGATGTGGCCGTAGAGGGATTGCCCATCAACGTCAGGTCGGTGGCGGTCTGGCGGATCAGCCGGCGGCGCAGGTTGGGGCCATTGGGTGGCGTAATCAGACGGAACATGAGGAAGGCGATGGCGATGCCAGCGGTGATTGCCAGGCCGTTACTGGCCACCCGGGCCACATCAAAATCCATGGCGTTGCCCGGCTGCACCAGAATGAGATAGGGAGTGCAAAAGCCCAGGCCCAGGGGCAGGGTCAGGCGTTTACTGATGGCCAGCAGGCCGACAAACAGAGGCGCGCCGAGAATCAGGATGAGCAGGGGAAAGTTGCCGTTATTGATGGCCAGCAGGGGCAGGGTGAAAAACAGGGCCACCGGCGCGGCCAGCACGGAACTGAAGGTGGCCCGTTTCAGCACCAGATCCGGCTCTGGCAGGCGTGCAAAGAGAATAGTGAACATCACCGGCATGATCATCAGCATGATGGCCATGGGGCTGGCAGTGCCTACCCAGAGCCCGGCAGCAAGGGCAAACACCAGCGCACTGCGCAGGCCCACGGCGGCGGCGATCTGCAAATCCCGGTAAGGCCGCAGGCCCTGCGGTCGCAGTTGCACTTCATGGCTGAAATGCAGGGCACGGTTGGCCTCCAGGGCGAGGATCAGATCCGCTGTCAGGTTCTGGCTGACCTGGAAGAAGCGCCGCTGCAGAGGCGGGGCATCCTCGGCTTGCTCGCCGCGGGCTTCGCGCAGTTGCTGGCGCAGGCTCTGGGCTTCTTTCATTGCCTGCTCGGCGGAGTGGGTTTCGCGCATGCGCTGGAAGGCGGTGCGCAAGGCATCCAGCAGGTCGCGCAGGGCCGGGGTGAGCAGGTCATCGTGGTTGCGCATCAGGCGCCCGATCACGCGGATGCGGGCTACCAGTGACAGGGTTTTGTGGCAGATCACCGTGGCCGCCCGGGCCCGCCCCGGGCCATGGCTGCCCTCGTAGTGAACGGCGCTGCTGTCATCACTGAGGGCAAAAATGCCCTGCAGCAGGGTATCCACCTGATTATGGCGTTTGGCGTGGGTGCCCGTCGGGTCCAGTTCCAGTTCCAGATAGGCCAGTGTCTGATTGAGGGCGGTGCGGGCATGCTCCTTGAGCAGACCACTGACTCGTACAGGCCACAGCAAGCTGCTCACCAGGGTGGCGCAGACGGCGCCGAGAATGATCTCACTGACCCGGGCGTTGGCAATGTGGAAGATGCCCAGGCTGGAGGTATTGGCCGGGTCGGCGATGGCCAGCACGACAATGAGGGTGGCGGTGATGCCCGCCATGGCGAAACCGTAGATGAAATTGGCCTGACGGACCCAGGCGGAAGCGCCGGCATTGATGCCGATCCACAAGGTCAGTGCGCCAATGGCCAGGGCCGGGTAGGGGAGTAACCAGGCCAGGATCAGCAGCCCCATGGCGCCGCCTACCAGGGTACCGCCGATCTGGCAGAAGCCTTTTTCAATCACCAGCCCGGTTTCCGGGCGGACTTGCAGGAACACGGCGGAGATCAGCGCCCAGTAGGGCCGGTCCAGTTGCAGCAGCATGGACAGATAGAGTGCCAGGGCCATGGCGATGACCCCCTTGGCGGCAAACAGGACAGACTGGCGGTCAGGAGTGAGCAGAACGGCCAGTCGCGGATCCAGTTTCATGGGTCGCTCTTGGTGTCCCGCTCGTGGAGGCGCACGGTGGCAGTCATGCCAGCGGCCAGCAGAATGTCATCGGGAATGTGGTCCAGCTCGATATGCACAGGAATGCGCTGGGCCAGGCGCACCCAGTTAAAGGTCTGCTGGACCTGGGGCAATAGCTGGCCGTCAGTCTGAGTGTTGGCGTTGGCGATGGCCTGGCCCACGCTGGTGACCTTGCCGCGCAGTTTGCGGGCGCCGTTCATCAGTACCACTGTGGCACGCTGGCCCACGTTCACCATGGGTAGTTTGGTTTCCTCGAAGTAGCCGGTGACATAGAAACTGCCGGCCTTGACCATGGACACTACCGGAGTGCCCTGATTAACGAAGTTTCCTTGCTGCAGGGTCAGGTTGACGATGGTGCCGTCTGCGGGAGCTTCCACACTGGTTCGCTCCAGGTTGATTCTGGCGCTGGCCAGTTCTGCCTCGGCCAGCGCCACATTGGCGGCAGCAAGCTGGGCCTCGATACGGGCACTGTCCAGTTCTTCACGGCTGATGCTGTTGCCGGCGTGCAGGCGTTTGCGCCGTTCGTATTGATGTTCCGCCAGGCGCAAGGACTCCTGCTCGTGGAGCAGTTGGGCTTCGGCCCGGGCCAGTGTTGCCCGGTAGCGGATGTCATCAATCCGGAACAGGGGATCGCCCTGTTGTACGGCCTGGTCATCACGAATGTGCAGCTCGCGGACCCAGCCGGACACATCCGGGGATAGCGTAATGATTTCGGCGCGCACCTTGCCGTCGCGGGTCCAGGGCGCATAGAGGTAATAATTCCACACCCAGTTACCGGCCAGCAGGGCGAGAATGACCAGAACCACGGTGAGCAGAATACGTAGTGGTTGTTGCATGCGTTATCCCTGGCTCAGCACTCGTAAGGAAAGGGCGACAAAGCAGATAAACAGTGACAGATAGACCCAGGCACTTTTCCAGAGTTGCTGGTGCCAACCCAGTTTGCGCAGCAGAAGGAAGGTCAACAGGGTGAGCATCATGCCCAACAGCACGAACAGCACCATGGGGCTGATCAGCAGTCCGCCAACCGGAATTTCATGCAGCCACATCGTTGTTCCCTGGCAGAGTCATCTTAACGAGCATGGTAACGGATAATTCGGGGCACCTGTAGGAGCACCGCTCGAGGTGCGAACCCGAGCCCAGGCGAGGGGCATGATTTTCAGTGCCTTTCCGAATCTGTCGAACCCGGAAGCTATCGATAGGTCCTTGCTGACGCGCGGTTCGCACCTCGAGCGGTGCTCCTAAAGGTGCCATAAGAGAGGTCGGCTTGATCCCTATTACTGCTGCCGATTCACTGCATCAGCTTTTCGAGCAGGCGGGTGTAGATCCTGGTCAGTGTGTCCAGCTCACTGATACTGGTGTGTTCGTCCACCTTGTGGATGGTGGCATTGGTGGGGCCCAGCTCCACCACCTGGCTGCCGGTGGGGGCGATAAAGCGCCCGTCACTGGTGCCGCCGGCGGTGGACAGTTCCGTGTCGAGGCCGGTGACATCATTGATGGCGGTGACGGCAGCGTCCACCAGAGCGCCACGATCGGTAAGGAACGGCTGCCCGGACAGGGTCCACTGCAGATCGTAATCCAGGCCGTGTTTGTCCAGCACCGCCTCGGTACGCTCGCGCAGCAGGGCATCGGTCAGTTCCGTGGAGAAACGGAAGTTGAAAATGACCTGGCAGGTGCCGGGGATCACATTGGTGGCCCCGGTGCCGGCGTTGATGTTGGAAATCTGGAAACTGGTGGCCGGAAAGAAATCGTTACCCTGATCCCATTCGGTAGCGGCCAGCTCGGCCAGGGCCGGTGCCGCATCGTGGACCGGGTTGCGGGCCAGGTGCGGGTAGGCTACGTGCCCCTGAATGCCTTTGACGGTGAGCCGTGCGCCCAGGGAACCCCGGCGACCATTCTTGATCACATCGCCCACGGTGTTGGTGGAGGAGGGTTCGCCCACCAGGCAATAGTCGATGTGTTCATTGCGGGCCTGCAGATGCTCGACCACCTTGACGGTGCCGTTCACTGACGGGCCTTCTTCATCGGCGGTGATCAACAGCGCCAGGCTGCCGTTGTGGTCCGGATGGGCTGCCACAAAATCCTCAATGGCCACCATGATGGCGGCGATGGAGCCTTTCATGTCTGCGGTACCGCGCCCATAGAGCAGATCACCTTCCTCGGTGGGAGTGAAAGGGTCGTACTTCCACGCCGCCACATCCCCGGTGGGCACCACGTCAGTGTGACCGGCAAACGCAAACACCGGCCCTTGCGTACCGCGCCGTGCCCACAGGTTGCGCACTTCCTCGAACCACAGGGTTTCGCACTGGAAACCAAGGGCTTCCAGTTTTTCAATCATCCAGTCCTGACAGCCTTCGTCCTCGGGAGTGACGGAGGCACGGCGGATGAGTTCTTTGGTGTAGTCGAGGGTGCGGGACATGAAATCAGCTCCAAGCCTCAAGCTACAAGCTACAAGCTCACAGACCGGGAAGGCCTGCGTGTCGCTTGCAGCTTGTAGCTTGTAGCTGTCTTTAGTTGTGCTTATGTAGCTCTTCGTTCAGGGCAATGGCGCTCTTGTTGGTGAGGCACTGCACGGCACCGCTGAGGGTGTCACGACGGAACAGCAAGTCGGACTGGCCAGCCAGGTCTCGGGCTTTCACGGTGTCCACGATTTCACCCTTGTCGTCCAGCAGCTGCACCTTGGAGCCGGAGGTGATGTACAGGCCGGCTTCGATGGTGCAACGGTCACCCAGGGGGATGCCGGTGCCGGCGTTGGCGCCCAGCAGGCAGCCTTCGCCCAGGGAAATGATGATGTTACCGCCACCGGACAGGGTGCCCATGGTAGAGGCGCCACCGCCGATGTCGGAGCCCTTGCCGACGAAAACGCCGGCAGAAATGCGGCCTTCGATCATGCCCGGGCCTTCGGTGCCGGCGTTAAAATTGATAAAGCCTTCATGCATGATGGTGGTGCCTTCGCCCACGTAGGCGCCCAGACGGACCCGCGCGGTGTCGGCAATACGTACACCCTTGGGCACCACGTAGTCGGTCATCTTGGGGAACTTGTCTACGCTGTTCACTTCCAGCACCTTGCCATTCAGACGAGCCAGCAGCTGACGCTCGGGAAGCTCGTCCAGGTCCACGGCTCCTTCATTGGTCCAGGCCACATTGGGCAGCAGCGGGAACATGCCGGACAGGTTAACCCCGTGGGGCTTCACCAGACGGTGGGAGATCAGCTGCAGCTTCAGGTAGGCCTCCGGGGTGGATGCCGGTTCCGCATCGGTTTCCAGTACGGTGAGAACCACGGGACGGTCCGACTCCTGGAAGGCGACGGCATAGCTGGCTTCATGTTCAAAGCCGGCTTCACGCCATTCGCGGGCAATGTGCTGCACCTGACGGTGGGTCAGTTCGATGGCGGCATTGCCACCTTGATAACCCAGTTCTTCACGAATGACCTCGACCAGTTTGTCATCCGGGTTGAGAGCCGGATCGGGATAAAACACTTCCAGCCAGTTGTCGTTGCGGTTCTTGGTGCCGCAGCCCAGGGCGATGGCGAAAAAGTTGCTCATGGTGTCCTCTCTAATGCGTCGGACGTCAGGCGTCTGACGTTTCTTAATTCAAAGTGTCTTTCCACTCGTCGGCTTTGAAACCGGCGAGGATGAAATTGTCGTTTTGCAGAATCGGGCGTTTGATGATGGACGGATTCTCCGTCGCCACGGTAATCGCCTTTTCCGTGTTCATGGATTCCTTTACCGCATCATCCAGATTTTTCCAGGTGGTGCCGCGCTTGTTGATAACGGTTTCCCAGCCCAGCGCTTCCAGCCACTGACGAAGACGTTGCTCGGGCACGCCTTCCTTCTTGTAGTCATGGAAGTGATAGACGATGCCGTTGTCATCCAGCCATTTCATGGCTTTCTTCATGGTATCGCAGTTCTTGATACCGAAGATTGTTAGTTCCATGGAAAACCTTAAAAACAGTTGAAAGTTTAAAGTTCAAAGTTGAAACGCAGACTTGGCCGTGCGAGTTTTTGCTCGGTACCCGCGATTAACGCGGGGTCGCGGGCAAGGAAATCATTACATCTCAAGAGGTTGCCGCGCTTTTCAACTTTCAACTTTTACCTTGTAACTCATCCAGCAACGCCTTGATGCGTTTCGCCCCTTCCACACATTCTTCCAACGGTGCCACCAGCGCCATGCGTACCCGGTTCTTGCCCGGGTTTTTGCCATTCACTGTGCGTGACAGGTAGCGGCCGGGGAGTACGGTGACATTCTGCTCCGCTTGCAGGCGTTGGGCGAATTCCTCATCGGAAATCGGTGTTTTCGGCCACAGGTAAAAGCCGGCAGCCGGGGCGGATACCTTAAGAGGGCCGCCGAGAATGTCCAGTACCGCGTCGAATTTTTCCCGGTACAAAGCCCGGTTTTTTTCCACGTGGGTTTCATCATTCCAGGCGGCGATGCTGGCCAGCTGGTGGTGAATAGGCATGGCACAGCCGTGGTAGGTGCGATAGCGCAGGAAACCCTTGAGGATTTCGCTGTCACCGGCCACGAAGCCGGAACGCAGGCCGGGCAGGTTGGAGCGTTTGGACAGGGAGTGAAACACCACGCAGCGGCGATAGTCATCCCGGCCCAGTTCCGCACAGGCCTGCAGCAGGCCGGCGGGGGGCTTGTCCCGGTAGATTTCCGAATAGCACTCGTCCGAGGCGATCACGAAATCGTATTTATCCGCGAGCTGAATCAGGGCCTTGAGCTGGGCCTTGGTGAGCGTGGCGCCGGTGGGGTTGCCGGGTGTGCAGATAAACAGCAGCTGGGTACGAATCCAGGTGTCTTCGCTGACCGCATCAAAATCCGGCTGCATGCCAGTGTCGTCGGTGCAAGGCAGGTACATTGGCTCGCCACCGGCAAGCAAGGTGGCGCCTTCATAGATCTGGTAGAAGGGGTTGGGCATCAGCACCAGTGGCTGGCGCTGGCGATCGATGACAGCCTGGGTAAAGGCAAACAGGGCTTCCCGGGTGCCATTCACCGGCAGTACCTGGCTGGCGGCATCCACGCTGTTGAGGTGAAAGCGGCGCTTGAGCCAGGAGGCAATGGCGTCGCTCAGTTCCGGGATGCCGGCGGTGGTCGGGTAGCGCGACAGCAGGGCGCTGTTGTCGCGCAGCACCTGTTGCACAAAGTCCGGCGAGGGATGCTTGGGTTCGCCAATGGACAGGGCAATGGGCGACTTGTCCGAGGCGGGCAAATCCTTGAACAGGAGTTTCAGTTTTTCAAACGGGTAAGGGTGCAACCGTTCCAGATCTGGGTTCATAGGGTCAGGAGTTTCCGTTGTTCTTGTCGTCGAGTTCTTTGATGAGGGTTTCCTGCAGCTCCTGACACAGGGCCGGGTCGGAAACCGGGTCACCATCGAGATCGGTAATGAAAAAGACGTCTTCCACGCGCTCGCCGAGGGTGGCAATGCGGGCATTCTGCACCAGTAGTTCAAAGCGCATGAAAATGCGGCCGATATGGGCGAGCAGGCCGGGGCGGTCCAGGGTCTGGATATCCACGGCGGTGCGGTCGTTGACGATATCGTTGCTGATCAATACCTGGGTGGGGACATCGAAATGTTTGTGTCGACGAGGCATACGTCTGCTCACCGTGGAGGAGAAGCGTTCTGGATGCTTCAGGGTCTCGGTGAGCGTCTTGCGAATCTGCTCGATACGCGGCCAGTCCTCGCCAATCGGAGTGCCGTTCTCGTCCAGTACGATGTAGGTATCCAGGCTGAAGCCGTCGGCACTGGTAATGATGCGCGCGTCCATGATGGTCAGGCCCAGGGTGTCCAGGGCGTTCACCGTGGCGCTGAACAGATTGCGGGTGTCCGGGGTGTAGATAAAGATCTGCGAGCCGCCGGCCAGCACGCTTTGGCTGGATTCGCGGATCAGCACCAGTGGGTCTTCCGGGTCATCCCGGTCCAGCAGGGCTTCGGTATGCCAGGAGATATCCCGGGGTGTTTCGCGCAGGAAGTATTCGTCGCCGATATTGGCCCACAGGTTTTCGATTGCCCTGGGGTCGTGGTCCCGCTCGGTGAGCATCTTCATTGCCGCATCGCGGGTTTCGTCGATCCAGTCCTGTTTTTCCACCGGGTTGTTGAGGCCCCGGCGCAGGGCACGCTTGGTCTCCGTGTAGAGCTGACGCAGCAGGGAGGCGCGCCAGGAATTCCACAGGGTGGGGTTGGTGGCGTTGATGTCGGCCACGGTGAGCACGTAGAGATAATCCAGGTGCACCAGATCGCCCACCTTGCGGGCAAATTCGTAGACTACATCCGGGTCGGAGATGTCCTTGCGCTGGGCCGTCACGCTCATCATCAGGTGGCTTCTCACCAGCCAGGCCACCAGTTTGCCGTCCCAGGCGGTAAGCCCGTGACGCTGGCAGAAGGCAATGGCGTCTTCCGCGCCCAGTTCGGAATGGTCGCCGCCACGGCCTTTGGCGATGTCGTGGTAAAGACCGGCGGCATAGAGCAGTTCCGGCTTGGGCAGGCGATAGAACACCTCGCTGGCCAGGGGGAATTCCTCGCGCAGGTCTTCATAGCGCAGCCGGCGCATGTTCTTGATCACCAGCAGGGTATGCGCATCCACGGTGTAGATGTGGAACAGGTCGTACTGCATCATGCCGATGATGCCGCCGAACTCTGGCAGGTATTTGCCGAGAATACCGTAGCGCTTCATGCGCCGCAGCTGCGAGAACAGGGCGTGGGGGCTGCGCAGCAACTGCATGAACAGGCCGGTGTTTTCCGGGTCGTTGCGGAAGGCCTCGTTGATCTGTCGACGATTGTAGATCAGCGCGCGAACCGTAGAGGCACGAATCCCTTTAAGCTCCGGGTTCTGGGCCATCAGCACAAAGGCTTCCAGCAGGGCGCTGGGGTGTTTCTCGAAGACTTGCGGGCTGGTCACTTCCAGGTAGTCATTGCGGACCTGGAAGCGGCGGTTGAGTGGGCGCACCTGATCCGGCTTCTCGTTGTGCAGGATCACCTCATCGAACAGCTGCAGCAGCATCTCGTTGAGTACCGACAGGGCCAGCGCCACTCGGTAGAACCCTTTCATGAAATGTTCTACCGCCAGATTGGCACTGGAATCCTCGTGGCCCAGGCGGGTGGCGAGCTGGCGCTGATGATCGAATAGCAGCCGGTTTTCGTTGCGCTCGGTATGCACATGCAATTGCCAGCGCACCTCCCAGAGATAATCCAGGCACTTGCGCAGCACGCCGTATTCTTCAGCGGTGAGAAAGCCCACATCCACCAGGGCTTCCAGGCTGTCGGCATTGAAGTGGCGTTTGGCCACCCAGGCGATCATCTGCACATCGCGCAGGCCACCGGGGGCATTCTTCAGATCCGGTTCCAGATTGTATTCGGTGTCATTGAAGCGCTTGTGGCGGGCTACCTGTTCCTGCCACTTGGCGGCGAAGAAGGCGGCGGAGTCCCACATGTGCTCGGGGCCGGTGCGCGCTTCCAGTTGTAGCCGAAGGGTGTCGCTGCCACCCAGGGTGCGCGCTTCCATGATATTGGTGGCAACGGTGATGTCTTCCCGGGCCAGATCCACGCATTCATCCAGAGTGCGCACCGCATGGCCGATTTCCAGGCCCATATCCCAGAGGAAGGCGACGAAACGCTCCAGGCTGTCGCGCAGGGTCTGATCCGGACTGTCGGCCATCAACACCAGCACATCCACATCAGAACAGGGGTGAAGCTCGGCCCGGCCATAGCCGCCCACGGCCACCAGTGCCACGCCATCCCGGTCGGTGAGGCCGAACAGGGACCAGGCTGCAATCATTACCTGGTCCACCAGATCGGCCCGCGCGCGGACCAGTTCGGTAATGTCGGTGGAGGCAAAGGCCTGGTTGAGGCGCTCCTGACCCTGCTCCAGATACTGGCGGGCATACTGGCCCGGTTGGGCGCTTTCCTGGAGGGCCTCAAACAGTTGTTCCTGGGGCAGGGCGGGGGAGAAGGTCATGAATGTCCTGTGGTGGTGTTGCGGGCATGCCAGTCACCATTACGGTGACTGGCAGGAAACCGGTTGGCGGCCCGTGTCAGTACAAATCGGTCTCTTCGCTGCGGGCGGTGAGAACTTCGTAACCATCGGCGGTTACCGCGATGGTGTGCTCCCACTGAGCAGACAATTTGCGATCCTTGGTGACCACGGTCCAGTTGTCCGGCAGCAGCTTGTTCGCGGCCTTGCCGGCATTGATCATGGGTTCAATGGTGAACACCATGCCTTCCTGTAATTCAAGACCCGTGCCAGGCTTGCCGTAATGCACCACCTGGGGCTCTTCATGGAAGCCCTCGCCGATGCCATGGCCGCAATATTCGCGTACCACCGAGAAGCGTTCACCCTCGGCCATTTTCTGGATGCGGTTGCCGATGTCACCCAGACGGACACCGGGTTTGACCATTCTGATGCCGGCCATCATGCATTCGCGGGTGGTTTCTACCAGCCGGCGGGCCAGTACCGAGGGCTCTCCCACATAAAACATCTTGGAGGTATCGCCGTGCCAGCCATCCTTGATCACGGTGACGTCGATATTGACGATGTCGCCGTTCTTGAGGGCTTTGCGGTCATTGGGAATGCCATGGCAGACCACGTGGTTCACTGAGGTACAGACGGATTTCGGGAACGGAATGCGACCCGGCGCGCCGCCATAACCCAGGCAGGCGGGGATGGCCTGCTGCTTGTTGACGATATGATCGTGGCAGATGCGGTCCAGTTCCTCGGTGGTGACCCCCGCCTTGACGTGCTCGCCGATCATCTCCAGGACTTCGGCGGCCAGTTTGCCCGCTTCGCGCATTTTGGCGATCTGTTCGGGGGTTTTGATGACAACATTCATGAGACTTGAGGAAACTCCAGCTATTTCAGTGGGTTGAGCGGGCTAGGGGCGGTGCTCTCTGTGCCGGCAATGCGCCTTTGGCGTTGCCCGCGAAAGGCGTCTGTGGTATAAAGCGCGCGCTTTCCCGCTCACTGTCGGCCCTGTGGCAACAAGTGCCGCATTGTAACCGTCGTTGGGTGGGGAAGGAAATCACACATGCCCCGTCACATAGCCCCGGGTGCCGGCTTTCCTGTTTAAGGTTGCTGGTTGGGTTTATGCGGGGGCGTGGAGGCCTAACCCAAAGTGGAGTATTAACAATGTCCAGCGTAACTATGCGCGATATGCTGAAGGCCGGTGTGCACTTCGGCCACCAGACCCGTTACTGGAACCCGAAGATGAACGCTTACATCTTTGGCGCCCGTAACAAGATTCACATCATCAACCTGGAAAAGACCCTGCCTCTGTTCAACGACGCCATGGCGTTCCTGAACAAGCTGGCTGCCAGCAACAACAAGATCCTGTTTGTTGGCACCAAGCGTGCAGCGCAGAAAGCGGTGAGCGAAGAAGCTCAGCGTTGCGGTATGCCCTACGTTGATCACCGTTGGTTGGGCGGCATGCTCACCAACTGGAAAACGATCCGTCAGTCCATCAAGCGGTATCGCGAGCTGGAAGCCCAGTTCCAGGACGGTACCTTTGACAAGCTGACCAAGAAAGAAGCCCTGATGCGCAAGCGTGAGATGGACAAGCTTGAGCGTTCCATCGGTGGTATCAAGGACATGGGCGGCCTGCCCGATGCCCTGTTCGTGATCGACGTGGATCACGAAGACATTGCCCTGCAGGAAGCCCGCAAGCTGGGTATTCCGGTTGTAGCGGTAGTGGACACCAACTCCAACCCGGATGGCGTAGATTACGTGATCCCGGGTAACGACGACGCCATCCGTGCTATTCAGCTGTACGTGAAAGCGGCGGCCGACACCATTCTGGAAGGCAAGCAGTACGCCCAGAACCAGACCGGTGGTGAAAGCGAATTCGTCGAGGTAGCCGACGAGGCCGAAGGCGAGAAAGCCGAAGGTTGATCCGTCGAGGCAGGCCCCCGCGGCCTGCCTGTATTACCGAAACTTACCAAATTGAGAGGATAATCATGGCTGCTGTAACTGCTGCAATGGTTAAGGAGCTTCGCGAGCGTACCGGTCTTGGCATGATGGAGTGCAAGAAGGCGCTGGTGGAAGCGGATGGCGATATCGAAAAAGCCATTGATGATATGCGTAAGTCCGGTCAGGCCAAAGCGGCCAAGAAAGCCGGTCGTACCGCCGCGGAAGGCGGTGTCGTGGTTGCGACCAACGATGCCAACACCGTGGCTGTCATGGTGGAAATCAACTCTGAAACCGATTTCGTTGCTCGTGATGACAACTTCCTGGGTTTCTGTGACAAAGTCGCTGGCGCAGCTCTGGCTGCTGGCGAAACTGACGCCGCCAAAATTGGCGAGCTGAAGCTGGAAGATGGCTCCACCGTTGAAGAGGCGCGTCAGGCGCTGGTTCAGAAGATCGGTGAGAACATCCAGATCCGTCGTGCGGCCAAGCTGGAAGCAGAAGGCGCCATCGGCGCTTACGTCCATGGCGGTCGTATCGGTGTACTGGTGGCCCTGAAGGGCGGCGATGCCGAGCTGGGTAAAGATGTGGCCATGCATGTGGCTGCGGTTAACCCGATGGTGATCAGCGGTGATCAGGTTCCGGCTGAAGTGCTGGAAAAAGAGAAAGAGATCATCCGTGCCCAGCCTGATATGGAAGGCAAGCCGGCTGAGATCGTCGAGAAGATGCTCGGCGGCCGGATCAACAAGTACCTGAAAGAGGTTAGCTTGCTGGATCAGCCGTTCGTGAAGGACCCCAATACCTCTGTAGGTGCCTTGGTGAAGGGTGCTGGCGCCGAGATCGTCGCTTTCGAGCGTCTGGTTGTGGGCGAAGGTATTGAGAAAGAAGAAGTCGATTTTGCTGCCGAGGTACAGGCTGCGGCCAAAGGCTGAGGTTGAGCACTGATCGATGACCAAAGAACGCCTTGCTGGCGAGATCAGCAGGGCGTTTTTTTCGCCTGTTGACAGGCTGTTACGGGCGATTCAGGGAAAAGCGCTTGCAACCATCGTGCGGGGCGGTACTGTGCTAGCAGACCATATACCGACGCGGGATGAGCGCAGCGTAAAGGCCGGACTGGCAGCAGCTGCCAGGCCGGTAACAGTGTAAAAGCGGGTATTCATGGGTGGCGCTTTCTTATGAGTGGTGGAGAACAAGACATGCCGACGAACAAGGAGCGCTCGCCGCGCTATAACCGGATTCTGCTCAAGCTGAGCGGTGAAGCGCTGGCGGGTGACGAGGGCTTCGGGATTGATCCCAAAGTACTGGATGCGATTTCCCTGGAAATCGGTCAGCTCGTCGGTATCGGGGTCCAGGTGGGCCTGGTAGTGGGTGGTGGTAATCTGTTCCGCGGCGCGGCGTTGCAAAGCGCTGGTCTGGACCGGGTGGCAGGTGACCATATGGGCATGCTGGCGACGGTGATGAACGGCCTGGCGCTGCGTGATGCACTGGAGCGGTCCAATATCCGCACTCGTCTGATGTCGGCGATCCCCATGAGCGGGGTGGTGGAGCATTATGATCATCGTAATGCCAATCGCCATCTCAAGAATGGAGAAGTAGTGATCTTCTGTGCCGGCACCGGCAACCCCTTCTTTACCACCGATTCTGCGGCCTGTCTGCGCGGTATCGAGATCAGTGCCGATGTGGTTCTCAAGGCCACCAAGGTGGATGGCGTCTATAGTGATGATCCGCAGAAAAATCCGGCGGCAATCAAGTATGACACCTTGACCTATGACGAGGTGCTGGATAAAAAGCTTGGAGTCATGGATCTGACGGCTATCTGTCTGTGCCGCGATCACTCCATGCCTCTGCGTGTGTTTGATATGAACAAGAAGGGTGCGCTGCTGAACCTGATGCTGGGTGGCAGCGAAGGGACCCTGGTAGAGGCCGGTTAATCCCCGGCTGAAGCTGTTGGAAGTTTTTTTGTTGTCCGCCCTGCGGACGTTGCATAACAAGGGTCTGGTTGGCGTCTCGAGGCTTTCCAGGCTCTGCTGAAAAGAAAGGCGAGGAATAACGGTGATTGACGATATTCGCAAAGATGCAGAATCCCGCATGAAGAAGAGCCTGGCTGCGCTGGATACCGCGCTGAAACGTGTGCGTACCGGTCGTGCCCACCCCAGTCTGCTGGACAATATCACGGTGGATTACTATGGCGCGGAGACGCCGCTGCAGCAGTTAGGCAATATCTCCGTGGAAGAGGGGCGCACCCTGACCATCTCTCCCTTCGACAAGAGCCTGATCCCGCAGATTGAGCGGGCCATCATGACCTCTGACCTGGGTCTGAACCCGTCCACCTCCGGTAGCCTGATCCGGCTACCGTTGCCGCCGCTGACCGAGGAAACCCGTCGGGACCTGGTCAAGGTGGTCCGGGCTGAAGCCGAGCAGGCACGGGTATCCGTACGCAGCGTCCGCCGTGACGCCAACAGCGACCTGAAAGAGCTGCTCAAGGAAAAGGAAATTTCCGAAGATGAAGAGCGTCGCGGCGAAGAGCTGATCCAGCAGCTCACCGACAAGATGGTGGTGGAAGTGGATCGCGTGCTGAAAGAGAAAGAAGAGGAATTGATGACCGTTTAATACAACCGGTCATCGTTCACGGATGCGGGCTGTGACCTGAAGCCAAGGATTCAGGTGTGCGTCAGCCCGCTTTTTGTTATTTGGCGGATGCAGTATGGCCAGCGAAAACATCCACTCCAGTGCCCCGGATATCGATTCCCACCAAGGCGAACTCCCCCGGCATGTGGCCATTATCATGGACGGCAACAATCGCTGGGCCCGCAAGCAGGGGCTGCCCGGGGAAGAAGGGCATCGTGCCGGTGAAGCCACGGTGCAGACTATTATCCGCAGTGCGGCTGAGCGGGGTATCGAAGCGCTGACCCTGTTTGCCTTCAGCTCGGAGAATTGGCGTCGCCCCCAAGGGGAAGTGGACCACCTGATGGCGTTGTTCCTCAAGGCCCTGGGCGGTCGAGTGGAAGAGCTGCATGGCCACGGTGTGCGTATCCGCTTTATCGGTGATCGCAGTGCTTTTGCCGAGGACCTGCAGAAGGGCATGGCAGAAGCCGAGGCGCTGACCGGTGATAATCCTCGCATGACGGTGGTCATCGCGGTGAATTACGGTGGTCAGTGGGATATTGCCCAGGCGGCCCGTCAGCTGGCGATTCAGGTGGAGCAGGGCAGCATCACGTCCGACCAAATCACGGCCGAAGCCCTTGGGCAGCATGTGGCCATGGCCGATCTACCTCTGCCCGACCTGCTGATCCGCACTGGTGGCGACCAGCGCATCAGCAACTTTCTGCTGTGGCAACTGGCCTACAGCGAACTGTTTTTTTCCCCGTTGTTATGGCCTGATTTCGATGCGGACGCCTTTGCTGCCGCCTTGCAGGATTATGCCGGCCGCCAGCGTCGTTTTGGACGCTCTGGTGAAGAAGTGGCCGGATTGAAAGGAGAATAAGAATGTTGAAACTGCGCGTGATTACAGCGCTGATCCTGCTGCCCATTGTGTTGGGCGCCGTCTTCGGGCTTGGCCGATTGCCGTTTGCTCTGGTGGCCGGTGTGTTCTTCCTGATGGCCGGCTGGGAATGGGCGGCCATGATGGGAAAGGTGTCAGCCGCGGTTCGTAGCGGTTGGGTCATCGGTCTTGGTGTGGTGATGGCCTTGGCAGAGATCTATCGCCCTGCCTGGTTACTCAATGCTATTCCTGTCTGGTGGTTGCTGGCCCTGATTCTGGTTATCGGTTACCCGGGCAATGCCCGTGTCTGGTACCGCCCGGCCCTTATGGCTCTGGTCGGGTTGCTGTTGCTGGTGCCTTCCTGGGCAGCAATCGTACAACTCCAGGACGAGGGTGCGCTGGGTCTGGCGGGCCCGTGGGCACTGATGTTCATCCTGCTCTGGGTGTGGGCCGCGGATACCGGCGCCTATTTTGCCGGCCGAGCCTTCGGTAAACACAAGCTGGCGCCACTGGTCAGCCCCGGCAAGACCATTGAAGGACTTGCCGGTGGTGTGGCGTTGGCGTTGGCAGTGGTGGCGGGTGTCTATGCGGCCGGTCTTCTCGATGCCAAGTTGCTGCCACTGATGATTGTGGCCCTGCTGACGGTGCTGGCATCCGCTTTGGGTGATCTGTTCGAGAGCATGGTGAAGCGTGAGCGCGGCTTCAAGGACAGTGGCACCATCCTGCCCGGCCATGGCGGCATGCTGGACCGCATCGACAGTGTGACTGCGGCCCTGCCCATTGCTCTGGCCGGTTTCAACTGGTTTTCCCTGCCGGGAGGCAGTCTGTGACACCCTCTGCCAGACAGCGTCTGACTATTCTTGGTGCCACTGGCAGTATCGGCCAGCAGACCCTGGATGTGGTGGGCCGACATCCGGAACGCTATGAGGTGTTTGCCCTCACGGCCAGTTCCCGCTGGCAGCTGATGGCCGAGCTGTGCCAGACAGTCCAGCCGCGTTTTGCCGCCATGTCTGACCCGGCAGCGGCGGCGGCGCTCAGGAACCATCTGGCCGAGGCCGGGTCTCAAGTTGAAGTATTGTCCGGGCCCACGGCTCTGGCGGATCTGGCGGCCCATCCCGATGCGGATACGGTGGTTGCCGCCATCGTCGGGGCGGCTGGGGTCAGGCCCACCCTGGCGGCGGTGGAGGCCGGCAAGCGAGTGTTGTTGGCCAACAAGGAAGCCTTGGTGGTCACCGGCTCATTGTTTATGGATGCGGTAAAGCGTCACGGAGCCACGCTGCTGCCACTGGATTCCGAACACAACGCCATCTTCCAGTGTTTGCCGGATGAGGGCGTTAATGCCGGTGTGGAGCGTCTGTTGCTGACGGCCTCCGGCGGTCCGTTCCGTGAATTCAGTGCCGCCGAGCTTGCGGCGGTGACGCCGGCGCAGGCAGTGAAGCATCCAAACTGGGACATGGGCCCAAAGATTTCGGTGGATTCCGCCACCCTGATGAACAAGGGCCTGGAATTCATTGAAGCCTGCTGGTTGTTCGACGTGTCCCCGGACATGATCGATGTGGTGGTGCATCCGCAGAGCGTGGTGCATTCCATGGTGGCCTACCGGGACGGCTCGGTGCTGGCTCAACTGGGTACACCGGATATGAGAACACCCATTGCCTGCGGTTTGTCGTGGCCAGAGCGGGTGGAATCCGGCGCCCAGCGCCTGGATTTTTCTGCCCTCATCGGACTGAATTTCGAGGCGCCGGATCTGCAGCGTTTTCCCTGCCTGGGATTGGCGAGGAATGCCATGCGCGCCGGAGGCACAGCCACGGCAGTATTGAATGCGGCCAACGAAGAAGCTGTTGCCGCTTTCCTGGCTGGCAGGCTGGACTTTATGGGCATCCCGGCGGTCGTGGAACTGACACTGGAAAAGCAGGCTTCACCCGCCTGTACGGATGTGGATGCTGTGATGGAAATCGACCGCCAGGCTCGTGAAATGGCCTGCCGACTGATCAAGGAACGCGAATGCTGACGCTTCTGGCTTTTGTAGTCACCATCGTCATTATTGTGGCCTTCCATGAGTGGGGTCACTTTTTGGCCATGCGTGCGTTTGGCGTTCGTGTGCTGACTTTTTCTGTGGGCTTTGGCCCCAAGCTGTTCCGGTTTACTGACAAAAAAGGGACTGAATGGGTCGTCAGCGGGATCCCTCTGGGTGGCTACGTGAAGCCACTGGATGCCCGTGAAGATGAAACTGCCGAAGGTGACCCGGGCGAGTTTTCCAGCAAACCGGCCTGGCAACGGGTGATTACCTATGCCGCTGGCCCGGTATTCAATTTTATTCTAGCCCTGCTCATTTATTGGCTGTTGATGGTCGGCTTCGGCCAGAGTCGCATGCAGGCGGTGGTGGGGCCGGTGGCACCAGGGACGGTGGCGGAACAGGCCGGCTTTGCCCCTGGAGATCGCATTTTGGAGGCGGGTGGTACCGCTGTTGAGGGCTGGCGTCCTTTCTACAACGAATTGATTCTGCATCTGGGAGAAAAGGAAAAACTGCCGGTGACAGTAGCCACCGCATCCGGTGATACGGCGGTGCGCGAGCTGGATACGTCGCCCTGGTCTGCGGACCTGGAGAAGCTGCCACTGGATGCACTTGGCATCAGTCAGGCGGTGTTGATTGGCGAGGTTGTCGGGGGTAGTGCTGCAGATCAGGCCGGCTTGCTGGTCGGTGATCAGGTGATAGCACTGGACGGCGAGCCGCTCAGCGGCTGGCAGGCCTGGCAGGAAACCATCATGGCGTCTGCAGGGCAGACTCTGGAGCTCACTGTGCTGCGAGACGGGGCAATACGGCGTTTTGCTGTCACCCCGGAAACAGTCACAGAAGGAGAGCAGAGTTTCGGCCGTATCGGCGTAGCCATGGGCGGAATTTACCAGCAGCAATTCGGCCCGGGCGGTGCCATTGTGGCGGCCTCCGAACGTTTTGTGGAACAGAGCGAAGTGGTCTGGGCAAGCCTGGTAAAACTGGTGACTGGCAAGTTGTCCCTGGATAATCTGGGCGGCCCCATTACCATTGCGCAGGTGGCTGGGGAGAGTGCTTCCTATGGCATTGCCAGTTTTCTGGCGCTGCTGGCCTATCTGAGCATCACACTCGGTATTATCAATCTGCTCCCGGTACCCATGCTGGACGGCGGCTGGATTTTCTTTGGAATCATTGAAATGATTCGCGGTCGCAGTTTACCGGAGCGGTTTCTTATGGCCGCGCAAGGAGTAGGGCTGACGCTAGTGATCAGCTTTATGCTACTGGCCATTTACAACGACTTGGTGAAGCAGTTTTCATGATATTTGGGGACAAACTAAACCGCCCCCTGAAGGGCCTGTTGGCGGTAGCCTGCCTGTGTCTGGCACCTTGGGTGAACGCGGAATCCTTGGTGCCATTCAAGGTGCACGATGTACGTGTGGAAGGGCTTCAGCGCCTGCCTGTGGAGCGGGTCTATGCGGAATTGCCGATTCAGGCAGGTGACACGGTGGACCGCGATCAGATTGTTGATGCGGTTCAGCGTCTGTTTGCCACTGGCAACTTCGAGGATGTTCAGCTGGGTCGCGATGGCGATGATCTGGTAGTGGTGGTCGCGGAGCGTCCCAGCATTGCCCGCATCGAACTATCAGGCAACAAGTCCATCGACGAGGAAAACCTGCGCAAGGGGCTAACCGAAGCCGGTCTTGCCGAAGGCGAGGTGTTCCAGCGCTCCACATTGCAGGCGATCGCCGGTGAGCTGGAGCGCCAATACGTCAGCCAGGGTCGTTATGGTGCCGATATCAAGACCGAATCGGTGCCGCTGCCTCGTAATCGGGTCGGACTCAAGATCGAGATTTACGAAGGCAAGGCCGCTCGTATTCGCGATATCAATATCGTCGGCAACGATCTGTTCGATGACGAGGAACTGCTGAAAGATTTCGAACTGAATTCCACCGGCTTCTGGTCGTTCATCAAGGGTGATGACAAATACTCCCGGCAGAAACTGAGCGGTGACCTGGAGCGGTTGCGCTCCTATTACCTTGATCGTGGCTACATCAATTTTTCTATCGAATCCACCCAGGTGTCCGTGACTCCGGACCGTCGCAGCGTGTTTATCACGGTCAATGTGGCGGAAGGTGAGCAGTACACCGTCAATGAAGTGAGCCTGGCAGGTGATTTGGTGGTGGGCGAGGAGCAGCTCGAGCCCCTCTTGATCGTCAAAAAAGGGCAGGTGTTCAGCCAGCAGTTGGTGACCTACACCAATGATCTGCTCAAGCGCCGTCTTGGCAATGAGGGTTATACCTTTGCCGAGGTCAACGGCCGTGACCACAACGCCAACGATGAAGACAACACCGTCGACGTGACGTTCTATGTGGAGCCTGGGCGCAAGGTATACGTGCGCCGTATCAACTTCAGCGGTAACGCTAAAACCGATGATGAAGTGCTGCGTCGTGAGCTTCGCCAGTTTGAACAGGCGCCAGCGAATACCTCCCTGGTGGACCTGTCTCGGCAGCGCTTGCAGCGTCTGGGCTACTTCAGTGTGGTGGAAGCTGACACTCCCCGTGTGCCGAACTCCGAAGACCTGGTAGATGTGGAATACAAGGTGGAAGAGCAGCCTTCTGGCTCCATCGGCGCCAATGTGGGTTTCTCCGATGCCTCCGGGTTTATCTTTGGTGCCAATGTCACCCAGAACAACTGGCGTGGCTCCGGTAACCGGGTGTCTTTTGCACTGAGCCGTTCGGATATCCGCGATTCCTACAGCTTTTCCCATTACAACCCGTACTACACCCTGGACGGTGTGAGCCGTGGTTTCAGCCTGTTCTATTCCAAAATTGATTTTGATGAAACCTCGGTAGCCTCCTACGCGGCCGATCGTCTGGGTGGCTCGGTGACCTTCGGTTATCCGATTTCTGAATATTCACGGCTGAGTTTCGGTGGCACCTATGAGCAAACCGATATCACCACCGGTGATTTCGTTGCCGTGGATATTTTCAACTTCCTGGAGAAGGAAGGTACCGAGTTTAACGAGTACAAGCTCAATGCCTCCTTGCAGACCAGCACGCTGAACAGAGGTGTGTTGCCGGATCGCGGTTGGTCCAGCAGCCTTGGCTTGGAAGTTGCCGTCCCCGGCTCGGACTATGGCTTCTATAAACTGAATTGGAACGGCCAGAAATATTTCCCGATCACTCAGCGATGGACATTGCGTACCCGGGCAGATGTGGCTTACGGGGATGGTTACGGTGACGATGCCGTATTGCCGTTCTTCGAGAACTATTACTCCGGTGGCATCGGTTCGGTGCGGGGCTATGAATCGCGTTCCCTGGGCCCGCGCTCTGAAGGGCTGGCGTTTTTCCTCAACGGCACCCGTGACCCGGACCCGGATCCCATCGGTGGCAACTTGCTCACCGAGGCCAGCCTGGAGCTGATCTTCCCGACGCCGTTTGCGCCGGAATCCCGAAGCGTGCGAACCTTCCTGTTCGCCGATGCGGGCAACGTGTTTGAAACCGAACGCAGTGACATTGTGGCCGACTTCGAAGCTACAGACCTGCGTACTTCCGTGGGGGTAGGCCTGACCTGGCTGACAGCGATTGGCCCGCTCAGTTTCAACCTCGCCAAGGCACTGAATGACCAGTCCGGCGATGATACGGAAGTTTTCCAATTTTCTCTGGGACAGACTTTTTAGGAGTTTAATAATGATGAAAAAATGGATTGCTGTTTTTGCTGTAATGTTGCCGGCACTCGCCATGGCTGAAAGTCGTGTGGGCGTGATTGACCCCATCGGTGCGCTGCAGGCTGCTGACAACGTGAAATCCCGCATGAGTGCACTGGAAAAAGAGCTGGGTGCCGATGAGCAGCGTCTCAACAGCCTGCGTCAGGAAGTGGGAAAGATGCAGGAAAAAATGCAGAAAGAAGGCATGACCATGTCTTCCGAGCAGCAAGAGCAGATGCAGACCGAAGGTCAGCAGAAAATGATCGAGATCCAGAGCCTGCAGCGCAAACTGCAAAAGCGTGCCAACGATGCCCAGCGTGAACTGCTGCAGGAAATGGAGCCGAAGCTGCAAAGTGCCGTTGCCGAAGTGGCCAAGAAAGAAAACCTGGATCTGGTTGTCAGCGCCCAGGCAGTGATTTACACCAAGCCGGATCTGGATATCACTGAAGCGGTAACCAAACAACTGAACAAGATGAAGTAATGCTGACTCTCGGTGAACTGGCCCGGCAGCTGGACGCCGAGCTGGTCGGAGATCCCGACCAGCCGGTGGACGGTCTGGGTACAATACAATCTGCCACGGACAGCCAGCTGACCTTTCTGGCGAATCCCCGATATCGCAGCTTCCTGGAGCAGACGCGGGCTGCTGCGGTGCTGATCCCCGAGTCCCAGCGGGAGTTCTGCCCGGTGGCTGCGTTGATCGTGAAAGATCCGTATCTGAGTTTTGCCAGGGCCAGTGCCTTTTTCGAAACCGCGCCGGTAGCAACCCCGGGCATTCATCCCTCTGCCGTGGTGGATCCGCAGGCCCGGATTGCCGATTCCGCCTCCATCGGCCCCAATGCGGTGGTCGATGCCGGTGTAACGGTAGGCGAGGGGGCCGTGATCATGGCCAATTCCGTGGTGGGCGCCGGTTCGGTGATCGGGGATCAGTGCAAGATCTGGCCAAATGTTACAATTTATCATGGTGTGACACTGGGCCCGCGCACTATCATACATGCCAATTGCGTGATTGGCGGCGATGGTTTCGGCTTCGCCTTCAATGGCGGCGGCTGGACCAAGCTGCATCAAGTCGGCGGTGTCATCATCGGCGCAGATGTGGAAATCGGCGCCGGTACCACCGTGGATCGGGGTGCCATTGAAGACACTGTGATTGGTGATGGTGTGATTCTGGATAATCAGATCCAGGTTGCCCACAACGTGGTGATCGGGAACCATACGGCTATCGCGGGTAAAGCCGGTATTGCCGGTTCTGCCAAAATCGGCGCCTACTGCTTGATCGGCGGGGCTGCCGGGATTGCCGGGCATATCGAAGTCTGTGACAAGGTGCAGATACTGGCCATGTCACTGGTGTCGAGTTCCATCAAAGAGCCTGGTACTTATGGCTCAGCGTTACCCGTGGATACCCAGAGTCGCTATCGTCGAAATGTGGCTCGCTTCCGAAATCTTGATGATCTGGCTCGCCGTGTGCGCAAACTGGAACGTTCAAGCGATTAACGACCGCGTATTGCGGCACTTGCCTGTGTGGAACACATGATGATGGATATTCAGGCGGTCAGGGAATACCTGCCGCACCGTTACCCTTTTTTGCTGATTGACCGTGTTCTTGATGTGGAGCCCGGCAAGCGCATTGAAGCGATCAAGAACGTGAGCATTAACGAGCCCTTCTTTAATGGTCATTTTCCCCATGAACCGATCATGCCGGGTGTGCTGATCATCGAGGCCATGGCTCAGGCGGCGGGAATCCTCGGTTTTGTTACCGAGAACAAGAAACCTGGCGACGGTTTTATCTATTTGCTGGTTGGCACTGACCGCGCGCGCTTCAAGCGTCGTGTGGTGCCGGGTGACACGCTGCACCTTAGTGCCGAGTTCATCATGACCAAACGCAACATCCTCAAGTTCGCCTGTGAGGCCAAGGTTGACGGCAAGATCGTCGCCAGTGCCGAAATGCTTGTGGCTGAACAGAAGGTCTGAGTCGGGCGGCATATGCCATAACGGTTTGGCGTATACTCCCTGTATTTACAGCAGAATAAAGCGAAAATTCCATGATACATCCGACCGCCCTTATCGATCCGGCCGCGGAGCTTGCAGAGGATGTGCAGGTCGGCCCCTATACGGTCATCGGCCCCGATGTAAAAATCGGTTCCGGTACCGTCATTGCCTCTCATGTGGTCATCAAGGGACCGACCACCATTGGCAAGAACAACCATATTTTCCAATTTGCGTCCGTGGGTGAAGACTGCCAGGACAAGAAGTACAAGGGTGAGCCAACCCGGTTGGAAATCGGTGATGACAATGTGATCCGTGAGTCGGTGACCATTCATCGCGGTACCATTCAGGACAATTCCCTGACCAGGATCGGCAGCCGTAATCTACTGATGGCCTATGTGCATGTAGCCCATGACTGCATGGTGGGTGATGATTGCATTTTCGCCAACAATGCCTCTATTGCCGGGCACGCCCATGTGGGTAATGGCGTGATTCTGGGTGGCATGACAGGGGTTCATCAGTTCTGCAAGATTGGCTCCTATGCCATGACCTCCGGTTGCTCTCTGGTACTCAAGGATATTCCCGCCTACGTGATGGTGTCCGGAAACCCGGCCCAGGCTCGCAGCATGAATTTCGAGGGTATGAAACGCCGTGGCTGGTCCAAACAGACCATCGCGTCTCTGCGTACCGCCTACAAGGTGTTGTATCGCCAGGGGCTGACCCTGGAGCAGGCTCTGGCAGAGATGGAAGCCATGGAAGCCTCCGACGAGCTGCAACTGCTTATTGATTCGCTCAAGGCATCCGAACGCGGTATCACCCGCTGAGATGGAAGCCAGCAAGGACGCTCCGCTTGTTGCCCTGATCGCCGGAGAAGCCTCCGGCGATATTCTTGGTGCAGGATTGATGCAGGGCCTGCAGGCTCGTTATCCGGGGGCCCGATTTATCGGTGTCGGTGGCGAGGAAATGGCCGCCGCTGGTCTCTCCAGCCTGTTTCCCATGGAAAAGCTCTCGGTGATGGGAATTACCGAAGTGCTGGCGCATCTGCCGGAACTGTTGCGCCTGCGCAAACAGCTAGTGAGCTTCCTGCTCGAACAGCGCCCGGATGTGGTCATCGGCATTGATTCGCCGGATTTCACTCTCCCCATCGCACGACGCCTCCACGCACAGGGTCTGAAAACCGTCCATTACGTGAGCCCTTCGGTGTGGGCGTGGCGGCAGGGCCGAATCAAGGGCATCAAGCGCAGCATCGACTTGATGCTCTGCTTGCTGCCGTTCGAAGCGCGCTTTTACGAGCAACACCAGGTGCCGGTGGCGTTTGTGGGCCACCCCCTGGCGGACCGTGTACCCCTGGAAACGGATACCCCGGCGGCGCGTACCGAGCTTGGTCTGCCGGAAAGTGCCGACATTCTGGCAGTCTTGCCAGGCAGCCGGGGCGGGGAAGTGGGGCAGCTGATGCCCGCCTTTCTGGATGCCATGCTGGCCCTGCATGCTCGGCGGCCGGATCTGCACTTTGTGATTCCCGCAGCCAATAGTGCCCGCCGTGAACAGATTCAGGCATTGCTGGATACAGCGACGGATTTGCCGGTCACCCTGGTAGACGGGCAAAGCCGTACCGTGATGGCGGCGGCAGATGTGATTCTGATGGCCTCTGGTACAGCGACCCTTGAGGGCCTGTTGGTGGGTAAACCCATGGTAGTGGGCTACCGGGTGGGTAGCATTACCTATGCCATCGCCAGTCGATTGGTGAAGAGCGAATTCGTGTCGCTGCCCAACCTGCTCTGTCGCGAACAAATGGTCCCCGAGCTGATCCAGGACGGCCTGACCACCGACGCCATTGTGCAGTCCGTGGGCCATTGGTTCGATAACCCGGATCAGGCTGATGCCCTCAAGTCCCGCTTCCGTGCCGTGCACGAACAGCTGCGTGGTGGTGCCAGTGAAAAAGCGGCGGATGCGGTCAGCCAACTGCTGGAGCGCAGCTGATGGATCCGTTTTCCGAATACGCCCTGGCCGAGCCTTTCATTCCTTCCGTGTTTCGCTGGCAGCCGGGTATGCGAGTGGCCGGTGTGGATGAGGTCGGTCGCGGTCCCTTGGTGGGAGCGGTGGTGACCGCCGCAGTGGTGCTGGATCCTGCGCGCCCGATCCCCGGTCTGGCTGACTCCAAGAAAATCAGTGAAAAGAAAAGGTTGCAGCTGGAAGTTGAGATAAAGTCTCATGCTCTGGCCTGGTCGCTGGGGCGCGCTGAACCGGAAGAAGTTGATGAGCTGAACATCTTCCATGCCACCTTGCTGGCCATGCAGCGTGCGGTACTTGCCTTGCCTCTTGACGTGCACGCCGTGCTGGTGGACGGTAACCGCGTCCCCGAGCTTGTCTGTCCGGCAGAGGCGGTGGTGAAAGGTGATGGCCGGGTGCCAGCCATTTCCGCAGCCTCCATTCTGGCCAAGGTGGCTCGCGACCGGGAAATGCAGCAGCTTCACCAGCAACATCCCCAGTATGGCTTCGATCGCCACAAGGGTTACCCAACCAAGGTGCATCTGGCCGCGCTGGAACAACATGGTGCTCTGGCTCAACACCGCCGCTCCTTTGCGCCGGTGGCCAGAATTCTCGGCGTCCATGTTTGACCTGGCACTGACCGGGGCGGCTTGCCGAAATACGTTACGAACACAGCAACACTGAGGAACACCCCATTGAGTGACCCCCGTTTTGTCCACCTGCGCCTGCACACCGATTATTCCCTGGTGGACGGGGTCGTGCGGGTCAAGGAACTGATCAAGACCTGTGCCAGCCAGGCCATCCCGGCGGTGGCCGTGACGGATGATTCCAATCTGTTCGCCATGATCAAGTTCTACTCCGCAGCCATGAATGCTGGGGTCAAGCCGTTGATGGGGGCGGATCTGTGGGTGGAAAGCGCCCATATCGAAGAGCCGGCAAAGCTGTCTTTCCTGGTACAGAACGAACAGGGCTACCAGAACCTGACCTTGCTGATCAGCCGCGCCTGGCAGACCAATCAGGACCGGGGCAGGGCTCTGGTCAAGGCAGAATGGCTGGAAGAACTCCATGAGGGGTTAATCGTGCTGTCCGCCGCCAGCCAGGGTGAAGTGGGGCAGTTGTTGCTGGCCGAAAAAACCGACCTGGCGCGCCAGCAGGCTCGCTGGCTGCAGTCTGTTTATGGTGATCGTGTCTACCTGGAAGTCCAGCGCACCTCCCGGCCGGGGGATGAAGATTGCCTGCACGCCACCGTGGCTCTGGCGGCAGAACTGGCTCTGCCAGTGGTAGCGACCAATGACGTACGGTTTATTCGCCGGGGGGATTTCGAGGCCCATGAGGCCCGCGTCTGCATCCATGATGGCAACACCCTGGAGGATCCGCGCCGGCCCAAGAAGTATTCCGAAGAGCAGTACCTGAAATCGGAAGATGAGATGGCGGCGCTGTTTTCCGATCTGCCGGAAGCGCTGGAAAACACCGTCGAAATCGCCCGTCGCTGCACCCTGGATATTCGCCTGGGCGAAAACTTCCTGCCGGACTTCCCGATCCCGGATGGCATGACCATTGAGCAATATTTCGAAAAGCTTTCCCGGGATGGCCTGGAAGACCGCCTTGCGGTGTTGCTGGACAGAAATGACCCGGAGTACCCGAGCAAGCGCAAAGACTATGACGACCGGCTCAAGTTCGAGCTGGATATCATCAACCAGATGGGCTTTCCCGGCTACTTTCTGATCGTTGCCGACTTCATCCAGTGGGGTAAGGACAACGAGGTGCCGGTTGGGCCGGGGCGGGGGTCCGGTGCCGGCTCGCTGGTGGCCTATGCCCTCAAGATTACCGATCTCGACCCCATTGGCTACGACCTGCTGTTCGAACGTTTCCTTAACCCGGAACGGGTATCCATGCCTGACTTCGATGTGGATTTCTGCATGGAGAAGCGCGACCGGGTGATCAACTACGTGGCCGACAAGTACGGCCGTGATGCGGTGAGCCAGATCATCACCTTCGGCACCATGGCGGCGAAGGCGGTGGTGCGCGACGTGGCGCGGGTGCAGGGCAAGCCTTATGGCCTGGCAGACCGGCTCTCCAAGATGATCCCGCCCACCCCGGGGATGACCCTGGAAAAGGCGTTTGAGCAGGAAGAAACCCTGCGCGAGTTTTTGGAAAGCGACGAGAACTCCGACAAGGACTCCGCCAACGAAATCTGGGAAATGGCGTTGAAACTGGAAGGCCTGACCCGGAACGTGGGCAAGCACGCCGGGGGCGTGGTGATTGCACCGGGCAAGCTGACCGACTTCGCGCCGCTCTATTGTGAGGAAGACGGCACCAACCTGGTAACCCAGTACGACAAGGACGATGTGGAATCCGCCGGGCTGGTGAAGTTCGACTTTCTCGGCCTCAAGACCCTGACCATCATTGACTGGGCGGTGAAGGCTGCCAACGTCAAACGTCAGCGGGAAGGGCTGGATGATCTCGACATCGACCATATTCCGCTGGATGATTCGCCCAGTTTCGACCTGCTCAAGAAAGGCGATACCACCGCCGTATTCCAGCTGGAAAGTCAGGGCATGAAGGAGCTGATCAAGAAGCTCAAGCCCGACGTCTTTGAAGACATCATTGCACTGGTGGCCCTGTACCGGCCGGGGCCACTGGAATCCGGCATGGTGGACAACTTCGTCAACCGTAAACACGGCCGCGAGCCGCTGGCTTACCCGGATCCGCAGTACCAGCACGAATGGCTGGAGCCGATTCTCAAGCCGTCCTACGGGGTCATCCTGTATCAGGAGCAGGTGATGCAGATCGCCCAGGAGCTGGCTGGCTACACCCTGGGTGGTGCGGACATGCTGCGTCGGGCCATGGGCAAGAAAAAGCCGGAAGAAATGGCCAAACAACGGGTCATCTTTGAAGAGGGTGCCAAGGGCAAGGGCGTTGACCCGGACCTGGCCATGAAGATCTTCGACCTGGTGGAAAAATTTGCCGGCTACGGCTTCAACAAGTCCCACTCGGCTGCCTATGCACTGGTGGCCTATCAGACCGCCTGGCTGAAGGCTCACTATCCGGCGGAATTCATGGCCGCTACCATCTCGGCCGATATGCAGAACACCGACAAGGTGGTGACCTTCATCGACGAGTGCAAGACCATGGGCTTGCAGGTGTTGCCGCCGGATGTGAACTCCTGCGGTTACCGTTTTACGGTGAACCCGGAAGGCGACATCGTTTACGGTCTGGGCGCCATCAAGGGACTGGGCGAGGGGCCTATCGAGGCCATTGTGTCCGCCCGCGCCGACGGTGGTGGCTTCAAGGACCTGTTCGATTTCTGCCGCCGTATCGACCTGAAAAAGATCAACCGTCGCTCCCTGGAAGCCATGGTGCGAGCCGGGGTGCTGGACAAGCTGGGCCCCCCTTCCTCCGACAAGCGATCCAGCTTCCATGACCGCGCCACGATCCTGGCGACCTTGCCCGATGCCATCGCCGCCGCCGACCAGGATGCCCGTAATGAGGCCGCCGGCATCATGGATATGTTCGGTGCGGTGGACGAAAGTCCAGCCACGGCCGTGGAATGGAAACCGGCCCGCTCATGGAACGACGACACTCGTCTTAACGGCGAGCGTGACACCCTGGGGCTGTTTCTCACCGGCCACCCCATTGATCAGTATGAGAGCGAAGTGCGCCAGTTCGTTTCCGCCAGGCTCAACTCGCTGCTACCCACCGGTAAAGGCGAGGCCGCAACGGTGGCCGGCCTGGTGGTGGCTTTGCGTATAACCCGCAGCAAGCGCAGCGGCGAGCGTATGGCGTTCGTCACCCTGGATGACAAGACCGGGCGTGTTGAAGTCTCCGTGTTCGGCAAGACCTTTGCTGAATACGGGGATCTTGTGCAAAAGGATGCCCTGTTGATCTTCAAGGGCGGTGTCCGTAACGATGACTATACTGGCGGTTTCAATCTCATCGCCGATGAAATCATGGACATGCGCCAGGCCCGGGAAACCTTCGCCCGGCGACTGCGTGTGGCGGTGCCGGTATCCGACGGGCTGCCCCGACGCCTGCAACAGACGCTGGCTCCGTACCAGGGAGGGAGCACCCCGGTGCTGCTGGATCTGGACCATCCCATCGCCGCTGCCAGCTTCTGGATGGGCGAGGCCTGGAAAATCAGCCCCCACGAGTCCCTGGTAGAGGAGCTGCGAGTGCAGTTCGGCGAAGATGCAGTGCGGATGGAGTATTAACAGCAGCTTCTAGCTACTAGCCTCTAGTTGCGAGCTAAAAGCTAGAAGCTGATTTATTCCCTGAAACAGTTTGCAACCTAGCCGTGGGCTTCGCGTCTCGACCTTGTCATCCGGTTACGGCTACACTTGTGCAGGCCAATTCCGGCGGGATCAGGGATGACGATTCTGCCAGCCATGCGCCAGAGAGGGCGATTTTTCCCGGCGTTGCCAGCAAAACACCATAAACAGGCTCAGAGATATGAACCCGAACTTCCTCGAATTTGAACAACCCATCGCAGATCTGGAAGCGAAGATCGAGGAATTACGATTGGTAGGTAGTGGCAGCGAGGTCAACATTTCCGAGGAAGTGGCCAAGCTGCAGGAAAAGAGTATTTCGCTTACCGAGAACATTTTCAGCAACCTCAGTGCCTGGCAGATCTCGCAACTGGCCCGTCACCCCAAACGGCCTTACATGCTGGATTACATCAAGCGGATTTTCGCTGATTTCGATGAACTGCATGGGGACCGTGCCTTTGCCGATGATCCGGCCATCGTTGGTGGCATTACCCGCCTGAACGGTCAGCCGGTGATGGTGATCGGTCACCAGAAAGGGCGCGAAGTGAAGGAGAAGGTGCGTCGCAATTTCGGCATGCCCAAGCCGGAAGGCTACCGCAAGGCCCTGCGTCTGATGGAGATGGCCGAGCGTTTCAAAATGCCGATTCTTACCTTTATCGATACTCCCGGGGCGTTCCCGGGAATTGATGCGGAAGAGCGCGGCCAGTCCGAGGCCATTGCCCGCAACCTGCGCGTCATGTCCCAGCTGAAAGTACCGATCATCGCCACGGTGGTAGGTGAGGGCGGCTCTGGCGGGGCGCTGGCCATCGGTGTCTGTGACCACCTGCAGATGCTGGAATTCTCTACCTATTCGGTAATTTCCCCGGAAGGTTGCGCCTCTATTCTCTGGCGCAGCGCCGACAAGGCCCCGGAAGCCGCGGCGGCCATGGGCCTCACCGCGGGCCGACTCCACGAGTTGGGTATCGTCGATCAGGTCATCAAGGAGCCGCTGGGTGGCGCTCATCGTGATTATGACCAGGCGGCGGATGCCATCCGCAAGGCGCTGGTCAAGCAACTCGATGAGCTCAAGACTCTGGAGGTTGAAGCACTGGTGGAGCGCCGCTACGACCGGCTGATGAGCTACGGCAATGTCGTCAGCGCTACCGCCGACGAATAACCGTCTGCCGGCCGTCCTCTAGCCGCCCGTCACGCTGCTGTGGGAAGCTAGGTTTGCATAGCGAAGGCGGCGGCGCCTTTTTGCTAAAACCCGGTTCCGGCAAGCGTGATAATCTGATTCCCAATGGCAAACCTTCCCCTGATTTCTGATCTGGCACAGCAGGCCCCACCGGGGCCGTTGTTGCTTGCCTTCAGTGGCGGCCTGGATTCCACCGTATTATTGCACCTGCTGGTGGAAGCCGGTTTTGGCTCGCGCCTGCGAGTGGTTCATATCAACCATCAATTACAGCCTGACAGCGGTGACTGGGCGGCACATTGCCAGCAGGTCGTCTCAGCCATGGGGTTGCCCTGTGAGGTAATCGCTGTGCGGGTGGAGGCCGGCAAGGGCATTGAAGCCGGGGCCCGGCAAGCGCGATACCAGGCCCTGTTTGCTGACGCCCACCGGGATGGTGCCACCGTGATTACCGCCCACCACCGCGATGATCAGGCCGAGACCCTGCTGCTGCGCTTGCTGCGTGGCGCGGGTGTGCAAGGGCTTGCCGCCATGCGTGCCCTGGATCATCGTCAGGGAATAGCCGTATGGCGTCCCCTGCTGGACCAACCCCGATCTGTTTTGGAGTGCCATGCCCATGAGCAGGGGCTGCAATGGCAGGATGATCCCAGCAATCAGGATCAATCCCTGCGCCGTAACTATCTGCGCCACAGCATTTTACCGGCCCTGCGTCAGCGCTGGCGCGGGGCCGATGAAATTCTGGCCCGAACTGCCCAGCACATGGGCGATGCCCGTGAGTTGCTGGACGAAAGGGCGCAACAGGATGCTGACGCCGGTGGGGTTAGTGAACAGTTTCCACTGGCGGCACTGGCAGCATTAGGCCCGCCCCGGCAGCGAAACCTGTTACGTTGGTGGCTTCATCGTCGCGGTGCCAGCGCGCCCAGTGCAGCTGTGTTGGCCGAGTTGCTGGCCCTGCGGGGTGCCGCCCAAGACAGCCAGGCCAGGGTGGAATGGGGGCACTGGGCAGTGCGCTTGTTTCAGGGGGCCTTGTATTTGCTTCCCCGCGACGCCTTGGCGCCCTGGCAGGGCGAGTTGCTCTGGTCGGCGGACTCGCCCCCGCCCCCGCTGCCATTCTGGCGATTGGCGACCACGGCCGAGGAGGGCGGGGTAAGCCTGATGCGCCCGCCTGGTGACCTCACCCTGCGCCCCTTCACTGGTGGCGCCCGTCTGTTGCGTAATGGCATGCACCAGCGCATCAAGGAACTGTGGCGAGCGGCCGGCGTGCCTCCCTGGCAGCGTCATCAGTGGCCACTGTTATACCGGGGCGAGACGCTGGTATCGGTGCCGCTGGTAGGGTTGGCGGATGGCGAAGAGGCAGCAAGCTGTGAAGAATGGTTTTTGTTGCCGGACTCTCGTTAGCCATGTGAAGTGATGGTTGCTCCGCGAGGCCTTCAGCCTGTTTTACGGTGCAGTTCGCCTTAGGCTCAGTGCACCCTACGAAGCGTTCCAGATTGGCCAATGTCCTACAGATTTGATCAACGCTGACTGATATAGCAGGGGACTTCAGGTCTGTACCTTTGGATTATGGGCCTGCAAGCAGGCAGCCATGACCCTGGCCAGCGTGCCCCGAACTTCGCCTGATTAGCCAAAAGAGTATCCATGCAAGACGCGCAACAATTACTGCAACAAACATTCAAGCTCCCGACCTTTCGTCCCGGTCAGCAGGCAGTCATCGACGCGCTGCTGGCTGGCCGCTCGGCGTTGGCGGTGTTTCCTACCGGCGGCGGTAAAAGCCTCTGTTACCAGTTGCCGGCATTGATGCTGGATGGGCTGACGCTGGTGGTGTCGCCGTTGATTGCGCTGATGAAGGATCAGGTGGACCAGCTCAATCGCCTGAATATTCCGGCAGCACGACTGGATTCCAGTGTCGACGCCGGAGAGTTGCAGGCCATCTATCAAGGTCTCGACGAAGGCACTATCAAGCTGCTCTATGTGGCGCCGGAGCGTCTCGCCAATGAGCGTTTCCTGGCCCGGTTGAAGCGCCTGTCTATCAGCATGATGGCAGTGGATGAGGCGCACTGTGTGTCCGAGTGGGGGCATAACTTTCGACCCGACTATCTGAAGCTGGCGCAGCTGGCCCGGGATCTCAAGGTGGGCCGGGTGCTGGCGCTGACCGCCACGGCCACCCCGCAGGTGGCAGAGCAGATTTGCGATAGTTTCGACATCGCCGGGGCGGATCATATTCAGACCGGTTTTTTTCGTCCCAATCTGGCCCTGGCGGTGCGCCCTTGCCGTACTGCCGAGCGTGATCAGTACCTGCTGGATCAGCTCACCAGTCGGCCTGCTGAACCCGCTATCGTGTATGTGACTTTGCAGAAGACCGCCGAGACGGTGGCGGCCTTTTTGCAGGCACAGGGATTTAATGCCCAGGCCTACCACGCCGGGCTCAAAGATGAGCCCCGCCATCAGGTGCAGGAGGCGTTCATGGCCGGGGAGACCGACATCGTGGTTGCCACCATCGCTTTCGGCATGGGGATCGACAAGGCCGACATTCGCGCGATCTATCACTACAACCTGCCCAAATCCCTGGAAAACTATATGCAGGAAATTGGCCGGGCCGGTCGCGACGGACAATCCTCCCATTGCCATCTGCTTGCCAACCGGGATGACCTGACGGTGCTGGAGAATTTCACCTATGGGGATACACCGGACGGTGAGTCGCTGGCTGCCCTGATTCGCTGGCTGTTGTCGCAGCCGGGGCAATTCGACCTTGCCGTTCATGAGTTGTCCGGGCAGTTCGATGTGCGGCCTCTGGTCATCAACACCTTGCTGACCTACCTGGAACTGGAAGGGGTGATCCGCGCTACGGCGCCGTTCTATACCGAATACAAGGTGGCTTTCCAGGGTTCGAGGGAAGAGATTCTTGCCGGCTTCAACCCGGAGCGGGCCGCTTTTCTGGAGCGCCTGTTTGCCACTGGTAAGGAGGGTCGAGTTTGGCTGACCTTGCGGCCCATCGACGCCGCCCAGACACTGGGCGATGATCGATTGCGGATCCTCAATGCCCTGAACTATCTGGAACAGCAGCAGATGATCGAGCTACGGGTGGCCGGTGTGCGTCAGGGGTATCGAATGCTCAACCCGCCAGCGGAAAGTGAGCCCTTGATCGTGCGGATGCAGGAGCAGTTTGCCCTGCGTGAGCAGCGCGATATCCAGCGCTTGCAGCAGGTGTGTGACTGGGCGGGGAGTGGTGATTGTCACCAGCAGGCATTGGTCGGCTATTTCGGCGAGACTCTCGCGCAGCCCTGCGGCCAGTGCAGCGCCTGCCTCGGCGAACAGCCGCAGTTGCCGTCCCGTCGCCACCGTGCACCGGACCCGGCAGTGATTCACGCCATGCGTGAGGAAAACCACCAGGCCCTGACCACGCCCCGGCAGTTGGCCCGCTTTCTCTGCGGCATCACCAGCCCCAGAGCCAGCCGAGCCCGCCTGGCCCGACACCCGTCGTTCGGCTCACAGATGGGGGCGCCGTTTTCCGAGGTGCTGGCCGCCTGTAAGGGCGACTGACACCGGGGGCACGGGGGGGGAATTCCGATCACCTGGCGCAGCCTGGCTAATTCAGACCTGCCCAGGATGGCAGTTGCGAGTTACCAAAGGCCGGGCCGGTTTCCCATTTCGCAACCCGCACCCGCAACTCCTTGAGCATCGAAAGTGGCACCGGTAGATGAAATAACGACTGAGTCCTTCAGGATAGTCCTGCGCCGTGCATCAGCCGGCACCACTTTTTACGCTCCCGAGAGCGATTCCGATTGAGGCGAGGGGCGCCTTCTGTTAACATTTTCTCCCGTCCTGATGTAGCGCAAGCCCCTGAATTTTCAGGTGTTCAACCATCACTTGCGTAGCTGGCCAACCCGATTCAGAAAGCCCCTTGCCCGTGTCATGCGTGCAGGGTGTTTTTTTATTGGTGCCGGTTACACTGGTGAGAGTGCTACCAACCCACTAGCAATCTGGTGAGTGCATGTCACGTTTCATCTTTGTCACCGGCGGTGTGGTGTCGTCTTTGGGTAAGGGGATCACTTCAGCATCCCTGGCCACTTTGTTGGAAGCCCGCGGCCTCAACGTCACCCTGATCAAAATGGATCCGTATATTAATGTGGATCCCGGCACCATGAGCCCTTACCAGCACGGTGAGGTATTCGTGACCGAAGACGGCGCCGAAACCGACCTGGACCTGGGTCACTACGAGCGTTTTATTCGCACTCGCCTTAGTCGTCGCAACAGCTTTACCACCGGCCGTGTCTATCAGGACGTGCTGGACAAGGAGCGCCGCGGTGAGTACCTGGGTGCCACCGTGCAGGTGATCCCCCATATTACCGACGAGATCAAGCTGAAGATCCGCGAAGGGGCGGGGGATGCGGACGTTGCCATCGTGGAAATCGGTGGTACCGCCGGGGATATCGAGTCCCTGCCATTCCTGGAAGCGGCACGGCAGATGCGTGTGGAGTTGGGCTCCAGCCAGTCCTTGCTGGTGCACCTGACTCTGGTGCCCTATATCGCCACTGCAGGTGAGATCAAGACCAAGCCCACCCAGCATTCCGTGAAGGAGCTGCGCTCCATCGGCCTGCAGCCGGATATTCTTGTGTGCCGGGCAGATGACCCGATTCCGCAGAGTGCCCGCGACAAGATTGCCCTGTTTACCAATGTGGAAGCGCGGGCGGTGATTTCCTCCCCGGATTGCAAAACCATCTATCAGGTGCCCCGTGGCATGCACGAACAGGGCCTGGATGACATTGTGGTGGAGAAGTTCGGCCTGGATCTGCCGGAGCCGGATCTGGGCGAATGGGATCGTGTGGTAGAAGCCCAGCTGAATCCGGAAAGCGAAGTCACCGTCGGCATGGTGGGCAAGTACATCGAGCTGGTCGATGCCTACAAGTCACTCAATGAAGCCTTGATCCACGCTGGCATCAGCAACCGGGCCAAGGTGAATATCCTTTATCTGGATGCGGAAGATATTGAACGCGAAGGCACTGGGGTGCTGGAAAACCTGGATGCCATCCTGGTCCCCGGTGGCTTTGGCGATCGCGGCACGGAAGGCAAGATCGCTGCCATCCGTTATGCCCGTGAAAACAAGGTGCCGTACCTGGGCATCTGCCTGGGTATGCAACTGGCAGTAATCGAATACGCCCGTCACGTGGCCGGTATCGAAAACGCGCATTCCTCCGAACTGCGTCCGGATACGCCGGACCCGGTGGTAGGGCTGATCACCGAGTGGACCACGGAAGACGGTCGCAAGGAACAGCGTTCCAAGGAATCCGATCTGGGTGGCACCATGCGTTTGGGTGGCCAGGAATGTATTCTGGAGGCGGGCAGCCGTGCCGCCGAGTGCTATGGTGATACCAGTATTATCGAGCGCCATCGTCATCGCTATGAAGTGAACAACAATTACTTGCCGCAACTGGAAGCCGCCGGCCTCAAGATTGTTGGCCGTTCAACGGATGGCGAGTTGGTGGAAGTGATCGAGGTGGCAGACCACCCCTGGTTTGTGGCTTGTCAGTTCCACCCGGAGTTTACGTCCACGCCTCGTGATGGGCATGGTCTGTTCAGGGGCTATGTGGCTGCGGCCCTGGCGGAACAGAAAGCACACTAAGGACCTGTTATGCAGAAGACCATCAAGCTAGGCGAGCTGGAATTTGCCAACGACAAGCCCATGGCTCTGTTCGGCGGCATGAATGTGCTGGAATCCCGTGATCTGGCCATGCAGGTGGCGGAAGCCTATGCGGAAGTGACCAGCAAGCTGGGCATTCCCTGGGTGTTCAAGGCCAGCTTCGACAAGGCCAACCGTTCCTCGCTGAGCTCCTACCGGGGGCCGGGGATGGAAGAGGGGCTGAAGATCTTTGAAGAGATCAAGCAAACCTTCAATTGTCCGGTGATCACTGATGTGCATGAGCCCTATCAGGCGGCACCGGTGGCCGAGGTGGCGGATATCATCCAGTTGCCGGCCTTTCTGGCCCGGCAGACGGATCTGGTGGTGGCCATGGCAAAGACCGGGGCCATCATCAACATCAAGAAGCCCCAGTTCCTGGCTCCCCACGAAATGAGTCATATCCTGCACAAGTGCGAGGATGCCGGTAACGACCAGCTTATCCTCTGTGAGCGTGGTTCCAGCTTCGGGTACAACAACCTGGTGGTGGACATGCTCGGCTTTGGCATCATGAAACAATTCAACTACCCGGTGTTTTTCGACGTGACCCATGCCCTACAGAAGCCAGGGGGTCGTGCGGACAGCGCCGATGGTCGTCGTGCTCAGGTGGCTGAACTCGGTCTTGCCGGCATCAGCCAGGGCATCGCCGGATTGTTCCTGGAAGCCCACCCGGACCCGGACAATGCCAAATGCGATGGCCCCTGCGCCCTGCGTCTGGACCGTCTGGAGCCATTCCTGACACGAATGCAAACCCTGGATAATACCGTCAAGGCACTGCCTGCCTTTGAAAACAACTGATTGAAGAGAGATTGACTGTCATGTCCAAGATCGTTGACATCAAAGCCCGCGAAATTCTCGACTCCCGTGGCAATCCCACCATCGAAGCTGATGTGATTCTGGAATCCGGCGCCTCCGGCAGTGCCTGTGCCCCCAGTGGTGCCTCTACCGGTTCCCGCGAAGCGCTGGAGCTGCGTGATGGCGACAAGGCCCGTTACCTGGGCAAGGGCGTTACCAAGGCCGTTGGCAATGTGAACTCCGCCATCCGGGAACTGCTGGTAGGAATGGAAGCCGGCGACCAGAAGGCCCTGGACAAGGCCATGATCGATGCCGACGGCACCGAGAACAAAGCCAAGTTCGGCGCCAACGCCATTCTCGCAGTGTCTCTGGCTGCAGCCAAAGCCGCTGCAGTGGATCAGGGCAAGCCCCTGTACGAGTACATTTCCGACCTGCAGGACGATGACAACGAATACTCCCTGCCGGTACCGATGATGAACATCATCAACGGTGGCGAGCACGCGGATAACAACGTGGATATCCAGGAGTTCATGATTCAGCCGGTGGGGGCTCCCACGGTGGCTGAAGCAATCCGCTATGGCGCCGAGATTTTCCACGCCCTGAAAGGCGTGCTGAAAAAGCGTGGTCTGAACACCGCAGTGGGTGACGAAGGTGGTTTCGCCCCGGACCTGCCCAGCAACGAGGCGGCTCTGGAAGCGATCATGGAAGCCATCGAGATTGCTGGCTACAAGGCCGGTGATGACGTGACCCTGGCCCTGGACTGCGCAGCCAGCGAATTCTACAAAGACGGTAAATACGTGCTGGCCGGTGAAGGGCGCAGCATGGATTCTGAAGAGTTCGCCAGCTATCTGGCTGAGCTGTGCGACCGTTACCCGATCATCTCCATTGAAGATGGCATGGATGAATCCGACTGGGATGGCTGGAAAATCCTCACCGATAAGCTGGGTAAAAAGATTCAGTTGGTAGGCGACGATCTGTTCGTAACCAACACCAAAATCCTCAAGCGAGGCATCGATGAGGGTGTGGCCAACTCCATCCTGATCAAGTTCAACCAGATCGGTTCTCTCAGCGAAACTCTGGATGCCATCAAGATGGCCAAGGATGCCGGTTACACCGCCGTGATTTCCCACCGTAGTGGTGAAACTGCTGACAGCACCATTGCCGACCTGGCTGTGGCTACGGCCGCCGGGCAGATCAAAACCGGTTCTCTGTGCCGCTCCGACCGGGTGGCCAAGTACAACCGCCTGATCCGCATCGAGCAGGAACTGGGGCGTGCTGCCTACCATGGTCGCAAAGAGTTCAAGTTCCTCGGTTAAATGATGCCGGATACCAGAACCAGCAGGGCAGGGACGGAATCTGGCAAGCGGGAGGCCATGCAGCTGTCTCCCGCCAGTCAGATTGTGATTGCTCTGTTGGCTCTGGTATTTGTTGGCCTGCAGGCCCGGCTGTGGTTTGGTGAGGGCAGTCTGCGTCATGTGGCGACACTGGAAAAAGAGGTGGCCACACTCAAGCAGAGCAATGCCAAACTGAACGAACGCAACCGGCTGATGGCAGCCGATGTGAAAGATCTCAAGCAGGGCACCGAAGCGGTGGAAGAGATCGCCCGCAAGGATCTGGGCATGATCCGCGACGGTGAAAGTTTTTTCCTGATTCTCGAACAACCCCGGGGCGGTGAGTGAATCCTGTCATTAACGGCCCTCTCTTTGCGGTGGTACCGGCTGCCGGTATCGGTGAACGCATGGGGGCGGGTTTTCCCAAGCAGTACCTGTCACTGGCCGGCAAGACCCTGGCCGAGCATACCCTCAATCGTTTGTTATCGTTTGCCCCCATCGACCGGGTGTTGGTAGCCGTATCCGCTCAGGATCCCTGGTGGCCGACGCTGGGGGTGTCCACGCATTCGCGTATTGCCACTGTCAGTGGCGGAGCCGCTCGGGCCCAATCCGTGCGCAACGGCGTCGCCAGGGCGCTGGAGCTGGGTGGAGAGAACGCCTGGGTGCTGGTTCATGATATGGCCCGGCCTCTGGTACGGTTGTCAGACATTCAGAACCTGCTCGACCAGACCGACAGTCAGGGCGCTATATTGGCCTTGCCGGTGGTAGATACCATCAAGCAGGCCGATGAGGGCAACCATATTGCCGCCACTCTGGATCGTGACTGTATCTGGCGGGCGCTGACGCCGCAGTTGTTCCCTGCTCGTGCGTTGCACGATGCCCTGCAGGGTGATCTGACCGGCATTACCGATGAAGCCTCTGCCATGGAACGAGTGGGACGCCGTCCGGCGTTGGTGGCGGGGCATGGTGACAATATCAAGGTTACCGTCCCGGAAGATCTTGCACTGGCCCGTTTCTATCTGGCCTGCCAGCTGGGCGACGAGGAGAGCATGCTGTGAGTATTCGTATCGGCCAGGGCTTCGATGTGCATGCGTTCACAGACGGTGACCACGTGATGCTGGGCGGTGTGGCGATCCCTCACAGCCATGGACTCAAGGCTCACTCGGATGGTGATGTGGCCCTGCATGCCCTGTCGGATGCCTTGCTCGGAGCTCTGGCTCTGGGGGATATCGGTCACTACTTCCCGGACACCGATCCGCAATGGCAGGGCGCGGATTCTGGCACCTTGTTGGCGGCGATCTATCAGGATGTGACCGCGGCCGGCTGGCAATTGGGCAATGCGGATATCACCGTCATCTGCCAGGCCCCTAAACTGGCTCCTCATATTGGCGCCATGCGCCAGCGCATTGCCGATCTGCTCGATTGCGAGGTGGGGCAGGTTTCCGTCAAGGCGACGACCACCGAAAAACTCGGTTTCACTGGTCGCAAGGAAGGTATTGCGGTGCAGGCCGTGGTACTTGTGGAGTCTCGATGAGTCTTCCCTGCGCCCATGGCGGCCCGGCATCCACGGGGGTGCTGAAAGCTTCCCCGGCGGACTTTCAGGTATTCGAGCACATGCATGTGCGCCCGGAAGGCGAGGGCGAGCACCTGTGGCTGGAGATTGAGAAGACCGGCTGGAACACCGAGGATGTGGCGTTGTTACTGGCCAAACAGGCGGGCGTGCACCGCCTGGCTGTAGGCTACAGCGGGCTTAAAGATAAGCATGCCATTACCCGCCAGTGGTTCAGCCTGCATCTGCCCGGCAAGGCAGACCCTGAGTTTGACTGGCCGCCAGGGCTGAGGGTGCTTCAAGGCCTTCGCCACCGCCGCAAGCTGAACCGGGGTACTCATCGTGCCAACGGTTTTGTGCTTCGTGTCACCGATTTCCAGGGGGATCGCCAGCAGCTGGAACAACAACTGGCCACCATTGAGCGTCAGGGCGTGCCCAACTATTTTGGTGAACAACGCTTTGGTCGCGGTGCCGGTAACCTGGTGCGGGGAACTGAGTGGTTGTGTGGGGGTGAAGCGCCGCGCAAGAAAGCGCTGCGCGGCCTGTGGCTGTCAGCGGTGCGCAGCGACTTATTCAACCAGGTCCTTGCCGAGCGCGTTAACCGACAATGCTGGGACCGGGTACTGGCCGGTGATCTGCTGCAGCCGCAAGGGAGCCGCGGCCTGTTCCCTGCGGACGACGACACAGATGCCTACGAAAGAGTGATTGCCGGTGAGGTTCATCCAACCGCCCCTTTGCCGGGGGTGCCGGGCATGGCATCATCTGGCCCTTGCCGGGAACTGGAACAGCAAATACTCGCACCCTACGCCACCGTAATTGATGGCCTGTGCCGCGTCGGCGTTGACGAAGCCCGCCGGGCAACACGGTTGCCGGTACGGGAATTGCAGTGGTCCTGGCAAACTGAAAGGGAAGGGGAAGTGTGCCTGGAGCTGGCGTTTACGCTGCCCACAGGCGCTTTTGCCACGACAGTCATGGCGGAAATAATAAAACCTGAGTCACAAACCGCAGGTTAACCCTGAGTGATCCGCCGAGAGGCACATCCAGAGGCAAAAGAAGTACAGATGGATATCCAACTTAGTGGCATCGGCATGACCTCTGCACGGACCCGGGATCGTCTGGTGCAGCGGCTGCGTGATGCCGGTATCAGTGACGAACGTGTGCTTGATGCCATCCGCAATACGCCGCGTCACCTGTTTATTGAAGAAGCTCTGGCACACCAGGCCTACGACGATACGGCATTGCCCATCGGCCACGGACAGACCATTTCCCAGCCCTGGGTGGTGGCACGTATGACCGAATTGTTGATCGCCAACGGCAGACCAACCAAGGTGCTCGAGATCGGCACAGGCTGTGGTTATCAAACGGCAGTGCTGGCCCAATTCTGTGACGCCCTCTATTCCGTGGAACGCATCCGGCCATTACAGGATCAGGCGCGCAAGCGTTTGATGAAGCTGGGCCTGGCTCGGGTACAGCTCAAACACGCGGATGGTGGCTTTGGCTGGAAGAGTGAAGCCCCCTTTGATGCGATCCTGGCTGCCTGCGCCCGTGCGGACATTCCTGATGATCTGTTGTCACAACTGGCAGACGGTGGCCGTTTGGTGATGCCAGTGGGCGGTGATCGTCAGCAGATCCTTACTGTGGTCGATCGTGATGGCGACCAGTTCCATGTGCAATCACTGGATGCTGTCCGCTTCGTGCCATTCCAGCGTGGGGTGATGCGGTAGGGCAGCTACTAGCTACTAGCTGCGAGTAAAACAAGCACTTTTCTTTAGTTAGGGGTCGCGCTTCGTTTGGGGCGAGCCCCACCCTGAAAGCTAGAAGCTAGAAGCTCTTTTCAAGGACTAACATGATTCGACCCGGTATTTTCTTTCGCGGCATGGCCATGGGCGCAGCTGATGTGGTGCCTGGGGTCTCTGGTGGCACCCTGGCGTTGATCACCGGCATTTATGAAGAGTTGATCGATACTCTGGGCGGGCTGACGCCGCGTTTGCTGAAGGTATGGCACCAGCAAGGCGTTGTGGCGTTCTGGCAACAGGCCAATCTGACGTTTCTGGTGACGCTGCTGGCGGGAATATTCACCAGTATTGCCGTGCTGGCCCGTCTGATAACCTGGTTGTTGGACACGCACCCGGTGCCGGTATGGGCGTTCTTCAGTGGCCTGATTCTGGCCAGCATCTTCCTAGTATTGAAACCCCTGCGAAAGCGGGGCCCGGTGCAGATCGCCGCCTTTGTGGCGGGCACTGGCATTGCCGTGGCCATCGGGCTGGCGCCGGCGCTGTCAGCGGTGGGCAGTGGTGCAACGGTGTTCTTCTTCAGCGGCATGCTCGCCATCTGCGCCATGATCCTGCCCGGCATTTCCGGCAGTTTTATCCTTCTTTTACTGGGAATGTACCAACCGGTGCTGGAGGCAGTGAAGCAAGGTGAGATACCGTTGTTACTGGCCTTTATGGCCGGCTGTGCCATCGGGCTGTTGAGTTTTGTACATGTGCTCAAATGGACCCTGCACCGATATCACGACACCGTGATGGCCTTGCTGGCCGGGTTCATGGCCGGGTCGTTGCTGAAGCTGTGGCCCTGGCGGGTATCGGGTGAACAAGGTCTGGAAGATCGTTGGTTGTCACCGGCGCAATATGCCAGTGAAACCGGTGACGGTTCGCAATTGGCATTGGCCCTGCTGGCCGCGCTGGTCGCGGCAATGCTGGTGTGGCTACTGTATCGGCTGGCGCCAGTGCATAATGTTGCGCAGGATTCGTAAGTATTGAATTTCCGGTACCGTAATCCGGTGCCATTTCGAGGGAGTGGTTAATGGCGTGCCAACACCCGACAGGTAGCGACTCATTCTGATGCGTGTCCTGGCGACGGCATTGATCTTCGTGATGGTAAGCGGCTGCAGTGCGGGAAACTTTGCACCGGTCGTTGATATCTATGGTCAAGAGCCGCGAACCAGCAAGGTCACCGCTGGCACCCATGAAGTGCGCGGGGGAGAAACCTTATATTCCATCGCCTGGCGTTATGGTTGGGACTATCGTGAGCTGGCCAGGGCCAACAGGATTCCGGCGCCCTATACCATCTATCCGGGGCAGCGTATTTCCCTGGCGCTGAAAGCGCCCTCCAGCGGTACTTCATCGGCCTCCTCAAGTACCAGTAAACCGGCACCGAAAGCCCAGGACAAACCCACCAGCAAACCGGCACCCGCCAAGCAGCAAAAAACACCTGCGCCCAAACCCTCTGCGACTGCTTCTGCAGGCTCCACGGTGGGCCCGGTGAGCTGGCGCTGGCCGGCAGGCGGGCAGGTGGTAGAAACCTTTTCCAGTGACAACCATGGCCGCAAGGGCATTGCCATTTCCGGTAAAACCAACAGCCCGGTAGTGGCAGCGGCGGATGGGCGAGTGGTGTATCGTGGCAGTGGCCTGACCGGTTACGGCAATCTGTTGATTCTCAAACACAGTGATCGCTGGCTGAGTGCCTATGCCCACAATGACAGGATGCTGGTCAAGGAAGGAGATGCGGTAAAGGCAGGACAGCAGATCGCCGCCATGGGAGCCACTGGTACTTTCCGTACCCAGTTGCACTTTGAAATTCGCAAGGATGGCAAACCGGTAGATCCGCTCACCTACTTGCCCAAGAAATAACGCCTCTGCTTACCAATGGAACCCATCCATGACCAGTGAAACCCGCCGGGAACACCGCCTTTTGATGATTGCCGCATTGGCATCAATCTTTACGGCGTTGCTGCTGATCGCGGCCAAGACGGTGGCCTGGCTAATGACCGGCTCGGTGAGCCTGCTGGCATCGCTGGTGGACTCGGTGATGGATTCGCTGGCCTCGCTGATCAATTTCTTTGCCATTCGTTATTCTCTGGTGCCTGCCGATGAAGAGCACCGCTTTGGCCATGGCAAGGCTGAAGCGCTGGCGGGGTTGGGGCAGGCAATTTTCATTGCCGGCTCGTCAATATTCCTGATTCAGCAGTCCGTTTTCAAACTGATGGATCCGCAACCGATTGAGCAGAATGCCGTGGGGGTAGCAGTGATGGTGTTTTCCATCGCGCTGACCTTCGGACTGCTGCTGATCCAGAAATTCGTGGTCAGAGAGACCGGCTCAACCGCCATTGAGGCTGATTCACTTCACTATCTGTCAGATCTGTCAGTAAACGCCGGGATCATTCTGGTGTTGGTGGTCAGCCAGTATGGTTTTCTGTGGCTGGATGGCGCCATGGGGTTGGTGATTGCCTTGTTTATTCTTTACAGCGCCTGGTCGATTGCCGGCGAGTCCATTCAGTTGCTGCTGGATCGGGAGATTCCCGGTGATGTGCGTGATGTAATCGGGGCCATTGTGGCGGAACACGCCCCGGCACTGGGGTTTCATGACCTGCGTACCCGCCAGTCTGGCCGCACCCAGTTTATTCAGTTACATGTGGATATGGATCAGAACCTGTCGCTGCGTGAGGCCCATGACCTGGCTGAGCGTATCGAGCAGGGGATCCGGCAGGCCTATCCGGCGGCGGATGTGATTATCCACCAGGATCCGGTGGCGGTAGGCCCCAGCGTGCCGGTGGCGCGCCCCCATCACAGCGATTCCTGATACGCCTTTCTGGCCGCTTGTTCTGTGCGGTCAAGCCTCCCTGTCAGAGTAAACACATTGTATTCATGTGGTCTTTTGAGTAGCTTCAAGGCTGTGTTTCTGCGTTGAGGACAGACCATGAAAAGCCAGCTTCAGGCGCGGCGGGTTTCCGCCATCTGGCAACAGGGCATGGCCCGCCGGCGGTTTCTGAAATGGGGCCTGCTGGGCTCCGCAGGTGTGGCGGCTGTGGCCGCCGGGGGCTTCGCCTTCTTGCGCCGCTCCCCTCTGGACAAGCAAGCGGCTCCGGCCTGGGCACAAGGCCTGTCCGAGGCGGAATACCATCTCTTCAACCGGGCACGCCAGGTACTGTTGCCCGTTGATGGCACCACTTTGCTGCCCAGCGAGCAGGTGCCAGTTGTGCAGAATGTGCAAACCCTGTTGGGGCATTTGCACCCACTGACGCGAAAGGAGGTGGCGGCCGGCCTGGGTCTGTTTGATAACGCTGCGGTGTTCACGCTAGGCAGCCGTTTTGTCGATTTGAATGATGACGATGCCCGGGCCTATTTCGATAGTTGGGGCCAGGGCAATGTGATCCAGCGGACCCTGGCCACGGTTATCAAGCAGCTCGTCTATAGTGCCTACTGGCAGGATTCCGCCACCTGGCCACCCACGGAGTTCGATGGACCGGTGAGTGACAAGTGGGGGCTGGAATACCTGGGTAATGCACCGCTGCCTGACAGTGTTGCTGATGGGGAGGCGCGGGCATGAGCGAAGTGAAATGGCAGGCTTCCGGCTTGCGAGTCCACCAGGCCAGTGATGTTACCCGTGACCATTTGCAGCTGGAAGCCGATGTGGTGATCGTCGGGTCTGGCGCTGGTGGGGCAGTCAGCGCCTATGAGTTGGCCAAACGGGGAATGAAAGTGCTGGTGCTGGAGGCAGGTCCTTATGTGCCCTCCAAGGACTTCACCGAGAATTTCACCGACAGCCTGGACACCCTCTATCAGGATCATGGCAGTCAGAGTAACAGCGACGGCGATTTGCTGGTGCTTCAAGGGGCCTGTGTGGGAGGCTCCACGGTAGTCAACGGCTGTGTCTGTTTCCGAACCCCGGACTTTATTCTGCAGGACTGGCAGCGGGATTTCGGGCTGAATGAACTCACCGTTGACGAACTGGCGCCGTATTTCGACGAAGTGGAAAAGAACCTGGCCGTTCATGATAACGGTGAGCATGAAATTCCTCGGCATGGTCGTCTGATCCGCGCTGGTGCCAATCGACTGGGCTGGTCGGTGAAACCGCTCAAGCGCAATATCCGCCAGTGCGGCCTTACCGGACATTGCCTGTCCGGCTGCAAGACCGAGCGTAAGCAATCCATGCTGGTGACCTATCTGCCATGGGCGGCGGCTCATGGGGCGCAGATATACGCGGATACCCGGGTGGAAAAAATCCTCACCCGCGAGGGTAAGGCCAGTGGCGTGGAGGCGATCATTACCCGCCATGACGGCACGGTGGCGGCAACGCTGTCCGTGTCTGCGCCCCGTGTCATCCTGGCCGCTGGGGCAGTGCAGACCCCCTTGCTGCTGCTCAAGAGCGGGCTGGCAAATCGGTCCGGACAGGTGGGCAGAAACTTTGCCTGCCACCCCTCCCTGTATGTGCCTGCCCGTTACCCGGAGCCGGTGTACCCCTGGCGTGGGGCCATGCTGGGGGTCTATGTGGATGAATTTATGCATCCGGACAAGGGTGGCTTTGTGCTGGAAGATGGCGGGGCAGGGCTGGTAGAGCTGACCATGGCCGCAGAACCTGGCACCGGCAAGCCGTTTATGGATTATATGGCCAATGCCAAATATCTGGCCGGGTTGGTGACGCTGATCCACGATCACAATGTGGGCAGCATCGAATGGGATGGCGAGCGTAAAAAAATCAACTACCAGCTGAGTGATATCGATTTCCCCTCCATGCAGCGGGCGCTGAAGGCCGCCGCCAGGTTGCATCTCGCTGCTGGAGCCAGCGAAGTCTATGTGCCTGCCAGCGATCAGCGTGTCATCCGCAGCGAGGCCGATATCGACAGCCAGGTGGACAGCCTGGAAAACCAGCCCCAGCATCTGCGCATGGTCAGCTACCATCCACAGGGTACGTGCCGTATGGGGGCGGACCCGGACCACAGTGTGGTCGCCGCCAATGGCCAAAGCCATGATGTACCCGGCCTCTATGTGGCCGATGCCAGCCTGTTACCCACCTCTATCATCGTTAACCCTCAGATCACCGTGTATGCCCTGGCGACACGCATTGCCCGCCATATGGGCTGATTCAGTGCCTTCAACAGCCTGCCCGGGGGTGGCTGACAGGATGTCGGTTGCTCCCGGTCACTGGGGCTTTGGCGTTTGTAACGGTTTGTTATAGACTGGGACCTGCATCCGTGGCCTCATCGCGGCGCCTGACGTAAGCCTTTGCCGCCACAGACAATTTTCTTCAGTCGGTCGTATTGCCTGATACGCCGCTTCTTCAGAAAATTGCCTGTGACAACAAATTCTTGCGCCATGCATCCACACTGAAGCCACGGATACAGGTCACTAGAAATTACCGCTCCACCAATAACAACAAGGACCCAAAGGAACAGGGTCTGCCCAGGAGAGGGTTAGATGAATAACAACAAGCGTGCGCCGCTGCCCGGCTTTCTGGCCGGTCTGGAGCCGTTGAGTCGTCGCAGTTTTTTGCGCAGCTCCGTGCTTGCCAGCGCCGCAGTTACCTCCGGTTGTGCCAGTATGTTCGGGCGACGAAATGCCCCGCAAGCGCTGCAATATCATAGCCTCAATCAGGACGAAGCCCGGGTTATCACCCGCCTGACCGAGGTCATGCTACCCACCGCCAGTTATGGGCTGCCATCCAGTACCGAGGTCGTGCCGACGGTCAAGAATGTGGACGCCATGACCCAGCGTATGCCCCAGCAGACCCGCGAGTTGCTCGGCCTGGGCATCTGGGTGTTCAACAACCGCCCCATGGTCAGCTTCAAGTTCAGCCAGTTCACCTCCCTCTCCGATGACAAGGCGCTCGATTACGTTAACGCCATGCAGGAAGGGTCGTTCTTCGAGCGTGGCCTGATGACTACGCTGAAAGCGCTGGTGGCATTGAACTACTGGCGTGATGAGCGCACCTGGCCGGGGCTGGAATACCATGGCCCGGTGACCGAAGTGTGGGGCGTGCGGCGTCTGGGTAATGCACCGTTGCCGCGAGCCTGACAGGGGGAATTATGGCTTTTGTACGTGTCGCCCGTGACGGTGTCCCCGTCACCGAGGCAAAGGATGTGGCCCTGGATGCAAACCTGGGCAAACGCTTCACCCTGAAAACCGATGTGGTGGTGGTGGGCTCTGGTGCTGCCGGTTCCATTGTGGCCTATGAAATGGCCAAAGCCGGTCGCGATGTACTGGTGCTGGAATCCGGCCGCTATTACCCCAGCTCCCAGTTTACCGAACACCTGGGCGATACCATGACCAAGATCTATCAGGATCAGGTCGGCCAGGTAAATACCACGGCGGACATCATTTTCGTCCAGGGCGCCTGTGTTGGGGGTTCCACGGTGATCGGTGCCTGCGTGATGGAAGAGCCCGGCGATGCAGTGCTGGATGGCTGGGCGAGCCGGTATGGCCTGGAGAATCTGTCGGCGGAAAAATTCCGGCCTTACCTGGATGGTGTGGCCGACCAGTTGCAGATCCATATCAACGAGGCTCATGAAATCAATGCCTGTGCCCACAAGGTGATCCAGGGCTGCGAGAAAATGGAGTTTTCCTGGAAACCGGCCCAGCGCAACGTGAAGCAGTGCGCGCTGACCGGGCACTGCCTGGCCGGTTGTCCTTCTGACCGGAAAATGAGCTCTCTGGTGACGCATTTGCCCTGGGCTGCCGCCCATGGCGCACGAATTTTCTCGGATACCGAAGTGGTACGCGTGCTTACCCGTGATGGTCGTGCCCGTGGCGTCGAAGCGCGAATTACCGACCCGGACAGCGGTGCCCACGTGGCCGACATGCAGGTGGATGCGGACATGGTGGTACTGGCCGCTGGCGCTATCCATACACCGCTGATCATGCAGCGCAGTCAGGTGGAAGATCGCAGTGGCCAACTGGGTCGCAACCTGTCCATTCAGCCCTTCACCCAGGTACTGGGAAAGTTCAAGGAGCCTCTTTATGGCTTCCGCGGTGCGTTGGTCGGGGTGCAGGTGGATGAATTCACCCGCACCGATGGCTATACCATCTTCTCGGGGTTGGCAGAGCCGGAATCCCTGCTGGCTCAGGGTGACATGAAGGCGGGCAAGGCCCATATCGACTTCATGAAGAACTACAAGTACTACGCCGGTGTGAATGCGTTCAGCACGGACCAGGGCAGGGGATACGTGGAATGGTCCGGGGACGCCTATAGCGGCGACAAGACCATTCACTGGAACCCGAACCGGGAAGAATTCAACAATATGAAGGCGTCTGCTGCTCTGGCGGCGCGTATCTTCTTCTCCGGCGGCGCGGAAAAGGTCTACATGCCTACCTTCCAGAACCTGGAAGTGGATTCGGTCTTTGCGCTGGATGAAACCCTGGACAAGGTGGATTTCGGCCTGAAAGGCATGTACACCTTCCGGGCCAACAGCTTCAGCCCCCATGGTACCTGCCGGATGGGGTCTGACCCCTACGAGGCGGTGGTGGCGCCCACGGGGCAGGTGTATGGCACAGCAGGCCTGTTCGTGGCTGATGCCAGCCTGATCCCCGAACCCATGACGGCGCCGGTACAGTGGACCGTGCAGGCGCTGGCTCAGTATGTGAGCGACAAGATCAACGAGAACGCGCACAGCTACTTTATCAGTTAACCAGGAAACAGCCCCGAGACGGAACGCTAGGCGTTCCGTCTCGGGGCTACCGTTCTTCCTGAGTGTATGGCTAGCTTCCAGCCTGACCCCGTTTTTTCTCTTCTCAGTAAACTCTGTGCCCTCTGTGGGAAAAAATGATTTCCTGCTGGTAGCCACGACGCAAATCGCGGCCCCCACGGCGTCATTCGCCATCCCCGCCTGTGCTAGCATTGATGCCCTAATCGGCACGTCATTTCAGGAGAGTCATCATGCCGGGTTACGAATTCGCAACCACCCATCGTGTGCTGGTAGAGGCGGGCGCCGCCGGCCGTCTGCCCGGGCTGTGTCAGGAGCGTGGAGCCAGCTGGGTACTGCTGGTCACGGATCCGGGTATCCGCAGCACGCCACTGCTTGGCCCGGTGGAAGACAGTTTTCGCCAAGCCGGTATGTCGCTGACCATCTTCGATCAGGTCAGCGCTGATCCAGCCGATACGGTTGTGCTGGATGCAGCGCGGCAGGCCAGAGAGGCGAAAGCTGACCTTGTGATTGGGTTCGGTGGCGGTTCATCCATGGATGTGGCCAAGCTGGTGGCGTTGCTGGCGCATCCGGATGCCAGTCAGCAACTGTCCGATATCTACGGGGTAGGCCTGGCCACAGGGCCGCGCCTGCCGTTGATACAGGTGCCCACCACGGCAGGAACCGGTTCGGAAGTTACCCCGGTCGCTATTGTGACTACCGGTGCTACCACCAAGGCGGGTGTGGTAGCACCCTCCCTGCTACCGGATCTTGCCGTGCTGGATGCGGAGCTGACCCTCGGCCTGCCGGCCCCTGTGACGGCTGCCACCGGTGTGGATGCCATGGTCCATGCCATCGAGGCGTACACCAGTGCTCACAAGAAAAATCCTTATTCGGATATGCTCGCCCGCGAGGCCTTGCGCCTGTTAGGCGATAACCTGGTGACAGCAGTGAACGATGGCAGCAACCTGGCGGCCCGTGAAGCCTGTTTGCTGGGAGCGATGATGGCCGGGCAGGCGTTCGCCAATGCTCCGGTGGCCGCCGTGCATGCGCTGGCCTATCCGCTGGGTGGGCATTTTCATATTCCCCATGGTTTGAGCAACTCCCTGGTACTGCCCGAAGTGCTGAAATTCAATGCCGAGGCGGCTGCGCCTCTGTACGCAGAGCTGGCGCCGATTCTCAGTGATCGGAGTTTTACTGATGCCAGAGGTGGTGCCGAGGCACTGATTGAGGCGCTGGAGGCTCTGATCCATGCGGTTGGATTGCCCGTGCGTCTGCGCGATGCCGGGGTTAGCGAAGATAGCCTGGAAACTCTTGCAGCGGACGCAATGCTTCAGCAGCGTTTGCTGATCAACAATCCACGGGAAGTCTCCGAGGCGGATGCTCTGGCGATCTACAAGGCGGTGTACTGATGGCAGAGAAGGGCAACCGGCCTGGTCGTGATGCGTATGGGTATCTCTGCCCGGTGGACAGCCGCTGGAGCGACAACGATATCTACGGCCATATCAATAACGTGGTTTATTACAGCTATTTTGATTCCACCATCAACCGCTATCTGATTGAGCGCGGCGGCCTGGATATTCATGATGGCGAGCATATCGCCTATGTGGTCAGTTCCGGTTGTGATTATCTGGAAGCCGCTGCTTACCCGGACTCGTTGTCAGTGGGCATGAAGGTGGACAAGTTGGGTAACAGTTCAGTGCGTTATGGCCTGGCACTGTTCGGTGCTGAAGGGCCGGCCAAGGCGACCGGTTTTGTTGTGCACGTTTTTGTGAATCGGGAAAGCGGTCGACCGGTATCGATCCCGGAACCGTTGCGCGCAGCGCTGGATAAACTGATCTGACAGACAGATTCGTTTTACCTTTAAGGTCTCTCTAATGGGCAGGGGATAAAGTAGGGTGCACTGAGCCTGAGGCGAACTGCACCATTAAACGCCGGATCGGTGCAGTTCGCCTTAGGCTCAGTGCACCCTACGGATACAAAAAAGCCCGGCCTTTTGAGCCGGGCTTTTTTATGGCCGATCGTTATGATCAGTTGGGGAAGAAGTTCAACTTGTAGTCTCCCTTCCAGGTTTCCACATTCATGGCACCAAAGTTCATGCCCTTGGCAATCAGCATGATGCGCCGTTCCAGTTGGCTGTCGCCCAGCTGGCTGGATTTCACTTTCACATCCTGCACATCGCCATTGGGAGCAATCACCAGGTAAAGCACCACAGTGCCTTGCAGGGCCGGGTTGCTGCGCAGCGCCCGCTGGTACTGGCTATTGAACTTGCCAGCGTAGCGATCGAATACGCGCCGCAGCTGCTCCTGGGTACGACGGCTCTTGCCATCGCTGCCCTTGCGACTGGTGCTGGCAGCCTGGCCGGATTCGGCAATCTTGCTGTCCACCTTGCCGGCGCCAACAGTGCCAGCGGACAGGGTGCCACCGCCGCCACCGCCGCTGGAGGCCCTGGCAGTTGCCACACCGCCGGAGCCGGTTCCGGCACGCTTGCCGATCAGATCTCGCTCGGCCTTGGCTGCGCTATCGCCGCCGGTACGAAGGTTGTCGCCGGAATTCACCAATGGGCCGATATCATCCAGACCCGCCAGGGAATCGCCAAGATCTTCTTCCAGTCGAGCCTGGGCTTTTTCCCGGGCCTGTTCCCGCTGTGGTTCGACGGGGTCGGGCTTCGGTTGCGGTTTGGGCTCCGGTTTGGGTTCTTCCGGTTCCGGCTCTTCTTCCTCGGGTTCAGGCTCAGGCTCCGGTTCGGGCTCCGGCGGCGGCGGTTCTTTTTGCTTCTCAAGGACCAGCTGCGCCAGACGTTCCGGGATTTCCTGTTGTTCACGCGGGTCCGGTTTCTCGATGGTGACCGATTCCACCACAATCATCAGCAGCAATGACAGAATCAGCAGAATGATAATGATGCCGTAAAGGCGCCGGTCTTCCCCCTCTTGTTTGTCCCAGGGCAGGGAACCATCGATGAGTATGCGCAGTTTGTTGTTATTGTTCTGCGTCATTCAGACTCCTCCTCTGCCACTTTCAGGACAGCAAAGGCGACCTTGGTGTAGGGCGTCTCCATGCAACTGCGCATCAGTTTCTTGATGACGGCATAGGGCACATCCCGGTCGGCCTGAATCATCACTTCCCGTTCGTCTTCCGGGTTTATCGCAATAGCGCGGGAAGCCCGGAATTTCAGCTCTTCCACCAGGGCATCGACGGTACGTTCTTCTTGCACTTTAACCGCTTGGGTATCGGCAATTTTACGGCCATCGATAATCACATTAGTGGCACTGACCTGGATGATCAGAACATCGTTGGGCAGTTCCTGTGCGGTAGATTCCGGTAGCTGAATATCCTGATCTTCCGGTAATTTGGCAGCGTTGTTGTTATTCACCAGCAGGAAGATCAGCAGGATGGTGAAGATATCCATCAGTGAAGTCAGGTTCAGGGTGGCAACCATCTTGTGGCGGCCATGGTGACGGGCCATACGGCGGGCGCGGGCGGATTTCTTCACGCGTCACCTCCGTTACTGCCAGTCTGATCCTGTGGCGCTGAACCGATGCTGATACTCGGGAACAGCTCTTTCTTGATGGTCTGGCCATTGACCTGCGTGTTGTACAGGCGCACGGCATCCATGGTGTGGATCATCACCTCATAGGGGGTGTCATCCTCACAGAGCAGGGTTATGGCGGTTTCCTCGGGAAACTTTTCTTTCAGTGTCACCAGATAATCATGCAGGGCGGCACTGTCGTGATCCTCGCCCTGATTATCGACAATTTTCAGGACGGCACTGGTGTTACGGTCCACCACTTCATAGCGGTTACCGTAAATCAGCACTTCCAGCACCAGCTTGTCTTTTTCGTCGTCTTCCGAAGGTGGACTGCTTTCATTCACCGCCGGCAGGTTCAACTGCAGGATGGAGACCTGCGCGAAGACCGCGTTGATGAGCAGAAAGGGAATCAGCACTACCATCAGATTCAGAAAGGCAGTGATGTTCAGTTCCACATCGGTGTCGCGCGAACGTCGTCTGCGAAATCGCATACCAGATCCTTACACCAGATTGGCGAAAACAAGAAAGTACGGCTTACTGGCCGTCGTTCTTGCGCTCTTGCTGGGCAGAAACCTGGCGGAAGACGTTAACGAATTTCACCGAGGCCATTTCCATGCTATCCACCAGTTTGCCGGCCATGGCGTTGATAAAGGCGAAGGCCAGCAGCATGGGGATGGCGGCAATCAGGCCGAAGGCGGTGGTGTTCATGGCAACGGAAATGGAGGCGGAAAGCAGGTCGGCTTTCTGGGCCGGGTCAGCACTGGCCACCGCGGTAAAGGCGCTGATCAGACCGAGAATGGTACCCAGCAGGCCGAGCAGGGTGGCGATGTTGGCAAAGGTGCCGATGTAGGGGGTGCGGGCTTCCAGGCGTGGGATGATTTCCATCAGGCCTTCTTCCATGGCCAGCTCGATATCGTCATGACGCTTGGCAGTCTTGGCGCGCTCCAGGCCGTAGCCGATGACTTTGGCCATGCCTGTATTGCTGTTGCTGACCACATCCAGCGCCTGGCGAAATTGGCCCTTGGCGATCAAAGGATAGACGTCTTTCCAGGTTTTCTGGTTCTTTGCCTTGGTGGCCTGGAGGTAAATGATTCGTTCCAGGGACAGGGCAAGGCCCAGGGCCAGGACGACAAGAATGGGGTACATGAAGAAACCGCCATCCTGAATAAAGGTAATGGCGGTCTCGACAACCCCAGAGTTCTGGGCGGCGGTGGTGGTTGGCATGGACTTCTCCTGCGGTATTCCTGTTAGTGTTATTGTTTCGCGTGCAGCAATGCCGTGGTGGTGGCTGCTACACCTTCCCCAAAGCGCCAATTTTTATCAGAAAAAAGGCGTGGGCGCATCTAGTGATATCGGTTGATGTGCTATTTCAGGAACAGATCATCATTATCCGGCTCCTGATTAAGGAGCTGGTGATACTCGATTTCCCGCATCAACACCTCCTGGTCCAGGGGCTCAAGTACCCGGTTTAGCAGGGAAGAGGTGGGATCTTTTTTCTCCAGCTTTACCTCCCGGTCCTTCCAGGGCACCACGTTGAGCACCGTGGGGGCTTCCTGGGTGCCGATCACATTGGTTGACGCTTCCTGGCCATCGCCTTCAGCGTGGCTGACTGTGGCGCACATGAGGGCGGTGATCACGAGTAAAGGGCGCATCAGTTCAACTCTCCATTCTTGTTACCGGCATCCTGGTCCGCCACTGGCTGGCTGGGAGCGTCCGGCGCTCTGCGCTGCAGGTCTACAATCCAGTTGGACACGTTCTCATCCGGCAATTTCTGCAGGTTCTGGTAGGCCTGAAAATGTTCCAGTGCCAGTTGCAGATCCTGCAGGTAAAGCTCGGCGAGAACCGCCAGGTTGAAATGAGCGCGAGCATATTTCGGGTCCAGAACCAGAGCCCGCTCATAATGGATACGGGCGTCATCGAACTGGCCCTGCTCACGTAATGCCAAGCCCAGCCCATTGTGGGCATAGGGATTGGCATCATTGATGGCAAGGGATTGTTCGAAAGCCTGTTGTGCCTTGGCGTAGTCTTCCTGTTCCATGTAGATCAGACCCACATTGAGCTGAGGGCCGGACAGTTGCGGGAAACGCTCACCCAGGGAGCGGAACATCACCAGGGCTTGCTTGTCTTTGCCAGCTATTCGAGCCTGCAATGCACGGGCATATTCCGCCATGGCCTGCTCGGCGATCTTTTCTACCTTGGGATCATGGGGTACTGGCGGAATATGAATGGCGTCACTGTCGGCGGCAGCGCCACCGTCTTTCTGTTGCTCATATTTGCTGGTGCCGCCCTCGCCGGAGCCCTCCAGCCCGATGCCGCCTTTGCTGGCGCAGCCTGACAGTGCCAGGACGGCGAGCAGTGCGGTGGCCGCGCCCAGGCGGCCACGATCAGTAAATGATGTCCACATAGCTTTCTACCTGTTCAAACTTCGCATAGCGGCCTGGGATCAGTTCTGCCAGAGCGCCAAAGCTTTTCTTTACCCACTGGTCATAAATATCGTCGGTGACCAGATTGGTATTGGCGATAAGGATGTCGATAGCCTGGTCCTCGTAGGGGAAGGCCTTGTCTTCCAGCAGCATGGTGTACTCTTCGAGCTCCAGTTCATCCAGCCCGTTCGGGCGTTCAGATGCGATCAGGTCGCGGGCCAGTACCCGATACATTTCGCCGATTTTGTAGTTGGCGGCGGTGGCATATTCCGCGACGCCAATGTCAGCGACTGCCTGGTAATCCGCCAGAGCTTTTTTCATGACGGCGGTCTTGGCGGCCAGGGAGGGTTTCAGCGGCTGCGTAAGGGTAATGCGTTTGAATTCCGCGAAGTTGGGTTCTGCCAGGGTAAAGCTGGCGTAGGCAGCCAGCCAGGCAACCCGGTCATTGGCTTCACTGCCGGCTTGGCGGTAGCTGGTCACCAGTTGTTGCAGCCAATGGTTTTCCCGCTCGCTGTTGCCGGTTTTCCGATTCAGCTCTACCAGCCGGAACTGCGCTTCAGAGCGGAAATCGTAGGGTTGTGGCCATTCCTGTAGATACTGCTGGTAGAGGGCAATGGAGGCCTGGGGCTGTTCGGCCCGGTCCTGCATTTCCGCCGCTTTCCATAACGCCTGGCGGGAGAGCTCCGGATCGTCGCCTTTGTAATTGGCGGCAATCAACTGTAGCTCGCCGGCTGCGGCGGTGTAGTTGCCCTGTTTCTCGTAGGCAATGGCCAGCTTGTCGGGGATGGTGTCGGTGAGCGGGTCGTCGGGGTAGCGCTGACGGAAGGCCTCCAGAACCGGGATGGCATCGGCGCCGCGGCCCTGGTTGATGAACAGGGTGGCGGCATCGAATTCGGCATTCTTGCGAACCGCCGCTTCCGGCACGGCCTGGCCAACACGCAGGAAGGTGGCAGCGGCGATATCCAGGTTACCCTGTTCCTGCTGCTGCTCGGCCTGGCGGTAAATGCTGACCGCCAGTTTCTCCCGGTATTGTGCGCGTTGTTTGGCGGACATCTGCATATCGAGCAGTTTGCCGTAAGCCATTTCGGCCACTTTGAAACGGCCCAGATCGAATTCACCGTTGGCAATGGTGGCCCAGCCATAGCGCATCAGCTCGGCGGAAGGGGGCGGTTGTCGATTGACCAGAATGCCTGCGGTTTTCACAGCGCCTTCCACGTCACCCAGCGCCAGTTGGTCCTCGGCGGTGTCATGCAACACATTGGGGACTTCCGGGTGTTCCGGGAAGCGTTGTCCGTATTGCTGGGCGCTGGCGATTTTCTTGGTCCGCCAACTGCTTTCCTGTTCCTCGTCCGGGTTGCTGTCGAGAATCTGCTGGTAGGCTACCAGGGCGTTGAAGGCGGCATCACCGCCTTTTTCATAGCCTTGGTACTGATAGGCCGTACGTTCAAACTCGCTGATAGCGGCAGGGAAATCCTCGGCGGCGTAGAGCACTTCCGCATAGCGGTGATTAACCTTGCCCTGGTCTTCGCTCGGAGGAGGGGTGTCCAGGTATTCCTGGTACCAGCGCGCCGGGTTGCGGTAATCCCCCGGGTTGCCGGATTTCTGGGCCAGCACATGGTGGTATTCGGCCAGGTCGAGAATATGGCCCTTGAGCAGCGATACATACTCTTCACGAATATCGGGATGGCGGACCCAGTAATCGCTGTTGATCCCATAATGCTGAATGAATTTTTCCTTGGCCGGCAACACCAGGGTAGGGAAGCCACCTTTCTGGTAGGCGTCGATCTGCAGACTGGAGAATTCCGGTGCCAGGGTGGAATCCGGGTACACCTGGACAAACATGTCGAAGGCTTCTGCTGCATCGCGGAAGCGCTCCTGGCTCAGGTAGACCTGGCCCAGGGAGCGATAGATATCCGGTTCGTAATCCCGCTTGCCGTTGCGAGCAAACCATTTTTTCACCGACTGTGGACCATCCAGGTTACTGAATGCCAGGCTCACCACGCGCTGGGTGTCGGCGAACAATTTATTTTCCATGCTGGTGTCGTCATTGAGCTCACTGGCGCCATTCAGGGTGTCCAGCAGGGTAAAGAAGCTGGCCTGGGCCAGCTCGTAGTCGCCCAGTTTGTAATGGCTCCAGCCATGCTTGTAGAGCGCCTGGCTGTAGAATTCATTATTCGCGCCGCGGTTGATGACGTCCGCGTAGGCTTTTTCTGCGTAATCGTAATCACCGTCCGAGAACAGCATTTCGCCCCGACGGAACTGGGATTCCAGTGCCCATTCGCTGTTTGGATACTGCGCTACCAGGGCGTCCAGGCTGGCGCGAGCCTGTTCCAGGTTGCCATCCATGGCGTAGGCCTTGGATAACAGGTAATAGGCTTCGGCGCGCTGCTCCGGGTCGTTGGTGCTGTTAAGCAATTCCTGATACAGGGCGATGGCGGTGTTGTAATCCACGTCCTTATCGGCCAGCGATGGCGCCATGGTGCCGGCCAGATCCAGCAGCGCCAGTTTGCGTTCGGTATCCGGTGTGGTGTTCACCTGCTCCATGGCGTTGTCGTAGACGAGTTTGTCCACTTTTTGTTCGAGACGCTCGTTGTCGGCGTCTTCAATACCCATTTCCTGTTCGGTGGCGGAGGACAGGGCCAGATCCGCCATGCGCCGGAGGGTCTTGGCTCGACGCTCCGGGTCGTCGAACAGCTCAGCGGCCTGCCGGTAGCTGTTCAATGCATCCTGGGTGCTGGCACTTTCCAGTTGCTGTTCTTCGATGATGATGTCGGTGCTTTCCAGATCCGCCAGGGTTGTCCCCCCGAAACGGGCCTGTTGCTCCAGTGTGCCGTTCTGCGGTGCAGACGCGCAGCCGCCAAGAGCAATGATTGCGGCTGCCAGCCCATGCAGGCGAAATCGGTTCACGATCCTGTCCTCTGTTTGCTGCCGTCGGATGCCGAAGAGTCCTGCAGGCGGGCAACGGCCAGATGGGCCTCGGCCAACTGGTCTGCCAGTTTCTGCTGGTTGGCCAATAGCAGCGCAAGGGCATCGGCCTGCATGCTCTTTTCCAGAGCCTCTAGGGTGTCTTCGGTAAGACGCTTTATTGTTTCAATTCGCTGGGTCTGCTCGGCCAGTCTTTGGCCAAGGTCGTCCCGGGTGCGCAGAGTGGCATCACGGATCTGCTGTTGTACGGCAGCAATTCGTTCGCCCAGAACACTGCTTTCTTCTCGTAATTGGGTAGCAGCTTGCTCCTGTTTTTGCCGTTGTTCTATCGACTGGTGAGCAATATCCCACAACAACAGGCCGCGTACTTTGCGTAAACGAAGGGCATTGGCATGGCTTGAGCCGGGCAAAGTGCCGAACTGGCGTGCCATGGCATCCACTTTCTTCCACATGATGGCCTGTTCGGCGTTGGCCACGTCTTGCGGTTTACTCATGTCGACAAAGTTGGGGATCGCTGCGGAGACCTTGTCACTGGCCAGGGCCAGCTGTTCCTGTCGGCTCATGTGGCGGGTCATTTCGCCGCGCACATGGGGCAGGTTGCGGCTCAGGCTTTGCTGCTGGATTTGATAGGTTTCCTGAAGCGCAGGCAGTGACTGCTGCCATTTCTCTACCATGCTCTTGATCTGGTGAATCTGTCGGTAGTGCTCGAAGCGTTGGGCAAAGGCGTTGCTGGAGAACAGCTTGTAGAGATAAGAGAGTTCATTGCCCTGGGCCAGATCACCACTATTGGCTGGCAGCAGGCCGGCCTGATTACCGTCTTCCGGTAGCAAGGCTTCCGACCAACCGGGTTTGGCGATGTTGTCGATGGCTTTCTGGATATCTTTCAATGCCTGACGGTATTCCGAGGCGGCATACTGGTAGCCGGCCAGGGCCTGGGGCAGACCTCCGAGCTCTTCGTAGGCACGGGGGGCCAGCATGAGCGCTTCCTGCACGGAGGGGTGGCTGCTGTTGCGGCGTACCGCTTCCAGCCACAGGGGCAGGGCGCGTTTTATCTCGCCGGCCCGGTAATTGGCCAGTCCCAGGGCGAGTAAGGCATCTTCGGAGAAGGGACCGTCACTGCGGACTTGGCGCAGGTCTGCACGGGCGCTTTGCAATTTACCTTCTCTCAATTCGGTCAGGCCGGATGCCAGAGCGGCCCGATCGCGCAGGGCGAGAGCCTGGTCAGAACTGCCACCGGCTTCCAGCAGGGATTTGAGCAGGGCTACCCCCTGTTCACGGTGACCGCCGCGAATCAATGCCACGCCCATGTTGTAAGTGGCGTAGCGGCCTTCGTCCGTGCTCAGGGGAACGGAGTGCAGATAATCCAGGGCGCCGGCAAAATCTTCCTCGGCCATGAAGATATTGGCCAGCATGAGACGTCGGCGGGCGTCGTCTGCCGGATCCAGGCCTTCCACGTTTTCGCCGTCCAGAATCATGGCGGCTTCCGCCAGATTGCCTTCACGATAGTGCAGAGCGGCCTTGTGCAGCCAGGTCTGGGCCCGGGTGCGGCTGAGAATGTCCTTTTCCAACAGGCGGTTGAAGATGACCTCTGCCTTGCCTGGCAGGCCATAGGTTACATAGAGATCGCCCAGCAACAGCTCCGCGTAGTCGGTGTCCTCATTGAATAGGGCCTGCTGCTGATTGACCAGCAGCGTGTTGATGGCATTGAAGTTGGCATGACGATAGTAGTCGAACATGACCTCGCCAAAAGCCAGGTAGCGGTGCTCCTCTTGGCCAAGAGGTATCGGACCTTCGTTGATATCATCGAAGAACTCGACTTTTGCCGCCTGGACGGGGGACAACAGGGTGGCGAGGCACGCCGCGACCAGCCACCGTTTTCGCCGCACCTGTGTCATTGCTGATTCCACTCACGGAATTCAAACTTGTGTTGCTGCTTGTTCAGGTCGTCCACCACCTGCATTTCCACCATTTTCTTGCCGGCACCCTTGGTGAAGGTATAGCTGGTGGTTTTCTGGTAATCCTTGCCGAGTGGATCATAGCCGGTGATGGTGGCTTCCATGACATGGCGGCCACTGGCCAGGTTACCGGTGTAAAGACGTTGGATGCCGCCCTTGGTGAGGGCCTCGAATTCCTGGTCACTGTAAAAATGGTAACCCACGTGTTGGCCATCAATGGTCAGATTCACGTCGACCAGGCGGATCGGCGTACCCACATCCACGGAGACAAAGATGCTGGTTTGTGGGCTGGCATAGAGGAGCTCCTGCTCGAGCAGGGTGAGGTCCCGGTTCAGGTCCAGGGCTTCGCTTTTCAGCTGGCGGATCTGCTCGGACAGACCATCGTCATCGGCGGCGCTGGCGACCGTACACAGGCCGATAAGGAAGGCGCCGCACAGGGGCAAGAGTGCTTTCATGGGGTGGCGATCGCTTTGTGTTGTTGTTATTGGCCGGTAACCGGCTGGCGTAGTGACTAGTTGTAATCAGAAGAATGCCTTAAATCAAGGGGAACAGTCAGTCATTATTGGCCGTGAGAGCCGATTTTGGTGGCTTCTATAGTCAAGGAATTGCGTTTAATTGCTATGAAATTGCCATTATTGCTGATGAATGCCCTGAATCAGGCTGGTTTGCAGGGGGATTGGACTCTGACGCCAGTGGCGGGTGGCGACACCGCCCGTAGTGGCGTGCTCGAGGATGGCGTGAGTCGTTATTTTGTTAAACAACATCGCAACCCTCTGTTGCTGGAAGCGGAAGCGCGTGGCCTTGAGGCGCTGGCAGCAAGCCTGAGAGTCCCCAGGGTGGTGCACTGTTACTCATCCAGTGAAGGCGGTGTGCTGATTCTGGAGCACCTTCCTATTGCTTCCCTGACGGGAAGCAACCAGTGGATGGCCGCCGGAGCAGCGCTGGCTTGCCTGCACCGGGTTGAAGGGCCTGCCCGGTACGGCAGTCACCCGGATAACTTTATCGGCGCCAGCCCGCAGAGCAACGCGGACCACGGTGACTGGATCACCTTTTTTACCAACGAAAGGCTGGCGCCCCAGCTGCAACGGGCCACTCAGCGGGGGCTGCCGCCAGTGGCTGCGGAGCGCACTGCCCGGGTCATCGAACAACTGGACCGCTGGCTTCCTTCCCGGCCGCCCTGTGCCCGGGTGCACGGTGATCTGTGGCAGGGCAACCTGGGGCAGGTGAACGGGGAGCCGGTGTTCTACGATCCGGCCTGTTATCATGGCGATCCGCAGGTGGATCTGGCCATGTTGAACCTGTTTGGCGGTGTGCCTGCGGCGTTCTATCAAGGCTATCAGGCGGAGTATCCCTCTACGTTGCGATACCAGGCCTGGCCCGTGTATGACCTGTATCACTGGTTGAATCACTACACTCTTTTTGGTGGCCAGTATGCCCGGGCAGTGGATGACACTGCCCGCCGCTTGCTGGCCTCCCGTTGACAGGAAAAGCGATGCAGATTATTGCCGATGCCAACATGCCGGGACTGGAAGCCTTTGACGCCTTGGGCACGGTGACCCGGGTGGATGGTCGAAGCCTGACTCGACAGCAGTTGGGTGATGCCGAGGTGTTGCTGGTGCGGTCGGTGACCCGGGTGGATGACGGGTTGCTGGCTGGATCCCGGGTACGGTTTGTGGGCTCGGCGACCATCGGCACGGATCACGTGGATCTCGGCTATCTGCAGGAGCAGGGCATTCGCTTCGCTCACGCCCCGGGTTGCAATGCCCGAGCCGTGGCGGAATATGTGCTGCAGGCAGTGCTGCGGCTCTGTCAGGCAGGTAACCGTTCCCCGCTGGGGGCAACGGCGGCGGTAGTAGGGCTGGGCAATGTGGGGCACCGGGTAGCCGACTGGCTGTCCGATCTGGGCATGATCGTGCGTGCCTGTGATCCGCTTCTGGCAGAACAGGGCTATGAGGGCCCCTACGAACTGGAGCCCCTGGATGCCATGCTTGATGCGGACCTGATCACCTTGCATGTACCCCTGACAGACAATGGCAATCACGCCACCCGCCATCTGCTGGATGCGGGCCGGCTGGCACAGCTGTCTTCGTCGCAGATGCTGATCAATACCTGCCGGGGGCCGGTGATCGATAATCGGGCTTTATTGGCGGGGCTTGATACGGGTCGAGGGCCGGCTACCATTTTAGATGTCTGGGAAACCGAGCCACGGGTGCCCCCTGCGTTGTTCAAGCAGGTCCTGCTCGGCTCACCGCATATTGCCGGCTACAGCGCAGAGGGCAAGCTCAAGGGGACCCAGATGCTCTATCGCGCGTTCTGTGACTGGCTCGACGTGACGGCGCAACCGGCGCCGATCTCGGCAGGTAATGAGATCATTACGCAGCCGGTGGCGAGCGAAGAGGATTTGCTCAGGGTGTTGCAGATAGCGTATCGGTTATCGGAGGATCACAGGCGGCTCGGTGACAGCCTTGCCTCGGCGGATCCCGGCAAGGCATTTGACCGGCTGCGCAAGGAGTACCCGTTGCGTCATGAGCTCCATGATTGGCGTTACCAGGGGGATATTACTGCGCCCTGGCAGCCGATCATGCGCCGGCTTTTTGCGCCGGCGTAAACGGTTGGGCAGAAGCCTGACTGTTTTTTTCAAGGCGCTGGAATGCTTGCTGGATCATGGCTTCTGTAATGGGAATTTCCCGGCCCTGCTCATCAATGATGGCGGCCCCGTGGAAATTCTTGCCGGGTTGCTGGCTGTCGAGATTCATGGCTGCATCCCCTTGAGTCTGCATGATTGGGTCGTTTATTTAGGCGCTGACCACCGTGGACAGCAATGCCATTTTTGTATCTGGATATGACCGCTTTATGAAAGTCGACGAAAGTCTCTGCCTCGGTGTTCTGGTAAACCCCTACGCGGGGCTTGGTGGCAGCGTGGCCCTGAAGGGTAGCGATGGCGAGGCAACCCGTGACGAAGCGCTGCGACGCGGTGCCGAGCCCCAGGCCCCGGCCCGCATGACCCGCGCGCTCAAGGCGCTTGCCGAGGCGCAAAATCTGACCGTGCTGACCTGGGCCGGCGAGATGGGTGAAACTAGCTGCCGTGAAGCCGGACTGTCCTGCCAGGTCATCGGCCAATCCGTCATGCCCAGTGGTCCGCAGGATACCCGCAGGGCGGCAGAGGCTCTGAAAGACGCGGGAGCGGAAATGATCCTTTTCGCCGGCGGTGACGGCACAGCTCGGGATCTGGTGGATACCCTGGGGCAGGGGACACCGGTACTGGGCGTTCCGGCCGGCTGCAAGATGCATTCCGCAGTCTATGCCATCAACCCGGAAGCCGCCGGTAGCCTGCTGGCAGAACTGGCTACCGGCGAGCTGGTTGGGCTGGAGCTGGCAGAAGTCCGGGATATCGATGAGGACGCTTTCCGCGAGGGGGTTGTCCGTGCTCGGCATTATGGTGAGCTACAGGTCCCTGCTGAAGCCCGTTACCTGCAGCAGGTAAAATGTGGCGGCCGCGAAGTGGAAGATCTGGTGGTCACCGAAGTGGCCGCCTGGATAGCGGATAGCCTGGAAGACGATACTTTTTACCTGATGGGCTCCGGTTCTACGGTGGCAGTGGTGATGGAACAGCTGGGTCTGGAGAACACGCTGCTGGGTGTGGACCTGGTCTACAACCAGGAAGTGGTTGGCCGGGATCTGGGAGCACGGGCGCTGCTGGAGCAGATCGGTGATGCGCCTGCCAAAGCGGTGATCACCGTGATTGGCGGGCAAGGGCACCTGTTCGGTCGTGGCAACCAGCAATTCAGCCCGGCCCTGATTCGCCGCCTGGGCAAGGACAATATCCAGATACTGGCTACCCGCACCAAACTGAAGACGCTGGAAGGACGGCCACTGCTGGTGGATACCGGCGATGCGGAACTCGACCGGGAGCTTTGCGGACTGTGGCCGGTGACTACCGGGTATGAGGATCAGGTGTTGTATCGGGTAAGCACGGAGGCAGTTAACAGTGAATAGTTAACAGTTAACAGCGCCGCGATAGGGGTTGTCATGCTTTGAAACGCAAGAGGCCGCGCCCAAACCATGGGCGCGGCCTCTTGTCTTTCAGTGATGACGCGCTGGCACGCGTCGCTATTAACTATTCACTGTTAACTGTTCACTATCTTCACCCGTGCCGCTTCTCCTGCAATGCCGCAATGCGATCATCCAGCGGCGGGTGCGAGGCGAACAGGGCCTTGAAGCCTTTGGCCAACCCGGAGTTGATACCGAAGGCCACCAGGGTATCCGGCATCTGGTTGGGCATCTGGGATTCGGCTTTCAGGCGTTGCAGGGCAGAGATCATGTCGCGGCGCTCTGCCAGCTGGGCGCCGGCCACATCGGCCCGGTATTCCCGGAAGCGGGAGAACCACATGACGATGGCGCTGGCGGCGATGCCGAAGATGATTTCCGCCACGATTACCACGATGTAGTAACCGAATCCCAGACCGCCCCCGCCGTCACGGCGCATGAAGCTGTCCACCACATAGCCCACTACGCGGGCGGCAAAGATCACGAAGGTATTTACCACCCCCTGGACCAGGCTCAGGGTGACCATGTCGCCGTTGGCCACGTGACCGATTTCGTGGGCGAGCACCGCGCGCACTTCTTCCGGGCGGAAGCGGGTCAGCAGGCCCTGGGACACCGCTACCAGGGCGGCATTCTTGTTCCAGCCGGTGGCAAAGGCGTTGGATTGCTGGGCCGGGAAAATGCCCACTTCCGGCATTTTGATACCCGCCTTGTCAGACAGCTCTTTGACGGTCTGCAACAGCCATCGTTCCGCGTCGTTGCCGGGGTGCTCGATGATCTTTACCCGCGCAGACCATTTGGCCATGGGCTTGGAAATCAACAGGGAAATCAACGAGCCGGCAAAGCCGAATACCGCACTGAAGATCAGCAGGCTGGTCAGGTCCAGCCCAGAGCCGCTGGCGGCAAAATAGGAATTCACCCCGAGCAGACTCAGGGTAATGCTGGCGACCACAATCACCGCCATGTTGGTCAGCAGATAAAGCGCAATGCGCATCATCGTCGGTTATCTCCACGTCTTATCGGAAACTTGATTATGGGGGCGAAGGGTGTGAAGGCAAGGTATACTGCGCGGCAAAATTGCATCCTGCCACGTCTCTATCACTGCCTTTCCGATCCTATGCAACCCACCGAACTGTCAGACCTGCTTGCCCCTTATCTGGTTCCCTCCACGCCGACCCGGCACCGCCTTTTTCATGGCCGGGGAAAAACTGTGCCGGCCCTGGAATGGTTGACCATCGACTGTTTTGCGCCAGTGATGGTCGCCACCGTATTCCGGGCCCAGGACGAGGCCATTCTGAAAGCACTGGAGACCAGCCTGACAAAAGCGCTGACCGACCAGGGCTGTGACACTCTGGTGGTACAGCATCGCTATGACGGCAAGGCGGAGAATGTGCTGGTGTGTGGCGAGCTGCCCGAGTCGCCGCTGGCGGAGGAAGGCGGGTTGGTCTACAAGCTGGATTTTCATCGCGGGCAGAATCTGGGGTTCTTTGCCGATATGGCGCAAGGACGGCGCTGGATCCGCGAACGCGCCGAGGGCAAAAAAGTCCTCAACCTGTTCAGCTTTACCTGCAGCTTTTCCGTGGCGGCCCTGGCCGGTGGTGCCGATTCGGTGGTGAATATTGATCTCTCCGACCCGGCGCTCAGACTGGGGCAGCAGAACCATGGGCTCAACGGGTTCGAGGATGCCAAGGTGCATTACCTGCCGCACAACATTTTCCGCAGCTGGAAAAAGCTTCACAGCCTGGGCCGTTACGACATCATCGTGATTGATCCCCCCAGCGCCCAGAAGGGCAGTTTCATGGTGGAAAAGGACTATCCGAAATTACTGAAGAAGCTGCACAAGTTGCTGGCCCCGGAGGCGGAGATCCTGGCCTGTGTGAATGCCCCCTGGCTGGACTACGGGTGGCTGGAAGCCTGTGTGGAGGCGAATCTGACGGGAGCAGAGCGGGTAGGGCGGTTACCGGGGGCTCCGGGCTTCGACGAAGCGGGGGAAACGGCCTTGAAGACGGTGCATTATCGCTACCGGCGACCGGCAGATCTCGATAGCTGAGCTGGATCGCTGGCTCCTGCATTCCAACAGCTACCGTAGGGTGCACTGAGCCTAAGGCGAACTGCACTGATCCGGCGTTTGATGGTGCAGTTCGCCTTAGGCTCAGTGCACCCTACGCATAGGCAACGGGCGGGGCTTAAAAGCCGTCTTCGTTGACGAAGTGCGGGTTGTCATTCTGCTTGAGCAAATCGGCAAACTCTTCGGCCTGTACCGGCTGCGGATTGCGTGACAGCAGATAACGGACTACCGCAGTGGTGCGCACTGAATCCTGAGCGCGAATAGCCTGCAGGAACTGTTCGGCCAGGGTGGCTTTTTCGTGTTTTACGGTGGCGGGGAGTGTCGGGTCGGTGTTGTCGAAGCGCAGTTCACTGAGGGCGGTGAGCAGCACAAACGCCTTGTTGGTCAGTACGGCCTGCTCGATGCCTTCCTGAAAGATGGTCGCTTCATAACGCAGCAACCCTTCCTCCGCCAGCCACAGCATAGCCCCCAGGCAGGCCATGTGGCGGCTACTGTGCAGGCCCACATCGTCCACTTCCGTGGGCCCGATGATGTCTTCCACGTACAGCGCGCCAGGGCGCGGGAAGCTCATGTAGGCCTGCATGAGAATGCGGGCAACGTCATGGCTGAAGTCGTCGATGTGCAGGTGTGACATGGGCGGCTCTTTCAAGCAAATGTAAGAGCGTCGTTGGCGGCGCGATAAGCCAAACCAGGATCAAAAGCATTTTCACCACAGAGGGCACAGAGCACACAGAGAAAAACCTGTCTTTTCCTCAGTGATTTCTGTGCCCTCTGTGGTAAATACCGCTTTTCAGATTTTGGGTTATCGTGCCGCCAGCGACGCGCCTACAGGCAAATTTTATTTTTTTCGTGCCCGATCCAGATAACGGGCAATGCGGCCGATGGAATCTTCCAGATCATCCACCCGAGGAAGGAAGACCACACGGAAGTGATCCGGGTCTGGCCAGTTGAAGGCGGTACCCTGAACGATCAGGACCTTTTCTTCGCGCAGTAAATCCAGCGCAAAGGCCTCATCATCCTCGAAGGGGAAGACCTTCGGGTCCAGCTTCGGGAACAGATACAGGGCAGATTTGGGTTTGACACAACTGACCCCGGGAATGGAATCCAGCATTTCCCAGGCCAGATCCCGCTGGCGCCCCAGGCGCCCGGTGGGCAGCACCAGATCACCAATGCTCTGATAGCCGCCCAGAGCCGTCTGGATGGCATGCTGGCTGGGCACGTTGGCGCACAGGCGCATGCTGGCCAGCATATCGAGCCCTTCGATATAGCTCTCTGCCCGGTGTTTGGCGCCTGAAATCACCATCCAGCCAGCGCGGAAACCGGCTGCGCGATAATTTTTGGACAGGCCGTTGAAGGTGATAAAGAGAAGATCGTCAGCCATGGAGGCGATAGAGGTGTGCTCTTCGCCGTCGTAGAGGATCTTGTCGTAGATCTCGTCGGCGAACACGATCAGGTTGTTTTCCCGGGCAATCTGCAACAACTCCTGCAGCATGGCTGGTTCATAGTTGGCGCCTGTGGGATTGTTCGGGTTGATGATCACCAGGGCCTTGGTGTTCTTGTTCACCTTGGCACGGATATCGTCCAGTGACGGTTGCCAGTCTTGCTGTTCATCGCACAGATAGTGAACCGGGGTGCCGCCGGACATGCGCACCGCAGCGGTCCAGAGAGGGTAGTCCGGTGCTGGCAACAGCACTTCATCGCCGCTATTGAGCAGCGCCTGCATGGACATGACAATCAATTCGGAGACGCCGTTGCCGATGATCACATCATCCACGGTGACGCCTTCGATGCCCTTGGTCTGGGTATACTGCATCACCGCCTTGCGGGCCGGGAACAGACCCTTGGAGTGGCAGTATCCGGTGGAATCCGGCAGGTTGCTGATCACGTCCTGAAGCAGCTCTTCCGGTGCCTCGAAGCCGAAGGGGGCAGGATTGCCGATGTTCAGCTTGATAACCCGGTGACCTTCGTCTTCCAGGCGATGGGCTTCACGCAGCACCGGGCCGCGAATGTCGTAACATACACCGCGCAGTTTGTCGGATTTGTTGACGTGGTATTGGTCGTTGGTCATGCCGGTCCCGTTGAATTGGATAGAGCCAAGAGGCTGATTCTACAATGTCCCCAAATTACTGTATATCGACCTGAATCCCTGACTTCATCGCGACGTCTGGCGCAAGGAATTATTCAGAGGTTCCCAAGCCTTTGCCGCCACGCTCAAATCACGGATTCAGGTATCGAGTTACTACAAACAAAACGCAACCGGAGTAAAGCGTGACCCCATTCAAGGATTTGCTGGCCCTGGCGGTAAACCGCAAGGGGTCTTTAAAAGCGGTGAAGGCGGAACTGCCTGGCGTGGCGGATGCTGAGCTGTTGCGCAGCCGCGATGATGCGTTCTATTTTTCGGCGTTGACCCGGCGCATTTTCCGGGCCGGGCTCAAGCATTCCCTGGTGGACAACAAGTGGCCGGCGTTCGAGGAAGCTTTTTTCGGGTTTGATCCGGAAAAACTGGTGCTGATGCCGGACACCATGCTCGATGACCGCATGCAGGACACGCGCTTGATTCGCCACTGGGGCAAGATGAAAGCCATCCGCCATAATGCCCAACTGGTGCTGGATCTGGCCGAAGAATACGGCAGTGTTGGCAACTGGCTGGCGGATTGGCCGGCGGATGACACCGTGGGGATGTGGCTGCTGCTAAAGAAGCGTGGCAAGCAACTGGGTGGCAACTCAGGCGCCGCCTTCCTGCGCATGGTGGGGCGCGATACCTGGTACCCCACCGGTGATGTGATTGCTGCCTTGAAGGCCCAGAACATCATCGACAAACCCCCAGCCAGCCAGCGTGACCAGCGGGCCGCACAGGCGGCGTTCAACGTCTGGCAGCGGGAAAGTGGTTGGCCACAGGCTCATATCAGCAAGGTACTGGCGTTCACGATCGGTTGAGGCGGTGTCAAAGGCGTGAGGTCCTTGATGGCGGCAACCATTTAAATGATAATGCCTCTCCTTTCTATTTCGAACCTGGTTCAATTATGGTTGATGTTGCCGCCAAGGCCCGTTTTAGCGCGCTGCTGATCACGCTTTTCTCTTTCTGCCTGCCGGCGTTTGCCAATAACCAGACTGCGCTGGTGCAGCTGGTTGAATACGTGGGAGCGGATTACATCAATGCCGTGGTGGATGGCGATATCGTCAGCCCGGAAGAGTACGCCGAGATGGAAGAGTTTACCGCTCTCTTGGCGCAAGGGGTGGCTCAGCTCCCCGCCGCTGATGGCAAGCAAGACTTGCAAGATAAGGCGGATGCCCTGCAACAGGCGGTGATCGACAAGGCCACGGAACCGCGAATCAAGGCGCTGGCCCAGTCTGTCCGTGCCACCCTGGTCACCGTCTACGGTATCCCGGTGTCACCAAAAGCGGCGCCGGACCTGGAGCGCGCCGCCGAGCTGTATCAAACCCAATGCGCCGCCTGCCATGGCGAGCAAGGCCGGGGTGATGGGCCCGCTGGGGCGGCTTTGGAACCGGCTCCCACCGACTTTACAGCCGTCTCCCGCTATAACGGCCGTTCATTGCTGGGTCTGCATACCACCATCACCCAGGGGGTGGATGGCACCGGTATGGCCGCCTACAGCGATACCCTCAGCGACAAAGACCGCTGGGCCCTGGCGTTCTTCGTGGGGGCCAAAGCGGTCAGCGATGAGATGGCCGAAAATGGCAAGGCCGCCTTCAACCGGATTCCCGGCATGCAGACTTCCCTGACCCTCGATACGCTGGTGGCCCAGGCCCCGGAAGATGTGCTGAAAGAGCAGGGTGAGCAGGCCTATGCCGCTCTGGGCTATCTGCGTCGGGAGCCGTCAGCACTGTTCAACGAAAACCGCTTTATTGCCTTGAGTGATGAGCGTTTGCATGAAGCCGAGCAGGCGTACCGCAGCGGTGATCACCAGGCAGCCCGGAGCGCTGCATTGTCCGCCTATCTGGACGGTTTCGAGATGATTGAGCAGCAGTTGGCGGCGGTGGATGGTGACCTCATGCGCCGGGCCGAGGCGGACTTCATGGCTGTGCGTGAAGCCATTGATCGACGTCACGAGGCCGACATTGTCAGTGAGCGGGCGGCGACAGCCCGGGCCTCCCTGGCGGCAGCCGCGGATGCCTTATCCGGAGACGGCTTGAGCCCTGCGGCAACCTTTTCCGCCAGCTTCTTCATTCTGTTCCGCGAGGGGCTGGAAGCCCTGCTGGTGGTGGCAGCCCTGCTTACCTTTACCCGCAAGGCCAATGCGGCAAGCGCCACCCGCCATATCCATCTGGGCTGGGTCGCTGCGCTGCTGGCCGGCGGCCTGACCTGGTACGCAGCCAACTCCCTGATTACCTTCAGTGGCGCCTCCCGGGAAATGACCGAAGGGGTGGCCGGGGTGGTCGCGGCGCTGATCCTGTTCTATGTGGGTTTCTGGATGCACAGCAACAGCCACAGCCAGAAGTGGCTGGGGTATATCCGCAACAAGGTGGACGATGCCCTGGGTAGTGGCACCATCTGGGTGCTGACGTTTGTGTCCTTTATTTCGGTGTATCGGGAAATTTTCGAAACCATCCTGTTCTACCAGGCCCTGTGGAGTCAGGTGACGACGGCGACCCAGGCCTTCGTGTTTTATGGTATCGGTGCGGCTGTGACAGCCCTGGCGGTGGTCTGTTTCCTGTTCTTCCGCATTGGTATGAGGCTGCCCCTTAGCCTGTTCTTCCGGGTGACCAGCCTGGTGCTGCTGGTGCTCTCGGTGGTGCTGTTGGGCCGAGGCATTGCCGCCCTGCAGGAAGCGGGTGTATTGGATGCCTATTACCTGGGGGTACCGACCATCGAGTGGTTGGGTTTCTTCCCTACGGTGCAGGGCGTGACGGCGCAGGGAATGGCTGTGTTGCTTGGTGTTCTGCTGTGGTTACGGGGAAGCAAGCCGGACTGATGGGGGCTCCTGCAATGCCTGGGGGTGTGTACGGTGCCATTATCGGGAATAATGCCCGGCAGTATCAGAGCGGAGCGCTTAGCTCCGCTTGGCCCGACAGGTCGGCGCTTGCCCTGCAGACGGCCAGTTGCCCTCAGATTGAAAGCGGTACCCCATGTCACAAACCAAAATCAGTTTTCTCGGCATCGGTTTGATGGGCGCGCCCATGGCGGCGCGTCTGCTGGACGCCGGTTTCTCCCTGACCCTCTGGAACCGCACAGCGGAAAAGGCGCAGGCCTTGGGCGAGCGTGCGCGGCTGGCTGTCAGTCCGGCGGATGCGGTTGCCGAGGCGGATGTGGTGATCACCATGCTGGAAAACGGCACGGTTGTGGATCAGGTGCTCTATCACAGTGGTGCCATCAATCAGCTTCGCCAGGGCGCCCTGGTCATTGATATGAGCTCCATTGAGCCCGCCATGGCCCGCCGTCATGGGGCATTGGTGGAAGCGCAGGGCGGGACTTACCTGGATGCGCCGGTTTCCGGTGGCACCCGGGGCGCAGAAGCCGGCAACCTGTCGATCATGGCCGGCGGTGGCGATGAGGGTTTCGTCCGTGCCGCTGAGGTACTGCAACCCATGGGCATCGTGACCCATATCGGCCCGGTGGGTAGCGGTCAGCTAGCCAAGCTTGCCAATCAGGCCATTGTCGGTATCACCATTGGCGCCGTGTCAGAGGCCCTGTTGCTGGCAGCCAAGGGCGGGGCTCGGCCGGAAAAGGTCCGTGAGGCCCTGTTAGGCGGTTTTGCCGGCAGCAAAATTCTCGAGCAGCATGGCGAGCGTATGCTGCAGCGTAATTTCGAGCCCGGAGCGCCGGCGCGGATTCAGCTCAAGGATCTGCGCATGATCCTGGATGAGGCTCGCCATGAAGGCCTGACGTTACCGCTCAGTCAAAGGGTGTTCGAGCAATACCGGGCATTGCTCGCCAGCGGTAATGGCGAGGTGGACCACAGTGGGCTGTTGCTGGAACTGGAGCGGCTCAATGGCGTCCGACTAGGCAGCGCTGACGAGGAACACTGATGCCACGATTTGCCGCCAATCTGTCTCTGCTGTTCACTGAGTTGCCGTTTCTGGATCGCTTTGCTGCCGCCGCTGACGCTGGCTTCCAGGGCGTGGAGTTCCTGTTTCCCTATGACTGGCCGGCGTCGACGTTGGCGCAAAAGCTGCAACAGCATCATCTGACCCAGGTACTGTTCAATCTGCCACCAGGGGACTGGCAGGCCGGTGAGCGGGGGATTGCCTGCTTGCCTGACCGGGTAGAGGAGTTTCGCGAAGGGGTGTTTCAGGCCTTGGAGTATGCCGATGTGCTGGATTGCCAGCGGATCAATTGTCTGGCGGGCATTCGGCCGGGCTCACTGCCTGCTGATATCGCGTTCCAGACCCTGGTGGAAAACCTGCGTTTTGCTGCGGATCTTTTGGCGGCTAAAGGAAGGACCCTGACGGTGGAAGCGATCAATTCGAAAGTGGATATGCCGGGGTTCTTTATCGATACGTCTGTTGCTGCCATGGCGGCGATCGAGGCAGCGGGGCGAGAGAATATTCGGATACAGTTCGATCTCTACCATATGCAAATCATGGAGGGGGATCTGTGTCGTTCCCTTTCCCGACTTTGTCCCCATATAGGACATATTCAGTTTGCCGATAACCCGGGGCGTCATGAGCCGGGTACCGGCGAAATTCATTTTGATAGGGTGTTTGCCCACCTTGATACGCTTGATTATCGGGGCTGGGTCAGTGCGGAATATCGTCCGCAACAGGACACCGAGACCAGCCTTGGCTGGTTCAGACCAGGGACTCATTGATTGATGATGCAACTTAACTGGGGCGGCAAAATTATTCTCGGCCTGCTGGGGATGCTGGTGGGCGGGCCTATCGGCCTGGGTATCGGGGTGCTGATCGGGCACATGCTGGACAAGGGTGCGGCCCAGGTGCAGAGCTTTCGCCCGCAACAGGGAGAAGTGCAGAAGGCCCTGTTCGATACGGTGTTTTCCATCATGGGGCATCTTGCCAAGGCGGATGGCCGGGTCAGCGAGGATGAGATCGCCCAGGCCAGGGCAGTGATGGATCGCATGCAGCTCAACGAGGAACAGCGCGCTGAAGCCATTGCCCTGTTCAATCGTGGCAAGGAGGCCGATTTCCCGCTGGATGCCACCGTGGCGGACTTCGCCGCTACCGTAAAACATCGCAAGCAACTGATTCTGGTGCTGCTGGAAATCCTGCTGCAAGTGGCCCTGGCTGATGGCCAGATTGATCAGGCGGAAGAAGATGTTCTGGTTCGGGTTGCAGAAGGGCTGGGTGTGCCGCGGGCCCAGTTTCAGCAAATCCTCAACATGCTGCTGGCCCAGGCCCAGTTCTCCGGTGCTGGCGGAGCCTATAGCGGCGGGCGCAGTGCTGCCGGTCCATCGCGGCCATCACTGGGGCAGGCCTATCAGGTGCTGGGTGTCAGTGAGTCGGCGTCCAACCAGGAAATCAAGAAGGCCTATCGCAAGCTGATGAGCGAACATCACCCGGACAAGCTGGCGGCGAAAGGGGTGCCGGACGAGATGATCCGCATGGCCACCGAGAAGACCGCAGAAATCAGCAAGGCCTACGATATGATCAAGGAAAACCGGGGCTTTAAGTAGGCGGCACAACAGGAAATACGCCCACTGTTGGAGCTTTGCTTGCAAAGCTCCAACGGTTAACCGCCGAGTGCCGCGTCAGGCCGGTTGCGATATTTCAATAGCTCACGCTGGGTAGCCGGTCCACTTTTGGGATCGACCAGCCACTGCTCACCAGATCGCTTTCTCCCGTCCACCATCGATTCAGCAACCGGGTTGCCAGATCGGCACGAGCCCGGCCCTCCAGACGCTGGCTGGCTTCGTGATAGGCGGGCTGATAGCGCAATCGCGGTGGTAGTCGGCGGGTGATGTCCATTAGCCGGTTCAGATGCTTCTGGTAGGCTCGGTGGCTGTCAAGGCCGGTTTGCGGTAACTGGAAGGTCTGTCTCAGGTGTTCGGGGACCTGGAAAGAAGCCAGCGGCAAGTACTGTCCATAGGGCAGTCGGCCCGGGTAGCCCTGCTCGCGAATCAGGTCGTGGCCCAGCTGGCGGCGTCGATCACTGATCGGGCCATGGTGGTTGAAACGACGTTTCCACCAGCGCCGATGGGCGTGCCAGTCTGCCGGTCGCCGGCTTTCGGGAATTCCCATGACCTGCGCCAGCAACATGGTTTCCTCGAACAATCGTTCCTGATGCGCGGTATTCAGTGGCTCTATAACCTCCTGGTACACAGTCAGGCAGGAGTCCATCCAGGCTGTCAGCGCATACAGCAGGGTTTCACTGTCATCCACGTCGAACAGGGTCTTGCGTCGCATGCGTGGGCTATCCAGTGTCAGCAATGCCTGGTCCAGGTTGCCGAAGACCAGTTTCAGCATGAACACCTGGGTGTGCTGAAGTCGTTGTACCAGATCATGGGAATCTGCCAGTAACTGGGACAGGCGACTGTCCGCCAGTGCCAACAGCACCACTCGGCCATGTGCCAGGGAGGTGAGGTTCTCGCGCATCAATTGCCAGCAGATGGAGCCGGGGCCGAACAGGCCCGCGTCGGGCTGATGGCATTGTTCGCTGGCCTGGATCAAGCCGTTCTGGATATGGTCGCGGGTCAGTAATTGCGGTAACGCCATGTGCACGCCTCCTTTGTGCAGTGTGGGTTCCGACTACCTACCGTGCTGGGCGGTGACAACGTAGCGCTATAATTTCATCTTACGGGCCTGCCTGATTGAATCTAATCAGGAAATGTGGTGATTTAATGATGTATGGGAACAGTGGCGCAGTTTTTTGTGTCCGAGAGTTAGACGTAGCCCTTACCGGGTTACGCAACGTTACCGCAAAGGAGAAATGTCCATGTTGGGAGAGAATCACAGCATCCACCATGAATTTCCGGATCAACACCAGAAGATCGATGATCTGGTAAGCCATGACCCCGGATTCAAGGCGCTGGTGATGGAGCACGACAAGCTGGACAAGCAGATACGAGGCCTTGAGATGCGTGAGAGCCCGATTGCTGACCTGGATATGGAGCGCTTAAAGCGGGAACGAATCAGGCTGAAGGACGAGGTGTACCATCGTCTCAACAATGAAGCGAGCTAGTTTTATTGTTTGAGAAAAAGTCTTAAATTTCCGTTACGAGTCCTGAAAAGCAGGCTTTTTTTGCTCTTCGTGACTCGCCACAGGCAGTGACGTAGGGCACCTAGAAATCCACCCTTCCTGACACAATGAACTGGACATCGTCGACTTCGTCCTGATCTACCAGTGGTGCTGCTACATCCAGATGCAGCACCCGATCCACTCTGAATTTACTGGGGCTCAGGCGTAGTCCCAGTCCCGCGTTAGCCAGGGTGCTGCCGCGGGGCTCACCCTGTTCCCAGGCTTGCCCGGCGTCCACATAAACGGCTCCGCCCACATAGGCCAGGTTGAAAATTTGCCAATTGGTAAAGCGGCGTCGCTCAACGGAAAAGACCCAGCGGCGGTCGCCACGCTGATAGTTGGTTGGGTAACCGCGAAGGTTATCGTTGCCACCAATGGTCAGTTGTTCATCCTGACGCAGATTGCTACCGGCGTTCAGATTGAGGCGCGCGAACCAGCGATTGTTCTGGTTGAGGAAATAGTAATAACTGAGGTTTCCCCCATAGATGGTGCTGACAAAATCATCGTCTTGATAACGCCCGCTTGCAGACAAGCCGCTGCGAAACAAGTGATGCTTGCGAATAAAGCGGGTGTTGTTGGTGCTCATGTTGAAAATGATCGACTCGGCATTGCTGCCGAGGGATTCGCTGGCGTGCCCCACACGCGCAAAGTGATACCAGCCCAGGCGAATGTCTTCCTGACGCTGGGCGCGGTTCAGATTTGAGGCTACCAGATGCTGGTTCTCCTGATATTCCAGGGACAACCAGGGGTACACGCGACGCTCGTCCTCGGGCAGCGAGGTGGTTTCGTCGGGGACCGCGCTAAAGCGTTCCTCTTCGTCGGTGATCCCCAGCCGCCAGCGGATAACAGCTTTTTCCTTAACCCCCGGCGACCAGCCAATAAACGCTTCGTAACGGTTATCCTCAAGACGATAGCGATTGACCGTCTGATCATTTACCTCGATGCGTTCCAGCAGGTTTTCCCGCTGTACGTCGACGCCGCCAGACCAGTGGCTGTTCAGTTGATAGAAGGGCCGTACCAGGCCGCCTGACAGGGATTCACCGTCACTGGCATTGGTATAGCTAAGATTCAGTTGTACCCGCGCGGGGAGCAGAGGGTTGCGGTAACTGAAGAAATGGCCGCTGCGGTCGGCATCATCGAAGTAGCCGGTGGCGACCCTCTGGCCGCTGCCCAACAAATTACTTTCCGTGAAACCGGCGCTGGTGCTGTCATCGCCGCCGGAACGCGATGCCGAGGCAGAGGGTGAAAAAGTCCACACATCCCTAACTACCACCAACAGGTCTATGGTGTCTGCACAGACCTTGTGGGGGACGATCATGGCATCGACAAGATAGTCGTTACCACGCAGTAGTCGTTCATTTTCCCTGAGGCGATCCCGTTCAAGCGACTCACCACGGGTCAGGATCATCTGCTTTTGCAGGGTGCTTTTTCGTGTCTCGATATGCAGAAAGTTGGCTGCCCGATACAGCCAGTTATCCTCAGCCGGATCGTCTTCGTTGAAGATGGGCAGCACGGTGTAGTGAATCTCGCCGATGGAACGTCCCTGGTAGTCACTGAAGTCCACGTTCTGGCGGGTCTCGACAAATTCAAACAGGGCAGGATCACCGTAATCGTAGATAACGTTACAGCTTTCATCCGGGGAGGAGGCCCAGCTCGGCAAGGGCAACAACAACAGGAATGCCGTCAGCCAGGAAATGCCAAACCCGGCCCGGGAGAGTTGTTGCCGCTGCGTACCGGGACACAGTGCCTGCATGAACGAACGCCTTACCGGGAGAGCTTTCACTCTACAAAGCCCTCGACGGGAATGACAAGTTTTCTGCCGTACCTGGCACTCTTTCATGTTATTCCAATGTCAGGGTGGCGCTCGGCTCGTCCAGTTGCTGGCGGGCGTAGTTACCTGGCGCAAGCCCCTGGCTGTCCTTGCTGTAGAACAGCCGGGTAACAAAATAAAACTCCTGGCCAAAGGGTATGTCCGTCAATGAAAAGCCCACATTGGGAAGCTGGCCAGGGAAACGTTCAGGGTCGTTAACTAGTGAAGCATCATCCTGGTAGAGCAGACGGGCAGGGGTATCAAAGCCCTTCAGGAACGCCAACTGGGCGAGCAGATCAAAACCACGGCCAGTGCTGAACCATATCCAGTTGTCACCGCCCAGCGGTTTGTCGAGCATGGCCTTTTCGGCGTCGGACAACCGACCATCCGTGATCGCAAGATGATTGCCGGTCCAACTGGTCATCAGTTGGCTGTCATAGAGGCCATTGCCGTCCAGGGAAATGTCCAGTGCCGGGCGTTTCACAACGGTTTCGGCGATGCCGGGCAGGGTGAAGCGACTATGGATCTCCATCTGTTTGGGCATCACCAGAAAATAATTGTTGATGCGCAGCACGGGAACCTTGGCAACGGTTACCGACGTGGACGCGTAAACCAGCGCTGCCAGAGGGCCATTGATGACCTGTTTGACCTTGGGGTCCAGGTTGTTGTTGCTCAGGGTGATCCGGTTGTTTTCTCCGAAGAGACCGGCACTGAGGCGTAATTTAAGGGTATCGAGAATGCTCTGTCGCTCACCGTTTTCGCCTTCAAAGCCGCGAAAGTAAAAGTCGCTCCAGTTGAACAGGTTGCCGCCCGCCATGCTCAGTGCATAGTCGGTGCTTTTGATGGTCATGGACTGCGGGTCGAACTGAACGTAACGATCAGTATTCTGCAGGTAGGCATTCTTGATCAGGTAAAAGTAACGGGTTTGGCCACCTTGTTCCACGGCCAGTTCTGCTGCCACCTGTTCGGTAACCGGGCCATCAAGGGGTTGGCCGCCATCTTCAAAACGCAGCAGCAGGCGATCCTCGGCATCGATCCGCAGGGGGTCGCCAACCGGGCTGGTGCTGTCATCTTCTTCGAAATAGGGGTAGCCCTGTTCTGACCATTGCACCCACTGATGCGGCACGGGCGCCAGCCGCCCATCCTGAATGGTGAAGAACGAATAGAGCCCGCTCTGCTTTCCATGCAGGGTTTTGAAGGTTTCGCCGGTAAGCGTAATGATCTGCGCGTGCAAGGTGCCGGACAGAGCCGGCAAAAGGAACAGCAGGGCAGCTGCCAACGTCGGCAAGCGTTTATTATTCTTCATGTTTTACATCACTGGGCCGGTATAAGCCTACATGATGCGCGTTTAAACCGGGCCGTCAATGGCCCGGTAAACGGACGGTCATTTTGCCAACTCAGGCCGGTTGCAAAAATGCTCAAGTGCCTGCGGATTGGCCAGGGCATTGCGGTTGGTGACCGGGCGTCCGTGGATCACTTCCCGGACTGCCAGTTCGACAATCTTGCCGCTCACGGTGCGTGGAATTTCGGGCACCTCGGCAATCACCGCCGGCACATGGCGGGGCGTGGCACCTTCACGGATCGCTTTGCGGATTTGCGTCTGCAGTGCCTCGCTGAGATCGACGCCATCGGCCAGCACCACAAACAGCACCACGCGCACATCCCCTTGCCACTCCTGGCCGACCACAATGGCTTCGCGGATCGCATCCAGGGTTTCCACCTGACGGTAGATTTCTGCGGTGCCGATGCGAACGCCGCCCGGGTTCAGCACCGCATCGGAACGGCCGTGAATGATCAGCCCGCAGTGTTGTTCATGGGGAACCAGCTGGGCGTAATCCCCATGGGCCCAGACGCCGTCAAAACGGGCGAAGTAGGCCTTGTGGAAACGACTGCCATCCGGGTCGTTCCAGAACTGTATCGGGCAGCAAGGGAAGGGCTGTCGACACACCAGCTCGCCTTTGCTATCCGCCAGGGGAGCGCCGTTGTCGTCAAACACGGCCACGTCCATGCCTAGGCCCGGGCACTGCAATTCGCCGCGGTATACCGGCAGCAACGGATTGCCCAGAGCAAAGCAGGAAATGATATCGGTGCCGCCGGAAATGGAGCTGACCAGCAGATTCGGTTTCACCTGCTCATAGAGATAGTCATAACTCTCGTGGAGCAGGGGAGAGCCGGTTGAGAAGAGCGTTCGCAGGGTAGACAGATCATGGCTTTCGCGGGGCTTGAGGCCGGATTTCTCCACGGCCTGGATGAACTTGGCGCTGGTACCGAAATGGGTGATGGCTTCGTCATCCACCAGATCGAACAGCCGGGCAGTGTTCGGGTAAGCCGGGTTGCCATCGTAGAGTACCAGGGTAGCGCCGGTATGCAGTCCACACAGCAACCAGTTCCACATCATCCAGCCGCAGGTGGTGAAATAGAACAGGGTGTCATCCGCGCCCACGTCCGCATGCAGCTGCAATTCCTTGGTCTGTTGCAGCAGGGTGCCGCCGGCGCTATGAACGATGCACTTGGGCTGCCCGGTAGTGCCGGAGGAATAGAGAATAAACAGCGGATGATTGAACGGCAGTGAGGCGAAGTCCGGTGCCGGCCCGGCACTATCCAGCCAGGTTTGCCAGATCAGTGCTCGTCGCACCGGCGTACTGTTGCCTTTGCCGGGCACCACCACCATCAGTTCCGGTTTCAGGGCGTAATGCAGGGCGTCGATACGCTCGCCAAGGTCGATCCATTTGCCGTTGTAGTGGTAGCCATCACAGGCCACCAGCACGGTGGGTTCGATCTGGCCGAAGCGGTCGAGCACGCCGGATACACCGAAGTCCGGCGAACAGGATGACCATACCGCGCCTATCCAGGCTGCGCCCAGGGCGGCGATCACCGTCTCAATGCGATTGGGCATGTAGCCGGCGACCCGGTCACCGGGTTTCACGCCGGCAGCCTGCAATTGGGCGGCGACCTTGCCGGCGGCCACTCGCAGGTCGGCGTAACTGACCTGGGTGCGGGTGCCGTCTTCCAGCACGCTTATCAGGGCCGGGTGGGTATCGTTGCGGTGTAACAGGTTTTCCGCATAGTTCAGCTGCGCTTGGGGAAACCAGCGGGTGTCCTGGAAACGGTCGCGGCGGGTCAGTACGGTGTCGCCGGGCTCGCCCACCAGACCACAGAAGTCCCACACCTGTTGCCAGAATGCCTCCGGCTGCTCCACTGACCAGGCATGCAGAGCATTATAATCGACCAGCGGTTGGCCGCTGTGGTGACGGGCCTGTTCCCAGAATCTGGCCAGCCGGCTGTTCTGTTGTGCTTCACCCGGTTGCCAAAGCGGTGCGGACATTGTGTTCTCCCAAGTGTCAGGTGTCCGGCAGCAAGTGTCCGGCGGTTTCAATCAGCTCGGTAATACGGCCGGATGGCCGCGACTGTCTCAAGCCTCAGCGGTCTCTTCAAATTCCACCAGCAAGGTGCCTTCGCTGACGCTGTCGCCGACGGCCACATGAAAATCATGGACTGTCCCCGGCACCGTAGCGCGCAGGGTGTGCTCCATCTTCATGGCCTCCAGTGTAATCACCGCATCGCCAGCAGCAACGGTATCGCCGGCCGACACGTGCAGGGCCACGATAGTGCCGCTCATGGGCGCGATGAAGCCGGCTTCTTCGTCGTGCCGGGCACTCTCACGGCTGGGGTTCAATGTGACCGCACGGGCCTGGCCGGCCACGAACAACAGCAGGGTGTTGTCATCCTTGCGGGCATAGCGTGCGCGCAGACCGTTGTTACCCCAGTGCAGGTTGATGGTCTGCGCATCCATTGTCGCAACAAGGGGGGCCTGCTTGTCGCCCACAGACGCGGAGCCATCTTGTTCGCGGACCGTGATCAGGTCGCCATCGACCTGAAGCAGGGTTTGCCGGAAACGTCGGCCCAGCGGCCGCCAGCCCTGCAGGCTTTGCCAGGGGGAATCGCCGGTGTTGTCGGTGGCGAATACCTGGCTGGCAGCCAGGGCCAGCAGCTCGGGGGCCGTCTGCGTGGCCTCCAGCAGTTGCGGGCGGTGTTCCAGAAGACGGGTATCCAGTTCGCCACCGGCAAAGGCTGCGTCGTTGAGTACCCGGTGCAGGAAAGGGGCATTGTGATGGATGCCGCTCAGTTCCAGGGCTTCCAGAGCCGTGATCAGTTTCTGGCGGGCCTCATTGCGTGACGCGCCATGGCAGATCAATTTGGCGATCATGGGATCATAATGGTCGTCTACCCGATCGCCATTTTCATAACCGGCATCCACCCGGGCCACTTCATGGGGCCAGCGCAGATGGCTGAGCAGGCCGGAGGAGGGCAGGAATCCCTGCTCCGGATTTTCCGCGTAGAGACGCACTTCCATGGCGTGGCCGTGACGCTCGATCTGATGCTGCGCTTTGGGCAGCGGTTCGCCGGCGGCGACGGCGAGCTGCCAGGCAACCAGGTCTTCGCCGGTAATCATTTCCGTCACCGGGTGCTCTACCTGCAGACGCGTGTTCATTTCCATGAAGTAGAACTGGCCATCGGGACCGTAGAGGAACTCGACGGTGCCGGCACCGCGATAATCAATGGCCTTGGCCGCTTGAACTGCGGCGTTGCCAAAGGCGTCCCGGGTGGCCTCATCCAGGCCAGGTGCCGGGGCTTCCTCAATGATTTTCTGATGGCGACGCTGTACCGAACAGTCGCGCTCGAAAAGGTGTACGGCGTTGCCGTGATTGTCGGCGAATACCTGCACTTCCACATGGCGAGCCGTGGGCAGATAGCGCTCCAGCAGTACCCGGTCATCGCCGAAGGCACCGCGGGCTTCGCGGCGTGCTGCCGCCAGCGCTTCGGAGAACTCGCCGGCGTTGTTGACCACACGCATGCCCTTGCCGCCACCGCCGGCCACCGCCTTGATCAGAAGCGGGAAACCTACCTGCTCACTGGCACGAACCAGGTCGTCATCACTGGCGCCTTCTTCGTCGAAACCGGGCAATACCGGCACACCGCTGGTTGCCATCAATTGCCGGGCGGCGGCCTTGTCGCCCATGACGTCGATGGCGCGGGCATTAGGCCCGACAAAAATGATGCCGGCGTTTTCGCAGGCGGCGGCAAAGGCAGTGTTCTCGGAAAGGAATCCGTAACCCGGGTGAATGGCATCGGCGCCGGTATCCTTGGCGGCGGCGATGACCTTGTCGATGACCAGGTAGCTTTCCCGCGCCGGGGCCGGACCCAGACAGACCGCCTGATCCGCTTCACGCACATGGGGCAGGGTGGCGTCGGCCTCGGAGTAGACCGCCACGGTGGCAATACCCTGCTGGTGGCAGGTGCGGATAATACGCCGGGCAATTTCGCCACGGTTGGCGATCAGGAGTTTTTTTATCTGTGCCATGTTGTTGCCTTTGTCCTGCCGCAGGAGCGTCGCCGGTGGCGCGATTCCGGCGTGGGTTGCCGCGCCGCCAGCGACGCTCCTGCGGATAGTGGGTCAGATCCAGTTCGCTGTTCGTTTTTCCAGAAAGGCGCTCAGTCCCTCCTGGCCTTCTTCGCCGGTACGCAGCCTGGCGATCAGGTTGGCGGTGTCGTTGAGCATGCTCTGACCGATTGGGCCGTCACTGACGCGGGCGATCAGGTTGCGTGCTTCGATCTGGGCACGGGGGCCGGCGCTGAGCAGGGCGGTGATGAGGTTGCTGACCGCCTCATCCAGTTCGCTCTCCGGTACCACTTCATGGGCAAGCCCAAGCGCGACTGCCTTACTGGCAGGAATGACCTCGGCCGTCATGAAATAGCGATTGGCCTGCCGGGCGCCCATGGCGCGCACCACATAGGGGCTGATCACCGCCGGTACAATGCCCAGTTTTACCTCGCTGAGGCAGAAGCGGGCATTGTCGGCAGCCACCGCCATGTCGGCGGCGCAGATCAGGCCCAGCGCGCCGCCAAAGGCCGCGCCCTGCACCCGGGCGATGACAGGTTTGGGGCACTGGTCGATAGCCTGCATCAGCCGCGCCAGTTTCAGTGCATCGTCGCGGTTCTGTTGCGCATCCAGTTTGCCCATGGCGCGCATCCAGTTCAGGTCTGCACCGGCGGAGAAATGCTTGCCCGTGGCCTGAAGCACCACAATGCGCACGCTGTCATCGTTACCGGCTTTTTCAAAGGCCTCGGTGAGCGAGGCGATAATGGTGTCGTCGAAGGCGTTGCGCTTGTCCGGATTATCCAGAGTGATTTGCGCCACACGGTCTTTGATCTGTGTCGTTACGCTCATGTTATACGTCCGATGTTCTCGTAGGGTGCACTGAGCCTAGGGCGAACTGCACCGTTACGGCGTTGGATGGTGCAGTTCGCCTTAGGCTCAGTGCACCCTACTTGTGGTCTTTGCTTGCCGCGTGAAGCGTGCAAGTATCTCTTAATCACATCCGAAACACGCCATAACGCGTCTCTTCGATCGGTGCGTTCAAGCTGGCTGAGATGGCCAGCCCGAGGACATCACGGGTATCCGTCGGGTCAATCACGCCGTCGTCCCACAGTCTCGCGCTGGCATACCAGGGTTGCGCCATCTCTTCGTAGCGCTCGGTCATATCTGCCTGGAATGCGGTTGCTTCCTCGTCACTCCATTGCTGGCCTTTCTTCTTCAGCGACGCCTGCTTTACCTGAGTGAGAACGCTGGCGGCCTGTTCGCCCCCCATCACGCAAATACGGGCATTGGGCCACATGAACATGAAGCGCGGATCATAGGCGCGCCCGCACATGCCGTAATTGCCGGCACCGAAACTGCCACCGGTGATCACTGTGAACTTGGGCACGCTGGCACAGGCCACGGCGTTGACCATCTTGGCGCCGTGTTTGGCGATACCTTCGGATTCGTATTTCTTGCCCACCATGAAGCCGGTGATGTTCTGCAGGAACAGCAACGGAATCTTTCGCTGGTTGCACAGCTCGATAAAGTGCGCGCCTTTCTGGGCAGATTCGGAGTAGAGCACGCCATCGTTGGCGAGAATGCCCACCGGGTAGCCATGGATATGGGCAAAGCCGCACACCAGGGTGGTGCCATAGCGGGCCTTGAATTCATCTAGCTCGGAGCCGTCTACCATACGGGCAATCAGTTCCCGCGCCGGCATGGGCTGGCGGGTAGTGGTGGGGATGACGCCGTATAGCTCGGTGGGATCGTAGGCCGGCGGGCGGACCGGTTGACGGTTTACCTGATCCGGCTTGTGCCAGTTCAGGTGCGCGATGGAACGGCGTGCCAGCTCCAGGGCATGGGGTTCGTCGTCGGCCAGATGGTCGGCCACGCCGGATTGTTCGCAGTGCAGGTTGGCGCCGCCCAGCTCTTCGGCGGTGACCACCTCGCCGGTGGCAGCCTTCACCAGTGGTGGGCCGGCCAGGAAGATGGTGGCCTGTTCCTTCACCATGATCACTTCGTCGGCCATGGCCGGCACGTAGGCGCCGCCGGCGGTGCAGGAACCCAGTACCACACTGATCTGGGGAATGCCCCGGGCGGACATGTTGGCCATGTTGAAGAAGATGCGACCGAAGTGATCCCGGTCCGGAAACACTTCGTCTTGGCGGGGCAGGTTGGCACCGCCGGAATCCACCAGATAGACACAGGGCAGACGGTTTTCGGCAGCAATGGCCTGGGCCCGCAGGTGTTTTTTCACGGTGAGCGGGTAGTAGCTGCCGCCTTTCACCGAGGGGTCATTAGCGACGATCATGCATTCCACGCCGTGGATCTGACCGATGCCACCCACACAGCCCGCTGCCGGAACGTCTTCACCATAGACACCTTCGGCGGCCAGGGCGGAAATCTCCAGGAACGGTGAGCCTGGATCCAGGAGAAGATTGATGCGCTCGCGCACCGGCAGTTTGCCGCGTTCGCGCAGACGCTGTTCGGCAGCCTCACCTCCGCCGTGGGCGATGTGGTCCAGTTTTTCCTGCAGCTGCTGGCGCAGTGTCAGGTTGTGTTCCCGATTGGCCTGGAATTCCGGGCTGGCGGGATTGATCTGGCTATTGATCTTGGGCATGGGCGCCTCACAAAACACTGTTAACCACAGATGGCACAGAGCACACAGAGTAAAAAGATTCTTCTCAGTGAACGCTGTGCTCTTTGTGGTAAATCATCTTTTACGCTGTTTCGTTAAACAGCTCACGGCCGATCAGCATGCGGCGGATTTCACTGGTGCCGGCGCCGATTTCATAGAGCTTGGCGTCGCGCAGCAGGCGGCCGGTGTTGTAGTCGTTGATATAGCCGTTGCCGCCCAGGGTCTGGATCGCTTCCAGGGCCATTTTGGTGGCGTTCTCGGCGCAGTAGAGGATTACGCCGGCGGCATCCTTGCGGTTGGTCTCGCCGCGGTCACAGGCCTGGGCCACGTGATAGAGATAGCTGCGGCTGGTGTTGAGCATCACATACATGTCGGCGATCTTGCCCTGCATCAGCTGGAATTCGCCGATGGCCTGGCCGAACTGTTTGCGTTCATGGATGTAGGGCACCACCTCATCCATGCAGGCCTGCATCACGCCCACCGGACCACCGGACAGAATGGTGCGCTCATAGTCCAGGCCGCTCATCAGGACCTTTACGCCCTCATTTTCCTTGCCAAGGATGTTCTCGGCGGGGACTTCGCAGTCTTCGAACACCAGCTCGCAGGTGTTGGAGCCACGCATGCCCAGTTTGTCGAGCTTCTGGGCCCGGGAGAAACCGGGGAAATCACGCTCGACGATGAAAGCCGTGATGCCACGGGGGCCAGCGCTGCTATCCGTCTTGGCATAGATCACGTAGGTATGGGCGTCAGGGCCGTTGGTGATCCACATCTTGTTGCCATTGAGGATGTAGCGGTCGCCTTTCTTTTCGGCGCGCAGCTTCATGCTGACCACATCAGAGCCGGCACCAGGCTCGCTCATGGCCAGAGCACCGATGTGCTCGCCGCTGATCAGTTTAGGCAGATACGTGTCTTTCTGTTCAGCGCTACCGTTGATGGCAATCTGGTTAACACACAGATTGGAATGGGCACCGTAGGACAAGCCGATGGAGGCAGAGGCGCGGGAGATCTCTTCCACCACGATGGTGTGAGCCAGATAGCCCATATTGGCGCCGCCGTATTCTTCGCCGGCAGTGATTCCAAGAAGCCCCAGATCACCCATTTTCTTCCACATCTCCAGAGGGAACTCGTTGCTGCGGTCGATCTCGGCGGCGATGGGCGCGATTTCCTTCTGGGCGAAGGCGCGAGCCGTATCACGCAGGGCGTCAATGGTTTCGCCCAGGTGGAAGTTGAAGGTGCTGTTAAACATTTTCCTTGGACTCCAGTTGGTTAAGACTTTCCAGGCAGCGTTGTTCGGCGTTATCCAGTTCCTGTTGCAGTAGCTGGATGTCACGCAGTTGCTGATCAAGCTGTACGCGGCGCTGGTGAATTTTTTCCTGCAGGGCAAGCAGCTGGGATCGGTTATCGCTCTGGGGCTGGTACATGCCGATTAGCTCGCGGGATTCGGCCAGCGAGAAGCCCAGGCGCTTGCCACGCAGAATCAGTTTCAGGGTGACCCGGTCGGCAGGGGTGTAGACCCGTGTCTGCCCACGACGCTCAGGGGCTACCAGGCCCTGGTCTTCGTAAAAGCGGATGGTGCGGGTGGTGACATCAAATTCCCGGGCCAGCTCGCCGATGCTGTAGGTCTGTTTTTTGCTCATGGTAAAAGAGTAGGGGAAGTTTACGTTAACGTAAAGTATTGGGTTTTGGCCCTTTCGGTCCGTGACACAGTGTTTACCCCTGCCTAGACTGCGGCTACCGAATAAGGGGGATACGCATGAAAGACGCATGGAGTCGCTGGCTGGTGGCACATCCGGTGTGGGTACTGCTGGCCTGTACTGGCCTGTGCCTTGCCATGGCCGGTGGCATGAGCCACTTCCATAACAACAACGATCCACGGATCTTCTTCACGGAAGAGAATCCGGATTTCAAGCGCTTTGTTTCCCTGGAGGACAGTTTCACCGCTAACGAAATGGTGTTGTTTGTGGTGCACCCGAAAAACGATCGGGTGTTTGAACCGCAAACGTTGGCGGCCATTGAAGGCCTGACCGACGACGCCTGGACGTTGCCGCATTCCACCCGGGTGGATTCGCTGACCAATTTTCAGCACACGGAAGTGGAGGGCGATGACCTCTTTGTGGCACCGCTGGTGGAAGACGCGCTTTCCATGTCGGCGGAGGATATCGAGCAAGCCCGCGAGATTGCCCTCGACGAGCCCGCGCTGGTGGGCCGACTCGTCTCGGGCAAGGGGCATGTGGCCGGGGTGGTGGCGACAGTGACCATGGGGGAGGGCAATACCGAGGCCCCGGAAATCACTGCCGCCGCCCGGGAAATGGCCCGGGCCTATGGGGAGCAATACCCGGATATCGAATTCATGGTGACCGGCACTGTGGTGTTTTCCCAGGCCTCTGCCGAAGCCACAGAGCAGTCCATGGCGACCACGCTGCCTTTGGCCTTTGTGGTCATGCTGGTATGCCTGTGGCTGATCCTGCGCAGTGCCATGTTTGTGGCGGTCACGGTGGTGGTGATCGCTTTCTCCATTGCGTCGGCCATGGGCGTGGCCATGTGGCTGGGTATCGAGTTTTCGCCCATCGTGGGCATGGCGCCGGCCATGATCCTGACCCTGGCAGTGGCGGACTCCGTGCATCTTCTCGCCAGTTATCGTCATGAGCGCCTGCAGGGAATTGCCAAGACACCGGCGCTGCTGGAAAGCCTGCGTATCAATCTGCAGCCAATCTGGTTGACCAGCCTGACCACGGCAATCGGCTTTGCCATCCTCAATTTTTCCGAGTCACAACCGTTTCGGGCACTGGGGAATGTGGTACTGATCGGGGTGCTGCTGGCCTTTGTGTTCTCTGTGCTACTGCTACCGGCGCTTGTGATGCTGTTACCACACCGCATCGAACCCGGCAGACAGCGTGATTATGCGCCCTGGATGAGCGCATTGGCCGGCCATCTCAGCCGTCATTACAAGCGTTGGCTGGCAGGTATGTCGGTTGTCGTCGTGGTGCTGACGGCGAGTGTTGGGCTTAACCGTACCAACGATGTGTTCAACGAATATTTTGACGAGACCTTCGAGGTAAGGCGGGTCAACGATTTTGCCATGTCGGAAATGACCGGCATGCACCGTATTGATTATGCGGTGCCCTCCGGTGAATCCGGCGGCACCATGGAGCCGGAGTACCTTCAGCACCTTGATGATCTGATGACCTGGCTGGAGCAGCAGGACGAAGTGGTCTATGCCACCTCCTACACCAATGTGATCAAACGCCTTAACCGGGATTTGCACGGCGGTGACCCTGCTTACTATCGCATTCCGGATTCCCGGGAACTGATTTCCCAGTACACCCTGTTGTACGAGTTGTCGCTGCCCCAGGGGCTGGGCCTGGAAGATCAGCTCGATATCGACAAACGCCAGGCTCGCGCCATCGTGGTGCTGGAAAATATCGGCTCAAAGCCGGTGCTGGATTTCAACGACCGGGTTGAGCAGTGGATGCAGGATAACTGGCCCGCGGCCATGCAGACCAAAGGGACAGGCATGGATATCCTGTTCGGCCGGGTCACCATGCGGAATATCGAAAGCATGCTGGGCGGCGCCCTGATCGCACTGATCAGTGTCTCGCTATTGCTGATCTTCGCCCTTCGCTCGGTTCGCTACGGCCTGCTGTCGTTGATTCCCAACCTGCTGCCCGCAGCCATGGCGTTTGGTCTCTGGGGGTTGATCAATGGCGAAATCGGTCTGGCGGTATCGGTGGTGGCCTGTATGACCCTGGGCATCGTGGTGGACGATACGGTCCATTTTCTCAGCAAGTATGTGCGTGCCAAGCGGGAGCTGGGTCTGAATACCGAGAAAGCGGTGGATTATGCCTTTCGCACCGTGGGGGTCGCCCTGGTTGCCACCTCCGTGGTGCTGGTTGCCAATTTTGCGATTATTGGCACCAGCCACTTCTACCCCAATGCCAGCATGGGCTTGCTGTCGGCGATAACCATTGCCATGGCCCTGTTTGTGGACTTTTTCTTCTTTGTACCGTTACTGATTGCCCTGGATCGTGCGCGGCGGAGTAGCCAGCCCGGAAAAGCAGTGCTAACGTAGCGCCACATTGTCCGGAAACGTTCCACGGAACAAGACACGGTGACATACAAGAAAGATCGCAAGGTTCTCAAGCGCGTCGATTACGGGGCCGCCAAGAACTCCCTGATGGGGGTTTTGGCGGCCCTTCTGATTTATGCCCTGGTTTTTGCCTGGGGGCAGGTTTATCAGAGTTTCGAACTGGAAGCGCTCATCGGAGGCGGGGCCGTTCTGGCTGTTACTGCCTATCGACTATGGCTGGTTGCCCGTTTCGATGCCCTTTACGGCTCGGGGCCGGCACGCTGGCGCAAGCTGTTTGGCGCCGGTCTGGCCATGCATGCGCTGCTGTGGGGGATACTCCCGGCCTGGCTGGCGTGGCGACTGGGCTCCGGCTTCAACTTCTTCGCGGTACTGCTTTATAACGTCGGTGTCACCACGGCCCTGGGTAGCTCCTGGATGGCCGGTCTGCGGGTGCGTCAGGCGTATATCGTGCTGATGTTTCTGCCCACCGTGCTGGTACTGCTGATCACCGGTTCGCTGCACGACTGGGTGATCGCGATCATGATCAGCATCTATGCGTTCTACCTGTTCCGGCTCTACCGCGGGCAGTATGAAACCTTCTGGCATGCGATGACCCGCGAACGCCGCGGACGGGGCGAAAGCAGCAGTCAGCAGCCGGTTCGCAGCAGTACGGAGGTGCAGCTCAGTCTGGTCTACCGGCTGGCCCACGAACTGCGCACGCCGATGAATTCCCTGATGGGAATGATGTCCCTGCTGGAAGATACCCGTCTGGATGATGAACAGAAGGATTACCTGCAGGTAGCCGGGCGCAGCGGCAAGCTGCTGTTGTCGTTGATTGATGACGTACTCGATTACTCCCGCATCCTGTCCCGGCGGGTCACCCTCAATTCCGAATTCTTTGATTTCCGCACCGCCATTGAACAGGCCCTGGAAGCCTTCGGCCCCATGGCCCAGACCACGGGGCTGGAACTGACCTGTGTAATCGACCGGTTGCTCCCCAAACGCATTCGCGGCGACCGTGAGCGCCTCATGCAGGTGCTCAACAACCTGTTCAGCAATGCCATCAAATTCAGTGATAACGGTGAGATCCGGCTCGATGTGGATTTTACCGTGGAAAGCGAAAGCAACGGTGTGTTGCGGGTGCGCCTCAGCGACCAGGGCTCGGGTATGGATCCGGAAACGTTGCGCCATCTGTTCCAGGATCGCTTTATCGAAGAGGGCCAGGATGTCTACAGTAGCCGTCATACCGGCTTCGGCCTGCTGGTCTGCAAGGGCCTGATTGATGCCATGGGAGGCACCCTTGGCGCCGAGAGCGTACCGGGGGAGGGCTCCACCTTCTGGTTCACGGTGCCGGTGCAAATGCAGCCTGACATGCGCGAGGCCCAGGATCTGGTACGTGCCCTTGATGGCGCCGAAGCCGTGGTAGTGGGTGCCGCCTCCGGTACCGTTGCCTGCCTGCAGGAAGAGCTTGAGACGCTCGGTTGCCAGTGCTCTTCCGCCCAGGGTTATGACCATGCCTTGCAGGCCCTGCGGGCCGGCCACCGGGAGCACAGTGATTTTGACCTGCTGCTGGTGGATACCTGGACGCGCCCGGAATTGGCTCTGAACCTGTGCCGCAATGTGCTGGAAGATCCTTCCCTGCGACCGGTGCGACTGGTGCTGCTGGCCACTATCGAAGAGCGTGGCACCCCGGCGGTACAGAAGCTGATCGACAAGCACGGATTGGTGGTGCTGGTGCGCCCGGCCCATCGCCGCAGTCTGCGCAACGCGTTGGCTCGTCTGGTGGGCCTGCAGCGTCAGCAACCGGTTGGCGATGCGCCCATGCAGACCCGTGAGGAGCGCCAGCGGCGCAAGCAGTTCCGGTTGATGCTGGTGGAAGATAATGAGGTCAACCAATTGGTGACCCGGGGCATGCTAAGCAAGCTGGGCTATCAGGTGAAAACCGTCAGTAATGGGGAAACGGCACTGGCCCTGGTGGACCAGGAAGGCTTTGATCTGATCCTGATGGATTGCATGATGCCGGAAATGGACGGCTTTGAAGTGACCCGCCGGCTGCGCGATCGCGAGAAGCAGAATGATGGCACGCGAACTCCGGTTGTGGCGATTACCGCCAATACGGCGGAAGGCGTGCAAGCACGTTGTCTGGCGGCGGGAATGGATGATTTTCTGGCGAAACCGGTGCACCTGGACGCACTGGAAACGGTTCTGCGTCGCTGGTTGCCTGCGGAGCCAGACGTTGATGAGGATGATGAATGACAAGAAAAGCCTTGCTGCTGGGGGCCACCGGACTGGTCGGTAACGACTGTCTTGCCAATCTGCTGGAAAGTGATGAGTACGAACAGGTACGGGTACTTTGCCGTCGCCCCCTTTCCATAGAGCATCCCAAGCTCGATGTTCATGTGGTTGATCTGGATCAGATGGAAGCCTGCCAGGCGTCTTTTCAGGTAGATGATGTGTTTTGCTGCCTGGGCACGACCATGAAGAAGGCCGGGTCGCGGCAAGCCTTCCGCCATGTGGACCATGATCTGGTGGTGCTGGCCGGCCAAATGGCCCTGCGCGCCGGCGTGCAGCGTTTCCTGGTGGTTTCGGCCGTCAATGCCAAAGCTCGTTCCCCGTTTTTTTACGCCCGCGTAAAAGGGCAGATGGAAAAAGCACTGGTTAAACTGGAGTTGCCGTTACTTGCTATCCTCCAGCCCTCCCTGCTGCGCGGTCAGCGAAATGACCGGCGGCCGGCGGAGGACTGGGGCAACATCTTCAATCGCGTGATTGAGCCGCTAACCCGCTGGACTGACGCCCACTGGCTGCCGGTAGACAGCCAGAAAGTGGCAGACGCCATGGTGGGGATGGCCCTTGAGGGGCCGCAGACCGGTCTCTACAAACTACGCTACCGGGATTTTCTGGTGTTTGCCGGCAAGTTCCGTAACCAACGAGAAGTGAAAGGCGAGTAGAGCTGGTGGTTAAAACGGCGCGACTGTCGCCTGCCACGCTGGAACACCTTTCTCACCACTGTTTTAAGGAGTCAGTATGACTTTTGTGACCTGCGATCTCTGTGATGACAATGCCGACAGCGTGTCTGTGGTAACCGGCTATAACTGGTTCAGCTACGGTGCACGTAGTGCCTTTGGTGGGGAAGTCGTGACAGTGAAATGTTTCGAGGACAACAGTCGCGTCAAGGAACATCTGGGCACCGACGGTAAAGGGAAAGTGCTGGTGGTCGACGGTGGCGGTAGCCTGCGCAATGCCCTGATCGGTGACATGATTGCCGAGAACGCGGTCAAGAATGGCTGGGAAGGTGTGATCATCTATGGCGCCTGCCGGGATGTGGACGAGCTGGCCAAGCTCGATATCGGCGTTGTCACTCTGGGCTGCGTGCCGATCAAATCCGTGCGCCGCGATGAAGGGCAGCTCAATATCGACATCACTTTCGGTGGCGTTACGTTTCACCCGGGGGATTATGTCTACGCGGATAACAACGGCATTATTACTTCGCCGAAGGCGTTGCTGTAGCCTATCTTTGTCAGCTGCCCCAAAGGGGCAGCTTAGGTGCGGATTTCTGGTGCCAGCCCAAATGATGCTTTTGCTTGCATATCGCGGATATACATCATCAATTCCTGTTCTGCGTCTCTGTGAGTATCAAAAGGACCTTCAACAGTATTTTCCCTGGTCGAAAAGAACCAGCGTCCTCCTTCGTTAAAAAAGCGATCGCTGCGAAACCAGGTCTTTGCTTCCATGTCTTCGGCTCTGACTTTCATAAAATTCCCTTTTTTGCATATGGCCTTTTTCAAAAGGTAACATTGTGTAACTATTTGCATCTACCGCCGTTCGTCGTTCAGCGGCTAAACAGAGCCCGTGGTGATCAAAGCAATATCTGTTATAAAAGGAACCATTGGCCTATTTCGGTCCGATACACAGGGAAGTTCTCTCTCATGCTGAAGTCGATTCGGGTCGCCGATTACATGACCCGCAACCTGGTTACCCTGAAACCCCATGTTTCGGTCAATGATTCCATTCGTATCCTCCTGGAAAACCGGATTTCCGGTGCCCCAGTGGTGGATGAAGCGGGAGGTTTGGTAGGGGTTTTTTCCGAGTCGGATTGTCTCAAGGGTGCTTTGCAGGCCAGCTACCATGAAACAGAAATTGGCCCGGTTGCCGAGTATATGACCCGGGATCCTCAGACTATCTCGCCGGACAGCTCAATACTGGATGCGGCAGAAATCTTTATTGCCGATCATCGGCGTCGTCTTCCGGTGGTAGATAAGGGCAAGCTTGTCGGGCAGATCAGCCGTCGCGATCTACTGAGGGCGATGGATGATTTCAGTCGAAAGCACACTCTATAAGGAATCAACAGTGGCCGGCTCCAGCCAGTCACTGGTAATAGCCAAATTCGCAGTTGCAGTCTTCTGTCCGGTTATTTCTCTGACCCATTGCAGGAAGTAGCCGCCATTACTGAGGCTGACCTTTTAATATGTAATCACTTTCCCAAGGGGGGGAACCATGAACCAGCCTTATCAGGCTCCATCCGCGGATGTGTCCGCCGCCAATGCTGATGAAAGTTATCAACCCAAATTCTTTGCGGCCTCAGGCCGTATCGGTCGGATGCGTTATGTAGTCTATGCCTTTGGTCTGACCATGTTGTCCTATCTGGCGATAGCCGTCGTGGGAGGCATTCTTGCCGCGATCATGGGCGGCTTTGACAGTGCTTCTGCCAATTCCGGGGCCACCATGCTGCTGGGTTTTCTGGCTATGGTGGTGATGCTGTTTATTCTGGTGATGACGGTTATCTATGCAATCCGCCGGTTGAATGACATCAATGCCAGCGGTTGGTTTGTGCTGTTATTTCTTGTCCCGATCGTGAATCTGATCATGGGCTTGCTGTTGATCTTCATGCCGGGCACCAGGGGAGCGAACAAATTCGGCCCCAGGCCGGTAGCTAACAGCGGTGGGGTGATAGCGGCTTTTGTTGTGGTGACGGTGTTGTTCGTGGGTTATATCGGTGTACTGATGGCAGTGGCCGTGCCGGCCTACAATCAATATGTCGAGCGTGCCCAGGCTGCTTCTGAAATGCAGTACGACTATGACTACTGAGCAATAGAGCAAGAGCGCTACATCGGGTATAAAAAAAGGGGCTCCGAAGAGCCCCTTTTTTATTCCTGCGAAACCTTACGGCAGCAGGTGGGAAACGGCGTCACGTTCTTCCGCCAGTTCCTTCTCGGTGGCTTCCATCTTGCCACGGGAGAAATCGTTCACTTCCAGACTCTGAACGATGCTCCAGTCACCATCCTTGCAGGTGCAGGGGAAGGAGTAGATCAGGCCTTCCTGGATGCCGTAGGAACCGTCGCTGTAGATACCCATGGAAACCCAGTCACCGTCGGCAGTGCCGAGGGCCCAGGAACGCATGTGATCAACAGCTGCAGAGGCTGCAGAAGCGGCAGAGGACGCGCCACGGGCCTTGATGATGGCGGCACCGCGCTGCTGGACTTCCGGAATGTAAGTGCCTTCGTACCAGTCCTGTTCGATCTGGTCGACGGCCACTTTGCCGTCCACTTCGCAGTGGTGCAGATCCGGGTACTGGGTGGAGGAGTGGTTGCCCCAGATGGTCATCTTGGTGATGTCGTTGACCGTCTTGCCCAGTTTGTTGGCCAGTTGCGCCATGCCACGGTTGTGGTCCAGGCGGGTCATGGCAGTAAACTGACGGGGGTTGATGTCCGGCGCATTGCGCTGGGCGATCAGGGCGTTGGTGTTGGCCGGGTTGCCGACAACCAGCACCTTGATGTCCTTGCTGGCGTTGTCGTTGATGGCTTTGCCCTGGGCAGAGAAGATTGCTGCGTTGGCTTCCAGCAGATCTTTGCGCTCCATGCCTGGACCACGCGGACGAGCACCAACCAGCAACGCGTAGTTGGCGTCCTTGAAGGCCACGTTGGCATCGTCGGTGCCAATAATGCCGGCGACCAGCGGGAAAGCACCATCTTCCAGTTCCATGATAACGCCCTTCAGGGCTTCCATGGCCGGGGTGATTTCCAGCAGTTGCAGAATAATGGGCTGGTCTTTGCCGAGCATGTCGCCGGAGGCGATACGGAACAGCAGGGAATAGCTGATTTGGCCAGCGGCGCCGGTAACGGCTACGCGTACGGGTGCTTTCATTAACAATCTCCTAGCTTTAATTCGGGAGAACTTATGGGGCTGAAACCAGGGGAGCCACTGAGCAATGGCGAATTCCGCCATGGGTCAGGGGTCCCGGACGGGGCGCATTATAAAGGAAGCACAGGCCTATTCATACTTGGACCGAGGTCCGGTTGACTGACTTGAGGCACGGAATGACGAAATGGGATGTGATTATTGTCGGGGCGGCTCAGGCCGGCTGTGCCGCCGCCTGGGATTTGGCGGCGGCCGGACGGCGTGTACTGGTGTTGTCACGGCCTGCCGGGCAGGGCAAACCCTGCGCTGGCGGGGTGACAGCCAAGGCCCTGAATCGCTACCGATTTTCCATTGCGCCAGTAGTTCGTGAAGTGGTCTCCACTCTCTGGGTCGGGCGTTTTCCCGCAAACAGCCAGGCTCTGCATGCCCCAAACCCCTTCTGTGTGATGACCGAACGGGCCGAACTGGATGCGTTTTGCCGACAACAGGCGCAGCAGCAGGGCGCCAGTTTTGTGGAGACACGAGGGGTTCAGTCCCTGCGTCAGGACGGCCGCTCTGTCACCCTGACCACCCGTGAGGGCGAGCGCTTTCAGGCCGACGCATTGATTGCCGCCGATGGTGCCCACAGCCCGGTACGCAAACTGTTGGGCGAGCGCCGTTTTGCCGGCGCGGTGGCCATCGAAGGGTGTGTGCCTCGAGACCAGCTCTCTCGCTATCCGGGCATGACGCTTGATTTTGCGGCAATCAAAGGTGGCTACGGTTGGCTGTTCCCCAAGGGAGATCATGTCAACGTCGGGCTTTACGTGTGGCGCCAGGGTATTGCCTCCCCGAGCCGTGAGCTGCTCGATCGCTACAGTCAGCAACAGCTGGGCACCCGTCCCTCTGGGGTACAGGGCTACCCGCTGGGTACCTGGCTGCCTCAGTCCCGTTTGTGTCAGGGCAGAATCCTGTTTGCCGGCGATGCGGCCGGTTGTACTGAAGCGCTGCTGGGTGAGGGGATTTATGGCGCCGTTCTCAGCGGTCAGCTGGCCGCCCAGGCGATTCTTGCCGGGCAACTGGCGAGCTACCCTCAGTGGCTGGCGGGCTGGCGCGAAGAGTTGGCGACGGTGGAGCAGCTGGCGCGGCTCTTTTACCCGTTAATGCCGCTGTCTACCCGCATGCTGCAGGGTAATCTGGGGGAGACCCTGGTTGAGGGCTTTGCCCTGGGACTTACCCTGGGTCAATGCAAGCGCCGCTGGCGCGGCGCATCAATCGTCGGGAGATAAAGCGCTGCCTTGTTGTTCCCGGTAGTGAACCGGGGTGACACCGAACCAGCGCTTGAAGGCCCGATTGAAAGCGCTTTGTTCCGAATAGCCCAGATCCAGGGCGATCTGGTTTACCGAGCGGTCGCTGTGCAATAACCAGTCACAGGCCAGACGTCGGCGTTCATCTTCCAGCAGGCTGGAAAAATCCGTGTTCTCTGAGCGCAACTGGCGGCGCAGGGTCCAGGGCTTTATCCCCAATTGGTCGGCGATAGGTTCCAGTTGCGGGACACCCTGCTGCAGGCGTTTCTGAATCTCCAGGCGCACCTGTTCCAGCAAATTGTCGCGGGCATGGTACTTGGTTACCGCCCGCTGCATGCGAGAACGCGCCACCTTGTGCATTTCCGGGTCCGCATCGCGCAGCGGCAGGTCCAGCAAACCGGCGTCCAGCACGATGGCATTCACTGGCTGCTCGAAGGCCACCTCACAGCGGAAGATTCGCTGGTATTCCAGCTCATCGCCCTGGGGCGGGTGGCGAAACAGCACCCTGGCTGGCGACATTTCCTTGCCGATCAACCAGCGGCCGTAAACGATGGCGCCGGCGAAGTTGGCATCTATGCGAGCCGGATAAGTGGCCAGGTCTTCCAGGTCGCTTTCCCAGATAAGCCACAGGGACTTGTCGCGCCACTCAAAGCGCAGCTGGGCACATTCACTGGTGACTTTGGTGAAGGGAATCATCAGCTCGATGGCGTCACCAAGGGTGGCGCTGGACATGCTGGCATAGCCCAGCTCGCCCATGAAGCGCGGGCGGATGCCTTCGCCCATATGCAGACCGAAAAGCGGATCACCACTTTCTTTCATGGCCTGCTTGAGCAGCTGGTTCTCCACCGACATGGCAATCCGGGACTGGGGGTTTTCCAGATCGTCGTTGCTGATACCCAGATCCACCAGGGCACGACTCAGATCGACACCGGCACGCAGGGCGGCATCCAGCAGGAATTCAAGCCAGAAAGGGGCGACGGTACGCAATTTCAGTGAAGAAGACAGGCTGGCGGACATCTTGGCTCGCGTCATTTTTGTTATCTGCAGAGGCTACTAGATAACGAGAGGCGGGCGGGGAAGTCAACGGTTCAGGTGAGACAAAGAAGAGAGAGCAGGGGCGGCGGTACCGCCCCTGAGGCTGGCAAAGCGATTATTTCGCTTCTTTGGCCAGCTTGTTGACCTTACGGGTCAGGGTGGCCAACTTCTTGTTCAGGGCTTCTACCTCATCGCGAGTGGGCAGACCCAGGGCGGAAGCAACTTTGCCGCGGACTTCGTCCAGCTGGGACGGCTGCTTCTTGGCAGTGGTTTTTTTCTGTGGCTTGGCTACGGCTTTCTGACGCTTCTCGCCAGTTTTCACCAGCGTCTGAAACAGCTCATTGCCGTTTTCTTCCAGACGGGTGTAAGCACCGCGTACGGCGGTGTTCAATTTTTCCAGAGCCGCTTTGGCTTCGGTAGTAACTTGCTCATAGCGCTCGTTGAGTTGCTCGATCGTAGCGTTGCTCATAGGGGGCTTCCCTCCGTAGAAAAAATGGATTAGCAAAGCCCTCTGGCGGTGGCTGCGAGGGCGTGAACAAGTGTAAGTCAGGATTCTGACAGTGTTGTTAATGTTGTCTAACAATTAAACATGAGGTTTGGCCTACTCATCAGTAGGTAATTTGCTAAGGTCTACATCCAGCCTTTGCGGGGGTAGTCATTATCGCTTCTGAGGCACCATTTTCCGGCGAATGAAACGCGTCGGGCATGACCGGGCTGTCGGACAGAAATCAGAAAAGGATCCATCCATGTCAGTAGTGATTCGTCAGGGCCACTATCAAGGGCTTAGCGGTAACGGTGTCACCGAGTACAGAGGCATCCCCTTTGCCTTGCCGCCGCTGGGCGAGCATCGTTTCAAGGCGCCCCGGGCGCTGCCGGACTCTGATAACGAGATCACGGCGGATCAATACCCCCAGCCCTCGCTGCAGATGAAGAACCCGTTGATGGGAGTCCATGACTCCAGTGAAGACTGTCTTTACCTGAATATCTGGGTGCCGGAGGGGCAAGGCCCCTTTCCGGTGATGGTCTGGTTCCATGGCGGTGCCTATCTGGCCGGCGCCATTTCCCAGCCGCTGTACAACGGTGCTGAGCTTGCTCGTAGCCAGCAGGTGGTGGTGGTGAATGCTGCCTATCGGCTGGGAGCCATGGGCTTTGCCGATTTCACGGCGGTGGCGCCGGAGCTTCAGGCCGACACCAATCTGGGGCTACGCGATCAGCTGGCGGCGCTGGAATGGGTCCAGGAAAACATCAGCGGTTTTGCCGGTGATGCGGATCGGGTCACCGTATTCGGGGAATCCGCCGGTGGCTTCAGTGTCTGTGCGCTACTGGCATGCCCGCGGGCCGCAGCACTGTTTCATGCAGCTATCGTTCAGTCCGGTGCGGCGGATTTTGTACTGGCGCCGGAACAGGTTCGCAAGGTCACCGATGCCTTTGTGGCCGCTCTGCCCGGCGAGGGCAGTGCGACGGAAAAGCTGCACGATGCCACCGCCAAAGACTGGGTCAAAGCCCAGAACCAGGCAGTGAAAGTGCTGGTGGACCGGGGGCTGCGCACGACAACGCCACAGTACGCGATGAATCTTCTTCCCATGGTAGATGGTGACCTGTTGCCGCTGCTACCGATCGAGGCCATTGCCGCCGGTGCTGCCGCTGACAAGAGACTGCTGGCCGGGGTCTGCCAGGATGAATACCACTTTTTCCAGTACGCCGGGGTGCTGGCCGGAACAGTGAAAATGGCATCCCTGCGAGACGTGGATGAGCAAGAAATCCAGCGTCGTTTTGAGCGTGGGCTGCCGGGAAACGGAGCCCGGGCATTTGACTATTATCGCACCAAGGTAACGCCGGATCCGCGTCGCAGCCCGCTGGATGTGTTTTCAGCCATGGAATCCGATCGCCTTTTCCGTGTGCCCACGGTCCGTCTGCTGGATGCCCAGAGTCGCCATAACCCGGATTGCTGGGGCTTCCAGTTTACCTGGCAGAGCGAGCCCTTCGGCCTGCCGCTGGGTGCCTGCCATGTGGTGGATGTGCCCTTTGTGTTTGGTGTCACTGATACCCCGGCGGGAATGTATTTCACCGGCGGCGGTGATGCCGCCAGGGCCCTGTCCCGTAAGGTGCAGGATGCCTGGGGGGCGTTTGCCCACGGTGATGATCCGGGTTGGCAGGGCTGGTCCGCCGGACGGCAGGTGCGCCAGTTCGGTCCGGGCGAGGAGATGGCCGGTTTGCTGGATGAGGCTGGCGAGGGCCTCTGGGAAACCATCATTCCCTTCCCGAAGTAAGTGAATAGCGCTCGATCGCCGGAGATTTCTCACAATCCCCTAAAGCGCGTAGAATACCGCCCCCGTGCGGCCCTGCTACCGCGCTATACGGGTTGTGATCTGCCACATTTGCGATGTGGGTGAGTAGAGAGTGGTGAGCGTCATGAGCGTAGCAACATTGATCGAGCGCAAGGTTTCCGAGGCCGTCCCTGTGGCACATTTGGCCCTGGAAAACGAAAGCCACAAGCACAGTGTGCCGCCCAATTCAGAAACCCACTTCAAGCTGGTGCTGGTGAGTGATGCCTTTGACGGCATGCTGCCGGTGCGTCGCCACCAGTTGCTCTACAAGGTACTGGCCGACGAGCTGGCCGGGCCGGTGCATGCGCTGGCGCTGCACACTTATACCGTGGCGGAGTGGCAGGCCAAAGGGGGTGAGGTGAGCGAATCGCCTGACTGTCTTGGCGGCAGCAAGCATGATCCGGAGTTCAAGGCGTGAGTCAGCATAAAGTGGAAAGGTCGGACAGCATTGTCGTTGCTGCCCTGTACAAGTTTGTCCGTCTGGATGATTGCGAGCAGTTGCGGGAGCCGCTGCTGGCACTGATGTTGGCACAGGATGTGCGCGGCACTCTGTTGCTGGCCGCGGAAGGCATCAACGGCACCATCTCCGGGCCACGGTCCGGCATTGATACGGTGCTTGGCTGGCTCCGCGAGGATGCGCGTCTGGCGGATCTGGAGCACAAGGAGTCCTTCCACGACGAACATCCCTTCCTGCGTACCAAGGTTAAACTCAAGAAGGAAATCGTCACCATGGGCGTGGAGGGAATCGACCCCAACCGCACCGTGGGTACCTACCTGAGCCCGGAAGAATGGAATGCGGTGATCAGCGATCCGGAAACCCTCCTGATCGATACCCGTAATGATTACGAAGTGGAAGTGGGCACTTTCAAGGGTGCCATTAATCCGGAGACCCGCACCTTTCGTGAGTTTCCGGACTATGTGAAAGACACGCTGGACCCGGCGAAACACAAGAAAGTGGCCATGTTTTGCACCGGCGGGATTCGCTGCGAAAAATCCACCGCTTACCTCAAAGAGCAGGGCTTTGATGAGGTCTATCACTTGAAAGGTGGCATCCTCAAATATCTGGAAGAGATGCCCAAGGAAGACTCCCTGTGGGAAGGTGAGTGTTTTGTTTTCGATGAAAGAGTCACGGTTGATCACGATCTCAATCCTGGCGAATTTGACCAGTGTCATGCCTGCCGTCGTCCCATTAATGACGACGAAAAGGCCTCGGAAAAATTCCAGCTGGGCGTCTCTTGCCCCAAGTGCTACGACGAGTCATCTCCTGAGCAGAAGGCGCGTTTCGCTGAACGTCAGAAGCAGATCGAACTGGCCCGCGCCCGCGGTCGCCAGCATCGTGGACAGAACCCCCGCAAGCCGTCCTGAGCTCTCCAGTTTCCAGACACGAGCCTCCAGTCGCGAAGATCCCGGTTGTTGATTTTCGCTGCTGGATTCTCGTTCCGCGATCACAGCATGTCGCTTCTTAACGGGACAGATCACCAATAGTGCCGCCGGGCGTGATGACATAGACTGGGCACTGCCAGGTCCTCGTGGAGTCTCCATGAAGTGTTTGCTTGTCAGCCTGTTGGCGGTAGTCACCACCATCGCAGTGGCTGAGCCCGTTCAGGTTGCTGTTTCTGCCAATTTTTCCTCCCCACTGAAACAACTGGTCCAGCGTTATCGCCAGCAATACCCGCGGGCGGATATTCAAATTACTGTGGGTTCCACCGGCAAGCTTGCCGCCCAGATTCGCCAGGGGGCTCCCTATGATATTTTTCTGGCGGCGGATGACAGGCGGCCGCAGGAGCTGGCTTCTGAAGGTTTGCTTGAGGCCGACACAGTGCGCACCTATGCCATTGGCAGGCTGGTGTTGTGGTCACCGGATGCCGGGGCGGTTCTCGATGGCTCTTCGCTGGTGACCGGCATGGTCACTCCGGTGGCCATGGCCAATGCGCGTAGCGCTCCCTATGGCGAAGCCGCCGAGGCAGTGCTGGAACGGTTTCCACTACCGGATTCGGTGAGCCTGGTGCAGGCGGAGAATGTGGCGCAGAGCTATCACTTTGCTCACAGTGGCGCCGCAGAGGCTGCCTTTGTGGGCCTAAGCCAGGTACAGGACCAGGGAGGGCGACAGTGGCGTATTCCCGAGGCGTTCTATCCACCGATACGTCAGCAGGGTGGTGTACTGAGGGATGGACTTGCAGTACATCATTTCTACGATTTTCTGTTTTCTGGCGAGGCTCAGGCAATGATACGCAGCCTGGGGTATCGCACTGATGAGGCCGCCGATGATGTTGAGTGATGGCGACTGGCTCGCTCTGTGGGTAGGGGTCAAACTGGCAGTGGTTACCACCCTCATCCTGCTGCTGGTATGCACGCCGCTGGCCTGGTGGTTGGCCCGCCGTCGTTTGCCCGGGCAGGCGCTACTGGAAGCCTTGCTGGCCCTGCCTCTGGTGTTGCCGCCGTCGGTGCTGGGATTTTATCTGCTGATCGGGCTGGGACCGAATGGGCCGGGCGGCTGGCTGGCACAATGGGGCGGTGTCCGTTCCCTGGCGTTCAGTTTTACCGGCCTGGTGATTGGATCTTTGGTCTACTCGCTGCCCTTTGTCCTGCAACCCCTCAAGAGCGCCTTTGCGGCCATTGAGACACGGCAACTGGATATGGCGGCGGTCTCTGGTGCCCGGCCCATGGATCGTTTTTTCTCGCTGGTGATTCCCCAGGCGCGGCATGGCTATGCCAGTGCGGTGATTCTCGGTATTGCGCATACCCTCGGGGAATTTGGTGTGGTGCTGATGATCGGTGGCAGCCTGGCCGGGGAAACCCGGGTTGCCTCCGTGGCTCTTTATGAGCATGTGGAGGCGGGGGACTACGCCAGTGCGCATCGGTTGGCAGCGGTGCTGCTGGTGGCGTCTGTGTTGATGCTGTGGGCTCTGTTTCGCTGGCAACGAAAGCAGCAGAGCACCGGGGTGATGCCATGAGTCTGACATTCTCTCTGTCTGGCCAGGTGGGGCCATGTCGTTTGCAGGCGCAGGCGCAACTTGCTGCCAATGGTGTGACCGTTCTGTTCGGTCCTTCCGGGTCTGGTAAGAGCACGCTGCTGAGAATGCTGGCCGGGCTCCAGGATTGCGATGGCGAGATTCGCTTCGGTGATCAGCTCTGGCAAACCGACGACGCCACGCTGCCGCCCTGGCAGCGTCCCCTGGGCATGATGTTTCAGGAGCCGACCCTGTTTCGCCATTTGAGTGTGCGCGGCAATCTGGACTATGTGGTGAAACGTCGGGGAGCAGCAGGGGACCTGGACAGCGTGGTAAGTCAGACGCGTATTGAGGGTTTGCTGGGGCGTTCCGTGCAGACACTTTCCGGGGGCGAGGCTCAGCGGGTGGCGCTGGCTAGAGCGTTACTGGCCGGACCGGAGCTGCTGTTACTGGATGAACCCCTGTCGGCGCTGGATCACGGTCATAAGCAGGAACTGCTGAAGATGATCAGTGACATCGCCAGACAGGTACCGGTGATCTATGTCACCCATGATCTGGATGAGCTGCTGACCTTGTCGCGGCAAGTCTGGCTGATGGAGCAGGGACGTATCGTGGCGCGGGGCAAGGCTCACGAAGAGCTGGCCCGGCTGGATGGGCCGCTGGCACAGCGTGGCGATGCCACGGCCTTGTTGTACGGTGAACTGGGGGATTATGACAACCGGGATCACCTGCAGGCGGTGACCGTTGCACAGCAGACATTCTGGCTACCGGCTGCGCAGCCCGTGGCTGGCGAACAGCCGGTACGACTTCGCATCGCTGCCCGGGATGTGAGCCTGTGTCGTCAGGCGCCGCAGGATTCCAGCATTCTCAATATCCATCCGGTGCAGGTGGCTGCTTTGCGCGAAGTAGGGCCGGGACAGGCTGTGGTACAGCTGGCTCTGGGAGACCAACGGTTGTTGGCTCGCATCTCCAGCCGCTCCGCCCGCGAACTTGAGGTGTTCCCGGGGACGCGACTTTATGCGCAGGTAAAGGCGGTGGCGCTGGGGTGAGGTCAAAGCTACAAGCTACAAGCCTCAAGCTAGAACGTGGCTCAATAATGTTGGTATTTGAAACACAAGAGGCCACGCCCGGGTCCTTGGCGCGGCCTCTTGCGTTGGAAACCTTACATTCGTTTCTCGTGTTGTAGCTTGAGGCTTGTCGCTTGAAGCTGTTCAAGCCGCCGCGTTTTCCTTTGCCTGGCAGCCTTCCTCGTCACAGCCCGCCTGGCTGCGCCAGTCTGCGGCGAGACCGAAGCGGAGTTCGCCGGTGGTGATGGTGCTGGTGCCGGAGAAGAAGAACATGGCCACGGTGATGACCTGCAGGCTGAGAATAACCCCCGGTGACCAGAGGGCTCCCAGGCCGGCAGCAAGATCCGGCGACAGGCCCGCATGGTCCGGCAGGGCGAGGCTGATGGCAATGCCGTAGAGTGCGGCCAGCAATGCCATCATCTGGTATACCGAGAACAGTCTGCTGCCGCCACGATAGTCTGCCCGCAACGTTTCTGAATATACCCGCCACAACTGACTTCCTACCAGGCTGAGGGCAAAAGCCAGGGCGAATTGGCGGTGGAAGAATAGGGCACTGCAGACCAACGCGAGGGCGGTATAAACCACACAGGTGACCGCCTGGATGGGGATCACCTTGACGGCTTCCATCTCCCCGGCAAAGGCAATCTTTTTGGTCTTGCCGATAAACACATGATTCAGGGTGCAGAACAGGCGCTGGGCCCAACGCGGTGAGTGCCGCAGCGCCTTACCGTAGCAACAGCCAAAGCTGATGCACGCCAGTCGTCCGATGCCTTCGCCCAGCACATAGGCAATCGACATGGCCGCCAGCATGGGCAGAATCGGTAAAGCAGTCTGCCACCAGTGCTGGCTGGCCAGATCCGCCAGCCACAGGAACAGGGGGGCGATAATAATGCCGACAAAGCTGGCACCGCCGACGGTGAAGCCATGGCGGTTTTTTTCCACCACGGTGGCAATGATCTTGGCGGCGGGCAGGCAGATTGCCAGTGTCCCCAGCGTCAGTATCAGTGCGGTGCCCAGCGACACACCGGCGGAAGCGGTTAATAGAATAAAGCAGGCAACCCCTAGCCCGCCGGCGATACCGGTGAAGAGGCCGTAGAAGGTCAGGTTCAGTCCCTGCCAGGAGCCATCATGGTTTTTCTTCAGGGGTAACGAGGCCACGAATTGCCAGCGCTCTTCGGGCAGATGACGGAACAGAAAGCGAAAACCTGCCCCGAAGATCAGGGCACACCCCAACAGAAACAGATCCACAGCCATAGCGAGTTCCTTCAGCGGTAGCGTCAGGGCTCAGCATGTGGGTATATCAGTGCGCAGGAATGACAGCCAGGTGACGGTTGTATGAAGGTGGAGCGCAGCAAGATTCAGGGAAGATCCGAGAAAGTGCGAGGTTAACTAGCGGCTTGAATAAAACTGGAAAGGAGTGCTTGGCGGATATTCTGCGGACTAATCCCGATTGCGTAAAAAACACTCGGCGGCTTGCACGATCAGTTCGGTGACGGAGCGGTCTTCCATCAGGGCCTGCATTTTCAGACGTTTGTGCAGATCGGCGGGGATATCGGCGGTGAGGCGGCGGTAGCCATCACGAACAGCTCCCGGGCGCTGTGGCTTCGCGGCTTTCTTCGGACCGGGTTTACGAGCGGCACCGTTACGCTTGCGGGGGCGTTGCTGCTCTTCAATAGTGACGAAATCGATCTGTTCCATGGGTGCTGCAATGAGGCCGGCGAAGACAGTCGCCAGATTACTGGAAAGTGCTGCAAATAGACAGGATTGGCCGTTAATTTTATAGTGCAAAACCTTGATTAAAAAAGCGTTGTCGCAAAGGCGACGAAAAGAACAGGGGTTGGGGGAGATGATGGAAAATGTGGATGTCCTGATCATCGGCAGCGGCTTTGGCGGCTCGGTGATGGCCTGCCGGATGGCGGAGAAGGGAAGCCGGGTGGTGGTGCTGGAACGGGGGCGGCGCTGGTTGTCGGACGATTACCCATCGGTGTCCCAGCGCGACTGGTTCTGGGATGAAGATGAACCGGAAAAACAGAACGGCTGGATCGATTTCCGCTACTTCGGCGACATGAGTATTGCCATGGGCGCCGGAGTGGGTGGCGGCTCGCTGATCTACGCCAATGTCAGTATCGAAGCCAAGCCTGAGGCCTTTGCCCAGGGCTGGCCGGAGGCTATCGATTACGCCACGCTCAAGCCCCATTACGATACCACTGGCATCATGCTCAACGTGCAGGAGCTGCCGGGCAATCAATGGACGCCGCGAACCCATCTGATGAAGGAAGGCGCTGACGCCGTCGGGGCCGGCGACCGGTTTCGTATTGTGCCCCAGGCGATCACCTTTGATCCCGACTGGAGCACGCAACGGGATGATCCTTACTCCTATAGCCATAGCCAGAGCTGGGTAAATCCGCAGGGCAAAACCCAGGGCACCTGCGTGCATTGTGGTAACTGCGACCTCGGCTGTCCGGTGCAGGCCAAGAACACCCTGGATCTGAATTACCTGGCGGCGGCGGAGAATGCTGGCGCCGAAGTCCGGCCGCTTCATCATGTGCGCACCATTCGCGCCCTGGACGGCGGCGGCTATGAAGTGCTGGCCCGTGACCTGGACAATCATTGCTGGCGCCGCTTCAAGGCGGAAAAGGTGATCGTGGCTGCCGGTTCCATGGGGTCCACGGAATTGCTGTTGCGCTGCCGGGATCAGTACAAGACCCTGCCGAAACTGAGCCGCACGCTTGGCCATAATTGGTCCTGCAATGGTGACTTTGCCACCATGGCGTTTTACGACGAACGCCAGATTTCTCCCACTCGGGGGCCGACCATTACCAGCGCCATTGATTACCTGGATGGGGCAGATGGTGGCGCCCGTTATTTTGTCGAAGATGGGGGCGTGCCCGATATTCTCGGCAGCTGGATGGAGCGATTGGGCAAGGATCCCCGCTTTGCCAGTACCCGGTTGGGTGCCGCCATGCTCAAGTATGGAGAGAGTAGCGATCCTTTTGCCAAAATGATGCCCTGGTTCGGACAGGCCATGGATGATCCCGGTGGCCGTTTCTATCTGGGCCGCCGCTGGTACTGGCCCTGGAAGAAAGACCGCTTGAAACTGGATTGGAATTATCGCAAGGCGGAAAAGGCAGTACAGGGGCTGGCGGACCGCCATCTTGCGTTGACCGCTGCCACCGGCGGGGATCCGATGACGCCAGCGACCTGGGACTGGTTCAAGGACCTGGTGACCCCGCACCCGCTGGGGGGCTGCAATATGGCAGATTCTGTGGATCAGGGCGTGGTAGACCACCGGGGAGAAGTGTTCAACTATCCCAATCTGTTTGTGATTGATGGTGCCATGGTGCCACGGGCACTGGGTTTGAACCCATCACGGACCATTGCTGCGCTGGCCGAGTACGCCGCCAGTGAAATGGGATGAGCGTGGCTTCACGTGGCTTCACGTGGCTTGCTTCATGAAACCCCTGACACCGTGCGGTTTGCGTGTTGTCAGTAAGGCAAGCGTGCTGCTCATTTCCGGGTACGATACATTGGTAGTCAGTAGAGAATCAGAGAGGAATCCACAATGGCCGATGCCCGTTTCCATATCGTCTTTGCCGGTCAGCTGGTGAAAGGGTCGGACCTTGCGACGGTAAAGAGCAACCTGGGAAAAATTTTCAAGATGGATGCCGCCCGGGTGGAGAAATTGTTTTCCGGGCAGCCGGTAGTGCTGAAGAAGGATGCTGACCAGGCCACCGCAATGAAATTCCGCGCGGTGCTGAAACAGGCTGGCGCTGAGTGTGAATTGCGACCGGTAGCCGCCTCTGACCAGACACTGGCTAACTCATCGGCGCCGGTACCGGAACCCCGCGCAGCCTCTGCGGCCCCGGAAACTCGAGAGCCGACAGAGCCGGCGTCAGGCGAGCTGGAAACGGTGGGTACCATCCGCACCGGGGGGACCGGCTTTTCCGGGGCCTACTCGGTGGCGGAAGTGGGTGCGGAGATGGATAACAGGGAAAAGGTCGCTCCTCCACCAGCGCCGGATGTGGGGCACTTGACCATGGCTCAGCCAGGAGAAGTGCTGGGGCAGAAAAAAGAGGAGAAAACACCGGTGGCACCGGACATCAGCCATCTGTCTCTGAAAGACGACTGACGACCGTGCTGTTATGACATCAGGGGCTGGATGCGGCCTGGAATACGGTTTCCCGCTCGTTACCTTCCAGGCGATTCAATAGCCGGTGACGACTTTGCAGCGCCGGATAAACCGGGCTGTCTGGGGAGATGGAAATCACCAGCGTTTGCATAAGTTCACGGGCGCCGTTTACATCCCGCTGGCGGATCAGTTTGTCCAGTTGGGCAAAGGCTTCGTTGTCTGCGGCCAGGGTATCCAGCTCAGCCTGTTGTTCCGGATTGGCTGTGAGCGCGCGAGCACGGCGTATCGCCACCTTGACCGCGCGGGTATCGCCCAGATCAAGAAGCTGGCGAATCACCGCGTAGTTTTCACTGAGATCCACTGCGTCGCTCTTGGCTTTTTCCGGCGGCGCTTTGGGAGGCGTTTCTGAGGTTTTTTTCAGCGCTGGTGGCGAGGGTGCTGCTGGGGCTGGCGACTCAGTGGCTTCGCCATCATCGCTGAGCGTCAACGTCCAGCTACCCAGCTCACAGCCACTTTCTGTGCTGACGTTTACCTGCCACTGACCACCGGCAGCCAGATCAAGGCCGGCGAAGGTTTTTGACGACCAGGTGCGCCAGTAATCCGAGCTCACTGCCAGCGGCACATCAACAATGGGCTCACCGTTATAAGACCAGGTATGGTGAAGCTGCTCGCCGTTGCCATCCTGGATGGCGGTAAAGAATAGCAGCTCATCGACAGAGAGCGGGGCGGTTGTGAGCTGAGCGAGCGGTTCCCGTTCTTCCACCGCGGTGGTGAAAGCGGCACTGACCAACGTCGGGCATGCGTTGTCGGTGGCAGTTTCAGCGAAGGCCAATGCCGGAATCAGCAGGCCGGTGACAATGCAGATACGCACCTTGATACCCCCCAGAATGTTGTCTGGCTGCCGCTTATGTCTGAATCGTTTTTTGGATAGCGGCAGCGTCTACAACAAGACTAGTGGTACAGCGGCAACAAGGCGCAGAACTGCGTCACGTTAGCGGTGAACGTTCGGCTATGGACAATCAGTCTGCCGAGGCGGATTCATCACCCTGATCCGGGCCATGGAACACCAGGTACAGCTCTTCCAGTATTTCCGGAATGCTCAGAGCCATTTGCCGGACTACCTGGCTGTTTTCCCAGAGCGTGTCCAGGGCTTCGTCATCATCCACTCCAGAGATCAGGATGAAGGGCAGTAGCAGTTGCGCCATCTGCTCTTCATCATCCTGATACCAGTTATCTTCAGCCACGAAGACGCCGGTCATGAAACCGGCACACCAGCTGGCCAGATCCTGGCCGTCATCTTCCTGATAAGGGTCAAGCAGGCAGGGCAGGTTGATGGCGTCGCCACCGAGTAACTGGGTCACCAGCCTTTCACGCAGCCGGTTTAGGGCATCGGTGACTTCCTCGGGAACCGGCATTTCCAGCTCTTCGCTGTAGTCCACCGTGTCCGTATCTGGCCCGACGGCCAGGGCACAGAGCATGCCATGGATTTCCGTCCAGGTAGGGGCGTCTTCGCCAAGGTCCTGGAAGTACTGGCGAACGGTGTTTTTCAGGCTGGGATTGGTAATGTCTGACATGGAGTCCTCCGCTGCCGGCAAGCATACCGGGAGTTGTTCAGTGGCTCCAGGCATTCCCGGCATTATGACTCAGGGCAGTTTAGCAATCCGGTCCCGTCCCCTGGATTTGGCGTCATACAGAGCAGTGTCTGCCCGTTTGGTTAATTGATCCGCGGTTTCTCCTTCCTGATAAGCAGTGAGACCGGCAGAAAAGGAGGTATGAAGCTCTGGAGCAAAATCGTAATGCTGTTCAGAAAACTGGTTGCGCAAGCGCTCGAGAGCGGCTTCGCTGGCGCCCTCGGAGGCGTGGGGGAACAGCACCACGAATTCCTCGCCACCATAGCGGGCCAGCAGGTCTGACTTGCGCAGGCTCTGACTGGCGATGCGGGCAAAACGGCTGAGAACCTCGTCGCCGCTGTGATGACCATAGTTGTCGTTTACCTGTTTGAAATGATCCAGGTCGATAATTGCCAGGTAAAGCGGGGTGTGATTACGGTTGGCGAGGGAGAGCTCCTCTTCCAGTCTCTCCAGGAAATGGCGGCGGTTATATAGCCCGGTAAGGTCATCGCGCACGGCAATGGCTTCCATGCGTGTGTGAGCGTCACGCAGGTTTTCCCGTTGGTCTCTTACCCGGCTCTGCAAGTTATGGATGTAACCGCCCATGTAGATAAACCAGCAGAGGATCAGGGCAAGAATGATCCAGTGCCCGATCAGAAACGAAAAGATCGCCTGCTGGGGTGTTTCCAGCCACTCGTACACCTGCAACGTGGTGAAGCAAAAAAGAGTAAAACCGGCCATGGCCATTTGCCGACGCCGGTCCAGGGCAAAAATGCCGAATGTCATCACCATAAAGTAGATACTCAGCATGGCGCCACGCAGCTCGCGGGTATAATGCAGAATCACCGTGGTCAGGATGATACCGGTGGCCATCTGCAAAATGGTCAGGCTGGGGTCGCCGAGGCGTTCGCTGAGACCACTGCGAATGAGCACAAAGAACACCAGGTTGATCGCAAATAGCACCGAGAACATCATCAGGTGCGGGGTATCCGGTGCAAAGGCACTGAGCTCGACGCCGAGGATGGTGCCCACCCATAGCAAGCAATAGGAATAAACAGCCATTATCTGGCGGCGAAGGCGGGTGGCGCGCTCCGGCGGGTCGGCGGGAATCAGGGTAAACACGTAAGTAATAGGATCCTGTTGGTGGCCTGATGGCTTTTTGGCCAACTTTACCGTTTTTCTCATTCGAGGTCACAGGGATGTCATTGTGAGAGGTAGACAGGGGCTGACAAACTGTCTCGAGTGAAACAATCGTTTGATTGGTTGTGTTAATTCGACCCCCTGAGGCCCGATCATGTCGACCCCCCTGTTTGATCTCACGCTCACAGAAGAGCAGCGCATTACCCGCGAGAGCATGCGACGCCTTGCCCGCGACTCCCTGTCACCCCAGGCTCGAGCGGCTGACGACGCGGCGATGGCCAATCCGGCTTTATTGGATGCTATTAGTGGTTTCGGGCTGGCATTGATGCCCATGCCGGAAGCGCTGGGTGGCGTAGCCATGCCCCGTTCGCCGTTATCGAACGCCCTGGCCGTGGAGGATCTGGCCCAGGGGGACATGTCCCATACCCTGGCCGCACTTCAGCCCATGGCAGCAGTGAATGCATTGATGGATTTCGGTGATGAGCAGCAACAGGAGCGTTGGCTCCCGGCCTTGGCGGCGGAGACGTTTACCGGCGCAGCGCTGGCGGTCAACGAGCCTCGTGCCACTTTCGAGCCTGCTGCGCCGGCCACCATGGCCAGTAAAGACGGCGACATCTACACCCTCAACGGCGTGAAGAGTCTGGTCCCCATGGCTGCGCAATGTGAGTGGTTTGTGGTGGTGGCGGCTATTGATGGCGAGGTGGCGGGCTTTGTGGTGCCAGCGGAAGCGGAAGGGCTGAGCATTGAGTCCGAGCCGTACATGGGCCTGCGCAGTGCCAACATGGCGACGCTGACCCTGGAAAACGTGGCAGTTCAGGCTCGTGACCGGTTGCCGGGCTTCGACCTGAATCGTCTGCTGGGCCTGAGTCGTATCGGCCAATGCGCCCTGGCGGTGGGCTGCTGTCAGGCGGTGATGCAATACAGCATCCCCTATGTGAAAGAGCGTAAGGCGTTCGGGGAGCCGATTGCCTGGCGTCAGTCCGTGGCTTTCATGGTGGCCAACATGGGCATCGAAATTGAAGGCATGCGCCTGATGATGCTGCGTGCCGCCAGTCGGGCAGAGCAAGGCCTGGATTTTCACAAGGACGCCTATCTGGCCCAGTTGCAGTGCATGGAAAAGGCCATGGAGATCGGTACCAACGGTATCCAGTTATTTGGTGGCGCCGGTTTTGTGCGCGATTACCCCCTGGAAATGTGGTACCGCAACCTGCGCAGCATTGCCGTGTTGCACGGCAGCCTGATGGTATAGGAGAGAGTCATGATCAATCTGGAAATTCCGGCCAAGCTCGAACAGGTCCAGCAGATGGCCCAGCAACTGGCAGCGGGCGTCTTTCGTCCCATTGCCCGTAAATACGACGCCATCGAGCACTGCGACACCCCGGAAGAACTGAAACCGGTGGCACAGATGATGGCGGCCATGCCTCGCGGCAGCGGCGGCAAGGGCGGTGGCGACGAGATCAAGAACGGTAGCAACATGACCGGCATCCTGGCGGTGGAAGCCATGTGCTGGGGAGATGTGGGGCTCATGCTCTCCGTTCCCGGCTCCGGGCTTGGCAATGCGGCCGTCATGGCCGTTGGCACCCCGGAGCAGAAAGAAAAATACGGCAAGCTCTACTGTGCCATGGCGATCACCGAGCCGGGTGCGGGTTCGGATTCTGCCGCCGTCAGCACCACCGCCGAACTGGACGGTGACGAGTGGGAGCTCAATGGCGAGAAGATCTACTGCACCGCCGGTCAGCGCTGCGACGCGGTGGTGGTCTGGGCGACTCTGGACAAGTCCCTGGGCAAGGCGGCGATCAAATCCTTTATCGTCCCCCGTGATAACCCGGGCCTGCAGCTGGTACGGGTGGAAGACAAAATGGGGCTGCGGGTGTCCGATACGGCGGCCCTGTCGTTCAACAACTGCCGCATTCCCAAGGATCATATCCTTGGTTCGGCAGAGATTGGCGATACCGAAGAGGCCCGTAAAAAGGCCTTCGGCGGGGTAATGCAGACCTTTGATAACACCCGTCCCCAGGTGGCCGCCATGGCATTGGGTGTGGCCCGGGCGGCACTTGAAATAACCAGGGAAACACTTGAAAAAGAAGGTGTTGAGGCTGATTTCTCGAAACAACCTTATAACTCTACGGCGCGTGAGCTGGAGCTGTACCGGCTGGAAGCCGACCTGGAAGCCGCCCGGCTGATGACCCTGAAAGCCGCCTGGATGGCCGATAATGGTCAACCAAACTCCCGGGAGGCATCCATGTGCAAGGCCAAAGCCGGGCGCATGGGCAATGAGGTCACTCTCAAGTGCGTCGCTCTGTGTGGCGAACTGGGCTATTCCGAGCGATCCCTGCTGGAAAAACTCGCCAGGGACTCCAAGATCATCGATATCTTCGAGGGCACTCAGCAGATCCAGCAGTTGATCGTGGCGCGGCACCTGCTTGGGCTGTCTTCCAAAGAGCTGAAATAGCTAGCGACAAGGCCGCTGTAGGAGCGCCTCTCGAGGCGCGAACTGGCCGTGGCAAGTTGTCTTCTAGCTTACAGACTAACCTGCATACAACTGGCGAGCCCTGAAACGCCTGATCGTCCCGCGGACGATTTCCGCGCAAGCGCGGTTCGCGCCTCGAGAGGCGCTCCTACAGCGGCTGCGTAGTTAGCGTATTTGCTGTTTCAGCCTTTGGATTTCTCGGCCATGGCATTACCCTTGCGGTGTCTTTGACTTCAAGGAGCGTGTGAGATGGCCGAAACGCTGGCTGGCAAGGTGGTGTGGATTACCGGGGCGTCCTCCGGGATTGGTGAGGCGGTGGCGAAGGAGTACGCCCGCCGGGGTGCCACCCTGGTACTCTCGGCCCGCCGGGAAGAGGAGCTGAACCGGGTCCGCGAGGGGCTGGTCAACAGTGATGATCACCTGGTGCTGCCGCTGGATCTGGCGGATGCCGGGGCCATGCCCGCTGCCGTGGCGGCGGTGCGCCAGCGTTTTGATCGTCTTGATCAGGTGGTCCATAACGGCGGTATTTCCCAGCGCTCCCTGGTGGCCGACACCGACCTGGCCGTGGACCGGCGCATCATGGAGGTGAATTTCTTCGGCACAGTGGCACTGACCAAGGCGGTGCTGCCCTGGTTGAAAGAGCAGGGCAGAGGTCGGTTTGTGGTGGTGACTTCGCTGGTCGGTGAGCTGCCCACGCCACTGCGCAGTGCCTACAGCGCCAGCAAGCATGCCCTGCACGGTTTCTTCGAATCATTGCGGGCGGAAGAATACGATTCTGGTATTCGGGTGACCCTGGTGATGCCCGGCTTTATCCGCACCCAGGTATCCTTTAACGCACTCACTGCCGACGGTTCCGCCCAGGGCAGTATGGATGACGCCCAGGAAGCCGGTATTGCCCCTGACGAATGCGCCAAACGGATGGTGAAGGCCGTGCAGCAAGGCCGCGATCAGGTTATCATCGCCGGCCGCGAGGGTGCCGGGGTCTACCTGAAACGCTGGAGCCCCGCGCTGTACCGCCGATTGATCCGTAAAATGAAGGTCACATAATCGCCCACACGCTTCACGCAAAATCCGCTTCTTGCGTCATTGCTGTTCCATGAAGCGTGATGGCTGTTACACAGAGAGAGAAAGGGTTCCCATGGACACGCTGGACGCCAAACAACGGACTCGCCTCAACAAGCTGCAGAAGAAGCTGCGGCGCGAGGTCGGTCGTGCCATTGCTGATTTCAATATGATCAGTGAGGGCGACAAGGTGATGGTGTGCCTGTCTGGCGGCAAGGATTCCTACACCATGCTGGAAATCCTGCGCAATTTGCAGCATTCAGCGCCGGTGAATTTCGAGCTGGTTGCGGTGAACCTGGACCAGAAGCAGCCGGGCTTCCCGGAGCATGTACTGCCTGAGTACCTGGAGCGCGAAGGGGTGGCCTACCACATCCTCGAGAAGGACACCTATTCCATCGTCAAGGAGAAGGTGCCGGAGGGGAAAACCACCTGCGGGCTGTGTTCACGGCTGCGCCGTGGCAGCCTGTATGGCTTTGCCGAAGAGATCGGCGCCACCAAGATCGCCCTGGGCCACCACCGCGATGACATCGTCGAGACCCTGTTTCTGAACATGTTCTTTGGCGGCAAGATGAAAGCCATGCCGCCCAAGCTGCGTAGCGACGATAACCGCAATATTGTTATTCGTCCGCTGGCTTACAGCCGCGAAAAGGACATCATCGAGTTCTCCAACTTCAAGGATTTCCCGATCATTCCCTGTAACCTGTGCGGCTCCCAGGAGAACCTGCAACGCCAGGTGATCAAGGATATGCTCAACAAGTGGGACCGGGACCAGCCAGGGCGCATCGAGAACATCTTCGCCGCCATCCAGAATATTGCCCCCTCGCAACTGGCCGATACGCGTCTGTTCGACTTCGAAAACCTGGAAGACGGCCGGCAGCAGGGCGGTGAGCAGGCCCATCGATTGGATGTGGTCAACCTGTTCGGTTGATCAAAAAAGCATCGTTTCGGCGATTTTGCCACTAAACATGATTCACGGCGCCGTTTCCGGTAAAATACCCGCGCCTTTTTGCGGTGCGGTCTGTCAGGCCGCCATGTAACCGTTTCCCCGGGCTTCTGCGACTTCCTCCGACCCCCTTCAAGCGGGGTCGACCCTTGGGTTTTCGCCGAATGTCCCGATTAACCAAGACTCTCTCGACCAGAAGGGTAGGAGCACCATGACCGATCGTATTCAGAAGGGTAGCCTCGAAATCGCTGCCGAACTCCATGATCTGGTAGTCAACGAGATTGCGCCGGGCACCGGCGTGGACCCGGAACACTTCTGGGCCGAGCTGGAAAGCATCCTCAAGGACCTGGCGCCCAAGAACAAGGCGCTGCTGGAAAAGCGTGAAACCATCCAGGCGCAGCTGGACGAGTGGTACAAGGCCCGTAAAGGCCAGGCCATCGATATGGTCGAGTACAAGCAGTTCCTGACCGAGATCGGTTACCTGCTTCCGGAAGGCGAGGACTTCAAGGTCACCACCGAGAATGTGGATGACGAGATCGGCACCATCGCCGGCCCGCAGCTGGTGGTACCGGTGAAGAATGCCCGCTTCGCCCTGAATGCCGCCAATGCGCGTTGGGGCAGCCTGTATGACGCCCTCTACGGCACCGATGTGATTTCTGATGAAGGCGGCGCCGAGAAAGGCGGTGCTTACAACCCCAAGCGTGGCGCCAAGGTAATTGCCTGGGCCCGTAACTTCCTGGACAGCTACTTCCCGCTGGCCTCTGGTTCCCACAAAGACAGCACCGGTTACGCCATTGTTGATGGCAAACTGGAAGTCTCTCTGGGCGCTGAAAAATCCGGCCTGAAAGACGAAGGCCAGCTGCAGGGTTATGTGGGCGAGGCTTCTGCGCCGTCCGGTATCCTGCTCAAGCACAACAACCTGCATGCAGAAATCCAGATCGATGCCAGCCACCCGATTGGCGCGGACGATGCGGCCAACATGAAGGATGTGCTGCTGGAATCGGCCATCACCACCATCCAGGATTGCGAAGACTCCGTGGCTGCCGTGGATGCGGAAGACAAGGTTGAGGTGTACCGCAACTGGGCCGGCCTGATGAAGGGCGATCTGCAGGAGTCCTTCCAGAAAGGCGGCAAGACCATGACCCGTTCCATGAACGGTGACCGTGAGTACACCGCCCTGGACGGCTCCACCCTGACCCTGCACGGCCGCTCCCTGCTGCTGGTGCGGAACGTGGGTCACCTGATGACCAACCCGGCCATCCTCATGAACGGGGAAGAAACCCCGGAAGGCATCATGGACGGCATGGTCACCGTGCTGGCCGGCATCCACGACCTGAAGAAGCTCAACAAGCTGAGCAACAGCCGCACCGGTTCCATGTACATCGTGAAGCCGAAGATGCACGGTCCGGAAGAAGTGGCCTTCGCCGTTGAGCTGTTCGAGCGTGTCGAGAAAGCCCTGGGCCTGGAAAAAAATAGCCTGAAGATCGGCATCATGGATGAAGAGCGTCGCACTACCGTAAACCTGAAGGAGTGTATCCGTCAGGCGAAGGAGCGTGTGATCTTCATCAACACCGGCTTCCTGGACCGTACCGGTGACGAAATGCATACCTCCATGGAAGCGGGCCCCATGGCACGCAAGGGCGACATGAAAGCCCTGCCGTGGATCAACGCCTACGAAGACTGGAACGTGGATATCGGTCTGGAATGCGGCCTGCCGGGTCACGCCCAGATTGGTAAGGGCATGTGGCCGAAGCCGGACGAAATGGCAGAGATGATGGCCACCAAGGCCGGTCACCCGAAAGCCGGCGCCAACTGCGCCTGGGTGCCGTCCCCGACGGCTGCGACCCTGCACGTTACCCACTATCACGAGATTAACGTGGCAGAAGTCCAGAAAGAGCTGGCTAACCGCAAGCGTGCCTCCCTGGACGACATCCTCACCGTGCCGTTGCTGACCCGTGAGCTGTCCGCTGAAGAAATCCAGCAGGAGCTGGATAACAACGCCCAAGGCATTCTGGGTTACATGGTTCGCTGGATCGACAGTGGTGTGGGTTGCTCCAAGGTGCCGGACATCAATGATGTGGGCCTGATGGAAGACCGCGCCACCCTGCGGATTTCCAGCCAGCACGTAACCAACTGGCTGCACCACGGCATCACCAATCAAGAACAGGTGACCGAAACCCTGAAGCGCATGGCAGAAGTGGTGGATCGTCAGAACGCCAACGACCCCACCTATGTGCCCATGGCCAAGGATTTTGACAACTCCGTGGCCTTCCAGGCAGCGATGGAGCTGGTGTTCGAGGGTTGCTCCCAGCCCAGCGGTTACACCGAGCCGGTCCTGCACCGTCGTCGCCGTGAGCTGAAGAACAACGGTTAACAGTGAATAATTAACAGTTAACAGCGACGCGTTCTCGTGTCGCAGTTCTTGAAAGCAAAGAGGCCGCGCCCAATCGTTGGGCGCGGCCTCTTGCGTTTTAATCCCTGCCTGTTGCTCGCCGCGCAACTATGAACTATTCACTGTTAACTATTCACTGATCTCCACCATGACTTCCAACGGCAGGTTGACCTGCTGGCTGCGGCGTTGCACCCCGCCAAGCCCTCGCTGGTCCTGTTGTCGGTCTACACTAATGCTGCCCATCGGCTGCCAGACTCCAGGTTGTACCCGCAGGGTGGTGCCGCTGGACTGGGTATTGGCCAGGCCCGGGCCGCCGGCCTGGTCATAGCGCTGGCTGATCTGCAGTACCACGTCGCCGTCCGGGGTCAGTTGCGGAATTACCTGGATACCCTGTTGCAGCTCAGCAAGCACGGTGCCGTAATAACCGCCGCCGAGAGCGAGCAGGGTGCCCTGACTGATATGGGCCGGGTAACCGCTGAGGGTGCGGATCTGGTAATGGTCTTGTTGGCTGCCGTGCTGCCGGCTTTGTTCAATGCGGATATCAGCGGAGACGCCGCCAGGAATGCGGCCCTGGATACGGGTATCCACGCCGCTGCGCTGGCCGCTGCTGGTGCCTTGACGACGAAGGTGAACAACCAGAGCGCAGGGCGTGGCTTCCAGGCTGCCCAGCACCCCTTCCAGCTCGGCCATATTGTTGTCGGTGGTACGCACGATCAACTTGCCCTGATAGGCCCGTACGCTGCCGCCCGGGGCCAGTAGGGGTTCGATCACCGACACCAGTGCCGGCGCATCCGGGCGCGGCAATACGTGGATGCGCATGGTATCTGCCACGGCCTGTCCGATCGTCCCCAGCAGCAGGCTGAGTAGCAGAACGAGATGTCGGCTGCGGTGTATGGGTTGCATCATGATCGACTCCAGCACGCTTTTTCTCACTCTATCATGGCGGCTACATTGCGCATCTCTACGGGATCACAGGCATAATGGCCGCCGCCTGAAGTTGCCCCAGAGTTGCCATGTTCGCCAACAGCCGTAGCGTTACCTCGAATCAGACCGGAATCCACAGTGACTTGGACCGGGTGGTCCGTCGCCATCTGCAAAGTCCCTGGCGGGCGCCTATTGCAGACCATGATGCTCAGGCGTTTGCCCGGTTGCAGCAATGGCGGCAAGCCCAGGGGGCCGAGAGAGCCCTGATACTGGATTCCGGCTGTGGCACCGGGCGCTCCTCCTTGTTGCTGGCCCGTCAGCAGCCTGAGGCACTGGTGGTGGGGGTAGATCAGTCTGCTGTTCGCCTGGAGCGTGCCAGTAAGCGTTTCCAGCTGCCGGACAACCTTCTGCTCTTGCGGGCTGATTGTGCGGGTTTGTGGCGGCTGATTGCCGGCGAAGGCTGGCAGCTCCAGCGCCATCAGATCCTTTACCCGAACCCGTGGCCGAAAAGCGCTCATCTGAAGCGGCGCTGGCATGGACACCCGGTATGGCCAACGATGTTGTCGCTGGGTGGCGAGCTGGAGATGCGTAGCAACTGGCTGCTGTATCTGCAGGAGGTGCGCGATGCGCTGGCGATCAGTGACATCCACGCCGAGTTGTCGCAGCTGCCGATGCAGAGTGAACCGTTGACGGATTTCGAGGAAAAATACCAGGCCAGCGGCCAGGTAAACTGGCGGCTTACGGCGAGACTGTGACGTGGCGGTCTGGGCGCGGCGGGTAGGGTGGATTAGCCTGAAGGGCGTAATCCGCCAGATTCCTGGTGCCAGGCGTTGCACCCTGTGACGGAGGATTACGCCTTCGGCTAATCCTCCTTACAAGATTCTATAAACGCAGCTCTCGCAACTCTACGGAGGAAGCCGCCCGTTCCCAGTGTTCCTGAAACTGTCTTGCCAGACGTGGCGCGCGGGGAAGACGGTGGCCGCACAGGTCTATCCGTCCGGGCCGGGGCCAGCCCGGGGCTTCGAACAGCCCGGTGCCATCACCGATAGCAAAGCAGAGCTGATTGTCCCGGTCATCATCCTGACTCTGGCGCATCTGTATGCGAGAAGGGAGCCGTCTGGCCAGATGGACCAGGCGATGCCCATTGCGCACGGCCTTGTCTTGGCTGTCGTACTGAATGCGGATATCGGTTTTTGCGCTGCTCAGGGCCAGGCGCTTGAGGGCATCGCACACGGCGTGGTCAGCGGTCAGGGCGTCCAGTTGCGGCACCCGCAGCCAGAGGCTGCGACGGCAGGCTGAAATCAGCGAAGCCAGCGCAGTGCCTGCCTCGCGAAATTCAGGGTGGAGCAGGGTGTCGTCGTCACCGATGACAAAAGGCATCAGGCGAGGGGTTTGAACATCTGCCGGTGGGGGATGTTGGCATCCATGAAGATGCCACCGGAAACCGTAAAACCGGCGGCTTCGTAGAAGCTGGTGGCATGGGTCTGGGCGTGCAGAAAGATTTCTTCCATGCCCTTGGCGCGGGCGGCTTCTTCCGACGCCACCAACAGGGAGCTGCCGACGCCATTGTTGCGCTGCTCGGACAGGACGCACAGTCGGCTGATCTGGCCGCTGGGAAGAAGGCGAATACAGCCTACCGGATTCTGCTCCCGATCCAGGGCCAGAAAATGGATGGCCTTGTCATCTTCGCCATCCCATTCCAGCTCTTCGGGAACATGCTGTTCGTTGATGAAGACCGTTTGGCGAAGGGCTCGCAGGGCGGTTTCGTTTTCGTCCCAGCGGGTCTCGATAATGCTGATAGCCATAGGGGTCTCGTTAAAGTTGGGCGAAGAAGCCCTGTTCAATCCAGTCATGTAGCAATTCACTCCCGGCTGGCTGCAAGACGGCATCCAGCGCTTCACGGGTATAGCAGCGCTGGCGGGCCAGCAGCTGCACCAGTGGTCGTTGTTGTTCTGTCAGTGAGTAAGGCTCACCGTTTAGCCAGACAATATTGCCCTGCAAAATCAGGCGCACACTACCATGGCGCACCAGGGCGATGGATGGATCGCGCTGGCGAATATGGGCATCATCGACGGCAAATTCAAGTCCATCCAGCCGGGGAGTGGACAGCCAGCGATAAACTGCCCGCTCAATCGCAGCCGGATTGAGCAGGTCCAGGGCGCCGCGAACCAGTTGTTGACGGTCCCCATCGGCCAATACCGCCGGGTCTTTGGGCTCCTGCCGGTCCGCGTCAGTAAACAGCTCGCTGTCCGCATCGGCCAGGCATTCGCCGGCGATTTCCGCCATCAGCATCTGGTAATCCGGAGCCCGGAAACCCACTGACCAGGTGATGCAGTCACTGTCCTCGGCGACGCCATGGTGGGCCACGCCCGGGGGCAGGTAGAGTACATCGCCGGGGTTGGCCACGAACTCTTCACGCACCGGCATGTCGGCCAGTAACTTCAGATCTGGATGCAGCAATTTCGGCGTTTTTTCGTCGCAGACATCACCGATCTGCCAGCGGCGACTGCCGGCGGCCTGGATCAGGAAAACGTCATAGCGGTCGAAATGGGGGCCCACACTGCCACCCTTGGCGGCATAACTCATCATGATGTCTTCAAGCCGCCAGTTGGGCAGGAAAGCGAAGCTGTCCAGCAGCAGGGACACATCGGTCAGATAATGGTCCACGGACTGCACCAGCAAGGTCCAGTCCCGCTCGCCCACCTCGGCGAACACGGTTTCCTCGAACGGCCCCTGTTTGAGTTCCCAGGTGCCGCCAGCAGCGCCGCGAATGATACGGGCTTCCACATTCTCTTCCAGCGCCAGCCCGGCCAGGGTGTCCGCGTCCGGTTCATCCAGGCCGCTGGCGGCACCGGGCATGAACAGTGGCTTTTTCTGCCAGTAATCACGCAAAAACGCTGCCGGGGCAAGCGGCAGCGTGAAGGTGGGAAGGCCCGGTTCTGTCATCAGATATTGCGCGCTTGCTGGGGCGCGTTGCCGATGTAGCTGCCCGGGGTCATGGCCAGCAGGATTTCCTTGGCTTCATCCGGGATCGCCAGATCATTGATGAAGGCCGTCAGGGTTTCCTGGTTGATGCCATCCTTGCCACGGGTCAGGGCCTTGAGTTTTTCGTAGGGCTTCTCGATGCCGTAGCGACGCATGACGGTCTGGATGGGTTCGGCCAGTACTTCCCAAGCCGCGTCAAGGTCTTCGTTCAGGCGCCCCGGGTTCACTTCCAGCTTGCTGATGCCTTTCAGGCTGGCTTCGAAGGCGATCAGGCTGTGCGCCATGCCCACGCCCACGTTACGCAGCACGGTGGAGTCGGTGAGGTCGCGCTGCCAGCGGGACACCGGCAGCTTGGCGGCCAGGTGATCCATGATGGCGTTGGCCAGGCCCAGGTTGCCCTCGGAGTTTTCGAAGTCGATGGGGTTGACCTTGTGCGGCATGGTGGAGGAACCCACTTCGCCTTCCACGGTTTTCTGCTTGAAGTAGCCCAAGGAGATATAGCCCCACACGTCCCGGTCGAAGTCGAGCAGGATGGTGTTGAAGCGCATCAGGGAGTGGAAGTATTCGGCCACGCAGTCGTGGGGCTCGATCTGGGTGGTGAAAGGATTAAAGGACAATCCCAGGCCTTCCACGAAGCGGCGGGCAAAGGCTTCCCAGTCCACGTCAGGGTAGGCGGACAAGTGAGCGTTGTAGTTACCCACGGCACCGTTGATCTTGCCGAGCAGTGCCACGGCGGCGAACTGGTCGCGCTGGCGCTGCAGGCGGGCCACCACATTGGCCATTTCCTTGCCCACGGTGGTGGGGGAGGCTGACTGGCCATGGGTGCGCGACAGCATGGGCTGATCGGCCTGGGCGTGCGCCTGGCGGCGAATGGCACTGATTACCTGATCCATCTTCGGCAACAGGATTTCCCGGGCTTCTTTCAGCATCAGGGAGTAGGACAGGTTGTTGATGTCCTCGCTGGTGCAGGCGAAGTGAACAAACTCGCTCATGCCGGCCAGCTCGTCGTGCTCGGCCATCTGTTCCTTGATGAAGTATTCCACCGCTTTCACGTCGTGATTGGTGGTGGCTTCAATGGCCTTGATGCGCTCGGCATGCTGGACGTCGAAATCGCGGGTAACGCCACGCAGGTGCCAGGCCGCCTGGCCGCTCATCAGCGGGACTTCAGGGATGTTCTTGTCGTGGGCGAGCTGTTCCAGCCAGCTCACTTCCACATGCACGCGGAAGCGGATAAGGCCGTATTCACTGGTGGTGTTGCGCAGGGCATCCACCTTGCCGGCATAGCGGCCATCGACCGGTGAAATGGCAGTCAGAGAGGTAAGGCTGGACATGGAAATGGCTCCCGAATCGTTTCCGTGAGGGTAAAAGCGGCGCAATGATACCGTAAATCGGCAAAGGCTGCGTTGTTGTTTGCCGGGTTAGCGGATGCTTCCTGTAGGAGCCCCGCTTGAGGGGCGAACCGAGCGAAGCGAGGCGACAGCGCGAGAGGGTTGCGACAAGCGTTCCGGAGATTTGCAGGGCTCTGATTCGCCTGATCGCCCTTTGGGGGATTTCCACGCTACCGGGCGGTTCGCGGCTCGAGCGCCGCTCCTACAGGTGACTTTAAGAAAGCCTTACAGGTTGTTGATATCTATAGACTCTATGGCGCTCAAAAGTCGCTTTCTCTGGAACAGTAACTGCCAGCGGCGGCCGCCGAGCTGGTGCCAGAGGAAGGCGGCACGCACCCCCGCCAGGAACAGGGCCCGGACCCGGGCGGCTTTGTTCTCGTCCTGCAGGTGGGCCGGTTCGCCCTTTACCTGGATCCGGAAACGGAAAGTGCCCAGGGTGTCCACATAAATGCCGGCCAAGCGATGGCAGAAGGCATCGTCCCGCACACTGCTGAAATGGGCCTGCTGGCCATCCAGTGCCTTGAGCCGATGGCGCAGGATATTCACGGTGTCATCGGTTTTGCGCAACTTGGCCGCCAAGTGCAGCAGGGCCAGGCCGTAATTGAGCGGGCGCAGGTTGCCACCGGCGGAATCCCGGTTGAGGCTGCGGTTGAGCAGGCTGACGCCATCACGGAGCAGGGCCGGTTGTGAGTAAATGGTGTCAAAACTCTCAGCATCCAGAGCCATGACGCCCTGCATCAGGGCTTCGAAAGCGCGTGGGTCGCAATCGCCACGCAGGGCAATGTCGTCGGCCAGCTGGGCGGCCTGAAAGACCGCTGCCAGGGCCAGAAGCTGTTGTTGTTGCGGGCTGAAGCGTTCGCTCATGCGGTCTCCTCAATAACAGCACCACCCAGACACACAGGCCCATCGTAGAACACCACGGACTGACCTGGCGTGACCGCGCGTTGGGGGTCGTCAAACACCACGTGAACACGGCCATTGCCGGCGTCGCTGACGGTGCAGGCCTGGTCCGGTTGCCGGTAGCGGGTCTTGGCGGTGAGTCGGGCGGGCAGCGCCGGCGGTGCCAGGGCGACCCACTGCATGGGGGCGCTGGTCAGTTCACGGCTGTAAAGCAACGGGTGATCCGTGCCCTGAACGGCGATCAGCACGTTGAGCTCAAGGTCCTTGCCGGCCACATACCAGGGTGCATCGCCGGCGTTGGCAAGACCGCCAATGCCCAGGCCCTGGCGCTGGCCCAGGGTGTAATACATGAGTCCGTCGTGATCGCCGATCACATTGCCATGGTCATCCTCGATCTTGCCAGGCTGGGCGGGCAGGTACTGTTCGAGAAAATCCTTGAAGCGTCGTTCACCAATGAAGCAGATCCCGGTGGAATCCTTCTTCTTGTGGTTGGCAAAGCCCTTTTCTTCGGCGATGCGACGGACTTCCGGCTTTTCCAGGTCACCCAGGGGGAACAGGGTGCGCTCGAACTTGCGGTGATCCACGGCGTGGAGGAAATAGGTCTGGTCCTTGTTGGTATCCACAGCTCGCAGCAGGCGCCCCTTGCCGTCGTGGCTCACCTGGGAATAGTGACCGGTAGCAATGTAGTCCGCGCCCAGGGTGATGGCGTGATCCAGAAACGCCTGAAACTTGATTTCCTTGTTGCAGAGGATGTCCGGGTTGGGGGTACGCCCGGCCCTGTACTCGGCCAGGAAGTGCTCGAACACCCGGTCCCAGTACTCCGCAGCAAAATTCGCCGTATGCAGTTCGATACCCAGTACGCCCGCTACCTGCATGGCATCCATCAGGTCTTCCCGGGCGGTGCAGTAGTCGGTGCCATCGTCCTCGTCCCAGTTCTTCATGAACAGGCCTTCGACGTGATAACCCGCATCCAGCAGACGCGCCGCGGCCACCGAGGAATCAACGCCGCCGGACATGCCGACGATCACATGGGTGTCTTGTGGGGCTTTTGCGGAAACTTGGCTCATGGTGCTGCCTTCATCTCAGCCGCGTTGCAGCGGCCAGGGGTGCTGATAGATGGTGTCCAGTGGCAGGCGCCGGCCTGACAGGTAGTCATCCAGGCATTTTTCCACCAGGGCACTACGGTGTTGGGGGCGGCGGCTGCGTAGTTCGTCCGGTGTCAGCCATTCGGCGCCAAGAATACCGGTATCCAGCTTCTGGCCCGGGTCATGGCTGACAGGCCTGGCCACAAAACAGGTGCGGTAGTAGACCCCGGCGCCGCGGAAGGGCTGGAAGATATACCAGCCCAGCAGGTCGGTGATTTCCACCTGCCAGGCGGTTTCTTCCAGGGTTTCCCGGTAGGCCGCTTGCATCAGGTTTTCACCGAATTCCACATGCCCGGCGGGCTGGTTCAGCACTTCCTGGCCCTTGCTCATTTCCCGAACAAAGAGGAAGCGCCCGTCTTGTTCCACCACACAGGCCACAGTAATGTGCGGCTCAAAGCTGTTCATAGCAACCCTACCGGTACTGGCCCCGTCCAAATGGGGCACAATAATAACGCAATCCGTTCTGTCACCATGGATCCAGACGGACAATAAAGGCGGGAATGGTAGCGCAGCAGCGCCACAGACAACAGGAGTGATCAATGCCCGGTGACCGGTTTACCCACCTGGATGACCAGGGACGCGCCCAGATGGTGGACGTGACCGACAAGGCGCAAACGCAGCGAGAGGCGACCGCCCGGGCGCGCATTCGCATGCAGCCGCAAACCCTGGCAATGATCCGCGATAAGCGGCATCCCAAGGGGGATGTGATTGCCACCGCGCGTATCGCCGGTATCCAGGCGGCCAAGAAAACCTGGGATCTGATCCCCATGTGTCACCCCCTGTTGCTTAGCAAGGTGACGGTTGCGATTGAAGAAGCGGGGCAAGATGGCTTGGAAATTCTCACCACCTGCAAGCTCAAGGGGGTGACTGGTGTGGAAATGGAGGCGCTTACGGCGGCCTCGGTGGCCGCACTGACACTCTATGACATGTGCAAGGCGGTGGATCGTGGCATGGTGATTGAAGAGATCTGTTTGCTGGAGAAGAGCGGTGGTCGCAGTGGCCATTACCAGCGAGAGGATTGCGAACTGGGCGACGAGTGATGATAGAAGTGCGTTTTTTTGCAGCCCTGCGCGAGCGGGTCGGCAACGACAATATGACGGTATCGCCACCGGAAACGGTTAATACAGTAGCGAAGCTGGCGGACTGGCTGACAGAACAGGACCCGCGAGTCGCTCAGGCGCTGGCCGCCACGCCGCGGCGTATGGTGGCAGTGAATGAAGTGCTGGCTACCGAGGATGCGGCGATTTGCGACGGTGATGTGGTTGCCCTGTTCCCTCCGGTGACCGGCGGATGAAAACCCGTATCGAGATTCGTAATGGGCCACTGGATAGTACCGAGCCGGCCGCATGGCTGGGTGATGCCGGTCTCAGCGGTGCCCAGGTGCAGTTTGCCGGGCAGGTGCGCGATGAGCAGGGCAGGGTGGAAGCGCTCCATCTGGAGCATTATCCGGGGATGACAGAGTCGGTGCTGAGCACCATTGTCGAGCAGGCCGCAACGCAGTGGCACCTTAATGGTGCCTGGGTTGTGCACCGGGTTGGCACGATATCGCCTGGTGACGACATCGTTCAGGTAGCGGTAAGTGCCGCTCACAGACAGGCCGCCTTCGAGGCCTGTGCGTTTATCATGGATTTGCTGAAAACCCGGGCACCGTTCTGGAAGAAAGAGCTTATCGGCGGCCGCTGGTTTTGGGTCGAGGCCCGCGAGCGGGATGCCGAGGCCGCGGCCGCCTGGCTGCAGGGGCTTTCGGGGCATGAATTGCCGTAGAGTGCCATTTTCCGGGAGCCAGGCCGGTCAAGTCCCAGTCGCCGATCTGCCAGCGAACCAGGCGCAGGGTGGGGTAGCCAATGGCCGCCGTCATGCGTCGTACCTGCCGGTTTCGACCTTCGTCTATGGTGAGTCTCAGCCAGCTATCCGTTACCGTTTTACGAGTCCTGACCGGGGGGTGGCGCGGCCATAGATCGGGTGCCGGGATGGCTTCCACCTTGGCTGGCCGACAGGGACCGTCCTTGAGAGTGATCCCCTGGCGCAGTTTTTGCAGTTCCTGCTCCCCGGGCGTACCTTCCACCTGCACCAGATAGGTCTTGGGCAGATGAAAGCGCGGCTGGCTGATGCGTGCCTGCAGGGGACCGTCATCGGTTAGCAACAGCAGCCCTTCAGAATCCCAGTCCAGCCGCCCGGCCGGGTACACACCGGGTACTGGCACGAACTCGCGCAACGTTCGGCGCCCCTGATCGTCGCTGAACTGGGAAAGGACCTGAAAGGGTTTGTTGAGCAAAATCAGTTGCGCCATATGGCCTGACATTCCTGATGGCTGTCATTGATGATTTGAGTCGCGTTACCGGGTGGCTACGCTAACAAGGGTAGGCGGTCGGTGCTATACTCGCCAGCTGATGCAGAATACGGTTTATCTGGAGGGAGCACTCCTGTTCGGTCTCGCTGATCTGACGGCCAAAAGCCGGCTCATATCGGGCGGGAAGCACTGCCAATACAATTGGGACCTGTAATTTTATGACCACCCCTAAAATTATCTATACCATAACTGATGAGGCGCCAGCGCTGGCGACCTATTCCTTTTTACCCATCATTGAAAAATTTACGTCGATCGCTGGCATAGACGTTGAAAGCAGTGATATCTCACTGGCTGCACGCATTCTCGCTACGTTCCCTGACTATCTGTCAGAAGAGCAAAAGGTGGAGGATGCTCTTTCTGAACTCGGTGCTTTGACGCAAGATCCTGAAGCCAACATCATCAAACTCCCCAATATCAGTGCCTCCATTCATCAGCTCAGGGAAGCTATCGCGGAGCTGAATGAACACGGGTTCAAGGTGCCTGAATATCCTGATGAGCCTCGCAGCGAAGAGGAAGAGGAGATCCAGGCCCGCTACACCAAGATTCTGGGTTCAGCGGTCAACCCGGTACTTCGCGAAGGCAACTCGGACCGTCGCGCCCCGATTGCGGTAAAAAATTACGCCCGCAAGAATCCTCATAGTATGGGCTACTGGAGCCAGGCATCCCGTACCCATGTTGCCCATATGCGTGGCGGTGACTTCTTTTCCCATGAGACCTCTACCACGGTTGAGAAGGCATGCAACGTACGCATCGAGTTTGAGGATGCCAATGGCAACATCACTGTCATGAAGCCGGAATTACCGCTTCTTGATGGCGAAGTGATTGATGCCATGTACATGAGCAAAAAGGCGCTGTGTGATTTCTTTGACGAGCAGCTCGACGATGCCAAGAACACGGGCATACTTTTCTCCCTGCACGTAAAAGCCACCATGATGAAGGTGTCTCATCCCATTGTGTTCGGCTATGCGGTTCGTCGTTTCTATAAAGAGCTGTTTGACCAGCACGGTGAAACCCTGGAACAGATCGGCGCCAACCCGAACAACGGCTTGAGCCATATCTACCAGAAGATCGAGGAACTGCCGATTTCCCAGCGGCTGGAAATCGAATCCACCATTCGGGCCTGTTACCTGCATCGTCCTGAACTGGCCATGGTTGATTCAGACCGTGGCATTTCCAACCTGCATGTGCCATCTGACGTTATTGTCGATGCCTCCATGCCGGCGATGATTCGCCAGGGCGGGAAAATGTATGGCGCAGACGGCAAGCTGAAAGACACCAAGGCCGTTATTCCTGAAAGCACCTATGCCACCATCTATCAGGAAGTCATCAATTTCTGCAAAACCCATGGCGCCTTCGACCCGGTGACCTGTGGTTCTGTGCCTAATGTGGGTTTGATGGCGCAGAAAGCCGAGGAATATGGCTCTCACGACAAGACCTTCGAAGTAAAAGGGGACGGTACCATGCGTATCGTCCGAGAAGATGGCCAAGTGCTACTGACCCACGAGGTGGAGAAGGGCGATATCTGGCGCATGTGCCAGGCGAAGGACCTGCCTATCCGTGATTGGGTGAAGCTGGCAGTAAACCGAGCCCGGCAAAGCGGTACGCCTGCCATTTTCTGGCTGGATAAAGAGCGGGCGCACGATGCGCAGCTTATCCAGAAGGTCAGGGAATACCTCAAGGATCATGATACCGAAGGGCTTGATATTCGCATCATGTCTCCGGTTCAGGCGATTCGCTATACCATGGAGCGCATGATCCGCGGCAAAGATACCATTTCGGTGACAGGTAATGTGTTGCGTGATTATCTGACGGACCTGTTCCCGATTCTGGAGCTCGGTACTAGCGCCAAGATGCTTTCCATTGTGCCTTTGATGGCCGGCGGCGGTCTCTATGAAACCGGTGCTGGCGGCTCTGCGCCGAAGCATGTGCAGCAATTCACGGAAGAAAACCACCTGCGTTGGGATTCGCTGGGCGAATTTCTGGCCCTGTCGGTGTCCATTGAAGAGCTTGGCGAAAAGTATGGCAACAAGAAGGCCAGCGTCATTGCTGCAGCCCTGGATAAGGCCAACGAGCAGTATCTTGAGCAGAACAAGTCACCGTCACGCAAGGTGGGTGAGCCCGATAACCGGGTCAGTCATTTCTATGTGGCCATGTACTGGGCCCAGGCACTCGCTGCACAGGATGATGACGCTGAGTTGAAAGACAAATTCACTGAGATTGCCTCTGCACTCACCGAAAACGAAAATGACATCGTCAAGGAAATGATAGCGGTGCAGGGTTCTCCCATTGATATTGGTGGTTACTATAACCCCGACTTCAGCAAGGTCTCCGCTGCCATGCGGCCAAGTGCCACCTTCAACAATATTATGGATAAACTGTAAGCGTCAGATGCAAAGATAAAAGCCGGCGAAAGCCGGTTTTTTTCTGTCAGGCGGTACCCGTTATGCGGTAACCGCATTGCTGAGCCTGTCCCTGTTTGCCCACTCCGGGCATGCTGGCACTTCTGAGCATCATTGCGGTGATTTCGCTTCTGTGGAAGAGGATTTGAACGATCTGAGGAGCCGCAGAGGAGGGCAGAATCACGGTGAACCCGGCTTTGCCCTTGATGTCCGCGAGCTTCATCTCGGTGCTATACTCGCCGACAGGCGCCTAATTCGCTTTTATTCAGAGGGAGTAGTGTAGATGGGATACCAAAAGATCACGGTCCCCGCAGACGGTGACAAAATCACAGTCAATGCGGACCTGTCCCTGAATGTCCCCAACCACCCGATTATTCCTTATATCGAAGGGGACGGCATTGGTGTTGATATCTCACCAGTGATGATGAACGTGGTGAATGCCGCAATTGAAAAAGCCTATGGAACCAAGCGTGGCATTACCTGGATGGAAGTCTATGCCGGGGAAAAGGCCACCGTCGTCTACGGGCCCGATGTCTGGCTGCCTGAAGAGACCCTGGAAGCGCTGCGTGAATTCACCGTGGGTATCAAGGGACCGCTCACCACCCCGGTAGGTGGTGGCATCCGCTCTTTGAACGTGGCCCTGCGTCAGGAGCTCGATCTTTACACCTGTATGCGCCCGGTACGCTACTTTGAAGGGGTTCCGAGCCCGGTGGTTCACCCCGAACTGACCGACATGATCATCTTCCGCGAGAACTCCGAAGATATCTATGCGGGTATCGAATGGGCGGCGGACAGCCCGGAAGCGACCAAACTGATCCGTTTTCTGCGTGAGGAAATGGGCGTGACCCAGATTCGATTCCCGGAAGGCTGCGGTATCGGCATCAAGCCGGTGTCCCGTGAAGGGACGCAGCGACTGGTTCGCAAGGCGATCCAGTACGCCATCGATAACGACAAGGATTCTGTCACCCTGGTGCACAAAGGCAACATCATGAAGTACACCGAGGGGGCCTTTAAAGACTGGGGGTATCAGCTTGCCGGCGACCGTTTCGGCGCTGAATTGCTGGATGGCGGCCCCTGGATGACCATGAAGAACCCGCGTACCGGCAAGGAAATCATCATCAAGGATGTGATTGCGGATGCTTTCCTCCAGCAGATCCTCATGCGTCCAGCCGACTACAGCGTGATTGCCACCCTGAACCTGAATGGGGACTACATCTCCGATGCCCTGGCAGCGGAAGTGGGCGGTATCGGCATCGCGCCGGGCGCCAACATCGGTGGCTCCGTGTCCCTGTTCGAGGCGACCCACGGTACTGCACCGAAGTACGCCGGTCAGGACAAGGTGAACCCCGGGTCTCTGATCCTGTCAGCGGAAATGATGCTGCGGCACATGGGTTGGAATGATGCCGCCGACCTCATCATCAATGGTGTGGAAGGGGCCATTGCCGCCAAGACCGTGACCTACGACTTCGAGAGGCTGATGCCGGATGCCACGTTGCTGAAGTGCTCTGAATTCGGTGATGCAGTGATTGAGCATATGGGTATCTGATCAGCCAGATACCCACTCATGGTGCTATCAGGAAGGCGTCGACTGTTTTTCAGCGGCGCCTTCTTCGTTATCGGCTTCCACGTATTCCCCATCAGCACGAAGATTGACGGCATGAAAGCCCTTGTTGGCCGGCTGAACCTCGTATTCCACGGGTTGGCCTGCCTTCAGGCTCTTGTAGCCCTCCATCTGGATATAGGAGTAGTGGACGAACAGATCCTCTCCCCCTTCATCTGGCCTGACAAACCCGTACCCCTTGGCATTGTTAAACCACTTTACTCGTCCCGTTGCCATGGTCCTTCCCTCTTGCCTATCCAATGGCTGTCATTGTTTGTTGTTATCCCCGGGCCGACTGCTACGGTAAACTGGTAACCGGAGTTATCGTGCAACTTTTAAACATGCGTCGCAGGGTGTCAAGCCCGTGAAATATTTACGGGCAGGGATTGAAAAATCCGTTACCGCCCATCATTTCTTCATTGCCTGCTGACGCCAGCAGGGTTACAACGGTTTTGAGGCATTATGAACTGGCAACAACAAGGGCACTCGGTGATGGCTCACGGAAAAGATGATCTCCGTAACGGGCCTGCAGATTCCCCTTCCGACCCGGATCGCCATGGTGATCTGGCGGTGGAAGAGGCCAGGCCGAAGTTGAAGCCCCCCTCCATGTACAAGGTGTTGATGCTCAATGATGACTACACCCCCATGGATTTTGTGGTAGAGATACTGGAAGACTTCTTCAATCTGGGCCGCGAGCAGGCAACCCGTGTGATGCTTACGGTCCATACTGAAGGAAAGGCGGTGTGCGGGGTGTATCCCCAGGATATCGCCGAAACGAAAGCCACTCAGGTGGTGGAATATGCCCGTGAAAATCAGCATCCGCTGATGTGTCAGGTGGAGAAGGCCTGATTCAGGCCCCCCAGCTGAATGTCCGGGTACTGCAGTGAGGTAGCCTTATGCTCAGCAAAGAACTGGAAATGACGCTCAACGAAGCGTTCCGCCACGCACGTAGCCACCGGCATGAATTCATGACCGTTGAGCATTTGCTGCTGGCGCTGCTGGATAACGAGGCGGCCGTCGAGGTTCTGCGTGCCTGTAGCGCAGATCTGGAGGAACTGCGCGATTCGTTAAGCCAGTTTATCGAGGATTCCACGCCGTTATTGCCGGAAAGCGACCCGGACCGCGATACCCAGCCAACCCTGGGCTTCCAGCGGGTGCTGCAGCGTGCGGTGTTCAGCGTGCAATCTTCCGGCAAGAAAGAAGTGACCGGCGCCAATGTGGTGGTGGCCATCTTCAATGAGCAGGAAAGCCAGGCAGTGTATTTCCTCAACTGTCAGGATATCCATCGCCTGGATGTGGTGAATTTCATTGCTCACGGCATCTCCCAGGTGCAGGACGCGGAGCCGTCCATGGAGGCGGAACAGGACATGGAGAACGGCGGTGAGAGCGCGCCAGCCAGTGCCCTGGAAAACTACGCCAGCAACCTGAATGAACTGGCCCGCGCTGATCGCATTGATCCGCTGGTGGGTCGGGCTTTCGAGATTGAGCGGGCAGCGCAGATTCTCTGCCGTCGCCGCAAGAACAACCCGCTGCTGGTCGGCGAGCCCGGTGTCGGCAAAACGGCCATCGCCGAAGGGCTGGCCCGCATGATCGTGGAAGAGAAGGTACCGGCACCGCTGCTGGATGCCACCGTCTACTCGCTGGATCTGGGCGCATTGCTGGCTGGCACCAAGTACCGGGGCGATTTCGAGAAGCGCCTGAAATCGGTACTGGCGGAGCTCAAGAAAGACCCGAACTCGATTCTCTTTATCGATGAGATTCACACCATCATTGGCGCGGGCGCGGCCTCCGGTGGCGTTATGGATGCCTCCAATCTGCTCAAACCGATGCTGGCCAGCGGTGAACTCAAGTGCATGGGCTCGACCACCTTCCAGGAATACCGGGGCGTGTTCGAGAAGGACCGTGCCTTGTCACGTCGCTTCCAGAAGATCGATGTGGTGGAGCCCTCCGTGGAAGATACCGTGGGGATTCTCAAGGGGCTGAAAAGTCGTTTCGAGAAGCATCATGATGTGAGCTACAGCGATGCGGCCCTGAAAGCGGCGGCGGAACTGAGTGCCCGTTATATCAATGATCGCTACCTGCCTGACAAGGCCATCGACGTAATCGACGAGGTAGGGGCCTGGCAGCGCCTGCGCCCGGAAGATCAGCGCAAGCACACCATCGACGAATCCGATGTGGAAGACATGGTGGCGAAGATTGCCCGCATTCCTCCCAAGCAGGTGTCCTCGTCTGACAAGGAGCTGCTGCGCAACCTGGAGCGGGACCTGAAGATGACCGTGTTCGGCCAGGAAGAGGCCATCGACACCATCTCGGCAGCCATCAAGTTGTCCCGTGCCGGCCTCAAGGGTGAGCACAAGCCCATTGGTAGCTTCATGTTTGCCGGCCCCACCGGCGTCGGCAAGACCGAAGTTAGCCGTCAGCTTGCCCGGGCTCTCGGTGTCGAACTGGTGCGGTTTGACATGTCCGAGTACATGGAGCGTCACACCGTGAGCCGGTTGATTGGTGCGCCGCCAGGGTATGTGGGTTACGACCAGGGCGGGCTGTTGACTGAAGCAGTGACCAAGACGCCGCACTGTGTGCTGTTGCTGGACGAAATCGAGAAGGCCCACCCTGAGGTGTTCAATATCCTGTTGCAGGTGATGGATAACGCCACCCTGACCGATAACAACGGTCGCAAGGCGGACTTCCGTAATGTGATTTTGATCATGACCACCAACGCCGGCGCAGAGGTCCTCAACAAGCGTTCTATCGGCTTTACCGAGCAGGACAACAGCACGGACGGTATGGAGGTGCTGAAGAAGGTATTCACGCCCGAATTCCGCAATCGCCTGGATGGCACCATCCAGTTTCTGCCGCTCACCAGCGAGGTTATTCTCGGTGTGGTGGACAAATTCCTGGTGGAACTGCAGGCGCAGCTGGACGAGAAGGGTGTGGTGCTCAACGTGGACAAGGCCGCCCGAACCTGGCTGGCAGACAAGGGCTACGACAAGGATATGGGTGCCCGCCCCATGGCACGCCTGATCCAGGAGCAGCTCAAGAAGCCGCTGGCGGAAAAATTGCTGTTCGGCGAATTGTCCGAGAACGGTGGGCAGGTCGATGTGACCGAGAAGGATGGCCAGCTGTCGCTCACCGTAAAGGCGGCGGAACCGGAGCCAGCATAAAGAGAAGCAGTGAAAAGTTAACAGTGAATAGTTAATAGCTAAGAAAAAACAAAAATACCCCCGGCTCTGTGAAAAGACGGGGGTATTTTTTTAGCTGTTAACTGTTACTTATTAACTGTTAACTGCCTTTCACTTATTTCATGCGGAACGTAATACGGCCCTTGCTCAGGTCATAGGGGGACATTTCCACCTTGACCCGGTCGCCGGTGAGAATGCGGATATAGAATTTACGCATCTTCCCGGAGATATGGGCGGTAATAACATGACCGTTGTCCAGCTTCACACGAAACATCGTGTTTGGCAGGGTTTCAACGATGACACCTTCTAGTTCAATCTGCTCTTCTTTCGCCATCCAACGAATACCTTGGGTTACCGGCTATTAGCGGGCGCAATTGTGCCGGAAAAGACGGCTGGCTGCAAAAGAAGTTGGGAAGCGGTTAAAAAGCGGGTTATTCGGCTCATTGCAGGGGGCCTGGAGAAGCGATTCAGTCCGGGTCGAACTCTTTCCAGGCACCACTGCGGAGAATTTCCAGGGGGCGGTACTGGCTCTTGTATTCCATCTTTTGGCATTGATGAATCCAGTAGCCCAGATACAGGTAGGGAAGTTCCAGGTGCTGGCAGTGGCGGATCTGCCAGAGCAGCGCCATTACTCCCAGGCTGCGCTCAGGGAGCTGCGGATCAAAGAAGGTGTAGACCGCAGAAAGGCCGTCTTCCAGTTGGTCGGTGACCGCCACGGCTAGCAAGGTTTCGCCCTGCCGGAAGCAGTAGAAATGGGTGTCTGCCCAGTCACAGGTCAGAAAGTTGGTGAACTGCTCCTCTGAAGGGGGATACATATCCCCGTCACCATGACGTTGATCTATGTAGGCTGCGTAGAGATTGTAGAACTCGCGGGTGTAGCGAGCCGGCTCCCGGTGGACGGTGAGATCCTGATTGGTCTTCTCGATCCGCCGGTGGCGGCGACGGGGACGGAAATCCGCCACCCTCACCCGGGCCGGGATGCAGGCGTTGCAGCCTTCGCAGTGGGGGCGATACAGATAATCACCGCTACGACGAAACCCCAGCAAGCTCAATTCACTGTAGAGCTCTGGTGACAGTTTGGCCTGTGGGTCCACAAACAGCGTAGAGGCCTGGCGGTCCTCGAGGTAACTGCAGCTGTGGGCCGGGGTGCGGAAAAAGCGCAGCGTGGACAGATCAGTCATGCCTTCAGTGTAGAGGAGAAATAACGCCAGACGCCAGATGCGTGAGGCAGGAAGCAGAAATCACCGAAAGGCGTTGATGCCTGCTGGCATGGAGTCTCTGGTGTCGCATCATTGGCGTCAGTCGTCAGTCGTCAGTCGTCAGTCGTCAGGACCAGGGACCGGCTCCATTCGGTTTCAGGCCAGCGTTCGGCCCTTGGGGCGTCTGGGATCAGTGCTTTGAGCAATCCCTCGAAAGTAGGGCGGTTGATGAGTTCGGCGCCCAGCGTGAGCAGATGCGGGTTCTCGACCTGGGCATCGATAAGCTGGATGCCGAGAGTGGGCGCCAGCGCGCGCAGGGCGGCGAAGGCCATCTTGGAACCGTTGGGCTGCGGGGAAACCATGGATTCGCCAAAGAACAGCCCTCCCAGCTTGATGCCGTAGACAGCACCGGCAATCTGCCCGTCCTGCCAGATTTCCAGGCTGTGGGCGTAGCCAAGAGTGTGCAGGCGCACATAGGCCGCGATCATCTCTTCACTGATCCAGGTGCCCGTGCCATCAGCGCGGGGAGCGGCACACAGGCGCATCACAGATTCGAAAGCCCGATCAAGGGTGACGGTGAAATCGCTACGGCGCAGGTGGCGGGTCAGACTGCGGCTGATATGAATCTTGTGCGCATGGATGACACAGCGCGGGGCAGGGGACCACCACAGGATTGGCTGGTAGTCCGCGTCATACCAGGGAAAGATGCCCAACGAATAAGCCCGGAGCAGGGTCTCCGGGCTCAAGTCGGCCCCGGCGGCCAACAGGCCCTCCGGGTCGCTCAGGGCGGTGCGGGTATCCGGGAACGCCGTTCCCGGTTCCAGCCACGGCACCATGCCTTAGTGGTTCAGGCTGTCCAGATACTTCTCCGCATCCAGAGCCGCCATGCAGCCGGCACCGGCGGAAGTCACCGCCTGACGGTAGACGTGATCCGCCACATCGCCGGCGGCAAAGACGCCCTCAACGGTGGTCGCAGTAGCATTGCCTTCGATACCGCTGTGGATCTTGATGTAGCCGTCATTCATGTCCAGCTGGCCCTGGAAGATGTCGGTGTTCGGTTTGTGGCCGATGGCAATAAACACGCCCTGCAGTTCAATATCCTTACTGCCTTCGCCCTTGGTGGACTGGATGCGCATGCCGGTAACGCCGCTATCATCGCCCAGCACCTCTTCGAGGGTGTGGTCCCACTCAACGCTGATGTTGTCCTTGGCGAGCAGCTTGTCCTGGAGGATTTTCTCCGCACGCAGGCTGTCGCGGCGGTGTACCAGGGTCACGTGTTCAGCGATGTGCGACAGATACAGTGCTTCCTCGACAGCGGTGTTGCCGCCGCCGATAACGGCCACGCGCTGGTTCTTGTAAAAGAAACCATCACAGGTGGCGCAGGCGGAAACGCCGCGGCCCATAAAGGCTTCCTCGGACTCCAGACCCAGATACATGGCGGTGGCGCCTGTAGCGATGATCAAGGCATCACAGGTGTAGGTGCCGCTGTCACCCTTGAGGGTAAAGGGGCGATTGCGAACATCCACTTCGTTGATGTGGTCGTACACCATTTCTGTATCAAAGCGCTCGGCATGCTGCTGCATGCGCACCATCAGGTCGGGACCCTGCAACCCTTCAACGTCACCGGGCCAGTTATCCACCTCGGTGGTGGTGGTGAGCTGCCCACCCGGCTGAATCCCGGTAATTACCACCGGCTTGAGGTTGGCACGGGCGGCGTAAACGGCGGCGGTGTAACCCGCAGGGCCGGAACCGAGGATAATCAGGCGATGGTGCTGCACGTCGCTCATTGAGAACTCCAGTTGATAGGTAAGGTCAGGTACTGATGGCTCCCAAACAAATGGGGGCGCGGCCCTGCGCATTCAAGGCGTGTGAAAACTACCGTAAAACAGGGGGTTCGTGAAGCCTATAAGTGTCATAGGATAAGCCAACTGCACCCCGCTCGGGCAGGCAGTCGAGAGGATTTATGCGATAATCCCCGCCGGCCCGCCAGTGGCGGGGCGACAAAGCTGGCCGCTCCCAGCGGGATTGACTACAATCGCAATAATTTCAATTCGTTATCGGCACTTCCTTAAGCTTAACTTTATGAATTCAAGGGGTAAGGCGTGAGTAAAACGGTTGCCGGGCAAGGACAGTCCGGGTTTTCCCGCCATCTCAAGCGCGGCTTGATCGAGGGCATGGTGATCGCCCTGATTGCCCTGTGCCTGTATCTGCTGCTGGCGTTGATCAGCTTCGACAGCCGGGATCCGGGTTGGTCCTACGTGGGCAATGTGGACGCCGTGCGCAATGCCGCTGGCCGTGCCGGCGCATTCAGCGCCGATCTGTTGCTGGGCCTGTTTGGCTATATGGCGTACCTGTTTCCGGTGCTGGTGGGCTTCTGGGCCACCAAGGTGCTGCGTGAACGTCACGCCGGTTTGCCTGGCAGCTGGCCACTATTCAGCCTGCGCCTGGTCGGCTTCGTGTTGACCATGCTGGCCGGCACCGCGCTTTCTTACATGCACTTCACCGTTGGGGATGCACTCCCGGAAGGGGCAGGCGGAATTCTCGGCCACGAAGTCGGCGCCGCCGCGCTGAATGGTTTCAATCCTCTGGGCGGCAGCCTGATCATGGTTGCCCTGTTTCTGATCGGGGTCACCATCTTTACCGATCTGTCCTGGATTGCCCTGGCTGAGGGCCTGGGGGCCATGGTGCTCGGTGCCTTCGAGAAAATCCCCGCCTGGTGGCAGGCGCGCCGCAAACGGCGTGAGGAAGCGCAGCAGAAGAAACAGGCCCATGAAAAGCGCGCCAAGGTGATCAGCGAAGCCAAGAAGAAGGCGGAGACCCGCACACCGCCGAAGATAGCCAAGCCGGCCAAACCGGTGGAGAAAAGCGCACGAGTCCACAAAGAGAAGCAGCAGAAACTGTTTACCACGGAAGTGAGCGGTGAATTACCGCCACTGGTGTTGCTTGACCCGGTAGAGGAGGCCAAGGGCGGTTTCTCCGAGGAAGCCCTGGAAGGTATGTCCCGCCTGCTGGAAATCAAGCTCAAGGACTTCAATATCGAGGCCGAGGTAGTAGCGGTACAGCCCGGCCCGGTCATTACCCGTTTCGAAATTCAGCCTGCACCGGGCATCAAGGTGTCCCGGATCACCAATCTCGCCAAGGATCTGGCTCGTTCCCTGGCGGTGATCAGCGTGCGTGTGGTCGAGGTGATTCCCGGCAAGACCACCGTGGGTATCGAAATTCCCAACGAGCAGCGGGAAATGATCCGCTTTACCGAAGTGGTCGGCACCCAGATGTTTGACCAGTCGCCGTCGCCGCTGACTATGGCTCTGGGCAAGGACATCGCCGGCAACCCGGTGATGGCCGACCTGGCCAAGATGCCCCACCTGTTGGTGGCAGGTACCACCGGCTCCGGTAAGTCCGTGGGCGTGAACGCCATGCTGCTGTCCATGCTGTTCAAATCCAACCCGGAAGATGTGCGGCTGATCCTGATTGATCCCAAGATGCTGGAACTGGCTGTCTACGACGGCATTCCTCATCTGCTGACCCCGGTGGTTACAGACATGAAAGAAGCCGCCGGCGCTCTGCGCTGGGGCGTTGGTGAAATGGAGCGCCGTTACCGGCTGATGGCGTCCATGGGCGTGCGTAACCTTTCCGGCTATAACCGCAAAGTCGCGGATGCCAAGAAAGCGGGTCAGCCTCTCAAGGACCCCATGTGGAAGCCCGACGACCCCATGAATCTGGAGGAAGAGGCGCCGCTGGCGGAACATCTGCCTTACATCGTTATTGTGATCGACGAATTTGCCGACATGATGATGATCGTCGGCAAGAAGGTGGAAGAGCTGATCGCCCGTATCGCCCAGAAGGCCCGGGCCGCCGGCATCCACCTGATTCTGGCCACCCAGCGCCCGTCCGTGGACGTGATTACCGGCCTGATTAAGGCCAACGTGCCGTCCCGGATCGGCTTCCAGGTATCCTCCAAGATCGATTCGCGCACGGTGCTGGACCAAGGCGGGGCGGAGCAACTGCTCGGCCACGGGGACATGCTTTATTTGCCCGGCGGCAAAAGTGTTCCGGAACGTGTTCACGGCGCCTTTGTCTCAGATGAGGAGGTGCACCGGGTTTGTGACGACTGGCGCAAGCGCGGAGAGCCCAACTATCTGGAAGAAATTCTCGATGGCGGCAGCGACCTCAATGCACCCATGCCCGGTATGGAAAGTGCCGGTGGCGGGGGCGATGACGAAAACGACCCGCTTTACGATGAGGCGGTGGCTTACGTGACCCAGTCGCGCCGGGCCTCCATTTCCTCCGTGCAGCGGAAACTGAAAATCGGCTACAACCGCGCCGCCCGTCTGGTGGAAGCCATGGAAATGGCCGGGGTTGTCAGCGAGGCGGGAAATAACGGCCAGCGAGAAGTGCTGGCGCCACCGCCGGTGTAATCAGGCCGGAAACGGCCAACAAGGAGTCTCAATGCGCAAGCTGGTAACGGGTTTACTGATCATGCCGTCGCTGTTGTGGGCGGCCCCCACTGACGAGCTGCTGTCCAAGCTGCAGAAGCTGGAATCCATGAAGGGCCAGTTCGAACAGATGGTGCTGGATCAGGGCGGCACCCATATGCAGGAAGCGGAAGGGGACTTTCAGGTGGCCCGAGGCAATCGTTTCTACTGGTCCACGGAAATGCCCTTCGAGCAACTGGCGGTCTCCGATGGCAATACCGTCTGGGTCTATGACAAGGATCTGGAGCAGGTAGTCGTGCGTCCCCTCAGCCAGGACCTGGGCCAGACTCCGGCCTTGTTGTTTGGTGGCAAGCCCGCGGATGTGGCCGAAGCCTTCACCATTTCCGAGCGCAGCCGGGAGGGGAAAACGATTACCTACCGGCTGAAGCCGAAAGGGAAGGATCCGTTGTTTGACCAACTGGATGTCACCTTCCAGGGCGATCAGCCCAGCTCCATGCGCCTGCAGGATGCCCTGGGGCAGCAGACCGTGATCGATTTTCGCGATCTCAGGGTCAACTCAGGCATTGATGCCTCCCTGTTCAGCTTCGTGCCGCCGGAAGGCACGGATGTCATTCAGCAACAGCAATGAACGACCTGTTCGCCACCGATGCCGCCCAGCAGGCCCAGCCCCTGGCGGCGCGCCTGCGCCCCACCTCGCTGGACGAGTACGTGGGCCAGCAGCATCTGGTGGGCGAGGGTAAGCCTTTTCGCCAGGCCCTGGAGCGTGGGCAACTGCACTCCATGATTCTGTGGGGGCCGCCGGGTACCGGCAAGACCACCCTGGCGCTGATTCTGGCCCAGGCGGTGGATGCGGCTTTTGTCACGCTATCCGCTGTGCTGTCGGGTGTGAAGGATATCCGCGCGGCGGTAGAGCAAGCCCAGGTCCGCTTGGGCCAGGGTCGCCGCACCGTGTTGTTCGTGGACGAGGTGCACCGCTTCAACAAGGCCCAGCAGGACGCCTTCCTGCCCCATGTGGAAGAGGGCACCATTACCTTTATCGGTGCCACCACGGAAAACCCCTCCTTCGAGCTCAACAACGCCTTGCTGTCCCGGGCCCGGGTGTATCGGCTGAGATCGCTGACGGCGGATGACCTGCGCGGTTTGCTGGCGCGGGCTCTGGCGGAGCCGAGCCTGAAGGGCATGCAGCTGGACAATGACGCCAGCGAATTACTGCTCAACTACGCCGACGGTGATGCCCGGCGCCTGCTCAACATGCTGGAAGTCGCAGCGGATCTGGCCGACGGCGAAACGCCCGTTATCGATGCGGAACTGATGCGTGAAGTGCTGCGCGATGCGGTACGACGTTTCGACAAGGGCGGGGATTTGTTCTATGACCAGATCAGCGCGCTACATAAATCCGTGCGCGGGTCCGACCCGGATGCGGCCCTGTATTGGTTTGCCCGCATGCTGGACGGTGGCTGTGACCCCCTGTACATTGCCCGCCGCGTAGTGAGGATGGCCAGTGAAGAGGTGGCTAACGCTGACCCTCGAGCACTCACCCTGTGCCTGCAGGCCTGGGATGTGCAGGAGCGGCTGGGCAGTCCGGAAGGGGAGCTGGCCATTGCCCAGGCCATTGCCTATTTGGCCGTGGCGCCGAAGAGCAACGCGGTTTACAAGGCCTACAACCAGGCCCGGGCGCTGGTGCGCGACCATCCCACTGACGAAGTGCCGCTGCATCTGCGTAACGCGCCAACCCAGTTGATGAAAGACGAAGGCTTCGGGGCCGAGTATCATTACGCCCACGATTTTCCTGATGCCTTTGTGGCCGGCGAAAACTACTTTCCGCCCAGCCTCAGTGGCACGCGTTTGTACGAACCGGTCCACCGGGGGCTGGAGATCAAGGTGGCGGAAAAACTGGCCCGCCTGCGTGGACTGAACGAGCAGAGCGACTGGAAGCGCTACGGAGACGAGCAATGAGCATGGCAACCCTGGCGCCCTGGCTCGCCGTTGCCGGCGGTGGTGCCATTGGCGCTTGCCTGCGTTTCGCCACCACCCTGTGGATTGGCGTACCGTCCATGCCGGCCTGGCCCTGGGCCACCTTCGGGGTGAATCTGGTGGGCAGTTTTCTGTTCGGTTTTCTGGCCGTGGCACTGGCCAGCCTGCCAGTGGGTGAGCTCTGGCGCCTGGCACTGATGACCGGCATGCTCGGCGCGCTGACAACCTTTTCCACTTTTTCCTTCGAGCTGGTTCGGTTGGTGGAGATGAAAGCCTTCGGCATGGCGGCAGGTTACGGCCTGGCGTCGGTGCTGGTCTGTTTTTGTCTCGGCGGGCTGGGGTTGCTGCTGGGGCGGTTGGTGTTCGAATAACGACCGCCGAAAAAATACACCGTAGGAGCCATGCTCGCATGGCGAACCGCCCGTCAGGGCGCTCTCGCGAGAAGGTTCGCCATGCAGACATGGCTCCTACGGGAAAGAATCTTATCAGCGTCTTGCGTCAGACATCTGGCGTCGGGTGTTTTTTGCTTGGAGTAAAACAAACATGCTGGATATTCGTGCCCTGCGTCAGGACGGTGAAGCCATCAAGGCGGCGTTGAGCAAGCGTGGTTTTGACCTGGATCTGGATGCTTTTGCTGCGCTGGATGCCCGCCGCAAACAGGCGGACGTGCGCTCCCAGGATCTTCAGGCCGAACGCAAGAAAGCGTCCAAGCAGGTGGGGCAGCTGATCCAGTCCGGTATGGATGTGGAGCAGGCCAAGGCCCAGGTGGCCGAATCACTGAAGACCATTGATCAGGAACTGGATCAGGAAGTGGCTAACGCCAAGGCGATCCAGGAGGAAATCCGTGACTTCCTGATGGGCATCCCCAATGTGCCCCAGGAGGCCGTGCCCGCCGGCAACGATGAAGATGACAACGTGGAAGTGCGCCAGTGGGGCACGCCGAAGACCTTTGCCTTCGAGCCGAAAGACCACGTGGACGTGGGCGAGGCACTGGGGCAGGGCGGTCTCGATTTCGAGCGCGCCGCCAAACTCTCCGGCAGCCGCTTTGCGGTAATGACCGGTGGCCTGGCCCGTCTGCACCGTGCGCTGATCGATTTTATGCTCGACATTCACAGCAGCGAACATGGCTATGAAGAAGTCTATGTGCCTTACTTGGTGGGCCCGGAAGCCCTGCGCGGCACCGGCCAGCTGCCCAAGTTCGCCGATGACCTGTTCAAGATGGAAGGTGAGCGCGAGCTGTATCTGATTCCCACTGCCGAGGTGCCGGTCACTAACCTGGCCGCTGATGAAATTCTCGATGCGGAGGCGCTGCCCAGACGTTATACCTGCCATACCCCCTGTTTCCGCTCCGAAGCGGGCAGTCACGGCAAGGACACCCGCGGCATGATCCGCCAGCACCAGTTCGAGAAGGTGGAGCTGGTGCAATTGGTACGCCCGGAAGAGTCGGATGCGGCCCTGGACGCGTTGACCGGCCATGCGGAGGCGATTCTGCAGAAGCTGGATCTTCCCTATCGGGTAGTGATCCTGTGCGGTGGAGATCTGGGCTTTTCCTCCTCCAAGACCTATGACATCGAGGTATGGCTGCCCAGCCAGCAGCGTTACCGGGAAATTTCCTCCTGCTCCAATTTCCGTGACTACCAGGCCCGTCGCATGCAGGCCCGTTGGCGTAACCCGGAAACCGGCAAGCCCGAACTGGTACACACTTTGAATGGGTCTGGTCTGGCAGTAGGGCGTACACTGGTGGCGATCCTGGAGAACTATCAGAATGACGATGGTTCCGTGACCGTACCGGAGGCATTGCGCCCCTACATGAGAGGCCTAGAGCGGTTGCAGTAGCACGCTCCTGCTCATTGAAACCGGGAGCATTGATGGAATTCCTACCAATCAGCTGGCGACTGCAGGGCAAATCTGCCCTGCTTGTGGGGGGCGGAGAAGTCGCCCTGCGCAAAGGGCGCCTTCTGCACCGATCAGGTGCGAAAGTGAGCGTGGTTGCTCCCCATGTGTGCGCAGATCTGCGCGACATTGCGGTGCAGAGCCAGGGTGTCATCCACGAGCGGGCCTTTGAAAGTACCGATCTGAGCGGGCAGACACTGGTTATCTGTGCCACCGATGATCCGGCGGTGAATGCGGCGGTAGCCCAACAGGCCCAGGCTCTGGGATTGCCGGTTAATGTGGTGGACAACCCCTCCCTGGGGGACTTCATTTTTCCGGCCATCGTGGATCGTTCGCCGGTACTGATCAGCATTAGCTCCTCTGGCGCCTCTCCGGTACTGGCGCGCAAGCTACGTAGCCAGCTGGAGTCCATGTTGCCGGCTCGCTGGGGCCGCCTTGCCGACCTGATGGCAAAGTTTCGCCAGCCCCTCAAGGACAAGCTCAACAATGTGGGCGCACGCCGTCTGTTCTGGGAGCAGGCCCTGGAAGGGCCGCTGGTCGAAAAGGTCATGGCCGGCAAGGACAGCGAGGCGGAAGTCATGCTTGCCGAGGCCATTGAGGCGGCGGATGCTTCACGGCTGAGTCGAGGTGAGGTGTATCTGGTTGGCGCCGGTCCCGGTGACCCGGATTTGCTCACCTTCCGTGCTCTGCGCCTGTTGCAGAAAGCGGACGTGGTGCTCTATGACCGACTGGTAGGCAAGGGCATTGTGGATCTTGCCCGTCGTGATGCGGAGCTGGTTTACGTGGGCAAGGCCCGCGACAAGCATGCCTTACCCCAGGACAACATCAACGAGCTGCTGGTCCACTACGCCAAACAGGGCAAGAAGGTGTGCCGCCTGAAGGGAGGTGACCCCTTTATCTTCGGTCGTGGTGGCGAGGAAATCGATCTGATCGTGGCCGAGGGTATCGACTTTCAGGTAGTGCCGGGCATCACCGCCGCCAGCGGTTGTGCCGCCTACGCCGGGATCCCGCTGACCCACCGGGATCATGCCCAGTCCGTCCGTTTCGTCACTGGCCACCGCAAGGATGGCACCGTGGATCTGGATTGGCAGCATCTGGTCAGTGAAACCGAGACCGTGGTGTTTTACATGGGGCTGGTCGGTCTGCGACAGATCTGTAGCAAGTTGATGGAGCACGGTCGCGGCGGGGATACGCCGATAGGGTTGGTCTCGCGAGGCACCACCAATCTTCAGGAAGTGATCACCGGCACCCTGGACAGCCTGCCGGACCAGATTGAAGGCCGGGAAATCCATGCGCCCACGCTGATCATCGTCGGTAGTGTGGTGAGCCTGCATTCGCAGTTTGAATGGTTTAAAAAAAGCAGTTAACAGTTAATAGTTGCGCGGTCACGCGTATAGGGTTCCCAGATAAAGAAGCCGCGACCATGGCCATGGTCGCGGCTTCTTGCTTTCAAAAGAGAGGGGATGTCTCGTGGCGTTATTAATTATTCATTATTAACTATTCATTGCCTTTCAGCACCTGCTTGTCCCTTTTTTGCCACAACTCACGTGCCTGTCCCTGCGCCTCGTCCAGCGAAGCCGCCCGATCCAGCCCCCATAGCGCTACCGCTACCGTCTGAATTACCGCATTTTCGCCATAGTCATCGCTCTGTTCGCCACGCCATACCGCCAGCACCGTTTGCGCATCCGGCTCGCCAGGGGGTGTTTGTCTTGGCATGACATTGTCCAGAACGGCTGCGCCTTCCAGGTGCTCGCCATGGCGGATACCGGTGATCTGGGTGCGCGCATCAGGGCGGATTTCCAGTTCGCCGCCTTCGCCCTTGAACAGCAGCAGGTCCTGATCACCGGCCAGGTCAGCGGCCCCCTGGTGCAGTTCGATATAGGCTGGATGGAAAACGCTCTGCATGGACAGAGGGGCTCTGGCCGGATTGAGACTGCGTGCCAGCGTGTTGATGGGGGAGCGCAGGCCGAGGAAGTAGCGCAGGGTCAACAGGCGTGACAGTGGCTCGCAGAACGTCTCCAGCGGCAGATACGCCAGGCCATGCTGATCCAGATGCGCGGCGGCCTCCTGTGGGGAGTTGGCCACCGGCAGGCCCAGTTGTGGCAGAAGCTGATCGCTGTAGACCCGGTTGGGGGTATGGGCGGGGCCACCGTGGAGCAGGGTGCGGATGCCCTGGTTGGCCAGCAACAGCGCTGCCAGCAGGTACCAGGGGTGGTGTTTCTTCTTGCCCGCATAGCTGGGCCAGTCCAGATGCACGTCAGGCAAGCTTTCCAGCACCTGGTAGCAAACCGGGCGGCAGGCATCCAGAAAACCGGCCAGCTCTTCCGGGGTTTCTTCCTTCACCCGTAGCAGCATCAGGAAGGCGCCAAGCTGAATGTCCTCCACCTGGCCATCGAGGATAGCTTGCATGGCGTCCCGAGCTTCCTCGCGGGTGAGGCTGCGCCGGGCCCGTTTACCGCGGCCAAGCGTGCGTACAAAGGGGGCAAAAGCATGTTCAGTCATGGACAACCTCGTGGATGCTCGTCGTGCCTCAGGCTTGCAAGGGCGGATGTTGCGAGCAGCGTACTGCGTGTGAGCGTTATATCAATACCAACTGGTACAAGGGCCATGCTCGGCGACCAGCTCCAGCAGCCGGGCATGGTCGATAACAGGCAAGGGGCTGTCCGGCAGGGCCAGTGCGGGATGCTGAAGCAGGTAGCCGTCGCCCTTCAGGGGTAACCGTGAAGCAAACAACAGTCCCGCATCGCTGAATACGCAGATATCGCCGTCCCGATACAGGCTTTCGAATGCCTGGCGCTGGGGGCTGTCCGGGGTGAAACCAATCAGGTGAATCATCGCCTTAGAACACCAGAACCTGACCGCACTGGTCGCGCAGCGTCTGCAAGGATTGAGAATCCAGAGTCTCTACCGGGATTGGCGCGAGCGGCGCCGGCCCGTCAGTGACACAGCGTACGCCGAAGTCCGGCAACTGTGCCAGGCTATCGCTGGGAGCCAGTTGCAGCTGCTGCAGGCACACTTCGGTGAGCCACAGGATCGTGGGCTGGCCGAAGGCTGCCCCGGTTAGCAGCATATCCAGGGTTTCCTGAAACTGGCTGGACAGCGGTGCGCTGCCACTGGCGATATAGAGAATCTGATTAGCCAAACTGTATTACCCGATCGCTGTGAATCAGGGCATCTGCCCACTGGCCCAGTCCGGCCAGGGAGAAACCGTCCGCCAGGGTAGCCGCTACCACTCCCCGGCGCTGTGCTGCCCCCACACAAACCACCGCGTCCAGCGGGTTGTCAGCCAGCCATTGCTGCCATTGCTGGGCCGCATTGGCTTGGGCTCCGTCGGCACTCCAGGCATGACGATGTGCCAGGTGCACGGCGTCCCGGTAGAAAAAAAGGCGATATAGTTGGTGATCTGAGTGGCCCAGCAGGGCTTGGGCGGTGTGGAGAGCGGTCAGTGCGGCGGCGGAATCCGCCGCCGCATTGACCAGAAGGGCAAACCGCATCAATCGTCGCCGCCGAGGGCGGTGAGCAGGTGCAGCAAAGACATGAAGAGGTTATACAGGGACACGAACAGGGTCACCGTGGCCATGATGTAGTTGGTCTCGCCGCCGTGAATGATGGCGCTGGTCTGCCACAAGATCAGCATTGAGGACAGCAATACGAAAGCGGCGGAGATCGCCAGGGCCAGTGCCGGTATGGCGAAGAAGATATTGGCGATTGCCGCAACAAAAGCCACCAGAATACCGACCATGATGAAGTTGGTCATGAAGCTGAAGTCTTTCTTGGTCACCAGCGCGATGGCTGACATGGCCACAAAGATACCTGCAGTACCGCCCAGAGCCATGGTCACGGTTTCCATGCCGCCAGGCATTTGCGCGTACATGTTGATGATCGGGCCGGTGGTAAAGCCAAGCCACCCGGTCAGGCCGAATACGGCCAGGATGCCCCAGGCGCTATTGCGGAGCATATTGGTGGCGAACAGCAGGCCGAAGTAGACGCCGAGGGTCAGCCATACGTTGACGAAACCGATGTTGCTGGCCATGGCAAACCAGGATGCACCGGTAGCGACAATCAGTGACAGCCCCAGCAGCATGTAGGTGTTCTTCAATACCTGGGCCGCACGTTCTCCGGTGACGGCAGCGCCGTGCGAGGAGACGGAATAGGGGTTGGTCTGGTTATTCATGTGTTTGCACTCATCCTGCTAATTGTACCTGTGATCATAAGGGCGGCCGCGTCAAAATCAAGCAATGAAACAAGGGATAAACCGGGTTTGTCAGCTATTTCGTCGGCTTTGCTCGAACAAGGGTTTAACCGGAGCCCCGAGGCGCGCCTGACAGGTTCTTTGCGGCGTCCCAGGCATGCAATTTCGGCCATTAAGAGCAGAGGCAACGCTGTGTGACCGAAACATCAGCGAATTTAGTCCTGTTGATGAATGATGAAGGCGATTAAGTGAGTCAGTCTGGTTAACTTTCAACCGTTTACGCTTGCCGAGATTGACTGACCTTACTGCTCATGTATTATTGCTGCCCTGTCCGGAGGGGTGGCAGAGTGGCCGAATGCACCGGTCTTGAAAACCGGCGACGGGAGACCGTCCGTGGGTTCAAATCCCACCCCCTCCGCCAAACAAGAAGCCCGCACTCAAATGAGTGCGGGCTTTTTTTATGCTCAGTGGGCGGCCTGTTGTTTCGCTTGTCATGACGCCAGGCGAGCAAATTCGCTCATTCCTCTGTCGAATGGATTACTCGCCTAGGCCGTCGGTTCCAGCAGGGCGGCGAACGCCTGTAGTCCCTCAAGCCCTTGAATATCATCTTCCAGCAAAGGCAACTGGACTCTTGGCAGCCCTTTGAGAGTGTCACCCAGTTCGATCATATGTCGTTGCTGGCGTGCCAGTCGGGCCGCGAAGAAGGCGCTGTCGGCGGCATCCGCAAGCACACGGTTGACGATGGCCCCGGCTACCGGAATATGGCTGTCGCGCAGGGTTGCTACGGCACGGGCGGTTTCCAGAATAGGCAGGCGCTCCGGTGTCAGCACAAACAGGAAGGCGCTGTGCGCGGGGTCACTGAGCTGTCTGCGGGTGCGGTGGAACAGGCGTTGTCTGGCCATTAATGTCTCTGCGACGTCCCGGCTTCGTGGATCCAGGTCGGCGGTGGCGTGCTCGGTGGGGTCCTGCAGCGGGCTGTCCAGATCCTTGCCAGGCGTCAGGTGCCCGAGCACCTTGCCCAGGGTCCGAGCTTTCTCATTATGTCGCAGCAGGCCATCGGTCCAGGCGGCCATCACTTCCGGCAGGCTGAGCAGGCGCAGGGTGTGGCCGGTGGGGGCGGTGTCGAAAATCAGCAGATCATAGTCGCGGCTGTCATCGTCAATGATGCGGGAGATACGCTCCAGCAACGCTGCTTCCTGGGCTCCGGGAGACTGGCGGCTCAGGCGCAGCTGTTTTTCCAGTTCGCGCACCTGATCCGGGCCGGCAAAACGGCGCATCTGGGCGCTGACCCGGTCCAGGTAGGCATCCACTTCCTGGTCCGGGTCTATCTCCAGGGCCACCAGGTTGGTGGCCAGGCGGGTAGGGTGGTTGCCTATGGGGCGGTCGAAGGCATCGGCCAGGCTGTGGGCGGGGTCGGTGGACACTAGCAGCACGCGCCGCCCCTGTTCGGCAGCGCGCAGCGCCAGGGCTGAGGCGGTAGTGGTCTTTCCTACGCCGCCCTTGCCGCCGACCATCAGCAGGGATTTTTCCGCCAGCAGTTTGTCCAGATTCAGTGAAGGCATCAGCAGCAGCGGAAATGGTCGAGCGGTGAGCGTTCCATGCCCATGCGGGTATGCCAGTCGTGAAAACGGTCCATCAGCAGTGGCTGTAGCTCCAGGGTGCTCCAGGCAGCGGGGTTGGGCACTCCCATCATTTCGGCAAATACCAGCAACATGAACAGATCTTCCTCATCCCGTTTGGCGCGGGCAATGGCGGCCCGGTAGGGAGCGTTGTAATACTGGGCGCCCAGTTCTCCCAGGCGCCGGAAAAACAGCCGGGTCTTGCCAGGCATCAGATTCTCTCCGGCGGGGCGTTGAAGGCCCGTTTCAGAGCGGCGGCGCACTCCAGGGTGACCAGCAGGGCTGCCACCAGGACCACCAGATCCAGACCCAGCAGGAACCAGTCAGACTTGTCATAAAAGCTCTTCAGCTGGATCAACAGCGCGTACAGGGTCATTACCAGCAGGAAGACTAATGGCGCCAGGGTATAAATGGCGGGTCGGCCGCGTTTGACCAGCATGATGGTAATCACCAGCAGTGTCAGGCCGGCGAGTAACTGGTTGGTGGTGCCGAACAAGGGCCAGATCAGCAGACCGCCGGAGCCATCTGCGCCGCCGGCACCGAAGGCCAGCAGCAGGCAGCTGGCAACCGCCAGCAGGGTGGCGGGCAGCGGGCGGGTCAGCCATTTCTGCTGATAGATTTCTCCCCATTCCTGGAAAATGTAGCGCTGCAGACGCAAGCCGGTGTCCATGGTGGTGCCGGCAAATAGGGCTGCCATCACGGTCAATAGCGTTGCTGCTACCCCCACATCCATGCCGGTGCCGCCGGCCAGGATATTGGCCCCACCGTTAACAAAGGCGGTGAGGCTGCCATCCCCAAAGGCGGTGTAAACGGCCTGCCAGTCAGCCAGAGTGGCAAAGCCGGCAGTCGCCGCAATGATCGCAGCCAGGGCCAGGGCCCCTTCACCCACGGCACCGAAATAGCCGACAAAACGGGCATCCGGCTCCTTGTCCAGTTGTTTGGAGCTGGTGCCGGACGCCACCAGGCCATGGAAGCCGGAGATGGCGCCGCAGGCGATGGTGACAAACAACAGAGGGAGCAGGGAGGGAGTTCCGGCGGGCACATCATGATTGATCATCGGCGCCACCACTTTAGGGTTGCCGATGAGTACGGCGCCGTAGAGCAGGATCAGGCCGACAAACAATTGCAGACCGTTGATGTAATCCCGCGGCTGCAACAGCACCCACACCGGCAGCAGGGAGGCGATGGCGGCATAGCCGAACAGCAGCAGGATCCAGCTTGCATTGGCGGACAGGCCCATGACCTGTTCCGGCAATTCCACCGGGACCTGCGGGCCCACATAAATAAGGCTGTAGAGGGCTATGACGCCCACCACGGACACCACACCCAGGCCGATTACCCGCCGGTAGATCAACTGGCCGATTACCAGTGCCACCGCAATGGCGCCCCACACCGGCACCACGGCGCCGGGGTTGTTGATCAGCAGCTTGGCGATGACCACGCCGAAGACGGCGTTGACCATCAGCAACACCAGGAAGATGACGATCATGAACACGGTGCGGGCGCGTCGACCGACAACCTCGCCAGTCAGGGCCCCAACGGATTTCGCTCGATTGCGGACGCTGGCCCAGAGGGCGCCGCTATCGTGGACGCCGGCAAAGAAGATGGTGCCGAAAACGACCCACAGGAAGGCGGGCAGCCAGCCCCAGATTACCGCGATGGCAGGCCCGACAATCGGTGCGGCGCCGGCCACAGAGGTAAAGTGATGGCCCCACAGCACAAAGCGGTTGGTAGGAACAAAATCCACGCCGTCCTCGAATTCGTGGGCCGGCGTGCGAAAATTCGGGTCGAGCTTGTAGATGCGCGTGGCGATAAAGCGGGAGTAGAATAAATAACCGGCGGCCATGCCACCCAGGCCGAGCAGAAGCAGGACGATTGCGCTCATGGGGTGCCCTTTGTCATTGTCGCTTTTGGTGGCCCGTTGGGGCATATGATGATGCCCATGGTTAGTGCTTTTGCTTCGGGCGTCAACGCGACCATTGGCTAACAGGTTTCGGCTTGTGTCTGTGCGAGGTCGGGCCGCGATTTGGAAAATTGGCGTTTTGCATGGATGCTGAGCTGTGACAAAAATGGAAATATCTGGGGTGGCGTGAGATATGTCATCGTTTGATAACACGGTCCTATGCATGTGGGTGCACAGACGCTACCCTTCGTGCCTTAATGAAAAAGAAGTGGGTAAAGGAATTACCCGGGGGAAGCAGTAATGATCAAAGTATTGGTAGTGGACGACCATGATCTGGTCAGAACCGGCATTGCCAGAATGCTGGATGAAGTGGACGGCTTGCGGGTGGTTGGCGAAGCCAGCTCCGGTGAGCAGGCGGTGCAGGTGGCCAAGGACACAGTGCCGGATGTGGTGCTCATGGACATCAAGATGCCGGGCATCGGTGGTCTGGAGGCCACCCGTAAATTGTTGCGCGTGGACGAGGGTATCCGTGTCATCGCCGTGACCATGTGTGAGGAAGAGCCCTTTCCCTCCCGCCTGATGAAGGCCGGTGCCGCTGGCTATATGACCAAGGGGGCCGACCTGGAAGAAATGGTCCGCGCCATCAAGATTGTCACCACCGGACAGCGTTACATCAGCCCGGAAATTGCCCAGACCATGGCTCTCAAGCCCTACACCGGTGATGAAGCCACTCTTCTGGATATGCTCTCAGAGCGTGAGTTGCAGATCATGATGATGATCGTCAATTGTCACAAGGTGCAGGACGTGGCCGATAAATTGTGCCTGTCCCCGAAAACCGTCAATACCTATCGGTATCGCATTTTCGACAAGCTGGGTGTGACCAGCGATGTGGAAATGGCGTTGCTGGCTGTGCGCCATGGCATGCTGGATGCGGTAGAGAACACGGTTCCCTGAACGCAAAAGGGAGTAACAGGCCGGCCTAAGCTGTTACACTTTTGGTGCAGTAACTGGCCGAGACCTATCCCTTGTCAGAGTTCGATCCCCAACATTTTCTGGATCATTGCGCCCGCAAGCCGGGCGTCTATCGCATGCTCAATGAGGACGGTGATGTCCTCTATGTGGGCAAGGCGCGCAATTTACAGGCGCGACTGAGCAGTTATTTCCAGAAAAACATCACCAGCGCGAAGACCCGGGCTCTGGTGGCCCGCATTGCCAGTGTCCAGACTACGGTGACCGGCAGCGAGGCAGAAGCCTTGCTGCTGGAGCAATCGCTGATCAAGGAACTGCGGCCGCCCTATAATATTCTGCTGCGCGACGACAAATCCTATCCCTACATTCGTATTACCTCCGCGGACCGGTTTCCACGCATCACCTTTCATCGCGGTAGTCGCCGTAGCGGCAGTCACTATTTTGGCCCTTACCCCAGTGGCGGCGCGGTGCGAGAAGCGCTTTCCCTGGTGGAAAAAGTCTTCCAGGTGCGCAATTGCAGCGACAGCTACTTCCGCAATCGGACCCGGCCCTGCCTGCAGCATCAGATCAATCGTTGTACTGCCCCCTGTGTCGGGCTGGTCAGCGAGGAGGCCTATGCCCATCAGGTGAAACTGGCCATGGACTTCCTGGATGGTCGCAGCCGGGAAGTGGTCGAGCAGCTCAGTGCGGAAATGGATGCTGCGTCCCAATCTCTGGATTTCGAGCGGGCCGCCATCGTCCGCGATCAGCTGGCAGCGATTCAATCTGTGCAGCAGAAGCAATACGCGGAAACCGGGCAGGGCAACCTGGATGTGGTTGCCATCGAAAGCCGTCATGGCCTGGCAGTGGTGGAGGTGCTGATGATTCGCGGTGGCCGGATTCTCGGCCACCGCACCTTCCGCCCGGATACCCGTGGCGAAGAGGACCAAAACGAAATTCTGGAAGCGTTTCTGGCCCAGTATTACCTGGGCGACCGGGAAGATCCGGTGCAGCCCCAGGAAATCCTGCTGGGGCTTGAGCCGACCAGTGCCGAGGCGCTGCAGCAGGCATTAAGTGGCCACTGGGGCAAGAAGGTTCGTCTCGCCTGGCGAGTCAGGGGCGAGCGCGCCGCCTGGATCGACATGGCGCAGACCAATGCCCAGCAATCCCTGGCGGCAGAGCTGGCGGCCCGCGAACACATGGAGCAGCGCTTTCTGGCCCTTGAAGCGTTGCTTGGGGCGGAGGAGCCGGTGCGCCGCATTGAGTGTTTTGATATCAGTCACACCCAGGGTGAGAAGGCGGTGGCGTCCTGTGTGGTCTTCGATCAGCAGGGAGCCAGGAAAACCGACTATCGCCACTTCAACGTGGCCCCGGCCCATGCCGGGGATGACTATGAAGCGCTGGAAGAAGCGGTGCGACGTCGTTATCAGCGAGTGATCAAGGAGCAGGGCAGATTGCCGGATCTGTTGCTGATCGATGGTGGCAAGGGACAGATGCAGCGCGCCTGGGATGTGGCCCAGGAGCTGGGGTTGCAAGAGCGCGTGCGGGTAATGGGTATCGGCAAGGGGCCCAGCCGGCGGCCAGGTTTTGAAGTGCTGTATTTACCCGATGGGCAAGAGCTGGTGCCGGGCCCATCCCATTCTGCGTTGCACCTGCTGCAACAGGTTCGCGATGAGGCCCACCGGTTTGCACTAACTGGCCATCGGGCCCGGCGCGGCAAGACCCGTAAACAGTCTTCCCTGGACGAGATACCCGGCATCGGCCCGAAGCGGCGCAAGGCGCTGCTTACCCATTTTGGCGGCCTCAAGCAGTTGCGTAATGCCTCCGCCGGAGAGCTGGCGAGGGTGCCGGGGATCAATGCCCAGATGGCGCAAACCCTTTACGATTGGTTTCATGACTAGGCCCTGATCGCAAAATCGGCAATGAGTCACAGTCGGCTTTCCGTTATACTGGCGCTTTCGGCCTGTTAGTGCCCGCGGTGTTCCGATTCCGCGGGTGTTGAGGCTGGCCATGCGCTGCGTTCGTGCCGCTATCCATGCTTTTTTCAGGTATGCGACGGCCGAGCAGTGTATCAACAGGCCCTTATTTTGGCGGTAGTGCATATGCAGAAAACGAGCCCGATCCTGAATTTGCCCAATATTCTGACCATGATCCGTGTATTGGCAATTCCCGTTCTGGTTCTGGTGTTCTATTTGCCGTTCAAGTGGAGCGACATGTGCGCGGCGGCCCTGTTTCTGGCAGCGGGTGTGACCGACTGGCTAGACGGTTATCTGGCCAGACGCCTGAATCAGACCAGCCCTCTGGGCGCGTTTCTGGACCCGGTAGCGGACAAGCTGATCGTCGGGGTGGCTCTGGTGATGCTGGTACAGATTCATGCTACAGCCTGGCTGGCGGTGCCAGCCATGGTGATTGTTTCCCGGGAAATTGCCGTGTCAGCCCTGCGTGAGTGGATGGCGGAACTGGGGCAGCGGGGCAGAGTGGCGGTGAGCCAGCTCGGCAAGATCAAGACGGTAACCCAGATGACAGCAATCACCCTGTTGTTGGCTCAGAAGCCCGGCTTCGATGCGTTTGGCGATATCGTCATGACCCCCTGGCTGTGGCTCAGTTACGGCCTGTTGTATCTGGCCACGGCGCTGACACTTTGGTCCATGGGCTCCTATCTGCGCGCGGCAGCCCCTGAGTTACTGAAAAGCGGGGACTGAGTCGACCGCACCAGCCTGGCCTGGTGCCGAGGCGGGTCCGAATCGGGGATTTTTTAGTCAAAGTGCTGAAAAATCAGAAAAAACAACCAGGCCCGGCTTGACAGTGAGAGGGCGATGAGTAGAATTCTCCCCCGCAACGACGCATGATTCGGGGCAGAAAAAAAGCGGGAATAGCTCAGCTGGTAGAGCACAACCTTGCCAAGGTTGGGGTCGCGAGTTCGAATCTCGTTTCCCGCTCCAAGTTTTCGAAAACCTCGGCTCCGCCGAGGTTTTTTCTTGGTAAACCAGTTTAAAGGCGCGGTGGCAGAGTGGTTATGCAGCGGACTGCAACTCCGTGTACGCCGGTTCGATTCCGACCCGCGCCTCCAATTATTGACCTGCACGGTCACCGCCCGGGTGGCGAAATTGGTAGACGCAACGGACTTAAAATCCGTTGACCTTTGGTCGTGCGGGTTCAAGTCCCGCCCCGGGCACCAGCTTTTATCCCTTCCTGCGACACCCTCCATTTCCAGTATCAATCAGCATCGCCGCTAGTCGGAAATAATCCCAGCCAAATCAACCACCTGGTTACGCAACTTCAGGCACTTTATTGCCGTGTTGCCAGGCTTTCTGGTAGCCTCACACTTTAGTCTTAGCCTGCTTCTGCGATCTGTTCGCGGATTCGGGCCTAGCCCTTTCGGGGGGCAATGAGAACAAAAAGCCGGAAAGGCGAGAGGGCTATCTGAATGAACTGGTTCCAGAACCTGTCTGTGCGGCTGAAGATTCTGTCTGTGGCCGCACTGGGCATTGTGTTGTTTGTGGTCTATGCGGCCTACAGCTTCTATATTGCCGAAACCAATATTGATCACCTGAAACGGATCGAAAGTCAGGACTTTCCGGTTCTGGAGCTGGTCAACGCCAACAATGTGGATTTCATTGCTATCAGTGAATCCTTTATTGCGGCCATTACCCAGGCCGATCCGGATCTATTGCAGGAAGCGCAGAGTCGTGCCGCCGAGTTCGAGCAACGGCTGGCGGATATCCGCCGTACCGACCCCAGCCTGTCGGGCAGCGTTGAAGACTTGCGCAGTAGCTTCAGTGCCTACATCGGTGAGGCCACCACTCTGGCGCGCAGCCTGATTGACAACGATACGGCTTCCGATGATCTATACCAGCGAATCAGTCATGTTCGCAGCCTGCAGGATGCCTACGAGACACACCAGAAAGCGTTTGAGAAACAGCGCTACGAAGCGTTTCGTGAAACGCTCAATGCCAGTCGTTCCGATAACCTCAGCACCCAGAAAATCGGCCTGTTTCTGGGTCTGGTTGCCTTTACCTTGTTGGCCCTGATTGCCCTGCGTGTGACCCGTGCGATCACCTTGCCGCTGGAAGGCGCGGTGAACGCGGCGGACAACATTGCCAATGGCAAGTGGGATACCAAGATTGAAAAGGGTGGCCGTGACGAGACCGGCCACTTGTTGCACGCCATCCGCAAGATGCGTGACTCGCTGATAAAGCGCCACACCGAGGACCGCCGTCAGGAAACCATCAAGAATCATCTGGCGGAGCTCAATAACCGCATGCGCGGCGAGATGAGCTTTGAACAGCTGGGCAATAACATGCTCAGTTTCCTGGTGCCGGTGCTGGAAGCTCAGGTGGGTGCGTTTTACAGCTTTGACCCCTCCACCGAGCAGCTGATCCTGAGTAGCTCCTATGCGATGCAGCGGCGTAAGCATCTGGCTAACGCGTTCAAGCTGGGTGAGTCCCTGGTGGGGCAGTGTGCGCTTGAGCGCAAGAGCATCCTGTTGGAGCAGGTGCCGGAGGATTACATCAGTATCGCTTCCGGGACCGGTGCCGGGCAGGCTCGCAATGTGATGGTGATGCCGGTTGTCCATGATGATGAAATCAAGGGTGTGCTCGAAATCGGCGCTTTCCGTGAATTCAGTGACGAAGACCTGACATTCCTGGAGCAATGCGTGTCTGTGATCGCGGTGTCTGTGCACAGCGTGCAAAGCCGCATGCGTCTCGCGCAAATGCTTGAACAGACCCAGGAGCAGGCTGTCGCTCTTGAGCGACAGAAAGAAGAGATGGCCCAGGTCAATGAAGACCTGGAAGAACAGGCCATGGAGTTGTCCGCCTCGGAATCCCGCCTGCAGCAGCAGCAGGAAGAGCTGAAGGCGATCAACGAAGAACTGGAATCCCAGACGCAGGCTTTGCGCGCCTCCGAAGAGAGTCTGCAGGCTCAACAGGAAGAATTGCGCGTTACCAATGAAGAACTGGAAGCTCAGGCGCGTTTGCTTACCGAGCAGAAGAGTGAGATGGCGCAGAAGAACGATGAGCTTGAGCTGCTGCGCCACGAGCTGGAAGACAAGATCCGCGAACTGGAAATGTCTTCCAAATACAAATCCGAGTTCCTCTCCACCATGAGCCACGAACTGCGGACACCGCTCAACTCGATCCTGATTCTCTCCAATGCGCTGGGTCAGAACAAAAAAGGCAATCTGGATGACAAGCAGGTAGAGCACGCCCAGGTAATCCACTCTGCCGGCTCGGACCTGCTCAGCCTCATCAACGATATTCTCGATATTTCCAAGATCGAAGAAGGCAAGATGGATGTCATCATTGATGACTTGTCCCCACAGGAAATTGGTGAGCATTTCCGCCGAAACTTTGCCCATGTGGCGGAAAGTCGCAATCTGGATTTCCATGTCAATCTGGGCGACAACCTGCCGGATTACTTCTATACCGACCGTCAGCGCCTGGAGCAGATCATCAAGAACCTGCTTTCCAATGCCTTGAAGTTCACCGAGCAAGGCTCGGTGACGCTGACCATCGCCCGCCCCGAAGAAGACGAGTCGCTGCCGTCCCGACAGTTACTGCGTGACCAGACCATCAAGTTTGCGGTGACCGACACGGGCACCGGTATCGCGGCTGAAAAACAAAAGCTGATCTTCGAGGCGTTCCAGCAGGCGGATGGGACTACCAGCCGCAAATATGGCGGCACCGGTCTGGGGCTGACCATTTCCCGGGAACTGGCACGCTTGCTGGGTGGCGAGATCAGTCTCTACAGCGACGGAGAAGGCACGGGCTCTACCTTCATGCTGTATCTGCCGGAAGGCTCCGAGGAGTCCATGGAAGCATCAGCCGGCGGTGTGCCGCAGGAAGCAGACATCGGCACGAATGCGGAAGCCCATACCGCACCACTGACTCATGCCGAACCCGCCCGCGATGATTTCGTCGTACGTGAAAAGACCGTACTGATCGTCGAGGATGACAGCGAATTCGCCAATGTCCTGCTGGAATTGGCAGCCGATTATGGGCTGGAAGGGCATATCTGTTCTGATGGGGAGGCAGCACTGGAATACGCCAGCCACTATCGCCCCAGCGCCATCATTCTGGATATCGGCTTGCCGGGCATTGATGGCTGGGAAGTCATGGAGAAACTCAAGGCCGACCCGCGCACCAAGGATATTCCCGTACATTTCCTGTCGGGACGGGATGAGCGCAAGAAAGCCCTTGAGCTGGGCGCCATCGATTTCCTCACCAAGCCAGCCAAACAGGATGACATTCTCTCTGCCTTTGCCAAGATTGAAGGAGCCATCGAAACCAATGTGCGCCGTCTGCTGGTAGTGGAAGACAGTGAGATCCAGCACGAGAGTATTCGCGAGCTGTTTGATCAGAAAGGTGTGGAAATCACCGCTGCAACCAGTGGTGAAGAGGCCCTGAAAGCCCTGCGCGAGACCGTGTTCGACTGCATGATTCTGGATTTGACCCTGCCGGACATGAGCGGTTTCGAACTGCTGGAAACCCTGCATGCCAGTGAAAGTTATGACAGCGTTCCGGTGGTCATTTACACCGGCAAGGACATGACTCGCGAAGAAGAAGCGAAGCTGCGCAAATACGCTGACAGGATCATTCTCAAGACAGAGCGTTCCCACGAGCGGCTGCTGAATGAAGCGTCTCTGTTCCTGCACTGGCTGGAGTCTACGCTGCCTGCCAACCGCCGCCCCAGCACGGATGCCATCGAGCATCGCGACGATATTTTCGAAGGTAAGCAGTTGCTGCTGGTGGATGATGACATGCGCAATATTTATGCGCTGTCGGCCCAGCTGGAAGAGCTGGGCTTCGCTATCACCATTGCCAACAATGGTCGCGAAGCACTGGATGTTCTGGAGGAGCATCCGGATATGGATATCGTGCTGATGGATATCATGATGCCCGAGATGGATGGCTACGAGGCCATGACGCTTATCCGCGAGCAGGCTCGTTTCCAGAAGTTGCCGATGCTGGCACTCACCGCCAAGGCTATGAAGGACGACCGGGCCAAATGTATTCAGGCGGGCGCCAACGATTACTGCTCCAAGCCGATTGATATGGCAAAACTCACCTCGCTGTTGCGGGTTTGGCTCCACAAGTAGGCCCTGGAGGATCAATGAATGGCTGAGCCGTACCCCATCGATGATGATGAGATCAATGTGGAGGATATCGAGATCCGGCTATTGCTGGAGGCTATCTACCAGATGTATGGGTACGATTTCCGCTCTTACAGCAAGGCGTCCATTCGTCGCCGGGTCATGCATCGTATGACCATGTCCGGTTTCGCCTCGATCATGGAAATGACCGACAAGGTACTGCGCGACCGGCCGTTCTTCGTGACCCTGCTCAACGATCTCACCGTCAATGTGACCGAGATGTACCGGGACCCGGAGTTCTACCGGGCCTTCCGTGAAGACGTGGTGCCGGTATTGAAAACCTTTCCCTTCATCAAGATATGGCATGCCGGGTGCTCCACCGGCGAGGAAATTTATTCCATGGCCATCCTGCTGGAAGAAGAAGGGCTCTACGACCGCGCCATGATCTATGCCACTGATATCGACAAGAATGTGCTGGCATCCGCGAAAAAAGGGATTTATTCCATTGAGGCGGTGAAACAGTATGGTGACAATTATCGTCGGGCAGGGGGGCGACACTCACTGTCTGATTATTTCACTGCGCGCTATGACAGCGTGATTATGGAGCAGCGCCTCAAGCGCAATATTGTTTTTGCCGACCATGACCTGGCAACGGACCAGGTTTTTGGTGAAATGCACGTTATCCTGTGCCGCAATGTGCTGATCTACTTTGATCGTGCCCTGCAGGCCCGTGTGATTCGCTTGTTTAGCGACAGCCTCGACATGGGCGGCTATCTCTGCCTGGGCACCAAGGAAAGCCTGCGTTTCAGCGGCCAGGAAGAGACCTTTGATGTGATCAACACACCGCTACGGATTTTCCGCAAGCGGCAATTACTTCACAACGCATGACTAGAGACAACCAATGATAGAGCAGAAGCTGCTACTCGTGGATGACCAACCCGCCAACCTGGTGTCGCTGGAGGCAGTCCTGGAAGGCGAGGGGCGTACCCTTATCAAGGCACATTCCGGTCAGGAAGCCTTGAAGGTTCTGCTTAAGGAAGATATTTCTCTGGTGCTGCTGGATGTGCAGATGCCAGGTATGGATGGCTTTGAAGTTGCTGAATTGATGCGTCAGCGCAAGGATACGCAGACCATCCCCATTATTTTTGTGACTGCCATCAGCAAGGAAAAGAAATACGTATTCAAGGGCTACCAGGCCGGAGCCGTGGATTACCTGTTCAAACCCCTGGATCCATTGATCTTAAAGAGCAAAGTGGATTTCTTTCTCAGCCTGGACAAGCAGCGGCGCGAACTTCAGGAGAAGCTGCGTGAAGCTCAGGCCCATCGTGCTGCCTACGAAGCCGGAAAAACCCAGCGAGGGGAGGGTAGCGGTAACTCATCGTGATGAACAGAATCGGGCCGGTAAAGGCGATTGTCATGGGGGCCTCCTGGGGAGGCCTTAATGCGTATACTCGCATCCTGTCGGCGTTGCCGGCCGACTTTCCGGCTGCCATTCTGCTGGTTCAGCATCAGCATGCCAGCGCGGAAAATCGTTTGCCATGGTTGCTGGCCCGTTATTGTCAACTGCCGGTGATCGCGCCGGAAGACAAGGAAGAGATACAGCCGGGCTGTGTCTATGTGGCACCGCCCGGCTATCACATGCTGGTGGAAGAGGATGAGACGTTGGCTTTTTCTGCAGGAAGGGCTGTACTCTTTTCTCGCCCATCGGTAGACGAGCTGTTTCTTTCCGCGGGGGCGGTTTACGGGAAACAGCTTGCCGGGGTTATTCTCACCGGCGCCAACGAAGATGGTGCAAAAGGAATTGACTATATTCACCGTCGTGGCGGGTTCACCATTGCCCAGTCACCGGTAAGTGCAGAAGCACCGGCCATGCCCGAAGCGGCAATAAAAACAGGTGCGGTTTCCAGAGTGCTCGACCTTGAAGCAATCGGGCCCTTTCTGGCAGAACAGGTTGCAGGGTAGTAGACCTATGAAGCAAAACATTTTGGTTGTGGATGACCACAGGGAAAATCTTATCGCCCTTGAAGCAATTCTCGACGGGGAAGGGCGTAACCTCGTTATGGCACAATCGGGTAACGAGGCACTCTCACTGGCGCTGAAATATGATTTCGCGCTGGTGTTGCTGGATGTGCAGATGCCGGAAATGGACGGCTTTGAAGTCGCCGAGCTGATGCGCAAGAACAACAAAACCCGCCATATCCCCATCATTTTCGTCACCGCCATATCCAAAGAGCAGAAATACGTGTTCAAGGGCTATGAATGCGGCGCGGTGGACTATCTGTTCAAGCCCATTGACCAGAAAATACTGGAAGCCAAGGTCAATGTGTTTCTTGAACTGGATCGCCAGCGAAAGAAACTCCAGCAGGCTGTGGTACAGATGAAACGCCTGAAGGACGAAAACGAACGCCTGCTACACGCCCTTGGCGAGGCCCTGATAGGGGCTGATGCCCGCGGCAAGGTGTCTTTCTGTAATGAGGCGGCCTGTGCCCTGCTGCGCCGCCCCCGCGATGAGCTGGTAGGTAAGGATATTGCGGCGCTGATTTTCAATGATGACACTGGCAAGCGTCGCTGGGAGTGGAAGGAATCACCGTTACGTCAGGCCTGTCAGCAGGGGGAAGGCTGGAAAAACGAACACAGCCTGTACACACAAGATGAAGACGGACTGGTAGCCTTGTCGGTACGCGGTAACGCTATCAACGATGATGCCGGCAATTTTACCGGTGTCGTCATTGTGTTGCGTAAGGCTGACGACGAAAATGATGTGAGAGACAGTCGCAAGGATCATCGCCGCCACCCGCGCAAGAAGCTGTTTCGGGAAATGGTGGTGTTCGATCGCAGCACCGGTGGTAACGTGGGCCGCCTGATGAATATCAGCCTGGACGGCTTCAAGCTGTTTACCCGCCGTGAGCTTCCCCATGGTGAGGTGTTACATATGGGCATGGTGTTGCCGGATCAAATTGCCGGGGTAAACACCATCAGCTTCGATGCGCGGGTGGTATGGTCGGAAATTCTGGATGCCCCCGGGGAATACCAGGTGGGTTTCCAGTTCATGGAACTGACAAAGATCACGGCTAATGTGATCGAGAATCTGATGGATAAATACTGAAATGAACGAGCACATCGAGACGCCGGAAAATAAAGACCTTCCCCCGTCGTTGCTGCCCTATGGGTTTGCCCGGCGCTACGGTGTGCTGTTGCGTGAAAAAGATGGCCATCGCGAGTTGTGCTACCGCAAGGATGTGCCGCTGTCCGCTCTTAGTGAGGTTCAGCGTTATATAGGACGGTTGCCGGCGCTGGTGCCCATGGATGAGGCTGCTTTTACCGCTGCCATGGCCATCGCCTACGAGCAGCAGCGCGGCGCTGCTGCGGAAGCGGCTGGTGACCTGGAAGGACTGGATCTGGCCAGCCTCGCGGATTCATTGCCGGAAACCTCCGATTTGCTGGAACAGGAAGATGACGCGCCGATTATCCGGTTGATCAATGCCCTGTTGCAGGAAGCCATCCGCGAGGATGCTTCCGATATCCATATTGAAACCTTCGAACGGCGCCTTGTGGTTCGCATGCGGGTCGATGGGGTATTGCGTGAAATACTCACCCCGAAACGGGAGCTGGCGCCACTGCTGGTTTCGCGTATCAAGGTGATGGCACGGCTGGACATTGCCGAGAAACGGATTCCCCAGGATGGCCGTATCTCCCTGAGAATTGGCGGCCGTGACGTGGATGTGCGGGTGTCCACCATGCCGTCCAGTAATGGAGAGCGGGTAGTGCTGCGCCTGCTCGACAAGCAGGCAGGGCGACTGCAGCTGTCCCATCTGGGCATGGGCGATGTGTGCGACCAGCACATGCGCGAACTGATTCACAAGCCCCACGGCATTATCCTGGTGACCGGCCCTACCGGGTCCGGTAAGACCACGACGCTGTACGCCTCACTGGCGGATCTCAATGACAGCACCCGTAATATTCTCACAGTGGAAGATCCCATCGAGTACCAGCTCGAGGGGATCGGCCAGACTCAGGTCAACACCAAGGTGGATATGACCTTTGCCCGCGGGCTGCGCGCCATTCTGCGCCAGGACCCGGACGTAGTGATGGTGGGTGAAATCCGTGACCTGGAAACCGCTGAAATTGCCGTGCAGGCATCACTGACCGGTCACCTGGTGCTGTCTACACTGCATACCAATACTGCCGTGGGTGCCATGACCCGGCTGCAGGATATGGGCATCGAGCCATTCCTGCTCTCCAGCTCCCTGCTCGGGGCCCTGGCACAGCGACTGGTGCGTGTCTTGTGTGATGACTGCAAGACACCGTATCAGCCCAGTGCCAGCGAATTGAGAATGATGGGGTTGCCGGAAGGGGAATCCTGTACGCTCTATCATCCAAATGGTTGCGATGCCTGTAACCAGCAGGGCTACCGCGGGCGAACCGGTATTTACGAACTGGTGCTGATTGATGAAACCATGCGCCAGCTTATTCATGACCAGGCCGGCGAACTGGCATTGAACCGACACGCCCGTACCCTCACCAGTGGCATCCGCGAGGATGGCTGGCGTAAAGTACTGGCTGGACACACCAGTGTGGAAGAAGTATTGCGTGTGACCCGCGAAGACTGACCGGACCCCTGATCCATGCCTGCATTCGAATACCGATCCCTGGATCACAGGGGCAAAATCAAGAAAGGCACGCTGGAAGCCGACAGTGCTCGCCAGGTGCGTCAACAGCTCCGTGACAAGGGCTGGGTTCCCATTGAGGTCAATGAGGCCCAGGACAGCAGCAGTTCTGCCGGCCTGGGGCGCTTTTCCGGTTCCGGCAAGCTCAATGGCGCCGAGCAGGCATTGTTGACCCGCCAGCTGGCCACTCTTCTCAAATCCGGCCTGCCCGTAGAGCAGGCCCTGTCGGCGGTGGCCAAGCAGGCTGCCAATGACCGCATCGAACGGATTATCCTGGCGGTTCGCGCCAAGGTGCGCGAGGGCTTCAGCCTGGCCCACAGCTTCGAATCCTTTCCTCGGGCTTTTCCGGAAATGTACCGGGCCACCGTGGCGGCCGGCGAGCAGAGCGGCCACCTTGAGCAAGTCCTCGAGCAATTGGCCGATTACCTGGAAACCCGCCATGACACCGGCCGCTCGGTGGCTCAGGCGATGATCTATCCGGCCTTTATCATGGTGTTTGCCACCATTGTCATCATGCTGATGATGACCTTTGTAGTGCCCAAACTGGTGGCTGTGTTCGAAGGGCGTGAACAGACGCTGCCGCTATTGACCCGCATTGTCATGGCACTCAGTGATTTTGCCCGCGACTGGGGCTGGCTGCTGTGCTTGCTGATTGTTGTCGCGGTGGTGGCTTTCATGCGAGCCATGCGTGACCCGGCATTCCGCCTGCGGGTGCATCGCCGCTTGGTGACCATGCCGATGGTGGGCACCATGCTGCGGGCCGCGGACAGTGCCCGCCTGGCAAGCACCCTGGGGATTCTCGGCCGTTCCGGCGTGCCCCTGGTGGATGCCCTGTTTATTGCCGCCCAGGTGGTGGGTAACCTTGAAGTGAGAAACGCGGTCAAGAATGCCGCCGCCAAGGTCCGTGAGGGCGGCAGCCTGAGCCGTGCCCTGGATGCCAGCGGCTATTTCCCGCCCATGCTGGTACAGATGATTGCCAGCGGTGAGGCCAGCGGTGAGCTGGATCATATGCTCACCCGGGCCGCGGATTATCAGGAACGAGAACTGAGTAGCACTGTCAGTACTATGGTGGGTCTGCTGGGACCTATCATGCTGCTGTTCATGGCGGGAGTGGTGGTGCTTATCGTGTTGTCGGTCATGTTGCCCATCATGCAAATGAACAATTTACTAGCCGGATAGGTGGAAGAATGAAAACGAAAGGCGCCATGTCAGGGTTTACCCTGCTGGAAATTATGGTGGTAGTGGCCATTATCGGCCTGCTGGCCGCAGTCATCGTGCCCAATGTGATCGGGCAGGGCGAGGGGGCCAAAGTGGACCTGACCAAGGCCAATATGGGCAAGATTGTCCAGCAGTTGGACCTCTACAAGTTCAACAACGGCAGTTATCCCACCAGTGAAGAAGGGCTCAATGCATTGGTTGAGCGCCCGGCGTCTGCCCGCAAATGGCCTGACGGCGGCTATCTGTCCAGCGTGCCCGAGGATGCCTGGAATAATGACTATGTGTATATCTCTCCCGGTGTCGAAGGGCCCTTCGATCTGCTTTCCCTGGGCGCCGATGGGGTAGAGGGTGGTGAAGGTACTGATGCGGACATCAACTGGCGCGACATTCAGTAATATGCGCCTACGCCCCGTCGGTCAGGCCGGATTCACGCTACTGGAAATCATGGTGGTGGTGATGCTGATGGGGCTGCTAACGGCGGTGCTGGTATCCCAGGGAAACTGGACCAGTGATGACCGCCAGCTCGAAGAGGAAGCGGCCCGCCTGGAAGATACCCTGGCGCTACTCAATGAGCGCAGCCTGTTCTCTGGCCAGTTGCTGGCCTTGCGGCTGGAAACCACCGGCTGGACTCCACTGGCCTACGACAGAATTGAGGGTGATTTTCTGCCCGTGGATGATACGGCACTGAAGGCTCACAGACTGCCGCCTTCACTGGAGCTGGTTTGGGAGCTTGATGATCTGGGTGAAGATCAGGCCAGCCTGAGTGAGGTGGCCGAAACCCTGGTGCAGGACGATGTAATGGCCGGGTCGGGCAAGGCATTGCTTGATGACGAAGAAAGCGACGGCTCCGATCAGGACGAGGCGGTTTTTCCCCAGGTGTTTTTCTTCCCCAGTGGTGAAGTCTCGCCGCTGACAGTGACGCTTCGTGCCTATGATGATGTGGAGGCCGAGCAACGTTTGCGCGTTTCCGCACTGGGCCAGTTCAGTGATCCTGACGCCGGGGATGACGAGGAGGGCGAGCAGTGAGACGTGGACATCAGGGCTTTACGTTGGTCGAAGTGCTGGTCGCCGTGTCCATCCTGGCCCTGGTGATGGTGACCCTCGGGCAGAGCATGGGCGCCACCGCGCGGGCCTACACCAATATCAACGAAACGCATCTGGGATTTCTGGTGGCGTCTGACAAGCTGGTGGAAATGCAGGTGTATCAGCAATGGCCCACTACCGGCACCTCTGACAGTGAAGTCACCCGTAACGGTCGTGATTGGTGGATAGAAACCACCATTTCCGAAGGTCCTTATCCGGATACCCGGCGTGTGGATATCGAAGTGGGTCCGCTTCAGGGTGACGACAAGGGTGGCATGGCCTACCGCTTGGCAAGTTTGATCGGCAAGCCGGCGTCATGATGACAGGGCGCGCTGCGATCAAAGGCTTCACGCTGCTGGAGATGGTTGTCACTATCGCCATCTTTGCGTTTATCTATGTGTGGGTAGCCAGCTTCCTCGGCAGTGCGCTGCAGGGCCGTGAGCAACTCAATGCCAACGCCAGCATCATGGAGCGCAACCAGCGCGCCATCACCTACCTGACCCTGGATTTCGAGCAACTGATCAGCCGCCCGGTCCGCGATCCCTATGGCGACCCGCAACCCGCCATTATCGGCCGCGACAATTACGTGGAATTTACCCGACTTGGCTGGTCCAACCCCTTCGGGCTGCGTCAGCGCAGTGAGATGCAGCGGGTTATCTATACGCTGGAAGACGGCAAACTCTATCGTCGTTACTGGCCAGTGCTGGATACCAATGTGGCCACCGAATATCAGCAAGATGTGCTGATCGACGATGTGGCCCGGTTTACGGTGCGTTATCTCGACAAGACTCCACAGGGAGAGTGGCAATGGCTGGAGCTGTGGCCGGATGTGGCCCTGGCTGCGGTTCCCGTCTGGCAGCAGCGATTACCGAAAAGCATCGAAGTGGAAATTGAGCTGGAAGATGGCGATACCATTCACCGTTTCTACCGTACGGTGGTGAACCCGTGGACATGACAGCCAGCAAGCAACATGGTGTGGCTCTGATTATCGTGCTGATGCTGTTCGCCATCCTCAGTACCATTACCCTGGAAATTGTTTTCCGGCAGGATCGCTTCCTGACCCGGGCAGATAACTTGCTGCAGTGGGATAAGCGCTATCAATACGCCATGGCGGCAGAGGTGGTCGCCCAGCAGGGGCTGATCGATGATCTGGATGATGATCGCAACAACAATGCCATGGTGGACGACTGTGTCGAAGAGCAGTGGGCTGTGCAGTTGCCGCCCACCCCCTATGACGACGCCATGCTCAGCGCCAGCGTCCAGGATTTGCAGGGGCGTTTTAACCTGAACTGGCTGATTACGACATCCGGCGGACAATTTATCCGAAACCCCGAAGCCATCACTCAGTTGACCCGCCTCATCGAACAGACGTTTCCGCCCGAAGCCAATCCCTCACGGCTGGCCAATGAAATGGCTGACTGGCTGGACAGCAACAATATTGTAGACAGTGTGGAAGGGGCAGAAGATCCGGAGTACCGAAACCGACGTACGCCTAATATGCCTGTGTCGCACGAGTCAGAACTGCGCGCACTGCTCAGTTTTCGGGTCAATAGTCAGCCCGCTGAATCGCTGGTGTGGGGCCTGTTTACTGCATTACCGCAAGGCACTACCTTGAACGTCAATACTGCGCCACCGCAGGTATTGGATGCGGTGATTGGCAGCGTGGCTGGCACAGGGGCAGTCAAAGCAGTAATAGAGGAACGCAAGAAGGCCCCCATAACGGCAATCAGTAATTTAATGCAGGAACCCGCTTTCAATGGCCTTAACGCCAATCAGAAAAACGATCTTGCCAGTCTATTGGGTGTCAGCAGCGAGTATTTTCAGGTAATGGTAAATGTGGAAGTGGATGGCCAGCTCAGTCGACTGGTCAGCCGCCTTCATCGGGCCAATGGCCAAGGGAAAACAACCTCCGTGTTCAGTCGTCAGGTCAGTCCACTGCTGACGCCACTCGAACCGGCGTGCAATCCCTTCTACAATGCTGACGGTACCTGACAAAAGCCAGATGTGGCTCCGCAATTGTGTGGCACATGCTGAAGAATAATGATGGAAGGACGGATTAGCGTGGCAGATGCTCCCTTGATTTACCTTGCCGGCGCCGGGGAAACCGAATGGCAACCGGACAGCCCGGTGCTGTACCAGTACCGCAACGGTGAAACCGTACAATGGCTTGCCCTGGGTGAGGCGCTGGCTGCCTGCCAGGGCAGCAAAGTCGCTGTGGTTGTCAGTGTCTCCTGTGCAAGGCTGACCCATGTCACTCTCAGCCGCAAACAGGCACGCCACCTCCAGCGAGTGCTTCCTTATTTGCTGGAAGAACAGCTGCTCGATAATCCGGATGACCTCTGGTTCGTTTCCCGCAAGGGGGGCGGCGACGACTATCAGGTGTCGGCGGTGCGTCGCGAACTGATCACCAACCTCAAGCAATGGGCGGGGGAGGCCGGTGCCCACCTGGCCTCATTACAAGTCGATGCGGATTGCCTGCAGGCCGTGCTGCCGTTGACTGCAGACCTGGGAAATGGCCAGCAACTGTTGTTAATTGACCGGGAGCAGGGGCTGGTTATTGACGAAGACCAGCAGGAAGCGTTTGCCCCGCTGTTGGGTGACAGCCTGGATCAGGCCCGTCAGGTCGACCTGCAAGTCCTGTTTGCCGACCTGCGCCATCGCCACGGACAGGAGCTGCTTACCGGCCCTTACATGCCACGCCAAAACCGCAGGGAAAGTGCGCTGCTAGGGCCCTGGCGTCCGGTTGCCTACCTGGCAGCGGCTGTATTTCTGGTGGCCGTGGTGGCCGTTTGGGTCCAGCAGTGGCGTTATCAACGGGCGGCGGATGCCGCCCTGGCGCAAGCCAAGGATCGCTATGAGCAACTGTTCCCCGGAGACAAGGCAACCTCTGCACTGAATCGCCAGTTTCAGGGGCGTCTGGCTCGCCTTGGTGGTGGTGCGGATGGTGGCGGTGCGGCCTTTTTCCCGCTGCTGGCGCCGGTAGCGCAGGTCCTCAAGGACATGAAGGTGGAGCCCAAGCGACTCCAGTATGATCAGCGCCAGAATGTGTTGCTGGTAGATGTGGGGGCCAAGGATTACGCCCAGCTTGAAGCCCTGCAGAACGCCATAAGGAAGCAGGGAGGCAATGCTTCCATTGCCAATTATCGCAACGGCGCCCAGGGCGTCAGTGCGCGGATCAAGGTGGAGCAGCCAGGATGACATCTGCTGAATTGAAGAAACTGGCTTCCGAACGCTGGTCGCAGCTGGAGCAGTGGTATGCCAGCCGAGAAGCCCGCGAACAGACGGTACTCAAAGTGCTCGCCGGGGTGGCGGTTTTCGTGGTGCTGTATTGGTTGATCTGGGCGCCGTCACTGGCTGCCAGGGATCAAGCCCGCCAGCAATACGTGGCTAACATGCAGACCCTGGAATGGATTAACGCTAACAGCGGTGCGGTGCAGGCCGCCCGTGCCGGCAGCAACAGCAATAGCCGTTTGCCCGACAACTGGGTCAGTGATGTGAGCCGCAGTGCGGATGATTTTGGCCTTACCCTGAAAGGCTTTTCCCCGGATGGCAATCGCTCAGTCCGTATCCAGCTTGAAGAACAGCCTGCCGCCCAGACCGTGCTCTGGTTGCAGTCCCTGCAAGAGAAGGGGGTGCAGCTGGGGAACCTGGAAATGACGCCGGGAGGCAAATCCGGCACTGCAACCGTTCGGGCAACTCTGCAGCAATAATATGACGCTTCGCCTCCTTCTGGCTTTCAGTACGCTGATTCTCGCCGCTACGGTCGACGCTCAGTGTCGCTTCGACCCTCTTGACCGCGGCCGAGTGGTGAAAATTTCCGGTGCCCAGCTCCCGGCTGCATCCGCAATGGAGCTGTCGGCCCTGTCGGTAATGCGGGTTGAGCGGGGGCGTTTTGTCCCGGTGGCCTATCAGTTTGATGAAATGGACCAGAAGGGCATGGTCTGGTTTGAGGACTCCGGCTTTGCGCTTGCCGGTTCACCGGGCCAGCTGGATGCAGATGACCAGCTTTTGATGATGCTGACAGATGCCGGGCCGCACGCTCCGGAGGGGCTCGAGCCTGAACAGGGAGAAGTGATCAGCGAACTCACCGTTGCCGATAGTTGCCATTTTTATCTGGTGCGAGGCAACAATGAGCGTAGTGGCAATTATTATGTGGCTCACGATGTTGATAGCGGGGAAACCCGTACAGCGCTCTATCGGCTGGACGTGGATCCAGACAACGAACTGAATTGGCATTATCTCGGCTACCGCGGGTATCAGGGTGAAGGCTCCATCATTGATACCTTGAAGATGCGCATGAGCGCAGGGGTGCTGTCCCGGTTTACCCGCATGACACTGGATAACCATAATCTGCGGCCGAAACGTGTGGGATTTTCTGTGGGGCCGATCCGCTCGGTCATGCACCTGCGCACCCGGGTAGTGCTTGCTGGCATTCCCGTCATGACCATCCAGGTGCAGGCCATGCGTTATGCATCTCACTATGAAGCTCACACCTATGCCAAAATTCCGGACCTTTACCGGGCCACACTGAAAGAGCCGGAAGTGTCGGTGACGGTAGATGGGAATAATCAGTCAGGTGCCGCTGTGTACACAGCGAATTTTGTCGATAATCCGGTCATTGTTGACGGCAAGGCGGATGATCAGGCCTTTGCAGATCAGACCATGACCATGGATGCCAACTGGATCCTGTTTGACAGCAAGCGTGATTTTGCGTTGCTTACCCATCTGACCGTTCCTGATGAACTCATGGAAACGCCGTTGGCGCTGATTTATCAGGATGATGCTTCGCTGGCCGTTGAGCCCGAGCAGTTCCCCGGCCAGTGGCCCAACCTGGGATACTCTCTGCACGGGTGGCCGCAGCCGGAAGAGCTGCGGTTTACGGTGAGCCTGTATTTCGAGGATGGACTGGAAGGGTTTGCGGCGGATGAGTTCGCGCGTCAACGATCTGCCGTGGTGCCTGTTCAGATCAATCAATGAGAGGGTGTGGAATTTACCTGGTCATGTGTCCCGCACCCTCTTTCTCCCCACCGTCAAGACGGCGTTTGTGGTTAGAAAGGTCGGTCCGGTACCAGCGAAATAGCCTCTTCACGGGTCAACGGTAACCATATATCCCCTTTGACCGTGGCGTTTCTGGCCAGGAAGGCGGAGTTCAGCGGGAACTGGGCCGTAAATCCGTAAATAATCAGACCGACACGATCCCCGTCCTCGAGCGGCTGACTTACCGCCGGCAATTCCATGTTGTGGATGCCCTTTTCCGGTAGCGGCGTGAGTTGTTCGCTGGCAACGTGTACCCGGCGGCGGTTGGCGTGCTGAATCCCCACCCCCACAAACACCGGCATGCTTTTACCACCGGAGGTGCCGGCCAGGTTCAGATCAATGCGCGGCTTGCCCAGCAGGACTTCATCATCGCCACGTGCCACATAAAGGGGAACAAATTTGGGTCGCCCGAAGCCGCCATTGGGCTTCAATTCCCGCAGGTCGGCACCAGGCCACATGGCACGGAACATGTCACCACCGATATCGAAGCCGGCCATCAGCCACTCGAAGGCACCGGCCAGGGGAATGGTCACGCGGGTAGGGGAGAGGCTATAGCGGCTACCGCCATCCATAATCCCTCCGCCTTCCATGGCAAGCCCCCGGTCGCTGGTTACATTGATACAGTATTGCGGCACGCTGGGTTCTTCGCCGCGCAGTTTTTCGTCCCACCAGTTAATGATGGTGTCCACGGTGGTCTCGCTATAGTCGCCGCAGTGCACCATGTCATCGGTCTGGTAGAATGGGAGCCAGCCGCGCCATTTCTGGATAGGCCAGGGCATCACATGGCCGCTTTCCAGGCCGATGATCCTGGCGTCACGGCCCTGTGCCTGCCAGCAGTCGTAGTTCATTTCTGCCTGCTGAAAAGGGAACAGGCTGTCGCTGAAGCCCTGGATAAAGAGGGCATCGGCATAGGGTGTCTTTCCCTGGTCGCAGAAGCTGGCAGCGCTGCGTTCGTACATCAGCGTCTGCATGTCTCGGCTGACAGTGCCATCGAAGGCGCTGCGCCAGGGGTCGGCAAACATCTCGCCGATATCAAAACCGCTATTGATTCCGCCAAAGCCAAGTAATACTGCGCCCCAGGCAGTGCGAAATTCGCCATTGGGAGCGATACTGTTCATGTCGTACCAGCCGGTGAGCGGAACCAGAGCTTTCAGGCGAGGCTCGGTAAATGCCGCCAGGGTTTGCAGGCCGGCACCGTAGGACTCGCCGATCATGCCGATGGCGGGGCTGCCGTCTTCCAGGCGTTTGACGCCGGGCAGATGGGACAGTGACCAGTCGATCACCTGACTCAGGTCTGCCACTTCATAATCCGGGTCCATCATATGCACTCGGCCGTCGGACTGGCCCCAGCCACGCTGGTCATAGAAGACCACCCAGTAGCCGGCTTTCCAGGCGGCAATGGCAGCTTCACCGGTGAGAATGGCCTTGCCGTAGACTGATAGTGGCCGCTTGGCGCGGAAGCCGCCAAAGCCATGGGTGGCAATCACCAGTGGCGCACTCTGGCCGCTTTGCAGCTCCGGTTGATATACCGTGGCGGCCAGTTTCTTGCCGTCCCGGGTCGGGATGCGAACCTGGTAGTAATCGGCTTCCAGGGCTTGCCTGGCAAAACGATCATTGGTGTTGGGAAGTGTGGTGGTACAGCCGGTAATGGCGATGGCGCCCAAAAAAAGGGCTATCGACATGAAGAGCGGTCGCATGGCGCTACGTCCTCTGTTTATTATTCTGGTTTATGCTTGTGGGGTGCTATGAAAAAAACAGTACAAAAATGCCCGATCGCTGCCACTTTAGTGTGGTTCTTCTACGCTGTCACGGCTGTATTGCTTTCCGTGCTGATCAGTTGGGCGCTGTACAGCCTGGCCAATTATGGGTATGGCTTCTGGTATCAGCAGCTCGATATCGGTGCACACATCGAAGAGTACGGCCCACAGAATCGCTTCCGTTATGGTTTTGAGCAATTGCCGAGCGAGCAACACCATCGGGCATTCGAGCAAATCCGTGATGCCGTTCACCAGCAGGGTGAAGGCCTGGCAGATATTCATTACACGCTGCCGGGCAAGCCACCGATACCGCTTCTGCACGAAGCGGAGGTCCGTCATTTGCAGGATGTGGCAGACCTGATTGATGCCGGGCGCTGGCTGATGTTGGCCCTGGCGTTGCTGTGGCTGCCGCTGGCCGTGTTATGTATCCGCCTGGGGATACCGCCCATGCGGCAACGCTTGGGGATAACTGTTTTCGGGGTAGGGGCTGTGATAGCGTGGTTGGCCGTTGCCGGGCCGACTCAGGTTTTCTATCAGTTACACGTGTGGCTATTTCCTGCCGAAAATGAGTGGTTTTTTTACTGGCAGGATTCGCTGATGAGTACCCTGATGAAAGCGCCGGTACTGTTCGGGGGAATCGCCGCGGCAATCGCTATTGGGGCGCTGTTGCTGATACCGGTGTTGTACTGGTTCGGGCTGCGGCTGTCGAAAAACATCGTCAAACAAGAATCAGGTCATGGGCATTGAAGTACTGACTGCTGACGCGCAGGGCAGCGAAAACCTGCAGCGCTGGGCGGCCATGGGGCTGCCTGTGCCGCCAAGCTGGCGGGTGGGCCGGGATGTGGTGCAGGACAGCTCCCCGGAATCGCTGGCACAACAACTGCGCGCCTTGCCGCGCATGTTCAGCGAAGAACGTTATTGGGTCCTGCAACAGGGGCCGATGAATCCGGATTCGCGCCGTGAAAGCTTGCTCAATCTGGACTCCGATGAGTCTCTTGCGGCGGCGTTGCGCAGCATCTTCCAGCGAGAACAAGGGCCGGATCATGTAGTGATTCAGGCATTGCCACGGCAGCAGGCTGCCGGCGTACTTTTCACCCGCCACCCGTTAAGACAGGACCTGCCCCATATGGTGGTGGAAGGGGTGCTTGATGGTAGCAGCGAGCGCCAACGGCTGATCTTCGATGATGATGGCCGTCTGGTGCATGCCTCCCACGAGGAGCTGGCACTTGGCGACCAGGTGGGTGCGCCACTGTTGCGCGAGCTCCATGAGCGCCTTAAACAAAACTTCCAGCGCCCTCAGGCCGGTGAATGGGTCTTTGATGGGCAGCAATTGTGGCTGTTGCAAACCTTGCCGGTGGGCTCACTACCCATGCCCAGGGAGGCATGGACACGCCGGGCAGGGAACGGATTGTTCACTCAGGTGGAAACGCCATTGTGGTACACCCTGGCAGGGCGCTGGCTGAAAACCGCGTTCTGGGAGCCACTGGTTGTCCGTGAGGGGTGGCAATCGCTGGCCAAGGTTGAACCCTACCGTCGCCAGCATAGCCACCTTTACACCAACTGTGCATTTTTCCGTGAGCTGCAAAGTCAGCATGCAGGGGCCAGCCGCTTCCTGCCACCGGCATGGCAACAGCTTGAGGGTCGTGCTGATCCGGTTACGGGCAGCCACCTGGCGGACAGATTCACGGTTTACCGGCACCAGCTGACGCTGGCCAGGGTGAGCAGGGATTTGAAGCGCTGGCAGCAGCCGGCCGCTACCCAGGAAGGGCTATGGCGCGCCTTCATGCAGCTTGACGGCATGGGCGAACGACTGAGCGGCGTGGAGGGGGAAGTCGGATACCTGGCCTTGCCTGACCGCAGCTGCCGCTACACGGCGCCTTTTCCTCTGGAAATGCTGGTTACCGGTGCCGAGAAAGGTGCCATCGATGCTCTGGTGGCTGAGCGCCCCGAGGCATTAAGGGAAACCGGTCTGCGCCCGGGGGCTGACCCGGTACACGCGCCACTGAATGAAAGCCCTGCACAGGCCGGCAATCTGAATGGTTTGTATGCCAGCGCCACAGGGGATCTGCCCGCCTGTGCCGAGCCCTCAGTGGACGATGCTCGCTGGTTGTCACTGGCTCGCCAAGCCCGTGGCCTGCGCTTTGCCATCGGCAACCGGCTGCGTGCTCTGCTGCGCGCCATGGGTGCTGTGGCGGTTAATCAGGGGCGGCTACAACATCCGGATGATATTTATTTTCTGTACTTCGATGAACTCTGGCAGCTCTGGATGGGGCAACAATTGCCTGCCAGTGCCAGTCGCGAAGTGATTGGCGACCGCAAATTACGTTACCTGGATGACGGTTTGCAGGGGGCGCCGGACTGGAAAATGGACCAGATTGGTTACGGTTTTGGCGGCGGTCAGCGCCTTAGCCCGCTGCTGCGCGGCTTGCCGCTGGTGCCGGGCAGGGTAGAGGGGCCGATACGGCGGGTGTGCAGCGCCTGGAGCCTGAATCGGATCTGCCCCGGGGATATCGTGGTGATCGATCAGGTGGAGCCTGCCTGGTTGCCGTGGCTGGTTCAGGCTGGGGGGCTGGTTATCGCCGAGAAAGACCCTTGCAACGGTGCAGCCAGCCTGGCGGTCAGCTATGGGATTCCTGCCATCTGGTCCGCCAGTGATGTGATGCACAGTGTCCAGGATGAGCTGATTGGTCATCTGGATGCCACCCAGGGCAGTCTTGATGTGTCCGCGAAGATTGCCGAAGATTGAACAGGTATCGTCTCACCATGCGGCCATGCCATGAACAACGATAATAATCAGCAGGAAGAAGATACCCGCCCCTTTGTGGCGCCCTGTCACAGCATTGCCCCGTCGGCGCCTTTGCGCTGGTTGCGCAAGGGTTGGCAGGACTTTCGTGCCGCACCGGGGCCAAGCCTGATCTATGGTTTTATCATGGTCGGCCTGAGCTATATGATCACGGCCGCCACCTGGTGGTTTGGCAATATGGGCCTCTACCTGGGGCTGATTTCCGGGTTTGTCTTTCTCGGGCCGATTCTCGCCCTGAACCTGTACGATATCAGTATTCAGATCCAGCAGGATCAGACCCCGACACTCAAGGAAAGCCTGCGCCAAGCCCGGCATTGCATGGGAGATGCACTGACCTACACCGTGATAATGATTGTGGTGTTTCTGATCTGGGCGCGGGCGGCGAACCTGATTTATATCTTCTACCCGGTGAATGAATGGCACTGGAACGACATCCTGCTGTTTTTCGGGGTGGGCAGCAGTGTCGGTGCGGTTTTCTGCGCCATTATCTTTACCGCCAGCGTGTTCTCGCTGCCGATGATCATGGATCGTCGTACGGATATGGTGACAGGCGTGATTACCAGCATTAATGCGGTATTACGCAACAAGCTGGCGCTGTTTCTGTGGGCCTGCCTGATCGGGGTGTGTTTACTGGTGGGCCTGCTGACGGCCTATCTGGGCCTTGCTGTGCTGCTTCCGGTGCTCGGCTATGCCACCTGGCATGGTTATCAGGAATCCATTGATGCCAGCGACTGGGAGCCCCGTTTCGAGCTCCCGCCTCAGCGCCGCTGAAGAGTGCGGTTGTGGAGCGCCTCTAAAGGCGCTCGTCCAGCGCGTCAGCCTTGTTCTTCGTCCATATAGCCCAGCAAATGCGGCACCATCCGCTCAATCTCCTTGCGCGTCATTCCCTTGCGGGCGGCATAGTCGTCCATCTGGTCCTTGGCCAGCTTGCCGGTGCCGAAGTATTTGGCCTCGGGGTGTGAGAAGTACCAGCCGGACACCGCCGCCGCTGGCAACATGGCGTAGCTTTCCGTCAACGTCATGCCGGCATTGTGTTCCGGGTCCAGCAGCTCCCACAGCAAGGCTTTCTCGGTGTGGTCCGGGCAGGCCGGATAACCGGGGGCAGGGCGGATGCCCCGATATTTCTCGCTGATCATGTCCTGATTGCTGAGTGCTTCGTCATTGGCATAGCCCCAGTACTCCTTGCGGACTTTTTCGTGCATGCGCTCAGCCAACGCCTCGGCAAGACGATCCGCCAGGGCCTTGAGCATGATCGAGGAGTAGTCGTCGTGATCTGCCTCGAAGCGAGTCACGTGTTCGTCAATCCCGCTACCTGCGGTAACGGCGAAGCCGCCGAGCCAGTCGGTGAGGCCGGTTTCCTTGGGTGCGATAAAGTCACTGAGGCAGAAATCCGGCTTTTCGTTCTTGGTCCGGTCTAGCTGCTGGCGCAGGTGATGAAGGGTCATGAAAGCCTCCTCATCACCGGGGTTGCGGTACAGCTCGATATCATCCATGACTGAGTTTGCCGGCCAGAAACCTATTACAGCACGGGCAGTTAGCCACTTTTCTTCAACGATTTTCTCAAGCATTGCCTGGGCGTCACGGTAGAGTTTGGTGGCTTCCGTGCCCACCACCTCGTCTTCCAGGATGCGCGGGAATTTGCCAGCCAGTTCCCATGACCGGAAGAAGGGCGTCCAGTCGATGCGCTGAACCAGATCTTCCAGGGGATAGTCGTCGAACACCTTCAAGCCTTTTACTTTTGGCTCAGGCGGGGTGTAGCCGGACCACTCTGGCTGGAAGCGATGCTGCCGGGCCTGCTCGATGGAAATCAGGCTGCGATCTACCTGCTGCTGCTTGCGACGCACACGCAGGCCTTCGTAGGTTTCCTTGAGCTCTGCGACATAGTCGGCCTTGGCGGTCTTGGAAAGCAGCTTGGAGGCCACGCCCACAGCCCGGGAGGCGTCGGCCACGTGAACCACCGCCTCCTGGTAGGCAGGATCGATTTTCACGGCGGTATGGATGCGACTGGTGGTGGCGCCGCCGATCATCAGCGGCAGATCCATGCCCAGGCGCTGCATTTCGCTGGCCACATGGACCATTTCTTCCAGTGACGGTGTGATCAGGCCGGACAGGCCGATGATGTCTACCTTCTCGGCCTTGGCGGTTTCCAGGATCTTTTCGCAAGGCACCATGACGCCCATGTCCACCACGTCGTAGCCATTGCACTGCAGCACCACGCCAACGATGTTCTTGCCGATGTCGTGGACATCACCTTTCACCGTGGCCATGAGAATTTTGCCGTTGGCCTCGTCCTGGGTGCCCAGCTCTTCCTTTTCCTTTTCCATGTAGGGCAGAAGGTAAGCCACGGCTTTCTTCATCACCCGGGCAGATTTGACCACCTGGGGCAGGAACATCTTGCCCTCGCCAAATAGGTCGCCGACCACGTTCATGCCATCCATGAGCGGGCCTTCGATCACATGCAGGGGGCGGGCCGCATTCTGGCGGGCCAGCTCAGTGTCTTCTTCCACGTAATCGGCGATGCCTTTCACCAGGGCATGTTGCAGGCGCTTTTCCACTTCCCATTCGCGCCAGGCCAGGTCTTCCTTCTTGACCTTCTCTGCACCGCTGCCACGGTATTTTTCTGCCAGATCCAGCAAGACCTCGGTACCGTCCTCGCGCCGGTTGAGGACCACATCCTCCACGGCGTTGCGCAGCTCCTCGGGAATATCCGAGTACACCGCCAGCATGGTCGGGTTGACGATACCCATGTCCATGCCGTTCTTGATGGCGTAGTACAGAAACACCGCGTGAATCGCTTCCCGGACGGTGTCGTTGCCGCGGAAGGAGAAGCTGACGTTGGACACCCCACCGGAAATCATGGCGTGGGGCAGGGTGCGCTTGATATCGCCTACTGCTTCGATGAAGTCCACGGCATAGTTATTGTGCTCTTCGATGCCAGTGCCGATGGCAAAGATATTCGGGTCGAAGATGATGTCTTCCGGCGGGAAGTTCACTGCTTCGGTGAGCAGTTTGTAGGCGCGGGTGCAGATCTCCACCTTGCGTTCGCGGGTGTCAGCCTGGCCTTCTTCATCAAAGGCCATGACGATCACGGCGGCGCCGTAGCGGCGCAGCAGGCGCGCCTGATGCAGGAAGGCGTCTTCGCCTTCCTTCATGGAGATGGAGTTCACCACCCCTTTGCCCTGGATGCATTTGAGGCCCGCTTCGATCACCTCCCACTTGGAGGAGTCGATCATGATCGGCACCTTGGAAATTTCCGGCTCCGATGCCACCAGGTTGAGGAACTTCACCATGCACTCGGCGGATTCCAGCATCCCCTCGTCCATGTTGATATCGATGATCTGGGCGCCGTTCTCCACCTGGTCACGGGCCACATCCAGGGCGGCGTCGTAATCCTCTTCCTTGATCAGGCGCAGGAAACGCTTGGAGCCGGTCACATTGGTGCGCTCGCCCACATTGACGAACAGGGAATCCTTGCGGATGGTGCAGGGCTCCAAACCGGACAGTCGGCAGGCCACCTCAATCTCGGGGAGCTGGCGCGGCGGCAAATCTTCCACAGCCTCAGCCATGGCGGCGATATGTTCCGGTGTGGTACCGCAGCAGCCGCCGATGATGTTGAGGAAGCCTTTTTCTGCCCAGCCACGAATTTCCTTGGCCATGGTGGCCGGGTCCAGATCGTACTCACCCATTTCATTGGGCAGCCCGGCGTTGGGGTGGGCGGACACATAGGTTTCGGAGATCCGGGACAGCTCTTCGATGTAGGGGCGCAGCTCCATGGGGCCCAGGGCACAGTTCAGGCCGACACTGATCGGCCGTGCGTGGCGCAGGGAGTTGTAGAAGGCCTCGGTGGTCTGCCCGGTGAGCGTGCGCCCGGAGGCGTCAGTGATGGTGCCCGAGAGCATCACCGGCAGGTCCAGGCCATTCTCGTAGCAGTACTGATCCACCGCGAATACTGCTGCCTTGGCGTTCAGGGTATCGAAGATGGTCTCGATCAGAATCAGGTCGATACCGCCTTCTACCAGGCCATCCAGCGCTTCCAGGTAGGCGTCGGCCAGCTTGTCAAAGTTGGTGTTGCGGAAGCCAGGGTCGTTCACGTCCGGGCTGATACTGGCGGTACGGTTGGTGGGGCCGAGTACGCCGGCCACATAGCGTGGTTTGTCCGGGGTGGAGGCTTCGTCAGCAGCCTGTCGGGCCACGCGGGCGGCCGCCACATTGATCTCCCGCGCCAGATCCTGCATGTCGTAGTCGGCCATGGCGATGGACGTGGCGTTGAAGGAGTTGGTCTCGATGATGTCAGCGCCGGCGTCCAGATAGCCCTTGTGCAATTCCTTGATCCGCTCCGGCTGGGTCATGCAGAGCAGGTCATTATTGCCTTTCAGATCACTGGGCCAGTCGGCAAAGCGGCTGCCCCGGAAGTCTTCCTCGGTGAACTTGCAGCCCTGGATCATGGTACCCATGCCACCATCCAGAATCAGAATGCGTTGTTGCAATTGGGCGGTCAGGGGCGCACGCACGCTCTTGGGCATTGAAGACTCCGACAGGACAGCAAATGTGACCGCGCATTATACCGGCCAGCCCGACAGATACCCAGACATGAGCATGGATTGATAGGAAATCGGAGCCCTGAGGGCCTTGAGACTGGTCACGGACGCGTGAAGGTTTCATTATGTGCAGCAAGCCGGTGGCTGGGTGGGGCGCCTGCCTCGTTTTCACCAGGTGAAACCTTTGTAAAATCCTGCTTCGCCAGATCGATGCATCTTGGGCTGAACGCAGGAATCGGCATAATTCGCGCTCACTGGATGAGGAGTACGTTTAATGGATCAATATCTGTCTCAACTTGAAACCTTTGCCAACGAAAACCTGATGCCCTACGCCTGGAATATCATCGCGGCGCTCGTCATCTTTATTGTCGGTAAATGGATCGTGGGCAAACTGGCCGGCTGGCTTAGCCGGGTGATGGACAAAAAACTGGATACGGAAGTGGCCAAGTTCCTTGGCAATATCATCCATGTGCTGCTGTTTGTCTTTGTCATTATTGCCTCTCTGGATCAGCTGGGCGTGCAAACCACATCCCTGGTTGCCATTCTTGGTGCCGCCGGCCTGGCCGTTGGCCTGGCGCTGAAGGATTCCCTGGGCAACTTCGCCGCCGGGGTAATGTTGATCATGTTCAAACCGTTCCGGGTCGGCCATTACGTGGAAGCGGGCGGCACCTCCGGCACCGTGAAGGAAATCCGCATCTTTGCCACGGTCATGAACAGCCCGGATAACAAGGTGATCACCGTGCCGAACGGGTCAATCATGTCCGGTAATATCACCAATTATTCTGAATTGCCTACCCGCAGGGTAGATATGGTGTTCGGTGTTGCTTACGATGCGGACCTCTCCGTGGTGAAGAAAGTCCTGGAAGAGGTACTGGCTGCCGATGAGCGGGTTCTGAAAGATCCGGCTCCGACCATTGTGGTAGGCGAGCTGGCTGATAGCTCTGTGAACTTCCTCTGTCGTCCTTGGGTGAAGAGTGCGGACTACTGGCCGGTACTCTGGGGCACCACGGAAACCGTGAAACGCCGCTTCGATGAAGCAGGGATTGGCATTCCGTTTCCGCAGATGGATGTGCATCTGGACAAGAGTGAGTAGAGGAGAGATTCATGCGCAGTAAGTATCTCGCTGCCATGCTGATTGCCACCGGTTTGCCGGTGGTATCGGCAGCGGCCGAGGAAGGCACCAGCGAAGCGAGCAAGTGGTCCGGGGATGTGTCTCTTGGTCTGCTGTTCAAGCGCGGTAACACGGATTCCGATTCGGTGAATGCCCACGTTAACGCAAGCCGTGACAGCGCTTTCTGGCGTCACCATTTCAAGGCGGACGCCAACAACGAGAAAGAGCGCGATCCGGATACGGAAGAATACAACCGTACCGACGAGAACTACTTTGCCTCCTACAAGCTGGATCGCAAGCTGGGCGAGGAATCCCGCAATTACCTGTTCAATGTGGTCACCTACGAGAAAGACAATTTCTCCGGTTTTCACTACCAGGCCAGCTACGCCATCGGTTTGGGGCGTCGCTTTATCGAAAATGAAACACATGTCCTCGATCTGGAAGCCGGTCCCGGTTATCGCGTCCAGTGTCTGGAGCCGGAAGACTCCTATGGCGACTGTGCCAATACGGAAGAAAGCGCCATCGCTCGTCTGGCTTTGAAGTATAGCTGGCAGATCAGCGAAAACGCGGAGTTCAAGGAAGAAATCAGTAGTGAAGTCGGCGAAGATTCCACCAGCACCCGGATGGAAACGTCCCTGACCAGCAAGATCAACAGCCACTTCTCACTGCGGCTGCGTCATCTTCTGGAGCATGAATCCAAGGTGCCGGCAGGTACCAAGGAATCGGATCATCAGGTGTCAGTGGGCCTAGTTTATACCTTTAAGTAACAGAATAAGAGCAGCAGGCTTCACGCTGCAGGCACCACGGAAAGCCCGCCTCAATGAGGCGGGCTTTTTTGTGGGCTGTTGACGGAAAGGTGAACGCTTTCTAGTGCGTAGGGTGGATTAGCCCGAAGGACGTAATCCACCAGAAGACCTTATCGGCATGTCGGAGAATTAGATATCGGAGCGTTACGTTTTTTTGCCTCGCCCTACGCAGAGGAAGTTCAGACACAAAAAAGGGGAGCCGAAGCTCCCCTTTTTCCTGATCCTGATACCGATCAGCCTTCTTTCAGGGCGGTGGTGATATCCAGCACCGCACCTTTGCCGTCGCCGAACAACATCAGGGTGTTGTCCTTGGCGAACAGCGGGTTGGGCAGGCCGGCAAAACCGGCGCTCAGGGAGCGTTTTACCACAACCACGGTCTTGGCTTTGTCCACGTTAAGGATGGGCATGCCGTAAATCGGGCTGCCTTTGTCTTCGCGGGCCATGGGGTTGGTTACGTCGTTGGCGCCCAGCACGATGGCTACGTCGGTCTGCTCGAAGGTAGGATTGATGGTATCCATGTCCTTGAGCTTGTCGTAGGGCACTTCGGCTTCCGCCAGCAGTACGTTCATGTGACCGGGCATACGGCCAGCAACTGGGTGGATGGCGTATTCGACTTCGATACCCATCGCTTCCATGGTGTCCGCCATTTCGCGGACCGCATGCTGAGCCTGAGCCATGGCCAGGCCAAAGCCGGGCACGATGACAACGCGGCGTGCGGTTTCCAGCATCATGGCAACTTCGTCTGCAGAGGTAGACTTCACCTTGCCAGCATAGACTTCGTCTTCATCCATGGCTTCGCCGGCTTCCGCCATCACACCGAACAAAACGTTGGTGAGGGAGCGGTTCATGGCTTTACACATGATGCTGGTCAGGATCAGACCAGACGCACCGACCAGGGAACCGGTGATGATCAAGGCACTGTTGCCCATCACGAAACCGGCAGCGGAGGCTGCTACGCCAGAGTAGGAGTTCAGCAGGGCGATAACCACCGGCATGTCTGCACCACCAATTGGCAGCACCAGCAACAGGCCAAGAACCATGGCAGCAGCTACCAGACCCCAGAACACCATCTCATTGCCCGGATTGGCAACCAGGTAGCCGATACCGACAATGGAGCCGATGAACAGGACAGCATTGACCAGCTTCATGCCGGGGAAGCCCATTGGCTTGCCGTCGATCAGTTCCTGCAGCTTGGCGAACGCGACCAGAGAGCCGGTCAGGGTGACCGCACCGATCAATACGGCGGCGCCGGTAGCGATGATGGACACCGTATCGTTGGCAGAGCCGCGGAAAAACTCGGCTGAAGCCACGGAAAAGGACGCACCACCACCAAAACCGTTGAGCAGAGCGATCATCTGCGGCATGGCAGTCATCTGCACCTTCTTGGCCATAACGGCGCCAATCAGGCCACCGACCACTACGCCGGCAATGATGACTTCATAGGTAACAATATGCTCGTTGAGCAGGGTAACCACGGCGGCAACACCCATACCGGCAGCAGCCAGCAGGTTCCCGCGCACGGCAGTTTTCGGCTTGGTCAGCCCCTTGATGCCCACCACAAACAGGCAGGCGGCGATCAAGTAGGCGATATCAATCCAGTTCTGCATGAATTACTTCCTCTTGAACATCGCCAGCATTCGATTGGTGACCATGAAGCCGCCAATCACGTTGATGGTGGCCAGCACCACAGCGATAAAGCCCAGCACGTTGATCAGCATGCCGGAGTCGGAACCGGCGGCGATCAAGGCGCCCACCACGGTAATGCCGGAAATCGCGTTGGAACCGGACATCAGTGGGGTGTGCAGGGTGGGCGGAACCTTGGTGATCAGTTCCACACCGAGGAAGATCGCCAGCACAAACAGGGTTAGTTGGGCTACGAAATCCATTATTTCTCCTCCTCCTTGGTGGCGTCGGAGTCCGCATCGGCGGATTCGTCTGCCTCGGGCTCAGGTTTAGCCAGAGCGGGCAGGCCGAGCAGGTCGCGCAAGCGAGCCTGTGGGACGTCGCCATTGTGGCTGACCACGGTTTCGGCAACGATCTCGTCTTCGAAGTCCAGTTGCAGATCGCCGTTGTCGTCCAGCAGCAGGTTAAGCAGGTTTTCCATGTTTTTGCCGAACATCTGGCTGGCATGGAATGCCACGGAGGAGGGTACGTTCTCCGGGCCGACGATGGTGACGCCGTGCTTAACAACGGTTTTGCCGGATTCGGTCAGATCACAGTTGCCGCCACGTTCTGCAGCCAGATCCACGATAATGGAGCCGGGTTTCATGGCCTTGACCATGTCTTCGGTGACCAGAATCGGGCTTTTGGCGCCGGGAACGGCAGCGGTAGTGATCACCACATCCATTTCCTTGATGACTTCTGTCATCAGCTCGCGCTGACGCTTGAGGAAGTCTTCGCCCTGAGCCTTGGCATAACCGCCTGAACCTTCGGCTTCACCGGTATCCAGGTCCAGCTCGACCGGCTTGGCGCCAACAGACAGGATCTGTTCGCGGGCAGCGGGCCTAACGTCATAGGCTTCGACCACGGCACCCAGGCGCTTGGCGGTAGCACAGGCCTGCAGGCCTGCCACACCAGCACCCATTACGAACACGCGGGAGGCGTTCATGGTACCGGCAGCGGTCATGTTCATGGGGAACATGCGCTGGGATTCGTTGGCGGCCAACAGGACGCATTTGTAACCGGCAATCATCGCCATGGAAGAGAGAACATCCATGGCCTGGGCGCGGGTGATCCGCGGCACCAGTTCCAGAGCCAGGCCAGTGACTTTCTTGTCAGCCAGGGTCTGGGCAAATTGCGGGTTGGCCAGTGGATCGGTCATGCCGATAACGATCTGGCCTTGCTTGAATTTCTCCAGATCTTCATTGCCGTTCTGGGTGTTGCTGCCAGGCGTTTGCACCTGCAGTACCACCTGAGCGGAAGCGAAGATTTCGTCGCGATCAACCAGTTTGGCGCCGGCAGCTTCAAACGTGCTGTCCGGGTACCCGGCTATATCACCGGCACCACGCTCGATGATGATCTCGACACCTTGTTTTTTCAGCAGTGCGCTGACATTGGCAGGCGTTATAGCAACGCGCTGCTCGCCAGGGCAGATTTCCTTGGGAACACCGATAATCACCTGCGTTACCCCCGTCTGTGGTTCGCAAATAATCGGCTATCAGGGCGGCAGAGTTGGCAACCCAGCGCCTGAAAGCCTCGTTAAACGGTCGCTTCGTGGGAGCCGACCGACAAGAGCCTGTCTCAGGCCCTTGCGTCCCGAGTGTGCTGGAAACGAGGTGGCCGGCTGGCCGTTACTGTCATCCATCACACTGCGAAGGTCGAATACCGCCGGTGGACCCGATACTGCAATCTTTGCAGTGAGGCAAACCGGAGCACGATCTCCGTCGGTGGCGCAAAGGCCTGAAACAGGCTCTCAGCAGGGTGCTAACCTTATTGTGGCTATGCCACCTTGGCAAATGACAATTCGTTATCGCACCGATAAGCGGGTGATAAACCCGCATTTTTGTCACTTTCTGAGCAATTAATCTACCGGACTGATGGTTTTTTGATCAACCAGGATCACGTCAGCTTCTTCCTGCATGTGAATAAAGGGCTCAAGAATCGTGTTGCCCCGTACTTCCGCTTCAATAACGTGCAAAAAGGTGTAGGCGCCGAGCAGCTTGCGGGCCAGGAAGATAAATTCCTTGGGCGGCACGTCAAAGTGCAGTGACAAGGCATTGCGGCTGGCGCGATTCATGACCCGATTGGGCAAGTCGCTGTTGCCCCAGCAGTATTCCCCTTTGTCATTGAGCACTTCTGCCGGTGGTGGATAGCGGTCCGGGTCCTGCAGCACTTCAATGGCTTCAAAGCACAGCGAACAAAAATCATCCAGCAGCCGGCGCGGGGCGCCACGAGCCAGAAAATCCAGGGCGTTAAGGGCGCGCACCAGGCGGTCGCCGTCGTGATGGAAGGAGGCGCGAATCATTTCCCGGCCCGGGCCCAGCACCTCGTTATCAAAGTCACGAATGGCGCCGAAATCCAGCAGTACGATCTGGTCGTTTTCCGGACTGTCACCAAAACGCAGCAAATAGTTACCGAAATTCGGGTCGGTCTGCATCTTGTTCCATTCGAATACTTCCCGGCAGCACAGCTCCATGATGGCGCGACCGATAAAATTGCGCCGCTCCTGGGACAGCTTCAGCACGGATGGGTCCGTGACGCTGATGCCGCGCTCGAAGGTCATGCACATGATGTTGTGGCTGGAGTATTCCGTGACGATTTCCGGCACCACAAAACGGGTATCTTCGGCCAGCACATGTCGGAAATGGCGAGTGGTATGAGCCTCCAGATCGTAATCCACTTCACGCTGCAGCATTTCGCGTACTTCATCGAGCCACAGATTGAATTGCTCGGTCATGGGAACCAGGCGGCTCAGCTTGAGCAGGCGCACCAGAGCGCGCATGTCTGAATCAATAGCATCGGCTACGCCGGGGTACTGGATCTTGAGCACCAGCTCCTTGCCGTCGGATTTGCGGATGGCCTTGTGGACCTGGGCCAGGGAGGCGGCGCCCAACGGGGTTTCCTCGATCTCCAGCTCCGCCATTTTGACTTCGCCGAGCTCTCGCTTGAGGTGGCGCTCAATGGACGGCCACTCCAGGGCGGTCGTCTGGTTTTCCAGCGTATGCAGGGCCGTGGTCACTTCCTCGGGCAGGAAATGCTCGCCGAACAGAGCCATCATCTGGCCAATCTTGACCACAGAGCCTTTCAGCCTGCCCAGTTCATCCACCAGCTCCTGGGCACGGGCGGACAGGTTCTCCTTGCGGCGAGCCTCACGCTGGTCTTTTGGGGTAAAGATGGACCCGGCACTGGCGGTCGCATACTTGGCACCGGCCAGAAATCCGGCCTTGGCCATGGAAAAGCGTCGCTCTACCGAGCCGGTCTTAACCCGTTTTACGGTTTTTCGTGTCATAGTCGCGAAGAAACTCCGTTTGCCATCCTGAACGCCGGTGGCATTCTAGCCGGTATTGAATACCGGGTCATTGATGTACCGAAAGTCACGGTTCGATTTTGTTTGTATCTGGAGAGGTAAGTCAGCATGGGAAGAACCTGGGTGTTGTTGCGGGGCCTGGTTCGTGAGCAGAGGCACTGGGAGAACTTTCCCGAGCAGTTTCAGGCCAGTGTGCCACAGGATCAGGTGGTAACGGTGGATTTGCCAGGAAATGGTCGTTTCTGCAAGGACCGGAGCCCCACGCGGGTTGCTGCAATGGTCTCGCATCTTCGTGAACAGCTGGCCGCGCAGGGCCATCAGGGGCCTTATCACTTGGTGGCCCTGTCACTGGGGGGCATGGTGGCGGTGCAGTGGCTGTGCCAGGCACCACGTGAGGTGGCTTTTGCGGGCCTGATCAACACCAGTGCCAGCCGCTACAGTCCGTTCTGGCGACGCTTGCGGCCGGCGAATTACCGGCGCCTGTTGAGCGACGCGGTGTTCAGCCGTGACCGGTTGCGCAAGGAAACGGCCATCCTGGAAATTACCTCCAATCTGCGCGAGCAGGCCTTTCTTCATCAACTGGCGCAAGCCTGGTCCGACTATGCCCGCGAACAGCCCGTGTCGTTGCGCAACAGCCTGAGACAGCTACTGGCTGCCATGCGTTTTCGCGCTCCGGCTGCATTGCCGGAGAGCGTGCCCGTGCTGATTATTAATGGGGCAGGGGACCGCCTGGTCAGCCCGGCATGCTCACAGACCCTGGCCCAGGCCTGGGACCTGCCCATGAAATCCCACCCCCAGGCGGGTCACGACCTTCCCCTGGATGCCCCGCAGTGGCTGATCAACACCCTGATCGAAGGGGTAACAGATTTCGCTGTTTAGTGTGTTGACCGTTTTACCCGGTGCGCCTAGCGTTATCATAGAACCCATGAGTTCTGTGATAACAAGAAACGCGAGGTAATGATGGCAACACCGCAGGAACTGACCCGCTTCGAGCGAGGACCACAGAGCCCCCGGGAAAGGGTCTGGTGGGACCGCTATTCCCATGAACGACTGAATACCTGGCGGCAGGTGCAAGATCCGCTGGCGGACTGCTGTGCGGCACAGATCAAGTTCACTCGTCCTTCCGGTCTGCTGGAGGAAGTAGAAAGGCGGGCCAGGGAAGAGGGTGGTGACTTCCAGGCCTTTCTGGATCATTGCCATACAGTGCCACCCTGGGTGGATTTCGACGCCATGGAGCTGGGTCGGCGCATGTACCGGCGAAATGGTGCACTGCAGGGCCTGGTGCTGATGTGTTCAAGCCTTGTTGAGGGCTACGCGCACAACAAGCCCTCCCAGGTGCTGGTGGCAACCGGTCGCTTGCAGAAAGACGTTTCCCGCAGGATTTACGAAACCGGACAGATGCTTCACAACATCGTTGGCGACGACGGCATCCGCCCCGGTAGCTTGGGCCACCGTACGCTGATGGAGGTGCGGCTGTTGCATGCGGCAGTTCGCCAGTTTCTAGCCAGCAATCCCCGTTGGGACAATGCCAAATACGACCTGCCAATCAATCAGGAAGACATGGCTGGCACCATCCTGGAGTTCGATTTCATGGTGGTTCGGGGGCTCAAGCGTCTCGGCCTGCAGATCAGTCGTCATGAGCATGAATCCATGCACTATTTCTGGCGTTATGCGGGCTACCTGCTCGGCGTCGACGAGGCATTGCTGACAACCACACTGGAAGAGCAGGAAATCCTCGCCATGCAGTTGACTTCGCATCTGTACGAGCCTACTGCAGACAGCGAGTCTCTTGCCAAGGCGCTATTGCGCGACATGGCAGGCAAGCCGCCGTTCAACTTGTCCTATGAGGTATTGCTGGGCTTCAGCCGCTATCTTATCGGTGACAAGGTGGCGGATGATCTCAACATCAACAGCAGTGTTCCGGCTGCCACAGCAGTGAGAGTGGTAAAGACCGCTGTCAGTGCTGCCAGTTTTGGAGTGCGGCTTCTGCCGGACCCGGCCAAGCGGGCCCTGGAAAATCTGAATCACCAACTGGGTCGACGAACGCTCAAAGCCGGGCTGGGGGACAACCCGGCCCGCTGGGGTTTCAAGGCGCTGGCCTGAAAAATAAAAAACCGGCTTTCGCCGGTTTTTTATTGCAGCAGCCAAGGTCAGCCCTGACGGGCCACCTGGTTCTCTCGTATCAGGTTCATGTAGTCCACCAGAATCTCCCCGGTTTCCCTAACATAGGGGTCTTCGTCGATAGACTCATCGTCACTTTCCGGGTCCAGCGCCCGCTGTTCCTCCAGATCACGCAGTTCCTTGATACTGCCCAGCGGCTCTTCATCGCGGGATTTGCGGCGGCTGTTCTCAATGGCAAGGCGTTCACTGTCGAGCGCTTTCTGTGTTGCCGTGCGGTTTTTCTCATTCAGAGACAGCTCGATACGGTTGCGATTCTCCTCCAGGAGCTTGCGCAGCGACTCCACGTAGATGAACTCCGGGTCCTTATCAATACGGCTGGAGTGCTTTTCACGTAACTGAGGCAGATAAGGGACAATATCACTTACCCGCTGGTATTTTGCCGAATCGATCTCGTCCCAGGGCAGGGCATTGGGCAGGGAGCTTTCGCCCACCTCATCCTTGTCGATAAGAGAAGGCATATCCACGTCAGGCACGATGCCCAGGTTCTGGTTACTGGAACCGGAAACCCGGTAAAACTTGGCATTGGTCATCTTCAGCTTGCCGTGATTCAGATCCAGCAAGGTCTGTACAGTACCTTTGCCGTAGGTCTGGTCGCCAACAATCAGGGCGCGGCCATAATCCTGCATGGCGCCGGCGAAAATCTCCGAGGCGGAAGCACTGAAACGGTTGACCATTACCGCCATGGGGCCGGCATAGAGCACCCCGGGAAATTTATCGCCTTCAATGCTGACGCGACCACTGGACTCGCGCACCTGTACGGTGGGGCCTCGATTGATAAACAGACTGACCAGTTTGTTCACCTCCAGCAGGGAGCCACCGCCATTGTTACGCAGATCAATCACCAGGCCGTCGATGTTTTCCTTGCGTAATTCCACCAACAGTTTGGCTACATCACTGGTGGTGCTGGTGTAATTGGGATCGCCCCGGTGGAAGGCGGCAAAATCCAGGTAAAACGCCGGGATTTCGATAATGCCCAGTTTCATGGCTTCGCCATCACGCTGGATGGTAATCACATCCTTCTTGGCCGCCTGTTCCTCCAGCACCACCTTGTTGCGCTCAATGGTGATAGTGCGGGTGTCGTGTTCGCTGGCGCTGCCGGCAGGGATGATCTCCAGATTAACCTTGGTGCCCTTGGGGCCACGGATCTGATCCACTACTTCGTCCAGGCGCAGGCCGATCACCGGTTCTGGCGCCTCGCCATCCTGGGAAACACCGACAATCCGATCCGCCGGTTTCAACTGACCGCTTTTGGCAGCAGGGCCACCGGGAACCAGACGCACCACCTTGGTATAACCGTCTTCGTATTGCAGCACCGCCCCGATACCTTCCAGGGAGCGGCTCATGCTGATGTCGAAATTTTCCGAGTTATGCGGTGTGAAGTAGTTGGTATGCGGATCAAAGGTCTGTGTCAGGGCATTGATGTAGACCTGAAATACATCCTCTGGCGTGTTCTGGTTAATTCGTTTGAGCTGGCTTTCATAGCGACGGGTCAACCGCGTGCGAATATCGTCCAGTGAGCTGTCATTGAGCCGCATGGAGAGCACCGCATTTTTCAGCTGTCGTTGCCAGATGGCATCCAGCGCCGCCTCGTCCGCTGCCCAGGGTGCTTCGCCGCGATCCACCAGTACGGTTTCTTCATCGTCGAAGGTCAGCGATTCCAGGTCATTCTCGATGGTGTCGAGCAATTTCTCCAGGCGGGTTTCCAGGCGTTCCTGGAAGCGATTGAAGATGGTGTAACCGGCTTCCAGTTGGCCATCGCTTAACTGGTCATCGAGTTTGTTGCGGTAACGCTCGAATTCACGAATGTCGCTGGCGAGGAAATACTGGCGATTAGGGTCCAGATCTTCGAGATAGCTGTCCAGAACCTGGCTGGACAGGGAGTTGTCGAACTCCAGCCGCCGATAGTGGTGCTTCAAGTTGGCAGCAATTTCCGCGGCGGCATCCAGCTGGTCGCTGGTGGGTTTCAGGTCACCCTGAACCTCCGGCTCGGAACGAAGGCCACTCACTCCCTGAATGGCGCCCCCCAGCAGGACCAGTGCCAGTGCCAGAGGGAAGAACTTACGAACTAGTGACATGCTGTTTCTCAAACGGTTTACCTGCAGTATAGACGACGGCCCGAAAGCGGTCATTCGCGGTTGAATTCCTCTATAACCTGTAGACTACCGTGAAAGCGCGAAGTTGCACTGTCATAAAAGTCGCCAAATTACGGATTTTCAACAAATTACCACGACCCTAGCTTACGGGGGATGCTTTGCACAGACTGTTCAGCCTGTTTTTCCTTGCGGGTATCGCCGGAGCGGTGATCCAGCTCATTGGTGGTGACATGGCGGCGCCAGGGCGCTTGATCAATGCCCTTTGGTCGGCGGCAGATCTGGCCGTGGAGGTCAGCCTGGGGCTGATCGGGGTGCTGGCACTGTGGAGCGGGCTATTCAAGATGGCTGAGGCCAGCAACCTGGCGGCGCGATTGTCGTCCTGGGTAGAGCCGGTGCTGGCTCGCCTGATGCCGGGGGTCCGGCACACTCCGCAAGCATCTGCACCGGTTTCCATGAACCTGGCCGCTAACATGCTGGGGCTGGACAATGCCGCCACACCGCTTGGGCTCAAGGCCATGGAGCGCCTCCAGCAGGGCAATCCGCAACCGGCACGGGCCACGGATAGCCAGATCATGTTCCTGGTGCTCAACACCTCGTCGGTGACGCTGGTGCCGGTGACGGTGCTGATGTTCCGGGCCCAGCAGGGTGCTAGCGACCCGGCTGCTGTCTATCTGCCTTTGCTGATGGCCACCACGGTATCCACTCTGGTGGGCATTCTGGTTACCGCTCGGGTCCAGCGTATTTCCCTGCGCGATCCATTGTTGCTGGTGGTGGCCGGTATCTGGCTGGCCATGCTGGCCGTGCTGGGGATCATTATCTGGTTGGCGCCCACGGAGCTTGCCAATACGCTCTCCAGCCTGCTCGGCAACGGCATTCTGCTGCTGGTGTTGAGCGCCTTCTTTATTGCCGCCTGGCGGGGTGGGGTAGATAGCTACGACACCTTTGTGGAGGGCGCCAAAGAGGGCTTCACCCTGGCGGTAAGGCTGATCCCCTACCTGGTGGCCATGCTGGCGGCCATTGCCATGCTGAGAGCGGGCGGTGTGCTGGATCTGTTTCTGGATGGTATTCGCTTTGGCGCCGCCGCGATCGGCTGGGATACCCGTTTTGTGGACGCACTGCCGGTGGCCTTTCTCAAGCCGCTTAGCGGCTCCGGGGCCCGGGCGGCCATGGTGGATGTGATGCAGACTCAGGGTGTGGATTCCCTGGCCGCACGCATGGCCGCAGTGATGCAGGGCTCCACGGAGACCACCTTCTATGTTCTGGCGGTGTACTTCGGCAGCGTGGGAATTCGTGATTTCCGCTATGCCCTGTGGTGCGGTCTGGCCGCGGATGCGGCGGGACTGATCGCGGCCATTCTGCTCAGTTACGCGTTCTGGGGCTGATCCCGGTGAAGATTCTGCGAAACGTCAGATTGAGACGTTCACCCTGAACCCGTTGTCGGCGCGGCAGCGCATGCTGGAATTGCTGCTGCACCTGCGGGCTCATCAGTAGCAGACTGTTATCCGGTAGTGCCAGCGAGAAACACTGGCGACCTCCACCACGAGGGCGAAACACGAAATCTCGTTCTGCTCCCAGGCTGTAGGAGGCAATCCAGGGCTCCGGGCCAAGCTCGGGCTCGTCGTCACTGTGATAGCCCATGCAATCCTTGCCGTTGCGATAGCGATTGGCGAGCACCGAGTTAAACCGTTGCCCACACAATTCGCTCACCGCATCGCGCACGGGCTTCAACACGTCCGGCCAGCCGTCCGCCACATGCTGGTGACCGGAGTAACGATAGGGAATGCCCGCATCGCCATGCCAGGCGGTGAGCCGTGGTACGGTATGATAACGACCAAATACCTGAATCTGCGGCTGCTGCCAGTCCAGAGCTGCATTCAGATCTGCTTGTAATGACCGGTGCTGCGCAGCGGGCAGGGCATGACGCCAAAGCCATAACCTGGCCTTACCGGCCAGGATAATCGTTTCCGGCTTTTTCATGCCGGCTGCAGACCTGGAATCGTTGACAGTCATAAGCTCCGTGCTATATCAAATTGCTGCCGGTATCTTGCCGGCAATGGTGATCAGGGAAACATCATGCTGCATATCTTCCGCATCGAAAACGGTGTCCTGCGTGAAAAGGACACGGAAACCATCCTGCCCACTCTGGCTGATGATGCCAGCTGGATCGATCTGGTGGACTCGGAGGAAAACGAGCGCGAGCTGGTGCAGCAATTCCTGGAAGCGGAACTGCCGGCCTCCGATGACATGGAAGAAATCGAAGCGTCCGCCCGTTTCTTCAGCGACGAGCAGGGGCTGCATGTCCACTCCCTGTTTCTGTTCCAGTCTGAGGGGCGTGCGCGCACCTCAACGGTGGCTTTTGTGGTTCAGGAAGGCCGGCTGCTGTCTTTCCGCGATTCACGCTTACCGGATTTTCGACTATTGCGGCTACGGGTGCGTCGCGGCTGGGTCAAGGCTCAACAGCCCATTGATATCCTGCTGAGCATTCTCGAGCAAAAGGTGGAGAACCTGGCTGATGCCCTGGAGGATGTGCACCGTGATCTGGAACAAGTGGGTTACAGCGTGCTGGAGGAGGAAAACGGGGAGCTGGAAGACGATATTGAAAAACTGGCCCGGCTGGAGGATACCAACGGCAAGATTCGCCTGTGCCTGATGGATACCCAGCGTTCTATTTCCTTTATTCAGCGCTATGTCCGCACCGACAAGGTTCGCCGTCGCACCTGTGCCGAGGTGCAGCATGACCTGGACACATTGATGTCGCACACCACCTTCCTGTTCGACAAAATCAACTTCCTGATGGATGCAGCGCAAGGGTTCATCAATATCCAGCAGAACCAGATCATCAAGATCTTTTCCATTGCCGCGGTGGTGTTCCTGCCACCTACCATGATTGCCAGTATCTACGGCATGAACTTTGAGATCATGCCGGAGCTGGACATGGCTTATGGCTACCCCATGGCAATATGCCTGATGCTGCTATCCGGCATGACGCCTTACTGGTTTTTCAAGCGTAAAGGGTGGCTGTGAAAGGCAGTTAACAGTTAATAGTGAATAGTTAACAGCGGAAAACCCCTCGGCGGAGCGCCTGGTAGGAGCATCGCTTGAGATGCGAATGGACTGAGCAGGAGGCGAGTAACGAGTCGCGAAAACCAAAACCATAGCGCCGGTTTGCTTTTCACCTTTTGACACTCACTGCTCGCCTGGCCTGGCGCAATCAGGTCTTGTGCCAGCCTTGATCGGTTTCTTCGGCTTTGCCATCTTCGGCCAGCTTGATCAGGTGGGCTTGCAGAGAGAATTGGGCCACGCCGTGCAGGAATTCGGGCACGTCGTCGTAGACCACCTTCACCAAGACCGCCAGGGTTTGCGGAACACCTGAGAGGCCTTCCAGCACCTTGTCTTCGCGTTTCTGGCGGTGCGCCAGCGTATGGGTCAGGGTCTCTTCCGGGTCGCTGATCAGATCACCGTGGCCTGGGGCCATCACCATGATGCCGCGCTGCTGCAGTTTGCGCAGGGACGCAAAGTAAGCCTGCATGGAACCGGAGGGTGGGGCGATCACGACTGTTGAGCCCTGGATCAGGTGGTCGCCGGTAAACAGCAGACCATCATCACTGAGGTAGCACAGGTGATTGCCCACATGGCCCGGGGTCTCGATCACCTGTAGTGAAACGCCGCCGCAATCCACCCGGTCTCCCTCGCCCAACAGACGGTCTGACTGCCAGCTTTCATCCTGCAGACCGTCGTCGGGTACCGAAGGCCCCAGGCAACGGGCGCCGGTGGCTGCCACCAACGCCAGAGCGCCGGGGGAATGGTCTCGATGGGTATGGGTGACCACCACCTGGTCGATGGGTTTTCCCAGGGTGCGGGCGGCCTGCAGGAGTGCCTGCAGGTGTTCCTGATCCTCGGGGCCGGGATCAATGACAGTCAGGCTATCCTTGCCAAACAGATAACTGTTGGTGCCTGGCCCGGTCATCATGCCCGGGTTACGCGCCAGAACCCGCCAGGCATTATCGCCAATCGGGGTAAGCTGGCCGGGAATCAGTGATGCCATAATGACTCCTGGGAGTTTGGAGGGCGCATTGTGACGATTCACCCGGCAGGATGCCAGTCTACGACTCCGGGTAGGCCAGCTTGTCGATCGCTTCCAGTTCCCAGCGATCCACCGGGGTGTCTTCTTTCGGGTGACGACTGACAACCGCAAAGGGGTAATCCTGACCAGCGGGCAGATACATTTGCACATCAATGGTCTGCTGGTAGATCACCGTGCAGTCATTCTCTGCCTTCGGGCATGACAGGGCACGGGCCTGAAGCGTTACCGCTGCCACATTCATCTCACTGCGATTGGCCAGATTGCCGGTAAGGCGCACGCCGGATTCAGAGGCAAGGAATTCTTTCAGCGTTACCTGGATACCATCCGGAGGCAGGCGCACCTGATCGTCACGGCCGCCTTGCCAGACACCGATGCCGAGCACCATCAGGCTGGCCAATACCAGGCTCAGCACCAGATAAAACGGCCGACGGCCCCATTGCCAGCTACCCCAGAGCAGAACGGTAACCGCGATAATGACAGTCAATACCAGTAATAGGCGCATTTATTCTCCAGAATTGCAGACCTCGCTCCCTCTGATTCATATAATCCCGGGAGTCATATGTAAAGGAGTAGGCCATGCTGATTGTTGTATCGCCAGCAAAAACCCTGGATTACGAGAGCGAATTGCCAGCACTGAAAACCACCCAGCCCCGATTGCTGGATGATAGCGACGTGTTGATCGAGCGGGCTCGCCAGCTCTCCCCGGCGGATGTCAGCAGCCTGATGAGTGTCAGTGACAAGATCGCGCACTTGAATGTGGAGCGGTTTGCCCAGTGGCAGCGGCCCTTCACAAAGAACAATGCTCGACCCGCAGCGTTTGCCTTCAAGGGCGATGTCTATACCGGCCTGGAAATCGGTACCTTCACTGACAACCAGCTCAAGGAAGCCCAGACGTCTTTCCGCATGCTGTCAGGACTGTATGGCGTGCTACGCCCGCTTGACCTGATGCAACCCTACCGGCTGGAAATGGGCACAAAACTGGATAACCCCCGCGGCAAGGACCTCTATACGTTCTGGGGCGACATTATCACCGAACAGCTCAACAAGGATATGAAAGCGGCGAAAACCGACGTGCTCGTCAACCTGGCATCCAATGAGTATTTCAAGTCGGTGAACAAGAAAGGGATCAATGGCCGCATTGTTGAACCGGTTTTCCAGGATGAGAAAAACGGCAAGTACAAGGTGATCAGCTTTTACGCCAAAAAGGCGCGTGGCCTGATGGCGGCGTGGGTTATCAAGAAGGGCATCAAGGACCCGGACAAACTGAAGAATTTCGATGTGGCGGGATATCGTTTCGCTGCAGAGTTGTCGAGCCCGGACAAGCCGGTGTTTCGTCGGGCCGAGCAGTAGAGCTGCGCAGGAGCGCCGCTGGTGGCGCTCCTGAAACAGGGGTTAGTCTCTATCTTCGAATTCGCTGCGGGCGGCAAGCAGGCCGGTTTTCAGGCCATCCCATGCCAGTTCCACGCCGGCTTTTATGTCATCCCAGGCATCTTCGCCGTGGGACTCCAGTTTTTCCAGTTTTGCTTCCAGCTCGTCGCGACGATCCTGAATCTCGGCGATTTTCTGCTTCGCCTCGCTACGCCACTCTTCGCGCTTGTCTCCCAACCGGGCGGTCAGCCGATCCAGCTGATAATCCCAGTCTTCCAGTTTCTGGCGAATGTTGTCGGCAAAATCCTTCTTGTCTGTCATTACGTTATGCTCCTGATTAGGCTTGCCAGGGACTCTGGAAACCGTCGGGTTTGATCACCAGCACATCCGTGCTGGCACGGGTTATCACGGATTCTGCGGTGGCGCCCAGCAGCAACCTTTCCGGCAGGTTGCGATGCACAGTGCCGACCACCAGCACATCCATCTTCTGTTCATCACAATATCTGGCCAGTGTTGGCGCTACCGGGCCGGACAGGATTGCCATCTGATCCGGGCCAAGTCCGTGGGCCGCACCGAATTGCAGGAAGCGTTCGCGGTAGAATTCGCGCACCTTGTCCATGCCGCCGCTGTAATCGGGGATCGCTTCCCCCACCAGCAGGATCAGGCTGTCGTCCATTTCATCCAGCACATGGCAGGCCCGCAAGGTACCGCCTAACTTGCTTGAAAACTGGCCTGCAGCATCAAGTACCTCGATTGCCAGGGGATCATTCGCCAGCTCCTCGCTGCCCGGATCCAGGGCGGCCAGTATTCTTGGGGAGGGCGACCACTGGCGGCCATGCACACACAGCACCGGGCAGGGCGCCTTGCGAATCAATTGCCAGTCCCGGGGCGTAAAAAGATGCCGGCGCAGGCCGCTCTCTTCGCTGGTATGGACAACCACCATGGCGGGTTGCAGGTCGAGGATGCTCTCGCGCAGGGCCGCCATGCTGTCTTTGTGCCACAAAATGGAAAGCTCGCAGCTATCCCTGTCTGTCAATTCACCGATCCGTTTCTGCCAGGCCTTATGGATCTGTGTGCGGGCGGCGTCCTGTCGTTGCTGGTCGACGCCAACGGCGCGCACCATGGCGGAGGAATAGGCATTGACCAGAACATGTAGCGGCGCCTTGGTGGAATCTGCTACCTGTCTGGCTTTGTGCAGGGCCGGCTGGGTGGCTTTCAGATCACTGTCGAGAATGGCCAGTACCGCAGCGCTCACAGGCTGGCTTCCATGCTTTGACGCTCGCCGCACAGGCTTTGTCGATCAAGGATTTCCACTTCGCGGCCTTCTACGCGCAGCCATTCATTCTGTTGAAAACGGGTAAAGATACGGCTGACAGTTTCCACCGCCAAGCCTAGATAGTTGGCGATGTCATAGCGGGACATGGGCAGGCGGAATGCGCGTTCGCTGAGCCCACGCCGCTGGTGTCGAGCTGACATGGAAAGTAGCAGTGAAGCCACCCGGTCATCGGCATTTTTTTTGCTGAGCAACATGTGAAGCTCACGGTCAGAGCGGATTTCATTACTCATCAAGCTGAAAAAATGATGCTGCAGAGAAGGAATACGCTGGGAGAGCGTTTCCAGCTTCGAAAAGGGGATCTCGCAGACGGTAGCGGTTTCCAGGGCTTTGGCATTGGACACATGGTGTGCGGTGCTGATGCCATCCATACCCAGTACTTCACCGGGCAGATAAAAGCCGGTGACCTGTTCGTCGCCTTCATCGCTGAGCACGTAGGTCTTCAGTGCGCCAGAACGAACCGCATAGACGGCCTGGAAATCATCCGCTGCGCGATACAGGTGCTCGCCGCGCTTCAGAGGGCGGCCCCGGTGAATGATGCGATCCAGCTCGTCGAGCTGTGCCGGCGCCACTGCCAGTGGGAGGCAGATGGGACTCAGGCTGCAATCATTGCAGGAAACATGTTGGGACACGATGCGTCTCCGGTTAATAGCTGCGTAATGCAAATTTCACCTTACAGTATAGGGCAGGGTGAACAACAAGCGAACAAGGTTCAAATGATGCGACTGAAACGGTTAATGGCCTCGTTCTGGGTATAACGATCAAACGGCATCACCAGGGCCCGGCTTACCAGCCGGCCCTGCTCGGTGATCACCAGCCGCTGCTTGTCCACGCGCACAAGGCCCTGATCCTCAAATTCCACCCAGGAGGCCAGGGCATCCACGAAGTAGTCCGGGAAATTGATTTGCCACTGCTCACTGAACAGATTCATGTCCACGTAAAGGTCGCACAGCAGGCGCATTATCAGGTCACGGCGCATCTGATCATCGCGATTGAGGAGATAGCCCTGCTCAATGGTGGACTGGGCCTGATCAATGGCATCGGACCAATGGCTTAATGATTTCATGTTCTGGGCATAAAGATTGCCGATCTGGCTGATGGCACTGACCCCGAAGCCCAGCAAATCCGCATCCCCGTGGAGGGTGTAGCCCTGAAAATTGCGGTGCAGAAGCCCGTTGCGCTGAGCGACGGCAATCTCGTCGCTTTCCAGCGCAAAGTGGTCCATACCAATAAAGGTATATCCGGCATCCTGAAGAATGCGCCCGGCACGCACGAACATGGACAGCTTTTCTTCCGGGCTGGGCAAGGCCATATCCGGTATCTGCCGCTGAATTTTGAAACGCGCGGGCAGGTGAGCGTAGTTGTAGAGCGAGATTCGTTCGGGCCGCAGCTCTGCAATCTGCTCGATGGTCCGGGCGAGGCTCGATTCAGACTGCCAGGGGAGGCCATAAATCAGGTCGGTGTTAATGGACTTGAAGCCGAAGTCCCGCGCCCAGCCCATGGTCTGACGAATCATCTCATAGGGTTGGACTCGATTGACCGCCTGCTGTACCCGCAAATCCAGATCCTGAACCCCGAGGCTGATGCGATTGAAGCCCAGGCCGCGAAGCAGCCCCAGACGGGCCTGGTCCACGGTGCGAGGGTCAATCTCGATGGCATAATCACCACGGTCATCTTCACGCAAGGTGAAGTGCCGGGCCATGTAGTACACCAGCTCGGTAATCTGGGCATCGCTGAGAAAGGTGGGGGTGCCGCCACCCCAGTGAATCTGGGTGACCGGCCTTTGGCTGTCGACCTGTTCAGCGCGCTGGCCGATTTCCTGCTTCAAACGTTTCAGGTATTCCGCCGCCCTGCCTCGGTTGGCGGTCACAACCCGGTTGCAGGCACAGTAATAGCAGACGGTGCTGCAAAACGGGATGTGCATATACAGCGACAGAGGCCGGCGAGCGGCATTGCCGGCAGCAATGGCTCCGGCAAAATCCGCCTCGCTGATTTCCTCATGAAACTGGGGAGCAGGGGGGTAAGAGGTGTATCGCGGTCCGGGACCGCCATACTGGCTGATCAATGTTTTGTCCCAGGTAGCCACGCCCGCTCTCCGGTTAAATGATTTCCGCCATTATTGCGGCCCCGGAATGGACTGTGTTGACCTGGATCAAGTCTCCGGCTGATGGTGATGGCTGTGTGTGTTTTTATCGACAGCACTATGGTGGCCGTGATGCGGCATCTGGCTCATGGACCAGGCCTGCCAGAAGAATACCAACGCCAGCAGAAACGTCAGTGATGCCGCCACTTTTGGCCAGATACCGTTGCGAAAATGCTGCAGTCGCGAGGCGATCACACCGGTAATGGCCACCGGGATCACGGTCACCACACCGAAAACCAGCATCACCAGGGCGCCAGCCAACGCGCTGCCAGCCGTAACGGCAAGCGTCAGGGCGGTATAAATCAGGCCACAGGGCAACAGGCCCCACAAGCCGCCCAACGCCAGCGCTTTCAGCGGGCGATCCACCGGGAGTAGCCGCCGGGTCAGGGGCTGTAATCGACGCCACAGCCCGGCCCCTATGCCTTCCAGTTTTTTCAGCCACACGCCTTGCCCGAGAAGATAACCACTGAGCAGCAGCATCAGAACGCCGGACAGGCTCAGCCCAATGGCCATGGAGGGACCAGGGAGCCAATCCAGCAGCACCTTGCCCAGCATGCCAGCCAGGGCGCCAAGTACCATATAGGTGGTCACCCTGCCGATACCGAAGAGTAGCTGCCATCCCCACAGCGACTTGCCCTGGCGGCGCGATTCCGGGATCGAGAAGGTGAGTGCGCTGCTGATACCGCCGCACATGCCGATACAATGGACGCTGCCGGCAGACGCCAGCAGAACCGCGCTGGCAAGCAGAGTCAGCAGGGCTTCGGGGCTCTCTGGCATCATGGGTTTCGCTCGTCGTCGTTATCTGCAGCCTCTTTGCTCGTGCCCGGGCGGCCTTTGCGCTGTTCACGGTCTTCGAACACTACCCGCCAGGAGGCATTGTCCAGATCATCAAACTGATCCTTGCGCAGGGCCCAGAACAGGGCCCAGATCGCCCCGGCCAGGAACAGCAATGCCAGTGGAATCAGGAGGAGGACGATTTCCATCGGGTAACTCGCGTCGCGTTGAGGGTGACCAGCAATGAGCTGGCAGACATGCCGATAGCCGCGGCCCAGGGCGGAATCCACCCGGCAACAGCAAAGGGCACCGCCAACACATTATAGAGCAGGGCCCAGGTGAGATTCTGGCGAATGGTGCGCCGGCAACGCCTGGCAAGGGCTGGCAGGGCCGCAATAGCATCCAGGTTATCCTTGAGCAGATACAGGCCTGCCGCCCGCTGGGCCAGACTGGTGGCGTTGGCCGTGGCCACGGATACATCCGCCGCCAGCATGGCCTGGGCATCATTGATGCCGTCACCCACCATCATTTGCGCTGTGTCCATTTGCAGCTCCTTGAGCCAGCGGGTCTTGTCAGCGGGCTGCATGCCGGCACGCCATTCCTCCAGCGATAACGCGCGGGCCACCGGCGCGGCAGCGGCATTGTTGTCGCCGGTTGCCATGCGCACAGCCAGGCCTTGCTGGTGAAGAGCTCGGGTTAACGCAGCGCTTTCTTCGCGAATGCTGTCCTGGAGCCACAAATACAGCTGCACAGCGCCGTCGCGGCTTAGCTGCAGACAGGTGGTGCCCGGGCGCGCCTGTTGCGGTGCGCCACTGATGCGCCATTGCTGACCGTGCAGGATACCGGTGATGCCATTGCCATCCGGCAGGATGTCTGCCATTTGCGGGTTGCGTGCAATGTCACGAAAGGCCTGGGCCAGCGGGTGAGGGTTGTTCCATTCCAGTGCGGCGACAATGGCAAGCAGGGCTGGCGTTTGCTCTTCACCGACAACCTGGGTATCCACCAACGAGAAACGTCCCAGCGTCAGCGTGCCGGTTTTATCGAAGAGCACCCCGCCGATATGGGGCAATCGCAGCAGCTGGCGGGGGGATGCCACCAGCACCCCTTCACGCAGCGCCGTGCCCAGGGTCGCCGAGAGAGTCAGAGGCACAGCCAGCGCCAGCGCGCATGGGCAAGTGATGACCAATACCGCCAGGGTGTGGTCGAAGGCCTCACCGGCACCGGCCGGCCAGTGCCACAGCAATGTAAAGGTGGCCAGCAGCAGCACGGCAGCGGTAAAGAGTGGGGCGATGCGGTGCCAGTCACGGATGACATCCAGCCGCTCCCGACTGGCAAGCTCCACCTGCTCGGCGATACGGGCAATCTGGCTATGGTCTGCGGCGCACTCTGCCTCCAGCGTGATGGACCCTTCCTGCAGCCGGGCTCCGGCCACCAGACGCGAATCCAGGCCACGGCTTATCGGCACCGATTCACCAGTCAGAGCCGCTTCATCGAAGGTGCCCTGGCCGTCGATGATACGGCCATCCACCGGCACCACATCGCCCTGAATCAGCAGCAATCGGTCGCCCGCTGTTACCTGCCTGAGACTGACCCATTGTGGCTGATCATCACTGAGACGCCGGACCGCACGGGGCAGGGTATCGCCAAGCCTCGCATAGCCGGCGTGTATGGCCTGGCGCTGACGGTGCTCCAGCCAGCGGCTGACCAGCAGGAAGAAAACGAACATGGCGGCGGAATCAAAGTAAACGTGGCTGCCGCCGGTGAACATGGCTACCAGGCTACCGCCCCAGGCCAGGAACAGCGCCAGGGCAATAGGGGTGTCCATGGTCAGGTTGCCATTGCGCAACCCGCGCCATGCGCCTTGAAAGAAGGGCCAGCCAGCATAGAAAACCACCGGCGTGGCGACAAAAAAACTGGCCAGGCGGAACACCCACTCGTAAACCGCATCCGAACCATCAAACACGCCGATATACAGGGCCATGGAGTACATCATGGCCTGCATGGCACCCAGGCCGGCCAGTATCAGTCTGCCCAGCAGGCGCTTGTGCTCGCGGCGGTTCGCAGCGGTGGCGGCAGGATCACCGGGCAGGCTCACGCCATAGCCCAGTTGCTGGATCCGGCGGGCGGTTTCCCGGGCTTGCGGTGCCCCCTGGTAGTCCACCGTCAATGTCATGCCCGCCAGATTGACGCTGGCGCGACTGACCCCCGGTTGTGTGGACAGGGCTTTCTCGATTAGCCAGCTGCAGGCCGCACAGGTCAGGCCGCTGAGTTGCAGCTGCAGGCGTTCGCCGTCAGGCAGCGAAGTACAGTGGGGCGCCAGCAGGTCGGGGATCTCGAACAGTGCCAGATCCAGTTCTGCCCGGCGCGCATCCGGCGCCGGTGCTTCGTCCTGTCGAATCCGGTAGTAGTCATCCAGCCCCATCCCGTAAACGGTTTCGATGGCCGCAGCACATCCCGGGCAGCAAGCATCACGGTTTCCCTCCGGGGTGCGGGCGGAGAAGGCGCCAGACGGTGCAGGTTGGCCGCAGTGCCAGCAGGGTGGGGTGAGGCTCTGGTTCATGGCGTGGCAACGTGCCCCAGGCGCACACTGCCGTCTTCAATGCTGCCGCTCTGGTAAAGACGCCAATGCCCCTCAGGCGTGGAGGCGGTAGCGATATAACGGCCCGATGAGGGAAGGATGCCGTCGCTACGAAAAACGCCATTGCCCTGATGGTGGAATGTCAGCAACACATCCTTTTCCTTGAGGGTGGGGTGGCGCAGCGCCACGGTAATAACGTCTGGCGCGGGGATTCCGGCGTCGCTGGTAAGCCTTGCCTGAACCCCGGCGCCCACCTGGGACATCACCAGACCAATACCCAGCCGTGTGGCAATCTGTTCCTGTTCCACGGAACGGTTAATGCCCCGGCCTTCCTTGTACCACTCGTCGACCACCGGAGCGTCTGCATTGATGACGGCGATATACAGGGTAGTCAGGCCGGCAATCACTGAACTGGCTGGCAGCAAAATGGCCAGCCACAGCAGCGGGTAGCGATACCAGGGGCGATCATCAACGTGGGGTGATGAAACGGGATTCATGCTGTTTCTCCAGGTCCGGGTCGTCCAGTGACCTTACTGAAAACCAGATGGTGGATGACGGCATTTCCACCTCGTAGGGGTCATAACTCACTGTCACTGGCAGGGACAGGTGCTGTCCGGGCTGAATGGTAAACTCGGTGCGGTTTTCCATGCGCAGCCCTTCAGGGCCTTCCAGGCTCAGTGTATAACGATGGGCGTTCTGGCCCTTGTTGAGAATTTCCAGGCGATAGACATTCTCTACGCGACCACTACTGGCAACCCGGAAAAGCTGATTACGATCGCGCAGTACATCTACCTGCAAGGGCACACGGTTATAGAGCGTCACCATGAACAGGGTAGCCATGGCCAGCAAGACGATGCCATAACCGATCAACCGGGGCCGCAGCACCCGGGATTCCTTCCCCTCAAGCGCATTCTCGGTGGTATAGCGGATCAAGCCCCGGGGCTTATCGATGTGATCCATGACATCGTCGCAGGCATCAATACAGGCCGCGCAGGTAATGCATTCGTATTGAAGTCCATCGCGGATATCAATGCCCGTCGGGCAGACCTGAACACACATTCCGCAGTCAATGCAGTCGCCTTTTTCGACAGCCTGAGGCGTCTGAGTGCGCTTCTTGCTGCCTCGGCCACGGGGCTCGCCGCGCTCTTCGTCATAGGAAACGATGAGCGTTTCACGGTCGAACATGACGCTCTGGAAGCGGGCATAGGGGCACATATACAGGCACACCTGCTCGCGCATGAAACCCGCGTTCATATAGGTGGCAACGGTAAAGAACCCGACCCAGAACAATTCCCAGCCACCCCATTCAAAACTGAAAATACGGACAGTCAGATCGGTAATCGGGGAGAAATAGCCGACAAAGGAGAGCCCGGTAAGAAAGGCCAGCGCCAGCCACATCACATGTTTACTGCCACGGCGGAGCAACTTGCTCATGGACCAGGGTGCCTCGTCCATTTTTATGCGGCTGTGCCGGTCGCCTTCACAAAGTTGCTCTATCCACTGGAAAAAGCGGGTCCAGGTCGTCTGCGGGCAGACATACCCGCAATAAACGCGCCCGGCCAGAACCGTGAAAAAAAACAGCGCGAAGGCGGCAATGATCAACGCCCAGGAAAGAAACAGGAAATCCTGCGGCCAGAGGGTCAGGCCAAAAATATGAAACTGCCGGTTAGGCAGATCAAACAGCACCGCTTGCTGGCCATCCCAGCGAATCCAGGGCAGGGCAAGATAGAGTCCCATGGTGCTGATAATGCTGAAATCGCGAATACGCTGAAAACGGCCAGTGATGGATTTCACCTGGATCCGTTTACGCTTGGCATAGAGGCTGATGGGCCCTTGTGCGTGCGGGCTGTCATCAACGGTTTTAATGCGGTCGCGCTCACTCATTACGCACCTCGAAGACTGCTGGCGTGATCCGCCGACACGGCCTGTCGCAGCCTTTTGCAGGCTGCGACAATGGCCCTGACGTTACGGGGCTGGCTTGTTGGACAGGCTGTAAACGTAGGTCGCAATGACATGAATCTTTTCTTCAGTGAGCAGATTCTCATGCTTGGGCATTTCCCCTTTGCGCCCTTCGCGAATGGTGGTTTCGATGTCCTCCAGGCGTGGACCGTAAAGCCAGGTGGTGTCTGTCAGATTGGGCGCTCCCATGGCCTGAATGCCTTTGCCATCCTGCCCATGGCAGGCGGCACAGACTGCGAATTTTGGCTTCGCGCGCTCAATGGCGGCGGCCTTATCCGCATCCTTGGCCAGATTCGGGCGGCTCAGGCTTTGCACATAGATGGCCATGTCGCGCACGGCCTTGTCGGTGTTACCGATAGCCGCGGCCATGGGCGGCATCATGCCGGTGCGGCCCTGGGCAATACTGGCAATAATCTGCTTGGGTTCACCGCCATACAGCCAGTCATCATCCGCCAGGTTCGGGTAGCCCTTGGCACCGCGGGCATCCGAGCCATGACAAATGGCGCAGTTGTTGGCAAACAGACGACCACCCACGGCCAGAGCTTCCGGGTACTCGATCAGTTCATCCACAGGGACCTTGGCAAACTGCTCAAACAACGGATCGGTCTGCCGCGCCACCAGGGCGACTTCCTTTTCGTATTGCAGTGTGCTGCTCCAGTTCAGCAGACCCTGATACTTGCCCAGACCGGGATAGAGCACCAGATATACACAGGCGAAGATCAATGTGCCGATAAACAGGAACAGCCACCAGCGGGGAAGCGGGGCATTGCGTTCCTGAATACCGTCAAAGCTGTGGCCGGTGGTTTCCTTGGCCGCTTCCTCGGGAGAGATCTGATTGTTCCACAACAACAGGCCCGCACAGCCGAGCAGATTGATGGCAACGATAATGATGATGAACCAGCTCCAGAAATCACTCATTGCTCGTCCCTCTCTTTGCGGCGGTCAGCCTCAAGGGCCATGTGTGAGAGTTTTTCGTAGTCTTTCTTGCGGCTGGGGCGATACACCCAGAGGGTCATCGCCATAAAAGCGACGAAGAAGACCAGCGTAAACAGGGCTTGAAAGCTCATTGTGCTACCTCCTTACGTTCCTGGCCCAGGGAAAGCAGATAGGCCACCAGGGCATCCTCTTCCGTGGCATCGGCCCATTCCCCCTCGATCTTGTTCAGCTGCTCGGCAATGTCCTGGTCGGTATAAGGCACACCAAAGGTGTCCTTGAACAAGCGCAGGGTTCGCTCGGTGTCGCGCCAGTCCACGAGATTTTCCTGCAACCAGGGGTAGGCCGGCATATTGGATTCCGGTACCACCTGGCGGGGATCACGCAGATGCTCACGGTGCCACTGATCGGTGATCGGGCGCAGGCCGACACGGGCCAGATCCGGCCCGGTGCGCTTGGAGCCCCACAGGAACGGATGCTCCCAGACATCTTCGCCGGCCACGGAGTAGGCGCCATAGCGTTCGGTCTCTGCACGCAGGGGGCGCACCATCTGCGTATGGCAGACGTGGCAGCCTTCGCGGATATAGATGTCACGACCTTCCATTTCCAGAGCCGTGTAAGGCTCCAGACTTTCCAGCGGCTCAGTGGTGGCCTTCTGCCAGAACAGCGGCACGATTTCCGCCAGGCCACCGAAACTCACCGCAATCAATGTCAGCACAATCATCAGGCCGACATTCTTTTCCACTCTTTCATGGGCATTGGACATGTCGGTCTCCTCAGGCAGCCTGCAGCACGTTGTCGTCGCCATGGGTATCGCGCTCGGCAACGATGGTCTTGTAGACGTTGACAGCCATCAGCACCATGCCGGCGAAGAAAACCACCCCGCCGAGCAGGCGGATGGCGTAGAACGGTTGCCGTTCTACCAGCTCCTGCACGAAGTTGTAGGTGAGGGTGCCGTCCGCATTCACTGCCCGCCACATCAGGCCCTGCATGATGCCGGACACCCACATGGAAGCGATGTACAGCACCGTACCGATGGTGCTCAGCCAGAAGTGGGCATTGATCCAGCCGATGGAGTACATCTGCTTCCGATCAAACAAGCGGGGAATCATCACGTAGATAGCACCGATGGTAATCATGGCCACCCAGCCCAGCGCACCGGAATGCACATGGCCGATGGTCCAGTCGGTATTGTGGCTGAGCGCGTTGACGGTCTTGATGGACATCATCGGCCCTTCGAAGGTGCTCATGCCGTAGAAGGAGAGGGCGACGATCATGAAGCGGATGATCGGATCCGTGCGCAACTTATGCCAGGCACCGGACAGGGTCATCATGCCGTTGATCATGCCGCCCCAGCTGGGCGCCAACAGCACAATGGAGAACGCCATACCCACAGACTGCGCCCAGTCTGGCAGGGAAGAGTAGTGCAGGTGATGCGGGCCGGCCCACATGTACACGGCGATCAGGGCCCAGAAATGCACAATGGAAAGACGGTAGGAATATACCGGGCGCTGGGCCTGTACCGGCACGTAGTAATACATCATGCCCAGGAAGCCTGCGGTCAGGAAAAAGCCCACCGCATTGTGCCCGTACCACCACTGCACCATGGCATCGATGGACCCGGAGTAGACCGAGTAGGATTTCATCGCCGATACGGGAATGGCGATATTATTGATCACATGGAGCAGCGCCACCGCAATGATGAAGGCCCCGTAGAACCAGTTCGCTACGTAAATATGGGGTTGTTTACGCCGGGCAATGGTGGCGAAGAACACGATGGCATAGGCCACCCAGACCAGGGTGATCAGGATGTCGATGGGCCATTCCAGCTCTGCGTATTCCTTGCTGCTGGTGTAGCCCATGGGCAGGGTGATGGCCGCGGCCACAATCACCGCCTGCCAGCCCCAGAAGCTGAAAGCGGCCAGCTTGGGAAACGCCAGGGTGGCCTGGCAGGTTCGCTGCACCACGTAGTAGCTGGTGCCGATGAGGGCAGAGCCGCCAAAGGCAAAAATTACCGCGTTGGTGTGCAGTGGCCGTAACCGGCCGAAACTGAACCAGGGTAACTCGAAATTGAGGACTGGCCAGGCAAGCTGGGCGGCGATGATCACCCCCACCAGCATACCTACAATCCCCCATACAACCGACATGATGGTGAATTGCCGTACCACCGTGTAGTTGTAAGAGGGTGAAACCGCTGAGTTTTCCATTTGCGTTCCCTTCCGAATGATGCGCCGGGAGACGATACCAAGCGTGTTCCCCGGCTTTCTTGATATAGATCAACTGCGCCGTTCGTAACCCTGGGACAAAATGTCTCACCCATCCTTGGATAGGTACACTGCCTTTGTGGTCACTTTTGGCGCAGTCGTCAACCGTCGGAAGGAAACGTTGCGGATTTAGACCCTCTTTTGGAAAAGTGAAAGCACCAGCGCAGTGAGCGCCGGCAGGAAAGTGATGGTCACAATGGCGGTGCCGAGCAACCCGAACAGGACAATCGCCCCGACACCCTGATAGAGCTCAGTGCCCTCACCGGGGATCAGCACCAGCGGCGCCAGGCCACAGACCGTGGTGATGGTGGTCATGGCGATGGGGCGCAACCGTGAGGCGACGGCCTCGTTCACTGCGTCCACAGCACTCATGGCATTCTCGCGGAAATTCAGCGTCGCCTGATGCACGATCAGGATCGGATTATTCACCACCGTGCCCATCAAAATCAGGAAGCCGAGCATGGTGATCATGTCGAACGGCTGGGTCAGTGGCGGCAACCCAAGCACAGGCAGTAATGCGCCCACCCCGTTCATCATCGCCAGGCCCAGCAGGCCGCTGGCAATGCCCAGCGGGATTGTGGTCATGATCAGCAGTGGAAAACCCCAGTGGGTAAAAATGGCCACCAGCAACAGGTAAACCAGCATCAGCGCCACGACATAATTGCTGGACAGGGATTCCTGGGTAGCCTGCAACTGGTCGCTGGCGCCGGACAGGGTGATGCTGATGGTGTCCGGAATCTCGCCGGCATCACGCAGTTGCTGAATCATTCCACGCACCCGGCTGACCCCGGTTTCCAGGGCGACGCCCCGGGGCGGGATGATATTCAGGGTGACCGTACGCCGGCCGTTGACCCGTCGCACCACACTGGTGTCCACGGTTTCTTTCAGGGTTGCCAGGGACGACAACGGCACCGTTGCTCCGATAGGCGTATGGACCGGCAAGCCGGGGAGGGCGGCCAGCTCCGGCCGGGTGCCGGTACGGTGGCTGTAGGCATAGATGTCGATCTTGTCGTCACCCAGGAAAAATTCATCCAGATAGGCGCCATCGGTAAGCGCGGCCACGGTAAAGCCCAGGTCTTCGGTGGAAAACTGTACTTCGGCGGCACGGTTCCAGCGCGGATGGACTTCGATCAGCGGCTGGGCCAGGGACAGGCTGGCGGGCTGGGACTGGATGCGCGGGTTATCAAAGACCTGCTCGGCCTCACGCTCCAGCCTTGACGCCACCGTGTAGATTTCCGCCAGATCCGCCCCGGCCACATCCAGCGTCACGCTGCGGGTGCCGCCGTCGTTACTGGAAATGATCGATCCGCGAGCCGCAAAGGCGCCCATGCCCGGGTAGCGCTGATAGACCTCGGTGATGGCATCCATCATCGCTTCCATGTGTGCCGGGTCCACCGGCTCGGCGATGATGCGCAGACGCTCCGCATCCACGCCCATATTCACATACTTCATTGGCGGCCTGGCCAGTTCGCCCGACTCGTAGTCCGCCGGGTCGGCGCCCACCAGCGGCAAGAATTCTGCTTCCACCTCGTCGGCGATGGCTTTCATGGTGCTGAGGTTGTAACCCGGCGGCGCACTCATGCTGGCAAAGGTTTTCGGTTCCTCACCCTCGGGTAAATATTCCGCTGGCGGCGTCAGGAACAGCACAATGGCGCCCCCCATCAACAGGGTTGCCAGCAGGGTAGTCACCTGCCGGGGCCGGCTACTGGAGAGGCGATCGGAAAGGCGGTGCAGGGCGGTCATCCAGCGGCTGTGCTGGCCGTCATGGGCGACCACCGCACTGAAGTCGAGCCGGGCGGAGAGGGTGGGAATCACCGTCATGGCCACCAGCATGGAGACCAGTATCGACGCGGATACGGCAATGGCGATATCGGAGTAAAGCTGGCCGGCCTCTTCCTGAATAAACACCACAGGCAGAAATACCAGCACCGTGGTCATGGTGGAGGCGAACACCGCCGGCCATACCTTCTGGATGCCGCTCACCGCCGCGCGAAAGCGATCCAGCCCCTTGCGCCGTTCCATTTCGATGCTTTCCAGCACCACGATGGAATTATCCAGGGTCATGCCGATGGCAAAGGCGATCCCGGCCAGGGAAATCACATTGATGGTGCGCCCGGCCACCAGCAGGCCCAGAAACGCCGCAATGGTGCAGATGGGAATACCGATCACGCCCACGGCGGTGATCTTCACCGAGCGCAGAAACAGGAACATGACCAGGGTGGCGAACACCGCACCGATGGCCAGATTGGTCCACACGTTGGCCACCGAGGCTTCCACGTAGCGCACATCATCGGCGATCAGCGCCATACGCATGCCCGCCGGCTCCAGCACCTCCCGGTTGATCTGCACCACTTGATCAAACATGGCGTACTTGATGTCGATGACATTGGAGCCGGTTTCCCGGCGCACCGCCAGGCTGATTACCGGTTCGCCATTGACCCGTGACAGGCTGCGAACCGGGAAGTGATCGAGCACCACGGTTGCCACGTCTTTCAGGCGCACCAGGGAATCGCCGCTGCGGACCAGAATCAGTTCATTGAGGCTGTCGATATCCTTGAAGCGGCCCACCGTGCGCAGTAAATAACGCCGCTTGCCGCTTTCCAGCTCGCCACCGGATACATCCCGGTTGCGTTCACGCAGGGCATCGCGCACATCCACCACACTGAGCCCGAACTGGGCCAGCTTCTGCGCATCCAGCAGTAGCTGAACCTGCCGTTCGGCACCGCCGCGCACTTCCACCTGGGATACCCCGGCCACGCTCTCCATGCGCGAGCGGACTTCGTCGTCGATGAAGTCCTGCATCATGTCCATGTCGAGCCCGCGCGGATTATCAGGCAGGGGAGAGACGCGGTAATACATGAAGGCGTTGCTGGAAAACGAGCTGGACAGAATGCGCGGCTGATCTACGTTGTCGGGATAGGCAGGGACCTGACTGAGGGCGTTATTCACCCGGATCAGTGCGTCGGTGATATCCACGCCGAAGGGAAATTCCAGTTCTATTTCTGCCTCGCCGCTGCCCGCGGAGGAGGTCATCCGTCGCAGGTTGGGAAGGTTGCGCAGGTATTCTTCCTGCTCAATGAGGATTTCCTTTTCCACATCCTGAGGCGTGGCACCGGGCCAGCTTGTCACCACGGAAATGGTGCGGACTTCCAGGTCCGGTATCATCTGCACCGGGATGCGCAGTGCGGCGAGAACGCCGAGGAGGGTGATGATCAGCACCACGACGGTCATCAGGGTGCCATGGCGGACGATCCTCTCGAACATTATTCCACCACCCGGATCTGATCACCCTCGCGCAGACTTTCGTTGCCGCGCACGACCACGCGATCGCCGCGCTTCAGGCCTTCGAGAACGGAAGCTTGTGGTGACTGGCCTGACGCGACTTTGACTACCTTGCGACGTGCGACCAGGTCATCACCGTTACCCTCCGCAAGCCAGACCGTCACATTACCCTGACTGTCACGGAGCAGGGCGTCTCGGGGAACCGTGGGGCCTGCATTCGCTGACAGCATCGCTAGCCGGCCATTGACCGCCATCCCCGGGGTCAGCCCTTTTTCGTCAATGCTGGCCCGCACCGTAAAGGTTCTCGCGGTGGGGTCGTTTACCGGAACAATAGCGGTGATTTTCGCGCCCATGGGCTTGTTGTCTTCATCGTCCAGCCAGACATCAAGGCCGGTATCTCGGGAAATCTGCGGAAAATAACGCTGTGGCACGGCAAAATCCGCGTGCAGCTCATCGCTGCCTACCAGCTCGAACACGGTGCTGCCCGGAGTGAGCCATTCGCCCACCTCGGTGAGTTTTGCGCTGATAACACCGCCAAAAGGGGCTCTCAGGGTATGCCGCTCAAGCAGCGCCTGCTGGCGTGCCACCTCGGCCTGGCTGGCTGCCAGGGATGACTTGGCCACCTGAACCTCGGATTCCAGGCTGCGCACCTCACTGGCAGCGATGCTACGCTTGGCGACGAGGCTATTGGCTTCTTCGAGACGTCGGCGGGCATCGGCCAGGGTGGCCTGTTGCTGCTGATAATTGGCCCTGGCGCGTTGCAGCTCCAGGCGATTCAGCTCCGCATCAAGTTCAATCAGCGGCGCACCGGCGTCCACCTGATCACCGATATCCACGAGCAGTTTGCTCACCAGCCCGGATACCGACGAGGAAAGCCGGGCGGCACGATCCGCCACCAGGGTGCCGCTCACCAACAATGCATCCTGGGAGCGCGACAAACTCACAGTTGCCACGGAGACAGGCTTGCGATCATCCGCCAGTGCAGGAACGGCGAATGACATGAGAAGAACAACCCGGAAGAGAAAGTGAAATGGCAGGGACAGTGACGGCATACGTGTCCTTGTTGGTTATTTTCAGATTCAATCTTGATTCGTAGTCTAGCAGGGCCAAAGGCAAGTCCGGGTGAATCGCGGGCGTAAGTATTGTACGTATCCACTCTGGAACAGGACCAACTATGGCTACGCATAATGTATATTATGTTAATATAGACACCAAGCATGTCTATGTCCACTGTGTACATTATGAGGATGTAGTTGAGCTTCTCAGAATGGCCAGTCAGTATATGCACACCTTGTCCACTCTGCATGGAAGCAGCTTGTGCTGGAACTCGTAAAGATCCGATTTGATGATTCTAACTATTCATGGACCGTTATAGATGATCACGGAAACCCAGTAGACGAGATTCGTGATTGGATCGTGCATCTTGAACAGATCAATCTCTCTCCCAATACAATCCAGGCATATGCACGTCATGTTGCTCGTCTTGGGACTTACCTCCACTCAAACAGTAAGGAAATCACCGGGATAACTGTTTCCGACTATGATCGTTTCCTTGAGTGGCTGCCTTACCATCTGAGTGGTATGGCCGATGATTCCTCAAATCTTGCCTTTCTTTCTCCTTCATTGGAGCCTGCAGCTAGGCTGGGCCCAACGGTGAATAACCAGGTGCACCTGGCCGTTAAGTCCTTTTATCGCTATTTGACAGGCAGAGAGCCTGCTTTTGCATCAGTCGCTGTCAGCAATCGACATCAGCCTGTAGACAGCTATAAGCCTTTCCTTGAACACATCAATCAACGCAGAAGTGTCAGGAAGAAAGATCCTTACCTTAAAGGGGATCTGGGGTCCGTAAGGAAGAGAGTAACTGAAAAAAGGATGTCGCCTGAGGCGGTTCTGGAGCTCATAAAGGCATGCAGCCTGGTCCGCGACGCCTTTCTTGTCACCCTCCTCTACAACACCGGAATGCGGATTGGAGAAGCTTTGGGACTTCGCCATGCTGATGTTGACCTTGCTGACGGTGTTATTTGGGTAATTCCTCGATCTGACAATGAAAATGGGGCCAGGGCCAAATCCAAGCGTGCTAGAGCAATCCCTGTAATGCCTTACCTGCTTGAAATGTACGAAGATTACATTACAAGCACAGAATACCTGGCAGCGTTTGAATCAGGCACGGAATATGTGTTCTGTAATGTTAAGAAAGGCAGGATTGGAAAAGCCCTATCTCGGAGCTACGCCGAGAATCTAAAAACGTATTTAATCAAACGTACGGGCTATACATTTACTTGGCACCACTTTCGCCACACACATGCTAGTGAGGCTATCGCTGATGGGCACGGGTTGCTAGCCGTTGCTGATCGACTTGGGCATGCCAGCCCTCAAACAACTCTCGATTTTTATAAGCACCTCTTTAGTAGTGAGGTTAGAAAATTACATCTGACCGGCCCAAACAAGCTGAAGGAGCGGCTTGAAGAATTTATGGAATCCGGCACCCAATTGGCTGAGCGAGGCATTAAATGGATTTAGAGCTGATTTCACATGACAAGGAAGGCGCTGATTTATATTCGGCGCAAATGGAAGCACGTTTAAACGCTATATCACCAGTATTAGCACAAGAAAGTGTATGGAATAAAAGCCTTCTCGATGAGACCCCATGTTTCGTTAATGAATATATAGCCGACCGAAGCCCTATTTCATTTGTTGGAATTCCTGAGACACCTTCACTAGAGGTCAAGCTCTACTGGGCTAACCTTCTTTCTGATCCAAGAATGAATTCGCAGTCTATAGTCCAAAGAAGAAGACTCCCAATGAGCTGGTTGATGGCATGCTGTGAGAATACGCTGCAAAAATTTGGGGTGACATGCATAGCCGATATTCCTCATCCAGAATTCCCACAAAAAGGCTCAATTGGTCCTAACAAGAAAGGCCACAATAAAGATCTGATTGCACATTTTATGTTGTTCGATGAAAACCCTAACAGGGCGATGGTGAAAATACAGTACACTAAGTCGGGCGAGTTGAAGGAAAAGGAATACACCTCCCCACAAATTACTGTTGTTGGCGACTTCCATAAAAAAATAATTATTCAGCGCGACCAATTTAAAAGCCTAAGAAAACGGAATATATTGCTCTTCGATGACTTGTACTCTGAGTATCACGTAAGGTACAAGGATCTCCAGAAGCAAAAAAGTAGCTACGCCAATTTATACCAGTTCCCGGAGTGGTTAAGGGATGCTGTCAGAGAACACATTGTCGACAAGGTCACGCACGGAGAATTGGGCCCCAAAACACTTACCGGCTATGTTGCGAGACTCAAGCATTTTAGTAATTTCATGCATGAGACATTCGAGCGGCCATCTCCCAGCTCAATAACGGATGTTATTATTGGTGATATGTTTGTTGATTGGGGGAACGCAAAAGGCTTGTATGGCAGAAACTGGTATACCGACACACTGGCTATGCTGGCTACAGCAGCCAGGAAGTGGCCTGACATTTGGCCTAGCTTAACTGTTTCAGGTCGATCTTCGAAGAAAATTAAGAATGTGCATTATAAAGAAGGTCTTGGAAGGTTGGGTTATGCGCAGGAAGGCGGTGGCCGTGCTTACTCTCAGAGAATTGTTGATGAGCTCTATTCCGCAGTAAAGCATGCGCCCTCACCTACCCCATGTGTTTTTACTTTGATAATGGGGGCTGGCATGAGGTCTGAAGATGGCCATGCCATTTTGTTTGATTGTCTAGATGAAGATCCGAACGACGCAGATTTCATGCTGCTTACATTCTGGCAGAGCAAAGTTAGCAAGTGGAATGTAAAGCCTTTGCACAAGAATAATAAAGACCATGCTCAGATAATTAACGCGATTGAAGAGCAACGGTCTGCAGTTATTAAACGACACGGAAAGAAGACCAAATACCTTTTCCCTGTATTCAATGGCACTCATGAAAGCTTTACATCGCCCGCCTACACTATGGGCGAAATAAAAAAACAATGCGTAAGCACTGGTGTATTATCTGATGACGGGTCCCCTCTTTCATTTTCCTGGCATCCTCTGAGGCATACCAAAGGCACCTCAATGGCCAAAGATGGCCATGACATATTATCGATTATGATGGAGCTTGGACATGCCAGTCCTGACATGGCCACCGCATATATAAACAACCGGCTTGAGCTCAAGAAAAAAGCCCTTCTGCAAAATGGCGGTGGCCGCTTTTACACAATTGAGGGGGAGGTAGATGAAAGCGTAGCCAACCTCCTCGTAAGAAAAGGTCAGATAAGAGCTACACGGGTGTGTGGCGGCGCTTGTACAATGCCTGCTCAAATTGGTGATTGGTGCGAGCATGCGAATGCTTGCTATACATGCAAACATTACCGCGCTGACGCTAAAGATGTAGATTTCTTTAAGAATGAGAAAGGCGCAGTAATTAATCTGATTGAAGAGCAGCAAGAAGAGCTTGTGGCTTTGCAGGAGAATCAGCAAAGTCGTATGTCTGAAATTACAGGCCGCAGACTTGCTAAAAACAAGGAAATATACAAGCGGCTTAATGACATAGTTTCTTCGATTGAAGCTGATGGCCAGTATCAAGGTCGTGAGCAACAAGCGCGCAAAACCTCACTGGAGGATAAATGAGTGAAGACAACCTTGATGGTTTGCGTCAGGCCAGGGATGAGCGCAGCCTTCAAAAGCGTAGAGCCGTCGAGCAAGCGGTTGATCAATTGAAGCAGAGCAATGAAACGATCACATTTAAAGCTGTTGCCAAGCTGGCTGGTGTAAGCCGACAGTATCTTTACAACAACTTTAAAGACCAGATTTCTAGTATGAGGGAGGGAGACCGGGCTTCGAGCGTAAAAATTGATAATGTCACCGTTCCAGCTAGAACACCCGAGGAGTCTCGGCATGTTGAAGCCCTGCTGAGAAACAAGATAGATCGACTAAAAAAAGAACTTGGCTCTGTTCGGCATGAGAATTCCAGGCTTAAACAAGCGCTTGAAAAAGAGCGAGGGAAGTCTGAGCATTTTCGGAAAAATTGGATAAATTCAAGAGGTAAGTAATAAATTGATAAGTGCCAATTTTTGAAGCCGCCCAAAATTTGTTCCTTGCTGGTTTTGAGCGTAGAAAGCCTGCCGGCCAGTTTATCTTGGCCGGCAGGTTAATCACGAATAAGGCTTTGCTTGCCCTACTTGCCCTTGGAATGCGGAACGAGAACCTCGGCAGAACCGAAGCCTACATTACCGTTTTCGTCCGTTGCACGATAAGTGATTGTGTAAACTCGTCCATCTCCGCCGCCACTTCGTTCAGCCCGGAGGTAAATGGTGCCATCTTGAGGGTTGGCAGACAAACGTGCAAAATCCCCCAAAAACATCGTAACCTATTGTTCTATAGAGAAATAAGTTATTACCCCTGTGACTCTCTACCACAACCAGCCATCCATAGGGCATCTGGACATGACTATTCGTTTCGGGGGGGTATCGCAGCCCCCCCCTCAATTATCAGTGCCGGATCAGCAGCTGATCCGGCGCCAAGACTAGGAGATTACCACCCAAGCTTTAAGCTTGGTCAATCCGGATTCCTATCACGTCGTTGCATCAGCAGATAGGCTGCGGGCAGCACGAAAAGTGATAACAAAGGTGCTGTTACCATCCCTCCTACCATGGGTGCAGCAATGCGGCTCATGATCTCGCTACCTGTGCCTCCCCCCCAGAAAATCGGAAGAAGGCCGGCAATAATAACAGCTACAGTCATCGCCTTAGGTCGAACACGTAATACCGCGCCATCACGGATAGCACCCATCAAGGCAGCTTCACCCTTTTGGCCCTGCTCCTGTCTCTCCTGCCACGCCTGCTTTAGGTACAGCAACATGATCACGCCAAACTCCGCAGCGACACCCGCCAGGGCGATGAAGCCGACACCAGTAGCCACTGACAGGTTGTAGTCCAGCAGATACAAGAACCAGATACCACCGGTCACCGCGAACGGTAGCGTCGCCATAATCAGCAAGGCTTCACCGACACGGCGAAAGGTCAGGAATAACAGTACGAAAATAATCAGTAAGGTCGCCGGTACCACCACTTTTAGCCTCGCATTGGCCCGCTCCAGGAACTCGAACTGACCGGCAAAGGACAAGCTGACCCCCTCTGGCAACCTGACTCCATCATTCACTGAGGCACGTAGATCATCCACTACCGAGGCCAGGTCACGCCCCCGAACATCGATATACACCCACCCAGACAGTCGGCCATTCTCACTTTTTAACATCGGCGGCCCATCGGTAATCTTGATATCCGCCACGGTTCCGAGGGTAATTTGTTTTCCTTCGGGAGTGACTATGGGCAAATCGCGTAAGCGATGCACCGTGTCGCGCCACTCGCGAGGATATCGAAGGCTGATCGGGTAACGCTCCAGCCCTTCCACTGTCTCACCGATGTTTTCACCACCAATCAAACCACTGACCACCGACTGAATATCCGCGATGTTGAGGCCATACTGAGCCGCAATGCCACGCCGAATATCGATATCCACATAACGACCACCAGTCAACCGTTCAGCCAATGCTGAGGAGACACCGGGTACTTGTTTGGCTACCTGTTCGATTTGACGGCTCACCTGGTCAATGATCTCTAGGTCATTACCCGCTACTTTGATGCCAATTGGGCTCTTGATGCCAGTGGCAAGCATGTCGATACGATTGCGTATCGGAGGAATCCAGATATTTGCCAGTCCAGGCACGCGTACAATACGGTCCAGCTCTTCGACAAGCTTCTCCGTTGTCATGCCTTCACGCCATTGGTCCTTGGGTTTGAAACGGATGGTGGTTTCAAACATCGTCAATGGTGCAGGGTCAGTCGCTGTCCGCGCACGCCCCGCCTTGCCGAACACCTGCTCCACCTCAGGCACCGTTTTGATCAACCTATCGGTCTGCTGTAGAAGCTCGGTAGCTTTTTGTGCTGACAAGCCTGGTAAGGCACTTGGCATATACAGCAAATCGCCCTCATCCAGCGGTGGCAAAAATTCACCACCAAGCTGACTTAGCGGCCAAAAGGCGGTAACAAAAACTAAACCGGCAACCAGCAAGGTGGTTTTCGGCCACGCCAAGACTCGCTCTAGTACGGGTTGATAACAACTAATCAAAAAGCGACTGATTGGATTACTTTCCTCGGAAGGTATCTTTCCCCGAATCCAGTACCCCATTAACAGTGGAACCAATGTCACCGATAGGCCGGCTGCCGCCGCCATAGCCCAGGTTTTGGTAAATGCCAGTGGGCCAAATAGCCGCCCTTCCTGTGCTTCCAAGGTAAAGACAGGAATAAACGACAAGGTAATAATTAGCAACGAGAAGAACAGCGCTGGCCCCACTTCGACAGCTGCTTGCTCTATGACTCGCCAATGCGCATTACCAGTCAGAGATTGCCCTGGGTTATCCCGATGCCAAATCTCAATTTTCTTGTGAGCGTTCTCGATTAACACCACTGCTGCATCCACCATAGCGCCGATAGCGATAGCAATGCCGCCAAGCGACATGATATTGGCATTGATGCCCTGGTAACGCATCACAATAAAGGCAGCAAGGATTCCCAGCGGTAGGGAAATGATGGCCACCAGTGACGAACGCAAATGGCCAAGAAACAATACGCACACCAGTGCAACTACAATGAACTCTTCAATCAATTTGTAACTGAGGTTTGTTACCGCTCGATCAATCAGCTCACTTCGATCATAGGTGGTGACGATCTCAACCCCTTCCGGCAAGCTTTCCCGCAGTGTCTCAAGTCGCTCATGCACGGCAGATAGCACGGCGCGGGCGTTCTTGCCTGAACGCAGAATTACGACCCCGCCGACGACTTCCCCTTCACCGTCCAGCTCGGCAATACCACGCCGCATCTCCGGACCAAGGCGAATCTGCGCCACATCTCCAAGCTGTACTGGCACTCCATCAACCAGTTTTAGTGGGATTTTTCGGAAATCTTCGAGTGATTGAAGGTAGCCACTGGAGCGCACCATGAACTCCGCTTCGCCCAGCGTCAGCACTGCTCCCCCGGTTTCCTGGTTAGCTTGTTCTATCGCCTTGCGTACTTGTTGATGACTGATCCCATGGCTGGCGAGTTTGACCGGGTCAGGGACTACCTGATATTCACGTACCATGCCGCCTATGGTTGCCACTTCTGCAACGTCAGGCAGAGTCTGCAGCTCGTATTTTAGAAACCAGTCCTGTATCGAGGTTAGTTGCGATAGATCATGCTGGCCGGTGCGATCGATCAATGCGTACTGATAAATCCAGCCGACACCGGTAGCGTCTGGCCCAAGTGATGGTCGTGCTGTACGCGGCAATTCAGACTGGACCTGACTAAGGTATTCCAACACCCGTGAGCGTGCCCAATACAAGTCGGTACCATCTTCAAACAACACGTAAACATAACTATCACCGAAGAACGAGTAACCACGTACTGTGCGCGCACCTGGCACGGCCAGCATGGTGGTGGCAAGTGGATAGGTAACCTGTTTTTCCACCAGCTGCGGTGCCTGACCTGGGTAACTGGTGCGGATAATCACCTGTACATCGGACAGATCCGGTAAAGCATCTACGGGGGTATTGTTGATAGACCAGATCCCCCACGCACTCATGAACAGCGTCGCCAGCAGCACCAAAAATCGGTTAGCCAACGACCAGCGAATCAGGGTAGCGATCATGGTGCAACCTCCTGTTTGTCGAGAGACACCACCGTCAAGCCATTATCGGTATCTTTGACGCCGACGAGCACACGATCGCCCACTGCTATATCGCTGGCCACCTGTTCGCTGGCAAGACGAAAGCGCATGGTCATGCCAGGCATACCGAGCGTCTCAAAAGGCCCGTGTTTAAGCTTGACCTTGCCGTCGGATAGCCCCTCGATAACCCCCTCGGCGTAATGCAACGAATTCACTTGGGTGTCTTTTTGTTCCGCCACCTGCTTTTCTAGGCGCTCCACAATCAACCCTTTGTCTGTATCACGAATGCCAATGCGCACGCGATCACCTACCGATATCCCTTTGCCTACTTGTTCATTCGCCAGGTTAAAACGCATGGTCATGGCAGGCATGGACAAGCTCTTGAAAGGGCCATGGTCCAGCATTATTTTGCTGCCATTCAGTTGCTCGACAACACCTTCGGCATAGTGCAGTGCGTTCATCATTTCCGTCTCATCTGACATAGCCAGCTCCTGAACGGCAATGCCTTGCAGGCTGGCTTCGGAATCGAGCAGGAACTGACCACTGACAACCACCTTCTGGTCTTCCTTCAGCCCTGCCAGGATCAGCGTTTGGTCTCCCAGCTCGCCCCCCGGCAACACTGCCTGCGGACGATATCGACCCTCCTCCTCATCAAGCATCACCAGGCTGCGCTTTCCTGTATGCAATAAGGCTGCGGTTGGTACGGCCAATGCTTTCTGTGTGGCTTCGCCATGAATGCGTACCTGAGCGCTCATGCCCGGACGCAGATCACCCTCGTCATTGGACAAGGTCACTCGCACCGGCACAGTTCGGCTGGACTGATCCACCAGAGGCAGAATGTCGGCAACTTGCCCCTCACGCAGTGCTGGCTTCACTCCTTGAACGGTCACGTCAACAGCGTTACCACTACTGACTTGCCCCAATTGGCGTTCCGGGACTGCTATCTCCACCCACACGGGGTTGAGTGACTGAATCTCCGCCACGGGAGCACCGGCCGACAGCGTCATGCCAGCACGAGCATTGAGACTGCGTATCACGCCATCATGCGGAGCTGTCACCGTCCAGGTTTCCAGCGGTTTACGTTGGCGTTCAATACTTCGGATCAGGGATGCAGGCATGCCCAATGACAACAGGCGCTCCCGCCCGGCGACGATCAGTTCGTTGTTGCCGCTGCCGAGCACGGCCAGCCATTCATGCTGAGCTCCAGTCCAGGCCGGAACTCTCAATTGCATCAGCGGCTGACCACTGGAGATAGTGTCGCCCTCAGCCAGAGGCCAGACCTTGTCTACGAAGGAAGGCGCGGGGCTTTGCAGGCGTGTCAGGGCGCGGTCGTTGTAAGCAATCAACCCCGTGACATCAAGCTGAGATTGTGACTGAGCCACGACCACCGAGGCACTGCGAATTCCCAGATTTTGTACCATGGCTGCATCAATACGGACCGTTGGCTGATCGCTATCATCACCACCATTGGCATAACGGGGCACCAACTCCATATCCATGAAAGGTGAGGGCCCGGGCTCGTCAAAGTGCTGCTGGGGATACATAGGGTCATACCAGTACAGCACTTCCTTTTCATCCGCTTTGCTGTTGGTTTCACCGCTGTCCATCGCCATCGATATACTGCTCTGCGAAGGGGTGACGTAACGGCCCAAATATATTCCGGCTAGCAACAACAGCGAGGCAGCCAAACCGATCAAGGCATTGCGTTTAATGTTCATTATCTTGCTCCTCGCCCACCATGCCGTGGTGGTCGTAGGTAAAATGGAGGGCGGCTGCCTGCTGGTCATACTGCCCGCTGAGATCAATCTCCTTCAGTTTGGCGTCCAGCCATTCGCTACGTGCCCGTACAAGATCGGCCAAACTGCCATCACCGCCGCGCCAAGCGGCCCTAGCCAATCCCACTTTCTCTTTTGCCAGAGGCACCAGTCGCTCCCGTTGCCGGGCAAGCGTGCGTTCCTGGCGTTCATATTCGGCCAGATCGCTCTGCAGCATCGCTTCATGTTCGCGACGTACCGCCTCTGCACGAGATTCCAGTGCTTGCCACTCAGCTTCCGCCGAGGCAATGCGAGGCCCCTGGCGCGACCGGCTGAACAATGGCAGGTCCACATTGACCTGTAGCATCGCCATGTCACTGAATTCTTCACGATTCATATAAGCCAGAGTTAAAGCCCAGTCCGGCTTCTTGGCGGCACGAGCCTCGTCCGCGTTAGCCTGGGCGACAGAAGCCTGACGCGACGCTATCTCAAGTTCAGGGTGCTTATGCAGGCTATTCAGTAACTGTTCAGCATTGATGGCGAAATCAGGTGCTTGGCCAGCCGGTGATTGCCGGCCGGCTTCCCCCAGCCAGCGTATTAAACGAGCCTTAGCCTGGCGTTGCCTGGCCAGAAGAGCATCTCGCCGATCCAGTAATGTCACGGCTTCCTGCCTGGGTGCCACGCTATCAATAGCCTTTCCTTGACCCGATGAAAGCCGGGCACGCACTGCCTTGTCGAACAAACGATTTTCAGCAATGAGTTCTTCCAGCAGGACTAGTTGACGATCCAGAGTGTGGAGCTCAATCCAGGCTTGAGCGGTCTGACGCAGCACGGCCAGACGAGTGGCCTCTTTCGTGGCCTCCGTTAAGCCGATTTGCTGTCTGGCACCTTCTGCCCTTGCTGTGCGTTTGCTGCGATTGGGGAAACGCTGGGTTACACCAATACGCTGCATGGTCATGAAATCACTCGACAGGCTGTAACGATCGGCGCCATCCACAGGTACATTGTCGAGGCCAAGAATCAGGGTGGGATCGGGCAAAGCATCGGCAGGCCCTTCTGCCTGCTGAGCGGCCTCGACGCGGGCCGATTCCGCCCGCAATTCCGGTGATTGACGTAAGGCGAGCTGTAGCGCCTGATTAAAAGTCAGGCCTTCTGCCCCAAACGCCTGGACACTAGCTAGCAGCAGGGAGGGCGCTAGCCAGCCGAGTGCGCGCCGATACCGGCCGGCGCTCAGAAATATCCAATACATGTGTCACTCCAACACGGATCATGGCGCGCAACGCGCCCTCAGTGGGCCCAGACCAGGCCGGACCCCGAAAAGATCAGTGAGAAAGTGCTAGAGGCGGTCGCCAGATGGTAGATAAGGCAAGGGGGAGATAGAGAGGGTTAGAAAAATGAGGGGTAGCCGGATTTGCTGCCTGAAAAGAAACCGCCGGAGCCGTATTCATGATCGAGAGCTGCCCAGCATGGCACTCCTGGCCAGGCTTGCAAACCGGGCCGCTGTGCGTGTTGGATTCACCATCCAGACAACAATCGTTTTGTGGCATGGCGGACATCATGCTGCAACGGTCATCCATGTCTGCCTGCATCATGGTTTGTTCCATGGGGCAAGGCTGCGCCAATTGCACCGCTGCCATCCCCTGCAAGGAGATGCTAAGCAGAAATAGGCAACTAATGAAAAACCGAGCAATAAACATATGGTGTCAGCATAGTCCGAAGCAATGTGCTATTAACAACATAAACCTTGGGGTAGCCCCCATGTCAACGTTTAATATTGAGCTATGTAACTATTGATCGCCAGCTCTGCTCCCTCTGGCATGCTCTTCTGCTACGCCACAGCCTTCAATAGCATTACTTGATGAAGCGTGAAAGTGTCTCTCGATGCCATTCCAGGCGCCTGTTGGCATGCTGGGTACCGAGGCTTATGTCGACAGGTGGCGGCGTGGTTAAGAACTATAAAATCGACACTTTGATCTATTGCGGTTGTACGATGCCTTCGCTGATGCCTGCAAGAACCCCGCAAGCATCAACTTCACGGCCATCGTTGCACCTCGCTCTCAGGGAAACGAGTTGCTTCTCAAGCGATTGCAAAGCCGTTATCTGCGACCGCGCATCAGCAGACTTCCTGTTATAAGCAACCTGTTGGCTTTACACACCTAGAGAGTTAATCACAATGAGTTGGATTAAAGTTGAACGGGCTGAGCAAACCCCGTGGAACTTGATCACGGTCAACAGATCACGGATGAAGTCGCTTAAGGCGCCAGCTATGGCAAAATAGCCCCTACTCGAGGCTCCACGCCGATGGCCTAGGATTGCATGCCCAAAGATCCGGTAGGCAGGTATTTCCGTGCCCAGCTTCTCCTTCATCGTGGTTTTGACGTCGATTTCGATCAGCACCCCGAAGCAGTTATCCGTGAGAGACTGACGCGCTCGTTTGTCAACCGCCTCAAAATCAGCATCTTCTATGGTTCGATCAATAGTGTACGGCACCAGCTATTATTACTTAGGGCCAAGCTTGATAACTCGCAGGCGCAATGCATTCACAATCACGCTGAAAGACGACAGCGACATTGCAGCAGCCGCGAAGATCGGTGAAAGCAGTATCCCGAAGAACGGGTACAAAACCCCCGCCGCAATCGGAACGCCCGCGGAGTTGTACACAAAAGCAAAGAACAGGTTCTGTCGGATATTGCGCATGGTCGCCAGCGACAGACGACGCGCTTCTACAATACCCATCAAGTCGCCGCGCAGCAGCGTAATGCCCGCGCTTTCGATGGCCACATCTGTGCCGGTGCCCATGGCCACCCCCACGTCCGCCGTTGCCAATGCAGGCGCGTCGTTAACGCCATCACCCGCCATCACGACAACACCCCCTTCATCTTTCAGACGCTGGACGATCTTGCCCTTATCTTCCGGCAGTACCTCCGCTTCCACTTCATCGATATGCAATTTGCGAGCAACCGCCTCGGCCGAGGTGTAGTTATCGCCAGTCAGCATGACCACTCGAATGCCGTCTTTTTGCAGCGCGACAATAGCAGCGTGGGTCGTTCTCTTGATGGGATCGGAGATGGCCAACAGCCCAGCGATTTTTCCATCGACGGCGGCAAAAATCACGGTAGCACCATCTTTGCGATGCTCGTCGGCATCGCTGTCAAATTTAGTGGTGTCGACATTCTCCGACTCCATGAGAAGACGATTACCAAGCAGCACCCGCTTGCCGTCGATTTTTCCTGTTACCCCTTTACCGTTGGGAGAATCGAAGTCTTCCGCATCCGGCAGCTTCAGCTCCATGCCCTTGGCTTTGTCCAGAATGGCGTGGGCCAGTGGATGCTCACTGCCTTTCTCGAGTCCGCCCGCAAAACGCATCAAAGCATCGTCATCGTACCCATTCGCTGTAACAATTCGGGTGATTTGTGGCTGCCCCTCTGTCAACGTGCCGGTCTTATCCACTACCACCGTATCTACCTTTTCCATGCGTTCAAGGGCTTCCGCATCGCGGATCAGCACACCACTTTGGGCGCCGCGGCCAACACCTACCATGATCGACATCGGCGTTGCCAGACCCAGTGCGCAAGGGCAGGCAATGATCAGAACACTGACCGCCGCAATCAGCCCGAACGCCATGGGCGGTGTCGGCCCAAGGAATGACCAGGCTATAAAGGCAACAATGGCAATTAGGATCACGGTGGGCACAAACCAGCTCGCCACCTTATCGGCAAGCCCCTGGATCGGTGCGCGGCTGCGTTGGGCGCTAGCCACCATCTGCACGATTTGGGAAAGCATGGTGTCCCGGCCAACCTTGTCGGCCCGCATGATAAAGCTGCCCTGTTGGTTAATACTGCCGCCAATCACTTGGTCGCCAGACTTTTTGCTGACTGCAAGAGGCTCACCGGTCACCATGGACTCATCCACGTTGGAGCTGCCTTCAAGTAACTCACCGTCCAGCGGCACCTTGTCCCCCGGGCGCACTCGCAGGCGATCACCCACCTTGACCTGATCCAGCGACACATCGGACTCGTCGCCCTGGTCATCCAGCTTTCGGGCCGTCGCCGGTGCCAGATCCAGCAGCGCCTTGATCGCGCCCGAGGTTTTCTCCCGGGCCCGCAGTTCAAGCACCTGGCCTAACAGAACCAGCACCACGATGACCGCAGCCGCCTCGAAGTAGACGGCGACAGAACCGTCTTCCTGCCGAAAGGCGTCGGGGAAAATCTGGGGCGCCAGTGTCGCCACCAGGCTGTAGATCAGCGCCACGCCAGTACCAATGGCAATGAGCGTGAACATGTTCAGATTGCGGCTGACGACGGACTTCCAGCCTCTGACAAAGAAAGGCCAGCCACACCAGGCCACTACTGGCGTCGCCAACACCAGTTGAATCCAGTTGGACATTTGTGGGGCAACGATCTGGTCAAGGCCGGTGAGATGTCCGCCCATTTCCAGCACCAATACCGGCAGGGCCAGCACCAGGCCAATCCAAAATCGACGGGTCATGTCTTTGAGCTCTGCCGAGGGCCCGTCATCCAGACTTACCTGCTCGGGCTCCAGGGCCATACCACAGATAGGGCAATCTCCGGGGCCCTGCTGGCGAATTTCCGGATGCATCGGGCAGGTGTACATGGTGCCCGGAGCCACGGGTTCGTCCTGTTTCTGTTCTCCACTGAGGTAGTGTCCCGGGTCGCCGTCAAACTTCGATTTGCACCCCGAAGAACAGAAATACCAGGTTTTCCCGCCATGCTCGCTGCGATGTTCCGCCGAGTGTGGATTCACCGACATGCCGCAAACAGGATCTTTGACCGTGTGCTCAGCCGTCATGGCCGATCCCTCCCTATCGAGTTCTGGTGATTAGTGATGATGAGCATGAGATTCTTTGTGTCCCGCTTCTTCGGCTTCTGTGGCCTTTTTCAGGAACAGTTGCTCGGCCACTGCGATAACAATCATGGTGACAACCGCCACGCCAATAACAAACAGGTCAGTATTCAGTTTGACCCAAACGAAGCCACCAAGAGCGAGCAAATCCAGAACAATTGCCACCGTGGGCACCCACACATTGGCCTTCACATCCTCCCGTAAATAGCGCAGAACGCCCCAATGGATAGCAATGTCCATGATCAGGTAAAAAATGATGCCCAGCGCTGCAATTCGGGACAGGTCGAAGAAGGCCGTGAGGATAAGCCCAAGCACCACGGTATAAACCAGCGTGTGCTTCTGGATGCTACCGGGCATGCCGAAATGACTGTGGGGGACCAGCTTCATTTCAGTCAGCATGGCCAACATGCGTGAGACGGCGAAAATACTGGCCAGAATGCCACCGGCGGTGGCCATCATCGCAATGGCGACGGTAAACCAGACGCCGTAGTCGCCCAATGCGGGACGCGCAGCGGCCGCCAGAGAGTAGTCCTGCGTTTTGATGATTTCCGCCAGGGACAGGTTACTGGCAACGGCGAAACCGACCAGGGTGTAGATCACCACGCAGGCTGCGATGGAAATAATAATCGCTCGCCCCACGTTTCTCTTGGGGTCTATGACTTCCGAGCCGCTGTTGGTGATGGTGGTAAAACCTTTGAAGGCCAGAATGCCAAGGGCCGTTGCCCCCAGGAAATTGCCAAAGGTTCCAGCCTCACCGGGGCTAGAGAAATCAACAGAAACACTGTCGGCAATCCAGATACCCACCATCCCGAAAACCAGAATGCCTCCGATCTTCAGGATACCTATAAAGGAAGCCACGCCCTGAATCATTCGGTTGCCCAACAGATTGATCAGAAACGCGGCCAGAATTAGTGAGACGCCAAGAATGGGCACCATGCGGCCACTTTCATCGCCATCGAACAGTTGCATGGTGTAAGAACCGAAGGTTCGCGCAAGAAAGCTCTGGGCAATCACCATCGAGAAATACATCAGCAAAGCATTGAAAGCCGTCGGTAACCGATTGCCATAGGCTTTGTGCAGGTACATGCCTATGCCCCCGGCTGACGGGTAGGCATTGGAAATTTTGATGTAGGAATAGGCACTGAAGCTTACGATTACCGCCGCGGCCAGAAACGCCAACGGGAAAAGAACGCCAGTCATCTGCGCCATCTGCCCGGTAAGGGCGAAGATACCGGCGCCAATCATGACACCGGTGCCCAGCATAACAGTTCCCGGAAGTGTAAGACTGCCTTTCTGATAGCGCGTGGTTCTGTCGTGCGTGCTGCTCATACAACCTCCTGTTGTTTTGAACGGCGTTTGATACTCAATAAATAGCCAATGCTAGCTTGGGTAGATCTCACTTGCATCAATGTCGAGAAAAACGGGCCAAAGAAATATCTTTAGCCCCTAAGTACCTGATCAGAGTGCGATGCGCGCTCCAATCACAGCAAACCAATCTGCTGTACTGCCGCCGTCCGCTTCGGCAAAGTCGGCACTATCGCCGTATTTGCGCTCATGCACCACGCCCACATAAGGCGAGAACGCACGGTCGATCAGATCATAGCTCAACCTGAGTCCGGTTTCGGTAGAAACCAGTCCTTTACCAACGCCAATTTCCCGGTCCTCGCTAAACGCAACCGTGGCATCCAGCGTTGCCGCCAGAATCCAGTAGTTGGTGAGAAGCAGCTCGTACTCTGCATCCAGTTCGGCTGACGTATCGCCATCCTTACTGACATACAGGTTTGCATCGATCTCAAACCATTGGGGAGCCAGCCCGGCTACACCGAGAACGGCATATGTACGGTCCGGCCCCTCGGGCGTATCGAAACGTACGCCCGCTTTGGCGTCGAAGAACTTGGAGATGGGGATCTGGCCGACCAGCTGGTTTTCCAGTGTTTCGTAGGCCTGCTCCTCTATCTCGTACTCCCCGGTTGTGAGCAACCGGACTTTGAACTCGTCGGTGCCATAGAAAGCATCCGCATTCCAGACGCCCAGTTCCTCGTCATCGTCGCTGTAGCGGTATTCAAACTCCTCGAATTGAACACCCCAGGTTGTGAGCGGCTGTTTACGAGCGGTGGTGTCGGAGATCATTTCCTGAGCTGTCACCGCCGTTGAGACACCAATAGAGGCAAGGAAGCTGACTGCGACAATTGATCGAATACAGCTCATACCTCACCTCCATCTTTGGCAATCACGTCTGTTTTGGCCTGCGTCGACTCTGGCCCACCTTCAACAATGACCTTGCGGAACATACCAGCGGCCGCGTGATAGGACAGGTGACAGTGGAACGCCCACTGACCGGGCGCGTCGACCTCGGTTTCCATGTAAACGGTGGTGCCGGGCTGCACACTGACCGTGTGTTTGATCGGGTTCCACTGGCCTGCGCCAACATCAAGGATGGACCACATACCGTGCAGGTGCATGGGGTGAGTCATCATGGTTTCGTTGACAAACTTGAAACGGACCCGCTCACCGTATTTGAGACGAATCGGATCGGCGTCTTCATACTTGACGCCATTAATGCTCCAGGTATACCGCTCCATATTGCCGGTCAAACGAAGCTCAATTTCCCGGGTCGGCTCGCGAACTTCATACAACGGATCCTGAGCCTTCAGGTCAGCGTAAGAGAGGAACTTTCCGCCATTGGCAGCTTTGGGCATGAGGCCACTGCCCTTGGCGTAAAAAGGATCGCTTTTTTCTTCTGTCCCCATCGCCATGGAACCATGGTCCATGCCGGACATGCCCGAATGATCCATATCTTTCATGTTGGAATGATCCATACCTTCCATATTGGAATGATCCATGCTGCCCATGTTGGAGTGGTCCATCCCGGACATATCTCCCGAGCTGCTCATATCCATGTTCCCATGATCCATGCCAGACATGCTGCCATGGTCCATACCGGGCATACCGCTCATATCAGCCATGGTCAGACGCGCTGGTTCACGCATTGGTGGCACAGACCCTTCCATACCCTTTTCGGGGGCCAGCGTCGCTCTTGCATAGCCTGAACGTCCCATGGATTCGGCAAAAATGGTATAAGCCTGCTCATCTTTCGGGCGCACGATCACATCGTAGGTTTCCGCTACACCGATCCGGAACTCGTCCACACTGACCGGCTGAACGTTGTTGCCATCAGCCTGGACAACCGTCATATCCAGACCGGGAATCCGGATGTCGAAGTAGGTCATCGCCGAAGAGTTGATAAAACGCAGCCGGATGCGCTCGCCCGGCTCAAAGAGTCCGGTCCAGTTCTGGTCCGGCCCTTTACCATTGATCAGGCCCGTAAAGCCATGCACGTCTTCGACGTCTGCTTTCATCATGCGCATGCCACCCCAGGCCATGCGATCCCGAACTGTGTTCATAAAACCGTTCTCGGACACATCCGAGAAAAACTCGCCCACGGTCTGCTGATCGCGGTTGTAATAATCAGTCATCATTTTCAAGTTGCGCATGATGCGATCACCGGAATGCGGGTGTTTGTCGGTCAATTGGACGACGTATTCGCGGTCGTAACGGAACGGTTCACGCCCCTCGGGTTCGATAACGATGGAACCGTAGGCGCCATCCGGCTCCTGAAAACCAGAGTGGCTGTGGAACCAGTAGGTGCCCGCTTGCTGGATGGGAAATTCGTAGGTAAAGGTTTCACCCGGCTTGATGCCCGGGAAACTGATACCTGGTACTCCATCCTGATCGAAAGGAAGGATCAGACCGTGCCAGTGAATGGACGTCATCTCATCCAGATTGTTGGTCACGTTGATCCTGACGTTTTCGCCTTCTTTGAAGCGCATCACCGGCCCCGGAGATACGCCATTGTATCCAATGCCTTCTTTCACGAAATCGCCAGTATCAATTTTTACCCGGTCGACCGTCAGGTCGTACTCACCAGCCATAACCATGGCTGGCATCAGCAGGCTTAAAAGTCCTGTCAGTAGGCGTGTTTTCATCTTTTTCTTACTCCAAACTGCACTTCGTTGAAGCAGGGCTGGAAAACAGTCCCAACCCGTGCATTCGCGGGGTTGTCAGTACGCCGGTTTACTCAAAGTTAACGTCACCGTACATGCCGGCCTGGTAGTGGCCTGGCACGTTGCATGCGAACTCAATGTCGCCTTTTTCCGTAAACTTCCAGACAACTTCCTTGCTCTGTCCGGGCTCAAGCAACACGCTGTTTGGATCGTCATGCTTCATGGTTTTTCCGTTGCCCATGTCCATGCTCATCATGTCGTGATTCAGCTTCCCGCCCTGAATCACGCCGTGCTCTACCATCATCATCATTTCCTCCTGATGCCCCTCATGCATCTCAGGTGTGCCGATGTTGAACTCGTGAACGAGGTTCCCCTTGTTCTCCACCACGAACCGCACCGTTTCCCCGGGGCTTACGATGATTGATTCCGGTTCATAGTAATTGTCGTACATTTCGACTGTTATGGTTCGGCTGGCCTCTGAGGCTTTGCCGGGCTCACCACTCGCAGCGCCGTGATCATGTCCTCCACCATGGGTTCCAGCGGCAAAGGTGGTCGCCGACAATAAGATAGTTGCGGCAGCAACGAGGAATTTTGATACGGTCATATATCTTCTCCTTTGAACAGCTTTGGCCCTGAGGGCCGGGTTGTCTCACTCAAAACTTGAGCAATATCCAGAAGCGGTTGCTACCATCGCTCAGCAACCTGAATCCAGGCTGAAAATCGGAATTATTTTTTGTTCTGGCACAATTCAGCTTGGGCAGCGACACTGACGGACTCTGATGCTCAATTTAGAAAGGCAGTTCAGGAATGAGATTACTTCTGGTGGAAGATGACTACCTGCTGACAAATGGGCTAAGCGCCCAACTGGAAAAGGCCGGTTTCAGCGTGGATACCGCCCGTACAGCGCGGGAAGCCCGGCACCTCGGGCAGCAGGAAAGTTACCGCGCCGGTATTCTTGACCTGGGCCTGCCCGACGGCAACGGCCTGGACGTACTGAAACAGTGGCGGACGCATAAGGTCAGTTTCCCGGTGTTGATCCTGACCGCCAGGGGAGACTGGCAGGACAAGGTCAATGGCTTGAAGGCCGGCGCCGATGATTACCTCGCGAAGCCTTTCCAGACCGAAGAGCTGATTGCCCGACTTCACGCCATCGTCCGGCGAAGCGAAGGCAGAATAATGGATACCCTGACAGCGGGCCGGTTCGAGCTGGACGAAAATCGCCAGACGTTAAGGGCCGGTGACGAGACCGAACATAGCCTGACCGGTACGGAGTTCCGTTTGCTCCGATGTCTGATGAGTCGTCCCGGGCAGGTTTTCTCGAAAGAACAGCTTCTCGACCAGCTATACAGCATCGACGACATACCCAGCGAGAACGTGATCGAAGCGTATGTGCGGCGGCTCAGGAAGCTGGTGGGACCGGACACCATCAAGACCCGACGTGGTCAGGGGTACCTGTTCGATGCCGATAGCCGTTAGACCTCGCTCAGTCAGGGGGATGCTCCTGATTCTGCTGCTTCCGGCCGGCATTGGTCTGATGGCACTGGCTTGGATCATCCATGGGGCCTTGCTGGAGAGGATGACCATGGACTTAGTAGAACGCCGCTTGAAAGATGAGGTAGCTTTTCTGGAACACCAGATCCGCCAATCCGGTGGCCAGATTGATACACTCCAGACCGGCGACTATTTTCAGGAAGTGCTCCTCCACGCCTTCGCCATCGCCATCGCTTCTCCGTCTGGGCAGTCCATCTCACCGGAGACCTGGACTCCGATTCTGAGGCCGTTGCTCACCTCCGGGCAGGAGGGAGCCGTGAGAGCCAGGGATGCTGAGGTACCAGCTGCGCCTTCCCAAATGCTTGGGTATCGCCGTGCCTTCACGGTCGACGGAAACCCCTTCGTGATCATTGTTGCCGAGGATATGGAGGCGCTTCATCGGAGCCAGGCCAAACTCCATATCTGGACTGCCGTCGTCTCGGTTTTACTGGTCATTCTGATGATCGGGAGCATATGGCTGGGAATCACTCTGGCCCTGCGGTCAATAGCGGGCCTTCAGATGAACCTGAAAAAACTTCAGTCAGGCGAGCTCTCCCGTATTAACGCAGACGGCCCGGAGGAGTTCCAGCCCCTCGTCCGGCAACTCAATCGACTGCTGGATTCACTGGATGACCGGCTGGAACGCTCCCGTGACGCACTTGCCAACCTTTCCCACAGCGTGAAAACCCCCATAGCGGCTGTCAGACAGATCCTGGAAGACACCAGTCGCCCGCTCGATGAGAAGCTGAGATGGGAAATGGCGGCGCGCCTCGACGACATAGATGCTCAGCTTGAGGCCGAAATGCGGCGAAGCCGGTTTGCGGGTCCACAGGTCGGCCAAAGTGTATGTCCGATCAAACAGGCCCGGGATCTGCTGTGGATGCTTGGCCGCCTCTACCCCGATAAATCTTTTGAATTGTCAACGGATCTGCCTGAAAACCATCGCTGGCCTGTCGAGGAGCATGATCTGAACGAAATCCTTGGCAACTTGCTGGATAACGCAGGCAAATGGTCATCCCGCTGGGTGGAGCTCACGCTGAGTGAAGATCAAGAGCAGTTAAAAATTATCATCAGCGACGACGGAGCGGGCGTATCAGAAACAGCCCACTCACAATTGGGCAAGCGAGGATTGAGGCTGGACGAGCAAACACCCGGTCATGGATTGGGGCTGGCTATTGTCCACGCAATAGTTGAGCGTTATCAGGGACAGGTTCATTACACGTCCAGTAAGGTAGGAGGCCTTACTGCAGTTGTTGTAATCCCTGGTTCTGATCGATTCGGCGACCGGTCAGACAACTGACACCTTCACCCTCCATTCTCTATGCTTCAAGTCAAATTCATCAATAGTTGGGATGATGATTTGGAGTCTCGTCCAGCCTGTTCAATCTCGACCGCCCTATAATGAGCTTTTCCTGAAGGATACTGAATCTACACCCACTAACACTACTTGCTCTACTTGCAACCCAAAACAGCAAACCGATGCTTTTGATCATGAATTTTACACTCCCCCCCCCTTTCACTGCATGCCAGAGCCCGCCTTGTGCGGGCTTTTTCATGCCGTTTTGGAGTTTCTATGGATATTCGAGCGAGCTGGGCCTGTACCACGTACAGGGCTACGTTAAGCCTGAGGAGATTATCAGTACGGCGGCCACCATTTTGTATGGCTGAAAGGTGTCTAGCAAACCGGTGGCGATTCAGTTGATCTTACCTTTGCATGAGAGTGAGACAGACCGGCATCTCATCGGATTATCTGGTTGATGCTTCACCTACTGCTGGTGCATGTTTCCTTCGCTAATTCCAGCAAGAACCCCACACGCCTCAACT
>NZ_CAMYIV010000003.1 GCF_947258575.1 uncultured Alcanivorax sp.
GTTGTCTGCTGCTCATATCCAAACATCGGGAAGGCGGGGCGCACATGAAGGCAAGCTGGATATTCTCGGCCAACGACGTGGTGATCAACCTGGGGGTCATCACCGCCGGCGCCCTGGTCGCGTGGACCGGGTCCAATTATCCGGATCTGATTATCGGCACCATATCGGGAGTCATTGTACTTAACGGGGCCAGGCGTATTCTGGCGTTGAAGGGTTAAATAATTGCTCATTATTGGCAACAAGCACTCGTCGTATGCCCTGTTTTCCATATCGAGCCTGCTGGCAGCGTCAGATCAGGCTGCAAAGTGGCTGGTGCAGCAATCAATGGCCTATGGCGAGTCTATTTCAGCGACCCCGTTCTTTAACTGGGTGCACGTATGGAACACCGGTGCCGCATTCAGTCTTTTTGCGAATGGCGGAGGCTGGCAGCGCTATTTTTTAATCGGAATCGCGGTGGTGGTCTCGATTTTCCTGATCAAGCTGATTCTTGAAAATCGTCATAAAGGAGAAGCCTTCGCTTACAGTCTTATCCTCGGTGGCGCCATGGGCAACCTGATTGACCGAATATTTCGCGGCTACGTTGTGGATTCCTTTGATTTCTATTGGCGGGACTGGCACTGGCCGGCCTTTAATCTGGCTGATATTGCTATTGTCACCGGTGCCTTGCTTTTCGTTTCCGGCAGTTTGTTGGGCGAAAAAACAAACACCAATACAAACCCAGATAGGCAAGGCTGACGTTACAGCTATGAACGCCATTGGGAAGAATGTGCGGTTCGCTAAGCGTGGGCTTCTTATCGTGTTTTGCTCAGACCCGGCAAGCGGGTCATCCTGTAGATAGTCCATCGCAAGTTCATTTGCCAGGTCTAAAACCTTGAAGGCAAGCGATCGGAGAATGCGGAGGCCTTCCGTATCGCGCAGCGGCTAGATGAGTTCTTGGAGAATGAATTCAACCTCCCCTCCCCCCTACAACTTCCTGACGACACAAAACCGCTTGAACGAAAATAGTGAATTAAAGCCTGATACCGGTTCTACATGATAGGAATATCATTCATCGGTTAGAAAAATAGCAGCAGGAAGCGAGAGAGCGTCGCTAATCTGGTAGATTTTGAGCAGAGTAATGTTCTTTTCGCCACGCTCAATGTGACCCATATAGCTGCGGTCCAAGCCTGCTAAACTTGCAAGCTCCTCTTGGGATAGGCCTTTCTGCTTTCGCATTGCTCTAACCTTTGCGCCAAATGCCTGAAGACGAGCATTGCTCATGGAAGTCTCACCTAAAAGTGAGAACTATCATTTTTTGATGCCTGAGCATCCACGGACTATAATACCCATTTTCCGTTTGGGTGGAGAATGTCTCACCTGCAAAGAAATGCGCCATGCCCATGTGGTAGCGGGGTTAAATACAAGAAGTGCTGCTTGCCAAGGCAGGAAGCAGAGCTGCACGCCACGAACCAAGGGCAGGTATATGCGTTATTGAACCAGATTATTCCAGACACAATTGGCTCGCCCGACGAAAACAGCAAGGAGTTCCAGCGACTTGAGGAGTGGGCTAATCGCTATTTATCAGGGATTGATCGCCGGCACCCTCTATTTGAGCCTCTGTCCGATCATTTGTGCACACACAGTGAAATCATTGCAATCGCCAAACAACAGAAGATCCATAGTTATTTGTCCGTGGCCGAACCTCTATATATTGCATGGCTAAATTCTTGACCATCACTACCACATGGTTGTTACGGGTGATTTATCTATTTAAATTGAGGTTACACCCAATGTGTGAGGTGCTTATGAAATTGAAAGTGCAGAAAATTAGTAATGGCGCAGGACTTCGAGTCCCTAAAACTGTCTTGCAGCATCTTGGTCTTGATGTGGGAAGTATCGTTGATATGGAACTGACTGATGAGCAGTTGATCATTCGCCCAAAGCCCATGCCGACCTTGGAAGAGATGTTGGCAGCTTGTACACCAGAGAATACCGCACTGAGCGAGGAAGACCGCGAGTGGCTTAGCGATGGTCCGGTCGGTAAAGAGATTTTGTGATCCCCTGCCCGGCGCCACCAATAATGTAACAGGGATGCAGCGGTTGCGTCGCGCACAGTTGACACGGCATTCGTGCTACCCGATTGATTATCATAATAAAATACACCACTTGGTGTGCATACATGGTAAATAGAGTAATTGCTACTATAACGGGATACTTCAGGAGCAACCAAACCAAAGGGAAATCCGCATGCCCCTCTACCTCAAATATCTCATTACCGCTGCGCTGGTCGTGCTGATCTCTGAAGTTGCTCGACACAGCGACAGACTGGGCGCCCTGATCGGTGCCTTGCCATTGGTAACCCTGCTTGCCATGTTCTGGCTCTATATGGGGAATCAGCCCGTGGAGAAAATCGGCAACCACGCCTGGTACACCTTCTGGTACGTCATCCCGACGCTACCCATGTTTGCCCTGTTTCCGTTCCTGCTGGATCGCTGGGGATTTCTCGTTTCCATGGGCTGCAGTGTGCTGCTCACGATTGGCTGCTTTGTGGTACTCGGACTACTGGTCCGGCCTTTCGGCATCGAGCTCTGGTAGCACCAGACTTAACCCGGGCGTTCCCCCAGCCACCGATAGGCAACCGGCACCACCAGCATATTCAGTGCAGTCGAGCTGATCAGCCCCCAGAGAATCACCACCGCCATGGGCGCCTGGATTTCACTGCCGGGCTCCCCGCCGGCCATGGCCAGCGGCACCAGGGCCAGTGCCGTGGCCAGGGCGGTCATCAGGATGGGTACCAGGCGTTCTTCAGCGCCCTGACGGATTGCGCTTTCAAGGTCCAGCTTGTGCTCACTCATCAGCCGGCGGATGTGGTCGATCAGGATGACCCCGTTGCGGGTGGCGATGCCAAACAGGGTGATAAAGCCGATCACCACTGCAATATTGATAATGCCTTCCGTGAGCCAGACCCCCACGACACCGCCAATCAGCGCCAGGGGCAGGTTGATCATCACCAGGCCGGCATCCCTGGCAGAGCCGAATGCCGTCATCAGCAGCAGGAAAATGCCGGCAATCACCACGGCACCAAGAAGCATCAGGCGGGTATTGGCCGCCTGGGCGCTTTCAAACTGACCGCCGAAGTCCAGATGGTAGCCGGTGGGCAATTCCAGCTGCTCATCCAGAATCACACGGATATCCTCCACCACGCTGATCAGGTCGCGCTCCGCCACATTGGCCATGACCACCAGGTTCCGTTGCACGTTTTCACGGCTGATGGTGTTGGCTCCCCTGCTCTGCCGAATCTCTGCCAGCGCCTCAAACGGCAGCACGGAGCCATCCGGCAGGTTGATCAGGGTTTGCCGTAACGAGTCGATATCCCGGCCCGCCGACTCGGGCAGCCTGACAACCAGATCGAAACTGGCCAGCCCTTCGCGAATCTGGCCGGCGGTAATGCCGGTGAAGGCGCCCTCCAGCAATTCCGCCGCTTCGGCGGCGCTAACGCCGTAGTTGGCCATGGCAGCCCGATCAAAACGCACTGTCACAAAGGGAATCTCACTTTGTTGATCCATGGCCACATCCACCGCCCCGGGCACCTGTTTCACCAGTGCCTCGGTTTGCTTGCCCAGACGGCGCAATTCATACAGGTCTTCGCCGAACAGCTTGATGGCGATGTTGGCGCGGGTACCGGAAAGCATGTGATCGATCCGGTGAGAAATGGGCTGACCAATGACAATATTGACGCCGCGGACGGCGGAGAAATCGTGGCGTAGCGCCTCAAGCAGGGCTTCCTTGCTGCGCTCGCCCATGACCAGCGAGGCCTCGATTTCCGACGCGAACACCTGCTGGGCATGGGGGTCCAGCTCTGCCCTGCCCGTCCTGCGCGCCGTGGTGCGTACCTCGGGCTGGGCCAGCAGGATTTTCTCCACCCGGCTGCCAATCTGGTCGGACATTGCCAGGGAGGTGCCGGGCAGGGTCACGGCGCTGACCGTCAGGCTGCCTTCGTTAAAGGCCGGCAGGAAGGCACGGCCGGCAAAGCCCAGCGAGCCCAGCGATACCACCAACAAGATGACAGCGCCGCCGAGCACTGACTTCGGGCTGCCAAGCGCCTTGTCCAGCCAACTTCGATAGTGGGCTTTCAGCCAGATGATAAAGCGGGTGTCATGGCCGCTATCGATGGCCTTGGAACCGGGTAGCCAGAACAGACATAGCACCGGCGTCACGGTCAGCGCCACCAGCAAAGAGGCGCCCAGGGCGACCACATAGGCGAGGCCCAGGGGCGCCAGCAGACGCCCTTCCACCCCGGCCAGGAAGAAGATCGGCAGGAACACCAGAATGATGATCAGGGTAGCAAAAACAATGGAGCCTTCGATTTCCCGGGTGGCCTTGAAAATCACCTGCAGGGCCCGGTCCCGGTCAGTGCCGGCCTGTTTGTTTTCGCGCAGCCGGCGAATGATGTTTTCCACCACGATGATGGCGTCATCCACCAGCGCCCCCAGCGCGATGGCCATGCCGCCCAGGGTCATGGTGTTGATGGTGCCGCCCATCCAGCGGATCACCAGGATCGCCACCAGCAATGACAGCGGGATCGCCAGCAAGGCAATGGCGGTGGCCCTGCCGCTCAGCAGGAAGGCAAACATGATCACCACCACCAGGATGGCCCCGTCACGCAGTGCCTTGCTGAGGTTGGACACGGCCGTATTGATGAAGTCGGCCTGCCGGAACACCCGGGTCTCGATCACCATGCCATCCGGCAGGGAGTCCTGCAGATCTGCCAGTACCGTATCGAGCTTCCCGGTTAGCGCCAGGGTGTTGGCGTTGGGCTGTTTCTGAATGCCGATGACCACCGCCGCATCCCCGTTATAGGCTGCCGTGCCCCGGCGCGGCGCCGGGCCAATGCTGACCCGAGCCAGATCCCGGACCAGCACTGGCATGCCATCACGGCGTGTGACCACCGAGGCGCCCACCGCGTCCAGATCCCGGGCCCGGCCCAGTCCCTGGATAAGAAATTCCTGGTTGTTGTGGGTGATGAAACCCGCCGCCGCATTGCGGCTGGCGTCACGCACCGCATCGGCCAGCTCTGTGAGGGTCACCTCGTAAGCCGCCAGCCGCTCGGGATTGGCGATCACCTGGAATTGGCGGGTTTCCCCGCCGAAGGGAATCACCTCGGCGACCCCGGGCACCGCCAGCAGGCGGCGGCGAATGGTCCAGTCGGCGGCGGTTTTCAGGGTCATTTCGTCATGGACAGACGAATGCAGGGCAATAAACAGGATTTCACCCATCACCGAGGATACCGGCGCCAGCTGGGGCGGTGGCAGGTCCGGTGGCAGGCTGGACATGGCCCCCTGCAGTTTTTCGGAGACGATCTGGCGGGCCAGATAGATGTCCGTGCCCCACTCGAATTCGACAATCACCACGCTGTTGCCCACACCGGTATTGGAGCGCACCCGGCGCACCCCCACAGCCCCGTTCATGGCGCTCTCGATGGGGATGGTAACCAGCGCTTCCACATCCTCCGGCGGCATGCCGTGGGCTTCCGCCACAATGGTCACCGAAGGCGCAGTGAGATCCGGGAACACATCAATGGGCGTTTTCAGTGCCGCCCAGCCACCCCACAACAGCAGGCCAAGGGATGTCGCCAGCACCAGCAAACGGTTGTGCAGCGACCAGCGAATTATCTGATCTATCATGAGCAATCCTGGGGCGGTAAGGGCTTAGTGGGCGTGACCGTGACCGATGTCGTCGCCACCACTGGCAGCCAGACGAACGGACCAGGCACCCTGGGAGACAACCCGCTCCCCGGCACTCAGCCCGGAAACGATTTCTATCCAGTCACCATCGACGATGCCGGTTTGCACTTCCCGCCGGGCGAAGGTTTCGCCGCCACTGTGGATGAACACCACCTGGCGGCCGCCATCGTCCACCAGGGCACTGCGGGGCACTGCCAGCCGGGGCTCTGCGGGGCGGGTGAAGAGGTGGGCCGCAAAACGGCTGCCCACCAGATCCGGCCCGGTTTCTCTCGGGTATTCCAGGGTCACCGAGGCCGTGCGGCTTTTCGGCTCCACCGATGCACTGACCTGCACCACACGGGCACCGGTGGTGCCGTCCAGAATTTGAGTTCCCGCTACCGGGTGGTCAAACCAGGCGCCGCTGGTGGCATGGAGCTGATCGGCATAATGCTCCGGCACCCGCACCTGCAGCCAACGCCGTGTGGGCGTGGCAATGCGGAAGACCCGTTCGCCGGCGCGCACGAAGGCCCCGGGCCGGGCCTGCACGTCGATGACTTCGCCGGACACCGGGGCGCGCAGCGCCAGCCCGGATGCCTCGGCGCCCGTCTGTGTCTGTGTCAAACGGGACTGTGCCGCCTGGAATTCTGCCTGAGCGACCCGCAGGCTTTGCTGCGCCTCATCCAGGCGACGGCGAGGGATCGCGCCTTGTTCAAACAGCGGCGTTAACCGTTGAACGTCGGCCTTTGCCAGCGCCAATGCGCTGCGAGCCCGCTCAAAGGCAACCCGGGATTCCCCCAGGTCGGCACCGGTACCGAGACGGGGAATCAGGTAACCCAACGTCTCTCCGGCTTCCACCTGTTGCCCGGCCCTGGCCAGACCCTGGCTGGAAAAATAGCCATCGCCGGGGGCAGGAATATCCGCCCCGCCATCGGCAGGCGCCATGACCGTGGCAAAACCGGGCGCCGACGGTCTCATGGGTCGGGGCTTGGCGGGTACAGAGGCAAAATCCGATTGCCACTGCTGCTCTTTCTGGAAACTGATTTCCCCTTCCACGGCGGCCTGGTTGATGTTCACCGCTGTCGCATCGGCAAATACTGTCACCGGACCCAGTTCGTGGGTGACCTTGCCGTTGCCGGTATGGAGTATCACGGCAAGATCGAAATCTCCCGCCGATTTGGGCGTCACCACCGGTGTAAAAAGCCCGTCCCGGGTGGGGCTGCTGACCCGAAAGCCGGCCACGATGTCACCATCCCTGCGCAGCACCACATCCACCCTGCCCTCAGTCACCGGCTGGTGATCTGCCAGGCGCGTAAAGTGCGCAATAAACCGGGAGGGCTGGCCTGCGACCAGGGCCGGGAATTCAACGAACAATTCGCTGGCGTCGGTGTAGTGGGTATAGGACAGCTCGGCACGATGCCCGGCATCGCCGTTGCCGGGCTGGGGGCTGTCGCAGCCCACCAGCGCCAGCATCAGGATGCCAAGAACACAGGACTTAGTGCGCATGGGGTTCGTCGTCGCCATGGGCGTGACCGTGGTCATCGGTTTGCGGACTCGCTTCCATGGTCTCTTCGGAATCGGTGGCATCGCTGGCTTGCTCATCGGAAGCTGTATCTGAGGAGGCTGCGTCGTCTCCCGGATAGAACGCTTCGGTTTCCGGCGCGCTATCGTGGGCATGTTCTCCGTCATGGGCATGGGCTGCATCGCCTTCGTGGGCGTGGCCATGATCGCCGTCATGGTCCTGCCCACAGGCGGCCAGTACCGCGAACAGGCCAGCCAGCACTACCGGACGCCAGATGCCGTTGATTTTTTGCATGGTTATTTCCCCGTCAGTTGTTGCCATTGGATGTAAGCCTGTCGTGCAGCCAGAGCGTGCTCCAACCTGCGTTCCTGTAATTCATAATCCGCGCGGTAGGCATCCAGCAGTGCCATGATGCTGATTTCACCGGCGTTGTAGGCAGCGCGGGCAGTGGTCACCAAGGCGCCCTCCTCGCTGGCATCACTGTCACCGCCATGGCGAGCCAGGGTTTCACTGGCGCGTTTATTTGCCTGGAACTGCTCGATATACGCAGTGTGCTCTGCCTGCAATTGCTGAACCGCAAGTTGGCGTTCCGCCTCCAGCAAGTCGGCCCTGGAACGGCTTGCCGCCGCCTGGTGCTTGCCATTACTGCCGATGGGCAGCTCCATGCCCAATGCCACCACATGGCCGTCCGTTTCGAAGCCCGGCTCATCCACGTCCTTGCGGCCCAGGCTCAATGTCATGTCAGGCCAGCGCTGGCGACCCGCCGCCGTGGCCTGGGTACTGGCGCGGCTTACTTGGGCATCGTAGGCGGCAATCAAGGGGTGTAACGCCAGATCGGCTTCTTCTGAAGGAGTAACGTCGTTTCGGGGCAAAAGTTCGCCCTCAAGAGAGGAAATATCTGCGCCAGTGAGCACTTCAAGGCGGCCTTTTTCCGCCTGGAGATGACTGCCCAGCTGCAGGCGGCGGCCCGCATAAATGGCCACTTCCCGGCCAATGCGCATGGCGTCATAGCGGGACGCGTCCCCGGCTTCCGCCCGGGCCTGAATAGAGCTACTGAGTTGATTCAGGTCGCTATACAGCGCATCCAGCCGGGCATAGTGCTGTTCCGCCATCAGCGCCTGATAAAATGCCGCACGGGTTTGCGCCACTCTTTCGCGCTTTAACAGGGTGGTCCGCGCGGCCTCGGCATCCACATGGTGGCGCGCTGCAGCCCGCTCCAGGCGTTTGATGCCCGCCAGATTAAAGCGCTGACTCAGCGACAGTGTGGTTTCGCGGCTTTCCCCGCCGGGCACATCCAGACTTTCGCGCTCATAGCTGATCTCCGGGTTGAACCAGCGGCCAGTGGCGCGGCTTTCCCCTTGTGCTTGTTGCTCTCTGGCGGACAGGGTTTGCTGAAAGGTGCTATTGCGTAATGCCTGCTTGACGGCATCCCCCTCGTTCAAGGCCAGCGCCGGGGTCGGGAAGGCCAGCAGGAGCCCGGCAGTACTAATAGCCAGCAGCGGTATGATTCGCATCTCAGGCTCCCAGCCAGCTCAGCAGTGTCTCGATGGCATGATGCTGAACCAGCACCGCAACCAGCATGGCAGGCAGTGCCAGCAGACAGGTCCACTCGAACCAGCGGCGTGTTGTGGGATCTGCTTGATGGGGTGAAATCAGGCGCTGGATGCGGGTTTGGGTGTCCCCGCTGTTTACCGACTGAGCCCCCTTCAAATGAAGTTGCTGGAGACTCAGTACCCGCAGCAGCGTTTCTGCCACGTCGAATCGATCAAATCGCTGGGTAACGGCATCGTCGGCCGCTTCTTCCAGCGCATTCTCCCACGCTGTCCGCAGACGCTTTGCCAATGGAGGAACAAAAAGCGCCAAAAGCAGCACCACAAGACGATTTCGGAGTGGGTCGCCGTGGCGCAAATGGGCACTTTCGTGGGCCAGCACAATGCGTCGCTGGTGAGGATTCAGGCTGTTAAGCAGGCCGGAGGAAAGGAGTACCGCTGGCTCGCTGCCACCCACCGCCAGCGCCACTGCCCGCGTGTCCTGCAAACGGCGGAATCTACCCTGCCCATTGGACAGTGTTATCAGTGCCTGCAGCCGCTGCTGCAGGCGCCGTTCCGTTAACAGCGTACGGAACAGGGACACCATGACCATAACGAGGGCCAGCAAGGCAACGGCACCCTGCCAGGCAGGCAGTGCGCCCTGTTCGGCGGAATTCAAGCAGGCATGAATATGATCATGGCTATGGGTGCCACAATGGCTGGCCATCCATTCCGAGGACGGGAACAGGTTCGCCGCCAGGATGGCCGCTATCATCACCAGTGGCAGCAAGACAGCGGAAAACGCCACCATCAGGATTCGCTGCTGACGTATCCGGGGAGCGATGCCTGAAGGAGTCAGCCACTTTGCGATTACCACACCAAGAACCTGGCTGAGCAACCAGCCGATCATGGCAGCAGGAAAGACGGTATCAAGCACCACCATGGCGGTCATTGCTTGCCCCCGGACTGGGCCCGGCGCGCTCGGATTTCTTCTTCCAGGCGCGCCAGGTCCTCATCCGCGAGGGACTCTGTGGCCTGCACAAACGCCGCGATAGAAGCGGCGCCATCAAGCTGAAACCGCCCCATCACATCACTGATCATGTTGGCGATAAGGCTGTCGCGCTCGACAATGGCCGTGTAGTGATAGGCGTAACCCTGCTTCTCTCGGGTGAGGAGCTGTTTCTTGTAGAGACGATCCAGGGTGGACTGCACGGTATTAACGGAGATGCCCCTTTCCGTCCCGACCCTGGCATGGACGTCTTTCGGTGACAGGCCGGGATTTTCCCAGAGCAGATTCAGGACAGTCAGCTCGAGCTCCCCCAGTGCGGGGACGGAGTGAGATGCTGGTGGGGTGTGTTTTTTCATGGGCAGGGTGCGAATCCAGCGATGCAGTGACCTGAACAGTAACGAGCACAAAACCGAGCGTCAATCGGTTTTATGCTCGTTACTACTCAGCTTCTTGCTTCAGGTCGCAATATTACTAACCGCTTGATCGTCCACTTGGAGCAACTTTTGCCCACGCCATCGACCTGTGCACCATCATGCCGGACCGTTAGGAGTTTTCTCGTTTCCATGGGCTGCAGTGTGGGCTGCTTTGTGGTTCTCGGGCTGCTCGTCAGGCCCTTTGGCGTTGAACTCTGGTAAATGATAACGACGCTTGTCGATTCATGGTGTCTGCCAGCCTTACCGGCCTTAACTGCGGCTACCACGTAGGGGCTTGATAGATGCCCGTGAGATGGGCTTTCATGGGGCTAGATAGATGGCCAAGGGAGCGCTCTCATGGGCCGTGAATATCAAAGCACACCGCATCATGGCCACAGGCTTGCGGCCAGGGTGTTCCTTTGTGTGTTGCTGGCGTTGTTGTTCCTGCTGGCTCCGGCGTCACCCGCCCAGGACTCACCCTCTCCCGCCCCCTCTCCTGCTTCCGCTTCTGTCTGGGTAATGACCCTGGACGGCCCAATCGGGCCGGCACTCAGTGACTGGTTTGTTCGCTCCCTGGAAGAAGCCAATAAGGCTTCTGCGACGTTGTTTGTGTTGCAGCTGAATACACCTGGCGGGCTGGATAGCGCCATGCGCGACATGATTCGGGGGATTCTCGACAGTCGGGTTCCGGTTGCCACCTATGTATCACCCAGTGGCAGCCGAGCGGCCAGTGCGGGCACCTATATTCTCTATGCCTCTCATATTGCCGCCATGGCCCCTGCCACCAATCTGGGCGCAGCAACGCCGGTGCAAATCGGTGGGGGTGGCGGTCTGCCCTCGCCCTCCTCGCCCGATGATGAGAGTGAAAACGAAGAGAGTGCTGCCGCCAGCCCGGATAGTGCCTCGGCCCTGCATCGCAAGCGGGCGAATGATGCAGTGGCCTATATCCGTGGCCTGGCGGAATTGCGAGACCGCAATGCGGACTGGGCAGAAAAAGCGGTACGCGAAGCGGTGAGCCTGTCATCCAGCGATGCCCTGGCGAAAGGCGTGATTGATCTGAAAGCGACGGACCTCAATGACCTGCTTGCTCAGCTGGATGGACAAGCACTGAGCTGGGGCGATCAAGCGGTCAGCCTGGCTTTGGCTGATGCGCAATTGCATCAGGTGGAGCGGGACTGGCGCACGGATTTTCTGGCCATTATTACCGATCCCAGTATTGCCTACTTGCTGCTGCTGATGGGAATTTATGGGCTGGTACTGGAATTTTCCAACCCTGGCATGGGCGTGCCGGGCGTACTCGGTGCCATCTGCCTGTTGCTGGCGCTTTACGCTCTGCAGATGTTACCGGTGAGCTACGTGGGCCTGGGGCTTATCTTGCTGGGTGCGGTGCTGGTGGCTCTGGAAGCCATATCACCAAGTTTCGGGGTATTCGGTATCGGTGGGGTTATCGCTTTCGTGATCGGCTCGATCATGCTGATGGATACTGACCTGCCCGCTTTCCGTATTGCCCTGCCAGTGATTGCCGCGGTGGGGGTGGGCTCGCTGTTGCTGGTGGGCCTGTTTGTACGGCTGGCGGTGAAAGCCCACGAGGGCCCCCCGGTTACCGGGGCCGACACCCTGGTCGGGCAAACCGCCGTAGCGCTGGATGATTTTGAAGACAACGGCCAGGTGCGGGTGCTCGGAGAAATCTGGCATGCACGCAGTCAGCAGCCGGTACGCCGGGGCCAGTTGCTACAGGTCACCAACCGTAGCGACCTGATGCTGGATGTGAAACCGGACGACAAGGAGGAGACATCATGACCCCCTATTTCTGGTTGTCGCTGGCGATTATTGTCGTCGGCTTTGTGATCAGCATGTTCCGCATTCTGCGTGAATACGAGCGCGGGGTGATCTTCATGCTGGGCCGCTACTACCGGGTGAAAGGCCCCGGGCTGATCCTGGTGGTGCCGCTGATCCAGCAGATGGTGAAGGTGGACCTGCGCATCCGGGTACTGGATGTGCCCACCCAGGATGTGATCTCCCGGGATAACGTCTCGGTAAAGGTGAATGCCGTGTTGTATTTCCGGGTGCTGGACGCCGAGAAAGCGGTCATCAATGTGGAGGACTTCTACGCCGCCACCAGCCAGTTGTCCCAGACCACCCTGCGCTCGGTACTGGGCAAGCACGAACTGGACGAAATGCTCGCCTCACGGGATGAACTGAACAGCGACATTCAGGAAATCCTCGACGAGCAGACCGACAACTGGGGCATCAAGGTCACCAATGTAGAGATCAAGCACGTGGATCTGGATGAAGGCATGGTGCGGGTGATCGCCCGTCAGGCCGAGGCGGAACGTATCCGCCGCGCCAAGGTGATTCATGCCAATGGTGAAAAGGAAGCGTCTCAGGTGCTGCTGGAAGCAGCGAAAACGCTTTCGGAGCAGCCCCAGGCGCTGCAATTACGTTACCTGCAGACATTGACCGAGGTAGCCAACGAGCGCTCCAGCACGATTGTTTTCCCGCTCCCCATGGATTTGATTGAAAGCTTCACCAGCCGTGGAGGCCACGAACAATAAGCGCCAAAGAACGCCAATGCCGCTCGGGTTCACTTTTGAGAAAAGCGTAAAGAGCCCATTCTGCTCTTTACGCTTTCGCATTGATCAGTGATCGCGGTTGTGAGTATGTTCAAAGCGATAAGTCAGGTTTAACTGCACCCGTGGCGCTTCGCTGCGATCCCCTGCCTGGTTGTCGCGCATGCCGTATGCCAGCTCTGCCCCATAACTGAGGCTGTTATCGTGCTGGCGAATCAGGCTCAAGGTGCCGTAGCGGGTGCGACGCATGGCATTCCCGGGTAGCTCGGCGTCCTTTTCCAGGGTGATTTCGCCGCCGACAATGGCCAGTGTCCAGTCCGGACGGAACTGCCACTGCCCGGCCAGATAGCCGCCTTGAGCCAGAAGCGGCTTCAGTCCATCGGTAGCAAAGACGTAGCCATCCATACCGGCATCAGCGAAGCCTGACAGGTCATTATAATAATGCCCCATGGCCTCGCCGTAGCTGGCACTGGCCAGCAGAGTCAGGCTGTCGGTCATCGCCAGGGTGCCACTGACAACACCGCCGGTAGCGCTGGCGTATTGCTGGTCGCCATTGGCAAATTCCACCCCTATTTCCCGGTTCACCAGCGCGGTCCGCACGTGACCACGGCCATGGGGCTGATTCCAGGCGGCGATGACGTCAGGGCGGCGGCCACTGGCGCTGCTCAGGTTATCCGGGTCATAGACTTCCGGATTGGGGTCTTCCACAGCCAAGGTCAGATGTTCGCCCTGCCAGCGCACGCCCGTCTGGCGGGCAAAGATGGCGCTGTTGGGGCCCTGGGAATCCAGGGTCAGCGGCCAGGCCGCACCATCCAGCAAGGCGGTATAGCCGTAGCCGGCACGTAGAGCGCCGTATTCAAAATAGAAATCGCGTACCCGCAGATCGTAACCGTCGATGCTGCCGAACAGATCCACTGCAAACACTGCATTAGGCCCACTGCCCTCGCCCACTCGCAGGCCCAGCTGACTGTTCTTGCCATGCAACTCAAAATTCTGCTGATGGGTGTCGCCGGCAGGGATAGTGCTCGGGATCAGCAGATCATTAAGCCCTGCGTTCTTGTCATCGTAGATGGCATCCACGCTGACCTTGCCGAACACGGCGAAGCCGGGCCATTGCACGGGGTTTGAGGGGGTATGGGTTGGCGCATCCTGGGTCAGGTTGGCCTTGAGCTGATCCAGCTCCTGTTGAAGACGACGGATTTCAGACTGCGTGGTGTCCGCGTACAGGCCTGTTGTGGCCAGTACGGTACTGCTGAAAACGGTCGCCCAGATGGTGGTTCGCACCCTGGACATGGAAATCTCTCCTGAAGTCCACCGGATCACGGTGGGCGTTCATCTTTTTGCTTCGGCGTCCCGGGGTTGTGTGCCTTATGGGCTGTCCGGGGCGTGAAACGCGAAAGGCGCGGAGAATACGGATATCAGGCGTTGTTCGCTACTAGACGAAATGTTTAGTGCGGCAAAATTCGAGGGTGGGCGGACGAGCGGAATGCAGATTTTTGTGCCTGAAGGAGCGTGGAGAATAAATTGCCTGCGGCCGAACCTTCCCAACCCGGTTCGGCGGCAGGCAGCCTCCTACAAAAAGGCTTATTTGCTCAGGTGACGCATGGCCTTTTCCAGGCCTTCGATGGTGAGCGGATACATCTTGTGCTCGCTGAGCTGCTTGATCCACTGGGTGGAGGTGGTCATCTGCCAGGCGCGCTCCGGCTCCGGGTTTAGCCAGGCCACTTTCTCGTAGGTTTCCATGACGCGCTGGAACCAGACAGCGCCGGCCTCTTCGTTCCAGTGCTCCACGCTGCCGCCCACGGAGTTCACTTCGTAGGGGCTCATGGCCGCATCGCCCACGAAGATCACCTTGTAGTCACTGCCGTATTTATGCAGCACGTCCCAGGTGGAAATCTTCTCGTCCCAGCGACGGCGATTGTCCTTCCACACATACTCGTAGATGAAGTTATGGAAGTAGAAATATTCCATGTGCTTGAACTCCATCCGGGCGGCGGAGAACAGCTCTTCACAGAGTTTGATGTAGGGGTCCATGGAGCCACCTACATCAAAGAAGATCAGCACCTTGACGCGGTTTTCCTTCTGCGGACGCATCTTGATGTCGAGCAGACCGGCGTTGCGGGCGGTGGAGCGGATGGTGTCATCCATATCCAGCTCTTCATCGCGACCGGTACGGGCAAACTTACGCAGGCGACGCATGGCCAGCTTGATGTTACGCGTGCCTAGCTCCACGGAATCGTCCAGGTTGCGGAATTCGCGCTTTTCCCAGACTTTTACCGCCCGCTTGTTGCGCGATGGCCCGACCATGCGCACCCCTTCCGGGTTAGCGCCATAGCCACCAAAGGGGCTGGTGCCGCCGGTGCCGACCCACTTGTTGCCGCCCTGGTGGCGCTTTTCCTGCTCTTCGAGCCGCTTGCGCAGCTCGTCCATGATCTTTTCCAGGCTACCCAGGCCCTTGAGCTTCTCGAACTCTTCCGGGCTCAGGTTCTTCTCCAGCTCCTTGCGCAGCCACTCGTCCGGGATCACCTTGTTAAGCCAGTCCGGCTCCAGGTTTTCCAGCCCTTCGAAGTAGTTGGCAAAGGCCTGGTCGAAGCGGTCGTAGAACTTTTCGTCCTTGACCATTACCGCCCGGCTGAGCAGATAGAAATCCTCGATGGAGCCGAAGGCCACGTGGGCCTGCAGCGCATCAAAGAGATCCAGCAGTTCGCGCAGAGTCACCGGAACCCGGTAACGGCGCAGATTTTCGAAGAAACCAATCAGCATAATCAGCCAGCGTTGCGGTTAGCTTTCGCGACGGTTCATGAACGCCAGGCGCTCAAGCAGTTGTACGTCCGACTCGTTCTTCAGCAGCGCACCGTAGAGCGGCGGCACCGCGCTTTTGGTGTCGCGGTTGCGCAGGATGTCCGCCGGAATATCGTCAGCCATGAGCAGCTTGAGCCAGTCGATCAACTCGCTGGTGGATGGCTTTTTCTTCAGGCCGGGCACTTTGCGCAGGTCGAAGAAGATTTCCAGGGCCTCGGTGACCAGGTTCTTTTTGATCTCCGGGAAATGCACATCCACGATGGCCTGCATGGTCTGGGCATCGGGGAAGTTGATGTAATGGAAAAAGCAGCGACGCAGGAAAGCATCGGGCAGCTCTTTCTCGTTGTTGGAGGTAATGATCACGATCGGGCGCTGCTCGGCGCGGATGGTTTCCCCGGTCTCGTAGACGAAGAATTCCATGCGATCCAGTTCCTGCAGTAGATCATTGGGGAACTCGATGTCGGCCTTGTCGATCTCGTCGATCAGCAGCACTACCTGCCCTTCATGGGTGAAGGCTTCCCACAGCTTGCCTTTTTTCAGGTAATTGCCCACATCTTCCACCCCTTCGGCGCCGAGCTGTGAGTCACGCAGGCGTGATACTGCATCGTACTCGTACAGCCCCTGCTGGGCCTTGGTGGTGGATTTGATATTCCAGGACAGCAGCGGCAGGCCCAGGGACTCGGCCACCTGTTCTGCCAACAGGGTCTTGCCGGTACCCGGCTCACCCTTGATCAGCAACGGGCGCTTGAGGGCGATCGCTGCGTTAACGGCCATTTTCAGGTCGTCGGTGGCCACATATTGGTCAGTACCCTGAAACTGCATGAAACTCTCCACACTTGAACAGTTAATCGAACGGGTGAACGGGCGGCACACTCTACCAGCGGCCCGAAGAGGCCGCCAGTTACCCGCGGGCCAATCTCCACCCTCACTACAGGCAGGCTCCTGCAGCGGGTAAGGCTTAATGCAGGCAATTTAGCAAGGCTGCGCCACCCGGCAAAGGGCGAGAACAGCCAAGTAAACAGCGATTTACGTCACTTTGCTGTGAGGATTTGAGCGCGGATTCCCGGGCAGGCTGTGCCATAATCGGCCCCATGAATCTGCTGCTGCTGCACCCTCATCAACATCTTCATGGCAATCTCTGGCGTCTGGACGAGCGCCAGTGCCGCCATGTGCGCGACATTCTGGGATTGGCGGAAGGGGGTAGCTGCCGGGCCGGGATCGTTGGTGACGGCATGGGAAAAGCGCAGATAGAATCAATAGAAAACAATGAGATACATGTTTTATTTAAAGAGGATTCTCGCCCCTCCCCTCCTCTGCCACTTTCCCTGCTGCTGGCGCTGCCGCGCCCCAAGATGCTCAAGCGGATTCTGATTGACGCGACCAGCCTTGGCATCAAGCGCATCGTGCTGATCAATAGCTGGAAGGTGGACAAGAGCTACTGGCAAACCCCCAACCTGAAAGCCGACTTGCTCCGCGAAAAAATGCTGCTGGGACTGGAGCAGGCCCGTGACACCACCCTGCCGGAGCTGGTTCTCGCCCCGCGTTTCAGACCCTTCGTGGAAGATAACCTGAACGCCTGGGCCGGCCCGGGCCAACGTATCCTCGCCCATCCGGGCGATTACCCGCCCATGCCGGGCGATCTCACCGAGCCTGTGACCCTGGCCATCGGCCCTGAGGGTGGCTGGACCGATTACGAAGTAGAGATGCTGCAGCGACACGGGTTTGCCTGCCACAGTTTCGGGGCGCGGATTCTGAGGGTGGAGACGGCACTGCCGGCCCTGGTGGGACGTGTCATGAGGCTTCCGTAGGAGCGGCGCTCGAGCCACGAACCGCGATTGCCACGATCCGGGGATTCGCGCCTCAAGAGGCGCTCCTAGAGAAGAGACTTAACGGCGGTAAGGGCCGCGAGCCTTGCGAGGCGGCTTGCTGCCAGCGCGCTGGTGGCGCAGGCGGGCGCGGCCGTAGAGGCCGGTGTATTTCTTGCCCTTGAGCTCCACCTTGCCGATCAGGGCCTGAATCTGTTCGGGCTCAAGCTCCATCCAGCGGCCCTGACGCAACTGGGGCGGCAAGGTCAGATCGCCGAAGCGGATCCGCATCAGGCGCGCCACATCCAGATCCTGAGACTGGAACAGACGGCGCACTTCCCGGTATTTGCCCCCGGTCAGTGTCACCTTGTACCAGTGGTTGGCGCCCTCTTCCGCGCCGCCGGCATCTTCGATGCTGTCGAATTTGGAGACACCATCTTCCAACAGCACGCCATCGAGCATGGCCTGACGCTTTTCCGGGGTCATACCGCCACGCACACGCACGGCGTACTCTCGCACGAAACCGTTGGATGGATGCATGAGGCGGTGGGCAAGCTCACCATCGGTGGTGAACAACAGCAGGCCGGTGGTATTGATGTCCAGACGCCCTACCTGTACCCAGCGCATGCCCTGCAGTCGCGGCAGGTTATCAAACACCGTGGCGCGCCCTTCCGGATCGTTTCGGGAGCACACTTCGCCGGGTGGCTTGTGGTACATGATCACGCGCTGAACGATTTCTTCTTCCGCCTTCACTTTAATAATCCTGCCATCTACGCGTAGGGTGTCTTCGCTGCCAACCCGGTCACCCAGGGTTGCCACCGCGCCGTTGACCGAAACCCGGCCATCAGCAATCCATTTCTCCAGCTCCCGGCGGGAGCCCAGTCCGGCTCGCGCCAGCACTTTCTGCAATTTTTCAGTTTCAGTCATGACGTGTCTGGCTGTCCTCTGCACTATTTTCCGCAGCGGCATCCTCGCCGTCAGCGTCATTGGGGCTATTGTCAGCCGTCTCGGCCTCTTCGGCCACACTTTCATCGATAGCAACGGCTGCCTGCTTATCCTTGTCGGCAGCCGGTTTGCGGCGGAATTCCTGCTCGAAGCCGGATAACACCGAATCCACCTTGTCCATGCTCATCAAGGTGTCATCATCAATTTCCGGTTCCTGCTCCAGACCCGGGAAGGCTTCCTGGTCGCCTGGCAGGCGCTGTTCACGCTCATCGTCGAGCAGACCATGGCCATCTTCACCTTCCGGCGCCTCATCCATGTCGCCCGGGCCCGCTTTGGCGGGCGGCACATCGCTGAGTGCCAGCTCTTCATTGATCTTGTCCAGGTCGCGGATCTCGGACAGCGATGGCAGGTCCTCCAGGCTCTTCAGATCGAAATAGTCGAGAAACTGCTTGGTGGTGGCAAACATGGCCGGCCGGCCCGGCACATCCCGGTGCCCAACCACGCGTACCCAGTTTCTCTCCAGCAGGCTTTTAACGATATGAGAGCTTACTGAAACACCACGAATTTCTTCGATTTCGCCACGGGTAATGGGCTGGCGATAGGCGATCAGTGCCAGGGTTTCCAGAATGGCCCTACTGTATCGGGGGGGCTTTTCCTGCCACAGGCGGCTGACCCACTGGCCCAGTTCCGGGCGAGCCTGGAAACGAAAACCAGAAGCCACTTCTTTAAGAAAGATGCCCCGGTCAGTGTAGGCCTCACCGATCTCTTCCAGATATTTGCCCAGATCCTGCTTGCTGGGGCGATCTTCCTCATCAAAAAGCGCCTGCAGTGCATCCCGGTCAAGCGGTCCTTCCGCGACCAGAATGGCAGCCTCAATGATTCTTTTTATCTGTTCAGCTTCCACAGCTACCCCTCGGTTCCGTCATGGGCATCGGGTTCATCATCCACGCCGTCATCGGGTTCGTCTTCCAGTTCAAGTTGGGCCAGCACATCAGATTCTTCCAGCACCAGGGTCTTCGCTTTCACATGAATGGGAGCGAAGGGCCCGTTCTGTACCAGCTCAATCAGGCTGCCCTTGACCAGCTCAAGCGTGGCCAGAAAGGTGACCACGACGCCAAGCCGGCCTTCTTCAGGGGTGAAAAGCTCCACGAAGGGCACAAAGTCCCGGCCCTTGAGCTTGTCCAGCACATTGGCCATACGCTCCCGGGTAGACAGCTTTTCACGTGACACCTGATGGCTCTCGAACATATCGGCCCGGTGCATGACCTCCTTCAAGGCCAGCAGCAGCTCACGCATGTCCACATCAGGCTGCGCCTTTTCCCGGGTAAACTCTGGCCGCTTGGCTTCTGCCGGAAAAATATCCCTTTCCAGGCGCGGCAGCTGGTCGATGTCTTCTGCTGCCTGCTTGAAGCGCTCGTATTCCTGCAGACGACGAATCAGCTCTGCACGCGGATCATGTTCTTCGTCTTCCTCGTCCTCTTTCTGGCGAGGCAGCAGCATGCGCGACTTGATCTCTCCGAGCATGGCGGCCATCACCAGGTATTCCGCTGCCAGCTCGAAGTTCATCGCCTTCATCAACTCCACGTACTCCATGTACTGAGTGGTGATGGTGGAGACCGGGATGTCGAGAATGTCCAGGTTCTGTCGTTTGATCAGGTACAGCAGCAGGTCCAGCGGGCCCTCAAAGGCTTCCAGGAAGACTTCCAGGGCATCGGGCGGTATGTACAGGTCGTCCGGCAGCTTTGTGATCGCCTTGCCATACATCAAGCCAAAGGGCATCTCTGCCTGACTGGGATGCAGCGGCTTCATTATAGGTGTGACTGCAGGTTCTGCCGGTTCAGTCATCTTCTCTCCCGAGTGCGCCACGGCGCCTCAGCGGTAATTGAGGCCCATGGCGGCGCGGACTTCTTCCAGGGTAGCGCGAGCAGCCTCGCGGGCTTCCTCGCAACCTTCAGCGACCAGAGTGCGGACCAGATCCGGGTTGCGAAGATGCTCCTCGGCACGCTTGCGGATCGGCTCCAGCTCTTCCTGGACTGCCTCGATGATAGGCTTCTTGCAATCCAGACAACCGATACCGGCGCTGGTGCAGCCCTCTTTCACCCACTGGCGGGTGTTGTCATCGGAATAGACCATGTGGAACTGCCATACCGGGCAGTTATCCGGGTTACCCGGGTCGGTACGGCGAACCCGGGCCGGGTCGGTGGGCATACGGCGAATCTTGCTGTCGATATCTGCCTCTTCCTCACGCATGGTGATGAAGTTGCCGTAGGACTTGGACATTTTCTGCCCGTCCAGCCCCGGCATCTTGGAGGCGGGAGTGAGCAGCGCCTGGGGCTCGGGCAGGATTACCTTGCCACCGCCCTCCAGGTCGCCCATCAACCGTTCCTTGTCTCCCAGGGTGATGTTCTGCTGACTTTCCACCAAGGCGCGCGCAGTCTCCAGGGAGGCTTCATCGCCCTTTTCCTGGTACTGGCGGCGATGATTCAGGTAGACCTTTGCCTGCTTCTTGCCCATCTTTTTGATGGCTGCATCCACCGCTTCCTCGAAACCCGGCTCCCGGCCATAGAGGTGATTGAAGCGGCGCGCCACTTCCCGGGTAAGTTCCACATGCGCCACCTGATCGGCGCCCACAGGGACTTGCCCGGCCCGGTAAGCCAGGATGTCGGCAGATTGCAGCAGCGGATAACCCAGGAAACCGTAGGTGCTCAAATCCTTCTCGCGCAGCTTTTCCTGCTGGTCCTTATAGGTGGGCACCCGTTCCAGCCAGGACAGCGGCGTCATCATGGACAACAGCAGATGCAGTTCGGCGTGCTCCGGCACCTGGCTCTGGATAAACAGAGTGGCTGAGCCGGGGTTCACCCCGGCAGCCAGCCAGTCAATAACCAGATCCCAAACATGCTGTTCAATATTGTGTGGATTTTCGTATTCGGTGGTGAGTCCGTGCCAGTCTGCCACAAAGAAAAAGCATTCATACTCGTGCTGCAGACGCGCCCAGTTTTTCAGCACGCCATGGTAATGACCCAGATGCAGGCGGCCGGTAGCACGCATGCCGGAAACAACTCGCTGGGAAGGAACCACGGAACTCAAAGCCTACTCCTTAGAATCTTGTTTGGGTTATACCCGCACGCCGCTGTGTATTGCTCACAGGCAGGAGCGCACTAAACCCGATCTGCCGCACGATGCGACGGGCATCACGCGGGGGAAAGCCCGCGATTATACGGTGAACCGGGGTATCAGGGACAGTGGCAAGCAGGCCCTTTGCGGCACTCTGGGTAAAACATAGCCAGCCAGGGCGACATTCAGTAAATACTGTCCACCGGCCCGGCCCCTCCCCGGATCACTTCCGGGCCATCACCGTCGGCCATGGAAATCACAGTCGTCTCCATGACGCCACAGAAACCGCCATCAATGACCAGATCCACCTGCCCCTGCAGGAAGTCGCGGACATCCTGGGGATCAGTGAGCGGGAACTCGTCGTTGGGCAGGTGGCAGGTAGATGTCATGATCGGCTCGCCATGCTCGGCCAACAGCGCCTGGCAGATGGCATGATCTGGCACGCGAATACCGATATTGCGCTTTTTCGGGTCCATCAGCCGCCGCGGCACCTCGGTGGTGCCCTTGAGGATGAAGGTATAGGGGCCCGGGGTGTGGGCCTTGAGCAGGCGATAATCCGGATTTTCCACCTTGGCATAGATGGCCAGCGCAGACAGATCGTGGCACAGCAGAGTGAACTGGTGCTTCTTGTCCAGCTGCCGCAGGCGGATCAGACGATCCAGGGCATTCTTTTCGCCGATACCGCAGCCCAGCGCGTAGGTGGTGTCCGTGGGGTAGGCAATCAGCCCGCCGTTGCGAATCACATCCACAGCCTGCCGGATAAGGCGGGGCTGAGGCGTTTCGGGATGGATGTAGAGGATGTCGGTCATAAATAAGCAGTTAACAGTGAATAGTTAATAGTGAACAGCGGAAAACCCAGAAGGAGTCCATTTTCGGCCGGGAAGCAGTCTCAAAATAGGCAATACCACATACTAACAGTGAACTTTAAAAAACAGCGATAAACCTTTGTTTTAGCTGTTAACTGTTCACTATTAACTGTTAACTCAAGCCAACCGCCCTTCCCACACCGGCCTCGCGCCGTTCGGCACCGGCGGCAGCCGCCCCAGTGCCAGCCATTTCTGCTCCGGCGAGTGAAAGTCGGAGCCGGCGGACACCTGCAGATCAAAGTGCTGCCAGCATTCATCCAGCAACGCCGTCTGTTGCGGGGAGAGCCCGGGCATGGCCACTTCGAGACCATCGCCGCCGGCTTCCTTGAAACTGGCAAGAAACTGGCGCAGCTTCTTGCGCGTCATGTTGTAGGCCTGCGGATGAGCCAGTACCGCGCTGCCGCCAGCAGCATGAATATCAGCGATAGCCTCTTCCAGGGTGCACCAAGGCGTCGCCACAAAAGCGGATTGGCCCTGCTTCAGATAACGGTTGAAGGCGTGCCGGTGGTTGCGCACCCGGCCCGCTTCTTGAAGAAACCGGGCAAACAAAGGGCGCCCTGGCGCGTCGGTGCCTGCCAGTTCGCAGGTGCGCTCATAGCTGTTGGCCAGAGTGGCGGCACGATCAAGACGGCGGCCAATCTCCCTGGCACGGTTGACTCGCGCCTCTTGTTGGGCGGCAACCCTTTCCTGCAACTGACCACAATCGGTATCCAACCACAGCCCCAACACATGGTATTCGCGGTTTTCGTGGCGCACGGACAGTTCGATACCGTTCACCAGGCTGATGTCGTGCTCCCGGGCAGCCTCATGGGCCTCGGGCAACCCGGCCAGGGTATCGTGGTCAGTCAGGGCCAGACAGGTCACTCCATAGTCCGCAGCCCTCGACACCAGCGCTGCAGGGCTTAGAATACCGTCGGACGCCGTACTGTGACTGTGCAAGTCGATTGTATGGTTACAGGAGATAGCCAGATCCTCTCAAGGTTCTCGTTGTGTCTGCCGTGACTCCCTCAATGGGTCATAACAGGCTGACGACGGGAATCAAGGCGCAGGGTAGCATTTTTGAGCCCTTCATCGGCATCTTTAACGCCCTCCGGCTGCCATAAACTGATCAAACGGAATCCCGAATGAGCGAAAGCAACACCCCGGAACAGAACGGCAAGCCAGCCAGCGCCACGCCACCGAAGCAGGAAAGCCTGCTGGCCAACCTGCTGATCAATATCGCTATCCCTGCCCTGATCCTGGCCAAACTCTCCGGGGATGACTGGCTGGGCACCAAGTGGGCCATTGTGGTGGCGCTTGCCTTCCCCCTGCTCTACGGCCTGCGGGATTTCCTGCAGAACGGCAAGGCCAATTTCTTCTCTGGCCTGGGCATTGTCAGCATTCTGCTGACCGGCGGCATCAGTCTGATGGAGCTGGATGCCAAATATATCGCCATGAAGGAGGCGGCCATTCCGGCCTTGCTGGGCATCGCAACGGTGGTATCCCTGCGCACCCGCTGGCCGCTGGTAAAGACCTTTCTTTACAACGACAAGGTGTTGGATACCGACAAAATCGCAGCCAAACTGGAAGACAATAACAACCTCGGCGCCTTCGAGCTGACCCTGAAGCAGGCTTCCTGGATGGTGGCGGCCTCCTTTTTCCTGTCCTCGGTACTCAACTACGTGCTGGCCAAGGTGATTCTGACCAGCCCGCCGGGAAGCGAGGCATTCAATGCCGAACTGGGCAAGATGACAGCCCTGAGCTACCCGGTTATTGTCGTGCCCTCCATGATTGTGCTGATTCTTGCCATGGTCTTTCTGTTTCGCCGCATCGGCAAGCTGACCGGGCTCAAGCTGGAAGACATCATGGCTGCACACCACCGTTAACCCTGAATAAAGAGCGAAACCATGCTGTACGCGATTATCAGTGAGGACGTGGCAAACTCCCTTCCCTTGCGCAAACAGGCTCGGGCGGACCATCTGGCCCGCCTGGAAACCCTGAAAGAACAGGGGCGGCTGATACTGGCCGGCCCGCACCCGGCCATCGACAGCAACGATCCCGGTGAGGCCGGCTTCACCGGCTCATTGGTCGTCGCCGAATTCGCCTCCCTGGAAGCAGCCCAACAATGGGCGGATGCGGACCCCTACATTGCTGCCGGTGTTTACGCTGGCGTTACGGTGAAACCGTTCAAGAAGGTACTGCCCTGACCTTCAGCGGGACGGTTTGCCATTTTTTACAAAGACACCACGGCCCGCAGCGCGAAATGTGATTATGGTAGCGCCGCAACCCTGATGACTTCTCTAGACTGCGCGGCCTGACATCAAGGAGTAAAGACCCCCATGCTCGCAAGACTGGTTTGTTTCCTGGCAATAATGGTAGCCAGCCATACGGCTGTTGCCTCCACTGCCTGGGTAGATGACAGCATCTATGTACCGATTCGCTCATCTGCCAACCCCGCTGGCCGCATTCTGCACCGGGGCATCAAGAGCGGCACCCGCATCGAGTTTCTCGGCTTCGACGGTGACTGGGCAAAAATCCGCTACAAGGACATTGAGGGCTACATTGGCAAGCAGTATCTGAGCCAGAGCCCCACCGCTGAAATCATGCTGGAGCGAGCCAACCAGGCCAGCGAACAGGCCAAGGCAGAAGCGGCTAAATTGCGCACCCAGCTGGCCGAGCTCAAAGGCGAGCATGAGGCACTTTCCGAGCAATCCTCGGAACTGAAGAATGCCTTGAGCTCCCGCAGCGATGAGCTGGAACAGTTGCAGGACGTAGCCTCTGACCCGATCCGCCTGGACCAGGCCAACCGTCGCCTCAATGAGGAACTGAGCCTGCTCCGTTCCGAGCTGGATCAAGTGAAAGGCGAGAACGTGATGCTGCGCAACAACAACACTTCCCAGCAGTGGATTACCGGGGTCGGCATTCTGCTGCTCGGCCTGGTTGCCGGCATGATCATGCGTTCACGCTCGGGCCGCCGCCGTAACAGCGGCTGGGCAAACTGATCATCCACTGATTATCCCTGCCAAGGCCATGCCTTCCCGGCATGGCCTTTCTGCTGCACTCAGGCCCCCAACGCCCTGTATTTTCGGCAAAAATGACCGAAACGGACACGGGACATGCCAAAGCGCTTTGGGTAGCATGCCTGTTTACCCTGCTATTGACGACGACGGTTATGACTATCTGGCACAAGATTCGTGGCGCACTGGCCCTGGTGGGCATCCTGCTTAACACCCTTCTTCTCTGCCTTCCGCTTTACGTTTTTGCCCTGCTTCGGCTGGTGCTGCGCGGGGAAAAATCCCAGGTGGTATTGTCGAAAATTCTGGTCTTCATCGCCGAGACCTGGATCGGCATCAATAACGCCATTATCGGCCTGACCAGCCAGGTGAAATGGAACATCACCGGCATGGACACGCTGGATCGTGATCAGTGGTATCTGGTCACCTGCAACCACCAATCCTGGGCGGATATTCTGGTTCTGCAGCGCATCTCCAACCGCAGAATTCCCTTCCTGAAGTTTTTCCTCAAGCAGGAACTGATAAAAGTACCGCTGCTCGGGCTGGCCTGGTGGGCCCTGGATTTCCCTTTCATGAAGCGGTTCACCAAGGCCGAGCTTGAAAAGAACCCGTCCCTGAAAGGAAAGGACCTGGAAACCACCCGCAAGGCTTGCGAGAAATTTGCCTACTTCCCCACTTCGGTGATGAACTTTTTCGAAGGCACCCGCTTTGAGGCCGAAAAACACGCCAAGCAGCAATCCCCCTACAAGCACCTGCTTAAACCAAAAGCCGGTGGCGCCGCTTTCACCCTTAATGCCATGTCAGGGCATTTGCGAAATTTACTTGATGTGACCATTATTTACCCCCCGGAGGCACCCCGCTCTCTACTGGCTTATCTCGGCGGCGCCATGAACGAGGTTGACGTCATCGTTCAACAGCGCGTGATCCCCGCCTGGGCCTCGGAAGGCGACTACGAATCGGACCCGGAATTCCGAGCCCGATTCCAGCAATGGATTGGCGACCTCTGGGCGGAAAAGGATGCCTTACTGGAAAATAATAACGCCGGACGCACCACGCCGGGCGCCTGACGCAGCCCTTTTCCGCGTCAGGCATCCAGCGTCAAGCGTCTGGCGCCTTTTTGAGAATTTATATGTTTGGCCGATTTCTGAAACCTCGCTGGCAGCACAGCAATCCCGACATGCGGCTCAAGGCCGTGGAACAACTGTCCCCCGTTGACGACGAGGCGACCCTGGCTCGTCTTGCGCGCGGCGACTCCAACTCCCTGGTTCGAGCCGCCGCCAGCGGCAGAATTACGGACTTTTCCCTGCTGGACGAAATCCATCAGCGCGACGAAGAGCCCTCGGTGCGCGAAGCCGCCTCCATGCGGATCATGGCACTGCTGGCCGGCACCGTGGATGGCGCCCCCAACAGCGAAACCCGATTAAGGTTGATACGCCTCACCGGCAATCGCGAGGCGCTTGGCTATATTGCCCGTAACAGCCCCGATGAAATGTGCCAACAGGCCGCCATCGAGCGTCTTGATGATGACCACCTGTTGTTCGAGCTGGCCCTGGAAAGCAGGACAGAGACCCTGCGGCTCGAAGCCGCCCAGCAGCTCCGCAGCCTCTCCCTATTGAAGCGCCTTAGCCGCGAAGGCCGTGACAAACGCGTCACCCGGTTGGCCCGGGAACAAGCCAAGGCCCTGCAGGAAAAAATACAGCAGGAAGAAGCTGAGTCCGCACGGGTCGTGCAACTGGCAGATCGGCTGGAACAACACGCTCGCCGCTCCGTTGACGCCCTGTATGGCCCGCGTCTGGAACAGCTGGAACAGCAATGGCAGGACAGCAGCAACCGGGCGACACCAGAGCTGGCCGAGCGGGTTCAACAAGCACTGCAGCAATGCCGCCACCAACTGGCAATCCTGCAAGAGGAAAACCACCGTCAAGCACTGGCAGATACCGCCCGCGCAGAACGGGAAGCGGCAGCTCACAACCTGTATCAACTATTGAGCCAGAGCGAACCGCAAGCCTGGGAAGACCAGCTGGGCGAGTTGCGCTCTGCCCTTGCCACCCAGAAACGTCGCTGGGACAGTGCCAATGAGCAGGCCCCGGCCCCGGACAATGACAAACGGGCCTTCGAGGATCTGGTCAGTGCTTTCGAGCGCATGTTGAATCTGGCGGCCGATATTCTTGAAGCCCGCGATGATCCCGCTCGCCTGCAGAGCCTGGCTGCAGAGTGGCCCACGGGATACCCCAAGCCACCTTTGCTGGCTGCCCTCACCGCCCCGCCCCGCGAAGAAAAACCCGCAACGGCCCCGGCTCGCCCAGCACCGAGCCCCCATCAGGGGCTACTGGTTGCACTGAAGCGGGAGCTGCGAGAGGGCAATCTGCGCCACGCCAATCGCCTCTGGCACAAGGCCCAGGCCATCATCGACGAACAGGGCGATGCGGCCCTGGCCAGCCAGCTGAAAAAACTCGAAGCCCGCCGCGCCGAACTGCAGGACTGGCATCGCTTTGCTGCCGAGCCAAAAAAGGTGTCGCTGTGCGAATCCATGGAAGCCCTGGCTGGCAGCAGCATGGATGCGCCGCAACTGGCTTCCGCCATCCAGGCACTTCACGATGAATGGCGCGCCTTGATGAGCTCCGACCAGGACGAGGATCAGGCCCTCTGGGATCGCTTCAAGGCCGCCTCCGATCGCGCCTATGAGCCGTGCCAGGCCCATTTTGCCGAGCAGGATGCGCTACGCCAGAGCAATCTGGAAAAACGCCGCCAACTTTGCGAGCAGCTTGAGCAATTTGTTGCCGCACAGGACTGGAGCCAGGCTGACTGGCAAGGCATCTGGCAAATCCGCCAACAGGCACCCAAAGACTGGAAAGCCATTCAACCGGTGCGTTTTACTCACGCTCGTGAGGTGCAGAAACGCTTCTCCGCGATACTGTCCGGCCTTGACGAAAGGCTCAAAGAGTATATCGAGGGCGCCGAAACCTCTCGACAGGCCCTGATCACCCAGGCAAAAAACCTGGCCACACTGGATGATGTGGGCGAAGCGACCCGGCAGGCGCAGCAATTGCAGAAGCAATGGCGTGACACGCCCTGGTTGCCGCCGGCGCAGCATCGCGCCGGTCAGAAAAAATTCAAAAAGGCCATGGACGCCCTGTTTGCCGAGCGCAACCGTCAGCATGCCGAACGCAAAGCGGAACAGGAAGTTCGCTCACAGGAAGCGCGAGATGCGGTCACGCAACTGGAAAGCTGCCTGGATGCGCCTTTCTCAAGGGAGGGAGCCCATGCTTTGAAAGAAGCGCTGAACGCGCTTGAACAATTCAACAGCTCCGCCCTGCCCCAGTCTCTGAATCGCCAGGCTCAGCAGCTGCGTCGGCGAGCCCGGGAAAGGCTCGACCGCCTGTCTGAATGGGAGCACTGGCAAGCTCTACAGCAGACCGCGGAAAGCCTTTCTGAAGTGAATGAGTGCGGCGAGGAATCACTGACACTGGCGGTTGCCTTCGAGGCGCTGGCTGGCGTACCCAGCCCTGAAGCCGAGCGCCAGCGCCGCCTTCAGTGGCAACTGGAAAAGCTGCCGTCGGCCATGAAACAGCAACAATTTTCTGCTCTGGATGAAATGGCTCGGCTTTTGAAGGATCACGATCAGCCGGTCTGTGTCGCCGTGCGCAATCGCCTGCTTCAGGCCCTGGCAGTATTGGAGCCGGGCAGTGAGTAATCTGCTAACCCGGTTTGCCCGCACCCCGAGAGGGCTGCGCTGGTTTCTGAATCTTTACGGTCCCTACCTGGGTGCGGGTGTGCGGGTAGATTATCTGGCGGAGGACTTTCGCGAGCTCAAGGTGTCCATGGGATTGCACTGGTACAACCGTAATTACGTGGGCACCCATTTTGGCGGCAGCCTCTATTCCATGGTCGATCCGTTCTACATGCTCATGGTCATGAACGTGCTGGGGCGGGATTATATCGTCTGGGACAAGGCTGCCGAGATTGATTTCATCAAGCCGGGCACCGGGCGGGTTCATGCCCGTTTCCTGCTGACCGATACCATGCTGGAAGCAATCCATCAGCACACTGCCGACGGCAACAAATACCTGCCTTGTTGGCCGGTGACCATCATCAACGATGACGGCGAGACAGTGGCCAAAATCAACAAGACGCTCTATATCCGCAAGAAGCCCCGCAGCTGATCTTGTCGTGGGAGCCATCCCTCATGATGACGCTGATTGATCTGAAAAGCGCCAATGGTTCGCCATGCAAGCATGGCTCCTACAGTCACTGCCCGAAGCTACCTGTCTTTTCCAGATAGGCGAGTTCTTCGGCGGTGCTTTCCCTACCCAGAGCTGCATTGCGATGCGGGAAACGCCCGAAGCGGCGAATCAACTCCCGATGTTGCCTGGCTGCATCGACACTGCTTTGTACCGACTTGCGACAGGAATCCGGGGCGCGCTCCAGCAAGGCGGTCATGCTGTTCAGACAGAGATCCTGCAGGTCTTCATCTTCAGCATGCATCAGTGGCATCAGAAAGAATACCTGCCCACACAGGGGCAACTTGCTGTGCATCTGCCTGGAAACACCCTCCACCGCGAGGGTTGCCGCCCGGTGATCGCCGGCAAAGGCCTGGGACTGGCCACGGTAGATATGGCGGGTGAACTGGTCCAGCAGCAGGATCAATGCCAGCCGTGACTGAGGCTGGCGTTCCCAGTCCACCAGTTCCTGCTGTACCGCCGCCTCCACATAAGCGCCGAAGCGATGCTCAATCTCTGCATCATCACCCGCACTGGCGCGAAACCATTTGCGCGTTACCGATGCCTGCGGCCAGTCCTGGCTCAGACCATCCTCAAACCAGTAATTGAGTACGTCCTGCCAGGGCGGCGTCAATTCAAACATCGTCACCTCCTGCGGCTTCATCGCACTGAGCCGGCAATAAAGGCTCAAGCACAGAAGCGGCATGGGCCTTCAACAAGGGCTGGGCTTCCCCGGTGGGATGAATGCCATCCTTCTGCATCCAGCCCTGCTCCACCACGCCCTCCAGGAAAAACGGGAACAACGGCACTTTTTTGTCGTCAGATACCTGACGGAACTGTTGTTCGAACAGACGGGTATACTGTTGCCCGTAATTGGGGGGAATACGCATGCCGAGCAATACCGGTGTGGCGTCTGCGGCACGGCTTTTTTCGATCATCTGTGCCAGGTTGTTGCCCATGGCGATGGGGGACAGTCCGCGCAGGCCATCATTGCCGCCCAGCTCAATGATCACGATTTGCGGCGCATGTTTGTCCAGCAATGCTGCCAGCCGGCCATTGCCGCCGGCGGTGGTTTCACCGCTGACCGACGCATTGATCACGGGGAAATCACGGCAGCGCTGTTCCAGTTCCTTCTCCAGCAGGGCGACCCACCCTGCGGATTTTTCAATCCCATAGGCAGCACTGATACTATCGCCCAAAACCAGTAAGCCCCTGGCCTGCACGGACAGCGCCGCCATGGCCAGAATTGCCACTAAAAGAAGCCGAATCATGAACACAACATCTCCCGTATTAAGCGCCCGAAATCTTGGCAAACGTGTACAGGGACCAGAGGGCGGGCTGGATCTATTGCAGGATATCACGCTGGCAGTGAATGCCGGTGACAGTCTGGCCATTACCGGGCCATCCGGCTCCGGCAAATCCACCCTATTGTCTCTGCTCGCCGGCCTGGATGTGCCCACCAGCGGTGAGGTGCTGCTGGGAGACAAGCCGTTCAGTAATGGCAGCGAAGATCAACGGGCCCGCCTGCGCGGTGAGCAATGCGGCTTTGTATTTCAGCATTTCCAGTTGGTGGCCGATCTCACCGCCCAGGAAAACGTCATGCTGCCGCTGGAAATCCTGGGCCGCGCCAAGGACCGCGACACCGCCCGCCACTGGCTCGACCAGGTGGGGCTGGGCAAACGCCATCATCACTTCCCGGCCCAACTATCTGGCGGGGAACAGCAACGCGTTGCGCTGGCGCGGGCCTTCGCGGTGTCCCCTTCCCTGCTGTTTGCCGATGAGCCCACCGGCAGTCTGGATTATGCCAATGGTGAGCATGTAGCAGACTTGCTGTTTTCCCTGAACCAGGAACAGGGCACCGCCCTGGTACTGGTCACCCATGACCAGACTCTGGCCCGGCGTTGCAGCCGAGCCATGTCCCTGGTGGAGGGCCGTCTTGGTGTTTAAGGCCTGGCGTTCCCCCGCATTCCGCGTTCAGGCACTGGCGGTGCTGGTGGCAGCCTTTGCCATGACCGCCATGCTGATCCTGCGCGACACTGTCGACCAACGATTCAACCAGCGTACCGCCGTTGCCCTGGGCGCGGACCTGATTCTGGAAGGCACCCGTTTTCCGGAACCGGCACAACGCCAGCAACTGGCAGAGACCCGTCACACGGAAAGCGTGAAATTTTCCAGTGTGCTGGTAAACGACGACAGCTTTCTGCTGGCCAGCATACGGGCGGTGTCGGCCGGCTTCCCGCTCTATGGCGAGATCCAGATCAGTGACAGCCGCTTTGCGGATCCGTACCCGGTGGATCATGGCCCACAGCCCGGTCATGTCTGGATTGCCGGCACCGGGCTGGATCGCCTGGGCTTACAGACCGGCGAGTTCATTACCCTTGGCGAACGCAGCCTGCTGATCGATAAGGTCATCGTTCAGGAGCCGGATCAACAAGCCGGCTTCTACAGCATGAACCCGCGGGCCCTGATCCATATTGATGATCTGCAACAGGCAGCAATACTCGGTGAGGGCAGTCGCTACCGCCATAACATTCTGGTGGCTGCCAATGATGCCACTCGCCAGCAGCTGGAGAGTCGCCTGACCCCGGGGCTGCGGCCGGACCAGGAACTGGAAACCGTGGCCAATACCGAGTTGCGCAGTCGTGGGCCGGTGGAGCAACTTTTCCTCTGGTCGCAACTGGCGGTGATGCTGGTGGTGTTGCTGTGCGCGGCGGCCATCTACCTAACCTCAAGCCACCGTGCCCGTCACCAGCAAACGCTCTGTGCCGTGATGAAAACCGTGGGCGCCAGCCAGGCAACCATTGTCCGCCGCTTGCTGGGCGGCGACGCCCTTGCCCTGTTGATCCCCACGCTCAGCGGTATTGCCCTGGCCAGTGCGCTGGGCCTGTATCTGATCACACTAATGGGGGGAGGCATGACCTTTCCCGTTGCTGCACCGGTATTGGGCCTGATTGGCCCGGTGCTGCTGTGGCTTGGGTTTGCTGCCCCCACCCTGTGGGCGCATCTGGGCCTGCCAGCCACCGCCTTGCTGCAACAGCGTGAAAGCCAGCCGGGCCGTCAGCGCTGGACCCTGCTAATTGCCCTGCTCACCCCGATCCCGCTGGCCGCCGTGATGAGTGGTTCACTGACCAGTCTGTGGCCCCTGCTGCTGCTGACTTTTGCCATCGCGGTGGGGCTACCGCTGGTGCTGTGGCCCCTGGTGTCGCTATTGGACCGGGTCAGCGGCAGGATGCCGCTGGCTGCCCGTCTGGCCCTGCGCCGCCTGAGCCGTCGCAAGACAACCACGCTGCCCCTGTTGGCAGCGCTGGTGGTGTCACTGGCGGTATTGTCCATGTCGATCCAGACCGGCAGGCAGTTACTGAGCGACTGGCGCTCTACCCTGCCCGACAATGCACCCAACTATTTTGTCATCAACCTGTTTGACCAGGACCTGGCGCCTTTCAATGACTGGCTGGCACAGCACAACAGCGACAGCCAGCCTCTTTATCCTGTGGTTCGCGCCCGGCTTACCGCTATTAACGGCGAGCCTGTGCGTGATGCCGTGACCAAGGAGCAGGACCGTGGCGACCGGGCATTGAACCGGGACCTGTCTCTCACCGAGGCGGATACCTTGCCTGACAGCAACGAGCTGCTGGAAGGCCGCTGGGTCGAGGGGGCCGGCGAGGTCACCGTGGAAAGTGAGTTGGCGGAGTCACTGGGGTTGAAGCTGGGTGACCAGTTGATCTTTACCGGGGCCTCCACGCCTATTGAAGCTGAAATTGTCGGCCTGCGGGACGTGGACTGGGAAAGTTTTGCGCCTAACTTCTACTTCATGTTTTCCCCGGGCACGCTGGAAGCCCAGAGTCGCACCTGGATCACCAGTTTTTATCTGCCCCCCGAGAAAAGCACAGAGCTGGCGAGCCTGGTGCAACAGTTTCCCCAGATCAGCCTGCTGGACGTGAACGCCATCCTTGCCACCTTGGAGGACATCGTTGCCCAGGCCAGTCGCGCCGCTTTCTTTGTGGGACTGATGCTGATGCTGGCGGCGCTACTGGTGCTGGCTGCTGCCCTGCTGGCAACCGCTGACCAGATGCGCAAGGATAACCGGCTGCTGGTTGTGATTGGCGCCCGCCAGAGCCTGCTGCGGCGCACCGCCGCTCTGCAGGCCCTGTTCCTGATTGGTGGCGCCGCCCTGCTGGCCAATCTGATTCACTTTGCCGCACTGTTTCCACTGGGGCAGAAACTGTTCGACGGCGAGTTGCCGTTGAGCCTGTGGTTACTGCTGCCCTGGGGCGTCACTGCGTTGCTGGTGCTGGCAGCGCGGCTGGCGCCACCCTTGCAGCCAGCTTCCCTTAGCGGGAAAGTCTGACGCAGATAACACGGCGACTTCGTAGGGTGGATTAGCCCAAGGCGTAATCCACAAAATTCACTGCAGCAGACGTCGAATCGCAGGAAGGTGGATTACGCCTTAGGCTAATCCACCCTACGGTTGATACGGTTACCGCGAGACCGTTTCTAACGTTCCGCCCCTTTCCTCAACCACAGGAAGGCCGCTAGTGCGGTAATGCTGCTGCCGGCCATCAACAGTGTCATCGGCACCGGCGTGCCGTCATGCCAGGCGCCCAATACCGTGCCGATCAGCCCGGCCAGCAGAAATTGCAGCGTACCGTTCAGGCCGGTAGCCGCACCGCTGTCGCGATCAAACAGGCTGAGGAAACTGGCAATACCGTTGGGGATCACCAGCGCCACCATACCTGCAGTGACCATAATCAGTGGCACCACTGCCCACAGAACCAGGTTGTCTGTCAGCGTCAGCACCAGCAATGCCACCCCGGCCAGGGCTTGCAAGATTAGCCCTGCACGCATGATGTCTGCGCTGGCATAACGGCGCAGTAACACAACATTCAGGCGATTGAGCCCGAGCATGGTCACCACATTGGCACCGAAATACAGCGGGAACTGGTAGGGGCTGATGCCGAAATGATCCATGTAGAGGAAGGCAGCATCGGTAATGAAGACAAACAGGGCGGAAAATGCCAGCGCATTGGCAAGAATAAAGCCCATCGCCGGGCGATTGCGCAGCACTCTCCCATAAGCGTTGAACAACCGGTGCCACAACGTCTCATTGTCTTGCCGCCGGGGAACCGTGGGCAGCGGGAAGCGAACCAGCAGCATCAACATCATCCCGTATCCGGCCAGCATGAAGAAAATGCTCTGCCAGCCGGCAAGATTGAGCAGTGCCACACCCACCGCCGGCGCCACCAGCGGCGCAATCAGCATGACCAGGCCAATACTGGTGAGAACCCCGGCGGCCTGCTGGCCGGTGAAATGGTCCCGTACCGAGGCGGCGGCAATCACTACAGATGCACCTCCCCCTACGGCCTGGAGGAAACGCAGCAGGTAAAGCATCTGGATGTCATTACTGAAAGGAATGATCAAGCTGCCGGCAATGAAAAGCAGCAACCCTATATAAGCGACCGGCTTGCGACCAAAGTGATCCGACAAGGGTCCGCCCAACCACTGGCCCAGTGCCACGCCGAGTACATAGACACTCACCGAAATTTCCACATCGTGGATCGGCACGGCAAAGTGCTCAGACATCGCCAACAGTGCCGGTAGATAGGTATCAATGGCGAGAGGCCCCAGTGCGACCAGGGTGCCGAGTAGAATCGCCAATCGACGAGGGGAAATTTGGGCTTGCATGAAATGTCCAGTGAGGCAGCGAGATCGGGATGGTAACGCATGTGACGCTGAGCTTCAGTGAATTTATGAACCGGATTCAGTTCTTGTTATGAAAAACGGGTTGCGGCCATCGTGTTGTCCTGTGACCATTAGCCGCTTTGGCGGGTTAATGAAAGCGCCCCTGCCCATGGGGATTCCAGAAACGCAATGGGTAACCGCGATGACAACACTATCAACGGACCAGAATTGGTCCTCGTCTGTGCCCGTGATTCAACCTTCCGGGGCTGACCCTGCTTGCTCTGCTGACACTTTCTGCCCAGCCACCCGTCATTACCAAACGGAAACTGCATGAATTTAGAGATTGCGTACCAATTGGCCATCATCACCGTTGTGGCCTTCCTGTGTCAGTGGGTGTCCTGGCGTATCAAGCTACCCGCCATTCTGCCGCTGCTACTGACTGGCCTGGCACTGGGGCCACTGACCGGTGTACTGCAACCCAAAGAATTGCTGGGTGATCTGCTACTCCCCGGCGTATCACTGGCGGTATCGATCATTCTCTTTGAAGGGGCCATGACCCTGCGCTTCGATGAGATTCGCGGCCTGGAGAAAACCGTTCGCCGCCTGGTGACCTGGGGGGCGCTGGTAACCTGGTCAATCGTGGCCGTGTCTGCCTGGTGGCTACTCAAACTGTCGTTTGACCTTGCCCTGTTGTTTGGTGCCCTGGTGGTCGTCACCGGCCCTACCGTCATTGTTCCGCTTCTGCGCAGCGTACGCCCGGTCAGCAGCGTGGCCCGCTTGCTGCGCTGGGAAGGCATCGTTATCGATCCGCTGGGTGCCATTTTTGCGGTACTGGCCTATGAGCTGGTGGTGGCCAGCGGGCAGGAAGGTGCGTTACTGCATACCCTGTGGCTGTTTTTCCAGACGATCACCGTCGGCGCCGCCATCGGTGCAGTGGTCGCCATGGGCCTGGCAGCGCTGCTGCGCCGCCATCTGGTCCCAGAATATCTGCGCAGCTTCCTGGTGCTGTCGCTGGTCATCGGCGAATTCGTGCTGGCGAATGCGCTCAGCGAGGAATCCGGCCTGGTAGCCGTTACCGTTACCGGCATCGTGCTGGCGAACCTCAAGGGGGTTCGCACCAATGATATTCTCCACTTCAAGGAGAACCTCTCTGTCATTCTGATCTCCGGGCTTTTTATCGTTCTGGCGGCACGTCTGGAAATGCAGGAACTCGAGCAACTCGGCTGGATGGCACTGGTAGTGCTGGCGATTATCCAACTGGTCGCCCGCCCGGCGTCCGTGCTGGTCGCCACACTGGGCTCCAACCTTAATTGGCGGGAAAAATCCCTGCTCGCCTGGATTGCCCCCCGGGGCATCGTGGCAGCGGCCATTTCCGCCCTGTTTGCCGAACGGTTGCTGCAAAATGGTGTGGAGGGAGCCGAAATGCTGGTTCCTCTCACCTTCATGGTCATCATCGGCACCGTGGCACTGCAGAGTCTCACCGCCAGACCCCTGGCTCGTTTATTGAAGGTCGCCGAGCCGGCACCGCGGGGGTTCCTGATTGTAGGGGCCAACCCGGTAGCCCGAGCGATTGGTTCTGCCCTGCAGAAAAACCAGTTCCCGGTGATGGTCACGGACTCGAGCTGGGAATCCATTCGACTGGCCCGAATGGAAGGCCTGAGTACATTTTATGGCAACCCGGTTTCCCAGCATGCTGACCAATACATGGATCTGGTGGGCTACGGTAAATTGCTCGGGCTAAGCCCGCGGCGTGAGCTGAACACTATGGCCACCATGCGCTATCGCCTGGAATTCGGAGAACCGAATATTTTCAGCCTGCCAACGCAGAGAAGCGACAAGGAAGTGAAGCATGAAGTGGCCCCGGAACACCGTGGTGCCACCCTGTTCGGTGCCGAGATGACCTATGCTCGCCTGGCCAGCCTGCTAAGTCAGGGCGCGGAAATCCGCAAGACCCGGCTCACTGAAGAGTTCGATTTCACCGCCTACCAGCAAACCCCGCACCGCCGGGTATGGCCGCTTTTCGCCATCGATACCCGCGATCGTATCTATGTGTTCAGTGAAGAAAGTCAGCCCGCGCCCAAGGCAGGCTGGCACGTGCTGGGCCTGATCAAGGAAGATGCGGCCAAGGAAGAGGCCCGCACCGAGGCGCGGGCCGAAGCTGCCGCAGAAAAAGCTGCCGCAGACAAGGGCAAAGGCACCGAGAAAGTCAGCCAGAAAAGCTGATCTATCCGGCCGGGTCCGGGGCATCGACGAAAGTATCGATTAACCCGCAGACCCGGCCATCATCCAGCCGACAATCCGGACTGCCCTGCCATTGCTCCATGGCGCTGCGCATGCGCAGACTCAGAGATTGCAGCTCGGCAATTTGTCTCTCTACCTGCTCCAGACGCGTTTCGATCAGCGTGCGAACCTGACCGCAGGGTGTTTCACCCTCCCGGGAAGCGTCCGCCAATGCCTGGATGTCAGCGAGCGTGAAGCCCAGGGAGCGGGCCTTCAGAGCAAAGTTCAACAGCCGTAAATCCGTATTTCCGTAACGGCGGTAGCCGTTGTTGGGATCTCTCTCCGGCTTCAGCAACGCAATGTCGGTGTAGTGCCGCACCGTCTCGGTGGTGGTACCCGCCTTGCGGGCCAGATCGGAAACACGCATGGTCATTCCTCTCCCGGTTGTGCCCAGGGTTGGTAGGCAGCGGGAACAGACGCATCCTGCTGCTGAAAATAACGGCGGATGGCGACAGCCAGGGCGTCAGCACCCAGTGACTCTGACAGCGCACCCAGAAAGGCGGTTCCTGGCTGCGACGTCGCCAGGTGGCACTGCAGGGCGACATCAGCAAGCAGCCGATTGTCCGGGTGTCGCCGCCAGGCCTGGCGCAATGCGCTGTGAGCCCAGTCGCAACGCTGATGATTCAGGGCGAGCTGCCCTTCCAGCCACCAGAGGTAAGGATCATCGCCGAGGGCCGCGTGCAATTGCCTGCTGATTTCCCGGTAAGCATTCCGGTCCAAGACCATCAGTGCGCGCGTCAGTTGCCAAAGGGCCGGCTTGCCCGTTGCGGTCTGAGCGGCCAGGGCCTGCTCTTCACAGGGCTGGCCGCTACACTGTGCCAGCCATAATGCCAGTAATGCCGGCTCCCCTGCGCCCAGATCGCCAAGTTCCGGCGCGCCGGGGTTATCCTGCAGCAGAGCCAGAAATGCCTTCCCCTTCCCGGCTTCAAACCGTTCACCGTAGGACACCAGCTCGCTCAATTGCAGGCCGCTGCTGTAGTCGTACCACTCGGTGAGACGATAACGGGCTCCAGGCTCTCCCTCCAGGCGGAGAAAGCCCACATCACCGTCAGCAAAAAGCAGTCTGACTCGGGCCGCGAAACGCTCACGGTTTTCGTTGAATCCGGTAATGGCGAATTGCTTGATGTCCACATCCTGTACCCAGCGGGCAACAACCCGGTCAGGAACCGGCACTAACGCCTGCCGGGCCAGTACAGGTTGCAAAGAGCCACTAGCAAGGTCCGCTCTGAGTGTCGCCAGGGTACGGCTGTCAGCGGAAACCGTTTGCGCCAAGAGGGATAATAAGAGCGAAATAAAAAAGCGGTCAGTCATGCGAAGCCTCATTGAATCCAGCACAGACTAGGCAAAAAGACAGGGGTTAGCCACACCCGAGCTGCTGGTGCCCCCGTGCTGCAAACGCTGATTTGCTACAGGTGTCCGTGAGCACCATGCCCTCAGCGGTAAAAGCGATGCGGTGTTATCTCGACGGATAACCGGTGATCTTTCGGATGGAGCGATACAGGGGGGACAGCCGCGGGTACATTTTCCGGTAGACCTGACGGTAAAGCGCATCGTACTGACGGGCCACTTCAGGATCTGGCTCAAACCGTTTGCCGGGGCGTGTCATTGCCGCTACTGCGCTGGCGTAATCCGCGTGCAACCCCATGGCAACGGCCGCATTGATGGCGGCACCCAGCCCGGAGGTTTCCGAGGTATGCGGGCGTTCCGCAGGCAGGTTAAACAAGTTCGCGGTGATCTGCATGATGGCGTCGCTTTGTGAGCCACCACCGGACACCCGCAAGGACTGCACCGACACCCGATTGCGTTTCTCAAGGCGCTCCTTGCCCTCGCGAAGGGCATAGGCAATGCCTTCGATAATCGCCCGGTAAAGGTGAGCCCGGGTATGGACATCGCCAAAGCCGATGATGGCGCCTTTGGCCTCCGGTCCCGGGATGCGCACGCCGGGATTCCAGAAGGGCTGCAGCACCAGCCCCATGGCGCCGGGCGGCGAGTCATGCAGGAAAGACTCGAACAGGGTTTCCGCACTGACACCCAGCTCCTGCGCTTGCTGCACTTCCTGTTGGGCGAACTCCCGCTTGAACCAGTTCACCATCCAGTAACCACGCTGAACGATGACTTCCGAGTTGTAGCGTCCTGGTACGGCCGCGCTGTAGGCGGGCACAAACGGAATCGGCTCCACATAACGCTCATTACAGGTATTGAAGGTGGCCGTGGTGCCGTAGCTGAGATTGCCGATTTCCGGTGTAAAGGCCCCCGAACCCAGTACTTCGCAAGCCTTGTCCGCGCCACTGGCAATCACCGGCAAGCCGGCAGGGATACCGGTATGGCGACTGGCGGCGGCGGTGACCTTGCCCAGTGCCTCACCGGGAGCGACCAGCTCGGGAAGCTGCTCGCGGGTTACCCGCAGGGCTTTCCATTTCAGGTCATGGGCCGGCGCCCAGCACTGCCCCTTGTAATCGAAAGGGATGTAGCCAACCTGCGAGGCGGTACAGTCACGCACTTCACCGGTCAGACGATAGTTCAGATAGCCAGACAGCAGCAGGAAATGGGCGGTTCGTTGCCAGATCTCAGGCTCATCCTCCGCCAGCCAGTTGCACTCCGCCTTGGCTTGAAACTGGCGCAGGGTTTCTCCCTGGCCGAGCAAGTTCACTGGCGCTGCATACCACCAGGGCAGGCGAGGAAAATCCGGGGTACGCCGTTGATCCAGCCAGATTACTGCCGGGCGCAGGGGGCGCATGGCCTTGTCCAGGCAGACCACCGAGGCTCGCTGGGTAGTCAAAGACACCGCGACCACCCGGGATCGCAGCTCCTCATGCTCCAGCCATAAGCCCTGACAGGCCTGACCCAATTGTTCCCAGAAATAGTTAACGTCCTGCTCGGCTTCGCCCGGGCGGTCTGGCAGATAGGGCTCGATATGTTGTTGGTACTTGGCAATCAGTTCGCCGTTGCCATCGAACAGCAGGGCCCGGGCACTTTGTGTGCCTTGATCAAGGGCAAGCAGCAGCGGCGCACTCATCCGGCGGCCTGCTCTACCGGTGAGGCTGGCACACCGTAGTAGCGCTGATGAATGTCCAGATAGCGTCTTCTCTCCTCTTCCCAGCAGGCATCATCCCAGCCGAGGGTGGCCTGAATCTGTTGTTGCAGGGTATCCAGTAGCACCTTGCCGGCTTCAGGCAGCAGCAGCCCGAGCCGGGTACGGCGCAGCATCAGGTCATCCAGGTGCACCACATCTTCGTTCTCGAGAATCCACTGAATGAAGGCCGGGTCTCCCTGATCTGCATGCAGAAAAGCATCCACAGCCTGCGGGGCATCACTGATGGGAATAAAGCCGGGCTCGGTGGTTTTCTGGCCGCGCTTGTGGGCGGCACTGTCGATCAGACCGCTGGCCAGCAAGGCATCCAGGGCAATCAGCCGAAACGTGGTGAGCTTGCCACCACTGACGGTAACGATACCGTTTTCACCCCATACCGCATGATCACGGCGCTCCTTGGAAGGATCCATGCCCTTGCCGGAGGCAATGACCGGACGGACGCCGGCAATGGTGGAATAGATATCGTCCCGATTGAGAGCCGCCTTCGGAAACTGGCTGTTGATCAAACGGAGCAGGTAATCCACTTCCTGGCCACTGGCCGCTGCCTCGATATCCATATCCTGGGGATGATCCAGATCCGTGGTGCCCACGCAGGTCACCCCCTCCCAGGGGAACACAAACACCGGGCGACCATCGTCAGGATGCATGACGGTGAGGCAATCCTTCACCGGCAGACGTTCGGGGTTCACAAACAGGTGGCTGCCGCGCAGGGGGCGCACGCGGGGGTCACTGCCGGAAAAACGGTCTGCCCAGGCGCCGGTGGCACTGATCACCCGTCGCGCACGAAGCGTGGCCGTCTGCTCGGTGGTTCGATCCGTCACTGTGACAGCGTAACCTTCACCACTGGGCTCGGTCTGTTCTACCCGGCAGTAATTCTGTGCCAGTCCACCGTGGCGAGCCGCCTCCAATATCACCCGAACCACCAGGCGGCAGTCATCGGTAAGGGCATCGGTATAGCTCATGGCGCCGGTCAGGGACTGGCTGTTGAGCCCCGGCACACGCTCCAGCAGTTGCTCACGGTTCAGGTAACGATGATCACGGATGCCGGCAAGAAAATCGTACAACCAGAGAATCGCCTTCATCGGCAACCGTCCGGGGAAGACCCCTTTTCGTAGCGGAAACAGATAAGTGGCCCGCTCCACCAGCCCCGGCAATTCTTCAATCAAGCGTTCGCGTTCAAGCAGGGAGTGGCGGGTCAGGCGAATGTCCCCCTGGGCGATATAACGCAGCCCGCCATGCACCATTTTGGAGGAGCGACTGGAGGTGCCCCAGGCGAAATCGGTCTGCTCCAGCAGCAGCACCCGGTGCCCCCGACGGGCCGCTTCCAGCAACACGCCGGCGCCGGTGATACCGCCACCGATGACAATAAGATCCCAGTTTTCGTCAGCGAGGGAGTCCAGGGAGTGGCGTTTGCCTAACATCAAGATTCCTTTTCAATTCGCGGCTGGGTGTCGTCGAGCAAACAGCCCGGGTTCAGTCGCTGCTGCGGATCAAAGTGTTTCACTAATGACGTCAGTGCCGCGATGCCCTGCTCGCCTTTCTCGTGGCTGAGCCAGGGCGCATGATCGCGCCCTACCCCGTGCTGATGGCTGATGGTGCCCCCATGCGCCACGATGGCATCACTGGCCGCCTCTTTCATGGCGCGCCAGCGCTGCAAGGTATTGTGGTAGCTGTCCGAGCAGCGAAACACATAGGTGGTATAGATACTGGAACCCTGCGGATAAAGGTGTGACAGATGGGTAAAGACATGCACTTTTTCGCCCTCTCCCACGTTGTCGCGCACCGCCTGCTCCATGGCATTCATGGCCGGGGTGACCTGATTCCAGTCCACCGCGGTTTCAAAGGTGTCCACCACATACCCATGCTCCCATAGCCCATGACGGAGGTAGGGGGAACGAAAACGGGACTCTTCCCATTTCTTGCCCAGCAGCTCACCCACCACCGTGCCACCGGCGGCACGAATGCGTTTTTTTACCGTGGCCAGGGTGTGGCGCACCAGTGACTTTTCACCGGTCACCCCGAAAGTGATCATGCATTTTTCGTTCCGGCAGCCACGAAGTGACAGGTATCGATGCAATACCGACACCAGCTTTTCATGGCCGGCGAGCATCAGATGGGTGCGGGTTTCTTCCGCATTGGATAGCCGCAGCATGGAAAGCGGCAGCTTGGCCTGGGTCAGGCTGCGCACCAGCGTCCTGGCCGTTTCCCAGTCCGGCGTGAAGGCTACCTGGAACGTTTCCGTTTCCGGCAAGGGGGTAACGCGCACCTTGACCTCGCTGATCACTCCCATGCGCCCTTCCGAGCCCATGATAATTTCCCGCAGATCCGGCCCGGCGGAAGACGCCGGAATGGTGGGGATATCCAGGGTGCCCCTGGGCGTTTCGATACGACCACCAGCGAACATCTGTTCGATGCGACCATAACGCATGGACTGCTGGCCGCTGGAGCGGCTAGCCACCCAACCCCCTACCGTAGACAGTTCCCAGGATTGCGGGAAATGCCCAAGCATGTAGCCCTGCTCGCGCAGCTGGCTTTCCACTTCCGGTCCCGGGGTACCGGCGCCGAAGGTGGCAATCTGGCTTTCCTTGTCCAGGTGGAGCAGTTTGTTCATGCCAGCCAGTGACAGTGTCAGCACCGGTTTGTCGCTGGCTGGTGGATTGATATGCCCGGCCACAGAGGTGCCGCCGCCATAGGGAATCACCAGCACATCATTGTCCTGGGCCCAGACCAGCAGGCGCTTCACCTCTGCGCTTTTGGTCGGCATGGCGACTCCGTCCGGGAAACGACCGAAATCACCGGAGCGCATGGCCAGCCAGTCCGGCAGGCTTTGCCCGCGAGCATGACGAATGCGTGTTTCTGCATCGGTTCGGATCAACGGGTGGTCAGGCATGCGCGACGCGGGCACCGCCTGCAACACCGTTGCCATTTCCGCATCCGGCAAGGGTGTGGCCGTGCCAAGACGCGATTGCAGAAAAGTCAGGCCGGAGGCCTTCAGCGGGTAATGATTGGCGCTGTCGCCCCAGCCGTTCCAGCGTCGCATGCAACGTACTCCTTGATTTGGGAAAGCCTGCCAGGATCGTGTAACAGGCTGATGTCATGGTAGCCCTGACGGCAAGGGGTTTCACTGGCGCAGCGGGACAGTAGATGGACTATTTCTGACACCCGCCTGATTTGTGCCGCTGATACAGGCCGTATTGAATAGATAACAACCATCTACAAACGGGCACTCGGTTTTTTTCGTACAAATTCGTAAACTCGTGAAGACGCCGCTTTACCAGCCATGCTCTCAGGGCTATGGTTCATATCACATCCAAACTATTTAAAAACCAATACCTTATAAGACTTACAAGGAGTTCTCATGAAACGTTTCGTTGGTTGTCTGGCGCTCGCAGGCGCTATGTCCCTGCAGGCAGGCTGCAGCACCATCAACCCTTACACCGGTGAAAAGCAGACCTCCAAGGCTGGTATGGGTGCCGGCATTGGCGCCGTCACCGGTGCCCTGATCGGTATTGCCACGTCAGACAGTGCCAAAGAGCGTAAAGAGCGGGCACTGAAAGGCGCCGGTATTGGCGCTGTTGCCGGTGGTGGCGTGGGCTACTACATGGATGTCCAGGAAGCCAAGCTGCGCGAGAAACTGGAAGGTGCCGGTGTGTCCGTTACCCGTGATGGCGACAACATCATCCTGAACATGCCAGGTAACCTGACTTTCGACACCGACAGCACCACGGTGAAGTCTTCTTTCCGCCCGGTACTGGACGCCGTCTCTGAAGTCCTGAAGGAATACAAGTCCACCATGATCCAGGTAGCCGGCCACACCGATAGCACCGGCGGTGACAAGTACAACCTGATGCTGTCCCAGCAACGCGCTCAGTCCGTGGCCAATATTCTGGGCGGCTTCGGCGTTGAGCAAGTGCGCATGGATACCGTCGGTTTCGGCGAGACCCAGCCCATTGCCAGCAACGGCACCGCCAGTGGCCGTGAGCAAAACCGTCGTGTTGAACTGACCCTGTTGCCTTACACCGAGTAAGACAACCCGGGGTGGGTGCCCAGCACCCACCTCCCCCTCCTTCCTCTTTTTTCAATTCCCCCGCAACATCCAGAGTGCATCACGATTTTCTTCGGGCCATGATGAAGTCAGACCCTTCATTAAGCCAAAGGAACAGATCGTGAGTACAGCGACGGGGCAGATTACCGACACACAGTGGCATGCCATCCAGAACCGTGACCGAAGTGCGGACGAGCGCTTTGTCTATGGCGTTATCACCACCGGCATTTTCTGTCGGCCCAGTTGTCCGGCAAGACGGCCTAACCTGGACAATGTGCGGATATTTCCTACTGGGCAGGCAGCCTTGCAGGCGGGCTTGCGCCCTTGTCGTCGTTGCAATCCGTTTTCCCTGGCGGGTTCACCAGTGACAGACACCGTCATAGCCCTGTGCCGCCATATTGAGCAAAGCCACAGTCCTCCGACACTGAAAGAGCTAGCCGCTCAATGCGGCTGGTCTCGCCACCATTTGCAGCGCCAGTTCAAGGCGGTCACCGGGCTTTCACCACGGGACTATGCGATGGCAGTGCGCCGGCGGCGCCTCAGCGGGAATTTACAACGCCATACATCCATCAGCCGCGCTATGCAGGAGTCGGGAATGGAATCCAGCAGCCAGCTTTATAGCCAGGGCAAACAGATGCTGGGGATGTTGCCCGGCCAGTATCGTTCCGGCGGCACGGGGACAGCGATCCGTTTTGCCATGGCCGAATGTAGTCTGGGCTGCCTGCTGGTGGCAGAAACCGCACAGGGTATCTGTGCCATCAGTCTCGGTGATGAACCGGAACCGTTGCTCAAGGAATTTCAGACACGTTTTGCTGACGCCGAGCTGCTCCCGCCGGACCCGGCTTTTGACGCCAAGGTGGCCCGGGTTGTTTCACTGATCCAAGATCCGCAACAGCGCCTGTCGTTGCCACTGGATATTCGCGGCACTGCGTTTCAGCAACGAGTCTGGCAGGCGCTTCAACAGATACCTCCGGGCACCACCCTGTCCTATCAGGCCCTGGCCGAAACACTTGGCCAACCGGGCGCCGCCCGGGCAGTGGCGTCGGCCTGCGCCGCCAACACCTTGGCCGTGGCGATTCCCTGCCATCGAATTGTGCGCCGTGATGGCAGCCTGTCCGGCTATCGCTGGGGCGTAGAGCGCAAGCGGGCCCTGCTGGAACGCGAGCTTGAGAGCAAGGAGAGTGAGTGAGAAAAAAAACAGCCGAGCTGACTCTAACGCTACCTGCAGATTTCGATCGCGAAGCCTTCCTGGATTTCCACCGCCGGGATACCGAAGCCGTCGCCGAAAAAGTCGATGCCGGTGCGCTGAAGAAAGCCTTTATCTGGCAACAGGTGCCCACCCTGCTAACAGTGGATTTTGATCAGCCCGGCCATGCCCATGTCACTTTGCATTGTGACGATAACCCACCGTCTGCCAGCGCTTCACTGGACGCCTTTGCGGGTCATTTACTGGGTCTGGATCAGCCAACGCAAGCCTTCGAGGCGCAGGCCGGCAGGCACTCTCTGGTGGGTGCAATGGTGCGCTCGCAGGCCGGATTGCGGGTACCACAATCTGCCTCACCGTTTGAGGCACTGAGCTGGGCGATCATCGGCCAGCAGATCAGTGTGGCTGCCGCCGTTTCCATTCGCCGACGTTTTATACAGCGCCTGGGCCGCAGGCACAGTAACGGCCTTTACTGCTACCCCGATGCCAACGATGTTGCCAGCACGAACGCGGAAGCGCTGAAGGCCTGTGGTTTTTCGCGCAGCAAGGCGGAGTGTCTGCTCACCGTCGCTCGTCGCTGCCTTAACGAGGCCCTTCTGCCAGAGATCCACATGGCGCAGCCCGATCTGGAAACTCTGCGCAAGCGCTTACTGGCAATACGTGGCCTGGGGCCCTGGAGCGTTCACTATGCACTACTGAGGGGCTATGCATGGATGGACGGAAGCCTCCATGGGGACGTGGCCGTGCGCCGGGCGATTCAGCAGTTACAGGGCAATGCGTCTCCGCCAAGCCTCAGCGAAGCCGAACGCTGGCTGGCTGAGTTCCGCCCTTGGCGCAGCCTGATGGCGGCCCATCTTTGGGAATCCCTGTCGGTAAACGCCTGACCAGATCTGGCCTATCGCGCCGGCATTTCCGTAGGTTGCACTGAGCCTAAGACGAACTGCACCATCCCGGTGTTTCGGCTCAGCGCACCCTACTACGCACTTGCGGGCGCAGAACGTACCAGCCGCCAGGCCAACCAGGCCAGCGGCACCATGAGAGACAATACCAGCAAATAGGGCCAGCGGTGATCCAGGGTGTACAGCCCGGTGCCAACCAGCGGCCCGAGAATAAACCCCAACGCCGGGCAGGCGCTGGCCAGACCGGCCACCCGCCCCTGCTCTTCGCTGCTGACGCGCAGGCTGGCCAAAGACATGATTGCCGGCATGCCGAAGCCCAGGCCGAGCCCCACCAGCAATACCGCAAAACTCATCACCAGTTGCCGATCTGCCAGCCACAGAATCAACGCGCCGGCGCCCAGCGCCGGGACAGCAAGGGCAACCAGCAGCGTGGCCGGTGCCCGCAGCCATTGCACCACGACAATCTGGCCGAACAGGGACGTGACCGCCGCCGCCATCATGGTCAAGCCAAGGGCGCGGGCTGCCGCCGCGGGGGATAATCCGAAGTGATCCTGAAACAGGAAGCCCAGGGTCTGTTGAATCAGGGCAAAGCTCATGAACAACATCACCCCGGTGAGCAGCAAGTCCCGCAAACGCGGGTCCGCATAGGCGCCCAGACCACTTCGCAGGACCTTACCCAGGGACACGGTGCGCGCCTTAGGCTGGTGCGGCGATGGGGGCAGCCACAAGGCTGTTGCGATAGCCATCAGTGCGGTCAGGGCCGCCACGCCGTAAAGCGGGAAAACCAGCCCCACCGCCGCCAGCAAACCACCGGATACCGGCCCTATCACCGTCCCCAGATTGTTCGCTGCACCGATACGGCCCATACCCTGGGTGCGCTGCTCTGGAGTAGTGATATCAGCGGTATAGGCTGCGGCGGCTGCCGGCGTGGCCGCCATAATCGCCGCCTGCACCATGCGACTGAGTACCAGGCCTGCCACCAATAACCCGCCGACCAGCCCGCCGTGCAGACCGATATCGAACACCACCGCAAACATCAGCGTGCCCAGGGAATAGCCGCTAAGCCCGATCACCAGCACCCGCTTGCGACCCAGGGATTCACTGAGGGTGCCCCACACCGGACTGGCCAGGGCAAAAATCAGCGACGAACAACTGATGATCAGTCCCACCTGCATTTCCGCCAGGCCAGTGGCCCGGCCCAGGGACGGAAGCAGCGTAAATACCAGGGTCTGGCCCAGAGCGGTCACCGCCACGGCGGTCAACAGGATTGTATGGTTGAGGGTGCCCGGGTTAGGGTTTGTCGCCGCAGAGGAAGAGTTCAATGAAGACATACCCCGCCCCAAGCCTGGCGGACTGGTTGGCCGAGCGCCCCTTTACCCTGGCCATGTCGTCCGGTTTTTTTGGTTTCTTTGCCCATTTTGGTGTCGTCAAAGCCCTGAAAGAACATGAATTGCAGGCCACCCGCTATTGCGGCTCCAGTGCCGGTGCGCTGGTGGCCGCCTGCATGGCCAGCCAGGCGTGCCCGGAAAGCATGGAGCACACCCTGCTCGGGTTGTCCCGGGAGCATTTCTGGGACCCGGCTCCAGGCCTGGGTTTACTCGCCGGCAACCGTTTCCGGGCATTGCTGCAAGAATTGCTACCCATAACGGACCTGGCCCTTAGCCCCACCCCGGTGGCCCTTTCCGTCTGGCATGCCGCCAGCCGCCGCACCCGGGTACTGAACGCCGGGGACCCGGTGGAAGCTGTTTATGCATCCTGTGCGGTGCCATTTCTTTTCCAGCCCGCACGCATCGATGGGGGTTACTACTGGGATGGTGGCATTGCCGACCGGCATGGTCTGGCCGGCACCTGGCCCGGCGAGCGCGTACTCTATCACCATCTGCAATCCCGATCCCCGTGGCGACGGGCCAATAGCCCTGCCCTACAGGCGCCTTTGCGCGCCAACCTGACAACCCTGGCCATTGACGGCCTGACCCGTAGCGGCCCCGGCAAGTTGGAGCAAGGGCGTGTCGCATTACAGCAAGCCTATGACGCTACCCGCCAGGCGCTAGCCAAACCGGTTCGCCATGGAATGGTGAAAGTCGCCAGCGTCTGATGAAGCGTAGGGTGCACTGAGCCTAAGGCGAACTGCACCGATCCAACGTTTGAATGGTGCAGTTCGCCTCAGGCTCAGTGCACCCTACACGGGAGCCGTTGCTCTTCTGTAAGAGCCTGCCTGCAGGCGAGCCAGAGTGCTCCGATTCGCCTGCAGGCTGGCTCCTACCAAGACAGCTCTCAGGACACTTCGTCGTAGAGCGGCTTGGACAGTTCCGCCCAGTCCACTTCGCCGTCATCCACCAGATTTTCGAATTGCAGGATTCCCAGCTCCTCAAAACGGGGGCGAACCGACTCGGTGAGCAGGCCGATGCGCTTCAGGTTGGGCATGATGCGAGTGAACAGCAGATTGCGGAATTGGGCCATGATGGTGGAGGACAGCACCTGTTCACGGGCCTCGTCCACATCCCAGCCAAAATGTTCAAACACCTCGGTGCTGATCAGACGCTCACGCATGACCACGCAGGCCTCGAAGGCAAAGTGCGCCCTCTCTTCTTTTTCTTCTTCAGAAAGAGTCTCAACAAAGTCCTCCAAGTAGTTGACGCCAAAGGTAACGTGCCGCGCTTCATCGCGAATGACCAGGTGAATGATCTGCTTGAGAAGCGGATCATGGGCGGTCAGCTTTAGGGTATTGAAGGCGGCCAGAGCCAGGCCTTCGATGATGATCTGCATACCGATGAATTTCAGATCCCAGCGCGGGTCCGAGAGGATCTTGTCGAGCAGGGCCTTCAGATTGGGGTTCACCGGATAAAAAATGCCGATCTTTTCCTGCAGGTAACGGGTAAACACTTCCACATGCCGCGCTTCATCGAAGGTCTGGCTGGCTGCATAGAGCTTGGCATCGTAGGACGGTGCGCAACTTGCCAGTTGGGAGGCTACCAGCAACGCCCCCTGCTCTCCGTGCATGAACTGCGCCAGCATCCAGGCAAGATTGTGCCACCCGAAGCGCAGTTTTTCGTCGTCGCTGAGCGCCTCGAAGGTGGGCCAGCCATTGAACGGGTTGAAGGCCTGATCCAGGGGGATTTCACTGCGCGGAAAAGTCTGGGTCCAGTCCAGATCCATGTCCGCATTCCAGTTCAGTTCCTTGCCCAACCGATACAGCTTACGGATTCGGCCATCAGCACTGGAATAGTCCCAGTTGTAGTGGCCGGTGAGCGGGGTCTGGAAGATTTCCACCACATCCTGCACATGGCCCGGGGTCAGCTTGTCTTCAATATCCTCTGCACCGGGTCCATCCCAGCTCTCATAGATGCTCACCGATGTGGGCGGAGAGGTAACGTTGGTTATTTTCATGGAAACACCTTTTTTAGCGTTGTAGCGCACACCTCAGGACGCAAAGGCGCGTCCTGAACAGGTTCACTTAAACGCTAGGCGGATGTGAGTGCCGGAACAATGTCGCGTTCTGACAATCGGGCCGGGTGTTGGCGCAAAATCACAATCGAGCGCCAAGCCCGGAAAAACCTCTCAGGAAGACGTAGGGTGCACTGAGCCTAAGGCGAACTGCACCAATTCCGCGGTTGGATCATGGTGCAGTTCGCCTTAGGCTCAGTGCACCCTACATAACAGCAGATGCTCGAGTTTGAAAGAAAGCTTTACGGCTTACCGGCGTCAACCAGCATCGTCCGACAGCAGGAAATGCGCCCGGGCGATGGTGATGGGCTCCTGGCGGTTTTTTTGCCAGGCGCTGATATGTACATTGGCAATGCGTCGCCCCAGCCGGGTGACGCTGCACTCCGCATAGGTGTCACGGAAAAGGCCGGCCCGCAGGTAATCAATGGTGAAATCGATGGTCTTGGGCACCCGTGGTTCCCCCATTTGCAGCAGGATGAAGATAATCGCGGCCTGCTCCATGAAGCCCGCCACCGCCCCACCGTGCAGGGCCGGCAGGGTCGGATTACCCACTACATTGTCATGCTTTGGCAGCACAAAAGTCAGCTCATCACCTTGCGCGACTACCTGGATACCCAGAAAGCGGGCATAGGGCACCCGGTCAATCAAACTCTGGTAATCCGCCTCGCCAGCGCGGCATTCTTCAATCAGGGTTTTCAGTGCTTTCATTGCCCCACCACCTTGCCTGCGGTTTCGATTTTCAGTCGGGTGTAGGTTGCCAGCCCGGTTGCGATGGGCTCATCCTCATTGCCCTCCTCCCACGTGGTAATACGTACAAAGGCCACGTGGGTAGTGAGGCGATAGCAGGTAGCTTCACAGAATACCGCTGCGCCCTTTTCAGGGCCGCGCAGATGATCCACGCGGAAGTCGATGGTAGGGGTAATTTCGAAAGTCGGAAAGGTACGACAGGTCACTGCCATGCCGCCAGCATGATCCATCATGGCGAAGATGGCACCACCATGCATGACACCGGTTTCCGGGTTGCCAACCAGATCTTCGCGCCAGGGCACGCGTACCCTGACGGCATTTTCTTCAGCACTGAGCACTTCCAGGCCCAGCACTACCGAGTGCCTGACCGACTCCAGAAACCGGTTGCAGACATCCAGACGGGTAAATGATTGCGATGAAGTTGTCACGACGGCCAATGCCTCCTGTGCCTCGGGCGCGCTAGATTAACGAGTCGACATTACTCTGCAAAGTGTTACTTTTTCACCCTGGTAATACGTTGCTTTCCCGATAGTATCCCAGCCCCCTCATTGTCGGAGGCCTCCCATGGCGACGTCATCCCGTTTGAAGACCAGTCTGCGTGCCGTTGGGCATATCGTCGAGCGTCGGCGACATCCGCAGCGGTTTATCCAGATTGATAAATGCCCCTGGGATGAAATCTACCGCGACGGCATCATGGCCGTTCGCCATTACAGCCTGCCACCCATGAGCGAAATCCCGGTCAACGACGAGATGATGCCGGTGGCGCGCAGCAAATACCGTACGCCCCTGATTCTGGTGCCGGCACTGGGCATCCATTGCTGGACCTATGATTTGATGCCGAACCGCTCCATGGTCCGCTATCTGATGGCCCGAGGCTATGACATCTATCTGGTGGACTGGGGTAAACCCTCCCAGGCAGAGCGCAGCCTGGACCTGGATACCTATGTGAACCGCTGGTTGCCGGCGGCGGTGGACACCGTCAAGACGCACTCCGGCCAGGACCAGGTCAATCTGCTGGGTTACTGCATGGGCGGCCTGCTCTGCATGATGTACCTGGGGGGCCATCCGGATGCGCCAGTACGCAGCCTGATCACCATTGCCAGCCCGGTGAATTTTCACAAAAGCGGTCCCTTCGGCAAAGCGCTGGGCCTGGCCTCCATTCCCGCAATGCAAATCCATGAATGGTTCAAGGTGCGCCTCGAGCCGCTGGACGACAAGTTATTCCACATCCCCGCAGGGCTACTGACCTTTGGTTTCAAAATGACCAACCCGCCGGGGGTGGTACAGGCCTACCTGGATCTGGTGAAGAACATCGCCGACCGGGAATACGTCACCGAGTATATGACCATGGGCCAATGGTTCAACGATATGGTGGATTACCCGGGTGCGGTGGTGCGAGAGGTGATCGAGAAGATGATTCTGGCCAACAGCCTGGCCAAGGGAAAAATCCGCATCGGAGGCCGCAGTGTAGACTTTTCCGCGATACACCAGGATCTGCTGGCGTTTGCCGGCACCACTGACAATATCGTCAGCCTGCGTGCAGCGCGGGAAGTGCTGAGGCTGGTAGGCAGCCAGGAAAAGCGTTTCGAGGAGGTCCCCGGCGGCCATGCCGGCGTATTTTCCGGCTCCAAGGCGCCCAGCCATGCCTGGCGTATCAGCGCGGACTGGCTGGCTACTCGCTCGGATTAATACTGAAGCACACATTGCAGCACTTTCCCGGAGAAGCAAGGTGCACACTCCTGGAAAGTACTGCCATGATCAGCTGGTTTTAACTCAGGGAGCTACCAGCTCCTCTACACGCTCTGCGACCTGAGTGGCATAGCGATAAAAGAGATACGGGACCTTGTTGGCATCGTTTTCGTTCATCCGCGGGATGGTATTGCGCACGAAAACCCAACGCTGCTCAACAAATGCCAGCACCTCGCTCGCCTGCACATCACTGGCATAGCGCCCCTTGAGACTCTCCAGCTGGTCATCGATGGATTTTGCCTCAATGGCAAAGTCCATTGGCGGCAGCCCGGTGCCAGTCGGCATACCTGCCGACGGGAAAGCGGCCAACGCCAGGTATTCACTGGCCAGGCGCTGCATGGATACCGACAATTCCGCGATATCAAGATAGGCGCCTTCTGGCTCGCCGGGATCAGCCTCTTCAACAAGCTCGGCAACTGCCAGGGTGGTCGTGTTCATCTCGCTCATGGCGCCGTAGTCCGCATAACCCAGAGACGCCAGCGGGTTGTCGAGCGCACGTTTAGACAGGTCATCCCAGGCCGTGTCAAAAGCACTGGCCTGAGCTACCTCTTCGCCCACGGCCCGCCCTTTTAGCTCGGCCACCCGACCCTGCCCATCATCGAGCAGCTGTCTGAGTGCATCTCGATCCTCCGGGTTATCGCCACGAATCGACAGTAGATGGAATCCCATCCGGGCACGCCAGGCATCCGCTTCCATCATTGCCAGTTCCGTTGCAGAAAATGCTGCCTGCGCGCCGGAAACAGCCGCCATCAGCGCCCCCGCCAACATCCACATTCCTTGTTTTTTCACCCCGATTCCTCTTTCTTTACCCCACGAAAAACCCCCGCCGTTAGCGGGGGCCTGAATGCATGCCAATATGGCAGTTATGACTATTCAACAGGCCCGAAGGTGGGCTTGGCCATATCTGTAGAGGCCAGGCTGATGGCTTGCTCCATTGTGTCCACCATCTGTCTGGTATAGCGGTAAATCAGAAACGGCACCGCATTTTCATAGAACTTGACCATGGACTGACGAATAAACTTCCACTTAACCGCCACCTGGTCCAGAGCCCGGGTCATGGCTTCATCCCCGGCATATTGTTGTTGGGCCGCTTTCAGCATCTTCTCAAATTCCGGTACGGCATTCTTGAAATCCAAGCGGCCCTCATCCGAACCTGCTGCCATGCCTCCCGCCGGATCTGCAGCCACATTCAAGTACTCAGATGTCATCCGCTGAAGGAAGGCCGATAGCTCACGAATCTCATCATACTTGCCACTGGTGGCAGTTTCGAAAGCATCCATTTTTTCCGCCATGATGGCGGGAAGTTCGTTCACGTCCTTGATGACATAAGCATTGGTGTAGCCTTGCTCTGCCATGGTGTTTCCCTTGGCGGCATCTACGTAAAGCGTCAATTCCTTTTCCAGATCTGCTACAAACTGGCGCTCTTCGCTGCCCTCGGCATTGGCTCTCAGTTCGGAAAGGGCCTGCCCGGCCTGGGAAATAGTCCGCTTCAGGTCAGACGCATAAATATCACTGCCTGCCATCACTGTGAGCATATGGAAATTTGTGCGCACCTTCCACAGCGACAACTCAAACTCTTCAAGATCCGCATTGGTAATGGCTGCCATCCCCTGCACTGGCAGCAAGGCGATAGCCAGAAGGCTCCCCAGCAGACGCTTGCCCATAACTACTCCCTTTTCCTGATCGCTAATTGTTGTTGTGAATTGCTTGTTTTTGATCTGATCACGCCGGCCCAGGGCAGGCACTCACTCAATATGAGTAAACACTATCACAAAATTCATAAGAGAGAGGAACCCGGCACTGATATCAAAATGGTCTCTATCACTCCACCTTTTGCCCGCAAGGCTGTCCCGGCTGCGCCTTACCCCTAAATCGTGGCTGGTGCCATGGTCATTCCATGGTCTCAAGGCCTGACAAGCTCAGGCCAAACAGGCTTCATGGATCTTCCTGCCCCTCACGCCACTGCTGATAACGCTCGATATCCTTTCCGGCAAATTGCCAGGCCTTGGCCAGCACCCCGATATCATCCAGCAAACCGAGGCCAATGATAGGGTCCGGAATCGCATCCAGGGGCATCAGGAAATACACCAGCGCTCCGGTGACAGTCAGCAGGGTTGCCCAGGGCACCTGCCGATAGCGCCCGGCGGTCCAGTCCAGCAGCATCCTGGCCAGCAACTTGAGCTGCCCTGCCGCTTCGCCCAGCCGTTGCTGCAACTGATCAGAGCGGTTGAATACCGCCTTGGCCAACCATCGACTAGCCGTGGCCGAGCGCAATATCCGCTCGGCACGTCGAGACGCCTGTTTGCGAAACGGGTTAGCGGCCATTGAGCTCGTGGAACAATGCCCGATATTCCTCGGTCAGCTTGTGTTTGGGCTGCAAATTAACCAAGGGAGTCGCCTGTTCGTGGGATTCCCGCATCACCACACTGGCAGAAAGCTTGCTGCTCAGCATCGGCAACCCTTCATCTTCAAGCGACGCGACCAGTTCCTGCGGCAAGCGAGCACGGGGCTGGAACTGGTTGACGACAATGCCCTCCACCTGCAACTCGTCGTTGTGATCTTCCCGTGCCTCCTGGATGTTCTCCAGCAAGGTATAGAGCGCCTTGCGTGAGAAGGCATCGCAATCAAAGGGGATCAATACACGGTCCGCAGCAATGAGCGCTGACAGAGTATAAAAATTATACGCTGGAGGGGTGTCGACAAAGATGGTATCGAAATCTTTGGACAGGCTTTTCAGCAGGCCACGAAGTTTGTAGATCTTGTGCTTGGATTCGAGCATGTGCTCGATTTCACCCAGCTCGCCATCCGAAGGCAATACAAACAGGTTCTGGAAAGGCGTGGCGTGCACATATTCGCGAGCGTCTTTTTCTTTCAACCGAAACGACAGCGTCTGGGCAAAGAAGGTGCCGATATTCGGCTTGGGGCCTTCCCCATTGCTGTAGGCGGGCATCCCTAACAGGTACTGACTGGCATTGCACTGCGGGTCCAGATCCACCACCAGGGTGCGGTTTCCCTCGGCGGCACTGATGGCAGCCAGGTTTACCGTGATACTGGATTTCCCCACTCCCCCCTTCTGGTTAAACACCACACGACGCATTTCCTTGTTCTCCTTAATACAGCAGGCTTGCGGACTGTCTGCAGGCCGGGGCTCCACGGGCATTCGCGCCTATTGGCAATGGCGCCCGGCGCGATCCGGTTTGATGTAAGCAATTCGACCACTTGAAGCCTCCTCTTTCGAGGCGGGCTCAACCTTGGGCCTGCACGCAGTTTTTGTTTGTTGCCGAATCATACACAGGCCTTGGTGGCTCTCCCAGTGCCCACCGGTTCTCTTTTTCTGTCCACAGTTTCTGTGGATAACCGGGTGCATAACCCTTGAGTGACTGGCCCCAGCCTTGCCGGGCTGTGAGCCGGACAGGTGCAGATCAAAAAAACAGCACACAGAGCCCAACAACCCCAGCAACTGAGCCGTTCGGCTGACAGGGAAATGCGATAACGAAATCTGTTTAGTGGTATTGAGCTGGGCGTGTTATCCAGCTAATAGTAAACGCTCTGTTTATTGGGAGAGATTCATGTCACAACCGTTTTGTCCGCTGCCCGCGCAAAGCCAGCTTCGCGCTGTACCTGGCGACAAGGGGCTGCCACTCATCGGCCACACCCTCTCCTTCATGCGCGATCCCATCGGCCTGATGCGCAAACGCTACGATCAATACGGTCCGGTCTCATGGACTAGCGTGTTTGGCCTGAAAATGGTGCAACTGCTGGGCCCGGATGCCAACCAGTTCGTCATGCTCAATCGGGGTGACCTGTTTTCCAACCACCAGGGCTGGGATTACTTTATTGGTCGTTTTTTCCATCGCGGCATCATGTTGCTGGATTTCGAGGAGCACCGCTGGCATCGCAAGATCATGCAGCAGGCGTTCAATCGGGATGTTCTCAAGGGCTATCTGGAGCGGATGGGCCCGCACATCACCTCGGGAATTGCACCCTGGAACGCCATCGCCGATTTTCATGTGCTGAGTGCGGTAAAACAGCTCACCCTGGATCTGGCCACCGATGTCTTCATGGGCTATGAGCTGGGCCCGGAGGCTGACGACATCAATCGGGCTTTCGTGGATACGGTTCGTGCCGGCACCGCCATCGTGCGCACCCCTGTTCCCGGCCTGCGCTGGTCAAAAGGCCTCAAGGGGCGCAAGCTTCTGGAAGCCTTCTTCCGCAAGGAAATTGCCGCCAAACGGCAAAGCCGCGATTCCGACCTGTTCAGTGTGCTTTGTCACGCCGAAACGGAAGACGGTGAACAATTCAGCGACGACGATGTGGTTAACCACATGATCTTCTTGATGATGGCGGCCCACGATACGTCCACCATCACGCTCTCCACCCTCTTTTATTATCTGGCCAAGAATCCGCAATGGCAGGAACGTCTGCGCAAGGAAAGCCAGGCCCTTGGCAAAACCTGCCTGGAGTATGAAGACCTCCCCCAGCTGGAAGGGATTGGTATGGCCATGAAAGAAGCACTGCGGCTCTGCGCTCCGGTGCCGTCCCTGCCGCGCAAGACCGTCAAGGACGTGGAATACGAGGGGTTTTTCATCCCCCGAGGCAGCTTTATCAACGTGGTGCCCTACTTCACACATTACATGGAAGAGTACTGGCCGGAGCCGGAAACGTTTGATCCGGAACGGTTCAGTGAAGCCCGCCGGGAAGACAAGGTGCACCCTTATGCCTGGGTGCCGTTCGGGGGTGGTGCGCACAAATGTATCGGCCTGCACTTTGCGGAAATGCAGGTGAAGGCGATTCTTCACCAGGTGCTGCTCAATTATCGCTGGAGCGTGCCGCAGGACTACGAGATGCCGGTAGATACCACCAGCCTGCCGGTGCCCGGCGATGGGCTACCGGTGAAACTGGAGAGACTCTGAGCTCCTGGCCGCAGGAGCGTCGCTGGCGACGGTCCTGCGGCGGGGGGAAACAATATTGGAGTGCTCAGGCGGTAATTCTTTCCCCCTGACGCATGGTGACCAGCTCTTCAGCCGCCGTCGGGTGGATACCCACGGTGGCGTCAAAATCGGCTTTGGTAGCGCCCATCTTAATGGCCACGGCAAAGCCCTGGGTAATTTCCGCCGCGTCCTCCCCGGCCATATGCAGACCAAGCACCCTGTCGGTTTCGTCGTCCACGATCAGCTTGATAAAGCTGCGTTCCTGTTTGTCACCCAGGGTGTAACGCATGGGTCTGAAACCGCTTTTGTAAACCCGGATTGCCGAGGCCTGCTGCAACGCTTCTTCCTGACTGAGCCCTACGGTGCCGATGTTCGGGTGGCTGAAAACAGCGGTGGCGATATTGCGGTAATCCATTGTAGCCCGCGGCTTGCTCTCGCCGAACAGCTGCGCAGCCAGCCACATGCCTTCAGCCAGGGCCACGGGGGTCAGCTGGACACGGTCAATCACATCGCCCAGGGCGTAAAGGCACGGGATGGAGGTGGCAAAGCCGTCATCAACCTTGATCGCCCCCTCTTCTGTCAGCGTTGGCGTCGCCCCGTCTGCAAACAACCCATCCAGCTTTGGTACGCGGCCGGTGGCGTAGAAGACCTCGTCAAAGGTTTGCTGACTACCGTCCTGATAGGTGACCTGCTTGCCGCTGCCGAAAGCCTCCAGGCGGGTGACATCACTGTTGAACTTCAGATCCACCCCCTGCCCGCGCATCTGCTCTGCCACAAACTGGCGAATATCGCCGTCAAATCCGCGCAGGAAGAGCTCGCCCCGATACACCTGGGTGACCTGACAGCCCAGGCCATGCAGGATGCCGGCGAATTCGGTGGCAATGTAGCCGCCCCCCACCACCGCTACTCGCTCGGGCAGCGTCTCCAGATAGAAAAGGTCATCGGAGATCCGTGCCAGCTCACAGCCAGGAAATTCAGGCACAAAGGGTTTGCCGCCGGTGGCGATCAGGATATTGGCCGTGCTCAGTTCCCGGCCATCGACAGCCACTCGTCCCTGGCCCAGAACCTTGCCATGTCCTTCGAAAACAGTGACCCCGGCTTGATCGAGGATGCGCTGGTAGATGCCATTCAAGCGGTGAATTTCCCGGCTCTTGTTATCGCGCAGGGTTGCCCAGTCGAATGACCAGCCCTGCACGGAAAAACCGAAATCCTCGGCCAGCGCAAATTCCTGGGGAAAATGGGAGCCGTAAGAGAACAGCTTCTTGGGAACACAGCCCACATTGACACAGGTACCACCAAAAAAACGTTCTTCGACGATGGCTACCCGCGCGCCATGGCTTGCCGCCATCCGCGCAGCTCGAACACCACCGGAACCGGCACCGATCACCACCAGATCAAATTCTGTTGTCACTGCTGTCTCCTGCTTGGTTTGCCCCTATTGTGCGCAGGGCGAAAGGATTAACAAGGCTGATGAGCTGATACATGCCATAGCCAACAGCAATGGATTTGCCCATATGCCACAATGAAGTGGAAATGTGAGCCAGAACTCTTGGGCGTCAAGGGCTGCGATAGTATGATGTTTGAGCGCTGGCCGGGTACGCTCAGCGGCTCATTCCGACAACTCGTCGGTCATGGGTAATACCTGTCAGGCCTGACGTTATCATGGGGGTAACGTTTGGCCAGAAAAGCCCCAAGGGTTTTTCCTTACAAAACAACAACGCGTGGCACACCACAGCGCATTCAACGGGGAACGGGACACTAATGCGACTGAGCGGGCTGCTGGCTCTACTAATGAGCGGCATGATCAGTTTTTCAGGCACTGTCGGGGCTAGTGATATTTACAAGTATCGGGCCGCTGACGGCACCATTCTGTTTACCGACCAGCCTCAGGACCGGGTTGGCCGTAATCATACCCTGCTATCCATACGCAAAGGCTGGAACTACCAGCCCCGAGCACTGAGCGATGCAGAGCGAGACCGCTACGACAACCTGATTACGCTGGCGGCAGGCCAGCACCGGGTGGACCCGGCACTGGTAAAGGCCGTAATCCATGCCGAATCCCTGTTCAACCCACAGGCCATATCCCGAGTTGGCGCCCAGGGATTGATGCAGCTGATGCCAGAAACCGCTGCTTACCTGGAAGTCAGCAATCCTTTTGATGCCAAAGAAAACATCCTCGGCGGCACCCGCTTCCTGGCGTACCTGAAAGGCAAATTCTCCACCCTGGACCATATCTTGGCGGCCTATAACGCTGGAGAAGGCAATGTGCGCCGTTACGGCGGCATCCCCCCCTTCAAGGAAACCCAGGCCTATGTGCGTAAGGTCAAACAATTACGCCAGCGCTACAGCAGCCACTTTGTTGCCGGCCTGGGCGAGGAGAAAGTCGTCTACGCCTCCCCTATTCGCCACTAAGCTGCCCTCCCCTATGCCGGCAGATCCACTCCCAACCAGGGCCCATCATAACTCAGTGGATATTGCTCAAGTTGGTAGCTGGCACTAAGACAGCGACCACTTCTCAGGGAAAACGTCAGGCCATGCCCGGGGCAGCGCAGCTCGCCATGGTTGATGGTGCAACGATCCAGTGGAAAATCCGCATGGGGGCAGCGCCGTTGCATTAACCGGGTTTCCCCCTCCTCATGGATCAGCAACAACTCCAACCGGCCTACTTTCACAGGCAGTCGCAAACCGTCGTACAAATCCAGAGTCCTGAGCAGGCGATGAAACATGGCTTACCTTCGTCCTGGCGGTTGAGAGCTTGCGGTCCATGGCAGCCCACACTTCTCTTGCTCATCCGTTGAGACCCGACTCTTCATAATAAAAGAGGAAAGGGAACAACTGAGACGCGTCTCTGCCAAACCGCCCATAACGTAAAAAGCCCGCAATCGCGGGCTTTTTACTGTGCTGTGAAGCACCTTTCAGGTCAAGCAGGCAAACGATCAGTTGCCGTGCTTCTCCGCCAGGTAGAACCAGGTATCGAGTACTGAATCCGGGTTCAACGACACGGAAGAGATGCCCTGCTCCATCAGCCATTTGGCCAGATCGGGATGATCCGAAGGGCCCTGGCCACAGATACCGATGTACTTGCCCTGAGCATTACAGGCATCAATGGCCATCTTCAGCAGCTTCTTGACCGCCGGATCACGCTCGTCGAACAGGTGGCTGACGATACCGGAATCCCGATCCAGGCCCAGCGTGAGCTGGGTCAAGTCATTGGAGCCGATGGAGAAGCCATCAAAGTGTTGCAGGAAGTCGTCGGCCAGCAGTGCATTGGTGGGCAGTTCGCACATCATGATCACGCGCAGACCGTTCTCACCACGCTTCAAGCCATTCTTGGCCAGCAGATCAACGGCCTGCTCGGCTTCGCCTACAGTCCGCACGAAGGGCACCATGATTTCCACATTGGTGAAGCCCATTACATCACGCACTTTTTTCAGCGCACGGCATTCCAGCTCGAAACAGTCGCGGAAATTTTCGCTGATATAACGGCTGGCACCACGGAAACCCAGCATGGGGTTCTCTTCTTCCGGCTCGTAGAGCTTGCCGCCGATCAGGTTGGCATATTCGTTGGACTTGAAGTCGGACAGGCGAACGATCACCTTTTCCGGGTGGAATGCGGCGGCCAGGGTGGAGATGCCCTCGACCAACTTCTCCACGTAGAAGTCCACCGGATCACCGTAACCGGAAGTGCGCTTGTCCACGTTCTGCTTCACATCTTTGGGCAGCGTGTCGTAGTTCAGCAACGCCTTCGGGTGAACCCCGATCATGCGGTTGATGATGAACTCCAGACGCGCCAGGCCAACACCCTGGTTAGGCAGGCCGGCGAAATCGAAGGCCCGGTCCGGGTTGCCCACGTTCATCATGATCTTGAACGGCAGCTTGGGCATGGACTCAATGGAGTTACGCTGAATATCAAATTCCAGCTGGCCTTCATAGATCTTGCCGGTATCGCCTTCGGCACAGGACGCGGTCACTTCCTGACCGTCCTTGAGCACATCCGTCGCATCACCACAGCCTACAATGGCCGGCACACCAAGCTCACGGGCAATGATTGCCGCGTGACAGGTACGGCCGCCACGGTTGGTGATAATGGCCGCTGCACGCTTCATGACCGGCTCCCAGTCCGGGTCAGTCATGTCGGTAACCAGTACATCGCCGGGCTGGACCTTGTCCATTTCCTTGATGTTGGTGACGATACGCACCTTGCCGGCACCGATACGCTGGCCAATGGAGCGACCCTCGACCAATACCTTGCCGGTTTGTTTGAGCAGGTAGCGCTCCATGACATTCACATCGGAGCGGCTCTTCACGGTTTCCGGGCGGGCCTGCACGATGTAGAGCTTGTTGTCGTCGCCGTCCAGCGCCCATTCGATATCCATGGGCATGCCGTAGTGTTTTTCGATCTCAATGGCTTGACGAGACAGGTTTTCGATCTGCTCGTCATTCAGGCAGTAGACCATGCGCTCGGCATTATCCACGTCCACAATTTGCACGGACTTGCCGGCAGTTGCTTCGGCACCATAGATCATCTTCTGCATCTTGCTGCCCAGGTTGCGGCGCAGGATGGCTGGTTTCTTGTTCAGCAGGGTTTTCTTGTGGACGTAGAACTCATCAGGGTTTACCGCGCCCTGAACCACCATTTCACCCAGGCCGTAGGAAGCAGTAATAAAGACCACGTCCTTGAAGCCGGACTCGGTGTCCATGGAAAACATGACGCCAGCGGCGCCGGTCTCGGAGCGGACCATGCGCTGCACGCCAGCGGACAGGGCGACCAGCTTGTGGTCGAAGCCCTGGTGAACGCGGTAGCTGATGGCGCGATCGTTAAACAGGGACGCGAACACTTCCTTGACGGCGATCATCACGCTGTCGATGCCACGAATATTGAGGAAGGTTTCCTGCTGACCGGCAAAGGACGCATCGGGTAGATCTTCCGCAGTCGCAGAAGAACGTACCGCCACCGGTAAATCAGCATTTCCTTCGCCAATCTCTGCGTAAGCCTCGCGGATAGCGCTGTCCAGCGCTGGCTGGAACGGTGCGTCCACAACCCACTGGCGAATCTGCTCACCGGTCTTGGCCAGAGCAACCACATCCTCAACATCAAGGGCGCTTAAGGCCTCGTTGATTTTCTGGGTCAGATTGTTGTGCTCAAGGAACTCGCGAAAGGCTTCAGCAGTGGTGGCAAAACCGCCCGGAACGGAGACACCCGCTGCCGACAGATTGCTGATCATCTCACCGAGGGATGCATTTTTGCCGCCTACGCGCTCAACGTCATTTTTCCCCAGGTCCTGAAACCAGACTACATATTCCGCCAAGGTCGTCTCCTTTTTACGTATTACCGTTGATTACTGGCCTGAGCCGGCTCTAATCGAGCCGCCATTCTACTCAAAACCCGCACAGTTTGCCCGCCCCTCGTCGTAATTTGGGTACGACTTTGGTCAATCCCTGCATCTGCGGCTAGTCCTGCCCCTCTCGGGAGCACTATCCCATTGAAAATGAAAGGGTATTTAACCTGCGGACCAGCCTATGCGGCGCAGTTTAGAAGGATGTGAAGGCAGGGACAACGCCCAAGGCAGGATTTGCCCGACAACTTGAAAGATAGCACTAGCCCCTGCCTATCGCTCCCTCTAGACTGTCATCATTGAAAACAATGACTTACAAACCCCGTAGGAGCGGCGCTTGAGCCGCGAATGGCTTTAGGCGTCTCTTGTCAGCTGCATTTCCCGGCTCAAGCACCGCTCCTACGGGCACAGAAAACGGCTGAAACCAATGAAAAGAACGGCATTCTATCTCTCAGATGGCACCGGCATCACCGCAGAAACCCTCGGTCACAGCATGCTCAGCCAGTTCGGTGATATTGAGTTTGTGCAGATCACCCTGCCCTTCGTCCAGTCCGATGAACAGACCCGGGAAGCCATTGCTCGCATCAACAGAGCGTCGGTAGAGGATGGCCAGAAGCCCGTTGTCTTTTCCACCCTAGTCAACAACGACCATCGCACCCTCCTACACGGCTGCGACGGACTGGTACTGGATCTGTTCGGCGCCTTTCTGAACCCCCTGGAAGACGAACTGGGCGTGCGCTCCAGCCACAAGATCAACCAGAGCCACGCCATCCGCGATGCGGAGTCCTACCGCATTCGTATCAATGCCGTACATTTTGCGCTGGACAACGACGACGGCGCCCGCACCCGCCACTATGATCAGGCGGATGTGATTCTCATTGGTGTCTCCCGCTCCGGTAAAACCCCAACCTGCCTCTACTTGGCACTCCAGTTCGGGCTGTTCACCGCCAATTACCCCCTCACCGAAGACGACTTTGACGACCTGCGCCTGCCCAAGCCCCTGGTCGAGCACAAACAAAAGCTCTTCGGCCTCACCATCAACGCCGACCGACTCAGCGCTATCCGCAGCGAGCGCAAAGCTGGCAGCAAATACGCGTCCCTGCGGCAGTGTGATATGGAGTTAAGAGCCCTGGAAGCAATGTACAACAAACACAACATCCCCTACCTGGATGCCACGGAGTTGTCGATCGAGGAGATTAGTACGCGTGTATTGGCGATGAAGGGGTTGGAGCGGCGATTGCAGTAGCGGCCCTGCCATAGGAGCTAATCTGAAAGCGATTGACACCCAAAGCATAGTCTTTGCGGTCTTTCCAAGAAATCTTCATCCGCCGGCAGAGCCATTCGGAAAGGCCGTAGTAGTTTGAATGAGGTACTCGGTATAACGTTCCGTTTGACGGAGCTTATGAGTATCCCCGGTTAACGCTGAAACTCCAGAACCTGATTTTGATAGACTGTGCTTGCACTCGAAATAGGTGTGGTGACCAGCCGGTTAAGCTGCAACCAGCCTTCTACTAAAAGTGGAAATTTCAGATAGAGAACAAACGGTTAACAAGTTGAGACTATGCGAAGCTTTCTGCAAAAAGAAATTAATTACGGAAACCTCTTGCTAAAGTTCCGCCATGCCAGAAGAAAACTCATCTGATACGCCAGGCCGACACAGTATTAAGGCTGTATGCTACAGCCGGCATGAAGCGCGCGTTGATCAAAAATTATGAAGCGGTTGGTTTCCATACTTTCACACTGCCAACGCACACCATCCGGCCAGGTAAGAGTGATATCTCCCGCCTGAGCTTCGCCCATACCGAAATGCAGGTCGGGTGGGTTTTGCCCGTTGAAATTCGTGTTAGCCATGCTGACACGGGTTTGTGTCTGCGTACCGTAATTGCCCCCAACATTAGCTTCTATGGAAACTTTAGTACCCAAGGCTTCGGTATTAGGCGATTCACCCACCAATCTGATTGACAGGAAGTGGTTACCCGGGCCGTACCCTACTTGGTTGCTAAAAAACTGCAGCCCATTGGAGTGATCAAGAAGAGCGACATCCATATCCCCATCACGATCATAATCCAGGCAAGTAACCCCACGTCCATCGCTAGTTAACAATAGCCCCCAAGAAGCCCCCTGTTCGGAGAAAGTGCCATCCCCTTGGTTCATGAAAAGCCGCGGCAAGGAACCTTGATACTCGCTGGCAATGTCCCGAATTCTATCTTTCAGCTTCTGGCCTTGTTCATCTATAACGGCACTCTCAGGGATATTCCCAAAACCATTTACATGAAAAATATCGAGAAAACCATCATTGTTGAAATCTGCGAAACAAGCGCCCCAGCCCCAGTTTCCGTCGGCAACACCCACCTGTTCAGTCACATCTTTCAGCAAGATATCTCCGCCACCACTATCGTTTCGGTAAAGTCGGTTCCCGGTTACACCCCAGTTGCCCTCTGCCTCTCCATTCGGGTCATAAATCGAAGTAACAAACCAGTCAAGATCACCATCGTTATCATAATCACCGAGTGCAGAGCCCATGCCATTCTCATCAGTAATAACGGATCTGTCAGTTATATTAACAAAAGTGCCTTTTCCTGCTCCCTGCATTACAACACTGGTGCCAAAATCCGAAGCCAGCAGTAAATCTAATTCGCCATCGCCATTGAAATCGCCAGGCTGTGGTGAAAAATTCCAATTCTGAGAAAGATTGTTGTCAGAGAGACCACCCTCAAAATCATAATGTTCGAGCTCAGTTCCTCTGTTATTTTTCCAAAAAACCGGTGCGGTCAAAATGTTGCCGAGAAACCAGTGGGCCAAAAATATCTCTGGATAACCATCGTGATTACTGTCGGCAAACGATATACCGTAGGTATGACGACTGATAGAAAGGTCTGCTACACGATAATAACTGCCCTTATCATTACCGGAATAGATCGGCAACATCTTGTCCTTGATATTGCCAAACAATAATTCTCGCCGATAATCACCGTTCAAATCGGCCATGGCAACACCAGTAAAACGACCACCAGGATCATCTTCTAGCAATGGCTGGGCATCGAAACCGGCCTGCCCACCACGGTTGATATAAAATACCATTCCAGACCGATCACCACCTGCATAAGCCAAGTCTAACCAACAGTCGTCATTCAGATAGCTGGCACTGACACCGCCAGCGATCATAGTTGGTTCAGAAGTGAGTCCGCCAGTAAGACCCCAAGTCTCCGCATTAAAACCATGTGGATGTATCGGGTTGCCGAACAGATCATAAAGCCCGAATAAAATCGAGTTTCGTGGCAAAAAACCATGTCCAACATTAATGGTGCTCTGGCTTGGATATTCAGAACAATATTCGATTTCAGCAAAGGTACTACGAGCTTGGGCAGTAAAATTTAAATCCACAGTTTTCGGATAATCGCCCGGTTGTGCAGGCAGCTCATTATCATCAGTGGGTGGATCAAGTGGCGTAATCGGCTCAGCCGTCGGGTTAATACCACTGACGAGTAAATTACCATCAGGGTCATCGTTGAGACTAGGAACCCACTGGTTTCTGCAGGTATGATTTTTAACACAATCATCGGTAAGCGTGTGCAAAAAAGAAGCCAGGTCAGACACTTCCTGATTAGTCAAGGCCCTTCCAGGAAGAAGCGCTTCAGCAATAGAAAAGCTACTGGCATTCAGTGCGCTCTGTGAATGCGATAAAGCATAGCCATAAGACTGGGTTCCTTGAAACTGTGCCAGACTAGCCAGTGTAAAATCATAATCTTGTATACCCTGACGCGGATTGGCATGGTAACGAATAGCATCTTGTAAAAGATCAAAGGTCCCTGCATGACCATACGGCATGGTAACTTCAACATTCAGCAAGGAGGGCACTCGAAAAGCGTATCGATCTTCTTCCCTTCTTGTGCTAGCCCAACGGCCAATGTCATCTTTTTCAGCACGCATAAAACCGCGCCCAATCTGCGGAAAAGCAACATTGTAGAATCCTTCATTGGTAAAAAAATCACCGCTATGACAACTTGCGCAACCCAGGCCACCCTCATCAATGGGCTCGAAAAACAAGCGAGCGCCACGCTTAGAAGATAATGAAATCGCATGATCATTACCTTCCACATAACGTTTCCACGGGGATTCAATAAAAATCATAGACTGGATATATTCAGCAAGCGCTCGCTGGATATTAATCAAGGTAATAACCTCTAAAGCGCTAGCCTGTGGTTGGTCAAATCCCTGCCGGAATCGTTGCAGCCAATTTTCGGGCCTATTCGCTGACAACATACCCTCATCCTGCTCTCCTCGCAGCCGAGCTGCCAGGTACTCCCGGTACTCCTCCTGAGATTTTGCACTAAAGAGATAGGCCCGCATTTCATTATGGTTGGTGAGGGGGAATTTGACAAAAATTTCCAGTATACCGTCAGCATCTGATGAATCGGGGAAATTACCGCTTTCAGGAGTGCGGATTGCTTGCCCTTTACCGCCAGCGACAACGTTCTCATCCTCCACAAATACTCGACCATCAAAACTCATACTGCGGTCAAACAAGGCAGAGTTAAAAATTGTCTGACTATTCCGGTGCATGTTGGGGCCGCGATCAGCAGCTGGATCCAGATCTTTGGTGCTGTCCAGTCGACGCACAGGGCCGACTTTAGCTGCATCTACAGGAGCAACTCCAATTCCAAGTGAAAGCGCGTCGCTTCCACCGAAATCGGGCGTGTGGCAAGTAGCACACGAGGATGTCAGATCACCTGAAAGGGAATGGGAAAAGAAGAGCAATTGCCCTAATTTAATTTTAGGGTCTTCTGAAGGGGTTCGCTGGCGCTGCTGTCGTGGAGTTGCCGGATCCCCAGTTAGACCATTCTCCATGATTACGTTACGGAGCCAATCATCCAACGTTGCATTCGGCTCATCAGATCCAATATCTGTTTCACCAAAATCTGAGCCGTGATCGGGGTTAGGAGGTGTCTTTATGGCTGGATTTGCATCCACAGGAGCTTTACCAGTGCTGCCACCACCCCCGCAGGCAGACAACACTAATGAAACCACCAAAAGCCACAATAGACGCTGGCATTGGTCAGCTATTTTTCCTGATGTCATTACCGTATCCGGGATTCTTTATTTAATAGGTTTAAAGCAACACAAAAGCATTTTCTGTATGGAATACATTTTGAATCATCAAAGTAGAGCCGCGTATGGCTTTTATTCAACAAAACCTAGCGCTTCCCCAGCAGTTCTTAAATGGAGGCTCTAGCCCAACGATATTGCCATCCCTTGCGGCTGAAGAACCGGTAATACCAGAAACAAAAGTTGTAACAGGCTGAGCTATATCTAAAGTAAAAGCGTCAGGAGCATACATAGCCCATCCTCTTTTTACTGACTCAACATAGCCTGGATACTGAACATCTTCTTTTTGAAAAGAAAGCCCAAAAAGATCAGAGGTCACATCAATTTGATGCACATTTGTCACATTAAATGGAAGATCGTAGTTGTTTAGATCAGTGTTGATAGCTCCATCAGATTTACTATTAATTATAGCTTGATTCGTTGCCTCATTAGGATCATAAATTCGCAGGCCTGCAGCAAGCTGTCTTTTAATTTGATCTGAGACCCCACCGCGGAGCAACGGAAGTAATGTAGGACCAAAAATACCAACTAATGCTCCAGCATCAGTATCAGCCAATTCAAGGGGAGAGGCACCAACATTGGTAGAACCATCGTTGTTGCCGTAAACAAGGCTATTAACAACTCCTCCAAGCTCAATACCACTTACTGCCGCCTGATTTTGACGGTTGCCACTGAGAAGAACCGAATTACCATTTCGGGTAACTGTGCCATAACTAACCAGAGCTTCCTGAAAGCGAATAGACGCAATCCCAATATCAAGAATCATATCGTCACCGAGATTAAGATATCCACCTTCTGGGGCTGGCAACCCAGCTCTATTACAACCAAAAAAACCACAAGCGGCAGGAGGAGATCCCCAGCTACTGGCGCCACCATTGTTCATTCCGCTCGTATCAGCACCTGGAGCCACACAAGGGCGATCTGCATATGCACAGGTAATAGCAACATTGTCTGCGCCTTGCATTTCCAGGTTTGCTTGGCCAGACATATACCCGCTGAAAGTATTTAGTGAACCAAAGCTTAAGGGTCCGGATACATCCTCACCACCTAGCCGAATACCCACCACTTCCCTGAGAGTTTTTGAATTATCATTTTTTATAGCAAACTGAAAAAAAGGACGCTCAATCAAAAAGTCTTTCAGCTGACTGGCAGTTCCAGCTGGGGCACCCGGAATTTGGCGCCCACGTGGATCCAAAGAAAGGCATGCTCCTGATGAATCAGCAACACAACCTAGAGAAAAATTGTCGATATCTAAATCACAAGCTCCAGGGCCATTAACTCCGCCACAGCCTAACTGCAGCTTCTCGAAATTTGTATTTAGTTCAAGTTTTGCATCAAGGCCCGCTTTATAAAACGTAAAGCCATTGGTGAACTCCTTATCCATTTGCAATAGCGCCTGACCAGACACATTAGACATTTCTTTGTCAGCCATCTCGGTCATTGCAGTGACCGGTGAAGCAATACTCAACAAAATAGCCGTCATACAAAATGCCAACGCTATTCCTGCTTTATTAGCCTGGATTGGAGAGAATAAAAAACCACGGGTAAATCCAGAGCAGTTCTGACACTCATTGGAAAAGGTCTTTTTCATGAAAAAAAAAGCTCTCTGAATAAAAATCCCTAGAGAGGCGAGAGCGTCAATGGCGGCCTTTATCATTATTCTCTGGTTGCTCATCATTTTGCCTGTTCTGTTGTTTGGTCGACCAGATGCATATGCAAGGTAAACATTTCTTACAATTACGGAGAGAATGGTATTGCTGCACTTTGAGGTTCTAGTGTGATACTTGAGTAAATTTGTGCCGAAGGAATAACCATTCGTCCAAGCTTGGCGTCACCTAGCATAATGCTGTCAATTATTACCGGCTGTCCCGCATTAGCACTTGAAATACCTGGAACAGTATCAAGAACACTACCCAGATGAGCTGCCGCCGCATAGCCGACTTTTATGTTATTAGCGATTATCATTTTGGGCTCAGGGCTCATTGCTCTTTCATTAGTCCCCACGATGTCTACCCTGCCGTCAGTAAAGGCAAGATCGCCAGTTATATTGGCAAGCTTAATTGCTGCTTCAGGCTGACTCGGTTCAGCGATAGAAAGGTAACTACCGCAATTTGAATCTCCTAAAGAGCCGCAATTTGACACGTCAGTCGTGCCGCCTAACATACCATCGCTGTGGCTAGTACCGAGGCTCAAAGCGCCGCTATACCCCAAATAATTATTGCCAGATGTAGAAGCAGGATCAGATGGTGAAAATCTTAGATTTACCAAACCCTCCAAATTCAAATCCAGATTGGCTCCATTGACGGTCTGAGCACGAGTTGTACTCTCAGGGTCGTAGTCAGGATGTCCAGGTAACAAACCTCCACCAAAGGTGGCACGGTAGTTGAACCGTGCTTCAGGGGAAAAAATATCGAGGCCGCCGGAGTAATAGTCGTTTCCAACCTGTGGTTTTACCCATATCCGGGTATCGTTACCAGCCACCACAAAACTTGAACTCATAAAACCAATACCCATGCTGGCTTCAGTATCAGCAATCATCAAATGTGTGCCGTGATCCCAATTCTGAGTCTGTAGTTCATTGCTAGCGTCAAGAGTTTGTGACTTGAGCAAGATATCAGCAATAATCCCATCTCCGCCGACATAAGAAGCAGACCCGGAATCATAACGACTGCCGCCGGGATACAAATAAAAGTTGGCATCAATATTTGCCAATGAATAGATGAGCCCCCAATCAAATTCTCGGGTATTTACTGTTTCTCCATCTGACTGCCTCTCAAGAAGCCGCACTTTCCGAGAGTACGCTTGAAGTTGCCCGTCGCGAACAATAATGGCTAGAGCCCCTGAATCACCGCCATGGGTAAAGCCGTAATAATTGCCAATCCGCCCAGGCTGAATATTAATAAACTGCCCACCTGCACTAGCACAACCAGGAGCCTGGAAATTGGTTCCATGGCCCCAGCAGAGTCCGCCCGGGCCCTGCCCTGCTCCATTAATCACATCTATTGCAATCAAAGGAAAATAGTGAGCCGATGGTTTTCGCTCTGTCCGTTCGCCCCACATAGTCCAGTCACCAAGCTCAAAGTTGACTCTGGACCGATCTACGCTTGCAACATCTGCAGTTTCACCAAGCTTCCAGCGAAATTCGTTTTCCGCAGAAAGGAAGTTATTTGCAGCAATGTCGTCGAGATTCACATAATCCCATTGGGAGCTAAAGCGTAACCCTTCCGAAGTTACAGCATTTACACCATTGGGATCAAAAGCACCGGCAGTCGCTCCTTGCCAAACACCGCCTGACATCCACTTCAGTTCAGCGTCACGAACACTGCCCAGAAAACCAAAATGCATTAAACCTCTTGCGTTATTGGTAATGCGGAACTCTTCCGCACCAACTTTCTGCCCATAGATTAAATCGAAGTCCAACGCTAAATTGATCAAATCTGAAGCTTGGATGTTCGAAGACGTTGGTATCTCTGATGAAGGCCCAGAAACTGCGTTTGGGTCAAACGGGTTACCTGCCCGATGCACGATAGACTGATCCTCAACCCCCAAGGTGCCTTCCTGAATTTCCCAACGAAGAGCGAAATCATGCAGCGCTATCCAGTGATTAGTATCGCCTCCTTGACGATAGAACAGATCAGCATCACGGATTTCACCCAGAAGATAGGCCTTGTTATAGCCCATGTTCAAAATGCCATTATTAACAAGGTCGATACCACCTTCGAAGTCGAAGGCAAATGTTCCCATGGAACGAGAGTTGCTCGCGGAAGGAATAGTCAATGAATCAGTGCGCACACGTATACGATTGTCTGTATGAAGACCCAGCGCCATCAGGGGCACCCCATCTCCGGCGGTACCAGCGTCAACCTTTAAAGTAGCTGCAGCCGGATCAGAGCCTGCCAAAGTGCCATCACTTTCGACCCCTGTGAGATCAATAGTATTGAGACTGAGTTCTGCGGCGTCAGGCTTCCATTTAATACTATCTGCGCTCCAACCTTCTGTTGCTTCAAGGTTTATGGTCAACCCGTCCTGCCCAGAAACACCTGCTAGGGCACTGTCATCCAAGGCCTGCATGGCTGAGCAAGGAACAGCTGCGATCAGCAGTGATGCTGACAGACCGCCTGTAAGTAACGGACGGGTCACCAGAATACAAACGCTTTGTGTTGTTATTCTGCGTTTTTTCATGCTCAGAACCCGTACATGTAGAAGTTACCGCCGATGGCAATACCGGCTTGATGACCATTATTGTCGGCTATTTCAAAACCCAGGAAAGAGCCGAAATTATTGGCCTGCCAGCCTGGAGCAGCAGCCCAGATATCACCGACTTGCGGTTGATTGTATTCAACAGCAAGGCCCTCAACATACATACCCAGAAGTACATCGTTATAACCAGTACTAGTGCCTGGCTGCCCAGGGGAGCCTGCAGTATAAAGGCCGCCAGTTTCTATGTACTGAGCACGAACTGCAGGAGAGTTATCGATCCACGTGGTGGTGCAATCACCAAAAAGACAAGCCCCTGATTCATCCCGGAATTTTTCATCATTCAAGGCTATTGCTTTGTTAGCTGTGCTGACACCGTTGTCGGCTACCGGATCTCCGCCCAGAAAAGCAGCATCCAAGCTCAAGCGATTCATCTCTACTGAGGCATGCCCGTTTTTAAATACCAGCCAACCGAAGTCGCGGTTTTCGAGCTGCAATGCGAGACGACAATTCTGGTTAGCAAGACTAGTCCCTCCATTTGGAGCGCTGCAGCCAAATGCGCCACCCAACGCCGCGCCCTGATTCACACCGGGCGAGGGATCACTGTTGTAATAATACTCCAGGCTGATAAGAACACCTTCCTGACCAGTGACGGCACCCATTTCAGAATCATCCATGCTCTCCAGTGCATACCCTGGGATAGCAAAAAGCATTGAGATTCCTGCAACAAGCGCAGCCCAAAAGGCTTTGCCTCTCGCGACAGGAGAGAGCGATATTCTGAATTGAGTACCCAGAGCCCTATTCATCATTGCCCTGCTCCCAAGGTGGTGATTTTCAGATGGTGTATTCGCATTCCTTCAATACGAGAAATACCAATATTTGTGACATCCTGAGTGCTCGCAGTGACGCCAGCCCCAGGACTTGGTTCAGTCCCCCCACCAACAAAGTAAATACCGTTATCGGTAGATTGTGCACCCGGCACTGCAAAACCCTCAGTGGACCCAGGATCGTCGAAGCGGGTGAAATCCCCCCAACGTACATAACCACGCGTATCATTGTTGGGGTTTTGAATTTCTCCGTTGACGATATTGCAAGGTCCATCACAGTAGAAATCCTCATAAACTGCAGCAATATTGGGGATTCGGGTTAATTCGATAATAAAGTTACCGCGTTCGTTACCACTTCTTACTGCATCCAGAGTCAATGCCTGGTAGTGCAATTGTCCAAGGGGTAGATAGGCATCAACATTTTTGAAGTACATGCCTTCATTATCTTCAAAGTCCGGCACCCAATGCAGGCGGTCTTCAGAGTTTGCTTTCTGACGCACAGAGAAGCGGAAGTCACCTGAAAGAGCACTTTCATAGGTGATGCCAAACGTATTGGAGTCAGCCCAAGGGTAGAGTGCCGAGTCCATACCAGTGGTGCGCATCAGTCTAAGTCGAGCGGGCCTGCCATCTGTCGTTACCGGTTTGCCGTGGATTATGGTCTGGCTCTGGAGGAAATCGGCACCACCAACGTTATAGCTATTGTTCCGAGCGCCATCGGCCGGATTGTTATTTAACCGATCCACCTCAAGCTCACCCCAGAAAGACCAGCGCCAGCGGTCAGTATCGCTGGGGCCTATCAATTCCATCACGGTAGGCATATTTGCAGGGGTGCTGAGGTAAGCGCCCGAATAGTCATAGCCTTCGTATTTGTAGGCACGCAGGACGTAGGGGTCGTAAATGGAGGCAAAGGCACCGATTCCCCCACCATTGTCCGTACCCATTGGACAAGCCAGGTGATCATTGCCGAAAGCCCCGCCGGAGCCACAGCCTGAACCATGCCAATCCATACCGGCGATTTGCTCTCCATTGGTAATGGAAAGGCCGTAGTAACGGGCATCACCCCGTTCCCAGCCTGCACCCTGTGCTTGGGTTCCGGTCAGTTCTATATAGCTGGTAGGTGCAAAGCGAAAACTGAAATCATCCATGGCAAAGGCCAAACCTGCGCCCTGCACATCAGACAGCGAGGAGTCATCCAGCTCTTGCAGAGCTATTACCTGGGAAGCGCCGAGGGTGAGGGCCGCTCCCAGCAGCAAGTGGGAAAGGGAGTTGTTGCGCCGCACTGTGACCTCTGTCTTGTTGTTATCAGTCTGACCGTGAACGGTTTTTGGGCAGGACTAGTTACTTATGCCACAAGACTACACAGCATGATAACGCTAGACAACATGTGTTAACACAAACACCACATGATGTTAGATTTAAATTTTCATTAATTTCAATACGTTATAGATGGTAAACATCAAGTTTACACTTTCTATGAATATACGTGCGCTACCAAAAGCGAGGATCTGTTACAAATATGCACACTTTACCGAGAAATGTAGATTCCAAGGCTATGTAGGAATGGTGTGCGAGTATTAAGGCCTAAGAGGGTTCGCCATGCGAGCATAGTTCCTAGTGGGGAAGGACCTGACCCATTTGGATTTACAGGCCTACAGCGCAAGCATGTCCATGAATTCGTTAACGGGTATGGCTTCCAGTTCATCACGATCCCGGCAGAGCTCGAGGATACGTTCTGCTCGCCCTCTCGGAAAACTTGTCAGCAGGTGTCGTCGGAATTTGCTTTCCAGAACAGGGGTGCCCTCCTCCCTGCGACGACGGTGACCAATGGGATACTCAACGACCACCTTGTCCGTGTGGGTACCGTCTTTGAAGACTATCCGGATGGCATTGGCGATTGAGCGTTTAGTCGGGTCGTGGTAATCCGTTGAGTACTGCTTGTCTTCCAGCACCTCCATCTTGTCGCGCAGGGTGTCGATGAGAGGATGGCTTTTGTGGAAATCGTCCTCATAGTGCTCGGCAGTCAGCTCGCCGAATATCAGCGGTACGGCAACCATGTATTGCAGACAGTGGTCCCGGTCAGCCGGATTGGCCAGGGCGCCCTGTTTGGAAATGATTCGAATAGCAGAGTCATGGGTGGTGAGCTCAATCCTGTCGATCTGGTCGAGGCGATCCTTTACCTGGGAATGCAGCGTAACAGCAGCTTCACAGGCGGTCTGCGCATGGAACTCTGCCGGAAAGCTCAGTTTGAAGAGGATATTCTCCATGACGTAAGAGCCATAGTCCCGCTGAAAGCGGAATTTACGCTCCTTGTCTGCTTTGACCTTCTGGTCCTTGTTGGTTTTGGAAAATGACACATCGTAGAACCCCCACTGCTCGGCGGTAAGGGCACCGGGTATCCCCATTTCCCCTCTCAGGGCAATATCAGCCAGCCGCACTGCTCGACTGGTGGCATCCCCGGCAGCCCAGGATTTCCGCGAGCCCGCGTTGGGAGCGTGGCGATAGGTACGCAGTGATTGGCCATCCACCCAGGCATGGGAAATCGCAGACAAGAGCTGTTCGCGGTCGGAGCCCATCATTTTTGCTGCAACCGCAGTGGAGGCCACTTTTACCAGCACCACATGGTCAAGCCCGACCCGATTGAAGGAATTCTCAAGTGCCAACACACCCTGAACTTCATGAGCACGGATCATGGCATCGAGGACATCTTTCATGGTCAGCGGCTCCCCACCCTGCGCCGCCCTTTGTTGAGACAGGTGGTCTGCTACGGCCAGGATCGCCCCCAGGTTATCCGACGGATGCCCCCACTCCGCTGCCAGCCAGGTGTCGTTGTAGTCCAGCCAGCGGATAGCACAGCCGATATCCCACGCCGCTTTGACCGGGTCCAGTCGATGCGGGGTTCCGGGCACCCGGGCGCCATGGGGAACCAGCGTTCCTGCCACTAAAGGCCCCAGATGCTTAGTGCATTCCGGGAAACGCAGGGCCAGCAGACCACAACCCAGGGTATCCATCAGACAGTAGCGAGCCGTGTCCCACGCCTCTTCCGAGTCAATTCTGTAATCGAGGACATAGTCGGCGATGGCCTGGATTTCCAGGTCGTAATCCGGGCGTTCATTGTGGTCGACGTTGGCGGACATGGCAGGAGCCTCCCCTGGCTGGGTTAGCTTTCAGGGTCGCCCCGGGATGGCGGAGGGTCAAGGGCTGGAGAAGACTAAATCGGTGGGTATTCGCCTTGCTAGCAATCCCCCAACAGGGGTGAATGTTGTTGGGGCCTTGCTAGCAAAGTGAGGTCGGACAGACAAATCAGAAGCAGTCGCCGGGGACGCGCACCCAGCCTTCCATAAGCACGCGGGCGCTGCGGCTCATGCTGGCTTTGGTGGCGGTCCACTGGCCGTTCACTTGCTGGGCGCCGGCGCCGACGCGCAGGGTGCCGGAGGGGTGGCCGAAGGTCACGCTGTCACGTTCGCCGCCACCGGCGGCCAGGTTCACCAGGGTGCCGGGCACTGCCGAGGCGCTGGCGATAGCCACGGCGGCGGTGCCCATCATGGCGTGGTGCAGTTTGCCCATGGACAGGGCCCGGACCAGCAGGTCAACATCACCCTCTCCAATTTGCTTGCCGCTGGAGGCTGCATAGGCCTTCGGCTTGGAGACAAAGGCGATCTTGGGAGTATGCTGGCGAGCTTCCGCTTCTTCGATATTGTCGATGAGTCCCATACGCACGGCGCCATAGGCACGAATGGTCTCGAACCTCTGCAGCGCGTCCTTGTTTTCGTTGATGTCGCCCTGCAGCTCGGTACCGGTGTAGCCGATATCTTCTGCGTTCACGAAAACCGTAGGAATGCCGGCATTGATCATGGTCGCCGGGAAGGAGCCAACACCGGGGACTTCCAGCTCGTCGACCACATTGCCGGTGGGAAACATGGCGCCGTCGCCGTCTGCCGGGTCCATGAAGTCCACCTGCACTTCTGCAGCCGGAAAGGTCACCCCGTCCAGCTCGAAGTCACCGGTTTCCTGGACGTCACGGTTGGTGATCGGCACATGGGCGATGATGGTTTTCTGGATATTCACCTGCCAGATACGCACCACGGCAATGCCGTTTTCGGGAATCCGGTCTGCGGCGATCAGCCCGTTGTTGATGGCAAACGCGCCTACCGCCGCGGTCAGGTTGCCGCAGTTGCCGCTCCAGTCGATAAAGGGCTTGTCGATGGATACCTGACCGAACAGGTAATCCACGTCGTGATCAGCGCTTTCGCTCTTGGCCAGAATCACCGTCTTGCTGGTGCTGGATGTGGCGCCGCCCATGCCATCAGTGTGTTTGCCGTAGGGGTCCGGGCTGCCGATGACGCGCAGCAGCAGCTTATCACGGGCTTCTCCGGCCACCTGGGCCGATTCAGGCAGATCAGTGAGGCTGAAGAAAACGCCTTTGCTGGTGCCGCCACGCATATAGGTGGCGGGGACTTTGATTTGGGGTGCATGAGCCATGCGATGTTCTCCTTCAAAAAAACCCCGACGTGCGAAGCCATCGGGGTTTCAGATTCTTCGCCTTGCGAGCAAGGCTCCAACGGTTTGTTGTTGAAGGCTTACTCGCGTTACCAGGCGAACGACTTAGCTCGCTTCTGCCATGAAATCCTTGGCGAATTTCTGCAGGATACCGCCGGCGGAGTACACGGAAACTTCCTCGGCAGTATCCAGGCGACACTTGACCTGAACCCGTTCCACATCGCCATTCTGGCGGTGGATCACCAGGGTCATGGTGGATCCGGGCGCGCGCTCACCTTCCACGTCGAAGATCTCTGTGCCATCCAGGCCCAGGGTCTTGCGGGTGGTACCTTCCTCGAACTGCAGGGGCATGACGCCCATACCGATCAGGTTGGTGCGGTGGATGCGCTCGAAGCCTTCGGCGACGATGGCTTCCACCCCTGCCAGGGCTACACCTTTGGCCGCCCAGTCTCTGGACGAGCCCTGGCCATAGTCGGCGCCAGCGATGATGATAAGCGGCTGCTTGCGCTCCATGTAGGTTTCAATGGCTTCCCACATGCGCTTCACTTCGCCTTCCGGCTCGACCCGGGCGTGAGACCCCTGAATCACGTTGCCCTGCTCGTCCTTGACCATTTCGTTGAACAGCTTCGGGTTAGCAAGGGTGGCGCGCTGGGCGGTGAGGTGATCACCACGGTGAGTCGCGTAGGAGTTAAAGTCCTCCTCCGGCAGGCCCATCTTGTCCAGGTAGGCACCGGCGGCGCTATCCAGCAGGATCGCATTGGACGGCGACAGGTGGTCGGTGGTGATGTTGTCCGGCAGGATCGCCAGCGGGCGCATGCCTTTCAGGGCACGGGCCTCGGCCATGGTGCCTTCCCAGTACGGCGGGCGACGGATATAGGTGCTCTGCGGGCGCCAGTCGTACAGCGGGCTGGCAGCGCGTGCACCGTCGCCCTTCTTCTCGAACATGGGGATATAGGTCTTGCGGAACTGGTCCGGCTTCACCGATGCCTTGACGATGGCATCGATCTCTTCATCCGCAGGCCAGATGTCCTTGAGCATGATCGGGTTACCGTCCTGGTCGTGCCCCAGCACATCCTTCTCGATATCGAAACGGATAGTGCCGGCAATGGCGTAAGCCACTACCAGCGGCGGCGAGGCCAGGAAGGCCTGCTTGGCGTAGGGGTGAATACGGCCATCGAAGTTACGGTTGCCGGACAGTACCGCCGTGGCGTACAGGTCGCGGTCGATCACTTCTTTCTGGATCTTCGGATCCAGCGCGCCACTCATGCCGTTACAGGTGGTACAGGCGAACGCCACCACATCGAAGCCCAGATTTTGCAATTCCGGCAACAAGTTGGCTTCTTCCAGGTACATCTTCACCGTCTTGGAACCCGGCGCCAGGGAGGATTTCACCCAGGGCTTGCGGATCAGGCCCAGCTTGTTGGCATTGCGGGCAATCAGGCCGGCAGCAATCATGTTGCGCGGGTTGCTGGTGTTGGTGCAGCTGGTGATGGCCGCAATGATCACCGCGCCATCGGGCATTTCGCCCTCTTTCTCTTCCCACTTGCCGGAGATGCCACGGTTGGCCAGTTCGGAGGCCGGCAGCAAGGCGTGCGGGTTGGACGGGCCAGCCAGGTTACGACCGACACTGGTCATGTCGAACTTGAGCACGCGCTCGTATTCGGCGGTCTTCAGGCTGTCCGCCCACAGGCCGGTGGCTTTGGCGTAGTTTTCCACCAGCGCCACCTGCTTGTCTTCGCGGCCGGTCAGCTTCAGGTATTCCAAGGTGTTGTCGTCGATAAAGAACATGCCGGCAGTGGCGCCATATTCTGGCGTCATGTTGGCAATGGTGGCGCGGTCACCCACGGACAGGCTGTCTGCGCCTTCGCCGAAGAACTCCAGGTAAGCGCCAACAACACGCTCGCGGCGCAGGAATTCCGTGATTGCCAGTACCAGGTCCGTACCGTTAATGCCCGGGCGCAGTTTGCCGGTGAGCTCCACGCCGACAATGTCGGGTAGACGCATCATGGACGGATTGCCCAGCATCACGTTCTCGGCTTCCAGCCCCCCTACCCCAACGGAAATCACACCGAGTGCATCCACCATGGGAGTGTGGCTGTCTGTGCCGACACAGGTATCCGGATAGGCCACGCCGTCACGAACCTGTACCACCGGCGACATCTTCTCCAGATTGATCTGGTGCATGATACCGTTGCCAGGTGGGATCACATCCACGTTATCAAAGGCGGTCTTGGTCCAGTTGATGAAGTGGAAACGGTCTTCGTTGCGGCGCTCTTCCACCGCCCGGTTTTTCTCGAAGGCGTTCTCTTCAAAACCCGGGTGCTCTACGGCCAGGGAGTGATCCACGATCAGCTGGGTGGGCACCACCGGGTTGACTTTGGACGGATCTCCACCCTGCTCGGCGATGGTGTCGCGCAGGCCGGCCAGATCCACCAGTGCGGTCTGGCCAAGGATGTCGTGGCAGACCACCCGGGCCGGGTACCAGGGGAAATCCAGATCGCGTTTGCGCTCGATCAGCTGCTTGAGCGAATCGGTCAGCGCGTCCGGCGCACAGCGGCGAACCAGCTGTTCGGCAAGGATGCGGGAGGTGTACGGCAGTTTGTCATAGGCCCCAGGCTGGATCGCATCGACAGCCGCACGGGTGTCGAAGTACTCCAGCTCGGTGCCGGGAAGGGGTTTGCGGTATTCGGTGTTCATAGCCTGGGACTCTTGTTCAGGAGTGAATCCTGGGGAAAGGCGCCCTCTCCACCGACCCCTCTCCCGCAAGCGGCAGAGGGGAGCTTAAACCCAACCTGTCTGGAGGGCCCCCTCTCCCATTTATGGGAGAGGGGCAGGGAGAGGGTGGTTTTTTATCGCTCGGCGATCGGCGTTACCTTGCGCAGTTCCGCACCGGTGTACTCAGCACTGGGACGAATAATGCGGTTATCGGCGCGCTGCTCGAACACGTGGCCGGCCCAGCCGGTCAGACGGCTGATCACAAAGATCGGGGTGAACAGCTTGGTGGGAATGCCCATAAAGTGGTAAGCAGACGCATGGAAGAAATCGGCGTTACAGAACAGCTTCTTCTCGCGCCACATGACCTCTTCACAACGAACGGATACCGGGTACAGCACGGTATCGCCCACATCATTGGCCAGCTTTTCAGACCACTGCTTGATGATGGCGTTACGCGGATCAGATTCGGTGTAGATCGCGTGGCCGAAGCCCATGATCTTTTCCTTGCGCTCCAGCATGCCCATCATTTCTTTCTCGGCATGATCCGCATCGGAGAACTTCTCGATCATGTCCATGGCCGCTTCGTTGGCGCCGCCATGCAACGGGCCACGCAGGGAGCCGATGGCACCGGTAACACAGCTGTGCAAATCACTCAGGGTGGACGCACAAACGCGAGCGGTGAAGGTGGAGGCGTTGAACTCGTGCTCTGCATAGAGAATCAGGGACACGTTCATCACCCGCTCGTGCAGTTCGTTGGGTTTTTCACCACGCAGCAGGTGCAGAAAATGGGCGCCAATGGAGTCGTCATCGGTTTCCGGATCGATCTTCACGCCGTCGTGGCTAAAGCGATACCAGTAGCAGATGATGCTCGGGAATGCGGCCAGCAGACGATCGGTGGCATCTTCCTGTTGGCTGAAATCGGTTTCCGTTTCCAGGTTACCCAGCATGGAACAGCCGGTGCGCATCACATCCATGGGGTGCGCATCTTTGGGGATCTGCTCAAGCACGGTTTTCAACGCATCAGGCAGACCACGCAGGCTTTTCAGCTTGGCTTTGTAGGTGGCCAACTGGTCCTGAGTGGGCAACTCCCCTTTCAGGATCAGGTGTGCCACTTCCTCAAATTCACAGTTCTCGGCCAGATCTTTCACGTCGTAGCCACGATAAGTCAGGCCAGAGCCACTCTTGCCGACGGTGGACAGTGCGGTTTTGCCTGCTACCTGGCCACGCAGGCCAGCGCCGCCGAGTTTTTTGCCTTCTGCCATTGTTTATCTCCTTGTGAAACTAATATTTCGCCAATACGAATTCAGTTCTGTAGGAGCGCCTCTCGAGGCGCGAACCGGCTTGCCGATATATTCAAAGGCATGATTCACACCTCAAGAGGTGATCCTACATAAAATCTCCTAGCCCTTGCCCTTGGCAAAGAGCGCATCCAGCTTCTGCTCGTAATCGTGGTAATTCAGGAAATCGTACAGTTCCATACGTGTCTGCATGATGTCCACCACGTCTTTCTGGTGGCCCTGCTCGCGGATACTTTGATATACCTTCAGCGCGGCCTGGTTCATGGCACGGAAGGCACTCAGCGGATACAGGATCATGTCCGCACCGGCTTCAGCCAACTCTTCGCGGGTAAACAGCGGTGTGGCGCCAAATTCAGTGATATTGGCCAGCAATGGTACGTCGCCCAGCCCTTCCTTGAAGGCCTTGTAATCTTCCAGGGTGTGTACCGCTTCGGCAAAGATGCCATCCGCACCGGCCTCAATGCAGGCTCGGGAACGCTCGATCGCCGATTCAAGGCCATCCTTCTGAAAGGCATCAGTGCGAGCAATAATGAAGAAGTCATCATCGGTCTTGCCGTCAACAGCCGCCTTGACCCGGTCCACCATCTCTTCCTGGGACACAATTTCCTTGTTCGGGCGGTGACCACAACGCTTCTGGGCCACCTGGTCTTCCAGGTGGACGGCGCCGGCACCGGCCTTGATCATTTCTTTCACAGTACGGGAGATATTGAACGCCCCACCCCAGCCGGTATCGATATCCACCAGCAGCGGGGTTTCCACGGCACTGGAGATTCGGCGCACGTCTTCCAGCACATCATTCATGCTGGTCATCCCCAGATCCGGCATGCCGTAGCTGGCATTCGCCACACCACCGCCAGACAGGTAGATAGCCCGGTAGCCGGTCTGCTCTGCCATCATAGCCGCATAGGCGTTGATGGTACCCATCACTTGCAACGGTTTTTCTTCGGCTAGTGCCTTGCGGAAACGACCGCCGGCGGTGAGTTTGCTCATGGTAGATCTCCTCGTTATGTGCCGTAGGAGCTTGCCTGCAAGCGAACAGCGTTCGCCATGCGAGCATGGCCCCTACAGGGTATTACCCTGCACGGTATATTGGTTTTCGATATTCTTGCGCGCACTACTGATATGACGGCGCATCAATAGCTCGGCCATTTCGCCATCACGAGACTCGATAGCCTCAACAATTCGACGATGCTCATTGAGGGCTTTCTGGGGCCGATTGGCCACGGTGCTGAACTGGTAGCGGTACATTCGTACCAGATGATACAGCTCACCGATCAGCAACTGGCTGAGAGTGGCATTGTGGCTGCCCTGAATAATGCGGTAATGGAAATCCAGATCCCCTTCGCGCTGGAAATAGGCGACATCTTCACGGAGATCTTGCTGTTGCTCATGCTGGGCCAGCACATCATAAAGGCCGCGCACTTCGTCAGCGGTCATATGTTCCGCTGCGAGCCGGGCGGCCATGCCCTCCAGGGCTTCGCGAACATGATAGATTTCGATCAGGTCGTTGACGCTGAGGGAAGCGACCCGGGTGCCCACGTGCACCACTCTCTCGAGCAGTTTGCGGGATTCCAGACGGCGGATAGCTTCACGAAGGGGGCCACGGCTGACACCGTAGCGGCTGGCCAGTTCGGTTTCGCTGACCTTGGAACCGGGCAGGATCTCCCCGCGCACAATATCGTCCTGGAGCCGGGCGAAGACCCGATCTGCCAGTGTGCGTGTGTTTTCAGGCAAGGAGCCCGGGGAAGCAACAGACATAAAACAGCCCGATTGTTGACAATCTGAACAACCGGGCTGGACTTTACGCCCCTAAACAGGATGTTTCAAGAGGCATTGTTGACAATTTGGCTCAGGACGATGGAGCCATGGGGTCACAAATTGCATCGCCTGGGGCCCCTTTGAAAAACTGCACTGCCCCACTACGTAAGGAATTAAATCGGCGAGCTTCGGGATCACTTGGTTCATCGCTGAAGCCAGCCAGAACAATTCTCGGCAGAAAAGTCTCTTCGACCCAACGAGCACGGAGGCCAATGTCGAAATTTCCATCAGACAGGCGATAAAGGGGAGCACAATTATTGGCATCAACCGTCAAATCAACTCGGCCTTCGATTGTCGCATTGAAGTGCGGGGTATCTGCTCGTCGATCCATACCTGGCGCCAACCGGATTGACAGGTTGGCGCTTTTGGGATCATCAAAACTCCGTGTTACAAGACCAACGCCATAGGTATTACCGCAAACACCACCTGCACCAGTAGCTACGAGTCCATTTGCACTAATCCTTAAACAAAACTCACCGATATCATTTTCGTCCATCCGAACACGCTCACGGCTTACGGTTTCGCCGCCAAGGGTCTCTGGGTAATTGCCACCAGCGTTACTGATTTCTTCGTTTTCATCTGTATCTTCGTCAGGGTCGGCGATATCCATACACACTCCGGTGTCATCATCGTCGCCAAGATCATCATCAACACAGGCCCGCATTAAACGAATAGTGTAATCACCAACCAACTCTGCAGGGATAGCAGGTTTAGCCTGGACAAAGCCAGTTTTGGTGGCTCGGAATGGAAGAGGCTCGCCGGTCAACTGTTCATCCAGTAACTCACCAGTGATTTCCCCTTTTTCTTCCTCCTGCAAGCTTGTGCCGGAACTCGGAAAATCAAGCTTAAAGTCGCTATTGCCGTCGATATCCACCCCCGCATAAAGGCTAGACCCGAGGAAACGCCCCGCAACCTGGGCATCAGTATTGTTGGCGGGAGCATCACCAATACCTGCACTTAGCAGATTGACGGAAAGCGAATCATCATCCTGATTCTGAAGTTCAAGGATGTCCGACAGCCCTGCACTGGAACTAAAGCCCAGGTAATCCAGAACCTCATTACCACCTTCTGACGCCCGAACACCCAAGCCGCCACCAAGGATATCTCCATCTGGCAGAACTAACGCGTTGAGTGTGAAAGACACCGTAGAACCATCTTCCCCGCCGAAGTCACAGCCCTCCAAAATGATGCATTCCCCCGCAATTTCAAAGGCATAGAGACCAGCGCGGGTCCGATCATTTCCTTCTACAAGACGACCCTCATACGCAGCGGTATCGTTGGCAAATCCATCAACAGGCGTTTCCGTGTTAACCCGGTCGATAAATCCCTGCCAAGCCGCCTTGAATTCGTCGAAATCGCTGTAATTAAAACCATTTTCTGCCCCAAGCTCAGGCTGGGCATCGAGTATAGTATTCGGATCCCCCGAGTCTGCGGGGAGATTCGGGTCACCCGGGATGATAATCTTCGCATCAGGATCATTACCCTGCTGATTAAGGGCATGCAGTAACGCGGACCGGTTCAATGCCGGGCTGGCAGTGCCTACCGCGCCGTCTTGAACGGTTGTCCTGCGGGGTGACTCAATTAGATCAGCCAGGGTTAGCTGGTAAGTTCCCTTACGCAATTGCTGCGGCAGTTTGTAGCTTCCCAGCGTCACCCGATTACCTTCAAAAATAGCGCTACCAATATAGAATTCAACGCTACGCGAGTTAGCCGGACAGAGTGCATGGAAAGCAGGAACTTCGATATTCAGGCCAGCAGGGGTATAAGCCTCGTCACGGGTATAACCGTTGGAGTTTCCACATTGATAACCCAGGTTCGCCACACGCGGGCCCTGTAGTTCAATCAGGGAATCACCACGAGGGTTAATGTCACAGTTAGCGCCTAGCGGGCAACCAGGGACCGTGGCATCGGAAAAATCCTCGCCGCCATTACAGCCAGCAAACGCCAGGGCGGCAAAAGCCATTAATGTAAGGTGTCGCATAAATCGTTACCTGTAATAGCAAGCCGGGTTCTACCCGGCTGAATTCACTGGGCTGAAAGCAGCAACTCGCCTTTCAGCACCGCTTGCAGCCCATCAGTACTCGACTGCTCTTGTAAGTAAGGCAGGAAAACTACCAAGTGACGTTGACCGGGTTCGCGCGGCAAGGTTCCTTGCAGATAGCCGTATCGGTACCAGGTCTCCGGGTATTTTCGGCTGAACGGTTGATCAATCAGAAGCAGCGGTCGGCCAGCTTCATCAAGCCACAGCAATTGTGCGGCCACGTAGTCCTGTTTTCGAATGAAGGCCTTCAGATCAAGAGTAGTCACATTCTTGTTTAGTGTCAGGGCCATCGCCTTGAGTGGCTCATCGCCCAGCATTACCGGGCTATCTTGGTCAAAAGTAACAAGAATTTCGGCCCCTGGGGCAAGTTCGACGGCTTCCTCCAGCAGATGCTGGCAGCAATCCTGCCGTATAGTGCGGTAGGTTTCCAGAAAACCGCTCTCAGCGACCTCAGCATACTCCGGTTCGACCCTGTCCAGCGCCTCCCGTTCAGCCACCATATCCACTGGGCGACTGGTTAGCTGGCCACTTTCGTCCACGTAGGTAATAAACCGATCTCGCTCTTTATCCTCAAGCTCCTGGTCTATCTCTTCGCTGGGCCGGTAGTCTTCCAGCGGCTCAGCAAGAGAAAGCCCACCAGCACTGCCATCAGCATCAATCGGTTTTTTGTCTTCGGGTTTCTCGATGGTGACCAAGTTACCCTGAGCATCCGTATAAACGTAGAGCTCACCCTGCCCTGGCTGACCTTGGCAGGCAGCCAGCAACAGTATCAGCGGATAGAGAAAAGAGTATTTTTGCATTAGAACCGAGTTCGGAACGCCAGGCCCATGATAGTTACCGTAGCTTCAGTTTTGATATCAAGTCCGGCGTAGGGGTTATAGACCACATTGTCGATACCAGTGCAGTTGGCTGCACAGCTTGTATTTGCGGGAATTTCATCCTTGCTTCGCAGCTGTGCAATACCCAGATCGATATCGGTGTCTTTGTCCCATTTATACCCAAGACCAAGGCTGTAATACTTCGCCTCATTGATTGGAACCAGCGGACTACGCCGATCCTCCGGAATCGCTGAAGCACGTGGCTCGTAACCGGCACGAAGCTGGATACGACCTGTAAGATCATAGGAAGCACCAAATGCCAGATTCCAGGTGGACTGATAGTTCAGCGGGTAACTTAAACGGGACGAAGTGGATCCAGGCGAAAACAAACGAGCCAAGCTTAGTACCGCAGAGCTACGATCAAAGGTGAAATCAAAAGAATCCCACTCTTTGTAATCGGCCCAGACAGCATCGATGTTGAACTGTAGTCTTTCTGTGGGCCTGATCTTGATGCCAGTCTGGAAAGAGGCGGGCATCGTCAAATCCATGCTTACACGCCCCACTTCTTCTGCTGCGACACGGGAAGGAATGCCAAGCACCGCCAGGGCAATAGCCCCCGTTGCGGAGCCGCCAATACCATTAATTGTCTCCTGGGCAGCATTGGAGTAGCTGATCTTGTAGTCACCGCGCATATGCGTTTTGGCTGCAGAGCGATACACAGCACCCCAGGCAAAACGTTCATGGGGCTCCCACAGTACCCCCAGGTTATAGGAAGGGCTGAAACGCTGGTCCATTTTCACATCAAGAGAAGCCAGATTCTTGAACGGTCCCAAGCCCTCTTCCGGACGACAGATCCCGAAGAGAATCAGATCCAGAGCGATATTGGACTCGCCTTTAAAAGGCGCACAGATGCTTTCATCCAGCACCCTGGCAAAACCCAACAGCTCATTGGGGGCACGAAAATCCTGCTCCAGGGCCACAGCCTGAAAGCTCATACCGATGGAAGCACCAATTGAGAGCTCATCATTGACACGATACCCAACCGAAGGAGAAAGATAAGTAATACGCTCCAGCGCTACCCGCTCCCCCATAAAGTTGCCGACATCATCTTCATCACGGTAAAAACCAGCCGCCATAGGGAGATACGTGGCGGTGCCAAAAGTGAACTTGGAACCTGCTGGACGAATGGAAAAGGCCGGCAGAGGGCCAGCAATCAAAGGACCAGGGGGCAAATCCACCGTATCGTTAATAAACGGCACATAGAGAGAAATGCCCTCAATAGTACTATTGGCGGTTTTGAAATCCCGACAGAAATCCACACCATCGTTGGGTGCGTCGTTACAGACAACCGGATCATCGGAAAAACCGAAAACATTGTAGTCAGGGGGTGCGGAAAACTCGGAGTTCAAACTGAAGTCCGCAGCCAGAAACTGCAAGTCGACCCTGCGTCCGTCCAGCTTGGCCAACCCTGCTGGATTGAAATGAATGGCCATAATGCCTGGGGGATCAGCCGTTACCGCATGGCCCATGCTCATGGCACGCACATCAATCGCCAAGTTGTTAGCCAGCTGGGCTCTGCTGCTTGTCGCAAACAAGCCCGCCAGCAAAGCCGCCAGGCCGCAGACCAAAGCCTTATTATTGTTCTTCATGGCATGCCTCTCACAACTGCAAATATCGGCTTAGGCACCGGGTTTCAGGCCGCTGAAATCAATCGGCATGGACAACCCAAGCAGCACGTCGGGAGAGTCTTCGGTCAGACCGAAGCCGAAACTCAGGTTAATGATTCGGTTCTTGGAAGAGCGCAAACCAATAGAGGTATTCACAACACTGGATGTAGAGTCTTCGGAGCGGGCAATACGCCCACCATCAAAGAAAAACTCGGTATCGAAATTATAGGATTGCTGATAGCTGGCGCTCAGAGACACCTCGTAGGACAGCGCATAAGCTAACCCCATGGAAAAGTTGATGCTGTCCCCCGGGTTCACCTCTTCGAGGGTATCCGAGCCACGCCGCTGATTGATACCAGTAATATCAAACGCCATTGAATAACCCACTGAGCCATACAACACCACCGGATCAACAACCTTGCTCATACTGACGCCGCCGCCCAGTGAATAGAAACCGGAGCCGCTGGACACCTCAGTGTTAACGTTGATGTCGTAAGGGCTGTCCCCGGTCGGCGTCGTCAGTGTGGTATAAAGTGTGGTATTTACCGCGCCGGGACGCACCGGGAACGGCTGATAACGTAACCCAAAAGACACATCACCCAGGGCTGCCTGGGAGACATCCTTTTCAGTATCGTACTTGTAGGAAACCGGCAGCCGAGTATTGAATGTCAGGTTGTTCCAGATACCATAATCAAAAGACAGCGAGGAGCCGAAGGAGTGCTGGGCATCCTGCTCAATCCGGAATCGGCTGATATTACCGCTATCCTCATCCAGAGCGATGTCAATCCGATCATCCCGGTAGTAGTTATAGTTTGCCGAGAAATTCAGTGACATCTGGCCACTTGGCAACAGGGAGTACTGTTTTTCAGCCGCCTGAAAAACTTCTTCCAGGTTCTTTTCTTCGGTCACATCATCTTCTTTGGTCTGCAGGGCATCGCGTGCTTCTTCAACGCTTTCAGCCGCCCAGGCAACGGGCTGGGCAAGCAGGAGTGCAGCAATCGCTGCCACTTTTCCAGACTTCATATTCATGCAAAGCCGTCCTTTATTCTGTTTTTTATTTGCCACTGCAGGCTCTTATTTTCTGAAATAGGTGCGGGTTGGCACATTGATCACACGCTCTGTGCCATCCTCTTCCTCAATCAATACCCGGCGAAGCGTACTGGCTTTATCTGCCCAGTTTTCGATGGTATTGGTAAACACTGGAAACTCCTGGAAGGCCAGCCGATTAATCGTGCGCTCGTCCAACAAACGGAGATCATAATCAGTTAACTCCAAACCATCCTGTGGCTCAAAACCGTTGGGAAAGACAATGAACAGAACATTCTGGTCCCAAACCTCTAAAAACTTTGATTCTGTGAAGCTGATATTTCCCAACGCCGGGTCAGCCACATATATATGGCCATCCTGATATTTTTTCAGCACCACAAAATGCTTGAAGCCGCCATATGCGATAGGAACGATTGCCGGGTGATCAAGGCTCTTGATGTCTTTCATTTCTGCCTTGAACCCACCACTGGGGTGACCCAAGGCAGTTGCCAAACGTTTCATATCAAGAAGGGAGAAACCTCGCCGCTTAACAATTTTCTCGGTTTCACCAAACCGCAGAAGCCCCTCCATGATCTGGCGCTCCTGGAACTGGCGTCCAAGATATTGATTCAATACGGTGGTCAAGGCAGCAGAGCCGCAGGAATAGTCGTACGCCTGGCGCGTGACATTGTGATAACGGAATTCAGAAACCGGTTTAACGGCCACCCCTCTCTCGCGCAGGGGCCCGTCACCAGTGGGGTGCTCGTAATAAATCACGCCTTTCTCGGGGGGCTCGACTACAACCGACTCATTGGCGGCAAAGTAGATCAGCGCTACACCCAGCATGGACGTCAGCATGGCAAGTTATCCGCTGTTATTGTTATTGTTTGTTTCAAACATAGGCAGCCATGTTAACCATGTCCCAGTAGGCAGGCAACCACCTATTCAGACAGACTCGGGTGGCGTTCCAGCCAATCTTGCTGGCCCCCAAATAAAGCTTACCCCTTACAACACCGACCATAAGGCCTTGTTATTAAAGGAAACTTCAAACAACCCCCTCCCCTAGTCCGATAATGGCTCCAATCCCTGTGATCTGAGGGCATCCACCATAGGCCCCAGATAAGCCTCATATTTTTTCCAACGAGCAACGCCCTGAGTAAAGAGCCCCTGATTTACCTGGTTGATGCTTGCAGTGCTCACTTTACCCTTGGCGCTGTGGAACTCCAGGCAGCGTGGATCCCATGAAAGCGAACAATAAGCAAGAAGCTCCTTGACCTGTGGCTCGAAATTACTGACGAGCATCTCATAATGCAGGGGGAGAAACTCTTGAGCAGGCAGTTGGCTATACCAAAAAGCCATATTGTCATAGAAAAGCGCCACTTCCCGGGCACACCCGTCCATGGAAAAGCTGAATAACTGACTGGCAAAATTTTGCCGATAACAGCCAAAGGCTACATCCATCATATTCCGCCGAAGATCGATAAAACTGGCCTCAGGAAAGGCGGCTTTTAGCAATCCGGCAAATTTATGATTGTTAATTCCTTTATTTACCAGACGTTTACGCGTATCAAAACCGGCAGCTGCCGCCGCCTCAAGATAATACTGACGGAATTTTTCGACCTTTTCTGCTGACATTTCACGGTGTAACTCAGGAGCAGAAAACAAAGAGCGCTCACCAGTCAATGTAAACCAGGCCTGCTCGGCAAAGTCAGACTCCCCCGTTGCCTCAGCATCTCCATGTACCCCCAGAATCTGCTCTACCAAAGTACTTCCCGAACGTGGAAGGCTGAGAATGAAAATTGGCGCGGGGGAAGATTGGGCTCTCGAATCCACCGACCATTCATGGATTTTTTCCGCGGAATAGCACTCACGCGAGGGCAGCACTCGTGAAAGATAGTTATCAAAATCGAAGCGGATCAGGCCATGCTTTAAATTGTTACCCTTTTCAAGAGATTGGAATTCCAGCTTCCTTTCCCCGGTAAGTTCGAAGTGAAAAGCCAACGCGAAATAAAAATCCGCTGCGGTCGATTGACGCCCAAACTTGCTTGCTAAGCGGGCCTGCTCCTTAACGCAGCTTAACTCTCCATCACTAAGAGGGCTTTTGGTGAGCTCCATAAGCTGCTTCCAGCCATTGGCAATTCCCGGCTCGCTTTGCAGCAGAAAACGCAAACGCTCACAGGCTTCAACATTGCGGCCATGAATGTTATCAAGGCGCACACGTTGCAAAATCCAATCTGGCTCTTTCTGATGCAAAGCATCCACACCATCCAGAAATTTTTCAGCAAGATCATATTCACCGATATGCAAGTACACATCAACGAGCCGCCTCCGAGCTAGCACCCCAACAACCGGGTGGTCTTGAAGCTTTTCCAGCTCCTGCTGGGCTTGCCGATAACGATTTGCCTGACGCAAGGCTTCGCCATAATCAACTTTAGGGCCAGCAGCGTCCGGAAAATCTGAAATCAATTTTTCAAGCAGACGAAGCGCCTTCAATGCCTGGCCTTTTTCCAGAAAACACACTGCAAGGCGTTGGCGAGCCTCAGGAAAATCAGGCTCACGCTGCAAAGCCCCGCTAAAGCAACGCAACGCTCGCTCGACATCCTTGGTGCCAAGCAAACTCTCGCCCAGGCCAAACCATGCTTTGGCCTGACTGTCGTCCTGTTGAATTACCTGCTGATAAATATTTGCAGCGTCCTGCCATTGTCCAGCCCGTACCAGCATTTGCCCCAATAAAAGGGCACGGTCGAGCCGCCCTCCGTCCAGGGAAATGGCCTTCTTGAGGCCGAGAATCGCGGGTTGTAGCTGATTCAAATTCGCACATGCCTGGGCGTAGATATCCCACGCCACACCGGACGTAGCGCCCTGCTGAAAGGCAAGATTGATAGCCTGCTGCGCCTTTTTAGAAAAGCCCTGTTGCAGCAATGAGGCAGCTTGGCGCACCAGCACTTGGGCATTCGGGGTTTGATTCATGGCCATGAAATCATCGATATAAAATAAATTAACTATATATCGTTAAAAAAAATAAAAAACCCGACCTGAAAAGGCCGGGTTTTGGTTTGCAAGCCATACGGCAAGCTTCAGCTTTAGTGGCCAGAAATTTCCAGGCTACCAGACAGCTGCAGGCCAACGAGCTCGATATCACCCACGTTGCCGCCAGTACCGTCACCGATGTTCAGGTTAGCCAGACGAACATTCATACCGCCAGCATCACCAATCCCGGCAAGGCCAATGTTCAGGGAATCAGCATCGACATTAATACCAGTAGCGACAGTCAGATTGGCACCAGCGCTATCCACGATGCTTACATCCTGGCTGATACCGCCACCGCTGTCAGCATCATTGATAGCAAAGCCGCTAATGGAGATACCATTAGAAATAGTGGTATCGATAGCGATCATGTCACCTTGAGCTTCGTTACCCAGCTGGATGTTCAGGGAAGTCCCCGCACCCAGAGTCAGGGAGCCCAGGCTGATCACGCTGTCTACGCGGTTCGTGCCAACGGAAGTGCCAACCGTCCAACCTGCACTAATTGTGGAGGCAGTAGTCCGACCGGAATCCGCCACGTCCAGATCACCCATGTTCACATCAATACCGTTAGCCAGATCCACGTTGATGTTCAAAGTCGGATCATTACCAGCATTGGTACCTGAATCAATTTCCAGGTCGATCTGAGCAGCACCACCACCGATAGCAGTAATGGCAAAGTCCTGGAAGATAAGTGCCGCAGAATCAGTACGATCATTAGCAGTGACACCAGCGGGATCGGTAAAACCGTCAGCATCGTGAATACGCAGTTCAGCACTCAGTTCAGTGTTGAGGCCAATGCTAATACCATCCTGACCAGTCACGCCGGACAGAGCGCTATCTTCCATGGCTTCCATGGAAAAACCGGTAGCCGGGAGGGCTGCAACGGCGGCCGCCAGAGCAAGCTTCTTGAATTTCATTGTTATCTCCTCGTGTGCACAACGTTTTGTTGTAATCGTTCGGGTGCCACGTTTGATCGGCACGCATCTAAGTTAACACAATGGTTACAAAAACAAATGCATCCGTTACAAAACTCGATGACGTCACTTTAATAGCATAGGCATTTGTTTTTATTAGTTTTTGTACTCATGTGCACGCTCGTATCAATCGAACACAGATGTAAACAGTATGCCGGTTAAAGTCTATCTGTTACGCGCAGTAACAGAGTTGGGCAAGTTTCAGCCCGACAGGTAGACTAGTCGCTCCTGAAACTGGTTGCCCATGATGTCACCGAGCTGTCTCTTCAATAATACAAACGGACTGGTCGCACTAAGCCGGCCCGCGCTAACGCTATCTGCCAACAGCGAGGCGGAGCTTGTCACTTGTGTTCGGGAAGCTGAAAAGGCCCTAGAGGGAGGCTACGCCTTTGCTGCCGGGATACTACCTTATGAGGCAGGAGCATGGTTAAGGGGAGCAATTACCCCTTCCTCCTCGCGCGGTAGCGGTGACCAAAGCCATTCCGTCATGCCTGCCATTATTCACCTCTACAAGAACGGCCCCGAGCCCGTCCGCAGCCTGAAGAGCCGCCAGGCAACGACATCCTTTTCCCTCGAAGGGGAATTTAAGGCAGAACAAAGTCGGGAGGATTATCTGCGCAGCCTGGCGAGGATCAAGGAATATCTGGCTGCCGGCGACTGTTACCAGGTCAATCTGGCCCAGCGTTTCAGCGCCCACTTCCACGGCGATCCCCTTACGGCCTGGCTGGCGCTACAAGAGGCCCACCCTGCCCCGCACAGTTGCTACTTTGATGCCGGAGACAGTCAGATATTCGGGGTCTCGCCGGAGCGTTTTCTATCTATCCGTAACCGACAGGTGATGTCCGAGCCGATCAAGGGCTCGCGCCCGCGTGGCAATAGTCCTGAAGAAGATCAGGCTTTTGGCGATGAGCTGCTCTCCAACCCCAAGGATCGCGCCGAAAACCTGATGATCGTGGACCTGCTACGCAATGATCTGGGGGCCTGTTGTGAGGCCGGCAGCATTCAGGCGGATCCGCTTTTCGAGTTACGCCGTTTCAGCAACGTGCAACATCTGGTCAGCACAGTGACTGGCACCCTGCGCCGGGATCTATCCCCACTGGATGCTCTGCTCGGCGCATTTCCCGGCGGCTCTATCACCGGTGCTCCGAAGAAGCGGGCCATGGAGATTATTGCCGAGCTGGAGCCAGCGCCCCGTGGCGCCTACTGCGGAAGCTTCTTCTGGATGGACAACCGGGGAAATCTGGACAGCAACATTCTTATTCGCACACTGCAAACCGAAGGCGACAGGCTCTATTGTCATGGCGGGGGCGGTATCGTGTTCGATTCTGTGCCGGAGGCGGAATATGAGGAGAGCTGCTTTAAAGTTGCCAAGCTGATGGGGGCGCTGGAAGAACGGTTTCTGTAATCAGCACTAGCAGCAGTACGCCTCATGCAACACTCTAAAGCCGAGCCCTTCTATAAAAAGCCGCACCCGGATTCTGGGCGCGGCTTTTTCGTTTCCAGCTCATGCTATGCACGCTTCACGCTGGTGCACGAAGCGTGTTGCCTGCCTTAAAGCGGGATATCGCGCGGGCTCGCTTTGACGATTTCCTTTTTCAGGTCCTCGTAACTGTGCACGGCGGGGAACTGGGGGAATTCGGCAATCACATTGTCCGGGGCGTGGAACAGGATGCCTTGTTCCGCTTCTGACAGCATGGTGGTGTCGTTGTAGGAATCACCTGCCGCGATGCAGTGGTAGTTCAGGGAATGGAATGCCTTGATCGATGCCCGCTTGGGATCCTTCTGGCGCAGCTTGTAGTCGGTGATCCTGCCGTTCTCGTCCACTTCCAGGCGATGGCAAAACAGGGTCGGCCAACCCAGCTTCTTCATCAGCGGCCTGGCAAACTCGTAGAAGGTGTCAGAAAGGATGATCAGCTGGAAGTTCTCACGCGCCCACTCGACAAACTCTTTGGCACCCTCCATGGGGTCCAGGGTATCGATGACTTCCTGGATGTCGGGTAGCCCGTAGCCATGCTCATCCAGAATGCGCAGGCGCATGCGCATCAGCTCGTCATAGTCCGGAATGTCCCGGGTAGTGGCACGCAGCTCGTCGATACCGGTCTTTTCCGCAAAGTTGATCCAGATTTCGGGGATCAACACCCCTTCCAGGTCCAGGCACAGCAATTCCACGGTTTTCCCCTTTGGGTTAATAAGGCGCGCACAATGTAGCGGCGCCCCGGGGGCTTTGCAACGGGGAGGCTGGATTTGGGGTAATGCAATTGTGTGAAAGTGGATCTTATGGGGTGATGCGCACACCGCCCAGGGGCCAGGCTTTGCCCGCTTACCGCCATGCGAGCATCGCGACCATAGTGGTTTGCGACTGTCAGCGAATGGGTAGCTCGATGCCCTCGAACAGGGCTTCACGCTCCTCCCGGTTGGGGGCCTTGATGGCGGCATCCACCTGATCCCGCGTCAGGTGCGGCGCGAAGGCCTCCAGGAAGTCATACATGAAGCCGCGCAGGAAGGTCCCCTTGCGGAAACCGATACGCGTGGTGCTGGATTCAAACAAGTGCCCGGCATCCAGCGCTACCAGCCCCTTGTCTTCCACAGGATCCACGGCCATGTGAGCAATGATTCCCACCCCCATGCCCAGGCGGACATAGGTTTTGATCACATCCGCATCAGCAGCGGTGAACACCACTTTCGGCTCCAGACCCTTGTCGACAAAGGCATCATCCAGCTTGCTGCGGCCGGTAAAGCCGAACACGTAGGTGACAATGGGGTACTCCGCCAGGGCTTCCAGAGTCAGCGGCGTCACCTTGGTCAGCGGATGTCCCTCCGGCACCACCACTGTCCGGTTCCAGCGATAACAGGGCATCATCACCAGATCGGTGAACAGGTCCAGGGCTTCCGTGGCGATGGCAAAATCCACACTGCCGTTGGCAGCCAGCTCGGAGATTTGCATGGGAGTGCCCTGATGCATGTGCAGGGACACATCCGGGAAACGGCCGGTGAACTGCTGGATCACAGGCGGCAAGGCATAGCGGGCCTGGGTGTGGGTGGTGGCAATGCTGAGTTCGCCACGGGATTCATCCCGGTATTCCTGGGAGACCCGGCGGATCGATTCGGTCTGCTGGAGGATTTCGCCGGCAATCTTGAGTATCGCCTGGCCTGCCGGAGTGATATGGGTCAGGTGCTTGCCGCTACGGGCAAAGACCTCGACGCCGAGCTCATCCTCCAGCATGCGGATCTGCTTGCTGATACCCGGCTGGGAAGTGAAAAGCGCCGCGGCGGTGGCAGACACATTCAGATCATGGCGGGCCACCTCCCAAATGTAGCGTAGTTGCTGCAGTTTCATCCTTGCCTCCGCAATCGGAACACGGCGCCAGACTCAGTCACTATCCATTGTGGCAAATCAGGATATCAACTCAACCTGGTTATAAAAATATGAATAATTATTCGTTCAAAGCATAGATAACCGTCTTTATAGTAGCCCCGTCAAGTACTTCTCCCACAGAACCTGTCTGGAGCCACTGTATGCCGATACTGCAACCGGAGCTGCTTCTCTATATAAGCGCCGGTGCGCTGGTCGGTTTTGCTGTTGGCCTAACCGGGGTCGGTGGCGGCTCGCTGATGACTCCGCTCCTGCTCCTGTTCGGTTTCCCGCCTCAGGTTGCCATCGGCACCGACCTGCTTTATGCCGCCGTTACCAAATCTTCCGGCATGGTGATGCATGCCCGTCGCCGCAACGTGGACTGGACCATTATGAAACGCATGGCGGCCGGTAGCATCCCTGCCGCCCTGCTCACCGCGGCGGCGCTCTGGTTGCTGGCTTCCGATGCCGACGACTATGCCCCCTTGCTGACAACGGCGCTGGGTATAACCCTGATCGTCACCGCCATGGTGCTACTGTTCAAGCATCGTCTGCAGGCGATAGTGAACCACCGCCCATCTGGCTTACTGGGATCTGCTCAGCACCGGGCCGGCGTGTGGACTGTGGCAATGGGAATTCTGCTGGGCGTGTTCGTGACTCTGTCCTCGGTGGGCGCCGGCGCCATCGGTACCGCCGTATTGCTGATCCTCTACCCTGCCCTGGCACCGATTCGGGTAGTGGGTACTGATCTGGCCCATGCGGTCCCCCTTACCCTGATCGCCGGCCTGGGCCATCTGGCTCTTGGCCATGTGGACCTGAGTCTGCTGGCTGCCCTGCTGATGGGGTCCCTGCCGGCGATCTACATCGGCACGCATGTGGGCCATCGGGTACCCAACCACATCATGCACCCGGTATTGGTGACGGTTTTGTTGGCGCTGGGGATCAAGTATGCGGTGTTTTGAAGGAAGTCCCTGCTAAAGACGTAGGAGCTATGCCTGCATGGCGAACAGTCGCACTGTCTCAACCAGGTTCGCCGGTTCCGGCAGGATCTGAGAAAGCCTCGGGCTAATGCGCGATCTCAGGCTTCCCCACTTTTTCGCCGATTGGCCACACCATGGGGGACATGGCCGGCCGCCACATGTCGGGCTGCGGATTCGCAGTGGCCCTGTTGATCATCGAAGAACACATCGGCACCGAACGCCCGCAGGAAATCCCCTTTCGCCAAGCCTCCCAGAAACAGACTTTCGTCCAGGCGGATATTCCAGTCACGCAGGGTTCGCACTACCCGTTCGTGGGCAGGAGCGCCCCGGGCGGTCACCAGAGCCGTTCGGATCGGGCAGGATGCCACCGGAAAGCTGTCCTGCAGTTGATGCAAGGCTGCCAGGAAAGGCTTGAACGGGCCGCCGTCCAGTGGCTGACGTGCGGAGCGTTTTTCATTCTCGGTGAAAGCCTCCAGGCCATCACTCTGGAAAATCTGTTCCGACTCATCGGAAAACAGCACCGCGTCGCCATCAAAGGCAATCCGCAAAATGCCATCCGGGCGCTGACACTGGCCGCCGGAAAGAATGGTGGCAGCTGCATAGCCGGCTTCCAGTACCTGCTGTACGTCATCCGGGTCGGTGGACAGAAACAGGTGGGCGCCGAACGCAGACACATAACGGTGGGGGCTTTGCCCGCCGGCAAAGGCCGCACGGGTGATCGGCAATCCGTAATGCTCGATGGAGTTGAAGACCCGCAGGCCGGTATCAGAGCTGTTGCGCGACAGCAGAATGACTTCGACCCGCCCCTTTCCCTCTTTCAGTTCGTTGATAGCCAGCAGCTTCTGCACCAGCGTGAAAGCATCCCCCGGCTCCAGCACATCGTCTTCATGACGGGTCTGGTAATCCTGAAACGCTTCCAGGCCCTCTTCCAGGTAGACCTTGTGGCTGTCTGCAAGATTGAACAAGGCACGTGAGCTGATCGCGATAACCAGCTTGCCATCAAAGGAAACCGGCATGATATGTCCCGGGTGAAGGTGAGTTTCGCCCAGTATCCTGCGCGCCACTTTGAATCGCAACAGCACAACGCAGCACCAGGTGTGCCAGTGCTTTAGCAGGAGGTGATCCCTGTGTTGCAGTGTGGTCTGATTCGCGATCCAGGCATCGCTTTGCTACCGGTTTCGTCTGTCTCTTCGTGCACGACAACCGCTGTTACTTGCCTGCGCCCTCCTCCGAGGGCCGCAATCAAACCGCTGCTAATAAGTCGCGCCCGGCGTTCTTTAATTGATCAATGGTTGTTCAGTCGTAGGATGTGGCATAAAGTTGCTACAGCAACGGCGTTGCACGTTACTATTGAATCCGGGCATTGCTGCTCTCCAGCACAAAGCCACTACGAACAATCCGAAGGGGAAAGGGAGTCATCCATGGCTGCTAGCAAGGTGAAAGATACTGTCGAGGAACTTCAGGCTCAGATTCGCAAGCTGGCTGAGCGCTTCGACAAGGAACGCGAGAAACAGATCAGTCAACTTGAGAAACAGCTGGAGAAGGTGCGCGATCGCCTTAACCAGGAAATGAAGCGTCAGCGGGAGTACTTCGCCAAAGTTGAAAAGCTGCAGGCGGAATACCGTGACCGTGCCACCGCCACCGTCAAGAAACAGATCGAGCGCGCCCGCAAGGCGGCAGAAGATGCCCGCAAACAGGTGGAAACCTCCCAGGGCCGCAAGCGCATCCTGGAAACCGAGGTTCGGGTTCTGAAGGCCACCGCCAAGCAGGCCCACAGCCTGTCCCGGGTTATCGGTCAGTACGAGAAAGACCTGGAAAAACGCGCCAAGGAAATTGAGCGCCGTGTAGCGCCCAAGAAAGCGGCTGCCAAAAAGGCACCGGCGAAGAAGAAAGCAGCTGCCAAGAAGGCTGCTACTCGCAAGGCTCCTGCCAAGAAGAAAGCAGCTGCCAAAAAGGCCCCCGCCAAGAAAGCAGCTGCCAAGAAGAAAGCACCTGCCAAGCGGGCTCCCGCCAAGAAGAAAGCCGCAGCGCCTTCTTCAGGCGACTGAGCCAAGCCACTATCAAAAAAGCCGCCTCAGGGCGGCTTTTTTGTATTCGCAATCAGTCTTACCCCTGCGGGGAAAGCTGTTCTTCCATTCCTGCCAGATAACGGATTTGATGCTGCCGCGCGTCGCCAGCCAACTCACGCAAGTTGGAATAGGTGCGTAAACCAATCCGGTATGCCTGTCCCGCCCGATGACAACTGACCACTTCTGCCGATACCTGACGCAGAATCATGCCAGGCGCATACAAGTCCAGCTTGAGGCGGGCACCCCGTGACAGACTCACCGGTGACGTCAGACCCACTCCATAGCGGTTGTAGTCCATGGCCTTGGCACGGGTCACAAAGCGCCATCCGCCAATCAATCGGTGGCGAAAGATATCTACCCGCATTTGGGTATTGATTCGTGCCAGCTTGCGGCGGTTGGCACCGCGGTTTTCCCTGCTATCCATCATCGAACCGTATCAGCATCTGATCAAAATAACGCACCACCGCCGTCCTGGCGCTGGCCTCCATGCCCGGCAACCCCTTGTGAGTGGCTGATGCCGTCGCTTTACAAATTGTAACACGAGCAGCCGATACTAATGCACGGTTTACCCGCCCCAATGTCAGACAAGCTACGGAGTTGTCCATGAAATGAGTGATCGCGCCATCATTGATCGCTTGCATCACATCCAGCAGTCCGGCCATGTCTTCTTCGCCAAGCAACCCTGCCTGGAACACCAGGCAGGCCTTTTCTGCCATGGCCGGTCTGAGGGGGTAAGCCACATACAATTTGCCACCTTGATAACGGCGCAGATTCTGGAAATATCGAGCCAGAGCCAGTTGCTCGTCGAGCGTGGTATTTTTCATCAAGCGACCAATCAGACTGTTCGCTGACCGGTTTATCACTCTCATGGCACCCAGAATCAACCTTGCCGATGCCCCCTTTGCCTCGGCGGCTTGCAGCGGCCCCTTGAAGAACACAGACAGCACTTCATCGACAAAAGGCACAACCAGAGCATCCAGTTCTTCAAGGTGACAACGTCCGGGCTCAGCCAGCATGCCATCAATAAAGCCTTCAATGGACTGCTGAAGGGGTTGTGAGGCCTCGAACGCAATGTGGAGCGTGCTATCATCCATACTCATTTAACTGGGGACACTGGGAAAGTGGCGAATCATACTGTAATCCTGCGGCCCTTACGGCTGCTGTCGGGCCTGTTGCTTTTGGCGTCCCAGTCATTGTTTGCTCAACCCGGCGATCAGCCTGCCCCCTTCCCGATAGCGCTCCAGCCTGCTGAAGCCGAGTACCGCGTTGTGGTCAATGGCATTCCCCTGGGCCTCAATGCCACCATCCGTCTAACGCAGGAAGAGCAGGACTACCGACTGCATTTCCGGATTGAAAATCGCCTGTTTCAACATGAAGAAATCGCCACCTTCCGCTGGCATGATTGCACCGCTCGCCCCCATCACTATCGCCATGCCAGCGCCGGCTTCGGCCTGCGCCGCGAAGGGGAGATTGTGTTTGACTGGCAAGACCGTGAAGCCCAGGGCAGCAAGGCGATCTATCCACTGGTCGATGAGGCGCTGGATGCCTTGAGTGTCGCCATGGTGGCGCGCTGCAACATGGCCAGGGGAGACGCAGAGTTCAGTTATCCGGTAGCAGAACCAGACGGCATGGCAAACTACCAATACCGCTCTCTGGGTGTGGAAAATCTGGAGACTCCCGCCGGAGACTGGGATGCCGCCAGTATAGAGCGGGATTATCCGGAGCGGGGCAAGCGCTCCCGGTTCTGGGCAGCCCGGGAGCTGGATTACTTCATGGTCCGCATGGACCATCAGGAAAATCTGTTCGTGCGGGGACGCATTGAGTTGACGTCGTTCCGTTATCTGGCTACGAACCCCTGAACCCTCCTCATCGGCTGCCCTTTGTCGCCAGGAAAGGCAGCCACCCGCCCCTCGCGACAAAGCACAACAACTGTTCCCTTCAGGCCAGGCTGAGTACGCAAAAAGTGATTGAGAGGGCCTCTAGACTCTCAAGCCGCTCCGCCAGGTTGGCAGCACTTTTGCCAGGCGGCGAGTCGCCTGGTTCACCACCTCATCCTGATCCTCTTCCAGCTGCCAGCGACGGGAATCCTGCTGGAATCGCGCCCGGGGGGTCAGCTCCTGGCGCTGCTCACCACGATCAAATTGTTGACAGGTTTCGGCAAACTGATGAATGGCAGCCAGATCCACTTTCGGTTCGATGCTGTCAGGCAGGCAATCCAACAGGGCACTGATACGAATGGAGGCCTCGCTTAACTCCACCTGTTTCTGCTCCACAGCGCGGCACAACACGTCAAGACTCTCGATAATGTGCACCTGCTGAGCGCGGGTTTCCCGTGCCTCACGGCGGGCCAGCCAGAATCGCCAAAGCACCAGGCCCAGGGCTGCACCAATCAACAGCCCAATCAAGGCTGCCAGTATAAGTTGTCCGGCCTGGGCCATAACGCATTCTCCTTGGAGTCTGTGAAGATAAAAAGCCATGCCGTCGGCATTGAAAATCCTTGGGCATAGCCGCATTGTACGCGGCACACTCTCTCTGCTACAGCACCGCAAACCGGAGGCACATTGAACGCAGAGTTATCCGTCTGGCTGAAGCCATTGGCTCAGCAACTGGAACCCTGGCTGCCGGCACTCACGGTAAGCGGTATTGTCATGGCCCTGGCCTCCTGTGTCGCCATTCCCTGGCTATTACTGCGCATGCCTGAGGATTATTTCACCGAGAGCTATCAGCCCCACACCCAGCGAGGCCCTCTGGCGTGGTGTTTCTGGCTGATTCGAAACGTCCTGGCGATATTATTACTGGTTGCTGGCATTGTGATGCTGGTGCTTCCCGGGCAAGGGCTGCTGACCATTCTGATAGCATTAATGGCCAGCACTTTTCCGGGGAAATACCGTCTGGAACGCGCTATCATGCGCCGCCCTGGCGTCTTCCGGACAGCCAACTGGATTCGCCGTAAATACCACAGAACACCCCTGAAACATCCTGACGGACATGACAAGGACATCACCGATGGCCATTAACAGCGCTGCCATCCGTTGGCATGACGACCACCTCGAGCTGCTCGACCAGCGACGTCTTCCGGCGGAAACCATCTGGCTGCCGATCCACGGCAGCGACGATGCCGCTACCGCCATTCATGACATGGTGGTTCGCGGCGCACCTGCCATTGGCATCACCGCCGCCTACGGCCTCGCCCTGGAGGCTGCGCGTCTGGGCGATGACGCTTCAGCGTTGGCGCTCGCGCCTGCCATTGCCACCCTTGCCGCCAGCCGCCCTACGGCCGTCAATCTGTTCTGGGCCCTGGAGCGTCTGCAGGGAGTCGCCAGCGACCTTTCCGGTGCCGCGCTGATCAGCGCCCTCAAAGCCGATGCGCAGGCTATTCACCAGGAAGACCTGGCGGCCAATCAACGCATGGGCGAACTGGGTGCCGATCTGCTGCCAGACAACGCCAGCGTCTATACCCACTGCAACACCGGTGCCCTGGCTACCGGCGGTCATGGCACGGCGCTCGGTATCATCCGCACCGCCTGGTCACGCGGTAACCTGCAGGAAGTCTACGCCGGGGAAACCCGGCCCTGGCTGCAAGGCAGCCGCCTGACCAGCTGGGAACTGCTCAACGACGGCATCCCTGTCACGCTTGTCGCCGACAGTGCCGCCGGCCAGCTTATGCAGCAGGGCAAGGTCCAGGCCGTGATCGTGGGTGCCGACCGCATTACCGCCAACGGCGATACGGCCAACAAGATCGGCACCTACAATCTGGCCGTGTTGGCACGCCACCACGGCATTCCCTTTATCGTTGCGGCACCACTGTCTACCCTTGATGCAGAACTGCCCGATGGCAGCCACATTGTTATCGAAGAGCGTGACGCCCGCGAAGTGCGCAGCATTCAGGGCAAGACGCTGGCACCGGCCCACTGCCCGGTGTACAACCCGGCGTTTGATGTGACACCCGCAGAACTGATCACCGCCATCGTCACCGAGCGGGGCGTGATACGAGCCCCCACCACCGATACACTATTGGCACATCTTCGTGGATAAAAACATGATTGAGCGCCCCTACTCTACCGCCCTTTACCGGGATGCTGCCCATGCCCTGGCAACCACTGGCCAGCGCATCTATCGGCAGGGCTGGTCGCCGGCCACCAGCAGCAACTACTCCGTGCGCCTGAATGCCACCCATGCGGCGATTACCCGCTCCGGCAAGGACAAGGGACTGCTGCAGGAAACCGATATCATGGCCGTGGACATGAACGGCCAGGCCGCCAGCGATGGCAAGCCATCGGCAGAAACCCTGCTGCATACCCAACTGTACCGTCGCCATGACGCCGTGGGCGCCGTCCTGCATACCCACAGCCATGCCAGCACGGTGCTGACCATGCACTGGCCCGCCAACAGCATCACCCTGGAAGGCTACGAGCTGCTCAAGGCCCTGGAAGGCTTTACGACCCATGACAGCCGACTGGTCATCCCGGTATTCGATAACACCCAGGATATTGCCGCTCTCGCCGACCAGGTGGATGCGGCCATGGCGGACGGTGATATTAGCCACGCCTACCTGATCCGCGGCCATGGTCTGTATACCTGGGCAAGCGATTTGCCCACCTGCTACCGTCAACTTGAAGCGCTGGAGACCCTGCTCGCCATAGAGCTGGATCGCCGCCGTTTGCAAGGAGTATGACCCCATGAGTGAACTGAAAATTTTCCACGACAGCCAACCCGACACCCTTGAGCAGCACCTGACTGACAAGGCATCCATGGCCAAAGCTCTGGCTGCAGCGGGTATTCGCTATGAACAGTGGCAAGCCACACAGGCCCTGCCCGACGCCCCACAACAGGAGCAGGTCATCGCCGCCTACAAGGCAGATATCGATCGCCTGATTGATGAGGAAGGCTATCAGACCGTGGACGTGGTCAGCATGGTGCCCGATCACCCTGAAAAAGCCGCGTTCCGACAGAAGTTTCTGGAAGAGCACCGCCACAGCGAAGATGAAGTGCGCTTTTTCGTGGAAGGCCAGGGCCTGTTCACACTGCACATCAACGACAAGGTTTACGAAGTACTTTGCACCAAAGGCGACTTGATCAGCGTCCCCGCCAACACGCCACACTGGTTCGATATGGGCCCGAATCCCCGGTTCGTCGCCATCCGCCTGTTCAATAACCCGGAAGGCTGGGTGGCTGATTTTACCGGCAGTGATATCGCCCAACGCTTCAACCGCCTGGAAAACTGACACCCTCTCCCCGTCAGGAGTCATCGCTCGGACTGCAACAATGCCCTCGCTTGTAACGCTGAGGTTGCTGTTCAGCAAAAGGCTCCTGCAGACTATTCATTGTGTAGCGCAATCATGATTAAAGCCGTCGTCACCGACATTGAAGGCACCACCAGCAGCATTTCCTTCGTCAAGGAAGTCCTGTTCCCTTATGCCGCCAGACAATTTCCGGCGTTTCTCGAAACGCACTGGAATCAACCGGAGGTACAGGCACAGGTGGGCGCGGCCGAGCAGGAAAGCGGCCGCACTCTGGAAAGCCCAGCCTCGGCCAATGCACTCTTTCAGCAGTGGATCCGCGATGACCGTAAAGCCACCCCGCTAAAAGCCCTGCAAGGAATGATCTGGCAGGCCGGCTATCAGAATGGCGATTACACCGCCCATCTTTACCCTGATACTGCCGTTGCCCTGCAAGCCTGGAAGGAAAAAGGGCTGGACCTTTACGTCTACTCCTCCGGCTCCATCGCCGCCCAGAAACTGTTCTTCGGCTACAGCGATGAGGGGGATCTGACCGGTCTGCTGTCTGGCCATTTCGACACTACCTCTGGCCATAAACAGGAAACGGACAGCTACCGCACTATCCAGCAAGCCATCGGTTTGCCGGCGGAGCAGTTGCTGTTCCTGTCGGATATAGAGGCAGAACTGGATGCAGCGGCTGACGCGGGATTCCGGACTATTCGCTTGGACCGTGAAGGCAGCCAAGGGGAAAGTCGGCACCAGGTAGTCACTTCATTCGAAGAAATCGCCCTGTAGGACCGCACAACGGGGAATCGGAAAATGTAGGGTGCACTGAGCCTCAGGCGAACTGCACCGATTCGACGCCCGGATGGTGCAGTTCGCCTGAGGCTCAGTGCACCCTACGAACAACGCCAGACGACGAATTTCTGGTTGCTGCCCAGCACCTCCACGTTGGTAAACAGTTTGCTCAGCAGCTTGTGATAGCCCAGGTGGCGGTTACCGATCACCCGCAGTTCCCCGCCTGCGTTCAGCGCCTGTTTCGCTTGCCGGAACAGGCGCCGCGCCACATGATCCCCGACCACATGCCCTTCATGAAACGGCGGGTTGAGAAGGATCAGATCAAAACGCGCATCGCACCCGGCCAGACCATCACCGAGATGAAATTCGCTGGTACTTTTCGGGTAATACCTGGCCACATTGTCACGGGCACTTTGCAGGGCCAGCCAGGATTCGTCGCAGAACACCAGATGACTGTCCGGGTGGGCCTGCAGCAGTGCCAGCCCGATCACGCCGTTGCCGCAGCCAAGGTCTGCCACCTTCGCCCCCGCCGTCAGACTGCCGGGAAGATGGGCCAGGAAAAACCGCGCCCCGATATCCAGCTGCTGCTGGGCAAACACCCCGGCGTGGACCGTCAACGGCCCCATGGGACCCTCCACCTGGGTGGGGTACGGGGCGATTGCGAGCCGCTCACCGGGCGCCGTCGCACTGAACAGGCGTGCCTTCTTCCAGCCTAGCTCCGCCCGGCCCTTGCCCAGGTACTGCTCCATCAAGGGCACCAGTTGATGAGGCAGGTGCTTGTCCATGCCCGCCAGCCAGACCGGTGTGCCGCCCGCCAGCTGCTCACTGAGCCACTGCAGCTGGCATTCCAGTAGCGCCAGAGATTTGGGCACCCGCATGACCACCTGATCAGGGGCTTGCGACAGGTTATCAAACGGCCACAGGGTGGCGCCCGGCTCCGGCAGCTCATTGAGTAGGCAGTTATGGGTCAGTGCACGGCTGGCCATATAAGAATCGCCACTGCTGACCACTGGCCCATGGCGGCCTGCTGCCAAAGCCAGTGCCCCCTGCTGATCATTAACCACCAGCGTTACCGGGCCGGCATGGCGTTCCTTGAGAGTCTTCAGCAGATAGAGGTCGGCACTGTCCCAGGCCTGCAGAGGCTCATTCCGGCGACGGGGCCAGCGCTGCAGGGTCAATTCGCCCCAGGGGTGCTCAAAGGTTGTCATACCATTCCTGCTTGCCGATCGATCAGAGCGCGCATTCTGCCTGCCCTGCTGGCTGTTGGCCAGATTCTGCGCAAACAGCCGGGCGACACCTATTTAGGTATGGCATTTTGCAATTTCGCTGCTAGAATGCGCCAGCGAACTCGGAATATAGCTCAGCCTGGTAGAGCACTACGTTCGGGACGTAGGGGTCGCAGGTTCGAATCCTGCTATTCCGACCAATTCAGGTCCTTGTCATCAAGGGCCTACAAAAAAGGCCGCTTTTGCGGCCTTTTTTGTGTCTTCTCAGTCTGCCAATCTCGGGTTCAGTGTGTAGCTCACCGTGATACTGGCTTTGGCCAGCACATGCCCCTCCATGGCCGCCACAATGGCCGCCCCACTGAAGTCATCCTTGACCGGCAATGTGCTCACATCCAGTGCGTAAACGGTAAAGACATAACGATGCACAATGCTGTCGTTCCAGGGCGGACAGGGGCCGTCATAGCCGAAGTAACTCCCTTCCATATCCTCATCACCGGCAAACCAGCTGGTGTAGTCGTTAAGGCCATGCCGCAGACCCTGTGGAGCTGACGGTCCGTTTTTTCCCCGCGGTGTTATCCCCTGGCAATGGCTGCCTTCCATCAACTCGCTCTGGTCAGCGGGAATGTCGAACAGGGTCCAGTGATAGAAGTCCACCCGCGGCAAGTCGGCAGGGACTTCGCGGTCTTCCTGATTCACATCATCCCCCGCACTGGGCACATCCGGGTCATGACAGACCACCGCGAAAGAGCGGGTCCCGGCCGGCTCGCCTTTCCAGGCCAGATGAGGATTGATGTTGCTGGACAGAGCCACATGGTTGTCCGGGTCAATCACTGCGAAAGCGAACTTCTCAGCGATGGGAGCCTGATCGGTGAGGCTGTTACTGAGTAGCTCCATGGTACAACTCCTTAAATCAGTGTTTGCACAGCCCCAACCTTGCAGTTGCGGGCGATAAATTCAACCTGTCATCACCATTTCGGTTCAAGCGATACCGGTCAGCGGGTGCTGGGATAATGGCCGGTACGTAGGAACCTCACCCTGTATCAGTTCACTCTGATACAGACAGAGTTGATCCACCGACAGCAGCCACTGGCCCGTTTGTGGCGCCAGGGCCAGCCCCGGCTTTGCCAGGGTAATGTGCGGCCGGAAGGCCCGCTGTTCTCGCTCTACCCCCTGGCGACCGAGGGATTCCCACAGGGCTTCATGCAAGGCATTGAGGGAACCGGAAATGGTAGTGGTCAGCGCCAGGAAAGGGCCCTGCTGCGCGGGGAAGGGTTCACAGCAATCGAAATCCAGAGCAAACGCCGGAAAGCGGTCGGCCAGCGACTGTAATTCTCCAGATAATCTAGCCACTCCCGCCGGCGTACATTGCCCCAGAAAGGCCAGCGTCAGGTGCAGATTGGGTCGAGGGGTTGCCCGTGGCAATCCCAGGGAAAGCTCCTTGCACTGCCGGGCCAAAGACCCGGTGACCGGTACGCCGACAAAACAGCGCATGAAAAAACCTCCTGTCTATTTAAGCCCAGCCGAGCGGCATGGCTTCAAAGCGGTCACGACGGTAGAATTGCGCCCTGCTCGCCCAGCCAGTGTTAGCCATCAGCGAACGGCAGCCAATCTCGAGGTATCACTATGTCCGGTAAAGTCGGTTTCATCAGCCTGGGTTGCCCCAAGGCCCTGGTGGATTCTGAGCGTATTCTGACCCAGCTTCGCACGGAAGGCTATGACGTCACATCCAGCTACGATGATGCGGACGTGGTGGTGGTCAACACCTGTGGTTTTATCGACGATGCCAAGGCCGAATCCCTGGACACCATTGGCGAAGCACTCAGCGAAAACGGCAAGGTGATTGTCACAGGCTGCATGGGCGTGGAAGAGGACATCATTCGCAAGGTACATCCCTCGGTCCTGTCCGTCACTGGCCCGCAGCAATACGAACAGGTGGTTAACGCCGTTCACCAGGTGGTGCCTCCGAGCCAGAACCATGATCCTTTTCTCGATCTGGTCCCGCCACAGGGCATTAAACTGACTCCCCGCCATTACGCCTACCTGAAGATTTCCGAAGGCTGTAATCACAAATGCAGCTTCTGCATCATTCCCAGCATGCGCGGCAAACTGGATTCGCGCCCCATTGGCGATGTGATGGATGAAGCGGAGCGCCTGGTAAAATCCGGCGTGCAGGAGCTGCTGGTGATCAGCCAGGACACCAGCGCCTATGGAGTGGATCGCAAGTATCAGACCGGTTTCTGGCAGGGCATGCCAGTGAAGACCCGCATGCTGGAAATGTGTCAGGCCCTGGGCCAGCTCGGCGCCTGGGTACGCTTGCACTATGTGTACCCCTACCCCCATGTGGACGACATCATCCCGATGATGGCCGAAGGTCATATCCTCCCCTATCTGGATATTCCCTTTCAGCACGCCAGCCCCAGCGTACTGAAAAACATGAAGCGCCCGGCCCATTCCGAAAACACCCTGGAGCGAATTCGTCGCTGGCGGGAGATCTGCCCGGACATCACCTTGCGCAGCACCTTTATCACCGGCTTTCCCGGTGAAACCGATGCGGATTTCGAGCTTCTACTGGACTGGCTGGAAGAAGCGCAACTGGACCGGGTGGGCTGTTTCACCTATTCCCCGGTGGACGGCGCCTCGGCCAATGCCCTGCCCGACCCGGTGGATCCGGACGTGGCGCAAGAACGCCGCGAGCGCTTCATGAACGTGCAGGCCCGTATCAGCGCCGCCAAACTGCAGAAGAAAATCGGCAAGACGCTGGAAGTGCTGGTGGACGAAGTGGATGAGGAAGGCGCTATCGCCCGCTCTCAGGCGGATGCGCCGGAGATCGACGGCCTGGTGTATCTCAACGGGCAAAGTGAGCTGAAGCCCGGCCAGCGGCTAATGGTGAATGTCGAGCACGCCGACGAGCATGACCTGTGGGGTACTCCGGTACCGTCCGGCCATTGATCCGGTGAACGACCAGCCACTCAAAGGCGCTCTGCTACTGGTCCTCGGTGAGGGTCTACTGGCGGTGATGGCCGCCATGATCAAGCATCTGACCGATCACCTCGACACCGAGGTGATCGTCTTTGCCCGCAATCTGTTCGGGCTGTTGATTCTGATTCCGATCATTGCCTCCCGTGGCGGTTTTGGCCAACTGCGCACCCGCTTTCTACACCTGCACATGATCCGTGGTTTTACCGGGGTCACTGCCATGTTCTGTTTCTTCTACACCATTGGTCACATTGCTCTGGCAGAAGCCGTACTGGTGAAAATGACCGTGCCCTTTTTTCTGCCCATCGTGGCCTGGTTGTGGCTGCGGGAGGTAATCAGTCTGCGCACCTGGCTGGCCATCATCGGAGGGTTTGCCGGGGTTGCCGTGATCATGGATGTCAGCAGTGGCAGCGTGAATCCGGTGATGTGGGTAGCGCTGGCCGGCGCCGCCATCATGAGTGTGGCCAAGGTCAGCATCCGGCGCATGGCCGTATCGGAGCCGGCGCAACGGGTCGTCTTCTATTTCGCCCTGTTCGCGACCCTGTTTTCCGCCCTGCCCCTGCCCTGGGCCAGCACCCTGCCCGCCGGCACCGATTATCTGTGGTTGTTCGCCATCGGCCTGGTAGCCACCGGCGGGCAATACGCCATGACTACCGCCTACCAGATCGCTCGCCCGGGTCAGGTGGGTGTCTACAACTACTCCTCAGTCGTCTGGGCCGCACTACTGGGCTGGATGTTCTGGGGCGAAACCCTGGTACTGACCACCCTGATCGGCACCCTGCTAATTGTCGCCGCCGGCGTCTGGAATCTGAAAAGCCGCTAGGGAACTCCTCAATCAATACCGAAAGACGAGCGTCGAGAATCTATTGGATATTGGCCCGCAGAGAAGGACACGAGGCGACAAAATCCCCTATGCTCGTGGGTCGGCAAAACAACAAACGGGATTTGTGCATGCATTCATTGAAACTCAGCCTGCTGTTGATCAGCACTATCATCCTTTGCGGCTGCGACGGACTGGCCAAATGGGCCTACGAGAGCGGCTTGAGCCTGGAAAAGGGTCGCGCCGGCCTGACAGACCAGACCCTGGAAACCCGCGATGGCATTCAATGGCATCTGCTACGCAGTGAAGGCCAGAACGACAAGCCGGCGGTATTGTTGATTCACGGTTTCGGCGCCGATTCCAGTAACTGGGTACGCTTCGTCAACGAACTGGAAGGCGACTTTCACTTTGTCGTTCCAGACCTGCCGGGTCATGGCGAAACCACCCGTAACACGGAGCTGGATTACACCATGGCAGCCCAGGCCGAGCGCCTGGTGACTCTGATGGAAACCCTGGAAATTCCGGCCTATCACGTAGCCGGCAATTCCATGGGCGGCGCCATCACCCTGGCTCTGGCGCAAGCAGCACCCGAGCGGGTGCTTTCCATGGGGCTGGTGGATTCTGCCGGGCTGACTCGCCAGACCCAGGAGTTCAGCTCACTACTGGCAACCAGTGACAGCAACCCGCTGATACCGCGCAGCCCGGAACAATTCCACACCACGCTAAAGTGGGCCATGGAAGACGCACCTTATATCCCGGAATTCTTCATCGATATCATGGGCGCGAAAAAGGCGCAGAACGCTCCTGTGGCCGACAAGATCTGGAAGGATATGGACACTGACCCGGGAGTCAGCCTTGAAGGCACCGGCAAATTGGCCAGCCTGAAGCAACCGGCACTGGTTCTCTGGGGCCGGGAGGATCGCTTGTTAGGCGTGGACAACGTGGAGGTTTTCCTCAAGGAACTACCCAAAGCCCGGGCGGTGATTCTCGATGGTATCGGCCACGTGCCCATGGCAGAAGCCCCGACCAAAAGCGCCGATGCTTTCCGGGTATTCTGGCGGGAAGCCCAATCAGGCTCCTGATTCTTCTTTACCGTCGCTACGTTGACTGGGCCTGCCGCTGCTCCGGCGGTGTCCAGTCAAACGGCACCTGATAGCTCATCAGGAAACCACCCAGGGTAATCAGTACCCGCGAGATACCGATATAGGAATCGGGAATACTGATTCGCTCTTCACGGAAGCGCTGCATCAACTCCCCCATCGCCGCTACCGGCCCCTGCTGGTTGACCTTGTCAGTCAGCACAAAGAGAGCCAGCTCTTTCAATGTTTCCGGGCTTCCGCCTTTAAAACCTGCCTGAACAAACAGCTCGCCGATATCCACATCCCCTTCAAAGCCCATCAGGCCGTACAGCAACCGTGAGTAACGACGCACTTCATCCGGCGTCAGCACGCCGATGGCACCGAAATCCAGAATCACTACCTGGCCCTGGTCGTTGACCAGGAAATTGCCCGGGTGCGGATCCGCCTGGTAGACCCCGAAACGGGTCACTTGCTGCAGGTAGCTGGTTAACAGTACCGAGAGCAGGTCCCTGGCCTGTTCCGGATTCGCATCCAGGTGGTTACGCAACCTTGCGCCATGTTCCCAGCTGGTCACCAGAATGCGTTCACTGCACAGGTCATCGATCAAATCGGGAATACGAATACGGGCATGATGGGGCTGGCGGGAAAAACGCCGGGTGTTGGCGGCCTCATTACGAAAATCCAGTTCCATGGCGGTCATGATCAGCAGCTGCTCTATAGCCTGCTTCAGATCAAATTCCCGAAACCGGGGTGCAGCAATCGCCGCCAGGACCTCAAACACCTTGGCATCCTGCTCGAACAGTTTCTTCACCCCAGGCAAACGCACCTTGATCGCCACATCGGTGCCGTCTTCCAGGCGCGCGCGATGCACTTGAGCGATGGAGGCTACCGCCACCGGGTTCTCGTCAACCCAGCGAAAAGCGTCACGCCAGTCAGCACCCAGGGATCGTTTCAGGGCAGCGTCAATCCGTGAAAAAGGCACCGGTGCCGCGTCATTCTGCAATTGCTGAAACGCTTCAATATATTCCTGCGGCAGCACGTCTGGCCGACAACTGAAGAACTGGGCTGCCTTCACCCAGAAAGCACCATTACGTCGACACAGGGCAGTGACAATCTCGGCTCCCCGGCAGTGGCGCTGGTGGCGATCATCCTTGCCCACGCCCCCCGCATAGATCGCCGCCACACGGGCCATGGCCGTCAGTGCCCGTAAATACCGGGAACGGCCCCCAGCCAGGCCACTGACGCCGGCGATACTTTTCTTCATCATCAGGCTTTATTCATTATGGTTATTCACCGGAAATCGGTTTGCCCAGAGTAAGCCGCATAGATACGGCTTGAAACCCGTCGGCCTTGACCGTACTGTTTCTAGCTTTGCCGCTGGTGAGCGATTATGTCAGGAACAGTTATACGCGCTGGAGAGCCGCATACCATTCGCACTCGCGGCATTACTCTGCTGCGTTCCGGCCACCGGGAAATCCGCCGCCTGAAACGTGCAAACCACACCCCTTCCATTCATGGCAACAAGGTCTGGAACTCCAGCTTCCTTATCATGGACCACCTGACCCGCCGAAAAATGTCCGCCGAAGAGCATATGATGGATATTGGCTGCGGTTGGGGGCCCCTCTCCATCTTTGCCGCCAAGCGTTTCGGTTGCCGGGTCACAGCCGTTGATGCAGATCCGGATGTGTTCCCCTATCTGGACCTGCATGCCCAGATCAACAAGGTCCGGATTGACCAACAGCAGGATAGCTTCGAGAAGCTCACCCAAAAGCGCCTGGCCGATGTGGATATCATTGCCGGTGCCGACATCTGTTTCTGGGATGAACTGACTCCGGTGCTTTTCAACCTCATCCGCCGGGGACTGCGCAGTGGCGTCAAACAGGTGATCATCGCGGACCCGGGCCGCTCACCGTTCTATGCCCTGGCAGAAAAATGCGAGAATGCCGGGATGGATGCCCGTGTGGTGGAGCGCCGGACAAAAACCCCGAAAGTCCTCAGTGCGGATCTGTTGATTATAAATCGCTAACCCAGCGGCCTGCGATGCACCCAACATGCGGTGCCCGCCGGTGCCGCACTATTGATTTTTCGCACGTCGCCACCATGTTGTTTCCACGCTGAATGGAAGTGACAACATTATGAGCCAAGACGATAGCAATACTGTTGAGCAACCCTCTAGCAGCCTGGCACTGCCTGACCAGCTGAAACCCCAACGCATCTACCTGATTCCCGTCCAGCACCGGCCTTTCATGCCGGGGCTGGTACAACCGGTGATGCTGGACAAGGAACGCTGGCAGGCCACCCTGGAACGAGTCAGTCAGACCCCACACCAGTCGCTCGGGCTGGTCTATGTCGGCGAGAACGACCCGGATTCGGTGACGCCCGAAGATTTCCCGGAATACGGCTGCCTGGTCAAGGTCCATGCCCTTAATGAAGAAAACGACCAGTTCCAGCTGGTGGCCCAGGGCACCACGCGATTTCGTATTGAAAACTGGCTGACCCGCAAGCGGCCCTTCATGACCGAAGTCAGCTACCCGGAGCCCCGAACCGAAGCGGATGAAACCATCCGCGCCTTCGGCATGGCCATTATCAATACCATCCGCGAGCTGTTGCCTCTGAATCCGCTTTACAATGAAGGGCTGCGTCACTATCTACAGAATTTCTCCCCCAGCGACCCTTCTCCGCTGACTGACTTCGCAGCGGCGCTGACCAGCGCCAACGGCGTGGAACTGCAGGCCATTCTGGAAACCGTGCCGCTGAAACCGCGCATGGAGAAAGTCCTCACCCTGGTCAAGAAAGAACTGGAGGTGGCCCGGCTGCAGAGCCAGATTTCCGAAGAGGTCAACGAGAAGGTCAGCCAGCATCAGCGCGATTTTTTCCTCCGCGAGCAACTCAAGATCATCCAGCGCGAGCTCGGCCTGAGCAAGGATGACAAGACCGCCGAAGCAGAGGAATTCCGCGAACGCATGAGCGCCCTGTCGCCGCCAGAATCTGTACAGAAACGTTTTGACGACGAGCTGCAAAAGCTATCGGTGCTGGAAACCGGCTCACCGGAATATGGCGTTACCCGCAACTATCTGGACTGGCTCACCAGCGTACCCTGGGGCCAATACAGCGACGATAATCTGGATCTGAAACATGCCCGGCAGATCCTGGAAGCCCACCACAGCGGCCTGGATGATGTGAAGGACCGGATGGTGGAATTCCTGGCCGTGGGCGCCCTGCGTGGCGAGGTCAAAGGGTCCATTATCCTGCTGGTGGGTCCACCGGGTGTGGGCAAGACCAGCATCGGTAAATCCGTCGCCGATGCCCTGGACCGCAAATTCTATCGATTCAGCCTGGGCGGCATGCGCGACGAAGCCGAGATCAAGGGCCATCGGCGCACTTACATCGGCGCTATGCCCGGCAAGCTGGTGCAGGCTCTCAAGGAAACCGGCACCGCCAATCCGGTGATCATGCTCGACGAGGTGGACAAGCTCGGGCAGTCTTTCCAGGGTGATCCGGCATCGGCCCTGCTGGAAGTGCTGGACCCGGAACAGAACCAGGATTTTCTCGACCACTACCTGGACGAACGGCTGGACCTGAGCCACGCCCTGTTCATCTGCACCGCCAACACCATGGACAGCATTCCCGGGCCCTTGCTGGACCGCATGGAAGTGATCCGACTGTCCGGTTATATCACCGAAGAGAAAGTGCAGATCGCGCGCCAGCATTTGTGGCCCCGAGCTCTGGAACGTGCCGGCGTAAAACGCGGCCAGTTGCGCATCAGCGACAGCGCCCTGCGCCAGATCGTCGAAGGTTATGCCCGTGAAGCCGGGGTCCGTAATCTGGAAAAACAGCTCAACAAAATCATCCGCAAAGCGGCGGTGAAGCTGCTGGCCGGGGAAAAGAAACTGAGCGTGTCCGGCAAGAACCTGGCGGATTTTCTCGGCCAACCTTACTTCCAGACCGAGAAGACCCAGCGAGGCGTGGGCGTGGTAACCGGCCTGGCATGGACATCCATGGGGGGCGCCACGCTCTCCGTGGAAGCCAGCCAGGTGCACAGCAAGCAACGGGGCTTCAAGCTCACCGGCCAGCTTGGCGATGTCATGAAAGAGTCCGCGGAGATTGCCTACAGCTATGTAGCCAGCCATCTGCGCGATTACGGGCTGAGAGAGGAGCGCCTGGATGAAGCCTTTCTCCATCTCCATGTGCCGGAAGGGGCAACCCCCAAGGATGGCCCCAGTGCCGGCATCACCATGGCAAGCGCCCTGCTGTCGCTACTGCTGAAAAAGCGTCTGCCGCGCAAAGTGGCCATGACCGGCGAGCTGACCCTCACCGGCCAGGTACTGGCGGTGGGCGGCATCCGCGAAAAAATCATCGCCGCCCGGCGAGTGGGTATTCGTGAGGTGATTTTGCCGGACGCCTGCCAGCGGGATTTCGATGAACTGCCGGGGTACCTGAAAGACGGACTCACCGTGCATTTTGCCAAGCAGTATGATGATGTCTTTCAGGTACTCTGGGGTAAATGAGTTGAGAGAAACGAGTGATGCGTAGCGAAAGGCAAAAACGGACTGAGGTCCCGGAGTCAGTATCTCTGCGATCTCAACGACGAATTGCCCGATGAATTCACCGGCCGACAAACCCTACTATATCGTGCCCACCTGCCATGAGCGGGTGGGCACGGTGTACAGGGACGAGCATATTTTGCTGGTCAACAAACCGGCCTATCTGCTCAGTGTGCCGGGGCGCGCACCGGAAAATCAGGACTGCGCCGTGCGACGCCTGGCCCGCAAGGATCCAGACATACGCCTGGTCCACCGGCTGGATCTGGATACCTCCGGCATCATGGTGTTCGCCCTGACCCGGCCAGCGCAAAGCCAGCTCAGCCGCCTGTTCCAGCAACGTACCGTGAAAAAACGCTACCAGGCTGTGGTTCATGGTCTGGTGGAAAGGGAGCGTGGCAGCATCGAACTGCCGCTGATTCCGGACTGGCCCAACCGGCCACTGCAGAAGGTCTGTTACGACACCGGCAAAGCCGCCCTCACGCATTACCAGGTACTGGAGCGAGACATTGTCGGCAATCGCACCCGACTGGCACTCAGCCCGGTTACCGGCCGCAGCCACCAACTACGCATTCACTGTCGGGAGCTGGGCCACCCGATCATCGGCTGCGATATGTACGCGCCAGCGGAGATCGAGGCATTGAGCCCGAGACTGCTATTACACGCGGAGTGGCTAGCCTTCAACCACCCGATAACCGGGCTCTGGCAGGAATTCACCTCACCCTGCCCGTTTTAGGGCCGGCTTCGCACCTCAAGCGGTGCTCCTACAGATAGCCGCTAATCCAGGTTTTAGTAGCTATTAACTATTCACTGTTAACTATTAACTGCCTTTTCAGTCCCAATCATCACCGTAGTCGTGCAGCAGCTCTTCCCCGGCCTTGATGGACTTCAGGGCCACCACGGTCAGGTCGTCATAGTAAGCCACGTTGGGCTTCTTGCCGTGGTTGATGAAACGTAGATCGCAGAGCACCCGGTAGCGCTCGTTGCCTTCGTCATCCAGCGATAACACATAAGGGCCATCTTTCTTGGCTACCTTGGTTTTACACAACCCCAGCTCGGTATCTTTCTTTATGCGCTGGGTGGCAAACAGACCACGACCATGGACGGCGCTATGGCGCACTTCCAGTAAATCGTCACGGAGATAGGGTTTTGACATTTTTTCGCACTTTACGTTACTGACACAGCCATGGCATCTTGCCAGAAAAGCGGTAACAGTTGAAAAATTCGATGCAAGGGATGCATGTCATGGGTTTTGCCGATTTTCCGTTTGAGTCACGTTACGTCACGGTGAATGGCCACCGCCTTCACTATATCGATGAAGGTGAAGGACCGGTACTGCTGTTCATCCATGGCAATCCCACCTCCAGTTACCTGTGGCGCAACGTGATCAAACCGCTTCGTGGTCAGTATCGATGTATCGCTGTGGACCTGATCGGTTTCGGCAACAGCGACCAGCCCGATATCGATTACCGCTTCCTGACCCATTACCGCTATCTGGAAGACTTTGTTGCCGCACTGGCACTCACCGATATTACCCTGGTACTGCACGACTGGGGCGGCCCACTGGGTTTTCGACTGGCGCAGCAACAACCCCAGATAGTCAGCCGCCTGTGCTTTATGGAAACCTTCCCGTTCACCTGCGACTGGGATGAGTTCCCCCTGCCCCTGCGCCCGCTTTTCTTCGCCTTTCGACAGGAACGCCTGGGCCGGTTTCTGATTATCAACCGCAATCTGTTTGTCAGGATGGTGCTGCCTTTCGGGGTTATCCGTCACTTGCCGCGCAGTGTACGACGTATCTACCAGAAGCCTTTTCGTCAGCGGGCGTCCCGCTACCCGGTGTATGTCTGGCCCAACCAGCTACCGATCAATGATCGGCAGGATGAAACCTGGCAGGCCATTGAGGAGATTGAAAAGGGACTGGGCAGTATGCCCCAGCCCATGCTGCTACTGCGGTTTCGCCCCGGGGCCGTGCTCGGCCCGGCGCGCATTCGCTGGTTGCTGGAACAGATCCCCAATCTGGATATTTCCGATTGCGGTCGGGGTCTGCACTATGTGCAGGAAGATAACCCCGAGGCTATCGCTGATGCCATCCAGCACTGGCTGCATCCCCTGGCGGAAACCATCGCAGAGCAGATTCCCCCCGCAAATCCGCGTCTGTACGAATCCGACGAGTATGCAGAGCCACTGACCTGGTACTACGGCGAAAGCCGTTATGGTCATGCTCTGGTCGCCGAGTCTGCTCATGGCCTGATCCACTTTGATTTCTGCGACAACAGGGACGATGCGCTGGTCAGATTGTCACAGCGCTTCCCCGCCGCGAGCCTTACCGAGCAACCCACAGCGACATTACTGGCCACTCTGGACCACCCCGATTGCGCACCGACTCCGCTACATCTTTGCGGTACGCCGTTTCAGCGACAGGTGTGGCACTCGCTATTACACATCCCCCCAGGCAGCACCCGCGCCTATGGTGAGATTGCCCGGCAAATTGGCAGCCAGGCCCGGGCCGTTGGCCAGGCGGTGGGCAAGAACCGCCTGGCGATCCTGGTGCCCTGCCACCGGGTCACCCGTGCCGATGGGGGGCACGGCGGTTTCTACTGGGGCACAGCGCTGAAACAGCGGCTGCTGGAACAAGAGGGTACGACAAAAGGAAATTCCCCGTGAGTATTCTCCACACCGGCAAAGATCTGTTGCGCATGAATGAGCTGGCCACCATTCTGCTCAAATACGGCTTTGCCGACGTGATTCGTCGACTGGGCTTGTCCACGCCAGTGGAACATGCCGGCAAGCTGGTACGCAGTTCCATGCGCCCAGACATGCTCCGCATGGGCACCGCCGAACGGCTGCGCCATGCCATGGAAGAGATGGGCCCCACCTTCGTGAAACTGGGGCAGGTGCTGGCCACCCGGGTTGACCTGTTCCCGCTGGACTGGATTGCCGAGTTCGAGAAGCTTCAGGATCAGGCCACCGCCATCCCCTATGAGGAGCTGGTCCCCCATATCGAAGCGGCCCTGGGCAAGCCTCTGGAATCCGCGTTTGCCCGCATCGACTCGAAACCCATCGGGGTCGCCTCCATCGGCCAGGTGCACAGCGGCCTTACCCGCCGTGGCCAGAAAGTGGTGCTGAAGATCCAGAAACCCGGCATCCGCGCCAAAATCGAATCCGATCTGCGCCTGTTGGACCAGCTCGCCAAACTGGCGGCGGACAACTCGGTGGAGCTGCGCCGCTACCGCCCCGTGGAACTGGTGCGCGAGTTCAAACGGTCTTTGACCCGGGAGCTGGATTTCACTATCGAAGCGCGCAACGCTGATCGCATTCGCAAGAACATGCGCTCTCTGAAGTGGCTGACAGTTCCCCGGGTGTATTGGGAGCTGTCATCACAGACCCTGCAAGTGCAGGAGCATATACAGGGCATTCCCGCCCGTGCCACGGACCAATTGGATGCAGAAGGCCTCGACCGGGTTCTGATTGCCCGGCGCGGTGCCCTGGCCGCCTGGAAGATGGCTCTGGAGGACGGCTTTTTCCATGCCGACCCGCACCCGGGCAACTTCATCATCCAGAGCAGCAACCGCATTGCCATGCTGGATTTCGGCATGGTGGGAAAGCTCAGCCATAGCCGCCGCGAGCAGATTCTACAGATCACCCGCTCGGTGGTGTTACGCGAGGCCGAGCAATGCGCAGCGGTGCTCTCCAACTGGTCCGATGGCCAACCGGTCCGCTTCGATCAGCTGGTGTCTGACGTGGAGGACGTGATCAGTCAGTATCACGGTATCTCCCTGTCACAGCTGGATATCAGTGCCCTGCTCACCGATATCACCGCGCTGGTTCGCAACCATAACCTGGTGCTGCCCAGTGATATCGCCCTGTTCATCAAGGCGATTATCACGCTGGAAGGGTTCGGGCGTCTGCTCAACCCGGATTTCGATCTGATGACCGAGGCGGAGCCACTGCTCAAACGCATGATCCGTACCCGTTATTCCCCGGTGCGCCTGGCCAAAAGTCTGAGCCTGCGCGCACTGGACGTGGTGGACAAGGTCTATGCGCCGCCCCACGCCAGCAATTTGCCGCCGCAACAGGAGGGCAGCATTGATCCTCGCCACCTGGAAAGACTGGTGGCACGGCTGGAACGCGGCCAGTATCGGCAGGTCCAAGCATTATTGGTGGCAGCCGGTTTCATCGGCGGTTCACTGATGCTGGCTGGCCGTGTGCCCCCGGCACCATGGGAAATTTCCCTGTTTGGCCTTATCATCTTCCTCGGAAGTGCCGGCTGGGCAAGCTGGCTTATGTTTGTGTCCCGCCGTTTTCTGCGGGAATGGGAGTAACAGAACAATGAAATTTCGACGTCTGATTATGGTTTCCGCCCTTACCGCCGGGCTGGTGGCCTGTGCTACCTCGCCACTGGGCCGCAATCAGTTCCTGCTGATGCCCGCCGGTGAGATGGACCAAATGGGCGCCACCGCCTATGCGCAAATGAAGGAAGAAAAACCACAAAGCAAGAATAGCCGCGAAGTGAACTACGTCCTCTGCGTCAGCAATGCCATTACCAACACGGTGGGTGGCAACCAGCAATGGGAAGTGACCGTGTTCCAGGAAGACAGCGCCAACGCGTTTGCCCTGCCCGGCGGCAAGATCGGTGTCCACACCGGTCTGTTGGGTGTGGCCAAGAACCAGAGCCAACTTGCCGCGGTGATCGGCCATGAGATCGGTCATGTGCAAGCTCAGCACTCCAACGAGCGCATGTCCCTGCAGTACGCCACGCAAAGCGGCATGCAGTTGTTGGGCGCTCTCGCCGGCCAGGACAGTGCAGCCAAACAGGGAGTCATGGCAGCACTGGGGGTGGGTGCAGAATATGGTCTCGCCCTGCCCTTCAGCCGCAAGCATGAAGCCGAAGCCGATATCATCGGCCTTCAGCTGATGGCTCAGGCCGGGTTCGATCCCCGCGAAAGCGTGAATCTGTGGCAGAACATGGCAGCGGCCAATGGTGGTAACGAGCCACCGGAATTCATGTCCACTCACCCTTCCAATTCCACCCGGATTGAAGGGCTGCGAGCCCGTATCCCGGAAGTGATGCCGCTCTATCAGCAGGCACAGGCGGCGGGACGCAAGCCGCAGTGCGGATGAGAAAGGCAATGAACAGTTTACAGTGAATAGTTAATAGCGCGCGGGACCGGTTAACTCTGTCCTGAAATGCAAAAGGCCGCGTCCAAAGTATGGGCGCGGCCTTTTTGCTTTCGGGCTATTTAGTAGCCTTACTCGTGTTACAACGTTGAACTTGCCACTTTTAGCTGTAGTAAGCGTTATCCGTGACAGTGTGATCGGTCTTGTCGCGCACACCGGTCAGGTCCGGCACGCGCTCCTTGAGGGTTTTCTCCACGCCGTCGCGCAGGGTCACATCCACCACGGAGCAGCCCTGGCAGCCGCCGCCGAATTCCAAGACGGCCACGTTATCCTCGGTCAGCTCCAGCAACTGGACGCTGCCGCCGTGGGCCGCCAGGTTGGGATTGATCTCGGCATACAGCACGTAATTGATCTTCTCTTCGATGCTGGCGTCTTCACTGATGTCCGGCACCCGGGATTTCGGGGCGCGGAAAGTGAGCTGACCGCCCATGCTGTCCTTCTTGTAGTCGATCACCGCATCTTCCAGGTAGCGCACGCTCTTGCCTTCCACCCAGGCATGAAAGCCCTCGTAGTCGTAGCGGACGTCGCTGTCTTCCTGCTCGCCATCCGGGCAATAGGCCATGCAGCACTCCGCATGGGGGGTACCGGGACGCTCTACAAAAATGCGCACGCCGATATCGCCCTGATCCTGCTTGCCCAACAGGTCACGCAAGTAATCCTGGGCGGTTTCGGTAATGTCGATCAACTGCTCTGCCATCATGATTCCTGTTCGGGATGAATGGCCACCTGGGGGTGGTAATGCTTTCCTGACTATTTTAGTCAGGTACTCCCCAGTTGCAATGGTGCCGTGGTGAAGTGAATTCAACCCTGCCCTTCTGCGCTGTTACCCAGCGCCCGGCAAGCGTACAATATTGAGGGTAGTTATATTGTTTAGCCAATCGCCAAAACGCAGGATTTTCCATGTCCGAGCAGCATCACACCCCCTCCGACCAGGGTAAAAAACCGACGCTGATCCAGACGATCAGCAGCATTCTGGCCGCTTTATTCGGGGTCCAGAGCTCGAAAAACCGCGAGCGCGACTTCACCAAGGGCGATGCCGGTAACTACATCGGTGTCTATGTGGTGCTGGTTCTCGCACTGGTCATCGGCATGATCGTCACCGTGAATATGGTGCTGGACGCGGCCGCGAAATAAGCCCACCCGTTATAGCGATATGCCAAGATATTTCTTTTCACTATAAGGGCGCTTTGTTAGAGTGCCGCTCTCCCTCCCCCGAGGGCGACGCTTACCTGTTGAATTCTAACCCGAATCTATGATTTGACATGGATTTAGGTTCAAGCATAAAGGACGGTGAATCGGTCCCATGTACGTCTATCAGGAACATGACCAGCAGCTGCTGGAAGAGCGGGTTGCGCAGTATCGCGACCAGACCCGCCGTTATCTGGCTGGAGAATTGAGCGAAGACGAGTTTCTCGCCCTGCGTCTCCAGAACGGCCTCTATATTCAACGTTATGCGCCGATGCTGCGTATTTCCGTTCCTTATGGCTTACTGGCGAGCCGTCAGCTGCGCCGTCTGGCTCATATTGTGCGCACCTATGACAAGGGCTTCTGCCACGTCAGCACTCGCCAGAATATTCAGCTGAACTGGCCGTCCGTGGAAGAGGTGCCGGATATTCTTGCCGAGCTGGCTGACGTGCAGATGCACGCCATTCAGACCAGCGGCAACTGTATCCGAAACATCACCACCGATGAATTCGCTGGTGTGAATCCGAAGGAAATTGAAGATCCGCGTCCCTGGTGCGAAATCATTCGCCAGTGGTCCACCTTCAACCCGGAATTCGCCTACCTGCCGCGTAAATTCAAGATTGCCGTCAATGCCGTCCCCGATGCAGACCCGGCCCTGATCGGCGTCCACGATATCGGCGTACAGCTGGTTCACGGTGCCAACGGCGAGACCGGTTTCCAGGTGTGGGCCGGTGGCGGCCTGGGCCGTACCCCCATGACCGGTTCAGTGATTGGCGAGTTTGTTCCCTGGCAGGACCTGCTGCCCTACCTGGAGTCCATCCTGCGGGTGTACAACAAGTACGGTAACCGGGACAACAAGTACAAGGCCCGCATCAAGATCCTGGTCAAGGCCCTGGGTGCCGACAAGTACCGCGAGCTGGTGGAACAGGAATTTGCCGAGCTGAAAGACGGCCCCATGACCCTGACCAAAGAAGAAGTGGAACGCATCCAGTCCTGCTTCTCTGCCCCGGCCTACCAGACCGAGGATACGGCCGCCCTGGAAGCCAAACTGGCCGAAGACAAGGCGTTCAGCCGCTGGTATCACACCAATACCCGCGCCCACAAACAGGCCGGCTATCGTGCGGTTACCCTGACCCTGAAGAAAACCGGTCGGGTACCGGGCGACATCAGCGACGAGCAGCTGGAAGCCGTTGCCGATCTGGCGGACCAGTACAGCTTCGGCGTGCTGCGCAACAGCCACCAGCAGAACATGGTACTGGCTGACGTGGCCGCCTCGGATCTCTACGACCTGTGGAAAGCCCTGGACGCCCTCGGTTTCGCCACTCCCAACCTGGGCCTGATCACCGATATCGTGGCCTGCCCCGGTGGCGATCTGTGCGCCCTGGCCAACGCCAAATCCATTCCGGTGGCGGAATCCATCCAGCGCCGCTTCGACAACATGGATTACGTGCACGACCTGGGACTCATCGACCTGAATATTTCCGGCTGCATGAACGCCTGTGGCCACCACCACATTGGCCACATCGGCATTCTCGGCGTGGACAAGAAAGGCAAGGAGTTCTACCAGGTCACCCTGGGCGGCCGTGGTGACCGGGAATCCCGTGTCGGCGAGAAACTGGGCCCGTCGTTCGAGTCTGATCAGATCACCGATGTAGTGGAAAATATCATCAAGCTCTACGTGGAAAAACGCCTCGAAAACGAGCCGTTTATCGACACCTACGAGCGCATTGGCATGGACCCGTTCAAGGAGCGCATCTATGGGTAAGGTAATCATTGATGGCGCCATCGCGGACAACCAGTGGCAACGACTGGAAAGCGATGCTCTGGAAAGCGGCGTGCCAGCACAAGGCAAAATCATTGTGCCGCTGGCCTACTGGCAGGAAAACCGCGATACCCTGATCGCCCGTGGCGATGTGGCCGTATGGCTGGCCCCCGGCGAAGAGCCCAAGGACCTGGAAGACGATCTGGACAGCCTGCCTCTGGTAGCAATCCACTTCCCGGCCTTCAAGGATGGTCGCGGCTACTCCTATGCCCGTGAGCTACGTACTCGCTATGGCTTCAAGGGTGAAGTTCGCGCTACCGGTGATGTGCTGCGTGACCAGCTTTTCTATATGACTCGCTGCGGATTCAATGCCTTTGAAGTCCGTGCGGATCGTAATATTGAAGAAGCACTGCAGGGCCTCAAGGATTTCAGCATTACCTACCAGGGCGATGTGAACGACCCCAAACCGATCTACCGCCGGGCCTGAACGACAAGCCCTTCAACGGCAGATCTCCGAAAACGCCGCTGGCTACAACCAGCGGCGTTTTCGCATCCAGATGGCGACGCCAAGGGCAATCACCCCCACGCCGGAACAGAACCACCAGAAAGCATGCGGATCATCGACGCCCGGCAACCCGCCCACATTGATACCGAACAGACCGGTCAGAAACCCCAGCGGCAGGAACAATGCCGAAATGATCGCCAGCAGATACATACGATCGTTGATCGCTTCGTTCTGCACCGAAAAGACCTCTTCCTGCAACAAGGTGGCATGCTCCCTTGCTGCATCCAGATCTTCCAGCAGACGTTGCAAACGATCCGTTGCCTCGCGGATCAGCATGGTATCCTCTGCCGCAAACAGCGCTTCATTCTGCAGCTTGATCAATGCTTCACGCTGGGGAGCAAGATACCGTCGCAGCGTAATCGCTCGCCGGCGTAGCAGGCTCAATTGTGGCGTCAGACTGGATCTGGGGGCTTCTTCCAGCTGCAGCGCACAGCTCTCCACTTCCGATTCCAGATTCTCGATCACCTCTTCCATACGCCAGATCAGCTGATCCACCAGTTCGGCCACCAGAGCGCTGATGGATGCCGGACCCTGCTCACTGTCCAGGGAGCCCTTCACCGCATCAACACTGAGCAAGCTCCGCTTCTGGCTGCTCACCAACCCCCTTGGTCCAACCCACATACGCAGGGCGATCATGTCTTCAGGGCGTGCACCGGGATTCAGGTTAACGCCGCGCAAATACACCAGTACGCCACCGGCCACTTCCGAGGCACGGGGGCGGGTTTCCGCTGCGGTCAGCGAATCAATCACCGCCTGCGGTATCGACTGCCGGCGCAGCCACTGCTCACTTTCTTCGCGTGTATAGTCCAGATGCACCCAGTAAGCGGTCGTTTCCGCCAGAGGCTGCTCGGCAGCCAATTCAGTTGCGCCACCCCGCCCATTCAGTTGCAATGCAATTTTCAGCCAATTGCTGTCAGTCATTGTGGCTCATGCCCTTGTTGTCCCGCCTGGATTTCATCGAAATATCGCATGACTATAGAATGCGTGAGTGACTTTCTTCAGACAAATAAAAAAGCGCGGCATAGCCGCGCTTTTTTATAGAGATTGAATGCTTCGGGCATCAGGGCAAGCGCACGACCACACGCCCCTGTACGCCACCCTGGAGAATTTTATCTACCCAGGCATTAACACCGTCCAGTTCAACCTCATCCGCTTCCAGCAGGGACAGATCCACAGGCATCCACTCGTCCGCAAGCAACTGCCACATCTGCTGTTTGATTTCGCAGGGCAACTCAACACTGTCCACACCCAACAGGTTCACACCGCGCAGAATAAAGGGCAATACCGTCATTTCCAGCTTGGGAGATGCCGCCAATCCACAACAGGCGGCACAGCCACCATATTTAAGGCTCTTCAATGCCGTCGTCAGCATATCACCACCGGCACAATCCACCGCCCCGGCCCATTGCTCCTTGAGCATGGGTTTGCCCGCGTTCTCAAGAAAACTGTCACGGCTGATCACTTCACTGGCGCCCAGCGACTTGAGCCACGGATGGGATTGCGACTTGCCGCTTACAGCGGTGACAGAAAAGCCCAGCTTGGAGAGAATGGTGACGGTGATGCTACCGACTCCACCAGTGGCGCCGGTTACCAACACCGGGCCCTGATCCGGATTAAGACCGGTATCGAGCAGTGACTCTACGCACAATGCAGCGGTTAGCCCAGCGGTACCCAGCACCATGGCATCTCGGGGAGCCAGACCATCCGGCAACGGAACCAGCCATTCTGCAGGCACCCGGATGTACTGACCGTAGCCACCATCCGTATTCATACCCAGATCATAACCGGTGCAGATCACGGTATCGCCAACACTGAAAGGACCGTCTGTGGTTTCCTCTACCACTCCCACCGCATCAATACCTGGCGTATGGGGAAACTGGCGGGTAACACCCTTGTTGCCGCTGGCAGAAAGCGCATCCTTGTAGTTCAGGGATGACCAGTGCACGCGCACCAATACACCCTCTTCCCCCAGATCGGTCAGCTCACGTTCTTCCAGTGCGGTTTGGTAGCCGTTCTCGGTTTCACGGGTCAACAGGGCTTGGAAACTCATGATCGAACTCCTCTAAAGCTACGAGCCGCTAGCTGCTAGCTGTGAGACGCGGATAAAGGTCTTCTTAAACAGAAAAACCCTGCCCGCGAAACAATGGTGTTACAGCCTTGGGCGCGGTGACAATACTCTCTCGAATAGCAGCACGCTTTCCCGCGTCTCAAAGCTAGCAGCTCATAGCTCGCAGCTTATTTAATGAATCTGTCGCTGGCTACCACGGTGCCAGAATTTTTCTACGGCACGGTGCAGGCTCGTTTCCAGGGAGAACCCCAGCCGTTCGCCCAGCTTACGTTTGGCTTCCCACTGTACCTGATAGAGTGAATGGGTACCCTGGCGCAGTTGCAACAGTTCGTCACTGGTCATGATCTCGTCAACCAGACCCAATTCCTTGGCCTGGCTGCCAAACCAGTGCTCGCCAGTGGCGACTTTGTCCAGGTCCAGGCCACGACGATTGTCACGAACAAAGGTTTTGAACAGTTGGTGGGTTTCTTCCAGTTCTTCCTGGAATTTGGCGCGCCCTTTTTCGGTGTTCTCGCCCAGCATGGTCATGGTGCGTTTGTATTCACCGGCGGTCATCAGCTCCACGTCGATATCGTTCTTTTTCAGCAGACGATGGAAGTTGGGAATCTGTGCAACCACACCAATGGAGCCAATCACCGCGAAAGGCGCCGCCACAATACGGTCAGCAATGCAGGCCATCATGTAACCGCCACTGGCGGCCACTTCGTCCACAGTCACCGTCAACTTGATGCCGCTATTGCGGATACGGCGCAGCTGGGAGGCAGCCAGGCCATAGCTGTGCACCAAACCACCAGGGCTCTGCAAACGCACCAGCACTTCATCATTCTGGGTAGCCACCTGCAGCACGGCACTGATTTCCCGGCGCAGATGATCCACTGCGCTGGCCTGCACATCACCATCGAAATCCAGCACGAACAGGCGTGGCTCGACCTTGTCTTCGGTCCCAGCTTTTTTCTTTTGCTTGGCTTCCAGTTTTTCCTGCTTGCGCTTCGCTTTATGGGCTTTCTTGCGCTGTGCCTCGGGCAGGATTTCCGCCTCCAGAGAGTCCTTGAGGTCATCAAATTCTTCATTGAGGTGGCGAACTCTCAGTTCTCCGTCCTGGCCCGCCTTGTTACGGCCGCGGGAAGCGGTAGCGGCGATGCCGCCGATCACAAACAAGATTGCTACCACCAGAGTAACGACCTTGGCCAGAAACATGCCATATTCGGATAAAAACGCGATCACTGTTTACCTGCTTGTCCGTAGGATTGGTACCTGCCCGTGGTCGGCAGATGAAAAGGAGTGAGGGGATTCTACCTAACCGAGCGGCAATGGGGTATGGCGCCCACCACAGTAACACGGTGATGGGCACCTCAAGACGACCTCAATCCCAGCCGGAGATGGCCTGCTGGGCACTGCCATTCATGGGGCGGGCGACCAGACCGGTAGCACCGGCATTCACCTCAAACAGGGCACCTTCTGCCATTGGCAAATAGGCGGCACTGCCATAGCTGGCATCCACCAGCAGACTCCAGCCGTCCCGAGCCATCTTCCAGACATCAATACCGACCGGATCACGGTGCAGACTGTAGACAGTGCGGTCCCGGGATCGCTCATCTTCAAGCGCGTAATAGCGACCGGAGATGCGGTCCAACTGGTAGCCTGGTTGCAGGCCCAGCAGGCTGAAAGGCATTTTCCATTTGATAATACGGGCATCCAGCTGCCATTGGTCCCCTTTCAGACGGAAGTCTTCGGTGGTGCCATCGGTGCGGGTGACGGTGGCAATGAAGGATTGGTCACCGGACTGACGGAAGCTGACCGTGGCCACGGACACTTCCTGAGCGTATTCACGGTAGCCATAGATATTCAGTGCGAACAGGCTCAGATAGATAGCCAGCCCTACCATCAGCAGCCCTGCTGTGCCTTTCAGCCATTGCATCAACCATTGCTGGCGCAGCAGCACCCAGGCGCCCAGCAAGACAAAAAGCAGGCTGAAAATAAAAATCACCAAAGGCGCGAGTGTGTAATTCATTGCTTCTGTCCTTTATTGGAAACGCGCTACCCAATGGTCAATCAGGGTTCGGGCGATACTGCCCGGTGGCGGTATCATGGGCAGCGACCGGTAGTGAAACCAGTCCGCCGCTACTATCTCGTCATCATCAATACAGATATCCCCACCGGCGTAATCTGCGTGGAAGCCCAGCATCAACGAGTGGGGAAACGGCCATGACTGGCTGGTGAGATATTGAAGATTGGTCACTTCGATGCCACTTTCTTCACGCACTTCACGGGCCAGGGCCTGCTCCGCCGACTCCCCTGCCTCCATGAAACCCGCCAGACAGGAATACATTCCTTCCGGAAAACGGGTTGAGCGCCCCAGCAGTGCATGCTCGCCGCGGGTAACCAGAGCAATGATGCAGGGAGTGATTCTCGGGTACTGAAAATAGCCACAGGCCTGACAGGTCATTGCCAGATCCCGATGGTGCGCTTCAGTGGGTGAGCCACAACGGCTGCAGAAACGATGGTTCTTTTGCCAGCTGAGAAACTGCAAGGCCCGGCTGACCATCGAGAAGCCAGGCTCATCCAGCCCCCCGGAAATCAATTGCCGCAACGGCACTGGTTGCAAGGAACCATCATCCAGTTCGTGGTTGCTCAGTTCGCAGACGTAACAGGGCTCACCGTTCAACAAGCCCAGGTAATGGTAATGCGGGTGCTGGCGAAGCATGTAAGCCGGTAGTACCGGCAACTGCCATCGATCGGCGGCAATCAGGATATTTTGCTCATGGATCACATAGCAACGGGCGAGTTCAGCGTCCTTGGGTTCGGGGCTGGAGAGATCAATCATGGTCATCAAGCCACTCTGGACACCGGGTAACCCAGCGCTTTCATGCTTTCTTCCGCCACCTCAAGCACACCGTCACCGATGGGCTTCTGCTCTTCCATGCTTTCCAGGTAGTAATCCACGCCGGTGAGGGCGTCGGCCAGGGTTTCCATATGTTCCTTGGTGGGAGTCGTAGGAGCCTCGATCAGCTGATGAACGATATATTTGTGACATGACTCAGTTACACCACGGGCCCGCTGCAGCTCCAGGAACATCAAGCCACCGGCAATGGAGGCAAAGGTTCCGGGCAGGTTGGAAAGGTGCATGGCATCCCAGTTGTTATCCATAAAGGAACTGATAGAGCGCTTGGCCAGAGCCAATCCGGCACGGCACTCCCCGACCACGGTCATGCGGGCATCATCCAGCTGGTACAGGGAAATACCACTGTTGTTGCTGCCACGGTGGATGTCGTCTTCAGGCGCAATGCTGCGCTCCAGATTCGCCGCCACGTTCTCTACCATCAGCAAATCATCCACTAGCGCATGAAATGCCTCGCTTTCCACATTTTGGTCAGCACGCCACTCGTTTACCTGTGCGGCCCGCTGTTTGATAACCCCGGCCTCATCGTCCTTACCAATCATGGCCAGGGTGCTACCCAGACGATTGAGGCTGGCGGCCACGGACTGATAATTCGTGTCGGCCACTCCCTGGGAGGCCATATCCAGGCTTTCTTTCAGCTCACTGATTTCATCTCGCATGGCGCTGGCAACAGAGCGGATCACTGAGCCGCTGGCACCGGTCATTAGTGCCAGCTCGCGCTGCAGGATGGCGTCGGACACATCATTGTTCAGAGCAAACGCCTGCTTCACTTCCGCAACCACTCCCGTGTCCAGGGAGGACAGGGACACCAGATAGAGACTTTCCTTGATCATCAACAACGGCGCTTCTTCACTGAGCGCCTGATCCCCACCATAGACCAGCTTTTTCAATTGTCGGTCGTACTGGGACAACAGCGCCTTGCGGGCCGGGGTGATCGCCATGTCATCGGCCACCATGGCCGTGATGACGGCCTGCCCGATCCACAGGAAGCGGCTGAGCCCACAGTCACCGGCGGCGCGATCCAGGCGCACCAGGGCCCTCCCCATCAGGCGGAGATTTACCGACGGGTTCAGGTCTCGCAACACACCCAGCAGGCCGGTCTGATACATGTGACGCAAGCGCCGGGCCAGGGCCGACAACTCTGCGCGTGGCAGCTCACTTTCAGGCGCTGCCGGGTTTCGGGGCCGGGACAACTCGGCACTGAAAAAATGGCTTTCCTGAATCAGCGCCTTGCCACCGGCACGACGCAGTTCATTAATCCCACCGATCAGCAGGGCCGGCAGAGTGCGGTTCTTCAGCTGGACATAATCGAAATAGCGGGTGAGCAGCACAATGGCATTGCTCAACGCCTGTACCCGGGCATCGGACTGCTTTTCTCGCAGCTCCCGGGCGGCAAGTGACATCTCTTCACTCATCAGAGCAGCAGCAGGCAGTTCCACCACCTGGCAGATGCCCCGCAATTGCTGGAAGTCATCGGCACAGCGTGCCAGCTCCTCCTGACGGGAGGGATCGTCGGAGAACGCCTCCAGACTGTTTTCCGCTTCCGTCAGGGTGGCGTCAATCGCTTCCTTGAGAAAAGTCAGGGAGGTGGTATTCGTTATGGCGACCATGGACTCTCCGCAAGCACCCAACTGTTATTATCATCGGTCCGATCCGTAAAGCCGTACAAACCCCCGGATACGCCGCAATTCTCATGATAGAAGTGTCGGCAGGCCATCAAAATGCAAGCCGGGCAAACACACCGGGACAGCATTGCTGTCACCTCAAACACGCAGAGCGCATGGTTTACTGTATCTACCTTGGCGGCAGCCTGCCGTCCAGGCGGCAAGAAAAGGGCTTTGCTGTCCTTTTAAGCGCCGACCGAGAAAGGCGCATCAACTTTTGCACGTCATCAAACAATGCGTCAACTTTCATTTGTAAGCAACTGATTTATTGGCCATTTGTTAACCTGGCCACACTCTGACAACGGTGTTTTAAGCATCGCCAACCTTAAACCGGTTGCGGGAGTGTCAACCCCTACCATCGTCCGGTCCCGCTACCCGCTATCTGCACTGTACTGGGGCAAGGCAAGGCCGTATGATTGCGGCCGCAAAAACCCCGTTCATCCCTCGCGCAGGATTCCGCCATGTCAGCCACGCCTGGCCGTGCCTTTTTGCACAACTTTCTTGGGCAAGCTCCCGCCTGGTACAAGTACACCATCATTGCCTTCCTGGCCGTGAACCCGCTGATCCACCTGACTCTGGGTCCGGTCGTCGCTGGGTGGCTGCTGCTGGCCCAGTTCATCTTTACTCTTGCCATGGCGCTAAAGTGCTATCCGCTCCAGCCGGGTGGCCTGCTCGCCATTGAAGCGGTACTGATCGGGCTAACCTCCGCGGAGACTGTTCTGCACAAGGTTGAGAGCAATCTGGAGGTGATGCTGCTGCTGATCTTCATGGTGGCGGGGATTTTCTTTCTCAAGGATCTGCTGCTGTTCCTGTTTACGCGCATCCTGCTGGGGGTGAAATCCAAGGTACGCCTGAGCTTACTGTTCTGTGTCGCGGCGGCAATTCTCTCTGCGTTTCTGGATGCGCTCACCGTTACCGCCGTGGTCATCGCGGTGTGTACCGGCTTCTTCGGCATCTACCACAAGGTGGCCTCCGGCAAGACCTTTCAGCAGAAGCACGATCACGGCGATGACACCAGCGTTGAAGACCTGCATCGCGAGGACCTGCGCCGCTTCCGCTCCTTCCTGCGTAGCCTGCTCATGCATGCAGCGGTGGGCACTGCCCTGGGCGGGGTCTGCACGCTAGTGGGCGAGCCTCAGAACCTGCTGATCGCTAACAAGGCGGGCTGGGAATTCGGCGAATTCTTCCTGCGCATGGCGCCGATCACCCTGCCAGTGCTGGTAATGGGCTTGTTGACCTGCGTATTCCTGGAAATCAGCGGCAGCTTTGGATACGGCGAAGACATTCCGGAAAAGGTCCGTGGCATCATGCGTCAATACGCCCTGGAGCAGGACCGCAAGCGGACCATGCAGAACCGGGCCGCCCTGGTAGTACAGGCGCTGACTGCCGTCTGGCTGGTGGTCGGGCTGGCCACCCACGCCGCGTCCGTGGGCCTGGTGGGTCTGACGGTGATTATTCTGGCCACCTCTTTTACCGGCATCATCGAGGAACATCGCCTGGGTGCCGCGTTCGAAGAAGCCTTGCCTTTTACCGCTCTGCTGACAGTATTTTTTGCGGTGGTGGCTGTGATTGCGGACCAGCAACTTTTCGCTCCGATCATTGAATACGTACTGAGCCTGGAAAAACAGATCCAGGGACCGGCCTTCTATGTGGCCAACGGGGTACTGTCGGCGGTGTCCGATAATGTCTTTGTGGCGACGGTCTATGTGGATGAAGTCGGGCAGGCGCTACTCAAGGGCGAAATCGACCGGGACACATTCGATTTGCTGGCGGTAGCCATCAACACCGGCACCAATATCCCCTCGGTTGCCACCCCCAATGGCCAGGCAGCCTTCCTGTTCCTGCTGACCTCGGCGCTGGCACCGCTGGTGCGGTTGTCCTACGGACGCATGGTAGTCATGGCCCTGCCCTATACCATCGTCATGTCCATTACCGGCCTGCTCATGTCGATGATGGCATTGGGGCCGGCAACGGAGTATCTCTACGAGAATGGCTGGATCGAACACCACGATGTCAGTGAGTTCCAGGTATCACCCGAAAAGGGGCACTGAGTATCCTGACGCCCTACGCCCGGCAGGGTCGTAGGGCGGAAATGGGCGTCAAACCCATCCCCTTCTTTGCGTCAGGCGTTCATCAATGCAGCGGGCTGTCTTCTTCCTGGCGATCCCAGAGGGTGGGCTCACCATTACTGTCGGCGATGGCTGACAACTTGTCGCGGTGGCGCTGCAATTCCTGATCTGAGGCCCGCACCACGGTGAGTCCGGGGCGCTGACCATCCAGCCGGCGAATCGCCTCAGCCGCCATCTCTCCGCCCTGCTCTGCGCTGTTATTGCCGTCGAGAGACAACCGCGTCTGCCCGCCGGTCATGGCCAGGTAGACGTCGGCAAGGATCTCCGCATCCAGCAAGGCCCCATGCAGCTCCCGGTGGCCGTTTTCCACCCCATAACGGCGGCACAGTGCATCCAGATTGTTCTTCTGCCCCGGGTGTTTCTGGCGCGCCATTACCAGGGTGTCGAGCACGCCGCAGCGCTGCTCCATGGTCCCATAACGACTGCCAAGGCGACGTAGCTCATGGTTGAGGAACCCTACATCGAACGGGGCGTTATGGATCACCAGTTCTGCACCATCCACAAAGGCGAGGAATTCATCCGCCACCTTGTCAAAAGTGGGTTTGTCCGCCAGGAACTCGGTGCTGATGCCGTGTACGGCCAGCGCCCCTTCATCGATCTCGCGCTGCGGATTGAGATACAAATGCAGGCTGTTTCCGGTGAGCCGCCGGTTAATGACTTCGACACAGCCAATCTCAATCACCCGGTGGCCATCATTGGGCTCAAGGCCGGTGGTTTCCGTATCCAGTACTACCTGACGCATTAGCTAGGCATTCCTTTTTTCTGAAGAAGTTCATCAATGCCACGATTGGCAAGTGCATCGGCCTTGTCGTTCTCGGGGTGTCCGCTGTGGCCCTTGACCCACTGCCATTCAATAGTGTGTTTCTCGCGGGCGGCATCCAGCCGCCGCCACAGATCCGCATTCTTCACCGGCTGCTTGGACGCCGTTTTCCAGCCCCGCTTCTTCCAGTTGACCATCCATTTGGTGATGCCATCCATGACATAACGCGAGTCCGTTGTCAGCACTACCTGACAGGGTGCTGTCAGGGCTTCCAGGGCCATGATCGCGGCCATCAGTTCCATGCGGTTATTGGTGGTGTCAGGTTCGCCACCGAACAGGGTCTTCTCGGTGGCGCCATAACGCAGTAGCGCTCCCCAGCCACCCGGGCCGGGGTTACCGCGGCAGGCGCCGTCGGTGAAAATAATCACTTGCTTCAATGAATCAGGACTCCTTGTTTTGCTGCCCCCAGCGGGCAACCGGTACGGGTACCACAGTATTGCGCGGCACCTTGTGTTGCCGGCTGGGCAACAACTTGGCCATACCGGCCCGTTTGCGAGCTACCAGTAGATAGGCATTGCCGTGGCGGGGCCACAGCAAACTACCCAGCCACTCAAGCAGCCCAAGCCGTTCCCGGCCACGGTCGGAAAGCGGCATAGTATAGAAGCCACTGGCCATGCCATCGACCTCAAATCCCAATACTTGCAACCAGTCAGTAAGCCGGTTGGGCCGGTAAAAGCGCCCGGACCAGCCCGGCCGCTTGCGCCAGAAGAACCAGCGAGCCAACCCCATCAGGCTGATCGGGTGGAAGCCGATAATGGCCACCTTGCCTCCCGGCGCGATACTTCGAGTGGCTTCACGCAACACCTGGTGGGGGTCATGACTGAAGTCCATGACATGGTGAAGCAGGAGAAGATCCACACTGGCCTTGGCCAGGGGCAACAACTCGAGCCTGGCCCGCACCCGGGTACCGCCGAAGCCTTGGGTAGAGATACTGGTCTGCCAGGGTAGCGGGCTCTCGGCCAGCATATCCCGGCCGCTGCCACTATACAGGGCCACCGCACGCTGGCCGGCCTGGCTGCGCAGCCATTCGCCAAGCATTGCTCGCTCTGCGGCCAACAGCGCCTGCCCTGGCTCGCTGTCCAGCCAGTTATCAAAATTGCGGCCCAGCTCCGGTGAGGAGGCATGATAGGAAATACGGTTGAGCGGAGGCAGTTGCATGACGGACAATGGCCCTTGATCATAAAAGATTGCCGTTTCTCAGGAGCGTAGCACGACATGTTGCCAAGCCCCACCGCCATCCCCGCATTTCGCGACAATTACATCTGGGCCATCCGCCAGGAGGACCGCTGCGTAGTGGTTGACCCAGGCGATGCCGCACCCGTCGAGCAGTTCCTGAAGGAGAACGGGCTGCGACTTACCAGCATTCTGGTAACTCACCATCATCCGGATCATGTCGGCGGCATTCCCGCTCTGCTACGGGAAAGGGATATTCCCGTTTATGGGCCTGCCAGGGAAACCATCCCCGGGATGACGCACCCGCTTGCCGAGGGCGACACCATTCAGCCAGCGGGGGTGGACATGTCCCTGACAGTAATGGAAGTCCCCGGCCATACCCTTGGGCATATCGCCTTCCACGACGCCAACCACTGCTGGCTGTTCTGCGGTGACACCTTGTTTGCCGGCGGTTGCGGCCGACTGTTCGAGGGTACCCCGGCGCAGATGTTTGACTCACTGCAGCGGCTGGCCAGCCTGCCTGCCAAAACGCAGGTATTCTGTACCCATGAATATACCCTGGCCAACCTGACCTTTGCTGCGGCAGTCACCCCGGATGATGATGCTGTGGCACAACGTCTCAACGCTGTTCGCCAGGCCCGCGAGACGGGCCAGATCACCCTGCCCTCCACACTGGAAGAAGAGACACGCAGCAACCCCTTCCTGCGCGCCCATGAGCCGGCGCTCAAGCACGCCTGCGAAGCCCGGGAAGCTGGAACAGCCGGCTCTGATATGCAGTGTTTTGCCGCCTTGCGTCGCTGGAAAGACAACTTTTAGCTGACACTGCTTGTGGGGCCCCTTTGCATGCCCCTAAAATGACTGAAATATTTTGCTGTCGTTATTATTATGAAAAAAATCACTACTCTCGCCCTGTGTCTGGGCCTGGGAGTCCTGGGAGGCTGTGCCTCGAATCAGTCCCTGGATGAGCTTCCTCCCATGCCCGCCGCCGAACCGTCGGTAGACGATGTCAATCTCGCCAACGGCATGGACGAGCCGACGCCCCTGGAAAGCAGCCCGGATCAAGAAAAAGAAAACAACGATTTATGGGTAAGGCTACGTCAGGGTTATGGCCTTGACCTGACAGTGGAAAATGACCGCATTCGCGTCCAGCGCGACTGGTACGCCCGCCACCCGCAATACTTCACCCGTGTCACCACCCGCTCCGAGCGCTACCTTCACTACATCATCGAGCAGGCAGAAGCGCGCAACATGCCATTGGAGCTGGCACTACTGCCCATCGTGGAAAGCGCCTTTGACCCCTTCGCCTACTCCCACGGCCGAGCCGCCGGCCCCTGGCAGTTCATTCCCTCTACCGGTGATTACTTCGGCATGGAGCGCACCTGGTGGCAGGATCAGAGACGGGACATTCTCAAATCCACCAATGCAGCGCTGGATTACCTGCAAAAGCTCTCCAACCGATTTGACGGCGACTGGCTACTGGCGCTGGCTTCCTACAATGCCGGCGGCGGCACCGTATCGCGGGCGATCCGCCGCAACGAAGAAGCGGGTAAACCGACAGATTTCTGGAACCTGAATCTACCGCGGGAGACCACCGCCTACGTTCCCAAGCTGTTGGCCATTGCCCAGATCGTGCAGGAGCCGGAAAACTACGGGGTTACCCTGCACCCGATCCGTAACGAAGCCTATTTCAGCAGCGTGGACATTGGCGGCCAGATTGACCTGACCCAGGCCGCCCGACTGGCGGATATTTCCGTGGAAGAACTCTATCTGCTGAATCCATCCTTCAACCGCTGGGCCACCTCACCAGATGGCCCTCACCGCCTTCTGGTTCCGGTTGATCGGGAAGAGCGCTTCCGTAACGGGCTGGCCGAATTGCCCCAGGATCAGCGCATGCGGTGGGCCCGCTACGAAATCCGCCCCGGCGACAGCCTGGGCGCCATTGCCCGTAAGCATCGCACCACGCCGCAGGTCCTGCGCAGCATCAACAAGCTGAACGGCAATACCATCATCGCCGGTCGCACCCTGCTGATTCCGGGGCCATCGTCCGGGAAAGGCGACTACAGCCTGAGCGAAGATTCTCGCCTGGCCGCCAATCAGTCCCGGGAGCGCAAAGGCAAGCAACGGGTCAATTACACCGTGCAATCCGGCGACACCCTGTGGGAAATTTCCCGTCGCTACAGTGTGGGCGTGAAGGAGCTGGCCAAATGGAACAACATGGCGCCCGGCGACAGCCTGAGTATCGGCCAGTCCCTGGCCGTATGGAGTGAATCCGCTCAGACCAGCAGCGCAGTCCCGCCGGAAAATGACAAGATGGTCCGCAAGCTACGCTATGCCGTACGCAACGGAGACTCCTTGTATGCCATTGCAGACCGCTTTAATGTATCGGTGAACGACATCAAGAGCTGGAACGACCGTGTAGCCAGCAATCGTTACATTAAACCTGGGCAACGGCTGACACTCTACGTTGATATTCGCAAAACGTTCTAGACCCTTTCTGGCCCTTGCGGCCCTGCTCCTCGGCGTGGCCAGCCACGCCGAGGTAACCCGCAGCCACGGCTATCATCCCTTCGGCAATCTCAAATACTCTGCCGACTTTCAGCACCTTGATTACGTCAACCCGGACGCCCCCAAAGGCGGCACCCTGCGCCTCTATGGCCAGGGCACCTTCGATAGCCTGAACCCATATATTCTCAAGGGCATCAGCCCGGCTGATACTCCCGGCATGCAGATGTACGGTGTCACCGAACTGGCCGACAGTTTGCTGATGGGCAACCAGTCCCATAATCGCCTCGGCGATGAAGCCGGCGCCGCCTATGGCCTGATCGCCGAATGGGTGGAATACCCTGATGACCGCAGCTGGGCCACGTTCCGTATTCGCGAACAGGCCCGCTTCCATGACGGCCACCCGATCCGCGCCGAAGACGTAGTGTTCAGCTTTGATGTTCTGCTCAGCAAGGGAAAACCCGAGTATACCTTGCAGCTGGCAGACCTGGCCGATGTGGAGGCGGTGGACCCGCTCACCGTGAAATTCACCTTCAAGGAAGGCCGCAAGGATTTGCCCCAGGTGGTCGGCTCGATCCCCATCCTGCCCAAACATTACTGGCAGGAGCACGATTTCGAGCGAGCCACCCTGACCCCGTCACTGTCCAGTGGCCCTTATCAGGTCAGCTCAGTCAAACCGGGTAAGCAGGTGGTTTTCCAACGGGTCAAGGACTACTGGGCCGCCGACCTGCCGGTCAACCGTGGCCGTTACAACTTTGATCAGGTTATTTTCGAATTTTTCCGCGATGCTGACGTGGGTTTTGAAGCCTTCAAGTCCGGCGATTATGATCTGCATTACGACTACAGTTCCAAGCATTGGGCCACCGCCTACGACTTTGCTGCCGTTGAACAGGGCCAGATCATCAAACAGGAAATCCCTCACCAGATGCCTCGTCCGGTGCAGGCTTTCTTTTTCAATACCCGCAAGGCCCCCTTTAATGACCTCAACGTGCGCAAGGCCGCCAGCCTGCTGTTTGACTTTGAATGGTCCAATCGCAATCTGTTCAGTAATGCCTATAGCCGCACTGTCAGCTGGTTTCCCAACAGCCCCTACTCTGCCCCGGTTCCTGCAACTGCTGAAGAGCAGGAGCTTCTGAAGGATCAGGCCGGGCACCTGCCGGACAATTTCTTCAACGCTGATATCCACCCTCCAGTCAATGATGGCAGTGGCCAGATCCGCAATCGCATGCGCGAGGCGCTGTCACTGCTACAGGCCAGCGGTTGGCGCCTGCAGGATCAAAAACTGGTTAACGAGGAAGGCAAGCCCCTTCGGTTTACCGTTCTCAATTATCACAACCCCGGCATTTACCGCATTCTCGCCCCCTGGTTCCGCAACCTGCAGCGCCTGGGCATTGAAGCCGACTACCGGGAAGTAGAGCCCGCTGCCTACAAGGAACGGCTGGACAACTTCGACTATGACGTGGTGCTGTTTGTGCTGCCCGTACGCGACTATCCCGGGCCGGAGCTGACCGATTATTTCGCTTCAAGCAGTGCAGATATCCCTGGCAGCAAGAATCTGGCTGGCATCAGCCACCCGGTTGTCGATTTTCTGGTCCGCACAGCCCTGTCTGCTGAGACAGAAGCCGAGTATGTACTCAGTCTACAAGCGCTGGACCGGATGTTGCGCTACCAGCATTACGGCGTCCTGAATTACCATATCCGCCATCACCGGGTTGCCTGGTGGGACAGATTTTCCCGTCCTTCGGAACCGATTCCGTTCGGGTTGGGTCTGGATACCTGGTGGATGAAAAATAAATAACGCGCGCACGCTCCACGCTGGCATGTAACAAGCCTGGCCACGCTTCGCTTATCCTTGGTGTGCCAGCACCGATTACGCGACGATAACGGGAGCAACAACAGACGTTGTTGCTACAGGCCGTGCATGTTGCCAGTGAGCGTGCCGCATGAAAAAAGGAGTCATTATGGCCATTCACAGCACTGTGCTGCGTGGGCTGTTTGTTGGGCTGTGTGCGTTCACAGCATTGGCACATGCCGAAATCCACAAGAGCCACGCCATTGCCATGCATGGCGAGCCCATGTATTCCGCTGGCTTCTCGCACTTTGATTACACCAATCCCGACGCGCCCAAAGGCGGCGAACTACGCCTTCATGTGATTGGCGGCTTCGACTCACTCAACCCCTTTGTCTCCAAGGGTCGCGCCGCTGCCGGCATGGCGTATCTGGACAACTCCTACCTGTACGATTCACTCACCGTGCGTGGTGAAGACGAACCGTTCACCCAGTACGGATTGCTGGCGCAAAGCATTGAATGGCCGGATGACCGCAGCTGGGTGCGCTTCCATTTGCGCGAGAAGGCGCGTTTCGCCGATGGCGAACCGGTGCAGGCTGACGATGTGGCCTGGACTTTTGACACCCTGATGAAGAAAGGCAAACCCTTCTACAGCTACTACTACGCAGCTGTTGAACGCGTGGAAATCAACGATCCGCGCACCGTGACCTTTCATTTCAAGGCCAGTGACAACCGGGAATTGCCGCTGATCATCGGCCAGCTCCCCATTTTGCCAAAGCACCACTGGCAAGACCGGGAATTCGACAAGGATGGCATGCTGCCTCCCCTAGGGTCAGGCCCTTACACCCTGGCCGAAGCGAAACCCGGCAAGAAAGTGGTTTACCAGCGCCGCAAGGATTACTGGGCGCAATCGTTACCTGTGATGAAGGGACGAAACAACTTCGATCGCATCATCTATGATTACTATCTTGATGAAACCGCCGCGCTGGAAGCCTTCAAAAGTGGCCGTTATGACTGGCGCCATGAAAACAATTCCAAGCTCTGGGCCACCGCTTACCGGGGCCCGGCCTTTGAAAACGGCAAGATTGTTACCGATGAAGTCAGCCATGGAAACCCCTGGGGGGCACAGGCCTTCATCTTCAATCTGCGCAAGGAATTATTCCAGGATGAGACCCTGAGAGAAGCGATTGGATACGCGTTTGACTTCCAATGGTCCAATGACAATCTGTTCTACGGACAGTACAAACAGAATCGTAGCTACTTTGATAATTCCGAAATGGCCGCCACTGGCTTACCTTCCAAAGCGGAGCTGGCATTGCTGGAACCCTACCGGGAGCAACTGCCGGAAGCGGTTTTCAACAAGGAATACCAGCCCCCCAAAACCGATGGCTCCGGTCGACCCCGTGAGAACCTGCGTAAAGCATCCATCATGCTCAAGGAAGCCGGCTATCAGCTCCGTGACGGCCAGCTTTACACCCCGGACAACAAACCGGTTCGCTTCGAGTTTCTACTCAGCTCTCCGGCTTTTGAACGCATCGTTCTGCCTTTCTCCCGTAACCTGAAGGCACTGGGCATTGTGGCCAACGTGTCCAAGGTTGATTCGTCCCTGTGGGTGGAGCGTATCCAGAATTTCGACTTCGACATGATTGTCTATCGCATGGGGCAATCCAGCTCACCGGGTAATGAACAGCAGGAATACTGGTCTTCCCAGGCTGCCGACCAGCCCGGTAGCCGCAACCTGATCGGCATCAAGAATCCGGTTGTGGATGCGCTGGTGGACAAGATCGTCGCAGCCCAGAGCCGTGAAGAACTGATCACCCGCTGCCGGGCCCTGGACCGGGTGCTGCAGTGGCAGCATTACAGTGTCTTCAACTGGTATTCGGACCAATACCGCCTCGCCTACCAGTCCCGCCTGCGGCACCCGGAACTTGGCAATTACGTTGGCATGGATGCGGCCCTGGATACCTGGTGGGATAGCACAGCGAAATGATGCGCTACTACATTGCCAAACGGCTGCTGCTGGTTCTCCCTACCCTGTTCGGCATCCTGCTGCTGAACTTTCTGGTGATACAGGCAGCGCCTGGCGGGCCAGTGGAAAAGACCCTGGCGGAGCTGCAGGGCATCGGTGGCGGCGGCACCGGCAGCAGTTTTGCCGGCGGCAGTGCGGACACCGTCAGTGGCGGTGAATACCGTGGCTCCCGGGGCCTGCCCCCGGAGCTGGTGGAGCGCATCGAAAAGATGTACGGCTTCGACAAGCCCGCCCACGAACGTTTCTGGCTGATGATCAAAAACTATTTCAGCTTTGATTTCGGTGAATCCTATTACCGGGACCGCTCCGTCACCGAACTGATTGTAGAGCGCCTGCCGGTGTCCATCTCTCTGGGCCTGTGGAGCACCCTGATCGCCTACATGATTTCCATTCCTCTGGGCATTCACAAGGCAGTGAGAGATGGCTCGCGTTTCGATGTCTGGTCGAGCACCGCCATCATTATCGGTTTTGCCATTCCCAGCTTTCTGCTGGGCATACTGTTGATCGTACTCTTTGCCGGGGGCTCCTATTTCGAGTGGTTCCCGCTTCGCGGCCTCACCTCGGACAATTTTGATGAACTGACCCTGTTCGGCAAGATTATCGATTACGCTTGGCATATTACCCTGCCCACCATCGCCATCGTGGTCGGCAACTTCGCCACCTTGTCCATGCTGACCAAAAACTCCTTCATGGACGAAATTCGCAAGCAGTATGTGCAAACCGCCCGGGCCAAGGGGCTGAGTGAGAAACAGGTGCTCTACGGCCATGTGTTCCGCAACGCCATGCTGATCATCATCGCCGGCTTTCCCGCCGCCTTTATCAGTATGTTCTTTACCGGTGTACTGCTGATTGAATTCATCTTTTCCCTGGATGGCCTCGGGCTGCTGGGCTTTGAATCAGTGATCAATCGTGACTACCCGGTGGTGTTCGGCACCCTGTTCATCTTCACCCTGATCGGCCTGCTGCTGAAACTGGTCAGTGATCTGACTTATATGTGGGTGGACCCGCGTATCGACTTTGAGCGGAGGGACAACTAATGGCTTTATCCTCCCTGCGTTTCAGCAATCCGGTCTCGGCCCGCCAGTGGCAGGCTTTTCGCAGCAACCGGCGGGGCTACTGGTCGTTATGGATTTTCCTGGTGCTGTTTATCCTCAGCCTGGGTGCGGAATTCATCGCCAACGACAAGCCCCTGCTGGTCCACTATGACGGCGACCTCTACACCCCGGTATTCAATGCCTATCCGGAAACCACCTTTGGCGGTTTTTTCGAGTCAGAAGCCAATTACCGTGACCCCGTGGTAAAAGACCTGATCGAAGACAAAGGCTGGATTCTCTGGCCACCGATTCGCTACAGCTTCAACACTATCAACTACGACCTGAGTGAGCCTGCACCAGCGCCGCCCTCCTCGGATAACTGGTTAGGCACCGATGATCAGGGCCGCGATGTAGCGGCGGGCTTGATATATGGCTTTCGGATTTCCGTGCTGTTCGGGCTGATGTTGACGCTGTTTTCGAGCATCGTCGGCATTATTATTGGTGCCATTCAGGGCTACTACGGTGGCTGGCTGGATCTGGCCGGACAACGCTTTCTGGAAATCTGGTCCAGCATGCCGATCCTGTTCCTGATCATCATTATTTCCAGCTTCGTGGTACCCAGTTTCTGGACCCTGCTGATCATCATGCTGCTGTTTTCCTGGATGACACTGGTGGATCTGGTGCGAGCCGAATTTCTCCGTTGTCGCAATATGGATTATGTGCGCGCTGCCCACGCCATGGGCGTGCGCACACCGGTGATCATGTTCCGCCATATGCTGCCCAATGCCATGGTTGCCACCATCACCTTCCTGCCTTTCATTCTCAACGGTGCCGTGGTGACGCTCACCTCCCTGGACTTTATTGGTTTCGGTCTACCGCCGGATGCGCCATCCCTGGGCCGCCTGGTGGGTCAAGGGAAGGCCAATCTGCACGCTCCCTGGCTGGGAATCAGCGTCTTTGCCACGCTCACGGTCATGCTGACCCTGCTGGTGTTTATCGGCGAAGCCGTCCGTGATGCCTTCGACACGAGGAAGTTTCTGCAATGAGCCTCCTATCCCTGCGTGGTCTGACCATTCGATTAGGCCAGGATGTGGCCGTAGATAACCTGTCCCTGGATCTGGAACCCGGCCACATGCTGGCGCTGGTCGGTGAGTCCGGCTCCGGCAAGTCTCTGACCGCCCTGTCGATGCTTGATCTGTTGCCGGATAGTGCCAGCTGGCACGCTGACACCCTGACCCTGGATGGTGAAAACCTGCTCGGGCTCACGGAAAACCGCAAGCGCGCCCTGCGCGGCGGCCGTATCGGCACCATTTTCCAGGAGCCGCTGACGGCCCTGAATCCTCTGCATACGGTGGAAAAACAGATCAGCGAAAGCCTGTTTGTTCATCAGGGTATGAGCCGAGCAAAGGCCCGTGCGCGCTGCCTGGAGTTACTCGGCCAGGTGGAACTGCCTGCCACCAAGGAAATGCTGGGGCGCTATCCACACCAGCTCAGTGGCGGCCAGCGCCAGCGGGTAATGATTGCCATGGCCCTGGCCAACGATCCGCAGATCCTGATCGCCGACGAGCCCACCACCGCTCTCGACGTGACCGTTCAGGAGACCATTCTCACACTGATCAAGCGATTGCAGAACGAACTGAACCTGTCGATCCTGCTGATCAGCCATGATCTGGCGGTGGTCAGCCGCTTTGCCGATGACATCCTGGTCATGCACCACGGCAAGAAGGTGGAAGCCGGCCCCACCGCACAGGTGCTGGCAGAGCCCAAGGAAGCCTACACCCGCCACCTGATCGGTTCGGAGCCCCGTGGCCAGATGCCACCACTGGCGGAGAATGCACCGCTGCTGCTGGAAGCCAACGCCATGGCAGTGACCTTCAAGGAAAAGCGTCAGAGCCTGTTCTCCCCTGCCCCCTTGATGCGCGCCGTGGATGAGATTGATCTATGCGTCAGGCGCGGCGAGACCCTGGGCATTGTCGGCGAATCCGGATCGGGGAAATCCACCCTGGCGCTGGCATTGTTACGCCTGGTAAAAAGCCAGGGCCAGATCCTCATGGATGGCACCGATCTGCGACAACTGAACCACCGGCAGCTGCGTGGCTGGCGTAGCCGACTGCAGGTGGTCTTCCAGGACCCGTTCGGCAGTCTCAATCCGCGCATGACCGTGGGCCAGATCGTGGCGGAAGGTCTCGCCGTGCATGCGGGCAGTCTGACTCCACAGGAAAGGGATGCCAAAGTTACCCAGATGCTCGAAGAAGTCGACCTGCCAGCGGAAGCACGACATCGTTACCCCCATGAGTTTTCCGGCGGTCAGCGACAGCGTATCGCCATTGCTCGTGCCCTGATCATGGAACCTGAGCTGCTTATCCTGGACGAGCCCACTTCAGCCCTGGACCGCAGTGTGCAATACCAGATTCTGGAACTGCTGAAATCCCTGCAAAAGAAACATGATCTCAGCTATCTGTTTATCAGCCATGATCTGAAAGTCATACGATCCATCTGTCACCGGGTGATGGTCATGAAGGATGGCAAGGTGGTTGAGCAAGGCGATACAGGCGCTATTTTCGACCAGCCACAACACAGCTACACGCATAAGCTGATGTCTGCCGCCTTTGCCTGAACAGAAGCCGCAGGGAAACACACCGTTGCATTTGTCAGTCTGTGAAAAGGCGTCAAACCCGGTTTATTTGCCTATACTTAGCCCAGTCGTTATGTTGGCCACCAATCGGAATAACCAGAACCACGAGGGATGACCATGGGATTTCTAGCAGGCAAACGCTACCTGATTGTCGGCGTCGCCAGTGACCGCTCCATTGCTACCGGTATTGCCGAAGCCATGCACCGTGAAGGCGCCGAGCTGGCCTTTACCTATCAGAACGAAAAACTGAAAAGCCGTGTCGTGAAAGCGGCGGAACGCTATGGCAGCAACGAAACACTGTGCTACCCCTGCGATGTCGTCAGTGATGAAGAGATCGAGGCAGTATTTACAGCGCTGGGCGATCAATGGGACGGACTCGATGGGATTATCCACGCTGTGGGGTTTGCTCCCGGCAATGAACTGGATGGCAGCTTTGCGGAAGTGGCAACACGCGAAGGCTTCCGCATCGCCCATGACATTTCCAGCTACAGCTTCGTTGCCCTGGCCAAGGCCGGGCGTCAGATGATGGCCAACCGCAATGGCTCTCTGTTGACACTCACATACCATGCCGCGCGTCAGACCGTGCCCAACTACAACGTAATGGGCCTGGCCAAGGCCAGCCTGGAAGCCTCTGTCCGTTATCTGGCTTCCAGCATGGGGCCTGACGGCATTCGTGTGAACGGGATTTCCGCCGGGCCCATCCGCACCCTGGCGGCATCCGGCATCAAGAAATTCCGCAGCATGCTTGACTACAACGCCGCCAAGGCACCGTTACGCCGGAATGTGACCATTGAGGAAGTGGGGAATGTTGCTGCTTTCCTGTGCTCTGACCTGGCATCCGGTATCACCGGCGAAATCACCTATGTGGATGCCGGTGCCAGCACGGTATCCATGCCCTTTGAGCTTGAAAACGAGTAAAACCAGAAGACGATCCCGCAACCGGAATTGCGGCAAAAAAAAAGCTCACCAGCAATGGTGAGCTTTTTTTGTTTCTGCCGCTGATTACTGATCGGCAGAACTGCTACTCAGGCGTTCCGGATTGAGATCCACATCGCCTTCGTCACGCAACAAGGCAACCACCTGACGGAAGTTACGTTGCCCTTCGATATTTCCCAGCTCCAGGAGCGCGGCTTGTTGCTGCGCATCGGAAAGGGGTTCGGCATTACCGTCTTCCACACGGGTTACCTGATAGGCAACCAGGGAACCGTCACCCACTCGAGTCAGCTCAATGGCAGAGCTTTCCCCTTCCGCCGTCTTCGGCAGTGCAAAGGCGCCGTTGACCACTTCCATGGACGGCTCAGCCCCGCCACGCTGAAGACCTTCCTGCTCTTCAATCCCGGCCTCAAACAAGGCGGCGATCTCATCCAGGGTTGCGCCCTGCTGCAATTTCTCTTCGGCCTGCGCAGACAGTTCCTGCACCTTGTCAGCAGCTCGCTCGCCCTTCAGGCGTTCGCGAATTGCGAAGGAGACATCTTCCAGCGGTAACGGCTCCGCCGGTTTGTCATCGAGGATACTGACGGCCAGGTACTCACCAGGAGCCGTCTCGATCAGATCGCTGTTGTGGCGATCCTTGCGAACCTGGTCACTGTTGAGCGCTTGCTGCACCTGACGCGCAGACAGTGGCTGAGGCAGCGACGCCAGGGAGACCCAGTCGGTGGTGACTACATCGATGCCAACCTGCTCGGCGGGAACAGTCATGTCACTGTGTTCGTAGAGAAGCTCTTCCAGACGTGCCACATCTTCATTTAGCAGCGTTTCCGCGCGGCCCTGCTTGAGATCTGCACGAATCTGCTCGGCCAGTTCCTCCAGTGTTGGCAAATCCTGCTCACGGACAACATCAGATACCTTGATCAGATGCACACCGGCATCGGTCACAACCGGATCGGAAACCATACCGGGCTCCAGGCTGGCAATCGCCTCTTCCATCTCTTCAGGCAATGCGCCCTTGGATACCACACCAAGATCGCCACCGGCACCGGCTGAGCCAGGGTCGTCGGAATACTGCTCAGCCACCTCGGCAAAGGACTCACCGGCGGCAATTGCCTGTGCGGCTTCAGTAGCTCGGGTCTGAGCCTGTTCAAGATCTCTGTCGCCATTGATCTCGACGAGAATATGGGCCACTTTGCGCGCCGTAGTAGCACCCGATTCTTCCATGATGGAGCGGCGCACTTCGTACTCCGCAGCCACGTCGTCCTCGCTCACGGATACCTGGTCGGTGTAGTCCTGCGCTGTCAGCTTCACATAGGCGACCCGGAATTCTTCCGGACGCATGAACTCCGCCTGGTTTTCATCGTAGTAAGCCTTGATGTCTTCATCACTGACGACAAAATCGCTACGCAGACCGTTCAGGTCCAGCGTCACATAGCGAATGTCACGAACCTGTTCACCCAGCCGACGCTGCTCTTGCAGTTCCGCCGGCAACGCAAAATTGGTTGCCATGAAACCGGAGCGATACTGCTCTTTGAGCATGTCCTGACGCAGGCCCTGGATATAACCCTGTGGCGTCAAGCCGCGGCTACGCAGCTCCCGTTCGAACCGGGTCTCGGAAAATTTGCCATCCTCCTGGAAAAGGGGGACCTGATAAATATCGCGGGCGGCCTGCTTTTCGCTGAATGCCAGTTTGGCATTCTGCGCTGCAGCAAGAATCAGCTGCTCGTTAATCAGTCCTTCCAGCACCATTTCGGGGCGAACAAAGGAATCCAGCATGGACGGGTCCATATTCGGACTCTGCTGGCGCAGCATGTCACGAACGCGCTCCACGCGCTGATTGACCACACTGCGGGTGATTTTGTTGCCTTCTACTTCGGCAACCACATCCCCGCTTCCACCACCGGTGAAATAGCCATAGAAACCGGAAATGACAAAAGGAAGGATAATCGCGGCAAGCAGGACCTTGCCCACGGGACCGCGGACAAACCGTCTGAACTCCTGCATGAAAATACTCCGTAGGGACTCTTATTAAAACCTGGAACCGTGACTTCAGCATGGCTTCAGGTGAAAACTGTCGAATTCGATATTGTTATGTGAGAACCGCAATTTTTACCACAGGTTCCCCTAAACGGAAAAAAGCGCACCCGCTTACGGCTGCGCTTCCTCAAACTGGCGGAGCGGACGGGACTCGAACCCGCGACCCCCGGCGTGACAGGCCGGTATTCTAACCAGCTGAACTACCGCTCCAGCAAACAGTTTAGTTCACCGCGTCTTTCAGTGCCTTACCGGCTTTGAAGCCCGGTACTTTGGCAGCGGCGATCTGAATGGTCTGGCCAGTTTGCGGGTTGCGGCCTTCGCGAGCAGCGCGCTCTTTCACAGCAAAAGTACCAAAACCTACCAGAGAAACGCTGTCACCTTTTTTCAGGGCGCCAGTAACCGCTTCCAAAGTAGCATCCAGTGCACGACCTGCGTCGGCTTTGGAAATATCCGCGCTAGCGGCAATCGCATCAATCAACTCTGACTTATTCACAAAGTTCCCCTTTCTGTTTTTCCCGGTTTTATGGTCGAGGCGTGATGTACTCTCCTCCTGAGCAAGCCGCCTTTATACCAACGGGTATAAGGAGCGTCAAGAAAGGAAAGGTATCATCGCACCCAAGTTAAAAAAAATGAAAAACCATATAGATCAATAATTTAAAAAGCTTCAATTCCGGCTCATTAGTGTGTACTGGGCCGCTTTGCGCCTTCCTGGTTTTTCTCTTCTGCGAGCGCCAAATCCTCTTCCAGTTCCGCTTCACTCAGCGGGCTGGGTTGATGAGTCAGCGCCACATCAAGCACCTGGTCAATCCATTTAACAGGACGGATATCCAGGGACGACTTGATATTGTCCGGGATCTCTTTGAGATCCCGCTCGTTTTCTTCCGGTATCAATACCGTCTTGATGCCACCACGGTGAGCAGCCAGTAATTTCTCTTTCAGCCCACCAATGGGCAGAACCTGGCCACGCAGGGTAATTTCACCGGTCATGGCCACATCGGCACGCACCGGGATACCTGTGAGTACCGACACCATGGCAGTGCACATGCCAATGCCCGCACTGGGGCCGTCTTTTGGCGTGGCGCCTTCCGGCACATGCATGTGCAGGTCGTTACGGTCCAGGGTGCGGCGACGGATACCAAGAGTGCCAGCACGGCTTTTCACAACCGTCCAGGCCGCCTGAATGGATTCCTGCATCACATCGCCCAGGGAGCCGGTAGAGATTACGCGGCCTTTGCCCGGAGTGGAAACACTTTCGATAGTCAGCAACTCACCACCAACGGAGGTCCACGCCAGTCCGGTAACCTGCCCGACCTGATCCTTTTCTTCCGCACGGCCGAAGCTGAACTTGCGCACACCCAGGTATTGTTCCACCAGGTCCTCGGTCAGCACGACACTGGTGCTCTCTCCGGCCAACAGGTGTTCCTTGACTACCTTGCGACAAATCTTGCTGACTTCACGCTCAAGTCCACGGACCCCCGCTTCACGGGTGTAGTGCCGGACCACGTAACGTAGCACGGTTTCGTCGAAAACCACTTCATCCTTTTTCAGACCGTTATTCTTGATCTGCTTGGGAACCAGATACTGGAGGGCGATGTTGACCTTCTCGTCCTCGGTGTAGCCTGGCAGACGAATGACTTCCATACGGTCCAGCAAGGGTGCCGGAATATTCATGGAGTTGGAGGTACAGATAAACAGCGTCTCGGACAGGTTGTAGTCCACCTCCAGATAATGATCACTGAACGTGTCATTCTGTTCCGGGTCCAGCACCTCCAACAGGGCGGACGCCGGATCACCACGGTTATCCATACCCATCTTGTCCACTTCGTCGAACAGGAACAGTGGGTTGCGGACACCAACCTTGGACAGCTTCTGGATTACCTTGCCCGGCAAAGAACCGATATAGGTGCGACGGTGGCCACGAATTTCGGCTTCGTCTCTCACACCACCCAGTGCCATGCGGACAAACTTTCGATTGGTGGCATGGGCGATGGATTGGCCCAGGGACGTTTTCCCCACGCCCGGAGGCCCCACCAGACATAACACCGGGCCCTTGACCTTGCCCACGCGGCTTTGTACGGCCAGGAATTCAAGGATACGGTCCTTTACTTCTTCCAGACCATAATGATCCTGATCCAGTACTTCCTTGGCATGGGCCAGATCATGACGTACTCGGCTGCGTTTCTTCCATGGCACCGATGTCATCCAGTCCAGATAGCTACGCACTACCGTCGCCTCTGCGGACATGGGAGACATCATTTTGAGCTTGTTCAGCTCGTTCATGGACTTTTCGCGGGCTTCCTTGGGCATACCCACGCCGTCGATTTTCTTTTCCAGATCTTCCAGGTCGTTACCACTGTCGTCCAGATCACCCAATTCTTTCTGGATGGCTTTCATCTGTTCGTTCAGGTAGTACTCGCGCTGGCTTTTCTCCATCTGCTTTTTGACGCGCCCACGAATGCGTTTTTCCACCTTGAGCACATCAATGTCGGATTCCATCAGCGCAATCAGGTGTTCAACCCGCTCACGCACGTCCACCATTTCCAGCACGTCCTGCTTTTCTTCCAGTTTCAACTGCAGGTGGGCGGCAATGGTGTCGGCCAGGCGGCTGACTTCATCGATGGAGGAAACAGAGCCGGTGACTTCCGGCGCCACTTTCTTGGAGAGTTTGACGTAATCCTCGAACTGGGACTGCAGCGAGCGGGACAGAGCCTCCTGCTCCCCTTCATCGGGCAGCCCCTCTTCCAACTCACGCACATCAGCGATACCACCCTGGTCGCCGAACTCGGCCTTGACCACGTGGGCCCGCTGACCGCCTTCAACCAGCACCTTGACGGTGCCATCGGGCAGTTTGAGCAACTGAAGAATGGTTGAAACGGTGCCGACCCGGTAAATGTCATCCGCACCCGGGTCATCGTCAGAGGCATTGCGCTGGGCGACCAGCATGATCTGTTTGTCGTCCGCCATGGCGGTTTCAAGCGCAGCAATGGACTTTTCCCGGCCAACAAACAGCGGGATCACCATATGGGGATACACCACTACGTCACGCAGTGGTAAAAGCGGGATATCTTTCAGCACGTATTGCCTCTATTGCCGTGGTGGCACCTTAATCCGGTGCCACCTTGGAAGACTGCTCGTTGTTCTCGTAAATCAACAACGGATCGGATTCGCCCTTGATAGTGGGACTGTCGATAACCACCTTGGCAACAGAGTCCATGGAAGGAACCTGGTACATGGTATCGAGCAGCACACTTTCCAGAATGGAGCGCAGACCGCGGGCCCCTGTCTTTCTTTCCATGGCTTTGTGGGCCACGGCGCGAAGGGCATCATCGCGGAAATCCAGCTCCACGCCTTCCATCTCGAACAGGCGGGCGTACTGTTTGGTCAGGGCATTGCGTGGCTCAGTGAGAATCTGAACCAGCGCCTCTTCACTGAGCTCTTCAAGGGTCGCGATCACCGGCAGACGACCGATAAACTCGGGGATCAGGCCATACTTGACCAGGTCTTCCGGTTCCACATCTACCAGCAATTCACCCAGGTTACGGGCATCATCCTTGCTCTTCACTTCTGCCGAGAAGCCGATACCGCCCTTCTCGGAACGCTCGCGAATCACCTTGTCCAGGCCGGCAAAGGCACCACCACAGATAAACAGCATGTTGGAGGTGTCCACCTGCAGGAATTCCTGCTGGGGATGCTTGCGCCCTCCCTGAGGAGGGACAGAGGCCACGGTGCCTTCAATCAGCTTGAGCAGGGCCTGCTGCACGCCCTCCCCGCTCACATCACGGGTAATGGAGGGGTTGTCGGACTTGCGGGAAATCTTGTCGATTTCATCGATATAGACAATACCGCGCTGGGCCTTGTCCACATCGTAATCGCACTTCTGCAGCAGTTTCTGGATGATGTTTTCCACATCCTCACCCACATAACCGGCTTCGGTGAGGGTGGTGGCATCCGCGATGGTGAAGGGCACATTGAGCAACCGCGCCAGGGTCTCGGCCAGCAGCGTCTTACCACTACCGGTGGGACCAATAAGCAAAATATTGCTCTTACCCAGTTCCACCTCATCACGGCCCTTGCTACTGCTGCGCAGGCGCTTGTAGTGGTTGTATACCGCCACGGCGAGGACGCGTTTGGCTCGCTCCTGCCCAATCACGTACTCATCAAGGGTTTCCTTGATTTCATTGGGCTTGGGCAGGGCTTCTCCGCCGGTGTCCCCGGTGTCTTCCTGCACTTCCTCGCGGATGATGTCGTTACACAGATCCACGCATTCGTCGCAGATAAAGACCGAGGGCCCCGCAATCAGCTTGCGGACCTCATGCTGGCTTTTGCCACAAAAAGAGCAGTACAGCAGCTTGCCGTCGTCGCCCTTGCCAGTGGAGTCGGTCATTGAATCGCCTCTAAACCTGTGTATTTGAGTATTTGCGTCTCTTTCAAAATGCAGGGAGACGGGGGCTTTTTCAAGCCCGCCGGGCCTCTCAGGCCTTCCGTTAGGACACTTTTTGTACGAAGGTTACCGAATTACACCGGACGCTGACGCAACACCGCGTCAACGATGCCATATTCCTGTGCCTGCTCCGCGCCCATGAAGTTGTCGCGGTCGGTATCTTTCTCCAGCCTTTCCAGCGGTTGGCCGGTGTGGTGGGCCAACAGGCTGTTGAGCTGTCCCTTGATCTTGAGAATTTCCTTGGCATGGATCTCGATATCCGAGGCCTGGCCTTGGAAACCGCCCAGCGGCTGGTGAATCATGATCCGCGCATTGGGCAGCGCATAGCGCTTGCCTGCCGCACCTGCGGCCAACAGGAAGGCGCCCATGCTGGCGGCCTGCCCCACGCACATGGTGGACACATCCGGCTTGACGAACTGCATGGTGTCATAAATGGACATGCCTGCCGTTACCGAGCCACCCGGGCTGTTGATGTAGAGATGAATGTCCTTGTCCGGGTTTTCCGACTCCAGGAACAACATCTGGGCCACGATCAGGTTGGCCATGTGGTCTTCCACTTGGCCGATCATGAAAATCACCCGCTCTTTGAGCAGGCGGGAGTAGATGTCAAAAGAACGTTCGCCACGGGCGGTCTGCTCGATCACCACCGGCACCAGACCCAGATTGGTCGGGTCGTTGCTCAGTTGCTGCATTTCCGGGGTCATGGAGTTGATACGGCTCAAGTCGATCATGTAGCGCTTTCCTTCTCGTCGATCGTCCGGGGACGTTCTTGCGATTTATTGGTATCGGCGGTGGCCGACCTCATCCTGAATGCTGCAATGGGGGCTAACATAGCCAAAAACAAGGCAGGCCGGACGAACAGGTCTTCCAGCATCTTATGACGGTGTATGGGGGGCGTCTATAAAAGTGGGCGTTGGCGGGGTCTGAATGCGCAAAACTTGCGCAAATTGTGCATAAATAACGCAAAACGGGGCCAGAAGGCCCCGTTTTGCTGTCAAAAAGCGGAAAGAATCAGCCTTCTGCTTGCTCGCGTGGCTTCACCGCGTCCTGGTAGGACATGGCTTTCTCTTCCACCTTGGCGCTATCCAGAACCAGGTCGACCACCTGCTCTTCCAGTACAGCGCCTTCAATCTGCTGCAGCTGCTGCGGATTGCTGTAAACCCAGCTCACCACTTCTTCCGGCTTCTCGTACTGCTCGGCGATTTCTTCTACACGAGCTTTCACCTTGTCGGCATCGGCCTTGATCTCGTGCTTGTCGAGGATAGCGCGAACCACCAGGCCCAGACGCACGGAACGCTCAGCCTGTTCCTTGAACAGATCATCCGGCAGGATGGAGGCATCAAACTGCTGACCACCACCGAACTGCTGCATCATCTGCTGACGCATACGCTGGATTTCCTGGGTGACCAGGGCGCCCGGCAAATCAAACTCGTGCAGGTTGACCAGGCCGTCCATCGCCTGCTCTTTCACCTTGCCAGTTACCGCATTCTTCAGCTCGCGCTCCATGTTCTTGCGCACTTCAGCCTTGAATTTGGCTTCGTCGCCATCCTCAACGCCGAAGGCTTTCATGAACTCGGCATCCACTTCCGGCAGCGCCTTGCCTTCAACCTTGTTGACCTTGATCTGGAACACCACAGCCTGACCTTTCAGTTCTTCGGACTGGTAGTCTTCCGGGAAGGTCACGTCGATATCTTTCTCGTCACCGGCTTTCAGGCCAACGATGCCATCTTCAAAACCCGGGATCATCTGACCGGAGCCCAGCTCCAGGTTCTGCCCTTCGGCGCTACCGCCTTCGAAGGCTTCACCATCTTTCAGACCTTTGAAATCAATGTTGACGCGGTCACCGGTTTCGGCGGCACGGTCCACATCGGCAAACTCGGCGCGCTGCTGACGCAGGGTTTCGATCATGGTGTCCACGTCGGCGTCGGAGACTTCAGCCTGGGGCTTTTCCACTTCGATGGAATCAAAAGCCGCCAGCTCGACATCCGGGTACACCTCGAAGGTGGCCACGAATTCCAGATCCTTGCCTGCTTCATTGGTCTTGGCTTCAAAGCCCGGCATACCCGCTGGCTGCAGCTTTTCCTGCTCCACCGCTTCGATGAAGGCTTCACGCATGACGTCAGCCAGCACTTCGTTACGCACGGCCCCGCCAAAGCGACGCTTTACTTCACGCATGGGCACTTTACCCGGGCGGAAACCGTCCAGACGGATCGTTTTCTGGGCTTCCTGCAGCTTGCCTTCTACTGCTACGTCCACTTTTTCCGCGGGTACACCCACCGTCACACGGCGCTCAAGACCTGAAGTCGTTTCAACAGAAACCTGCATAACATCCTCTTTAAAAAAGACTTTTATCTCTGCCCGCCGCCGAAATAACGCGAAGACGGCCTAATGAAGGGCGGAGATTATAATCAAAGGGGGCTTCGCTGCCTACAGCCTGGCTGTTCAGCAGTACCTGAAGCCCATACGAAAAAGCCTCCGGGGATCTATCCCGGAGGCTTTTAATATGGGGTGACTGATGGGGCTCGAACCCACGACCGCCGGAATCACAATCCGGAGCTCTACCAACTGAGCTACAATCACCATAAAACTGTCTGCTTTCTTTCCTGCCTGGCGCACCTGGCAGGACTTGAACCTGCAACCTACGGCTTAGAAGGCCGTTGCTCTATCCAGTTGAGCTACAGGCGCTTGCAGATTTCCGCCATCAAGCCAACTGGTCGGGGTGGAGGGATTCGAACCCCCGACATCCTGCTCCCAAAGCAGGCGCGCTACCAGGCTGCGCTACACCCCGTTTTGTAAAGCTGCGTCAGTGACTAAGCTCGAAAGCGAGGCGCGCATAATACTCGGCACCCCCATGAGCGTCAACGGGGTTCGACGCAAAAAAATGTCTAACGTTCAGATTTTAGTCAACTTTTGCGCGCTGTGCCTGCGCGTGCGAGAATCGCGCCGTTCACGGCTACCCCCGGCAGGCTGCAATTACCGCAACCGCGCCAAGCCGCCCTCTATTGTAGTCAATTTCAGAGAGACCGCCCACATGACCGCCCAGATTCTTGATGGCAAAACCCTGGCCCAGCAGTTTGAACAGGAGATGCGCCTGCGCGTCGACGCCCTGAAAGCCAAGGCCGACGGCCGCACGCCGATTCTTGCCACCATTCTGGTGGGTGCCGACCCGGCATCTGCCACCTATGTAAAGATGAAAGGCAACGCCTGCCAGCGTGTCGGAATGGAATCTGTCGCCATTGAGCTGGGCGACGACACCAGCACCGAACAATTGCTGGCAAAAATTGACGAACTCAACAACAACCCGGATGTACACGGCATTCTGCTGCAACATCCGGTGCCGGCACAGATTGATGAACGCGCCTGTTTCGACGCCATCAGCCTTGAAAAGGATGTGGACGGCGTCACCTGCCTGGGCTTTGGCCGCATGAGCATGGGCGAGGCCGCCTACGGCTGCGCCACCCCCAAGGGCATCATGCGGTTGCTGGAGCATTACCAGGTGGAGCTGGAGGGCAAGCACGCCGTTGTGGTGGGCCGCAGCGCCATTCTCGGCAAACCCATGGCCATGATGCTGCTGGAGGCCAATGCCACGGTCACCATCTGCCACAGCCGCACCCAGGATCTGCCAGCCCTGGTCAAACAGGCTGACATCGTTGTCGGCGCCGTGGGCAAGCCGGAGTTCATCAAGGCAGACTGGATCAAGGATGGCGCTGTGGTCGTCGATGCCGGCTTCCACCCGGAAAAATGTGGTGACATCGAACTGGCCCCGCTGGTGGACAGGGTGAGCGCCTATACCCCGGTGCCCGGTGGCGTCGGCCCCATGACCATCAACACCCTGATTTTCCAGACCCTGCAGTCCGGCGAAAAAGCACTGGGCTAACCAACCAAGCCGAAAGCCGCGTTCATTATGGTCGCGGCTTTTGGGTCGCCACTACTGCCTAATTCGCGCCTCTAACGGTTCCGCCACTACAACACTAACAGGCGCCCGGCCCTACTGGCGATCGCGTTCCGCAAATGTAATCTCCCACAAAAAAGCCGCACCCAAACCTTAGGCGCGGCCTCTTTGCTTTCTGTCAACAACACGCGACATCTCGCAGCTATTAACTCTTCACTGTTAATTATTAACTCTCTTTGGGCCAGGACTCACGCAGACCGACGGTCTGATTGAACACCAGCTTGTCAGCGCTGCTGCTCTGATCCACGCAGAAGTAGCCCTCACGCTCGAACTGGTAGCGGGTTTCGGCCAGAACCCCACGCAGACCCGGCTCTACCCAGCAACCATCCAGTACACTCAAGGAATCCGGATTGATGTGAGACAGGAATGTCTGCCCTTCTTCTGTCTTGTTGGGGTTCGCGGCGGTGAACAGGCGGTCGTACAGGCGTACCTCGCAGGGCTCGCCTTTGCTGGCGCTGACCCAGTGAATCACCCCACGCAGTTTGCCCTGGTCATCCGCATTTTCCGGGTTCTTGCCCAGGGTGTCCGGGTCATAGGTACAGCGCACTTCCACAATCTCGCCACTGTCATCACGCACCACATCGGTGGCACGGACCACATAGCCATAGCGCAGGCGAACCCGATCACCCAGCACCAGGCGCTTGAACTTCTTGTTGGCCTCTTCGCGAAAATCTTCCCGGTCAATATAGATCTCCCGGGTCATGGGTACCTGGCGGGTTCCCATGGTCTCGTTCTGTGGATGCACCGGGGCGGTCAGGGATTCCTCCTTGCCCTCTTCCCAGTTTTCGATGACGACTTTTAAGGGATTCAGCACACACATGGCGCGGGGGGCATGCTGATTCAGATCATCGCGGATGGCGGCTTCCAGCATCCCCATATCCACCACGGAATCCGCCCGGCTGACGCCCACGGATTCACAGAAAGTCCGCAATGAGGCCGGTGTATAGCCACGGCGGCGCAGGCCACAGATGGTCGGCATACGCGGGTCGTTCCAGCCTTCCACATGCCCCTCATCCACCAGCTGCTTGAGCTTGCGCTTGCTGGTCACCGTGTAATTCAGGTTGAGGCGAGCAAACTCATACTGTCGCGGGCTCGCCGGCACGGAGGTGTGCTCGATGACCCAGTCATAGAAGGGCCGGTGCTCTTCGAACTCCAGGGTACAGAGGCTGTGAGTGATCCCTTCAATGGCATCGGACAACGGATGGGTAAAATCGTACATGGGGTAGATCACCCACTTGTCACCGGTCTGATGATGCACTTTCTTGCGAATCCGATAGAGAATCGGGTCGCGCAACGTCAGGTTGGCGCTCTGCATGTCGATTTTGGCACGCAGTACCGCCGCCCCCTCGTCCAGCTCACCGCTGCGCATCTGCTCGAACAGGGCCAGATTCTCTTCCACGCTGCGCTCGCGATAGGGGCTTGGCTTGCCTGGCGTGGTGAAATTACCGCGGTACTCCGCGATCTGCTCCGGACTCAGGCTATCCACGTAGGCCACCCCCTTGTGGATCAGCTCCACAGCCAGCTCATAAAGCCGGTCGAAATAGTCGCTGGCAAACTTCTCCTGACCATTCCAGGTGAACCCAAGCCACTGCACATCCTGCTTGATCGACTGGATGTACTCATCCTCTTCCTTCTCGGGATTGGTATCATCGAAGCGCAGATTGCAACTGCCGTTATAGCTTTCGGCAATCCCGAAGTTCAGGCAGATAGACTTGGCATGACCAATATGCAGGTACCCATTGGGTTCCGGTGGAAAACGGGTCACCACCTGGCCGTCGTTTTTACCTTCTGCGAGGTCACGGTCGATGATCTGTCTGATAAAATTGCTGGGCGCTTTCGTTTCGCTCATGGGTCTTGGCCAGTCCGGAAGGCAGAGAGCCTGAATATGGGCAGGCTCTCACGGTGAAAATGAAGGTGCGCTAGTGTACTGTACGCCCCCCAACAGTCAAAGACTCAGGGCCAGCCCGGGAACAAAAACCCCAACCAGGCCCATCTTGCGGAGAAAACCTGATGAAAGTGGTGCTGACAACAACCTACGGCAAAATCACCCTGCAACTGGACGCAGAGAAAGCGCCGATTACGACCGAGAACTTTGCTCAATACGTCAAGGATGGCCACTTCGACGGCACCATCTTCCACCGTGTTATCAGCAACTTCATGATCCAGGGCGGCGGCTTCAACGAAGATATGCAACAGAAGCCCACCCGTGACACCATCCAGAACGAGGCCGGCAATGGCCTGTCCAACAAGGCCGGCACCATCGCCATGGCGCGTACCCCGGACCCCCATTCCGCTTCCGCCCAGTTCTTCATCAACGTGGCCGACAACCACTTCCTGGACAAGGAACGCAGCCAGGACGGCTGGGGTTATGCGGTCTTTGGTGCGGTCAGTGACGGCATGGACGTGGTGGAAAAAATCCGCAATGTAGCCACCGGTAACAGCGGCGGCCACCAGGATGTGCCGGTGGAGCCGGTACTGATCGAATCCGCTGAACTGATCGAGGACTGAGCCCATGCGCGTTCTGGTCACTGCCCTGCTCGCCCTGTTACCGACCCTGCTGTTCGCCAACCCGCAGGTTCGTCTGGAAACCTCTGCCGGCCCGGTCACCGTGGAACTCTACGAAGACAAGGCCCCGCAGACCGTCGCCAACTTCCTCAAGTATGTGGATGACGGCTTCTACGACGGCACCCAGTTCCACCGGGTGATTCGCGGTTTCATGATCCAGGGCGGCGGCTTTGACCAGAGCGGGCAGCGCAAGGCCACCCGCTCACCGATCCAGAATGAAGCGGACAACGGTCTGAGCAATGAGCGTGGCACCCTGGCCATGGCCCGCACCGGCAACCCGCACTCGGCCACCGCCCAGTTCTTCATCAATCTGGTCGACAATGACAACCTGGACTTTTCAGGCAAGAATGCCCGTGGCTGGGGATATGCCGTCTTTGGCAAGGTCACAGACGGCATGGCGGTGGTGGACAACATTGCCCGTGAACGCACTACCAGCCAGCGCCTCAACGGCATGTTGGCGCGGGACGTGCCGCAAGTGCCCATTCTGATTACCCGAGCCTACCGCCTGGATTCAGCCGGCGAAGAAGAAAAAGGCGCACAGTGACCATGAGCTACACCCTGTTTATTTCCGACCTGCATCTGGACCCGGCCCGACCGGAACATCTCCAAGCCCTGGGCAAGCTGCTCGAAGCCCACGCCGGTAAGGCAGAGGCGCTCTACGTACTGGGCGACTTGTTCGAAGCCTGGATCGGCGACGACGATGACACCCCGTTCAATCAGGAGGCGATCAGCGCCTTCCGCAGCTTCAGCGACAACGGCAGCCAGCTCTACTTCATGCACGGCAACCGGGACTTCATGCTCGGTGACGATTTCGCTGCCGCCTGTGGCGGTACTTTACTTGACGAAGGTACCGTGGTGGATCTGTATGGCACCCACGCCCTGCTGATGCACGGCGACAGCCTTTGCACCCTGGACACGGCCTACCAGCAGTTTCGCACCATGGCCCGTAACCCCCAGTGGCAACAGGGGATGCTCGCCAAGCCCCTGGAGGAACGCCGCATGATCGCCCAGGGCATGCGCATGCAAAGCCAGGGCAACAACGCCAACAAGGCGGAAAACATCATGGACGTGACCCCGGATGAAGTAGTCCGAGTCATGGAAGACGCCGGCGTCAAACACTTGATCCACGGCCATACCCACCGCCCCAACGTCCACGACGTGGAGCTGGCCGACGGCCAGGGTAAACGCTGGGTGTTGGGTGATTGGGGCAAGCTGGGGTGGCAGATTGTGGCGGACAGTGAGAAGGGCTTAAGACTGGAAAGCTTTGAAATCAGTTAACAGTGAACAGCGCGCGTTAAGCGTGCTTCTGATTTTCAAAGGCATCAGGCCGCGCCCATAAGATGAGCGCGGCCTCGTTGTTTAAGGGTACAGACAATCTCTGCTCGCGCAGCTGTTAACTATTAACGATTCACTGTTAACTGCTGTGGTACTCCCGAATGAAACCGAAACTCCGAATCCGGCGACTCCACCAGCTCCCGTTCCACTTCCTTGAAGAAATCCACCCGCTCCCCGATCGGCTCGCCGGCATATTGTTCGGCCAGGGTCAGGTAATCCTCGAAGTGCCGTGATTCGCTTTTCAGCAGGTAGCGGTAGTAGCGGCCCAGTTCCTCATCTACGTGGGGAGCCAGCGCAGCAAAGCGCTCGCAGCTTCTCGCTTCAATCAGGGCACCGACAATCAGGGTGTCGATGAGCCGCCCGGGTTCGCTGGTGCGCACATGCTGGCGCAGGCCCTTGGCATAGCGGGCCGGCGTCATGTGGTCATAGGTGACGCCGCGCTGGCGCATGATCTGCAGCACTTGCTCAAAATGCAGCAACTCCTCACGAGCAAGCTGGCTCAGGGCGTCCAGCAATTCCGGTCGGTCCACATAGCGGAACATGAGATTCAGGGCTGTGCTCGCGGCCTTCTTCTCGCAATGGGCATGGTCAATCAGCAAGGTGTCCGGGTGCTGCAGCGCCCAGTCGATCCAGGCTGGCGGAGTGGCGCAGGGCAGAAATGCTTGGATGTGGGAAATATCGTGCATGGCGTCCTCAGGGTCGGCGCGCATTATAGCGGTACATAATCACTCCGGACACCGACTGGTATCGTCTGTTTTGACTTTTAAGCCTCAAGCGTCTGGCATCCAGCGTCCAGCGTCCTATACTCTCCCGCCATGGGCCGACGAACCAATCCGACAATTCAACGCATCAAAGGTGTAGCCGCAGTCACCACGCTGCGACTGATCGCCTGTCTTCCATATGCTGTGAACCGCTGCATAGCCAGCCTGTTCGGAGCACTGCTGGCGCGACTCCCCAGCGAGGCCCAGCGCGTGTCCCGAATCAATTTGGCCCTGTGCTACCCCCATCTGGATGAAACACAACGACACCATCTGGCCCGTCAGTCCCTTCTTGAAAGCGCCCGCAACACCTTCGAGATTGCTCTTTTCTGGCGACACCCTGAGCAAGGACTGAAACGGATCGTGGCAGTGGATGGCGACGCCCCCCTCCGCCAGGCTGTCATGGAGGGTAAACCAGTGATGATTCTGGCTCCCCATCTGGGGTGCTGGGAGGTACTCAATTTCTGGTTGGCCACCGAATTCGGGCTGCATGCCATGTTTGCCCCCTCGGGACTGCCGGAAGTGGATGATCTGATACGTTCCGGCCGCGAACACTTTGGGTCCACCATGTACCCGACTACTGCACGAGGGGTGGCCGGTCTGGTGCGCGCCATGAAGAAAGGTGCGCTTACTGCCATCCTGCCCGATCAGGTGCCGGATCGCCGCAGTGGCCGGCACGCTCCCTTTTATGGCCAGCCCACGTACACGGGCACACTGGCCTGCAAGCTGATCCGTCAGACCGGCGCGGTGACCTTCATGGCCTGGGCTCGCCGACTCCCTGAGGGTCATGGTTTCGAAATTCGCGTGCGCCAGGCGGACCCTCAAGTCGCCGATGAAGATCTGGATACCGCCCTCCAGGCCATGAACCGCTCCATCGCAGGACTGATCGACGAAGAGCCCGCCCAGTACCTGTGGAGCTACAAACGCTTCAGACGACCGCCCGCTGGCCACAAAGCCCCCTACTGACCACGCCTTCAGTGATTGCGAGTATTCATCACATGAATGGCTGTAACCACGGTTTGGCTTAACAGTTGATGGCATTTCGGCTATACTCCGCGCGCAATTCCAACCCCCAGTAACACCCTAAAAGACTGATTTCCAAAAGAAATCAGCCAATTCGAGTAAAGAGGGAAACGCTGTGCTAGAAGCCTATCGCAAACATGTTGAAGAGCGCGCCGCTGACGGTGTGCCGCCCAAGCCGTTGAACGAGCAGCAAGTTGCCGAGCTGGTCGAACTACTGAAAACCCCGCCGGCCGGCGAAGAAGAATTCATTCAGGACCTGTTCGTTAACCGCGTACCGCCGGGCGTGGACCAGGCCGCCTACGTGAAGGCCGCCTTCCTGACCGCGATTGTTAACGGTGAAGCCAGCTCTCCCCTGATCGACCGTAAACGTGCCGTACAGCTGCTGGGCACCATGCAGGGTGGCTATAATGTGGCCACGCTGGTTTCAGCGCTGGATGATGCCGAACTGGCAGAAATCGCTGCTGACGAACTCAAGCACACCCTGCTTGTCTTCGATGCTTTCCACGATGTGGAAGACAAGATGAAAGCCGGCAACGCCAAGGCCAAGGAAGTCATTGAGTCCTGGGCTGAAGGCGAGTGGTTCACCAATCGCGCAGACCTGGCAGAGAAAATGTCTCTGACCGTCTTCAAGGTAACCGGCGAAACCAACACCGATGACCTGTCCCCGGCCCAGGACGCCTGGAGCCGCCCGGATATCCCGCTGCACGGCAACGCCATGCTGAAGAATGCCCGTGAAGGCATTCACCCGGAAAAAGACGGCGAAATCGGCCCGCTCAAGCAAATGGAAGAACTGAAGGCCAAAGGCCTCCCCGTTGCCTACGTGGGCGACGTTGTGGGTACCGGTTCCTCCCGTAAGTCCGCCACCAACTCCGTGCTGTGGCACTTTGGTGACGACATTCCGTTCGTACCGAACAAGCGCGCCGGCGGCGTCTGCATCGGTGGCAAGATCGCGCCCATCTTCTTCAACACCATGGAAGACTCCGGCGCCCTGCCCTTCGAGTGCGATGTTTCCAAAATGGAAACCGGTGACCAGATCGACGTTTACCCGTTCGCTGGCAAGGTAGAAAAGAACGGCGAAGTGATTGCCGAATTCGACCTACGCTCCCAGGTACTGCTGGACGAAGTTCGCGCTGGCGGCCGTATCAACCTGATCATCGGCCGCGGCCTGACCACAAAGGCTCGCGAAGCCCTGGGTCTGGCACCTTCCGAACTGTTCCGCAAGCCGGAACAACCGGGCGACTCCAACAAGGGCTTCACCCTGGCACAGAAGATGGTCGGCAAGGCCTGCGGCCTGGACGGCGTTCGCCCCGGCATGTACTGCGAGCCGAAGATGACCACCGTGGGTTCCCAGGACACCACTGGCCCGATGACCCGTGATGAACTGAAAGATCTCGCTTGCCTGGGTTTCCAGGCAGACCTGGTGATGCAGTCTTTCTGTCACACCGCTGCTTACCCCAAGCCGGTTGACGTGGAAACCCAGCACACCCTGCCCGACTTCATCATGAACCGTGGCGGTGTCTCCCTGCGTCCGGGCGACGGCATCATCCACTCCTGGCTGAACCGCATGCTGCTGCCAGACACTGTCGGCACCGGTGGTGACTCCCATACCCGTTTCCCCATGGGCATCTCCTTCCCCGCGGGCTCTGGCCTGGTAGCCTTTGCTGCCGCTACCGGCGTTATGCCGCTGGACATGCCGGAATCGGTTCTGGTTCGCTTCAAGGGCAAACGCCAGCCGGGCATCACCCTGCGTGACCTGGTACACGCGATTCCACTGCAGGCCATCAAAGACGGCCACCTGACCGTTGCCAAAGCCGGCAAGGTCAACGTGTTCTCCGGTCGCGTCCTGGAAATCGAAGGTCTCGACGACCTGACCGTCGAGCAGGCATTCGAGCTGTCCGATGCATCCGCCGAGCGTTCCGCTGCCGGCTGTACCATCACCCTGTCGGAAGACAGCGTGACCGAGTACCTGAAGTCCAACATCACCATGCTCAAGTGGATGATCTCCAATGGCTACGGCGATGCCCGCACCATTGAGCGTCGTATCCAGGGCATGGAAGAGTGGCTGGCCAACCCGAGCCTGATGCGTGCCGACGCCGATGCCGAGTACCACACCGTCATCGAAATCGACATGGACCAGATCAACGAACCGGTACTGTGCTGCCCGAACGACCCGGACGATGCCAAGACCCTGTCCGACGTGGCTGGCGCCAAGATCGACGAAGTGTTCATCGGTTCCTGCATGACCAACATCGGTCACTTCCGTGCCGCCGGTAAACTGCTGCAGAAAGTGGAAAGCGGCACCATGCCGACCCGTCTGTGGATCGCTCCGCCGACCAAGATGGATCAACACCAGCTCACCGAAGAAGGCTACTACAACATCTTCGGCAGTGCCGGTGCGCGCACCGAGATGCCGGGCTGCTCCCTGTGCATGGGGAACCAGGCTCGCATCGCGCCGAAGTCCACTGCGGTATCCACCTCCACCCGTAACTTCCCGAACCGTCTGGGTCAGGGTGCGGATGTGTACCTGGCATCGGCTGAGCTGGCGTCTGTGGCGTCTATCCTCGGCAAGCTGCCCACCACCGAAGAGTATATGGAATACGCGAACACCATCGATTCCATGTCCTCCGAGATCTACCGCTACCTGAACTTCGACCAGATGGCGGAGTACCAGGACGTGGCAGATACCGTGAAGATCCCGGTTGCTCAATCTGTTTAAGATTGACTGATCGCTTCACGAACCAAAAACGCCCGGCTCATGCCGGGCGTTTTTGGTTGTGGCGGAAGCGTTAACGATACTCAAGCTCGTTACTGGCCAGCATTGAGGCGGCGCTTGGTTAGCACCGTAGCCTCTGCCGCAAGAGGGTCTTCTGGCCAGGGATGTTTGGGGTACCGGCCACGCAAGTCCTTGCGAACCGCCTGGTAGTTTTCTCGCCAGAACCGTTCCAGGTTATCGGTAATCGCTGCCGGCCGTCCTGCCGGGGTCAACAGATGGGCACTGATAGCCAGCCTGCCCTCAGCAATGACCGGTAGTTGGGAGAGCCCGAACAGCTCCTGAAGCTTGGCGGCCAGCACCACCGTATCCCCCGTGTAATCGAGTTGCACCCGCCGCCCGGTGGGAATGGCGACAGTCTCAGGCATACAGCGTTGCAGACGCTTGTGCTGGTCTGCCGTCAGCAACACATTGAGGGCGTCACGCACTGCTACCTTCTGCAGGTCCTGCAACGTGCGCATGCCGACCAGAAACGGCGCCAGCCAGCTTTCCAGATTTTCAAGCAAGGCCGCATCACTGACATCCGGCCAGCCGTCTTCGTCCACAGCCGCCAGTTTTTTCACCCTCGCCTGCCACTGCCGCCTGCCCTCAGACAAAGGCAACAGCTTCAAACCCTCCGCACGCAACCCCTCCAGCAGACCCTCAATCTGTTGATCCGCGCTCAACGATTCCATGGGCTGGCTCTGCAGGACAATGGCGCCCAGGCTATGTTGGCGCCAACCGGTTACCCGCTGGCGCTCTCTATCCCAGCCAATCTTCTCATGCCACTGTCCCTGCTGTGCCATGACTGCTTGCAGATCTGCCTCTTCCAGCGGCATGGCGAGTCGGATGCGGGCATCCCGGGGCTGGCCATCCGTGTCCAGAATCAACAGCCATTGTGTGCCAGCCAGACTGTCTCCCGGTGGCAGCTGTACACCGGGGCCATCCATCATCTGGTATCGATTGCCCTGCGCCTGACGCAGGCGAGCCACCTGTCGTGGGTAGACCCGGGCCAGCAGTTCACCCAGACCATTCCGCCAGTCAGTGCTATCGCGCGGTTTGCCTGGCACTAGTCGCTGCGCTTCAGCCAGTAGCAGTCTGTGACGGTCAGGGTTGGTTTCCAGTGCCCGCAGGCGACGACGTAAATCCACGCCCTGACCATTGAGGATGCCCCGCTCGGACAACAAGGCAGCGACTCGCGCGGCGGCCACCGGCAGACCCTGCTCTCTGCCTGCCAGTATCAGCATGGCCAGTGCCGGCTCGATTCCCAGGCGGGCGATGGCTGCACCATGCTCTGTCAGTCCGCCATGCACATCCAGCGCCCCACCATCGCGAAGCCTGGCCACCGCGCTCTGCCAGGCCGGCGCTGGCGGTTGGTCCAGCCAGTGCATCTGCTGCGGCTCTCGGCATCCCCAGCGGGCCAGATCGAGCACCAGCTGATCCAGCGCTACTCGGGCTATTTCCGGCTTCTGATGACTGGCCATGACCTCGGACTCGGACCATAACCGCAGACAGCAACCGGGCCCTAATCGCCCCGCCCGCCCGCTGCGCTGGCGGGCGCTGGCCTCACTGATCCGACGCGTTACCAACCGGCTACGGTGGCGGGCCGGATCATAGGCCGGTTCCCGGGCCAGGCCACTATCAATCACGTGGGTGACCCCCTCGATGGTGAGACTGGTTTCCGCCACATTGGTGGTCAGCACAATCAGGGCATCGCCGTTTCTGGCTGACTCCAGCACCTGCTGTTGCTGGGCCAGCGGCAGACCTCCATGCAACTCGGCAATCGGCAAGCTGAGTCCGGATTCAGACAGACCCCGAGCCACCCGCTGGATATCCCCTCGGCCGGGCAGAAACACCAGTACCACCTGGGCATCACCGACCACAGAGCGAATTTGCTGGACGCAGTGATCACGCCAATCCTGACGGGGGGCCGGCGGTCGATAGATCACATCGACCGGAAAACTGCGCCCTTCACTGCGAATCACCGGAGCATCCAGCAGGGTCACCAGCGGTCCGCAATCAAGGGTGGCGGACATTACCAGCAGCCCCAGATCAGGCCGGAATGCCTCGCGGATTTCCCTGACCAGCGCCAATCCCAGATCCGCATTCAGGGAGCGTTCATGGAACTCATCAAAGATTACCAGTGTGATGCCCTGCAACTCCGGATCACTCAATGCCATGCGTGTTAGCACCCCTTCAGTGACCACTTCCAACCGGGTAGCGGCACTAACACGGGTATCCGTGCGAGTCCGGTAACCAACGGTTTGCCCGACTGGCTCGCCAAGCTGGGAGGCCATAAAGCTGGCCACGGAACGGGCCGCCACCCTACGTGGCTCCAACATCAGAATACGGCCCTGGCCAGAGCCGAAACTGTCCAGCAGCCGTAGCGGCACCCGGGTGGATTTTCCGGCGCCGGGCGGCGCTTCCAGAATCGCACAGCCCACATCCAGCAAGGCGTCACGCAATGGCACGACAACATCATCAACGGGAAATTCTTTCTGCATTTGTTCTGTCCATTGCTCCGGCAGAGTGACGGTAGTCACTCTTGGTCATGCTGATCTGGCAATACCGCTGGTGATAGAGGGTACCTATGCTATATTCTGAACATCACCAACTAAGAATTAATAACTACTCGATATAGTGATTTATGATGAACGACTTGGGGATTCCTGAGCACCTCATCTGGAAACTGAATGACTTTGACAACCACCAACGGGCAGTCAATTTTATCAAACAGTTCCAAGATACGCTGTGCGTCTACAGTGCGCCGGTGGAACAGCTCTATACAAACTACGATATTTCCATACCGCCGGACGATGATCGCTCGCTGGTGATTCTGCCCAACCCTTATGCCTACCACGATACGTTTAACAATATCGGGGAACATAGCGTACACCCCACCGGCATGCATATTTTGCCCGGCGAGTTTTTCAACAAAGAGGGGCTTTTTCTGACCCTTCGACTGCTCAAGGGCAATGAAAAGGTCATCAAGCCGGTGCCTCTGAAAGTGGGTTTATGGGCGCTGATGAAAAAGGAAACCGAGGAGGTACCGTTTCTCCCCGTCATCACCAAAGGAGACCTGCGGGCCTTCCGTAAGGACTCTCCCTCGCTTCACTTGCACAGGATCCAGCCATCCAAGCTGTCAGACCGCTCACCCATGGAGGTCAAGGCAATCCAGCGGGTCATTCGCGAAAAGCTGAAGGTGTATATGTAGAGGCAGTGAATAATTAATAGTGAATAGTTTACAACCGGGAAGAGCCACCAAGGCCAAACAGGCTGTTTCCCCGGCTTTGTAGGCGTGAGCCGTCGCCTCAGTCCGACGCTGAGTAACAGTGGTCCAATGCCAAAATGTAGTATTCGAGCCCTTTGGCCGCTGCTTTGAAAGCCCTCTCTCGGCTTGCTTCATCAGCACAGGTGAGCTTGATCAACTCCATGGCCTCATGGGGATGCGCATCATCGTAGGAGGCGTGGGCCCGCAACCAGGCCATGGAATGGCGGTTGATGGTGGCCACTCCATTTTCCTGGTAGGCCTGCATGCCCTTGACCACACTCTGGCTCCATTCCCCGGTGGCCCATTCAATGGCCAGATTGGTAGCGGCCAATCCCTCCTCCAGGCTGGCCTGTCGGCCCATATGCCAGAGGTAATGATTGACCGCGTCCATGGCTGCCGGCGGTGCGACGAACTCAAGCTCTTGCAGGGTGATGCCAAAGCCCATGGCCCAGTCCTGGTACCAGTAGGCATGACGCTGTTCGACCTTGATATTGCTGATCAACCAATTCTTGCTTTCTTCGTGCCCCGGGTAACGGCCCGGCTGGGTCTTGGCCAGATTCAGGCCCATGTATTTGGGGAAATTCTCAACCAACGGGTAGAAATTCAGCAAGGCACTGCGAAAACGAGGCAGGCTGAGTGTCCCGGCCCCCATTTCCACAAACACCGGATGCTCTACCACCCGGTTTTTCAACGGTACCAGATCGTCCCAGAAGGCCTGTGCCCAGGGGCTGTGGTCAGTGAGTTCGAGCCCTTTCTTGTAATTTGCGGCGCGCATTTGTCGTTCTCCATAACAACCGGTTATCGCAGCTCGTGGCCGGTGGGCCATGATCTAGTGATAGCACACTAGTCCAATAATTTGTATAAGCGATTTCTCAGGCTGCGTAAATGGCGCTTTTGCTGTTTATCCGGCGGTGAAAGCGGATCATAGTGGAGCTTCTGATAGTATTTAGCCCAGTTCTCGGCAGCAACCGCCGCCTGGGGCCACTGTTCACTGATCGCCTGACACAGTTGCATGGGAGTAAGACCCGCCACCAGAGGCCGCCCCCGTTCACTGGCACGCTGATGCAGCCGCCAGTATTCCCGTTCCATCAGGGTCAGCTTTTCATTCCCGGTCTGCCACAATAGAAAAAAAGCATAGAACCCCATCAAAATGGCAACGGCGATGATAAGGGCAATGGCAATGCGCGCTGGCGTAACGGCTCCGAGCAGGCTTTCTAGAAAATCGGACTGAAAGGCTCTATCGTAGCCCAGCACCCAGGTCTGCCAGCGGAAATCAACGTAGTCGATCCATTGGCTTACTTTCGCGAATAACCCGCCATCCGAGAAGCGCCGCAAGCCCAAATCAGCCAGCAAATCTCTGCCGTCTTCGCTGTTCTCAAGGGCTTCTCTGAGTCCAAGCTCAATACGATCAGGAGCAACCGCGCCGGTGGGATCAACACGGGTCCATCCCTCCCCTTCCAGCCAGATTTCACTCCAAGCATGGGCATCATACTGGCGCACTAAAAAATGAGTACCCATATCATTCTGCTCACCACCCTGATACCCCACCACAACCCTGGCCGGCACACCGGCCGCACGCATCAGGAAGGTAAAGCTAGAAGCATAGTGCTCGCAGAAACCCCGCCGGGTCCGAAACAGAAAGTCATCCACCGGATCCGCTGTGAGCCGGGGCGGGCGCAAGGTGTAATGAAAGGGCTGATCGCGAAAATATCGTAACGCCCGTTGGGAAATATCGCGGGCTGAACTGCTTTCCTTACGCCATTGGTGCGCCAAACCACGGGCTTTTTTCCCCGCGTTTTGCGGTAATGACAGCATTAATTGCCGTTCTTGCGGCGTCAGACCGATAACTTCATTGATAGCTGGAACACTTTCCACCCGATAGGCCAAGCGCTGGGATACTGGTTGATTGGCCACCAAACGCATATCCTTGGCCAGTGCCATATCACCATCCAGCGGGAAGGGAACAGCCAGACTGAACAGCCATCGTCGCTGAGAGGGTTCGGCAATTACCTCGTAAAGATAACGTTCTTGCTCGTAAGAGCGGCGACTCTCAAGCTTTCGGTACCAGTCCGGTTTTTCGGTTCCTCGTCGGTACAGATATTCCGATTCCAACTGCCCCTTAGGTACTGCCTGCTGCCAGGTACGCCCGTCATAGTGGCTCAGTGTCAGCCCCCGCCAATAGCGCTGGGCCCGAGGCGGCACATCACCCTGAAAGTCCACCCGAAAAGCTAGCTCTGCGGATTCTGACAACTCGCTAATCTGGCCCGGCGACATACTGTCGCTCATGCCAGTCCTTGCCTTGTCCCCCCCTACCTGCATATTCCACAGCGGCGCCACACGAGGCACCAACAGGAACAACACCATCATCAGGGGGATGCTCTGCAAGGTAATCACCAACGCTCGCTTGCCATGCAGAAAGCCACTGGCACGGGTATCACTGTGATTAATCCCCACCAGACAGGAAGTAAGGACCGTCATGCAAAGGACCACATAGAGAAACATTCCTGGTGTCTGGGAAAACAGCAGCGCCGTTCCACAAACGAAATACCCCAGAACAATCACTACATAGGCATCGCGTTGCTGCACCACTTCCAGATACTTGAGCGCAAACAGGCTGACGAGCAAGGCAACGCCTGCTTCAGGGCCGTACAATCTACCAAAGCTATAAAAGGTCAGCGCAACAGCGCCAATCAACAGCAACGAACGAACCATGCGACCCGGCAACGTCAGACGCTGCTGCTCCACCAACCAGCGAATCAGAATCACCAGCACCAATAACCCGGCCTGCCAGAGAGGTCCTTTGACCAGTTGCGGTATGGAGCACAGCAAGACCGCCAGAGCGAGCCAGAGTCGGGTATGGGACGGAACCTGATAAATGCGCGCCATGAAGAACCTCAAAAATCCGGATAACTGGCCAGGGCGTCCAGCAGCCGCCAGCGATGCACGTCACCGGTATCCGGCGCAAGTGTCAGGCCCGGCAACTTCAAACCATAGGGTTGACGCTGTGGATCCAGTTGCAAAATCCAGTAGCTCAGCACTGACAGACGCTGCTCCTCGCCAAGCCCCTGCAAACGATCCCAACGCAACCAAAGGCGGCCACCCACCGGCTCTTCGAACTGCTTGGTATTCAGCCCGCGGCCCCGTGCATAACCTTTCCAGTCTACCCGGCGAAGGGAGTCCCCGGGGATGTAGCTGCGCAGTCCCTGAAATTCGTCATTCCCTGACTGGCCACTACTGAACGCCTGCTGATTTTCCTTACCGCCATCTGCCGGGCAATCCAGGCTTTCCTCAGGTCGCGGCCAGGCTAGGCAATAATGATCCAGCGATACATAGGACCAGGTACGCAGCAGCCCGAGCGGAAAACGGCTTTCCACCTTGAGACGTGGCGCCATCACCCTGCCCCGCTTTGCCAGAGGCAGGTTCAGCCACAAACTTTCTTCTTCGCCTCGGCGGATGCTGATCTGCTGATCGTCCTGGCCACGCCAGCGTAGCCAGACGCAATGATGCTCTCGTCGCTGGGCAAACAATACGATTTCCAGCGCCCCTTCTTCTCCGGCAAAACCGGATTCGCTGCCACCGTTACGTATACCCAGAGCAGACAGATTCCGGAAGGTATGCAGAATTGCCACCATAAACAGGCTGGCGAGCAGGAAGGACAAGGCCAGGATCAGGTTATTTTCATAATTGATGCCACCGATGAACAACAACGCCGCGACCAGCAGATAAAAGAAACCGTAACCGGTGGGGAAGATAAAGATGCGTCGTTGATCCAGCACGATCTGTCTGGCCGGCGGCAAACGCCGGGCCAGCCAGCGTTCGTAAAGGTTTCGTATCGGCGCCGGCAGCTGCATGGGCTAGCGGCGGATGACGGGTACGGACTGCAGCAGGGACTGGGTAATGGCCGCCACACTCCCCCCCTGACGAGCACTGAGACGGTGCTCCGCCACGGATGGCCATACCGCTTGCACATCTTCCGGCAGCACATAATCCCGGCCACTGACCAGGGCCCATGCCCGGGCTGCCTTTAGCAAACCCAGCCCGGCACGGGGAGAGAGGCCAGCAACGAAACGATCATCAGAACGAGTGGCATCCAGCAAACGCTGTACATAGTCCAGCAGCTCATGGCTGGCGCGGACCTTGCCCACTACCCGTGACAATTTGATCAGTCCTTCACTGTTAATCACAGCCTGCAGTTCGCGAACCTGCTCGCGCAGGTCGCCACCGGCCAGCAACTGCAACTCCACTTCCGGAGCTGGGTAACCCAGAGAAATCCGCATCAGAAAACGGTCAAGCTGGGATTCAGGCAACACAAACGTGCCCGCCTGGTCCACCGGGTTCTGGGTGGCGACAACAAAGAACGGTTGAGGCAAGGGACGGGTTACCCCATCCAGGGTCACCTGTCGCTCTTCCATGGCTTCCAGCAAAGCGCTCTGGGTTTTCGGTGTGGCCCGGTTGATCTCATCGGCCAGCAGCAACTGGGTGAACACCGGCCCTTCGCGAAGGGAGAATTGCTGGGTGTTGGGGTCGAATACGGAGACGCCGAGAATATCCGCCGGCAACATGTCACTGGTGAATTGCACTCGCCGGTACTCAAGCTTGAACACCCTGGCCAGGGCATGAGCAAGGGTGGTTTTGCCCATGCCGGGCAGGTCTTCGATAAGCAGATGGCCATTGGCCAGCATGCAGGTAAGCGCGAGCTTCAGTTGTTCTTCTTTGCCCAGTACCACACGGCCCACCTGGGCCAGGGCTTTATCCAGTGCCTGCATGGTTCCCCTTTCAAACGCAACAGGCTGCACGCTTCACGCGGCATGCCAAAGCGTTTTCTGTTCACAGGTTGCTATGTATGCAACGTCTCGTTTTATGCGCTACCGAGCGCCTGTAACCCGCGGCTCAAATCTGCCTTGAGATCCTTGACCGATTCCAGGCCAATGGCCAGACGGATAAGGTTTTCGGTAACCCCGGCCCGTTGTTTTTCTTCCTCTTTCACGCGCCCATGGGTGGTTGACGCCGGATGCGTAATCGTCGTTTTAACATCCCCCAGGTTTGCGGTAATGGAAATCAGTCGGGTGGCATCAATAAAGCGCCAGGCTGCCTGTCTATCCCGGTTACCCGCGGCATCTTCTACTTCAATGGACATGACCGCACCGTAACCGGACTGCTGCTTACCGGCCAGTGCATGCTGGGGATGATTCTTAAGACCCGCATAGTGCACCCGCACGATGCCCGGCTGGCTTTCCAGCCACTCGGCCAACGCCTGAGTGCGCGCACTCTGTGCTTCCATTCGCAACGACAGTGTTTCCAACCCCTTCAGGAATACCCAGGCGTTGAATGGGCTCATGCAGGCACCCGCGGAGCGGACAAAACCCAGCACTTCTTCCATTTCCGTTTTACGCCCGACCACCGCGCCACCAAGACAGCGACCCTGACCATCCAGGTATTTGGTGGCACTGTGAATAATGATATCCGCGCCCAGCTCCAGCGGTTTCTGCAAGGCCGGTGTGCAGAAACAGTTATCCACCACCAGCAAGGCACCGTTGTCATGGGCCAGTTTGGCCAAGGCACGTATATCACCAATTTCCGATAGCGGATTGGACGGCGTTTCCAGATACAAGATACGGGTTTCCGGGCGGATTGCCGCTTCCCAGTCCTTCAGGTCGCTAAGGTCCACCAGCGACGTCTCGATGCCGAATTTGGACAGATATTTGTCAAATACCACATTGGTGGTACCGAACACACTGCGGGAGCTGACGATATGATCGCCTGGTGCCAACAAGGAAAAGAAAGTGCCACTGATGGCGGCCATACCGGAGGCAAAGGCCACACAGGCCTCCCCTCCTTCCAGCGCAGCCAGGCGCTGTTCAAAAGCACGTACGGTCGGGTTGGTGAAACGGGAATAGATATTGCCCGGTTCCTGCCCGCCAAATCGCGCTGCCGCCTGGGCGGCGCTTTCATAGACAAAACTGGAGGTCAGGAAAATCGGATCCGAGTGCGCCATCTCGTCCGTACGCAACTGTGCAGTGCGGATTGCCAGCGTTTCCACATCGAGTTGTGTCGGATCAAGATCGTTCATTGATAGCCTCAATTTTCCCTTGGGTCTTACTCAGTTTGTGTTGTGCAGGTCGATAATCTCGTTATCCGCCAGTGCCTGGGTTTTTTCATTACTGCCTTTGGCCATATCATTGCGCCGTGCTTCCAGGCTGGCCAGGTATTCCGGTGTGATGTTTCCTGCCAGATAGATTCCATTGAACACGGAACAGTCAAAGGACTCCACTCCGGGATTGCCTTCCTTGCACGTTTCCACCAGATCTTCCAGATCTTGATAGATCAATTTGTCCGCACCAATCAGTTTGCCGATTTCCTCGGTGGTACGACCGTGGGCAATCAGCTCCTGGGCAGCCGGCATATCGATGCCATAGACATTGGGGAACTGTACTGCTGGCGCCGCGGAGGCAAAATACACCTTCTTGGCGCCGGCTTCGCGCGCCATCTGGATGATCTCGTTACAGGTGGTGCCGCGCACAATGGAATCATCCACCAGCAGCACATTTTTGCCCTTGAATTCCAGCTCGATGGCATTGAGTTTCTGGCGTACCGACTTCTTGCGCTGCTGTTGGCCGGGCATGATGAAGGTGCGGCCAATATAACGGTTCTTGATAAAACCTTCGCGGTATTTGACGCCAAGGTGATTGGCCATCTGCAGGGCCGAAGTACGGCTGGTATCCGGAATTGGAATCACCACGTCAATATCGTGATCCGGCCACTCTCGCTCCACTTTCTCCGCCAGTTTCTCACCCATGCGCAAACGCGCCTTGTACACCGAGATACCGTCGATGATCGAGTCAGGACGAGCCAGGTAAACCTGTTCGAAAATGCATGGGTGAAGGCTGGGTTTATCGGCACATTGACGGGTGTGCATTTCCCCTTCGGCAGTAATATAAATGGCTTCACCCGGCTCCAGGTCTCGTTCGATATGAAAGCCCAGGGAAGACAAAGCCACAGACTCGGAAGCCACCATGTACTCGGGGCCGCTGGGCGTATCCTTGCGCCCAAAGCAGACCGGACGAATACCGTGGGGGTCGCGGAATGCCAGAATGCCGTAACCGGTGATCATGGCCACCACTGCATAGGCGCCTTCGACCCGCTTGTGAACCGCGGCCACGGCATCAAAAATATCGTTTGGTTCTGGCTGCAGCTTGCCAATGCTCTGCAATTCGTGAGCGAACACATTCAACAGCACCTCGGAATCGGAGGTGGTATTGATATGGCGCAGATCAGCCCGGAAAATGTGCTCCGCCAGTGCCTCAGCGTTAGTGAGGTTGCCGTTGTGAGCCAGGGTGATGCCGTAGGGCGAATTCACATAGAACGGCTGGGCTTCGGCCGAACTGGAGCTGCCGGCTGTGGGATAGCGCACATGGCCAATGCCCATGTTCCCCACCAGACGGCGCATATGGCGGGTGCGAAACACGTCGCGCACCATGCCATTGTCCTTGCGCAGATAGAGACGATCCCCGTCACAGGTAACGATACCGGCTGCATCCTGCCCCCGATGCTGAAGGACTGTCAGCGCATCATAGATGCCCTGGTTCACATAGCGATGGCCGACAATGCCCACAATGCCGCACATGGTACTTTCCTCTCGTTAGGGCCTGCTAACACCATCGATATCAATGATGTCATACACACCCTCGTTGCTTATACGTTCATGACCAGGGCGAGCAGCTTCTCACCCATGTCCCGAGTCCACGCTTCCATCATGACCAGATGCGGAACCAGAGTGGATTCTTGCCACCACGGGTCAGCGCCAAACATATGCCGACCCAAGGCTACCAGCACGACCATCAGCAGCACTCCTCGCAAGGCGCCGAAGACCATCCCCAGTAAGCGATCAGTGCTGCTCAGCCCGGTAACACGGATCAATTCACCGAGCAGATGGTTAATCAGGGCGCCCACCACCAGCGTCAGCACAAACAGCAAACCGAAAGCAACGGCGGCTCGCAGGCTGGGGGTGGCAATCTGATCTTGAATAAGGAGATCCAGGGCCGGGCTGAACAGGCGCGCGATGATAAAGGCAGCCACCCAGGTGAGCAATGAAAAGGCTTCGCGGGTGAAGCCACGGCGCACGCTCAGCAAAGCGGAAATTGCGATGACGATCAGAATGATGGCGTCTGCCAGATTCATGTAAAGCGTGCTCTCACCGGCTTGATTCCTGAGGCAACCCGGCGCGCTTGTCCGCACCCGGCTGCCCGGAAAATTCAGAGGGCGAAGTTTAACAGAGGCAGGAGCACTTGCCCATGGATACGCCCGATGGGCGCTGGCAATCAGGGTGCATAAATCCGCACCAGCCCCTTGAAGCCAAAACGACTGTCATCCGCCAGCTGCTGGCGGGTTCGCTCGGCATCCTTCTTGTGGATTTCCGGGCCCACCATGACGCGATGAACGACCTTGCCCTGGTGGCTGTCGGTTTCGCTATAGGCCCGGTAGCCAGCGGCTTTCAGCTTGTCCACCACACCTGCAGCATTATCAGCACTGGAATAACTGCCCACCTGGACCACGAAACCGGCCAGAACCGGGCTATCATCCGGTTTGACCGGCGGTGGCACGGGCGCGTCGTCGATAATCGGCGCTGCCTGGCTGTCTTCACGGGCATCAGCAGGAGATTCATCGGCGCTGTCCGTCTCGGCCCGCAACTGCTCTTGGGCCGCCTCTTTGACAGCGTCACGCTCGGACTGGATACGCTCCGCTGCAGCGCTTTCCATCTCTTCTGAGACCACCGGCTCCACATTCACCGCGGTCATCTCTGGCTGATCCGGAATTTGCATATCCAGCGCATTGCGAATCTGCTCCGGAGACCGGAACACAAAGGGCGCCAGGACAGCCGCCAGAACCAACAACAGGACAATGCCGATAATGCGCTGGCGGGTTCGTTTATCCACCTTGCTCTCCCCTCGCTTCCGCAACGGTATAGAAAGACCCAAAGATTAGCACCTGATCGCTGCTCTGTGCAGCGCCCAGGGCTCCCCTCAGTGCCTCGGAGATACTCTCATACTGACTGGATGGCGCCTGCGCCGGCAACGCAGCTGCCAGCCTGGATGGCGATGCTGCCCGAGCCATGGCCGGGGCAGCGAGGTGCCAGCTCACCGGCTGGTCGGCGAATAACGCCACCACATCCTCAATGGGCTTGTCCGCCATCATTCCGAACACCAGATGCCGCCGACCTTCGCAGGGTGGCAACAGTTGCAGGAAGCGGGTCACCGCCGCCAGATTATGCCCCACATCAAACCAGCAGGGGTGTCCCTGCAACTGGCGAAATTCACAACGCCCGAACAGCGGCACATCGGCCACCGCCATGCAGTCCTGTGTAGTAACCGGGACCCCAGCCAGAACAAGCGCCTGACACGCGGTCGCCAGGTTATCCCGACCCAGGGTCACCCTGCCGGGAAAGCCCAACTCACCACCATCACCGAGCGTGACTCCCTGCTCATTGAGGCGAAACTCCCGCCCGGCGAACACCGGCTCAACCCCATAGCGCTCTGCCAGGGCCGACAGATTGTTCGGCCAGTCTGCCTCACCGAAAACCAGCGGTCTGCCGGAACGAGCAATGCCGCATTTTTCCCCGGCAATGGCCTCGCGGGTGTCACCCAGCCAGTCCTGGTGATCCAGTCCTACAGAGGTGACCACCGCCACATTCGGGTCGACGATATTCACCGCATCAAGCCGGCCACCCAGACCGACTTCCAGTAGCACCAGATCCGCCTCGCTGCGCCGGAAGAGCCACAGTGCCGCCAGGGTACTGAACTCGAAATAGGTCAGCGAGATACCCTGACGAGCCTGTTCCACCTGCGAAAACGCCTCACAGAGCTGCTGATCCGAGGCTAAACCGTCGGGCAGACACACACGCTCATTGAAACGATGCAGATGAGGAGAGGTGTAGAGACAGACTCGACGGCCATGGCGCTCAGCCAGAACCTGCATCAGGCGCAGGGTGGAGCCTTTTCCATTGGTACCAGCCACGGTGATCACCGGCACCGGCATGGAATCCACCCCAAGACGACGTGCCACTTGGCGGATGCGCTCCAGACCCAGTTCGATTTCGGTGGGATGCATGGCCTCGATCCGCTCCAGCCAGGCGGCCAGAACGGAAGCGGCAGAGTCTTCAGTCATCAACAGTCTGGAGGGGCCAGCCCATCATGTTCGCCAGCAGGCGATGGAGGGTATCGCGCATATCGTGGCGAGACACGATCATGTCGATGGCACCGTGATCAACCAGGAATTCACTGCGCTGGAACCCCTCGGGTAATTTCTGTCGCACGGTCTGTTCAATCACCCGGGGTCCGGCAAAGCCGATCAGGGCATTGGGCTCAGCCACATTCACATCACCCAGCATGGCCAGGGACGCAGACACACCGCCATACACTGGATCGGTCAGCACAGAGATGAACGGCAACCCCGCCTGGCGCATCTTTTCCAGCGCCGCGCTGGTCTTGGCCATCTGCATGAGGGAGAAAAGCGCCTCCTGCATGCGCGCGCCGCCACTTGCCGAGAAACACACCAGCGGAAGCTTCTGCTCCAGGCACACATCCACCGCGCGAACAAAACGCTCGCCGACCACCGAGCCCATGGAACCACCCATGAAGTTGAACTCGAAGGCACAGGCCACTAGGGGCTCACCGTGCAGGGCGCCTTTCAGGACAATCAGGGCATCGTTCTCTTCGGTGGCTTTCTGGGCAGCCACCAGTCTGTCCTTGTACTTTTTGGAGTCCTTGAACTTGAGACGGTCTACTGGCGCCAGTTCGGCACCGATTTCCGTCTGCGGCCCCTCGTCCAGAAACAGCTTGAGCCGCCGCCGGGCATTGATTCGCAGGTGATGCTCACACTTCGGGCAAACATCCATGTTGCGGTCCAGTTCGGGCCGGTACACCACCCCGTCGCAGCGCGGGCATTTACGCCACAGCCCCTCGGGAATGTTGTTGCGCCGGTTTTCCTGGGGGCGACGTACTGCAGGCAGGATTTTCTCCAGCCAGTTGCTGTTGCTCATGCAAAGGTCCCGTTACTGATCCATAGCGTTGCGCATGGCGGCCAGGATGTCACTGATGGCCTTGTTGATCGCCTCCGGGTTATCCGGATTGGCAGCAATCTGGTTCACCAGAGCACTACCAACGACCACACCATCGGACACCCGGCTCACCGCCTGTGCAGATTCAGCGTCTTTGATACCAAAGCCGACACCAATGGGCAATTGAGCAAGGTTGCGAATTGTTTCAACCCGTCCGGCTACCTCGTCCACATTCAGTGATGCGGAGCCGGTCACGCCCTTCAAGGAAACGTAATACAAGTAGCCGGAGCCGGCCTTGCCAATCAGCTTGATACGGGCATCCGACGTAGTGGGCGCCACCAGGAAAATCATGTCCAGCTCGTGGGCATCCATCACCGGCTTGATTTCCAGGGCTTCTTCCGGCGGCAGGTCCACCAGCAAGATGCCATCCACGCCGGCTTGCGAGGCGGCCTTGGCAAAATTTTCGTAGCCAAGCGCCTCCACCGGGTTCAGATAGCCCATCAGTACGACCGGGGTCTGGGTATCGCGCTCGCGGAACTCCTTGACCATGGCCAGCACATCATGGGTGGAGGTACCATGGGCCAGGGCCCGCTCACAGGCCTTCTGGATCACCGGGCCATCGGCCATGGGGTCCGAGAAAGGCACGCCCAGCTCAATGATGTCGGCACCCGCTTCCACCATGGCGTGCATCAACGGCACTGTCACTTCCTTACTGGAATCACCGGCGGTCACAAAGGGAATCAAGGCCTTGCGCTTCTGCTCGGCCAACCGCTGAAAACAGCTTTCAATACGACGCATTACTGCTCCTTAAAATTCAATGCCATCGATGGCGGCGACAGTCAGAATATCCTTGTCTCCACGACCGGACAGGTTGATAACGATGTCCTGATCCGGAGACATGGTCGGAGCCAGTTTGCGAGCATAGGCCAGCGCATGAGCCGATTCCAGAGCCGGCATGATGCCCTCTACCTGGGTCAGCTCACGGAACGCCGAGAGGGCTTCCTTGTCATCCGCCGACACATAATTTACCCGACCCAGGTCCTTCAGCCAGGAATGCTCGGGGCCCACACCGGGATAATCCAGGCCAGCAGACACGGAATGGGTTTCGATGATCTGGCCGTTATCATCTTCCATCAGGTAGGTACGGTTACCGTGCAATACACCCGGACGACCGGCACTCAACGGCGCTGCATGGCGGCCGGTTTCGATACCGTCACCCGCAGCTTCCACGCCATACATGGCCACACCATCATCATTGAGGAAAGGATGGAACAGGCCAATGGCATTGGAACCACCTCCGACACATGCCACCAGCGCATCAGGCAACTTGCCCGCCTGCTTGAGGCTCTGCTCGCGGGCTTCACGACCGATCACGCACTGGAAGTCACGCACCAGAAGCGGATACGGATGCGGGCCGGCCACGGTACCGATGATGTAGAAGGTATCATCTACGTTGGTTACCCAGTCACGCATTGCCTCGTTCATGGCGTCTTTGAGGGTTTTTGAACCGGACGTCACCGGAATCACCTCAGCGCCCAGCAGCTTCATACGGTAGACGTTGAGCTTTTGCCGCTCCACGTCTTCAGCGCCCATATACACCTGACACTTGAGACCCAGCCGAGCCGCCACAGTGGCCGTTGCCACACCGTGCTGCCCTGCCCCGGTTTCCGCAATCACCCGCGGCTTGCCCATATGTTTGGCCAACAGCGCCTGGCCAATGGTGTTGTTCACCTTGTGGGCACCGGTATGGTTCAGGTCTTCACGCTTGAGCCAGATCTTTGCACCGCCGAGCTGCTTCGACCATCGCTCCGCCAGGTACAGCGGGGACGGACGGCCAACATAGTGGGCCAGGTCATAGTCGAAATCCGCACGGAACTGCGGATCATCCTTGAGACGCTCATACATAGCGGCCAGATCGTCCAGAGCCCCCATCAGGGTCTCGGAAACAAAACAGCCGCCAAACTGGCCGAAATGGCCTCGGGCGTCAGGAAAAGCAGAAAAATCAGGGCGTTCAGACACCAGCTACTCCTCGTATTTTCGCACTTTTGATAAAGGCGCGGATGGCGGATGGGTCCTTGACCCCTCCACTGCGGCCGCCCTGAACAGTCTTCTGCTCAACGCCGCCACTGACATCCACCGCCCAAGGCCGCACCTGTGCTACGGCATCGGCCACATTGCCCGGATGCAGGCCACCGGCCAGCACCACGGGAAGGGGCAGATCCTTGGGTAATCTGCCCCAGTTAAACGTCTCACCGGTACCACCAGGGACACCGGGCACATAGCTATCCACCAAAAGCCCAGCCGCTTCCCGATATTCCATCGCGTAACGATACAGATCCACATCATCTTTCATTCGCACCGCCTTGATCCAGGGACGCGAAAAACGGGAGCAGAACTGCGCGGGCTCATCACCATGAAATTGCAGCAGATCCAGCGGCACCTGAGCCAACACATGGTCAATGGCGGCTTGCGACGCATTCACGAACAAACCAACCGTGGTCACAAACGGTGGCAAACTGGCACATATTGCCGCCGCCCTGGCGACCGTCACGTAACGGGGGCTGGGCTCGTAAAACACCAGACCAATGGCATCGGCACCGGCGTTTGCCGCCGCCAGTCCATCTTCGATGCGGGTGATGCCACAGATTTTGACCCGGGGTATGGTCATGGGTTCTCCAGTGTATCAAAAGCCCGGCGGATTAGGGATGTTTCGGGGCATTAGCCATAAATCATTCACCACTGCCCCGTTGCTCATTATGCCTCAAGAGAATGCGGCAACCACAGGGGGCCAAGCGGCTCTCTGGGTAAATCGAAATGGTCCGGGTATTCGATGTCCACGAGGTACAAGCCAAAGGGTGGTGCTGTTGCTGCCCCCTTGCGACGATCCCCGGATTCCAGCACCTCACGAGCCCAATGGGCTGGTCGCTTGCCCGCACCGATCGTCATCAGCACACCTGCCATATTACGCACCATATGCATCAAGAAGGCGTTAGCATGAGCTTCCAGCACGATCACCTTGCCAATTTCATGCAGTTTCAGACTGTGCAGGGTCTTGTGCGGTGACTTCGCCTGACAGTGCACACTGCGGTAAGCGGTAAAATCGTGGCTGCCAACCAGGTGGCCAGCCGCTTCACGCATGGCGTTGAGATCGAGCGGCCGATAATTCCAAGTCACCTGATTGCGATACAAGGCCGGTGGGCGTGAGTGGTTGTAGATCACGTAACGATAGCGGCGACTGACAGCAGAAAACCGCGCGTGGAAATCTTCGCTTACCGGGGTGGCCCAGCGCACAGTCACATCCCGAGGCAGGTTGGTATTGCCTCCCATGATCCAGCTTTTCATTTCCCGGGGGGCATTGGAGTCAAAATGCACCACCTGGCCGGTGCCATGCACGCCCGCATCGGTGCGACCGGCACAGACCACAGAGACAGGATGGTCCGCTACTTTCGATAGCGCTTTCTCAAGGCATTCCTGCACGGTTCTTACACCGGCTTGCTGGGTCTGCCAGCCACGAAAGTCGGTACCGTCGTATTCAATTCCAAGGGCGATCCGGGCCATGACAACCTCAGTTGAAAGGTCAAAGCTGAAAGTTAAATCGCGAACCGAAGTGCTAACCAGCCGACAAGATAAACCCGCATGTGGAGGCCTGCTTCACGGGCAGGGCGATCAACGTTCAACGCCCCACCACCACACGCTGTTTCAACGCCGAACGTTCAACTCGCAACTAAAACAAAAAGGGGGCGATACCTTAAGGCATCGCCCCCTTTTTTCCTAGCGGCAGAGGATTAACCAACCTGCCCCATCAGCTCACGGGCTTCCGCCTGTTGCTGATCGCTACCTTCAGAGATCACCTCGTTGAGGATATCACGGGCACCTTCGCTATCACCCATGTCGATATAGGCCTTGGCCAGATCCAGCTTGGTAGCGTTTTCGTCGGTCTCACCGAGGAAGTCGAAATCGTCCTCGTCACCCAGCACATCGCCGGAGGCCTGGGGTGCAACAGACGGCTCAATGTCGTCTTCCGGCTCAGCGGCAGCAACCGGGGCTTGCGGCTCAGGCTGTGACTCTTCCTCAACTGGCTCCTCATCCAGAGACAGGCTGTCGTCCTGGTCGTCCAGCTGCAGATCATCGTCGCCCAGCAAGTCTTCGAGGGATGCGGCCTGATCCGGCGACGGGGTCGGCTCGTCAGCTGGCATCTCCAGATCCAGATCGGCGAGATCATCCTTGTCGTCACTGTCCGCAGAACCGGCCAGGGATTTCTCCGCCGCGTCCAGTTCCAGGTCCAGATCCGTCAGGGTGTCATCGGCACGTTCACCAGAGTCGCCATCCAGGTCCAGGTCATCCAGGGAAAGATCCAGCTCTTCCTTACTGTCTTCACTGTCACCGGACTCATCGAACTCAAGGCTCATATCGTCCAGATTCAGATCCCCGTACTCGGCATCACCGTCGCCCATCGACGAACTGCTGACATCGTCCAGCTCCAGAACAGGGCTGGCACCCAGGGACTGCTTGTCGGCATCGGAAAGCGGCGCTTCCTGCTCAGCTTCCGTCTTGCTGTCGTCTTCAAAATCCAGACTGAAATCATCATCCAGAGAGGCCGTATCCTCGGAAGGATCCAGCATCAGGGTGTGATCTTCACTGTCGCTGTCCTCATCTGCATCCAGCTCGAAATCAAAATCAGCCAGCTCATCGCCCTGATCCCCTTTCGCCAGGTCACCAGAGGTGGCAGCAGACGATTCCGGCTCATCGGCCTGCATGGTGGGAACATCGTCATCCAGACCCGAGGACAGACCCATTTCCAGATCATCCAGGGACAGCGCGTCGTCATCACTGTCTGCTGTCTGGGATGGGCCGCTCCCCCCCAGACGGGCAATGGCTTCATCAACCTCGGGGGACGTGCCGGCAAAAATGCTGGTCTGCTGCTGGAAGGCAGCCTCGTCATTCATTTCCTTGAGCAGTTCCAACAAGCGAACTTTCAGGTCCGCCCGCTGAGGATGCTTGTTGATTTCGTTGCGCAGGAAATCCACCGCCTGCGGGTAGCGGCCGTAGGCCACATAGACTTCCACGTCTTCCAGCGGATCCTGGCTGCTAGTCTGCTGCGGAACCTCGGCATCTTCATCGTGGTCAGCGACAGCACCTGTGGCGACATTGTCATCGTCCAGGTTGAGGCCGAATTCGTCCTGGCCTTCATCATCCAGGTCTTCAAACAGCGCGCCATCGGACTCTTCATCGCCGCCATCCTTCTTCTTGCCGCGCAGCAGCAGGAAGACCAACAGCAGGATGGCAACCAGCCCCAGGCCGATATACATCAGGTTATCGAGTAACAAAGCGACAATACCGCCCTGCTCCTGGACTGGAGGCTGCGCAGGTGCCACCGGCTTTGGCTTGGCCACTTCTGGCGCTTTTTCCACTGCAGGCTCAGCCGCAGTAACGGCTGCATCAGTATTTTCCGGCGCTTCAGCGTCAACACCGTCGCCATCGCCAGCCGCTGCAGTGCCATCCTCGGTGACGCCGGAATCGGTTTGCGCAACAGCAGTGCTGTCAGCGTCGTCGCCAGCAGTCGGCCCGGAGGCGTCATCAGCGCTTGCCGCTAATCCATCGTCGCCGCTGGCGGTGACATCCGTTTCATCATCCGCAGCCACCACTGGTTCAGCCGGCTCTTCCATTAGCGGATCATCGCCTTCCACGGCGACACCCTGCTCTTCCCGCAACTTGCGGAGTTCGTCCTGCAATTGCGCAATCTGGTCGTTACGCAGCTTCAGCAATTGCTCGCTGGTGCGGGTTTGGCTCTCAAGATCATCCAGGCGTGATTTGAGCTCGGAATTTTCCCGGTCAAGACGGTCCAGATTCTCGTCACGAATTGCCAGCTCATTCTCAAGCACGGCGGTATTGGCGCTGCCATCACGGGCCGAGCCGGTGCTATCGCCATCATCCACACCAGCGGTGGATTCCGGAGAAACCAGCTTCACCTGCCCGGTGGTCGGACCCTGCTCATCGTCATCACTGCCGGCAACCTGGCGGCTACCATCAAGCTGGGCACGCTGCTGAGGAGCCGCAATGCCACGGGCCTCCAGCATCTCGCGCCATTTACGATTCTGGTCAGCGACTTCCACGATGGCGTTACGGGTAGAGATATTGCGCACTTCCTGTTCGTTAGGAATGCGTAGCACCGTGCCTTCCCGAACCAGGTTGACGTTATTGTTGATAAAGGCGTCAGAATTCATGGTCTGGATAGCAACCAGCATCTGCTGCACAGAAACGCTTTCTGCAGGACGGTTGTCCAGAGCGATACGCCACATGGTATCGGAGGCTTTTACCGTGTAGGTGTTGCGCTGGCCGCTATCCGCCACAGGCTGGCTGGCAGCGGGAGCCGAGCTTACAGATTCTGACGGGGATGACAGGGCGGCCGGACGACTCGGTGCAGCCTGCGGCTCAAATTCCGGCTCACTGCGGGTTACCGGCTGTGGTGCCCGGCTGATGGTGGGTGCAGCTGTAGAAACACTGTCGGCATAGCTGGGCGGGTCCAGCAGCACCGTGTACTCACGCATCAGACGACCGGTGGGCCAGAGAAACTCCACCAGAAAATTCAGATAAGGTTCGCGAACCGGTTGATCCGTGGTGATATGCAGCAGCGCCTTGTCACCGGCCTGCAGCTCAACCGCAAAATCCATACGGTTGAGGAAATAGGCACGATCCACCCCAGCTGCGTCGAATTCGGCCTGCGACGCCAGGTTTACGAGGATTTCCTCTGCGGTCAGATCCCCAACCTCATGCAGGGAAATTTCCATATCCAGGGGTTGATTCAGGTAGGAATTCAGCTCGTATTCCCCAACCCCTAAAGCCGCCGCAACGCCTGGTGACATGATTACCAGTGCGGTTAAGCCAAACCCAAGTTTTCGAAGCATGGTCGAACCCTTTATTTATTATGTTTCCCGCGCTCAGCCCGATCCCGCGGGCGCTACCGGACGAACCCGAGGCGGCAAGCAGTCCTATGACGCTGATCACACATTCTGCCCCAGGCTGGAGTCAAAACCTAGAAACCGCGTCACATAATGTCAGTAAGTATCCATTACAGATAGTCTTTTAGCAACTTCTCGACCACCTTCACCGCGTTAAGAGCGGCCCCCCAACGGACATTGTCGGCGACGCTAAAATAGCTCAAACCGCCGCTGCCTTCCATGTCTTCCCGGGTTCGGGAAATCCGCAGGCGCGGCTCCCCTTCCACCGATGCCACCGGGGACATTGCCTGGGGGTCGTCATTTTCCAGTACATCCAGATCATTCTGCCCCTCCCAGACCGACAGCGCCTGCGCCATTGCCAGGGGCTGAATGCTACGAACCGACACACTCTGGCCGTGGCCGTAGAACACCGGCACCCGCACCGTGGTGACCTGGACCGACAGGGGTTGGTCGGCCAGCACTCTGCGGGTTTCCAGCATCAGCTTGAGCTCTTCGCTGGTAAAACCGTTTTCCTGAGCTTGTCCGCTGACCGGCAGTACATTAAAGGCAATCTGGGCCTGGGCCGCCTCACTGGGCGACAAGCCATTGAGCAAGCGCACGCTCTGCTGGGCCAGTTGATCTACCCCGCTCCTGCCTGTTGCAGACACCGCCTGAAACTGTGTCACCACCACTTCCTGCAGCGGGGCCATATCAGCAAGAGGCTTGAGCGCCCGCACCAGCTGCACGGTGGCGGCATCCGCGCAGGCCACCAGATTGTTTTCCCGGGCCTGACCAAGCAGCTCATCATTAACATCGGCCACCAGCAGCGGCACACCAGAGTCGTAACGAAACGCCGGTGACAAATCCACCGCCACTGCACCTGCCTCGGCGGCACGGGGCGCCAATTGCTGACTCACAGTGGCACCGGCAGCAAACAACGCCACCTCCACTTGCGAAAAGTCGAAGTCCTCAGCTTTCTTGACGGTCAACGATTTGCCGCCGAAGGACACCTTGCCCCCGGCGCCGTTTTCAGATGCCAACACAAAAAGCTCGCCGACCGGGAATTGCCGATCTGCCAGCAGCTTGATAATAGCCTCGCCGACCAGTCCGGTTGCACCGACAATGGCAAGATTGATTGAACGCATAGAAACCTCGCTACAACGATGCGGCGGGAGCACGGATCACGCCCCCACAAATACGAACGCGGGCACGGCCTTGATATCCCTCGGCCCTGCCCGCGTTTTTTACACTTCCCAACTGTTAGCGGCTTATCAGCGCTCCATAAGGATACGCAGCATGCGACGCAGCGGCTCCGCCGCGCCCCACAACAGCTGGTCGCCCACGGTAAAGGCGTTCAGGTACTCGCCGCCCATGTTGAGCTTGCGCAAGCGACCGACCGGGACACTCAGGGTGCCGGTCACCGCCGTGGGGGTCAGATCCCGCAGGGTGGCCTCTTTCTCGTTGGGCACCACTTTCACCCAGTCATTGGCCTTGCCGATGATGTCGTAGATTTCATCCAGCGGCACATCGCGGGTGAGCTTCACAGTCAGCGCCTGGGCGTGGCAACGCATGGCACCGATACGCACACAGGTGCCATCCAGAGCAATGGGATCCGCGCCTCGGCCCAGGATCTTGTTGGTTTCGGCCTGAGCCTTCCACTCTTCCTTGCTCTGACCGTTTTCCATTTCCTTGTCGATCCAGGGCAGCAGAGAGCCCGCCAGGGAATGACCGAAATGGTCCGTGGGCAGATCGCTACTGCGCATGGTCGCGGCTACCTGGCTATCAATATCCAGAATCGCACTGCCCGGGTCAGCCAGCTTGTCTGCCACATCGCCATGAATCTTGCCCATCTGGGCGATCAGCTCGCGCATGTTCTGGGCACCGGCGCCGGAGGCTGCCTGGTAAGTCTGGGCACTGGCCCATTCGACCAAACCTTCATTGAACAGGCCACCCAAGGCCATCAGCATCAGGCTGACGGTGCAGTTGCCACCCACATAATCCTTCACACCCTTATCCAGGGCATTGTCGATCACATTGCGGTTGACCGGGTCCAGCACGATAACGCTGTTGTCCGCCATGCGCAGCGCAGAAGCAGCATCAATCCAGTAACCGTCCCAGCCAGCTTCACGCAGCTTGGGATACACCTCATTGGTGTAATCGCCACCCTGACAGGTCACGATCACATCCAGGCTTTTCAGCTCATCAATGCTCTTGGCATCGCCCAGGGCAGGAATATCCTTGCCCACATCGGGGCCCGCCTGTCCGACCTGGGAGGTCGAGAAAAAGACCGGTTCGATATCTGCAAAATCATTTTCGGCAATCATGCGCTCCATCAGAACGGAACCCACCATGCCACGCCAGCCGACAAAACCGACTTTCTTCATTGGAAAACTGTCTCCTGAAAGGATTGCCCTTTCTATCTGTGAATAAACAGGTGAACGCGCTATTACGCCTGGGCCAGAGCTTCAGCCACGGCGTTACCCATCTCTTCAGTGCCCACTTTGCGAGTGCCCTCGGTGTAGATGTCCGCAGTACGCAACCCCTGATCCAGTACCCGCTCTACCGCAGCTTCAATGGCATCAGCCACATCGCCGCGCTCCAGGCTGTAACGCATCAGCATGGCCAGCGACATGATGGTCGCCAGCGGGTTGGCAATACCCTGGCCGGCAATATCCGGTGCCGAGCCGTGGCAGGGTTCGTACAAGCCCTTGCGGTTCTCGTCCAGGGACGCGGAGGGCAGCATTCCGATGGAGCCGGTGAGCATGGCGGCTTCATCGGAGAGAATGTCACCGAACAGGTTACCGGTGACAATCACATCAAACTGTTTCGGCGCACGCACTAACTGCATGGCCGCGTTGTCCACATACATATGAGACAACTCGATCTCCGGGTAGGCTTTGGCCTCCTCGGTGACCACTTCTTTCCAGAGTTCGGTGACTTCCAGCACGTTGGCCTTGTCCACCGAACAAACGCGCTTGTCACGTTTCATGGCAAGCTCGAAAGCGACCTTGGCGATACGGCGCATTTCCGATTCGGTGTACACGTAGGTATTGAAACCCACGCGCTCGCCGTTCTCTTCCTTGATACCGCGGGGCTGACCGAAGTAGATGCCGCCGGTCAGCTCACGCACAATCAGGATATCAAGGCCGGAAACCACTTCGGGTTTCAGGCTTGAGGCATCCGCCAGCTGCGGAAACAGGATCGCCGGGCGCAGATTGGCAAACAGCCCCAGCGAGGAACGCAGGCGCAGCAGGCCGCGCTCCGGGCGCTTGTCCCGCTCGATGGTGTCCCACTTGGGGCCACCAATGGAGCCGAACAGGATCGCATCCGCAGCGCGAGCCTTCTCCAAAGTACCTTCCGGCAGCGGATCACCTTCCGCATCCACCGCCGCGCCGCCCACAAGGGCCTCGTCCAGCTCTACATCGAGGCCAAACTTCTGTTTGGCGACATTCAGCACCTTCACCGCTTCATCCACGATTTCCGGGCCAATACCGTCACCGGGCAACACCAGTACCTTGTTCATTACCTGCTTCCTGTTACTACTTGATCCAAGTGTTTGATCGGTTGATTAAAAGTTTTTGCTTACCAGCACATCGTCAGGTGCCGAGGCCTTGACCAGCTCCAGAGTGTAGTCACCCTTGTTGCCGGACGACGGCTTCACCCGCACCTGGTAAATACCCTTTTCTTCAAAGGTATGGCGGAATTTGCCGAACCGCAGGATGCCGCCCTGGTCGGCAAACACTTCCACGGAACGCTCGCCGGCATCAATGAATACCGACTCCACACCGCCCTGCTCGGAAATCCGGTCACCGTCGACCTTGAAAATTTCCGCCTTGGCTGAGCTGCTGGTGGGCATCTGCCAGCCACCACCGCCATCACCTTTTGCGGCTACGGAAAGCTGGTTGTCCATGCTCAGTTTGGCCGCACCACCCGCGTCCGGTTCGTTGTACATGCCGGTCGCACACCCGGCCAGAGTCAGTACTGACAGCAAAGATAAAATTCGCAACATGTGTCGCCTCCTTGTTTTTTCTTTTAATGGTCCCGGACTCTGTTACTGGAAAATCCAGGGTTCCCGCTCGGCGCGGCGTGCTTCATAGGCACGAATGGTATCTGCCTCGTTGAGCGTGAGGCCGATTTCATCCAGACCATTGAGCAGACAATGCTTGCGAAATTCATCAATCTCAAACGCCAGCGGCTCCCCGCTTTCCGGGATCACCTGCTGTTGCTCCAGATCAATGGTGATTCGCAAACCTTCCTTCCCTTCCACCGCTCTGAACAGGGCTTCCACGTTATCCTCAGACAACACAATGGGCAATAACCCGTTTTTGAAGCAGTTGTTGTAGAAGATATCCGCAAAACTCGGTGCGATGATGGCCTTGAAACCAAAATCCATCAGTGCCCAGGGCGCATGCTCACGGCTGGAGCCGCACCCGAAGTTACGACGGGTAAGCAAAATGCTGGCACCCTGATAACGGGGCTGGTTCAGCACAAAGCCCTCGTTTTTCGGGCGCTGGCTACTGTCCTGGCCAGGAAACCCTTCATCCAGATAGCGCCACTCATCAAACAGATTCGGCCCGAAACCGGTACGCTTGATGGACTTGAGAAATTGCTTGGGAATGATCTGGTCGGTGTCCACATTGGCACGATCCAACGGCGCGACCAGCCCTTCCTGACGAATAAACTTTTCCATGATGTGCTCCTCAGGCCTGGTCGAGTTCGCGAATATCCACAAAATGGCCCGCCACCGCAGCGGCCGCGGCCATAGCCGGACTCACCAGATGCGTGCGACCGCCATTGCCCTGACGCCCCTCGAAATTACGGTTGGAGGTGGACGCACAGTGCTCACCGGCTTCCAGGCGGTCAGGATTCATGGCCAGACACATGGAGCAACCCGGCTCCCGCCATTCAAAACCTGCGGCAATAAAGACCTTGTCCAGACCTTCCTTCTCAGCTTGCTGCTTGACCAGGCCAGAGCCGGGCACCACCAGCACTTGCTTGACGGAATCCGCTTTGCGGCGACCCTTTGCCACCTCGGCGGCGGCTCGCAGGTCTTCAATACGGGAATTGGTGCAGGAGCCGATGAAGACCCGGTCCACCTGGATATCCGTGACCGGAATACCCGGTTTCAGCCCCATGTACTCGTAGGCGCGCTGCATGCCAGAGCGCTTCACCTCATCGCTCTCGGCCTGCGGGTCCGGCAACATGGCATCCACCGGCACCACCATCTCGGGGCTGGTGCCCCAGGACACCTGCGGGCGGATATCCGCCGCATCAATATTCACTTGCGCGTCGAACTCGGCATCTGCGTCGGACACCAGGGTACGCCAATAATCAACCGCCTTATCCCAATCCTCGCCTTTCGGCGCGAAGGGTCGGCCTTCCACGTAATCAATAGTGGTCTGATCCACGGCCACCATGCCAGCACGGGCGCCAGCCTCAATGGCCATGTTGCAAATGGTCATACGCCCTTCCAGTGACAAACCGCGAATGGCGCTGCCAGCAAATTCGATGGCGTAGCCGGTACCGCCAGCGGTGCCGATGATGCCGATGATATGCAACACCACATCCTTGGCGGTGACACCGGGGCCCAGATCTCCTTCCACGGCCACGCGCATGTTCTGCATCTTCTTGGCCACCAGAGTCTGGGTGGCCAACACATGCTCCACCTCACTGGTGCCGATACCATGGGCCAGACAGGCCAGCGCGCCATTGGTGGACGTATGGGAATCACCACAGACCACGGTCATGCCGGGCAGCACGGCGCCCTGCTCAGGGGCCATCACGTGGACGATGCCCTGGCGCACATCGCCGATGCCGAATTCGGTAATACCAAATTCACGGGTGTTATCCTGCAGAGTCTGCACCTGGATCCGCGAGGTCTGATCCACAATTTCAGCGGCAGACTTGAATGGCGTGGTCGGGACGTTGTGGTCGATGGTGGCCACGCTGGCCCCGGTGCGCCAGGGCTTGCGGCCAGCCAGGCGCAGGCCTTCAAACGCCTGGGGCGAGGTCACCTCATGGATGATCTGACGATCAATATAGATCAGCGCGGAGCCATCCTCACGTTCGGTGACGAGATGGGCGTCCCACAATTTGTCATAGAGGGTCTTGCCGGCCATGTTTCTCTCCCTGCGTCGCACTGCAGCAACTTCATCATTGCGACTGGTTTGTCAATAACGATTAATGTAGGGTTCACCCACCAATAAATCCAATTCATATTTTTCATTTTTAAGATAACCAATTATTATCTCGCAACCGAACAACTGGATGCCCCGGTAATGATAGACACACCGACCCTGAGCGCCTTCATGGGAGTGGCTGAAACCGGCTCGTTTTCTGCCGCCGCAGAGCGCCTCTACATCACGCAGCCCGCCATCAGCAAACGCATCGCCTTGCTAGAACAGCAGCTTGGCGCCCGTCTGTTTGACCGGGTGGGTCGCCAGATTCAGCTTACCGAAGCGGGCCGCTCCCTGCTGCCCCGGGCCCGACAGGTGTTGATGGACGTGGAAGACATGGCTCGGGCCATCCACGACCTGTCCGGCTCTGTCACCGGCAAATTGCGCATCGGCACCAGCCACCATATCGGCCTGCATCGTCTGCCACCGGTGCTGCGTCAGTTCTCACGGGACTACCCGCAAGTGGAACTGGACATCCATTTTATCGATTCGGAAGAAGCCTGGGAGGGGGTGCTGCACGGGGAGTTGGAAATGGGTGTAGTCACCCTGCCCCCGCAGCCGGATGAGCGCTTGCAAAGTGATGTGATCTGGCGCGATCCGCTGGTGTTCATGTGCGCACCGGAGCACCCGCTGGCCAAGGTGGACAATATCACCCTGGAAACCCTCACCGGCTACAGCGCTATCCTGCCGTCACCGGTTACCTTTACCCGTGGCATCGTGGAGCGGCTATTTGACGAGCACAATCTGAAGCTCAATATCGCCATGTCCACCAACTATCTGGAAACCATTCACATGATGGTCTCCATCGGCCTGGGGTGGAGCGTACTCCCCGCCACCATGGTGGATGGATCAGTGGTGGAATTGGCCGTGGATGTGCCGTTGCCGGAGCGGGAGTTGGGCGTGGTAATCCACCCTGCACGCACTCGCTCCAATGCCGCCAGGGCGTTTTTGCAAGCGCTGGAAGCATCCGGTCTATAGTTGTTTAAGCGGCTGCATCCCGGGAACGGGTAACCCCGCCAACGACCAGCAAGATGGCCGCCAGCACGGCGGCCAGCGCGGCACCGAAAAACAGATTCGCCCCCCACTGCTGCCACAGCAACCCGGACAACCCGGCCCCCGCCGCCCAACCTGCGCCAAAGCCCAGGCTGGAATACAGGGCCTGCCCCTGACCCCCCAGTGACGCCCCGAACTGCTTGTGCACCCAGGCAATACTGGCCGCGTGAAAGCTGCCAAAACTGGCGGCGTGGAGCAGCTGGGCAAGTGCCAGCCATAACAACGAATCGGCCACCACCCCAATCAGCAGCCAACGCAGGGCCGCCAACAGCAGACTGGCGACCAGAATCCAGGGAATGGAGAAACGCCGCATCAACCGATGCATAACCAGAAACAGCCCCACTTCTGCCAGAACCCCCAGCGCCCACAGGCTACCCACCACAAACTTGCTGAAGCCCAGATCCTGCAGATAGATACTGTAGAAGGTGTAGTAAGGCCCGTGAGAGAGCTGCATCAGAAAGGCCGACACCAGAAACAGGGAAACGGCCGGGCGGCGCAACACACGCCACACCGATGGGCCACCCTCTTCCCGGTGACGCGCCCGCCCGTCACCCGCCGGCAAGGTCAGCGTACCCAGCCACAGCAGCCACAGCAGCGCGCTTAACACCCAGGGCAGCAGGTCAGTGCCGAGCCGGTCCAGCGCCTCGCCAAGCACCAGCACCGCCAGGATAAACCCCACCGACCCCCACAGGCGCACCAGACTGTAACGGTGAGACTGACGCCCCAGAGACTGCAGGGTCAGCACTTCAAACTGGGCCAGTACCGCATTCCAGAAGAAACTGAACGACACCAGCAGTGCCGCCATGGACCAAAACTGATCGACCCAGAACACCGGCAAGAACACGATCGCCGCCAGCAGGTTGCCAGTACGAATGATACGTAGCCGCTGGCCACTACGATCCGCCAGCCAGCCCCACAGGTTAGGCGCACCAATCTTGGTCAGCTGCGGAATGGCCATCAGCAGGCCGATAGCAGCAGCGCTGAAACCCAGGTCCTTCAGGTACAGGGACCAGTAAGGCACCAGGGTGCCCAGTAGTCCGAAATAGAGGAAATAGAAGCCTGACAGTCGCCAGTAATAGGGCATCAGAAAACACAGTCCTTTGCCAAAACCGGTACATGGAGAGCCAGAAGGATACGAACAACACCCTGTAACCTGCACAGGCTGGCGTTGGTATCCTCCATTGTCTGCTTACTTACCCGGGAATCGGCGGGAAAGGCGGTTTCACATCACCATTCTGGGCCCGGTGACGCAGGCAGTGATCCATCAGCACCAGCGCCAGCATGGCTTCGGCGATGGGGGTGGCACGCACACCCACGCAGGGATCATGGCGCCCCTTGGTAACCACTTCCAGCGGATTGCCTTGCAGATCAATACTCTTGCCGGGAATCAGAATGCTGGAGGTGGGCTTGAGTGCCATGGCCACACGGATGGTCTGACCAGAGCTGATACCGCCGAGCACGCCGCCGGCGTGGTTGCTGAGAAACCCTTCCGGAGTCATCTCATCCCGGTGTTGCTCACCGCGCTGGTTGACCACCGCAAAGCCGTCACCCACTTCCACGCCCTTGACCGCATTGATGGACATCATCGCCTTGGCCAGGTCCGCGTCGATACGATCAAATACCGGCTCGCCCCAGCCCGGCGGTACGCCGTCGGCAAACACTTCCACCCGCGCGCCAATGGAAGAACCATCCTTGCGCAGGGCATTAATGAGCGCTTCCAGCTCCGGCACCTTCGCCGCATCCGGGAAGAAGAAGGGGTTGCTGTTCACCGTGCTCCAGTCGAGCTGCTCCGCTTTTACCTCACCGATCTGGGTACAGCCGCCATAGATACGAATACCCAAGGTCTGCTCCAGATACTTGCGGGCAATGGCGCCGGCCGCCACGCGCATGGCGGTTTCCCGGGCGGAGGAGCGACCGCCACCCCGGTAATCGCGAAAGCCGTATTTCTGGGTGTAGGTATAGTCCGCATGCCCGGGCCGGAAGGTGGTAGCGATATCGGAATAGTCCTTGGACTTCTGATCCGTGTTTTCGATCAGCAGGCCGATGGAGGTGCCGGTGGTCTTGCCCTCGAACACCCCCGAGAGGATCTTCACCTGATCCGGCTCGCGACGCTGGGTGGTGTAGCGGCTGGTGCCGGGCTTGCGCCGGTCCAGCTCTATCTGCAGGTCCTCCTCGCTGATTTCCAGCCCCGGCGGGCAGCCATCAACGATGGCCCCCAGTGCCAGGCCATGACTCTCACCAAAGGTGGTGATGCGAAAACGTTCACCAAAACTGTTGCCGGACATGCGGATCCTCAAAAAAGCATTGGGCCAGTGCTTCCCCCCTTCACCTGCCCGGTAAAAGGAGGCATCAGCGGCTCAGGAAGAAAACTGTTCGCGGTATTCTAGCAGCTGTTGGCGGGTAAGCATGAATACCCCGTGACCACCGCGCTCGAATTCGAACCAGAAGAAGGGCACCTGCGGCCACTGGTTGACCATGGCTTCCCAGCTATTGCCCACCTCCACGATCAATACCCCGTGTTCGGTAAGCTTATCCGGGGCCTCACGCAGCAGGCGGCGGGTAAAGTCCAGGCCGTCATCGCCGGAGGCCAGCGCCAGTTCCGGTTCGTGGCGGTATTCATCCGGCAGGCTGGCCATATCCTGTGCGTCCACATAGGGCGGATTGGAGACGATCAGGTCGTAGGGGCCATCCACCTGGGCCAGGCCATCAGAATGCAGAGCTCTCACCTGCCCTTCCAGGCCATGGCGGCGAATATTGTCTTCGCATACCGCCAGCGCCTCTTCACTGATATCGCTGCCGTCCACCCTCGCCTGCTCAAACGCGTAGGCACAGGCAATGGCAATACAGCCGCTGCCAGTACACAGATCCAGTACCGCATGGACCTGCTCAGGCTCCACCCAGGGCGTGAAGGATTGCTCGATCAGCTCCGCCAACGGCGAGCGTGGAATCAGGACGCGCTCGTCCACGTAAAAAGGTAGCCCGCAGAACCAGGCTTCATGGGTCAGATAAGGCACTGGCACCCGATCGTTCACCCGCCGACACAGCAGGTCCAGGTAGTCACTGACTTCAGAGGGCAACAAACGGGCATCGAGAATGCGGGGATCGCTATTCAGCGGTAGTGACAAGGTGTGCATCAACAAGGCCAGCGCCTCGTCCCAGGGATCATCATTGCCGTGGCCAAAGAAAACCTCGCCGGCACGCAGGGCACTCTCACCAAAACGCAGGCAATCCCTGACTGTCTGCAGGGCAATAACGGCTTCTTTATGTTGTTGCGGGCTAATCACGGCATCCTCCTCGAGCAGGCGGCGAAGATTAGCATAGAATCCGCCATGAAAGCCTGCCAGACGGTAACTTGTTGGCCAGGAGACAGGTATGCTCGTTATCCTGGAAATGGTGTCAGTTAGCCGCAATATCGACATGACAGAATCAAGTGCCATCATTTCAGCGACAACAGGATTGCGTATAAACTGCGGGCTACCCTGAATGCCCCGGCAGCACTCACAGAGCATAAAGGCGCAGCCTGCAGCGCACGCTGAGAACACAAGAGGCTTGCCAACAGCCCGAGATGAAAGGTTAAGCATGACTGCAGCTACGGTGTCACAAGACGGCCCCTTCACCCTGGTGGATCTGAAAAACGGCACCCTGGTGGACATGCGTGTGGAATTGTCGATCTATCGCCAGCGACTGACCCTGTTCAACATGAATCGTCAGCGCAAACAGCTTGCGATCTATGTAGGTCGCATCTGCGGGCTGGACTTTACCGCTGCCCGGTACGCCTGCGGTGAAGACTTCGAGCAGATTACTGAGGCCAAGGTATTGGTGCTGGAAAGTGTCCTCAACCGTACCTTTGCCAACATGATGCTGTCCCTGAACAAACCACAATTCCCGGTCTACGTGTGTGGCAGCCTGGCACAGGCCAAGGCATGCCTGCAGGAAAATCACCCCCGGGAGGAACAGTGAGCGCGATCTGGTTACTGAAAACCGAACCCGACACCTTTTCCATTGATGACCTGCGTGCCTGCACTGACGGCACCAGCGGCTGGGACGGCGTGCGCAATTACCAGGCGCGCAATCGTCTGCGCGACGAGATGCACGAAGGTGATTGCGTGCTGATCTATCACTCCAGTTGCGCGCAACCGGCCATTGTCGGCGAAGCCTGCGTGGTCAGTGCCCCCTACCCGGACCCCAGCCAGTTTGAAGAAGACTCAGCCGGGTTCGACAAGCGCAGCAGCCGCGAACAACCACGCTGGTATCAGGTGGATATCCGTTATCTGTGTACCTATCCGCAACCCCTGTCGCTGAAAACCCTTCGTCAGTACGCTGAATTTGCTGATATGGAACTGGTTGTTCGCCCTCGCCTGTCGGTACAGAAAGTCACCGAACGTCAGTTTCAGCGAGTCCAGCAGCTCTGTATGCCGGAAAACATCAGCGCCTGACAGGCAAGCGAACCAGTGCGGTGCACAGTGCCGCACCATTGCAAGACTTCGCCCCAAAACCGCGCAGGCAGATACGAAAAAAGCACGACATCACCGCGGATACCCTCTCTCACCGGCTTGGCACAACGGTTGCAATTGCCTCTTCGTCACTACTCACGAATGGGGTTCATACCATGCCACAGCGCCGCTTACCCTGGTTTGCCTTACTGCTTCTCCCCGGCCTGGCCAGGGCGGATTCGCTCAGTGCCGTTGATACGGTCTGGATTGCCGTGGCTGCCGCCCTGGTGTTCTTCATGCAAGCGGGCTTCGCCCTGCTGGAAAGTGGCATGAGCCGCGCCAAGAATGCACTTAACGTGGTGATGAAAAACTACATGGACTTGTGCGTGGGCACCCTGGTGTTCTGGGCTGTGGGGTTTGGCGTGATGTTCGGCACCAGTAGCACCGGCTGGTTTGGTGAAGACCAGTTCATGCTCAGCCACGCCGACGGCAGCACCTGGGCCATGCTGCTGTTCCAGATCATGTTTGCTGCCACCGCCGCTACCATCGCCTCCGGCGCCATGGCAGAACGCACCCGTTACGTTGGCTACCTGTGCGGGGCCATTGTCATTACCGGGCTGATCTATCCGCTCTACGGCCACTGGGCCTGGAACAGTGAGGGTTGGCTGGCCAAACTCGGCTTTATTGATTTTGCCGGTTCTACGGTGGTGCACAGCATCGGCGGCTGGTGCGCCCTGGCCGGCGTGTTGGTGGTTGGCCCACGACTGGGCCGCTTTGACCGTCACGGCCAGCCCCGTACCATCCCGGGGCATAACCTGTCCTACGTGGCCCTGGGTGGTTTTATCCTCTGGTTCGGCTGGTTCGGTTTCAATGGCGGCTCCACCCTGGCTGCCAGCGTGGATATTGCCAAGGTGAACCTGAATACCCAACTTGCCGCCGCCGCCGGCGCGGTGGGCAGCGTGATCTACCGCATGGTCAGCCGCCGACCGATTCTGTTGACGGAAACCGTTAACGGCAGCCTGGCTGGTCTGGTGGCAGTCACCGCCGGCTGCGCCGTGATGACCCCTGGCTTTGCTGTCCTCACCGGCCTGGTCGCCGGCGCGCTGGCAGCTTTCGGGGCGAGAATGTTGCTGGCGTTGCGTCTCGATGATGTGGTCGGCGCGGTGCCGGTACATGCCTTCGCCGGTGCCTGGGGCACCCTGGCCGCTGGCCTGTTCTATGATGGCGACCTGTTCAACCCGGAACGGATTACCGTGCAGCTGCTGGGCATCGTGGTGGCATTTGGCTGGGCCTTCTTCACTGCCCTGGTGATGTACATGCTGGTGTCGCTACTCACTGGCCTGCGGGCACCGGCCCTGCATGAACAACGTGGCCTGGACCTGAGCGAACATGCGGAAAGCGGCTATCCGGAGTTCCCCCAGAACACGCTCTACAACAGTGAACTGACCCGCTCGGCGGAGTCTCGTCCATGAGCCAGGAACTTCAACGTCGTCGGCGTGCCATCGCCACCGGGCTAACGCCCTACATGAACGAACCTCTGCTGCTGGAGGCAATCAGCCTCTGGCAACAAACCTATGCCGAACGCCCTCGTTTTTCCCTGCAGGGTTTTGTCAGTGAGCTGTGCCAGTTGTTCGACCTGGGTGAGCGCCGGCATCAGATCCATATGAGCCTGGTGCAGGCCATGACTCTGTCGGAACAGGAACTGGCCGACGATCCGCTGGCCGAAAGCGATGACAATCCCGCCCGGGAACACCCCTGCAGCCAGGCTTTCGAGCTGATCATGCGCGCGCTGTGGCAAGGCATCGGTGCCCGGGCCGCCAGCCAGTTACGCCTGGACCTGGCGGCCCAGCTTCGCAGCAACGAGATCGGCGCGGAAATTCGCCTGACCATGGAATACTGGTTGCAAGCTCCGGAACGCCCCCTGGCACCGCTGGCCCTGAACGCCCTGCGCGATCAACTGAATCGGACCTATGTACTCCTCTGCGAACGCCTTGGCCCGGTGGAAGCGGACCAGCACCTGAAAGCGGCTTACCAGGAAAGTCTGCGCACGGCGCCTAATCCGGCCGCCCTGCGCCAGCTGCTGTGACATTTTCCTGCCATTTCAGCCATGTGACACCAGAGAGGATCAGGTAGTCTTGTAACCCTGTTCGCGCGTTGAGTCATAACAACAGCCGATAGGGACGACCATGAAACTGCATCACCAGATCTTTATTGCCATGTTGGCCGGCGCCCTTGTCGGCAGTCTGACCGCTGAGACCAGCACCTTGTTCGGAGTACCGGTATTGGCCGGTTACGACCTGGTGGGCAGTCTGTTCATCAATGGCTTGAAAATGGTGGTCGTGCCCCTGATTGTCACCGCCATCATCAACGGCATGACCAGCGTCGGGGATGGCAAGAACCTGGGGCGCATGGGACTGAAGACGGTGGCTCTGTACATGACCACCACCGTGGTCGCGGTGACCATCGGGCTGATTGTCGTCAATCTGTTCAGCCCCGGAGTGATCGACGGCCAACCGGCCCGAGACCTACTGGGCCTGGCCAGTGATACCGAGGCCGTGCTGGCCGGCATCGAAGGGCGAGGCGCCGGGGATTTCACCCAGATCCTGATGCAGATGCTGCCTCCCAACCTGATTGCTGCCGCTGCCGATGGGCAAATGCTTGGCCTTATCGTGTTCGCCCTGTTGTTCGGCTATTTTCTACGTACCGAGCGTAATGATGCCGGCCGCAGTCTGCGTGATCTGATTGAGGGGATTTATCAGGTGGTGATGAAAATCACCATGCTGGTTATTCGCTTCACACCGTTGGGGGTGTTCGCCCTGATTGCCGCCACGGTGACCCGCACCGGCCTTGATGCCATTGAGCCGCTGGCCTGGTTTTTCGTTTCGGTGGTCGTCGCACTCACCCTGCATGCCTTTGTTTTTATGCCGGCACTGGTGTTTTTCCTGGCCCGACGCTCACCGTTTCGGCACATCCAGGCCATGACACCGGCCCTGCTCACCGCTTTTTCCTCGGCCAGCTCCGCAGCTACCCTGCCGTTGACCATGGAATGCGTGCAGAACCGTGCCGGGGTATCACAACGGAGCAGCAGCTTCGTGCTGCCACTGGGGGCTACCGTCAACATGGACGGCACCGCTCTCTATGAGTGCGTGGCAGCCATGTTTATCGCCCAGGCCTATGGCATGGACCTGTCCCTGGCAACACAATTCATGATCGTGATAACCGCAGTGCTCACCTCCATCGGCGTGGCCAGTATTCCGGCCGCTTCCCTGGTGGCAATCACCGTAATACTGGCCGCCATCGGTCTACCGGCGGAAGCCATCGGCCTGATTCTGGTCACCGACCGGCTACTGGACATGTTCCGCACCGCGGTCAACGTCTGGGGCGACAGTGTGGTCACCGTGGTGCTGGCACGCAGCGAAGGGGAAGAACAGGTGTTGCAGAGGCCGGTAGCCGACGCAGAGAGAATGGCGCAGGCGGCAAGCGCCCACGCCGGGCAAGGTCAAACTGACAGGTGATGGTCGCGGTTGTCCCAGTCACGCTTGATGGCCACCGCCGCACTGCCAACGACCGGCACCATGGCGGCAAACGCCAGCATGGCCGGGAACAGATTTTTCCCCTGATCGGCCAGACCGGCTACCATCAGCACGGTGAACAGAACAGCCACAACCAGAGCGAAAATGTCTTTACTGATACGAGAGATAGTAGTCATGGGAAACGCTCCTCTTAAATTGTTTTAGTGAACACATGTTAACTCACAAGAATAGAAAGTCAACACCTGTTCACTTTCAGTGATTATTTCCCGGAGATCCCTTGAAACATCAGCCTACCCTGCTTATCAGCAATGCCTGCTCCGAACTTGGTCAGGCCCTGGTCAGTGACGCTGCCGAGCATTTTCGGGTGGCCCTGGCAGACGCTGATGGGCAGCTCGGAAACCAGCTGTGTGCCAACCTGCACGGCGCTGGTCGAGAAGCCCTTTTTCTGGATTGTCTTCCCGGCAGTGCCCGCGACCGTCAACGGGGTGTAGAACGAGTGCTACGTCGCTGGCAACAGTTGGATACCGTGATCAGCTTGCCCGCACCACTGACCCTCGGCCCTTTCGAGGCGACCCAGACAGCACACTGGCAGCGGGTGCTGGACGAGCAACTAATGGATACGGTGAACTTGTGCCAGAGCGCGATCAGCGCCATGCACCGCCAGGAACAAGGGGGCCGGATTCTCAATGTGGTGCCGGAATACGGCATCCTGCCAGGGCCTTTGGCTAGCGCCCAGAGCGCTGCCAGCGCCGCCATCGTGGCCCTGGGAGAAAGCCTGCACAGTGAGTTGCACAGTAGTTGTATCAGGGTGACCACCCTGGTGATCCCCCTGTATCAGGAGCAGGCCAGCAGCCTGTGCGCCACCGACCCGCTTAGCGACGCCCGCTTCCAGCGCAAGATTGCTCGCAGCCCGGTCAGCCGAGAGGAGCTCAGCCAGCAAATCCTGAATGCCCTGGACAGTGATAACGCTCTGCACATCGCCTCCGGCTATACCCGGGCCAAATGGCGCCGCAAACGCTGGTTCAGAAAGCGCTGGGAGCGAGCCTTGCGGGAGTTAGGGGCGAGGTATCGGCGTTAAGAGCGAAAGACTGGTTTCACCACAGAGGGCACAGGGGGCACTGAGAAAGATCAACAGCCCTGCCCGTCCCTCGCCGCTTTCCACTTTGCCCGCGATAACATCGCAGTCATAGCTCGATTTTCACTCAGTGTTCCCTGTGCCCTCTGTGGTAAAAACTATTACAGCCACATCAGGCAAACTGCTCTACGTAACGCAGCGTATGCCGGTAATCGCCTGCCAGAGCATCGTCGATTTTCGGCGCTACCAGATCCACCAGTTTCCTGCCCACCAGGGGAACCGATGAGGTAATTTCCACCTGGGTTTGCTGGATGGACTGGGACTCACCGTCGGCCTCGAGCCGCATGGTGCCACTGATTTTCATCGGCACATTGCCAAGTTGAAAGCGATAGCGGGCCTGATAGCAACCCGCCCGGCCGGTGGCTTGCCACAGGAATTCCGTCAACAGGTCAGCCTGACTGGGCAGCAAACGCCGCGCAAATGACGGCACCTTGTCGGTGCGAATCTGTATCGGCTGCACGATCTGTATCAGCAGACCTTCTCCCGTCTCCTGGAAGGCCTGGAAACTGTAGTCATTTACTTTGCCCCATTCGAACCGTTGTTCGAAATAAGCCTTGCTGGTGAGAATCTCATAAAGCCGGTCCACGCCGACGGGAAATTCCCGGTCAACCATTACCTTCATGCTGTCTCCTGACCCGCCGGCGTCTGCTTAATCAATTTCAACAGGGGCGCCAGCTGGCGTTTCAATTCCGGCAATGCATTCACCACCACACGGGGCTTGCCTGCCCGCAACAGGGTGAGTGCCTGCTCTATGGTTATCGAGGGCGCCGCCTGGGCGGTGGCCAGAGGCTCATCGGGGCCATCTCTGACCACCGCCCCTGGCCCGGCCAGCCGCGCCTTGCTCATCTGTTCATCCAATACCGCCTGTACCTGGCGGGGCATCAGGCCGGTATGCGCGGTGGGCGTATGAATGACCACCGACAGCGGCAATTGCTGTGCCTGGCCGCGAAATTGAAACGCCAGCTTTTCGCTGACCTTCAACGCCCGCTCGACAAAACGCTGGGCGCCATTGGCACCGGCACTGGGCAGCAGAATGGTAAATTGGGCTACGCTGCTTCTTGCCAGCGAATCCTCCTTGCGTACCACTCCCCGCATCAATTGCGCCATTTTCATCAGCACCATATCGGTTCTGCGTTTACCGAGCTGTACGAAAAGTTGATTGAATTGGTAAATCTCCAGTTGCACAACCGATAACGGGATCTGCTGACGACTGGCCAGCGCCAGCTCCTGGCGCAGGCGATGCTGCAGATAACGACGGTTACCCAGTCGGGTGAGCGGATCGATCATGGCCTGGCGAGCCAGCTCCTTGCGCTCACGCTGGTAGTGGGCATGGGCACGAGCACGGGCCAGAAGATCGGTGGAATTGAACGGTTTGCTGATGAAGTCGGTGCCGCCCAGACGCAGGGCTTCGCTGCGTGTTTCCTCATCGTTCTCGGCACCGGTAACGATGATCACCGGCAGGCCGGCAATGCCGTCATCCTCACTGGTGCGTATTTTTTTCAGTAACGTAAAGCCATCCATTTCCGGCATGGCCAGGTCGGAAAAGACCACGCTGATGGTCGGGTTGTGGCAGATCATTTCCCAGGCTTCGACGCCGTTTTCCGCGACTTCCACACGGAATTCCCTGCCCAGCATTTTGTCTGCGGCAAGACGCATCACCTTCGAGTCATCGACAAACAACAACACCGGCTTGTTTTTGTTATCCATGTGGCTTCATTCCCTTTTTTACCACGGACAGCGCCCCTTTCGGGCCGGGCTCTCGCCCTCGCACATACCCGTAAAGCCGGGAGCTACGCTGACAAAAATCCCCGCGCGCAATGGCAGGTAAATAATGTTCGTTGAGAAGATGCCCGGGGCGGTCGGCCAGGCAATAGACGGTGCCGGCGGTGCTGTCCAGATGGGAAAGGATGCCGATCTGCGCCAAATAATCACGCCCGTTGGCAAAGTGTTCCACATAGGGCACCGGGTGACCGGCCGCAAGCGTAAGCTGCGGATCGATTTCCAGGCTATCAGCCACCCCACCGATACAATAGATTTCCAGCTTTTTGACCAGCTGCCGGGCGCTCGGGTGACGTAACAGCTTGCGCACGATATAGCTGGCCACAATGGTGCCCTGGGAATGGCAGACCAGTACCACCTGATCATTATTTTCAAGCGCTTCCATCAGGATATTCAACGCCGGGCGCGACAGCTTGCCGTCCTTGCGAAGGGTGCGTGCGGTAATCGACTCGGCCAGATCGCGGATCAGTCCCCAGGTAGGGGTATGAATCAGGTGCACAGGGCGGCGAAAAATCCGTGCGATCTCGCTGGCATTGAGCAGTGCCACTGGCCCGGCCGTTCCCATGCCATTGATGAAGAACCAGCGCGAAGAGCGCGCTTCATGGGTGGCCCGCGGAGGATGGCAGACCAGGGTGCCCTGGCTGATGGATTCCCGGGTGGCCGGCACCAGCAACTGCAAGAGCGAGAACAGGGCCTCACCACGGCTGGAGTAGGATGACCAGGCCAGTTCCGAGCGAACACCTGGCTCCCGGCCCAATGGCAGAACCATGCGGGGAATATCCGCTGCATGGGTCAGGCTAAGGCGAAGATCACGTCGGATGGCAGAACGGTTATCTACCAGACGGCGAAGCCATTGTCGGGGACGGTGCAACATTGGGAAGCCCTGATACGGGGTGATGACAAATTCGCTCTAATACGAAAGTTCCCCCGTACAGTACGTCGAAATGCGGTATTTTGCCAGCAGCAATAACGGCCAGCACAACAACTCAACTTGAGCCAAATCAGCAGCTTATTTGATCAACCTTGTGTAGAACCCGAACTTTCAAGGCTCATGGCGGTTATCTCTGAAGAGCAAGATGTGCGATAAAAAAACAGGCCTGCCGTGCACAAAACGACAGACCTGACCAGGAGACCTTGTGATTCTCTCAACAGGCTCTTTATGGCGCTATTTGTCTCAAACGAAGTACATCAGCAACCATTCGGCAACCAGTGCCGGCTTATCCTCTCCTTCGATTTCCACAGTAAAGGCGAATTTCAGCAACCACTGCCCTTCCCGCTTTTCTGTGGCATCCAGCAAGGTGGCCACCGCTCGAACCCGCTTTCCCTGTTTTACCGGCGCCATGAATCGCAGCTTGTCGAAGCCGTAATTCATGGCCATTTTCATGCCTTTGGGCATCAAGAACCCATCAATGGAAGCTTGCAGATAAGGCAGCAGAGACAGAGTCAGATAACCGTGTGCAATGGTGGTGCCGAAAGGGGTGTTCTTGGCCTGATCCGGATCCACATGAATGAACTGATGATCCAGGGTCGCGTCAGCAAAAGCGTCAATCCTGTCCTGATTTATCTGGAACCAGTCGGAGGCTCCCAGTTCCTTGCCTACGTAATCGGTCAGCGAGGCTACCTCAACCACTTTCATCGTAACGCGCTCCTTGAATACATTTTTTCTGAAGCTTAGCGAGCCTGAGCAAGGCAATACATGACCCTTTCAGGCACTGGCCCGGGCAGGTCTGGTGCTTTTGGTCAGTCAGCGGTTATTGCCATCAAGAAAGGTATTCATTGCCTCTGCCACGGCCTCCGGCGCTTCCATATGCAAATGATGCCGCCCCGCTAACCGCACCACGGTGGCGTCCGGCAACCAGTCCAGTCGGTGATCGAACATGCCGTTGCCGCCCATGCCCTGCTCACCGAGAATCAGGCAAACCGGTGCCTGAATGGCACGAACAAAGCCCTCCACCTGTTCTTCAGTGAGCCGCAACGACGAGGTCAGCCGCAGGCGGCTGTCCGCCCGCCAGGTCCAGCCATCGTTCACCGGCATCAGGCCACGCTCACTCAGCAACGCAGACGCCTCACGGCTGAGGCCACCGAAACCGCGGGTGCGTGCCTCAACCGCGTCGGCAATGTCCGCGTACACCGGCTTACGCTTGTCTGCCAGCGCCATCATGTCATCCAGCGCCTTGCGCAAGGTGCTGGCCACGTCCTTACCGGGCGTGCTGGGCGGGCCCAATCCTTCAATCAGGACCAGCCGGGAGACCCGATCCGGAAACGCTGCCGCAAACAGGCAGGCAATCCCCGCCCCCATTGAGTGGCCAACCAGTGTAAAGCGTTGCCAGCCGAGCTGATCTGCCACCGCCAGCACATCACGCACATGATCCACCAGGTGGGTTACCACACCGTCCGGGCGATGATCGGAATGACCATGGCCGGAAAAATCCAGCGCCACCATGGGACGTTGCCATTGCGCTGCCAGCGGAATATAGGAAGCGGCATTGTCCAGCCAGCCATGCAGAGCCAACACCGGCTCGCCCTCACCGTCCCAGCTGAGGGCGGCCAGGGTCTGTCCGAAAACGTGAAATTGTTTCTCTTTTGCGGCCATTAACTCGCCTCCCCCTGTTGCAGCGTTTGCAGGGTTTCGCGGAACAGGGCCAGGGTCTGTTCAGGCTTCTCCAGTGGATACATGTGCGACCCATCAGCAAGGCGGTGAAGCATGCCGTGGCGGCGCACATGGCGGCGTGCGCTATCGAGAAACGGGGACGGCGACCCCTTGCCGGTAATAATCGCCCCCGGCACTTTCAGCCTGGGCATGCGTGTGGCGGCCGTGGGCGTATGCCGAAAAATATCCACTTCCACCTCCGGGCGAAAACGCAATCGCCAGCCGCCCTCCCAGGGCTCCAGACCCGCGCGCAGATAATCTGCCAGGCAACGTGGATCAAAGGCCCTGAACAGGCCGCGTGAGGAAAAGTAGCTCTCCACGGCGTCCCAGTTCGGCCAGTAATCCAGCCGCCCCTTGCTCTTGCCCGCCGGTGTCACGCGGTCAATCATGCCGGTCAGCTTCGCGGCGTGCATCATCACTCCGTGCCAACCATTCATCATTGGCGGGTCCAGCATGATCAGCGCGGAAAACCATTGCGGGCGCCGTTGCGCCACCAGGTACATGACGACCGACCCCAGCGAATGTCCGGCTCCAACCAGCGGCTTGGGCAGGGATTCGAGCCTGGCTTCCAGCTCCAGGCTGAGGCTGTGCCAGTCCGCATCCACCGGGTAAGCCGGGTTGTGGCCCAGACGGTCAATGATGATGACATCGAACTCGTCCGCCAGGGGCGCCAGAAAGGTGTCATAGCTATGGCCGGGAATGCCGTTGGCGTGGGCAAAGACCAGCGTCTGGCGACCGGCAGAAATTGCTGACATGGTGTCTCCCTGAATTGGGCACGAAAACAAAAGAGACATGATAGCCGCAACTGTTCACCCCGGACCATGTCCGATAACGCCACAGAGTGGTCTGCCAGTGGTTCATTCGGGAAGCTGTGTGACAAAGGAGCAAAACCAAAGTGTTCAGATCAAGGCGAGAAAGCGCAGGACTAGTGGGCTAATTCAAGCTTTCTCAACACAGAGCTGGGCACTTTGGCGACGCGAACTGTTACAGAGCATTCCGGATGAACCGCTAGGTCATCTTTTGTTGGTGTACAATGCCCGCACAAAGGAGGCTCCATGACCCTGATTTCATTCAACATCAATGGTATTCGCGCCCGTTTGCACCAGTTGCAGGCAGTCATCGATAAATATCAGCCGGCTCTGATCGGCCTGCAGGAAACCAAGGTCCATGACCCGGAGTTTCCCGAGCAGGCGGTTCGTGACATGGGCTACCACCCCTACTATTTTGGCCAGAAAGGCCACTATGGCGTGGCACTGATTACCCGCGAACCGCTGGAATCGGTTCAGTACGGCTTTCCCACCGATGATGAAGACGCCCAGCGACGCATGATCATCGGCACCCTGCGTCATACCGATGGCTCTGCCATCACCGTTCTCAACGGCTATTTTCCCCAGGGCGAAAACCGCGAGCACCCGCTGAAATTTCCTGCCAAGGAAAAGTTTTATCAGGATCTGCAGAGCTACCTGGATAACCACCAGCAACCCGACCAGCAGGTGGCCGTCATGGGAGATTTCAATATTTCCTCCACCGATCTCGACATCGGCATCGGCGAAGCCAATCGCAAACGCTGGCTGCGCGAAGGCAAAACCAGCTTTCTGCCGGAAGAACGGGAATGGTGGCAACGCCTGATCGACTGGGGGCTAACCGATACCTTCCGGCACCAGAATCCAGACACTGATGACATCTTTTCCTGGTTTGACTACCGCTCCCGTGGCTTCGAGCGCGAGCCACGCCGGGGCCTGCGCATCGATACCGTACTGGCCACAGCCCCGCTGCTGGAAAAGCTCGATACCACCGGCGTGGACTATGACCTGCGCGGCATGGAAAAACCGTCCGACCACTGCCCAGTATGGGCCAGGTTTCGCGGCTAAGCCATGAAGATCAAACTGCACCCGGAAAAGCTAAAGCTCAATCTGGACACGGTCGGTTTTGTTATCGATCTGTTGATGATTGCCCTGGTCATCCTCAACCTTGGCCTGATCCTGTTCGACTGGCTTTTCCAGGTGCCGCCGGTACAAGGGTTTCTGGCCGATATGACGCCGGCATTCCATGCCTTCTACCGGGATACCATCCACAGCAATTTTCTGTTTTATGACCTCTGTTTCGTCGCTGTCTACCTGACCGAGTTCGTGATCCGCTGGATTGTCGCCATTGCCCGTAGCACCTACCACCGGTGGTTCTTCTACCCCTTTGCCCACTGGTATGACCTGCTCGGCTGTATTCCGGTGGGCAGTTTCCGCTGGTTGCGGATTCTACGTGTGGTTGGCCTGGTCATGCGTCTGCAGCGCATGGGCATTATCGACCTGTCACAAACCTGGCTGGGCCAGACTATCCTCAAGTATTACGGCATCGTGGTAGAGGAAGTCTCCGACCGGGTGGTGATCAATGTATTAAGCGGTGCCCAGCGAGAGATCGGTGGCGGCAGCCCGCTACTGCATCGTATCGAAACCCAGGTACTGGCACCGCGTCAGGAGAAGCTGGTGAGTTTTATCGCTACCCGGATCGCCGACGCCACCCAGAAAAGCCACGGCCAGTATCGCGATCAACTGGCGGAATATTTCGCCCACCTGACCGACGAATCGCTCACCCGCACCCAGGCCGGTAAACGCCTGGCGGCCATCCCCGTGGCCGGGCCACGGGCTATCGCCCTGCTCGGCGACGCCGTGCGCGAGACCGGTACCGCTTTCGTGGATCAATTGGTGGATGACCTGGCGTCACCCGCCAACCGACCCCAGCTGGAGCAACTTCTCCACGATCTGATCGGTGCCGCCAAGGGAGAAGGCGAGCAGCTCGACCAGCTGATCCGCGACACCTTGCTGGATGTGCTGGAACAGGTAAAAGCGCAGATGGCCGTGCAACAATGGAAGCTGGAAGAGCAAGACGGCCCCGAAAAAAGTTGATAACATCGAGTAAGACTAAAGTCTCAGCGACTACGCCAACCGGATCACATCATGAGTACCACTGCCGACTCCAGTGACGACAATTTGCAGCTACCTCGCTCCCGTATCCTGCTGGTGGATGACACGCCACAGAATCTGGTAGCACTCGAGGTGGTACTGGAAGACATGGACTGTGATCTGGACAGCGTGACCAGCGGCAATGCGGCCCTGGCCAAGCTCCTCAAGGAAGATTACGCCCTGGTCCTGCTGGACGTTCAAATGCCGGAAATGGACGGTTTCGAAGTAGCCGGCATCATGCGCTCCCATCAGCGCACCCAGAATGTGCCTATCATTTTTGTGACTGCGATCTCGAAAGAAACCCGCTTTGTGCAACAAGGTTATCGCAGTGGTGCCGTAGACTATCTGTTCAAGCCCATTGATCCGCAACTGTTGCAGAGCAAGGTCAGCTTCTTCCTCAGCCTCGATCAACAGAAGAAGCGACTGGAAGCGAAACTGGCCCAGGCCCGTCGCTCAGAAGCCGAAATGAAGGCGCTTTACGGTGAACCGCCCGAGTAAATGCCCACCGGGCCCGACAACAATAATCGGTCAGGACGACCTCGATAACAGCATGCCCATCAGACTTCCCGGATACCGTATTACCGAACGCCTTGGCAAGGGCGGCATGGCGCATGTCTTTCTCGCCACCCAGCATTCCTTTGAGCGTCAGGTTGCGATCAAGATACTCACCCCCTCCCTCGCCCTGGAACCACGCTTTGCCGAACGCTTTATGCAGGAAGCCCGCACTGTGGCCAGCCTCAATCATCCCCATATCGTACCGGTGTACGACGTCGGCGAGCACGAGGGTTACTATTACCTGAGTATGGAGTACGTGACCGGGGGCAGCCTGAAACAACGCATTCGCGATGGCATGGAGCCCAGGGACGCAGAAAACGTGCTGCGGCAATTGGCCGGCGCCCTGGACTACGCCGGCTTGCATGGCTTCATCCACCGGGACGTAAAGCCGGACAATGTGTTGTTCCGTGCCGACGGGTCTGCGCTGTTGATGGACTTCGGCATCGCCGCCAACATGCTGAGCGATACCAGCGTCACCGGCACTAACAGCGTCATGGGCACCCCCAAATACATGAGCCCGGAACAGCACCGCTCCCAGCCGCTGACACCACAATCCGACCTTTATTCCCTGGGCTGTGTGTTCTACGAAATGCTCACTGGCCAGCCGCCCTATCAGGGCGACGATGCCAGCACTATGGCCTTGGCCCACCTGCGTGAGCCGATACCCTTGTTGCCTGTCACACTCCGCCATTATCAGCCATTGCTGCGCCAGTTGCTGGCCAAGGCCCCGGCAGATCGCCCGGAAAGCGGCGCCGCTCTGGTTGACGCCCTCGACCACCTGGAATCCCCGGAGCATTACACCCGTGAACGGGCCCGCTACCGCCCACGGGAAGCCGGCATCAACGGTACCCTGGCACCACGGCTGCGGCTCAAGGAAACCAAGGCAGGAATGAGCTGGCGAGGCAATCTCTACCAGTACGACATTTATCTGGTGGCCGACGACTTCGAGCAGTTCCAGTCCCACTTTCCGGTACTGCGCTCTGCTCTGCAGGACTGGCACCGGCAAAGGGGCTCGCGCTGCAAGGGTGTCACCATCAAGGCGACCCTGCACCCGTGGATCAGTGGCCGGGTAAAGCAGTATCTCAAAGAGCTTCGTCAGTCAGAGGGGCTGGAATTTCTCGGTGGTCTGCCAATTCTGCTCAACCTGGTGGCCGCCGATGGTCAGCCCATTGAACGGTTAGCCTGGGAACCGGATTCTGAATCCAGTTAAAACCCAGTATCCACAATTTCACAAAGTAAAACCGTGTCATTACCCCTCGCGAACTCACTGTGAAAACAGGGTTTCTGCCGGGATAGCGATCGCCGAATAACAGACATAAAAAAAGCACCAACATAGGTTGGTGCTCGAGGATCTGCCTAAGTTGATGTGATGCAAGGAGACATCACATTCCCCCCCTTAGGGTGGTACCGATGACACCGTTCAGGAGTCTGCCATGCGTTCCAGTGTCATCAAGGTCAGGTTAGGGCAATCGCAAACAACCTGACCAGCGCCTATCGGCGAAAGGTACGCAACGCGTTATCAAGGGTAGGGTTTTCCGGATTAGCGGCCAGAAACGGCCTCGCCAGGGCTGCGTAACCACAACAGGCGGGCACCGGCTGCAGCGGCCACCTCCACATCCAGACAGGCCACGGTCCCCACATTGAAACCAATACGCTCGACCGAACCGGTCCAGCTTGCGGTCAACTGGGCCACCAACGGCATATGACTCACCAGCACGGCGTTATCTGCGGGCGGGTTGGCAAGCAACCAGTCAAAAAGCGCTTGCGGGTTGGCATCCGGCACTAGTTGCTCGCAGGTTTGTCGGGGCAAGCCACCATAGACCTGATCGATACAATCTGCGGTCTGCTGGGCGCGCACAAAAGGGCTTGCGATCAGCGCCGATACGGCGATTCCGCTGTCCCGCATGCCTTGCCAGTGGGCAAGCAGCGCCGCCCTGCCCGTCTCGGTCAATGGGCGCTGCGCATCGGTAGGAGCCCGGGAAACAGCCTGACCGTGGCGGCTGAGATAAAGCTTCATGCACTGGCTCCAGCGAGCTGGAATTCCACATCGTGCTTGTATTCCCCGCTCATCAACTGCTGGATAACCAGCTCCAGCGGCTGGCCATGGTAAACGATCTGATACAGGGCCGTAGCCAGGGGCATATAGACGTCCAGCTCCGCGGCCTTGTCCGCCACCAGCTTGATAGTGTTGATACCTTCAGCCGTTTGCCCCAGGCTTTCCACCGCCTCCTCAAGGCTCTTCCCCTGGCCTAGCTGGAAGCCCACCTGATAGTTGCGCGACAACGACGAACTACAGGTGGCGATCAGATCCCCCACCCCGGACAGTCCCAGGAATGTCATCGGGTTGGCACCCAACTCCACCGCAAAACGGCTCATTTCCGCCAGGGAACGGGTAATCATGAAGCTGCGGCTGTTTTCACCCACTCCGATGGCCGCGGCCATGCCGGAGGCCACCGCGTAAATATTTTTCAGGGCACCGCCCAGTTCCACGCCGTAGACGTCCGGGTTGTCATAGACGCGGAAGTAATCGCAGCTAAGTGCCGTCTGCACCACCTGGCACAACTCCTCATCGGGGCTGGCTACCACGGTGCCGCTAAATTTCTGCTCGACGATTTCCTTGGCCAGATTAGGGCCACTGAGCGCACCGATACGGGCGTGCGGCCACTCCTGCTGCAACACTTCGCTCATCAGCAGAAAGCCTTCGGAATAAATCCCCTTGGTACAGCTGATCACCATGGTGCCAGCTGGCACCCATTCCCTGGCCTGACGAAGAACGTCCACAAACGCCTTGCTGGGAATCGCCACAAACACCAGGGATGCCTGATCCAGTGCCTCTTCCAGACTGTCTGTGGCATTCACTCCCGCAGGCAATTCAGCACCGGGCAGATAGCGGCTGTTTTCCCGATCCAGATTGATCGCCGCAGCTGTTTCCGGGTCACGCACCCAGATATTCACCCGGTGGCCATTGGCGGCCAAAATGCTGGCCATGGCGGTGCCAAAACTGCCACCGCCCAGAATTGTTGCGTTATGTCTTTCCTGCTCCATACGGAACGCCTTGTATAGCAGCTTTTGAGGCATCATAAGCGCCCCCCGTCAGGGATACAACGCGGCAGAGCAGTTAACAGTGAACCGTGAATCGTTAACCGCTGCACGGAGAATTATTGTCATATCAGAACCGCAAGAGGCCGCGCCCATATCCTGGGCGCGGCCTCTTGCGGTTGGAAATAAGCTACCCTGATCGGGTCGCTGTTAACTGTTCACTGCCTTCACCAGCATTTCCTGCAGGCGTCGCGCGGTGGCCGCCGGATCTTTAGGCAACTGCCCTTCTGCCAACATAGCCTGATCGAGCAGCAGCGCGGCCAGGTCGTCGAACCGATCGCCCTCTTCCATCCCGGCCAACGCCTGCAACAAACCGTGGCTCAGATTCACTTCCAGCACCGGCTTATTCTCCGGCGCCGGTTGCCCTGCCGCTTCCAGCATGCGGCGCATCTGTGGTCCCAACTGATCTTCGGCCAACACCAGACACGCCGGGGAATCCACCAGACGGGAGGTCGCCCGCACAGTTTCTACCCGTTCTGCCAGTATGCTGCCAAGACGGCCAATCAGCGGATTATCGTTATCAGCCTTGTCTGTCTCTTCACCCAGGTCCAGCTCGCCACGAGCCGCATTGACCAGCTTCACATCCTTGTAGCTATCCAGGTAGCTGACCATCCACTCGTCCACCGGATCGCTGAGCAACAGCACCTCGATGCCCTTCTTGCGGAAGACTTCCAGATGGGGGCTGTTCTCTGCCGCTGACGGACTGTCAGCCAACAGATAATAAATCTTGTCCTGGTCAGCCGGCTTGTTCTCCAGGTACTGATCCAGCGACGTGGCCACCTTCCCCGGCTGATTGCTACTGGCAAAGCGCAACAGGGCGGCAACCGCTTCCTGATTGTCCCGGTCTTCGCCGATACCTTCCTTGATCACCTGACCAAACTGGGACCAGAAGGTGGCGTATTTTTCCTCATCATTGCCCAATTTCTTGAGCATCTGCAGCACCCGTTTGGTCAGCGCTGCACGGATTTTCTGTACCGGGCCATAGTCCTGCAACAGCTCGCGGCTTACGTTCAGAGGCAAGTTCGGGGCATCAATCACACCCTTGATAAAACGCAGGTACTGGGGCAGAAACTGCTGCGCATCGTCCATGATAAAGACACGCTGCACATAGAGCTTAAGACCACGATTGGCTTCACGGTGATACAGATCAAAAGGTGCCCGGGCCGGTATGTAAAGCAGGCTGGTATATTCCAGCTTGCCCTCAACCTTGTTGTGACTCCAACTCAGCGCATCCTGAAAATCGTGGCTGATATGCTTGTAGAAATTCTGATATTCCTCGTCACTGATCTCCTGACGGGGCCGCTGCCAGAGGGCCGTGGCGGAATTGAGGGTTTCTGTTTTTTCCTCCTCGTCGCCGTCTGCCGGGGTGACAAGCGTGATCGGAAAGGCGACGTGATCCGAATACTGGTTCACCACCTGACGCACCTTGAAGTCATCCAGAAACTCCCCGGCATCCTTGCGCAGATGCAGAATCACCGCCGTGCCCTGCTCTGTCCGGTCAATGGTCTCCACGGTAAACTCACCCTGGCCATCGCTTTCCCAGCGTACACCGGCGGAGACATCGGTACCGGCCTTGCGGCTTTCCACAGTTACCCTATCCGCGACAATGAATGCGGAATAGAAACCCACACCAAACTGACCGATCAGCTGGGCGTCCTTTTTCTGATCACCACTGAGCGAAGCGAGGAATTTTTCGGTGCCGGAACGGGCGATGGTGCCCAGGTTCTCGATCACCTCTTCCTCGTTCATGCCAATGCCGTTATCGGCGATGGTGAGGGTGCCCGCTTCCTTGTCTATCCGCAGGCTGATGGCCGGGTCGTTCCCTGACTCCAGTAACGACGGCTCATCCAGTGCCTTGAAACGCAGCTTGTCGCAGGCATCGGACGCGTTGGAGATTAATTCACGAAGAAAGATTTCCCGGTTGCTATACAGGGAATGAATCATCAGGTGCAGCAGGCGGGATACTTCCGCCTGAAAACCATGGGTTTGTTTTTCTGCAGACACGGCTGACTCCTCTGGGTTTAATCACCCGGGAGTAATAGGGGCAGCCGTGTTTTTTTCAAGGGGGAACAGGGATCAGCGCTTGATCTGATGAGCCAGGGCCGATCTCAGATCCGGAAAGCGGAACACGAAACCCTGTTGTTCCAGGCGCCGTGGGTAGACCCGCTGCCCGCCCAACAGGATCTCTGACTGCTCGCCCAGGCCGGCTCGCAGGGCCACTGAGGGCACTCGCAGAAAAGCCGGACGCTTGACCGCACTTGCCAGGGATCGATGGAACTCACGCTGGGTAACAGGTGCCGGTGCCGTGGCATTGAACACTCCATCAATCCCCGGGGTTTCCACAGCCCGGACCAGAATCGCCACCATGTCGTCGATGTGGATCCAGCTCAACCACTGACTACCATCGCCGAGCATGGCACCAAACCCGAGCCGGTAAACCGGTAGCAGCTTGCCAAGCATGCCGCCATCACGGCCCAACACAATACCGGTGCGCACCAGACACAACCGCACTCCCTGCCGGGACACTGGCCGTGCCGATTGCTCCCAGGCATCGCAGAGCAAGTAACCGAAATCACGCTTGCGGGCAGAGCTGTCTTCCGTCAGCTCCGCATTACCGGCATCCCCGTAGAAGCCCACCGCAGAGCCGGACACCATCACCGCCGGCTTGCGTTGCAATCTGGAGACCAGTGCCACCAGACCCTGGGTAACACCTATACGGGAATCAAACAGCACCTTTTTGCGACGCTCCGTCCAGCGCCCGGCAAACAGGCTTTCGCCGGCCAGGTTGATAATGCCGTCGATAGGATCATCATCGGCAATATCATCCAGGGACGACACGATACGGGTTTCCTCCGGCAACAGCTTGGCGACCCGTCTCGGACGACGACTGAGCACAACAAGATCGTGCCCATGGGCCGCCAGTCTCCGGCATAGGTGCTGGCCAATAAATCCACTGCCTCCGGTAATCAGTATCTTCAACGTGCTGCCTCAACCTTTTGAATGCTGTTCATGTCATAGAAGTATTCGATGTTGCCTGCTCCCATCGCCACACTCAAGGTCAAATGATCCTCGGTGACCGCCTGCAAAATTCCTGTACGGGTGGCGACGCCACTGGCGGTGATAGTGACGGATTTACCCACCAGGGCACGGAGCTCCTTCAGTTTCGCAGAAATTTCCTCAACAGGCTCCTCTGCCTTACTGACCTGCTGCGACGGTTGTTCAACCCGAGGGTCATTGTCGTAGACAACCTCCGCCTCCCCGTTGCCGTCGCCTTCTGATACCAGATCAACCCGTTGCCCATTGGACAACGTCAGTGATTTGAGCTCCTCTGCGGACACACTGCGCTCCACATTACCGCTACCCACATTCATGACCAGCCATAAGCGGTCTCCGCTGACACGGCGCAGCACCCCTTCCAGCTCACGGCCACTGCGAGTTTCCAGCAGTACCTTTCTGTCCATATAGGCAACAAGCTCCGGAAAGGTCTTCTCCACGGGCGGCACGGCCTGTACCTGTTCTGAGGGCGACGTTTCGAAAACGGGGGATCTCAGGGTTGCGCTGCCCTCCCGCGGCGGAGTAATCACCCGTGTTTCCATTGAGCCCGGGACCACGGCCCAACCCACTTCGCTCTTCTCCAGGCGCACATGCCGTTGTTCCACCGCACCGCTGGTCAAGACTACCTGGGACATTACCTGCCCAGTGGCCTCGGCGCGACGCAGCTGCACATGCTCCGCCTGCACGGATTCCAGCATCCCTTCCGGGAACTGGGTCGCCAGATACTCCTCTGCCACATAGGCGAGGGTGTCATCGTGGTCAAAATGCAAATCCACATTGCCATTACGATAGCGAAGATGATTGGAATACGCCGTGAAGTCACCGACCAGATAGCTTTTAAAGCTGTCCGGCATGACCAGCACCATGGAACCAGAAAGCTGATCAGTATCCAGCGGTGCCAACGCCAGCTCCAGACGGTAGCCACCGGAGAAAATGCGGGTTTCCGGATAGTCCTGCCCCTCCGGTTTCCAGGACAAATGCACCACCGGGGCCCCTTCATCGGATGGGTTCACCAGCATTGAACGGCGCTCGGTGATTGCTTCAGGGTCCCAACCCAGAAGAACGCGTACTTCCAGTTCCGGCAGGAAGCCTTTTCCCTGGCTGGCTGTCAGGACTCCGTCTATCAGCGCCACCCGGTCATAACGGAATTTTTTTCCATGCAAACGGCCAGACAGGGCTTTTCCCTGACCTTCTACAACCAGCAGCGCGGCCTCCTCAGAAGTCACAAATGCAGTACTGGTGGCCATATTATCGCCCCGCAAAACCTGGCCCGCCTGCCCCGCCAGGTTTTGTCGGGGAGCCTGTTCCAGCGGGCTCTGCCCGGTTGCCAGAAACAGCGCTACCCCTACCGCCGCCGTCAGCAAAGACGCTACTCGCCCCAGCGCCCACCAGCGATATTCTTCCCAGTGCTGCTGCACCTGACCCAGGCTTGCCAGGGGTAACAGGAAAAACAAGGCACTGTGTCCCCGGCTACCCGCCTCGTGCATCAGGCCAAGGGTGCTGATGATGAAGCCACTTACCCCAATAATGATCAGCAGTTCTGCCATCTTCTTATTCTCTCAACAGATGATTCTCTCAACGGAGCGTTGAATACGCTTCCGTGAAGCGTTGTTGGCGCTTTTGCCCTGCTAGCCAGCAATACGCATATGGCCTCTGCAGATTCTCGGCCAAGGTAACCGGGTGGCTGCACAAGCCGCCCTGCGGGACACGCCGGAACAGGCTCTGCAGGCTCCAGACGGAAAGGTCATCCCGATGCCTCCACTTTACAAAGCCGGGGCCGGGCATTCCAGCACTTAAGTGACTGATTTTTCTATCCAGTGGCCAGGCATGATCTCCATCACACTCCGCCCTGCGGCAGCCGGCCAGATCCGCTTGCTGCGCCGTCAGGTGCTCCAGCCACCACCACTTATCATCGGAAATAAAAAAAAACTTGTAAGCGGGAAAATCTGGAGATATACAGGCGCTGAGGACGTTAGGAAACCGGTGCCCCGGACCTGACTAGCCGATTAACAGGTTGTTTGAGGAGGTCAGACACAGGAGGCCACCATGAGTAACCATCGTAATGAGCAAGACCTTGATTCGGAAGATCTGCTGATGAACGAAGATTTCGATATCCTGGATGACGACGTGGACGATGAAGAACAAGAGGAACGCAGCGCGCGCTCCCGTGCGTTCAACATGGACATGCGTCATCGCATCGAAGATCGTCTGGAGGCCCGTCGCCTGAAAAAGGAACTCAACGAGTACGAGTTCTTCGATCTGGACGACGATATTCTCCACTGAAGGGCGCTGCTCACACTATTTCTATGGCCCCTGTGGAGGGTTCAAACCGGGAGGAAAAGGCTGACCCCTTTTCCCACTGCCAGAGACTATAGAAATAGTGTGGGCAAACCCCACAAAAAAGGCCGGCGAAATGCCGGCCTTTTTTGTGTATCAGCGAAGGATTGTATTACCAGCCAGTCGCTTCTTTCACGGCCTTACCAATTTCCGCAGGGTTACGTACGGTTTTCACACCGGCCGCTTCCAGGGCGGCAAACTTCTCGTCCGCCGTGCCTTTGCCGCCGGCAATGATAGCGCCGGCATGGCCCATACGCTTGCCCGGAGGCGCGGTCACACCGGCGATATAGCTCACTACCGGCTTGGTCACGTGCTCCTTGATATAGGCAGCCGCTTCGTCTTCCGCGGTGCCACCGATCTCGCCGACCATGACAATGGCTTCGGTCTGCGGATCGTTCTGGAACAGTTCCAGAGCATCAATAAAGGTGGTGCCGGGGATCGGATCGCCGCCAATACCGATACAGGTAGACTGGCCAAAACCCAGTTTGGTGGTCTGATTGACCGCCTCATAGGTCAGGGTGCCTGAACGCGATACGATGCCCACTTTGCCCGGCTGGTGGATATGCCCCGGCATGATGCCGATCTTGCACTCACCCGGGGTAATCACGCCAGGACAGTTGGGGCCGATCAGACGCACACCGCCCTTGCGGGTGATGTATTCCTTCACGTACAACATATCCAGCGCCGGGACACCCTCGGTGATGCAGACGATCAGTTCGATGCCAGCATCGGCAGCTTCGAGAATGGAGTCCTTGCAGAACGGTGCCGGCACATAGATCACACTGGCAGTGGCGCCGGTTTCGGCAACCGCCTCGGCCACGGTGTTGAACACCGGCAGGCCCAAATGCGTCTGGCCGCCCTTACCCGGGGTCACACCACCCACCATCTTGGTGCCGTATTCGATAGCCTGCTCGGAGTGGAAGGTGCCCTGGCTGCCGGTGAAACCCTGGCAGATCACTTTGGTGTTCTTGTCGATCAGTACGCTCATGCGGCACCTCCCACTGCTTTTACTACCTGCTCGGCAGCATCATCAAAACTTTGCGCGGCGATAATGTTCATGCCGCTTTCCGCCAGCTTCTGGGAGCCCAGCTCCGCGTTGTTACCTTCCAGACGAACGACCACCGGCACGGTGACACCCACCTCTTCCACGGCACCAATGATGCCCTCGGCAATCAGGTCGCAACGAACAATACCGCCGAAGATGTTCACCAGCACGCCTTTCACCTGATCATCGGAGAGAATGATCTTGAAGGCTTCGGTAACTCGCTCCTTGGTGGCACCGCCGCCCACGTCCAGGAAGTTGGCCGGCGCACCGCCTTTCAGCTTCACCAGGTCCATGGTGCCCATGGCCAGGCCAGCACCATTGACCATGCAACCGATGTTGCCGTCCAGTGCCACGTAGTTCAGATCCCACTCGGCCGCACGACGCTCACGCTCGTCTTCCTGACTGGGATCTTCCAGGGCCTTGATATCCGGGTGGCGGTACAGCGCAGAGCCATCCACGTTGATCTTGGCGTCCAGGCAATGCAGATCGCCCTGGTCCGTGATCACCAGCGGATTGACTTCGATCAGCGCCAGATCCTTGTCCTCAAACAATTTCGCCAGGCCAACAAAGATCTTTGCGAACTGCCCAACCTGTTTCCCTTCCAGGCCAAGCTTGAAAGCAATGTCACGGGCCTGATAGGGCTGCGCACCGACCAGCGGATCGATTTCCGCACGCAGGATTTTTTCCGGGGTTTCTTCGGCAACGGTTTCAATGTCCACGCCACCTTCAGTGGAGGCCATGAACACAACGCGCCGGGAGGCACGGTCAAACACCGCACTCAGGTACAGTTCCTTGGCGATGTCGGTGCAGGTTTCCACCAGGATCTTGGACACCGGCTGACCATGCTCATCGGTCTGGAATGTGACCAGGTTTTTACCCAGCCACTTTTTGGCAAACTCCGCCGCTTCTTCCGGGCTGTTCACCAGTTTCACGCCACCGGCCTTACCCCGGCCACCGGCGTGTACCTGGGCTTTTACCACCCACTTTTCACCACCAATTTCTTTGGTTTTGGCTGCGACCTCTTCCGGAGTATCGCAGGCGAAACCGGTAGAAACTGGCAGACCATAATCAGCAAAAAGCTGCTTTGACTGATATTCATGGAGATTCATGCCAATACTTCCATATCAATGAATGAGTGGCGCCCGTCTGGACGCCGTCACTTCGCGACCGTTCTGCGGCGTTATTTCTTGCGCCGACGCTGCGCCACATGGATTGCCTTGTAATCCACGGCCAGGGCGGCTTCATGAACGGTTTCCGACAGGCTCGGATGACCGAACACCATCAGTTGCAAATCTTCTATGGTGGCGCCGAATTCCATCGCCACCACGCCTTGCTGGATCAGTTCTGAGGCCTGAGGCCCCACCACATGCATACCGAGAATGCGGTCGGTTTTCTCATCGGCCACAAACTTCACCATGCCCCCGGTCTCACCGGCCGCCATGGCGCGACCATTGGCCGCAAAAGGCACAGCCCCGGTCTTGTAGGCTTCACCGGATTCCTTGACCTCTTCTTCGGTCTTGCCCACCCATGCCACTTCCGGATGGGTGTAGATCACCCCGGGGACGGCATCGTAGTTAACCTGGGTGTGCTCGCCAGCAATCACCTCGGCCACCATCACGCCTTCCTCGATGGCCTTATGGGCCAGTGCAGGGCCGCGCACCAGATCACCAATGGCGTAGACGCCGGGCACATCGGTACGGCACTGGTTGTCCACGTAAACGAAATTACGCTCATCCAGGCTGACACCGGCATCCTGACTGAGCAGGCCTTCGGTATAGGGGCGACGGCCCACGGCCACGATCAGTCGGTCGAAGGTCTCCTGCTGATCACCGTCCTTGTCGGTGAAGTTCACCACGACCTGGTTCTTCTTCATCTCGGAGCCGGTAACCCGGGCGCCAAGGCGGATATCCATGCCTTGTTTGCTGAACTGCTTCTTGGCGTCCTTGGCGATCTGCTGATCCACCGTCGGCAGGAAGGTGTCCACTGCTTCCAGCACCACCACTTCGCTGCCGAGACGGGCCCAGACACTACCCAGTTCCAGCCCGATCACACCGGCACCAATCACACCGAGACGCTTGGGCACTTCGGGAAGATCCAGGGCGCCGGTAGAGTCGACGATAATCTTCTGATCAACCGGGGTCGGTGGAATCTCTACCGGCACGGAGCCAGCGGCCAGAATGATGTGCTCAGCCTGCAGGGTCTGCGCATCACCGTCCAGGGGAGAAAATTCCACCTGTTTGCCACTCTTCAACTGCCCACTGCCTTGCAGCCACGTGACCTTATTGGCCTTGAAGAGCTGGGCGATGCCACCGGTCAGGTTACGGACGATGGTGTCCTTGCGCTTGTGCATGGTATCCAGGTCCAGGCTCACGTCGCCCAGCTTGATGCCATGGTCCGCCAGGGAGCTCTGCGCTTCGTGATACTTCCAGGAAGAATCCAGCAGGGCCTTGGAGGGGATGCAGCCCACATTCAGACAGGTACCACCCAGTGCGGGCTCGTCCTGCTTGTTGATACGTTTCTCGATACAGGCCGTGTTGAAACCCAGTTGCGCACAACGGATGGCAGCCACATAACCGCCGGGGCCACCACCGATGACAATGACGTCGTACTTGTCAGCCATGATCTATTCCTTCAATCGCTGGCACGCTTCACGCAACACGCTGGCACGCCCTTAGCGTGGTTGCGTGCCAACGTGATGCGTGCAGGCATACATTCAGATATCCAGCAGCAAACGCGCCGGATCTTCGATAAAGTTCTTCACTGCCACCAGGAACTGCACCGCTTCCTTGCCATCGATCAAACGGTGGTCGTAGGACAGCGCCAGGTACATCATCGGCAGGATTTCCACCTTGCCGTCCACCGCCATGGGGCGCTCCTGGATTTTGTGCATGCCAAGGATGGCCGTCTGCGGCGGGTTGAGGATCGGTGTGGAAATCAGTGACCCAAATACCCCGCCATTGGAAATGGTGAAGGTGCCACCGGTCATTTCCTCGATGGAGAGCTTGCCCTTCTGAGCTTTCTGGCCGTACTCGATGATCTGGGATTCCACTTCCGCCAGACCGCGCTGGTCTGCATCACGAATCACCGGAACCACCAGACCTCGCTCGGTGGACACCGCCACACCCACGTCGTAGTAACCGTGGTAGACAATGTCCTCGCCATCGATGGACGCATTCACTGCCGGGAACCGTTTCAACGCTTCCACACAGGCACGGGTGAAGAAGCCCATGAAGCCCAGGCGCACGTTGTGGGCCTTTTCAAATTCCGGCTGGTAATGCTTGCGCATATCCATGATCGGTTTCATGTTGACCTCGTTGAAGGTGGTCAACATGGCGGAGTTCTGCTGGGCAGACACCAGTCGCTCGGCGATACGCTTGCGCAGACGGGTCATGGGAACCCGACGCTCTTCGCGTTCACCCGGCGTTGCCGGTACATCCAGGGTAGCCGGCTGCTGCGGTGCCGGTTGACTGGCCCGCTTCTCTTCCTTGTCGCTGATGGTTTTTTCCACGTCCGCCTTGGTGATGCGGCCGCCTTTGCCGGTGCCGGTCACTTGGGCAGCGGCAACGCCATGTTCGGTCATCAGCTTGCGCGCCGCCGGGCCGGCCTGGTCCGACGCGCTGTCGTCGTCGCTGGCTGCCTCATTGGCGGGCGCCTTTTCTGCTGTCGAAGCCTCTTCTTTCTGCTCCGCCGGAGCCGAATCGGCCTTGTCACCACCAGATGACGCCGAACCGCTGGCGCCCTCTTCGAAATGACCCAGCACTTGCTGGCTCTCAACGGTATCGCCTTCAGCTGCGAGAATCTTGCTGACTACACCGTCAGCCGGTGCCACTACTTCCAGCACCACCTTGTCGGTTTCGATGTCCACCAGCAGCTCATCACGCTTGACCGCTTCGCCTTCCTGTTTGTGCCAGGTGGCTACGGTGCCGTCCGCTACTGATTCGGGAAACTGCGGAGCTTTGATATCAGTCGCCATGCCTAATCCTTATTTACTTGATCTCGAAGGCGTCCTGGACCAGACGCTGCTGTTGTTCCACATGAAGGGCCATGGAGCCAGCTGCCGGCGCGGCAGCCATATCACGGCCAGCGTAATGCACCCGCAGGTCTCCGACCTCGCGGGCCACCCGGTACATATGGTGCTGCGAGCAATACCAGGCGCCCTGGTTCATGGGCTCCTCCTGACACCACACCAGGTTCTCCAGATTGGGGTAACCCTCCAGCACTTCCTGCAAGCGCTGCTCCGGGAACGGATAGAGCTGCTCGACGCGAATCAGCGCGGTGTCGATCAACTCATCGCTGTCGCGCTTCTCGAGCAGGTCGTAGTACACCTTGCCGGAGCACATCACTACCCGTTTCACCTTGTCGCGATCCAGCTCTGCCGGGTCATCCAGCACGGTACGGAAAATACCGTCAGCCAGATCTTCCAGGGTGGAAATCGCTTTTTTATGCCGCAGCAAACTCTTGGGACTCATGATCACCAATGGCTTGCGCAGCGGGCGAACCGCCTGGCGGCGCAACAGGTGATAAATCTGGGCCGGGGTGCTGGGAACGCAGATCTGCATGTTGTGCTCGGCGCACAATTGCAGGAAGCGTTCCAGCCGGGCGGAGGAGTGCTCCGGGCCCTGCCCTTCATAGCCATGGGGCAACAGCATGGTCAGCCCACACAGGCGACCCCACTTGGCCTCCCCGGAGGAAATGAACTGATCGATCACCACCTGGGCGCCGTTGGCAAAGTCGCCGAACTGCGCTTCCCAGATCACCAGCGTCTTGGGCGTGGTAGTGGCGTAACCGTACTCGTAGCCAAGCACCGCCTCTTCGGACAGCAACGAATCATAAATATCGAAACGTGGCTGACCCTCATAGAGATGCTGCAGCGGCACATACTGCTCACCGTCTTTCTGGTTGTGCAGCACCGAATGACGGTGAGAGAAAGTGCCGCGGCCGGAATCCTGCCCGGTGAGACGCACATGGAAGCCTTGATCGATCAGGGTGGCGTAGGCCAGGGTTTCACCGTACCCCCAGTTCAACGGCAAGGCACCGGCGGTCATCTTGCGGCGATCTTCGAGAATCTTTTTCACCTGACGCTGAACGACAAGACCTTCAGGCGGCGTTTCCAGGCGAGTGGCAAGATCCTGCAACTTTTTCAGCGGATAGCTGGTATCCCAGTCATCTTCCACCTGATGGCCGATGTAGGGTGACCAGTCCACGAACAGGGACTTGTTGGGTTCACGCACCAGGGATTTCACCACGTGGTCGCCCGCATCCAGCATGTTGCGGTAATCGTCAGCAGTTTTCTGTGCTGCCTGCTCACTGACCACGCCCTCACTGACCAGACGCTCCGCATAAAGCGTTCGCGTAGTCGGGTGGGACTTGATCTTCTTGTACATCAGCGGCTGGGTGGAAGATGGCTCATCCGCCTCGTTATGACCCAGGCGGCGATAGCAGATCAGGTCAATCACCACATCCTTCTTGAACTGCATGCGGTAGTCCACCGCCAGCTGAGTGACGAAGTACACCGCTTCCGGATCATCTGCATTGACGTGGAAAATGGGGGCCTGCACCATTTTTGCCACGTCGGTGCAGTACTCGGTGGAGCGCGCATCATCACGACGGCTGGTCGTAAAGCCGACCTGGTTGTTGATGATCACGTGCAGGGTACCACCGGTATAGAAGCCCCGGGTCTGGGACATCTGGAAGGTTTCCATTACCACGCCCTGACCGGCGAAGGCGGCATCGCCGTGCAGCAGGATCGGTACGACCTGTTCGCCTTCATGGTCTTCCCGGCGATCCTGGCGGGCCCGCACCGAGCCCTCCACAACCGGGGAGACGATTTCCAGATGCGATGGGTTGAACGCCATGGCCAGGTGGACTTCACCGCCGGAGGTCTGCACATTGGAGGAAAAGCCCTGGTGATACTTCACATCACCGGAGCCGGTTTCGATAAAGCTCTTGCCATCGAATTCCTCGAACAGATCCTTGGGACTCTTGCCCAGGGTGTTGACCAGCACATTCAGACGACCCCGGTGGGCCATGCCGATGACCAGTTCCTTGGCCCCGTAGCTGCCCACCCGCTGAATGATCTCGTCCATCAGCGGAATCAGGGATTCGCCCCCCTCCAGACCGAAACGCTTGGTACCCGGGTACTTGCTGCCCAGATATTTCTCCAGACCTTCCGCGGCGGACAGACGCTCGAGAATATGTTTTTTGACGTCTTCACCGTACTCCGGATGGCTGCGCACGCCTTCCATGCGCTGCTGGAGCCAGCGTTTTTCCGCGGTGTTGACGATATGCATGTATTCGGCACCCACACTGGAACAATAGGTGCCCTGCAAACAGTCAACGATCTCACGGAGAGTGGCTTCGGGCTTGCCGATAAACAGATTACCGGTCTGGAATACGGTATCCAGGTCCGCGGGGCTTAACCCGTGGTGAGACAACTCCAAATCCGGTACTGCTTCGCGCTCCATGATCCCCAGTGGATCCAGCTTCGCCACCTGATGACCCCGGTTGCGGTACGCCGCAATCAGGTGCAGCACTCGCACCTGGCGTCGCTCGTGCTCGGTGCTGACAGCACTGGCACCGAACTTTTGCACCCGGGAACGATTCTTGGCCTGCAACAGGAAATATTCACGAACAGCCGCATGGGGAACGTCAGATTCGACGGCGGCATCAACACTGGGGAGTTTTTCGAAGTAGACGCGCCAGTCTTCCGGCACAGAATTGGGGTCAGTCAGATAGGATTCGTACAGTTCGTCGACATAGGCGGCGTTGGCTCCTCCGATATGGGAGGACTGCCATTGGCGCTGCATGGAACTGTCTTGCATGTCAGCTCGTTCCTTCAGCGGGAGGTGTCACACTCTGTGGTAGGTGGTGTCACTGCGACCACAGGGGGGCGACCCTGTTCCCGTACGCTTTGTATTGTCCGGGACAGCGCCTTTTAAGCCCTGCCCCACCCATGAGATGAAACAAAACCACTCATCGTCACCGGGTGGGGTGAGGGTGAGTGTTCTGTCACGTCTCGACGAGGGATTACCTCGAATCGCCGTCTAGTGTAGCCCTTTTATTTCGGTTTTGTTAGACGCCGATTTGATAAAACAACTTAACACTTTTTCTATCCATTACGGCACTGGCAAAACGTCGAATAGACACCATTCAACGACACTTTCTACGGTAACAGATACAAAAAAGGCGGCCATATGGCCGCCTTCTTCGTTCGGGTCAGATGCCCCGTTCCAGCAACATGGAACGGATATGGCCAATGGCCCGGGTCGGGTTGAGCCCTTTCGGACACACGCTGACACAGTTCATGATGCCGTGGCAACGGAACAGGCTGAAGGGGTCATCCAGCTTGCTCAGTCGCTCTTCGGTAGCCGTATCGCGGCTGTCCGCCAGGAAGCGGTAGCTCTGCAACAGGGCCGCCGGGCCCAGGAACTTGTCCGGGTTCCACCAGAAGCTCGGGCAGCTGGTAGAGCAGCAGGCACACAGAATGCACTCGTACAGGCCATCCAGCTTGGCACGATCTTCTGGAGTCTGCAGGCGCTCAATAGCCGGCGCCGGGCTGGTATTCTGCAGGAACGGCTGCACCTTCTCGTACTGGTTGTAGAACATACCCATGTCCACCACCAGGTCGCGAATGACCGGCAACCCCGGCAACGGGCGCAGGATCAGCGGCTTCTTGCCTTCCAGTACCCCCGGTGCCACTTGGGACAACGGAGTAATACAAGCCAAGCCGTTCTTGCCGTTGATGTTCATGCCGTCAGAGCCACATACACCCTCACGACAGGAGCGACGGTAGGACATGGAGGAATCCTGCTCTTTCACCAGAGCAAGGATGTCCAGCACCATGAGGTCTTTACCCTGGGTATCAACCTCATACTCCTTCATGCTCGGCTCGCGGTCCGTTTCCGGATTGTAGCGATAGATACTAACTTTCATCGTATTACTCTCCGTTAGTAGGTCCGAGCCTTGGGCTGGAAGGTGTCGACAGTCTTCGGCTTGAAGTTCACGTCACGCTTGCCCAGCTTCTTGGCTTTCGGGTCGAAGATGGAGTGGCACAACCAGTTCTCATCGTCACGATCAGGGAAATCGTAGCGGGAATGGGCACCACGGCTCTCGGTACGACCTTCTGCTGCAATGGCAGTGGCTTCCGCCACTTCCAGCAAGTTCTCCAGCTCAAGTGCTTCGATACGCGCGGTGTTGAACGGCTTGCTCTTGTCATCAAGATGCGCCTTACCAATGCGCTCGCGCAAATCCGCAAGCTTGGCTACACCTTCCGCCATCAGATCACCTTTGCGGAATACGCCGAAGTGATTCTGCATCACACTCTGCAGCTCTTTGCGCAGGGCCGGAATGGATTCGCCACTGGTAGACTCATCCCAACGACGCAGGCGCGCCATGGCTTCGTCGATGTTGGCATCGGTGGGCTCGTACTGGGTCATGCCCTGACGTAGCTGATCCTCGATATAAAGGCCTGCAGCCCGACCAAACACCACAAGATCCAGCAGCGAGTTACCGCCCAGGCGGTTTGCACCGTGTACAGATACACAGGCTACTTCGCCCACTGCGAAGAGACCGTTGACGAACTGCTCTTCACCTTCATGGCCGCCAGACAGCTTGATGGCCTGACCGTGAACGTTAGTGGGGATACCACCCATCATGTAATGACAGGTCGGCACAACCGGGATCGGTTCCTTCACAGGATCAGTCTGCGCGAAAGTAATGGCCAGTTCACAGATACCCGGCAGGCGGCTGTGCAGCACTTCTTCACCCAGGTGATCGAGCTTGAGGAATACGTGGTCGCCGTCCGGACCAGCGCCTCGGCCGTCCAGGATCTCCATCATCATGGAACGGGCAACAACATCACGGGAGGCCAGATCTTTGGCGTTTGGCGCATAACGCTCCATGAAACGCTCGCCATCCTTGTTGATCAGATAGCCACCCTCGCCCCGACAACCCTCGGTAACCAGTGTGCCCGCACCGGCAATACCGGTGGGATGGAACTGCCACATTTCGATGTCTTGTACCGGCAGGCCAGCACGCAAAGCCATGCCAACACCGTCACCGGTATTGATCAGGGCGTTGGTGGTAGACGCGTAGATACGACCGGCACCGCCGGTAGCAAAGACGGTTGCCTTGGCCTTGAAGAACACGGTCTCGCCGGACTCGATATCGATGGCGATCACGCCACAGACATTACCTTCGTCGTCCTTGACCAGTTCGGAGGCATACCACTCGTTGTAGAACTGGGTGCCGTTCTTCAGGTTCTGCTGGTAAAGGGTATGCAGCAGCGCATGACCGGTACGGTCAGCGGCCGCACAGGTACGGGCCGCCTGGCCGCCTTCACCGAAGTTCTTGGACTGACCACCGAACGGACGCTGGTAGATACGGCCTTCTTCGGTACGGGAGAACGGCAGACCCATGTGGTCCAGTTCAAATACCGCTTCCGGGCCCACATTACACATGTATTCGATCGCGTCCTGGTCACCGATATAGTCGGAGCCTTTGACGGTATCGTACATGTGCCAGCGCCAATCATCGTTGGGATCAGCAGACGCGATGGCACAGGTAATGCCGCCCTGGGCGGACACGGTGTGCGACCGGGTCGGGAATACTTTGGAAATCAGCGCAGTCTTGAAACCGGACTGGGCCATTTGCAGTGAGGCGCGCATACCGGCACCACCACCACCTACGACGATAGCGTCAAACGTAATAGTGCGAATGGACATGGATTACGCCCCTCCCCAAATAACAACCAGACCCCACAACAGGTACACCACCAGTGCCAGTGCAATTGCCAGCTGGGCAATCAGGCGAACGCCGGTGGCAGCTTTACCCAGGGTCATGCCGGTCAGGTAGTCGGTGGTTACGCCCCACAGGCCTACCCAGGTATGTGCAGCAACGGAAACTACCAGCAGGGTGTTGGCAATCTGCATGCAGACAGAGCTCATCAGAGCTTTCCAGCTGCCATAGTCCAGGTCACCGGACAGCATCAGGTAGCCCAGCATGCCGATCATGTACACACCAATGATAGCGGCAGACACACGTTGAATGAGCCAGTCATACAGGCCGTTCCGGCCCAGGCTCGTCACACTGGTTACCATATCCAGCCTCCTACCAGCAGAATCAGTACTACAGAGATGATGAACACCAGTTTGGCGCCGCGCTGGCCGCCTTCCAGGGTCTCACCCACTCCAGCATCCATAATAAGGTGGCGAATACCTGCCACCAGGTGATACAGCAGTACAGCCAGAATGGCCCATACCACCAACTTCACCAGCGGGGAGGTCATCAGTTCTTTCAGGTCCGCAAAGCTCTCGGGAGACGCCAGGGAGCGATCCAGCATCCACAACAGAATCGGCAACGCCAGGAAAATGGCAACGCCGGTTACACGGTGGGTGATAGATGCTATAGCCGTGACCGGGAACTTGATCGTGCTCAGATCGAGGTTAACGGGTCGCTTATCGTTCACGGTAGCCTACTTATAGCCGGGCCCCAGGTTGGGGCGGTTGTCGGGAACTTTGGCAAAGTTGTTGAGATCAAAACGTGAAGTCTGATCTTAACAACCTCGCCTGGGCCGGGGTGGGCCCACACAAAACCCCCAGTCAGAGGTTTCTGCCGGGCGGCAGTATATCGCTGCGCCCTGAGCAAAACAAACGCTGCGCACCATTCAAACACAGTATCTTTCCTCTAACGCCTTGATTTACAATGGCGCACCGGATGTGAGCGCCCTAAAAAGAGCTTGCCCCAGCCTGATGCAAAATGCGGTTATTGCTGTAACAGGCTGTTTACCCTACAAAAGTCTGACCCACCGGTTCCCGGGTTCGCGTTGACAAAGGTGTGTCAAAACTTTACCTTCCCCCGCGCTTTGGAGGACCTTCCTTGCCTTGAGGAACGTTCCCTCGTCCGCCAATGGAGAGATTCCCATGACCGAGAAGAAAGCCACTCTCAAGGTAGATGGTAAGGACCTGGACCTGCCGATCTACACCCCGACCCTGGGCCGCGATGTTATTGACGTGTCCAAACTGGTAGCCAACGGTGTCTTCACCTTCGACCCGGGCTTCACCTCCACCGCCTCCTGTGAATCCAAGATCACCTTTATTGATGGTGAAGTGGGCAAGCTGCTGCATCGCGGCTACTCCATCGAGGAACTGGCCGGCAAGTCCGACTACCTGGAAGTGTGTTACACCCTGCTTTACGGCGAACTGCCCACCGCAGAACAGCGTGATCAATTCATCAGCACCGTGAAGAATCACACCATGGTGCACGAGCAAATCCGCAACTTCTTCAACGGTTTCCGCCGCGATGCCCACCCGATGGCCATCATGTGTGGCGTAGTTGGCGCGCTGTCTGCCTTCTACCACGACTCTCTGGACATCAATAATCCCGAGCACCGTGAAATCACCGCGTACCGCCTGATCGCCAAGATGCCCACCATCGCGGCCATGTGCTACAAGTACGCGCTCGGCCAGCCCTTCATGTACCCGCGCAACGACCTGGGTTACGCAGAAAACTTCCTGCACATGATGTTCGGCAACCCTTGTGAAGAATCCAAGATCAGCCCGACCCTGGCCAAGGCCATGGATCGCATCTTCATCCTGCATGCGGATCACGAGCAGAACGCCTCCACCTCTACCGTGCGTCTGGCTGGCTCCTCCGGTGCCAACCCGTTCGCCTGTATCGCTGCTGGCATCTCTGCCTTGTGGGGCCCGGCACACGGCGGCGCCAACGAAGCCGTGCTGAACATGCTGGACGAAATCGGCTCGCTGGATAACATCGACGCCTACATCGCCAAAGCCAAGGACAAGAACGACCCGTTCAAGCTGATGGGCTTCGGTCACCGCGTTTACAAGAACTACGATCCGCGTGCCACCGTGATGCGCGAATCCTGCCACGATGTTCTGGCCGAACTGGGTGTCAACGATCCGCAGCTGGAACTGGCCATGAAGCTGGAAGAAATCGCCCTGAGCGACCCCTACTTCAAAGAGAAGAAGCTGTTCCCGAACGTGGATTTCTACTCCGGGATCATCCTCAAGGCGATCGGCATTCCGACCTCCATGTTCACCGTGATCTTCGCTCTGTCCCGTACCGTGGGCTGGATCGCACACTGGAACGAAATGATCTCCAACCCGTACAAAATTGGCCGCCCTCGCCAGTTGTACACCGGCGAGACCGAACGCGAGTTCGTACCGGTCAACGAGCGCAAATAACCGCCTCGTTAGCGCCACACAAAAAAACCGCCTCCGGGCGGTTTTTTTGTGCCTGCTGCCTGTTAAGTTCAAAGGCTTTTTACCACAGAGGGCACAGAGCTCACTGAGTAAAACCTTTTCTTTTCAGAGGCAAAAGAGTACTGCTTGCCATGGCGAATTAATTAGCTATTTGTATAACGTTTTTCCAGAAAACCTGCAGCTGTAATATCTTTTCCTCAGTGAACTCTGTGCTCTCTGTGAAAAAACAGATTTTGCCTTTCTCGCCTACCCAACCATGCTCATCCGCAATGATTAGCACCCTGCATTTGCGTGACCGCGCCCTCCATGCAAGCATCGACGTTCCGTTAACCGATTTTCCGGATTCCAATGATAAAAAACATTGCACTGCTGATTCTCATCATTCTGGTTGGCTACCTGTTGTTCTGGCCGGTATCCATTGATCCAGTGGCCTGGCAGGCACCGGAAGCACCCGCGCTTGAAGGCCCCTATGCCAGCAACTCCGCCCTGGCGCAAAGCCGCTCTCTGGCCGTTGACGACGGCACCGGCCCGGAAGATGTGGCTATCGATAGTGACGGTTTTCTCTATGTGGGCTACGTGGACGGCCGCATCGTCCGCTTCAACCCGGATGGCAGCAACCCGGACCTGATTGCCGACACCAAGGGGCGACCGCTGGGCCTGGATTTTGACCCGCAAGGCAATCTGATCGTGGCCGATGGCTACAAGGGGCTGCTCAGCATCAGCCCGTCCGGGGCCATTGCCGCGCTTTCCCAGCGGGCCAACGGTGTGGATTACAAATTCACCGACGATGTGGATGCGGACAGCAACGGTGTTATCTACTTCACCGATGCGTCCAGCAAGTTCGGCCCCGCCCTGCACGCCCGCGATGACATTCTCGAACACGGAGGCCACGGCCGTCTGCTGCGTTACGACCCGGCCAGCGATCAGACCCAGGTCCTGCTGGATGGCCTGCAATTCGCCAACGGCGTGGCCCTGTCCCGGGACGAAGACTTTGTCCTGGTCAATGAAACCGGCAGTTACCGGATTGTTCGTTACTGGCTGAAAGGCGACAAAGCCGGCAGCCATGATGTTTTCTTCGACAACCTGCCCGGTATTCCGGACGGCATCTCCAGCAACGGTAACGGCACCTTTTGGGTCGCCCTGTTCAGCCCGCGTAATGCCATGCTGGACGCCATGTCCGACAAGCCCCTGCTGCGCAAGGTGGCCTTCCGGTTGCCCTCATTCCTGCAGCCCCAGCCTGCCCACCACGGTTTCGTACTGGGTCTGAACGAACAGGGGGAAGTCACTCACAACCTGCAGGACACCAGCGCCGACGCCTTCGCCCCCATCACCAGCGTAGAACAACACGGCAATACCCTGTATCTGGGCAGCCTCACCGCCCCCCGGTTTGCCACCTACCCGCTACCGGCCAATGACCCCGCAACGGTTTCCGAGCAGGACCCCAGCAATGCCACAAATTAACGCCGCGTTTATCGGACTTGGCACCATGGGCTATCCCATGGCCGGCCACCTGGCCGAAGCCGGGCTGTCCATGACCGTCTACAACCGCACCGCCAGCCGCGCTCACCAGTGGGCCCGGGATTTCAATGGCCGTACCGCTGCCTCCCCCGCAGAGGCCGCTGCAGGCGCCGCCATGGTGTTCGTCTGCGTGGGCAATGACGATGACCTGCGCCAGGTCACTCTGGGCCCCGGCGGCGTACTGGAAACTCTCAGCGAACGCGCCCTGCTGGTGGATCACACCACCGCCAGCGCCGCAGTGGCCCGGGAGCTGGATGCCGCCTGCCGGGATCGCCAGGCAGACTTTATCGATGCGCCGGTGTCAGGCGGCCAGCAGGGAGCCGAAAACGGCCAGCTTTCGATCATGTGTGGCGGCGATGATTCTGCCTACCAGCGCACGGTTCCCGTGCTGAACCACTATGCCAAAGCGGTCAATCTGATGGGCCCTGCAGGCAGCGGGCAGCTCACCAAAATGGTCAACCAGATCTGCGTAGCAGGCCTGGTGGAAGCCTTGGCCGAAGGCGTCGCCTTCGCCCAGAATGCCGGCCTGGATGCCGGCAAAGTGTTCGAGACCATCCAGCATGGCGCCGCTGGCTCCTGGCAAATGAGCCATCGCCACCAGACCATGATCAACGACCAGTATGAACACGGCTTTGCCGTGGACTGGATGCGCAAAGATCTGGATATCTGCCTGGCAGAAGCCGCTCGCAACGGCACCCTCTTGCCGGTGACGGCGCAGGTAAATGATTTTTATCGAGAGATTCAGACCATGGGCGGCGGACGCTGGGATACTTCCGCCCTGCTGCGCCGGCTACAAAAGCCGCAGTAACCCCTCCTGCCCCCGTTGTTTTATTCCAGCGAGATAACAGCGGGGTTTTCCGATGCCCCTTAATCTTTCCGTTATTGCGCACCCTTTTCGGGCGCAAGCCCTGCATCACTGCCATTTCACCCATGCTCTGCCATTTTTTGGGGCAGGAAATTGGCAATCATTCATCAGACATTTGGCAACACGAACCGGCATAAAGCCCGCGTAGCCACTATCAGTGTCCGCGCCTACCTCTATGCAGCCCGGCACCGATTTACCTCACCTCTCTGTGCTCGATGCCAGAAAACAGGACAATCGACTCAAGCAACCGGCCTCCTTCCTAAGCAGAGTCATGGCCTGCCCATAAATCCACATATAGACAAAAAACACAAAAAGGATCATTATTGAACCATCAAGTCAGGAGGCACCATGGAAGCAGTCAGACAACAGCCCCCTCAGGCACTGGACGACGGCGCCCGCCATGCAGCCCTGCGCGCCGTACTCAAGCTGCTGGAGCACTGGCAGTGCAGTGAGAAGGAAAAGATGGCCCTGCTCGGCGTGGGCCGCTCCACCCTGCACAAGTACCAGAGCCAGCCGGACAGCGCCCGGGTCGGCAACGACCTGCTGGAACGTCTCAGCTACTTGCTGAATATCCACCAGGCGCTGCGCACCCTGTTCGGTAACCGGGAAAACGTTTACGGCTTCGTGCGCATGGCCAACCACAACCCGTTCTTCAACGGCGCCACCCCCATGGACATCATGAGCAACGGCCGCGTGGCCAGCCTCTACGAAGTACACCGTCAGCTGGACAGCCTGCGGGGCGGGCAATGGGGATAACGCAAACCGATATACAGGCCCTGCCCCGACAGACTTTTCCCTCGCAGATTGCTTACCGGCTGATCAACGGCAAATATCCGCCCATCGCCATTTTTGACGATGTGGCAGATCAGGCCGACTTCGATGTCCTGTTTGCCGTGCAGGCCCTGACCAACCCGCGCCTGCAGAACGAAGTGGGTGACCTGAACCGGGTACCCCCCGCAGAGCGCCCCTGGGGTATTCCCGGTTGCAACTATGCCCTGGGACCCTTTGTCCACGTAAACCCCGCCGGCTCCCGCTTTTCTGATGGTGCCTACGGCGTCTTCTACTGCGCGGATCGCATGGCAACGGCCCTTGCCGAAACCCGTTACCACCAACAACGTTATTTCCAGCAGGTAGAAGGCCTGAAATACGACCGCATTGTCATGCGTGGCCTCAAGGTCCACTTCTCGGCCACCCTGTGCGATATCACCCCGGCCAGCCGGCATCCGCGCTGGCATGCTCCGGACAGTTACCAAGCCCCACAACAGCTCGGCCAGCAGCTGTATCAGCTACGCGAAACCGGCCTTCACTACGAATCCGTCCGTGCCCCCGGCAGCCACTGCTATGCCCTGTTCTCCCCCCTGCCGGTGGAGGCCATCACCCCCAGCGCGCATTACGAGTACATCTGGGATGGCGAGAAAATTGCCCACACGCTGACCATTCGCCGCTTGAGCTGACCACACCGCCACGCCTATGCTCTGAGTAGAGCCTGATTTCCCGCCATACACAGGCTCTCACGGAGGAGTGCTATGCCGCTGCATGCCATCTGCCTGGACCTGGCCGGCGTGTTCTACCAGGGGCCGCGCCTGCTACCCGGCGCCCAGTACGCCCTTCAACGCCTGCGCGCCACCGGTCTGCCCCTGCGCTTTGTCACCAATACCTCCCAGCGCAACCGCAACCAGATACTCAATGACCTGGCCAGTCTGAACCTGGCGGTTGATGAGTCAGAACTGTTCACCGCGCCACAAGCCGCCCACGACTACCTGACTCGCCGAGGGCTAACGCCCTTCTGCCTGTTCCACCCCAACCTGAAAGAAGAGTTTTCTGACCTGGAAGGCAAGCAACCCGATGCCGTACTGATCGGCGATGCCGGCAGGAAATTCAGCTACGAGCATCTGGACCAGGCATTCCGCTTGTTGCACGACGGGGCACCGCTGATTGCCATCGGCGAAAACCGTTACTACCAGCTGGATGACGGCCTGCATCTGGATGCCGGCCCCTTTGTCAGGGCATTGGAATATGCCGCCGACTGCCAGGCCATCATTACCGGCAAACCCTCCACCGCCTTCTTTGAACAGGTTTTGGCCGACCTGGGAACCAGCCCCGAACATACCCTGATGGTCGGAGACGATATCCATGGCGATGTGGAAGGGGCACTGAACAGCGGCATGCAGGCCTGCCTGGTGCAAACCGGGAAATACCGGACCGGTGACGAGCAGGCCATCAGCGGAAAATTCCAGCTGGAAAGCGACATAGGCACCGTCGCAGAGCGCGTCGTCAGTCTGCTCGAACCGCCCACCCCTTGAATCACTGCCATCAGGCTCCGACACTGGAAGTCGCCACAAGCAACAAAGGACTGGCAACCATGGGACATCTTCCCCTGAAGGCCGGCGATGCTGTGCTGGCCGTGGATATCCAGAATGATTTCTGCCCCGGTGGCGCCCTGGCCGTGCCCGATGGCGATCAGGTAGTCCCCGTAATGAACGTCTGGATGAACGCCGCCGCCGACGCCAACTTGCCGGTGATCGCCTCCCGCGACTGGCACACCGTGGACCACTGCTCCTTCCAGGCTCAGGGCGGCCCCTGGCCACCTCACTGCATTCAGGACACGCCGGGCGCCGCCTTTCACCCGGATCTGTCCCTGCCCGCAGGCACGGTCATCGTCAGCAAGGGTACCGCCTTTGACAAGGATGCCTACTCCGCCTTTGATGGCACCGGCCTGACGGGCTGGTTACGGCAACGGGGCGTTAAACGGCTCTGGGTCGGCGGACTGGCTGAAGACGTCTGCGTCTTTCATACCGTCAGGGATGCCTGCGCCGAAGGCCTTCAAGTTCACCTGCTTTGCAGCGCCACCCGCCCGGTTTTCCCGGATCAGGAAGGCCCGACTCTGAAAGCCCTCCAGGAAGCCGGCGCCCAACTGGAAGATATCCCCTGATATGGATCTTTCTGCTGACAATGATGCGCAGGGCCTGCTGACCGATCTCTACGAACTGACCATGCTGCAGGCCTACTGGCATGAAGGCATGAATGACACAGCGACCTTCAGCCTGTTTTATCGGGAAATGCCAGAACAACGTAACGTCATGCTGGCCTGCGGGCAGGAGTACGCCGCCCGACAGGTCAGCCAACTGCACTTCCCCTCCCGGCAGGTTAACCGGCTCAAGACGCTGGACCTGTTTCAGGATGGTTTTCTGCAATGGCTGCAGGACTTCCGCTTTAGTGGCGAGATCCACTGTCTGCCGGAAGGGACCCCGGTATTCCCCCAGGAGCCCCTGCTGGAAATCACCGCCCCGCTGATGGAAGCGCAGCTACTGGAAAGCCTGCTGATGAATTATGTGCATCTGGAGACCGTGCTGGCCTCCAAGGCGTTGCGCATGGTCCTCGCCGCCGATGGCCGGCCAGTGGTGGATTTCGGCATGCGTCGCATGCATGGCAGCGACGCTGCCCTGCGCGGGGTGCGCGCCTACCGCGCCGCCGGCCTGGCCGGCACCAGCAATGTGCTGGGCGGCTTGCAGCACGGGCTGCCCTTACGCGGCACCATGGCCCATTCCTATATCCAGGCCCATGACAGCGAGATGGCGGCATTGCGGACTTACGCCCAGCTGTATCCCGGCACCACCCTGCTAGTGGATACCTACGACAGCCAGGCAGGCGTGGAGAAAGTGGTCCGACTGGTACGCGATGAAGGCCTAGACGTGGGAGCCATCCGTCTGGACTCTGGCGACCTTTCACAGCAAGCCAAAGACGCCCGTCGGCAACTGGATGCTGCAGGGCTGCAGCAGGTTCGCATCCTGGTCAGCGGTGGTCTGGATGAATACCGCATTGCCGGCCTGATGGCCGCAGGGGCACCCATCGACGGCTTTGGTGTGGGCACCAGCATGGGCGCCGCCAGCGATGCCCCCACCCTGGATCTGGCCTATAAACTCACCGACTATGCGGGCCGTCCCAGGCTGAAAAACTCCCCCGGCAAGCAACTGCACCCGGGCCGTAAGCAGGTATGGCGACAAACCGATGAGCAGGGACATTATCAACAGGACCGGATTACCGCCCGGGACGAGCAAAGTGAAGGCGAACCGCTGTTACAGCCCATTATCCAGGGCGGCGAGCCCTGCCGCGAGGCGCCGGATTTGGCGGTTACCCGGGAGAACGTGGCCAGGCATCTGAGAAAGCTACCCGAAGCTCTGCTCAGCCTGCATCCCGCGCAATCGAGCTACCCGGTGGAATTCAGTCAACGGCTGATGGCCCTGCGAGAAACGGTGCTGGAGGAACTGGAAGGTGCATCGCTGCATTCCGGGACGTAGGGTGCACTGAGCCTAAGGCGAACTGCACCATCAAACGCCGGATCGGTGCAGTTCGCCTTGGGCTCAGTGCACCCTACACAATCATCGGCTATGGGGCAGATTTACGGTTCTATCATCCATATCGGGCATCCAGCTCCGCCAACTGGCAGGTTGCGCGATCCGCGATGCCCACAAATAAAAAAGCCCCACTCTTTCGAGCAGGGCTTTTCTATATGGCGTCCCCTAGGGGAGTCGAACCCCTGTTACCGCCGTGAAAGGGCGGTGTCCTGGGCCACTAGACGAAGGGGACGTATTTGGTGGAGCCAGGCGGGATCGAACCGCCGACCTCAACACTGCCAGTGTTGCGCTCTCCCAGCTGAGCTATGGCCCCAAATACGACAATCGGGACAAAGTACGTCCCGGTTGGTGCGGCGTATTCTACCCAGCCCCCCTACTCTGTCAAGCGCTGGCCTGGTGTTTTTTTCAGAATGAAGTCCGTTTGGCTACATCCTGAACAAGCTGCTGAAAATACATCCAGATACTAGCTTCTAGCTTCTAGCTTCTAGCTTCTAGCTTCTAGCTTCTAGCTTCTAGCTTCTAGCTTCTAGCTTTCAGGATGATGCCCCTCCCCGGAAGGGGCACAAGCTCATCAGCACGCTTTCTGTTTTCTGGTAGCTAGCAGCTAGAAGCTCGCAGCTATCTCCCGGTAAGCCTTCTCCAGCTTCTTCATCTGCTTCTTGGACACCCCGCCCAGCACCTCGATAGCGTTACGCAGGCGGGCGCGGCTCAGGTCGGCGCCGATGATTTCCATGGAATCCACCACCGAGAAGCTGGCGCTGGTGCCGGCAATGGCAACGAAGGCCGGGAACAGGAAATCCTTGATCTTCACTTCCAGGGCATCGGCAATGGCCTTGGCATCCGCAAACAGGCCGTCACGGTTCCAGTCACTGCGGGCTTCATAGGTCCACAGCAGGTACTGCAGCCACACCTTCATGTCCTCGGCACCGTACTGCTTGTGCTCGAAACTGGCCTCGCTGATCGCCGGCATGCCGTTGAAACAGAAGGCCGCCTTGTCCGCCACGTCCGACAAGGTTTCCACCCGCTGGCGCAGGTGAGGGATGATCTTCATGGCGTAATCGCGGTTGTAGGCCCAGTCCAACAAGGTATCCAGGAACTGCTCGTCACTCTGCTCACGCAGCCATTGCCCGTTCAGCCAGCTCAGCTTTTCCACATCAAAGACCGGGCCGCCCAGGGACACCCGGTTGATATCGAAGGCGTCCTGCATTTGTGCCAGGGTGAATTTCTCACTCTCGTCCGGCATGGACCAGCCCATCCGCCCCAGGTAATTCACCAGCGCTTCCGGCAGGTAGCCCATGCGCTGATAGAACAGGATGCTGGTGGGGTTCTTGCGCTTGCTGAGCTTGGATTTGTCCGGGTTGCGCAGCAGCGGCATATGGCAGAGCACCGGCATCTCCCAACCGAAATACTCGTACAGCAGCTTGTGCTTGGGCGCGGAGTTCAGCCATTCCTCACCACGGATCACGTGGGTGATCTCCATCAGGTGATCGTCGACGATATTGGCCAGATGATACGTAGGCATGCCGTCGGACTTGAGCAGGATCTGCGCATCCACCAGCGCCCAGTCCAGCTCCACGGTACCGCGCAGCATGTCCTCGATTTCACAGCGACCATCGGTGGGCACACGCATGCGGATCACGTAGGGCGCCCCTTCCGCTTCCCGCTTTGCCTGCTCTTCGGCGGGTAGCTCCAGATCCATCGGCTTCAGCGCCCGGTTCTCGCCCTGCTCTTTCAGCTCGGCACGCAGGGTGTCCAGCTCTTCACTGGTGCGGTAGCACTTGAAGGCATGGCCCTTCCCAATCAGCGCCTGCGCATACTCCGCATACATATGCTTGCGTTCGCTCTGCCGATACGGGCCATGGGGGCCGCCCACATCCGGGCCTTCATCCCAGCTCAGCCCCAGCCACTTGAGCGAATCCAGAATCATCTGCTCGGACTGATCAGTGGAGCGGGTCTGGTCCGTATCTTCAATACGCAGAATGAACTGGCCACCGTGCTGGTGGGCAAAGCAGCGATTGAACAGGGCGATATAGGCGGTGCCTACGTGGGGGTCACCGGTGGGCGACGGCGCTACGCGAGTACGGACGGTCATGCTGACTCCAATAAGGCAAACTGGCGCGGATTATACCTGCCAAAGCGTGATCCATATAGACATCCACCTGCGCCTTTCTGCTAAGGTTGAACGCAACTCATTCTTCTGCCGGCACACCGCCTGCAGACTTCATCAACGCGACAGGAAGAAAAGGAAGAGACCATGCGTATTCCCTTTCAACATTCTCTACTAGTGGCCATGATTGCCGGCGCCACCCTCCTGCAGGGCTGCTCTGACAACAACGAAGAACCCATGGCCGAAGCCCCGGCAACTGAAGCGCCCGCCACTGAAAGCCAGGCTGACTCCACCATGGCCGAAGACACCAATGCCAACGATGCCACCAGCAATAGCGGCATGACCCGCAGCAGCGCCCCGGAAGGTGCCACAGCCACCATTCTCAGCCCCGCCGATGGTGCGACTGTGACCAGCCCCGTAACGGTGGAATTCGGCCTGGAAGGCATGGACGTGGTGCCCGCCGGTACTGAGCAGGAGCATGCCGGTCATCACCATCTGCTGATCGATCTGGACAAGGATTCCATGCCTGCCATGGACTTCCCGCTGCCGGCCAACGACAACGTGGTGCACTTCGGCAAGGGCCAGACCCAGACCGAGCTGGAACTGGAACCGGGCACCCATACCCTGCAATTGCTGCTGGGTGACCACATGCACGTGCCCCATCAACCGCCGGTGATGTCCGAAAAGATCACTATTACGGTTGAGTAAGCATCAAACGCCGGACGTCGGACGTCGGACGCTAGAAGGATTTGTCTTTCCGCGTCAAACGTCCGGCCAAGCCTCAGGCGTTATCCTATCTGCCGAGGCGCAAGCATGATGATCGCCATCCCCGTCAGCGCCACCAGCGACCCGACAATATCCCAGCCCGTGGGACGAATACCGTCAACGCCCCACAACCAGAGAATGGCCACGAAAATATACACGCCTCCATAGGCCGCATAGACCCGCCCCGCCGCTGTGGGGTGCAAAGACAGCAGCCAGGCAAAGGCCGCCAGACTCAACGCAGCTGGAATCAACAGCCAGACGGATTTCCCCTCACGAAGCCACAGATAAGGCAAATAACAGCCCACGATCTCGGCAACCGCCGTGATCAGAAACAACCCCAGAATCTTCAACTCCGGCAAGGAGACCTCCCGATATATCGTCAGATCAACACACCGCAACGCACCAGCGGAGCAAAGCATGTAGAGAGTACAAAGAGTGAACCGAAAGCTCAGGCCTATTCGCGGGCACTGGCGCACTCAAGGCAGAACAGGGTGGCGGGATCAATCTCGAGACGTCTGGGATTGACAGGCTTGCCGCAATCCTCGCAGTAGCCGTAATCATCCTCATCAATACGGCGAAGGGCGGCAACAAGCTGGCGCATCCGCTGTTGCTGACGCTGGCGGGTTGCCAGGGCCATGGCCTGGCCCTGCATGGCATCCATCCGCGACAGACGCCCGACGCTTTGCTGATCCAGCTCCACCGGTTTGGTGGCTGAATCGGCCTCATCATTCTTTTCGCCTAATGCCTGTTTCTCTTCCAGCAATTTCAGGCGAAAACGTTCCTGTTCTGCCTGCTCCATTTGGCTCCCCCAGGGGACAAGAACCCCGGCGCAATCAACCTCGCCGGGGTACATGCTTATCGCAGCAACAAATGCGGTACCGTGGCGTTCTTGATCATCTTGCTGGTGGTGCTGCCCACGAAGAACTCGCGGATACGGGAATGGCCGTAGGCCCCCATCACCACCATATCAATGCCGTTATCCTGCTGGTATTCATGCAAGGCGGGCTCCACGTCACCTTCCAGTTGCGCCACTTCCACCTCGTGACCGGATTTCTCCAGGGTGTCGCGAGCCCAGGCCAGATCCTCGCTCAGCTGTTTGTCCTTGCCTACGGCAACCAGGTGACAAGGCAAGCCCAGGAACAGCGGGCTGGCGGCCAGCATTTTCACGCCGTCACGGCAGGTTGGGCTGCCATCGAAGGCCAGCATGATTTTGCCGGGCTCGGTAAAATCGGACGGCACCACCAGAATCGGCTTGTGCATGGTGCGAATCACCTGCTCCACGTGGTCGCCCACCTGCTCAGCCTCGCCGGTGTGTTCCTCTCCCAGTTTGCCGATCACCAGGATGCGGGTTTCTTCCTGCATACCCGCCAGGGTCTCCACCAGACCGCCGTGACGCTGGCGCTGCTTGGGTTCGCTCACCCCTTTTTCGATGGCGCGACCGGCAGCAGCTTCCAGCATCAGCTTGCCCTGCTCCAGGGCCAGCTTGTTGCGTTTGGCATCCAGTTCGGACAGTTCGGTGAGCAGGGATTCGCGGCCACCCAGCAACAGGTTACCGCTCAAATCACTTTCCACCGGGTAGCGGGAATGGTCCAGCACATGCAGCAGGGTCAGCGGTGCATTCAAACGCTGCACCGCCCAGACCGCATAATCACAAACCCGGGCCGCGGCCGGAGAGCCATCAATACAGGCAATAACATCACTCATTGTTCTTCTCCTTTAGTGGCCGCCCATGAGTTTTTCGACCGCCTCGGGCTTGTCGTGCACGGCAAATTTATCCACCAGGGTGGCACTGGCCTCGTTCAGGCCGATCAGCTCCACCTCAGTACCTTCACGGCGGAACTTGATGATCACCTTGTCCAGCGCACCAATGGCAGTGATATCCCAGAAATGGGAACGGTGCACATCGATAGTCACTTTATCCAGTGCTTCCTTGAAATCAAAGGAGGCAATGAACTGATCTGCGGAGGTGAAAAATACCTGCCCCAGGACCTCGTAGCGGCGGTGGCTGCTGTCAGTTTCATCAAGATCCGAGCGCACATAGAAAACGCGCCCCACCTTGTTTGCATAGAACAGCGCACTCAGTACCACCCCGATGCCAACACCAATGGCCAGGTTATGGGTCGCCACGGTGGCCGACACCGTAGCCAGCATCACCACGGTGCTGCTCGCCGGATGCTTGGCCATGTTGGTAATGGACTCCCAGCTGAAGGTACCAATGGACACCATGATCATCACCGCCACCAGCGCGGCCATGGGAATCCGGGACACCCATTCACCCAGGAACACCACCAGCACCAGCAGGAAGCAACCGGCAAACAAGGTGGACAGGCGCTTGCGGCCACCGGATTTCACGTTGATCACGGACTGGCCGATCATGGCACACCCGGCCATCCCCCCCAGGAACCCGGAGAAAATGTTGGCCACGCCCTGCCCTTTGCATTCGCGGTTCTTGTCGCTATCGGTATCGGTTAGATCATCCACGATGGTTGCCGTCATCATGGATTCCAGCAAGCCCACCACCGCCAGAGCCAATGAGTACGGCAGAATGATCTTGAGGGTTTCCAGATTCAGTGGAATATCCGGCAGCAGGAACATAGGCAAGCTATCCGGCAAATCGCCCTTATCCCCTACCGTGGGCACATCCAGGCCCAGATACATGGCAATACCGGTAATCACGACAATACAGATCAGCGGGGATGGCACGGCAGTGGTCAGCAGCGGCAGCAAATAAATGATCCCCAGACCAGCGACCACCATGGCATACACATGCCAGGTTACCCCGGCCAGCTCCGGCAGCTGGGCCATGAAGATGAGAATCGCCAGCGCATTCACAAACCCGGTCACCACGGACCGGGAGACAAAACGCATGAGATTCCCGAGCTGCAGAAAGCCAGCAACAATCTGCAACACACCGGTCAACACCGTTGCCGCCAGCAGATATTGCAGGCCATGGTCTTTCACCAGGGTCACCATCACCAGCGCCATGGCCCCGGTTGCCGCCGAAACCATCCCCGGGCGACCGCCCACAAAAGCAATAACAACGGCGATACAGAACGACGCGTACAACCCCACCTTGGGGTCCACACCGGCAATGATGGAAAAGGCAATCGCCTCGGGAATCAGGGCCAGGGCAACAACGGAACCAGCCAGCAAATCACCACGGATATTGCTGAACCATTCCTGCTGAATAGATCGAAGCATGAAGAACAATCCTGTTTTGGAAATACGACAGACAAAGAGGCTGCGCGCGGGCAGCAGAACACGGGATGACATGGCGCGGGGCACCATACGGCAAAGCCGGAGACGGGCTGTCTACTAGGGCGGACTCAGCCGAGGGAGGGTCATGAACAGTCTCGAGTGATTCGGAAAGGCGCGGAGTCTAGCAGAGCTCGCACAGCTTTGACAGGCAACGCCGCCGCTCACCCTACGCCGCAGCGCCGCAACATGCGACAATAGCTGCCCCAATGCCCCTGCTATCGCCTTGCATGAATGACTCTCTGATCCAAACAGCCCCGTTGTCACAACCAGACCGACGCCTGTCCGTGGCACCGATGATGGACTGGACCACCCGGGACTACCGGTTTCTGGCCCGGCTGATTACCCGCCACACCCTGCTCTACACCGAAATGGTGGTGGCCCAGGCGATTCTGCGCGGCGATCGTGACCGTTTTCTTGCCTTCAATGACGAAGAACATCCGGTGGCGCTTCAACTGGGCGGCTGCGAGCCGCAGGATCTGGCGGAAGCGGCCCGGATCGCCGAGCAATACGGGTACGACGAGATCAATCTCAATGTGGGCTGCCCGTCGGATCGGGTACAGCAGGGCAAGATCGGCGCCATTCTGATGGCCGAGCCGGAATTGGTGGGCCAGTGCGTGGAGGCCATGCAGGCGACGGTCCGCGTGCCGGTGACGGTGAAAACCCGCATCGGCATTGATGACCAGGATGATTACGACTTTCTCTACCGGTTTGTGGCCCGCATGGAACAGGCCGGTTGTACCAGCCTCACCATCCATGCCCGCAAGGCCATCCTGTCCGGGCTGTCACCCAAGGAGAACCGGGAGATTCCACCGCTGATCTACCAGCGGGCCTACGCCATCAAACAGGCCTTTGCCCATATGGAGATCATTCTCAACGGCGGCGTGAAGACACTGGATGAGGTGCACGAACACATGGGCGACGTGGATGGCGTGATGATTGGTCGCGAGGCCTACCAGAACCCCTATTTCCTGGCCGATGCGGATCGCATCGTGTTCGCGGATGAGCACCCCGTGCCAACCCGACGGGAAATCGCCGAACAGTTTATGCCCTATGTGGAACGCCGTTACGCGCTGGGCCATGCCCCCAAGCATTCCCTGCGCCATATCCTCAACCTGTTTCAGGGCGAACCGGGCGCCCGCCGCTTCCGCCGCCACCTGAGCGAAAACATGCACAAGCCGGACACCACGCCGCAAGTGCTCATGGACGCTTTGGCACAACTGCCTTAGCCTGTGGGTATCTATATACGTTGTAGGAGCGGCGCTCGAGCCGCGAATAAAACAGTTTCGAGTTACGAGTAGCGAGTTTCGAAAGGCAAAACCGATGTGGGTTTTCGCAACTCGTAACTCGCTCCTCGTAACTTGGAAAATTCGCCGCTCATACCCGCAGGGCACAGAGAACGCCGCTCCTACGGCACAGAAAGCCCCCTGTCATAGTTGGCCTTTACCCTGTCGCCAGCCATGACACTGAAAGGAACGGATACCGTGAACAAACGCGAACAGCTAGCCCAATGGACCTCCCTGGTAGCCGATACCGGTGATCTGGACATGATCGCCGAACTGGCGCCGGAGGATGCCACCACGAACCCTTCCCTGCTGCTGGCAGCGGCCCGTGACGAGCGTTACCGGCCCATGCTGCAACAGGCAGCGGACCTGTGCCGCGCCCTGGGTCATGGCGGCGAGATGGACTGGCTGACGGACTGCTATGCCTGCCTGGCCGGTCAGGCCATCCTTGAGCGGGTGCCGGGCCTGGTTTCCAGTGAAGTGGACGCGCGCCTGTCTTTCGATACCCGCGCCACCGTGGAAAAAGCGCGTCGGCTGATGGCCATCTACCGGGAACTGGACGTGGACCCGGCACGCATCCTTATCAAGACGGCGGCCACCTGGGAAGGCATCCGCGCGGTGGAAGTGCTGGAAGAAGAAGGCACCCGCTGCAACGTGACCCTGGTCTTCAACCAGACCCAGGGCCTGGCCGCTGCGGAAGCCGGCGCCACGCTGATCTCTCCCTTTGTGGGCCGCATCTTCGATTGGCACCGCAAACAGGGCATGAACATCGCCACCCCGGATGACGACCCGGGCGTACAGTCGGTTCGCCAGATCTACCGCACCTTCAAGGCGCGCGGCCTGGAGACCATCGTGATGGGCGCCAGCTTTCGCAACGCCGGCCAGATCGAAGCCCTGGCCGGCTGCGACAAGCTCACTATCAGCCCGGCCCTGCTGGGGGAACTGGCCGCCGATACCGGTAGTCTGACTCAAGTACTGGATGCGGAGCTGGTGGCCCCGGAAGACGATTGGCACGCCGTCACCGAGGCCGCCTTCCGCTGGCAACTCAATGATGATGCCATGGCCAGTGACCTGCTTGCCGATGGCATCCGCCGCTTCGCCAAAGACCAAGTGGCGCTGGAAACCCTATTGCAGGAGGAAGGTGTAATTTGAATTGGTTGAACCGACTCTTTCGCCCCGATCAGCCTCAACAGCAGACCAGCGAGCACGACCTGCACCGGGCGGCCGCCGCCCTGCTGCTGGAGGTGGCACGCACCGACGGCACGGTGGACCCGACAGAGTCACAACGTCTGATCCAGGCGGTGGAAAAACGCTGGCACCTGGACCGACAGGAAATGGATGACATCCTCACAGAACTGGAAAACCGCGTGGACGAAGCCACCGATCTGTTCGAGTTCACCCGCCCGCTGCGCGATCACTGGGGACCGGAACCGAGAGTCACCTTGATCGAGGAAATGTGGGCCATGGCCGCCGCCGACGGCCACGCCGATGTCCACGAAGAACACCTGATCCGCCGTGTCAGCGACCTGCTGTATGTGTCGCATGGGGACTATATTCGGGCGAAACTGAAAGCAGTGAACAGTTAACAGTGAATAGTTAACGGCTGCGCGAGTAGAGTTTGTCTTTATTTTCATGCAATGAGGCCGCGCCCAACTGATGGGCGCGGCCTCATACGTTTAAAACCTGAAACACGCCTGACGCGCGCTGTTCACTGTTAACTATTCACTGTTAACTGCTTTCACCACCCTTCATCCTCATACTCGTCTTCCAGCTCGGAATCCCGCTGTTCTATATCCGGGAAACGCAGAGAAGGCGCATCGCCGGATTCAAAGCGACGGCGCTGCAGGTAGGCATTGCGCAGGAAGGTGTAGCGGTCACCAACAATATTTCGCTCCAGATCCAGCAAATCAGCACGCAAATCCACCACATAGGTGGCGGTCACGCTGTAGCGGGTCAGGTCATGCTCGATGTAATGCCGCAGACGCATGTAATCTTCCGGGATAATGGACGCCGCATCACGCACGGTGGACGGACCCCAGAATGGCAGCACCAGGTAATTGCCTTCCGGAATTCCCCAGCGAGCGAACGTCAGGCCCAGATCGGTGTTGTGCTTGTCCAGGTCGACCTTGCTGGCCACATCAAACAGGCCACCAATGCCAAGGGTACTGTTGACCGTAAAACGGCCAAAGTTATGGCCGGCATGGCCCCACCGCCACTGCAGCACACTGTTCAGGCCGCTACGAAAATCCCGCAGGTTCTCGAAAACACGGGTCACGGTGTCATCGAACCAGCCGGGAGTCGCCTTGCGATAGCCCTTGGCGGCGGGCTTGAGGGCGTACTTGTCGAGGGTTTCGTTGAAGGCAAAGATCTTGCGGTTGATGTCTTCCCAGGGGTCATCATCCTTTGGCTCGCTGCCTTTCGGAGCATCGAAGGGAGACGAGGCATCACCCCAGTCTTCACCTTCCGCGCCAGCGACGGCGCAGGAAACACTCAGCAATACAGTCAGTAGGAAATAACGCACGGTCACCCCGAAAAGTCATAGACGCAGCATTATAGCGACCCTGTCGCCCCCCCGAACAGGGGGGCGAGCAATCTACAATGCTATCGCTCCCTTAAGCCGGCCGGGACAGGCGGCGAGCGAACCAATAATCCAGGCTCAGATATCGGCCAGCCCCGTAAAAGAACAGCACCAGAAGCATGATGAAATAGGTAGCAGCGAATTCGATGCCATTGTTAAGAATGACCAAGTTGCCCTTTTCCGTCAGCCAGGGGTAATTACCATGCTCACGCAGAATCCTCTTGGCTCGTGTCAGCCGCTCACCGACAGCCTCACTGTTCTCAAGGCTGGCCTGAGCCCCGGGAAAGCCCACCTGGGCCAACGGTAATGCCGTGCTGGTAGCAGGGTCAGAGGGTGCGATTGCAAACCAGCCGTGCTGCCAATGCACCGTTGCCATGGCAATAAGCATGGTAAACATAAGCGGCAATGTGATGTACCGGGTTAGTAGCCCCAGTAGTAAAAGCATCCCACCCAACAGCTCTGTCGCAGTAGCCAAAAAAGCCAATAACGCCGGGAAGGGCAAGCCCAACCCCCATTCCTGGTTTCCGAACCAGGCGACCGTGCTGTCGAAACTCACCGCTTTGTTGTATCCGGCACTGATCATTACCGGAGCCAGATACAAGCGCAGCGCCAGAGGCGCCAGAAAATCCAGGGACCGGGTACGGTTCAGCAGATCATGAATAGAAACCAAAAACGCATTGCTCATCAGGAATCCTTACAGGCTGCTTAGTGTCGTCCCAATAAGGATGTCTCGCTCACGCATTTGTTGCAGAATTTCCAGGGAAAAGGTCGCCAATTTGCTCACATCCGCAAATTGCATCTCTTTGGCCAGTACCGCGACAACCTCATGCCCCGTGAATCCAGGGTTTTCATCAATGAGCTGTAACAACCGGGCGGTTGGCGCATTAATTTCCATGAAGCCCACCTTGTCATCCCTGCCCCGATAGACCAGCAACCATAATGTTTGCTCTAACGGAGTCTGGGGTTGAAATTCGGCACATATTTCATGGACCGGGTACTGGTAGCTCAACACAACATGGAGGGGGCTTAGCTGGGGAATGGCACGCAACAGGTCGCCCTCGGGATGAAACCCGGTGGCCGGAAAGGTTTCTGTAGACGCATCCAGCACCAGCTCCATCCACTCATAGTGAGCCAGTTCCAGCAGGAAAGGCGGATCGCCCTCCTCCAAGCCCTGACCGGAAGCCAGGAAGGTGACAAATTCCTGGGGGATTTCCAGAAAATAAGGGGTCTGACAGGCATGCTGATCAAAGAAGGTACGAACCAGCCGTTGCCAACGCTGCGCATCCAGAATGGAATACAGCACAGGAAACCCCTGGGTGATAAAACCGTTTACGTTGTTGAAAAAAAGCGTTCGGTAAATATCCAGTCGACGCTCTTCGATATCGCCGGGGGCCGAGTGGTTTTGCGGATTGCGTAGATGTGCCGCAAATCGCCGCTGCAGGGTTTGAAAATCGGCCTGGCTCATCCCAGTTTCCGTGTCGTTGACGGCTGCTGATGCTGATAACGGCCAATTTTCTGAAGCTCACTGAACAGCTCTTCATTGCCGGGGAAATTGAAATCCCGCTCCAACAAGGTGGGTAAAGCGCCAAACTCACGGTAGGCATGCTCCAGCAATGCCCACACCGGATCAATCACCGCACTGCCGTGGGTATCGACTTTCAGATCTTCCGCCTCGTCAAAGTGGCCGGCGATATGCAAGTAGCAGATGCGCTCACCCGGTAACGCACTGATAAAATCGCGGGGGTCATAACCGTGATTAATGCTGTTCACGTAGGCGTTGTTCACATCCAGCAACAACTCACAGTCCGCTTCTTCCAGCACTGCATTAACGAACTCGATCTCTGACATTTCCGCGCCGGGAGCCGCATAGTAACTGACGTGCTCGATGCCGATGGGCTGCTCAAGAAAATCCTGTACCTGGCGAACCCTGTCTGCCACGTAATGTACTGCCTCTTCAGTAAAAGGAATCGGCATCAAATCGTAGAGGTGGCCGTGATCGCTACAGTAGCTCAGGTGTTCCGTATAACGGCGAATATTGTGTTCCTTCAGGAACCCTTTCACCGATTTCAATAATTCAAAATCCAGGGGCTCAGGCCCGCCGAGGGACAGGCTAAGGCCATGGGTCACAAAGGGGAACTGCTCCGTGAAAGCACGGAACTGCTTGGCCAGACGACCGCCCATGGGAATCCAGTTTTCCGGTGCCACCTCCATAAAATCAAAGGGCGCACTTTGCGGAGAGTCGAGGGTCGGAGAAAGCGGGCCCATCAGGGCCCGCCGAAGACCCAGGCCCACTCCGGACACTGGTGTCTCAGGTTTCATGCATTAGCTCCTGCCTTATTAGGCACCACCGCCGCATTTGCCTTCACCACACTTGCCTTCGCCTTTCTTATCATCGCCACATTTGCCCTCGGCGCTTTTCTCGCCGCAGCTGCCTTCAGCGCTTTTTTCACCACAGCTACCTTCGCCACTTTTTTCGCCGCAGCTACCTTCTGCTTTCTTGTCACCGCATTTGCCTTCACCACACTTGCCTTCAGCGTGGGCACCAGCCAATTGGTAACCAGCTTGCAGGTCAGCGGCTGCGAACGGGTTTTCTGCAGCCATCGCCACAGGAGCGGAAAGTGCGGAAGCCACAACAGCCGCACCAACAGTCGCAGCCAGGGGGTTCAGTTTGCTCAACTTAGCCATGTTCAGTCTCCATACATCATTATTAAGGTTGTATCCGAAACCGCACAATGCGGCTCAGGCAAACCACGTTGTTTTGCGTAGCGCCTGATTCAGACAATATAGAGATGAAGCCGTGAGGTAAACGTTACAGGCAGCATCAAAAAAGGCCGCAGAATGCGGCCTTCGTGAAGCTGACGTGAAACCGGCGGACGGTTACTTGATCCGGTTCACAATCACACTACCGATGGAGTAACCGGCCCCAAAGGAACAGATCACCCCTTTGGTCTCCACCGGCAGGTCCGCGTTGTACTTGTGGAACGCGATAATGGAACCGGCGGAACTGGTATTGGCATAGTCGTCGAGAATCACCGGTGCCTCCTCACGGGTGGCCGGACGGCCCAGCACCCGTTTGGAGATCAATTCATTCATGCTCAGGTTGGCCTGGTGCAGCCACATTCTGCTGAGGGCTTCCACCGCCACACCGGTATCGGACAGATGCGAGGAAATCTGCTCGGCCACCATGGGGCAGACTTCCTTGAACACCCGGCGACCTTCCTGGCGGAACAGTTTGTCACGAGCCCCAATGCCGCTTTCATCAGCACGGTTCAGGAAACCGAAATTGTTGCGGATGTTGTTGGAGAATTTGGTCTGCAGGCGCGTGCCCAGTACTTCCCACTGGTTATCCGAGGTGGCATCTTCCTTGCGCTCCAGAATCACGGCCGTGGCCACATCACCGAAGATGAAGTGGCAGTCGCGGTCTTCCCAGGCCAGATGGCCGGAACAGATTTCCGGATTCACCATCAGCACCCGGCGGGCGCTGCCATTACGGATGGCGTCGACACCGGCCTGAATGCCGAAGGTGGCGCTGGAACAGGCCACGTTCATGTCATAGCCCCAGCCGTGCTCCATACCCAGAGCCGCCTGTACTTCCACGGCCATGGCCGGATAAGGGCGCTGCATGTTGGAACAGGCAACCAGCACCGCATCCAGGTCGTCAGCGGTCAGGTTGGCATTTTCCAGCGCCTGCTTTGCCGCTTTGACGGCGATTTCCGCCTGAATGGACACCTCCTCGTCGGATCGCTCGGCAATGTTCGGTGCCATCTTTTCCGGGTCGAGAATGCCGCTTTTATCGATCACAAAACGCTGTTTGATGCCGGACGCCTTTTCGATAAAGGCGCTATCGGAGGGACCCAACGCCTCCACCTCGCCAGCCTCAATGGCCTGGGCGTTACGCTCGTTGAACAACTTTACGTATTCGTTGAAGGATTCCACCAGCTCGTCGTTGGTGATGGTCTGCTCCGGGGTCCACAGACCGGTGCCACTGATTACTACAGAATAGCTCACAAGCGAGTCCTCGCACTCGAGCGAGGCAAAGGGCCCCGCTCCACAAATGGGAATAATGGGTCGATTATCCGGATTCGGGGTGGCCAGCGCAAAGGCCGAAGGGAGGATAGTTGTTACGCTTTCTACGGAGTCACTGTAGGAGCGCCGCTTGAGGCGCGAACCTGGCGTAACGCTCTGCTATGCCTGATTGTCCTCCGTGCGTTTCCTCGCAAGCGAGGTTCGCGCCTCAAGCGGCGCTCCTACAGCAGCTTCGTTGCGAGGATCGCTGATCAGCAGAGCTCCCACTGCTTGTTCAGGCGCTTGGCGGAGACTGGCACCCGGGTACCGAGCTGCTGTGCAAAAAGGCTCACCCGGTATTCCTGCAACATCCAGAAATACTCCTGCAGCGGTGCAGATTGCTGCCGCAGTGGAAGACCGGCGGCTCGGGTGACGTACTGCTTATCAAAAGCCTCCAGCTCCGCTGTCAGGGTGCGGTCCTTGCCGATCTGGCCGCCAAGCTTGTCCAGACGGTGGCCGATGGCCTCCAGATAACGGGGATACTCCATCAACCAGGGCCAGGGCACCTGCAACAGGAAATCATCGCGGAACAGGCTGGCCAGTTGCTGCTTCAGGTCCCGGTGGGCATGGGCCCAGGCCAGCGGGAAGTTTTTCTCCAGCTTGCCCATCAGCTGGCGGTAATCGGCGAACAGCTTGCCAAAGGCGGTCAATTGCTGGCTGGCCCAGGGCACGAAATCGCCCCGATGGGCATCCAGCCTGGCCTGGAAAGCGGCCTCATCCCGCACCGGCTCATCCAGCCGGAAATGCTCTGCCAGCAGACGCAGTAGCGCATGATCCAGTGCCTGGCGGGCCATGGCGCCCTTCTCTGCCTTGAGCTTCTGGAACCCCGCCATCTGCGAGGCCTGCTTGCGCAGGTCGCGCAGCTGGACACTGAGCTTGAAACCCAGCAGACGCGCCGTGCCCCACCGGTGGCACCAGCGCGCGTCATCGGCATCATCCCGATAGCGCAACACTACCCCGTCGCCGTCCTCCTCCAGCGCCGGATAGCGACGCACCACCATGCCACCCAGGTCCTGTTCTCGTGTTTCCGGCAAGGTCCCGAACACCCATTCCTGACCGCGCAGCACCGGCTCCTCCGCCACAGGTTCCGGCAGGTTACGGGTGACGCCCTCCAGCTTGTCACGGACCTCGTCCAGGTGGCGCCCCTGGGCCAGCACCTTGCGTTTGCCATCCACCCGGTCCACCACCTGGATGAACATGCGCAGATGATCCGGCAGCGTGGCATCCTGCCACTCTTCCCGCTCGATACGCACACCGGTGATGCGTTGCAGTTCCCGGGTCATGGCAGACAACAACGGTTCTTGCGGATTCAGGGTGTCCAGCAGCGCGCTGACGAAATCCGGCACCGGTACAAAGTGACGCCGCCGGGCCTTGGGCAACGCCCGGATCAGGGCTTCCAGTTTTTCCCGCAGTAGTCCCGGCACCAGCCAGTCCAAGCGGGTGTCGGGGACCTGATTGAGAACCGCCACGGGGACAATCAGGGTGACGCCGTCGCGCTCCCCGGTGGGATCAAAGCTGTACTCCAGGGGCAGGCTGATGCCATCCAGGCGTAGCTGATCCGGGAACTGGTCGTTGCCCAGATCCGGGCTGCGCGACAGCAGAAAATCCCGCTTCATCAGCAGCGCGTCCTTCTGCGCCGGCGTGGCCTTTTTGTTATACCAGCTCATCAACCCGGCCAGGCTGCTCACGTCCTGCGGCAATCGCTCATCGTAGAAGGCCACCCGGACCTCCTCATCCACCAGAATATCGCGCCGGCGCAGCTTGTGTTCCATCTCCTCCAGCGTCTCGAATTGCTCCCGGTTGGCTTTCACGAAGGGCGGCTCACGATTCAATTCGCCCATCACCAGCCCTTCGCGGATCATCAGTTCGCGGGCTTCCTGCGGGTTGATCGGCGCATAGTTCACGCGCCGGCCACTGGCCAGGATCAGGCCGAACAGGTTCACCTGTTCCTTGGCCATGGCACAGCCGCGTTTCTTCGACCAGTGCGGCTCGAAATACTGGCGTTTGACCAGATGAGCGGCGGCGGCTTCCACCCATTCCGGCTCGATACGGGCCACGGTACGGGCAAACAGCCGGCTGGTTTCCACCTGCTCCGCCGCCATCAACCAGCGGGCCTTGGTCTTCGACAGCGACGAGCCGGGCCAGATCAGTGGCTTGCGATTACGCGTGGACAGCCACTCGCCCTCGTCCGTGCGCTGCATCACGTTGGCCAGCAGCCCGGGCAACAGGGCCTGATGCAAGGGCCCATAGGCACCCTCTGCGAGCCCCTGCTCGTTCATGGTCGGCGCATTCAGCGCCCAGCCCTGCTCCTTGCACAACAGCAATAGCTGGCGGTGGGTATCGCGCCATTCGCGCATGCGGGTGGGCGACAGAAAGGTTTTCTTCAACAGCTTCTCGTACTGGTTGCGGCTGAGCGACTCGCGCTGGCTGTCCGCCCACTGCCACAGCTTGACGAAAAACAGGAAATCCGAATCCTTGTCGGTGAACGGCTGGTGAGCCTGGTCCGCCTGCTGCTGCTTTTCGTGAGGCCGCTCGCGAGGGTCTTGGGCGGCCAGGGCCGAGACAATGATCAGCGCCTCGCGCAGCACTTTCTGCTGGGACGCCGCCACCAATATCCGCCCCAGGGTCGGGTCCAGCGGAAAACGGGCCAATTGCCGCCCCAGGGCCGTCAGGGTCTGTTTCTCCGTCAACGCGCCCAACTCGTCCAGCAGCCGATAACCATCGCGGATCAGACGGCCGTCCGGCGGCTCGATAAAAGGAAAGTCTTCCACCCGGCCCAGTTTCAGATCGGCCATTTGCAGAATCACCGCCGCCAGATTGGTGCGCTGAATTTCCGGATCCGTAAACGCGGGCCGATTCAGGAAGTCGTCTTCGTCGTACAGACGAAAACAGATACCGGGCATGATGCGCCCGCTGCGCCCGGCCCGCTGGTTGGCGCTGGCCTGGCTGACCGGCTCCACCGGCAGGCGCTGTACCTTGGAGTGCACACTGTAGCGGCTGATGCGGGCGGTACCGGCGTCAATCACATAGCGGATACCCGGCACGGTGAGCGAGGTTTCCGCCACGTTGGTACTGAGCACCACCCGCCGGCCACGATGAGAGGCAAAAATGCGGTGTTGCTCGGCCTGACTCAGGCGCGCATAGAGAGGCAGGATTTCCGTGTCTCTCAGCTCGCACCGTTTCAAGTGATGATGCACATCGCGAATATCCCGCTCGCCAGCCAGGAATACCAGTACATCCCGCGCCACGGGCAGCCCCTCGCGGCGCTCCTCGCGCTGGATTTCCTGCAGCACGTCTTCGATTTGCCGGGACAGTTCCTGGCCTTCCACCGGCGGACGGTAACGCATTTCCACCGGGAAGGTACGCCCGGACACTTCCAGCACCGGCGCATCACCGAAATGATTGGCAAAGCGTTCGTGATCGATGGTGGCCGAGGTAATAATCACCTTCAGATCCGGCCGTTTCGGTAGCAGCTGTTTCAGGTAGCCGAGCAGAAAATCGATATTCAGGCTGCGCTCGTGGGCCTCATCGATGATCAGGGTGTCGTACTGGTTGAGAAAGCGATCCTGCTGGATTTCATTGAGCAGCATGCCGTCGGTGAGCACCTTGATCAGGCTGGTCTCGCTGACCTGCTCGGCAAAGCGCACCTTGAAGCCAACGGTACTACCCAGCGGGCTGTTCAGCTCTTCCGCTACCCGGCTGGCCACGGCACGGGCCGCCAGCCGCCTTGGCTGGGTGTGACCGATGGTGCCCTCAATGCCCCGCCCCAATTCCAGGCAGATCTTGGGCAACTGGGTGGTCTTGCCCGAGCCGGTCTCCCCGGCAATCACCACCACCTGATGATCGCGAATGGCTGTCTTGATCTCCTCACGGCTGGCCACCACCGGCAGGTCCGGCCAGTTCAGCACTGGCTGAGACGCCTGACGTTTTTCCCGATTGGCAATGGACGCGGCAATGGCCGTGGAAATCTTCTCCACGGCCTTGTCATTGCGCTTGTCAGCAGGCAAGCGTGACAGACCATCGATCCGCTTTTTCAAACGAAAATGGTCCGCTCTGCGAACGTTACCAAGCTGGCTGTAGAGTGGCTTCAAAGACATGAAAAATTCAATCAACCATAAAACATCGTAGGAGCGGCGCTCGAGCCGCGAATCGTTCTTGGGAAAACCCTCGCAAGCAGGTTCGCGGCTCGAGCGCCGCTCCTACAGCCAGCTTGGTAACGTTCGCAGAGCGGACCATTTTCGTTTGAAA
>NZ_CAMYIV010000004.1 GCF_947258575.1 uncultured Alcanivorax sp.
GCGACGAGCTTCATGTGACCAAATCCACGATATCCGCCTGGGAAAATGGCCGTGATTCGCCCGGATTTCGTTTACTGCCGAAGTTGAAGGCGGTCCTCGGTGTATCGCTGGATCATCTGATCTGCGGCGATCAGGTTGAGGGTGCCTCAGAGCTGAAGTCCAAGTATGACGCCCAGGTACGCAATGACGCCGAAGCCCAACTACTCAAGGGCTACCGGCGTCTGACTGCCAAACGTCGCAAAGGCCTGCTGGCCATGATTGATTAACCTGCCTGTTTCCCGGCCAGCTTCTGGCTGAGTCCCTGTACGGGCTGTGGTTGAGCATTGCCGGGTGGGGCAGTGCCTTCCGGCACGAACTCCTCCACAACCTGTAACCCTTCCTCCTCCGAGTATTCGAACTGAGCGTTGAGCAGGCCGGCATGGGCTACCTTGTCCAATTCTGCCTGGTGAATGCCCTGGCTTTCCCTGACCTTGGCCGCTTCCCTGGCGTGGCTGACGGCCTCCACCATGGATTGCTCTGCGCGCAGTGTCAGATCCACGTAGTAGATCGGTGCCCGGTGACTCTGGGTGGTGCTCTTCCCGCGTAGCTTCAATTCCAGAGGCAGGGTGGCTAGGTTGCCACCACTGATGGCGTGGAAGTAGCGTAGCCGGGCCGCCAAGGTGCGGATGCTGTTGTAGCCAGTGGTCCGGAACACGAAGCAGCCCAGTTCATCCTCTTCCCCGATCCGTACATACAGCCGTCCGTAGGGCTTGCACAGATCGTGGGCGCCGAATTCGCATAGGTCGGGTGACGGGCAGGGCAGTTGTTCCAGGCCCTGGTCGGTGCGGCGTCGACAGCTCTCACCGTCGCCACTGCACAGGGGCCGGCCACTCTTGCGCTCGAAGAAGGTGTACTCCGCCCGCAGATTCAGGTCCGGATCATTGAAGGGCAGGGTGACGGGAATGCTGCGTAGTTTCTTGCCCTGACCCTCCTGGCGCAGAGCCTCATCCAGTGGGTGCGGTAGCCAGCCCTCCCGGGTCTGGATCTGGGTAGTAATGGTGAATTGGTCGTCTTTCTCCGGCAGACGCTTGCCGTTCTTTTCCACCATGCGGCCAATACTGATACGGCCAATTACGGGTGGAGTAATGGCGAGTCCTTTGATCATGGGAGTCTCCTGTTATAAAAAACGCACAGCCGCCGGGCAGGGCCCGGCGTTTATGCTTTTAGGCTGGCGTGTTGAATGAGGTGATGCGAGAACGATCAGGTGGTGGCCTTGACCAGGAACCGGCGGCTGCCGGCCCGATGCTTGGGGAATTGCTGCAGTAGCGCGGGCTGAGCCTTGAGCAGGGCGTCAGTATCGAGCACCGTACTGTCCTTGCTGCGCTTCCAGCTCACCTGGCCGTCGATGAAGTAAGCCCGAGCGGCGTCACCCATGCGTTGCTGGATGCGTTGCTTGAGCCGGGCTTCCCGTTCGGCCAGACGGGCCAAGCGTTCCCGGATATCCAGCATCTCACTGAAGTCGCCGTTGAGTGCGGTGTCTTCAATGAGATCCAGGGCTTCGCCATCATCACGAGGGTAGAGCGCTCGCAATGACTGGTCGGCGGAGTCGGAGCCATCGGCGTCGGGTGGTGTATCGGTTTCTACCAAGTGCCAAAATGCCCGCTCCAGCTCGATCAGTTGCTTGATGACGGTTTCATCCCGCTCGATGCGGTGTATCTGCAATTCCTGCCCGCAGATCAGCACCGCCACGTCCGCCGCCTGCTTGCCGGTGACGGCCAGCTGATGCTGTACCTGACACTGGATGTACTCCGGTACCCCCTCGGCCCAGAGCCTGGCGCCATTAAGGCCAGTGGTTTTGCATTCCAGGATCTGCACCTCTGGATTGCCCACAACGGAATAATCCAGATTGGCCAGCATCCAGGACTTGTCCGCATCCGGGTGCTGGAGCACGGCATTCACTCGCCGGACCTTGTTGCCCGTCGCCTTGGCATAGGCCTCGGCCACCTTGGGTTCAAGCAGGTTGCCCCAGTACAGCGGGGTATGGATGTCGTCCGGATTAGGAGCTGGTAACAGGCCATCCCGACCGGTCTTGATCATCCACAGCTCCAGGGGCGACTGATACGGGTTGAGCCCCACCGCCGCAGCGGCATCGCTGGCCCCGATACCTTGCTTGCGGACCTTGAGCCACTGTTCCCGGTTCATGCCCTTGGTGGACACCAGGCGCAGGGCCGGACGGGATGAGGGTTTGATAGCGCGGGGTGTACTCATGAGTGACCTCCTTCCAGTTGGGTCAGCCGCTTGGTAAAGCGATCATGGAGATTGATCAGCCGATGGGTCTGGGGCGTCTGATCCGAGGGGATCTCATGACTGCCGCCTTGACTGAAGAAGGTGACTACCAGATCGGTGATCATCTGTTGGATGTCGTCATGGGGTGGCAGATTGCCGTCATTCTCGAGCAGATAGGTGCCCAGCTGTTCGCCCAGGATGGACACCACCTCGTACTCGAACACCCCAGGAAACCCTTGCGGGCCGTACCAGTAGGGTTGCACCTGTTTCCAGATATCGGGGATGAAGTCACACAGGGTGCTGATCAGTTCGATACAGCCATTACCCCAGATCTCCAGAAGCCGGGTACCGCGCTCCTTGTTCAGCATCACCCCTTCATGGAGAAAGGCGCCCCAAATGGCGGCCAGATGCGGGGAGAGGGGAGGCGCAGAGCATCTGGCTTCCGGGCCCACACGGTTATCGTGATTAGGTTCTGTCATGGTCAGGCTCCAAACAATAAAAAGCCCGACCGGCACAGAGCGGGTCGGGCTTTAGTCGAGGGAAAAGAATGAGTAGGGAATCAGTCAGGCCACCAGTTCCAGGGTCTGGCTCAGGGCCCGCTGCTTGATTTGGGCCCCCTTGCCGAACCAGGCGGAATCCAGCCGGTTGTCGGTACTGCGGGCGCGACGTTCGTGGTCCACGAACTCGGTGACGGCATTGAGCAGGCCGTAGGCCGTGTTCTTGGCTGACGGCAACTCCGCGCCGCGACCGGCCCCGTCATACAACGCCATGGCCTTCTTCATGGCCTGTTCGTTGGGCTTCACCAGCATGTCCCCAGAGGAGTAGTTCACATCGGTGAAGACCGAGCGCATGACCTTCTCGGCGGTCTTGCGGGTAATGCGCCGCTCGCTGAGGGCCTTCAGGCGATACATGAAGTCATCCCAGGCGGAGACGGAGATCCCGAGCTGCTTCTTGACAGCCTGGGCATCGAAGGTGGTGTTGTGGCGGACCTTCACCGCCTGGCCGGCGCCATTGAGAGCTACCGCCAAGGTGTTGTTACACACCACTCGGATGCTGGTGAACTGGGCAGTGGTAGCCAGGGTGCCGTCACAGGCGGTAGCCAGCAGCACATAGCCGTTGGTCTGGTCATTGCCTGCCAAGGAGCCTGTTTGCCCGGTGCGGGCCAGTGCCCACAGCTTGCGGCCCCCTTTAAGGACGCCAGCGGTTTCCAGCTCAAAACCAGAGCGCTCGGTGAGATCCCGGTAGAACTCCAGGATCTGCCGGGGTTGAACCACCTTGAAGCGGTTACTCACTACCGAAAGAGGCGCCTGATTGTCTGAGCGGAACAGAACCTTCTGATCCGGGAAGGATGAGATCTGCCCGAGAGCCCCGGCCTCGCTACTAATGAAGCGAACAGGGGTCTCACGGATCTCCCAGTCCATGCCGGCTTCCTGCATCCAGACATTGAGGGGTTGTTGGGCGGCGAGCTGGTTGCCCAGCCCGTGCCAGGGGGTACGTCCTGCATAGGCCATGCTTTCGACAAGATGTGCCATGGTAAATCTCCAAGAATAACGATGAGCCCAAAACGGGCGGCTTAACGAATGAGAAGAGGTGGTTGAGTCAGTGGTAGAGCAAAAGCCGAAGAGTGAAGGCTCAGAGCCAGCCACGCTGGGCTAAGCTGACCCACTCGGAGCGGGACACGACGAAGTGATCCAAGACCCGCACATCGATCAGGGCCAGAGCGTCCTTGAGCCGGGTAGTGATGGTGCGATCAGCCTGGGAGGGCTCACAGCACCCGGAGGGATGGTTATGGGCGAAGATTACGGCAGCGGCATTGCAGGCCAGGGCCTGCTGTACCACCACACGGGGGTACACCGCCGCGCCATCAATGGTGCCGTTGAACAAGGGCTCGAAACTGAGCACCTTATGCTTGTTGTTGAGGAAGATGGCCGCGAAGACCTCGTTCTTCTTCTGGGCCAGGGCCATCTGCAGGAACTGGGCGACATCGGTGGGAGTGGTTAGCGCCTCCCGACCGGTCAGCTCATCCAGAAGAATGGTGGCCGCCGTACTGACAATTTCCTCAGGCTTAACGCAGCCCTGTACGTGGTACAGGCCCTGCTCGTTCTTTACGAAAGTGGGAATATCCATCCAGGCCTCCATAGCGGCATAAAGAAGCCCGCACTGGGCGGGCTTCAGGGGTGTGTGAGTGGTAAGGGGAGAGTGGGACTTACTCGGCATCGAGGCGGAAGCTGTGTCCGCAATCCAGGCATTCCAGGTTGTCGAGATAGGTCTCGTCGAGCTTGGCGCCCAGCGCAGCACCAGCTTCACCACCGGCCACGCCGCCAGCCAAACCGCCAAACACGGCACCGGCGATACCGCCGATGGCGGACCCGGCAGGGCCAAACGCCAGGCCGACCGTAGCGCCCACGCGAGCACCGCTGCTAGCCATGGCAATGCCGCTGGCGGCACCTGCAACCGTGCCTACAGAGCCGCCGACCTTGCGGCCATTCTGCAGGGCGACAACGCGGATGGAACGGCAGGACGGACATTGAATGATCATGAAACCTCCATGAGACAGGGTCAGGAAGGCCATTCCTTCCTGGCTTCATAGAGGTGATATATGGTTGAAAAAATCTGGGATAGTGGCCGCATTTCTCTTCATGCGGGTAGTTGAAGTTTCTGTGTAGTATTTGGATAGTTCGATACTACGCCGATCGCTCTTCTCTATTTAGTTGGCCGATGTTGGTGAGCTGCGGCCTAACATGCCTCTCATCTTCTCGACAGCACCTGCTTGGTGAATTCTCATACGAGTTAGGGCGGGCCTGAATATCGTGCATTTTTCGGTTTTATGATGCTCAAGAAAAGCAGCAATCAGGCGCGGCAGCTCCCGTTTCACTCCGAACAGGTTATTGGCCCCGCCAAGGTATATAGCCTGTTGGTATTCTAGGCTTGGCCAAGGTGGCACCTTTCTGTAGCCGAAGATACCTTTAATCACCCGGAATGTATGTTCACGTTAGTTCGCGCGCTGGTTTGCTGGTCTCGCATTGCTGTGCTGTCTTCCTCGTCGTGGATTGCATTCCAGAACGTTCAGCGATAAATCACTTAGTCTTGCGCTTCTTTCTTTGCGATTCTGGATATTGCAATAACTAGAATCTTGCACAGATTCAGCTCATCCCGCAGGCATCGAAAGTTCAAGGTGGAAGTTTCATCGGCATTCCGGGAAAGATAAATATTCGAAAAACAGCACACCGATTCAATTTTATACAGCGTATCTTCCATGGTCGGACCACACTTCCAAAACCATTTAAATGCAGCTTTATGCATAATGACTGCTTCACAGAGGAGACTTGCGACCTAAGGTTATTGACATTTGGTTGTTCAGCCAAATAAGATCAAGGGATGTCACTACGTAGACAGCCTGTTTATTTGGAGGAATTATGAGTTCTGTATCAATTCAGCCGCGCAAAGTCGCTTTTGATGTCTCGTCAGTGCCACGGCACTGGAATGGCGGTGACCCCGTGCTGACCCGCTTCTTTGATGCCCTCTCAGTGCATTTCCCGGAGGGGGAGCGCTTCTTTATCCAGTCAGTGCGTAACTTCAAGGATCAAGTGACAGATGATCAGCTGAGCGAGGATATTCGTCACTTTATTCGCCAGGAAGGTCAGCACGGGATTGTCCATGATCGTTTCAACGATGTGATGGCCAGCCAGGGCGTGGATGTGGATAAGGTCACTGCGAATCTAAGGACCTTTATTCGCACCACACAAAAGTACCTGCCGAAGAAGTATCAGCTCGCCATGACGGCGGCGTTTGAGCACTTTACGGCAACCCTGGGCGAAACCATGGTCAGCGAGAAGAGCGAGATGTTTAGCGAGGCTGACCCCGTCATGAGAGCGCTATTTCTGTGGCACGGGGTCGAAGAAGTAGAGCACAAGGCCGTGGCCTATGATCTTTATCAGGGCGCAGCAGGTGGAGGCTACTTGACGCGCGCGTCTGCGTTGGTGGTTGCGACCCTGATGGTTCACCTTGTCGTGGCTCCAGTATTTTGGAATATGCTCAAGCTTGATGGCGTAACGCGCCAGCCTGGTGTGATTCTGCGAGGCCTGAACAAGCTTTATGGGCGAAAAGGTATTCTCACAGGCATGCTGCCTGATTTCCTCGCTTGGTTCCGCCCTGGATTTCACCCTTGGGATACCGGTATGCCTGAGAAGGTTGCCGCGTGGTTGGCGGAGTATGAGACTCATGGAGATCCGATGCGGGCATCGGAAACCATTTACGGTCCGGCTCCAGTGAGTGAGGCAGCCTGATGCATGGAGACAAGCAGGATGTCCCCAGTACCGTCGATGTTCCTCATACACATCGGCCTGGGCGTCACTGTGGCAGTTCAGCTATCAGAGACCTGCTGGAGTTTCATGGGCTTAATTTGACGGAAGCTTTCTGCTTCGGGCTGGGTGCCGGGCTTGGTATTACTTATGTGGAAATACCAGGCACGGACACCCCGTTTATTGTCCATGTCCGTTCAATGGGATTTGAGGAAACGGTGTTCTCTACACTGGGCGTGCCGTTTCGCTGGGAAACTTGGCAAGATAAATGTGCTGCCGCCGATGCGCTGGATGCCCATCTTGATGCGGGGCGGCCTGCGCTTCTCTTAACTGATATTTTTTACCTTCCTTATTTCAAGAGCAGTACACATTTCCCCGGTCACGCCATCGTCGCCTGGCAGCGAGCCGAGAAGGGCGAGACGATGCTCGTTAGCGATACCGAGCGCCCAGGGCTTTTAGAGGTGCCTCGTGACAAGTTGGTTGAAGCCAGATTCTCCTTGTCGCCACCCTTTATCCATCATGGTTCATTGTTCGCACCCGAAAGTGTTTCGGTTCAGGTGTCTGCCGATAACGTGCGCAGTGCGATTGTGAAGAATGCAGATAATCTCCTGCAAGGAAGCAGGAATCACGGTATTCAAGCGCTAACAACTTGGATCCAGGAACTTCCTCGCTGGAAGGCAGTGGATAAATGGCAATGGTTGCTCCGTTTCGCCTATCAAGTGATCGAGAAGCGTGGAACGGGGGGCAGCGGCTTTAGAGCGATGTATTCAGAATTTCTCGATGAAGCGAGTGAAATTGTTCCTGAAATACATGAGGCAGGCTTGGTCGAGTTGATGCGCACGAGTGCTGCGGCATGGTCCGCTCTGGCTGATTGTCTGCGAAAGGGGTCCGAAAGTGAAACATTCCCTGAAGAGGCAATAACGGACGCCATTGAATCTGTGCGTGTTGCAGAGACCCGGTATGCGGATGCCGCTTCAACATTCTGATAAAAAGTTGCTAACTATGACAGCTGAGACATCACTCCCGAGAGAACTGCTTGCCGCAAAGGCTTTTTTTGGTTCAGGGCATCCGTTGTTCAGGGTTTTTGGTATCGCAATGGATGACATTACCAAAGATGGCGCGGTAATGAGCATGCCTTGTGTGGAAGAGGTTTGTGATCAACAGGGAAAGCTTCATCGGGGAGCCATCGCTACCTTGCTTGATACGGCATGTGGTTTGGCGATTTTTGTGCGCCTCGGCGACATGCGCCCAATTGCGACAATTGACTTGCGCGTTGATTTCATCGCTAAACCCGAGGCTGGCGAAGGGGTGGCATGTAATGTCACCTGTTTTGCAGTTGAAGAAAATATTGCTTATGTCCGTGGAGAGGCATTTGGGCGTGATGGCGGCAATTTGCTGGCGTCGGTATCAGGCAGTTTTGCGATAGGAACGGCAGGCCCGTCCTTTGATCAATCTGTGAATCCTAGCAATAAGAGAGCCCCCTCCAAGAAAAAAACAATCGATGATGAAGGAATCATCAGCTTCGAAACAGAAAGGGTAACCGCTCTCTCTACTGTGGTCGGCGATGTATCACCATACGAAAAATTTCTTGGTATGACGGCTTCGGACGATAATGGCGAAGCAACCTATAAAATGCCGTTTCGCGAGCAGCACATTGGCAACCCTCTGATCAAGACTTTTCATGGCGGTATTATCGCAAGCTTCGCGGAGCTTGTTGCTGGCGCGCACTTAACAGCGAATCAGACTGAACAAAATAAGCCAGTATGTTCAAGTATGACTCTGGATTATTTGCGCCCGGCCTTTGCGGGTACGTTGGTGGCCAAGCCGAACATTATTCGTGAAGGAAAGCGCTTCATTGTGGTTGTTGTGGATGTGTTTCTTGATGGCGCCCAGGTTTCCCGAGGTCGCTTCATTTATAAGAGAGCCTTCGCTTCCAGCTAATCCAATCTATAAACAACCCTCCCCCCTTCCTTTTCTGCCTCAATAGAGGAGTTCTGTTATGTATATTTCACAGACTTTGCGCCGTGCGGTTCAATTAAACGGCCAAGGTACGGCTACCGTTTTTGCTGGTCGGCGGCAAACCTGGCGAGAGTTTGAAGACCGTATCGCATGCCTTGCTAACGGGTTGCTAAGTCTGGGCGTCAATGCGGGTGACAGGGTTGCCATACTGGCATTAAACAGCGATCGCTACCTGGAGTATTTCTATGCAGTGCCGTGGGCCGGTGCGGCAGTGAATCCCGTCAATATTCGGCTCGCACCACCTGAAATCGCCTATACCTTGAATGACTCAGGTTCTAAAGTGCTTTTCGTTGATGACACCTTTGCAGCATTGCTGCCATCCCTACAGCCACAGCTTGAGTCTATCAAGCATGTTGTCTTCATGGGTGAGGGTGAGTGTCCACAAGGGTGTATTGATTATGAATCCCTTGTCGCCAACGCCGATCGAATCCGTGACGCCAATGCTGGCGGTGACGATCTGGCGGGGCTGTTTTATACCGGTGGTACCACTGGGCGGTCAAAAGGCGTGATGCTGAGTCATGACAACCTGGTATTCAATGCCCTAAACGTGGTTGCCGAGATGGGCTATGACAGTGACACCATATATATGCATGCCGGGCCCATGTTCCACTTGGCTGATATGGCCAGCACGTTTGCCGTGACACTGGCTGCGGGGACACATGGCATTGTTCCTCGCTTTGATGTTGATGAAGTGCTGGCTTTCATTGAGCAGGAGAAAGTCACGAACACCCTGTTGGTGCCGACCATGGTCAATCTTCTAGCCTCATCTGGGCGCATCGCCAATTACGATGTCAGCAGCATAAAACGCATGCTGTATGGCGCCTCGCCAATGCCAGAGGCGGTATTGATTAGTGCTATGGAACAAATGCCGACAGTGTCATTTGCTCAGGGCTATGGCCAGACCGAAGCCTCCCCAATCATTACCTCACTCGGGCCAGAACATCACATTCCCGGCGGAGAAAAATTACGTAGCGCCGGTCGCGCAGCACTGGGTGTGGAGGTGGTGGTGCTTGATGAAAATGATCAGGTGGTATCTCAAGGTACGGTTGGCGAAATATGTGCGCGGGGACCAAACGTCATGTTGGGTTACTGGGGAATGGAATCAACAACCGCTGATACCTTGCGCAATGGTTGGCTACATACCGGCGACCTTGGCTACATGGACGAGGATGGATTTGTCTTCATCGTTGATCGAGCCAAGGACATGGTAATCAGCGGTGGAGAAAATATTTTCTCTGTTGAAGTTGAAGGTGCCATTTATAGCCATCCTGCGGTACAGGAGTGCGCGGTAATTGGTATTCCCGATGAACGCTGGGGTGAAGCTGTGCATGCAATCGTGGTGCTGCGTGAAGGAGAGCACGCCAGTGAGGCAGAGATTATCGAACATTGCCGTGAAAGAATTGCAGGTTACAAAGTGCCTCGTAGCGTTGATTTTAAGGCAGAGTCGTTGCCGGTGAGTGGGGCAGGTAAGGTGCTGAAAAACGAACTGCGAGCCCCCTTTTGGGAGAGCAACGGTAAACAGGTTAATTGAGTAATTGATGACCTTGTATTGCGAAATTTATTGGCTTGGAGGCTTCCATGAATCTGGATTTCAGTAATGACGAAAAAGAATTTCGTAAGAGTATCCGGCAGTGGATGAAGGAAAATGTGCCTGATGATATTCGGCGCTGTACTGCCCGAGGAGCGATGCCAGACAAGAATATGCAGCAACGATGGGAGCGTTTGCTGGGCAGTCAAGGTTGGCTCACGTCTACTTGGCCAGAACAATTTGGTGGCCCAGGGTGGAGCGCAACCCAGCGGTATATTTTCGATCAGGAACGCGCCTCGGCAGGGGCTCCGCCAACAAGTCCTTTTGGTGTGGCCATGGTTGGGCCGGTGTTATATACCTTTGGTTCTGAAGCACAGAAGGAACGGTGGTTGCCCGGCATTCAGCGTGGCGAAACGCTATGGTGCCAAGGTTATTCTGAGCCCAATGCGGGCTCAGATCTGGCCTCGTTAAAAACGCGAGCCACGCGTAATGGCGACCATTATTTGGTTAATGGTCAAAAAATCTGGACGACACAGGCCCATTGGGCAGACATGATGTTTTGCTTGGTGCGAACGGATAGCACCGTGAAACAGCAGCAGGGTATTTCATTCCTGCTGATCGATATGAAAACCCCCGGGCTTGAAGTACGGCCGATTTATTCAATTGATGGGCATCATCACCTTAACGAAGTCTATTTTACCGACGTGAAAGTGCCTGTGGAAAATTTGGTGGGTCAAGAAGGAATGGGGTGGACCATTGCCAAGTTTCTTCTTACCCACGAACGCACCACCATTGCCGGTGTGGCGGATATTCACTACGAAATCAATCGCCTTAAAAGTGCTATCGATGCGCTACCAACGGAAACAGATAAGCAGTTGGCGGTGCGTCGGTTGGCTGGCTTGGAAGTCGATCTTATGGCACTGGAATACACCAACTTTCGCACCGTTGCTGCCACAGATGAAGGCAAGCCGTTCGGCCCAGAATCGTCAGGACTGAAAATCAAAGGCACGGAACTACAGCAAAGGGTTTCCCAAGCGATGGTGGAAATCGGAGGTTTGATGTCTTTGCCATGGGATAACGAGGAGCCCATTGGGGAGCAAATTTTTAATCAGGCCAGTCGCCGCTATAACTTCCTGCGTGCGTGCACCATCTATGGTGGATCTAACGAGATCCAGAAAAACGTGTTGGCGAAGATGTTGCTCGGATTGTGAGGTGAAAAATGGATTTCAAGTTACCCGAAAATACCACCATGATTGCGGATACCGCGCGCCGTTATCTTAAAGACAACTATTCATTTGACACCTACATTGCACAGTTGAATGAGAGTAATCACCTTGAAGCGAATCGCTGGCAGGCCATGAATGATTTGGGTTGGTTTGGCCTTCCGTTTGCTGAATCTGTTGGAGGGTATGGCGGCTCATTGCTTGACGTGTGCGCCATTGTTCAGGAGTTAGGAGCCGCGCTTTGTCTTGACCCTTTTGTCGATTTAATTGTTTCCCCCGGCAAGTTATTGGAGTTCGCCAATACGCCAACATCCTTGGCGTTGCTTGATCGCATTATTGCTGGTGAGGCACGTGTGGCTTGCGGTCTTTATGACCGGCATGCCGGTTATCACGTGCTGAACCCTTCCTTGAGGCTAAACGGAGAACGACTTTCCGGGCAGAAGCACGTTGTGTCTGATGGTGGCGTTGCAGACGCCGTGCTCGTCTCCGCTATGTCTGGTGATGAGTTGGTCATTGTCGCGCTACCTTTCGACGCCTGTGACGTTGAAAGATATCGACTGCTCGATGGAAGCCGTGCTGCCAGTTTGACGCTTGATGATGTGCTCATCACAGACGAAATGGTTTTGTGTCGTGGTGATGCGGCAAAGCAAGCGGTTTCTGCCTGGTTCGATTATCTGTGCGCATTGGACTGCGCACGTATGTACGGCGCCTGCCGAGAGGTGTATCAGGCCACTCTGGAATACGCTCGAACGCGTAAACAGTTTGGTAGAACGATTGGCAGTTTTCAGGTAATCCAGCACTACCTTGTTGATGCGTTTATTGATCTCCAGCAGCTGGAATCCATGCTCTTGATGGTGTCAGTAAAAGGAGAGAGCGCAAACGTCGGTGAGCGCGGGCGCGCGACAGCGGCGGCAAAGGCTTACTACGCAAACCGGGCCGTTGGTATCACTCAGCAAGGTATCCAGATCCATGGTGGCGTTGGTGTTACGGAAGAGCTGAACATTGGCCATTACTTCCGTCTGGTGACACATGCATCATTGAGTCATGGCGACCGAGAGCACCACATGTCACGGTTTATTCAGGCGGGGGAGAAGCAAAATGAAGTCGTTTGATTTTATCGTCGTGGGGGCGGGCTCTTCGGGCTGTGTTCTTGCCAACCGGTTAAGCGAGTGCGGCAAGTATTCCGTTTGTCTTATTGAGGCCGGCCCCCACGATAATAGCGGTTTTATTAATATTCCGTTTGGACTCATCGGTCTAATTAAACAAGGAAAGCGAAACTGGGGCTACGACACCGCGCCACAAAGTCACCTTAATAAAAGGCGCCTCTACTGGCCGCGAGGAAAAACACTGGGGGGCAGCAGCTCAATCAATGCCATGGTCTACATTCGAGGCCAACAACAAGACTATGATGACTGGGCAGCGCAAGGCGCAACAGGGTGGGCGTGGAAAGATGTGCAGCCGGTATTCAATGCACATGAAAACAATGAACAATACTCCGCTGACAATTGGCATGGTGTGGGTGGGCCACTGAATGTTACCCGAGTCAGGGATGTTAACCCGTTAACCCCGCTGTTTATTAAGTCCGGTGAAGAGCTGGGTTATACCCGAAACGATGATTTTAACGGGCCGGAACAGAAAGGCTTTGGCCGGTTTCAGGTAACACAAAAAGAAGGGCGCCGGTGGAGTGCCGCGCGTGCTTTCCTGGATCCTGCACGTGGCCGCGATAACTTGCACATCATGACGGATGTGCAGGTAACCAAGGTGTTACTGGATTGCGGCAGGGCGATTGGCGTCGAAATTTGTGATAGTGATGGTGCTCAATCGGTCATTCGTACGAACAAAGAAGTCATCCTGTCCGGTGGGGCGATCAATACCCCTCAGTTGCTGATGTTGTCGGGTATTGGAGAGCGAGAGCACCTATCGAAAATCGGCATCACCTGTTTGCAAGACTCGCCGGAAGTTGGGGAGAACCTTCAAGATCACCTTGATATGACCGTCATGATCAAGGACAAAAGCCGTCAATCAATCGGCATGTCACCGTTTTTTATACCTCGGCTGATTAGTGCCTTCTACCAGTATTTTCGTCATCGGCGCGGCTTTCTTGCCAGTAACGCGGCGGAAGCAGGGGCTTTTGTCAGCCTGCTCAGCGAGCCGGATCGTCCGGATGCTCAGCTACACTTTTTACCGGCTTATCTTCGAGATCATGGACGTCAGTTGACGCCAGGGTTTGGTTGTACGATTCATGTGTGCCAACTCAGGCCTAAGAGTCGAGGACAGATTCGATTGGCCAATAGCGATCCATTTGCTGCGCCTTTGATAGACCCAAACTATCTTTCTCATCCTGACGATATTCTTGTGCTCCGTGAAGGCGTGAAACTAGCCAGAAAAGTGTTTCACAGTCATTCTTTCAGCTCTGCTTTTGGCGGTGATGACGAACCGGCTTCCAGCGTGGAGAGTGATGACCAGATTGACGCGGATATTCGCCAGCGCGCTGAAACAATCTACCATCCCGTCGGCACTTGCCGAATGGGTAGTGATGAAAAAGCGGTGGTGGATGTCCGTCTGCGGGTAAACGGTGTGAAGGGGTTGCGTGTCGCCGATGCCTCGATCATGCCACTGTTGATCAGTGGTAATACGAACGCGCCATGTATGATGATTGGCGAGCGAGCGGCACAATTCATTCTAGAGGATGCGCAATAAAGATCGGCTAGAGAAAAGCTATGATAAAAGGTGTAATGCCGGAGTTGCATGGAAGCAATTCCGGCATTTTTTTGTGTGTCTTTTAGCAAACGGTGGTGACAGAGTCGTCAACTATTCAGAGGTTCCCTAAACCCCCTTGAGCATTATTATGCCGCCGGATTGCTATACAGCTCATGCAGTTGGCCACCTTCAGCGAACAACTTCTCACGCCACAGTTTTTCCAGCCCTTTGGTGTCATGTTGATCAGGGTGGAAATCCGGCTGAATGAACTCAGGAAGGCGCGAAAGGATTTGCGATACAAACCCGTTACGACCTAGCAAAATATTCAGACCTTTAACATTATCGCTGATGTTGCCGAGCTGGCCGTCTTTGACAAGCATCCAGCTCCAGGTGATGCCCAGCATCGGCAGCAAGACGACCATCGAGGCGAGGGCTGCAGCCACGCGCTCTGTACGGCTGTTACCAATAAGCTCATATACGTCGTAGGCAACAGATTTGTGTTCCAGCTCTTCGAGCGCATGCCACTGCCATATTTTGAGCATTTCAGGGTCTGCCTGGCGTACAAAATTCTCGTCTTCAAGCAGCTGCTCGGCGAGAAGCGCAGTAAAGTGCTCCATAAACGTGGTGGCGGCTAGCCGAGTGCTCGGCGGCAACTTCTCTAGTATGGCCAAGCCAATTTTGACAAACCGATCTGGCGACTGCATGTCATAGCCGTACTCGGCGAGAATCTGGTTCAGCCTGTCGTGCTCTCGTCCGTGAATGGCCTCCTGCCCCATGAAGCCCGATATGGCCGCCCGTAGAGATTCGTCCTTAACCTGACCACGAAAGTGTCTAACGGACTCCATGAAATAGCGTTCACCAGGTGGGAAAAAACCGGAGAGCATGGCAAAGAAAGTCGTTGCTGTGGCATTTCCAGCATAAAAATACTTTGGAATGGAATCCGGAAATTGAAAATTGATATGACGCGGTGGAATGCCCACCAGTGCGCCGCTGAGTTTCTTAATGCTTTTTACCGTATTAGACGAGCGCATATCGCCTCCAATCAATAATGTGATAGTTAAAGAGAAAAATGTCAGGCCATGCCCTGATGCGTTTTTTTATTTTTGCTGCTTTGCTGTTTTTTAAACATAATTTCAAGCAAGCGTTGGTAGCCTGTGGGTATCAGTCTCTGTGTGGTGTCCAGCATGACCGCGTCACCGCCTACCAAAACTCTTCGCCGGTTTTTCCGCACGCCTTTCAGGATGGTTCTAGCGGCAGCTTCGGGTGTGGTCATGGCAATTTTTTCGAACATGCTGGCAATCTCTTCTTTGTCGCCCATGTTCATGCTGCCCATGTCTCCCATGCGACTATTACGCGCGATGTTGGTCTTTACTCCACCTGGATGAACGCAAGTCGCGCTGACAAGGCCGCCCGCGATATCCAGCTCTTCACGTAATGATTCTGTAAATCCGCGAACAGCAAATTTTGCGGCGTTGTAGGCTGACTGGGTTGGAACACCGATAATGCCGAAAACGCTGGAGATATTGACGATATGGCCTTCACCTATTTTCTGGAGATGGGGAAGAAATGCCTTTGTACCGTATACGACACCCCAGAAATTGATATTCATCAGCCATTCAAAGTTTTCATAGCTCATGTTCTCGACGGTCTCACCCAGTCCCACACCGGCATTGTTCATGATGAGATTTACTTTTCCGTGTGTTGATACGGTATCTTCCGCGTATTGATAAACCGCATTTTTGTTGCTGACATCAACAACATGAGTGCTGATGTTGACGGCGTAGCCTGCCAGTAATTCGACCGTCTTCTCTAGGCTTTCTTCGCTGATATCAGAGATCGCTAAGTGGCAGCCTTCTTTTGCTAGAGCAATCGCCGTGGCTTGCCCGATGCCCGACCCGGCGCCAGTGATCGCCGCGACTTTTCCTGAAAATGATTTCATCGTTGCGCCTCTATATTGAGTGTGTTGCTCAGAAGTTTTTGGACGAGATTGCGTTTCGTTTTATGTAGGTTTGTCGTTTCGAATTTAAGGTGGCCATCATTCATTTTTCCATAACGAAGCGCCGGCAGGTCGTGAAGATAATCGTTGAGGTTTTGCCAAGGATCTTTGTTGCCTTGGCGTGGCAGGCGGTCATCAGCACGTTGAATGTAGCCAGAGCGAAGGTTGAGAAAGTTGACATCAGAGCCACACCCTTCCTCGTCGATAGGGGTCACCTTTTCTGCGCCTGTCTTGCGCATATGCTTGAGAAGCCGACAAACAAATTCGGAGGCAATATCTGCCTTGAGGGTCCAGGACGCGTTGGTATAGCCAAAGACCAGTGCCATATTAGGCACTTTTTCCAGCATTAAGCCTTTGTACATCATGGTGTTTGAGAGATTGACGTGCGTACCATCAACACGTAGCTCTGCGCCGCCCAACATTTGCAAATCCAGACCGGTAGCTGTGACGATAATATCGGCAGGTATCCAATCCCCAGATTCCAGTTTTATACCGGTTTTGGTGACATTTTTTATATGATCCGTCACCACGGAAGCCTTGCCTTCACGAAGCACCTTGAACAGATCCCCCTTGGGAACTGCGCACATTCGTTCCTCCCATGGGTTGTAGTGAGGTTGAAAATGCTTCATGTCGATATCCGGCCCCAGTTGTTTGCGAGCAGCGGCCAGCAGTAATCTGCGGATCGCTTTGGGCTTACGAATCGATAGGTTAAATACGGTTCTCTGCAGCAGGATATTGCGTGTGCGCGCCATGCGGTAAACAAGCATTTCTGGCAGTACTCGGCGCAGGTTTTTCGAGATGAGATCTTGCTCAGGGACGGAGGCAACATAAGTAGGGGAGCGCTGTAACATGGTGACATGCGCAGCGCGGTCGGTCATCGCGGGCACCAGTGTTACGGCGGTGGCGCCGCTGCCGATCACGACAACTCGCTTACCCGTATAGTCGTAGTTATCTGGCCAGTGCTGCGGGTGAATTACCTCGCCGCCAAAGCGATTGATTCCAGGAATTTTCGGTGTGTAGCCGGCGTCATAGTTATAATAACCGGTACAGTTGAGGACAAACCCAGCGGTGAAAACTTCTTCTTCACCGGTTTCCTCGTTCAACGCGGTAACCGTCCAGCGATTGAATTCGCTGCTCCAGTCCTCGGCAGTGACTTTCAGGCCAAAATGAATTTTCTTGTGGACCTGATGATGCTCAGCGGTTTCTTCGATGTAATTGCGAATAGAGGGGCCATCGGCAAGCATCTTGGTGTCTGTCCAAGGCCGAAAGTTATAGCCGAGTGTGAACATATCGGAGTCCGAACGGATGCCGGGATAGCGAAATAAATCCCAGGTGCCACCAACGCGCTTGCGTCGCTCAAGGATGCCATAGCGTAGATCTGGGCACTTGCGGCTTAGGTGACAAGCCGCACCAACGCCGGAAAGGCCCGCGCCAATGATCAGCACGTCGAGGTGTTTATGTTTCATGGTGTAAGTCTCCGATCGGTGGAGCGTATGTGATTTCCTTGCGGGTCAAGGTGCTGAAGAAAGTCCAGCACTGCTCCGGTAAAAATACTGTTGCGGTCACCCGCTACCATATGACCTGCTTGATGGATTACTCGGTACTTGGCATGTGGCACGAGGGCTAATAATTCCTGGGCTCCTGCTTCGCTGAGTACATCACTGTGATGGCCGCGGATGAGTAATATCGGTAATTTGAGTTTGCTTGCTGCAAGATTGAGTCGCGCTCGGCCGAACATGCCTTCATTTGCTTCAGGGATTACCGCATGATCAAGAAACGCAGGATCCCAGTGCCAATGGAGACGGCCATTAGCGTCCTGGCGGAGGTTTTTTCGCAAGCCCTGTGAGCTTGATTGTGCTTTTCGTGTTGGGTTATAGGCAGCCACGGCATCCTGAACCTGATCCAGAGAGTCGAAACCGTCAGGGTGGCGGCGCATGAACTCAATCACCCGGCGAACGCCTTTGGTCTCAAGCCGTGGGGCCACATCCACCAGTACCAGACCTCGACAGGGCAAGGGGGGCTCCTCCCCAAGGGTAAGCATGGCCGTCAGTCCGCCCATTGACGCTCCCACGATATAAGGTGATGTGGGAAGTGATTGGATGATGGCGCGGAGGTCTGATACCAGCGCGGTGCCGCTGTAATCCCCTTCAGGGCACCACTGGCTTTGACCATGACCGCGGGCATCAATGCAGGTAGCGCAGTACCCGGATCTGGCCAGAGCTGTTGCCGTGTGCGCCCAGGCATGACGGGTCTGTCCGCCGCCATGCAGCAAAAGCACCTGCGGTGACTTCGGGTCCCCGAACTGGGTTGCACTAAGAACCAACCCGCCGTTTCCCGGGAACTGTATATCCCTGCCAGATTCCGGTGAGTGCTTTGAATCGCTATAGGCAAGGCTTGCGAGGCTGTCGTGAGGATGCATCATTATAGGCATTTATTTATTTGGCCAAACAACCAAATATTAGCGTTTCTTCTACACAAAGAAAAGTCCTATTTGACGATATTGATGATCATTCAGCGGTGTGGCATACGGTGAGGACAGAAAAAAGCCCCCATAAAGGGGGCATGAAAGTGCGTTAGCACAAGGGGAATATATTAAAAATCTTTTACCGGCAAGAAGGTAAAAGTAAGGTCTACGCCGAGGGGCGGTACCTCCAATTCGACACCGGCCAAACCTATGCCAAGCAGATCAATGTTGGCTGGTATGACGAGAGAGTCAGGGTTGCGAACTTTTAGAATCAGGCGACCATCGTCAACAAAACGTAACGGCCCTTCCAAGGTGACTCCGGTTATTTTTTTACTGCGGATGTCATGCCCAAGTTCAATGATTAGTCGTGGTTCCAGTTCTGGTGCATCCACCATGAGATCAAACGTGGTGCTAAACCAGGGGCCATCAGGGGTTCGGGTGATATAGCCAGTAATGGGCTGATTGTTTTCATATGCCAAGCGAAGCACCAGGGGGCCGGTGTCTAACGGTATTGTGATTAATCCCAGTGCACGGGCTTCCAGAAACACACTCGTCGTTGGGAGAACAGTGGGGAAGACTTTGGCAATGACGGCGCCGGTGACTTCATTTGATGTCATTGGGTCGCTGTCGATGAGGCGTCGGTTGATGGTGACATCCGGCTCATACTGGCTTACCCCGGCTTGCAAGGCGCCTGACCCGACAAAGGCAAATTTCTTTTCCGGGCAATCGTCGCCTATACCACAGCCAATGTTGGCATGGGTTATTACTCCCGATTTGTTTTTTAGCCTAAGCTGTAGGTAGTTGGCATCGGCAATGGCACCGCCGTTACCATCGGGTACCGCACCTTGCTCGTTGTCATCGATACTAAGATTAGCGTTAACATCCGCAACCGGCAGAGAGCGTAACGACACACGGGTGATCCGGTCCTCTTCCCCTGTTACAACGAAGTGATTGGTTAGGTCTGGACCTCCTTCTCTAAGCTCTGGGGCTGAGGAACTGGACTGAGAGATTTGACGTGTTTGTAGCGGTGCACCATCGGTTGAACATATGGCATTGGTGCCACAAACAGGCGAGTTTTGCTCGGAGTGCAGGGTGTAGCGATAAAGCTCGCCAATCTGCCACGGGTTGTTCGGGAGAAACTCTATTCGCTGGGCAAGCACCTTGAGACGACCATTGATGGGGTCCCATGCGTTATTGTTGGTATCGAAGTGTTCAACAACAAAAGTCTGATCATTAACCGTGTCGCCGTCGATACTGCGGCTAAAGATGACTCGAATACTAAAATCCTTGAACATATTCGGTACAGGATAGAGCGGGTCGCTATTTTTACCTCCTACACATCGGCCATTGCGCCAAGTCTCTCTTTCGCCGGTAAGATCGACATCGGTTAACGCACAGGGGTAACCGGGAAAAACAGCAGCGACAAGTGGTGCACGTAGCTCATTGGTGCTGCCATTGGGAAGCACGAAGTCCGGTAGGCGGATGTTGAGTGTCTGGTCCTGGTTGAGCGGGTTTCCCTGCGTATCTCGGAGCAGGCTGGTGAGGGTGACCCCGACGTCTTTTCCGTGTTGAAGGATATCTCCTCCGATGATGATCGTGGCTCCATCGTGACGTATTGGGTACGTCTTTACTACATCATCAACAGAAACCTGTACGGCACCGTCAAGGAACACCGAAGCTGGGTCTAATGGTTTGTTGAAGTTCAGGATAACGGGGTCACCAGGCCTTGCATTGGGTTGGAACGTTTCTCCCGGTGCCCAAGACTGAAGCTGCAAGGGTCGAGTGTCTTGGCTTGGGGCAGGCGCTTGGCGCTGGTTTTGATAGGCCTCCATGCGGAATGAGAGCAGACCGGATGCCTTCTCCAGGCCCAGTACATCAGGTTCAACCACACTGACCGCATCCAGTACTAGTACACCATCCTTTACAACGGCTAAACCCGCTACCTGCACATTAAGCAGGTTCTGGCTGAGAGCCGCATTGGGCTCTTGACCTGCTGCAGTCATTGCTGCGTCCATATTAAGCAGGGCATAGCGGGGAACCGATGGGGAATCACTGAATGGATTCGGGATCAGATACCCATTAGCGTCGCTGAGTATCGTGATGGTGACTTCACCGGTTTCCAGCCCGGACGGTATTTCGCCCAGTATATTGACGTCCACGGGGGTGCCTCGGAGTACGGAACCAGCGGGTACTCGCAGTGGAACGGCATTAGGAAAGTTGGGAGCAAAAGCCAGATCTGCAGCTAGATCCCCGCTCAACCCGGTAAATGATTCATCTCCCAGCACAAAGGATTGTACTGGCACCTGATTGATCGGGTTGCCGGTTAAAGTTGACACTAGTCCAGGTTGCTCAGCTCCAAGACTGCCAACTTTTAGAACGGATGTAGCACGGGGAAGAGTGGCTTCCGGAACAAAAGTCCGATTGTACTCCGGCAACTGTTCACCGGTAGTCTGGGCCCGCAGCCCAGCAATCGTTAGTGTGTGTTCCACAGGTTTCAGATCCTGGTCAGGATCCAGTGTCAGGTAACGACCCTGCAAAAATAGTGATGCGGGAACCAACTTGCCGAGGTTGTCACGAAGTTGAACCGATCCGGTTTCGCCATATGCTGTGCTGGTCGGATCAACCGTTTGGTTAAACGACATCCTGAAGGTGCTCATGTCGTTGGGATGGCTGGCATCATCAATCGGCTCTAGCAATGACGGTTGGTCTAGAGGAGTGGCTGAAAGCAGGGTGAAAGAGCCGCTTCCCATGGTTTGCGATGCGCCGGCTTGACTGCCTGCAGTCCGAAACCGAACGCGGGCCACGGAGTTATCATCAATGGCTCCAAGGCCATCATCGTTGACAACCAGATGGTACGCTTCCGCCGGAGCCAGCCGCGATTGAGGATACAGGGCCAGGCCTCTGCCATTGTCTACCACCTGATAGTCAACCATGACGGTATTCCCATCAGTATCACTGACCAGCTGTAGGCGTGAGTCAATGTCATCAATAACCTCTTGCTCAAGTGCAGAGGAAAATCGCAGGATTACTGGCGCGGTAGCTGGAACCTCGGTCTGGCCAGGATAAGGGTAAGAAAAAATTAATGTCTCTGGTGTGCTCCAGGGATTGCTTACATCGCCCTGATCGCCACCGCACCCGGTCAGAAGGGCTGCTATGGCGACCGCCAGACTAATCAGAAACTGGTGGATTGTGATGGGGTTATTATTCATTGCTCTTCTCCTGGTATTAATCGCATGCCTGTTGTTAAAACTTTAGCGACAGGGAGGAAGAAAATACGTTTATTTCACCATCAGCCCTTACCGTTTCATAAGGGGCTGGATCGGTGGAAGAGTTGATGGAGGTCAATTCGAAATCAGCTTCATCCAGCATTTGATACTGGTAAGCGAAGGAGAGTTCTAATGGCATATCTATTATTGGCGCGCTGGACAGACGGTAGCTGGCACCCAGACCGAAAACCTTTTTATCGGTGTCAAGATAGTTAACGTCCTGGGATCGGCTGGATTTTAAAGGTGAGTCCTCCAGGGCTGCGCCGGCAAAGAGTTTCATGGACTCCGACCACTGATAGCTAACGCCAATTCGGGGAATGGTGATGTCGTCAAACGCTAGATTAGCCTGATCGCGAATAGTATCGTCGGCAAACTCGCTTTCAAGCGCAGACCAATTGTGCTGCTCAATGCCTGCCGTCAATTCGAATTTGCCAACGGGAAGCAAAATGGCTGCGCCGAGAACTTCAGGTTGATAGGTATCAATTGTACTAAGCGCTAGGCTCAGGCCTGGTTCAGGGATAACTCCCGGCACAACCACATTGGCATCCACGGATACCTCATAGCTACTTTCCCCCCGCCAGAAAAGAGCCAGCTCCATCTTATCCATTCCAAAAGGCATGCACTCGCTTGTACCGCAAAACATTTCTCCAGAGCGGATATTGATACCTAGTGCCGGTGATAGGGATGGAGAGGCTTCCAGGGAAAGTTTTTCAGAGTCTGTGTTGCCGCCAAGGTCTGAAACTGCTTCCAGGTTGGCTTTGGCCTGGAGGGTAAGACGTGCTGATGCGCCGACGTCAACGCCCCTCAGGACGTTGCTGATAGCGCCACCAAAGGCGAGATAAAGTGGCTGAGATTCATAGCGTAGAAACTGCCCTTTCTGGCTGGTATTGGCCTGATAGGGCAATAGGTTGGATGTGTATTGGTCTACACCCACGTTCAGGCCAAAGTAAATGGGCTTGTCGATGCTGGAAATGCCGGCGACGCGGCTTTTGAAGCCGATTAATAATAGTTCGGAACTGGTGTCAGAGAGGATATCATTCTCTCGCTCCAAAGGGTCTGTTCCTCCCAGTGATTTGGCACGTAATTCCTGGTCGCCATACTGCACAATGACTCCCAGTTCGCCCTCCGGGGAGCGGGCCATGGCGGCCGGGTTGTAGTACACCGACCAGCTGTTGGATGCAAAAGGACTGAATGCCAAGGCAGTGCCGGCATTCATTGGGCCTAGCCCATAAGTGCTCGCTCCGTCGCCAGCACCGCCAATGGCCAAGCCGGGTGAGAGCAATGCTGTAGTGCACGTGAAGAAAAGGAGAGGTAACCGTTTTGTTTTTTTTGCAGACATTTCAGGCTCCTAAAGGGGGCTGTTCTGGTTATAGATGGTGAGTTGTTCTGATTTTCTGTTTGTTTGGTTAAACAACCAATATTGGTCTCAGGCTTAGCTGTCTGTGTCCATGACTGTAATGACGTTGTGCTCTGGCGCTCCGGTAATGTCACACATTAATGCGTGACGCCCAGTCGTCGTCTATGACGAGATGCCGTGTTCTGTTGCTGACCAGGCATGGGTTATCGAGTGGTGTAACGCCTCCTGGGCAGCGCTAAAGCGCACGGTCAACTGGATCTGGAGAGCTCTGCTGGCGTGACATGTACAAGCAGGCTCCACACTTTCTCTGGCACAGTCACTGAGAATTGTTATCTGTTTGTTTTGCCGGAATGCCCTTCTCTGGCAGCTGGGGATGTGGCTCACAGGCTTGTCTCCCGCCGTCGTGTCTGCTGGGAGTGTGCCCGGCCAGTACACTGAACCGGTAGTGATCCATCGGTAAATGCTTGGCTCGCCACAGCATTTCCAGAGAGGTAGAGGGCCGCAGCATTGGCGCGTCACCATGATGGTCGAAGTAATAACTGTTCGACAGCGCGCAGTTGTGGTTAAGGAACACGGTGTTTTGCTGGCGTTTCTGGATATTGCGGAAATACGCGTCATGGACGGACTGACGTATTTCCACTTGGCTGGCTCCACGTCGGTTGGCTTCGCGAATACAGCGAGAGAGGTGGATGGCATTCCCTTCGACCATCTTGAAGTAAGAGGTGCCGATAAGGGCATAGGGACCGAGCATGATGTAAAAGTTCGGGTAGCCCGGAATGGTCAACCCTTCATAGGCCTGGTAACGGTAGTCATGCCAGAAATCGCCCAAATTGATGTTGTTGCTGCCGATGACGTCGAACGAGGGAATATTTCCTTTCTCGAAGGTTTTGTAACCGGTGGCGAGGATCAAGGTATCGATACGCCGTGAGCGGCCGTCCTGGGTGGTGATGCCGCGGGACGTAATACGCTTGATCGGGGTCGTGACAAGCTCAACGTTGTTTCGGGCAAAGGTTCGGAAATAGTCGTTGGAAAACGTTGGCCTTTTGCACCCGAAGCCGTATTTCGGTGTCAGTGCTTGCCACAGGTCCTGGCGGTTGGGCAGCTGTTCGCGCAGGTTGTTTATGCCCGCCTTTTCACACATGCGAACCAGCCAAGGGGCCTGCCGGTAATATATTGCGGAAAGCACCATCAGGGTTTCGCTGACGGTGTCGGTAGCGCCGCGAAGGCTGCGTTGCAAGCCCGGTACGGTTCGGAACAATACCTTGAGCCAGCCAGGCAGAGTCTGATCCGGCTTCTTCAGCACCCAGATGGGGGTGCGCTGGTAGACGTCAAGTTGACGAGCCTGGCGGGCAATTTTCGGAATCAGTTGCACTGCAGTGGCGCCAGTGCCTATTACCGCTACTCGCTTGTCACTAAGATCAAGGTCATCTGGCCAGCGTGCAGTGTGAATGACATTGCCCTGGAACGTATCAAGCCCTTCAATATCTGGCATCTTGGGTGATATCAAACCGCCACAGGCCGAGACAATATGGCGTGCACTAAGTCGCCTGCCATCCGTAAGATCGATCAACCAGACATGGCTGTCGAGATCAAAACGGGCGCTAGCGACTTCGACACCAAAGCGAATCAGTGGGTAGATGCCATACTTGCTTGTTACCTGTCTTGTATACTGGTAAAGCTCGTTTCCCGGCGCAAAAACGCGAGACCAATTTGCGTTTTGTTCGAAGGAAAATGAATAGGTAAACGAGGTAATGTCGACAGCGATTCCCGGATAACGGTTGTCGCGCCAGGTTCCTCCCACATCCTTGCTTCGCTCAAGGATCAAGATATCTTTGATGCCATCGGCACGCAGCTGGATTGCCGCACCAATTCCAGAAATTCCCGCGCCGATGATAATGACTTCATGATCAGGAGTAACGCTGGGACGAGGGTTATGGATTGCAACAGCAGCCATATTCATGATGCAACCTCAACTATGGCGCTATCGCTAGCATTGACCGTTTGGGATGGGGCTTTGCCGACGTTATTGCTGGTCAGATACTTTCCCAGAATTCGGACGATGGTAGGGAAGTCCTGCTTTGCCTCTGGTAGCAAAAAGGTGAATACGGGCCACACGTGCGGCATATCATCGCGCTCCAGAACCTGCACGGGCACCCCCGCATCTCGCGCGCATTGTGCTGCTGCATGGGTATCGTCGCGCAGACACTCTTCGCTACTGACAGTGAAAAGTAGAGGGGGCAAGCCGGTGAAATCCGCGGTGATTGGTGAGGCATACGGGTGAGCGGGGTCCGCGCCGGCCAGATAGATATCCGTTGCCACCTCAATCATGCCATGGGAAAGCATGGTATCGCTGTCGCTATTCGCCTGTCTGGACATCAGGGTGCCTCGCGCATCCGATGCCGGCGAAATGGCGAGGGCGCAAGCCGGCATTTTCAGCAGCTGATCACGGGCACGCAGCAATGTGACTAACGTCAGGTTGCCTCCCGCAGAGTCTCCCGCAATGACCACAGGGCGAGGGTCTGCGATCAGTTCACGATACACATTAAAGGCGTCATCCGTTGCTGCCGGGAAGGGGTGCTCAGGGGCTAGTCGGTAATCCGGAAGAAAGACCCGCGCATTCAGGGCGTGAGCCAAACGGCCACAAAAGTGGTGATAGGTATCAAGCCGCCCGCCGATGAAGGCGCCACCATGCAGGTAGAGTATGGTGATTTGTGGGTCTGCGGTGCCTAGCCAGTGGCCAGCTATTCCTGCAACCTTGCCTCGCTTGAGTCGCACTCCGCGTGGCAGCAGAGAGGGGGCCAAAGGCGCGTTCATCACCCTGCGAAGATGTCTTACCAGTTTGTCCGGGTCGCGTATATCACGCTTCATGCCGGCGCGAAAAAGTAGCTTCAAAATTGTTGTAGGAATGGAGGCCATATTGAATTCCTTGCGTGTTCCGTTTCCTCAAATGCGATTTAATCAGCCAGCATTCTGTAAGCTTCGCCAATCGCGCGGGCGTATAGTCGTGGCGTCAGGCGTTTCAACCGCCAGGCAAGCCGGCCGTCAATTTGTGGCAGCATGTAAAGCTCACCTCGATCAAGGGCACTGAGGGTCTGTCGGGCCACCTGGTCGGCGTTGGTGAGGGCATAGCGGGTCATCGCTGAACGGGCAAAGTCACGGCGACGTTCAGGCAGGCGCCCATTCTCGACGATATTGGTCGGGACCACGGTTGGGCACAGGGCCGTGATTTTTACGCCGGTTCCGGTCAGTTCAGAAGACAGCGTTTCGGACAGGGCCAGTACCCCTGCCTTGGTGACGTTGTAGGCGGCCATTTCCGGGGCGGACCCGAATGCGGCAGCAGAGGCCACATTGATGATGCCTCCATAGCCCAGATCGCGAAGCTGAGGGGCAAAATAATGGCAGCCGTGAATAACTCCCCATAGATTGACGTTCATGCACCAGTGCCAATCTTCAAGTGACACCTCGCCGATTGGGCCACCGAGGCCGACGCCGGCGTTGTTGATTACCAGGGTTACCGGCCTGCCGAGCAAAGGCTCGGCATTTTCCGCCAGGTATGCCATCTGTTTTTCATCGCCGACATCACACCCCAGGGCTACCGCGTGAGTACCGAGTGCTCGCAGGCTGATCGCCACCTGTTCGGCGCGCTCTTCATTGATATCGACACACAGTACCGAACCGCCTCGACGGGCAACTTCGTAAGCAAAGCTACGACCGATGCCGCTACCCGCCCCGGTGATGACAGCTGCCGCCTGAGTTGACGGGTGCAAGGGTTTCTTTTTCATGCCTGCCCCCATGCGGGTTCAGGTTGTGGCGTTTCGAATGTACCGTGTACATTGTTGGCTCGGTGGTCTCTGAGCGCTTGATAGGCCTTATGAGGGTCGCCAGTTCTTTCGTAGGCGCGTTTCCAGATCCGGATTACATCACGGTTATCGTCATCCCACGGGTGGAAAGTGGGGGAGAAATAGGGGGGCACGCCAGCGAGTACCTTGGAAAGAATGCCGGGACGCCAGAACAGGACTTTGGTCATTTTGGCGGCGGACCACAAATTCAGAATTTGACGATCCTTGTAGAGCAGATAGGTCTGGTTGCCGATCATAATGGGGAAGCCCAGGGCAATGGCCAGTAGCATGCCACTGATACGCAGTCGGTAACTGCGGTAGCCACCACCACTGGCATCGACGAAGACGTCATAACTGACGCTCTTGTGCTCGGTTTCTTCGACAAAGTGCCAGTAGAGCATGGCACGCAAATCCGGGTGGGTTTCGTCAAACAGCTCCGGGTGCTCAAGCAGTACCGAGGAAATAATGGCCGTGAAATGTTCAAACGCCGCTGCGATGGAGCTCTGCATATCGTCACTGAGGCGGTGTTGGAGTTGCTTACGGATCAGCTTGAACACGCCTTCAACCTTGTCGATGGGAACCCCGTGTTGCACGCCGATGGCGTTCATTTCATCGTGCTCACGAGCATGAATGCGCTCCTGGCGAATGAATTCTTTAGCTGCGTTCAGCACTTCTGGATCGTCAAGCTTGCCAAGCTGCCGTCTTGCAGAATTCATCACCCAGCGTTCACCGTCGGGGACGGCGGCGAGAATGGCATTCATCCAGTGAGTGGACCACGGGTCGTTGCGAAACCAGTGGCGAGCCACGTTTTCGATGTTCATGGGAAAGTGAATGTCACGGGTTACAACCTCGTCGTAACCAATCTTGCGGTTTGCCAGAGCCATTGGATCGCTCCCAAGTAAAGTGCATTCATTGGACTTTATTTGTATGACCAACCAAATTCAAGATTATAAGGTAGACAGCGTGTTTTTATCTGTATAGATCGAATAGTGCCATCGGCCAGGAAGGCTGGGCCGACTTTAAAAGGAATGCTAGAATCAAAGGCTTACAGCATGGGAGTGCCTTGTGGGAAGAAAGAAAAATCAGGTAACGCCGGTGGCGGAGGCGGATCGAGTGTTTGTGCTCGGTGCTGCAGCTCGTCTATTTCGTCAAAAGGGGTTCGATAAAACCACCGTTAAAGAAATCGCCGAGGCTTGTGGCATGCTGCCTGGCAGCTTGCATTACCGTTACCCCTCCAAGGAAAGCATTCTGGTCGACTTGATGCGCCTTGCGCTTGAGCAAGCGTCTACGGCCTTGTCTGAGGCCATTCGGGGGGAAAGTGAGCCGCTTGAGCAGTTGCGTCAGGGGATCAATGCTCACCTTGAGTTGCTGGTTGGTGGGTCGGATATGGTCTATGTCCTCCTTTTTGAATGGCGCTCCTTGCATGGTGAGTCCCGCCAGGAAATGATTGATCTACGAGACAAATACGAGCTTCTTTGGTCTGCCATGTTGCAATCTTTGTCCTCTCAGGGCCTGATTCGTGCTGATGTGGATCGTGATCTTTTGCGTCTTATCGGGCTGGGCGCGTTGAACTGGGTAGCAACGTGGTTCAATGAGGGGGGGCGATATACGGTGAAGGATGTCGGAGATTTTGTGTGGACGGTAATTAAGGATGGTGTGCTCAAGCGGTAGACGTTGCTATTCAGTGAGAACTGATGGCCGTACTCGCTGCTGATTGTGAGTGCAGTCTGTTTATAAACACTAACCTGCATGCTGCCTGTATTGATCGGGTGTCTGACCAAACCAGCGTTTAAATGCCCGTCTGAAGCTCGCCGTGTCGTGATAATTCAACAGTGTGGCGGTGGCTTCGACGGACAGCTGGCTATTGCACAAATAGCTTACTGCTTGCTTCGATAGTACCTCCTCGCGAATCTTCCTGAAACTGCTGTTCTCATTTTTGAGTTTCCGTGCCAGGGTGCGCTTGCTTATAAAGAGAGAGGCAGCCGCCTCTTCTTCACTAAGTGTTCCGGGTGGCCGGGACAGCATCATTTTCTGTAACCGAGTCCGATAGTCCGGTTCAGGACTCTGAAGACGCGCAAGCATGGATTCGCACTGCTGAAAGGCTAGATGATAGCTTTCATGATTGGCCGATGCGTTCGGTTTTCGACACAACCCCATTGCCAATTTTAGCTTGAAGTGATCGGAGTTAAAGTAAACCTTGCCTGGTAAATACTCCCGGTACATGCCCTGGTAGACGGGGGCTGGATGGGGGAAATGAACCTCTGATTCATACAATGGGCGACCTACGATGAACTCGCCAATTTCAAAAAAAGCCTTGATCACAGTATCTGCCAAGCAGCGCTCCACGTCGTTGTCCATCGCTACCTGAAAGCTCACAACACATTCCAGATAATCCTCAGTGTTTTGCAGGTTCACCTGAATAAAGCTTGCTCGCGTAGGCAGGAAAGTGTGAACGGCTTGCAGCGCGGTATAAAGGTCGGGGCTGCTGTTAGCAACAAAGCCCATCACCCCATGGGTTGCCGGGGTGAGGCGCCTGCCCAACCGCAAGCCGAACTCTGGTTTACCGGATAGATCCAAAGCATTACGCAAGATCTGCATCTGTTGGGTTGCGGTGAGTCGACTCTCATCTTTGAGTAATTGCGTAACATCCACATCTGTTTTGCGCAGGAGTCGGGGCAGCTCTCGTGCACTCAGACCAAGTTCACGGGCGATAAGGCGTGAGTAGTTCGATGGGATATCAGCATCCACGCTTTGCAAGCTATCACTCTGCGTAGTTATTGCCATTAGCCTCTCCTCGGAAAGTCATTACTGTCTTTAAATGTCCCCGTCCTGTCAAGAAATGTCCTCGCTGGCATGCCGCTATATAGCCAATCTTCAGGTTAGACATAAATACTAGGAGACGCGCTGTGGGAAAAATTATCTTTATTGAACATGACGATACCGAGCATGTGACGGAATTCAGGGCGGGTTCTACGCTTATGCAAGTTGCGGTTGATAACGCCGTGCCAGGTATCGATGGTGATTGTGGCGGCGAGTGCGCCTGTGGTACCTGCCACATGATTGTTGCCGATGAGTGGTTCGGCAATACCGGAACGGTTGGTGACGCGGAAGAACAGATGCTGTCCATGACCCCGGAGCGGGCGAGAACCTCGCGTCTGGGCTGCCAGGTAGAAATTACTGAGGCGATGGACGGTATGACCGTGCATTTGCCTGAATTCCAGATGTAAGCAGGGAGAAAGCTATGTCAACAAAAACAAGCTCAAGCAACAGTTTGCAGACCAAGGTTTTCAACGTTTCGTCGAAAGTGGTGCCAATGCATTTTCAGATTAAAACCATGAAAATGTTGATGAAGGCAAAGAGAAAGGCCGTGGGTTCTCGCTCCACACAAATGGAGTTTGTCGAAACTCCCCTGCCTGATGTTAGCACCTTGGCACTGGAAGATATCGACACCAGCAACCCTTTTCTGTATCGACAAGATCAGTGGCGCGCCTATTTTAAGCGGTTACGAGATGAAGCTCCGGTACATTACCAGAAGAACAGTCCATTCGGGCCTTTCTGGTCAATAACGCGCTATGAAGATATTTTGTTCGTCGACAAGAGCCATGAACTGTTTTCCTCTGAGCCGCAAATTATTCTGGGTGATCCACCGGACGGACTATCGGTGGAAATGTTTATCGCCATGGATCCGCCCAAACATGATGTACAGCGCCGAGCGGTGCAGGGCGTCGTTGCTCCGAAAAACCTTAAAGAAATGGAAGGGCTGATTCGTTCTCGTGCGGCGGAAGTGCTAGACAGCTTGCCTCTGGATAAACCTTTCGATTGGGTGCCGGCGGTGTCCAAAGAACTGACTGGCCGTATGCTCGCTACGTTGCTGGATTTCCCTTATGAGGATCGTCACAAACTCGTTGAATGGTCTGATCGTTTGTCTGGCGCGGCATCCGCCACGGGTGGAGAATTTACCGACGAAGATGTCATGTTTGATGACGCGGCAGATATGGCGAGGGCGTTCTCCAGGCTGTGGCGAGACAAGGAGGCGCGACGTGCTTCCGGCGAAGAACCCGGTTTCGATTTGATCAGTATGCTGCAGAGCAACGAAGATACAAAAGACCTGATCAATCGGCCGATGGAGTTTATCGGGAATCTGGCGCTGCTTATTGTTGGTGGAAATGATACCACTCGCAACTCGATGAGTGGTGGCGTGCTGGCTTTGAATCAGTTTCCCGAGGAATTTAGAAAACTGAAGGCAAAACCGGAGTTGATTCCGAATATGGTTTCGGAAATCATCCGTTGGCAAACCCCGTTGGCGAATATGCGCAGGGTTGCTACCCAGGATGTTGAGCTTCGTGGTCAGACCATCAAGAAAGGGGACCGGGTGTTAATGTGGTATGCCTCGGGAAACCGGGACGAACGCAAGTTCGAAAACCCTGATCAACTTATTATTGATCGCAAGGACGCGCGAAACCATATCTCTTTTGGTTACGGCATTCACCGTTGCATGGGTAACCGCTTGGCCGAGCTGCAACTTCGCATTCTGTGGGAAGAGTTACTGAAACGCTTCGAGAATATTGAAGTTGTTGGCGAGCCCGAGCGTGTGCAGTCTAACTTCGTGCGGGGCTATTCCAAATTGATGGTCAAGCTGACGGCAAAAAGTTAATGAAATGTCTGAGCGGGGTGTCGCCTGAAGCATTCGATTATGTGGTGGTCGGCGCGGGCTCTGCTGGGTGTGCGGTTGCAAGCCGTTTGTCCGAGAGCGGCCGCTATTCGGTGCTGCTGCTTGAAGCCGGACCTGAGAGCCGCGGTAACCCTTTTGTGAACATGCCGTTGGGTTTCCTGCAGCTGATGTTCAGCCGCCGATTCAATTGGCAGTTCAATACCGAACCGCAGCCCCATATGCATGACCGTGTCTTGTTCCAGCCGCGGGGCAGAATGCTTGGTGGTTCTAGTGGCATGAACGCGCAGGTCTACATCCGCGGGCATGCCTGGGACTACGACGAATGGGCGCGGCAGGGCTGTGATGGGTGGTCATACACTGATGTTCTACCTTACTTTCGTAGATCCGAACATTTCGAGCCGAAGCTGAACCCGGCCGAGGTTGAATTTCATGGCCTCGGAGGTCCGCTCAATGTTGCCGAGCGCCGTTACACCAACCCGTTAAGTGCGACCTTCGTTGAGGCAGCGAGGCAGGCAGGGTACCGGCTCAATAGGGACTTCAACGGTAGTGAGCAGGAGGGAGTGGGGTTCTACTACGCTTATCAGAAAGACGGCATGCGGTGCAGTAATGCGCGCGCCTATCTCGAACCCGCCGAGGAGCGTTCCAACCTGACGGTTCGCAGCGGCGCGCATGTTACCCGTGTGCTGCTTGATGGCACCCGTGCCACCGGTGTCGAGTACCGAAGCGCTAAGGGGCTGGTGCAGGTCAGTGCCGGGCGCGAAGTTGTGCTCTGCGGCGGAACGTTCAACTCGCCGCAATTGCTAATGTTATCCGGCATCGGTCCGCGTGAGGAGCTGTACCGGCATGGCATTGAATTGCGTCATGTCCTGGAGGGCGTTGGACAGAATCTACAGGACCATATCGACGTGTTCGTGCGCGCCAGAACGCGCAGCCGCCAGAGTATCTCGATGCATCCTAGCTACTGGCTAAAGGGCCTGGGGGCACTGCTGCAATACCTGATCGGTCGGCGCGGTGTGCTGTCCAGCAACGGCGCCGAGGCAGGCGGGTTCATCCGCTCCCGGCCGGAGGAGGCGATACCCGACCTGCAACTACACTTTGGCCCTATGCTGTACGCCGATCACGGGAGGGACATGAAGGTCGCAATGAGTGGTTATGGCTACATAGTGATGATCTACGGACTTAGGCCATTGTCGCGTGGGCGGATTGGTTTGCACAGTGCTGATCCGTTCACTGCCCCGTTGATAGATCCCAACTACATGGCCGAATCCGCCGACGTCGAGCAGCTCGTTCGCGGGGTACGTCTGGTGCGTAAGATCTTGGCGCAGCCTGCATTCTGCTTGCACCACGAAGTCGAGATGTCGCCAGGGTCGGAGCTGCAGAATGATGAGGACCTGGCCGCATGGGTGCGGCGTAGCGGCGAGTCCGCCTACCATCCAGTCGGAACCTGTAAGATGGGTGTGGATCCGATGGCGGTGGTCGATTCGCGTCTGCGAGTGCACGGCCTGCGATCCTTGAGGGTAGTTGATGCCTCTATCATGCCGACACTGGTCGGCGGTAACACCAACCAGCCGGCAACCATGATCGGCGAGAAGGGAGCCGCGATGATACTTGAGGATGCTGAGATGCTCAGCAGTTAGGCATCCTGTGCGTGCGCGATCGATATCGCGGCCTCTTGCTCACCTGCGGTGTTGGGATATGAAAATACGCTTCCAAGGCGCACAAAAGAGACAACCTATGGTTAACAAAAAGAAAGATACGACAGTCATCGTTGGTGGTGGACATGCAGCCGGTACGCTCTTGACAGCCTTGCTGCAAAAGAAATATCAGCATGAGGTAGTACTGGTGAGCGATGAGCCTCATCCTCCCTACCAGCGTCCACCTTTGTCCAAAAGTTATCTTGCAGGAGAGGTTGATCAGTCGTCTCTGTACCTGAAGCCGCGTTCGGTGTATGAGAATGCGGGGCAGCAGTTGCGGCTCGGTGTGCGCGTCGAAGGGATCGACCGATACGCGAAAAGCATCAAGTTGTCGGATCAAAGCACATTGAAATACGATCGATTGGTTCTGGCGACGGGGTCACATGTTCGTCGCCTTAAAGCGCCCGGATCAGATTTGAAAGGAATACACTATCTGCATGATATCGCTGACACCGATGCTCTGCGCAATCAATTAGTGCCGGGTAAACGCCTGGTCATCGTGGGCGGCGGTTATATTGGCCTTGAAGTGGCTGCCAGCGCTATCAAGAAAGGTGTTAATGTCACGGTCCTGGAAGCCGCCGAACGCTTGATGCAGCGTGTTACGGGGCCAGAAATGTCCACGTTTTTCTACGCCAAGCACACTGCTGCTGGCGTTGATGTGCGTCTTGGCACGGCGGTAACTGGCTTCGAAGCGGGTGATAAGGGGCGTGTGGCAGGCGTGACCTTGGCCGATGGTGGCAATGTTCCGGCTGATATCGTGCTCGTATCAATAGGTGTCATACCGGAAACTACATTGGCCGAGAACGCTGGCCTACTCTGCGATGACGGTATTGTCGTGGATGAATTTACCCGCACTGATGATCGCGACATCTTGGCAATCGGCGACTGTACCCGCCACCGGAATCTTTTTTTCGAAAAGATGCAACGGCTTGAGTCTGTTGCCAACGCGGTTGATCAAGCGCGTACGGCGGCGGCGACCTTGATGGGCGAGGAGATGCCCTACGATAGCGCACCATGGTTCTGGTCGAACCAATATGACGTCCGCTTACAGATGGTTGGGCTGTCGCAAAATCATGATCAGCGGGTGCTGCGCGGCACCACCAATGATAAGGGATTTGCGGTGTTCTATCTGCTCGAGGGCTCTGTCATTGCTGTTGACGCGGTCAATCTGCCCATTGCTTTCATGGTGGGCAAGCAGTTGGTCCAGCAACGCAAGAGCGTTAGCGCTGACGCATTGAGTAATACGGATATCGAGCTGAAGTCTTTAATCTGAAGCATGCGAAGTGCGATCAGTAACCGGTCATCCTTTCGTGGTATCCCAATAGAGATTCCGGTTTAAAGGAGGGATCCACTGGCATGGCCTCCTTGAGAGCATCGGCTGGGTAAATTGTAGTGAGATAGTTAATTTGACACTACATCTGAATGTACGATCACTCATTGGGGCCTAAGGTGGATGCCTGTGTGGAAAGGAAAATATTATAGAGTGTTGGAGTCTCTTCAGTGGGACGATCCTGGCTGTGCTGGCGATTTTCCATCGTTCGATGACTTGTCGTGAGGGCTGCGATACACTGCTACTCGCTAGGGGTTCGGGCCCCATCTTCAGGTTATTTTTGATGGGCTAACCGTGTTGGGCAACACCTTTTTCGACTTTGTACTTTTATTTAAATCAGCTGGTTAGGCTGTATTTCAGTCCGGCTTCTGTAACCGTACTGAAAGTGTAGTAATTGGTGTAGCCAGCCTCTTCCCTGTCTTGGAAATTCCACTGACTTTGCCCATAAACACCTGTGCATCAGTCGTAGCGATACTCGGGTACCTTTGTATTATTGGCGTATGCTCAACTGAGGATACCCCTGTCTGCCATTATCGCTGCTAGCCAGGGGCGAAATGCTGTGACATATCGAGTATTGGATAAGCGATACGTTGACATAAACATGGCGTGCTGAGATAGCTACCGTCAAACATCAGTCAGCGGTAGATCCCACCTGGGTGGATAAGGGGGCGGTGTCGTTACGCCCGCCCTAGCTCGCAAGTGAAGGGCAAGCGTGTCACACCAAAGCTTCAGATAACGGTCAAACAGCGCCTTGTCCGCAACGATGTGCAGGTCCTGTGCCATGCCGCGCAATAGCCATTGCGTCAACATCATCATCGAGCGCACATCGGTATCTTCCTTGGTGGCCTCCAGGTAGTGATCGGCTGCGTTACCCACGATGAAATAACTGGATGTCCAGACGCGCTGCAAAATGGCGGCGAGTTCCTGATCGTGCTGGCTGGCGGTCAGTAGCTGCATCAACGGGATGTATTCCGGTTGATCAAAGACATTTTTCCAGGCGCCAAAGATCAGCTCTTCCAGTCGGTCCTCAGAGCCGTGCAGCTTGGCAATGGCTTTGCCCAGTTGAATATATTGCTGGCGAATCAGTTGCTCGGCAGCAGCGGCAATCATGGCGGCTTTGCTGTGGAAATGGTGTAGCGGTGCTCCCCGGGAAACGCCAGCGACCTCGATGATGCGACTCACTGTCGTGCCTGCAAATCCGTCCTTCTCAAGACACGTGAGTACCGCCTGGATGATGCGTTCTCGCATGGCATCGCTACGTTGTTCCTGGGTTCGTCGCTGTGCCTTCATGACGTTATCTGCCTGTTGTCGGGTTTGCTTTCTCTGGCGTAGGATGCTGATTCTAAACGATATATAGCTTATGCGCGCGAACGATTAAAAACAAGTTGAACGTACGTATTGTAAGTTATAGAGTTCTTGTCATGTTTATGAATCAACAGTGGAAAACCTGTAATGAGTGACGTGCATGTACCGGCGGCTGTGTCGCCAATGATTCCCCGTACCCTGTTCAATGAAGACCATGAAGCGTTTCGCGCCACCGCTCGACGTTTCTTCGAGACGGAAATTGCCCCTTATCACGAGAAGTGGGAAGAGCAGCAGCATCTCGATCGCGAGCTGTGGAACAAGGCGGGTGAGCTTGGGCTGCTGTGTGCCACCATGCCCGAGGAATACGGTGGCTGCGGCGTTGACCGCCTCTACTCGATGATTCTTATGGAAGAGCAGGCCCGGGTGGGTGATTCGGCCAGCGGCTTTGCGCTGCATTCGGACATTGTTGCCAACTACATCAACAACTTTGGCTCCCATGAACAGAAAAGCCAGTGGTTGCCCAAAATGGCCACCGGTGAAGCGGTCACTGCCGTGGCCATGACCGAGCCGGGTACCGGTTCCGATCTGCAGCGCATCAAGACCACTGCCACCCTTGAGGGTGATCACTATGTGGTGAATGGCTCGAAAATCTTTATCACCAACGGTTACCTCTGTGACATGGCGGTGGTGGCGGTGCGAACCGGGCCGGCGGATCTGGGAGCACAAAGTGTATCCCTGATGATTATCGAGGCGGATCGCGAGGGCTTCTCCAAGGGCAAGCCGCTGAAGAAAGTGGGCATGCGCGGGCAGGACACCTGCGAGTTGTTCTTCGACAACGTCAAGGTGCCTAAGGAAAACCTGCTGGGCGCCGAGGGTATGGGCTTTATTGCCTTGATGAAGGAGTTGGCCTGGGAGCGGATGATGATCGCCATCATCTGTGCGTCGGCTGCCGAGCATGCGCTGGCAACCACCGTGGAATATGTGAAACAGAGGCAGGCGTTTGGCAAGCCGGTGGCGGCGTTCCAGAACACCCGTTTTGAACTGGCCGAGATGCGTTCTGAAATCCAGATTGCGCGGGTCTATGTGGATCGCTGTATGGAGTTGGTGGTGCGCAATGCCTTGTCCCCCGAGGCAGCCTGTGCGGCCAAGTACTGGGTGTCCGATTTGCTCAGTAATGTGGTTGATCGCTGTGTGCAGCTACACGGTGGCTACGGCTACATGCTCGAGTACCCCATCGCCCGCGCCTATATCGACACCCGTGCCAACCGCATCTACGGCGGCACCAACGAAATCATGAAAGAACTCATTTCCCGCTCTATCTAAAGATTTTCCCGGGCTCGCGCGGCAAGTGGGCCCGGGAATGAAAAGAGGAAAGCATCATGGCAGAACGTCGTTTTGATGATCGTGTGGCCATCGTCACCGGTGCCGGGGGCGGGTTGGGCCGCCAGCATGCACTGACCCTGGCCGAGCGCGGCTGCAAGGTGGTGGTTAACGATCTGGGTGGTAGTGCCCACGGTGATGGCAAGTCATCGTCCGCCGCAGACAAGGTGGTGGAAGAGATCCGGGCCATGGGGGGAAAAGCGGTTGCCAACTATGACTCCGTGGAAAACGGCGAGTCGATAGTGCAGACCGCCCTGGATAACTTCGGCACCGTGGACATCGTGGTCAACAATGCTGGCATCTTGCGTGATGTGAGCTTCGCCAAGATGTCGAAGCAGGACTGGGACCTGGTGCTAAAAGTCCACCTGGAAGGCTCCATGAGCGTGACCCATGCGGCCTGGCCGATCATGCGCGAGAAGGGCTATGGCCGCATCATCATGACCACCTCGGCAGCGGGCCTGTATGGCAACTTCGGTCAGGCCAACTACTGTGCCGCCAAGCTGGGACTGGCCGGGCTGGCCAACTGTCTGGCCGAGGAAGGGCGCAGCAAGAACATTCATGTGAATACCATCGCGCCGATTGCCGCCTCGCGGCTGACGGAAACCATCATGCCGCCGAATCTGCTGGAAAACCTGAAGCCGGAAGCGGTCAGCCCACTGGTGGCCTGGTTGTGTCATGAAGACTGTGAAGAGACCAAGGGCATCTTCGAAGTGGGCGCCGGTTACATCAGCAAGCTGCGCTGGGAGCGCACCCAGGGCAACAACTTCCCGCTCGGCAAGGCATTCAGCGTCGATGATGTGGCCCGTCGCTGGGACAAGATCACCGATTTTACCGACGCGGATCATCCGTCCAACGTCAACGAATCCTTCTCGCCGATCCTCGACAACATCAATAATCCGTCTCTGGGCGGCAACGAGTTCATCGATCTGGATGTGGCCAGCAAGGAAAGCGTCGAGCTGGAATCGGCCTATGATGAAAATGATTTGTCGCTGTACGCGCTGAGTGTTGGCGCCGCCCGTGACCCGCTCGATAAAGATGAACTGAAATTCGTCTACGAGCTGGGCGGCAATTTCCAGGCGTTGCCCACCTATGGCGTCATGCCGCAGATCGGCGCGATGCTGAAAGCGGCGAAGGAAGGTGCGCTGACCTTGCCGGGGATGAACTTTGGTTTTGACCGCTTACTGCATGGTGAGCAGTACACCGAGATCAAGCGGCCACTGCCGCCGCATGCCAAGCTGAAACACACCTTCAAATTCAAGAAGGCGCTGGACAAGGACCCGAACGCAGTCGTCACCTTCGCCATTACTTCCACCGACGAGAACGGTAACGAGGTGGCCTACAACGAGATGACCTCGTTCGTGAAAGGTGCCGGTGGCTGGGGCGGTGAGCGTGGCGATTCCGGCGAGATCAATGTGCCGCCCGCCCGCGAACCGGATGCGGTGATCGAGGAAAAAACCGACGCCAACCAGACATTGCTGTACCGCCTGTGCGGTGACTGGAACCCGCTGCATGCGGACCCGGCGTTTGCCAAGGCCTTTGGCTATGACAAACCGATCCTGCACGGGCTTTGTACCTTTGGTTACGCGGGCCGCCATGTGATCAAGGCGTTCAGCAATAACGATGGCCGTTACTTCAAGAGCATCAAGGTGCGCTTTGCCAAGACGGTGTTCCCGGGTGAAACCCTGGAAACACGCATGTGGAAGGAATCCGATAACCGCATCATCTTCGAAACCTGGGTGAAAGAGCGTAACGAGGTGGTGCTGAAGAATGCCGCCATCGAGCTGTTCTCCGAGATTCCGGCAGAGGCGCCGGTGCCGGAGCAGGCTTCCGCCGAGGAAGATTCTGCGCCGCAGGTGGAGCAGGCGGTGACGCCTGACGATGTGTTCGCCGCGGTGGCGACCTACATCGAGCAGAAGCCGGAACTGGTCGACCAGACCGGCACCAGTTTCCTGTTCGAGTTCAGCAATCCGGATCAGCAGTTCTTTATTGACCTGAAAAATGCACCGGGCGCGGCAGGGCCGGGCACGATTGACAAACCGGACGTGACCCTGGCACTGGACAGCGAGCACCTTTCCACCGTGTTTGGTGGCGATCTCGCTGCCGTGCAGAAACTGTTCTTCGGTGGTGAGCTGAAAATCTCCGGCAACGTGATGGCCTCCAACAAGTTGACCGTGTTGCAGGACATGGACCCGAAACTGGCCGAACAGGAACGCGACAAGCGTGTGGCTGACGGTGGTGGTTCACAAGCTGCCGCCGCACCGGTCGAATCGCAGGAGCCGACCATGGTGGATGTGTTCAGTGCCATCGGCCACTTCATCGCCGACAACCCGGACCTGATCGAGAAGACCGGCACCAGCTTCCAGTTTGCGTTCAGCAACCCGGATCAGGATTTCTATATCGATCTGAAGAATGCACCGGGCACCGCCGGGCCGGGGCAACTGGACAAGGCGGATGTGACGCTGGAACTGGATACCAAACATGCGCCGACCCTGTTTGGCGGTGACCTGGCCGCCGTGCAGAAACTGTTCTTCGGTGGCGAGCTGAAGATCGACGGCAATGTGATGGCCTCCAACAAGCTCACCGTGTTGCAGGGCATGGACCCGAAGCTGGTGGATCAGGCGCGGGACAAGCGACTGGCCTCCGGCCAGCCGGACACCGCCGCCGCGCCACCGAAAAAGCAGAAAGAACCGCAGGCGGAAAAAGTGCTGCCGCAGCTGGCGGAAAAATTGTCCGCCATCGGCGGGCAGGGTGGTGTATTGCAGATCAAGGTACAACGCCCTGACAGTGCCTGGTTTATCGACCTGTCCGATTCGTCGCCTGCTGTCTCCAGCGGCGAAAAAGACGCTGCGGCGGTGATGACACTGGACGACGGCAAGCTGGCCGATCTGATTACCGGCAAGGTGGCCTTGCGCGCCCTGTATCAGCAAGGCGACATGCGCGTGGACGGTGATCTGTCGCTGGTACGCAAACTCGAACAAATCCTGTAACACCCGAATTCGGAGAAACGACAATGAAACGTAGAGTGAATGTAATCGGTGTCGGGATGACCAAGTTTGCCAAGCCCGGTGCCAGCGATGATTACCATGTGATGGCAAAGGCTGCAGGCCTCGCCGCCATGAAGGATGCCGGCATCCAGTACAGCGATGTGGAGCAGGCGTTCTGCGGTTATGTCTACGGCGATTCCACTTGTGGTCAGCGCGCCGTGTATGAGCTGGGATTGACCGGTATTCCTGTGGTCAATGTGAACAACAACTGCTCCACCGGGTCGTCGGCCCTGTTCCTGGCCCGCCAGGCCATCGAGGGCGGCTTGGCCGAATGTGTGATTGCGCTCGGTTTCGAGAAAATGGAACGCGGGGCGCTGGGCTCCAAGTTCAATGATCGCGAAAACCCCATGAGTCAGCATGCGCAGGTGATGATGGATGCGCAGGGTTTCAACCAGGCGCCGCCGGCGGCACAGATGTTCGGTGGCGCGGGCCGCGAGTACCGGTGGCAGCACGGCACCAAACGGGAAACCTTCGGCAAGATCGCCGAGAAGGCGCGCCGCCATGCCGGCAACAACCCCTACGCGCTGTTCAACCAGGTGCTGTCGCTGGAAGAAATCATGGCGTCCGACGAGGTGTTTGATCCGCTCACCCGCTTCCAGTGCTGTCCTCCCACCTGTGGTGCCGGTGCGGCGATCCTGTGCTCGGACGAGTTCGCGAAAAAGCATGGCATTGAGAATCCGGTGTATATCGCCGCCCAGGCCATGACCACGGATTTCGCCAGCAGCTTTGACGAAAAATCCATGATCAAGATGGTCGGCTACGACATGACACGCGCGGCTGCAGAGAGTGTGTACGAGCAGGCCGGCATTGGTCCGCAAGACATCAATGTGGTCGAGTTGCATGACTGTTTTACCGCCAATGAGCTGCTCACTTATGAAGGCCTGGGTCTGTGCCCGGAAGGCGGTGCGGAGCAATTCATCTGGGATGGTGACAACACCTATGGCGGCAAGTATGTGACCAATCCATCCGGTGGCCTGCTGTCCAAGGGCCATCCGTTGGGCGCCACCGGGCTGGCGCAATGTACTGAGCTGGTGTGGCAGTTGCGCGGTCAGGCGGACAAGCGTCAGGTAGACGGTGCACGGGTGGCCTTGCAGCATAACCTCGGTCTGGGTGGTGCCTGTGTGGTAACCATGTATCGCAATGACTGAGTACCGTAAAGACTGAACTGTCACATACAGGGTGCCGGCCTGCCGGTTCGCAGGCCGGCTTCCCTGTTAAGGAGGTCCGGGATGAATGCGGTAACGACAAAAAGTAAAAGCAAGGTAGTAAAGGCCAGCTTCTCACCGCGCCGGTCTTGGCTACGCCCACGGCATTGCCCACAACTTCGGCGCCCACTATCACACGCCCCATGGCCTGGCGAATGCCATTGTGCTGCCTCACGTACTCGAATATTCCGCCCCCGCCTGCATTGAGCGCCTGGCCGAACTGGCCCGCGTCAGCGGCCTGGAGCAGGGCGGTGAAACCGATGAAGCGCTGGCAGGAAAATTCATCAAACGTGTCCGCGAACTGAAACAGGAGCTTGGCATTCCCGAGAAGCTGGACGCATTGCGCAGCGAAGATGTTCCCGACATTGCCAGGGCTGCATTGCAGGAAGCGCATTTCAGTTATGCGGTACCGCGCTATATGAATCAGACGGTGTGTGAGGCACTGTTGAAGAAGATGCAGGCCTGAGGTTTTGTGGAAACGGGGACAACGATTTAATCGAACGACATGGCGCGAGTGGCTGGATCTCCACGAGTTCACCTGCGTTGCCCATGCCCAGCTATTAACCACACAGTGGCGGTGGCAATACAATAACGGATGGCCCAATTCGGCCATTGGCGGAGTGCCTCCGGCCCGATTGCTACAGTGACTCTATACTCAAACGAGCGATGAAAAATGGGTGGATTACACCTTCATGGATTGCTTCCTCAGTGAGCCCGTAGAACGATTCTGCTTTCCGTGATAGACGTCGGTGACACGCATGAATCACTAAATCTGGCACCCCTCCGCGCTTCATGCTTTCATGATCAATACCGAATCAGCCATTAGCGCAGCTAATTAGTCATGAAAGAGAACCTGAACGATCTGATCGCCTTTATGGCCGTGGCTCGGGAACAGAGCTTTACCCGCGCCGCCGCCGGGCTGGGTGTGTCCCAGTCCCCTCAGTCAGACCCTGCGTAACCTGGAGGAGCGGCTGGACCTGAAGCTGCTCAACCGCACCACCCGCAGCGTCACCACCACGGAAGCCGGCGACCGGCTGCTGGAACTGGTAGGGCCGGCGCTGGACGATATCGACGCCGGGCTGGCGGAGCTGCACTCGCTCAAGGGCAAACCCGCCGGCACCGTACGCATCACCGCCGATGAATTTGCCGTCTCCACCGTGCTGTGGCCAGCCCTGCAGCCCCTGCTGCGTGACCACCCGGATATCAAGGTGGAACTAAGCGTGGACTATGGACTGGTGGATATTGCCAAGGAACGATTCGATGCCGGGGTACGCCGCGCCGGACTGATTGCCAAGGACATGATTGCAGTACCGATCTGCCCGCCGATCCGCATGGTCGTGGTGGGCTCACCGGACTACTTCAACCGACACACGCCACCGCAAAAACCCCAGGACCTGGTGGCACACAACGCCATCAACCTGCGCCTGCCCACCCAGGGCGGCGTCTTCCCCTGGCTGTTTCAGGTACGCAAGAAAGAAGTGAAAACCCACACGGAAGGACAACTGGTATTCAACAGCATCCTGCAAGTGCTGCAAGCGGCCAAAGACGGCATGGGCCTGGCCTACCTTCCAGAAGCCCTGGCCCAGCCGGGACTGGACGACGGCAGCCTGATCTCCGTGCTGGATCGCTATAGCCACACCTTTCCCGGCTATCACCTCTATTACACCAGCCGCCGCAAGGCCTCCACTGCCTTTGCCATGGTGGTTGATGCCTTGCGCCTTACCTGAGAGCTCTCGAAACCAATCGACCGAATATAAAAAAGGGCGACCAACCTGGCCGCCCTTGATGCTGTCGCGATGTGTTACAAGTGATCCTGATAAAACTGCTGCAGTTTTGCCAACGCCTGATCCACCGCTTGCGGCTGATCGTACAGGTCATAATGGCTGGCACCATCGACCACCAGCAGATCCTTGTTTTTCGACGCCGCACGGCCATACAGCTCGTAGCCATCCCGGTGAGAACCGAAGGCCCCGGTCTTGCTGCCGATGATGACTTGCAGCGGCTGGGTCAGCAGATGCTCAGCCAGATGGAACGCATCGAAGGCCACTGCCGGTGCCAGCCCTGAGAAACGCAGCTTGTTGGGGGAACCCGGCTGCTGCCCGCGCGGCGTGGTGTAGTAATCCACCGCTTCCACCACATCAATATCGGTAATGCCTGCCTGCTCACACTCGTCTTTCGAGTTGGGAATATAGCCGGTGATCAGCGGCTCCGCCCCACGGGCCTCGGCGGTACGCTGCTGGCCAATGGCCTCCAGGGTCTGGATCGCTGCATTCGGGGACATATCCCCCTCGCGCATCAGCCGCCCATAGTTGGCCGCCACCACGGTGCCCACCGCCTTGATACGACGCTCCGTCATGGCCGCATGCACGGCATAACCGCCACCGCCACAAATACCCAGCACCCCGATGCGGCTCTCATCCACAAAATCCTGGGTCACCAGATAGTCCACCGCACAGCGGAAGTCCTCCACCCGGGTCGCCGGGTCTTCCAGAAAACGTGGCTCGCCACCACTTTCCCCCTGGAAGGACGCATCAAACGCCAGCGTCACATACCCCATTTTCGCCAGCCGGGCGGCATAGATCGCACCGGAGGTCTGCTCCTTGCAGCTACTGATCGGGTGCGCACAGATAATCGTGGGGTACTGCCGGGACGCATCAAAGCCTTCCGGGAAGTACAGATTGGCGGCCACATCGACATTACGGTTCTTGAAGCTCACAGCTTTCATGGTCTTACCCTCTTGTGAATCCATTAGGTTGGTCAGTGACTATGGGATTCACGGTAGCAAGCGGGGATTGTTCTGATTAGATGGCAATTTAAGGAAGGGGTTATTAGCTTAGCCAATGAATTAAGGCAGTACTACATTTTCGACACTGCGCTTTACTGCATGATGCAATATCTTCCCAGATCTCTTATTTCGTACCCCAAAGGGGGGTAGGCCAGCTCCATGTCTACGAGCACCTAAACCCCACTCTCAATCGCCAAACTAGACCGCATCATCGCCTTGTCTCGATCTGACGGAGCACCAAAAAGCTTGTGGTAGTCGCGGCTGAACTGGGACGGGCTTTCATAACCGACCAGGTAATCAACGCTGGCCACGTCCTGCTCGCTGAATAGCAGCCGCCAGGCTTCCTGCAAACGCACCCGCTCCTGGAACTGCACCTGGGTTAGCTGGCTGATGGTCTTGAAATGCCGATGAAAAACGCGGGGCTTATATTCGGCATAGCGGTCAGCTCCCCGACTTTGAAAGACTTTTGATAATTCGCATGCATCCAAGTCGTGACCCGACCGATGCGAGTGATGTCGCTGTCTTTCTGCCGATTTGGTGTAACGCCGCCGCCCCCCCCCAGCGGCGAGCACAACAGGCTCCAACAAATTTCCCTGCGTATAAGCGGCGCCATCTTTTCGCAAGCGGCCAGTATCTTGAGCGGTTATAGATTGACTAAACAACCTGGCTGGCAAAAATGAATCCGAGGCAGAAGCGACAACCTGTGGCGCTAGGGAGCTGGATCAGGTTAAAAGATTATGCATAAGCCATTGGGCGGCGCAGGGTAGCAGGACAGCGATTCGTGGCCACATTTGCTGTTGTGTGATGCAGGCTGCTGATTGTCCAGAGGTGTCCAAGCGAGTCCATCAAAATCCCGATTCTTTGTATAGGTTGTAGTTCAGGGTCTTGGCTTATGGTTGTCGATAGTCAATAAATACAGCCTAAACACACCTGTACATCATAGGTGTATTAAGGCTTCTATGGCGTTGGCTACTCGCTGGTGAGCTATTTTTCGCTCCTCAAAATAATCATACCGATCATAAATCCCCTCAACCCCCTTCAGCTTGTGATTCAAACACCTCTCCGCCACATGGCTCGGCACACCTTCCGCAGCTGCGAGGCTGCGGAAGGTGCGTCGCAGGTCGTGGATGGTGAAGTGTTCCAAGTCGTCCATTTTGTTGGGTGGCTGCACCTTCCGGCCAGCCTCTCGGCCAAATAGCTTGGAAATGGCGCGGTTCAGGGTGTCAGGGCCCATGTGGGGGCGTTTGCTGGCGCGCCTGGCAGGGAACACATAGGGGGAGCCGCAGGCATGGCCTTGCTGTACCTTTAGCCACTCAATGGCTTGGGTTGGCAGAGGGATGGTGATCGATGCGCCAGTCTTGCTGCGCTCTTTGGAGAGATCCCAGATTCCGGCCTCGAGGTCGAATTCTTCCCAGCGGGCCTCGCATAGCTCGCTTTTTCTCACGCCTAGCACCAGGAACAAGCAGCAGGCCCGATAGTTGTCTCGACCAAAGCTGCTGATGTGCTCCCGGAAGACCCCAAAGGAATGTTCGATTTCTTCCAGCGTCAGGGTGCGCTCCCGGCTGGCTTCGACGCCGCCGGCGTCGCTGACGGTGAAGGGACTGGCCGGGTTGTTCTGGCACAGGTCCAGTTTGATGCCATGACGAAACAGCTGCTTCATGTACATCAGGGTGTCATTGGCGATGGTGGGGCGGTTGCTGCGCTGAACGCGCTGCAGGACTGCCCGGATATCCCTTGGGGTGACGTCGGCAATCGGGTAGAGGCCGATCACCGGGTGGATTTCTTTCTGGTAGATGCGCTTGGGGATGTTGGGGTGTTTCAGGCGCCGGGACAGATCGGTCTCATGCCAGTCCTGGAAGAGGTCTTTGACGGTGCGGATGTCGGGCTGGACAACTTTGGCCCTTTCCTGGATTGGGTCGGTGCCCGTTCGGATGCCTTGCTTGGTCAGCACAGCGGCTTCCCGGGCGTCACCCAGGGACATCTGGGGGTATTGGCCCAAGGTAATCTCGTGGCGCTTGCCTTGGGCGCTGTAGCGCAGCATCCAGTAGGGCGTGCCTGACTTGCGCACGCAGAAATAGAGGCCGCCACCATCGGTATGCTTCTTGGGGGCCTGCTTTGCCAGGGACTTGATCTGAGTGGCGCTGAGTTTGCTCATTTTGACCTTGTGGCGTTTGAGCCTATAAAAACAGGCTGCCCACCACTTTTTGTTTGTTGATTAAAGAGAAAAATTCTCTGTTATCAATGGTATGCAGGCAGTCTCTTGATGGCTGCCCACCATTTCAGGTCAATATAGGTGTCAGGGAGGGAAAAGTCACGTTTTTGCCCACCATTTTGCCCACCACTTTTGTCTGGATAGTGGTGGATGGCAGTGGATTTCCATGGATTGAGTTTCGAATTTAATTCTTTAAAAACAACGTATTAAATACGATTATGGACTTACCTGGATTTTACTCGATATTCTGGATCTGTTCCCGCATCTGCTCGATGAGCACTTTCAGTTCCACTGCCGCCGCCGTGGTTTCGCTGTCCACGGATTTGCTTGCCAGGGTATTGGCTTCGCGGTTGAGTTCCTGCATCAAAAAATCCAGTCGGCGGCCGATGTGGCCGCCTTTCTTGAGGATGCGCCGTACTTCGCTGACGTGTGTCACCAGGCGGTCCAGCTCTTCGTCCACGTCCATTTTCTGGGCCAGCATGACCAGCTCCTGCTCCAGGCGATCCGGGTCCGGGGACTCGATCACGTCCTGGATACGAGTGCGCAGGCGGTCGCGCTGCGCCTCCTTGATGCGGGGGATGGCGGCTTTGACGATATCGATCTGGGTGCCGATACCATCCAGCCGGTCGACGATCAGCTGGCCCAATTGCTCGCCTTCCCGGCGGCGTGTGTCGATCAGGGCGTCAAGGGCTTCATCCAGCAGGGACTGGGATTCGTTCTGCAGCAGTTCCACATCCAGCTTGCGGGTGCTGAGTACGCCAGGATGGCGGAGGATTTCCATGGGGTTTACCTGGCCGGGATGCTGGACCAGGTCGCCGACCCGACGGGATACATCGGAAAGCTGCTTCACCAGTTCCTCGTTGAGCTCCAGGGACACCTCGCTGTCGTCCTGCTGGTAGCGCAGGGTCACTTCCACCTTGCCCCGGGCCAGCGCCTTGCGGCATTTCTCACGCACGCCGTTTTCCAGGGCGCGCAGGGCGTCGGGCAGGCGCGGGCTCACTTCCAGGTAGCGGTGATTCACGGCTTTGATCTCCCAGACCAGGCTGTAGCCTTCCAGATGACGGTCGGCGCGGGCGAAAGCGGTCATACTGCAGATCATGTGAACCTCGAAACAGCGGTTGGACGGGCCCCATAGTCTAGACCACGAGGGCCCATCGGGCCTAATGACCCACCAAGCAGGCAGAACCGCCCCTGCCTTTGCTACAATGGCGGCCCTTTTGCATTCAAGACACTTCAGGAGTTTCCATGCGTCCTTCCGGCCGAGCCCATGATCAGCTGCGTGAACTGAGCTTCACCCGCAACTACACCGTTCACGCCGAGGGCAGCGTGCTGGTCGCTTTCGGGGATACCAAGGTGCTGTGTACCGCGTCCGTGGAGGAAGGTGTGCCGCGCTTTCTGAAGGGCAAGGGCCAGGGCTGGATCACTGCCGAGTACGGCATGCTGCCCCGTTCCACCCACACCCGCTCCGGTCGCGAGGCTTCCCGGGGCAAGCAAGGTGGCCGTACCCTTGAAATCCAGCGTCTGATCGGTCGTTCCCTGCGTGCTGCCGTAGATATGAAAAAGCTGGGTGAGCGCACCATCTTCCTGGATTGTGATGTACTGCAGGCTGATGGCGGCACCCGCACCGCCTCCATTTCCGGTGCCTGCGTGGCCCTGGTGGATGCCTTTTCCCATCTGCTGGAAACCAAGAAGATCAAGGATGACCCGCTTACCGGTCTGGTCGGTGCGGTATCCGTGGGCGTTTACAAGGACGAGCCGGTGCTGGATCTGGATTATGCGGAAGACTCCAACGCCGGCACCGACATGAACGTGGTCATGACCCAGCAGGGCGGCTTTATCGAAATCCAGGGCTCCGCTGAAGGGGCTCCCTTTACCCGCGAACAGTCCGACACCCTGCTGGGGCTGGCGGAAAAGGGCATTGGTGAAATCATTCAGGCACAGCAGCAGGTGCTGGGCTGGTAAGGATAGACAATGAAGAACTACAAGAAGCATTTTCTGCGTTTTGCCCAGGAGCGTGAAGCGCTGAAATTCGGCGAATTCACCCTCAAATCCGGTCGCAAGAGCCCGTACTTCTTCAATGCGGGCACCTTCAACACCGGTGAGGCCCTGGCGCGGCTGGGTCGCTATTATGCGGACGCCATCGTCGCCTCCGGGCAGGAATTCGATATGCTGTTCGGGCCTGCCTATAAAGGGATTCCGCTGGTGGCAGCGGTGGCAGTGGCGCTGGCCGAGCACCATGGCCGCGATTTGCCCTGGGCCTTTAACCGCAAGGAAGCCAAGGATCATGGCGAAGGCGGCTGGTTGGTCGGGGCGCCCTTACAGGGCCGGGTGCTGGTGATTGATGATGTGATTACCGCGGGCACTGCCATCCGTGAAGTGGCAGCGTTGTTCGAAAAGACCGATGCCACCATGGCGGGGGTCATGGTGGCACTGGATCGCCAGGAGTGCGGTAAGGAGCCTTCCGAAGCAGGGAGAGGGCTGTCAGCGATTCAGGAAGTGGAGCAATCGTTGGGGGTGCCGGTGGGCAGTATCGTGGCGATGAACGATATTATTCACTGGCTGGAACAGCAACCGGATAGCGAGCCCATGGTGTACCGTATGCGGCAGTACCGGGAGCGTTATGGAGTGGAATAATAATGAGATGTATTGCTCTGATTCTGGTGCTGATTCTGTCAGCGCCAACACTGGCGGCGCGATTTGGACAGCGCGCCAGTGAGCGCATGCCGGACGGTGCCTATTTTCGGCATGTGACTGCCGATGGTGTGGTCCACCTGAACCGTACTCTGACCACCGATGCCATGCGTAGCGGTTATCAGCTGCTGGATCAGCATGGGCGGGTTCTGGAAGATGTGGATGGCGTTAATCTGAATGATGAAGAGGCCCGGCAGGTTCGTCTGCAGCGGGCTCGTCAGGCCCGTGAAGACAAGGAGCTGGTGCGTCTGTATGCGGGGCCGGAAGATGCGGTACGCGCCAGGGACCGCAAGATCGATTCCCTGGAACTGAGCATCAGCTATGAAGAAAACAGCCTGGCTCAGCTACAGATGAAGCTGGATGACGAGATCGCGGTGGCGGCCCGGAATGAACGAGCCGGTCGCGATGTGCCGGAGGGTGTCCAGGAAGCCATTGAGCGTCTGAAGCGCCAGATTGAAGTAACGGAAGAAAAGCTGGTGGAGTTCGAAACCGATATCGACGCGGCAAAAAAGGAATACGCGCCGATCATCCAGCGGCTGAAGGAAATCGAGAAGGCAGAACGTTAAACCCTGGCCCTTATCTGGCAGGGCCTGCCAGTGGGCAGGTTATTCGCTTCGCTCATCCCGTCGGGGCGCGCCCTGCGATCGCTGCGTCGTTACACGCCCCGCCTGCAGGGCTATTCCCGGAACAAGGTGGGGATCAGCAATTCCCACTGCGCCTGCCAGTCCTGGCCAGGGCGGATTTTGAAACCTGAGCGAACAAATTGGGCAATGCGCCCCTCGACCACTGCCAGCAACAGGTTGGCAGTAATGGTGGGAGTGGCCCGGGTGCGCAGCCCTTCCTTCAGCTCCGCGTCGCGCAGCACCTGCTTGAGCTGACTTTCCACCCGATCATAGAACTGCAGGATGCGCTGGTGCAGGCGTTCATTCTCGCCGGTCAGTGCATCACCGGTGAGCAGCCGGGTAATCCCCGGGTTGCGCTCGGTAAAGGCCAGCATCAGGGTCAGGATCTGTTCCACCTGGCCGGTGGCATCCCCTTCTTCGGTAATGCGGTTGATGCGGGAGAAGATCGCCTCTTCAATAAACTCGATCAGCCCCTCGAACATCTTCGCCTTGCTGGGAAAATGCCGGTACAGCGCCGCCTCTGAGACCCCCACTTCCCGAGCCAGACCGGCGGTGGTGATACGCCCCCCGGGCCCGGCTTCCAGCATGTGGGCGAGCGACTGCAGAATCTGCTCTTTGCGCGACGGTTTTTTTTCGGTCATGTAGCGTCGTTCCCGTTGTTATATTGTCAGCCCTCGTAGGAGCTATGCTTGCATGGCGAAATCCCTGAAGGGCGTTGCCATGTTCGCCATGCGAGCATGGGTCCTACAATCTCAGTTCTTGCTGATCAGAGTCCCGATCCCCTGATCGGTAAGAATTTCCAGCAGCACCGCGTGGGATACCCGACCATCAATGATGTGGGCGGTGTGCACGCCGTTTTTCACCGCGTCCAGGGCGCAGCCGATCTTGGGCAGCATGCCGCCGTGGATGGTGCCGTCCTTGATCAGTTCATCGACCCGCTCGGCGCTAAGGCCGGTGAGTACTTTGCCCTGCTTGTCTTTCAAGCCTGCCACATTGGTGAGCAGGATCAGTTTCTCGGCGCGCAGCACCTCGGCCATTTTGCCGGCGACGAGGTCCGCGTTGATGTTGTAGCTGATACCCTTTTCATCTACGCCGATAGGGGCGATCACCGGAATGAAATCACTGCCGGCGATCAGGTCGATGATGGTGGTGTCGATACCCTGCACTTCGCCCACATGGCCGATGTCGATAATTTCCGAGGTCTGCAGGGCCGGATCGTTTTCGTCCTGAGCCTTTAGCAGCATCTTGCGGGCCTTGATCAGGCGTCCATCCTTGCCGGTGAGGCCGATGGCCTGGCCGCCGTTGTGCTGGATCAGGTTGACGATGTCCTTGTTGACCAGACCGCCGAGCACCATCTGTACCACGTCCATGGTTTCCTGATCGGTGACGCGCATGCCCTGAACAAACTTCGACTCCTTGCCCAGGCGTTCCAGCAGGCTACCGATCTGCGGGCCACCGCCGTGAACGATCACCGGGTTGAGGCCCACCTGTTTCAGCATCACCACGTCGCGGGCGAAGCTGTTTTTCAGCTCGTCGTTTTCCATGGCGTTGCCGCCGTACTTGATCACCACGGTGGCACCGGAAAAGCGCTGAATATAGGGCAGCGCCTCAATCAGAATCCGGGCGGTGTCGTGGGCACTGTTGGTGTCCATTGGGTCTCCTAGGGCATGGCGTTAGCCAGGGCGTTGAACACTCAACGCCTCGGCTGTCTGATTCTAACTTAAAACGGCAATTCCAGGCTGTCGTCCACGGCCTGCAGGTGCTTGCGGAACTGTTCCTTGACCCTTGCCAGGGCTTCCTCGTCGCGGCCTTCGAAACGGGCTACCAGCGACGGTGTCGTGTTGGAGGCGCGCACCAGGCCCCAGCCGTCCGGGTAGTCCACCCGTAAACCATCGATGGTGTTGGGGCGGCCACCGGCGAATTGTTCGGCGCGAGCGGCGAGGGCGTCGACAAGGGCAAATTTGTTTTCTTCGCTCACATCAATGTACAGGGCCGGGGTGGTGAGGCCGGTCTTCAGGCCGTCGAACACCTGGCTGGCGCTGTCATCCTGAAGAGAGAGGATTTCCAGTAGACGAGCGCCGGCGTAAAGGCCGTCGTCGCAGCCGAACCAGCGGTCGGCGAAGAAGATGTGGCCGCTGATCTCGCCGGCCAGCGGCGCACCGCACTCTTTCATTTTGGCCTTGATCAGCGAGTGCCCGGTCTTGTACATCATCGGGCGGCCACCGTTCTTGCGGATAATGGCCGGCAGAGCCCGGCTGCATTTTACGTCAAAGAGAATGTCCGCGCCCGGGCTGCGCCCCAGCAGATCCTTGGCGAACAGCATCAACAGGCGATCGGGCCAGATGATTTCGCCGCTGTTGGTGACCACCGCCACGCGATCAGCGTCGCCATCAAAGGCCAGGCCGAGGTCCAGATTTTCCTGCTGCACTATCCTGATCAGGTCGGCCAGGTTCTCCGGGTTGCCCGGATCTGGAGCGTGATTGGGGAAGTTGCCGTCGATATCGGTGTAGAGAGGGGTGACCTCACAGCCAAGTTGCCTGAAGAGCTGTGGAGCCAGTTCGCCGCCAGCGCCGTTTCCGCAGTCGATGGCGATTTTGAGGGGCCGCGCCAACACGATATCGCTGAGAATATCGTCCAGATAACGATCGGCGACATCGCGCTCTTCCTCGCGGCCCTGGCCTTCGCTGAACGACTTGCTGCGGATACGTTCCTGCAGGGCAGCAATGCGCTCGCCGTAGAGGGTGTCGCCATTGATGACGATTTTCAGACCGTTGTGGCTGGGCGGATTGTGGCTGCCGGTGAGCATGACGCCGCTACGGGTTTCCAGCACTTCGGTGGCGTAGTAGAGCACCGGAGTGGGCACCAGCCCCAGATTGATAACATCGCGACCGGATTCCAGCAGGCCCTTGATCAGCGAACGGCTCAGTTCCGGGCTCGACAGGCGCCCGTCCCGGGCCACCAGTACGCTTTGCTGGCCGGCTTCGCCAGCTTCGGTGCCGATGGCGCGGCCAAGCAGATACACGCCCTGGGCGGTGAGTGTGTCGCCGGCCACGCCACGGATGTCATAGGCACGGAAGATGCTGTCCGGCAGGGTTTCTCCGTGCTCCTCGTCCATCAGCAGAATGCCGTCGTCATTCTCTTCCACCACGACCAGGTCTTCCGACTGTTTTTTGGCAGCCGGGCGAGCTGGCCCGCTCCGCTCGCGGAGCTTGCTTGCCATGCGCGCCTGGGCGTCGTTGACGGTGCTAAAAAGCGGAAAATGGAAGTGATTGCGGGCGCTGACCCCGGGTTGGCGGGCGAGCTCGTCGCAGTAACGGACCAGCTCGGCACAATCCTGCTTGAGAAATCGGGCCAGCAAGCGGTTTACCACCAGGGTGCCAAGTAACAACAGCACGATGCCCAGGGCCACAACGATGGTGCTGATCATCAGCAGATTGCTGTCGGTGGGGGGGAGCGTCAGCTGGACCCCCACCGGGCCGGCAGTAGCGTCTGCACGGGTGCCATTGTTGCTGCCGGGCTGCTTGAAGAGGTTGTTGCCAGCGAAGGTTACCTGCAGCTGGCTACCGGCGGGGGCCAGGGATTGCAGGCTTTTCGTCAATGCGTTGAGAGGCAGTTGCAGCAGAAGGGCGCCACTCTGGTTGCGGGTGGCTTTCACCAGAATCAGGGTGGGAGGCTGGCCGGCGATGATGACCGGGCCCGGTGATTGGCCCAGACGCACTTCCTTGAGCAGTTCCTGGGCGGTATAGCTGAAATCATCAGTATTCGCGCCACGGCGTGGCACCAGGCGCAGGCTGGCATCCGGCAACCACTGGTGGTGACGGGCGTTAAAGTTCGCGATGGTGTCAGCGGATAGTGCCTGCTCCACATCGTTGCGGGTGGCCAGCAACGCCAGCTGCTGCTGGTGTGCCTGGATATGGCTCTGCCCCAGGTTGGCGATGGACTGGGCAAGCTGCGTGGCGTTTTGCTGTTGTTGTGCCGCGTCTGCGACCCGGGTCTGGTAAAGCCAGGTAGCGCCGCCGGCCACCAGGATGGCAGCCAGGGCAGCAATCAGCAGGGGCGCCAGTGGCTTGAATACGCTCACGTCGGCGCGTTTATTGTTCTTCTTGTTGTTCCCCATATCCCCTCCGGATCAGGCTCAGTGGCGGCCGCTGTGGCCGAAACCGCCGCTGCCCCGCTCAGTGTTGGTGAAAGTCTCCACCTGTTCCAGTTGCACTTGCATCACCGGCACGATCACCAGCTGGGCAATGCGCTCGCCGGGTTCCACGGTGAATGGCTGGTTGCCACGGTTCCAGCAGGACACCATCAGCTCGCCCTGGTAGTCGGAATCAATCAGTCCCACCAGATTGCCCAGCACGATGCCGTGTTTGTGGCCCAGCCCGGAGCGTGGCAGGATCATGCCGGCATAGCCGGGATCGCTGATGTGGATGGACATGCCGGTGGGCAGTAACTCGGTCTGCCCCGGTTCCAGCGTCAGTGGCTCTTTGACCATGGCGCGCAGGTCCAGTCCGGCGGAGCCGTCGGTGGCGTAATGGGGCAGAGGAATCGTGTCGCCCAGTCGGGTGTCGAGAACGCGGTATTGCAGTTTCATGGAGTCAGTTCCTGATTGGCCGGACACCTGATGCTGAACGCCGGACGCGGCGGGCGTCTGGCATCTGGGGTCAGGTGTCTGGCGTTGTTATTAATCTTTATACCGTATCGCAATCAGTTCGATCAGTTGTTTGGCGATCTGGGCTTTGGAGGCCAGCGGCAGCACCTTGTGGCCACCGGGCCAGATGACGGTGAGGGCGTTGTTGTCGCTGTTGAAGCCCACATTGCTTCCGGACACATCGTTGGTAGCGATCATGTCCAGTTTCTTGTTCACCAGTTTGGCCTGGGCGTACGCCACTACATCCCGGGTTTCAGCGGCGAAGCCCAGGGTGAAGGGGCGTTTGTCGTGTTCTGCTACCGACGCCACGATGTCCGGGTTTTTTACCAGTGTGAGGTGAATTTCCTCGGTGGATTTCTTGATCTTGTGGTCGGCGGTGACGGTGGGGCGGTAGTCGGCTACAGCGGCGGTGGCAATGAATACATCACAGCCCTCGTCCACGGTTTTCATGCAGGCATCGAACATGTCCACCGCACGGCTCACGTCCACTCGGTCTACCCGTGACGGGGTCGGCAAATTGACCGGCCCGGCGATCAGGGTGACTCGCGCACCGGCTTCGGCAGCAGCCTCGGCCAGGGCGAAGCCCATTTTCCCGGAACTCTTGTTGGTGATATAGCGCACCGGGTCGATGGCTTCGCGGGTAGGACCTGCGGTAATCACCACATGCTTGCCGGTGAGCAACTGGTAATCGAATACCTCGGCGGCATGCTGGAGAATCTCCAGTGGCTCGAGCATCCGCCCTGCGCCGATTTCGCCGCAGGCCTGGCTGCCGCTGCCGGGGCCGAACACCTTGATGCCCTTTTCCTGCAGGATCAGCAGGTTTTTCTGGGTGCTGGTATCCGCCCACATCTGCTGGTTCATGGCCGGCGCGATGGCGATGGGGGCGCCGGTGGCCAGGCAGAGGGTGGCAAGCAGGTCGTTGCCATGGCCGTGGGCCAGGCGCGCCATGAAGTTTGCTGAGGCCGGGGCAATCAGCACCAGATCCGCCCAGCGGGCCAGCTCGATATGGCCCATGGCGGCTTCCGCGGTGGGGTCCAGCAAGGTGGTATGCACCGGATGCCCGGACAGGGCCTGCATGGTCAACGGGGTAATGAATTCGCAGGCTCCCTGGGTCATCACCACTCGCACCTGGGCGCCCACATCCTGCAGGCGGCGAACCAGGTCTGCGGCTTTATAGGCGGCAATTCCGCCCGTGACTCCCAGAAGGATGCGTTTGTTCACCAGACGATGCATGCGAGAACCCTTATTGGCTGACGGCAATCATGGCAAATCTCGTCTGCCGATGCTGCCCCCGGAATGCTATTAATCGAGGCGCATAGGGTAGCACTGTAAAAGAGACGCGGCACGCAGCATGCAAGGACGCAACACGGAAAGATCAGGAGCAGGAAGATGGAAAGAGAGAATCGGCGCTATAAGAACTTGAGAGTTTGCCAGGAAGCGGTGGAATTGGCCGAAGGATATATGGCATGACCGAGGGGTGGCCGAGAGAAGAACGCTTTGGGCTGGCTGGCCAGATGGAAAGAACGGCGCTGGGAATCCCGTCCAATATCACCGTGATCGAAAAGGTGTTTGCGCTGATGTCGGGAATGCTGGAGGCTGCGTGATGTCTGATTATTCCATGTTGCGGGGTCGCATGCCCTGTGAGGCGTTCCTGTGGCCATAACCGACTGGCCGGCGGATGAGCGGCCCAGGGAAAAGTTGCTGGCGAGAGGGGCGGGAGCACTGAGTGATGCGGAACTGCTGGCGATCTTTCTGCGCACTGGCCAACAGGGTATGACAGCGGTGGATCTGGCCAGAACACAGTTGGCGGCAGGGGGCGGGCTGCGGGCCCTGCTGGATGCCGGGCCGGAGCGCATGGCCCGGTTACCGGGTATGGGCACGGCCCGGCGCGCCCTGTTGCTGGCGGCCCTGGAGCTGGGGCGGCGTTATCTGGCGGAACCGCTGGAGCGAGGGTTGCCACTGGATAACCCGGACAAGGCCGGGCAGCTACTCACCGCGCGCTTGCGCGGGCTGCCCTACGAAGTGTTTGCCTGCCTGTTTCTGGATAACAAACACCGCCTGATTGCCTTCGAACAGTTGTTTCAGGGCACCATCGATGCGGCAGCGGTGTATCCGCGGGAAGTAGTGCGCCGGGCTATGGAGCACAATGCCGCTGCGGTGATTCTGGCTCACAACCACCCTTCCGGCGTGGCCGAACCCAGTCAGTCGGACCATGCCATCACCCGGCGGCTGGTAGAAGCGCTTGGGCTGTTGGAGATTCGGGTGCTGGATCATCTGGTAATCGGTGACGGTGGCTGGGTGTCGCTGGCCTCGAGAGGGGCTGTTTAGTCAGGCTGCGAAAATCCCCTGTCGGGTATTTTTGCCCTGCCAGGTCCTGGCAGGGCCGAGCTAAGTCCCTGAATCCTGGCCCATCCGGTCGAATATCCAAGATTTAGCTTGAAACTTGACCGGCAGATTGGTATAAAACGCGCCTTTTCCGGGGCTCTACCGTCCCCCCGCAAGAAGATTTACGGAGCAAGACAATGTCCAAGGTTTGCCAGGTGACCGGTAAGCGCCCTGTAACGGGCAATAGAGTTTCTCACTCGAACATCAAGACCAAGCGTCGTTTCGAGCCGAATCTGCACCACCATCGTTTCTGGGTTGAGTCCGAGAAGCGCTTTGTGCGCCTGCGTGTGACCTCCAAGGGCATGCGTATTATCGACAAGAAAGGGATTGATGCCGTGCTGGCTGACATCCGTTCTCGCGGCGAGCGTGTTTAAGGCTAATTAAGGAGCTAACCCATGGCCGGTCCTATTCGTGAAAAAATCCGCCTGGTGTCCTCTGCTGGCACGGGGCACTTCTACACCACTACCAAGAACAAGCGTCTCCATCCTGAAAAGATGGAAACCAAGAAGTATGATCCGGTCGTGCGCAAGCACGTGGCCTACAAGGAAGCGAAGATCAAGTAACGATTTTCTTCCTGCCTGCCTGGCAACGGACATAAAAAAACCCGGGATTCTGTTCCGGGTTTTTTTATGTCCGAAATCTGGCCAGGGAGGGCAAATAAGGGTGGTTTGAAGGTGGGTTTTTGTCGGCTGGCCGCGGCGGATTTTCTCCTGACGGGTGGCAATAGTTCACCGATGTTCAAATCGATATCACAAAGCCACCACCTTTGTCTGTCACATACGTGCAATTCTGTGCTTTTGAAACACCGTTCGTCACCTTTCAGGCCCGAATGGGGCTTTTGCCATGCTGCTGCCGGTACTCTGGTGCTACGTTTACAGAAAGCGGTACATCGCAACAAAACACTACGCAGTGAAAGTTGTGATGCACTTCTCAGATGCATAGCATTAAATAAGTAGTTCACTTTTTCGCATATGCATTCACGTAATGTTCACATCAAGGGACGTGCAACGGAGAGCACTATGAGTACCTTTAAAGATATGTTTCGTTTATTGATGATCCGCCTGTACACCCAATTGCCAGGGCGGGCACGTAACCAGCGTGGTGCCAGTGCGCTTGAATACATCGTGCTGGCTGCCGCACTGATAATTATCATTGGTGTTTTGGCAACCAATGATACTGTCCAGACCACTATTAATACTGCATTTACAGATCTGTTCTCTGACGCCTCCAACGCTGGTGGTTCGTAAGGTCTAGCCGACGTTCGGGTGCGAAGTATGCGGATACGCCGGAGAGTAACAGGGGCGGTGGCATTAGAGTTTTTAATGCTTTTCCCCTTCGTGATAGCCATGCTTTATGGTGCGGCGGTCTACGGCCTGACCTTCTTTGCCCAGTATCGTATGCAGGCCGCCGTGGATACCGCAGTATCCACGGCGCTGTATGTGGACAGGTCCGATAACGAGGCCAGTAACATCGGCACAGCTGTAACGCAGAGAGCGAACACGGCTCTGGCTGGCCTGGTGGCGCAGTTACCGGAAACCCTGAGGGATAACCTGAATACGGCTTCGGCCTGCGGGCTGGAAACCATCGCGGGGGGGGTAGTAGTGCTTCGCTGCAGTCTGGTATACCCCAATTATCAAACCAACCCGATTGTGCCGGTGTTGAGTTTCGGCATGCTGGGGGATTTTCCGCCCCTGCCGGCACAACTGGATGTGGATGCCCGGGCTGCGTTTTGATCTAGAAATGCGGATCGGCAAAAGAATCAATATTTGACAGGGATGTTCCGGAGAGAACATGGGATCAAGACTGCTCTACATGCTGCCGGCGTTGGCGGTGGCATTGGTTGCGCTGATACTGGCGCTGGTGGGATTAAGTCGCGACCCGGCACCGTCGCTGGTAGTCCGCGATAATACCGCTGGCGAGGATGTGCGCGATCAGGAAACGCCCAGTTACCGCTATTGGGTCGTCACTGAAAGTCTCAACATTGGTGACTCCCTGGATGAAGAGGTTCTGGCGGTAGTGTCCTCGCCGGCCCCCATCCCCAATGTGCTGACCGCCGATGAAAAGGTAGTCGGCAAGGAATTACGTCAATACGCCCGTCCGGGCGAGCTGCTTTCCCGCAACCACCTTGAGCCTGGCGGCACCCTGCCAAGCACTCTGCCCTCCGGCTTCCGCGCCGTGGCGGTAGGGGTGGATGATGTGGTCATGGCCGGTGGTTTGCTGCAACCCGGCGATCTGGTGGATGTGGCGGTGGCATTTCGCAAATCGGAACGGGATAACCCGGCTGCCATGGTGCTGCTGCGCAGCCTTCAGGTGCTTGCCGTGAAGGGTGCCATGGCAGCGGCCAGCAGCGATCAGGATCGCGAGGCCCAGCGCCGCAACAATACGGTGGTTCTGGCGGTGCCCAAAGACAAGGTGCCGACACTGCTGCTTGCCTCGGAAGAAGGTACGTTGCGATTGGCGGTGGTGGCCAGCCAGGACAAGGCAGCTGACGACAGCGACGAAGAAAAGAAAGCCAAACCGGTTTACTACAAGGATCTGTTCCCGGCGGCCCGCGCACCTGCACCACGGGCGACACCGGGTCAGAAAGTGGAAGTGTATGAGGGATCAGAGTCAAGGAGCACCTATGTGCGTTAAGTGGTTGTGGAAGGGGGCCGGGACCTGCCTGGCACTGTGGTTCTCCCTGTCGCTTGCCATGGTGGCGCAGGCGGAAACCCTTCAAGGCACCATGCGGGTCGCGCCCGGAGATCAGAAAGTCCTGAATTTCCCGGATGCTGTGGCCAAGGTGGCGACGTCGGACCCCAAGGTGGCAGCGCTTACCGTGACCGGCAGTGAGGAGCTGTTACTCACGGCCAAGGCTGAGGGGTCGGCGGTGATATCAGTATGGTTGCGCGGTGAGTCAAAACCGCTACGCAGTACTGTGGTAGTCGCAACAACACTGGGGTCAGCGTTGCCCTTTGGTACCCAGGTGCAGACAGATATCCGGGTGCTGGAAGTGAGTCGCTCGGAACTTAACCAGTTGGGCATGAGCTATAGCAATATCTTCAATGATGGCCAGTCGGCCGTGGGCATTGCTCCGCCGGGGACCGGTTTCCAGGTGCCGGGAGTGGTGCCGGCACCACTGAGCAGTGACGGGTTTAATTTGTTTGGTTTCGGTCCCAATTCCGTCCTGGCGATCAACGCCCTGGAAGCCGGCGGTTTTGCCTATACCCTGGCGGAACCCTCGCTGACCAGCCTGTCCGGGCAGAGCGCCAGTTTCCTGTCAGGCGGTGAGTTTCCCGTTCCCATTCGCAGTGACAACAGCGGCATACAGATCGAATTCAAGGAATTCGGTATTGGCCTGAGCCTGACGCCTACGGTGATTGATGCCGGGCAGATTATCCTCAAGGTGGCGCCGGAAGTGTCCGAACTGGATTTTTCCGCCGGGGTGGAAACGGGCGGCGTGGCGGTGCCGGGCCTACGGGTGCGGCGAGCAGAGACCACCGTGTCTCTGGCGCCAGGAGAGACTTTTATCATCAGTGGTTTGGTAAGTCGCAATACCATCAACAACAGTGACCGCCTGCCGGGTATCGGCAATATTCCGCTGCTGGGTGCCTTTTTCCGCTCTTCGCGTATCGAGAAAAGTGACAAGGAGCTGGTGATGGTGGTGACGCCCCATCTGGTGACACCACAGAAAAGTACCGAACCTCCTGTGACCTTGCCTGGTGCTGGTTACCACAGTAGCAGCATGGGCTGGCTGGATATGGCCACGGAAAGCCGTCGTGGTTCCCAGCCCATTCGTCACGGCCTGAGCTGGTGATGCTATGAGTGATCATGACATTGTTCTTTCCGTCGTTGACGATGAAGGCATCGAGGCCTGGCTGGAACGGGTGGTGGATGAGCCTTTCCGGCTGGAACAGGTCAGCCGCAGCGACCTGACCCGGGTGCTGCGTTTGCTGGAAGCCACCACTGCGCATGTGGTGATGGTGGAAATTTCCGAAGTGGATATGGACCAGTCACTGGCCATTATCACTGCCCTGACCAGTGCACGCCCCTGGGTAACCGTGATTACCGTCTGTGCCCGCGCCAATCAGGAATTGCTGCTGCAGTCCATGCGTGCCGGTGCCCGGGATTGTTTTGTGGCAGGCAGTGAAGCCGGTGATGTGCGGGATCGCTTGCGCCGCCATCAATTGCTACGGGTCGGTCACTATGATGATCAGGCGCGTTCGGCTACCAATAATCTGACCCTGGTCGCAGCAGCCAGCCCCACGGTGGATACCCGTTTTCTGGCTCAGAATGTGGCGTTGGGGTTGAATCGCCTGTTTCCCAATGAGCGTTGCCTGGCCATTGATACCCAGCCCGCCGAGCGCGGTATTTTCTATCTGGATGTGCATAACGAATACACCCTGGAGAACTTGCTGGCGAGCCCGGAAACCCTGGATGAAACCCTGATCGGCACCGCTCTGGAAGAGTATCGGCCGGGACTGCGATTGCTGGCCGGCGGTATCGACAGCCGTGAGCTGGAGGGAGATCGCAGTGCTGATCTGTTTATTGCGCTCAATCATCTGATGCAGATGTTCGATCGCATCGTGATTAATGTGGGCACGCTGGAGAGCCGCCACTGGGTGCGGGCGCTGGGCATCCATGCTCGCCACCTGTTGATCACCATGCAGCCGCTGGTGGACCAGGCCCATGCCGTGCGGACCCTGGGCAATGAATGGCGTTCCCATCTTGGCCGCGATAGCCAGGTTCATCTTGTTGTGGACGGCATGGAAGGCAAGGTGCCGCCGGGGCTGGATGAACTGTCGGAAACCGCCGGCGTGAGTCTGCTGGGTGGATTGCCCATGGACTGGCGTCATCGTCTGATGGCCATGAACAGTGGATTGCCGATTCAAGAGCAGTCTCCCCGCTGTCGTTACAGCCGTAGCCTGCAGACGTTGATGAACAAACTGGAGTCCCAGCAGGAAAACGGTGCCGGTGACAGCTGGTGGCAACGACTGCGTAGCAACGGATAGCAGGAGCGCTTGTGGCGGGACGAATCGACGCGGAGTACCAGCACCTCAAGGATCGCACTCATCGCTGGGTGGTGGAGCGGCTGGATGAAGAGGGCATCGAGGTAGGCAATGCCGGCCGCGATCAGCTTGCGGATTTTGTCCGGACCGCAGCAGGGCAGCATATCGCGCTTAACCGGGTGCCCCTGTCCACCCAGGATCTTAATCAGCTGGTCCGCGATACGCTGGACGAGGTTACCGGCTATGGCCCACTGGAGCCGTTGCTGGCAGACCCTCGGATCAACGATATTCTGGTGAATGGTCCTGACAGCGTCTTCATTGAGGTGGCCGGGGTGCTGCAAAAGGCATCGGTGCGGTTCATCAATGATGATCATGTGGTGCGGGTGATTCGTCGCATGCTGGCTCCCCTGGGGCGCCGGCTGGATGAATCCAGTCCCATGGTGGATGCCCGTCTGCCGGATGGTTCCCGTGTCAATGCGATTATTCCACCGCTGGCCCTTGATGGCCCCAGTATCAGTATCCGCAAATTTACCGGTAACCACCTGAGTGCCCAGGAGCTGATTGACAGCGGTTCCCTGACCGAGGCGTGCCTGGACACTATGGTCAAGGCAGTGGAGTCGCAGCGAAATATCATCATCAGTGGTGGTACCGGTACCGGTAAGACCACCATGCTGAACTTGATCAGCCAGTACATTCCTCGTCAGGAGCGTATTCTCACCATTGAGGATTCTGCCGAACTGGTGCTTAACCATCCCCATGTGGTTCGTCTGGAAACCCGCCCGGCCAATACCGAAGGCAAGGGTAGAATCAGTGCCAGGGAGTTGGTCATCAACGCCCTGCGGATGCGCCCTGACCGGATTATTCTTGGCGAGGTGCGTTCCAACGAAATCATCGAATTGCTCCAGGCCATGAACACCGGCCATGACGGCTCCATGAGTACCATTCATGCCAATAGCACCCGCGATGCCCTGGTGCGAATCGAAACCCTGCTGGCGGTAAGTGGTTATGAAGCCAGCGAAACCGCCATCGGCCGACTGATCGGCTCGGCGCTGGATATCATCATTCAGCTGGAAAGGCTGCCCGATGGCCGCCGCCGAGTCAGTGAGGTGGTGGCGCTGACACCCACGGAAAATGACCTCTACCACATGGATTACCTGTACAGGAGTCAGGAATGAGTGCGGTGGAGTTGCTCGGCATGGCACAGATGCTCGGCATTATTGCCGTGCTGACCGTGCTGATGCAGCTCGTCTGGTTCCGCTACCGGCAACGTAGCCTGCTCACCGAGCGGGTACGCCAGCGTTTGCAGCAGCGTACGGAAATTGGCAGTGAGTCCGGGCAGGTGCGGGTAGTGGCCGGGCCGTTGGAGCGGCTGTTGCTGCGTGCGGATATCCGCCTGTCCAGAGTGCAGTTGTCATTGCTCGGTATCGTTATCTTCCTGATCGTGGTGCTGGTTATGGCATCGTCGGGTTTCATTGCGGCTGCCGTGGTAATGGCGTTGCTGGCAGCAAGTCTGTGGATGTACTGGCGGTTTCGCTTCCAGCAACAACGGCGCATGATTTTTGAATCACTGCCCGGAATCATGGAATCCACCTTGCGCTATATGAGCGCGGGTCGGTCTCTGGAGGCATCCCTACTGGAATCCTTTCAGGATGCGCCGCCCGTGTTTGCGCCGTTGACCTTCCGGTTGCGCAGTGCCATTGAATCCGGACGGGATTACACCGGCCTGTTTGAAGATTTTTCCCGGCTTTATCAGGTGTCGTCCCTGGTGCTGGTTTCCATTGCCTTGCGCACTTCTGCCCGGTTTGGTTCCTCCATTCGGCCGGTTCTGGAGCAGGTTGCCGGCTCGCTGCGCTCTCAACAGGAGCTGCGCCGGGAGTTTCTTGCTTCCACCGCAGAGACCCGTTTTACCGCCGGCGCTTTTACCCTGCTGCCGTTGGGTATGGCCGCGTACATGATGTTGATCAATGAGAAGTATGCCGAGGTTCTGCTGAACACGGATACCGGCCACACCATGCTGCTGATCGCCGGTATCTTGCAGGGTCTGGGTGTCCTCGTGATCTGGCGGATGATCCAGGGGGTGGGCCGTGAATAATGTGTTGCTGATAATCGCCATTCTTCTGTCCGCGTTGTCCTTGTGGCTGGTATACAAGACTCGGGACTGGGCGCTTCGCGCGCGTGTCAGTCAGCGTTTGCAGGATAGCGGCAGTCATCGGGACGATGAGGATCGGGGGTTCTGGCTCTGGAAGCTTTCCAGTGCATTGACGGATTCCTCTGTCGCTTCCGGCGATTATCAGGAGATTCGCCAGGCGCTGGCAGGCATGGGCAAGAGCCGCGAACAATCCCAGGTTATCTATCTGCTGTCCTGCTGGCTGCTGCCGGGCCTGGTGGCGTTGGTGGGGTTTCTGGTTTTTGGTTTGCTGGGTGGTCTGCTGGCGTCGGCTCTAGGGTTTATTGTGCCGCGGCGGACGATTCGTGGCATGGGTGCTCAGGCCGAGTTGCGGCAGAACCTGGAAGCCGTTGAGCTTTGTCACATGACGCGAATGCTGATGGAGGCGGGGCTCTCGCTGGAACGAGTGCTGCGCATCATCGGCCGCCAGGGTCGACCACTTCTACCCATTCTCATTATGCGGATAGATCGCTTTAACCGGCTGATGAAGTCTGGTGCGGAGCGCACACAGGCGCTGGATGAATTGGGTGAGAACAAGCGTATTCCAGTGTTGCGTAGCTATGTGGTGCTGATGAAGCAAAGCAGCCAACTGGGTGCGGGTGTCTCAGCGAGCCTGGATCAGATTATTGAAGAAGCCCAGAACGTGGAACGTAGCCGCATCCGGGAGGAAACTAACCGGATTGGCGCCAAGATGACGGTGGTAATGATGGCGTTCATGCTGCCAGCACTGTTCATCTTGATCGGCGGACCGGCGGTGATTTCCATCGCCGATGCATTGGCACGATAACAAGGGAGTAACAACATGCGTGGCATGGTTTGGGGAGCACTGGTATTGCTGGCGGGTTGTGCCCACCAGTCAGTGCCGGAGTCGGCCCCCGGCACAGTGGATGTATCAGCAATTGCCTGCAAGGACGCATTGCAGCCAGAGCAGCGTGTGGATCTGGAAATGGTCGATACCCTGATGGCCAAGGGGCGCAATTATGCGGCTCTTGCTCAGCTGGAAAGCAAGCCCATGAGCGCCATTGACCACTGGTTGCGATACGGCCAGTTGCTGGCGGCCTCCGGCAAGCTTGATGAGGCCGAACAGGTATACCGGACCTTGGCCAACCGCTGTGATGATGGGCGCAGCCGCCATGGGCTAGGTATGGTGCTGCTAAAGCGTCATGAGGTGATGGCGGCACTGTCCCATCTGGAGCGTGCACGAAGCCTTGCGCCCGCCACCTCACAGGTGCGTAATGATTATGGCTATGCGTTGATGCTGGTTGGGCGTTATGAAGATGCCGCCTTCGAGTTGCGTACCGCCCTGGAACTGGCGAATGGCAAGGGACCGGTTCGTCAGAATCTGGCAGTAGCCTATCTGATGACCGATGACCGTGAGGGGCTGCAAGCGTTACAGTCCAATTATGGGTTCTCGGAGGATGAAATCGCCTATGCCGAGAAGCTCAGTGAACAGTTCGGGAGGACCCGACAATGAAAAAACTGGCCTTGATACTCGTGTTGCCTGGAGCGGTTCTGGCGGCGGAACCGCAGCAAACCTATAGCTTTGGTGTTTCCGGGCAGGTCGTCAGCAATGAATCCGAGACAGTGACTGACTGGTTGCTCAACCAGCAGCGCGATTCTCGCCCGGCAGGGCAGAGCGAGCTGGCTGCGCCGCTTTATGTGGATACCCAGCGCCGACTGGCAGACTCCTTCCGTACCGCGATTCCGGAAAGCTTCGGTGAACAGACCCGAGACGACAATTAACCGTCTCCGGCAACGCGGGGCCTTGTCAGTCATTACCCCGCTGTTGCTGTTGATCGTCATTACCCTCACGGTCATGGCGCTGGATGGTGCGCGCCTTTACAGTTTGCGCAGTGATATGCAGGCTCAAGTGAATGTGGCGGCCCAGGCTGCAGCAGGAGAGGCTCAGGCCTGTGGTGGGCAAGCACCCAGCACTGCCCTTGTCCAGCAGCGCGCATTGGCGGCGGCAGCCGCCCAGGGCTTTCAGGGTGCTGCTGAAGAGCTGGAAGTGCAGCTCGGTGTGATTGATGATACCGATAATGATGGTGTGGTGGCTTTCGCTCCCGTCAATATTATCGAACAAAGTAATGCGGTGCTGGTGAGCTATACCCGCACAGAACCGATTTCCATGCTGTTGCCGCAATCGGTGTTCGGGGGCATTGATATTTCCGTCAATGCTGCTGTGCGCAAGGAGGTGGTGGCAACCGTCAGTGCGGCTGGCAGCACTGCAGGCGTGGGCGGTGATGCCACCTTGCTGGGCAGTTTGCTAGGCGTTGTTCTCAATCAGCCGGGGTTCAGTCTTGATCCGACTGACCTCAACAGCCTAGAAAATACCACCGTGCAATTAGGCGATTTGTTGACAGCAGTCGGTGTTGATGACCTGGTGGATCTCCTGGCGCTTGATGCGTCCGAATTAGCGGCGGCCATTGGTGATGTTGGAGACGTTACGGCGCCGGTTGCCGATCTATTGGATGATATTGTAACGGCCCAAGGAATCGATACTGTCAAAGTGGGAGACATTATCAATGTGGTGGAAAATGCCTCTGTTCCTGCTTCCAGTGAGTTTCCTGTCTATGATCTAGTCATCAGCCTGGTGCTCAATCTGGCTGAGCAGCAGCAGGCTGGAGCCGGCGGCCTGCTGTCGTTGCCGCTAACTATCAACAACCTGTCTGTCCCGCTTATCGCCAATATTAATTCGGTGGACCTTGGCTTGAACGTGGGTGAGCCACCGACTGTAGCTGTCGGTCCTGCTCGTCAGGACGCGGATGGGGAATGGGTCACCCGTTTTTATGCGCCGGATGTGACGTTGCAGTTATCCGCACAGGTAGAATTGTTGCCGATAAGCCTGGGTCCCCTGCTGACATTTTCTCTTGCGGATTTAACGGTCCCTCTGGCCGTCAATGCAGGCGGCGGCGAAGGCCAATTAATTTCCGCTGATTGCGCTAGAGGGCGCTCAAACTCGGTGGAGTTTGGCGTTAATCTTGAGCGGGAAGTGGCTCGTATTGTAACCGGGCGGTTGGGGCCGGGGGGCGAGTTACTGCCAGAGCGATTGGAAGCAAATGTTGGTAGATTGTCGCTGTTGTCTGGGCTGCTTCCCCCCATCGAAGGCATACTTTATCTGAACGCGGAAGTGGAGGGGGAGGTTCCCGGTGTTGAAGAAACGGTGTTCATGGACCCTCGCTATAATTTGTATTGTGATCCAATTGAAGGATGCGATCAGTCACAACACAACGATCTGGGTGATGGGTTGTCTGGTCTGGATCTGGATATAACGGTTCATGAGGCTTCGCTTCTCAGGAGCAATTTTGGCTTGATTAACCTGACGCCGCTATTGACCCCTATTGTGGATCCGGTGCTTGTGCTTTTGAATGATGTCATATCAAGCCTCGCGGAGGCTGTTATCAATCCTTTGCTACGAACCCTGGGTGTTGGGCTGGGGGGTATTAGCGTTAATGTCAGTGCGGCCAACCAGGATGGTATCCAACTGATCGAGAATATTGCGGTTGAGCAGCCGGATCAGTGATGGCCCTTTCGGTCGCTCTTTTAGGAAACGGCTAATCAGAGGTGATGTTGGCACTGGAGTACTCTGCCTATTCGCGCCCTCTCCTCTGCTTCAGCCTGGATATTGAGTTTCGTGTTCTTCGAAGACTGCCAACCTGGCACCACAAAAAAAGGCCGCAAAAATGCGGCCTTTTTTGTGGTGCTCGACAACTGAAAATCAGTGCGACACAGTCGCTGGCCGATAGCGAGTCAGCTGGTCGGCAAACTCCTGCAGGGCCGCAATGCCTGACTCTCGGGCATCGTGATACCACTGCTCCAGAGCTTCTACCATCTCCGAAGAATTACGGCTGGTCTGGGTCCAGATGTCCTGCAGGCGTAAACGGAACTGGTAGATGGCATCCAGGGTTTCGTTGCTTTCCGTCAGCTTCTGCAGCCGCTTTTTCTGGCCGGGCTTGATCAGGCTGATGTCGCGATGAAACAGGGCGTGGGCACGGGCATACAAGTCGCGGGTAGCGTCGCAAGCGCGGGACTGTTCCTGTTTGAAAACTGGCACGATGACAGTCTTGCGATAGGTAGCCATTACCTGAAAGCGATGCTGCATGATGCCGCGAAGTGCATCCAGGTCCACTTTGCTGGCGCTTTTCTCGAAGGCCGGTTTGGGGGCGACTTTTTTCACCTTGGCCATACCCAGCATTTCAAACAGACGAATCCAGGCCCAGCCCATATCGAACTCGAAGCGACGCACGGACAGTTTCGCGGAGTTCGGGTAGGTGTGGTGATTGTTGTGCAGCTCTTCACCGCCGATCAGGATGCCCCAGGGCGAAATATTGCGGGAAGCATCGGCGCACTCGAAGTTGCGATAGCCCCAGTAATGGCCGATGCCGTTGATGACACCGGCGGCGAACAGTGGAATCCACATCATCTGAATCGCCCATACGGTGATGCCGGCGGCACCAAACAGCAGCAGGTCGATCACGGCCATGAGAGTCACGCCGCCCATGGGGAAACGGGAATAGATATTGCGCTCAACCCAGTCGTCCGGGCAGCCGGCGCCGTACTTTTTCAGGGTTTCCTGGTTTTCCGCTTCTTCACGATAAAGCTCGGCACCTTCGCTGAGGACCTTTTTGATGCCTTTGACCTGCGGGCTGTGCGGGTCGTCTTCGGTTTCGCATTTAGCATGGTGCTTGCGGTGGATGGCGGTCCACTCGAGAGTGTTCTGAGCGGTGGTCAGCCACAGCCAGAACCGGAAGAAATGTTTCAGCACCGGATGCAGTTCCAGGGCCCGGTGGGCGGAATAGCGGTGCAGGTATACGGTGACGCCGACAATGGTGATGTGGGTCATGGCCAGGGTGATCAGAATCAGGACACCCAGACTCGGGGCCAGCAGGCCGTTGCTCAGATAATTCAGCATGAAAGTCGCACAAGGTAAAAACGGAGCTCCTATTGTGCCCAGTCGGGATGACAGGAAGAAGGTGCCGGATGGGTCAAATTCGGACTTTCGGGCCAAGGGTTGGCCAGGGGCGGATGAACGGTAGGAAAAAGAGCGCCTGGACCTGACGCCTGACGCAGGACGTAAAAAAGCAAAACCCGGGTGATGCGGCCAGAGATCGCCCAAACGGATTGGCGTCAGGTGGGAGAGCGTTCCAGCAAGAAATGCCCATATTGATCCACCGAGGCCTGCCAGCCCTGGGCCAGCCAGGTCGTTCCCACCGCTTCGCTGATCAATGCCGGGCCATGCAGGGTCTGGCCGGTGCCCAGGGCTTCACGGTCATAAACGGTCACCGGCTGGTTCACGCCGGGCAGTTGCGCGTGTCGGGTCGCCTTGCCGGTGCGCGCAGGCAAAGGCGGTTGGCGAGGCGGCGAGGTGGTGGCCAGGCTTTGCACCCGGATATTCACCTGTTGTACTGGCAGTGCGAGGCGGTGGCCGAAGCGCTGCTCGTGGGCAGCGTGGAACTGCTTTTCTCGCACTGCGGCGTCAATTTGCCATGGTATCTGTAATACGGATGATTGGCCCTGGTAACACATATCCACAAAGACCCGGTGCTGAATGTCGCGCTCAGGGACCCCTTCGTGAATCAGCTCTTCGTCGCCTTGCAGTTGCAGAGCAGCGATCAGGGATTGCAGTGCCTTGTCGTCACTGTCCTCGGGCAGCGCCTGCAGGTGTTCGCGTTTACGTGGCGCATACACCAGCCCCTCGGCAGAAAGGACGCCGGCACGACGGGGGACAATGGCCCGGCGCATGCCCAGATTGTCTGCCAGGGCGCAGACGTGAAGGCCACCGGCACCGCCAAAACTGAGCAGGGCAAAATCCGCCGGGTCGAAGCCTTTCTGGATGGAAATCACCCGTAGTGCCTGGGTCATGTGTTCATTGGCCAGTGCCAATACCCCTTCGGCCGTTTCCTCCATGCCGAGCCCAAGCTGTGTTGCCAGCTGCTGCATGGCATTTTTCGCGGCGGCCACATCCAGTGACAGGGTCCCGCCCAGGGCGAAATCCGGTTGCAGACGGCCGAGCACTACATTGGCGTCGGTGACTGTGACCCGGTCACCGCCACGGCCATAACAGGCTGGCCCCGGGTCGGCGCCAGCGGAATGCGGCCCCACGTGGAGTAGGCCCGCATCATCCACATAGGCCAGTGAGCCGCCACCGGCGCCGATGGTATGCATATCGACCATGGGAACCGCCACCGGATAGGGGCCAATGTGGCCCTGCTGGGTTAGCCTCAGGTCGCCGTCCAGCAGGGCAACGTCCGTGGAGGTGCCGCCCATGTCAAAGGTCATCAGTTGCGGTTGCTGGAGTTGCTCGCCCAGCCGCTTGGCGGCGGCAAGGCCGCCGGCAGGGCCGGACAGCAGCAGATTAACTGCCAGGTCGGCGGCCTGATCGGAGGCAATGGTGCCGCCGTGGGATTGCATGATGGCCAGTGGCGCGGGCGTCGTCGCCTGCTGCAGGCGTTGCAGATAGTCCGACACTTTCGGAGCCAGCCAGGCATTCAGCCAGGTGGCCATGCCACGCTCATACTCTCCCCGTGTGGGCAAAATGGCGTGGGAAGCACTGACCGGCAGGCCGGCAGCCTCCAGGGCCTGGCGGATGCGCTGCTCATGGGCCGGATTCAGGTAGGAAAACAGCAGGCACAGGGCCACAGATTGCGGCTGGTGGGCAAGCACCTCCTCCACCAGTTTTGACAGCTCGGCGTCATTGAGTGGTGTTACTTCCTTGCCCTGGGCATCAAGTCGGCAAGGTGTTCCGGCAACGGGTAGGGTCTCCAGCACCGAGGGCGGTGGTGTCGGCGTCAGGTTGTACAGCTCTGCCCGGTTCTGCCGGCCGATGCGAAGAATATCCTCCAGCCCCTGGTTGGTGATCAGCACTGTGTGGGCGCCTTTGCCTTCCAGTGCCGCATTGGTAGCCACCGTAGTGCCGTGGATGATGGCCAGCTGGCCCGCACTCATGGCGTCCCCGAGCCCAAGCTCGCCTATGCCTTGCAGGATGGCCTGTTCGGGAGCTGAGGGCGTGGACAGTACCTTGTGAATGCGCGGTTCGCCGTCCCCGAGCAGTACAAAATCGGTAAAAGTGCCGCCGGTGTCGACGCCGAGCCAGTAGGAAACGGACATAGCAGTGAACAGTGAACAGTGAACAGTGAAAAGTTAACAGCGAAAAACAGGGCGTATCTGTTGGCCCCGGTGGTGCTACCATACCCGAAGCGGGTGAATTTTAACTATTCACTGTTAACTATTAACCATTCACTGCTTTTTTCATGCCCGAATTACCCGAAGTGGAAACCACCCTCAGAGGCATTCGCCCCCATCTGGAAGGGCGCATCCTGAAAGGCGTCACCGTGCGTGAGTCGCGTTTACGCTGGCCGGTCAGCGATGGCCTGTATGGGCTGAAGGACTGCCCCGTCATTGCTCTGCGCCGCCGGGCCAAATATCTGCTGATTGAGCTGGAGGCGGGCCAGGTGATGATTCACCTCGGCATGTCCGGCACTCTGCGAGTGGTCGAAGCCGCTCTGCCGCTGCGCAAGCATGACCATGTGGATCTGCTGCTAGACAGTGGCAAGGTGCTTCGTTTCAACGATCCGCGCCGTTTTGGCAGCGTGTTGTATCAGCCTGGAGGCGAGCCCCATTCGTTACTGGCGGCGCTTGGTCCGGAGCCATTGGGGGAGGGTTTCGATGGTGACTGGCTTTTTGCCCGCTCGCGGAGTCGCAAGGTGGCGGTAAAGAGCTTCATCATGGATAACGCCACGGTGGTCGGCGTGGGCAATATCTATGCGCAGGAGAGCCTGTTTCTTGCTGGCATCCATCCTTCCCGGGCGGCAGGCCGGATTTCCCGGGAGCGGTATCAGCGCTTGGCGGATGCCATTCGGGCGGTGCTTGCCAAGGCTATCGAGGCGGGAGGCACGACCCTGAAAGACTTTACCAGTGCGGATGGCCAGCCAGGCTATTTTGCCCAGTCCCTTAATGTCTATGGTCGGGCCGGGCAGCCCTGCCTGCAATGTGGGGCGTTGCTCAAGGCAGATCGCCATGGCCAGCGCAGTACCTGCTATTGCCCGCAGTGCCAGCGCTAGGGGCCCTTGCATGCAGGGCGTCTTGTGAGGAGCTTGCCTCGGGTGAGACCGGGTCCGCAGCCAGGGGAAGTTGGTCATGAATTGACCATGCAACCTATTGCTGGGCTACGAACAAAGGTGTAGATTGTGATGCAATTGTCGGAATATTAACGACTTAGCTGGAACAATGTCAGCGATACTTTAACTATAAAAACACAAGAGGGATTCACCATGAAGCGAGCAAAGCGCCCGGTAGTGGCATCTGTTCTCGCCTCCACCTTGGTGCTGAGTGCAATGACGCCGCTTGCTACCCATGCCCGATCCATGGGGGACGTGGATAATCGCCCAGGCGAAGTGGCCATGATCGGGGACGCCCTGATTGCCCGCCCGGTGCTGGCGGCCTCAACGCTGGTGGGCTTTGCGCTCTTTACCGTCACGCTGCCAGTCAGTCTGCTGGGGGGTAATGAAGATGAGGCTGCCGAGAAACTGGTAAGAGCTCCGGCCCGCAGCACGTTTCTGCGTTGTCTCGGCTGCACCCCGGCCCAGCACGACCAGCTTGTTGCTGAAAAGAAAACAAGAAAAGCTCAGGAAAAATAAGCCGGCAAGGCTGAATAACAAGGAGTCGACATGAAAAAGGTTTATGCCTCTCTAGCGCTGTGTGTGCTTGGGATGTCCGCCAGTAATGCCCATGCTGATGGGTACCTTGCCGTGGGTTACGCGCAGCTTGACCACAGTGACCGTTCCTTCAGCGATGGTGAATTTGATACCGGGAATCTGGTTGCCAAACTGGGTGCTGATATTTCACCCTACTTCGGTGCCGAACTGAGACTGGGCACCACCGTCGTGAATCACGAAGAAACCTTCGGCGGTGCAGATGTGGAGTACAAGCAGGATTATTTTTATGGCGCATATCTGCGGGTGAAATGGGAAAACAAGACAGCCCTGACGCCCTATGCGGCTGTGGGTGCAGCTGGTGGTCGAGAGCGTCTGGACGGGAGTGTCTCAGGTCGTGATAACTGGAATGATGCCTCCTATGCTGCAGGCGTAGACATGGATCTGACGGATCGTATCGGCATCAATGCTGAATATACCCAATATCGTGATGATGAATACGACATCAGCATTGATGGGCCTTCCGTGTCTGCTGTATGGAAGTTCTAGTCTTTTCCTGCCCTGGAAATGGCTAATAAAAAAACCCCGCATTCGCGGGTTTTTTTATGTGAGAAGAAGCTTGGAGGGCTGGGCTTGTCAGCCAAGCGCGAGACAATGCTTCTTTTCACTGCAAAGATCGCTGAAAAGTGTTCTGCACAAGTCATCTACTTTCTGGTCGAGTTCAGCATCGTCGAAAGGATCGCCAGCTAGCGGCTGCCACTGCATGGCATTGAGCTGTAGCTGGATATTGCGCAGCAACATCCGGTAGGGGTCTTTCAGGTCGTACATGTCCAGAATCCCTTCCGCATGGATCAGGGTGTGCATGCCCATGCTCATGGACCATTGGCCGATGCTGAAAGCCAGCGGCGCCAGACCGTGGGTTTCCAGTTCGCCGTTTTCCATGGCGTCCTTGACCACCTGTTCCACCATGCGCCCAATGGGCTGGGTCGCTTCCAGCAGTTGCTCCCGACGGTTGGCGGACGCTGCCTGCCAGACCACTTCGGTCATTACATATTGTTCCAGGCGGAAGTGTTCCGGGTAGTGCTGGGCAAACAGGGCATAGGCCACGGCGAAGGCCAGCATCTTGTCACGGGTGCTCAGGTTGGAGTCGGCGACGCGCTGGAAATAGTCCCGGCGAGTGGTGGTCAGTTCTGTACAGACCGCAATCAGCAGGTCTTCTTTCGAGGCAAAATGGTGATAAAGGGTGCCGGTAGCAAAATTGCAGCTTCGGGCAATGGCAGCCATCTGGATGCCGAGCAGGCCTTCGTTGCACAGTTGCTGGCGGGTGGCTTCAATAAACAGTTGTTCGCGTTCTGCCAGCGCCTGTTCGCGCCCGCTCCGTGTCTTGATCATAGTCGGTATCTGTTGTGATGCATGGAAACAGTGTGGATAGCATTGGGGAGTGGTTCAAGCGCTTTGTTATAGCGCCTCTGCCAGCTTCGCCAATACCCCGTTCAGGTGGTGCATGCCCTTGTCGGTGCAGTGCAGTCGCTGAGCGGTGATCTCCAGCAATCCCTGTTGCCGGAGTTCCCCCAGATTCTTTATCCATTGTGCCGCAGGAAGGCCGGTGTTGTCCTCTACAGTCTGTAACCGGATGCCGTCCACGAGTCGCAGGCCGTTCATCAGGGCTTCAAACAAGCGGTCGTCTTCTGCCACTGGCTGGTACTGGCGGCGGGCTTCTTCCGGGTTGGCCAGATAGTCTTCCGGCTTACGGGTTTTCTGGTAGCGGTGGATGGTGCCTCGGCTTGCATTGGTGATCTTGCCGTGGGCGCCTGCGCCGATACCCAGATAATCACCGAATTGCCAGTAATTCAGGTTATGTCGACAGGCACGGCCGTCCTGGGAAAAGGCAGAAACCTCATAGCGGTGAAACCCCTGACTGGCCAGCAGGGCAAAGCCGGCCTCTTCGGTATCGGCCATGTTGTCAGGGCTCGGCTGGTCGGGGGGGGAGCGGTAGAAGACGGTGTTGGGCTCGATGGTGAGTTCGTACCAGCTCAGGTGTGTCGGCTGCAGCTCCATGGCCTGTTGCAGGTCCTCCAGGGCCTGGGCCCTGCTCTGTCCTGGCAGGGCATGCATGATATCCAGGTTGAAGGTGGTGAAGCCGGCTTCCCGGGCCTGGCGGGCGGCATCAATGGCGGCACTGGCATCATGGATGCGCCCAAGGGCCTGCAGATGGGTATTGTTGAAGCTCTGCACCCCGATCGACAGCCGGTTGATGCCGGCCTCTCGAAAGCCGGCAAAGCGACCCGCTTCCACCGTGCCAGGGTTGGCTTCCAGAGTGATTTCAGCCTGATCGCTCAGGCATAGTCGTTGCCGGATACCCTGAAACAGTTGCTGATAAAAATCCCCGGACAGCAGGCTCGGTGTGCCGCCGCCAATAAACACGGTTTCCACCGGTCGGTCCCCGACCAGCGACAGATCCTGATCCAGGTCCGTCAGCAGTGCCTGCAGATAAGCCGCCTCTGGCAATTCACCCCGCTCGTGGGAATTGAAATCGCAATAAGGGCATTTGCGCACACACCAGGGAGTGTGGATGTAGAGGGAGAGGGGCGGGTTCTTGAGGGGCATGAGGGCAGTGAACAGTTAAAAGTGAACAGTGAACAGCTAAAATTCACCTGGTTCGGGTATGGTAGCAAACTGCCGGGGTGGAGGTGTGTGTCTTTTGACCTTCGCTGTTAACTATTCACTTTTAACTGTTCACTGATTTATGCATATCTGGGTAGATGCCGACGCGTGTCCGCGGCCGGTGAAAGAAGTGTTGTTTCGGGCGGCTCAGCGGGTGCAGGTTCCGTGCACGCTGGTGGCCAATCAGCCGGTGGCCGTGCCGCGTTCTGCGTTGATCCGTGCCATTCAGGTGGGGCAGGGTTTTGATGTGGCCGATAACGAAATTGTGCGCCGCTGCGAACCCGGCGACCTTGTCGTGACCCAGGATATCCCGCTGGCGGCAGAGGTGGTCGCCAAAGGGGCAGAGGCGGTAACCCCACACGGACATTGGCTGGACAAGGATACCGTGCGCGAACGCTTGAACATGCGTGATTTCATGGAGGAGATGCGCTCGGCCGGCATGCAGACCGGTGGCCCCAGCAGTTATTCTGGCCAGGACAAGGCGAGATTCGCCAATGCCCTGGATCGCTGGCTGGCCCGCGTTCAGAAATAACGGATCAGGCGACCTGGCCCCAGCTGAGATCATCACCGCCGTCCCGGCGTACGTCTTCTCCGGCCCAGCTATGCTGCCAGCCCGCATGCAGTTCCAGTGCAGGCAGTACGTCCCAGAGTAAATGAGCACCTGCCTCCCTGTGGTTCGGGCCGTTGTAATCGTCACTGGCATAACCGTCATCGTAGGTCTGGGTGATATGCAGTTTACCGGTCAAGTTAGGGATCAGCTCTCTCTGGGTGTGCAGCGTCAGGGCATAGAAAGCGCCAGAGGCTTGTTTGCTCCAGGTGCCATCCAGAGACACGGATAACCAGGGCTGAATCGGCGCGGTAAAACCGGCACCGGTTTCCACATCATCTGCGCCTTGCGGGTGAAACTGCAGGTAGGTGACGTTGAGGTAGGGGCTCCAGTGCTCCACATAGGGAGCGTATTCCACGAAGAGATTGTTTTCCCTGTAATCACTGCCATTGGCCCAAGCCTGCCAGACTCCGGCAGTGACTGCCTGATGAGTCAAATCAACGCCGGCGGAAACCAGTGGGTTGCTGTCCAGGTTGTCCCGCCCTTCGGTCACATAGCGGCTTTGCCATTGAGACTGGAAGCTGCCCTCCAGACCACTGCCTTGGGCCAGTGAGACCAGCGATACCAGGATACTGGCAGTGGCAAGTTGGTGTTTTCGCATATATGGCATCCCTGCTGCATTGGCCGAACATGTTAGCAGGCAGGGGCGATATCCAGGTGAAGGCGGCGTGTGACGCTTACTGCAGTGCCTGAATCAGTTGGGCCATGGCTTTGCCCCGGTGGCTGATGGCGTTTTTCTCTTCCGCGGGTAGCTGGGCGGCGGTGCAGTGCTTTTCTCTCACGAAGAAATGCGGGTCATAGCCAAAACCCTGATCTCCCTGGGCCTCCAGTACGATTTCCCCGTTCCAGGTGCCCTGGCAGATTAACGGCGTGGCATCATCCTCGTGGCGCATCAGTACGATCACGGCCACATAGCGGGCGTCACGGGAGACGTCGGGCGCATCGGTCAGCATCTCCACCAGCAAGGCATTGTTTTTGGCATCGGTGGCGCCGACCCCGGAAAAACGCGCCGAGTACACTCCGGGTGCCCCCTTCAGCGCTGCCACTTCAATGCCTGAATCATCGGCGATGGCGGGCAGGCCGGTGTATTTGCTGGCATTGCGAGCCTTGATGATGGCGTTTTCCACAAAGGTGGTACCGGTTTCATCCGCTTCCGGCACGGAAAACTCACTCTGGGCCACCACCTCGATATTCAGCGGCTCCAGCAGGCGCTGCATTTCGGCGAGTTTTTTGGCGTTGCCGGAGGCGAGAACGATTTTTTCCATGAAAAACTCCTGACGTCGTTAGCTGCGAGCTTCTAGCGACGAGCTGCGAGGAAAAGAGAAAAGCCGGGAACGTGGGTGCCCGGCTCTTCGTTATCTAACGGTTTAGCTCGTAGCTGCTTTTATACCGTCACCCGATAGATCGCAATTTCCCCGAACAGGTTGGGCCAGAGCCGTGCCAGCAGACCGCTGCGATGACGGCGGTTGATCACCTGCCGTTCCAGGATGCGAATATTGCTCTTGCGACAGTGGGTCTCGAAATCCTGCACGGTGCACAAGTGGATGTTGGGGGTGTTGTACCACTCGTAGGGCAGCGTGGAAGACACCGGCATCCGTCCTTTCAGGCCCAGGTAGGCGCGCACTCGCCAGTGACCGAAGTTGGGGAAGGTGATAATGGCCTCGCGGCCCACGCGCAGCATTTCATTGAGAATCTGGTCCGGGCGCAGCACGGCCTGCAGGGCCTGGGTCATCACCACGTAATCGAAGCGGTGATTCTGGAAATTGCCCAGGCCTTCGTCCAGATCCTGCTCCAGAACATTGACGCCTTTTTCAAAGCAGGCCGCCAGGTTGTCCTGGTTGATCTCAAGGCCGTAGCCGCGAATCTGCTTGTGATGCTGCAGATGGGCCAGCAGGGTGCCGTCACCACAGCCCAGGTCAAGCAGGCTGGCGTCAGCGGGGATCCAGTCACTGATCAGTTGCAGGTCATCACGCATGGTTGCCTGCCTCCACATTGTTGACGCCGTTTTCCACTTCGTTGGCGACCCTGTGCATATAGGCGCCGAACAGCTTGGTGTATTCGGGGATATCCAGCAGGAAGGCGTCGTGGCCTTTGGGCGTATCGATTTCCGCGTAGCTCACATCGCGGCCGGCATGGACCAGGCCGTTGACGATTTCGCGGCTGCGCTCCGGCGCAAAACGCCAATCGGAAGTGAACGACATGACCAGGAATTTGCACTCCGGTTTTGCCAGGGCGGTTTCCAGGGAATTATCGAATTCCCGGGCCGGGTCGAAATAATCCAGCGCCTTGGTCATCAGCAGGTAGGTGTTGGCGTCGAAATTGCGCGAGAACACTTCGCCCTGATGGCGCAGATAGGATTCCACCTGGAATTCCACGTCGAAGCCGAAATGGAAGCGACCGGCACGCAGATCGCGGCCGAACTTCATGCGCATGGCGTCGTCGCTCAGGTAGGTGATGTGGCCGACCATGCGCGCCAGGATCAGCCCCTGACGGGGGTAGGTGTCGTGCAGGTAATAGCGCCCGCCGTGGAAGTTGGGATCGGTAAGAATCGACTGGCGCGCCACTTCATTGAAGGCAATGTTCTGGGCAGACAGTTTCGGTGCCGCCGCGATGACCACCGCATGGCTGAGCCGGTCCGGATAGTCGATGGACCACTGCAGTGCCTGCATGCCGCCCATGCTGCCACCGATGACCGCGGCCCAGCGGGAAATGCCCAGCACATCCGCCAGCCGGGCCTGGCTGTTCACCCAGTCCTTTACCGTCATCATGGGAAAATCCGGCCCCCAGGGCTGACCGCTTTCCGGGTTGATGGACGCGGGGCCGGTGGAGCCATGGCAGCCACCCAGGTTATTCAGGCTGACCACGAAAAAACGATTGGTATCGATCACCTTGCCGGGGCCAATGCAGGCATCCCACCAGCCGGGACGCTTGTCGCTCTTGCTGGTATAGCCGGCGGCATGGTGGTGGCCGGACAGGGCATGGCAAATCAGCACCGCATTGGAGGCGTTGCTGTTGAGGGTGCCGTAGGTCTCGTAGACCAGCTCGTAGGACGTCAGGGTACGGCCGCATTCCAGTTCGAGAGCAGTATCAAACTGGAGCGTTTTGGGCTCGACCAGACCTACAGAGTCTTCAGCAGACCATGGAGCGTCGTCGGGGATCTGTTGCGGCATGATGACTCGCTTGCAAAGGATGCCGCAAAGTCTAAAGCCCGCCCGGTGGCCGTGCAATCGGCGACCGGGCGGTTGGCCTGCGAATCAGTGGATGATTTATGCCAGAGGGGAGAAATGTTCCTCTTCGCTGTGGTTGCGGATGTCGATGTGATGATCCAGCGCCTGGTGGACGCGATTGCGTTCATGTTTGCGATCCACATCGATCAGCAGCAGGTAATTGCCGTTTTTCACTGACTGCAGGTAGGGGGCCAGATGATGATTGGACTGGGAAATGCCGCGCAGACCGCCGGCCCAGGCACCGAAACAGGTGAAAAACAGGGCAGTAAGCAGCCATACACCCAGATGGGCATCCACGCCCCATGGATCGATGAACGCGATGGCATAACCGGCAAGCAGACCGATCAGCAGGCCGCGGGTGGCGCCGCTATAGCCATTACTCATGATGTCGGTATCTTCCCAGGGGGTGGTGGCGTTGATGCCGTGGCGATCCAGCTCACCGGCATCCCGTGCCATGACATGAATACGATCTCCACTGATACCGGCGGTATCCAGGCGGGTGATCGCGTTGCTGACCTGTTGCAGGTTGGGGACGAGATAGTAAACCCGATACATGCGTCTTACCCTCCGTCGTTATATGTTGGGTTCACGCTAAGCCTGCCACAGTGAGTGCCGGGTCAAAAAGTGATCAAGATGGGGTGAAGCATGGCAAAACAGGATCTTCTCGACCGCCTCTACGCCCAGGTGGCCAATGAGGAAGACGCCCGAACCTGCACGGACATCAGTGATGCCGCCTGTCGGGAGGTGCCCGGGAATTTCTTTCGTATCATCAGCGCGAACACCCTGACCAAGATCGGCGATCTGTTGATCAACCCGAAAACCGTGCTGGCCTGGCTGATCACCGCGGTAGGAGCGCCGTCTTACCTGGCGGCGTTACTGGTGCCCATTCGGGAATCCGGCTCGCTGATCCCCCAGTTGATGATCGGCGCCCTGGTGCGTCGCTACCCGGTACGCAAGGGCTTCTGGACCCTGGGGGCGGCGCTGCAGGGGATTGCCGTGCTGGCAATGGCCGCCGCGGTCTGGTTACTGGAGGGAATGCAGGCAGGTCTGACGATTATCGGTTTGTTGGTGCTGTTCAGTATCAGTCGCGGCTTCTGCTCAGTGGCCATGAAGGATGTGCAGGGGAAATGCATCCCCAAGTCTCGCCGTGGTCGCCTTACCGGGTTGTCCGCCACGCTGTCGGGGGCGATCACGTTTGCGCTGTCACTGGTGATCTTCCGCGGGGGTGAGGACCCGTCCATGGCGTTCTATGGCGCGTTGTTGGCGTCGGCAGGGGTGGCCTGGTTGGTGGCTGCCGCGGTGTTCTTTACCGTCGATGAGTATCCTGGGGCCAGCGAAGGCGGCAACAACGCCTTCAAGGAAGCGCTGGCCAGCCTTGGCTTGCTGAAAACCGATGCCCCTTTTCGCCGCTTTGTGATCACCCGCGCCTTGCTGATGGCCTCGTCGCTGGCTTCACCGTTCCTGGTGCTGGTGGCCCAGGAGCAGGCTTCTCTACCGCTGCTGCTGGGCAGCTTTGTACTGGCCTCCAGTCTGGCCAGCACCGTCAGCGCCACGGTCTGGGGCTATATGGCTGATACCTCCAGCCGCAATGTGATGGTGCGGGGTGGGGCGCTGGCGGCGCTGGTCTGTCTGCTGGCCGGTGGGCTTGCCGCGTGGGGGCCGCAAGCGGATTGGCTCCACTGGTTGTACCCGTTGGCCTTCTTTGTGCTCGCCATTGCCCATGCCGGCGTGCGTATCGGCCGCAAGACCTACATGGTGGACATGGCCGGTGGCACCAAACGCACGGACTACACCGCCGTCAGTAATACCGTTATCGGCGTTCTATTGTTGGCGGTGGGTGGCATCAGTGCCGGGGTGGCGCTGTTGGGGAATGACTGGGCCTTGCTGGTGCTGGGGGGGATGGGAGCGACAGGGGTCGTCAGTGGGAGATTGCTGAAAGACGTGTAAGTGATATCTCAAAACGATGTGCAAAACTTTACATTCCGGATGGACCGGCTAGGCTCCTTCGTTATTTCAAACGAAGGGAAGGGAACGATGAAAAATGTGTTTGTGGGGGTATGTTTGCTGGGGCTGACGTCGGCTGTACTGGCTCAAGAGCCTTCCGGCTTCATGGTTGGTGGTGGCTTGTCGCTGGACCGGGGGGATTTCGGGGAACAGTTGGAAGATGAGTTTCAGGCGTTCGTGTCTCAGGACATTACCACCGATGATGATGGCTTCGATACCGGCCTTGATGCCTATATCGGCTACGCCTTCGGAGGGGCTTCCAGCCTGCGTTTCGGCTACCGGAAATTCGGTGAGCAGAGCGGCGATATCAATGTCTCGGGCCTCGGTTTCGGTGGCTACAGCGTGGAAGCGGATGGTACATACCTGGCGGCTGATCTGTTGTTCCCGCTCAGTGAAAATTTCTACCTGGGTGGAACCCTGGGGCTACAGAACTGGGATGGTGACATCACTCTGAGTGCTCCCGGTGTTCGGGATCGGCTTTCTGAAGATGGCAGGGATTTCTTCTTTGGTCTGCGTACCAAATACCTTATCAATGAGGGGCGCGCCGCTCTGGTAGCTAGCTATAACCGTTACAGTTTTGAGGTTGAGGGAGGAGATGACCTGAAATACAGCAGCCTTCAGTTGGGTCTGGAAGCGTATTTCTTTTAAGGTTTGCAGAGGTAGGGCCGGTAGGGCCTGGCAGAATCAGGCCCTACGACTTCTCGAACAACAAATCCCACACCCCGTGCCCGAGCTTTTCTCCGCGGCGTTCAAACTTGGTTTCCGGGCGCCATGACGGCCGTGGTGAGAATTGTCCGGCACCGGCCGTGTTGGTGAATCCTTCGGCACCGTTCATCACTTCCATCATGTATTCGGAATAATTCTCCCAGTCCGTGGCCATGTGCAGCACGCCGCCGGGTTGCAGCTTGCGATGCACCAGAGCCACCCAGGCGGGCTGGACGATGCGGCGCTTGTGGTGCTTTTTCTTGTGCCAGGGGTCGGGGAAATAGAGCTGGACCCGGGCCAGGCTGTTATCGGGAATACACAGCTCGAGAATCTCCACCGCGTCATCGCAGTAGCTGCGCAGGTTGTTCAGGCCGCGCTGCTGGATTTCCATCAGCAGGGCCCCCACGCCAGGGCGATGCACTTCGATACCGATAAAATCCTTGTCTGGATCGGCCTGTGCCATATCCGCCAGGGAGTGGCCCATGCCGTAGCCGATTTCCAGAACCCGAGGGGCATCGCGACCGAAGACCGCTTGTGGATCCAGCACTCCATCGGCGCGCTCCAGGCCAAATTGCGGCCAGAGGCTATCCAGGGCATTACGCTGTCCGGCGGTGAGGCGGCCCTCGCGCAACACAAAGCTGCGCACCTTGCGCATGACCTTGCCGGTTTCCGGGTCTTGATCCTGTTTGATGAAATCGAGCATGGGGCTGCCAGGTGAGTTGAAGCGGGGAGCGATTGTAGCAAAAACCGCGAGTGGGTGGGGTTCACGTCACCTTGATGGCAAGTGGGTGATTATCACCCTGCAAGTCATGGTATTGAAAACCCCATTACCCCGGCGCCGACTCTCCCCCAAGATCGGCGCCTTTTTTTTATCGACTGATGCCGTCCAGCGGTGAAGAGGCCGAGGCATACGCCTTTCGGGGCATGCGCCCGGCCAGGAAAGCTTCGCGCCCGGCCTCGATCGCTTTTCTCATGGCGGAAGCCATCAATACTGGTTTCTGTGCATGGGCCACGGCGGAGTTGAGCAGCACGCCGTCACAGCCCATTTCCATGGCCAGGGCGGCGTCGGAGGCGGTGCCGACGCCGGCATCCACGATGATGGGCACGTTCGCCTCTTCCAGGATCAGACGGATACTGTGCGGGTTGAGAATGCCCAGGCCGGACCCGATCAGTGAACCCAGCGGCATTACCGCCACACAGCCCATGTCTTCCAGTTCCTTGGCCACAATCGGGTCATCGTTGGTATAGACCATCACCTTGAAGCCGTCATCGATCAGTTCCCGGGCCGCTCGCAGGGTGTGGGTAATGTTCGGATACAGGGTTTTCTGGTCACCCAGCACTTCCAGCTTTACCAGATCATGGCCGTCCAGCAGTTCCCGCGCCAGCTTGCAACAGCGCACCGCATCCTCGGCGGAGAAACAGCCGGCGGTGTTGGGCAGGATGGTGTACTTGTCCGGGTTAATGAAATCCAGCAGGTTGGGCTCGTCTGCGTTCTGGCCAATATTGGTACGGCGAATGGCCACGGTGACGATCTCGGCGCCACTGGTTTCGATAGCCTCGCGGGTTTCCTCGAAATCCTTGTACTTGCCGGTGCCGATCAGCAGTCGGGAAGAATAGGTGTTGCCGGCAATAGTGAGCAGGTCGGACATGGGGCCTCGCCTCGGTTCGGGTTACTGCGTAATAAATAGGGTCCGGGTGGTGTCAGCCACCGCCGATGGCATGGACGATTTCCACCACATCGCCATCGTTCAGGGTGAAATCGTCATGCTGACTTTTCGGGACGATGTCCCGGTTCACTTCCACCGCCAGGCGGCGGCCGGCCAGATTCAGCTGAGTGACCAGATCCGCGATGGTGGTGCCATCCAGAGTCAGGGTATCGCCGTTGACGGTAAGCTTCATGATAGAGATCAAACTGCCTTGAACAGGGACCAGGCCAGCATCAGCCAGCCAATGATCAGTGCGGTGCCGCCCAGCGGGGTAATGGCGCCGATCCATTTCTGACCGCTGAGCACCAGCACATACAGGCTACCACTGAAAACCAGGGTGCCGGCAAACAGCACCCAGCCAGCGGTGACCATGCCGCTGGCGCCAAACGCCTTGGCCAGCAACCCACACAGCAGCATCGCCAGGGCATGGTAGAAATGGTATTCGCTGGCGGTGGACCACACGGCAAGCATGGATTCATCCACGCGGGATTTCAGGCCATGGGCACCGAAGGCGCCGAGGATAACGGCCAGTGCGCCGTTAAGGGCGCCGAGTACGAGGAGAATTTTCATGGACGGTATGTTACCCGCTTGCAGGCATGCGCGCAGCACGTAACCGGTGAAAATAAAAAGCCCCTCGAAGGAGGGGCTTTTTGCGGTCGGCGTTACGCTGCGATGGCGTTACGCAGCTTTTTGATGGCGTTGTTTTCCAACTGGCGGATACGCTCGGCGGACACGCCGTACTCGTTCGCCAGGTCCTGCAGGGTGGACTTCTGATCGGCCAGCCAGCGGCGCTCGAGGATGTCGCGGCTGCGTTCGTCCAGCGCCATCAGGGCTGAGCCCAGTTGGCGGCTTTCCCGTTCCTGCTGATCCTGTTCGGCCAGCAGGTCCGCGGGATCGCTGTTGTCGCTGTGCAGGTACGCGGCCGGGGACACTACGGTGCTGTCCTCGTCGTCGTTGGTGGGGCCATCGAAACTGGCGTCGTAGGCACCCAGGCGGCCTTCCATTTCTTTTACCTGGATGGCAGTAACGCCCAGATCATCGGCCACTCGTTGCGCTTCTTCCATGCTCAGGCGACCCAGGCGCTTCTTTTGCCCGCGCAGGTTGAAGAACAGTTTGCGCTGGGCCTTGGTGGTGGCCACTTTGACGATGCGCCAGTTCTTGATCACATATTCGTGGATTTCCGCCTTGATCCAGTGCACCGCGAAGCTCACCAGGCGTACGCCCTTGGTGGGGTCGAAGCGTTTCACCGCTTTCATCAGGCCCACATTGCCTTCCTGGACCAGGTCGCCCAGGGGCAAACCATAGCCGGTGTAGCTGCGGGCGATGTGCACTACGAACCGCAGGTGCGCGAGTACCAAGTTGCGGGCGGCATCCACGTCCTGTTCGTAGAAATACTGTCCTGCCAAACGTTGTTCGTCGTCTGCGCTGAGAACCGGCACGGCATTAACGGCTCGCATGTAGGCGTCCAGGTTATTACCCGGTACGGCCAACATCAGCGCCTGTGCTTGCGTTGAAGGGTTTGTCATGCGCGTTGTCTCCTCGTTGAAGACCAGTCTATGTCCTGTATGTGCCGCTGATCTTAGCACTCGGTTCTTTGGAGTGCTAATAGGCAAAAAGGTTCCCGCCGATTGAGAGGGTCGATGGAGCAATCACCAAGTCTAGGCCGGCCATGTGAACCGGGGATGAACAGGGAATTGGACACGGATGGAGGGGGGAAGGTTCCGGGGGCTGTCGCAAGCTACAAGCTTCAAGCTGCAACACGAGGGTGTGGTGCTGCCAGCGGATATGGATAGGCTTCGCGCTGCAGCCCTTGGGCGCGGGCACGGCCTACAGGATTAGGATGCGGCCCTGACCGCGCCTTGCAGCTTGAAGCTTGTAGCTTGCAACTCAAAAATTCGGCTCGATATCGCCCAGGTGCCGGCCCACGGCCAACCAGGCGCCCAGAAGCCCCAGGATGCCGCTGAATGCGGGCAGGATGATCAGGCTGGATGCGGCCATGGAGGTGAGTGACTCCTCACTATTGTACAGGGCCAGTAGTTCGTCGATGGGCCCGCCTAGCCACCACAGGGCCACCTGTACAAGGATGACTGCCGTCGCGCCGCCGGCAAAGCCGAAGCAGAAACCGGAGTAGAGGAAGGGTCGGCGCACGAAGCCGTCGGTGCCGCCGACGATCTTCACCACCACGATTTCCTCCCGGCGGCTTTCGATGGCCAGGCGGATGGTGTTCACCACCACCAGCACCACGGCGGCGGCCAGCGCCAGGGTGAGAGCGGAAATCAGCCGTTCGCCCAGTTCTATCAGGGCATGCAGACGGCGCACCCACTCCACGTCCAGCTGAACCAGATCCACCCCGTCCGCCTCTGCGAGGCGGTTTTCCAGGGCGCGCAGGGTGACCGGGTCGGTCTCGTCCGGGTAGACCACAATCAGCGGCGGCAGCGGGTTGTCCGGCAGGGCCTCCAACACGTCGCCAAAGCCGGACAGGGCCTTGAATTCCGCCAACGCCTGCTCCCGGGTAATCACCTCGGTGCGGCTGATGTTGTCCAGCCCTTGCCAGTCCCGGGCCAGATCACGCTGGCGCTGCTCGCTGATATTCATTTCCATAAACACGGACAGGTGGGCATTGCCGTCCCAGCCGCGGGTAATGGCACGGGCATTATCCAGCAGCACCGCCAGCCCGGCAGGCAGTGCCAGGGCGATGGCGATCACCAGAATGGTCATGGCACTGCTGGTACGTGCGGCGTTAAGCCGTTGCAGGGCATCCTTGAAGGAGTCCTGATGGTGTTGACGCCAGCTGCGGAAACGGTCCTGCAGGGAGGTGCGGGCACTGTGCGCCCCGGCCACCCGGCGCACTCGCTCCGGTTTCTGGCGGTTGGCCTTGATCGGGGTGGCGTTTCTGGGCCCCTTGTTAGCTGCCATGGTGGCCCCCTTCGTCGCCGTCGTGGATCAGGCGCCCCTCACGCAGGGTCAGCAGGCGGTGGTTATAGCGGGCGATCAGGCTCAGGTCGTGGGTGGCGATCAGCACGGCTACACCAACCCGGGCGAAATCCTTGAACAGGTCCATGATCTCCTCGGAGAGGGCCGGGTCCAGGTTACCGGTAGGTTCGTCCGCCAGCAGCAGCGGCGGCTTGTTGACCACCGCCCGGGCGATACCCACGCGCTGCTGCTCGCCGCCGGAGAGCATGATCGGGTTTAACTTTTCCTTGTCCAACAGGCCCACCTTGTCGAGTGCGGCGCGCACCCGTTTGCCGATATCGCTGCGCGCATAGCCGGCGATAATCAGCGGCAGGGCCACGTTGTCGAACACGGTCCGATCGAACAGCAATTGGTGGTTCTGGTGAACCATGCCGATCTTGCGGCGCAGCAGTGGGATCTGCCGGTTGCCGAAGCCATTCAGATTCTGGTTATCAATGAGTACCTGACCCTGGGTGGGACGCTCCAGCATCATGATCAGTTTCAACAGGGTGGATTTGCCCGCCCCGGAATGACCGGTCAAAAACGTCAGCTGCCCGGCGGGGAGCGTGAAGCTCACCTTGCTGAGTGCGTCTTTGCCGTTCGGGTAGCGTTTGCTGACCCGGTCAAACTGAATCATGAGAGTCCTTAAGCAGCTACAAGCTTCAAGCTGCAAGCTCCAAGGAAAACAAGTGTGCGCGGCGAGGACGGTGCCAATGGCAGTGTTTGTCTCGCGTTGCAGCTTGAGGCTTGTAGCTTGAAGCTGGTTTATCCCGCCACGTCTTCAAACAATGCCTGCACAAATTCTTCCGCATGGAAGGGGCGCAGGTCTTCCAGTCGTTCCCCTACGCCGATAAAGCGAATCGGCAGGCCAGTGCGTTTGGCCAAGGCAAACAGGATACCCCCTTTGGCGGTGCCGTCGAGTTTGGTCAGTGCCAACCCGGTCACGCCGGCGGCATCGCGAAACTGTTCCGCCTGCTGGATGGCATTCTGGCCGGTGCCGGCGTCCAGTACCAGCAGCACTTCGTGGGGCGCATCCGGGATCAGTTTCTTCATCACCCGGGTGACCTTGGTGAGCTCCTCCATCAGGTTGCCGCGAGTGTGCAGGCGACCGGCGGTGTCGGCGATCAGCACGTCGGCGCCGCGGGACTGGGCGGCCTGGACCGCGTCATAGACTACCGAGGCGGAATCCGCGCCGGTGTGCTGTGCCACCACCGGGATGTCGTTGCGCTCGCCCCATACCTGCAGCTGCTCCACGGCAGCGGCGCGGAAGGTATCGCCAGCGGCCAGCATCACGCTCTTGCCTTCCGCCTTGAAGCGGCAGGCCAGCTTGCCGATGGTGGTGGTCTTGCCGACCCCGTTCACGCCGACCATCAGGATCACATAGGGTTTCTTGCTGCCGTAGATGGTGAGCGGTTGGTCCACTGGCACCAGCAGCTTGCGTAGTTCGTTCTGCAGGGACTCGTACAAGGCGTCAGCATCCACCAGTTCTTCGCGACTGACCTGGCCGGTCAGTGCCTCGATGATCACGTCGGTGGCTTCCACGCCCACATCGGCGACCAGCAACTGGGTCTCGATTTCCTCGAAAATCTCGTCGTCGATTTCCTTGGCGCCCACCAGCAGGTCAGCCAGGCCCTTGCCCAAGCCCTTGCGGGTCTTGCCCAGGCCCAGCTTCATGCGTGTCCAGAAGCCTTCACCATTGTCACTGTCATCCGCCGGTTCGGCCTGGCTCTCGGCCTGTGGCGATGGTTGCGGGTCAGCGGCAGGGGCTTCAACGTGTGCAGTTGCCGGGGGAGTGACTGTGGGCTCGGGTTCGCCAGAGGCATTGTCTTGCGGGGCGGGTGCCGAGTCGGTGTCGTTCAGTTCATCGGCATCCACACCGGTAAACATGCGCTTCCAGAAACCGGTCTTTTTTTCTTCCGGCTTGGGGGCGTTGTCGTCGTCGCGGGAAACTTCGTCGCTCATGTTCAGTCTTATCCAATCGCGAAGAGGGTAAATCGGGCCTCTTCCTTTGCAATGAGGCTGCAAGGACAGGGCGGTAAACCGGTATGCTATGCCGGCGATAAATAAAATGCGCCCTCCTGCAGGCTGGACGTTCGCTAACGAACGCGCGGCTATCCTAACACTTCGCTCACGGGGGAGCAGCTTCCGGGGGCGACACAATGAGGACAATGCATGAGAAAACTCATGGTGGCACTGGTGGTCATTCTCTGGAGTCTGACCGCTCGGGCCGAGCTGCCCACCCACGGCTTTACCCTGGATAACGGTCTCAAGGTGCTGATCCGCGAGGATCATCGGGCTCCTGTGGTTACCGTGATGGTGTGGTTCAAGGCCGGCAGCTTCGACGAAGCGCCCTATGAAACCGGCCTGGCCCATGTGCTTGAGCACATGATGTTCAAGGGCACCGAGAGGCTGGGGCCGGGGGATTTCTCCAAACTGGTGGCCCGTTATGGGGGCAGTGACAATGCCTTCACCAGTTATGACTACACCGCCTATTTCCAGCAGTATGAGGTGTCGCGCCTGCCGCTGGCCCTGGAGCTGGAAGCGGAGCGACTGGGCAACCTGAAGATCGACGATGACGAGTTCCATCGCGAGTTGCAGGTGGTGCTGGAAGAGCGCCGTACCCGCACCGACGACAACCCCAATGCCCTGGCCTGGGAAAAATTCCAGGCGGTGGCCCGCCCGGGTACCGGCTATGCCCACCCGATCATCGGTTGGCGCTCCCTGCTGGCCCAGCTGCAGCCGGAACAGGCTCGTAGCTGGTACGACCGCTTCTATGTGCCGGGTAATGCCACCCTGGTGGTTGCCGGTGATGTGACCCGCGATCAGGTGGAACCACTGGTACGCCGCTTCTTCAGCAATTTGCCCGCCGGTACCACGCCGCCGCGGCCAACGCAGACGGTCACCCCCCCTGCCGGTGAGCGCCGCCTGGATCTGGCCATGGCCGTGCAGGTGCCCGCCCTCTACATGCTTTATAACGTGCCCTCCCTGGTGACTGCCGAGCAGAAAGAGGATTTCTACGCCTTGACCATGCTCGCGGGAGTGCTCGATGGCGGCATGAGTGCCCGTATCGAAACCGAGCTGGTACGTGGCGAGAAGCTGGTGGCCGGCGCCGGGGCCAGCTACAGCGGCATCCAGCGCGGCGATGGCACCTTTACCCTTACCGCGACTCCGAACCCGGGTGTCACGCTGGATCAGGTAGAGCAAGCTCTGCGCGAGCAGATCAAGACCCTGCAGAGCACCTTGCCGAGTGAGGACGAAATGGCGCGGGTACAGGCCGGCGTGCTGGCCAGCCAGGTGTTTGAAAAGGATTCGGTGATGGGCCAGGCCATGGAGCTGGGCATGCTCAGCACTTTGGGGCTGGATATCGATCTGGCCGATCAGTTCGAGGAACAGTTGGGCAAGGTCACGGCTGAGGATGTGCAGCGAGTCGCCCGCCAGTGGCTGGTGCCGGAGCGATTGGCGGTGGCCCATGTGGTCCCTGAGCAGGAGGAAGAACAATGATGCGGTTACCAGGAATGATGGGAGCCGCGGTGGCGGCGCTGATGCTCAGCGCCTGTACCAGCTTTCCGACGACGGAAAAACAGGTGGCGGCCAGCGAGCCCCAGGCGCCGCAGCTGGATATTCAATCCTGGCAGACCGGGCAGGGTGCCAAGGTCATGTTCGTGCAAAGCGATGCCTTGCCCATGCTGGATATTCGTCTGGTGATGGCGGCGGGCAGTTCCCAGGATGACGGCTTACCCGGTGTGGCCTCCCTGACCAGTGCCCTGATCGGTCAGGGCACCGAGGCTCTCAGTGTGGATGACATCGCCCGGGGCTTTGAGGATCGTGGCGCCAGCTTTTCCTCCAGCAGTTACCGGGACATGGGCATCATCAGCCTGCGTACCCTGTCGGCGGCGGAATATCGCCAGCCGGTGGTGGCGCTGTTCAATCAGGTGATCGGTTCGCCCAGTTTCCCTGAGGATGCGCTGGACCGTCTGCGCACCCGCGCCATGCAAGGGTTACGTATGGAACAACAGGTGCCAGGGCCGCAGGTCAGCAAGGCGTTCATGGCCACAGTGTTTGCCGACCACCCCTATGGCCAGCCCAGCGAAGGGACCCTGGAGAGCCTGCCGCAGATCCAGCGGCAGCAGCTGGTGGATTTCTATGACACCTATTACGCCGCCGGCAATACCGTGATTGCCATGGTCGGGGACCTGTCGCGCAGCGAGGCTGAGGAGATTGCCGCACAGATCAGCGCAGCATTGCCGGCGGGCCCGGCGGCACCGCAGCTGCCCCGGGCAGAAACGCTCAGCGAGCGCAAACGCGAGCACATCGACTTCCCCTCCGCCCAGACCCATATCCTGCTGGGCAACCAGGCCACCTGGCGGGGCAACCCGGATCATGTGGCGCTGCACGTGGGCAACCAGATTCTCGGCGGTGGCGGCTTCGCGTCCATCCTCACCGACGAGGTGCGCCAGAAGCGTGGCTATGTGTACGGCATCGGCAGCGGTTTCTCGGCCATGGCGGCGGGCGGCCCTTTCCAGGTGCAGTTCAAGACCGCCAATGAGAATGCCGACGACGCACTGACCCTGACGCTGGATCTGATCCGTGAGTTTGTCGAGCAAGGGCCCAGCCAGGCGCAGCTGGAACAGGCGCGGGCCAATATCCTTGGCAGCTTTGCCCTGAGCACCGCCGACAATAGCGACATCATTGGCCAGCTGGGAGCCATCGGTTTCTATGATCTGCCGCTGGATTACCTGCAGTGGTTTAACCGCCAGGTACGCCAGGTCACCGTGGCGGATATCCGCGATGCGTTCCGCAGAACCCTGGATGTGGAGGACCTGGCCATCGTCAGTATCGGTCCGGAGGCGCCACAAATCCTCCAGAGTCAGGACAATGAGCCCCCCGCGGAACAGGGAGAGCGCAGTGGCGAATAGAGGCCCGAATCGCAAAGGCGGTGCCACCAGCAAGGGTCAGGTGCGGATTATCGGCGGTGAGCGGCGCGGCCATCGCCTGCAGTTTGTGGATCAGGGGGGCGATCTGCGCCCCTCCTCCGATCGCATGCGCGAAACCCTGTTTAACTGGTTGCAGTTCGAGCTGCCGGGCCTGCGGGTGCTGGACCTGTTTGCCGGTTCCGGCGTGCTGGGGGCAGAAGCGCTGAGTCGCGGCGCTCAGCGGGCGGTGTTGGTGGAAAAAAAGCGCGAACGGGCCGCCGACTTGAAGCGCCAGTTGTTGCCCCTGTTTGGTGATCGCATCGAGATCCACACTGCGGATGCCTTGCAATGGGCAGGGCAAAGCGCCTTGCAGTTTGACCTGGTGTTTGTGGATCCGCCCTACGACCTGGGGCTGGCGGAGCCGGCCTGTGCCGCGCTGGAAGAAAGAGGCTTGCTGGCGGCACAAGCCTGGGTCTATGTGGAAAGCCGTCGGCACGCTGAAGAACCGGTTGTGCCATCGAACTGGCAGCTGCACCGGGAAAAAAGCGGTGGGGATATTCGTGCCCGTTTATTCCGCCGGGAAGAAATTTGACTCCCATTCGTCGGGTTTGTGTCGACTTCACGGACAATCGGCACAATTACCCGTGTAAACGGTATGACCACTTCAGTGAACGTGATTGATGTCGCAGTCATGCCGGTGAATCATGTGTATTAAGCCATTAGGCATGGCTGGGGATGGTGGATACACGGCACATGGATCGGGTGGGGCAGCACAATGGAAAAGATACCGGAACGGATTCACACTGTATCGATTGGTCTGGATAAAGACCGCTTTCTGCGTCAGCTGCTGGGCTATCTGGCCGAGTCTCTGCAGGAAGTCACCGGCATGGATCAAGCGGAAGGGTTCATCTCCCTGGTGGGGCAGAAAATTGGTGATGAGCTGAATGGTCACTACCTGCAATCCCTGAATCTGACCACGCTGGATCGTTTTCAAATTCCGGCAGTATTGGTCGATCTCAAGCGTCGTATCGACGGCGACTTTTACCTGATCCATGCGGATGAGCGACAACTGGTGCTGGGCAATCGGCGCTGCCCGTTCGGCGACAAGGTGATTGGCCGTCCGGCGCTTTGTATGATGACCTCCAACGTGTTCGGCGTGATCGCGGCGGAAAATGCCGGTTATGGCCGCGTGGATATCCAGAAATCCATTGCCAATGGCGATGGCCACTGTCATGTGGTCATTTCTCTGGAAGCCAGCGAAACGGGGGCGGGGCGGGAATATTTTCGCTCCGGTGAGTGATGCCGTGGTCGGCGGACTGCCGAGCCCTGATCAATGCCATGTCTATGCCGGTGTTCGTGGTCCACGCCGATGGCCAGATAGAGTGGCTGAATCGCAGGGCCAACCAGTTACTCGGCGATCGCGCCCCGAAAACGATCAAGTGTCTGCTGGCGTCGCCCTCACGCAGTGAGGAGTTTCTGCGGGCCATGCGCCGCAATCAGGCCTTTTCCCATCTGGCCCTGCGTCTTGTTGAGCCCTTGCAAGATAGCTATATCGCCAGCACCCGGATTGCCCGACAAGGCGAAGTCCTGGATTTCTGGTTGCTGGAGCTGCTGCCAAGACAATGGGTGGTGGGCGGCATGCATCAACTTTCCCAGATGGTCCAGCGGACGACGGCGTTGAAAAGGGAGCGAGCGGCCGCGGAGAAAACCGCGCTGGTGGCGCAGACCCAGGCTTCCCGGGATGCGCTGACCGGTATTGCCAATCGTCGCGCATTTGATGACTGGCTGGCGGCGGCACTGGCCGATCAACAGCAACAGTTGTCCGTGATGATTTTGGATCTGGACTACTTCAAGGCCATCAATGACACCCACGGTCATGATCTGGGCGACCAGGTGCTGCAGCGTGTGGCCCGGTTGCTGAGCGGGACCCTTACCCGTCGTGATGATCAGGTGGCCCGTATTGGCGGAGAAGAGTTCGGGGTATTGCTCCCGGGGGCGGATATCCATGCCTCCCTGAAAGTGGCCTGGCGGTTGGTGATGACCCTGCGCAATCACAATGCGGGCTGCCCGTCCGGTGACAGTTGGCAGCCGGTTACCCTGTCCGTGGGCGTGGCGACTCGTACTCCTGGCACTGCCATCACCGGCCGCGAGCTGATGCGTCAAGCGGATCGGGGTCTGTACCTGGCCAAGCAGCGCGGGCGGGATCAGGCGGTGCATGCGGCCCTGTCCGGCCAGTCAGACCCACCCAAGGCGGACGCGGGGTAATGGTGGCGCGCAGGCACAATCACCCTGCGGTCACCCACAATCCATGCCCTTCGCGCGTCGGCGGCAGGCAGGAAATGGCACAACCTGAACTAGTGTCCCATTTTTGACTGGCGAATACTGTGCCTATACGCAGGAGGGTTTGCCATGACTAGCAAAGCGGTTGCCACATCGCCGAAAACGCCAAAGAAACTGAACAACAGTGATATTCAGCCCCGCAAGATGGATTTCTCCTTCGATCCGGCCATGCCGCGTTACTGGTTTGACGACGACCAGTTCAAGACCATTTTGCTGACAGCCCTGTCCTGCACCTTCCCGGAAGGCGAGCGTTTCTTCGTGCGCTCCGTGCGCCATTACCAGAAACAGATCCAGGACCCGCTGCTGCGCGAGCAGGTAAAAGGCTTTATTGGCCAGGAAGCCCATCATGGCAACGAGCACGATGCCTTCAATCACTTCATGGAGTCCAAGGGCGTGCCCACCGGCAAGGTGGATGAGTTCGTCAATCGCGGCATGCGTTTCATGGCCAAGCACCTGTCACCGCAACGGCAGCTGGCAAAGACCTGTGCCCTGGAGCACTTCACCGCCATGCTGGCGGAATTGATGCTGGAACATCCGGATTTTTTCAAAGGCATGGATGAGCGCATGTTGCCACTGTGGCTATGGCATGCGGTGGAAGAAAGTGAGCACAAGGCAGTGGCCTTTGATGTCTACCAGGACCAGGTGGACAGCTACTGGGTGCGCACCTCGGAAATGGCGCTTACCACGGTGGAATTCATCAGCTTTACCATTTTCCACTACTACCAATTGCGCAAGGACATGGACGATCCCACCGACTGGCGATCCGTCCGGGGCGGCATCAACTGGCTGCTCGGCAAACCGGGCTGGCTGCGTAAACTGGGAAAATCCTACCTGGCGTATTACAAGCGGGATTTTCATCCCGGCAAGCGCGACAGCACCTTCCTGCGCAAGCAGGGGTTGAAGAAGCTGTCGCGGCTTCTGGATCGCCCGGACCTGACTGGCTGATCGGCCCTGCCCAGGCCCTTCATGTTTTCCTGTCGTGCTGGCGTGTTACGGTGGGAAAACACCATGGAGGTGTTTATGCGCTGGTTTACTACATTGAAAGAAAAGCTCTTGCCCTCTCGTCATCAGCCCGATGCTGAGTCGGCCCACGAGCCGCTGGACTATCACCCGGCCCATGAAGGGGAAACCCCGGATGATCTGCACCGTGGCCGACACCGAATCAAGGAAACCTTTACCAGCCACTGGGATCTGGATTACATGCCCCGCGAAGAGCTGGAAGAGGCCCTGTCGAAAAACCGCAAAGATAAAAAGTAGCCCCGGCCAAGGGTGTCAGGCATCGCTGCCGCGGCGAGGCCGGGGAATCTGCTGTTCCTGAAAACGCTTGGAAACCCGCACCACAATATCGCTCTGGAAGGCCTTCTCGTAATGCACGTCCAGCACGTAGGCCTTGGAGCGTAGGCGAATGGCCAGCATGTCGCCGATTTCCACTTCCTCAATGGCAAAAGACACCGGCTTTTTCAGATAGGCGTAGCGGCTGGTGACAATCACTTCCTCGATAATCGCTTTGGCGTCTTCTAGGTCCGCATCCAGGCCCACGTGAAAGTCGGTGACGATCATCATGTCCAGTTCGCCGGAATTGCCGGAGGCCACCACATCGGTGATGAAGCGTGAGTTGGGGATGGTGACCAGATTGTCGTCCAGGGTTTGCAGGCGCACGGTACGCAGGCCGATGGAGACGATCTCTCCGTAGACATCCGCGAAGCTGACCCGGTCGCCCACCCGGAAGGGGCGATCGAACAGTAGCAGCAGGCCGGCCACCAGGGAGGCGGCGATGTCCTTGAGGGCAAAACCCAGGGCCACGGCGATGGAGCCACCGGCGGCCAGCATGAATTCCTTGGGCGGCTGCAGCACCCCGATGATCAGCGCGGCGGAGCCTACGGTGTAGAGCACAAAGCCGATCAGGGTGGTGATCTGCAGAATCAGGAAGCGCCGGGTGGGCAGCTTTTCGGTGATCTTCAGGCTGGCCTTGCTGATGCCCCAGTTCAGTGCCCACAGCACAAAGCCGCCGATAAACAGCAGCAACAGGGCGTAGATGTTGAACAGCTCAACCACCACCGCCAGATCATTGACGATATTGCCTTCATTCATTGAGCAGATTCTTCCTTGTCAGGTAACTGATCACCTGCTGATACCACAGGGGCTTCAGCCGGTAGCGGCCATCCTCGGATTTATTCAGGAAACCGGCATCGAAGCCACCCTTGAGGGCGTAGCGCACCACATTGCCCGGCAGATTGGTGACATGGCTGATTTCCTGGCTGGTCAGGTTCTCATGGGTGGCAATGGCGGCATACACGAACAGGGCGTTCTCGCCCATGCTGTCGAGAATGCTGGCAGAGGGCGGCGTGGGCAGGCCCACCAGCACCTGTCGACCCTTGGGCTTCACCGAAGTCAGCCATAGTCGCAGGGCCACCATGGGGTTGCCGCGGCAGGCATCCCACAGCAGGCTGAAATAGCGTTGCTCCGCGTTGCGCACATTGCCCGCTTCCGGTCCACGGGAAGACAGCAGCACCTCGTCATAACGAACCCGATGACCACTGAGGTGGTTGCGTGCCAGGATCAGTGAGCGGATATCCGTCTGTCCCCAGCGTTTCACTTTCACCACGTTGCGGAACTGGTAATCACGGCCGAACACATTGCACAAATAGGCCCAGCTCTGGTTGTTGATCATCAGCAACCAGAACACATTATCCAGCCGTGCATTGACCAGGCTGAGTACCGTGCGCCAGCCTTCCAGGCCGCCGATTTCCTTGAGGAAAAAGTTCTGTGCCTCGTCGAGCACCACCAGGGTGGGCTGGCGCTCCTCGTCACTTTTCACCAGGGCCGCCGGGCCTTCGCCGGCCAGGTCCACGTCCAGGGCGTCGCCGACCAGGGAGAGAATGGCATCCGGGTCGATGGTCTTGGCCGGCACTGTCAGCTTGACCAGATTGAGGCCCTTGCAGCTTTCCGCCAGCGCCCGTTCCAGCCGCTCAATGCTGACCGTTTTGCCGCAGCCCTTTTCGCCCACTACCACCTGGGCATTCTCGTCGGTCTTGTCCTCGTGCCAGCGCTGGATATTCTTTTCCATGGCCGTCACCAGGCCGGTATCCACAAAGGGCGTCTTGCTGCCCTCTGGCAGGGCGGTGGCAAACCAGCGTTCGTAATGTTCATCCACCGGCTGCTCATTGTCGGGATCTTCTTCATCGTTGTTGATGCGGGTGCGCAGCCGAAACAGGCGGGCCTTGAAGCGCATGTACCAGTCGAAGTCCGCCAGCACCCGGTCCACAAAGCCCACCAGGAAACTGGCCAGGGCCACCGGCAGCAGCAGCGGCGCAAACAGCCAGAACAGGACCGGGGTGAGCAGTTTTTCCGCCAGCGGATCCAGCCGCGAAGGGAGGATGGCCTGCAGACAACGCTGATAATCCTGGGGGCGAAGCGCCAGTAGTCGGCCCAGTCCCCAGTAAATGGCTACCAGCAAAATGCCCAGACAGAGGTAATAGAGCAGTGACGGGCCCAGGCTTTCCCACACGATCAACAACGGCAACCAGGGCAGTATCAGCCAGCGTGAGATAAACCGCGCGTGGTCATGGACCTGTCGGGACTGATCGCTGCTCAGATAGGCATTGGCGCTTTGTGCCACCCGGATCACCAGCCATTCGCCGACCAGGCAGAACAAGCCGTAAATCACATAAAGCCGGGCCAGCGGTAGCAGCCAGACAAGAATGCGGGTGGACGGGGTATCCAGATACGGGGCCAGCAGGTCCAGCATCAGCCATAACAGCACCCAGGGCAGCATGGGCGCCAGGCCGCTGATCAGGCGGCTGGCGTTGCGCAGCCACCGGTGCTCACCGCTGGCCCGGACCACGGATTCGTGCAGGGTCAGGGTCCATTGGCGAGTGCGCCGGGCCAGTCGGATCAGCAGCATGAAGCCGGCGATGCCGAGGATCAGCGCCACACTGTTCTGCACCAGCGGCAGAAAGCGTTTGTTCTGTGCCGATTCCTGCAGATCCAGATCGATCACATGGGCGGTATCCAGCAGCCGCTGGCCGATGCGCTCTGCTTCGTGGTGGAGCAATGCCGGCGCCTGGGCGGGGCCGCCCATGGCGTCAATCTGGCTCCACAGGGAGCGTCGCTGCCACAGGTCAGCACGCAGCTGGCGCAGCTGGCTCTGCATTTCCAGGCGAGTGCGCAGCAGATCGCGCCATTGTGCCGTGGGCTGGGGTGGCGGCGTCAGGGACGGGCTCCGATACCAGAGTTGATCCAGTTGTTGCAGGGCCTGTTGGGGTGATAACCCGAGCAGCGGAAGAATGGCCCAGGCCTGGCGGACATGGTCGCTGAGTGTGGTGGACGCCAGGCTCACCGCCTCCTGGGTGTCTTGCGGGTCGGTCAGTGTCTGCAGATGTTGGTAAAGCGCTGCCAGGGAGGAGAAGGCCTGGCGCTGGGTGTCGGGGAGCTGGGTAAATTGCTGGCGCAGAGTGTGCAGTTTCTGGTCCTGCCGGCTCAGTTGCCCCAGCAGGGTATCAATGTCGTTTTGCAGGGCGTCGCACTTGTTGTCCGGCACGCTGCGCTCACCCGGTCGGCGCTGGGACAGGGGGGCGGTCTCCTCAAGGGGATGGCCAAGTAAGGCCGCCAGCTGAACAGGGTCCGGTACCTGACCATTGAGGTAGCCCTGTAGCTGCTGCAGCTGCCCTGCCTGCTGCTGCTTCTCCTGCTGGAGCTGTTCCAGGGTTTGCCCAGCCGCTTCGCAGGCGGCCACCCCGTTGGCCTGCACCGTGGCGGTCAGGGCCAGAACGATAAGAGCAACACACAGCCGTAAACATGGCGATACCATTCGCAATTCCTTCTCCTCAGCAGAGTCCATTGTAGGAACCGGTAGCCATGCCGTCATCCATTGATATTGCCCATGGGTTATTGAGGCTCCCTGGGCTCCCTGGCGAAGGAAACGGGGTGTTATAGTCAAGGGAGGCTCAATCCAAGGAGACAGCCATGAGCGAACTGATTGTGCGGGCCCTGATGGCCAAGCACCCGGCGGCGGTGAAGACCGGCACGGAGCTGACGGCGGTGGTGGACATCCTGTTGCAGCACAAATTTACTGGCCTGCCGGTGGTGGATGATCACAACAAGGTGGTCGGGTTTGTGTCCGAACAGGATTGCCTGCGCAAGCTGCTGATATCCAGCTATCACTGCGAGGGCAGTCTGGTGGTGGAAGAATTCATGCATGGTCAGCCTCTCACCGTGCACGAGGACGATTCCGCGGTGAATGTGGCCGAGTTGATGGTCACCCAGAAACCCAAGATCTATCCGGTGGTGGACGACAAGGGCATTCTGGTGGGCTTGCTGACCCGGGAACAGGTGCTGCGGGCTCTCAAGGACAGTCGGCGGGGCTGCGACTGAGGAAACGGGTCACCGGTAGCAAAAGACGTGGCGGCGTTGTCAGCGCTCCATCGCTTGACCCCTGCGTACAATCCCGTGTTCATGACAGGCGTTACCTTTCATGGCAGCTCAAAACAACAACTCGGGAGAGCTGTCATGCGTAACCTGCAAACCTTTCTGGCCGATTACGGCGAGAGTCACCAGAACCCGGTCAACCAGTGGGTCCATATCCTCTGTGTGCCGGCCATCTTTATCTCCACCCTCGGCCTGTTCTGGCTGCTGCCCCTGGGGCGCTGGCTGGGCCTGGAGGGTGCTGCCGCTTATTGGGTCAATGGTGGCACCCTGCTGGCGCTAATCTGCATGCCGTTTTATCTGCGCATGTCCCTGGGCATGACGATGCTGATGACCGTCTGGTTGGCGGCGTCCCTGGCGGTGATCGTCGCCGTGGATCGCAGTGCCCTGTCGCTTGGCTGGAGCGCCGCGGCGGTATGGCTGCTGGCCTGGGCGGTGCAGGTGTGGGGCCACAAGGTGGAAGGCAAGAAGCCGTCCTTTGTGGATGATCTGGTGTTCCTGTTGGTGGGGCCCATGTTTGTCAGTATCGAGCTGGCACACAAATTGGGTTTTGGCCGCCGCGTATCGGCCTGATCGTCCATTGCCCGCCCGTGGCCGGGCGGGCATGATCGGCGGTTATGGATGACAACACCCCGCCTTTATCGGATTTGCCGCTAACCCCCCTGTTTCTCTGGCAGGGGGGCTGGCTGATGGTGATGCCTGCCATCGCCAACCAGCCCCACCAGCATGTGGCCGCGTCCCTGCTGGTGGGCCTGGACCAGCCGATTCGGGTCACCGTGGAGGGGTGTCTGCGCCAGCAACGGGTGGTGCTGGTGCCGCCGGATGTGTCCCAGAGCCTGAACAGTCAGGGGCCGGTGGCGGTGGTTCACCTGGATCCGGATGAGCCGGCCTGGCGGGCGCTGTCCTGTCTGGACGGGCTGGATGAACCGCAGCAGCGCTGGTGCGGTGAACAGATTGCCGCCCTGGTGCAGACTGGCAGCGAGAGCCAGGCACGGCAATTTCTGCACGGCCTGCGCGGCGTGGCTGACCCCTTGCCGCTGGACCCGCGTATCGCCGATGCCTGCAGCCTGATGCGTGTCGGCGAGGCGATGCCATCCATGGATGCCCTGGCGGAGCACGCCAACCTGTCTGCCTCCCGGTTCCGGCATCTGTTTCGCGAGCAGCTCGGCGTATCCCTCAAGCGTTATCAGCTGCATCTCAAGTGTCAGCGAGCGCTGGCATTATGGCGTAGCGGCATGAATTTCACCGACCTGGCGGTGGCTGCCGGCTTTTACGATCAACCTCATCTCAATCGTACCCTGCGCGCCATGTTCGACGCCCTGCCTTCGCGGTATGCTCGAAGTCTGCCGGTGCAGGTACTGCACCTGAAAGAATAATTATGGAGGCCCCATGGATTACCAGCATATTCGCACCGATCTGGATGAAAGCATTCTTACCATTACCCTGAATCGCCCGGACCGGCTCAACGCCTTTACCCTGCGCATGAAGGATGAGCTGGTACATGCCTTTGGCGCGGCGGATCAGAATGACGCGGTGCGCGCGGTGATCGTTACCGGTGCCGGCAAGGTGTTCTGTGCCGGCATGGAAATGCAGCCCGAAGAGGGCGGCAATGTGTTCGGCTACGATGACGCCGAAGGGATGAATCCGCCGCTGGAGCAGATTCGTGACTCCGGTGGTGAGGTGTCCCTGGCCATCTACAACTGCCGCAAACCGGTCATCGGTGCCATCAATGGCGCTGCAGTGGGGGTGGGTATCACCATGACCCTGCCCATGGATATTCGCCTGGTGGCCGCCAACAGCAAGATTGGTTTTGTCTTCACCCAGCGGGGGCTGACCCCGGAAGCCTGTTCCTCCTGGTTCTTGCCGCGGGTGGTGGGTATTCAGAAAGCCATGGAATGGGTCATCAGCGGTGATATCTTCATGGCCGAAGAAGGCGTGGAGGCGGGGCTGTTCCACAGTGCCCATGACAAGGGTGAAGTGGTGGATGTGGCTCGCTGCATTGCCCGCAAAATGATCGCCAAGAGTTCCCCGGTGGCGGTGGCGCTGGCCAAGCAAATGCTTTGGCGTAACCCCAACTTTGCGCACCCCATGCAGGCCCATGCGGTGGAATCAAAAATGATCTACTGGTCCAACGAATTCTGGGACGGCCGCGACGGCTTCACCTCCTTCCTGGAAAAACGCGAGCCGCGCTTCGAAACGGCGATGGCGGATATTCCGAAGCAGTTCGATTTCTGGAAAGAGCCGGAGATCAGTGAACAGTGAATAGTTAACAGTTAATAGCTGCGCGATCATGATTCGTGATTGCTGAAAACCAGGAGGCCGCGACCAAACTTTGGTCGCGGCCTCCTGCGTTTGAAACACCGCGCCGCTGCCCCGCGCCGCTGTTCACTGTTAACTATTCACTATTAACTGCCTTCTCCCTGTATTGCGCCGGCGTCGTGCCGGTCCAGCGTTTGAAGGCCTTGGAAAAAGCACTTTCATCGGAAAAGCCCAGCTTGTCGGCAATGTCGGCCAGGCGGGTACCCGCCTGTAATTCCGTTTCTGCCATGCCTTGCAGCAGCGCATCGCGCAGCAACTTGAAGCTGCTGCCTTCCTCGCCCAGTTTGCGCACCAGATGGCGCCCACTCATGGCCAGCTGGTCGGCCACTTTTTCCTTGCCCCAGTGCGGGTGCTGGCGGAGCAGGTCACGCACGGTGGCGCTGAGAGATTGGCTGCCCAGGTTATCCAGCAATTGGTCGGCGAGAGTGCGCAGGTGATGGCACAGAGACGGGTTGGCATGAATCAGTGGCAGGCTCAGATCGCTGGCGGGCAGTACCAGGGTGTTATGGTCGGCGGCAAAACGTACCGGTAATCCGAGCAGGGATTCGTAGCGCCGATTGTCGTCCAGCGCCGGGTGGGCAAAGGTGATGCGACAGGCCTGCAGGTGATCGCCGGTGGTCCAGCGTGACAGCTGCAGCAGGGCGGTCATCGCGGCTTCCACCCGCTCTCGTTGGCGCACCGTGTACTCGGGCTGGTAGCGAATCTCGCATTCGTCGTTGTGCACCTGATACGAAAAGGCGCCCCCTTCGCCAACGATGGGGTAGTAATCCATCAGTGAATCGAGGGCATCTTCCACCGTATCGCAGCTCATCAGCACCATGCCCACGGTGTCCAGATGCCCGACCTGCAGGGCCAGGCCGAACTGGATGCCTACCAGCGGGTCGCGGGCCTGTTCGCAGAAGCTTTCCCAGATTTTTCCCTGCAGTGCCAGGCTGACACGATCCTGTTCCCCGACCGCCTGTTGCAGCGCGGTGGGCAGGGCGAAGCCCAGCTGTTCTGCTGCGTGGCTGATGGCCTGGGTAAAGCGCACTGTAACGGTGGGTGTGTGCGTCATGCTGCTATGAGGTCCATGAGGTCCCGAATTAACCGTGGCAAGGTCCCGAATTGGCCGTGAGCCTGCACCCGGTGGACCGTAGAGTAGACATCATACCAAATGCTGAGTCCAACTCGGCCAACCCGGATCCGGGTTCATAATAATAGTTATCGGGACAGCCATGTACGCAGTGATAGGCGCCGGCCCCATGGGCCTGGCCACCGCCAGAAATCTTAACAAGTACGATATTCCTTTCATCGGGTTCGATCTGAACAGCGATGTGGGTGGCCTGTGGGATATCGATAACCCCCACAGCACCATGTATCAGTCCGCGCATCTGATTTCCTCCAAGGGGATGACCGAATTCAGTGAATTCCCCATGCCCGATGAGGTAGCGACTTATCCTCATCACAGTGAAATGAAGCGCTACTTCCAGAGTTATGCGCGCCATTTCGACCTGTATCGGCACTACGAGCTTTCCACCCGGGTGGTGCGTGTGGAGCGCAACGGTGACGGCTGGCAGATCACTACCGAACGCGATGGCGAAACGCAAAGTCGTTATTTCGACGGTGTGCTGATCGCCAATGGCACCCTGCACACACCCAACCAGCCCAGCCTGCCGGGCAAGTTCGAGGGTGAGCTGATGCATTCTTGCGATTATCGCGATGCGGCGGTGTTTGATGGCAAGCGGGTGCTGATCGTGGGCTGTGGCAACTCTGCCTGCGATATTGCGGTGGACGCGGTGCACCGGGCGGCCAGTGTGGATCTGTCCGTACGTCGCGGGTATTACTTCCTGCCCAAGTTTATCGGCGGCAAACCCACCGACAGCATCGGTGGCAAGCTCAAGTTGCCTCGCGGACTCAAGCAGCGACTGGATGCCCGGCTGATTCGTCTTATCGTCGGCAAACCCAGTGATTACGGCCTGCCGGAGCCGTCATACCGGATGTATGAATCCCACCCGGTGATCAATTCCCTGGTACTGCACCATCTTGGTCATGGTGACATCACACCCCACGGCGACATTGTCGGGGTGGTGGGTGACACGGTGACCTTTGCCGACGGTCAATCCCGGGTGTATGACCTGGTTCTGATGGCCACTGGCTACAAACTGGATTACCCCTTTATCGATGCCTCGGAGCTGAACTGGCACAACGCCGATGCGCCGCAGTTATACCTGAATGTGTTCCACCCGCAGTACCGTAACCTGTTCATGATGGGCATGGTGGAAGCCGCCGGACTGGGCTGGGAAGGGCGCAATGAGCAGGCGGAGATGGTGGCGCTCTACATCAAGGCCCGGCAGAACCAGCACCCGGAGGCAGACAAGCTGGAGAAGAAAGCCAGCGCGGAAGCGGGGCAGACCCTGGATGGCGGCTTCGACTACCTGAAGCTGGAACGTATGGCTTACTACGTGCACAAGGACAGCTATCGCAAGGCGGTCAACGCCCACATCGCCGACCTGAAACAGGGGGTGTGAGGTGGAGGTGCAGTTCAGTAGCGAGAATCTGCTGATTCTCAACGTCATCCTGGCGTTCATGATGTTCGGGGTGTCCCTGTCGCTCACCGGTGAGGATTTCCGGCGCGTGCTCAAGCGCCCGGATGCGCCCATTGTCGGTCTGCTTGCCCAGTTCGTACTGTTGCCCGCCGCCACCTGCCTGACCACCTGGTTCTTTGAAGTGGACCCGGAAATGGCGCTGGGTATGATCCTGGTGGCGTCCTGCCCGGGGGGCTCGTTTTCGAACATCATGACCTGGCTGGCGCGGGCCAATGTGGCGGTCTCGGTAAGCATGACCGCGATCTCCAGCCTGGTGGCCATGGTGATGACACCGTTCAACTTTGCCCTCTATGGCTGGCTCAACCCCCATACCCGGTCCATGCTCACCGAAATCCAGCTGGACAGCATGAACATCCTGATCCTGGTGGTGCTGGTGTTGGGGCTGCCGCTGCTGGTGGGAATGATGACCGGCAAGCTGTTTCCGCGCTTTGCCGCGAAAGCCGAGAAGCCCATGCGGGTGATCACGCTGCTGGTATTGCTGTTGTTTGTTGGGGTGGCGTTCAGCAACAACATGGATGTGTTCCTGGCCACGGCGGATCGCATCGTCATTCTGGTGGTGTTGCAGAATATGCTGGCGCTGGGCATGGGGGCCTTTGCCGGCATGCTTACGGGGCTGCCCCGGCAGGATCGTCGTGCCATCACCATGGAGGTGGGGATTCAGAATTCCGGCCTGGGGCTGGCCATCCTGTTTACGTTTTTCCCGCAAGCCAGTGGCATGATCCTGATCGCCGCTTTCTGGGGTGTCTGGCATCTGATTTCCGGATTGTTGCTGGCCTGGTGGTGGTCACGAGGCCATGACCGTGAGGAGGGCCCATGCGACGACGCATCCTGATTACCGGCGCCGCCGGCTATATCGGTAGCCAGGTGGCTCGCCGACTCAGCCAGGACCACCATGTGGTAGGGGTGGATATTCGCGCGGATGACAGTGCCGACTTTCCCTTTTACGAGATGGATATCCGTAACCCGGATCTGGGGCGCCTGCTCAGTGAGCACGACATTCAGCAGGTGGTCCACCTGGCCGCCGTGCTGGAGGATTCCGGCGACCGGGCACGGGATTTTGACATCGATGTGAATGGTACCCGTAACGTGTTGGACGCTTGTGTGGCGGCGGGCGTGGAGCAACTGGTCGTGACCAGTTCCGGCGCCGCCTACGGCTATCACCCGGATAATCCCGCCTGGCTGGATGAGGATGATGCCTTGCGCGGAAACCCGGAATTCCCCTACTCGGATCACAAGCGCCAGGTGGAAACCCTGCTGGCGGAGTATCGCCAGACACACCCGGCACTGAAGCAACTGGTGCTGCGCCCGGGCACCGTGCTGGGCGCCAATACCCGTAACCTGATTACCCGTCTGTTCGAGAAACCCCGCCTGGTGGCGGTGGCCGGTTCGCCATCGCCCTTTGTCTTTATCTGGGATCAGGATGTGGTGGCGATCATTCAGAAAGGCGTACTGGAAGGCAAAGCCGGTCGCTACAACCTGGCCGGTGACGGCGCCCTCAGTATTCATGAGCTGGGCCGCTTGCTGGATAAGCCGGTGGTCTCCGTGCCCGCCGGGCTGATTCGCGCCGCCTTGTGGATTGGTAATCGGCTGGGCTTGACTAACTACACCCCGGCGCAGGTGAACTTCCTGCGCTATCGGCCGGTGTTGGATAATCGACGACTCAAGGAAGAGTTCGGCTATATCCCGCGCAAGACCTCTGAGCAGGTGTTTCGCTTCTATATGGCCGGCCAACAACAGAGGAAGGATTAATGAAAACCATACTGATTACCGGTGCCGCATCCGGCCTCGGTTGGGCCCTGTCCCAGCAGGCCTTCTCGCTGGGCCATCGGGTCATCATGACCGACATGAATGCCTTGCTGCTGGCGGCGCGTGCTGATGCACTGGCCAGCCAGGACCCATCCCGCGTCACCTTTCACCGGCTGGACGTGACGGACAGTGATGCGATCACCGCACTGGTGACCTTGCTCAAGGAAAAGGAGGGTGGCCTGGATGTGCTGATCAACAACGCCGGGATTACCCACCGTTCGCTGGCAGACAAGACCGACATTGCCGTGTTCCGCAAGGTCATGGCGGTGGACTGGCAGGCGCCGGTAGAAATGGCCGTGGCCTGCTTGCCGCTGCTCAAGCGTAGCGGTGGTGGCATCATCAATATCGGTTCCATGGCCGGCTGGATGCCGGTGCTGGGGCGAGCCGGCTACTGCAGCGCGAAAAGTGCCCTGAGCCAGTTTTTCGAGGTGCTGCGCGGTGAAGTGGCGCAGTACGGGGTGCATATCCTGATGGTGTATCCCAGCTTCCTGGACACGCCTATTGAAACCAATGCCCTGGGTCACGATGGTCAGCCCGCTGCCCATCCCCGTTCCATGGTGGGGGCCATGCAGACGCCGGAGTGGATGGCCGAGCGGGTGTTCGAGGCCTACTACCGCAAGAAAAAGCGACTGTTCCCGGATCGCTTTACCTGGTTCGCCAGCCTGCTGTGGCGGCTGGCGCCAGACGTCTACCAGCGCATGATGGTGCGCAAGTTTGCTGCCGAACTGGAAGCCCGTTAATGGCAGACATGGCCACGCTACCCTGGCTGCTGCTGGGGCTGTTTATTTTTCTGGCCTTTACCACCGAAGCCGCTACCGGGTTTGGCAGCATCGTCATCGCCCTGTCGCTGGGGGCGCTGGTGCTGCCGATCGCGGAGATCCTGCCGGTGCTGGTGCCACTCAATATCGTCATGAGCAGCACCCTGAGCTGGCGGCACCGCCACGCCATTCACTGGCCCACCCTGTGGAAACTGATTCTGCCATTGATGGTGGTGGGGACGCTGGCCGGTTACGGGCTGCGTCCCTGGCTGGGGGATCAGTTGCTCAAGAATGCCTTCGGTGTGCTGGTGCTGTGGTTCAGCGGCCGGGAGCTGTGGCGAATGTGGCGTGGTGCGACCGCCTCGGCCCATGGCGGCCTGTGGGCCCGCGTGTGGATGTTTCTGGCGGGTATCACCCATGGCTTGTTTGCCTCCGGTGGCCCGCTGCTGGTCTATGCCCTCAGCGGTCTGTCCCTGGACAAACAACGCTTTCGCGCCACCCTGATTCTGGTATGGCTGGCCCTCAACAGTCTGCTCACCTTGGTATTCCTGCTGGATGGCAGTCTGCTGCCGGCGGCGCCGCGCATTGCCATGCTGGTGCCGGTGGTCATCGTTGCCATGGTGTTGGGGGAGGTGCTGCATCACCGGGTCAACGAGCAGCGTTTCCGTCAGGCAGTGTTTGTGGTGCTGGCGGTGACCGGGGGGATTCTGGCCTGGCCAGGGTGAGTTGAGCTACGAGCTACGCTGGTTCGATAGGGAAGGTCTGGAAAATTCCTCGTGCTTCGTCATTTCGACGAAGCCGCTGTAGGAGCGGCGCTTGAGCCGCGAACCGCGCTTGCGCGGAAATCGACCGTAGGGCGATCAGGCCATTCAGCACTCGACAGGGCTATCCAAACGCAACCAGCACGACCTCAGGCCAATGTGGATTGCCTGGTGGCATGTACTTCGTGGCTCCACTCTTACCCCAAAAGGCAATTTTCCTTTCCTCTTTCATCATGCTATTGGTTTCCTGTCGTCCGTTTGATGTTCAGGAGCCCTCATGTCCCATGTGGAAATTCGTCCGGTTACCGGTTTTGCCGTAGAGCCCTGGCTGGATGAGCTGGCTGAATTGCGCATTCAGGTGTTTCGGGATTTTCCCTATTTGTACGAGGGGAACCGGGACTACGAGCGTCGTTATCTGGATCGGTATGCCCAGTCTGATCGCAGCGTCTTTGTGTTGGCACTGGAGTTCAACCGGCTGGTGGGGGCGGCCACGGCGTTGCCGTTGCTGGAGGCGGATGAGGAATTTCAGGCACCTTTCCGGCAACTGGGCGCGGAGCTGGGTTCCGTGTTCTATTTTGGCGAGTCGGTATTGCTCCAGCCCTATCGGGGTGAGGGGGTTGGCCACCGCTTCTTTGATCTACGCGAGCAGTACGCGGCGGATTTTGGCTTTCTGCACACGGCTTTCTGCGCCGTAAAACGTCCGCATGACCACCCGCTGCGCCCTGAAAATTATCGCCCACTGGATGATTTCTGGCGCGGCCGGGGCTATTTCCCCCAGAAGCAGCTGGTAGCCCATTTCGACTGGACTGACGTGGGTGAGGCCGCGCCGACCCGCAAGGCCATGCAGTTCTGGCTCCATAGCCTTTAATCTGGAGTAAGGAAAAAGGGGGGGGTCGGCGACGTGACGCCGGTGGAGGGCTGACTGCAAGCTACTGCTTTTACAGGCCTTTCTTTTATTTTGCCTGATATGAAGCGTTGCGATGAACCCATTAATACAATAATTGCGTAGTGCGTTTGTGTGGCGTTGCCATCAATCTTTCACCCATATGGGCGATTAACCGTCAACTTGTGCCTCCTATACTCGGTGCCTCGGGTGTGAATTTGTTGTGAAGGGGGCTTCATGGAACGGGATTACGGCACGCATCAACACTGGGCAGCTCGCTTTGCCCGCCAGGCTATCATTATCGTGCCGCTGGCATTGCTGGCGGTGGGGGTGGCGGTGATGGTGGCTGGGTAGCGACAGGTTCGATACAGGACGTCGGAAAAAATTCGAAGCATGCAATATGTCGGGGGGTCGTTTCTCCACTGATCGACCTACGGCGCCTTCTGCATCAATACCACCGGGTTGTCCACCAGCGTGACGTGCCAGCCTTGTTCGCGGGCCAGCCAGGCGAAGGTGTGCGGCTGCCAGAAACACACATGGGTCGGGTCGCGGTGGTAATACCAGTGGGCGAAGGCGTTATCGTCGACCAGCCAGTGGGTCATGATGCCCAGCCAGCCACCGGGTTTCACCAGCCGGGTGAATTGCTGCCATTCCCGTTCGGGGCGATGTAGATGCTCCACCACTTCCGTGCAGGTGACAAAGTCGTATTGCTGATCCAGCGGTGCCGGGTCCGGGTCGTAGATCGGATCATAGGTGCGACAGGCAAACCCGCGCTCGGTCAGCATCTGTGCCAGCGCCGGGCCCGGTCCGCAGCCGAAGTCCAGGCCGCAGTCACCGGGTTTCAGGCGCTCACCTAGCGGGTCGGCCAGCTGTGACAGGAATCGCCGATAGCCGGCGTCCCCCGGGGCATTGTTGTGATGGTCGTAGTGGGCTTTTTCGGTTTCCGGGTCTGGCAGGGTGGCCGGGTCTGCAAAGGTCAGGTGGCAGGTGTCGCAACGAAAAAAGTCACGGGCATCCAGCTGGGCAAACGGTTGTGCGAGGTTGCCGCAAAGCGTGCAATGCTGCATGTCAGCTTGATTCCAGCCACCGCTGGATGCGCGCATAAGTCCGGCTTTCCTCGATCATGGTCATATGCCCCATCTGGTAGAACAGCTCTCGGGTGAGTCCCTCAGCCTCTGGATAGAGGCGGGTGGCGAGTCCGCTGTCCACGGTTACCAGCCAGTCCCCGCGGGGTTGTGGGTGGCCGGGTTCGCTGACGCTGCCGGCGATGAACAACTGCTCCACCTGAGAGTCCAGTGGCACCTTGCTGCTGGGGCGTGGCTCGTCCAGGGGGCGGTCGCGCCACTGGTCTTCCAGCACATAGCCAAAGCGCAGGTCGCGGATGCCATCGGAGCGCAGATTGGCCAGCCGCATCAGCGGGCGGGAGTAGGGAGTCGCGCCGAGTAGGCGGTTGGCCTGGTTGCCGGCGCGCTCCAGCAGGGCGCCCTGATGGGGGGAGCCCAGGCAGGCCAGATGAGTGACCTTGTCGGTCCAGGCGTCGCCACGCTGGCGGCCCTGATGCAGGGCGCTGCGGGCCACCAGCCCACCCATGGAGTGGCCAATCAGGATGACTCTCCGGGGCAGGGCAGTATGGGCCAGCAGCCCGGCCAGTTTGCGGCCATTGTCGGAGATGTGCAGGCCGGTGTTATAGCGCAGATAGCGAACATCGGCTTTCAGCTCACCGCGGGCCCAGTGGCTGAAGGCATCAGCCGCCGGGTTGTTCCAGCAGGCATCGTTCATACACAGGCCATGGACAAACACCACCAGGGTGTCGCCTTGCGCCGGGCCGGTGGGTAGTAACTTCATCGGCAGGGCATAAGGGCTGTTCTGTTCGGCCAGTAATTGCCCGAAAACCCCGTTGACGATGCTTTGCAGATCCAGGCTGTCGCGCAGTTCCCGGTTGGGGTCCGCCAGCAGGTCCGCCATGCCTGCCACATTGCCCGCCTGGCGAAAGCCGTAACGGATCAGGTTGTAGACCATCGGCGCGGGGGTGTAGTCGTTGCCGCGCAGGCCGAACGGATTGGCCACAGTGCCATGAATATCCTGCACCACCTGGGTGATTTCGTTGCCCACACGGGTAACCAGTTGCGCCAGCCCGCCCACATTTCGGCCTAATTGCTTCATGGGTTCTCCTTATCTTGCTCGCATCATAGCAGGGCGCTGCCAGTCTGTCGGAAACGACTGGGCGTGGCTGCGTAAAAATCCTTCGGCATATTGGGCTGGCAACGTAATGATTCGTAAAATGCCCGGGCTTTGCGTGTTTGTTCTTGGTGAGTAGCCCGAGATGACGATACAGTCTGGATTGTCTTAATGGCTGATATTTCAAGGAGTGAGTCTATGCATACTTTCGGTAAAGCAGCTTTAGCAGCATTGTTTGCCTCTTCCGCCCTGCTGGCGGGTTGTGACAGCAGCGACGGGCCGGTGGAAAAGGCCGGTGAAAAAGTGGACGAAGCGGTAGACTCCATGAACCCGCAAGGTCCCATGGAAGAAATGGGCGAAGATCTGGACAATGCCTATGACAGCGCTGAAGAATCAGCCGAGAGCATGAAGGACGCCGCCGAGCAGTAATGGCAGCGGATACATGCTGAAAAAGCCGCCTTCGGGCGGCTTTTTTTATGGGCGCCTTTCTGCCACTTGGCAGGTCGCCAGTAATCTGTCGATGGCTTGTTGTTCCGGTGGCGTGATCAGTAGCCGGTAGCGCTGCTTGATCTGTTGCCAGTGCTGCCCGTACTGACACCAGTAATCCTGGTTTTCCGGTAGCCACTGGTCCGGGCTGCCCGCGCCCTTGCTGCGATTAGCGCTGGCAGATACTGGCAACAGATTGGCCGGATCATTGGCAAACTGACGCCGGTGGCGCTCTTCCCAGCCATCGCCGCCATGGCCGTGGGCATGGCGCAGTGGCACCAGGTGGTCGATATCCAGGTCGCCGGCGATGGTAAAGGTCTCGCCACTATAGGGGTCGTGCCAGCGTCCGCTGGCCACGGTGCAGCGGTCATCCCGGGTAAAGGTCACGGGGACCTGGCTGGTGGCAATCAGGATCTCTGCCCGGGTGTCCTGGCAGTCGCCATCCTCATCCAGCCAGTGGGGCCAGTCACGTCGCTCGTAAAGGCCGGAAAAAGCCCGTTGCTGCTGGCGGGCTTCCTGTTCCGCCTGTTGTTGCTGGCGATGCAGGGTCAGGCAGGGTTCGCGATGGCAGTGGTACTGGTCGCTGGTCCGGTCGGTGTGGCCGCCCTGCTTGTCCAGCCCCCCGGGGTGGCTGTGGACGAGGCTGGCGATAGCGATCAGGAAACCAGCAAGGAGTCGATTGGGCAAAAGGGAAGTCCTGGGAGGGGAGCGGCAATATGATCAGGATATCACCCCGCAAATATGTAGGCGATATCTTACACTGCAAATTCAGGCAATGATCCGATAGCAACAAGATACAAACGGCAACGAGGCAAAACGAAATTCCACTGTGGATAGCTCCGGGTCGTCGCTAGAGTGAAGCTGCCGGGCTGTGGCCGCTTCATGCGTGCGGTCTGTCCAGAGTGTTGTTTGCAGTGCATTTCAAGTAGTAGCAGTTGCAGGAGTCTCGGCTATGGGAAGCCAACCGGAAACGGAGAGGTGGCGTCAGCAGGAGTTGGCGCTTACCGCCGTAGAACATCGCCTTCAGGCGCTGGGTGAGTATCTGGCGGTTTATCGCGCCAGTTATGCCTCCAGCGGTGAGGGGCGCCATTACGCCAGGGTGCGGATGCTGCGCAAGGACATTGGTCGATTGCGGGCCTGGTGGTGGTACCTGCAGGCGACCCGCAGAGGCGCTTCCTGGTTGCCGCTGTTGCATCGTGTGGTGGGCTTGCTGGCGATGTTTGTCAGCCCGGTGCGCCGTGCCGGGCGGCGTCGCCATTCTTCCGGGATGCTGCGCCACCTGACCAGCCACAGCCTGATCGAACGGGCCTATGCGGCGCTTGAGGACGATCTCCAGGGGCAGCTGTTGACCCTGCGGCTGGCCCAGTATCAGCGCCCCACGGACAGCCGTAGTCGAGAGATCAACATGTTGCAGCGACAACTGGAAGAAGTGGCGGGCCTGCGCAGCAGCGGCTTGCCCGAGCCGCGCCGGTTGACCGCGATCTGTCATCTTCTGCATCGGGTAATGACGATGCGCCAGTGGCTGGGTCTGCAGTTACCTCTGGCTAATCTGGTGGACCGTTAATGTTGGCAGCGAATCGACTGTCCCCGGCTCTGGAAAGCCTGCCGCGGGTGTTTGCCCTGTCAGACCTGAAGCAATTGTTGCCCGGAGAGGAAGACCAGGCTCTGGATGTGGCCCTGCGCTGGCTGGAAGCTGGCGTCATCAAGCAGGTGGCGCCACCGCGGCCGGTTTTCTTCAAGGTAATACTGGGCGAGGAACTGGATGAGGCGGATCGCTGCCGTGGCCTGTTGCGGGCTTTTCCCTCGCTGGTGATGGTGGCAGGCTCGGTCCTCTGGCGGCAGGGCCTCAGTGCCCAGCGCGACACGCTCCTGGAATGCTGTGTGTCGGAGCGTGAATTGAATTGCAACCTGCCGGGCGTGGCCCTGCGCTGGCGGCCCCCGGCATGGTGGGCGGCGGTGCGGCAGGCCGGTGGTATTGCCGGTGATCACCACGGCGTGGCCATGCTGACCCCGGAAATGGCGCTGGCCGATGCGGCGGCGTTCCAGGATGTGTGGATGCCGGACCGGGGCGCAGTGGACTGGAACCAGCTGTCCACCGCCAAACTGAGTGAAGCTACCCAGCACTTATTGCCGTTGCGTGAGGAGAGTGGTGTCCGTACGGATTGACGGGGCCTGCCGGACTGTTATTAAATGAGAACCATTATCAGGTCTTCAGGGTTCTTCTCCCATGTGGTTTGCCGTTCTGGCCACCCTGGCCAGTGTTGTCCTTTTTTATCTCAGTGATCGCCAACAGCGCTGGCTGGATCAGCCCCTACCGGGGCTGTCGCGGCTATTGGCCTTGTTGTTGCTGGTCGCAGCCACCGCCCTCTGGGTGGTAATTCTGGGAGTGGGTGTCGGGCTCTTTGTGGGGCTCTGGGTGTTTGCCCTGCCGGCGATGCTGTTGCCGTTGATGGCAGGGCATTATCGCGACAGCTTCCAGCGGGGGCAGCGCGGATGAGATATTTTCTGGGCGTGCTGCTCAGTCTTCCCTTGTCGTTGATGCTGATCGGGCTCGTAGCGGCGGTATTGCCGATGCCCTGGCATGGCTGGTTGGTGCTGCAACTGATTGCGGCCATCGTGCTGTGGATGCTGCTGGCATTGCTGGTGGCCCTGCCGACAAAGACCTGGCCGCCGCTGATCGCCCTGTTGGTGGGCAATCTGGCTGCCTGGCTGGCCCTGCAGGCCACACCATTGTACGGAGTGGGCGCATGAAAGGAGAGCGTTTGCGCCGGATGATCGATCTGCATGCCTGGGTGGGCGTGGCCAGCGGACTGGCGCTGTTTGTGGCCTTTTTCGCTGGCGCCATCAATGTGTTTCACCACGAGCTGCATCACTGGCAGGAGCCGCATTTCGCGGAGCAGTCCGCCACGCCCATGGGCATGGACCGGCTGCTGGAGCAGGTCACCGAACAATACCCGGATGCCCGCAAACGTCTCTACCTGCTTCCCGACGATGAAGACCCCGGGGTGATGTGGCTGGAGTCCTCCAAGGACGATTGGGTCACCGCCCATGCCACTGATTTCAATGCCCAGGGAGTGCATGAAGACGCTCCCCGTTCGGCGTTGGCGGATTTCATCAACGAGTTGCATTTTGCCCTGGGGATTCCCAATCCCGGTTGGCCGATCAATATCGGCATGACGTTTATGGGGCTGATTTCGGTGATGTACGGGGTCGCGCTTTTCAGCGGGCTGCTGATTCACTGGCCGAAACTCCGCAAGGAATTCTTTGCTCTCAAGCACGAGGGCAACATGCGCCGTTACTGGAAAAACCTGCACAACGTGATCGGCATTATCAGTTTCCCGTTCCATCTGATCATGTCGGTGACCGGCGCTGCCATGGGCATGTTCACGGTGGTGGCGCTGTTGCTGGGGGCACTGGTGTTCGGGCCCCAGTTGCGCGGGGTGATCACCGAGCAAACCGAAGTGTGGTCCGCAGTGGAAAGCCAGGGCAACAGCGTGATCATGCCGCGCATGGACGATGTGCTGTCCGCCGCTCGCAATGAGCTGCCGGAACTGACCGTGGACTGGCTGGAAATTCGTGGCTATGGCGATGCCGCCGGCTGGATTGATGTGGCCGGCTCCGTGCCCGGGTATGTGGGGCACCATGCCCATGTGGTGCTGGACCCGACCCTGGGGCCGTTGCGCGTGATTGCGCCGGGGCAGCGCAGTCTCAACTTTGCCAGTCTGTCGCCGGTTTACTCCCTGCACTTCGGTGATTACGGCGGCCTGCTGGTAAAACTGTTGTATTTCGTCCTGGGGCTGCTGGGCTCGCTGCTGTTTGTTTCCGGTAATATTCTCTGGTGCGAGCGCCGTTCGGATCGCACCGGTCCGGGGCGTTCCTCGGCCTTCCTGTTGCGTCTGACTGTGGGGATCTGTGCCGGCGTGGTGATCGGTATTGCCTTCAGTTTCCTGGCCAGCAAGCTGTTGCCCCATACCCCGTTGGCCGGGCTGGTGGCCATGGCGGAACGGGGGGTGTTTGCCTTGATCCTGGTGTTGCTGGTGGTCTGGAGTCTGCGCGCGTCGCCGCTGCGATTCAGCAGCCAGATGCTGCGCATCGCGCCGTTCTGCTATCTCGCCATTCCCCTGTTGCAGACGGTGCTGGAAGGCAGTCATGCCTGGCTGGAAGCGGATAACCGGCTGGTGAATCTGTTGTTGCTGGCCGTGGCGGCCAGCCTGTGGGTGGTGCGCCGCCAGTTCCGCAAGCGGATACGCCAGGCCGAGCCCCATCCGCTGTGGGTGGGCAAGGTCTCCGAGGGCGATCCCAAGCATCTTGCCGACACCGAGCGGGAAGCCGATGCGGCGGCCTCGCACTCGGCCAGATAACGCAGACGCTTGCACAAAAAAAGGGCCGGATATTCCGGCCCTTTTTTGTTCCCGCTTCAGAAGCGGTAGGTGGCCTGCAGGCTCAAGCCGTGGGCGCTGTTTTCAAACTCGGCGCGGTAGCTTGACTGATCCACCTTGCCTTTCTTCTCTTGCAGGTACGCGTACGCCGCATCCAGGGTCAGATCGGCGGTGGGACTCCAGCCGGCGCCCAGGGTGAAGATATCCCGGTCGCTGACCGGAATCCGCACGGTGCGATGGGCATCGTTGGTGGGCGAGTTGTCCCGGGCGTAGCCGGCACGCACCACCCATTGCGGGTTCAGCTGGTAGGCGCCACCGAAGGCAACGGCCCAGGTGTCTTCCCATTTCAGCTCTTCGGAAATGGTGGCGAAGCTGCCCGCGTAAGCCGGGTGTACGCCGCTGTTGTTCACTTCAATGCCTCTCAGGCGGCTCCAGCGGGTCCAGGTGGTGCCCAGATTCAGAGTCAGTTTGTCGGTGGCCCGGAAGCTGACGGAAGTATCCACGGACTCCGGCATGGTGATGTCCAGCTCTGCATCATAGCTGCCATTGAGCCCGGGCAGGCCGGTGGGAATCATCGGGTTGGGTGGAATCGGGCCCAGCATGCCGTTGGCGCCACTGACCTTGGTGCGACCTTCCAGGGAGTAGTCAGTCTTGGAGTGATAGGTCAGCCCCCAGTCCAGCCGGTCGTTCACTGCTACCAGCAGGCCCAGGGTATAGCCCACGGCCAGATCGTCGCCTTCGATATCCACCTCGGCATCACCGCTGCCGGCTATCGGGCCGGGCACGGCAGCGTTGGGCACATTGCTGCTCAGGGCGCCGTCGATGCGGTTTAGGGTGGGGCCAAAGCCCACCGATACCTTGTCGGTGAAGGCGTAGCTCAGGGTTGGCTGGATGGTCACAACCTGTACTTCGCTTTTCAGGCCGTTGTAGCGGCCCTGCCAGCCATCCTCGTAATCACTGACCACGCCAAAAGGCGCGTACACGCCGATACCGGCATGCCATTTGTTGTTGAGCGGGGTGACGTAATAGCCGAACGGAATGGTGGTGAAGGGCACCATGTCACCGTCGTTACTGCCGCCCTGGCCCAGTTTTCCCTGGGGATTACGGATGTCGGTGCTGGCGTCGATAAAGGCCAGACCACCGCTGATCTCGGCACGTTTGAGGCGGCTCATGCCGGCCGGGTTGCCATACAGGGTGCTGGCGTTGGCTGCGCTGGAAGCGCGACCGGCGTAGGCGGAGCCGGCGCTGCTGGCGCTTTGTTCGTTGAGGGCCAGGCCGTTGGCCAGGGCCTGGCCGGAAGCCGCGGCAATGGCTGCTGCCAGCAGGACGTTGTTCGAATACTTCATGATAGCTTTCCCGAGTTGTTTTTTGCGCGCGCAAGTTAACATTCGGACACAAATTATTACAGAGTGTTTATCGTCAATGTCGCCGAAAAAACAGGATAAAAGCGTCATTATTGCGGAAACATGATGTTTATTGTTGTGAAGGTGATTCGAAAACAAATTGAGTGTTTACCGCTTTTGGCTTTGTGGATGGAGGCCCGCTGGTGTTGCGCAATGGCACAGTGATGGGGCGAGTAGCGTGGACGGCAGGAAGCCCTTTTCGGCGCCAGTAAGGTGCTGGCGAATGCGTTGGTCAGGGCAGCGAGAAGGCATGGGCGCGTCAATCGGAGTTGCCGCGCCAGACTGGGGCAATGGAGGGGTGGCTGTTGTCAGGAGCGGCCTGTTACCGGTTTGCGCGAGAACACCCCGATGATCGGTGTGCCCTGTGCCTGCAGAATCGGCTCGATGTCCCGATGCAGGGCGTGGTACCGATAAAATGGCACTCGTGGGAACAGGTGGTGGATGGAATGCAGGTTCTGCCCCAGCCAGAACCACTCCAGCGGTTTCATCCAGCGAGGCATAATCAGGCTGTTGGTATTGCGATAGCGGTCACTGACCTTGTAGGGGTGATGCGGGCGATAGGCGAACCAGTAGGCGGTGAAGAGTCCGCCGGTGTAGTAGCCGAGAAGAATCACCGCCACCGTGCCGGGCTGATCCACCATGACCAGAAAGGCAATCCGCCAGCCCAGTGAGACCACCAGCTCGGCGCAATAAATCAGTTTTTCTTGCAGCGATGCGCTGCCCCAGCGGTGCTGTACAAAAAACGTATTCTGCACCCACTGGAAGCGCAGCCCGGCGGCCAACAGGCCCAGGGGGCCTTTCTGCATTCCGCTGATAATGAAGTCCGGATCCTTGTCCGGCTGGTTGGTATAGCGGTGGTGGGTAAAGTGCTCGATGCGGTGGGAGGCATAGGGAATCGCAATGATCGGCGCCACCAGATACCCGCACAGATCGTTGATCCATTTATGGCGGTCATTTTGCCCGTGGATGTTGCCATGGGCCGCCTCATGCAGCGGCGTGTAGGACATATAAGTCAGCGCCGCCACCAACAGATAGGCGCCCCAGGCCGGCAGGGTGCCACTGGCAAACAGAACGAGAGTGACAACAAAGGCGGTGACCACGGCCAGGGTCAGCAAGATTGTCGGCCAGGCGGTTTTCCCCATATAGTGCTTGGCGCAGGCAATGGCCTGCTTGTTCAATGTGGCCGCATCCATGGTGTTGCCTCTTGTGAGTATCATCAGGCTCAACACTACGGTGCTCCCACAACAACCAGAATAGCCGCCGTGGCCAATCGCCCTGCCTAAGTGGCCAGAGTGTGACGGGACGGGCAATGCAGCATTCAGACGACAAGCTTCACCCGGTGGCCATCAGTCAGGTCATGCTCAACTTCGCCCAACGACATGGCATCGACCGGCAAACCTGCCTGCTCGGCACCGGCATTGCCGACGAAGCCCTGTCCAGTGGCGAGGGTCTGGTGACCCGCACCCAGGAAATGCGCCTGATCGAAAACCTCATGCTGGCACTGCCGGCAGCAGGAGTGGGCGGTTTTGAGCTGGGCCGGCAATACAACCTGGCCACCTTCGGGGTATGGGGGTTCGCCCTGCGCACCTGCAAGACCCTGCGCGATGCCGCCGCTCTGGGCGTACGTTACCTGCCGTTGAGCACCGCCTACTGCCGGATTACGGTCTGTGAGCAGGGCGATACGTTCGGCGTGACATTCGATCCCGACCCGATACCGGCGCACTTGCGCCAGTTTTTGCTCGAGCGGGACATGGCCACTGCTCTCAATTTGGTCAGGGAAATCACGTTTCAGGGGGTGGCGTTTACGGGTATCGAGTTCACTGGCGAACCGGATGTGGCGGCGTCCGCCGTGGCGGAGCTGTGCGGGGTGATGCCCACCTTTCATGCCCGCGCCAACCGTATCCTGGTCAGCCGTGCCGGGGCCAACCAGCCGTTCCCCGGCTACGATCCGGTGCTGACCCGCATGCTAGAGCAGCAATGCCGGCAGCGTATGGACACCGTGGAAAGCAGTGGCGTCGCCGGCAAGGTTCGCCAGAAACTGCTCGGAGAGCTGGGCCTCGGCGCTACCCTTAACGACATGGCCAGCGAGCTGGCCCTCTCTACGCGCAGTCTTCGTCGCAAACTGGAACAGGAAGGCACCAGCTACCGCGACCTGGTCGAAGAGGAGCGCCGGCAACTGGCCTTGCAGCTGCTCGGCAACACCACAATGAAAATCGAAGAGGTCGCCGCCCACCTGGCCTATAACGACGCCGGCGGCTTCGTGCGCGCTTTTCGGCGCTGGCAGGGCTGCTCGCCCAGCGAGTACAGGGAGGATTTGCCTGGGTGATATCCGCGATGGGGCACAAAAAAGGGGCCTCCCGGGTGGGAGGCCCCTTTCTTTTATTTGGCACGCCCGAGAGGATTCGAACCTCTGACCTTTGCCTCCGGAGGGCAACGCTCTATCCAGCTGAGCTACGGGCGCAAAACGTATTGCAGATAGCCGAATGAGGTTGGTCAGTGCCGGCGGTCTGCAGATGAAGAACTTGGGGGTTCAACGGGCGCGAATGATAGCCGGTTGTGGCGTTGGCGTCCATGGATGGGATGCATTGTGGACGCAGATGCTTATAATCTGCGCGCGCCGTGCGATCACGGCAGTCATTTCGCGGCAGTCTGCCTCTTTCGGGTTTCCGGCAGTGCTGTTTCCCCCAACGAGCCCGTGTCTGTAACAACAGGCAAGTGTATCGGAGGAAACAGGATGAACCTGTACTGGATTGTGCTATTACTGGCAGTGATCGTGGAAATTGCCTGGGCCATGAGCCTCAAATGGATTCAGATGCAGCCCGGTGTGGCGTCCATCGGCACGGCGCTGGTGCTCACCGCCCTGAACATGCTGATGTTGTCCTATGCCATGAAGGGCATTCCGGTGGGTACCGCCTATGCGGTCTGGACCGGGCTCGGGGCAGTGGGGATTACCGTGTTGGGCATTCTGTTCTTCAAGGACCCTGCCAGCCTGTCACGGCTGGCCTTCATGGGGCTGGTGGTGGTCGGTATTATCGGTCTCAAGTTGACCGCATCGTCAGCCTGATGGCGAGTTTCGGCTCGCACGCTTGTGCTGTCCATTTTACAATCTTTTCCCATGAATCCCCCGATAAATCGGTACCCTCTGCGGGCAGATGTTGGCCGCCAACTGATGGAGAAAACTGTGCGCATTGCTTATCTGGAAGATGACATGGCTCAGGCTGAGCTTGTCACTCACTGGCTTAAGGAAGCGGGCCATAACTGTATTCACCTGGCCAGCGGGCGCGAGTTCATGTCCCTGTTGCGGCGCGACACCTTCGACATTTTGGTGCTCGATTGGGAAGTGCCGGATATGAATGGCTACGCCGTGCTGGAGGAAGTTCGGGCCAGCGGCAACCGCACCCCGGTGCTGTTTGCCACCCAGCGGGACGATGAGTCCTCCATTGTTGGAGCCCTGTCCCAGGGTGCGGACGACTATATGGTCAAGCCTACCAAGCAAGCGGAATTGCTGGCCCGGATAGCCGCGTTAGGGCGCCGGGCGGGGGTATCGGATATGGATGATGAAACAGCCCTGACAGTGGGGCCGTGGACGGTGGACCGGTCGCGGCGGCAGATCCTGCTGGCGGACGAGCCGGTGAAGCTGACCGACAAGGATTATGAGCTTGCCAGCTATCTGTTCCAGAATGTGGGCAAGCTGATGAGTCGTGCCCACCTGCTGGAAAAGGTCTGGGGTATCATGACTCCGATCGAATCTCGTACTGTGGATGTGCATATCAGCCGCATCCGTCGCAGCCTGCAGATACGCCCGGAACAGGGCTACCGCATCAAGACGGTTTACCAGCATGGTTACCGCCTGGAGCCGATTGAGGAATAACGCTATGAGGGTCTGGTTGTGTGCAGCCTTGCTGCTGGGACTGACGACTGCCGCAGCAGCATCCGACGACTGGCATTACACCCTGCGCCCGGGTGACACCCTGTGGAAGGTCTGCCAGCAGTTTGCCCAGGAGCCGGCAGCCTGCTGGCGCGATCTGGCCAGCCATAATTCCCTGAAAAACCCTCACAGTGTCGAGCCGGGCCAGAACCTTCTTGTGCCCATTGCCTGGCTGAAGGAAAAGCCCATTCCTGCGCGGATTGTCGCAGTCAGCGGTGAGGTCATGCTGTACCCCGCGGCGGGTGGCGAGGCCCGTCAGGTGCAGAATGGCGAGACGGTCGCCTTTGGGGATGCGCTGGAAACCGCTACCGGAGCCAGTGCCCGATTACAGTTTGCCGATCAGTCCGAAGTGGTGATCAAGCCTGGCAGCCTGCTGGTGGTCAATCGCTATCGCCGTTTCCTGGATCAGCAGGGCGAGCAGACCGAACTGCGTCTGCAGCGCGGTAATATTCGCAACACGGTGACCCCGGCCAGCAACGATGATCGTACCTTCAAGGTCTTCACTCCCGGCGCGGTCGCGGCGGTGCGAGGTACCGAGTACTACGTCAGCGTGGACGCCGGCGAAACCACCCGCAACGAAGTCGTGGATGGTCGGGTGGATGTCAGTGCCCGGGGCACCCGCCGTGATGTGCAAGCCGGGTTCGCCACCCTGGCCCGGCTCGACCAGCCGCCCATCGAGCCGGTTCCCCTGTTGCCGGCCCCGGCGGTGGAGCTGGCAGTGACCCATGAGGATGTGACGGCAGCGTGGCCTACCCAGGCGGATGCGGACAGCTACTGGCTGGAGTGGTATCGCCAGCGGGATGCGTTGTTGTTGGGGCAGGCATCCCTGCAGACCGGCCACTGGCAACAGGATCTACCGGTAGGCGATTACCGTCTGCTGGTACGTGCGGTGGATGAAAACGGCCTGCGTGGCCACGAGAGCTGGACCCATTTCTCCATTGAGCCTGCGCCGCCGGTGGAGCCGGAAAAAGAGTCAAAATGGGATCTGTGGGTCTTTCTGGGCGGGGCTGCGTTGTTGCTGGCGCTGTAACGGATGCGCTCGCGCCTGAATACCTATCAGCGCCGCTATCTGGCTGAACACATATCAGTGCTGTTTCTGGTGGTCGGCCTCTGCGCCCTGCTGAGTATCAGCGGGGCCTTGTCCTTCGTTGACCGCTACATCTACGACAACCTTCTCAAAACCCTCCCGGACGACCCGTCCCCGGATCTGGTTATCGTCGGTATTGACGAATACAGCCTGCGGGAAATCGGTCGCTGGCCCTGGGATCGCAAGGTCCACGCCCAGTTAATCAACCGTCTCACCGAGATGGGGGCGCGGGCGATACTGGTGGACCTGATCCTGTCCGAGCCGGACCGCAACAACCCGGATTCCGATCTGGCCCTGGTGCAGGCCATGGCGGCCAATGGTCATGTCTACCTGCCGGTGCACGTGGAGCAACTGCGGGCCGGTGGCCAGCTCATCGAAGTCTTGCCCTACGCACCGTTTGCCCGTGCCGCAGCCGGCCTTGGGCACGTGGATCTGGAGCTGGACAGCGACGGTGTGGCCCGCTCCGTGTACATGCGCTCCGGCATCGGTCAGGCCTGGTGGCCGCATATCACCCAGACCCTGCTGATCCAGGAAGGGATGCTCCCGGAGAATACCTTCCCGGCCAACAAGGGCGAGGAATTCTCCGGGCTGGCCAATGTCCGTCGCTACCACCGTTATGTGCCCTTTGTCAGCGGCCCCAACAGCTACCCGCAGGTGTCCGCGGTGGAGTTGCTGAATAACCTGATTCCGGAACAGCTGATCCGCGACAAGATCGTGCTGATTGGTGCCACCGCCGCCGGCCTGGGTGACATGTTGCCCACGCCCATGGCCAGCCAGGGCGAGTTGATGGCCGGGGTGGAGGTCAACGCCAATCTACTGGATGCCCTGCGCTCGGACCGGCTGATCCGGGAGCTGCCCATGAGCAGTGTGCTGGTGCTGGGGTCTGTGCTGGCGTTGTTGGCGCCGCTGTTGCTGCCCTATGTACTGCCGCGCTGGAGCATTCCTCTGGTGGCCGGGGTAATTCTGCTTTGTCTGCTGACAAGCATGGTGGTGTTGATCGTGTTGCGGCTGTGGTTCCCGCCTTCCGGGGCCATGGCGGCGGCGTTGATGGGGTACCCGCTGTGGACCTGGCGACGCCTGGAATACTCCCTGTCCTATATGCGTCACGCCCTGGAGCGGTTGTCCGAATACAGCGATTTGAATCAGCGCCTGACCCGGCCCTCCACCCTGGAGCAGATGGGGCGGATGTTCGATCAGGTGCTGCCCGTGCGTGCCTGGCGATTGCTGGGAGGGGAGAAACCCTGGCGGGGTGGCGACAGCCTCCCCGCAGCTACCTGGAAAGGCTCGCTGGCGCGCCAGTACCGCTTCAAACATGAGGGACGTCGCTACGAACTGGACCTGGTGTGGCATCAGGCCCTGCATGCGGATACCTATGACTACTGGGTACGGGCCATGCTGGTACGGGTGCGCACCCATGCCCCCACCGTGGGGCCGCGCTATGAAGTGCTGGAAAAACATATCGATCGGCTGCGCCGGGAAGAAGATCGTCAGGAAGCCCTGACCCGCTTCTTCCAGGTGACCCTGGCGCAGATCCGTGAAGGGGTGATCATCGCCGATGCCTGCGGGGTGATTGTCTACGCCAACCCCCAGGCTTCTTTTCTGCTCGGTCTGGAAATGGGCGCCCTGGATGCGGGCCAGCCCATGGTGACAGATCTGGGCCGGGAGCTGGACCTGCGCGAGCACAGCTGGGACGAGCTGTTGCGTCAGTCCCTGGCCGAAGGGCGTACTCAGCTGGAATGTCGCAATCGCCAGGGCGCAGACCTCTACCTGGATATTCTGCTGGTGCATGCCGGCGATAATCCGGGGCGAATGATGATCATCTCTTTCAAGGACATCAGCGACGTGAAGCAGGCTTTGCGGGCCCGCTCGGAGATGCTGGATTTCCTCTCCCACGACCTGCGCTCCCCCATGGTGTCGGTGCTGGCGCTTACCGAGAAAATGCGTCAGCAGGGGGATGGGCAGTCCCTGGAGGGTTTTCTGGACAACGTGCAGCACTATGCCCAGCGCAACCTGAGTATCGCCGAGCAGTTCCTGCAGCTGGCCCGGGTGGAAGCGGTGGAATCGGTGGAAATGAACGAGCAGGACATGCTCGATGTGGTGGAGAGCGCCATCGACATGGTGCAGATTCAGGCCCAGCAGGCCGGTATCACCCTGCGCTTTGATTATGACCCCCATCAGGAGGTCTGGGTGCTGGGCAATAACGAATTACTCGAGCGATTAATGGTGAATTTGCTCACCAATGCCATCAAGTACAGCCATGCGGGCAGTTCCGTGGATGTGCGCCTGTACGCCCGGGAAGAGGCCGTGCTCTGTGAAGTGCGCGACCGGGGTGTGGGCATTCCGCCGGAATTTCAGGAACGGCTGTTCCAGCGTTTCAGTCGCGCCAGCACCAGTGGTGGCGCCCGCACCCGGGGCGCGGGCATGGGGTTGCGCTTCGTCAAGGTAGTGACGGAGCGCCACGGCGGTGACATTCAGGTAGAAAGTGTGCCAAACGAAGGTAGCCGCTTCACCCTGTCATTACCTCGGGTGGAGATAGACTAAATAACAGCAAGCGTTTTGTCCCCACGCCCTGAGCGGGTATAATCCCGCCGCAGCGCCCTCGGGCGAATCACAGAGAATAGAGGTGGAATCGTGAAAAAGATGCTGACTGCCAGCCTGGTACTGGTCGCTACCCTGTTTGCCGCCGGTAGCGTGGCTGCCAAGAGCACCAAGGAAATTTCCCCGTATCCGCTGGGCGAACGCTCTGTATTCAGTGAGCGGGCCATTGCCGAACGTCTTCAGCCGGTGGGTTCTGTGTGTGTCGAGGGTGAAGATTGCGGCACCGCTGCCGCTGCCGAAGAGCAAGTGGCCAGTGGCCCGCGCAGCGGTGAGCAAGTGCACCAGTCTGCCTGTGCGGCCTGTCATACTACGGGTGCTGCGGGCGCCCCGAAGACCGGCGATTCCGCAGCCTGGGGTTCGCGTATCGCCAAGGGGAATGCCACCCTAGTCAAGCACGCCATTGAAGGCTTCAACGCCATGCCGCCCAAGGGTATGTGCATGGATTGCTCTGACGACGAGATCAAGGCCGCCGTCGAGTATATGGTTGAGCAGAGCCAGTAACCTTGCTGCGACCTCTGGGAATTCTGCTGTCGGCCCTGTGGCTGGCAGCCTGTTCCGACGATAGCGCTCCGGCCACTGCGGATGCTTCGCAGACGCGTGACGGGGCGCAGTTGTATCGCCAATACTGTGTTACCTGCCACGGTTCCGGCGCCCTGGGCGCTCCCCGTGTCGGCAAGGAACACCGCCTTTACTGGTCCCACGAAATCGAGGAAGAAGGTTTCGACACCCTGGTCCAGGAAGCCATCGCCGGCATCAACTCCATGCCCCCTCGTGGAGGCTGCTTCGACTGCAGCGACGACGAAATCCGCAACACTGTCATCTACATGCTGCAGCTGAGCGGCGCCAAGTAATCCCCTTCCTGTAGGAGCGGCGCTGGCGGCGCAAAACCCAGTTGCGAGAGACGAGGAGCGAGAAGCGAAAACCTGGTTTCCCGAACTTCAGGTTTTGATTTTCGAAACTCGCTTCTCGCAACTCGATACTGTCGTGACCGCGCTACCGGTGACGTTTTTACGGGAAAGAGTGTGTCGCAAGGCTCAATCCAGCAACGCCCGAAGATTAGCAATGCTGGCCTCTGCCACCGCGGTTTCCTTTGCCTCGTCTTTAATCATGCCGATACCCAGAAAGTCGATATCGTCCTGCGGCATTTCGTCCACGAAGCGGCTGGCGGTGGTGTCGATTTTCTCGCCGTACTGTTTGCGGGTCAGCGCCTGGGTCATGGCCAGGGTTTCCCGGGCGCGGGTGATACCCACGTACATCAACCGGCGTTCCTCGACGATGTTGTCTTCTTCAATACTGGTGCGGTGAGGGAGGAATTCTTCTTCCACGCCCATCATGTAGACGTGGGGAAACTCCAGCCCTTTGGAGGCGTGCAGGGTCATCAGCTGTACCCGGTCGGAATCGTCTTCTTCCTGTTGCTGTTCGAGCATGTCCAGCAGCACCAGTTTCTTGATCACTGCTTCCAGATCGCTGGCGCCGCCTTCTTCGTCTTCCTGTTTTTCCAGCATGCGTTCGATGCTACGCACCAGCTGCCAGATATTTTCGATATTCTTTTCACCGATGCGCGGGCTGGAGGCGTTTTGCATTAGCCAGCCTTCATAGTCCATGTCGCGGATCAGTTCCTGCACCGCTTGCAGGCTGTTGTGGCCGAAGCAGAACTGGCGTTTGGCATCCAGCCAGGCCTTGAACTTCTGCAGCTTCTCGGCGGCCTTGGGGTTCATGACTTCGCTGAGGGCGATGTCGTCACAGACATGGTAAAGCCCCTGTTCCCGCTTTAACGCCCAGGTAGCCAGTTTCTCCAGGGTGGCCGGGCCAATCTCCCGGCGCGGAGTGTTGATGATGCGCAGGAAGGCGTTGTCGTCGTCCGGGTTCACCAGCAGGCGCAGGTAGCACATCAGGTCTTTGATCTCGCTGCGCGAGAAGAAACTTTTGCCGCCGGACACCTTGTAGGGAATCGACAGGCTCTGCAGTTTCATTTCCAGAATGCGTGACTGGAAATTGCCGCGATACAGCACCGCAAAGTCTTTCCACTTCAGACCATGCTGCAGGCGGCGATGAAAGATATCGCTGGCGATCCATTCGGTTTCTGCTTCTTCATCGCGCAGGGCGGAAAAGCGAATCGGCTCGCCGTAGCCGTAGTCGGACCACAGGCTCTTTTCAAATTCGTGGGGGTTGTTGGCGATCACCGTATTGGCAGCTTTCAGGATGCGCCCGGTGGAGCGGTAATTCTGCTCCAGCTTGACCACTTTCAGGGTGGGCCAGTCCTGCTGCAGTTGCGCCAGGTTTTCCGGGCGGGCGCCGCGCCAGGCGTAGATGGACTGGTCGTCATCGCCCACCACGGTGAACTTGCCTTCCGGCAGGGTGAGCATTTTCACCATTTCGTACTGGGCGCCGTTGGTGTCCTGGTATTCGTCCACCAGCAGGTACTGGATGCGGTTGCGCCACTTTTCCAGAATGCGCGGCTGTTCGCGGAACATGCGCGCCGGCATCAGGATCAGGTCATCGAAATCCACCGCGTTGCAGACCCGCAACATGCGGTCGTAGCCGCCGTAGGCCATGGCGGCGCGCAGGTCCTCGTCGGTCTCGGCAGTGCTCACCGCTTCCTCTGGCAGCACCAGCGCGTTCTTCCAGTCGGAAATGCGCTTGTGGATTACATCCACCGCGTCCAGGTCCCGTTCCGATTCTCCCTGGCGCAGGATCTCCTTGAGGATCTCCTTGCTGTCGGCGCCATCGAGAATGGAAAAGCCGTTGCGCAGGCCACAGGCTTTCAGCTCTGACTTGAGAATGCGCAGGCCCAGGTTGTGGAAGGTGGAGACAATCAGCCCCCGGGTCAGATCGCGGCTCACCAGCGACTGCACCCGCTCCTTCATTTCCCGGGCGGCCTTGTTGGTGAAGGTCACCGCGGCAATATGCCGGGCCGACATGCCCCGTTCCTGGATCAGCCAGGCGATCTTGCGGGTGATCACGCTGGTCTTCCCGGAACCCGCCCCGGCCAGTACCAGCAACGGGCCATCGGCATAGTGCACGGCTTCCTGCTGGCGGGGGTTGAGCTTACTCATAGGGCTCCGGAAAATCTGGGGGGTGAAATCGGGCCGCTATGATACCAGCGATGGCCCTGCACTCCAGACACCTTATGTCGGTTATCATGGCGGTTTTCCCGGTAACGGTTTGCCCATGCGTCTTGACTATTTTCTCGCCCACAGTGCCGGCCTGACCCGCAAGGAGGCCAAACAGCTGATCAGCCGCGGTGCAGTCACCGTGGAGGGCGAAGCGCGCCCCAAAGCCAACCTGCAGCTGCAGGACGGGCAGGGCGTCTGGCTGCACGGCGAACCGGTGCAATTGCCGGGCCACCGTTATCTGATGCTGCACAAACCGGCGGGGGTGGTGTGTTCCACCGCTGACCCGGAGCATCGCACCGTACTGGACCTGCTGCCAGTGGCGCTGCGCCAGGACCTGCACCCGGCCGGCCGCCTGGACCGGGACACCACCGGCCTGGTGCTGCTGACCACGGATGGCCAGTGGTCCCACCGGCTCACCTCGCCCAATCACCAGTGCGACAAACGCTACCGGGTGAGCTGCGCCGACCCGGTCAGCGATGCGGATCTGCAGGCCCTGTGCGACGGCATTCTGCTACGTGGCGAAGACGCCCCGACGTTGCCGGCAAGGGCGGAACGGGTGAATACGCACCAGTTGCTGCTGACCATCCATGAAGGGCGTTACCATCAGGTCAAACGGATGCTGGCGGCGCGGGGCAACAAGGTGGTGGCCCTGCACCGGGAGCAGATTGGCGAGATCGCGCTGGATGCGGCGTTGGCGCCGGGGGAGTTCCGGGCCCTGAGCGAGGAAGAGATTCACAGTCTGTAAGGTTTTTCATAGGAGCGTCGCTGGCGGCGCGATCACCAGCGACGTTTAAAGCGAAGCCGCTGTAGGAGTTCCGCTTGAGGGACGAACCACGCGTCAGCGTGGAAATCACCCGCGGGCAATCAGAAGAGAGCGACGTCGTCAGAGTGATCTGGCGGTATCAGCATAGTCCGTTTCCTCGCCTAGGCTCGGATTCGTCCCTCAAGCGGAACTCCTACAGCGGCTTCGTTTTGGCCGTGTGAGTTGCATTTTTACGCTAATGGTCGCGCTGCTAGCGATGTGATTCCCTTCGCTTACCCTTCGGGCCGCACGGAACCAGTTGCGTTACTCCGCTGCACTCCGTTTCTGCAGCAGATCCCACGGGAACCCGCTTAGTTCAACTGCCCCTGCAGCTCCATCACATCCACGGTCCGTTCCCGGTTAAGGGGATCGACCAGGGTGTTGGCATCCTGATAAACACGCGGTGTCTTGTAGAGCATGGCCACTGCTTTGACATGGCTGGGGCACACGTAACGCTCAGGCATTTCCTGCTGCAGCCAGGCACGTACTTTCGGGGCCTGGTCGGAACCCATCTTCGGGAACAGATGGTGCTCTACATGATGGCTGAAATGGAAGTGCAGCGGATCAATCCAGCGCCAGGCGCGCACGCTCATTGAATTGTCCACCGGATGGTTGTTGTCCATCTGCGGGCGCAGCATGTGGTTGGTGAGAATGTAGCTCTGGCCGATGAAGTTGATGATCATCATCGGGATCAGCACGGTGAAGATCGCCAGTGGGCCGGATACGATGGCCAGTGTGATCCATGCCGCCATGCACAGGTAGGACTGGCGGATCGCTTTCTTGCGGTTGAACCCCTTGAACTCCTCACGCTTGCGGGTCTGCATGCGCAGCACCAGCTGGCCGTGGAACATGAACGAATAGAACAGGAACAAAAAGCTGTACCAGGTGCGCCCGCCAGGGGCCAGCTTGGTAAAGTTGGCGGTCTGCGGGTGTTTCTCGTAGCGGTACAGGGTGCCGAAGGAATCCGGGTCCTTGTCGCCCAGATTGGTGTTGGCGTGGTGGGCCACATTGTGCCAGCGGCGCCAGAATTCCGGGGCGATCAGGGCCGGGCCAAAGCCGACCCAGCCGAGAAAATCTTGCATGCGACGACTCATGCCCAGCGCGCCGTGAAGCACTTCGTGGGCCAGCAGGGCCTGGCAGGCCAGGGTGTGGCCGGCGAGGATGCCCAGTAGCAGGTTGCCCCACCAGGGCAGACTCAACAGCAGGATGGCGGCGATGCTGCCGATGATCACGGCGCTCATGGGAATAAACCACAGGGCGCGCAGGGGGCGGGCCTTGAAAGTGGCCGGGCCCAGATCCTTTTTCACTGCATCGCGGATGGCGCGGGCGTCATTGGCGCCGAAATGGCGGCTGTAAGCAGGTTCTTGCATGGTCATGGTTGTCCTTGGCTGTCGGGCCGGGGAATTCGGATGCAGGCATTCTGGTGAACAGTTGTGCTTGGGCGAAGTGCAGGGCTGGACAGAAAGCAGTCATTTTCGGACAGGTGTAAAATTAACGTATAGTAGACCCATGAATCATGAGCGCTTTATACAGCTGGACCCAGGTACGGGTCGTTCCCCGGTCCCCGTCAACTATGTGCGCAATCTGGTGGAACTGATCGCCGAGGTTGGCGTGGATACTCGTCGGCTGCTTTCTCAGGTGGGGCTGAGCGAGGATGAGGTCTATAACCCGGAACCGGCCCTGCGCTTCGAGCAGTTCCGCCGGGTCATGGTGGGCGCCCGTGAAATGACCGGCGATCCGGCCCTGGGATTGGCGCTGGGCCAGCAATTGACCCTCACCGCCCATGGCCTGCTCGGCTATGCCGCCATCAGCAGTGCCGACCTGGGCGATGCCCTGAGGCTGCTGGAGCGCTACTTCCGCACCCGTACCCGCCTGTGTGTTCCCCGTATCGAACCCTCACAGGAAGGCGTGCGTTTCTGCCTGGTGGAAAGTGTGCCGCTGGGCGATATCCGTGAAACCTACCTGGAAGTGGTGGTGGCTGCGGTGGTCGGCGGGATTCGTTATCTGCTGGGCGACCGTTTCCAGGGGGTGGTGCTGGAGTTGCCCTATGCCGCCCCGGCCCATGCGGATCGTTACCGGGAACTGCTGGCCATGCCGGTGGAGTTTGGTGCCGAGGTGGCGGCGCTGCGGCTACCCAAGGCCCTGCTCAGTGAGCGCTTTACCCTCTCCGATCCGGCGTCCCGGCAGATGGCCGCACAGAAATGTGAGGAAGAACTGCAACGGCTGGAAGCGGATCAGGACTGGGCCAGCCGCGTGCGCGCCCGGTTGATGCAGGCAGAGGGCATGCTGCCCAGCCTGGAGCAGCTGGCGTGCAACTTCCACGTTACCTCCCGCACCCTGCGCCGTTATCTCAATGCCCTGGGCGTGAGCTATCGCTCCCTGCTGGAAGAGGTGCGCATGACCAAGGCCATGGCGTATCTGCAGGCCAATATCACCGTGCAGCAGGTGGCCTCGAAACTGGGTTACGCCGACCCCAGCAACTTCGCCCGCGCTTTCCGCAAATGGACCGGTCACCCGCCCAGTCATTTCCAGCCGTAATAGCCACCGTTTTTTTGCTTCAACGCCTTGTGCTGGCGTTTATGGTGCTGATCAATACTGTCAATAACCGCTAGCCCGAGCCTTGAGCGTTCATTATTGACTAAGCCCAGCGGTAGCCAAGCTTCGCAATAGAGTGCGTATATTTCAAAGAAGTGGCGGGAAAAGGCTCCGTCTTCAATGCTATCTGGCTCTTCCAGTTTGCGCCGTTTTTCGATAACCCATGGTTCCAGAGCGTACCAGCAGCAAAGATACATCGGCCCCCATAGGTTCATGAAGTGCTGGCGTGATATCAGGTTGTTCCAAGCCATGTAGCCGATACGTTGCAGTTTGATGCTGACTTGGTGGGCGGCATCCAGTTCCGCTGGAAGCCAGCTTTCTTCACGGCTCTGTTCGTTGTAGGGTTGCCGCTGGTGTGCATCTGTAACAGTACGTATCAAGGGTTTGAGGGTATCCATTTCCGCCATGGCCCAACGAAGAATATCGGCATCGCGGGAGAGAGAGGCTTCACGGATATTATGTGAGCCCTGCCTCAGTCCAAGGAGCAGAACGATGGTCAGAACAACCATCAGGATGTCAGATATTCCGGATACGCCTCCCCAGTCAAAGGTTTCAAACTGAAATCTTATATTTTCGAACATTCCGGAATTGCCTCACCTTACAGTATTGTCAGAGTTTAACGCCCTAGACGAAGAAAGAATGAAAACACAATGAAAGGGAATTCTGAACCTGTACTGCTGGTCAGCCAGGACAACTACCCCAAGGGCAGCTGTCAGCGTGGCCGTATGCAGCGTCAGCGGCTGATCCATCGTGCCTCCTACGTGGTGGTGCGTGATCTGGCCGGGCGGGTTTGTGTGCAACAGCGTGCTGCCGACAAACATTTTTACCCCGGTGGCTGGGATCTGGCTGCCGGTGGTGTCATGCGCCCCAATGAAACCGTGGGCGAAAACCTGTCACGGGAACTGTTCGAGGAGGTGGGCGTGCAACGCCAGTTTTCCCGTTGGCAATGGTTCTTCTTCTCCAATCCCCATCACCAGGTCTGGGGCGCGTTGGCATCTGTGGTGGTGTGTCCGCAGGCGGTATCGCTCAGCGATGAAGTGGTCGCCATTGAATGGTTGCCGGTCCGGGACGCGCTGCTATTGCCCGATGCCACTCCTGATACCCGTCACGCACTTTCCTTGCTGTTGTCACCTTCCTCCTGAGCGTTTTCGTCCTTGTGGCCGTCGTGCTGGCTGGGTAGCTTCTCTCACTGATGCAGAGAACGATGAGGAAGTTATGTCCCAACGATTCAGTGTGGCCGGTAAACGCATTTTGATCACCGGCGCGTCCAGTGGCTTTGGTGCCCACTTCGCCATTGCCCTGGCCGAAGAGGGAGCCGACGTGATGCTGGCGGCCCGCCGAGTGGAAAAACTGGAAGCCACTGCCGAAGCGGTAAGGGCTCTGGGCCGTGAGGCCACCGTGGTGCCGATGGATGTGAGTGACCACGCCAGTGTGGAAGCGGCCTTTGCCGATATGCCGGCGGTGGATGTGGTGGTCAACAATGCCGGTGTGTCCCACGAAGGCCCCACCGACGAGCTCGGCGAGGAAGACTGGGACGCGGTGGTGGATACCAACCTGAAGGGAGTCTGGGCGGTGTCAAAGTTTGCCATCCAGCAATGGCGGCGCGACGGGCGCCCGGGCAGCCTGATCAATATCGCTTCCATTCTCGGTCTGCGTGTCGGAGGCCGGGTGGCACCTTACACGGCCTCCAAAGCGGCGGTGGTGCAGCTCACCAAATCCCTGGCGCTGGACTTTGCCCGTTACAACATTCGCTGTAATGCCATCTGCCCGGGCTATGTGGAAACCGATATCAATCGGGATTTCTTCAACAGTCCGCTGGCTGAAAAAATGCTCAAGCGCATTCCCTATCGCCGCCTCGGGCAGATCGATGAACTGGTTGGCCCCCTGTTGCTGCTGGCGTCCGATGCGTCGTCCTACATGACCGGTTCGGTGATCGCCGTGGATGGCGGTCACCTCTGTAATACTCTCTAACCTAGATCGAGGACAGACCATGGATTTCTCCCTGAGCCCGGAGCTGGAAAGCCTGCGCCAGCAAGTGGCCGCCTTTGTGGAAGCGGAAATCATGCGGCTGGAAAACGACAAGGCCAATTACGACGATCACGAAAATTTCAAGGAAAGCGTGGTCGATAGCCTGCGAGAAAAAGCGAAAGCCGCAGGGCTGTGGGGCTTTCAGTTGCCCAAGGAACGCGGTGGTCTGGATGTGGGCGTGGCCGGTATGGCAGTGCTCTACGAAGAAGCCGCTCGCAGTCCGTTCGGCCCGGTGGTGTTCAACTGTGCGCCGCCGGATGACGGCACCATGATCCTGCTCAACAAGATCCTCAACGACGAGCAGAAAGAACGCTGGTTGCAACCGATGATCGACGGCAAGGTACGTTCCGCCTTTGCCATGACCGAGCCCGATGGTGGCTGTGGCTCCGACCCGTCTCTGACCTATACCTCCGCCACCAAGGACGGTGACAACTGGATCATCAAGGGCCGCAAGTGGTTCATCACCGGGGCAGAAGGTGCGCAAACGTTTATTCTGATCGCCAAGACCAGTGACGACCCGCGCAAGGGGCTCACTGCCTTCCTGTTTGATGCGGACCAGCCCGGCTGGGAAGTGGTGCGCCGTATCCCGATCATGGGCCCGGAAGAACATGGTGGTCACTGCGAACTGAAGTTCGATGGCCTGGTGATTCCCGATGAGAACCGTCTGTTGGAAGTGGGCGATGGTCTGAAGGTCACTCAGATCCGTCTTGGCACCGCTCGCCTGACGCACTGTATGCGCTGGCTGGGTCTGGCCAAACGTTGCATGGAAGAGGCAGCCGGTTATGTGGAAAACCGCATGAGCTTCGGCACCACGCTTGCCGAGCACGAAGGCGTGCAGTGGATGCTGGGTGACGTGGCCAAGGATATTGAGGTGGGACGTCTGCTCACCATGCAGGCTGCCTGGAAGCTGGATCAGGGGGACTTTGCCAAGAAGGAAATTTCCATGGCCAAGATCCACGTGGCCGATACCCTGCACAAGGCCGCTGATACCGCGATCCAGCTGTGCGGTGCCCGTGGTTATTCCAAGGACACCCTGCTGGAATGGATCTACCGCTACGCCCGCCAGGCGCGTTTGGTGGACGGTGCCAGCGAGGTGCACAAGATGGTGTTGTCGCGGTTCTACCTGAAAGAGAAACGTGATTTCTTTCAATGGGGTTAATGTCGTCTGCTAGCGACAATCCTGTCGTCCAGCCCTTGCCGTCGCGCACCGCCCTGCGGGCGAGGCGGCAAGGGATATCTCGTCGATAGCCGTTCACTGCCAGTAAATCCATTTTAAAACAATTGCTTGTCGTGGCTGAGTCGCTATGTCTCCGCGCCATCGGCTCCGCGTTGCGGGGCTGTCGACACACTGCGTTCCTTCCCTGACTGCCGTATCGGCGCCCCACGTCTGTCACCTTAGGTCAATGTCGGCTGTCAGATAATGTCAATCTGGCAATGCTTGTTTTTTCATAACTGTGATAGGCTGCAAAAAATTGACGTGACATGAGTCACGTTTGCCCCTCTGGTTGTGCCAATTGACAGGCAGGGTGCTCAGCCGCAGGTCGAGCGCTGTCTGACTGTGGGCTGGGGACTGAGTGACGATAAAAAGAAAAGCGCCTTTCTACGGGGGTAGTGGCGCGGTTGCCATTTCAACGGGTTGTGGGGAAATACATCATGCTGGATTACTACACCAGACACCTCTATGTGGAGAAACTCCTCAAGAGCGCACTCATTATCGTGCCATTGTCACTGCTTGCTGTGCTGGTGGCGATATTGATCGCCGGCTGATTAGCCGTGAAGAGACCGCAGGAAATCTGAGCAGGGTTAGCGGGTGTCAGCTACCGTTTGCCGATAGCTCAGGGCTTCGCGCAGGTGGTCGCGGTCGACGGTGTCGGCACCGGCCAGATCGGCAATGGTGCGTGCCACCCGGGCACTGCGATGCAGGGCACGGGCGGACAGTCCCATGCGGGTCATGACGCTGGCCAGCCAGTCCCGGTGGGGGCGTAACAGTGGCTCCAAGTCGTCGCTGCCCAGTTCCCGATTCAGGCGTCGCTGGCGCTGCCATTGCTGTTGCCAGGCCTCGCGGACCCGGGCGCGGACGGTGTCGCTGGTTTCTCCCTGACGATCACCGAGCAGTTCCTGCGCCTCTACTGCGGGCACGTCCAGATGCAGATCGATGCGGTCCAGCAACGGGCCGGACAGTTTGCTCTGGTAGCGCTTGGCCTTTTCGCACCGATAGCCGCAGCCCTTCTCCGGGTCGCCCAGGTAACCGCAGGGGCAAGGGTTCATGGCCGCGATCAACTGAAAGCGGGCCGGGAAGGTCAGCTGCTGGGCGGCCCGGGCGATGCTCACCTCGCCGGTCTCCAACGGTTCGCGTAATACCTCCAGTACCCGCCGGTCGAACTCCGGTAATTCATCGAGAAACAGGATGCCGTTATGCGCCAGGGAAATCTCTCCCGGGCGCGGGTGGCTACCGCCGCCAACCAGGGCGGTGGCTGAGGCGGTATGGTGGGGCGCCCGATAGGGGCGTTGGTGGAACTGGTGGGCCGGGCGCGGCTGTTTCAGGGAATGAATGGCTGCCACTTCCAACGCCTGTTTCGGATGTAGCGGCGGAACCAGCCCGGGCAGGCGTGAAGCCAGCATGCTTTTGCCAGCGCCAGGCGGGCCGCTGAGTAGCAGCGAATGGCCGCCGGCCGCGGCAATCTCCAGCACCCGTTTGGCGGCGGCCTGGCCGCGGATTTCGGAGAGGCAGCCGCCCTCATGGGTGATGGTCTGCGGTGCCGGGTGATCATGGAATGGCAGCGGAGACTGGCCCACCAAATGGGCTGCCACCTGGGCGAGTTGGTCACCGGCCACGGTCGTGGCTCCGGCCAGCGCGGCTTCATCCGCGTTGTCGCGGGGAACGATCAGGGTGCGGCCGGTAGGCTGGCAGGCCAGGGCGCAGGGCAGCATGCCGGGCACCGGGCTCAGGGCGCCATTTAATGCCAACTCACCGATAAATTCGTATTGGTTGCTGTCCAGCTTTCCGAGCTGGCCACTGGCGAGCAGGATGCCCAGGGCAATGGGCAGATCAAACCGACCGCCATCTTTGGGCAGATCCGCCGGTGCCAGGCTGACGGTGATGCGTCGCTGGGGGAACTCGAAGCCGCTGTTGACCAGTGCCGAGCGCACCCGGTCCCGGCTTTCCCGCACCGCGGTGTCACCCATGCCGACGATGGTGAAGGCGGGCAGCCCGGGTGCCAGGTGGGTTTCCACCCGCACTTCCCGGGCCTGAATGCCCAGCGGTGCCCGGCTGTAGAGCAATGCGTGCGTCACGTTTCCTCGCAGAATTCAGGGGTTGCGAGGCAGTGTACGGGGAGGCGGTGTTGGTACGTGTGCGAGGTTGGCAGCTGCAGATGTAGGAAATCGGACTTTCGTAGGAGCTATGCTTGCATGGCGAACAACGGCCAAGCATAGCTCCTACGGGAGAATACCGGGCGTCAGGCGTCCGTCGTCTTCTCCATCTCCGCCACCTGCTTCTCCAGCGCTTCCAGCTTTTCCCGGGTGCGCATCAGTACCTGCTGCTGAATATCGAACTCTTCCCGGGTGATCAGATCCAGGCGGCTGACGGCTTCCGCCAGTACGCTGCGCACATTGCGCTCCACTTCGTTGCGCAGGCCGCCCAGATCCGTGGGCAGGCGCCCGCTGATGTCGGCCATCAGGCGGTCGATAAAGGGTTGATCAGGCATCTTGAATCTCCATCGGGGACCAGGGGCAATGGCTGGCCCGGGCCGCCGGGAATGCGGTCTGTGGCGGCGGTGCTTGTATTGGTGGGCGGATGGTAGCACGGTGTCCGCTGGCGCGGCACCGGCGGTGCAGGGCAGCAGCTCTGCACCAAGTTGGAACCCGCCCCAAGGTGGTGCGCTATAATGGCGCGCCGAACCCGTTTCCTGAATCGGGATCGGGATATAACCCACTGAAAATGCATGATTTTCTAAACCTGGCATGGGTCGTGCACTTATTGGGTCAGAGCGTTCGAGCAAACTGTGGATCGGGAACCATAACGGGGCTCGAAGTGAAACGGACGACACCGGACGCGGTGAAAGCTGAGGAGAATGAAATGAAACTGGTTACTGCCGTAATTAAGCCGTTCAAATTGGATGACGTGCGTGAAGCACTCTCCGAGATCGGCGTGCAAGGCATCACCGTTACCGAGGTGAAAGGCTTTGGACGCCAGAAAGGTCACACCGAGCTGTACCGGGGTGCCGAGTACGTGGTGGATTTTCTGCCCAAGGTAAAAATCGAGGTGGCCATCGCCGAGTCCTCCCTGGATCAGGTGATTGAAGCCATCGCGAAAGCTGCCAATACCGGCAAGATTGGTGACGGCAAGATCTTTGTCACCTCCCTGGAGCAAGCGATTCGTATCCGTACCGGCGAGACCGGCGAGGACGCGATTTAAGTTTTACCGTGTTGTAAATCGACCCATGCCAGGGTTTTAGAGAACACGCTTCCATTTTCGGAGGGTTGCATTGTGGAAAATCAAATTTTTGAACTTCAGTACGCCATGGACACCTTTTATTTTCTGGTGTGTGGCGCATTGGTAATGTGGATGGCTGCCGGCTTTGCCATGCTGGAAGCCGGCCTGGTGCGTGCGAAAAACACCACCGAGATTCTCACCAAAAACGTGGCGCTGTTTGCCATTAGCTGCATCATGTACCTGGTGTGTGGTTACGCCATCATGTACGGCGGCGGCATCTTCCTGGACGGTATCGACGCCTTCGATCTGGCCGGTGTGCTGAGCGCATCTACCGAGAACGGATTCGATGGTGACTCCGTCTACTCTGGTGCGTCCGACTTCTTCTTCCAGGTGGTGTTCGTGGCTACCGCCATGTCCATCGTCTCCGGTGCGGTTGCCGAGCGTATGAAGCTGTGGGCCTTCCTGGTCTTCGCGGTATTCATGACCGGTGTGATCTACCCGCTGGAAGGTTCCTGGACCTGGGGTGGTGCCGACGTGTTTGGCATGTATAACCTGGGCGACCTGGGCTTCTCTGACTTTGCTGGTTCCGGCATCGTTCACATGGCTGGTGCTGCTGCTGCTCTGGCTGGTGTGTTGCTGCTGGGTGCTCGTAAAGGCAAGTACGGTCCGAACGGTGAAGTACACGCTATCCCCGGTGCCAACCTGCCGCTGGCTACCCTGGGTACCTTCATCCTGTGGATGGGCTGGTTCGGTTTCAACGGCGGCTCTGTACTGAAGCTGGGCGATGCTGCAAGCGCGCACTCTGTCGCCATGGTGTTCCTGAACACCAATGCTGCTGCCGCTGGTGGTGCTGTTGCTGCCCTGATCGTTGGCCGCATCCTGTTCGGCAAGGCCGACCTGACCATGCTGCTTAACGGTGCCCTTGCCGGTCTGGTGGCGATCACTGCCGAGCCGTCCACTCCGACCCCGCTATTGGCGACTCTGTTCGGTGCCGCTGGTGGTGTGCTGGTAGTGTTCAGCATCCTGACCCTGGACAAGATGAAAATCGACGATCCGGTCGGTGCCATCTCTGTACACGGTGTGGTTGGTCTGCTGGGTCTGCTGCTGGTGCCGGTTACCAACGGTGATGCTTCCTTCTCCGGCCAGATCATCGGCGCGATCACCATCTTCGTATGGGTATTCGTAGCCAGCCTGATCGTCTGGGGCATCCTGAAAGCCGTCATGGGTATCCGGGTTTCCGAAGAAGACGAGTACGAAGGCATGGACATCGCCGACTGCGGCATGGAAGCCTACCCGGAATTCGTGAAAGGTTAATCCTTCACAACGATTTCCTTGAAATGACAGGGCGCCTTCGGGCGCCCTTTTTTTGTTTTAAAAAAAGCGAGAAGATTTTAATTTTCGATACTCGCTTCTGTCGGCTCGTTCCTTTTGGGGGATCAGTAGCGCCTTTGCCCTGTGCTATCATGCCGCCTTTCCCGCCAGCCCTCTGTGAGCACCATGAGCGAAACCACTGTTATCCGCCTGCGTAAGAACGAAGAACGCCGCCTCAAGGCCGGCCACCTTTGGGTCTACGCCAACGAGATCGATACCCGTCAAACGCCGCTGCGGGACTTGCCCGTTGGTGTTGCCTGCGTGGTGGAAGACAGCCGTGGCAAGCCGCTGGGTCGGGCTCTGCTCAGCCCCCACTCGCTGATTGCGGCTCGTCTTTACAGCCGTGACGTAAAGCAGGAGCTGTCGCGCAGTTTCTTCAAGAAACGCATCGAGCAGGCGCTGGCCCTGCGCGAGACCCTGTTCGATGAACCTAGCTACCGGTTGATCTTCGGCGAAGCCGACGGCCTTCCCGGCCTGGTGGTGGACCGTTTTGCTGATGTGCTGGTGGTACAGACCGGCTCCGGGGCCATGGAAGCGCACCTGGACACCATCGTCAGTGCTCTGGATGCGGTGCTCAACCCGACCCATATCATTGCCAAGAACGAAGCGGCGGCTCGGGAAATCGAGGGTATGGAGCGCTATACCAAGGCGCTGAAAGGCGACCTGGTCGACGAGGTGTCACTCACCGAGAACGGCGCCCGCTTTGTGGCGCCGCTGGCGGAAGGGCAGAAAACAGGCTGGTTCTACGATCACCGCAGTGCCCGCCAGGCCATGGTGCCACTGGCAAAAGGGGCGCGGGTGCTGGATGTGTTTTCCTATTGCGGTGGTTGGGGGGTGCAGGCAGCACTGGCCGGAGCGGAATCGGTCACCTGCGTGGATGCCTCGGAAACCGCCACCGACTATGTGCACCGCAATGCGGAGCTGAACGGGGTCGCGGACAAGGTGGGCAGCATCCAGGGCGATGCCTTTGCCGCCATGAAACAGCTGATTGCCGATGGCGAAAAGTATGATCTGGTGGTGCTGGATCCGCCGGCGTTCGTGAAGCGCAAAAAGGATTTCAAGAACGGCCTGGCCGGTTATCACGCCATCAACGAACTGGCCCTGCGTCTGATCAAGCCGGGGGGGTACCTGATCTCTGCGTCCTGCTCCATGCATATGCCGGCGGACCGCTTGCTGGACGTGATCCACAGCAGCGCCCGACACATTGACCGCAGTGTGCAGGTGATCGGTTATCAAGGGCAGGGGCCGGACCATCCGGTGCACCCGGCCATTGCCGAAACCTCTTACCTGAAAAGCTGGTTCTGTCGGATCAACTTTTCCCTGTAGTTTGGAAACAGATTCATCGCAGATTGCGTGAGCGGAAGCGACCGGCTCCCGGGTAAGGCGTCAGGCGACTTGCCCCAGGGTCACCCTTCCGGATGACCTAACCGTAAATCTGAATCCCTGACCGCCGCTACCGATTGCGTAGGGTGCACTGAGCCTAAGGCGAACTGCACCGATCCGGCGTTTGATGGTGCAGTTCGCCTTAGGCTCAGTGCACCCTACGTCTTGAAATGCCGCGGGTGTGTACGCCCAAAAGAGGCCCCGGCCTGACTCCTCGACATCACCGATGTCAGCCCGGGTTTTTCTCCAGATTCATCAAAAAATCCGCGATTAACCGGTTGGCCCAGCTTCGCGGTCGCCAGCCTTCAAAATAGGCGCAGTGACTGCCCCTGCGGGTAACCACCAGCAGGGTTCGCGGCAACTCGCGCACCAACGATTCATATTCGCGCACATTGCCGATCACACACACCGGATCGTCTTCCGCGTTCAGCACCAGCAATGGGATGCTGATCCGCTTCATGACCACCATGGGATTGCTGGCTTGCAGGAAATCGGCGTGGCTGGGGTAACCGGCCATTTCATGGAGGTTGGCATGGAAGGCATGCAGATCCAGGGCGTTGGCGCAGGCGTTATAGCTTTGCAGTTTGCTGAATGCCTCGGCATTGGCGGTGACAAAGGTGCGCGCCAGTTTGCGGGCCATCATGCGGTTGTAAGGTTGCCGGGCACGGCGGAAGGCCACCTCGATGTTGTAGCCGGGGCAATAGGCCATGGCGCCGCGAAACGGGGCGCTTTCTCCTTCTTCACCCAGGTAGCGGACCAGTAGCCCGGAACCCGCCGAAATGCCTACGGCATACAAGGGGGACTGCGGATAGCGTTGCTGAATGACAGTGAGCTGTTCGCGCAAGTCATCGGTGTCGCCCATGGTGTTGATGCGCGGTGCGGTCAATGGCAGGTCGCCGTGGCCGCGCCGGGTGCAGACCGCCACCCGCCAGCCCGTTTGTTGATGAAGGTCCCTTACCAGCCCGCGCATGCTTTTCGGTGAACCGGTAATGGTATGCAGGACCAGCAAGGTGGGGGTGTCGGTGGGGGTATCCAGGCCAACCCAATCCAGCGAGGTGGTGCCGCCGTCGCGCATGGTGAGAATGTCGGTGTGGGAATAAGCCAGTGGCGGGGAGAAGGCTTTTTTCAATCCCAGCAATATCAATTGCAGGTGGGTGTTGAACAGCCAGGGCGTGGGGAAAAACCGTTGTGACAACTGCGGTAGCCGAGCCAGCATGTCCCGGTTAAAGCCGGTATTCCGGTAGACCAGTTGCGGCTTGCGCGCGGCCGTTTTCAGGTAGTACGCCACGGCAAGGCTGGCTAACAGAAAGACGATGAAGAGAGTCACGGGTACGGCGCTCCTTGCGGTAGGAAGTGAACGTGCCGGGTTTCCGGTGAATCGTCAATGGGCGGACCGGCCACTGCGAAGCCGGATAATCGCGGCCGCACCCGCAGGGCATAGCAAACGGCCGCTCCCACGGTGATTCGATTGGGCGTTTGTGGGGGCGGCTGCTTCAACGCGAAAGAGGCCGTTATTTCAGTTTTTCCAGCATGGCTGCCATGCGGGTTCGTACCACTTCAATGGCCTTGTAGGGGCGGATCATCACTTTGAAGTCGATGATCTTTCCGTCCTTATCCCACTGGAGCATGTCCACGCCATTGACGGCGATGCCGTCCAGCTCGACGGCAAATTCAAGAACGGAATGATCCCCGTCATGCACTTCGCGCACATAACGAAAGCTGTCGTTGAGCAGTACGTGCAGTGCCGCGGTGAGGTAGGCGGTGGTCAGTGCCTTGCCGGTTTGCGGGGTATGCACCAACGGAGAGTGGAACACGGCTTCGTCGGCAATCAGATCGCTGAGTAATTGCGGATCGCGGGTTTTCACCACTGCGTGCCAGGCATCAATATTCGCCATGGATGATCTCCTTCAGGCTGCATTCAGTGCGCGGCGGGCCTGTTCATATTCTTCCGTCAGCCTGGCGATGGCGTCGCCGGCACTCTGGATGGCGTCCACTGCACCAATGCCTTGGCCGCAGCCCCAGATATCTTTCCAGGCTTTCTTGTCGGAATCGCCGCCAGAGCCGAAGTTCATCGCAGAGGGGTCACTTTCCGGCAGGTCGTTGGGGTCCATGCCCGCGTTGATGATGGAGGGGGCCAGGTAGTTGCCATGCACCCCGGTGAACAGGTTGCTGTAGACGATATCGTCCGCACGGCTGTCCACGATCATCTGCTTGTAGCCCTGGGCCGCATTGGCTTCTTCGGTGGCAATGAACATGGAACCGATATAGGCCAGATCGGCGCCCATGGCCTGGGCGGCCAGCACGCTGCGGCCATTGGCGATGGAGCCGGACAGGGCCAGCGGGCCATCAAACCAGGTGCGCAGTTCCTGAATCAGGGCAAAGGGGGACTGGGTGCCGGCATGGCCACCGGCGCCGGCGGCAACCGCGATGAGGCCGTCAGCCCCTTTCTCGACGGCCTTGCGGCCGAAGTGGTCATTGATCACGTCATGCATCACCAGGCCGCCCCAGCCGTGCACTGCCTGGTTCACTTCGACACGGGCGCCCAGTGAGGTGATCACCATCGGTACCTTGTACTTCTCACACAGCTCCAGATCTTTCTCCAGGCGGTCGTTGGAGCGGTGCACGATCTGGTTGACCGCAAAGGGGGCGGCGGGTTGCTCCGGGTGGTCCCGGTCCCAGGCGGCCAGTTCCTCGGTAATGCGATGCAGCCACTCGTCCAGTTGCGATAAAGGGCGGGCATTCAGGGAAGGAAAGGAGCCGATGATGCCGGCCTTGCACTGGGCTAGCACCAGATCCGGGTTGGAAATAATGAAAAGGGGTGAGCCCATCACGGGCAGGCGCAGGCGGTCAGCAATGGAAGCGGGCAGGGACATGATGGGTCCTCCAATAGTTGGTTTACCCTGTAAAATTTACATTGTATATAATAAAGGTCAAGTCCCGCCTGTCCGTGCCGGTGAGCGAACCGGTCAGTGGTCCAGGGTGGGAGGGTTAACGCGCATACCCGCATACAGGGTGCGCATGATCTTCTCGCGCAGGGTATCGCCATCCATGCCGCGCAGGCCGCTGGCCAGTTCCAGTACCACGATGCCGTGCAGGGTGGCCCAGAACATATAGCCGATCAGCTGGGCGTCCCCTTCCAGCAGGCCGGCGTCAATCATTTCGCGCACATAGGCTACCATGGTTTCCTGGGCACGGAGATTGGCCTGACGCAGCTCCGGGTAACGCTCTTCGTCGGGTTGGGTGAAAGAGAAAATCAGCTGATAGGCCGCCGGATAGGTCTTGGCAAAGGCCACATAGGCATCGCCCACCGCCCGGGCCTTGGCGCGGGCATCCGGGGCCTGCTGCACCGCCTGTTCCAGGTTGGCGGAAAAGCGATGAAAGGCTTCTGCGCGCACGGTGGCAAGGATCTCGTCCTTGTCCTGGAAGTAGCGGTAGGGGGTCATCGGGCTGACCCCGAGGGTGCTGGCGATCTGACGCATGGTCACATTCTGCGGCCCCCGCTCGATAAACAGCCGGGTGGCCACATCACAGACCTTGTCGCGGAAAGCGGCAATTTCCTCGTCGGTTTTGGGCTTCTTCGCCAAGCTGTAGCTCCGGTGCCGGGGTTTGGGCTTACAGTGTAAACGAACTGCGCCCTGCAACCGAAACCGGCACACAAATTGAATGGATAACGGAGAACTCCCAATGCCATACAAGGGGCGCTTGTGTCGTTACCTCCGGATTTTATGCAGGCCCGCGTGGATGCGGTAAAGAACCGTCTGGATGTGCCGGTATGTAGTCTCTACCAGGCGGATGAGATCCGGGAAATTCTGGTGATAGTTGCCACCAGTGGCCTCAACCAGAAAGCGCGGGGCGCCATGCTCTCTTTCCAGCAGGGGCTTACTGGCAAGGTGGCCCGCAGTCGAGGGGCGGTGGTGGCCCGTGACATCAAGGCCCACGCTGAATATCACTATGTACCCGGCTCCGATGAGGAGCGCTTTCAGAGTTATCTGGGTATTCCCCTGGAACAGGACGGTCGGCTCTACGGGGTGTTGGTGGTGCAGACGGAAGCGAAGAAGACCTTTTTCCTGAAGGATATAAGGGAGTTGCACAGTGCCGGCAAGGATCTGCTGGAAGCATTGAAACTGGCCGTCCGACAGGCCTCCTGATTAAGTCATTGTGATGATCCATGTGCCCTTTCCTTGGGCTGACTGTCCTCTGTGGTTATGATGCGATGGTCTTGGGAGGGGGTGGCTGTGAGTCGAATCTTGATTGTGGACGATGAACCACGCATCGCGGAGCCATTGATGTTTGCGCTGGAGCGCGAGCATTTCGCGGTGGACCATGTGCCGCTTGGCCAGCAGGCGCTGGATTGTCTGGCCGCTCAGGCCTTCGATCTGGTGGTGTTGGACGTGGGCCTGCCAGACTTGAGTGGTTTCGAGGTGCTCAAGCAGCTACGACAAACCAGCCAGGTACCGGTATTGTTTCTCACCGCCCGCCAGGATGAAGTGGATCGTATCCTCGGACTGGAACTGGGCGGCGACGATTACGTGACCAAGCCCTTCAGCCCCCGTGAAGTGGTGGCGCGCATTCGCGCCATCCTGAAACGGCTTTCCCCTCGCGCGGATGACAGCAACACCAGTCTGTGGCAGCTGGACGAGGCCGGTGCGCGTATTCTGTTTCGTGGCACCTCACTGACGCTGACCCGTTCGGAATTTCGGATTCTGTCTGCCCTGCTGAAACATCCCGGGCAAGTATTCACCCGCGCGCAGTTACTGGATATCTGCGACAGCGATGAAGACAGCTTCGAGCGCAGTGTGGACACCCATATCAAAACCCTGCGCGCAAAATTACGGCCACTGGACGGTGAGAGTCTTATCGCCACCCGGCGCGGCATCGGCTACTACCTGGAGAGTTAAACGCAGATGAAACTCGGGCAGCGCTTACTGGTGTTCTACTTCCTGATTCTCGGGCTGGTGGGCTGGTTCGTGCTGGACCTGGTGTTCGGCCAGGCCAAGCCGCTGGTGCGCCAGTCCGCCGAAGAAACCCTGGTGGACGCGGCCAACCTGCTGGCGGAAATCGTTGCCGAGGATGCCGCTAACGGCCAGATCGTGATTACCCCGTCCCTGCGCCAGGCGCTCAATCGTTACGCCGGCCGTACCCCGGATGCGGATATCTGGGGTCTGAAAAAAGATCGCATTCATACCCATATCTACATCACCGGCCCCACCGGTGTGGTGCTGTTCGACTCCAGAGGAAAAGATGAAGGCGAGGACTTTTCCCGCTGGAACGATGTGCACCTGACCCTGCAGGGGCGCTACGGAGCGCGCACCACCCGTACGGACCCTGAGGACCCATCCACCTCGGTGATGTATGTGGCCGCGCCGATCCGTGATGGCGGCAGCCTGGTCGGGGTGATCAGCCTGGGCAAACCGGGCCGGGCCATCGAGCCTTTTGTGCAACAGGCAGAGCGTCATCTGATGCTGTATGGCGGTTTGGCCCTGTTCGGTTGTCTGGTGTTGGGTGTGCTGCTTGCCTGGTGGCTAAGCCGTCGGGTCAATCGCTTGCGCCGTTATGCGGAGGCGGTGGCCAACAACGAACGCCCGGCACCACCGGTGTTTCGCGGTAACGATGAAATCCGTGATCTGGCGGATGCGGTTACCGCCATGCGTCGTCGCCTGGAAGAGCGGGCGCGGCTGGAAGATAACGTGAGCCTGCTGACCCATGAAATGAAAAGCCCGCTGGCGGCCATTCGTGGCGCTGGGGAAATTCTCCACGATGAAATCAGCGACCCATCACTGACGCGTTTCACCGACAACGTGATCCACGAAAGCCAGCGACTCAGCGATCTGCTGGATCGGCTGTTGGCCATGGCAAAACTGGAAAAGCTGGAAAGCCTGCCCGCCCGCAAGAGTCGCGTGACTATTTCGGCGCTGGTCGAAGACTGGCAGAGCAGCCGCTATTCCTTGCTGGCAGAAAAACATCTGGAGGTCAGCGTGAATGACGGTGTACTCCAGGCAGAAGCGGAAACTCTCAAGCTGGCCCTGTTCAACCTGCTGGATAACGCCCTGCGCTTTGCCAACGCAGAAACCACCCTTACAGTACAAGTGGAAGGAGATAGCCTGACCGTGGAAAACATCGGCCCGGCCATCCCCGACTACGCCCTGGACCGCGTCACCGAACGCTTCTATTCCTTGCCTGCCCCAGGCCACGACAAGAGCTCCGGCCTCGGCCTGACCATGGTGGCCGAAATCGCCAGCCTGCACGGCGGCAGCCTGATACTGACCAACACCAACAACGGCGTGCGCGCCACCCTGACAATCCCCCAGAACTGAAAACGCTCCTAGGGTCAGTCAGGTTTGGGGTTTGATTTTCCTTGTAGCTTGCCGCTCTCCTGCCCCCACACAATCCCCACAAAACCCCCAAGCTGACTACGCAAACTGGCCTCTCCAAATGAGGGAGAGGAACCATGCGACCCAACCTGTTATTGAAGATGCTCACCATTGCCGGCCTGCTCATGGTGCTGGTGATTCCCCTGTTGATGATCCAGGACAAGGTTATCGACCGTAGCCAGGAAGCCTGGCAGGTAAAACAACAGATCGCCCGTCAGGTCAGTGGCGAGCAGCAGATCAGTGGCCCGGTGATTGTTACCCAGCGGGTCCGCAAACAACTGGTGGAGAAGGCGGACTGTCGTCGCGGCGACAGCTGTACCGTGGTGGAAAAACGCACCGTACTGGAAAGTCAGATTCCTGATGTGCTGAATGTGGATGGCCAGCTACAGACGCAGATGCGTTACCGGGGCATCTACGGCACGCCGGTCTATCGCAGCCTGTTACATCTGGAAGCGGTGTTTCCGGCCAATTGGCAGCAAATCAAACAGGCGGAGCAAGTCCTGGCGTCGCGGCCCTCGTTGTTGGTGCTACAAATCAGCGACCTGCGCGGTCTGGTGGAGCGTCCGCAAATTCTGGTTAACGATGTGCCCCTGCCGTTGGTGGAAACCGAGCAGTTGCCGTCCGGTCTGGGCGCCAACGCGGTGGCAGTGCAATTGCCCGATGATCTGGCCGGTGCCTTTACCGTCAAGGTGCGCCTGAACCTGAACGGTACCGAATCCCTCGCTGCCTTGCCGCTGGCGAAAGAAACCCGCATCGGCTTGCGCGCTGACTGGCCTCACCCCAGCTTCGAAGGGCTGGTATTGCCGGTGGAAAGAGAGATCAATGCGGATGGTTTCACCAGCCAGTGGCGCACCAACAGCCTGGCAGCGGCCAGTGCCATTCTCTGTGCCCGGGGTGATGGTGCCTGTGGTGATGCCAGTCAGGCCCTGCGGGTAAGACTGGTGCAGCCGGTAACCGGTTTGCTGTCGAGCGAGCGGGCCCTGAAATACAGCTACCTGATTGTCGGGCTGACGTTTGCTGCCTTTTTCCTGTTCGAGATATTGCGTCGTTACCCGTTGCACGCCATGCAGTACTTGTTGGTGGGTCTGGCGCTGGCCATGTTCTATCTGTTGCTGGTGGCGTTAAGCGAGCATATTGATTTTGCCCTGGCCTACCTGGTGGCGGCTCTATCCTGCTGTGCCCTGATCGGCGTCTACCTGATGGCCGTACTGCGATCACCGAAAGCCGGCTGGATCTTTGCCGTCAGTTTGCTACTGGTACAGGGCCTGATCTACGGCATCCTGATGGCAGAAGACTATGCCCTGCTACTCGGCGCCCTGTTGCTGTTTGCTGCCCTGACCCTGGTTATGGTCGTTACCCGCAACCTTGACTGGTATGCCTTTGCCGTCCCCGGCAAGGCCACGGCAAAAGCAAAAAACGACCAGGATGACGGCCATGAGCAGTAGTCGCATTGCACGGTTGTTGCGCGCCAGTCGACGCTTTCCCGCCCACCGTCGCGGTTTGCTGGGGCGGGCTCTACGCCTGACCCAGCAGGCCCTTGCCGGAAACGCTAACGATGGTGACGCGCTTGTTTGGCTGGGTGTTATCTGGTGGCAGCTGGGGGCAAGGCGCCGAGGCCGGGAGATATTCAAAGCACTCCATCGATCCCCTGGAGGTCCTGTTTTCCGCAGGTCCGTGGAGCCTTTTTGATAACGCGAAACCCACCCATCAATTCGCCGCCAAAGGCAATCTTGTGAATATTGCGGTTTTTTTACAATTGGGTTACTACTTAACGCGGACCAAGGGAGTCCATGAACGGGCTCAGGATGGCCTTGGTTCACTTTTATTAATCAGGGAGAAAGTCATGAATAAGAAAATTCCAGTGTTTGCGATTGCCGCGCTTGCCGGTGCCATCAGCCAGACTGCCATGGCTGAAGCGCCTTCTTTCAACTACGTGCAGTTCGACTATGTGGTATCCGGTGACTCGGAAGTTAGCGAGGGTGGTCTGTCCGAGTCGTTTGATCTTGAACAGGGTTTCGGTCTGCAAGGCGGGTTCGAAATCGGTGACTATGTCATGGTCATGGGCCGTCATTTGTCGCTGGACTATGAGGATGACCTGGGTTTTGCATTGGGTGATACTGATAATGCCGTGTTTAACGACATGACGTTTATTGGTGTTGGTGCGCATATCCCGGTGGCGGATATGGTCGACCTTTATGGTGCAGTCGGGTTCAGCCGTCCAACGTTCATTGGTATTGCTGGAGAGGGGTATGGCCTGGAAGTCGGCGCCCGTGCCAACTTTGAAATGGTGACCGCATCACTTTGGTACAACATGGGTGAGACGGATACCAAGATCGGTGGAGACTCCCTGGACATTGACCCGGAATTGCTGGGGTTGGATGTGGCCATCTCCTTCGCCCCGGATGCGCCCGAGCTGGTGTTGGGGTACGTTGATGCGACCCACGAACTCGAGATCGACAACGATAAACTTGACCTGGATTACGATCACTTCTCAATTGGTGTAAGAAAATCCTTCTGATCATCCTGGCCCGGGATCCGCTTGCGGATCCCGTTTTTCTTCTTGCTCCAGGAAAAATACTTCCATCTTTATCAGTCAACGGAAAATTTTCTTTCACCGGTTTAGTGATCGAGTACCTTTTGGGTTTTAAAAAAAAGAGGCCGCGCTCCGTCATTGAGGAACGCGGCCTCTTTGTTTCCAGTATCGACAAGTGCTATTGCGCGAACTATTAACTATTCACTGTTAATTATTAATTGCCTTTCCCGTATGCCCGCAAAAACACTTCCACCACCTGTTCCGCATGGGGCTGGGCTTCGCTGGCAGTCATCGGCTGCTGATAGCCGATCATCACCCGCATGTGCTGGCAGCCCTGCAACAGGGCAAAGAAGTTTTCCGATGCCTGCTTGGGATCACTGACGTCAAGCTGACCGGAGGCGTTGGCGCTGCGGATCAGATTTTCCATGGCGGTGAGGGTGCGTTGCGGGCCCGCCTCGAAAAACAACCGAGACATTTCCGGGTCCTGGGTGGCCTGGCTGTTCATCAGCCGTTGAAGCTCCACGGCATCCGGGCTGTGGATCAACTCGAGAAAGGCCAGGCCGATCTTGGTGAGGGTGGTGCGCAGGGGCTGGCTTTCGTCCAATGCAAAGATCGGCACCGGCAGCATATTCTGGCATTTCGCCTCGATAGCGGCGGAAAATAACGTTTCCTTGTCGCTGAAGTGGCTATAAACCGTCAGCTTGGAGACCCGGGCCTCCTTGGCCACTGCATCCATGCTGGTGCCGGCAAATCCCTGGGAAACAAAGAGTTTCTTGGCGGAATCCAGAATGGCGGCACGCTTGGCCGGATCCTTGGGGCGGCCACGGGCGGCAGGGGCGGAGGTGTCTGTCATCTCGGTCATATTTCAATACTGGACGGTTCAGTTTAATAAAATTACTATACCGGACAGTATAGCATACTGGAAAGGTCGCCGTCGGTGGCTTTCGAGGTATACACGGGTTAGCAAGGCTAGAGGGTAGCTGCCATGTTTCGTTCATTGTTGATATCGGGGCTGATTGTCGGAGCCGTGGGGGCTCTCGGCCTGCAGGGTTGCTCCGATGCAGAGTCAGGGAAAACCGAAGCGCCGCGTCCGGCGCTGGTGGTCCAGCCGCTGACCGCCGGGGCCAGTCAGGATGTTTTCCCTGGCGAAGTCCGCGCCCGCTACGAGCCGGAGCTGGGCTTTCGTATTGCCGGCAAGATCAGCCAGCGCAAGGTGGATGTGGGCGATCGCGTCAGCAAGGGCGATGTGCTGGCCACCCTCGATACCGATGATGTGAACCTGCAGCTGGATGCGGCCCGTGCCCGTTTTGCCTCCGCCCAGGCGGACCACAAGCTGGCCCGCACCGAGCTGGATCGTCATCAGGCACTGCTGGAGCGCCAGGTCATCAGCCGCTCCCAGTACGACGCGGTAGAGAGTCGTTTCGATGCGGCCCAGGCTCAGTTGCGCCAGGCCCGCGCCAACCTGAATGTAGCCCGCAACCAGACCGACTACGCCACCCTGCAAGCGCCCCAGGATGGGGTGATCGCCCAGCGCCGGGCGGAAGCCGGCCAGGTGGTCGCTGCCGGGCAGCCAGTGTTTGTGCTGGCGGTCGATGGAGACCGGGAAGTGCGTATCGACCTGCCGGAGCAGGACGTAGGTCGTTTCGTGATCGGCATGCCGGTGGCTATCGAGCTGTGGTCACGCAAGGGCAAGGTGTTCCCCGGCACCCTGCGGGAGCTGTCCCCGTCGGCGGACCCGCGTTCGCGGACCTTTGAAGCCCGGGTGGCCTTCGACAACGATGATGTGGGCGCAGACCTGGGCCAGTCGGCACGGGTGGTGGCAAGTGGTGTTGCCGGTAATGGCGTGCTCACCCTCCCCCTGCCGGCCGTCACTGCGGAAGGGGACCAGCGCTATGTGTGGGTGGTCAATCCCGATGACGCCTCGCTGGTGAAAACCCCGGTGGAAACCGGCCCTTATAGCTCGGAAACCGTGCCGGTACTGTCCGGCCTGCCGGCGGATGCCTGGGTGGTAGCAGCAGGCACCCATCTGTTGCGTGAAGGGCAAACGGTCATCCCCGTGGATCGCCAGAACCGACAGATCGAGTTGGCGAGTGCTGATACGGCTGGCCCGGAAACGGATGTCGACGCCGAGACCGAGAGCCAATAAGGGAGCGCCACCATGTCATTCAATCTCTCGGAATGGGCGCTGAAGAACCGCGCTCTGGTGCTCTACGCCATGCTTCTTCTCGGTGTCATGGGAGCGATCTCCTATGGCAGCCTGGGGCAGAGTGAAGATCCACCGTTCACCTTCAAGCTGATGACCATCAATACTCAGTGGCCCGGAGCCAGCGCTGAAGAGGTCTCCCGGCAGATCACTGAGCGCATCGAAAAGAAGTTGATGGAAACCGGCGACTTCGAGCGCATCACGTCCTATTCCCGTCCGGGTGAGTCGCTGGTCATGTTTATGGCGCGTGACGAAATGCGCTCCAAGGAGATCAAGGACCTGTGGTACCAAGTGCGCAAAAAGGTGGGCGATATTCGCCATACCCTGCCCCAGGATGCGCGCGGGCCTTTCTTTAACGACGAATTCGGCACCACCTTCGGCAATATTTACGCCCTCACCGGCCCGGGTTTCGACTACGCCATCATGAAAGACTACGCCGACCGCCTGCAGCTGGCCCTGCAGCGGGTGGACGATGTGGGCAAGGTGGAGCTGGTCGGCCTGCAGGACGAAAAGATCTGGGTGGAAATTTCCAACACCAAGCTGGCGTCCCTGGGCATTCCCCTGGTCACCGTGCAGCAGGCGTTGCAGTCGCAGAATGCGGTGGCCGACGCGGGTTTCTTTGAAACCCCAAGCAGTCGGGTGCGCCTGCGGGTGTCTGGAGAATTCACCAGCGTGGAAGACATTCGTCACTTCCCCATCCAGGTGGACAACCGCACCATCAAACTGGGTGATATTGCCTCCGTTTATCGTGGTTTCAGCGATCCGCCCCAGCCGCGCATGCGATTCATGGGCGAGAATGCCATTGGTATTGCCGTGTCCATGAAAGAAGGCGGCGACATACTCGCCCTCGGCGAAAATCTGGACCAGGCTTTCCGGGAACTACAGCTATCGTTGCCGCTGGGTATGGAGCTTCGCAAGGTCTCCGACCAGCCGGCGGCGGTGGAAGCCGGCGTCGGTGAATTTGTTCAGGTACTGATAGAAGCGTTGGTGATCGTGCTGCTGGTGAGTTTTTTCTCGCTAGGGTGGCGTACCGGCATGGTAGTGGCCCTGTCCATCCCGCTGGTGTTGGCCATGACGTTCGTGTCGATGAAGTATTTCGACATCGGCCTGCACAAGATTTCTCTGGGCGCGTTGGTGTTGGCGCTGGGCCTGATGGTGGATGACGCCATCATCGCCGTGGAAATGATGGCGATTAAAATGGAGCAGGGCTTCAGCCGTATCAAGGCCGCTGGTTTTGCCTGGAAAAGTACCGCCTTTCCCATGCTCACCGGCACTCTGATTACCGCTGCCGGCTTTCTGCCTATTGCCACCGCACAATCCAGCACCGGGGAATACACCCGCTCGATTTTTCAGGTGGTGACCATTGCGCTGCTGGCTTCCTGGATTACGGCGGTGGTATTTGTGCCCTATCTGGGTGAGAAGCTGCTGCCGAACCTGGCAAAACGCGATGCCAGTGGCGACGTGCACGACCCTTATCAGAAACCCTTCTACCAGCGCTTTCGTAACGTGGTGGAGTGGTGCGTGCGCTACCGCAAAACCGTTATCGGTCTGACCGTGGGGATCTTCGTGTTTTCCCTACTGTTGTTCAGCCTGGTGCCCCAGCAATTCTTCCCGTCGTCCAGTCGGCTGGAACTGATGGTCGACATGAAGCTGGAGGAGGGTGCCTCGCTCACCGCCACCCAGGAGCAAGCCTTGCGTCTGGAAGCCATGCTTGCTGAGAACGAGTTGATAGAAAACTACGTGGGTTACATGGGCAGTGGTTCCCCCCGTTATTACCTGTCCCTGGACCAGAAACTGCCGGCGGCTTCGGTGGCCCAGTTCGTTATTCTGACGCGCAATATCGAGGAGCGGGAACAGGTAATGGATTGGTTGGAAGAGATCCTTAACCGGGATTTCCCCATGGTCCGTACCCGTGTGGCGCGGCTGGAAAACGGGCCTCCGGTGGGCTATCCATTGCAGTTCCGGGTCTCCGGGGAGCACATTCCCCAGGTTCGTGAACTGGCCCGGCGGGTGGCAGAACATGTCCGCGATAATCCTCACACCCAGAACGTGCATCTGGATTGGGAAGAACCCAGCAAGGTGGTGCGCCTGAACGTGGACCAGAATCGTGCACGAACCCTGGGCATCACCACTGCGGAGCTGTCCACTGCCCTGCAGGCTTCCCTGTCGGGTGTGGCAGTGAGTCAGTACCGGGAAGATAACGAGCTGATCAATGTGGAAGTGCGCGGCGACAGCCACGAACGCCATGCCCTGGGACTGCTCGGCAACCTGGCGGTACAGACCGACAGCGGCCGCAGCGTACCGCTGAACCAGATTGCCACCCTGGAGTACGGTTTCGAGGAAGGCATTATCTGGCATCGCGACCGTCTCCCGACGGTGACCATTCTCGCCGACGTGAAGGACGATGCCCTGCCGGCCACCCTGGTCAGCCAGATCATGCCGCAACTGGAAGGGGTACGTGCCGATCTGCCACCGGGCTACCTGCTGGAAGTGGGCGGCACCGTGGAGGAATCCGCTCGCGGGCAGAAATCAGTGAATGCCGGTATGCCGTTATTCATCCTTGTGGTGATCACTTTGCTGATGCTGCAACTGCGCAGCATGCCGTTGTCGCTGATGGTGTTTATCACTGCGCCGTTGGGGTTGATCGGTGTGACCTTCTTCCTGCTGATCTTCCAGAAGCCGTTCGGTTTCGTGGCCATGCTCGGCACCATTGCGCTGGCCGGCATGATCATGCGTAACGCGGTGATTCTGGTAGACCAGATTGGCCAGGACATGGACCAGGGGCTCAGCACCTGGGATGCCATCATTGAATCCACCGTGCGCCGCTTCCGGCCCATCGTGCTCACCGCGCTGACCGCTGTACTGGCCATGATTCCGCTGTCGCGCAGCGTCTTCTTTGGCCCCATGGCGGTGGCCATCATGGGTGGGTTGATCGTGGCAACAGCACTGACCCTGCTGTTCTTGCCGGCGCTCTATGCCGCCTGGTTCCGGGTCAAGGAAGAACACGCAACAGCCACACACAACGAACGCTGATGAAATGCCGGTCATCACCGGCTTCCCCTTGCCCCGGTACTGCCGGGGCTTTTTTTTGTGGCGCAAATGCCCACGGTTTTTCAAAAGGTAGGGTGCACTGAGCCTAGGGCGAACTGCACCATCAAACGCCCTAACGGTGCAGTTCGCCCTAGGCTCAGTGCACCCTACGCAATCAGTCAGGGTTCACCCCTGTAGGAGCGCCGCTCGCGGCGCGATCACCCAGCGGTGGCGAGTCACGAGAAGCGAGTTTCGAAAGTCAAAATCTGCAAGTTGCGAAGTCAGGTTTTCGCTCCTCGCTCCTCGTCTCTCGCAACTGGGTTATCACGGTGCAACCTCGATAGTCAGCGCCTCGCTCCGAACCTGATGTGCCGCCCTTACACAACGGACGCTGAAGGTTCCTGCCCGGTCAAATCGCCACGGCAAGGTTACCGTAGTACCCGGCTCGCTCAGGCGCGTGTTGGGGTAATCCTTGCGCAGATCGGGCATCAGCTTGTGGATCAGATCCTGATCGCGCAGGGCAGTGTCATCTCCCAGAGCAAACAGGTGCCAATCATCACTGAGGTTTGTCAGGCTTAACCGGACACTGTGTTGATGCGGGATCTCGAGGCGGGCTGGCGCCCAGGAATTGTAAAAACTCGCCGCCAGGATGGGTAAATCCACCGGGTTTCGCAGTGCCGTGCCCGCCGCCATGGGGATCTCGTCTGGCAGAAAGCCATGGGCCCCGCTACCCTGCGGTAAAGACAGCGTGCCGGCCAGCAGCACAACAATAGGATATTTCAGTCGGTCAGGCATGGCATCGTGTATGAAGTGGAGGGATCTCTGTGAGAACAAGAATACGTGTTTTGCTGATGGCTTGCCTGTGCGTGTGGGTGGCGTCTGCTAGTGCCGCACCACTCACTGTGGCGGTAAAGGCCTCGCCCCCATTCAGTTTTCAGAATGGTGATCGCTGGGATGGTGTCAGCGTTGAGCTGTGGGAACAGATCGCCGAGCAGGCCGGCTATGAATACCGCTTCCGCCCCTACAAGACGGTGTCCGACATGCTGGCAGCGGTAGAGCTGGGCCAGGCGGATGTGGCCATTGGCGCGATCAGTGTCACCGCCGACCGGGAGCGGCGGCTGGACTTCACCCAGCCCATGTATCGGGGCGGCCTGGGTATTGCCACCCGCACCGAAGCCAGCGGCTGGATGACCACCCTGCAAGGTCTGTTTTCCTGGAAGTTCTTCTCCGCGGTGCTCGCCCTGGGGTTGGTGTTGCTGCTGGTAGGGCTGCTGGTGTGGCTGTTTGAACGCAAGAAAAACCCGGAACAGTTCGGTGGTTCCGTGGGCCAGGGTATCGGCAGCGGCTTCTGGTGGTCGGCAGTGACCATGACCACCGTGGGCTATGGTGACAAGGCACCGGTCAGTGCCGCCGGGCGCGTTATCGGGCTGGTGTGGATGTTCGTCAGCATCATCACCATTTCCGGTTTCACCGCCGCCATCGCCTCCAGCGTCACCGTCAACCAGTTGCAGACCCGGGTGGCCGGGGCTGGTGATCTGCCCCGGGTGGACACTGCGGTCGTGGAAAACACCAGTGGCGAGCAATGGCTGGTGGGCGAAGGGCTCAACTACCGCCCATACCCGAACCTGGAAAAGGCCATGCGTGCGGTGGTGCTTGGTGAGGTGGACGCGCTCGTGGCAGATGCCCCGGTAATGCGCTACATGTTGCGCGAACGGGAAACCTCCCAGGTGCTGGTGTTGCCCAAGCTGGTACGCGAGGAAAGCTATGCGTTCGCGGTGGCGAATGGCAGCCAGCTGCGTGAACCTATTGATCAGGCCATGCTTGATATCGTGCCTTCTCAGGACTGGCGGCTGGTGCTGAATCGTTATCTTGGTGCAGACCAGTAGTCCTGAGCCCCCGTCACTAACAAGCTTCAGGCGTCGCTGTCATCACCAAACAGCGGCGCCAGGCTTGCCAGTTCCTCCTCCAGATTCCAATGCATTTCCCGGGCCGTCACGTGCAGCAGTATCAGGGCATTGATGGGCGCATCGGACTGACGTTTGCCGCGCAAACGTTTGGTAAAGCAACGGTTCAACTCGTTGAGCGCTGCGTAGCGCGCGTTGAGATCTGCCAGTGACTTGTCGTTCTCCTGATGGCCATTCATATACTGCTGTAGCAGATACAAGCTGGCGGTGCGCACCAGGGTCTCCGTTTGATTGCTGAGCGGTAGATGGAATCTGGCCATCGGCCGCAGAAAGCGCGTGTGTGGGCAGTCGCTGAGACCGCAAATCAGACCAAACAGAGAGCTGAGCGCCCGCTGTAGAGTGCTGGTCTGATTGTACTGCCGCTGTGGCGTCTCCACCTGCACGGAAACCGGCTGAAAAGAGTCACCCAGCGCCGACTCCGGCAGCAGAAAAGCCAGGTTGAGCGCGATGGGGCAATAGCGATGCGTCTCTTTTTCCAGCGGGCAGTGGCTGCACTGATGGTAAGTCAGCTCTGCCCATGCAGGCGGGGTGAAACTGTCCGGTATGGCGATGGTGTCATCTGCGAGCTCGATGGCAATGCGTTGTTGCTCGCCTTCCGGTGTGGTGAGGGTGTACACATAATCAGGCTGCATGAACTTTTTCAGACTGTTTCAGTGGCAGCTTGATAAAGAAAGTCGTGCCCGTGCCGGGGTGGCTTTCCACGGTCATGGAGCCGCCATGGTGGCGAATGATGTCATGACAAATCGACAGGCCCAGCCCGGTGCCCTTGCCGATGGGTTTGGTGGTGTAGAACGGCTCAAAGATCTGCTCCAGGGTCTCGCCGGGGATGCCGGGCCCGTCATCGGCCACTTTCAGCGTGCACCATTGGTCATCACAGTCGGCAGTAATAGTGATGGTGCCTTTGCCCTCTATAGCCTGGGCCGCATTCACGAAGAGATTCATGAAAACCTGGGAAAGCTGGCTTTCCGAGCCGGGAATCAATGGCAGGGTTTCCAGGTTGGTATGGCTGACATGGATGCGATTCTTCAGCTCGTGCTTGGCCAGATTCAGGGATGTGGCGATGCAGGCGGCAATGTTGGTGGGGGAGAAGTGCTCCGGCTGATTGTGCGAGAAATTTTTCAGATCACGGATAATTTGCTTGATGCGTTCTATGCCCTCGCTGGTTTCATCAATCAGCGCAGGGTGATCTTCCAGAATGAAGCGAAGTTTATTGGGGTCAATTTTAAGATTGGCTTCAACCTGCAGAAACTGTTCGAACTTTTCGTCGCTGATACGTTTCTGCAAGCCATTGATCACGCGTGACATGGCGTCCATGTATTCTCGTGATCGATTCAGGTTGGAAGACAGCATGGCAATCGGGTTGTTGATCTCATGGGCAATACCCGCAGAGATAGTGCCCAGGGAGGCCATCTTTTCAGAGTGCAGCAACATGGTTTCCACATGGCTCAGCTTCTGGTCTTTCTCCTTGACCTCCTGGATCAGCTGATTGTTCTCCGTCTTGATATCGGTAATGTCCGTGCCGAAGTAAATATAGCCATCATCCTCATCTGAAATATAGGAAAGCGGAAACAGGAACATGTTCATCCAGTAAAGGCTGCCATCGGCCCGCTGATTGCACACCTCGCCATTCCAGACCCCGTTCGCTGCATGCTTGCACTGCATGGTGGGCAGGTTGCTGTCATGGCTTTTCGGGTGGTTGATGCTCTCGTTTTTGCCAACCAGATGAGAAAAAGCGTGGCCGCTGAGTGACAGGAACTTGCCATTGGCAAACGTGATGGTGCCCTGGTTATCTGTGGTCAGCACGCAATACTCGTCAATGATGCGAGCCAGGGGGCCGAGCAGGCTCTTGTTGAGCTTGTATTCGTCCGCATTGACCTCGATCAGGTGCATCTTGCGCCCGAAGCGGTTATCCGTCAGCGAAGCAAACTCCGCCAGCTTGGCTTCCACATTGATGGAGGTGCGATAGGTTTTATAGAGAAAGAAGATGATGATAAGGAGGATGACAGTGGAAGACACCAGGAACAGCCCTTGCGCCTCCATGCCGAAACCGATATCGGTTTTGTTCATGATGCTTTCCATGGAAAACGCCTTCCCGTATTTGGCTAGCCGTGATCAGCTTTCATAGCCAAGACTGCGCAGGGTTTTTTTCTGCTCGCGAACGGTTTCCGCCAGAATCCGATTTTCCAGCAGAATGTCACGGAACTTCAGCCCTTCACGAATATTGTCCAGTAATTGTTCGTCATCCCAGGGTTTGGGAATAAAGCGGAATGCGCCGGCCTTGTTGATGGCGGACATGACCGTTTCGATATCAATCACGCCAGTGAGCAGGATGCGGATGGTGTCCGGCTGAATATCGCGCAGTTCCTGCAACAGCTCCAGGCCGTTGATCTCGGGCATCATGTAATCAGTAATAACCGCGTCAAAAACGGTGGTACGTGCCCGACGCAGGGCTTCTCGTGGATCCTGGTAGGTTTCCACGTCCCAGTCGGTGTACATGTTGATGGTGCGCTTCAGGGCCTTGAGGATGTAATCCTCATCATCGACAAGCATAACCTGATACATATCGCGATCCTCATCCGTGGCCATCCGGGCGCAGTGCGACATCATATGATGGGGGGAGGCTGCGCCGGGCCGTCATCTTTGACGATACTCGCGGGTCTCGGTGCTGACAATTGATGGCAGGTCGTGCTTGGTCCCAGTCATGCTGCCTGTTCTGCCGTTTGTCAGGGATGCCCCGATTTGGCGGAAAAGCGGCGCTAGCGGACAGTGGTAATGGCCTTGGTCACCGAGCCGGTGGCAATCAGGCGCTCTTCGCCACTGGCATTCACCGCCAGGGCTTCTGCCCGCATGGCTGCCAGAGTGCGGCCCAGTCGATCTAGCCGCGCGCGGATGACCACGCTTTCGCCTTTCATGGCCGCGCGCAACACACTACTGTGCGTTTCGATGGTCACCGGTTGTTGATCCGCGGACAGTGATGGCACCACCGCAAAGAAGCAGGCCACGTCCATCAATGCGTAGACAATGCCGCCATGCAGGGCGCCCATGGGGTTGGCGGTGAAATCGTTCACCGCAAACCGCACCTCGCTGCGGCCTTCGCCGGCGCTCAGCAATTCCAGCTCGCAGGCGCTATGCAGGGGGTGGGCAAGAACGGAATCACGGACTTCTTCCAGGCGGCTCATGGTCTCTCTCGTCTGATAAAGGGGGCCATTACTCTGCCTCCTGCGGTGCTGGCTGTGAATGACCGGATGAAACTAAATCCCTTGACCGGGGTCTTCACTATTCGCACAGTAGAAACCCCTCAACCCACGGCAGGCACCATGAAGGCACTGGTCTGGACATTGCTGCTGATCATCTGCACACACGTGCTGGTGCTTGATGCCATGCATCATGAGCACGATGCCGACGTGGCCATGGAGCAGCTCGACGCCGCTCCCGCTCAGCTGGATGTGCTCGATGCCGGTGGTGATCACTGCTGCCAGTGCCATGGTTTCATGGCCAGCGCGGATTGCGCCCCCGCACGGTTGCCCGCGCCGCCGGCCCGAGTGCTGGCGCTGCGCCCTCCCTTGCCGGATGCCCCGGCTGACAATCCGTTCCGCCCTCCCATCGCCTGATCGTTTTCCCGACCCTGAGTCGCGCCTGAGCGCGACAGATTCCGGATAACCGATCAGGAGCTTTCCTATGGAAAGTCTGTCCGCAGTAGTGCGCCGTTGCGCACTGCTACTGCTGCTGTGCGCCACCGGCGCGCAGGCAGAAACTGCCCCCGGCCAGTGGGCCGGCTGGCTGCAACAACAGATCAACAATCTGCCCGCCAGCCGGGCCATCAATGCCGAACAGGAACGCTGGCTGGCGGAAAACCGCGATGCGGCCCAGCCGCTCTATAACCCGGAACTGAACATCGGCTATGAAGACAGTGCCGACACCACCAGAACCGTGGGCCTTAGCCAGACCCTGGACTGGTCCGGCAAGGCCCGCGCCAACCGCGATGCCGTAGCGGTACGCGATAGCCTGGCGCAACTGCGTGCCGACAAGGCCCGCGCCAGCCTGGTGGCGGACAGCCTGAATGCCCTGGTGGCATTCGATGCCGCCCGTGCCCGCCTGGCGGCCACCCGACAACAGGAACAGCAGCTGTCTGCACTCAGCGACCTGATACGCCGCCGCGAACAGGCCGGCGACCTGGGGCAGGTGGATGCACAACTGGCCTGGCTGTCCCTGGCCGAGACCCAACAGACCATGGCGCAAGCGGAAAGCGACGCCACCGCTGCCGCCACCCGGCTGCGGCAGGTGTTGGCCAGTGCCCAGCCGGGCCAACCTCTACCGGCCGCTCGCCATTGGCAGGCGGTTGCCGTCAGTACCGATGCCTCACAACGCTTGCCGGCCAGCTTCGATCTGCGTCTGGCCCAGCAGCAGCTGGCGCTGGCCGAGCAGGACGCCACCGTGGCGGGCCGGCAGCGCCGGGCCGATCCCACCCTGGGTGTCAGTGTCGGCAAGGAAGGCGACGATAACCTGTGGGGCGTGGACATCAGCCTGCCCTTGAAGCTCTTTAATACCGGTAAAGAGCGATACCAGGCCGCCCTGGCCGACAGCGATGCCCGCCGTGCCCTGCTGGAGAAAACCCGCGCCGATATCGCCGCTCGCCTGGACGGTGCCCTGCGCGATTACCAGCAGCGTCGTGAGCGCTGGCAAACCTGGCAGCAACTCACCGGCGACACCTTGTCTCGCAGCGATGCGCTGCTGCAACGGGTCTGGCAACAAGGCGAGCTCACCACCCAGAACTACCTGCAGGCTCTTAACCAGCGTCTCGATACCCGCCTGTCCGGTATCGCCCTGCGCGAAGCCATGCAACAGGCCTGGGTTCGATGGCTCCGGGAAAGTGCCCAGCTCAACGATTGGCTGAATCAGCTGGCGAACTAATCCATCAGGTTACGACTGACCTTAACAATTGCTGTAGGAGCGCCACTTGAGGCGCGAATGGTTTCTGCGACAAGCGGTGCCAACTTCTTCGCGCCCTTAACGGCGCGCCTACAAAAAAATTGGAAATTTTATGAAAATCAAAATGAAACTTCAGAAAAAGCCATTGGCGATAGCGCTGCTGGCGACGTTGTCTCTCCCCGCTTGGGGCGAAGAAAACCACGCCCATGCCCACAACGAAAGCAACGAAAAACAGCAACATACCCAACAACCGGCACCGGACGACAATGCCGGCCACGATAGCCATGACCACGGCGGTGCATCCGAAGACGCCCATGAGGAAGTAACTGTCCTGGAGCTAACCGCGGAACAGCAAAAAATGCTGAACCTGCAGGTCATCACCTTGCAGCCGAAAGCAAACGCCACCCGGACCCTGACCGTCCCGGCAGAAATTATCAGCAACCAGTATCGCACCTGGGTAGTACCGGTACGCATCGACTCCCAGGTGCAATCGCGCAGCGCTACCCTGGGTCAGCACATGGAAAAGGGCGAGCCCATCGCCACCCTGTTCAGCCCGGCCATGGCGCAACTGCAAAGTGATTTGCAGGTGGCTGCCGATGCCTGGCGGCGGGTCAACAATCTGGGCCGTCGCACCGTGGGCAACCAGCGTTACCTGGATGCCCGTGGCGACTATCAGGCCCTGCGCGCCCGTGCCAAAGGCTACGGCCTGGATGACAACGCCATCACCGCCATCGAAGCCGGCAACAGCGAAAAGGGCGTCTACACTCTCACCGCCCCGGATGACGGCCTGGTGCTGGAAGATGCTTTTCAGCAAGGCCAGTGGCTCACGGCCGGCAGCGCCCTGGTGACGCTGGTGGATGAATCCGAACTGTGGGCAGAAGCGGCCCTGCCACCGAGCCCCGGCCTGCAAATTGCCACCGGCACCCCGGCGCGAGTGATCGTGGGTGATACCTCAGTGGAGGGCCGGGTGATTCAATCCGGCCACCGTCTGAATCCAGTGACTCGTACCCTTGCCGTGCGCGTGGCCATTCCCAATGCCGGCCACCTGTTGCACCCGGGCATGTTCGCCGATGTGGCGTTGTCGTTGGCGGCGCCGCATGGCGCGCTCACCGTGCCCGAAGAGGCGCTCACCCGAAGCGCCGATGGCGACTGGCAACTGTTCGTGGAAGAAGAACCGGGCCGCTACAAGCCAGTGGAAATTGAGCTCCATGGCCAGTTGGCAAACCGCCGCATCGTCACCGGCATGGAACCAGGCACACGCGTGGTCACTCGCGGTGCTTTTTTCCTGGCCAGTGAAATGGCCAAGTCCGGTTTCGATATTCACAATCACTGAGGATCACCGTCATGTTTAATCGACTTGTCGATTGGGCGGTGAACAACCGCCTCATTGTCTTGCTACTACTGATCATCACCATCGGCGTGATCGGCTGGCAACTCCCCAATCTGAAACTGGATGCCTTCCCGGACGTGACCAACGTCCAGGTGCAGGTGAACACCGAAGCCGAAGGCCTGGCCGCGGAAGAAGTGGAACAGCTCATCACCTACCCCATCGAGGCGGTGATGTATGCATTACCGCAGGTGGCAGAGGTGCGCTCCATCTCCAAAACCGGCCTGTCCATCGTCACCGTGGTGTTCGAGGAAGGCACCGATATCTACTTCGCCCGCCAGCTGGTTTTCGAACGCTTGCAGGCCGCCCGGGAAGATATTCCCGACGGCGTCGGCACCCCGGAAATGGGCCCCAACACTTCCGGCCTGGGTCAGGTCTATCAATACCTGCTCACCGCCGAGCCCGGCTCCAATGTGGATGCCATGCAATTGCGCAGCCTCAACGATTGGGTGGTGAAACTGCTGCTCATGCCGGTGGGTGGCGTCACCGATGTGCTCAGCTATGGCGGTGAAGTGCGCCAGTATCAGGTCAACGTGAACCCCACCCGGCTGCTGGCCTACGACCTGAGCCTGCAACAGGTCATGGATGCCATCGCCGCCAACAACCGCAACGCCGGTGGCTGGTATCTGGATCGCGGCGCCGAGCAATTGGTGATTCGCGGCATGGGCTGGGTCGGCAGCGGCCAGCAAGGGCTCGGTGACATTGCCGCCATTCCCCTCAAGGAAGTGGACGGCACCCAGGTGCGCGTCAGCGATGTGGCGAAAGTGGAATTCGGCGGCGAGATCCGTCAGGGCGCCCTCACCATGACCCGCCGTGAAGCCAACGGCGAACCGGAAGCCCTGGGTGAAGTGGTAGCCGGCATCGTGCTCAAGCGCATGGGCGCCAATACCAAGGCCACCATCGATGGCATCAAGGCCCGCGAAGCGCGCATCCAGCAGGCCCTGCCGGACGGTGTGCAGTTCCAGGTGTTCTACGACCAGGCAGATCTGGTGGAAAAAGCGGTGAGCACCGTGGTCACCGCCTTGCTGCTGGCCTTCGTGTTTATCGTCATCGTGCTGGCTCTGTTCCTGATGAACATCCGCGCCACGGCCTTGGTACTGTTGTCCATTCCGCTTTCCATTGGTCTGGCCTTGTTGGCGATGGCCAGCCTGGGCATGTCTGCCAACCTGATGTCGCTGGGTGGCCTGGCCGTGGCCATTGGCATGTTGGTGGATGGCTCCGTGGTGATGGTGGAAAACATTTTCAAACACCTGAGCCAGAAAGAGGGCAGTCACGATTCACAGGGCGGCATCGCCTTGAGAGTCAAAGACGCCGCCCAGGAAGTGGCGCGGCCGGTGTTCTTTGCCGCCAGCATTATCCTGGTGGTGTTCCTGCCCCTGTTCGCCTTCGAAGGGGTGGAAGCGAAGATGTTCGTGCCCATGGCTATCAGCATCATGCTCGCCATGACCGCCGCCGTACTGGTGGCGCTGATCGTGGTGCCGGCACTGGCCGGGTTCGTGTTCCGTAATGGCGTGGAAGAAAAACCCAACAAACTGATGCAGTGGCTGGAAGCCCGCTATCGCTCCCTGCTGGGCAAAGCCATGCAGGCCCGTAAAGTGGTGGTCGGTGGAGCGGTGGGTTTGTTTGCCCTGGCGCTGGCTACCACGCCGTTTATTGGCACTGAATTCGTGCCGGTGCTGGAAGAGGGGACGTTGGCGTTACGTGTGACGCTGGCGCCGTCCTCCAGTCTCGATACTGCGTTGGACGTGGGGAAAAAACTGGAGAAGGAAATCATGGCCTTCCCGGAAGTCACCTACGCGCTCAGCCGGGTAGGGCGTGCCGAAATCGGTGGCGACCCGGAACCGGTGAGCAACGTGGAAATCTATATCGGTCTCAAGCCTGTAGATGAATGGGAGAGCGCCAGCAATCGCCTTGAGTTGCAGGAAAAAATTCAGCAAAAGCTCGATGTGCATCCGGGCCTGCTTCTCAACTTTTCCCAACCCATCGCCATGCGCGTGGACGAACTGCTCTCCGGCGTAAAGGCGCAACTGGCCATCAAACTGTTCGGTCCGGATCTCAACGTGCTCCAGGAAAAAGGCGAAGCCATCACTCAGGTCGTCAAAGCCGTGGATGGCGCCACCGATGTGCAACTGGAACAGATCGCCGGTGAAGCCCAGCTGGTCGTCACCCCGGACCGCAACGCCCTCAGTCGCTACGGCCTGAGTGTGGATCAGGTCATGGATCTGGTCAGCAACGGCCTGGGTGGCGGCAGCGCCGGGCAGGTGATTAACGGCAACGAACGTTACGACATCTACGTGCGTCTGGAACAGAACGCCCGCAAGGACGCCGAAGCCATCCGCAACCTGCGCCTCAAAGCCGCCGACGGTGCCTGGGTGCGGCTTATGGATGTGGCGGATGTGTCCCTGGTCTCCGGCCCACCCCAGATCAGCCGCGACGACGTGCAACGTCGCGTGGTCATCCAGGCCAACGTGGCCGGCCGCGACATGGGCTCCGTGGTGGCCGACATTCAGAACGCCATCGACAGCGACGTCGACCTGCCCGCCGGCTACAGCGTGGATATAGGCGGCCAATACGAAAACCAGCAGCGCGCCCAGCAACGCCTGGCCATGGTGGTGCCCGTGGCCGTGGGGCTGATCGCCCTGTTGCTCTACTTCGCCTTCGGCTCAGTCGCCCAGGCCGCCCTGATCCTGGTCAACGTTCCCCTGGCCCTCATTGGCGGCATCCTCGCCCTGGCCCTCAGCGGCCAGTACCTGTCCGTGCCCAGCTCCGTGGGCTTTATCACCCTGTTCGGGGTGGCGGTGCTCAATGGGGTGGTGATGGTGGAAGCCATCAATCATCGGCTGCGCGATGGCGAAGCGCTGGACACCGCCATCTTCGAAGGCGCTGTCTCCCGCCTGCGCCCGGTACTGATGACCGCGCTGACCTCCATGCTGGGGGTGATTCCTATGTTGCTGGCCACCGGGGTTGGCAGTGAAGTGCAGCGGCCGCTGGCGGTGGTGATCGTGGGTGGGCTGGTATCGGCGACGGCGTTGACCTTGTTGGTGTTGCCGAGTCTTTATGGGGTGTTTTCGAAGGAGAAGGTAGCAGGGTTACAGCGATAATCTTATATCCCCGGCCTTCCAGGTCGGGGGTAGCGTCCCGTTTTTCATCAGCGCGCAAGTTGAATTTGTAAGATATGGCTTACAGAACTTTGTAAGTTGCTGAGATAAGGTTGGTTTTAGCAAAAGAGGATGCAAGAAAAGTCCGAGTAAAAATTCCCGTTCAACACGCAAGTGCAAGAAAAATCTGTTGAGAGCGATTCGTAATTTTGCGGTAAGCTGCTGATCGGTAGCCAGTTTGCTGTGATCCTTCGGGTGGGGTAGGTCTGGGATATACAGCGAAGTGATATATCGCATCTGCAATTTAATACGCTGTTAGATTTCTTGGGAGATGAAGTGGAATACGCAGGTCGTGAATGGTGGTATTCGTACCGCGAGCTATTCGATGTTTGCTCGGAGAAGAAACTGTCCCGGGTTGCGGGAAGTGTACTTACACAATATTCAGGCTTGACCAAGGCTTGGGACGTTGAAGCAAATTCAGCATGGGTTTGCCGTACGTATCTCTGCACAAAGATGATATTGAATGCCACTGTTCTGACGAATGCACTTGAGCACAGTTCTGAAACGGGACTCAGAATTGCGAATCCTTACTACGAATACTACGCGGCGCTGTCTTTGATGAGGGCCGTTGTTTACACGCTGCCCACAGTTGAGTGGTCAGGTGGAGACCTCATCTCGATTTCCCATTCGCGAGCCATTAATTTAGCTTTTGATTGGCTCGCCAAGCTTGATCAAGCTACAGCGAAACGCTTGAAGGAGCTCGCGCAGCAGTTGAAGGCGCAGCGTGAGGTGATTTCATATCGTGCGCCGGCAAGTGGGGACTCGATTCTGGACGGTGAATACGATCTTTATGAATTGCTTACCATTCTGTCAGAGTTGGCCCAGTTCAATACGGAACTACTTGAACAGTCCCTCTCCAAGAATGCCGATCCTTCAATGTTCGTGGTTAATAGGGAGTGCGTTGCGCAGCTGTCGACCTTTGAAATTGAAGGGTTAACCTTTCATGATTCAGAAGATTCTTACCGTCTCGACTATTTAAGACGCAAAATGCCTAGGCCCTTTAATTTGTCAGCAACAATGACCGAAGGGCAAACAGAGGACTTTATTGGTGCTTGGGACGCTGATGAAGAAGGTAAGTTTAATAACGGCGGTCCATGGGATTGGCAAAAAATCTTTGATGTGCCATAAGAAATCTAACAAATCGCTGCAGTGGACGTTTGACTCGCCAGGCACTTTTGCTGCCGCAAAAGCACCCGTCGACTCAAACGCCCCTGAGCTCAGGCGTTATATCGGGTGAGATGAAAAAACTTAGCGAATGGAATGATGTTGGTGGCAAGAAAATTGAGGAAGGCCTTAGGGCTATTTCCGTTTTCCTGGGATATTGGTTCATTGCCAGAGCAATAATTAGGCTTCTGGATAAAGCAGAGCCAGAATGGTGGGCGGAGGTCGTTCTTTCTCTCGTGTACAGAGATTGGGGGTTCGGCGTATATGTAATTTACCGGCTTGTGCCGTCTTTACTGGCGATCGCCGCCTTTTGTATTTGGCGCCCCAATGCGAACTTGCTTCGATGGTTGGCCGCTCCAATTGGGTGGGTTGTATTAGTGGCAGTGAGCTAGAGATATAACAAGCCGCGGCAGACGGATCAAATTTCCGCTCCTTCGTCGCTACAATTTTCCCGCTGCGCGGGGCGTTATGCACGGGGGAGGCCTAAGTGAGCATGCCGGAAAGCATGAAAGAAGAACTTCAGGCTTGGAATGGTGGGGATGGGATAGATTTAGAGACCTGGCTGGATAGTGCCGGGGATTACTCTCTAGCCGTAGGTTATACAGAGATATTTTGCCCTAAGTTTGTTGAGCACAAGGGCTATATTCTTGCAGCAGAAGAGCCCTTGCATGAGGAGTATCTAAGAAACTTGAAAGGGTTCGAATCTAGAGAGGGTGCTACTCCCAAGTCCGTTGAATGGGTTATGAACCATTTCCACCTGTCTTTCATCCATTTGGGGTCAAAAGATATATCACCTGACAAGCTGGTTTTCTTGGGTAATGCCCTAAAAGAAACATATGAAGCAAGGCTTAGCTACTTTTTTCCAGATAAACCGTGCATTGTCGAGTTTCATATTCCGGATGATCAATATAACTTCGAGGCATACCAGATAACGTTTTGGCAGGCTAAACATGACCAAAGTGCATAACAATCGGCTGCACCGGATAAATTTCCGCTGTCACCCTTTGTGCATAAAGCCGCACAAAGGCCGCCATCAAAAATTTACCCGGTGAGCCGGGCGTTATAAATTCTAGGGGGAAGTTGATGGATGAAACACAAATTTTTGCTGCTTTAAGCTATTTGGGATTTTCTTTCTTTATTGGCTTGGTTCTGGCTCCTTTGATATATAAGGATGCCAAGTCTCTTCCAAAACTGTTTCTAGGGACGAAACCATGGTTTTGGTCGCTTTGCTGCCTTTTTCAAGGGCCGTTGATTGTGGTTTTCATCTATTGGGCAATTCATCACTCTAGTTTTAGTAATCGGGTAAATGGTGAGAATTTATAACAATGCCATGCATGCGACAAGCGCATGATGGCGGGCGTTAGAAGTCTGAAAGATGCGTACCGGAATTGAAATTATTGAAGATGTACCAGGATGTGGGGCGCCAGTCGCTCGGCACAACTGGTATAAGATTCGCTTAAAAATCTGGCTTCATAGAGGCGAGTCAGTACGTTGGGAAAGGGTTTGGGGTACATCACCAGCAGAGCTAAATGATAACGGAGAAACACTCGTCACTCATGTTCGAATAGACAGGGAGCAACTTATTGCTGGTTTGTTTTACGGGTGTGAGGGTATGCATGTCGGAGGGAGGCGAATATTGCGCATTGCTCCCCATCTTGCTTATCGCGAGCAGGGCGTTCCCGGCATCATACCTGCGAATGCACTGCTCACAGCAGAACTTGAATTTATAAATGAGGGTTTGCCCGCGTGACTTCTAATAATCGGCAGCTGGGGCGATGTGCCGGGCGTTAAATGGTAAGGGGGTTTATGTTTAGGGGAGTGTATTTCCTCAGGTCTGGTGAATTGTCTGAGAAGCTGAGTAGAGGCGAAGTGACAGATGATTTGGCTTTCAATCACTTGCTTCTTTATAGCATGTTATTTGCAGGCTATATCTCTATTCCTGTTGTGGTTACCTGCTCGGCTGAATTGGAGTACGGATTTCGATATCAGGCTTTGGGGTTCATTGCATTCGCGGGAGTGCAGTATTGGGGAATGAAACGGCTCTATAGAACTAACAGCCAGGGTGACGGTAGAGATTTTTTTCTTCGTTGGGCGGCTCTTTCGCTGCCTGTCGGCGTTCAAGTGCTCATTATCAGTGTCGTTTTAGGGGCTGTTTATGGCGCTGTAGTTGGGGCGAGCGCTATAGGTTGGGCAAGTGGCTTTCCTGCTTACGTATGGGAAGTAACAGGCATCTTGTACGGAGCCCTGATTCAGGTGATTTATTACCGACTGATGCAGACGGATTTAACAATTTGCTCAAGCGGACCACAGCAAGCTGCGTCCGATTAGCATAGGCGTTATGTGGCACACACAGGAGGATACACCTAATGTCGGCGAACACGATTTCATGGTCGGTCTATTCGATATTTGCCACCGCCGCCCTGTACCTTAACTGGCATCCTGATATTTTCTCATTCACTGGTAACTTGGGAATTTTAAAGCTTGTCGTCTGGGTGGCATTCGCAGCATTTCTAGCATATAGCGTTTACTGTAGTTTTCAGGAAAACATATTTCGCACCATTCGCAAGATTGCGGAGTTTCACTGGGGTAAGAAGATAGGAATAGATCTTTATCTTGGGCTTTTTATGTTTCAGGTCTTCATCTACTTACACGAAGGTTCCCTTGCAGCAGTTCTTTGGCTTGTTCCAACGATTTTGTTTGCTAATCTTTCCGCTTTGCTCTATCTCGGCATTCATTTTGATTCGATTGCATCAAAATTGCTCGGGCTGTAGGGCATGCCACATAACAAGGCCATTAAGGTTGTTCCGGGGCTTTGGCCCTCCACCGGACGCCACTGACGTAGCGCCGGTTTGCTCAGCGTTAGGTTTCAATGAATCCTGACATGAGCACAAGAAAGGCTTTCATTGAGGCTATCCATAAAGGAAAAAAATAGAGCACGCATAATCTGCAGGCAAGGAAAGTCTCACAGCCCTGTTATGGCGTCCAGCAATCCAGGATAGACCGCATTGGTTGCCTTGGTGACTTCCGCGAAATTGGCCTTGTCGCTATGTTCTGCTCTGAGCCAGGCAGCCATATCGTTTAGGCTGTGGAAGGAAAGGTCCGAGGTTTGGCGTCGGTAGGCGTCACCGCCAGAGATATCGTCGGCCACCTTATTGCCCGCGGTCTTGCCCGCCATAGAGCCGAAGATACTACCGATCAATGCACCGCCGGGAACGTTTTCCAAAGCTCTCTGGGCAGCATAGTTGCCGGCCGCGGAGCCTACAGCGGAACCAGCAGCGCTGCCCATCTGGTTGTTGATCGCTTTGTTGACCCACTCGGCGACGACACCGTCTGAGGTGTAGGGGCTTAGATAGCGACCGGAGTTATTCCGAATGATGGGAGTGTCCGCGGGCGTTTTTTCAGAGGTATCTGCTGTGGCGACGGCGGGCTTTCCCTCATTGGCGCGCTGCATCAACTTTTCACGTTGTACGCGCTTGGCAATCCATTGTTTTCGCTCTTCCATCAATTGCGGGTGCTGTTCCCATGCTTGTGTCTCGGACATGGGTTTTCTACCCAGAATTTCCAGTGCTGCCTCACTCTGAGCTACCGCTTCTTCAAGTCCAGGTGCGTCACGACGCCATACGATATACATTTCAATCACGTCCGCCGGGAGCCTGCCTTGCTTATCTCGCAGGGTGGGGTCGGCGCCGTTTTCCAGTAGCGCCTCAACCGCTTCAGCAGATCGCGCAATATGCAGTGCCGTTTGACCTTGACTCCTACCGCTTTTCGTAACGGGTTTGTTGGGATCGGCTCCGTCGGCGAGTAATGCTCGTATTATTTTTTCCCGCTCGGGAGCATGACTTAAAGAGGCGAACATCAAGGGAGTAAGACCGGTTCCCCCTTTGCCATTGGGGTTACCACCCTGGCTCAGGCTCTGCTGGACGGCGGGAAGATCGTTCTGTATTACTGCATTTTGCAGTTCATATGTAGCATATGAAGTGCAACCGGATAATAGTCCATGCAGGCATGTAATTATTAGAATGCCGGGTAACGTAAAATATATTCGAGCATTCCTCAGTGCGCGGGCTAATCTGATCGTTAATATCATACTGTAACTGCCCCAAAGCGAGTTGAAATATTTAAAAATTTGCATTCCGGTCACTGGCCAGAAATGGCGTCCAGCAATCCTGGATAGACCGCGTTGGCGGCTTTGCTAACTTCCGCGAAATTAGCCTTGTCGCCATGCTCTTCCCTCAACCAGGTGGCCATATCCCGTAAGCTGTGGAAGGAAAGATCCGAGGTCTGGCGGCGGTAGGTGTCACCGCCAGAGACATCGTCTGCCATCTTGGTGCCCACGGCCTTGCCCGCTTTGGAGCCCAGGAAGCCACCAATCAAACTGCCTCCGGGCACGCTCTCCAGCGCCTTGTTGGCCGCGTAGGCCCCGGCGGCGCCGCCCACGGCGGAGCCGGTAGCACTACCCATCTGGTTATTGATAGCCTTGTTGACCCACTCGGCCACCACCCCATCGGAGGTGTAGGGGCTCAGGTAGCGGCCGGAGTTATTACCGATTGGGGCTGGCTGGGCGCCGGGATTGGTGGAGCCTGTCGCTTGCGATGGCGGAGTTGCGCCACCGGGGTACATGGACGCCATCATCTGCGGGTATTTGTCCCAGGCCTGGTCTTCGGTGATCGGTGTGCGCCCAAGGGCTTCCAGTGCCGCCTCGAGGTGATTTATATGACGTTCTTGCAGGGCATCCAGGCTGGGGGTCCAGTAAAATTCCTCGCGTGATTTTTCCCTGGCCGAACGCTGCATGATCAAATTTTTTTCAATGCTATCGGCGGGCAGCGCGCCCTGCTCGGTGCGTAAGGTAGCGTCTGCGCCGTATTCGATGAGGCTATTCACAGCTTCCGCGCTGGCGGCCATGTGTAGAGGTGTGTGGCCGTGGCTGCGCATATTGGGGTCTGCGCCGGCCATAAGCAGAGCGCGAATGACCTGTTCACGATCAGGTTTGTGACTTCGGACGGCAGAGTGTAAATACGGAATCACGGCGTCGGCGCCGTCGGGATTGGTGCCGGCATTCAGGTGCTCCTGTACGGCAACGGGGTCGCCGTTATGAATAGCCATATTCATTGTTCGGGGCACGCAGGCGCCCAGAAGGAACGATATAAACAGTAATAGCGAGACACGATCCATGGCAGAACACCTGTTTTCAATATCAACCGAAGCTTTGAACGGGAGGCGGGGCGTCGTCATCTGATCCTCCCGCCCTCGGCCCGTTGCTTGGGGAAGAGGGGGCCTTTCCCTGTGACAAGTGAGTTGAAGTTGGAGTAAGGCTGCTCAAGCTGCTCACAGACCCTCCAGATTTTTCAGCAATCCGGGATAGACCGCATCCGTTGCTTTGGTGACTTCTGCAAAATTGGCTTTGTCGCCATGTTCTTTCTTGAGCCAGGAGGCCATGTCGTTCAGGCTGCGGAAGGAAAGATCCGAGGTCTGGCGGCGGTAGGTGTCACCGCCAGAGACATCGTCTGCCATCTTGGTGCCCACGGCCTTGCCCGCTTTGGAGCCCAGGAAGCCGCCAATCAAACTGCCTCCGGGCACGCTCTCCAGCGCCTTGTTGGCGGCGTAGGCCCCGGCGACACCGCCCACAGCGGAGCCAGTGGCGCTGCCCATCTGGTTATTGATAGCCTTGTTGACCCACTCGGTCACCACCCCATCGGAGGTGTAGGGGCTCAGGTACTGACCGCTATTGTCCTGTATCACCAGTGACTGAATGGTTTTTTGTTGTTGTGCTTGATTAAAGGCCTGCCATTGTTCACGAGTGATGCTGCCCCGCGTCATTGTGACCTGGTGGGGCTGACTGGCTTCCTTGCTCTGCAGTACCAGTGTCACCGGGTGGCCCTTCTTACCGCGAATCAGCTCCATGGTGTCGCCCAGGCTGAGGCCGTCCAGGTCAATAATGTCATCGCCACCATTCGGTGCCACACCGATAAGAAAATCACCCTCCTGAATCTGTTTACTGCGTGCTGCTGGCCCTTGGGGAACCAGCGCTATCACTATCGGGACGCCGCTTTCCTCTTTGAATTTGATGCCGATGGTCCCGTTGGCGGTAAGCGTTTCCATGGCCCGGGACGTCGCCTGATCCGGGTAGAGCTTCGCCATCACGTCCGGCCATTGTTCCCATGATTGTTCTTGGGTGATCGGTGTGCGGCCGAAGATTTCCAGGACGGTCTTGAGTCGGCTGATTTCGCGTTTATAGTGGTCGGCCACTACCCCGTCGGCTTTTGCCGCTTCTGCACGGGCGACAATCAAGCCGTATTCCACGTGGTCCACAGGCCTAAACCCGTTATTATCCGTCACTTCAGGGTCGGCACCGTATTCGAGCAGAGCGCTTACCGTCTCAGCTGAATTTGAAGATTTGTGCAGTGGCGTCACTCCCCGGCTGTTGGATACATTCGGATCAGCTCCGGCTTCGACAAGCGCCCTCACTTCTTCAGCTGATGAGACGAGGTGCAGTGGCCGCATCCCGAAGTCCAACCCCTCCCAGCCGTCCTTGCTCGGGGTCATGTTCGGATCGCCCCCGGCCTCGACAAGTGCTTCCACCACCTCGGCTGATTTGGCGAAGTGCAGTGGCCTCATTCCGGCTACCGTCCCGGCGTACTTGCCCAGGGCCAGATTCGGATCAGCCCCGGCTTCGAGCAATGCCTGAACTATTTGCTCATTGTCGGAACGCACGGCAGAAACTAGATAACTCTCATTTTCAAAGTGACCATTTGGATCCGCTCCTCTGTCCAGGCGTGTCTGTACGGTATTCAAATCGCCGTCGTAAATGGTCGAATACCAGTTTTTCGCGCAGCCCGAAAGCATCACAATAAAAATCAGTAGCCAGAAAGGGCGGTACATAGATTCATCCTGTTTTTGTGAATGGGCCTTGTGCGCCGAATGGAGTTGAAACCCGCCATGCCTGGCGGAACCATAGAGGGGGCGCGCTACGATGAGCCTATTTGTGGTTCAGGAGCTGCTAATGGCACCCAGCGGATGGATCCCCGCCTTTTTCGCTGGATGGCGACATTAAAAGCTATTTTACAAATCGAGTTTGGCAGGGTGCCGGGGCATTCGCATCCCTCATTTGGGGTACGTCGCTGTCTTTGTGCGGCTCCCGTTGTATACCTCATCGGCCTCTTTTGTGGTTCTGCAGGAATATATGCATGTCCTGCATTGGCGCCTTGCCGAATTAGCGGAAGGCATCACGGATTGGCTAGCTATCCGGATGCTATACCGGTGGTAGCTTGAAAGGCCGTGGGCGTGGGGGATTCCATCCGCCTCCCATGGGTTGATAGGAAACCCCAGGGATATGGGGAAAACGGGTACAAGGAGCGACCAATGCGAAGCGCACTGTTGTTGATAACGGCGGTAATTCTGTCCGCCTGCCACCACCCAAGCCGCAGCTATGAAGTGAGATATCTGGAGCCTACCGCTCGCCAGCAGCTTTTCATGCGCGATGAGGGGGAGATGGCAGGTGTAGATGTGCTCTGCGGAGTGAATGTGTCTGGCCTTCCTGGGCAGACGTATCCCGGACTGACGGAACCCACGGTGGCGGTCGTCGGTTATGAAAGCACGGATCTTCCCAAAAGCGCCCGACCGCGCTGCCGGGTTGATGTGAACGTGGAACACCATGCGTGGCTGTTGTTTGATTTAAGCGAAATCACGCGGGATGGCCAGCCCCGTACCTTGATCAAGGCAACGCTCAGTGGCGAGGCGCACCCTGATACTGATAACGCCAATTGCCAGGCCGACACTCCCTTTATTGCCTGGCTGAATTTTGCGCCGCCGTCGGTAGTCGTGCCGACAATGGAGGATGGCACACCCCACAGTGGGATAGAGGCCCCCTCGGCCATCATTGATGACGAGCATCTGAGCTTTCGTGAATACCATGAGCGGCTCTCCGCTGCCGGACAATTCACTCAGGGGAGGCATGGAAGCGCGCCTAACTTTGTTTATACCTTGAGTGACCGGGAAGTGGCGAGACTGGCTGACACCTTCGCCACCGAGGAATGGATTGCTCCCGACCCTTACCATGCAGTTCTGGTCAGCGTGGAAAACCCCGCCCCGGGGCGTGATAGTTACTGCCTGGAAGAGCTGGAAAATTTGAAGCTGACGCTTATTTTTTCTGAAATGGAATAGACGATAAAAAGGGGAATCCGGTAAATGCAGGGCAGCCTGTCTTTCTTTGTTCTTGACGTTGTCCGGGGCTATGGCCAGTGCTTTACTGGATTCACCGATTAAAAAAACGTCTCTTGGTCCATGCTGAAGGGTGGGGTAGCGCGGGAGAAGAAGAGGGGTAGTGAGGTAATGGACAACAGCGGTGCAGTGGATTCGGTGAGCACGGGGCTGGGCAAAACCTGGGGTCTGACTGTCGGTTTGTCAGGTTTCTTTATTTTGATGCTTTCTCTGGTAGTGCCATTAGGGGAAGCCATCGGGCGGTCAGTCATCATCCTGCTTCCCGTTTTCTGGCTGGCGCGCCTGGTGATCCCGCACCGGTCAGGCTGTATGACTCGCCGTTTTAATTTCCTTAACAATGCAGGCATTGAGCCTGTGTTGGTTGTCTGGAAAGCTCGAGTGGTAAACCGGTCTTCTGACCGCTGGTCTTACTGGAGCAACTGGATTCGTGAATCGTTCATGTGTCTGGTGCTTTGGTTCCTTCTCGGCCCGGCGGCACTGTCTCCGCTGGCATCCCTTTTTTGGGTGGTCTAGCAAGGCTATTGCATTGACGTGCTTTCCGGATAAACAGGTTATTGGCTCCCCCCGACCTGTCTTCCTGATCTTCCCGGTGGAACCATGAGTCAAGCCCAAGATCAATCCCTGCCCGAAGGAGAGGCCATGAAAGCGGTTGTCTGTCATCACGGAGATTTTCAGGTTCAGGATGTGGCTGAGCCGGAGCCCGGCAAAGGTCAGATCCTGCTGAATGTGTTGCGCTGCGGTATCTGCGGGTCAGACCTGCATGCCCGGCATCATGCGGATGAGCTGGCGGAGGCCACCGAGCGCGTTGGCTATCCGCATATCATGCGCAGTCATGAGCATGTGGTGCTGGGGCATGAGTTTGTGGGGGAGATTGCAGACTACGGTGCAAAAACGCACCGTCGCTGGAAGCCAGGAAAACGTGTTGTGGCCATGCCCATGCGTCGCAATAACGGGGTGGCACACCTGACAGGTTTGTCCACTCAGGCGCCCGGCGCCTATGCCGAGCGTGTGCTGGTGGAAGAGTCGCTGGCCTTTCCGGTAACCAACGGCATTTCTGATGACCACGCTGCCCTGACCGAACCCATGGCGGTGTCTCTGCATGCGGTGAATCGGTCCGAGATCCGCCGTCGTGACACGGCGATTGTGATCGGTTGTGGGCCGATCGGTCTGGGCGTGATTGCCATGCTCAAGGCCAAGGGGGTGCGTCATATCGTCGCCAGCGATTATTCGCCGACGCGGCGCAACCTGGCCAAGGCCATGGGGGCTCATGTGGTGGTAGACCCGTCACAAGGCAGTCCTTATGAAGGCCTTGAGAAACGCGGGTTTGTGGTGAATGCACCGCAGCTGTTCGACATGGCTCTGGATGGCATGGCCATGCTGCGCATGACGCCGTTGCCCTGGGAGCCCCTGTGGCGAGCGGCGGAAGTGGCGGGGGTGACCAATCCGAAGCGGCCGGTGATTTTCGAGTGCGTCGGTATTCCGGGAATGATCGAGAGCATCGTCGCGGATGCGCCGTTGCGTTCCTGCATTGTAGTGGTGGGCGTTTGCATGAAGCGGGACCACTTTTTCCCGGTGAATGCCATCAACAAGGAAATCGATCTGCGTTTTACCCTGGGCTACATGCCCATCGAATTCCGCGATGCATTACACATGATCGCCGAAGGCAAAGTGAATGTGGGGCCGATGATTACCGGCACGGTGGGATTGTCCGCAGTGGACGACGCCTTTGCCGCGTTGGGGAATCCGGAGCAGCACGCCAAGATCCTGATTGATCCGGGCCAACTGTGAATCATCAGCGAGGGCCACGATCCGTTACCCCCTTCCATAGGCAATAGGGCGGGGGGCAAGCAATCTGTGCCATTACCTCACAGGTAATGGTATACCAGCGTAAAACCGATAAAATCATCGTTTTCTCGGCGTCTGGGAGGTGAGGTTCATGATCTTTTTTCGCAGTTTGCTTGTCGCCATGCTCGTGATTCTGTCCGCGTACACCGCGGTTGTGGTGGGGAATCACGGAATGAATTTGCTGACGGTCTTCTTCGCCGATATGGCGGCGATAGAGTGGCCCGGCCAATTCAACCTGGATTTCATGTTCATGCTGGCGCTTTCGGCACTCTGGGTGCTGTGGCGGCAGGGGATATCCCTTTCCGGGATCGGGCTGGCGCTGTGCGCGTTTTTCGGGGGAGCTCTGTTCCTCTCCTGCTATCTGCTGGTGCTCAGTGTGCAGACAAACGGGGATGTCCGGAAAATGCTGCTTGGCAGGCATATGCCCGCTCATTCATGAGCGGGTATCTCGGTGGCATGAGAATGCGGCTGCCTTGTCGGTTTGATCGGGGCTAAGCCTAAGCCACCCGGCTGTTGCCCCGAATCATATCCACTGCTTTTTCCGCAATCATCATTGCCGGCGCATTGGTGTTGCCGCCGATCAGGGTGGGCATGATGGACGCATCGATGACGCGCAGGCCTTCCATGCCGTGAACGCGCAATTGCGGGTCGACCACGGCCTGCTCATCGGTGCCCATCTTGCAGGAACCCACCGGGTGGTAAACGGTGTCAGCGCGTTGGCGGATCACGTCGCGGATCTCGTCGTCAGTTTTCACGTTTGCGGTGAACATGTCTTTTTTCATCCACCGTTTGAGTGACGGCGCTTCCATGATTTTCTGAGTGATCTTGTATCCCTTCACCATATCTTCCAGATCCTGAGGATCTTCCAGGAACGCCGGGTCGATCAGGGGCAGATCGTCCGGGTTGGCGCTGGCCAGTTGCACACTGCCGCGGCTACGGGGGCGTAGCAGGCAAACGTGGCAGGAGTAGCCCTGGGTGAAATGCATTTTGCGGCCGTGATCATCCACCAGGGCGGTGACCATGTGCAGCTGCAGGTCTGGCGCAGAGAGATCCGGCTGTGTTTTCAGGAAGGCACCGGCTTCCGCAAAATTGGACGTCCATAGTCCGCGCCGTTCCTTGCGGTAGGTGCCCATGGCCATCATGGCGCGCCACATACCCCCCGGCGACAAGCCAAAGGTGGCCGGGCTGTCAGTGGTGTAGCCGAAAATGAAATCCGGGTGATCCTGAAGGTTCTTGCCCACGCCGGGCAGATGGTGGACCACGGGTATGCCATGCTTTTTCAGTTCGTCGGAGTCGCCTACACCGGAGAGCATCAGAAGCTGGGGTGACTGGAAGGCCCCGGCCGACAACAGCACTTCCTTGTTGGCCTTGATGGTACGCACCTGTTTGCCTTGCTTGAATTCCACGCCGACGGCACGTTTGCCTTCGAAGACAATACGCTGAACCTGGGCATTGGTTTCCACGGTCAGGTTGCTGCGATCCATATGGGGGAACAGGTAAGCCCGTGCGCTGCTCCAGCGTTCGCCGTCTTTCTGGGTAACCTGAAAAACCCCGGCGCCTTCCTGCTCGGCGCCGTTGAAATCGTCGGTGATGGGGATGTCACATTCTCTGGCGGCATCCAGGAAGTAATCCTGGAAGGGGTTGCCGGTGCGGCTGTCGCTGACCCAGAGCGGCCCGTCGGTGCCGTGGTATTCGTTATCGAGACGCTCGTTGTGCTCATTAAGGCGGAAGTAGGGCAGTACATCGTTGTAGGACCAGCCATCATTACCCAGTGCGGCCCAGTGGTCGTAGTCCTCGCGGTGGCCACGGATATACACCATGGCATTGATGGCGGACGATCCGCCCAGGCACTTGCCGCGGGGCTGGAAGCCCTGGCGGCCGTTCAGGCCTTTCTGCGGCACAGTTTCCATCACCCAGTTGTTGATGGGTTTGGAGAGCATGGCCACGGCGCCGGAGGGCACATTGACCAGCAGCCCATCACCCTGGCCCCCGGCCTCCAGCAGACAGACGCGGGTATCAGGGTCTTCACTCAGTCGCCCGGCCAGGGCGCACCCTGCGGATCCCCCACCGATAATGAGATAGTCAAAGTCGTTTTCCATGGCTGGGTCCCTTTTTCTTGTCTGTTATTGCCGGTGAGGCTCGGCAGAGGCATTGGCTCCGGCAAGCGTTCGCTGGTGGGGGGGCTGGTGCCGATATCCATCACAACGTCAGTGAAACAGATTATCACCGGGTTTTTATGGTGGTAAGTACTGTTTGTGTGACCGACAGGGCGCTCCTGAGACCTTTTCCATACAAACCCAGACAGTAAAAAAATCACCCTGATTAGGCCATTGCCAATGCTGATTTTCGGCCTGCTGAATCAGGCCTCACGCGGCTTTAACGGCTACTGGTGCCTGATGAGTAATAGCTTTCGCGATGCAAGTTTTAGCATCGTGCCAAGGGTCACTGCGTATGTTTAGATGAGGCGCCTGTTTTCCCGGCATGCGATCAGTGTGCCCGAGGGCATTATTATGACTGGAAATTACAATGAATAAGCTGTCTGCAGCGCTACGTCTGGTAACAGATAATACCCGCGTAAAGCCCATGTTGGTGCCGACGCGAAGGAGTATCCGGTTTAACGTGGATCCCAAACGGATTTCAGATTGGCACACTCCGGGCGGGCCCGTGCTGACGGCGTTTCTGAACACCTTCTCCACCATCCTGCCAGTGGGTGAGCGCTTTTTTATCGACAGTGTGCGCGCCTACCGGGATCAGATCACCGATCCCGAGCTGAAGAAGGCGGTGACCGCGTTCATCGGTCAGGAGGCCATGCATGGCCGGGAGCATGAAGAATATAACGATGCCCTGTTTGCGGTGTCTTCGGTGGCGCCCAAATTCGAGCGTTTTGTGGAAGGCGTACTCAAGACCTTCAATAAGTACAGTGCGCCGGTGTCCCTGAGTGGCACTATTGCCCTGGAGCATTTCACCGGCCTGCTCGCGGATAGCGTGTTGAGTGATCCTCGCGTGGTGGAAGGGGCCGACCCGGCCTATGCCGCGTTGTGGCGTTGGCATGCGCTGGAAGAAACCGAGCACAAGGCGGTGGCCTTTGATGTCTGGACGGCGGTCATGGGTAAAGGCGTGGGAGCCTACGGGCTGCGCTGTTTCGGGCTGGGTCTGGCGACGGTGGTGTTCTGGGGGCTGGTGATTCCGGTCTTCCTTGAACTGTTGCGCGAGCAGGGCAAGCTGACGGACTGGAAGGGCTGGCAGAAGTTTTTCCATTACACCTTCGGTGATATCGGCATGCTGCGTAAGCAGATTGGCAACTACCTGGACTACTTCCGCCCGGGTTTCCATCCCTGGGATCACGACAACCGTGAGTTGCTGCTGCAGATCGACAGTTTTTTGGCTGAGCAGGAAGTGGCTGCCTCCGCCTGATATTCCCCCTTTGTTCCTTCAAGGCTGGCATCCTGGTCTGCATGACCGGGTTGCCAGCCGACCTCTGACCTTCCCGTTTCTCACCGGTGATCACGTTTCAGTAGCCCGGTGATGATAATGCGGCGTGCTGTTTCCTTCCTTCTTTCCTTCCTGCGGCGCTTTGCGCGGATGTTGCATACAGAAAAAATCTGCGTTTCAGTGACAGATGAGAGCCCATGAGAATGCGGCTTGCGTGTTGGTTCGTTCGTTGTCGCCTGGCGCGCCTTGTGGGGTGCCGGGCAGGCGGGAGTGCAGATGGCGCGCGTGAGCACAGCGTTGGTAGTTTTGGCGGCCCTGTGCTGGGGGCTGTCAGGTGGCATCGGCGGGATGCTGATGACCGAAGGCTGGGGGGCGTACCTGGTGTCGTTCTACCGGGGCGCGATTGGCTTGGTCCTCGTGCTGATCTGGCTGATGTTGCAGCCGGGAGGCCATGGCCTGACGAGCCAGCGGCTATGGTGCTGGTCTGTGGTTGCCGGTCTGGGTGTGGCGGGTAATTTCGCATTCTATTTTCTCAGCATTTCCCAGGGCAGTGTGGCGGTGGCAGCCACGCTGATGTATTGCGCCCCGGTATTCGTCTACCTGGTGTCGTTTGCCTTGAGACTTGAGCAACCCTCTGTAATGAAGTGGACCGCCATTGCGGTGGTGATGCTGGGTATCGTTTTGCTTACCCGCGTTTATGACATGGAGGCGCAAGGGGTGACGGCGATCGGTGTTGCAGCCGGTTTGTTGGCCGGGGTCTGCTATGCCGTATTCATTTTCGGATTCAAGTATGCCGCACCCCATGGCAGCCCCCAGGCGATTCTGTTCATCGCATTTTCAGTACTGGTCATGATGCTGGTGTGGCCAGCGGATGTGGGGCAGATTATGGCTGCCGCCAATTCATCGGATTGGCCACTATTTGTCGGTCTGGGTGTTCTGGGCGCCGGGTTATCGTTTGTGCTTTATGTGGTCGGTCTCAGGAATGTGGCTCCAGCCGTGGCGTCTATCGTGGCCATGGTTGAGCCGGTGACCGCGTCGTTATTCGGTGTGTGGATATTGCATGAGAGCCTGGCCGCCTCCCGGCCCGCTGGGGGGTTCACTGAGCAGACGGGCTTAGGCCCGGTGCTTGTTTTCTCTGGTACGAAACGGCGCCACCTTTCTGTCGTTGTCCCTGTCTGCTATGGCGTGGTCGTCTGCAGAGCGATCCTTGCGCGACAGATAATCTGCTGGCGGTGTTTCAAACAGGCTCTGATAGCTCAGGTTGACGATGGATTCCGAGGTCTTTGGCAGCAGGTAATACATGGCCAGGGCGCCCTTGCCGAAGATGCCCAGCTTGCGTTTGTTCTGGGTGATGATCACATCCAGCAACCAGTTCACCGCCGTATCCGGCGACATGACCGGCAGGTAGTCATAGATTTTGGTGGGCGCAATCATTGGCGTGCGCACCAGCGGATAGTTGATGGAAGAAAAGCGCAGGTTGGTATGGGCATATTCATTGGCAGCGACCCAGGTCCAGCCTTCCAGTGCCCACTTGGAACCCAGGTAGGCGGAAAAGCGGGCCGGGTTGGCCTGCACGCCCATGGTGGACACATTGATGATGTGGCCTTCATCGCGGGCTTCCATACCCGGTAACAGGTTCATGGCCAGACGCAAAGCCGCAAAATAATTGAGCTGCATGGTGCGCTCGTAATCATGGAAACGGTTCACCGTAAATTTGATCGAGCGGCGAATGGAGCGGCCGGCGTTGTTGATCAGAATATCTACCCGCCCATGATCCGCCAGAGCCTGCTGGCAGATGCGGTCGCACTCTTCCAGGTCGGTCAGGTCGCCAGGATAAATGCAGGCTTTGCCGCCACGTTTTTTTATTTTGCTGGCAATGGCTTCCAGTTTTTCTGCATTGCGCGCCACCAGTAACAGGGTGGCACCAGCATCGGCCAGTTTCTCGGCCACGCCTTCGCCAATGCCGGAACTGGCACCGGTGAGCAGCACCACCTTGCCTAGCACACGGTCTCGCAGGGCCTGCCTCGGCGCCAACAGGCTTTTGGCGTTCCAGGCCCAGTGATGACGGAAGCGGCTGAAGTAGGTGCTGACTTTGGGGCGTCTGAACTGGATATCGTTGCTCATACGGGTCTCACGACTTGCGCTAAGGGGTATTCGTGCAGTCATTCTAATCTGAGCATATACTCGGAAAAACTCGGATTTGCTGACTGGAACAGGCCCGTCAATCATGCGCACAGAAAAGTGGCAAGCTACTGATTTTAAAATGAAAAAAGAACCGAAGCAGGTGCGCTCGAAGGCATCGGTGGCCGCCATGGTGGGCGCCTGTGCTCGGATTATGGAGCGTCATGGTTATGCGGGGCTGAGCACCAATGCGATCGCCGAGGTGGCCGGGGTCAGCATCGGTTCGGTATATGAGTATTTCCCTGGCAAGGAAGCCGTGGTGGCACGCCTTACGGAAGAGCTGCTGTCGGAAACCACGTCCCTGCTGCAAAACCGCTTGGACCTGACCGATAACCGTAACGACCTGCATGTGGCCATGCGTCATTTTCTGGGCGCGCTGTATTCACTGATGCGCAGGCAGCGCAAGCTGTTGCGGGTGCTGGTGTTTCAGGTGCCGTATCTGCACCGGTTGCCGGCGACCCGGCAATTGCAGAAAGAATTACAGGAAGTGTTGCAGACCGGCGTGCAGAAAACCCGGCAGCAGTATCGGGTGAACGTGCACCCTTACTCGCTCTATCTGATGGCGACTTCAACCGCGGGAAGCTTGCTGCATCTGGTATTGATGGCACCGTCCGGGATGGATCAGGAGGCCGTGCTGGATATCTTGGCGTCGAAGTTGACTGCCTGGTTGATTCAGGATTGAGCCGGGGAGGGAAGGTTTGATGTGGATCAGAGGCAAGAAGGGCCAGCGGAACTGGCCCTTGATTCTTGAAGCGCTTACAGCTTCTTGAGCTTCTTCTTCAGCTTCTTCAGCGTGCTTTCCTGCTTGGAGATTTTGGATTTGCTGTTCTTGATCGCTTTCTTCAGTTTTTTACGCTTAGACATGATCGCAGTTTCCTTTTTCTGGATAGTTGTAGCGGGCCGGGCAAGCAGGGCTAATTGCCGGACTGCTTTTCCTGGTCCTTGATAAAGCTGCGAATAAACCGGCGTACCTCGCGTGCAGCACTGGTATCTAGCTCCTCACAGAGTGAGACAAACCGAGCACGCTCTTCATCATTAATGCGAATGATCAGCTGGCTATTTTTCTTTGGCGTTTTGGTCTTCGACATATCGATAACCGTCATTAAGAAAATAGGGCAGCATGTTCGCCGGTTTAAGCGCGGCACTCAACAACCCTATCGGCTATCATATAGATAGTCAATGTATATACATTTATCAGGAGGCAGTCCCTGCCCGGCGGTGGTTTGGCGCTTAAAAGGCCGAGGGTGGCTTGTCTGTTGTTATGGGATGGAACACCAAGTGATATCCTGTGCGCGACACACAGTGAACAAAGAACGGGACGCATCATGCAGGAAATGGAACAGGCAGAAGACGATTTTGCACAGAAGGCCCTGGTGGACGCGGTGGAAAACCAGATCGCCGATGGACACCCTCGCGAGGCTGGGCTGGTGATTATGGACCTGATCGGCCAGGGGGTGGGTCGTGAAGACGCCCTGGAGAAAATGGCGGATGTGCTGGCGGCGCATATTGCGCTCACCATGAAGGATGATACCCCCTTTGACGTGAACGCCTATGCCCGTGATCTGCTGCAGCTGTCGGCCACTGATACCGACGAGTGATTGTCCGGGCCCCATGGGGCTCGCACCCTTCCCGATTACCCGCCTTGCGCCGATTTCAAGCCCTTGGTGACTGGCCGTCAGGGGCGGGCCTGCCATGGTAACCAGCCTGTATAATGCTAGTCTTGCCCATCCTGGCGATGTCGCCAGCGAAGACAGACCGAGGTAACCGTGTCCGATATCGAGATCCCCATTGAAGATTTCCGCCCTCCCTCCTTGCGTACCATGGCCGGGGTGACGGCAATGCAGCGCCGCTATTTCGCTGCGACGCTGGAAGGCGCGGAAAATGTGGACCCACAGCGACCGGGCCTGTTTGTGGGGAATCATGCGCTCATGGGTGTGCTGGATTCGCCGCTGTTTGTCTACGAACTGTATCGACAGACCGGGGTGTTTCCGCGCTCTCTGGGGGATCACTTCCACTTCCCCACGCCGGTGTGGGGCAAGTTGGTCACCCGTTTTGGCGCCGTACCCGGCACCCGTGAAAACTGCCGTCGGCTGATGGAAAGCGGCCAGCATGTGCTGGTATTTCCGGGCGGTGCCCGCGAGGTAGCCAAGCGTCGTGACGAGATCAACAAGCTGGTATGGAAGAAACGAACCGGCTTTGTCTATATGGCCATTGAGCAGGGGTTCGACATTATCCCCTTTGCCTCACTGGGCTGTGATGAAGCCTACGACATCGTCTATGACGGTGACGATTTTGCCAATGGCTGGCTTGGCAAGCGGTTGCTGGGCAACGACAAGATCAACTCTCTGATGCGCGGTGGTGATCTGTTCATGCCGTTGGTAAAAGGCATCGGCCCTACCTTGTTGCCCAAAGCCGAGCCTTTCCGTTTTGCCATTGGCAAGCCCATTGCGACGGCGCACCTGAAAGGCCAGGAAAAAGATCCTGCAGTGCTCTGGCAATTGCGCGAACAAGTCTCTGATGCCATTACCGGCATGCTCTCGCGCATGGATGAAGAGCGAAAGGAGCAGCCGCGGCCGCTCTGGCGAAAAGTGCTGGGGGCTCGCAAGCACTGAGCGCAGTGGATAAGCGTCGTTATTCGCGATGCGAGCATCGCTTCCCACATTAGAAAATGCGCGCTAACCCAGAGTCAGAAACGGCAACAGGGTCACAAGCAATAACACCAGCACGGCTACGAACAGCCCGATCACCTTGACGGGTTGTTCGCGCAACCGTTGTGTCAGCGTCGGTGCGGTTCCGTCCCGTTGCGCTTCCTCATAGGCTTCCCGCTGTAGCCGGGCCCGCTCCTGCTGGTAATCGGCCAGTAATGCCTTGGCGCGCTCCCGGTCCTCGGGCCGGCTCAGCCAGATACCGCCAGAAGAGATCCCCCACATGCTTGGGGCGGTCTCATAGAACAGGATCTGGTTTTGTTCCAGCAAGGTGCGAACTTCATCGGCCTCGTCGTCCGGAACCCGGCGCAGATTCAGCAGTAAGGTGGTCATGGTGCTCCTGATGATGTGTCCAGGCCTGCCGGGTAGAGCCGGGCAGGGCGTAGAGGTGCATACAGGATACATGGCTGCGCGCGCCAATGGTTACCACCGTTCAGTACGGTTTTATCGTTATTACGCTCAGCCTTGCATGCCGTGTGACACCCAGCCGCCCAGGTACAGGCCGATGCCGAAGATCGCATGGGTCAGCAGGCTCTGCAGGCGGGCGGCGTTGGGGTCAGGCATGCGGCAGGCTGCCATGCCGGCTCCCATGCCTGGCTGCATCAACAGGAACGGCGCGGCAACGGTACCGATACCCACCAGCAGAGCCGGCGCCAGGGTGGGCAGGTGGATCCAGCTCTGCCCCTCTATAGCCAGCAGAATCCCGGCAAAGGCCAGGCCGGTCAGATAATGGGCCAGCCAGCCGACGGCCTTTTCTCCAGGCATGGCTGGCGATGCGGCAATGGCAGTGTGTCGAAACTGCCCGTGGCCCATGTGCAACAACCAGCGGCCCACCATGGCGTAGTTGGGTGGGGCGACACCGAGCAGTGGCTGGCGAAGCCAGCCCCAGACATCCATGACCAGGGTGGCGAAAATGCCGATGATGATCATGCTGGCCAAGGTCTCTGTAACGTTATCCATGGGGCTTCCTCAAGATGACTTTGCTGGTAATGTGCAACTTGAAGCTGGCTTGAGGTCAAGGTCGTGTTGGATATTACCGAAGTGGTGCGTCGGTCGGGCGTACCGGCGTCGACGCTGCGCTATTACGAAGAGAAAGGGCTGATCCTCTCCACCGGGCGCAGAGGACTAAAGCGAATATTCGCACCGCGGGTGCTGGATCAGCTGGCATTGATTGCCCTGGGACGGGCAGCGGGATTCACGCTGGATGAAATTGGCGAAATGTTCGATGACGGCGGCGAGCCCAGCATCGACCGGCATGCCTTGTCGGCAAAAGCCGATGCGCTGGATGACACCATCCGCAAACTGTCTGCCATGCGTGACGGCCTGCGCCACGCGGCAAAATGCCCGGCGCCCAGTCACCTGGAATGCGGACAGTTTCGGCGCTTGATGAATATTGCCTCGGCACGAATGAAAGTGGAGAAAAAACGAGGCGTTCAGGAAAAATAAAAAAGAAAAAAAAGAACAGGCAAAGGGCTGGTGATCTGGTACAGCTAGTTTTTCCGCCCCTTCAAGCGCTGGATAGGCATGACGCCACGACAGTGACGCCAGCCAATCAGCCTTTGCCTTTCAGGCACTCTTCCTGTGGTTTGCCGGCTGCACGAAGCGGTCCAGTCCTTCCAGAAACGTCAGCTGCTGGCGAATCACGTTGCTGAATGCCGGTTCGAAATAGGGTTCGAAGTGGTTGGCGTTAATGCTGGCGATGGTCAGGTTGGGGTTGTTCACCTCGCGGATAGTGCTTTCCACAAAGGGGGCGACGGAATCCTGGTTGGCCCCCATCAGCAGGGTGGGAATGCGGATGTCCTTGAGGCGTTTGAAAGGACGGTAGGGGCCCATGGTCATCATGGAGCGGGCCGCCACGCGGTTGTCGTAGCGCCGGCCTATGCTGGTTTCGGCCAGTTGCAGTGCCTTGCCGGCATCATCCCGGTCCATGGAGGAAAACGCCCCGGGTTCACTGACCACGGGCAGGTAGAGCGGATGGCCTGGCTTGAGCAGATCGGCCATGGCGTAGAGCCCAAAACGCAGCAGTCGTGGCAAGGGGACGGCGCGCACCGCGGCCATGCCATCGAGCATGGGGACCTGGGCAATGGCCCCGGCCAGTTCCGGGTGTTCGGCGGCCAGCTCCACCACGTGGCCGCCACCAAAGGACGAGCCCCACAGCACGATGCGACGGGGATCGATGCCCGGCTGGCTTTTCAGGAAGGCCAGGGCGGCGTCGCCATCGGCTACCCGTTGGCGGGCGGAAATCACATGCCTCGGCAGGCCGGCACTGTCGCCCCAGCCGCGATAATCAAAGGTCATCACCACGTAGCCAGCGCGGGTAAATTCCTCATAGTAGGATACCGTTAGCGCATCCTGAATCCCGCCCCAGCCGTGCAGCATGAGGATAGCTGGCAGTGTTTCTGCCGTGGCCTTCGCTGGCCGGTGCAGGGTGGCTGCACACCAGGTTCCGCCGGAGTAAAAACCGGTTCGCTGGCTGTCACAGGTCAGGTCTCGGGGGCTGTGTCGCAGGGTGTCCATGGTCTGGCTCCGGGTTTCTTGTATAGCATTCAAGAGCAAAGACTAGCATTCTTGAATACCATACAAGATGACCGGGCAGACTGTGGGAGAAGGCCCCTTGGCCAAGAACAAGCGCGATATCGATCTGAAGGTAAAGCAGGACGAGCTGGAGAGCACAGCAGCCAGGCTGTTCCTGTCACTGGGCTATGACGGCACATCCATGAGTCATATCGCCCGGGAGCTGGGGGTCGCCCCGAATACCCTGTACTGGTATTACGCCAGCAAGGACGAACTGTTGGTGGCTGTGCTAAACCGGCAGATGTCACACACTCTGGTCCGCCTGCCGGCGATCGTGGACAAACCCTTGAAGGAGAAGATGGCTTGGGCGTTGCGGGAATTCGAGCAGAGCCGCGAGTTGGTCACCACGGTGCATGCCCGGCTGGAACAGTCCGCGGTGATCCGGGAATGGCATGACCAGTTCCACCGCTTTGTAGAGGCGGCGGTGATCCATACCCTGCAAGCGGACGGTGTGGCTCAGGAACGCGCGACCATGCTGGCGACAGTGGGGACTTTTCTGGTGGAGGGGTTGCTGGCCCATCCGCACAGTGAGCGCCAGCGCGAGGCCATCCTGCAGTGGTTTACCGAGAGCGCCTTGCCCGCCTAGCTCTGCCTGACTCTAGAGGGAGAAATAGAAAACACAGAGGCATCGTATGCTTACTCCCTCTGAAACAGAAAGCCCCGCTCAAGCGGGGCTTTCTGTTTTCACTTGCTGAATAATCAGGCCCAATCGCCCAGCCATTTCTTTTTCGCTTTCTCCACCAGGCCGCGGGCGTCGTGATCCCACGGGTGGAAGTTGGGGCTGTAGAACTTGAAGTAGGCGGGCAGCAGCCTGCGGAATACCCCCGGACGACCCCACATGTAGTTCACGGCACCAAGCCAGGATTTCACATTGCCCAGCTGGCCGTCTTCTTTCATCAGTTGCACCAGGTGCACGGCAGAAAACACCGGGAACAGCACGCTGACGATCATCATCTCCGTGACACGGGTGAATTCACTGCCACCCACGGCCTTGTAGACATCAAAGGCCACCGCCTTGTGCTCGGATTCTTCAATGGCATGCCAGGCCCAGATCGGGGCGATGCGCGGGTCCATCTCTTCCAGGGCGTCGTACTTGAGCAGGAACTCCTCGGCCATCAGCGCGGTGAAGTGCTCCACGGCGACGGTGTGGGCGAGCTGACGTTCCGGGCTCAGGTGTTTGCGCAACACATTCATGAAACCCAGAATCTCCCGCTCCAGTCGCGCCAGATCCACGCCGCGTTCCTGCAGGAAGCCGTTCATCAATTCGTGTTCACGGGAGTGGTGGGCTTCCTGGCCGATAAAGCCCTTGATGGCTTTCTTCAGTTCCGGGTCGGTGATCTGGTCCTGGTAGTGACGCACCGAATCAATGAAAAAACGCTCACCGGGCGGGAAGCTGGCGGACATGGCAGCCAGTAGCAGGGTCTTCACCGGATCGTTGTCCCACCAATAGCGCGGCAGGTCTTCGGCCTCGCTGAAGGTGAACTGGGGGCGACGAACCTTGGGGATCATGTCCTTGGGGGTTTTGCCGGCAAGGGTGCGCAGCGAACCGGCGAGGCCTTTGCGAGCCTTTGCCTTGCCCGGGCGAACAGGGACCACAGCATTCATGTCAGAACTCCTCGTTGAGGTATTTTCTTAATATGGCTCATACGGTACTGGTGAACGGCCCAAGGGCGTGAGATTCTGCACGGACATTGTACTTGTCATCGGTGGCCAAATGCCGCAAAGCGAACTCCTGGCAGCAACCACACAGCAACTGGCAGCGCTTCCGGCCTGGGTGCGGCAGCGTAATCAGTCCGCCACCTACCCGCGTGCCTTTATGGAAGCGGCGATGGAGAGCGGCGCCTCCCGCGAGCAGTTATTACAGGCGGCCGATATTAGCCCCGACCAGATTGACGATCCGGCCGGGCGGCTGTCGTTGCAGGAAACCTGGAAGCTGGGGGCGGCGGCGCTATCGCTCACTGGCAATGGCAGCCTGGGATTTGCCTCCGGCGACCGCATGCCCCTCACCGCCCACGGCAACCTGGGTTATGCCCTGATGTGTGCCGGAACGCCCCGTGAAGCCATCGCCATTCTGGAGCGCTTCTGGCATCTGCGCGGGCGCGGGGCGCAGTTGATGGTGAGCGAAAGCGAGGATCGCCTGTTCATGGAGCTGGTGCTGGAGCTTTCCGCCCCGGATGCCCTGCGCGACATGCTGATGAGCTCCATGCTGACCAGCATGTATCGCGGCATAGAGTTCCTGATACCGCAGCTGCCTGAGCAACGGCAAATCTGGCTGTATGGCCAGGAGCCGGCGGGCTTTGATCGCTGGCGAAGGCGGCTGCCGACGGTGCGTTTTGGCATGCCGCAGGCCGGTATTTCCCTGGCGGGGGATATCTCCCTGCTGGATCAGCCCCTGCCCACCGCCAACCCGGAAGCCCTGACACTGGCGCTGGCCCAGTGTGAACGGGAAAGCGCGCTGGTGGATGACGCCGATGATACCTTGCGCCGTGCCCGTGCCGCTCTGACCCTGGGCGCTGATGGGTACCCATCCCCGGAGGCCCTGGCCGATAGCCTGCATCTGACGCCCCGCACCCTGCGGCGGCGCCTGCAGGAACAGGGCTACAGTTATCAGCAGCTGCTGGAAGCCGCCCGTCGACGGGACAGCTGTCAGATGCTGGCCGACCCTGACCTGGAGATTCGCCGCATTGGTGAGGCGCTTGGCTATGGCGACCCGGCCAATTTCACCCGTGCCTTCAAGGGCTGGGCTGGGCTGTCTCCCCGGGAATGGCGCAAGCGCCAGACTGGCGACTGACTCACCTTGTTCCCTCTTTCCGGTGGCATCCCGGTGACCTCCGGATGTGTGCGTGTCCCCGATGAAAGCGTATGCGCTTGACCCGCTGCCCCATCCTGTGATCAATTAATGGAACAATATTCCAAAAAACAACGGGAGAGCACATGTCACTCATCAATGGGCTGCGTAGCAGCCTTCTGGCTGGCGCAGTGATGGCCTGCGGCCTGGCACAGGCCGGTATTCCCACATCACTGAGCGAAAAGGTGGGCAAATTGGCTGCGGACCAGCAGCCGGAGCTGGAGAAGGTGTTCCGCCAGTTGCATGCCAACCCGGAGCTGGCTTTCGACCTGCACGATACCTCTGCGCTGGTGGCCAAGCGGCTGAAGAAACTCGGTTACCGGGTGCATACCGGGATTGCGGAAACCGGCCTGGCGGCGGTGCTGAAAAACGGCGATGGCCCGGTGATCATGTTCCGCAGTGACATGGATGCCTTGCCGGTGAAAGAGGAGAGCGGCCTGTCCTATGCCAGCAAGAAACAGGTGGAGCTGGATGACGGTAGCACCAGCTACGTGTCCCATGCCTGTGGCCATGATTCCCATACCGCCTGGTTGCTGGGCATCGCCAAAGTGATAATGGAAACCCGCGATGCCTGGTCCGGCACCCTGGTGTTGGTGGGCCAGCCGGCGGAAGAACTGATCGCCGGTGCCCAGGCCATGGTCGACGATGGTCTGTACGACAAGGTCCCCAAGCCCTCCCTGCTGATTTCCGCCCACGTGTACCCGGTGTGGCCGGCAGGCACGGTGGCGGTGAAAGCTGGCCGCCGCATGGCCGGCAGTGATCAACTGGATGTGCATCTCACCGGGATTGGCGGCCACGGTTCTCGCCCGGAAGGCACCATTGATCCGGTGGTGATGGGCGCGCGGGCGGTGATGGCCTACCAGACCATCGTCAGCCGCAATATCCCGGCCCAGGACCCGGCGGTGCTGACCGTGGGCGCCATGCAGGTGGGCGAAACCCATAACGTGATTCCAGAAACCGGCACCCTGAAACTGAACCTGCGCTGGTTCGACAAGGGCGTGCGCCAGACCATGCTGGATGCCATCGAGCGGGAAACCCAGGGCATTGCCGTTGCTGCGGGTGTGCCGGAGGAGCGTAAACCCACCATGACCATGCTGGGGTATGCGGAGCCGGTGATTAACGAGCCTGCCCTGGCAGCCAAGGCCAATGAAGCGTTGGTGGCCGCCCTGGGCAAAAAGCGGATCATGCCCGGCATCCCCCCGGTGATGGGCTCCGAGGATTTCCCCATGCTGGTGGCGGGCATTGAAGACGCTGAAACCCTGTTTGTGGAAGTGGGCGGTGGCGCCCCGGATGTGATGAAGAAATACATGAGCACCGGCGAACTGCCGCCGCTCAATCACAACCCGAAATTCCGCATCGACAATCCGGGCCTGGCGATTACCACCGCGGTGCAGGCCAACAGCACCTTGTTGCTGGATGCCTTTCTTGCCGGTGACGCCGAGTAATCTCGATGCACTGGGTGGTGATACAAAAACAGCGGCCTGGGCCGCTGTTTTTTGTTTGCAACACAGCAATCAGGGACACGCATGAATTGAGTCGTTGTGTGCGTGTCCCCGATTGAAGGGATTACATCAACGCAAAGGCCAGGTACAGCATCAGGGCCACCTGGGCGAGAAACAGGCTGGCGCGGATGAATACCAGTGGAAAACTGGTGCCGATCAGATGCACCAGGCTTTGCCCGATGCGTGCCGCCACAATAAAGCCTGCTAGTGCGTTCACGGTATCGCTCTGGCCGGTGGCCGCTGCCACCAACACCAGGGCCGCAAACAGCGGCAGGTTCTCCAGGCAATTGAGATGTGCCGCCTTGGCACGAACCAGGATGGCCGGGTCATCAACCGCCTTGCCTCGTTCCCAATGATTTGCGGCCTTCTTGCCGGTGAGTACCAGTGGCAACCGATAGGTGGCGTAGCTGAGTGCCAGAATCAGCGTCCAGACGATATAAATCAGTAGTGCAGTCATTCCGGTCATGGGGCGGCCCTTTTCCACGCATAAAATCACAGTGTGGTGAGGTGAAGGGCAAGATGGCGTGAAGCCTGGGGTTTCCCGCCGGCACCAGCTACGTCAGGCGCTGCCTGTCAGTCTCCCAGCAGTAGCAAAAGGGATGGGTGTCCCCGATTGAAAAGAGCGGCCGGTTGAGCAAAGGTCGGGTGGCTGGCCCCGGTTGCGTGGCCTATAGTCGTTGGACTTATCGACCTCAGGAGCCATGCATGGCATTCCAGACTTTTGACGACCTCGGCCAGCACATTACCCGTATCGATACGGCCATGGTGCACGAAGGATTGGCGGCCTGTTATCTGCTGCGCGGTGGCGACGAGTACGCCATTATCGAAACCGGTACCCACAACACCGTGCCGACCATTCTGGCGCTGCTCAAAGCGCGCAAGATTGATCTGGCAAAGGTGAAATATGTGATTCCCACTCATGTGCATCTGGACCACGCCGGTGGCGTCGGTGGCCTGATGCAGGCGCTGCCAGTGGCGACTCTGCTGGTGCATCCCCGCGGCGCTCGCCACATGATTGATCCGGCCAAACTCAAGGCCGGTGCCACAGCGGTCTACGGTGAGGCCCAGTTTGCCGAGATCTACGGCGATATCATTCCCGTGGATGAACGCCGGGTGCGCACCATGGACGACGGCGATGAGGTCACCGTGGGAGGTCGCAAGCTGGTATTCATCGATACCCCCGGGCATGCCCGCCATCATTTCTGTGTGTATGACCCCACGTCCCGTGGCATTTTCACCGGTGACACCTTTGGCCTGTCCTATCCGCCGCTGACCACCGTCAACGGCCCCTTTATCTGCCCGACCACCACCCCGGTGCAATTTGATCCGCCGGCATTGAAGGCCTCCATCCGCAAGCTGCTGGCGCGGCAGCCCCAGCGTATTTACCTCACCCATTACAGCATGGTGGAAAACCCGCAACCCCTGGGCGAGCGACTGCTGACCATGGTGGACGACTATGTGGCGCTGGCGGAAACCGTGGCAGAAACCGCCGACGATGCTGCACTGGAACAGGCGTTGATGACGGCCATGAGAGAGTATCTGTTTCGCTGCGCCCGGGAGCACGGCTGCGACATGTCAGACGCACAGCTGGAAGCCGTGCTGGGGCTGGATATCCAGCTCAACAGTCAGGGCCTGGCGGTGTGGCTGCAGTCACGTTCCCGTTAACCCGGCGTTAGTAATCGCGCCGCGAGCGACGCTCCTACGGAAAGCCGGAAAATGTTTCATTAACGGTAATAGGTTTTCCAGGCGTTCAGTGATCCGATTGTTGCCCGCCATGTTGTTATACTGCGGGTTCTTTTCTCCAAAGCAGGCCTTTTTATGCGCGGTATGAGCCAGGACGTTACCCCCAAGCCCATCGACTGGTCCGTGCTGAAAACCCTGTTCCCCTACCTGCTGGAGTTCCGTACCCGTATTGCTCTGGCGGTGGTCTGCCTGGTGCTGGCCAAGCTGGCAAGCGTGGGGTTGCCGTTTATTCTCAAGCACATCGTCGACGGGCTGGACGCCAAGGATGTCAGTGAGCTGATCACCCTGCCGCTGGGGCTGCTGCTGGCCTACGGGGTGGTGCGTTTTTCCAATGTGCTGTTCGGTGAGCTGCGCGATACCTTATTCGGGCGGGTCACTGAGCGCGCTATGCGCCGGATCGGCCTGCAGGTGTTCCGGCATCTGCATGCCCTGGACCTGGATTTTCATCTCAACCGTCGTACTGGCGGGCTGTCCCGTGATATCGAGCGGGGCACCAATGGCATCAGTTTTCTGCTGCGTTTCATGGTGTTCAATATCCTGCCCACCCTGCTGGAAATCGGCATGGTGATCGGCTTGTTGCTGTGGAATTACGATGTCTGGTTCGCATTGATCGTAGCGGTATCGGTGGCTGCCTACGTGGGCTTTTCCGTGTTCGCCACGGAATGGCGTTTGGCCTTTATCCGCGAGGCCAACCAGGCGGAATCCTCCAGTAGCACCCGCGCCATCGACAGCCTGCTCAACTATGAAACGGTGAAGTATTTCACCAACGAGGACTTTGAAGCCCGTCACTACGACGAGAACCTGGAGCGTTGGGAGCTGGCACGGGGCAAAAACCGCTTGTCACTGTTTGCCCTCAATGCAGGGCAATCGCTGATTATCGCGGCGGCCATGACGGCGGCCATGGTGCTGGCGGCAGTGCAGGTGACCGACAAGGTGATGACCCTGGGTGACTTCGTACTGATCAATGCCTTCATGATGCAGGTGTTCATGCCGCTGAACTTTCTCGGTTTTGTTTACCGGGAAATGAAGGGGGCCATGACCAATATTGAAAACATGTTTGCGGTGCTGGAGGTAAAACCCGGGGTGGTGGACCGTGAAGGCGCCACCGAACTGGTAGTGAGCGACGGCGAGATCCGCTTCCATGATGTGCACTTCGGCTATGGCGATACGCGGGAGATTATTCGCGGCGTCAGCTTCACCGTGCCGTCAAAACAGAAAGTGGCGATTGTGGGTAGCAGTGGCGCCGGCAAATCCACGTTGTTCAAGCTGCTGTTCCGCTTCTATGACGTGAACAGGGGCGACATCACCATTGATGGTCAGTCCATTCGCCAGGTCAGCCAGACCTCCCTGCGTCAGCAGATTGGCGTGGTGCCCCAGGATACCGTGTTGTTCAACACCAGCATCTTCGAAAACGTGCGTTACGGTCGCATTGATGCCAGTGACGAGGAAGTGCGCGAGGCCATTCGTCTGGCCTACCTGTCGGATTTCATCGCTTCCCTGCCGAAGGGGGAGGACACCATGGTGGGCGAGCGGGGTCTGAAACTTTCCGGCGGCGAAAAGCAGCGGGTGTCCATCGCCCGGGCATTGCTCAAGCATCCGCCGATCATGGTCTTTGACGAAGCTACCTCGTCCCTGGACAGCCATTCGGAAAAGATCATTCTCAAGGCCATCCGCGAGATTTCCCACCAGCAGACGACCCTGGTGATTGCCCATCGTCTGTCCACCATCATGGATGCGGATCGCATCATCGTGCTGGACAACGGCCAGGTGGCGGAGCAGGGCAACCATGTTGAGCTGCTGGCCCGGGGCGGTTTGTATGCGCACCTGTGGGAAGTGCAGCAGCATGAGAGTGGGTCAACCGATCGATTAATCTGAAGCGTTTGTTCATTTTTTTCAGCTTGTTCCCGGCGCCCGGGCTGGCCATGATGAGACAACATTCAACGTGCACAGGCCATGCCTGTCATCGATCGGGAGCAACTATGTCTGACCCCACCTACACCCCACCCCGTGTCTGGAAGTGGGACCAGGCCAATGGCGGCGCCTTTGCCAATATCAATCGCCCCATCGCCGGGCCCACCCATGACAAGGCCCTGCAAGTGGGCAAGCACCCCCTGCAGCTTTACTCCCTGGCCACTCCCAACGGGGTAAAGGTCACGGTGATGCTGGAAGAGCTGCTTGATAAGGGCCACAAGGATGCGGAGTACGATGCCTGGCTGATCAATATCCAGAATGGCGACCAGTTTGGCAGTGGCTTTGTGGAGGTGAACCCCAACTCCAAGATCCCCGCCTTGATGGATCACAGCGTTACCCCGCCACGCCGGGTGTTCGAGTCCGGCAATATCCTGCTTTACCTGGCACAAAAGTTTGGCGAGTTCCTGCCCAAGGACCCGGAAAAACGCACCGAAACGCTCAGCTGGTTGTTCTGGCAGATGGGCAGTGCGCCGCTGCTGGGTGGCGGCTTCGGTCATTTCTATGCCTACGCCCCGGAAAAGTACGAATACCCGATCAATCGCTACACCATGGAGATCAAGCGGCAGCTGGATGTGCTGGATCGCCAGCTGGCCGACAACGACTACATCGCCGGTGATGAATACACCATTGCTGATATGGCCATCTGGCCCTGGTACGGCGCTTTGGTCACCAACAAGGTCTATGAAGCGGCGGAGTTTATCGAAGCGCACACCTACAAGAATGTGCTGCGCTGGACCGAGCAGATCAGCAAGCGCCCTGCGGTGGAACGTGGCCGTAAAGTCAACCGGGCCTGGGGCGACCCGTCCAGCCAGCTATGGGAGCGGCATGACGCCAGCGATTTCGAATTGCGTACGCTGGATAAACTGCAAGCGAATCAATAACCGGGCCATGCCACGCATGGTGAAAGCCCCGTCCCCGGGGCTTTCGGTTTCATCCGTTTATAGCGGGTTCACGAACAGCTGGTTGCGCCCCTGAACCAGATCTACCTCTCTGCCATCGCTGAATACCAGGGTGCTGCTACCGTCACTATCGATGTCCAGATTGATGGCCCCTGCAAGGCAGCTATCGGTAACATCAATGGTCAGTTGATGAATATTCTCCAGCGACCCGGACAGGGTGTTACCGCCTGGCAGCAAGGCATCGCTGCTCACTGTGCGTTGCGTGCTTACCCAGGGTATCGGGTAAGTGCCAGCCCCCGGGGTGAACTGACTATCCATTTGCGGTGTACCGCAGCCATCACTATCCAGTGAAATCTGGCTGGGCTCGGTGGAGCGATTGACGATATTGCTAACCCAGTAAGCGCGATTGTGGTCAATGGCATATTCCGGGTAGGCCTGGGCTGGATCGTAGTAGTAGCGGATGGTGCTCGGGCGACTAACGATCACGCGGTTGGCGCTGTAATTGGCCATTTTCTGCCATTCATCGAGCAGGATATAGGTCAGATGTTCTGCGGGAAGATGCAGATAGAAAACATAGTCGGACTCGCCGGCGATAAACTTTTCCTGCAGTGCCAGAGCCGTAGTGACATGTACGATCTCATCCGCAGCACTGTAGGCATTGGCCATCGGGATATGCTCCAGATTGCCCAGGTAATCCAGCACATTGTCTTCCGCGCCGATACTGAACTCCTGCTGCAGTTCCTGGAAGGCAGACAAGGGGGTCTCCAGCAGCTCAATGCCGGTCAGATCCGCCAGGGACCCTAGCAGGGTTCTTTCCAGTGGCAGGTTCAAGACGCTGCCGGTAAAGCCCACCCAGTTCACACCGGCAGCGTAATCCTGTGGATACAGTGCCGCCATTCTCAGTGTGCCGTAGCCGCCCATGGAGTAGCCGCTTACCAGTATCTTGCGGCTGTCGATCGGATAGTTTTCTTCCACGTCCGCGCGGACATCCAGCACATCACGCTCCGAGAGTCCGGTATAGAAGCCCCGCGGCCCTCGGCCCAGTGGGGCGGCCAGAATGCGGTTGTTGGCATCGGCGAAGGATGTCTGGAAATTGCCCTGGTTGATCTGACTGGCGTGGTTGGCTTCGCAGCCGTGCAGTACCAGCTGTAGTTCGTGGGGGCCGTCCTGCTCCGGTACGTAAAAACCGTATGGCTGGTATTTTCCCAGGTAATGAAAATACTGGTCGCAGGGCAGGCCGGTATCGCCCTGGCGGCCTGGTACGCCGCGCAGTGAAACCCCTTCACCGGGGGGGAGGGTGTATTGGGAGGTGTAAACGCGCTGCTGAAAACCGGTCACCGACTCCGCTGCTCGTGTGGTGCCGTTTTCAAGATCGCTGCGCGAAACCACTTCCCCGAAAACGGAAATGTCGCCGCTACCTAGTGCCCGGGACTGTTTGTCTTCCCAGAAATTTCCCGCATCGGGAAGAATTTGTTCCGGGATAGAAGCCGCTCGGGCGGATTCATGGGGGCCGCGGAAAGCCACATTCATGACCGTGCCGTCGTGCTGCGCCACCACAGCCTGAATGCGCCACTGTTCGGTTTCTGGCGCAGGAATCCGACCAGCAATAATGTTGTTGATCGGGTCACCCTCAGCGAAGGTGTAGATCTCTTCCCAGCCGTCACTGCGAATGCCCAGGCCCGGCCAGACGCCACCACCGGTGCTGCTGTCGTTGTCAGTATCAATGGCGATGACGGCGAGGCTGTCATCACTGCCATAAAGTGTATTCAGCTCGAAGCGAACAGACAGTTCATCGCCATCCAGTGACAGTGCCAGCGAGACCAGGTCGGCGGTGTTTTCCATGCCGGCAGGGTAGCGTTCATCCCCGGCTGTGGGTGATAGCAGCCCCGGTGTGTTGGCAACCGGATTGAACAAGCCGCCACCGCGCGACAGCAGATTCATGACGGTCAAGGGTGACAGGCCGATCAGGCCGGTATCCGCCCCGTAGTCATCGTAGACATAGTCCCGATAGATAAAGGTGCCGTCGCACAATTCTGTGGTGCCTGCCACCCAGCTGTCTCGCTGGCAGTCCACCGGCATTTCGGGCGGCGGCTCGGGCTGATTGGGAGTAGGGGGTTGCGGGCTCGGGCCAGGTGTCTGCGACACGTTGTCAGAGCTGCCGCCGCCACCGCAGGCGGTAACAAGCAATGCGAGACTGGCGATGGATACGTAATGTTTTTTCATGATTATTATCCGCCTGTGGGTGACAGCGACGGGGCAACCGGATGCGCCATGTGTCTCTTTAGTGGCTGATGAAAGCCTGCCTGACAAAGGCGAGAGAAGTCATAAGGCATAGCGAACAGGAAGAGCGCGGTATCGCCATCTGACGGGTTACTGCAGAAAGGTTGCCGGTGCTGAACTGTGTTTTTATGATTGATTTTATTCTGTTCTTAAGAAAACGTTTTTATAGCCATTTACTGCTATGTTTTGTAATGGAATTGTTTCCCCTCTGCCTGCCCGGTGGCGTGGTTCGATGGGCCTCAGCGCGCCCTGGGCAGTGCGCAGCGTTTGGGGTGTTAGCAAGGTGTGACGGTGCCTTGTGTTGCGCTACGCTGACGCCATGACGATGCCATCGACGCCGGTTCGCTTGTCTCCCTTGGCCTGGGCCACCGCCTTGCTGCCCCTGGTGACCATGCATGTCTGTTATTTGCTGTCTGCCAGTGAGCAGCTGGTGCCCTGGTGTTTACCCTGGTTTGAAGGCTGCACCAGTATTTCCCGGGCGTCCCGTTCCGGTACCGCCTATTTCGTTTTCAAGGCCGGAATGCTGCCAGCCTGCGTCTGCATGATGCTGTTCTGGTGGGCCAACCGTCACTGGCTGCGCCACATGCAGGTGGAGCCGACAACCTGGTGGTGGCTGGGGATGCTGGCGGCGCTGCCGTTGGCGCTCTATACGGTGGTGCTTGGCCATGCCGGCGAGACGCCTTACATGCTGCGCCGGATCGGGGTGGTGGGATTCTTTGGCCTCACGTTTCTGGCCCAGCTGGGGCTGAGCGCGTCACTGCGGCACAGTGCCATGTCAGCCGCGGGGAGATCGCTGCTGCGGTTATGCGGTTTTACCCTGTTGGTGGGAATAGTGTCGTTGATACTGGGTGTGATCTGGCCCGAGCACTACGACACCATGGATGACGGGTTTGAATGGGCTCTGGCGGTGTTGATCAATCTGCATACGTTGTGGGTAGCGTGGCTTTGGCAACGCAGCGGCTTTGCGGTGAATTTTCCTTAAATTCCTGACCCGCTATTGCGATCCGCAGGGTTCACGAAGTGCATAACCCAACCTGTGTTTAAAAGCATTCTCACCACAGGGGCACAGAGCACATCGAGAAAACCTTTTCTTTTTCTCCGCGATCTCTGTGGTAATACTTTCTTTATCGACGTTGGGCTATCGCGCCGCTAGCGACGCACCTGCGGAGTCTTTTGCGGGCCGGGGAAATCCAGGGTCGGCCAACCGGTTATCAGGTCCCGCAAAAAGTCTGGCAGACCTGCTCCTCCGGGGCCGGCGGCTGCCGATAGCGGTCGTCCGGGTCGCGCTCCGCATAGGGGTCGGCCAGCGCCTCCAGCAGTGATGTGGTGACAGCCAGGTCACCCTGTTCCGCTGCGGTTAATGCTTCTGCCACGCGATGGTTGCGAGGAACCACCGCCGGGTTGTGATTGCGCATCAGGCACAGGGACGACTTGAGAGGTTTTTGGTTGCGCCCCAGGCGGGCCTGCCAGCGCTGGTGCCAGTTGCTGAAGTCGTCATCCTGGTAAATACCATCGGCGGGAAAGTGTTCGCTGGTGATATCGCGGAAGGTATTGGTGTAATCCGCCTGGTGCGTCTTCATCCATTCCAGCAGATCGGTAATCAGCGTTTCATCGACCGGGTCGTCACCGAACAGGCCCAGCTTTTTCTTCATCATGGCCAGCCATTTTTCGCTGTAGCGTTCGCTGAAGGACTTGATGATGGCGGTGGCTTTCTCGATGGCGCTGTCCACATCCTCGTCGATCATCGGTAGCAGGGTTTCCGCGAAACGGCTCAGGTTCCACTGGGTGATGGTGGGCTGGTTGCCATAGGCGTAGCGGCCCTGGTGGTCGATGGAGCTGAACACGGTGTCCGGATCAAAACTGTCCATGAAGGCGCAGGGGCCGTAATCGATGCTCTCGCCACTGAGGGTTACGTTGTCAGTATTGAGAACGCCGTGAATAAAGCCCACTCGCATCCAGTGGACGATCAGGTCCACCTGGCTGTCCATGACCGCATCCAGCAGGGTCAGGGCGGGATTGTCGGCAGGCTGGCGGTCCGGGTAGTGGCGGTTCAGGGTGTAATCCACCAGCGCTTCCAGCAGCGCCGGGTTTTGTCGGCCGGCGGCGTACTGGAAGGTGCCTACCCGCAGGTGCGATGCGGCAACCCGGGTGAGGATGGCGCCGGGCAGGGCGGTTTCCCGCAATACCGACTCCCCGGTGGCCACCACCGCCAGGCTGCGGGTGGAGGGGATGCCCAGGCCATGCATGGCCTCGCTGATGATGAATTCGCGCAACATGGGGCCCAGTGCCGCGCGGCCATCGCCGCCCCGGGAAAATACCGTGCGCCCGCCGCCCTTGAGCTGGATATCCCGGCGCGCCCCGTCCGGGGTGAGCTGCTCACCGAGCAGAATGGCGCGACCATCGCCCAGCATGGTCAGGTTGCCGAACTGGTGGCCCGCGTAGGCCTGGGCGATCGGGTCGCTGCCGTCGATCTGCTCATTGCCCGCCAGAATCGCTGCCCCGGCCGGGCTGTCCAGTGCCTCGCCGTCCAGTCCCAGCTCCCCGGCCAGGGACCGGTTGAACAACACCATCTGCGGTGCCTTCACCGGCTGCAGGGGGCAGCGGGAAAACAGGTCTTCCGGCAGGTGGATGTAACTGTTGTCGAACTGGAAACCGAAGGGGCGGGTCATTGTGGGTGCTCTGCTAACCATGGACGTACAGGTTAACAGGACGGGCTGGGCGGGGTCATTGGGTGTGATGGGTCAGTAATCTTCCCGGTCGTCACTGGCCTGCCATAACCGGAACGCCGTTAACCGTTGCGGGTGATCAAGCTGTTCAGTGGTCAGTTGTCGTTGTGCCGCAGGGAGAGCCAGCTCCTGGTAGATAAACTGATCATCAAAACCGATACGGGCCGCATCGGCCTGGCTGTTGAGATAGAACAGTTTGTCGGGCCGGGCCCAGTAGATGGCACCCAGACACATGGGGCACGGCTCGCAACTACTGTAGATCACACAGCCATGCAGCTGATGGCTACCCAGCTGGTGGCAGGCGGCGCGGATGGCTTCCATTTCTGCGTGGGCGGTGGGGTCATGCTGGCCGGTGACCCGGTTGCAGCCCTGGCCGATGATGATGCCATCTTTTACCACCAGTGCCGCAAAGGGGCCGCCCAAGCCCTGGCGAACATTATCTTCAGCGAGTGCGAGGACCGTCTGGATCAGGTTCTGGTGATTATGGAGCGGTTCCATGGTTCAGAGCTCTGGGGTAATGGCATGGCGCGCCAGTATTTGCCGGCGTGCCCCTTAGCGCCGGGTGACCTTGCCGATCACGGTGTTATCCAGATAGTCCGCCCAGGCCTGCAGCATTTCCCGGCGTTTTTCCTGATAGAGCTGACGGTCGCTCTGTTCGTCGCCGGTCTGGTTGAGCAACTGTGACTGGATCTGTTCCGCCTGGTAGCCCAGCTCGCCCAGCGCGGTAGCGGCCAGAGTGCGCAGGTTATCGGTGGACACGGGTGTGGTGCGGGTGACTTTTTTCAGGGCGCCGGTGAGGGTGCTGGCGCCCAGGTGCTTCTTGCGATCGCGGGTGCCGGGGAAGATATATTCCTGACGGCCGGTGATCGGTTCCATCTCCCGCAACAGCTCCACCGCCTGGCGGGGCAGGGGCACGGTAATGATCTTGCTGCCGTCCGGGCTGTCCGGGTTCTTGCGGCGGATGCGCCATTCTCCGGCATCCAGATCCATGTCCGACCAACGTGCGTTGACGATCTCGCTGGGCCGGGCCAGCAGCCAGACGGTCAGCTTGAGTGCCGCGGTGGTGGTGGTGCGGCTCCATTGGCCAAGCACACCGCTGGCCAGATTGAAGAGTTGCTCACGGGTGCTGAGCAGGAATTCCGGCTCGGTGCCGGAGCCGGTAAGCCGGCGGCGCAGAGCGCCGGTCTGCTGGAAGCCGGCGACGCCGGTATCGCGGGCGTGGCCGTAGACCCGTTTGGCGATACCCAGTACCCGCTTGCCCTTGTCCAGATGCCCCTCGGCACCCAGGGCGGCAGCCAGGGATTTCAGATCTTCCGGGGTCACTTCGCTGACCACCCGCTTGCCAATGCTGGAGATCAGGTAGTTTTCCATCTGTCGCTTGGTGCGGCGGAATTGTTCTTCCGAGACTTCAAACCGGTAGACCCGTTCCAGCCAGTCCCGCGCCACCGCCTCGAAGGTTTCCACCGAGGGGCTGAACACTTCCCGTTTTTCGCAACGGGTGATCGGGTCCGTGCCGTCGGCGATCAGCTCCCGGGCTTCGTCACGAAGCTGACGGGCGAAGGCCAGCGTGACCTCGGGGCAGGGGCCCAGGGTAATGACCTTGCTGCGGCCATCGAACCGATAGCTGAATTTCCAGGTACGGTTGCCATTGGTCTCTACCAGCAGGTAGAGCCCCTTGTCGTCCCGGAGTTTGTAGTCTTTCTTCAGGGGTTCGGCGTTGCGGACGTCCGCGGAAGTCAGGGCCATGGCTCGCTGCAGGTCAGGTTATTGTCGGCATCGAGCAAAAACGATGCAGGGATGTTCAGACAATAAGCTACCCAGCTTTGCCGATGCGTTCAATTGCTGTGCGGCAAGTACCGTTGGCTGGCTGCTGACCAGGGCCCGCCTTGCCAGTGCTGAGGCGAGCCCCGTCAGCGTCAGGTGGTGGCGTCGCTGATGGTCGTCTGTGCGCCATCAAACAGGCCCTTCACCTCGCCACCGGCGAGTACGATGGTAGCGATGGCCACCATGGCGATCAATGAAACGAGAATGGCGTACTCCACAATAGAAGCGCCACTTTCTTCCTGTAAAAATGCAGTGATGAGCTTGAACATGGCCTCGCCCTCCTGGCGGCTTGGGTATCCTTCATAATCACAATAGCACGCTTGTCCCGGTACGGTGATGGCTTTGATTTATGCAAAAAGGAGGGCATGAAGTTCAGGTTTTTTGGGGCTTTCGTCATCAAGTTGCCGGTTTTCGGTGATATTTCTCTCGCCGGTGAGTAATGCGAAATTTAAGTGTTTGTTGGCTTCTTGTAAGAGGGGCCAACAACCAGGGCTGCGCTAGGGCAATTTGTCACACAACGCGGCGATGTCTATGTGCTAGCCTAATGAAAATCATGAATCCTGTTCGCAGGCCTGACATGTGGAGGTTGCGCCCGTGGAGTTCGATCCGTTTTTGCTTGCCCGTCTGCAGTTCGCCGCCAATATCAGTTTCCATATTCTTTTCCCCACTATCACCATCGGCCTGTGTTGGGTGCTGTTCTATTTTCGGTTGCGCTACACCTTTTCCGGTGACAAGGCCTGGGAATATGCCTACTTCTTCTGGGTAAAAATTTTTGCCTTGAGCTTCGCCCTGGGGGTGGTGTCCGGCATCACCATGAGTTTCCAGTTCGGCACCAACTGGCCGGGCTTCATGGAGCGTGCCGGCAATATTGCCGGGCCACTGCTGGGGTATGAGGTGCTCACCGCCTTTTTCCTGGAAGCCTCTTTCCTGGGCATCATGCTGTTCGGCAAGGACCGGGTCTCCAATCGCACTCACCTGATCGCCACGGTGCTGGTGGCAGTGGGGACTTCATTCTCCGCGTTCTGGATTCTCAGCCTCAATTCCTGGATGCAGACACCGACAGGCTATCGCATCGAAGAGGGCGTGTTCTTTGTGGAGAGCTGGTGGGAGGTAATCTTCAATCCTTCGTTCCCCTATCGCCTGGCGCATATGTTCAACGCCTCTCTGCTGACTGCGGCTTTCCTGATCATGGGGGTGAGTGCCTGGCGAGCCATGCGCGGTGTGGACGGCCCGGCCACCTGGAAAGTCATGCGTACCGGTGCGTTGATGGCTGCGGTGCTGGCGCCGCTGCAGGTGTGGATTGGTGACCTGCATGGGCTCAACACCCTGGAGCATCAGCCGGCCAAGATCGCCGCCATGGAAGGTATCTGGGAAACCGAGAAGGGCGCGCCGCTGACCCTGTTCGGCTTTCCCGATGAGGAAGCAAAGACCACGCACATGGCCATCAAGGTGCCCAATCTGGCCAGCCTGGTCCTCACCCATGAGTGGGACGGTGAAGTGCTGGGTCTCAATGAGTTCGAGGGGGAGACCCCACCGGTGGCACCGGTGTTCTGGGCGTTTCGGGTGATGGTCGGCATTGGCATGCTGATGGTGCTGGTAGGCTGGTGGTCCGCCTGGCGGTTATTCCGCAACCGGGATGAAAATCGTGAGACACAGACCTGGCTATTGCGTGCCCTGTCAGTGATGACCTTCTCCGGCTGGATTGCGGTGCTGGCGGGCTGGTATGTCACTGAAATTGGTCGCCAGCCCTGGGTGGTGGATGGGCTGTTGCGGACCGCCGATGTGGTGGCGGATCACAGCAGTGCCACCGTTGCCGGCACCTTGTTCGGCTATGTGCTGCTGTATCTGTTCCTGCTGGTGTCTTATATCGCCACCCTGCGCCATATGGCCACCAAGCCGGCACGTTCCCTGACGCTGACACCTCAGCAACGGGCCATGAACGACGCGGAAACTGCCGAAGGAGAAGCATGATGGATCTGGGATACTGGCTTCCGTTGTTCTTTGCTGGTGCCATGGGGCTGGCACTGCTGATCTATGTGATTCTCGATGGTTACGATCTGGGCATCGGCATGTTGCTGCCTTTTGCCAGCGATGACGAAAAGGATGTGATGGTGGCGGCCATCGGGCCGTTCTGGGATGCCAATGAAACCTGGATTGTGCTGGGTGTGGGTATCTTGCTGATTGCCTTTCCGCAGGCCCATTCCATCGTGCTCACCTCCCTGTACCTGCCGGTGACACTGATGCTGATGGGGCTGATTCTGCGCGGGGTATCGTTCGATTTCCGGGTCAAGGCCGGCGACAAGCACAAGGCGAAATGGAATCGTCTGTTTGCCTTCGGCTCACTGGTGGCGTCGGTTTGTCAGGGCTGGATGCTGGGCGCCTTTGTCACCGGCCTCACCGGCGATGCCACCAGCACCCTGTTTGCCGCACTGATCGCGGTGGCGCTGCCGTCCCTGTACATCATGCTCGGCGCCGCCTGGCTGCTGATCAAGACCGAAGGCGAGCTGTTCAACAAGGCCGTACGCTGGGGGCGAATGGCGGTATGGCCCATGGGCGGTTTTCTGCTGCTGATTTCCATCGCCACCCCGCTGGTAAGCAGTGCCATCGCCGACAAATGGTTTACCCTGCCCAACGCCATCGGTCTGATGCCCATTCCTCTGGCGACAGCGCTGGCCTATGCAGGGCTGATCTGGGTGTTCAACAGCAAGCAGATCCTGCACAACGGCTATGGCTGGCTGGCCTTTGTGGCGTTGATGGTGGTGTGTGTACTGGCGAGTATCGGGCTGGCCTACAGCCTGTTCCCGGATATTGTCCTGGGGCGGATTTCCATCTGGGAAGCGGCGTCGGCCACGGAGTCCCTGCTGTTCACCTTCTGGGGTGCCATCATCGCCTTGCCGATGATCCTGGGCTACACGATCTTTATCTATCGGGTATTCCGGGGCAAAGCGACGCATCTGAGTTACGAGTAGTAATTCGCCTTGTGAACAAGGCTCCAACAGCACTGCGTCATGCTGTTGGAGCCTTGCTTGCAAGGCGAAGTTTTTGATTTTGGTTTCATTGCTGAAATAGCGATTTCTCTTTGAGCGATTTTCCCAGTTCTTTCCTGTCTATCCCCGCCATATTGATGGCAAATACCCCTTCCAGTAATTCCCATAATTCTGCCACGGATGCGAGCGTGTGCTTTTCACTGCTGCCATCCGGAAAGCGCACCGTATAAAGATCGTTCAGCAGGGTGTGGCGGCGGTCTTCGTCAGTGCGCACGGCAATCAGGTTGTTCACGAATTTGGATTGTGGGTGGCAAGCCACATACCAGTTGGCCATCTCGAAATCCACGGCACCCTGTTGCATCAGGTCGAAACGATAGAGCAATCGCCACTGTTCCCCGAGCTGTACCCACAGGCTGTAATGATCCTGATGCGCATCCACCCGGAAAGGCTCCAGCGGTGTGCTTTGTGGATGACGGGCATGGAGCTTCAGCGGGGCGGTCGGAGTCATGCCGCCGAACCCCACATCGCTGAGGTAGTCCTCACCGTCAATCGTCACCAGTAGCAGCATATGCGAGCGCGGTGGCCAGGCATCGTCGGGCTGGTTCCAGTAGACCCGCCCGGTAATACCACGTGCCTGAAATCCCAGCCCAGTCAGGATTTCCAGAAACAGCAGGTTATTCTCGAAACAGTATCCGCCGCGACGTTGATCAACCAGCTTGTCCATCAGGGCCTGGCTGTCCAGTGACACCGCGAGCCCCAGCAGAGGGTTAAGGTTCTCGAAGGCGATGGCTTGCAGGTGCAAGCATTGCAGAGCCTTGAGGGTATTCAGGGTAGGCTGCTTTTCTCCCTGATAGCCGATTCGCTGCAGGTAGCCATCAATATCCAGCGCCATGGTATGGGTCCTTGTCGGAAAAAGGAGAGGCAAGCATAAAACCTCAACTCAGGTTGATGTAAAGTCTCAATATAAAAATAAAGGATAGAGGGGATCAGGGATGAGATGGACTCTGGGGATTCTGGCCGGATGGTTGACGATGTCTTTTACGGCGTCGGTTATTCCTATGCTAACCATGGCAGTGACAGTCGGCTACATGCACTTGAGGGTAGAGAACGTTTCGCCGGAGGGAAAAGCCGATTGGATAGCAGGTAACCTGGACAAGGTCATGGAGAATTACTGGGTTATCGCGTATCACGCCTGGGGAATAGGTGCCTTATTGGCTGGGTGGGTGTTGATTCGGGTGACACGAACCGATAACGGTTTTTCCGTGGTAGCAGTCTCCCTGCTGATGGGCGCTTATGCCGGGCTGAATTACTGGAGCTGGCCGGGCAGTGTCGGCCCCTTTATGGTTGTTTCTGTTCTGTTCTTTATCGGCGCGTATATTTCTGATCAGCGCCGTCAAAAAGCATCGAAGTCACATGCCACAGTTGCTGGAGACGATGGAGGAAGAGCGGATTAACATGGTGAAATGATAAACAGATAGCAGTTGTTAAAAAGGATGCGGGTTAGTCTTTTGCTAAAAAGATAGGACTGATGCGCACAGCACCATGCGCCATACAGGGAAGGTGGCAAAAAACGTTATGAAAGTCTCAGTAGCAACGGACAGGCTCACCTTTACGCCGCTCACCGACGCGGACCTGCCGGTGTTGCATGACTGGCTGGGCCGCGAGCATGTCAGTCGCTGGTGGGGGCCGCAGCGTAGTCTTGAAGAGGTGATTCGCGATTACCATCCGGCCCAGCGCTGTTTCGGTGGCGCCATGTTTTTCTTTATCCGCCTGGATGACGAGCCGCTGGGGTTTATTCAGGGGTATGCGCCCATCGAACATCACCATGAAGGCTGGTGGCTGGACATTGATGACCCGGGCATACGCGGGGTCGATGTGTTTATCGCCAGCAAAAGTCACCTGGATCATGGGCTGGGCACATCGGCGGTGAGGGCCTTTGTGGACCAGCTGTTTGATGATCCCCAGGTAACAGAAGTGATCGCCGACCCGGCACCGGATAACCTTCGCGCCATCCACTGTTTTCGCAACGCCGGTTTTGTGGCTCGCCAGGTGGTGAAGACACCGGACGGGCCAGCCCTGCTGATGACCTGCCCCCGCTCCTGATGGCTGTTGTGATAGCGAGCGACAGCTCTGGTGCGGCCGAAACCGCGCTCTATGATGAGGCCTGCCTGTGCGCCGATTTGCACCAGAGCAGTGAAATTGCCGTGCCGCCTTTCCGACCACTGGTGGCAGCCGGGGCACCAGCGTTGATCAGATTTCACTCAGCGGGATCGGCCCTGTGACATAATTCCGGTATGAATGAGAACTCATGCCATGCCAGCGGTTGAGCGCAATCCGCTGCCCATCACCGATCTGCTCGACTGGAGCGATCGGGACAAGAGCCTGTTGCTGTCGGTGCTCACAGGCCTGCTGATGCTCGGTTTTCTCGGCTGGCTGCTGTTGACGGTGAACTACACCCGTTTCGGTGAGCAGTTCCTGTCTGTGGAAGGGGCCGGGCTGGCCCGGGATATTTTTCTTTTCAACGTGACTGGCTGGCTGTTGCTGACCTGTTGGGGAATTGTCCTGCACAAGACCAAGCGTCACTCGGTGGCCTACCCCAATGTGTGTATCCATTTCTTCGGTTTTTCCTTTCTCGGCATTGGTTATGTGATGGGGCTGTATAACCCGATCATGGGCCTGGTGCTGGTAGGCTCGCCGCTCACCGGCTTTATTCTTTTTGATTTCAAGCGGGTCACCTGCAGCCTGGTGATTCACACCGTTATGGTGCTGGCCATTTATGCGCTGATCGTGCAGGGAAAATTGCAGTACGCCCCGCTGCTCAAGGCGGACCCGGTGACCAAGGATCTGGTCTCCGTGTACTGGGTTAACAGCATGATCGCCTTTGCCACGCCGTTTCTGGCCATGGTGTTCGGCTTCACCTATGTGTTGCTGCGGCGCTGGCAGATTCGTGAAAAGCAGATCCGGGCCCTGGCGGTGACCGACCCGCTTACCGGCCTCGACAATCGCCGCGCCCTGTTCGACCAATTCAGCTACGAGCTGGCCCGCAGTCGCCGCAGCGGCAGCCCGGTGTCGGTCTGCGTGATGGATCTGGATCATTTCAAACAGATTAATGATCGCTACGGGCACGCCACCGGGGACAAGGTGCTATTGATGGTGGCCCGGGTGTTACGTGAGTGTCTGCGCGAAACCGATCGCATTGGCCGCATCGGTGGCGAGGAATTCATGTTGCTGATGCCGGAAACGGATCAGCAGGGTGCCGCCAAGGTGATTGAGCGTTGCCGACAGAGGCTCTGCGATACACCGGTAGAGGTGGAGGGGCAGGCGCCGTTCCATGTCAGCGCCAGCTTCGGTGTCACCTGTTCTGGCACTGGCGCCACCCTGGGAGAGGAGCAGCTCTTCACCCGGGCAGATCAGGCGCTCTATCAGGCCAAGGAGGCAGGACGTAACCGCATGGCGTTCTGGTCTCGGCCGCAGCAAGCGGCGACAGCCTGAGGGATAGCGGTAGGTGTTCGTTGGAGCTTTGCTTGCAAGGCGAAGTGGTCAGATAACCCTTCGCCTTGCGAGCAAGGCTGGCTCCAACAAGCTACGACTCCAGCCCGGCAATCAACGCATTCACGGCTCGGGCAAACTGCACCGGCGAATCTTCCTGAAGAAAGTGACCGCCCACCAGGGTCTGGTGAGGCTGTCCCTTGGCGCCGGGGATGCGTTCCTGCATGTACTTGTCGCCACCTCGGGTGATCGGGTCGCCATTGCTGAAGGTGGTCAGGAACGGTTTGTCCCATTGCTCCAGTACTTTCCAGGCCTGGCGGTTGGCATCGCTGGCCGGATCATCCGGGGTCACCGGCACCAGCTTGGGAAACGCCCGGGCGCCGGCCTTGTATTTCTTGCTCGGGAAGGGCGCATCGTAGGCCCGTCGCTCATCAGGCCCCAGCTTCTTGAAGGTGCCACTGCCGATGATGCGGGCGATGGGGAATACCGGGCTGTAGAGCGCGAAATTTTTCCACAGTGTAAAGGCTTTGGGGACTTTCAGATCGCCGGTGGGCAGCATGCCGTTACCCACCACGATGGCCCGGAAGCGCTCCGGGTTTTCCGCCGCCAGGCGCAGGCCCAGCAGTGAGCCCCAGTCCTGGCAGACCAGGGTGATATCACGCAGGTCCAGCTGTTCCAGCCAGGATTGCAGCCAGTCCATGTGGCTCTGGTAGCTGTAGGCGTTGATGTCGGTGGGCTTGTCGGATTTACCGAAACCGATCAGGTCCGGCGCGACCACCCGGTGGCCGGCGGCGGCGCAGATCGGAATCATGTGCCGATACAGGTACGACCAGGACGGCTCACCATGCATCATCAGCACCGGCTTGGCATCCGCCGGGCCTTCATCCAGATAATGCATGCGCAGGCCACCCACGTCCGTGTAGTTGGGCTCGAAGGGGTAGTCCAGCAGTCGCTCGAAACGGGAATCGGGGGTGCGCAGAAAATCCATGGGTCATCCTGATGAAAAGGAAAACCCAAGGATGGCCGTTCCCGACCGCGGATGACCATGTCTTCCCGGGCCAAAGGGCGATACGGGATGGTTTGCGTAGGGTGCCACTGAGCCTGGGGCGAACTGCACCATGACCACGGCGGTTGCGGTGCAGTTCGCCCTAGGCTCAGTGGCACCCTACGGTTTAGCTTGGCTTGGGGTTATTCGTCCCAGAGACCTTCCAGGCTGTAATCGCTGCCCGGCTGTGCCCAGAAGCCGCCGTCCACGTAGCGGCGGTGGCGGTCCAGCTCGGCGATGGCCTGCATGTCGTCCTCGCTGAGTGTCAGGTCGGCGGCAGCCAGGTTTTGTTGCAGCCGTTGCGGGTTCACCGATTTCGGAATCACCGCCGTGCCGCGTTGCAGGGCCCAGGCGATCAACACCTGTGCCGGGCTGGCGCTGTGGTTGTCGGCGATGTCATGAATGATCGGGTCTTCCAGCAGCACCGGTTCGTCCTCGGCCTTGAGGCCGGCCGGGCGATCCGAGGAGCCCAGCGGGGAGTAGGCGGTCAGGTGAATGCCCTGCTGTTGGCAGAAGCGCAGCATGGCGGTCTGCTGCAGGTAGGGGTGCAGCTCGATCTGGTTCATGGCCGGTTTCAACCGTGCCTTGCCGACCAGGTCTTCCAGTTTCTTCACGCTGAAATTGGACACGCCGATCTGCCGGGTCAGATTCTCGTCCACCAGCGCTTCCATGGCCGCCCAGGTGGTGGCCACCGGTAAGTCGTTCAGGGACACCATGTCATCGCCGGACTGGGGAAAGGGCACGCCCTTCTTCAGGGCCACCGGCCAGTGCATCAGGTACAGGTCCAGATAATCCAGCTTCAGGTTGTTCAGGGTGGTTTCCAGGGCGGGCTGCACATCCTCCGGGGCATGGTCGCTGTTCCACAGCTTGGAGGTGATCCACAGATCCTCACGCTGAACGGTACCGGCGGCGAATACATCCTGCAGCGCCTGGCCGATTTCGTCCTCGTTGCCATAGATATGGGCACAGTCGATGTGCCGGTAACCCATCTCGATGGCGGCCTTTACGGCCTCGTAGACCTCGCCGGGCTGGGATTTCCAGGTACCCAGGCCCAGTTGCGGCATGGTGTCGCCGTTGGGGAATGTCAGTGTTTTCATCACCTGCTCCTGTAGATGCTGTGTGATAGTCCCGGTCGCTTTTGGCAGCCGGAAAGGCAAAACAAATACCCTACCCACAGTGACTCCCAACGGGCACCGCAGTTCCTGCCGGATTGTTGTCCGATTCTCCGGAATGAGCGCTTGAGCCGATTCGGCCATTTCGCTACTGTGGCCAGCCTTTATTTTCTGTCCGGCGGCGCCTTTTCTCGCCGCCCCCTGCTTGGAACCTGTTTATGTGGATCAAGAATCTGGTTGTGTTTGTGGGCGAAGAGGCCTTTCCTTCCTCCGTGGCCGAGCTCGATGAAACCCTGGACCAGAACCGCTGCCAGCCCTGTGGCTCCCAGACCCTGCGCACGGAAGGTTTTGTGCCGCCCCTGAAAGGGCAGGACCCCATGGTCTATGCGGTGGACGGCTTTATCTACTGCACCTATCAGGAAACCTCCCGCCTGCTGCCCGGGCCGGTGATCAAGGAGCTGCTCGACGAGAAGGTGGAGCACATCCAGGACGAGGAAGGCCGCAAGGTGGGTCGCAAGGAAAAGGCGGATCTGAAAGAGCAGATCACCTTCGAGTTGATGCCCCGCGCCTTCACTCGCTCTCGCCGTACTTCCCTGCTGATCGATACCGAACGCAAGCGGGTGATGGTAGATGCCTCGTCCGCCAGCCGTGCCGAAGAAGTGGTGGCCTGCCTGCGTAAGGCCATCGGCACCCTGCCGGTAGCGTACCCGGCCCCCAACTCCGCCCCCTACACCAGCTTCAGCAACTGGCTGAAAGACACCAAGCTGTTGCCGGAAGGCTTCACCTTGGGTGACCGTTGCGAGCTGAAAGGCACCAAGGACGAAGGCGCTGCGGTGAAGTTCACCGCCGTGGATCTGGGCCAGGAAGAAATTCTCGCCCACCTGGAAACCGGCATGGTGGCCACCCGCATCAACTTGGCGTGGCAGGATTCCCTGGAGCTGGATATCAACGACAAGCTGGAGATCAAGCGCATCAAGGCGCTGGATCTGCTGCAGGAAAATATCGACGCCATGGACGCGGACGATGCAGTGGCAGAACTGCAGGCGCGCATCAGCCTGCAGGGCAATGTGCTGCGCGAGGCGCTGGATGGGTTGTTCGGGTATTTCGAGGTGAATCCGGCGTAATCAAGGTCGGAAGTTGCGAGTGACGAGTTTCGAGGAGCGAACAACAAAACCGGTTTTGCCTTTCGTTACTCGCTTCTCGTCACTCGTGACTGATTGGTTCGCGCCTCAAGCGGCGTTATTCGCTTCGCTCACCCTTCGGGCCAGCCTGCGGCTGTTACCTTCGCGAGCTCGGTTCCCACAGGGGGCGCGAGGCTTAATCATCAATGTCCTCGTCGTCTTCCTGGTCCTTGTCCAGTTTGACGATGGAGCCTTCATCACAGTCCGGGGAGTGGGTGAAGGTCCGGGTCACATCCAGATAGCCCAGATGCGACAGGGTGCGGCGACCCAGCAGTACCGGATAGATCATGTCCGAGCGATCGTTCAGGGTGAATTGCTCTTCATAGACGGTGTTGCCCATGCACAGATTCATCAACACCACCGGGCGACGATCAATACCACCGGCACCGCGGATCAACACCTTGCGGTAACGAGGCTTCTCGAAGGTTTTTTGCATTTTTTTACCGCTCGCTTCATCGCGCACATCCACGGTAAAGCGCACCCAGTCATCGCCCTCTTTTTCAAACACTTCCACATCCGTGGCATGCATTGACGAGGTCAGGGCGCCGCTGTCCAGCTTCGCCTTCAGCTCCACCCCCCAGGGTTCCAGCGTGGTCTTTTCCACCCAGCCGAATACCGGGCGATCGGCGGCGAAAGTCTGGCCGGCCAGCAGTAGCAGGGCGGGGAGCAGGGCAAGTGTCAGGCGAGGCATGGCATCTCCTTGATGATTCGGGTCTTCGTTAGGACAGGATGCCTGCCGCCGGGTTCCCCGGGTGTCCCGATCAGACCGATTCGGGCTCAAACAGGTACTTGTCCGGCTCGAACTTGCGGGTGCGCATCCAGTACTGGAACGTGAAGCTTGGCCACAGGGTACGGTTCTTGCCGAATTCGTCCAGGTACCAGCTCTCACAGCCACCGGAAGACCATACCGCATCATCCAGTTGCGCCTGCAGGCGCCGGTTGAATCCTGCCTGCACCTCCGGTTTCACATCCAGGGAGCCGGCGTTTTCACCAAGCAGTTTGTTCACCGCCTGCATCACGTAGTTCACCTGCGCCTCGATCATGAACACGATGGAGGTATGCCCCAGCCCGGTATTGGGCCCCAGCAGCATGAAGAAATTGGGGAAGCCGCTTACCGAGACGCCCAGGTAGGCTTCCATGCCGGTCTCGTCCCAGGTGTCGCGGATTTCCTCGCCGCCCTTGCCGATGATCTGCATCGGGCCGATAGGGTCGGAGACCTTGAAGCCGGTGCCGTAGATAATGCAGTCCACCTCGCGTTCCACCCCCTGGCCATCGACAATGCTGTGGGCTTTCACTTCCTTGATGCCGTCGGTGAGCACCGCCACATTGTCGCGATTCAGTGACGGGTAGTATTCATCGGACATGAGAATGCGCTTGCAGCCGATGGTGTAATCCGGGGTGACTTTCTTGCGCAGCTCCGGGTCCTTGATGTTGCGGCGGATAAAGTGGCGCCCATACAGCTCGGCCAGCTTCATGGCCCGTGGATCCACCGCCAGACCCAGCACCCGGCTTTCCATCCACCAGTAGATGCCGCCCCGGAACAACTTCTGCGTCACCGGCAGGGTCTTGAACAGCAGCTTTTCAATTTTCGTCATGCGCCGGTCCGGCTTGCTAAGCACCCAGGGCGGGGTGCGCTGGTAAAGGTCCAGCTGCTCGACCTCTGGGGCAATGCGCGGCACAAACTGGATGGCACTGGCGCCGGTGCCCACGGCAGCCACACGTTTGCCGGTGAGGTCGTAATCATGGTTCCAGCGGGCGGAGTGAAAGGCCTCGCCCTGAAAGTTCTCTACCCCTGGCAGTTTCGGGTAGGCGGGGATGCTCAGCGCGCCGATGCCGGAAACGAAAATGCGGGTGGTCAGCTCGGTGCCGTCATGGGTGGTCACATGCCAGATCTGCTTCTGCTCGTCGTAGACCGCCCGCTCCACCTCGCAGTTGAAGCGCATGTGCGGTGTCACCCCGAACTTGTCGGCGCAGCGCTTCAGGTAATCCCAGATTTCCTGCTGGGGAGCAAACATGCGCGACCAGCGCGGGTTGGGGGCAAAGGAATAGGAATACAGATGAGAGGGCACATCGCAGGCGCAGCCCGGGTAGATATTGTCCCGCCAGGTGCCGCCGATATCGCCGGCTTTTTCCAGCACCACGAAATCATCGTAGCCGGCTTCCTTCAGCTGGATCGCCATACACAGTCCGGAGAACCCGGCGCCCACCACAATCACCTGATGATCGGCCTGGGCAGCATTATTATTTTTGCTCATTGTGCACCTCCTTGGTTCATTTCATCATGGCCCAAGGCGTGCGGACGGGCCACCGCTGTTGCGCATTGCCAGCACACCGTTACCGACGATAAACAAAGCGGATGCGCCATGACCCGGGCGCGGCCCCGGCCCGCGTCATGACCAAGGTGGTCACCGCCACGCCGGTTACGATGGGGGCAGAGAAATATGAGGAATTTGCGATGACAGAGAAGCCATCCGCGCCCTCCCTGGGGCTGTTGCTGGGAGAAAGCCGGGCCATGCTGGCCTACGGACGCTACCTGCTGCGTGGCCTGGGCCATCGTCAGCTGCCCGCCGGCCGTGGCCAGCCGGTGCTGGTGCTGCCCGGCTTTGGCGCCAGCGATGCCAGCACCCGCCCCCTGCGACGGGCGCTGACCCGGCTGGGCTACAACGTCTACGGCTGGGCCCAGGGCACCAACCTGGGCATGAACAGCAAGCGCAAGGCCATGCTGGTGAGCCAGCTACAGGCCATTCACACCCGTCATGGTCAGCCCGTGGCGCTGATCGGCTGGAGCCTGGGCGGGGTGTTTGCCCGCGAACTGGCGCGGGCCTACCCGGACCGGGTCAGCCAGGTGTTCACCCTGGGTAGCCCCATCAACGGCGACCCGGAAGCCAACAATGTGACCACCCTGTTCAACCTCTTTAACCCCAAGCGGCCACCACCGGACCGGGAAGCCTTCGAGGCCCGTATCCCGGCGCCGCCGGTGCCCTGTACCGCCATTTTCACCAAACAGGACGGCATCGTGTCCTGGCAATGCAGCCAGGAAGAAGACGGCCCGCTCACCGACAACGTGGAAGTGCAGGGCACCCACGTGGGCCTGCCCTGGAACCCCCAGGTGCTGGCGGCCATCGCCGAGCGCCTGGCCCGCTGCCCGGAGACCGGCAATGAGTGATCTGCAACCGGGCCGCTACCGGCACTTCAAGGGCAACGAGTACCAGGTCATCGGCACCGCCACCCACTCGGAAACCGGTGACACCCTGGTGGTCTATCGCCCGCTCTACGGCGACCAGGCCCTGTGGGTGCGCCCCCTGGCCATGTTCACCGAAACCGTGGAGCGCGACGGCAAGGTCCAGCCACGCTTCGCCCGAGTGGGCGATTAGCCCACCCCTCCCCGTTGGAGCTATGCTTGCATGGCGAATGGCTGTCAGGTTCACAATGCGTTTGCAGGAAACAGAACCTTATTCGCCATGTGGGCACAGCTCCTAGCGCAATAAGGCAGTCATTCGCCCAGATAGTCGTTACAATGGCGCCTCGATAGCGGAGCCCATTGCATGACCACTTTTGCCGACCTCAATTTGCACGAGCGCCTGACCAGGGCACTCGGCGAACTGGAAATCACCACCCCCACGCCTGTGCAGGCCTCAGCCATTCCCGAGGCCCTGGCCGGCCACGACCTGCGTGTGGTGGCTCGCACCGGTAGCGGCAAGACCGCCGCCTTCATGCTGCCCATGCTGCACCAGCTGCTGCAGCACTCCCGGCCGCGTACCGACACCCGCGCCCTGATCCTGCTGCCCACCCGCGAGCTGGCCCAGCAGACCCTCAAGCAGGTGGAAGCGCTGGGGCGCTATACCTTTATCAAGGCGGAGCTGGTCACCGGTGGGGAAGACTTCAAGGTGCAGGCCGCCAAGATGCGCAAGAACCCGGAAATCCTCATCGGCACCCCGGGGCGCCTGATCGAGCATCTGGAAGCCGGTAACCTGCGCCTGCAGGATCTGGAAATGCTGGTGCTGGACGAATCCGACCGCATGCTGGACATGGGCTTCAGCGACGACGTACTGCGCCTGGCCGCAGAATGCCGCGCCGAGCGTCAGACCCTGCTGTTCTCCGCCACCAGCGGCGGCAACGCCATGGAGAAAATGGTCGCCTCCACCCTGCGCGAGCCCAAGTCCCTGATGCTGGATTCCGTGCGTGACCTGAACGAATCCGTGGTTCAGCAGGTGATCACCGCCGACGACGTGAAACACAAGGAACGTCTGGTGCAGTGGCTGCTGGCCAACGAGACCTACGACAAGGCCGTGGTGTTCACCAACACCCGCGAGCAGGCCGACCGCATGGGCGGCGTGCTGGTGGCCTCCAACCTGAAAGTGTTTGTGCTGCACGGCGAGAAAGACCAGAAAGACCGCAAACTGGCCATGGATCGCCTCAAGGCTGGCGCCGTAAAAGTGCTGGTCGCCACCGACGTGGCCGCCCGGGGCATCCACGTGGACGGCCTGGACCTGGTAATCAACTTCGACATGCCACGCAGTGGCGACGAATACGTCCACCGCATCGGCCGTACCGGCCGGGTGGGCGGCGCCGGCACCGCCATCTCCCTGATCGCCGCCCACGAATGGAACCTGATGGCGGGCATCCAGCGCTACCTGCGCCAGAACTTTGAATACCGCCTGATCGAAGCCTTGAAGGGCAACTTCCTTGGGCCGAAAAATCTCAAGTCCAACGGCAAGGCCGCCGGCAGCAAAAAGAAAAAAATGAAAAAGAAAGAGGACGCCAAAAAGGGCAAAAAGCCGGCCAGGAAAAAACCGGTGGCGAAGAAGAATTCGCGCACTAATAAGCCCGCGGTACCGGATACCAATAGTGGTTTTGCTACGGTGAAAAAACGGAAAACCCCCGGGCCGATTGATTGAAGAAAAGCGGCAAGCTTCAACGCGGGAAAGGTGGTAGGTAAACGGAAACGTCTTGCCCGCGATTATTGTTAAAGGTGGGGGAAGAAGGAAGGCAAGTTAACTATCCCCCTATCCTGTCTAGAGGGTCCCCTCTCCCTTGAGGGGAGAGGGACAGGGAGAGGGTGAAGCTACAAAGTGCAGGAAGCACAAAAGGCAGAGTAATGGACTACCGTCACCGCTTCGCAAAGGATTTGCGAACCCGAATGACAGATGCCGAACGCTTGCTATGGAAACATCTTCGAGCACATCGGCTAAATGGACAGAAATTCCGTCGCCAACAGCCGATAGGGCCTTACATTGTTGACTTCGTTCACCTCGGGGCGCGGTTGATTGTTGAAGCTGACGGTGGTCAGCACAACGACAGTGCAACGGATCAGGTGCGTGACGCCTGGTTAAAAGCCGAAGGCTATCGTGTGCTGCGGTTCTGGAATAACGACATTTTGCAGAATACGGATCAGGTGTTGGAAGTGATTTTCAGCGCCGTATCACCCTCTCCCTGTCCCTCTCCCCTCAAGGGAGAGGGGACCTAATAGAGAGGCCAGGGTTTAGTGATTGGCGATATCATTCTTCCCAAACCTCATTGCAGCTGCCTACATCATCTTTCCAACCATCCCCAGCGGCAGATGTCGCATAGCAAAGCCCAGCGGCCCCCACGGCCAGCCTGGCACCGACGCATTCTTCGGCTCTTTCTCGATGGCTTTCACCAGTGCCTTGCAGCCGGTTTCCGTGTCTACCAGGAAGGGCGTGTTCTTCACTTTCTCGTTGATCTCGGAACGGATGAAGCCGGGGAAGATAGTGGTCACCTGGATCGGGGAATTCTGCAATTCCACCTGCAGGCCTTCGGCCAGCATGGCCACGCCGGCCTTGGTGGCGGCGTAGGTGGTGAGGTTTTTCTTCATGCCGCGCATGGCGCTGATGGAGGAAATCATTACCAGGTGGCCGCTGTTCTGGGCGCGGAAAATTTCCATGGCCGCTTCGGTCTGTGCCAGTGCCGCCACAAAGTTGGTTTCCGCGGTCTGCCGGTTGGCGTAGAAGTAGCCGGTGCCCAGTGGTTGGCCCTTGCCCATGCCCGCGTTGATGATGACGCGATCAATGCCCGCCATTTCCGTGCGGAACGCATCGAACACCGCAAACACCTGGTCGTAATCGTTCACATCCAGCGGCTTGATCAGCACGGTAATGCCCGGATGTTTTTCTTCCAGCTCGGCCTTCAAGGTTTCCAGCCGGTCCATGCGCCGGGCACACAGCGCCAGGTTGCGCCCCATGGCCGCAAACAACCGCGCCATCCCTTCGCCCAGCCCGGAGCTGGCACCGGTGATTAGAATATTCTTGCGTGTCGGCATTGTTATCCCCTTGCTAATGGCTGTTGCAGGAACGAAGCGTAGCGTAGTAACGACTGTAAGTCGGCCCGCAGGGTGAGCGTAGCGAATACAGCCTCTCGAGGCGCGAACGACAACGTTTGTGTCGCCGCCTATCCTTTCTGAAACCTGTCGAGCGCTGGGATTTCTGATCGTCCTGCGGACGATTTCCGCGCTGGCGCGCGGTTCTCCTACAGCGGCGTTGTAGAAATACCGGGACTGCGGAACCTTTCAGAGCGCTTCTATCCAATCTTTGTAGCTTGTAGCTTGCTTCTATCTATACGTCACCTGCTCGCTCGGCAGATGCAGATGCTCGTTCACCGAGACTAGCCTTGGCTTGCCGGCATTCACAAGCACCCGGGTCACACTGGTGTTGATCAGGGTGCGGTTCCAGGTGATCAGGGCCTCGTCGGTGAGGCCCATCAAGCGCTGGATGATCACGCTGATGGCGCCGCCGGAGGTGAACACCAGGGCGCTGTCGCCGCTGCTCAGGCTGTTGCCCAGGCTGTAGGTGCTGGCCAGCACCCGCTCGCGAAAGGCGGACCAGCTTTCGCTGTAATCACCGTCGCCGCTTTGCCAGCGACGCAGGGCCTGCTCAAAGCGGGCCTGGAATACCTTGCGTGGGTGTTCCTGCTGCGCCAGCCACTGGGTCAGCGCCGCCCGGTCGGTGGCCAGGGGCCAGTCCACGGCCAGCAACTCGCTGTGGTTGTACTCGTTGAAGCCGGTATCCGTGTGCCATTCCTTTGCCAGGCCCAGTTCGCCCAGGGTCGCTTCCGCCGTCTCCACATGGCGGCGCATGGTGCCGCAGATGGCGCGGGGCACCCCCAGATCCTGATTCTGCAGGGCACGGCCGAGAATGCGGCTCTGCTCCCAGCCCACATCAGACAGCTGGTCGTAATCTTCCTTGCCGAAGCTGGCCTGGCCATGGCGGATCAGGTAGATCACCGGCATCAGGCTTTCTCCGCTTTTTCCAGTTTGCCCTGCAGTCGCTCGGCGCCTTTCAGCATCACCCGGTTGAACACAAACGGCAGAAAACGCTTCATCCAGTAGGCCCGGCGACCACTCTTGTGGGGCAGTAGAAAGAACTGCTGTTTGGCCACCGCCTTCTTGATCATCTCGGCGATCTGGTCGGCGGTGAGCTCGTCACTGGAGAGCAGCTTGTCCACCGTCTCGATCATGCCCGGTTCCGGGGTGCGCATGGACTCGTGCAGGTTGGTGCGGAAGAAGCCCGGGCACACCACCGTGGTGTGAATGCCGTAAGGCGCCAGCTCGAAACGCAGGGTTTCCGACAGGGAAATCACCCCGGCCTTGGTCACGTTATAGCTGCCCATCACCGGCGCGTGCAGCAGCCCGGCCAGGGAGGCGATATTGACGATATGGCCGTGACCCTGGCGCTTCATCATCGGCACGAACACCTTGCAGCCGCGCACCACGCCCTTCACGTTGATATCGAAAATCCAGTCCCAGTCGGCCATGTCGCCGCGATCAATACGGGCGGCACCGGCCACCCCGGCATTGTTCACCAGCACATCCACGCCACCCCAGTTCTGCTCCAGCCATTCGCGGGCATTGTTGAAGCTGGCCGCGTCGCGCACATCCAGATACTGGAATTGCAGCTCGCCGGGCAGATCCTTCAGGGCCGCCAGGGTCTCTGCGGCGCGCTCCTGATTCACATCGCCGATCAGTACCCGGGCGCCATCGCGCAGCCAGGCCTCGGCCATGGCGCGCCCCAGCCCGGAGGCGCCGCCGGTGATCAGGATGCGTTGTGGGGTCTGGCTCATGGTGTGTCCTGTGGTCATGGTGGTTTCGGTCGCGGATTGTGCGTCAGGCGTCGACCCGCCGAAATCCGGGGTCTTATCCATTGACCGATGCTAGTGACGGCGTTTCAATAAATCCAATGAATCCTCGCAATGATCAATGATAAACGCCATGCATGTTTCGCGGTTCGATCTCAATCTTTTCGTGGTCTTTGATGCCATCTACACCGAGGGCTCCCTGACCCGCGCCGCCAAGGTGCTCAACCTGACCCAGCCGGCGGTAAGCCATGCCCTGGGGCGCCTGCGCGACCGCCTGGATGACCCCTTGTTCGTGCGCCAGGGCAGCCGCATGGTGCCCACCGCCCGGGCCCGGGCCATGGTCAGCCCGGTGCGCCATGCCCTGGGCGGCTTCCAGCGCTGCTTGAGTGATGAAGGCGGTTTCGATGCCAGCGAGGCGGAGCGCACCTTCGTGCTTGGCCTGCGCGATGGCCTGGAAGGTTGCCTGCTGCCGTCGCTGATGGCGCAGCTGATGGAAGACGCTCCCGGGGTACGTTTGCAATCACTTACTATCAGCCGAAAGCAGATGGCCACTGAGCTGGCCAGCGGCCGGCTGGACTTGGCCTGTGACGTGATGCTGGCCCTGCCGGAATCCATCGAGCATCTGCCGGTACTCAGCGGGCCGCTGGTGGTGATGATGCGCGAGGGCCACGAGCTGGCCGATGACATGGACCTGCCCGGCTACCTGGCCGCCCAGCATGTGCTGGTATCGTCCCGCCGCGAAGGCCCGGGGCTGGAAGATTTCGGCCTGGCCCGGCAGGGCTACCGGCGCCATATCCGCCTGCGCTGCCAGCACTACCAGGCGGCCATCAGCACCGTGCAGAACACCAACCTGCTGCTCACCCTGCCGGCCACCCTGGCCGGGCGCCTGTCCCGCAAGGGCATGGTGATCAAATCCTTCCCCGCCGACCTGCCCGGCCTGGAAATGCACCTCTACTGGCACCGCGACCAAAGCGCCGACCCGGCTCACAGCTGGTTGCGGCAGAGGGTGTTGGGGTTGTTGAAAGAACAGCAGGAGCAGTTAACAGTGAATAGTTAACAGCGCGCGGTATCGCGCCAGTGTTGCCCAAAGCATAGAGGCCGCGTCCCAGCGATGGGGCGACCTCTATGGTTGCAGGCAAAGAAAACCTTCCCCGCGAGCTGTTCACTGTTAACTATTAACTGTTCACTAAAATCTGCCCCGCCCAATACGGGTTCTCCTCCACCCGAATATCCGTGGGCTTCACCGTGTCGCCGCAGTGGCTGCATTGCAGCTGCGCTTCCAGGGGTTCGCCGCATTGGCGGTGGTAGCGGGTGAGGGGGGCGCCGTGTTCGCCGGCCAGGTGCTTGTCGCCCCACTGGGCCAGGTGCACGATCACCGGGTAGAGTTCCTTGCCCATGGCGGTGAGCCGGTATTCATGGCGCAGGGGGCGTTCCTGGTAGGCCACCTTGTCGAGCACGCCGCCCTCGGTGAGCTTGCGCAGGCGGTCGCTGAGCACATGGCGGGTGACGCCCAGGCGTTGCTGGAAATCATCGAAGCGGCGCACGCCCATAAAACAGTCGCGCAGCACCAGCAGCGTCCAGTTGTCGCCGATAATGGCCAGGGTGCGGGCCAGGGAACAGGGCTGTTGATCGATGTCTTGCCAGCGCATGCTAAACCTCCGTGAACGTTTTCTGATCATACCGGGTTGACGCGTTCCTAAAAAGAACCGACTATAAGTTCCAAATAGGAACCAACTGTTAATCCCACTGAAATCGGGAGGCTCCATGCCAGAACCTGTCGCAGTCATCATCGGTGCCGGTGATGCCACCGGCGGTGCCATCGCCAGGCGCTTTGCCCGCGAAGGCTATACCGTCTGCGTCACCCGCCGTAATGAAGAGGCACTTACGCCCCTGGTGCAGGAGATCGAACAGGCGGGCGGCAAGGCCCGCCCGTTCGGCTGCGATGCCCGCGACGAAGAGCAGATGGTGGCGCTGTTCGACACCATCGAGAAAGAGGTCGGGCCGGTGGAAGTGGTGGTGTTCAATATCGGCGCCAACGTGTTCTTCTCCATCCGCGAGACCACCGCCCGGGTTTATCGCAAGGTCTGGGAAATGGCCGCCTTCGCCGGTTTCCTGGCGGGCCGCGAAGCCGCCCGTGTGATGGTGCCGCGCAACAAGGGCACCATCATCTTCACCGGCGCCACCGCCTCATTACGTGGCGGCAAGGGTTTCTCCGCCTTCGCCGGCGCCAAGTTCGCCCTGCGCGCCCTGGCCCAGAGCATGGCCCGGGAACTGGGGCCGGAAGGCATCCACGTGGTGCACCCGATCATCGACGGCGCCATCGACACCGCCTTTATCCGCGACAACTTCCCGGCAAAGTATGCCCAGAAAGAGCAAGGTGGCATCCTCAACCCGGAACACATCGCCGACACCTACTGGATGCTCCACCAACAACCCCGCGACGCCTGGACCCACGAAATCGACCTCCGCCCGTGGATGGAGACTTTCTAAAAGCCTTTTTTCACCACAGAGGTCACAGAGCGCACAGAGTTAAAACAATGGGAGCCTGAGACAGAGTCGGTTTCTGTTAAGGGTGTTCAAGGCTGTACAGCTGGATGCCGTTAGGGCGTGAACCGGTATGTACTGTTTTTACTCAGTGTTCTCTGTGCCCTCTGTGGTAAAAACAAAACGACCAAGGAGCCACAACATGACCCAAAAAATCGAATTCCTCTTCGACGTGGGCAGCCCCACTGCCTACCTGGCCTGGAGCCAGCTGCCAGCCCTATGCGAGCGCACCGGCGCCGAGCTGGTGTATGTGCCCGTGCTGCTGGGCGGCATCTTCAAGGCCACCGGCAACAACCCGCCCGGCGCTGTGCCCGCCAAGGGCATGTACATGATGCGCGACCTGGCCCGCTACTCCGCGCGTTACCAAGTGCCACTCACCATGAACCCGCACTTTCCGGTGAACACCATCACCCCCATGCGCATCATCACCGCCGCCATCGGCACCCCGGAACAGGACGCCGTGATCGCCGCACTCTACAACGCCATGTGGCGCGAGCCCTGCAAACTCTCCGAGCCGGAAGAAATCACCCGCGTGCTCACCGCCGCCGGCCTGGATGCGCAAGCCTGGCTGGACAAAGCGACCAGCGATGAAGTGAAAGAGCAGCTCAAGGCCAATACCGAAGCCGCCGTAAAGCGCGGTGTGTTTGGCGCGCCGACCCTGTTCGTGGGCAATGAGATGTTCTTTGGGCAGGATCGGTTGGATTTTGTGGAAGAAGAATTGAAAGGCAGTTAATAGTTAACAGTGAATAGTTAATAGCGAAAAGCAAAAACCAGGAGTCGAATGTCCGGGGCGGACACAGCCTGCATCTGTAGGAGCTATGCTTGCCCTCGAGGGGATCTGCGACATGCGAACCGGCGTCGGCTTCGAAAGCAAATCGGGGGAAGACCTGCCCCCATTGCCCCTGTTAAGTTACCAAGGAGTCGGTGACGCCTTGGCGGGGGACATATGCAGCAGATGATTCAGGATGCTCTGGTTGCGTGGGTAGATGCTGCAGGGTTGGCCCTGCTCGCCATCATTGCCGGGTTGCTTGTCTATAAGGCGCTGGTCTACCTGATTGGCCGTTTTGCCCAGTCTGCTTCTGTCGGCCGCATCTTCTTTGATGCGGCGGCGCGGGCCATTGGTGTGTCGTTAGCCCTTATCGCCCTGAGCAGTGTGCTGCATACCGTGCCCGAAGAACTTCCCTGGCTGGCACAAATCCGCCACGGCACCACGCTGCTGCTGATCATCGCCCTCACCTGGACCGCCGTGGGCTTCACCTCTGCCATTGGCGACGTCATCGTCAAACTGAACCCGGCCTACGAAAACGAATGGAAGCGGGCGCGCAAGGTGGAAACCCAGACGCGCTTTCTGGTTCGCTGCCTGAATATCGTCATTGTGCTGGTCGGCACCGGTGCCGCTCTGATGACATTCGATTCCGTCCGCCAGATCGGCACCAGCCTGCTGGCCTCCGCCGGTATTGGCGGCATTATCCTCGGCTTTGCCGCCCGCCCGGTACTAAGCAACCTGCTGGCGGGCATGCAGATCGCGCTCACCCAACCCTTCCGCATCGATGACGCCATGTTTGTGCAGGGCGAATGGTGCTGGGTAGAAGAAGTCACGGCCACCTATGTGGTCCTGCGGGTGTGGGACCTACGCCGTCTGGTGGTGCCGCTGCAATGGTTTATCGAAAACCCCTTCCAGAACTGGTCACGCAATACCGCCGACCAGATCGGCAGCACCCTGATCTGGGCAGACTACGGTATCCCCATCGAGCCGTTACGTGAGGAATTCTATCGCCTGCTGGAAGAGGCCTCGGAGTGGGATGGTTCCACCGGCACCGTTCAGGTCGTGGAAGCCGGGGAAAAAGCCATACAGATCCGCTTCCTGATGAGCGCCAAAAATTCCACCACACTCTGGAACCTGAGGTGCTCCATCCGCGAAGACATGATCGCCTTTATCCAGCAGCGCTTTCCCCAGTACCTGCCCCGCTATCGTGGCCAGCTGGAAGAGCCACAGGAACCAACCGGCCAGGCCAGCGTGTTGCCCTGATTCAATAAGGCCGCAAGCAACAACGCGCTCATCGCCGTTTGCGGCCCGTCCCTACCTCTCCGTCCTTGCCACTTAAGGCCACGCACCCATTGCGATGCCTTGCCTGAAAATTACGCAATTATTTGCTATCGTCGCCGATCTTTTGTCGCTGACGGATGCGTGCTGATGCTGAAATGGGTTTACGGTGTATTGATTGCCGCGTTTATCGCGATGGTGGTGGGCGGCGCGGTCAGCAAGGCCAAAGATTCCTGGCAGGCCCAGCAGCGTGCCATCACCATGATGCAGGAAAGCCAGCAGAAACAACGGCAGAAGTACGACGAAATCCGCGACCGCATCGCCCGCACCCAGGCCAAGCCCTCCCTCAACGACCACGACCTCTGGCTGATCGCCCACCTGCAGAAAACCCTCGATGGCCTGGAAAAGGTGGTCGACGGCCAGCAAACCCATTCCGCCCAGCTCTATCGCGGGCTGCTGCGCACCTGGGTGGGCTTTGCCTTTCTGGGGCTCGCCATGGTGGTGCTGGCGTTCTGCTTGCTGGTGCGCCCCAGCAAGGCGCTTACCCGCGAAGAGAAACAGTGGCTGACGAGCCACCCTCGCGACATCCCCGGCCTGCTGCTCGACCCCGGCGCCTACCGCAACAATGCGGCGCCGGTTCGCGGTGGCAGCAACTTCGTCACCGCCCGCATCAAACCGGCCAGGGCCGACCTGCTACGCATCACCCGCAGCCGGGCACTCAGTGGCATGGGCCTGGCCTTTCTGATTGCTCCCCAGGGCGGCCTGGCGGTGGAGCTCTACTACATTGCCGACGCCCTGTTCGTGTCCCAAATTCCCTTCGCGCAGATGACGTGGGGCGGCACCATGCAGGCGTTGATGCTGTCCATCTCCTTCACCTTGGCCGGCCTGTTCGTGCTGTTCTCCACCACCAGCAACGCCCGCCTGGACCGCCGCCAACAAACCATCACCCTGCCTGGCGACAACCGCACCCTGGCTTTTAATGAAGTGGAATCCGTCCAACTCAACCAGGTACTCACCACCGGCGAACGCAGCTTCGTAAACAGCCAGATTCAGCTGAACCTGCGCAACGGCGAATCCCTGTCCCTGCTCAGTCACGCCGGCAAGGAACAGATCTACGTGGACCTGATCCGCACCGCCCTGTTCCTGGATAAACCGGCGGTGATTCCGGAAGCCTGATTGGAATGATAGCGATTGCTAACTTGGGGGTGTCGGTTGTCGCTATTCATTATTAACTATTCACTGTTAATTAATGTCCACGTTTCCTTGTCCGCCAAGATTGTGTAGATTCGGAACTGGATCACAAATAAAAAACGGTCAGCCAGGGTGGCGTGGCCTGCGAAAGCGAATCGGGGGAAGGGATGCCTGTCTGTTTATCTTTATGCCAGTCAGCGGCTGGTTTCTGCAATTGCCTTTCTTCTTTAGCTCAGCGCGTGGGGCAAAACCTGACCCCAATCGCGCACTGTTAGCATTCTGATTCATTGTGGAGGATGTTTTGTTGTATGGCATATTTTAAAGATCACAAAAAAGCAATAGATTACTCGGTCGAGAAAATACACGATCCAGAAAAGTGTTTTTTATGTGCTAAACAGCTAGATGGCCCGACTGTAGAGTACCAAGGTTATCTATTGGTGGGCACTATGCTCATGCATAGAGATTGTGCTTTTGCTATGGCAAATAGAATAATTAGTGATTGCTGGGTTAATCGCCGAGAAGGAAAAATGATGCAGTGCGATAAGTAAATGCTCATAAGCCCATGAACTTCGCGCCTAGTGGCGCCGGACAGCTTGCGCTGCGTTCCAGTTTCCGGTTATAGCGGCGTTAGACGCATTAGGTGACCATGAGTACAGCTATTTACGGATTGTTCTATCTTGATAGGGGCGAAATCGGTCGCAAGAGGTACTTCTATGTTGGAAGAAGTGTTGATGTTTTTCGTCGACTAAAGCAGCACCAATATGCGAAGAAAGATGGCCATGAAGATAAATACGAATTTATTCGAGAGATTGAAGAGCGTGGCATCGAGTGGAATATAGAGGTATTGAAAGATATACCAGAGGGGGAATATCCACCCGATAATGAGCGTTGGTATGTGATTAGTCTAATCAGAGAAGGTCACGAACTAAAAAATATGCGCTATGGAAGTGAAGAAAAATTAAAAGAAATTGCAGAGCAAGTTAATTCCGCAAAAATTAGAAGTATCGCTGATGTGGAAAGTGATCGAATTAATAGGAAATATCAAAAAAGCAAAAAAGTCGGTCGGCGCGTCTTGTTGTCGGCATTGAGGAGTGAAGGGGTCCCTGATGTGCCTTCTGATAAGCTTCTTCCTAGAGCTCTACATCGTAAATTGGTGCAGCAGGGTGTTGGCTCAATTGAAGCAGGGGTTACTCTTTCTGAAATCTATAGAATTTGTCGTGGCGAAAGAAAGCTGCGCGACTTAAGGAAGTCATTACCTGATTTTCCAGTTACGAAGAAGAATGGCTGAAAAGAGGCGACAGAAGGATAAAATTCCCGCTCCTTCGTTGCGCCAATTTTTCGCTACGCTGGTCCTTATGTAAGGAAGTACCTATAAAGCGAAATGCATTGTCACGACGCAGGAAACCAAATGACTCTTCTTAATAAAATCCTAGAATGGACTCAATCTTGCCCGTCGTGGCAGCGGGATGCGTGCCGGCGCCTCCTTCAAAAAGAAGACGGATTAGATGCAGTCGACTTCTCCGAACTCTACACACTTCTAAAGAATGAAAATGGGATAGATGTCGATAATGTCGTGGCGGCGGTGCCATTGGCCAAGGAGCATCTTCCCGCTGAACACGCCCCCGGAGAGACTGTTACGCTTGTAGCGCTGCGTGACCTTAACAACATCAATCAGATTCCAAATAATCACGAGCTGACTTTCTCGGAAACTGGAATGACCGTGATATATGGAGGAAACGGAAGCGGTAAGTCTGGGTATGCACGAGTCATGAAAAGAGCTTGCCGGGCCAGGGATCAGTCCGAGCCGATTCACCCAAATGCAAACGATCCCGCAGCTGCTACAAAGGAACCGAGAGCAAAATTCGATGTAATAGTATCTGGCACATCGGAGGAGATTGAATGGTCTCGCGACGAGACACCGCCAGATCGTCTTTCCACAATTTCAGTCTTCGATTCGAAGTGTGCGCGCTCATACATTACGGCGGAGAAAGATGTCGCCTACCTCCCTTACGGTCTCGATATTCTTGAAAATCTCGCAAATCAGGTTATCCCTAAACTCGCAGAGAAGCTCGAAGCCGAAATATCGGGAATCGACGTCAGAAAGCTCCCGTTCGAACATCTCCTTGGAGATACAGAAGTTGGTAAAGTCATCGAAGGTCTTTCCGAAAAATCAGATGCGGCTGCTATTACTTTTCTTGGAACGGTGACAGAAGAAGAAACCAAGCGAATCACTGAGCTCGAAACAGCCCTTAAGGAAACCAATCCTCTGGCGAAGGCCGAAGAATTTCGTCTTTCGGCGATGCGATTGAAGGGCTACGCAGAAAAATTATCCAGACCTCTCGTCTGGGTAAGTGATAAAGCAATTGAAAAGCTCCAGAAAATCGATGAAGAGAAGAATGCTGCGGAGATCGCCGAAAAGAAGGCGGCAGAGACGCTGCGATCTGGTGAGAAATTGCTTCCGGGAACGGGAGATAAAACGTGGAAATATCTCTTTGAAGCCGCGAGGCGTTACTTTACAGAAGCAGCTTATCCGGGCGAGAATTTCCCGGCGTCTACTGATGGCAAGGTCTGTCCTCTGTGTCAGGAGGATTTGCCGGAAACAGCGAATCAGCGCCTCAAACGATTCGACGAGTACATAGCAAACGATGTTGCTAAGACCGCTGACGCAGATCGCCAGAAGGTCGAAACAGCAAAGAGCAAAATTGAAGCGGCTGATCTTCAGGTTGCCGCTGACGAAGCCCTAGGCGATGAACTAAAGGCTCTCGATGACTCGATATTGGGAGCAATTACCGATTTCCAGGCTTCAATTGAGTACCGAAGAGAATCGATACTCAATTGCCTTCGGGAATCAAAATGGAACGATATACCTAGTCTGAGGGAATCGCCGAGGACACGAGTCCGGCAGCTTGCGGCTGATCAGATTAAGGCATATCGGACGCTGGTGAGGGCAGCGGACGAAGAAAATCGGAACAGGCTAGAGAAGGAACTGAACGAACTCTCAGCGAGAAAAAGTCTCGCCAAGAGCTTGAAGGCAGTCATCGAATTGCTTGAGCGGATGAAAATAAAGGCTGCGCTCGAAAAGTGCCAACTAAAGACCCGCCCGATTTCTGACAAATCGAAGGAATTTGCTTCGGTAGCAGTCACCGATGAACTCCGAAAGGCACTTGATGAAGAATTCAAAACATTGGGCATCGGGCACATCAAGACGAAGCTTAAGGAGCGAAGCGTCCGGGGAAAGATGTTCCATCAGTTACTGCTTGACCTGCCGAATACGCACAAAATCGACGAGATATTGAGCGAAGGTGAACAGCGTGCGGTCGCCATTGGTTCGTTTTTTGCGGAATTGGCGTTGGCGAATCACTCGTGCGGAATTGTCTTTGATGACCCTGTCTCTTCACTGGATCATAAGAGAAGAGGGCGAGTCGCAAAACGCATGGTCAGGGAGGCAAACACTCGGCAGGTGATTGTATTTACACATGACGTCGTGTTTCTAGAGCAATTACGGACTGAGTGTAAGAGGGCTTCAATCGAGCCAGAAATTACTAGCCTCGAACGTGTGGGAAAAAGTGCAGGGATTGTCGCGCCTGGATTGCCGTGGGTACACAAAAGCTTCGGGGAACGCATAGATGCACTGGAAAAAGCTCAAAAAGCCTTCGAAAAGTTGCCGTGGCCGGCCGAGCCTTCTGAGGAGCTGGCAGGAGAAATTACGCGACAGTATAGTTTTCTGCGGGCCACGATTGAGCGTGTAGTCCAAGACCATTTACTCAATGGAACGGTTCAGCGGTTCAGAGACTATATCGAGGTGAAGCGCTTGGCGGAGGTGGTTGGGCTCCAACAAAAAGAGGTGGACGAACTATTTCGGCTCAATCAAAGGTGCCACGATGTCGTTGAAGCGCATGATCCTGCTTCTGCGAAGGAAGATCCGCCCCCTACACCTGACGAACTCAAGCAAGATATTGCCGATCTTCGAGCACTCGTGGATGCGGTCAAAGCCCGACGAAAGGCTGCGAAGACTACTCTATAGCGTCCATAAGGCAATGGGCCAGGTTTTTCCCCATGCGCTTCTGGTTCCTGGTGGTCGATATATCTAAAAGAATGCCCTTGCTTTCAATGAAGACAAGGGCATTATTTTTTCAACTTTCAACTTTCAACTTTCAACTTTCAACTTTCAACTCAGCCCTTAATCGCCTTCTCCATAAACGGCGGCATAACCAACGCCCCCTTATGCATCGCCGCTGAATAATACTTCGTCTCAAACCCTTTCCCGGTGGCATCTCCTTCGCGGAATTCGCTCACGTCGGTGTTCTTGCCCGCCAGGGTGCAGCTCCACCAGCCACTGGGGTAGACCGGCTGCGGGAAGGGCAGGGTCTGGGTGGTGGTGAAGCCGGCTTCGCGCATGTTGGCGTGCAGGTCCTTGATGATGGTATCGCTGTGCAGTAGTGGGGATTCGGACTGCTGCACGATGATGCCGCCATCGGCCAGCACGCGGTGGCAATCGCGGAAGAAGTCGGCCTTGAACAGGCCTTCCGCCGGGCCCACCGGGTCGGTGGAATCCACGATGATCACGTCCACGCTGCCGTCGTCGCAGTTGCGCATGTATTGCACGCCGTCTTCGAACAGCAGTTCCGCGCGGCTGTCGTTGTTGGACTCGCACAGTTCCGGGAAGTATTTCTCGGAGTAGCGGGTGACCATTTCGTCGATGTCGATCTGGGTGGCTTTTTCCACGCTGGGATGGCGCAGCACTTCACGCAGGGTGCCGCAGTCGCCGCCACCGATGATGATGACGCGCTTGGGGTTGGCGTGGCTGAACAGCACCGGGTGCGACATCATCTCGTGGTAGAGGAAGTTGTCGCGGGTGGAGAGCATGGTGGCGCCATCGATGGTCATCAGGTAACCGAAGGTGTCGGTTTCCCACATCTCGATGTGCTGATACTCGGTCTGCACTTCTTCCAGCTTTTGTTTCAGGCGCAGGCCGAAGGCGGTGCCGGCGGTGTCGAAGTGCTCGTAAAACCAGTTGTCTTTGGTGCTGCTCATGGTGGTTCCCGGTGGAGTGGTGTGGGGGCATGACAGGCATGGAGCTTCTGCCTTCGTCATGCAAGCATGACAGCCCACAAAAACCTAGCCTCTCAGGGCCGGATTGTAAGGCTTGCGCCCCCCATGTAAAGCAGGAAAAAGGGGTGCGAGTGCGGCGCCCCGGCAGGCATAATGCCCCCAGACGACACCCTTATTCAGGACCCGTAATGACCGACAGATCTCCCGTACCCGCCAGCGACATCTATAACGTGGATCGCTGGGGCGACAGCTACTTCCGTATCGACGACCAGGGCCAGCTGTGTGTGCGGCCCAATGGCGAGCAGGGCGGCCAGGCCACGCTGGAAGCGGTGCTGGAAAACTGCCGGGCGGCCGGGTTGCGGGCGCCGGTGCTGGCGCGCTTTTCCGGGATTTTGCGCCAGCGGGTGAAGCTGCTGGCCGGGGCCTTCCGTGAGGCTATCGAGGCCAATCAGTACCAGGGCGGCTATACGCCGGTATACCCGATCAAGGTGAACCAGCAGCGCCGGGTGGTGCACGAGATCCTGCGGGCCCGTGAAGATGGCGAGCGTATCGGCCTGGAGGCAGGCTCCAAGCCGGAGCTGTTGGCCGTGCTGGCGCTGTCCAACCCGGGCGATACCATCGTCTGCAACGGCTACAAGGACGCGGAATACCTGCGCCTGGCGCTGATGGGCGAGAAGCTGGGCTTTCACGTGCATATCGTGGTGGAGAAAATGTCCGAGCTGCCGGCGCTGCTGTCGCTGGCGGACGAGCTGGGCGTGTCGCCGCGTATCGGCCTGCGGGTGCGGCTGATGAGCATCAGCAAGGGCAACTGGCAGAATACCGGGGGCGAGAAGTCCAAGTTCGGCCTGAGTGCGCCGCAGCTGATGGCGGCCATCGAGCATTGCCGCGCCGCCGGGCGGCTGGACTGCGTGAAGCTGCTGCATTTCCACCTGGGTTCCCAGGTGGCCAATATCCAGGACATCAAGGCGGGCATGCGCGAAGCGGCCCGTTACTACACCGAGATGCGCGCCCTGGGCGCGGCGGTGGAAACCGTGGATGTGGGCGGTGGCCTGGGGGTGGACTATGAAGGCACCCATTCCCGTTCCTACTGCTCTATGAACTACGGGGTGGGCGACTATGCCCGTCATATCGTGCAGACCCTGCAGCAGCAGTGTGCCCAGCACGGCTTGCCGGAACCCAACATTATTTCCGAATCCGGCCGGGCGCTGACCGCCCACCATGCGGTGCTGCTGGTGAATATCACCGACCAGGAGCAGATGGCGTCGGTGAAGGTGGACGCACCGGCGGCGGACGATGTGGCCGAGCTGCATCAGCTGTGGGAACTGCAGCAGGCGCTGGCTGGTGAGCCGGGCAATCTGCTGGAGCGCTTCTCGGAAGTGACCGGCGCCTGGCAGGACATTCACCAGCGCTATATTGCCGGTGACCTGGGCCTGAGCACCCGCGCCCGCGGCGAGCAGCTGTATATCAACTGCCTGCTGGCCCTGCGCGGTCGCCTGAACCCGCTGCGCAAGCAGCAGCGCGAGCTGCTCGACAGCCTCAACGAAACCCTGGCGGACAAGCTGTTCGTGAATTTCTCCGTGTTCCAGTCGGTGCCGGATGTGTGGGGTATCAATCAGGTGTTCCCGGTGCTGCCGCTGTCCGGCCTGGACAAGCCCGCCACCCGCCGGGCGGTGATTCAGGACATTACCTGTGATTCCGATGGCCGCATCGACCAGTTCGTGGATGGCGAAGGCGTGGAAGCCACCTTGCCGCTACCGGAGCAGCTCAACGGCCATCTGGGGATTTTCATGGTGGGCGCCTACCAGGAAATCCTCGGCGACATGCACAACCTGTTCGGCGATACGGATTCCGTGGATGTGGATGTGGAAGCCGATGGCGCCATCACCCTGAGCCACGCCATCCAGGGCGATACGGTGAGTACCGTGCTGCGCTACGTGAACTACGATACCGACAAGCTGCTGGCGTCGCTGGAACAGCATTGTCGCCAGGCGCATTTGAGCGACGGCGAGCAGGAAACCTTCATCGGGCTGGTACGCGAGGGGTTAGCCGGGTATACCTATCTGGAGTGATAGGCGCCAATCTTAAAAGGCGTTTTCCACGAAGCCGCTGTAGGAGCGCCTCTCGAGGCGCGAACCGAGCGCAGCGAGGCGACAGAGATTCAGGGATTCCGCAATGCCATGAATGAAACCTGTCGAGTGCTGTAATGCCTGATCGCCCTGCGGGCGATTTCCTTGCTGCGCAAGGTTCGCACCTCGAGAGGTGCTCCTACAGGTGCTTCGTCGCTCACCACCGATTTTCAGCCAGCAAGGAGAACAACATGCGTTATGAACTCTGTGCCAGCCAGGATATTCCCCAGGGGAAAAGCCGTGCTTTGGAAGCCGGTGAGAAGAAGCTGGTGGTGTATCACCTAAGTGATGGTTTCTATGCCACTCAGGCCCGTTGTACGCATATGTTTGCGTCGCTGGGTAAGGGCAAGATTCTCGAGGACAAGTGTGTGCAGTGCCCGTTGCATCGGGCGCGGTTTGATATTCGTACCGGGGAAGTGAGCGAGTGGGCCAACTTTCCGCCGGGGGTGCAGTTGTTGAATGTGGTGCGGGGTGAGAAAGCCCTGGAGACCTGGCCGGTCACGGAAGAAGACGGCCACCTGTTTGTGGAGATGTAATGGCAGCAAGGACAGAAGCCCAGCAACGGGCAACGCTTGAGCGGCTGGAAAAGTTCAGCCGTTTTACCGACAGCAGCATCGGCATTCCCTTTACCAAGTTCCAGATCGGTGCCGAGGCCATTATCGGCCTAGTGCCGCTGGTGGGTGATGCCGCCGGTTTGGTGCTGTCCAGCTATGTGCTGATCGAAGCGCAGCGGGCCGGGGCCAGCAAGGGTGTGAAGCTGCGCATGCTGCGTAACATGGGTATCGATTTTCTCGGTGGCCTGTTGCCGGTGGTGGGCGATGCCTTCGATGCCATCTACAAGGCCAATACCCGTAATACTCGCTTGTTGAAGAACTATCTGGAGGAGCAGCTGGAAGTCGAGCCGCCTCCGCCGCCTTTCCCCTGGAAGACCCTGATCGGGTTGTCCATCCTTTTTGCCGTTGTCACCGGCGGGCTGACGCTGATTTTCTGAATGAATAATTAATAACGCCGAGAAACAGACCTTTGGTCCATAAAGCAAAGAGGCCGCGCCCATAATCAGGGCGCGGCCTCTTGCGTTAAAAATTATGAAAAGCACGGATCGCGGCAGCTATTAACTATTCATTGCCTTTCAATGCATCGCTTGCCCCAGTTTATCCAGATAGTGGCGCAGGCCACTGTGCAGCGGTTCGTCCAGCTGTTCGCTTTGCATCTGCATGTCATTGAGCCACTGGCCCTGGTGGTCGCTGTGATGCCATTGGTGGTAGCAGTACACCTGTAGCAGAAAACTTTGCAGGAAGGCGGGCTTTTCCAGGTCGCTGTCGTTGGCCAGGGGAATGCGCGGGAACAGTTCGTGGAGCTTGCGGGCGAAGGCGCCGGAGGCCATGCCGATCTGCTGGCCGCCGGCGTTATGCACCGGGGTGCTCAGGTGGCCGCAACTGGGTGAGCGGGCTTTGAGCACGAAGCCGCTGAGGGGTTCAGTCATGCCGGCGGCCACGTCTTCCAGTGCTTCGGTGACATCCTGCTGCGGGTTTTCCACGCCTTTGACACGCAGGGCATCATCTACCTGCACTACCTGAATGGGTGGGCGCGGGACCGGCAGGCCGATGGCCACTTCCGGGCAGGTGTCGCGAAAACGCAGCAGGGGGCCGAGCTGATGCACCAGGATGGCGTTGTGTTTGTGGTCGCCGTCGTAGCGGACCTTCTGGCCGAGCAGGCAGGCGCTGACGCCCACTACCGGTTTCTGCCAGTCATGCTGTGGCAGGGTGAAGCCCATCTTTTCCAGCAAATCCGTTAGCATGGAACACCTCCCTTCTTCCCCGATAAAGGTGACCGAACATGCAGGGCGTTTTTCTCGACACCGATACCCTCAATCCCGACGAGATGGACTTCTCCGCCCTGGAGGCGTTGATGCCCTGGACCTTTCATCCGCTGACCCGCCCGCAAGATCGGCTGGCGCGTCTGGACGGTGCCCAGGTAGTCATCACCAACAAGGTGGTGCTGGATGCCGCCACCCTGAAAGCCTGCCCGTCTCTCAAGCTTATCTGCATTTGTGCCACCGGTACCAATAATGTGGATCTGGACGCGGCCCGGGAGCTGGGGATTACGGTGTGTAATGTGAGTGGCTATGCGCGGGCGTCGGTGGCTCAGCACACCCTGACTATGATGTTGTCACTGGCCACCCGCTGGCAGCTTTACGATCGGGATGTGAAGGCCGGGGCCTGGAGCCGGGCGGAGCAGTTCTGTCTGCTGAATCATCCGATCATGGAACTGGCCGGCAAGACCCTGGGGCTGATCGGCCACGGGGATCTGGGCCGGGAAGTGGCACGACTGGCCGAGGCGCTGGGCATGCAGGTACTGGTGGCGGAATCCTTCCAGCGCCACGGTGGCCAATCCGGGCGAGTGTCGTTGGCGGAGTTGCTGCCGCAGGCGGATGTGCTCAGCCTGCATTGCCCGCTGACACCCCAGACCGACAAGCTGGTGAATGCGTCGTTTCTAGCGCAGATGAAACCCGGCGCCCTGCTGATCAACACCGCCCGGGGCGGCCTGATCGATGAACCGGCCCTGGCCGATGCATTGCGTAGCGGCCACCTGGGTGGCGCCGGCCTGGACGTACTCAGCAGCGAACCGCCGCCGGCGGATCACCCGTTGCTGGCGGAGGATATCCCCAACCTGATCCTTACCCCGCACAACGCCTGGGGTACGAGGGAATGCCGGCAACGATTGCTGGACGGGGTGGTGGAGAACATTCGTCAATGGCAGGCGGGGAGTGCGATTAACGTGGTGAATTGAAGGTTGTTGTAGGAGCTATGCTTGCATGGCGAATAACCGCAATCGCGAGCAGGTTCGCATGTCGCAGATCCCCTGAGGGGCAAGCATAGCTCCTACGGTAATGGGTCAACCTTTCTTTTTAAGCTGGCTGGCCAGCAGTTTATCCATGCCTCTGAACAATGGCTGCGGCAATTTTGTGGCCGGGCCGGGGAGGGCGGCGAGCAGGACGCTGCCCAGTTTGCCCATGGGGCGGGCGATGCGGGCCGGGCGTTTTTCGCAGGCTTCCACGATCCAGCCGGCGGCCTTTTTCACGTGCATCATCGGCATGTATTTGTAGATGGCGGTGCGCGATGACATGGGCGTGCGCACCATGGGGAAGTACACCACCGTGGTGCTGATGCCCTGGTGGCCCATTTCCGCCTGCAGCGAGCGGGTGAAGGATTCCAGGGCGCTCTTGCTGGCCAGGTAGGCGGAAAACAGGGGGATGGGCACCTGGGTGGAAAGGCTGGAAATATTCACCACATGGCCATGGCCCTGGTCGAGAAAACGCGGCAACAGTTTCAGGGTCATGGCCACGGCGCCGATGTAGTTCAACTGCACGGTGCGCTGATAGTCGTGCAGGCGATCCAGGGATTGTTCTATGGGGCGACGGATGGAATGGGCTGCATTGTTCACCAGCGCATCGATACGCGGCTGCTCGGCGAGAATCCGTGCGGCGCAGGCCTCGATGGCCACGTTGTCGCTCAAGTCGCAGGGGTAGATAAAGGCGCAGCCGCCGTCGGCTTCGATGAGTTCCTGGACTTCCCGTAGTTGCTCTTCCCGGCGTGCCACCAGGCACACGGTGGCGCCACGGCGCGCCATGATTTTTGCCGCCTCGGCACCGATGCCACTGGAGGCGCCGGTCAGTACAATGGTCTGGCCGTTAAGTTTCATGGTGTTCCCTTGTCTGTCGGTTGCAGCCTTGAGTGTGCCGCCGGTATCGGGAGGCGCCAATATCCGGAGGAACGAAAATGTGGTTCCAGAGAACATTGACATTATCTGCCCAACGCCGTGGTTGCCACCTGGTGACCCGTGAGGTGCTGCAAGGCTTGCCGGAGCTGGCGGAGGTGAAGGTGGGCTTGCTGCATCTGTTTATCCAGCACACCTCCGCGTCGCTGACCATCAACGAAAATGCCGACCCGGATGTGCGCGGCGATCTGGAGCGGCACCTGAATGTGATGGTGCCGGAAAACGCGCCTTATTATGAACACACCCTGGAAGGCCCGGACGACATGCCCGCCCATATCAAGAGCGTGCTGATCGGCCCGTCACTGAGCCTGCCAATCAGCAATGGCCGACTGGCGCTGGGCACCTGGCAGGGGATTTATCTGTGCGAGCACCGGGATCATGGTGGGGCAAGACGGCTGGTGGCGACGATTCAGGGGGAGTGATCGGCGGACGTTGCGACTAATTCATCTACAAGGCCGCTGTAGGAGCGCCTCTTGAGGCGCGAACCGAGCGTAGCGAGGCGACAAGGATCTCAGCGATAGGCAGCCATATCTAGGAAGACCAGTGCCGTCCGGCAAGTCCTGATCGCCCTTTGGGCGATTCCTTGCTTCGCAAGGTTCGCGCCCTGGAAGGGCGGGGTTATTCGCTTCGCTCACCCTTCGGGCCGCACTGCAAAACGTGCGTTACTCCGCTACGCTCCGTTCCTGCATCGGCTTCGAGGAGAAGTGTGTCAGTACCGAGTCGCGAGAAGCGAAATCCCATATCCCAGGTGCCTTTCGCGACTCGCTTCTCGTGACTCGTAACGTTATTCAGCTACCCACTGCAGAAACTCCCGGCGTTCTTCCGGGGTGGCCTGGTTCCACTGGGCTTTGAGGGTATCCAGGTAGCTGCCGGCCGGGGCCGGTGCAGGGGCTGTCTGAGTAGCCGGAGCTGAGGCGCTGGTCGCAGGCGCCGGGGCGGCGGCTTGCTGGGGCGCAACGCTTTCGGAGGCGGCGGTGCTCACTTCTTCGCCGGTGATGGGGGCCAGGAAACCACGCTTGAGGATCAGGTTGGATTCCGTGGCCGCGACTTTTTCACCGGTGGTGGTGTTGATGGCCTGGCCGGTAAAGGCGTCTTCCAGGGCGCGGGCCTCTTCCACGTTGGCCGGTTTGTCGTAATCCAGCTGCCATTTCTCGCCAGCCTTGCCATCGACGATGAAGTTGGCCGGGTTGGTTTTCACGATATCGTGGTTGTCCGCATCCAGCTGCCACAATTCCTTGTAGTAGGCGAGGATCTCGTAGCGGCCAGGGGTCAGCTTGAGTTCCTTGAAGTCGGTGGCGAAGAAGGTGTTTACGCCATCCACTTCTTTGCCGTTGATGGTGAACACTTCGATTTCACTGGGCACGCGCACGGTCAGCACCTGGCTGTCGGATTTGGCGGGGCCATCATAGAGCTGGACCACCGGGCTGCGGGCGCAGGCGGACAGAAACAGGGCGCAGAGAACGAGAGGTATAAGGCGCAGGGACAGCATGGTATCTCCTTGATTGGCCCACCAGTCTGGCGGGCCGTGGTGACAATATTGTGACAACTCAGAAGCCCCAGGTGTCGACCCGGGCAGGCGCCACGTTGCGATTCAGGGTGCTCAGGCCGCGGGCACAGCGCACGATCCACCAGATAGTGAGCACTACCATCAGCAACCAGCCGATAAAGGCCAGGGTGGTGATGCCGGCAATGACGCTGTAGAGCAGGCCGATCCAGAAGGTACGGTACTGGAAGCGGAAGTGCTCACGCAGGGGTGGCGGCGCATCCCCGGCGTGCAGGTGGGCAATGATAACCCCGGCAACGGCGGTCAGCCCGCCGGTGATCAGGCCTACCAGGTGTAGTACATAAACCGCCCGGGCCATGCCCAGGGACGATGTCTGGCTCATTGCGGGTCTCCCTTGCTGCGATAGGTTCTCGCCGGGCTGGCAGGTTCGCTGTTGCTGGCATTACAGGTCTGCACGCAGGCGTCCTGTGTTTCGAAGGGCACGCTGCCCTTGCAGCCACCCCAGGTAAAGCTCTTGCAGCTGTCGCTTTCCTGATCGTAGTAATAGCGTTGGAAAGCGGCCTTGCACATGCCGGTTTCCGGCGGCTGGTAACAGGCGTCCGGCAGCGTATTGCCAGCCTCGGTACCGTTCTGACAGCCGGCCAGCAGGGTGATGAAGATCAGGGGAAATAGCAGTCGCATGGTGTCGTCCTTGTGTCGATCAGCAACGGCCCTGCCAAACCGGCAAGGCCTTTCAATAAGGTGTCACTTTACTCTGTCGGAGGTGTGCTAGTCAGCCCGGCAGTGTTTCTGGTCTTTGGGCAGGGTGTCGCCGCGCAGGCGAATCACGGTTTTCTGTAGCAGCAGGTTGTTGGGCAGGGTGTAGCGGTGGCCCAGCTCGTCCTGCACGGTGATGAAGATCAGCCCCATGTAACGGATCTGCCCGGTGACCGTGTTGTCACCATCGAGCAGGCGGATGCGATCACCCACCCGGTAGGGGGCGCTGAAGAACAGGATAATGGCGGCGGTGGTGTTGCTGAGCATGGACCAACTGGCAAACAGGGCCACACCCAGCAGGGCCATCATCGACGTGGCGAAGACCATCAGCCCGCTGCCGTTGAGGCCCCAGAGGATGCCGATGGACAACAGCGCCAGCACCACGCAGGCGCTGTTGATAACCACGGCTGTCTGGAAGATGCGTGCCCGGCTGAAATCCCGGCGGCGGCCCAGGCGCCGGGTGGCACCTCTCAGTAATACGGACAACAGCCAGGCCACCAGAATAACGGCAACCGTCAGGCCCCATTTCATTGCGCTGGATTCCATGGCTGCCTCAACCGTGTTTGCCGGAAACGAAGGGATTGTTGACCCGCTCGTGACCGATGGTGGACATGGGGCCGTGGCCGGGGATGAAGGACACATCGTCATCCAGGGTCAGCAACTTGTCCTTGATGGCCTGGACCAGGGTGTCGAAATCCCCCTTGGGGAAATCCGTGCGGCCGATGGAGCCGTTGAACAGCACATCGCCGACTACCACCAGTTTGCTTTCCGGCTGGTAGAACACCACGTGCCCCGGGGTGTGGCCCGGGCAGTGACGCACCTGGAATTCGGTCTCGCCCACGGTGACCGTGTCACCGTCTTCCAGCCAGCGGTTCGGGGTGAACGGGCGTGATGGCGGAAAGCCCATCATCTGCGCCTGCTGGGGCAGCATGTCGATCCAGAACTGGTCGTCGGTGTGTGGCCCTTCGATGGGCAGGTCCAGTTTTTCCGCCAGCTCGGCCACGGCGCCGATGTGGTCCAGGTGGGCGTGGGTGACGAGAATCTTCTCCGGCGTGCCACCGACCTGCTGCAGGGCTTCCAGAATCTTGTCCAGATCCCCGCCGGGATCGACGATGGCCACCTTGTCGGTGGTGTCGCATTTCAGGAAGGAGCAGTTTTGCTGGAAGGGCGTGACCGGCAGGATGGCGTACTTCATGGCTGTCTATCGGGTAAAAAATGTGCCCGCAGTATAGCCGCAAACCGGAATCCGGTTCATTCCCTGCAAAGCGTAAATAATGGCAAATTCCGACGTGCTGCCGCGGCGGGGGACGGAGGCGGTGCTATTTTAGCGCCTTTATCTATCTCGCAAAGGAAAGGGAACCATGGAAATGGAACAGGTGCAGCCTTATCTGGATAAGGCTATCGAGCTTGGTATGGGCTACCTGCCCAAGGTAGTGCTGGCCATCATTACCCTGATAGTGGGGTTCTGGATCATCGGGCGGATCACCAAGGGGCTGAACCGGGTGCTGGGGCACAAGGCGGTGGACGATACCCTGCAGAAGTTCATGACCAGTTTTGTGGAGGTATTGCTGAAGCTACTGTTGCTGGTGGCAGTGGCCGGCATGGTTGGCGTGCAGACCACTTCCTTTATCGCCATGCTGGGTGCTATCGGTCTGGCGGTGGGCCTTGCCCTGCAGGGTAGCCTGGGCAACTTTGCCGGTGGTGTGTTGATCCTCTTTTTCAAGCCTTACCGTCTGGGGGATATCATCGACGCCCAGGGGCATATGGGCAGGGTCCACGACATTCAGATTTTTAACACTATTCTGATTACCTATGACAATCAGCGGGTGGTGATTCCCAACGGTCCCATGTCCAATGGTTGTATCAAGAATGTCTTTTGCGAACCGCAGCGGCGGGTGGATATCGAATTCGGCATCAGCTATGACGACAGCATCGCCGATGCCCGGGTAGCGATACAGTCCGTGATTGATAACGACGACCGTATCCTCAGTGGCGACAAGTTCAACCCCAATATTTTTGTCTCCGCCCACGCCGATAGCAGTATCAATATGCTGACCCGGGTCTGGGTAAATTCCGAGGATTACTGGCCGGTGTATTTCGGCCTGTTCGAGCAGGTCAAACTGGCCTTCGATAAGGCTGGCATTACCATCCCTTATCCGCAGCGGGATGTGCATCTGTATCAGCAGAGCTGAGCTACGAGGTAGGCTCGTTGGATAGGGAAGGTCTGGAAAGTTCCTCGTGCTTCGTCATCTCGACGAAGCCTCTGTAGGAGCGCCTCTCGAGGCGCGAACCGCGTGCGAACGCGGAATCGACCGCAGGGCGATCAGGGACGGCAGAGCTCGACAGGTTTCAAAAAAGATTGCTGCCGCTCGAATCTCTGTCGCCTCGCTACGCTCGGTTCGCACCTCAAGAGGTGCTCCTACATTCAATCGCGCCGCCAGCGGCGCTCCCGCAGCGGCGTTGTAGCTAGTGCCTAGCAGCTCGTCGCTGGAGGCGAAGCCGTGCTGCTTTACCGTTTCTCCAATACCACCGGCAAACCATCCTTGGGCATGATCAGCGGCACCTGTTGCACCGGCATTTCGTAGCCCGGCTTCAGGCTGACCTTGTAGCGCTGCAGAAAGTGGAACAGGAAGGTCTTGGTTTGCAGCTCGGCAAAGTTCAGGCCCAGGCACTTGTGGTGGCCACCGCCGAAGGGAATCCACTGGTAAAAGTGTTTTTTGTGCTCGGCGCGTTCGTTGTTGAAACGTTCCGGGTCGAAGGTGTGCGGGTTGCTCCAGTACTCTTCCATGTAATGGGTGAACAGGGGAGAGAGGTTGACCAGGGTGTTGCGCGGCAGGGTGTGGCCCTGGAAGGTCACTTCCTTCACGGTGCGGCGCGGGAAGGCGGTCAGCGGTGGTCGCATGCGCAGGGTTTCGCGGAACACCCAGCCGGTCTTTTCCAGTTTGGCCAGGTCGTCGTAGTCCAGGCTGTCCTTGTTCAGGTCGGCCATTTCTTCGGCCAGCTGATCCTGCCAGTAGGGGTGCTGCGCCAGCAGGTAGATGATGGAACAGAGGGTGCTGGTGGTGGTGTCGTGGGCGGCGAACAGCAGGAAGATCATGTGGTTCATCACGTCCTGATCGCTCAGGCCGCCTTCTTCTTCAGCGGCCTTGCACAGCTCGCTGAAGAAATCCGGGGTCTCGCTGGCCCGTTTCTGCGGAATCAGGTCGGTGACGAATTTTTCCAGGTAGCGGCGTCCTGTCATGCCCCGGTGCCAGAGGGTGCCGGGAATCGGCAGGCGTAATACCGCCAGGGAGGCATCCGCGGAGTCGATAAAGGATTTATTTACCTTGTCGGATTCCGGGCCCATGTCCAGGCCGAAGAAAATCTGCGCGCCCACATCCAGCAACAGCGCCTTGATATGGTCGAAGAAGCTGAGCGTTTCGCCGGTTTGCCAGGGCTGGATCTGGCTGCTGATATGGGCGTTCATGCGGTCCAGGTAGCTGGCCAGTGCCGGCTTCTTGAATGCCTGCTGCATGATGCGGCGATGAAATTTATGGTCGGCAAAGTCGCGCAGCATGAGCCCGTCGGTGAACAGCTTTTCCAGGAACGGGTTCCAGGCGGCGCGGCTGGAAAATACGTGATCCGGGTCCTTGAGGACAAACTCGTTTGCCTCTGGCCCAAGCAGGGTAACGCCGCGTTGAAACAGCACCGATCCCTTGGAGACCAGACCGTATTTTGCGGCCCGCCGGGTGACCAGCTTGTGGTAGTCCTTGAGGAACTCGATGGTGTCACCCAGTAACGGCGTACCATAATCCCCCGGAATATTGTCCAGCTTGCGTTGTGGCAGGCGCGGCAGACGGGCGGCATCCTGCTGGGCGGTTTCCATGCTGCTGCTCATTGTCAGCTCTCCCGATAAACACGTTGTATAGCGTCAATGTACTGTGAGCATACTGTGGCGAACAGGGGGCTGTTGGCAGCGGTCAATGCGGGATGTGCTGTCCAGCCACCATGGCATGGCTCGTGCTAGCATTGGCGCCATCATCAAGGAGAAATCTATGTCCAAGCCCGCGGCAGCCTTCGAGCCCCTGGCCCTGGCGGTATTGACCGTCAGCGATACCCGTACCCCGGATAACGACACGTCCGGGGACCTGCTGGTCCAGCGTCTGGAGGAAGCCGGCCACCACTTGCAGGCCCGCCAGATCGTCAAGGATGACATCTACCAGCTGCGCAAGGTGGTGTCCGACTGGATCGCCGACGAGCGTATTCAGGGCATTGTTACCACTGGCGGCACCGGCTTTTCCGGGCGCGACTCCACCCCGGAAGCCCTGGGGGTTTTGTTCGACAAGCACATCGAAGGTTTCGGTGAACTGTTTCGCCAGGTCAGTGTGGAGGATATCGGCTCGTCCACGATTCAGTCCCGTTGCCTGGCCGGGCTGGCCAATCGCACGGTGATCTTCTGCCTGCCCGGTTCCAATAATGCCTGCGCCACCGGCTGGGATCGCATCATCCGCGACCAGCTGGATGCCCGTCATCGCCCCTGCAACTTTGTCGCGCAGATTCGGCGTTGAGAGCGATGACAATGATGAAGGATGGAAGGATGCGACGATGAGTTTGATGCCGGTAGAGGACGCCCTGGCCCGGTTGCTGGACAGCGCCGCGCCGTTTGCCCGTGTGCAGGAGATCGCTGTTGGTGACGCCCGTGGCCAGTACCTGGCCCAGGACGTGGTGTCCCGCGTGGATGTGCCCGCCTTCGATAACGCCGCGGTGGATGGTGTGGCCCTGCGCTATGCGGACCTGGACGAGCCGGGACTGACCCTGCCCATGCCGCTGCGCGTTGCCGCCGGTGACCCGCCGGGTACCCTGATGCCGGTGCAGGTGGCACGGATCTTCACCGGCGCGCCGGTGCCCGCCGGGGCGGATACCGTTTTGATGCAGGAAGACTGTGAGATTGCTGACGGCCGGGTAAGGCTGCCGGCACAGGCGTCGGTCACCGATGGGCAGAATATTCGCCCGGCGGGCCAGGATGCCCGGTTGGATGAAGTGGTGATGCGCACCGGCCAGCGCCTGACTCCCCAGGCCGCGGGGCTGATTGCGTCGGTGGGCGTCTCCCGGGTGCGGGTGTATGCCCCCAGGGTGCTGGTGCTGACCAGCGGGGATGAACTGCAGGCCCCGGATGAGGCGCCGTTGCCCGGCAGGATCTACGACAGCAATGGCCCGCAACTGGAGCAGCTGCTGATTCAGAGTGGTTTTACCGATGTGCAACGGGAGCATCTGCCCGACGACCCGGCTATTATTCGCGCCACCCTGAGCCGGGCTCTCAGCGACCCGCAGCAGCGCCCGGATGTGATTATTTCTACCGGCGGCGTGTCCGTGGGCGAAGAAGATCATCTGCGTGCGGTGCTGGAACAGCAGGGCCAGCTTGATTTCTGGCGCTTGGCGATCAAGCCGGGTAAGCCGTTCACCTATGGCAGCGTGGATGGCATTCCGTTTTTCGGCCTGCCCGGCAACCCGTCTGCCGTGCTGGTCTGTTACCTGATGCTGGTGTTGCCCACCTTGCGTCGGGGCTGTGGTGCCGAAAATGTCTTGCCGGCACCGTTCCGGTTGCCGGCGGATTTTTCTGTCAAAAAAGCCGGCAAGCGGCAGGAATATTTACGCGTTCGCTGTGTGCCGAAGAACGGCAATATGATGCTGGAAAAACACCCCAATCAGAGCTCCGGCATGTTGAGCTCTGCGGTGTGGGCGGACGGGCTAGCGGTGGTGCCGGTGGGAGAAACGGTAGCGCCGGGAAGCATGCTGGCATACTGGCCGTTTCCGGCACTCATGTAGAAAAGTAGGGTGGATTAGCCTAAGGCGTAATCCACCAAAAAAAACGGCAAGCGGTGGATTACGCCTGCGGCTAATCCACCCTACGGTCGGTACATTGATGGAGTAAACGAATGACCCTGGAATCCACCCTGCTGGCGCGAGCCGACTCGGCCTGTGAATTGTGCGGTGCCGGTGAGGCGCTGGCGGTGTATGCGGTGCCGCCGGAAGGGGATGGCACGGCGGCGCAGAGCGCCTTGTTGTGTGAAACCTGCAGTTTTCAGATCGACAATCCCGGCAATGAAGATATCAACCACTGGCGTTGCCTGAACGACAGCATGTGGAGTCAGGAGCCGGCGGTGCAGGTATTGGCCTGGCGTATGCTGACCCGGTTGCGGGCGGAAGGCTGGCCCCAGGATCTGCTGGATATGCTCTATCTGGATGACGAGACCCTGGCCTGGGCCCAGGCCACCGGCGAAGGGCAGAGCGACGACGAAAAAGTCGAGCACCGTGACAGCAACGGCGCTGTGCTGGAGGCCGGAGATAGCGTCACGCTGATCAAGGATCTCAATGTGAAGGGCGCCAACTTCACCGCCAAGCGTGGCACACCGGTGCGCAATATCTCGCTGGTGCAGGATAACCCGGAGCAGATTGAAGGCCGGGTGGAAGGCCAGCGGATTGTCATCCTTACCCAGTTCGTGAAAAAGAATTGATGCCACATTCCCTGATCCTCGGTGGCATCCGTTCCGGCAAGAGTTCGCTGGCGGAACGCTTGGTGTCGGAGCAACCCGACCCGGTGGTTTACGTGGCCACGGCCACCGCCGGCGATGGCGAAATGAGTGAGCGTATTCGTCGCCACCAGCGACGCCGCCCTGCCAGCTGGGGGCTGGTGGAAGAACCGGTGGAGCTGGGCAGCCTGTTGAGCCGCCAGGCCACCCTGTCACCGCCGCCCTGTGTGTTGATTGATTGCATGAGCCTGTGGGTGAGTAATCTGTTGCATGCGGGAGATGTGGTTTTTGTGCGCGAAAAGGAAAATTTCCTGACGGCGTTGGCAGGCTATCCGGGATCGGTGGTGATCGTCAGTAATGAGGTGGGGCTGGGCATCATCGGCATGGACCCGCTCACTCGCCGCTTTGCCGATGAGCTGGGCTGGTTGAATCAGGCGTTGGCGAAAAAATGTGATCGGGTGGTGATGTCGGTGGCGGGGATTGCGCAAACGTTGAAGGGGGAGGCCTGCCCGTAGGAGCTATGCTTGCATGGCGAACCTCGCGTAGCGAGGCGGTAACGATCAAGGTTTGTCCCTCGTTGTTTCTGAAACCTGTCGAGTGCTGATATTCCTGATCGCCCTACGGTCGATTTCCGCGCAAGCGCGGTTCGCCATGCAAGCATGGGCTCCTACAGCGGCTTCGTAGAATGGCGGCGGGTTAGCCCCCGTGCCTCACCAGGCAACGCAAGGTGCCATGCTCGGTGTCATCAATGCGCACCTGCGAGCGGCAGGCGAAGGGGACCTGAAATCCCGCCATGGCCTTGCCCGGGCTTAGCCCCAGTACATGACTCAGCACCATGCGGATCACGCCGCCGTGGCAGACCAGCAAGACCCTCTGACCTTGTAGCGCCTGTTGCCACAGCGCCCAGGCGTCGCCGATACGCTGGTGAAAATCCTGAATGGTTTCGCCATTCACCGGCGGGTGGTTTTCCGCATCGCGCCAGAAGTTGGCCTGGTGATCACCGTACTCTTGCGCCACCTGTTCCCGGGTTTTTCCTTCCCAGTCGCCGAAGCTGATTTCCTTGAAGTCGTGGGCCACGGTGAAGGGAATATGCTGCTGCTCTGACAATTCGGCGGCGAATTCCCGGCAGCGCAACAAGGGCGAGGTGAGGATGTGATCCCACTGATCCCCCGCCTGGATGGCATCGCGCATTTGCTGCCAGCCCAGGTCGCTGAGTGGATCGTCCTTGTGACCGCGGTACATGTGCCCGCCGGCGGGTTCGCCGTGGCGGATCAGATCAAAAAGGGTGGTGGTCATGGTCTACTCCGCGTTGTTGACGCCGGCATCGGCAAAAGTCGCCATGCCGTTATGCAGGGCGCAGGCGCTGCGAATTAACGGCACGGCCACCGCCGCGCCGCTGCCTTCCCCCAAACGCATGGACAGGTTGAGAACCGGCTCTGCGTTCAGGGCGTCGAGCAGCCGGGTGTGGCCGGGTTCCCGGGAGTGATGGCCGAACAACAGCCAGTCACGTAGCTCTGGTCGTAACCGTACAGCAGCCAGGGCGGCGACGGTGACAATAAAGCCATCCACCAGCACGGGAATGCCTCGGACGGCGCAGCCTATAAGAGCGCCGGCCAAGGCGGCAATTTCAAAACCGCCCAGGGACGCGAGGACGGCCAGCGGTTCCCGGTTGTTTCCGTGGCGGGCCAGGGCCCGCTCGATCACGGTGGCTTTATGACTGACGCCATCCGCATCCAGGCCGGTGCCGGGCCCGGCCAGTGCCAATGCCGGCTCGGCCAGCAGGGCACAGGCCACGGCGCTGGCGCTGGTGGTGTTGCCGATACCCATTTCGCCACCGATAAAAAGCTGGGCATTCTGGTGTGCGGCGCGTTGGGCAGCACGATCACCGGCGGCCAGGGCCTGCTCCAGTTGTGCCGACGACATGGCCGACTCGCGGGCCAGATTGGCGGTGCCGGCGGCGATGCTGTCATCAATCACGCCGTCGGTGACAGGCGCCGGGCTGGCGGTACCCAGGTTGATCACGTCCAGCCGGGCCTGAAGATGCCGGGCCATGACACTGATGGCCGCCCCGCCGGCCACGAAATTGGCAATCATCTGCCCGGTAACCGCCTGGGGAAAGGCGGAAATGCCCTCTGCACAGACACCATGATCGGCGGCAAACACCGCAATGCTGATGCGGTCGGCAGCCGGTGTATCGGTGTGTTGCAGTGCAGCCAGATCCACCGCCAGTGCTTCCAGACGACCCAGCGAACCGGCGGGTTTGGTGAGCTGGCCCTGGCGTTCCCGAGCCCGTTGCCGATGGGGGGCGCTGGGGGAAGCCATCGGTTGTTGCCAGGGGTGAGCTAGATGCACGGAAAACTCCCGAAAAGGACAGAGGCCGGAAAGCGGCAAATCCTCTGCCCCGGTGGGTAGTGTGTCAAGTTGGCGGCCGGCCGGGTTGATGCCGGGCCGCCTTCGACACGCCCTTTATTGAGGTGATGGTTACTGTTGCGCAAACGCCAGGTCGACGGGCAGCAGGCTGGTGCTGACAAACCCGGTTTGGGTTTCCGTCTCAAGGTCGATGACGCGCAGGCCCGGTTTGCTATTGGTGGCATCGGCTACCCACAAACTACCTTGCGGGCCAATACCCAGGGTGCGCAGGTCCATGGCACTCAGGCCGGCAACGGCGCTGTCTGCCACCACGCCGCTGGTGGGGTTGAAGGCACGCAGGGTGATGTTCTGCCAACCGCCATAGCTCAGGTAGTAGCCGCGGGTGGCGTCGACGATCACGGTGCTGCCGATCAGGCCGGTGGCGGCGGTATCATCCACGCGCTGTTCCACTGCATAGCTATTCACATCCACCACATCAATGCCGCCGGTGTAATCCGGCGTAAAGGCACCCTGATTCTGGACCAGCAAGCCCAGGCTGTCGTGGTGAGTCAGACCCATGGGGTTCTTGCCAATCAGTGGGATGCCTTTCAGATCACCGCTGTCCTGGTTCGTGTCGATTTCCGTATCGCTGCTGGTGTCGAACACGGCCACATAGGCGGTATTGGTGGGCTGAAAACTGCCATCCAGCCGCTGCAGGGAGATGAAGAGCTTGCCATCAACGATGGTGCCGGCGGACATGTTGGGCACCCCCACGCCGTTGTCCGGGGTGTAGGCAGAGAGGTCGAGTTCACCGATCTTGAAATCGCCTTCTGTGTTGGCGGTGGGATCAACAATCCAGGCGGTGTCGCTACCGTAACGAATCAGGTAAGCCTTGTCCGGCTGGGCAAACACCAGGGTATAGGGATTGCTGGAATTGCCATCTTCACCATCGATGGCGGAGTAGGTCCATTCGAGAAGGGCGGGGTTGTCGAGATTTACCTTTTTGACGCGATCGGCCTGAAAGCGTTCATACAGGTAATAGTCGGTTCCGTTGGTGGTGACACCAATGTCGGAAATGGTGGGGTGGTAACTGCCGGAGCTGGTCTTGTCAGCCACGCTGACCAGTTCCACGGCACCGGAACTGAAATCCGAGGCGGCGGTGGCCACCACTACCACGCCTTCGCGGGCAGACACTTCTGCCGGTGCCGGGTTGCTGGAGTCGCCGCCGCAGGCGGTGAGCGCCAGGGTCAGAAAAAGCAGAGCCAGCGGACGTCGCTTGCTGTGATAGTGAGTAAAGACAGTGGCAATCATGGGCGTTCCTCACAGTTACGGTTCAGAGTGTCTGTTGCAGGTTGAGGAACCAGGTACGTCCCGGGCTCGGGAAGCGATTGAAATCCTGGTAGAGCTCGTCGGTAAGGTTTTTCACTTCCAGTCGCAGAGCCGTTTTCCGGTTTGTGCTCCATGCGTGCTGCCAGCCAATGGCGGCATCTACCGTGTTGCGGGCATCGGCTTCAAGCAGGTTGGCCGAGTCGTAATAAAGGTTGTCGTCGTAGCGCCAGGTCAGGTCCAGGGTGAAAGGGGAAAAGCGCCACTGGCTGTTGACCAGGCCGGACCGGTGATAGATGCCGGGGAGTCGTTTTTCATCCTGATCGGCAATCTGATTGGACAAGTTTTGCGAATCCTGAAAGGTGGCGTTGGCGGTGAGTGTCCAGTTGTCCAGGAGGGTGTACTGGGCTTCCAGTTCCACGCCGCTGAACTCTGCTTCCACGTTGATATAGCGACCCACGCCGCGGGCGTCATAGATGGCGGTGATAGCCGGATCGAGATGTCGCTGAAAGCCGGTGATTTCCAGATGCCCACGAGCCAATAGCCAGCGGGCGCTGAGGTCTTTGTTCAAGGATTCTTCTGCTTGCAGATCCGGGTTGCCGATAAACAGCCCTTGCTGACCGTACTGCTCCACCAGGGTGGGTATGCGAATCTGCCGGGCCAGGTTTGCGTAAAGCCAGAGAGAGTCGGTGGCAATCAGTCGGGTGCCGACTTGCCAGGCCTGATAACGGTTGCTGGTGTTGGTGCGCGCCAGGGTGCTGTTGACGTCGACGCTTTCGGTGTCGTCATCCACATTGAACTGGCGAATTGCCAGCTGGGTGCGCAGGCGCTCCTGATCGCTGTGCCACTCGTGGCTTAATGCGGAAGCGATAACGCGTCGCTCGCGGTGGCTGTCAGGGTCCTGTTGCAGCCGGTCGCGCTGATCCATGTCGTACCAGGCAATATCGACGGCTGCACTGAATTGATGATTGGCCTGTTGCCAGGTCGCGCTATTGTTCAGGGCAAGCTGGTCTACCCGGCTGCGCGTGTCATACGTGCCAATACCGACGCGGCCGACAAGATCCCGATAGCGCTCCTCGGTATCGCCGACCAGCAAGCGATGGCTGCTTTGCACGGCGCCAGCCAGCCAGCTGCTGTCCTGGTAATGGAGCTGAAGTCGTTGTTGTTCGGTGTGTAGCCTGGCCCGATTATTGGCCCAGTTCTGGATGCTCGGTATGCCCTGGTCCTTGTCGGACCATTGCAGCAGTGCATCAAGTTGGCGTTGCGGGGTGAAGCGGTAACCGAGTTTCAGGCTGCTGTCATTCTGCTCCACATCAGCATTGCGACGGGTGCTTTCTTCGCCGTCGGTGGGGTTGAACCATTCCGGTTCATTGGCATAGCGGAAGTCATTTTCGGCCTGCTGGCGGTTCAGTGACAGCCAGTAGTGGAAGCGCTCATGGCTACCGCTGTTGAACAGGCCATAACGTCGTGTGCCGAAGGAGCCTGTGCCCAGGTTGAGCCGTGTCGTGTCCCGGGTTTGCCGGCCCAGAGATTCCATGGCGACGATGCCGCCGACACCGGCCTGGGCGAAGCGGGCAGGGGCGTTACCGGGGTAGATCTGAATCTCTGCGATGTCGTGCAGGGTGTAAAAGCTCAGATCCAGGCCACCGTAAAGCGGATCATTGAGCAACATGCCGTCCAGGTAGACTTGAGTCTGTTTGCCGGTGGAGCCGCGAATGGAGACAGTGGAATAACTGCCCAGTCCGCCACTTTCACGAATCTGCACGCCGGTCTGGCGGCTCAGGGTGTCGGCGAGGGTGGTGGTGGTATTGTCGAACTGCTCACGGTCGACCACGCGAACCACGCTGGTTTCCTGGTAAGGCGTCAGTGTTGCGGCACGATTCACCGGCTTGTCGGTCACAACCACAGGTGCCAGCTGATTGCTGACGAACGCCTCGGCCAGACATGGCAAGGGGCTGGCGAGCAGGCACAGGGAAACCAATGTGTACGTGGGCCGTTTCATGACGCCTCTGATACGCATGCAAAAAAGGCCTGGCCTCCAGAGAGGTCAGGCATATGTGCTAGCTACCAAAGGGAAAAGGTGACATACCCCACGCTACTGCCCACCGCAGTCGCGTTGATAGCCGGTGGCAGGCCGGTCTCCGGGCTCTCGGTCGGGCGATAAAAAAACTCGCTCCGGCTCTGACGCCTTCCCGCTTGCGCAGTGGCTGGCTGTTAACCTGTCAGAGCCTTAACCGATTACCGTTGCGGGGGCAGCGCTGGCTTTTCACCAGTCTTCCCGTTTAATCTCCGCTCCTGAAACCGGGAGCGGCGACACCTGCCACGGATTGAATTCGATGGCGGCAATCCTAGTGGTCGCTGGCGAAAAGTCAATCGCGAGTGGCGGCAATTCTGCCATCCAGTCATATTCAAGGAGTCTGAAAATGTGCCGAAAAACCGGAAAGATGTCGGCTTCTTGTCAGTTTTTTTTGCTTTCTTTGTGTTTGATGACGGCGGCGGTGCCGGCTCTTGCTGCGCCTTGCGTACAGGATGATTCTGGCCGGCAGGTCTGCCTGGAGCAGCCGGCCAACCGCATCATTGCCTTGTCCCCCGGTGCCACCGAGCTGCTGTTCGCGGCCGGTGCCGGTGAAAAGGTGGTGGGGGCGGTGAGCTTCAGTGACTATCCGCCGGCGGCGGAAAAACTGCCGCGGGTGGGAAGCTACAAGCGGCTGGATCTGGAAGCGGTGCTGGCGCTGAAGCCGGATCTGATCATCGCCTGGCGCAGTGGTAATCCCATGGAACAGGTGGAGCGCCTGCAGGCCATGGGCGTGCCGGTGTACCACAGCGAGCCGCGCCGTTTTGACGACATCAGCACCACCCTGGAACGCCTGGCGGTGCTGGCCGGTACCGAGGCGGTGGGGCAGGGGGCGGCCGACGCCCTGCGCAGTGGCATGGATTCCCTGCGCCAGCGCTATGCGGAGGCGGCACCGGTGACGGTGTTCTATCAGGTCTGGGAAGAGCCGCTGATGACCGTGAATAACGACCACCTGATCAGCGAGGCGATCGAGATCTGCGGTGGCGTCAATGTGTTCGGGGAGCTGGCATCCCTGGCGCCCAAGATTAGCCGCGAGGCGGTGCTCGCCAAGGACCCGGAGGTGATCATCGCCGGTGGCATGGGCGAGGATGATCCGGCCTGGCTGGATCCCTGGAAACAGTTCTCTTCCCTGCGTGCGGTGCAGTACGACAACCTGTTCTTTGTGGCGCCCTCCACCTTGCAGCGGCCCACCCCACAGATGCTGGCCGGCACCCGCACCCTGTGCAGCCATCTCGACACCGTGCGCGCCCGTGATTAGTGCCCGATCCGTTTCGTCCCTGCTGATGCTGGCAGCACTGGGTGCGATGGCCCTGTTGGTGGCGGTGACGGTGGGCAGTGTTTCCATGACCCTGTCCGAGTTGTGGCTGGCCATCGGCGGTGGCGGCGATCCCTTGTTCCGTGAATTGGTGTTTTCCCTGCGATTACCGCGTGCGCTGGCGGCGTTTGCCACCGGTGGCTTGCTGGCATTGGCTGGCGCCCTGATGCAGGTGCTGTTGCGCAATCCGCTGGCCGATCCTTATGTGCTGGGTATTTCCGGTGGGGCGGCGGTGGGGGCGTTGGCGTCCATGCTGCTGGGCCTGGGGACGGCGATGGTGTCCGGCTCTGCCTTTGCCGGTGCCCTGCTGTCCACTCTGCTGGTCTTTGGCCTGGCCCAGGGGCGAGGCAGCTGGACGCCCACACGCCTGCTGTTGACCGGCGTGGTTATCGCCGCCGGCTGGGGAGCGGTGATTACCTTCATGCTGTCGCTGAGCCCGGCGGACCGCTTGCCCGGCATGCTCTACTGGTTGATGGGCGACCTGAGTTACGCCCGCTCGCCGTGGCTGGCCTGGCTGGTGTTGATCCCGGTGCTGATTGTCACGTTGCCGCTGGGACGCAGCCTCAATGTGCTGGCCCGGGGGCCGTTGCAGGCAGCGGCCCTGGGGGTAGCAGTGAAACCGCTGGCCTGGCTGGTCTATGGGCTGGCCAGCCTGCTCACGGCGGTGGCGGTAACCACCGCCGGCAGTGTGGGCTTTGTGGGGCTGATCGTGCCGCATATGCTGCGGCTGGTGCTGGGCAATGATCAGCGCATCATTCTGCCGGCCAGTGTCATGGCCGGCGGCGCCTTGCTGACCATCGCCGATACCCTGGCGCGAACCCTGATGGCGCCAGAGCAGTTGCCGGTAGGTGTGATCACCGCCCTGCTCGGAGTGCCTACCTTCCTCTTCCTGCTGTATCGGAGTCGGTAATGGCGATTCTCGAAGCCAGCAACCTGGTGGTGGATATTCCCGGCCGTGCGGCAGGTCAGCCGTTTTCCGCGCGGATCTTGCCGGGCCAGCGCTGGGGCGTGCTGGGCCCCAACGGCGCGGGCAAGTCCACCCTGCTGCATACCCTGGCGGGGTTAAGGCCGCCGCGCAGTGGTCAGGTGTTGCTGGATGGTGACTGCCTGACTCAGCTGCGCCGCCGGCAACTGGCGCAAAAACTGGCGGTGGTCTTTCAGGAACGCCAGGACAGTTTTCCGGCCACAGTGCAGGAAACCGTACTGATTGGCCGTCATCCCTTTCTTTCTCCCTGGCAGCGGGAAAGTGGCAGCGATCTTCGTCTGGCCAACCAGGCCATGGATGCCCTGTCCCTGCGTCTGCTCAGTGATCGGCTGGTCAGCACCCTTTCCGGGGGCGAGCGCCAGCGGGTGGCCATCGCCACGGCCCTGACCCAGCAGCCGGCCATCTGGCTGGCAGACGAGCCCACCAACCATCTGGACCTGCATCATCAGGTAGCGGTGATGGAGTTGTTGCATCGCCAGGCGGAGCAGGGCGCAGCGGTGTTTATGTGCCTGCATGATCTGAATCTGGCTGCGCGCTGGTGTGATCACCTGCTGCTGCTCTATCCCGATGGTGAGCTGTGTTTCGGCCCCGCCGAGACCATGCTGGTGCCGGAAGCACTGGAGCGGTTGTATGACCAGAAACTCAGTGTGGGGCAGATCAATGGTGTGCCGGTGTTTGTGCCGGGATGAGAGTAGTTAACAGTTAACAGTTAATAGCGAAAGTCAAAAGCGTAAAGAAAAGAACCAAAATCGAAAATGGGAAACAGTATGAAACCCGACCCGAAGAGTCCTGAACGTCATGCCTGGCGGATGGAAAAGAAACAGCAAATCATGCGTGAGCGTATTGCCAATGCTGACAAGGATCAGGGCATCCTGTTGGTGCTCACCGGTCCCGGCAAGGGCAAGAGCAGTTCCGGGTTCGGTATGCTGGCCCGGGCCCTGGGGCATGGTATGAAGGTGGGGGTGGTGCAGTTTATCAAGGGGGCGTTCAGCACCGGTGAGGAAGCCTTTTTCCGTGACCTGCCCAACGTGGATTATCACGTCATGGGTGAGGGTTACACCTGGGACACCCAGGACCGGGAAAAGGATGTGGCCGCTGCCAATGCCGCCTGGGATATCGCCAAAAAAATGTTGCAGGACGACAGCTATCACATGGTGTTGCTGGATGAACTGAACATTGCGTTGCGTTACGAGTATCTGGATCTGGATAGGGTGCTCGACGATCTGCAAAACCGCCCCGCCATGCAGCACGCGATTGTCACCGGTCGCTATGCGCCGAAAGAGCTGATTGAGCTGGCTGATACGGTTACCGAGATGAAGGTGGTGAAGCATGCCTTCAAGGATCTTGGAGTAAAGGCGCAGAAGGGCGTGGAACTTTAGTTAATAGTTAACAGTGAATAGTTAATAGTTAATAGCGAAAACAAAGCGATGGCTGGTCGTTTGTCGATAACACTGATGGTTCAGGGCTGTACCTCGGATGCTGGGAAAAGCACGGTTGTTGCGGCACTTTGTCGGTGGTTTGCGCGGCGGGGGTATTCGGTGGCGCCGTTCAAGCCGCAGAACATGGCGTTGAACAGTGCCGTGACCGTGGACGGCGGGGAGATCGGGCGGTCTACCGCGTTGCAGGCGTTGGCCTGCGGGATTGAACCGCACAGTGATATGAATCCGGTGTTGCTCAAGCCGCAGACCGACATGGGCGCCCAGGTAATCATCCGTGGCCAGGTGCTGGGCAATATGCAGGCGCTGGATTATCACGCCTACAAGAAAACCGCCCGCGACGCGGTGCTGGCGGCCTGGCAGGATTTGTCGAGCCGCTATGATGTGATTATTGCCGAGGGGGCGGGAAGCCCGGCGGAGATCAATCTGCGTGAAAATGATATCGCCAACATGGGCTTTGCCGAAATGGTGGATTGCCCGGTGATTCTGGTGGCGGATATTGATCGCGGCGGGGTGTTTGCCCATCTCACCGGCACGCTGGATCTTCTTTCCAGAACCGAACAGCAACGCACCCTGGGTTTTGTCATCAACCGTTTTCGGGGTGATTTGTCGTTATTGCAGGGCGGGTTGGACTGGCTGGAAGATCGCACCGGCAAACCGATGTTCGGAGTGCTGCCTTACCTGCATGGTTTGACCCTGGATGCGGAGGACGCGGTGGCCGAGCAGGGTGACCATGATACTGATGCGCTCAAGGTGGTCGTGCCGCTGCTGCCGCGCATGAGCAATCACAATGATTTCGATCCGCTGCGATTGCATCCACAGGTGGATCTGCGTTTTGTGAAAATGGGAGAGGCCTGGCCGGCGGCGGATCTGGTAATCCTGCCCGGCAGCAAGGCGACTCGCGCTGACCTGGCATTCTTGCGTGAGCAGGGCTGGGACACACAGATCGAAAAACATCTGCGTTATGGCGGCAAGGTGCTGGGTATCTGCGGGGGCTTTCAGATGCTGGGTGAACGGATCGATGATCCTGACGGTCTGGAAAGCGATGACGGCAGCAGCCCTGGTCTTGGCTGGTTACCCATGAGTACCCGGCTGATTGCCGGCAAGCAGTTGCGCAATGTGCAGGGGGGTTTCCTGCCAACCCAGACCGCCATCCACGGTTACGAAATTCACAATGGCATCAGCGAAGGCCCGGCCCTGTCGCGGCCCATGCTGAAACTGGGTGTCCGTGACGAAGGCGCCATCAGCGACGATGGCCAGATCATGGGCTGTTACCTGCACGGCCTGTTCGACAGCGCCGAGGCGGGCAATGCCATCCTGCAGTGGGCGGGACTGCGCAGTGAGCGGGCGGTGGATTACGATGCCCATCGGCAGAAGGATCTGGATAGGCTGGCAGATATGATCGATCAGCATCTGGATACGGAAAAACTGCTCTCCGCTTTGTAAAGCTGGCCTGCTAGAGTGTTTTTCTTTCTAAACAAAGGGAGAAAACCATGCACAAGGATGATGCTCACGCTGGCCAGGCGGTGTACAGCCCTTTTGTGCTTACTCTCTATGATCTGGGCGTACTCGGCCTGTCCTGCCGCTGGTTATGGCGCTGTCCGGCGTCCACCCTGCTGGCGCACTACCAGCAACACATCAGCGACAACCATCTGGATGTGGGCGTGGGCAGTGGCTACTTTCTGGACAAGGCGCGTTTCCCCTCTCCGAGTCCGCGGGTGGCACTGATGGATCTGAACCCGAATAGCCTCGACTATTGCGCTCAGCGCATTAGTCGCTATCAGCCGGAAACGCTGCAACGTAATGTGCTGGAACCCATCGACTACCAGGGCGGCAAATTCGATTCGCTCGGCATGAACCTGCTGTTGCATTGCCTGCCTGGAACCATGGTGGAGAAAGCGCGCGCGTTTGATCACCTGCTGCCGTTGCTGACTCCCGGTGCCCGGGTGTTTGGTGCCACGATTCTGCAGGGCGACGTGCCCCGTAATGTTGCCGCCAGAGGGTTGATGAAGGTGTATAACCGCAAGGGCATCTTTTCCAATCAGAATGATTCGCTGGCCAGTCTGAAGCAGGCACTGGAAAGCCGGTTGGAGCAGGTGGAGGTTCAGGTGGAAGGGTGCATGGCACTGTTTTCAGGGATCAGGCCTTGAGGCACTTGATGTGAGGTTTTGCAGAATGAAGAAAGGGCCGGGGGAAACCCGGCCCGAGTAACATTACTCCATGGGGTTGACGCATTCCGCCCGTGACGGCTCCAGCTTGCAACGCACCTTTCTGAGCAGGCCCATCATCGACTTGTCGTAGACGCCATCCTGGGTCAGAGCAATTCGCGCTTCGCGCATCATTTCATCGTAACGCAGCTTGTCGGCATCGGGGATGCGCACCCACCACTTGTCTTCCACTTCACTGCTGGCGTTATCAATCATGCGCATGGCGCGATCAAATTGACCAAACATAAATTCCCGGGACTGCTGGGCATAGCCGGCAGGAAACTTGTCTTTCTTCAGGATGATCTGGGCGCTGAGCTGACCCAGCACGTAGTCCAGAATGCCGCCATCCGGCGCCATGCCCTTGTACAGTTCCAGGGCAGAGAAGCCCATGATGGGTGCGAAGCAGATATCCACGGAATCATTGTTGAAGCGAGTAGAGAAATTGGTGATGTCGGACATCACCGGCGACATTCCCACCCGGGATGCCATGCTTGCCTGGGCACTGTCATATTCCAGAACAGCAATGGATTTACCGGAGAGTTCTTCAACGGTATCGATTTCCTGATCTTTCAGAAAAAGAAAGGCGGCGCCCATGGGAACGACACCGCCCACTTCATAGGGGCCGGAAACCAGTTGCTTCTTGATGGACGGGGCGTCGCTGGCAATAACGGAAATGACCGTTCTCATGGCTTCATAGCTGGGAATGGCGCCGATGGAATCCATGCTGCCGGTGAAGCTATTGAACTGGCGGCCGCGGATACCGGTAAGAACGGCGGCGTCACATTGCCCGGCTTTCAGATCTTCGGCAGCAATCTTTTCATCGGTGAAGGGTTTCAGTTCCACATCCACGCCCCATGCAACGGCGGCGGTCTTGTAGTCCTTCATGATGTTATAGATGTCGCCGTTGGCGCCGATGATGTCGAAAACACAGAATTTTCGTTTTTCCAGCGCATGAGCGGAAAAGGAAATACTCGAAAGCAAAGCAGAAAGAATTAGTATCGTTATGTAGCGCATGACGCTCTCCCGTGAAACACAGAAATATCAAAGAGCATCGATCCTATTTGGGCGCTGAGTATACATTCAATATGGCTTTACAAAATTGTGCACAATCCACAACAAGAAGCTGAAGTAAGTTCGGGTTGAAAGCCAGTTTGATAAAAAAGAAGGGAGAAAACGGTGTAATTTTCACCTGGTTTTCACTGTCAGGCGAGTTTTTGGGGAGGCCCTGAAGAGCAAGGGGCAATAAAAAAGGCGCCAGAGGCGCCTTTTTTTCGGGAGGTAAAGACCTTAGTGGTCGTGACCTTCCGGGCCGTGTACGTGGCCGTGTTCTTTTTCTTCGTCGGAGGCTTCACGCACTTCGGTGACTTCCACGGCGAAGTTCAGGGTTTCACCTGCCAGCGGGTGGTTGCCATCAACGGTCACTTCCTCACCTTCCACAGCGGTGATGGTGAAGATACGCGGACCGGCTTCAGTCTGAGCCTGGAACTGCATGCCCGGCTGCAGATTTTCTTCGTTGCCTTCAAAGGCGGTTTTCGGCACTTGCTGGATCAGCTGCTCGTGACGCTCGCCGTAGCCTTCTTCCGGGGTGACGGTTACGTCCAGCTTGTCGCCGGCGGCCTTGCCCACCAGGGCATTTTCCAGGCCGGGGATGATGTTGCCCGCGCCGTGCAGGTAGGCCAGGGGCTCGCCACGCTCGATAGAAGAATCAATGGTCTCGCCGGCTTTGTTAGTGAGCGTGTAGTGGATGGACACTACGGAGTTTTCTGAAATTTGCATGGAAACCCTTTAGGGGTAGATGAATTCGGAATAAGGGGTATGGCGGACATGGCGTTTCATGGTCCGGCAGCGCCCCGCATTCAGGTCGGCGAACATTCTAACAAGACCGGCAAGGGCCTGACCAACCGGAGCCAGTCCCGGCCGACGGGCGTGGGGTCGCCAATAGGGCTGAGGCGCCACGAAGAGCTCGGCTGGAGGGCGAAATCCGGAGGTTATTGTCTGAGTCAGCAGCGGTTCCCCGGCTTGGCCCCGCATTTGCTACAGTACCGGCATGGCCGCTGACACTTTGACTGACAATCCGCTACTGCAGGACCGTTTCGGCCGCACCATCGACTATGTGCGGCTGTCGGTGACGGACCGCTGTGATTTCCGCTGTGTGTACTGCATGGCGGAGGATATGACCTTTGTGCCCCGGGCCCAGGTGCTGACTCTGGAGGAGATGGGGCGGCTGGGACGGGTGCTGGTGTCGCTGGGGGTACGACGGATCCGCCTGACCGGTGGCGAGCCGTTGGTGCGCCGTGATGTGGCGCACTTGGTGAGCGATCTTGGTGCGCTTGCGGGGCTGGATGAACTGAATATGACCACCAACGGCGCGGGGCTGGGCCGTTTTGCCGGTGAGCTGAAGGCTGGTGGGCTGGATCGGCTCAATATCAGCCTGGACTCCCTGGACCCGCAGCGGTTTCGTGCCCTCACGCGCACGGGCGAGTTGAACAAGGTGCTGGCGGGGATCGAGGCGGCCCGCCGGGCCGGCTTCCGGCGTATCAAGCTGAACAGCGTGATCCTGCGCGGGCGTAATCAGGATGAGGTGCCAGCACTGGTGGATTTTGCCCTGGCGCGGGGGCTGGATATCTCCTTTATCGAGGAGATGCCCCTGGGCGCCATCAGCGAGCACGACAGGGGGCTGGAGTTTGTGTCTTCCCAGGAGCTGCGAGATCAGCTGTCCGAGCGCCTGACCCTGGTGCCCATGGCGGAAAAGACCGGTGGGCCGTCCCGTTACTGGCAGGTGCCGGGCAGCGACAGCCGCATCGGGTTTATCTCTCCCCACTCGCAAAACTTTTGCCATTTGTGTAATCGGGTGCGAATTACCGCCGAGGGCCGTATGCTTCTGTGCCTGGGGCACGAGCACAGTGTGGACCTGCGGGCAGTACTGCGGGCGCACCCCACGGACGATGCCCCCCTGCGTCAGGCAATCATTGATGCCATGGCCATCAAACCGGAGCGGCACGACTTCAATCTGGCCCCGGGTGAGCAATTGGTACGGTTCATGAATATGACCGGTGGTTAAACGTCAGGCCGCAAGCGTCCGGCGTCCAGCAAATGAATGTAGCGAGAGACCATGAAATCCCTTCCTGAACTCTTTACCAACAACGAACAGTGGCGTCATGACATCGAGAAGGAGCATCCCGGCTTCTTCAAGGCGCTGGGCGAACAGCAGAGTCCCCAGTATCTGTGGATCGGCTGCGCGGATTCCCGCGTGCCCGCCAATGAGGTGGTGGGGCTGATGCCCGGTGAGCTGTTCGTGCATCGCAATGTGGCCAACCTGGTGAATCACACCGACCTGAACCTGCTGTCGGTGCTGCAATTTGCGGTAGACGTGTTGAAAGTGAAGCACATCATGGTGGTGGGCCATTACGGCTGCGGCGGGGTAAAGGCGTCCATGGAAGATGTGCCCCATGGCCTGATCGACAACTGGCTGCGGCAGGTGCGCGAACTGTATCTGCGTAATCGCAAGCATCTGGTCAAGCTGCCGGATGACAAGGCTCAACTGGATCGCATGTGCGAACTGAACGTGGCCCGTCAGGTGATCAACGTCTCCAACACCACCGTGGTTCAGGAAGCCTGGCGTCGTGACCAGCCACTGACCATCCACGGCTGGATTTACGGTATCGGCGATGGCCGCCTGCGCGACCTGGATATCCAGATCCAGAACAACCAGGAATTGCGGACGCTGGAAAACGAGGAATACGATAATTCCTCGGCATAAGGTGTCTGCAAGGATCCCCGCAGGGTGCCACTGAGCCTAAGGCGAACTGCACCATTTGCCGGTGATGGTTGGTGCAGTTCGCCTCAGGCTCAGTGGCACCCTACGCAAGATTGCTGCCTTCGGGTTATTCAGAACCAGAAGTAGATCCCTGCTACCAGCGATGCCTCCTCCGGATCACCGCCTGCTGCCCGGGTCCTGTCGGCGGTATCGCCGTACTGTTTTTCCCAGTGCACGCCGATGTAGGGCGCCAGCTCCCGGCGGATTTCGTAGCGTAGTCGCAGGCCGGATTCGATGGCGACAAGACCGTCGCCGATACCCAGCTCGTCATCGTCCTTGCCGTAAAAGCTGGCTTCCACCTCCGGCACCAGCGCCAGACGCTGGGTCAGCATCAGCTCGTACTCCGCCTCCAGACGCAGTTCGCTGAGGCCGTCTTCGCCCAGAAAGAGCTGGCCGTCCACCTCGAACCAGTAGGGTGCCAGGCCCTGGATACCCAGGCTGGCCCAGTCCCGGTTGGGATCGTCCGGTTGCCAGTCGCGGCGCCAGCCCAGTTGCCAGTCCCAGTAGGGGGCGAAGGCGTGACTCCAGGCCAGGCGGGTTTGTGCGCTTTCCGTGCCGGCGTCTTCGTCGCTGTGCTCCGGGTCCATCAGCCGTTCGCCTTCCGTGGACAGGTAAAGCTTGTTCAGGTCGCCGCCATACCAGGCGCTGGCATCCCAGCCCAGCACCGTCCCTTCGTCGCTGTCACGCAGCTCAAGCTGGTCCACCAGTACTTTGCTGAAGCGGGGCGGGTGTTCGCTCATGGACCAAGCCGGCGTGGCGACGATCATGGCTGTCAGGGCGCTGAGCAGAAAAGTCGGTGTTTTCATCATGCGTCCTCCCCGTGTGCGCCATGGTGTGAGTGGTCACCGTCGACCTGCGCCTTGACCACGCGCACTTCCCGGAACATGCCCGCGTCCATGTGGTAGAGCAGGTGGCAGTGATAGGCCCAGCGGCCCAGGGTATCGGCGCGTACCAGGTAGCTGAGCTTTTCGCCGGGTTTGACGGTGACGGTGTGCTTGCGCAGCAGCTTGCCATCGCCCACTTCCAGATCGCTCCACAGGCCATGCAGGTGGATGGGGTGGGTCATCATGGTGTCGTTGACCAGGGTGATGCGTACCCGTTCGTTGTGGTACAGCTCAAGCGGTACGGCATCGGCAAACGGAATACCGTTGAAGCTCCACATGTAGCGGGACATGTTGCCGGTCAGGTGCAACACGATTTCCCGGTCCGGGTGCAGGCTGTCCGGTGGCCCGCCTGCGGTTTCCATGTCCGCATAGGTGAGCACTTTCCAGTCCCGGTCGCGCAGGCCGATGCCCGGGTCGGCAAGCATCTCGCCGGGGGCCATGGCGCGCATGTCCACGCCGGGGCCGTATTCGCTGTCGGCATGGTCGGTGGCGTTGTCTCTGGGAGGCAGGTCCGGGTTGTTGGGATCGACGGCAAAGGGGACGGCGTTGCCGTGATCGCTGTGCTCCATGCCTGCCATGTCGTGGTTCATCTGCCCATGGTTCATCTGGCCGTGATCCATGCCTTCATGGTTGTCGCTGTGCTGCATGGCACTCATGCCCATTTCGGTATGGCCCAGTAAGGGTGGCGGGTCCATGTCCGGCACCGGCGCTGACATCGACGGGTTCGGCGTCAGGGTGCCGCGGGCAAAGCCGCTGCGGTCGATACTCTGGGCAAACAGGGTGTAGGCCTGGTCCGCTTTGGGTTCCACGATCACGTCCAGGGTTTCTGCCACACCCAGGCGCACCTCGTGGAAAGGCACCGGTTTGACTGGCTGGCCATCCATTTCAATCACCGTCATGTCCAGGCCGGGAATGCGGATGTCGAAGAAGGTCATGGCGCTGGCGTTGATAAAGCGCAGGCGGATGCGCTCGCCCGGGTTGAACTGGCAGGTCCAGTTGCCGTTGGGGCTCTGGCCATTCATCAGGTAGGTGTAGGTGTAGCCGGTCACGTCGGACAGGTCCCGGTCGCTCATGCGCATGGTGTTCCACATGTGGCGATCCTTGAGGGTCTGGATTACGCCCTTGTGGCGGAAATCGCGCAGGGTATCGAACACGGTGCGCTCGTTGAAATTGTAGTAGTGGCTGAGCTTTTTCAGGGTGGCGAAGATGTGCTTCGGGTCCTCGTCACTCCAGTCTGACAGCACGATGACCTGGTCCCGGTCCACGGCGTGCGGCTCAGGGGTTTTCGGATCAATGATGATGGAACCGTAGAGACCGGTCTGTTCCTGAAAGCCTGAATGGCTGTGATACCAATAAGTGCCGCTCTGTTTGACCGGGAAACGGTAGGTGAAGGTTTCACCGGGTTTGATTCCATCGAATGACAAGCCGGGCACGCCATCCATCTCGAACGGCAGCAGCAGGCCATGCCAGTGGATGGAGCTGGTTTCCGGCAGCAGGTTGGTGACCTTGAGGGTGACGGTGTCGCCTTCGCGCCAGCGCAGGGTGGGGCCAGGGACGATGCCGTTGATGGTGGTGGCCGGGCGGGTCTTGCCGGTGATGTTGACGTCGGCGCCACCCAGGGTCAGGTGGAAGGTGTCACCGGTCAGCGTGGGGGCACCGGTGTGGCCCTGACGGGCCAGCAGCTGGGCGGGTGTCAGCCCCAGCCCCAGCCCGGTGGCGCCGAGCGCCAGGCCCTGCACGAAACGGCGTCGCGGCAGGGAAAACGGGTGTGCGGTTTTCATGATGTATCTCCTGATTGTTTGAGTGGAAGGGTGAACTCAAACAGTCAAGGACGGTGGCCGTAACGGCAGGTGGTGGATGCCATCGTGAAGGCCGGACTCCAGGCCGGAGTGCCAGGGGCGATCGGGGATATCCGCCTGGCCACTGAACAGGGCCACGGTGGTGGCACTGATCTGGCACAGGGTCAGGCACTGGCAGCCATCATCCTGGGGACAGTGCTGGCTGTCTTCGCCATGATCCGCCTGTGCCATCTCTGCATGGTGATGGCAGTGGGTCTGGGGAGCGGTATCCAGATGACCGAGGGAAACCTGCGCAGACACACTGCTTGTCACCACCAACATCAGGGTGGCAAGCAGACCGGCCAGTAACGACCGGTAATCGAGGCGCAGATACCGTTTCATGAAACCATTATTAACCTCGGGGCTACCCCAAGGTCAAAGGGGAAATTGCGGCACGCCCGACGTTACGCCGCCTGCCACACCACACTGGCGGCGATGACGACCAGCAACACGGCGGTGCCTTTTTCCACCCAGTGATGGTGGGCCCGCAGCCAGGGCAGGAAACGGCTTCGGCCCAGCAGTACGGCCACCAGTACATACCAGCCGCCATCGATGAACATGGAGGTCAGTACCATCTGGATGCGCGCGGCCTGGGCCATGTCCGCTTGCAGAAACTGGCTGAACAGAGCCAGGAAAAACAGCGCCACTTTCGGATTCAGAAACGCTACCAGGAAACCGTCCCGGGCGGCGCCGTGCAGGACGTTGAACTGGCTGTCGGCATTGGCCGGTGCCAATGGCTGCTTGCCCGCCTGCCAGCTTTTCCAGGCCATCCATAGCAGGAACAGGGCACCGGTCAGACTGAATGCCAGTTCCAGGGGCGGGTAGCGGTGAAAGAGTACTGCCAGCCCGGTGACGGTAGCGGTGGCCCAGATGCCGATCCCCAGGGCATGGGTTATGCCGGCGATAGCCCCGGCACGGGGACCACCATGGAGGGTGTGGCGGGTAATCACCGCCAGGCTGATGCCCGGCGCCATGGCACCCAGGGCGCAGACGCTGGCCAGCAGCAGCCAGTCGTGGAGAGGAAGCATTCAGGGTCTCGATACACGCAAAGGGGAAACTGTAACGGGTTGGTGTGACAGGTTGAAGCACAGGCAAGGGCTTTGCAGCCGTGTCCACGAAGCCGCTGTAGGAGCACCTCTCGAGGTGCGAACCGGTTAGCAGGTTTGACGTTACCGGAGATTTCCCTCGCCTGAGCTCGGGTTCGCACCTCGAGAGGCTGTATTCGCTTCGCTCACCCCTTCGGGGCCGCCCTCCGGGCGTTACCCCGCTACGCTCTGTTCCTGCAGGGGAGGATCAGTTCCCCGGGTGGTGACTGAACACTTCGGTGCCTTCTTCATCGAACAGCAGCACGTCATAGGCATCCACGCGGTCGCCCATTTCCATGCCCGGGGAACCCACCGGCATGCCGGGAACGGTGAGCCCCTTGGCGTCCGGTCGCTCGGCGAGCAGACGATCCACGTCGCTGGCGGGCACATGGCCTTCAATCACGTAGTCACCGATAAAGGCGGTATGACAGGAGCCCTGTCCGGGGAGGATGCCGGCCTTTTCCTTGATGGACTGCAGGTTCTGCTGCTCATGAACCACCACGTCATAGCCGTTTTCTTTCATGTGATCCACCCAGGCGCCACAGCAGCCACAGGTGGGGGATTTGTACACTTCCAGGACCGGGTCGGTGCTGGCGGTTTTCATTTCTTCAGAGGCCGGGGCTGTGGTTTCTGTTGCCTGGGGCTCGGGCGGGCCGTCGTCGCCGCAGGCGGTGACCAGAAAAGCCAGCAGGAGTGCCGAAAAGACTTTCATGATGTTTCCTCTTCTGTGCGTGCGGCAGTTGCGTGGGTATGCCGCCGTCAACTGACAATTAATCTGCCCTGATACATCTGCATCTGACAGGTGAAACGGTATTCGCCGGCGGGCGGGTTGTTCAGGGTCACGGTGGTGATGGTACCCGTTTCCAGAAACTCGCTCACGTCGAGCCCGTGAAACACTACCTGTTCGGCGCAGGGGGAGGGATCCTGTCGGTCGAAGTGCAGGGTGAGTGTCTCGCCGGCCCTGGCGCGCAGGGTGGCCGGATTGTAGACGCCGTCGGCGACCACAATGGTGGTGCCCTGGTCGCTGACCGGCTGGCTCTGTGTTGTGGATTTGGACAGCCAGAACCACCAGACGATCCCCACCATCAGCAGCAGGCCGGCAAGATTGATCAGCAGTGTCATGGTATGACCTCCGGGTTGCGGGCGGTGATGACCAGGCCGGTCTTGTGCATGACCTGGCCCATCACGTTGATACTTTGCTCTGGAATGATCTGCTGGCGAACGTCGACAAAGCCCGCCGTCTTCAGGGCCTGTTGTAGATCCGGGCCGTCGTAGGTGAGAAAACCGTGCCGGAACACCGGCAGGGTGGCCATGCTGTGTCTATCGCGCAGGCCCAGGCAAAGCTGGCCGCCGGGGCGCAGCAGTGTGCGGATGGCGCGCAAGGCCGGCAGCAGCGGATCCCAGAAGTACACCACATTGATGGCGACAGCATGGTCTGCGCTGCCGGGGGCCAGCGGCGCATCATGCAGATCCCCTGCCAGGAAACGTACCCGCTCCAGATGGCTATGATGCTGCTGCGCCTGGGTCACCATGTCCGGTGACAGGTCCAGCCCGGTATAGTGCAGATCGTCGGCCATGGCCAACAGGTCCGGCAGGTGGCCCGCCGTGCCGGGGCCCACTTCCACAATATGATCGCCGGCCGACGGCGCCAGCGCCTGGTAGCTGGCCGCAATGATCGGCTGGTTATGCTGATTCATGTTGTCGGCGACCTGAGCGCCGTCATCGCCACTGGGGCAGCGCAGTTGGGCAGCCAGTTGTTCCGGGGTCATCGCTTGTCTCGCTGGGTTTTGAACAGCCGCAACCGGTTGGCATTGCTGACCACGGTGACTGAGCTGAGCGACATGGCCGCGCCGGCGATCACCGGGCTGAGCAGGCTGCCGGTGAGGGGGTAGAGCACCCCGGCGGCCACGGGCACGCCAAGGCTGTTGTAGATAAAGGCGCCGAACAGGTTCTGCTTGATGTTGCGTACCGTGGCGGAGGAGATCGCCATGGCATCGGCCACACCGTGCAGGGAGCCGCCCATCAGCGTGATGGCGGCAGATTCGATGGCCACGTCGGTGCCAGTGCCGATGGCAAAGCCCACATCCGCCTGGGCCAGCGCCGGGGCATCGTTGATGCCGTCGCCCACCATGGCCACGATGCGTCCCTCTTCCTGCAGAGACTGCACTTTTTTCGCCTTGTCCTCGGGCAGCACTTCCGCCATGACCTGGTCCACGCCCACCTGTTTGGCGATGGCGTCGGCGCTGGCCTGGATGTCGCCGGTAATCATCACCACGGTGAGGCCCTGATCTTTCAGACGGGCAATGGCCTCCCGGGAGTCCTCCTTGATACGGTCGGCCACGCCAAGGATGCCGAGCAGGCTGTTGTCTTCGGCCAGGAACAGGGGGGTGGCGCCACGCTCGGTGAGCGAGTCGCTGTTCAGGCTGACGGTGATGCCTTCGCTTTCCAGCCAGCGACGGTTGCCGAGTCGGTATTGTTTGCCGTCCAGGGTGGCGCTGACGCCTTTGCCGTTGAGGGCCTGGAAATTGTCGGCACGGTCGGGTGTAAGCTCACGTTGCTCCGCCGCTTCCACGATGGCGCGTGCCAATGGATGTTCAGAGCCGCTCTCCAGGCTGGCAGCCAGCTGCAGCAGGGTGTCTTCCTGCTGGCCTTCGGCGCAGAGAATCTCGGTGAGCGCCGGTTTGCCTTCGGTGATGGTGCCGGTCTTGTCGAGCACAATGGTGTCCAGCTTGCTGCTGGTCTGCAGCGCATCGCCTTCACGAATCAGAATGCCGTGCTCGGCAGCCTTGCCGACGCCGACCATGATCGACATGGGCGTGGCCAGTCCCAGAGCACAAGGGCAGGCAATGATCAGCACCGTGGTAGCACTGATCAGCATGTGGGTAATGCGCGGCTCTGGCCCCAGGTTGAACCAGGCCAGGGCAGCGACCACGGCGATCAGCATGATGGTGGGAACGAACACGGCGGAAACGTCGTCGGCCAGGCGGCCGATGGGTGGCTTGCTGCCCTGGGCCTTTTTCACCAGCGCCACGATGCGTGACAGGGCGGTGTCCTTGCCCACGGCGGTGGCCCGGTAAAGCAGGGTGCCGCCTTCGTTGAGGGTGCCGGCGCTGACCGTGTCACCGGCGCTCTTGCTCACCGGCATGGGTTCGCCGGTGAGCATGGATTCATCCAGCCGGCTTTCGCCTTCCTCGACGATGCCGTCCACGGCAATTTTTTCACCGGGGCGCACACGCAGGATATCGTCGGTCTGCACTTGGTCCACCGGAATGTCCTGCTCCTTGCCATCGCGGACCACCCGGGCGGTTTTGGCGCCAAGGTCCAGCAGCCGTTTTACCGCCGCGCTGGTTTTGCCCCGGGCACGCACTTCCAGTGCCTGGCCCAGATTGATCAGGCCAATGATCATGGCACTGGCTTCAAAGTACACATGCCGGGCGGCTTCCGGCAGGGCAGCGGGAATCAGCACCACGGCCATGGAGTAGAGCCAGGCGGCGCCGGTGCCCAGAGCAATCAGGGTATCCATGTTGGCGTTGTGATTGCGAAATGCCTTCCAGGCACCGACAAAGAAGTGGCGGCCGGCGGTGGCCAGCACCGCCAGGGTCAGCAGGCCGATGCCCAGCCAGACCCACTGACTGGCTTCACCGGGGCGCACCATCATGTCACCGCCGAGCAGCCCCCAGGCCATTAACGGTACGCCTAGCCCCAGACCCAGCCACATATGACGTAACAGCCTGCGATAGTGTTGCTGCTCCTGCTCCTCGCGGGCGTTACCGTCATCGCTGTCGTCCAGCGGGCTGGCGCCATAGCCTGCTTTTTCCACGGCGTCGATCAAGGCCTGGCTGTCTGCCGATCCACTGACTCTTGCAGTGCGGTCGGCAAAATTCATTTGTGCCTGGGTGACCCCAGGCGTGTTGCGCAGGGCGTTTTCGATGGTGCGCACGCAGGCGGCGCAGGTGGCGCCGGTAATGGCGAGTTGCTGCTCCTGATCGGTGCTGGCGGGCGATGATGGTGCCGTCTGCTGTTTGTCTTCGGCGGCATAACCGGCCTTGGCCAGCGCCGCCTGCACGTCGGCACTGTCGGGGGTGCCGGTGACAGTCACCTGCTGAGCGTCCAGATCCACCTGCACATCGTCGACACCAGCAACAGGATCAAGCGCTTGGCGAATCTTGCGGACGCAGCCCTGGCAGCTGGCGCCCTGAATATCGAACCTCTGTGTCTGCATCGGGATCTCCATAGGCCTGCAAAGGCGGAACCATGCGTGTTGTCACAGATTGTCAAACTTAAGGGTAACCCCAAGGTCAAGCCTGTGCTATAAGGGTGCACCTGTTAAGGCTTATAAAGAAGACTTCCGCTGTGGTTGAAAGCGCCACAGCAGCTTTGGCAGACCCAACGGCATTGAAAATTTTTATAAAACCGTCAAAAAGACGGAACCGCTCGCGCGAAAGAGACTCCATGTTCCTATTACAGTGCGAGCACATTGATGCCGTTCATCGATATTGAGAGGACCTTTTCTATGTTTAAGAAAACTTTGCTTGTGTCAGGGATCGCCCTGGCTGTTGCTGCACCGGCCATGGCTGAGCAGCGGACGTCCATGGTCCGTGATAACGGTTTTTCCTACACCTACGGCCAGCTGGCCTATGATCGTTGGGATCTGGATAACGATGTGGACGTGGATGCGCTGACCGCAGAGGGCTCATTTGCCCTCGACGAGCACATCTTCCTGCGCGGTGGCTTGGGTTTCTTTGACGGTGATTATGACCGTGGACCGTTCCGTGATGGCGATGTGGATGGCACTCGCCTTTCTGCCGGTGCCGGCTTCCATACGCCGTTGCAGCGGGGCCTGGACTTCGTGACGACTGCCGACATCATCTACGATGACCGTGATTTTGATCCGGGCAATTCCGATGACGAGATCGGTTTCGAGCTGCGTGGTGGTCTGCGTCATGCCACTACTGAACAGCTGGAACTGTCCGGTGGCCTGACCTACATGGATCTGTACGACGATGATCTGGGTGTTTACGGCCAGGGTCTGTTCAAACTGACCCCGGTGGTGGATCTGGGCGCCCGCGTTATCGTCGGTGGCGACCGTGATACCTACGGTGTGTTCGGCCGCTACAATTTCTAATAGCGTTCAGCACAAAAAAAGCCCGCCGGATGAGAGTCCGGCGGGCTTTTTTTGTGGTTGATGGTTTGTCCCTGCGTGCAGTCCTGCGTTGATTGTCTTCGTAGGAGCGGCGCTCGAGCCGCGAACCGAGGGAAGCTAGGGGAAACAGATTCACCAGCGTTTTCGCAAGCAGGTTCGCGGCTCGAGCGCCGCTCCTACAAAGGCTTTACTCTTTCAGGGCTGGTTCAACCAGGCTGATAGCGCCTCGCTGCCTGCTTCTTCCGATGCCGCAATGGACTCTTTAATCCCCGGCGCTTTTTCTGACCAGGCCTCCAGAGTGGTCTGATCCATATTGCGCACACCCTTCAGCAACCGTTGTGCATTCACGTCGCGCACGGTTGCCGGGATAAACAGGCCTTCTGCTTCCAGATCGCTGCTGTCTTTACGGGCGTGGCGTGCCAGGGTTTGTTCCAGGCCGCATTTCAGGGCCTGTGAATCAAGGGGCGCCTCCACGGACAGCAGCTTGGCATCGGTCACCAGTTGCTCGGCGGCGAGCTGAAGATATTGTCGCCGGCGCAGGGCGATCTCGTCATCGCCGGCCAGCAAGGGCAATGCCTTGGGGGCTTCTTCCGTGCCATTGAGTGCCACAAACAGGGCGGCGAAGCCCAGGCTGGCTTCGCTGGCATCGGTGGCGCCGTGTTGGGTGCGCAGGGATTTACGCGTCATTTCCAGATAGGGGTCACTGATCAGGCCAGATTCCGGCCATTGCGGCAGGGCATCCAGATAGCCGGGGTAGAGCGGCCAGGTGTCCATGCGGTTGAGCAATTCCTGCTGCCCGAGCTGGCAGGAGCGGCTGGCCGCGAGCAGGTAATGGTCGACAAAAGCGGCATACCAGCTTTGCAGGCGATCGCGCAGTTCATCCAGTTGCGCCTGCTCGCGATTCTGCGTGAAATCGTCCAGGGCCTGCTGCCATGCGGCGGCATTGTCCTGAAAGGCCTTGTCCGCACTTTGCTGCCAGTCGGTGGCCGGAATGTCCGCCATCGTGGCCGACAGATCGGCCTCTTCGGCCGGCGCCGGCTCCGGTGTGTTGCTGTCGCAGCCGCTTAACACCAGTGCCAGCAGTGCGGCCAAAAAATAACGCATGGTTCCCCTTCCCCTTTCTATGAATCTCAGCGCAGGCTGATGACCGGCCAGCCTTGTTCCCGTGCTTCCCGGTCCAGGGTGGCATCCGGGTCCACCGCCACCGGGTTGTCCACTTTTCGGAGCAACGGCAAGTCATTATGGGAATCACTATAGAACCAGCTGCCGGCAAGGCTTTCGTTGTTGGCACGCAGCCATTCTGCCAGCCGTTCCACCTTGCCGTCCCGGTAGCTGGGAATGCCGGCCACGTTACCGGTATAGCGCTCACGCTTGCACTCGGCCACGGTGGCGATCAGGTGATCCACGCCCAGGCGGTCCGCCAGCGGTGCGGTGACGAAATCGTTGGTGGCGGTGATGATCATCAGGGTATGGCCCTGGTCGCGGTGCTTCTGCAGCAGGGCTTCTGCCTTGGGTAGCCACATGGCATCCAGCTTTTCTGCCAGGAACTGCTCACGCCAGAAATGCAGCTGTGCCATGTCATGCTCGGCCAGCACGTTCAGGGAAAAACGCAGGTAAGCCATGATATCCAGACGGCCATTCTGGTAATCCACGTAGAACTGGTCGTTGGTGTCCTTGTAATGTTGCTGGTCGACAATGCCTTTTTCTACCAGCCAGTCCCCCCACAAGTGGTCGGAATCGCCGGCGATCAGGGTGTTGTCCAGGTCGAAAATTGCGAGCGTCATGGCCTCTCCTTACGTGAACAGCACATTTTATGCGAAGCGAATGACAAGTTATAGGGAGTGGCCAGGCGTGCTAACAGCGTTTCTGGACCAGATGTTGCACGGTTGTGCATTGATTGCGGGTTGCCCGGCAAGGTTTAATGGGCCAACAAGGAGCCAGAGTCGGCAATGGTGTGCCGGCTCGTAGAGACACCATGACAGGCATTATTGATGACAAGGGATTCCGGCTGAACGTCGGGATCATCATTGCCGGCGAGGATGGCCGGGTATTCTGGGGTCGCCGCGTGGGTAACCGCGATGCCTGGCAGTTTCCCCAGGGGGGCATGATGCCCGGAGAAACCCCGGAGGAAACGCTTTTTCGCGAGCTGGAAGAAGAGGTCGGTCTGCGTCGTGAACATGTGGAGATTGTGGCCAGCACTGAAGGGTGGCTGACTTATCGTCTGCCGCGCCGCTTTCTGCGTCGGCCTCGCAATCGTCCCCATTGTATTGGTCAGCGGCAGAAGTGGTTTCTGTTGCGGCTGACGGCGGAAGAGGCAGCCATTGATCTGTTCGCCAGCGACAGCCCTGAATTCAAGGCCTGGCGCTGGGTCAATTACTGGTATCCGATTCGCAAGGTGGTGCATTTCAAACGCGGCGTTTATGCCCGCGCCCTGCGTGAACTGGCCCCGGCCCTGAAGGGAGAACGGGAAGAGCAGGAAAAGAACCGGATTTCACCGGGAGACAACCCCAATGCTTGATACCCTGCGACGCATTGTCCAGGAAGTGAACAACGCGGCGGATATTCCCTCCGCGCTGAACCTGATGGCCAAACGGGTCCGGGATGCCATGGGCACCGAGGTGTGCTCCATTTATCTGCGTAACGAAGAAGAGCAGCGTTATGTGTTGATGGCGTCTGAAGGCCTCAAGCAGGAGGCCGTTGGGCATGTCAGCCTGGGGTTGTCGGAAGGTCTGGTGGGTCAGGTTGGCTTGCGCGAAGAGCCGGTGAACCTGGAAGATGCCTTCAGCCATCCGAAATTCCATTATCTGGCGGAAACCGGCGAAGACCCGTTCCATGCCTTTCTCGGCGTGCCGGTGATGCACCATGGCAAGGTGCTTGGCGTGATGGTGGTGCAGCAGCGTGATGTGCGCCGTTTCGATCAGAGTGAAGAAGCCTTTCTGGTGACCATCTCCGCCCAGTTGTCGGCGGTGATTGCTCACGCCCATGCCTCCGGGGTGCTGTTCGATCAGCTGGATCCGGGAGGGGCAGACCTGCCCAGTTTTTATGATGGTCTGCCCGGCTGTGCTGGTGCGGCCATCGGCTTCGGCGTGCTGTTGTTTCCGGCAGCGGATCTGTCTGCCGTCCCGGATCGTCTGGTGGAGGATGTCAGCGCGGAAATCGCCCGCCTGGACGATGCGCTGGTGCGCGTGCGCCAGGAAGTGCGAGATCTTGCCGAGCGCGCATCCAAGAGCCTGGGTACCGAAGAGCAGGCGCTGTTTGATGTTTATCTGCGCATGCTGGATCGGCATGCGTTACCCGCCGAAGTGATCGTTCATATTCGCGAGGGGCAGTGGGCCCAGGGTGCCCTGCGCACCGTGGTGGATGCCCACGTGCGTAATTTCGAGATGATGGATGACCCCTATCTGCGCGAACGGGCAGCGGATGTGCGCGACCTGGGGCGACGGGTACTGGCGCAACTGCAGAGCCAGAATCGCCGGCATATCGTGTTCCCGGATGACTGTATCCTGCTGGGCGAAGACATTTCCGCGCCCATGCTGATGGAAGTCCCCCGTGAGCGGATTCGCGGCATCGTCACCACCCGTGGTTCGCGCAACTCGCACATGGCCATCGTCGCCCGTGCCATGGGTATTCCTACCGTGGTGGGTGCCCAGAACCTGCCGCTGAAACAAATGGACGACAAGGAAATCATCGTTGATGGTTTCCGCGGCCGGGTGGTGGCCAATGCCTCGCCGGAGCTCAAGGAACAGTTCGAAGAAATCATCGCCGAGGAAGCCAATCTTCAGGCGGGCCTGGAAAAGCTGCGCGATGAGCCGGCAGAAACCCTGGATGGTGTCCGTATCCCCCTGCAGGTGAACACCGGCCTGATGACCGACATCAACCGCTCCATCGAGCGTGGTGCCGAAGGGGTGGGTCTGTATCGCACGGAAATTCCCTTCATGGTGCGTGACCGCTTTCCTTCCGAAGAGGAGCAGCGGGTGATCTACCGGGAGCAGCTCGCCGCTTTTGCGCCGCACCCGGTAACCATGCGTACCCTGGATATCGGCGGCGACAAGTCGTTGAGCTATTTTCCCATCGAGGAAGACAACCCCTTCCTGGGCTGGCGGGGTATCCGTGTCACCCTGGACCATCCGGAAATTTTCATGGTGCAGGTGCGCGCCATGCTCAAGGCCAGCGATGGTCTGAATAACCTGCACATCATGCTGCCCATGGTCACCAGCGTGATCGAAGCGGAAGAGGCCCAGCATCTGATTCACCGTGCCTGGCTGGAAGTGCGCGACGAAGGCCTCGACATTGCCATGCCCCAGGTGGGGGTGATGATCGAAGTCCCCGCCGCCGTTTACCAGGCCCGAGCCCTGGCCCAGCGGGTGGATTTCCTGTCCATCGGCACCAACGACCTGACCCAGTATCTGCTGGCGGTGGATCGTAACAACCGCCAGGTGGCGTCGCTGTATAACTCCTATCACCCGGCGGTGCTGCATGCCATTTTGCATGTGGTCGAGCAGGCCCATGAAGAAGGCGTGCCGGTGTCCGTGTGCGGTGAGATGGCCGGGGAAGTGGGTTCGGCGCTGCTGTTGATGGCCATGGGCGTCAATGCCCTGTCCATGAATGCTTCCAACCTGCTCAAGGTGAAAGCCGCCGTGCGCCAGGTCAAAGCCAGCTTCACCCGCCAGCTGCTCAACGAAGTGCTGGCCATGGACAACGGCGAAGTCATCGCCGCCTACGTGGACCTGCAACTGGACAAGGCCGGGCTGGGCGAATTGCTGCGCAATCGCAAGGCGCTGGTCTGACCCGCAGATGGCAGTGCTCTATGCGTTTGCCGGTTTGCCCGGTGTGGGTAAAACCACACTGGCCATAGCGCTGGCGCAACGCACGGGCGCCACCTATCTGCGTGTGGATGCTGTGGAGCAGGGCTTGCGCGATACCTGCGGGCTGCATATCCATGCCGAGGGCTATGAGTTGGCGGCCTACATGGCCACGGACTGTCTGAAACAGGGCTTGTCGGTGATCTGCGATTCCTGCAACACGGTAGCAGCCTCTCGGGTTGGCTGGCAGCAGGCGGCAGACGCGGCTGGGGCCGCGTGCATCAATATCGAAGTCATCTGTTCCGATGCTGAAGAACACCGTTGCCGAGTGGAAAATCGGGAATCCTCTCTACCTGGCCTGATTGTGCCGACCTGGTCAGCGGTTCAGGCCCGGGAGTATGAAGCCTGGTTGGTGCCGGTTATTGGTATTGATACGGCGGGAAAGTCTGCGCAGGCCTGCAGCGAAGAACTCTTCGCTAGTCTGGGAGTGTGATAATAACAACGCATCAATAAAGGCGGGGAAAACATGAAGCGCTTGCTACAATTGCTGGTATTGGCCGTACTGATTCTGCTCGCAGTCCTGCTCTATAACACCCTGACATTGCCGCAGGCGGATAACCGCGTTGCCGACCTGCCCGAATTGCACCAGGCCATGGATGAGGACGCTATGGTGGAGCGACTGGCCAGCGCCCTGCGTTTTGCGACGCTGCCGGAGCAGCCCGATGCTTTTGTGGGCTTCCATGATTTTCTGCGCGCCAGCTTTCCGCTGACCCACCAGACCCTTTCCCTGAAAACCTTCGATCACAGCCTGCTGTATCACTGGGACAGCCAGAACGACTGCCCGCCACAGTTGCTGCTGGCCCATCAGGATGTGGTGCCGGTGTCGTCCCCGGAACAATGGCAGCACCCACCGTTTGCCGGAGTAGTGGATGACGACTTTGTCTGGGGGCGCGGCGCTCTGGATGATAAGGGCAGCCTGATGGCGATTCTGGAAGCCACGGAAGCCTTGCTGCAAAACGGCCAGACGCCCGCCTGTGATGTGTATCTGGCATTCGGTCACGATGAGGAAATCGGTGGCCGCGAGGGCGCAGTGAAGATTGCCGCCTGGTTGGAACAGCAGGGCCTGCGGTTTGGTCTGATCCTGGACGAGGGCGGCATGATGCTACCTGGCAGCACTCTGGGCCTTGATCGCCCGGTGGCATTAATGGGCATTGCCGAGAAAGGCTACATGACAGTGGAGCTGCAGGCAGAGGCCGAGCCGGGGCATTCGTCACGGCCGCCAGAGAGAACCGCCATCGGTGATCTGGCGGCAGCCATCAATCATCTGCAGACCCACCCCCGCCCGGCTTCTTTGAGTTTGCCCACCCGGCAGATGCTGGAACAGGTGGCGCCCCACCAACCCTTCGCCAAGCGGCTGGTGTTCGCCAACTTGTGGCTGTTCGAGCCGCTGATCATTCGCCAACTGGAAGGCAAACCGGAAACCAATGCTCTGGTTCGCACCACCATGTCACCTACCTTGCTGGAAGCCGGGATAAAGGAAAACGTACTGCCGGCTACCGCCAGCGCCACCCTGAATTTCCGGTTGGCCCCCGGAGAGACCCGTGACAGCCTGCAGGCCTATTTGCAAAACGAATTACCGGAAAATATCAGCGTGACGTCCAGGGGCGCCTTCCTGTCCGACCCATCGGCCGTCACCGACATTCCCTCAGCCACCTTTGACCGTCTGGCGGCATTGGCGCGGGCGTTACCGGAACAACCGGTGGTCGCCCCTTACTTGCTTATCGCCGGCACCGACGCCCGCCACTACCAGCACCTGTCCGACCAGGTGTTCCGCTTTATGCCGGTCTCCCTCGGCCAGGACGACCTGGCCCGCTTCCACGGCCACAACGAACGCCTGCCCCGTGAGCAGTACCCGCACATGGTGCGGTTTTATGCGGGGCTGATGCTGGGGCAGTGACACAGGTTTGTCGGCAAAGACCTGTTTATACGTAGGGTGGATTAGCCACAGGCGTAATCCACCTTGCTGCCGGTAACGCCAACCTCAAGTCCCCACCAACGAGTTGTGATCAGATCCCCAACCCGTGGAGCCACCGGCAGAGAGAGGATTGTGGATTACGCCTGCGGCTAATCCACCCTACACAGACGGCATGATTCAGCTACGGGCGTATTGTTCCTCTACACCATTTTGCGAATAGCCCGTTTTTGTGGCGGTGGTGATCCAGAAAAATGATCAGCCTGAATGACCTTTCAGGTTTCCTGCCGAGTTGCTTCGAGGGCTTTCCAGTCTATGCGCTGCTCGGAGGGTTTCCATCCACTGGCTAGGGCCTGTGCGCGGGTTTTTCCCCAGGGGAAATCTTTGGCTGCTTTCTTGGCTGCTTCACGGCGCTCACGGAGCTCTTCTCGGCTCATGTCTCGCCACAAGTGTTTTGGGCGTCCTGTTTTCCGGTCGTATTCAGCAGTGACAGGGTCAAATTGGCGGGCAGGTTCAGTAACGATTCTGTCAGGCAGGGGTTGCGATATATCCATGAACTGGTGGAGTCGTTCCCACTCCAGATAGACCTGATACTCTTCAGGGTAATCGTTGATATGACTGATAACGATATCCGACTGCCGATGGGTCAGTTGCAGCATAAAGCCCGTAGAGCCGGCAGCCCCGGTTCGGTATGTCATGGTAGGTTCGAATTCCTCGAAGGGGATTTCCAGTCGATCCTGACCTTTCCGATAAATGCTAACCATGCCGGTGCGGCGGAAGAAGCGGGTGTCCTTTTTTAGTTTTGGAGACCCTCGAGTGATTGTTTTTAATAGTAGCCATATGGATAGACAAAACAACAAGAGAGGAGCTATGTGCGGTGCGGCTTGTTTTACGCTTTCAGTTCCTCCCATTATAAATAAAAATATTGTGCTTGATATTCCTCCTCCAAATGTAAGCCATGCGAATCCGTGTTTTAAAATATGTGAAAATACAGGCCACTCAAATAGTGTCGGCCAAAACTCCATAAGGTGGGGGTTTCGCATTTCCAGGCATTGTTGCTCGTCGGATTTTTTGGTTTGTAAAGCATCTTGCTGGAAAGTATTGCATTGCCATTCTGCCAGATATTCTTGGCAGTGCGTACCTGTTGGAAGGCCAAGCGGGTTGCCGCGGGCAACCTTGGTGAAATAACTGTCATTGTTTCTGCTCTTCTCACGCTTAGGGAGATTTTCATTTTGACTGTTGTAAGCAGTGACAGCGTAAACCGATTCATGCTCCATGCTGTACGCAACAGACTTTGTGGATTGGGCTTCAGTCATGCGGTCTGTTGCTTTTCCTTCAGGACCTGCCAGTCGATGCGATGCTCTGAGGGTTTCCATCCACTGGCCAGGGCCTGTTTCCGGGTTTTTCCCCAGGGGAAGTCCTTGGCGGCTTTTCTGGCGGCTTCGCGGCGTATTTCAAACTCTTCATCACTCATGTCGCGCCAGAAGTGTTTGGGTCGATCGTGTTTCTCGTCGTATTCGGCGGTGACCGGGTCGAACTGACGGGCGGGTTCGGTGATCACGCGGTCCGGAATGGGCTGAGAAATATCCATGAATTGATGCAGCCGCTCCCATTCCAGATAAACCTCGAATTCTTCGTTATAGACGTTGATATGCTGAATCAATAGGTCGGAGTAACGGTGAACGAGTTGAAGCAGGAAGCCCGTTGAGCCGGTGGGGCCGGTGCGGGGGGTCAGATGAGGATCGAACTCATCGAATGGCACTTCCAGGCGGTCTTCGTCTTTCTGGTAGATGCTGACCATGCCGGAGCGGCGGTAGAAGCGGGTGTCTTTTTTTAGTTTTGGTTCACCTCTTGTTAATAGCATTAATATTACCCAAGAAAGGAAAAAAAACAGGAATATAGGCATCATGTGGGGTAGCGCTTTCAATAGCTCCTCAGTTCCCCCCATTAGAAATAATAAAACTGTTACTGATAACCCTCCCCCAAAGCAAAACCACCCTGCGACGTAACAGAGTGTACTTGCCATAACCGGCCATTCAAAAAGGGTAGGCCAGAAATCCATCAGATGTGGATTCCGCATATAACGACATTTTTTCTCATCGGAGCCATTATTCTGTATTTTCTCCAGGTCAAATACATCGCATTGGGCTTCGGCGATATATTCCCGACATTGGGCGCCAGGAAGAGGCAGCGGTGTGCCGTAGGCTGTTCGGGTGAAGTAACCGCCGCGCTCATCCGGTGATTTCCCCTTGGGTAAATCACGAGGGATCTGGCTGTTGTAGGCCGAGGGTTGGTAAGTGCTTTCTCTATCCATATCGATTAAATATTTGCAATAGCCATGGGTTGCGTTAGAAGGCGAAAGTTCTGGGATCAGCTTTCTTCAGTGTCAGGGTGGCCTGAGCCCAGCCTCTTGGGGCGGTGTCCGGGTCTAACGCTGTGTGATCATTACCACTGTCCAGGGCGACGTCTTCGGGCCTGAACGGAAGCCAGCATTCCTCCTCTTCATGGAAGAAGCGGGCGCGCACATAGAAAGTGCAAGTGCCAAAGAATTCCGGTTTTTCGTACCAGGCGATCAGGCCGGTACGGCTTTGCGGGTCTTCTTTATTCGCCAGTATGGGCACCCAGGCGAGGGACTTGAGCGTTTGCAGGTCGCCATGTTGATCCTGATAGACCACGGCATGGTGGATCTTGCCGTTTTCGCCGGCCACCGGGGCATGGACTTCAACCTTGAACTGGTTCGACGGATTTTGGCTTTCGGTAATGATGGGTTTGGGAGTCATCAGCAGGGACAGCAGGGATTGATAGACCTGCCCGACTGTCAGGTCACGGTATTCTTCCGTAAAGCGGTCTTCCGGGTCGTCGCCGAAGGGGCCGAACTGGGCCCAGCGTTCCAAGGGGCTCAGCTTGAGCCACTCGGCGGTAATGACCGCAATGATGCTTACGGCGGTAAAGGCCCAGCCCCAGGGGCCCAGCACTACCAGTGCCCGGGTGAACATGGTGCTTTTAATGGAGTTTAATACCAGGGAGCGGCCCAGTTGTGAAAAGGTTGCGCCTGCCATGGCCCCGGCGGCCACTCCATGGGCTGCGGCGCTTTCGTAATTTCCCTTCTCCAGTTGTATGCCGGCATCCCAGGCGCTTAAGAAAGCACCAAACCCGGTTAGTCCCACCCCTATCATTTTGAAGTTATAGACCTTGAATGTTCTAAAGTTTTTTGTTCCGGTAATTATATTTTTGGTGAATCTGGAAACCCTTTTCCATTTTTTAAAGGTCAACCAGTTCGCTACTCTATCCTCCCCGGCTAACTGGACTGCGGTATCTGCTATGCAGTAAGTTAATGCAATTCCTCCAATAAAGAATTGAGAGGCGTTGCGTATACCCCAGCCATTTTTTTTTCCGTTCTCATATACAGAAAGTAAATTAAAAACCTCCAAAAGCCCCATCGCAGGCGGCAAGGTCTTGTTCGCTACCTTGATGGCTCCGGTTGTGAGTCTTGCACCAGTACTCGCCTGACTGTCCGGCTGATTCCAGTGCCGTGCATATTCACTGGTGGGCGGTACGGCCATGACGGTCTGTTTTACGCGGGTCAAGCCGTCCTGGCCGACTTCCTGATACAGGTCGGTCCAGTTTTGATTAGTCAGTTGGCGTGGGATGCCCCGGTTATAGGTCAGTTCCGTGGCGTCGCTGCTGCCGAGTACCTTGCCGGGGTCGGTGGGGTCGAGCACCTTGACCCGGCCTTCTGCGTCCAGGCCGCCCTGGCGAATGATGTCGCGCCGTTGTGAGCGTTTCAGGGGTTCGAAGACGCGTTCCTTGGCATCAATGATCATCCAGCCTTCGGGGATGACGCTGCCTGTCTTGAACAGCCGGGCGCCGTGCAGATCCGGCGGGCCGGACCCTTTTCCCAGGCGCATCAGTATTTCAATGGTGTCTTCTTGTTGGTTGGCCAGAGCGTCTTGCCATTGCTTCTGGAAACCGAAAAGCAGGCTGGCGACGATGCTCTCGGTCTGGTTGCGGGTCTGCTGCCAGTACCACCAGTCCGGGTGGCTACCGGTGACGGCGGCATAGGCCGCGTGACGGAAGTTGCTGTCCGTGGCAGGTTTTTTTGCTTCTTCCAGTTCCGGTAGGTAGTCGTCATCCACAGGGATCTGATCTGCGCCGGGGATCAGGGCGGCGTGGAGGGGATGATCTGGCTTCAGGAGCTGACTTCTCAGTGCATGCACGGGGTCGTTATCGTCATCCCATTCCGGATCCGGGTCGGCATCGTAGGCACTGTCGATGACGGACGGATCCGAGCCCAGGCCGGACAGCAGGCCGGAGATGGCTTTCCAGAAGGCGCTGTAGTCCGGGGTGGCATGGTCTTCGTCCGGGTTCAGGGTGTGGCGTTGCTCGTCACCGGGAACGGGTAGCCAGGCGTAGTCCCGCAGGGCTTCCCAGGGGGAGAGGAAGTATTGGAAGCCCTGGCTGGCGTCGTTGCCCTCCGGGGTTTTGCTATCCAGCCAAGCGATGGTTTCCCGGCGTTGCTGGCGGATTGTCTGGCGCAGTTCGCGGCGTTCTTTCACGCGCAAAATCGCTTCCAGATGGTCCCGGTCCAACCTGTCGGCGGCATCTCGGAGATTGTCGGCGGAGTCGGAGTGTTGTACATAGCGGCTCTGCTCGCCTGCTCGGCCCGCTATGTAGGTTTCTCGTTGGTGCAGGGATTGGTTGAAAAACGTCTGATAGGCATACACCGCACTTTTGGCATGTTCATGCCGGTCGATTTCCATTACATGCTGGCATAGCTCATTCATCAGCAGGGTGAGTTTGCCGACTCCTTCAAAGGCAATCCCCAGCGGGTCCTGCAGGGCGGCCACTGGCAGGTTGTCCTGAATATCTGCGCGGCTCAATTGGGGCAGGGCTAGCAGCCCGTTTTCGTCGGGCTGGTTGTAGAGGTCGTTGGCTTGCTGGGCGCCGATCAGGGCGGTTTGTTTGAGGGTGTCCGGCGAGCCCTGGCCATCGAAACTATTCACATTTAACAGCGTGGTCCGCTGCAGGCGCAGGGCGTGGTCCACGTTGTCGCGATGCCACTGGTAGGGGGCGTGTTCCGGCAGGCTGGGCAGGTAACGGGGGTCTTCATCGGCCAGGCCGCCGAGGATTTCGATCAGGGCCCAGCTCCAGGGGATTTCCGAGAAGGCGATTTGCAGTAGTACCGGGCCGCCATTGAGGCGGTGGGGGACGGTGATGGCGCCGATTTCGGTTTCCATGCCGTCGTCCGGTGGGCGCTGGTCGCAGCCCTGGTACTTGGCCAGGTTGATGTCGCGGAAGGTGTTACCGTCATCGCTGACCACCAGTTCCCGCCACAGGTAGCCACCGACAAAAATATACAGTCTGCCGTTGTCGCGAAGGGGCGCAAGATGCTGGCCTTCCGGGTCCGCAAAGCGCACGGGTTTGATGTGGCCGAGGGCGGTGAGGGCGTCTGTGCTGGTGTCGTCCCGGACTACAGGCAGCCCTTGCCCCAGTGGCACCAGATATAGGTTGTCGCTGTCTTTGCTCAGGTAACCGCTTTCTTTCAGGCCTTTTGCAACGGCATCCGGATAGCGGGTGCGGTTGTCGTTGAATTCCAGAAACAGTTCCGAAGCGTCTTCCCCGTTGACGTAGAAAGAGGCGGTAGTTCTGTTGCCGACGGTTTCATTGTCGGCCAGGAAGCGGGTTTGGGCGTTCATTTTACCCTCCTGCGCAGGCGCACGAAGTGGCGACGACGGGGCTGGGCGGGAGCCTGGTTGTCCACATCAAGACGATGGGTCGGTGCGATGGTTTGTTCTTCGGTTTCTTCCGGTGTGAGCCCTTGGGGCAGGCCGGCGCCGGCCTGCTGAAGCGGGGCGGGTGCGGTGTTGCGCATGTTGGACACCATCATGTCGCTCTGGCGCACGGCGGGCTGGCCTTCCACGAAGACGTTGGGTGAGAAGGTGAGAAATTCCGCTTGCCCGGCAATGGTGCCGGACATGATCCCGCCGCAGGTTCCCGCCATGTCGCCGCTGCTTTTGGCGAAGGTGGAGGCCACATGGCAAACCGGATTGCCGTTGACCAGAACGGAGCTGGCGGTGCCGGCGGCATCCGTGCTCATGGCCACGTTGCTGTAGGGAATGGGCTGACAGAAAGGCGGGGTCTTGCAGATATCCATGGTGACAAGGGTGCCACCGGAGCCGGCGTGAACAGCGGTGAGGCCGTTGATCAGGATATTACTCATGGCGGGTTCCTTCCATTGAACCGGGGTGTTGTGCGATGTCTTGTCGTTGATGGTGCAGTTGCATGGCCAGGTGCTGCGGGCCGCCGGGGCTGTCCAGTACCAGGGCGGTATCCGCCGGGCAGATGCGAAAACGCAGCGCTTCACAGGCGGTGATCAGGCCCACTGGCAGGGTGGCTGCTCCGCTATCGCCGATGGTGAGCGCCGGGCGCAGGATATGCAGTGGTGCTGGCAGTGTCGGTTGCGGCGCTTCTTTTTCCCCTTTTCGCATGGCCAGGTTGTCGCGGTTGGAAAGACGCACCGGCCACAGGCTTGTCTGGGTGGAATGCCAGCTGAGTTCATGGTCGCGGGTTTGTGCGTGCGCCAGTACCAGCCGATCCGGACGGGAAACGGCCTCATTTTCTACGGCCTGTCGGGCGGCGGTGGCCAGGGCCTGGCCCTGTTGATGGGGGTGATCCGTTGCGGATGCCGAGTGGCTGCCAAGGCCGGTGCAACTAATGTCGCCGGGTTGCAGGGTGTCGCTTGCTTCGAATCTCACCAGGGCGATGGCCTCCGAGAGTATCCGGCCATGGCTCCAGCTATGGGTGCGTACGTCGTTAGCGGGCTGCCGTTCGTTCAGGGTTTCCTCGTTAAGCAGGCTGTCGACCCCGAGCAGGGTGAGCGCGGTGAGGTGCCCTTGCTGCAGATGCTGCCACTCTTCCGCCAGCGCTTCGGGCAGGGTGCGGGGGCAGGTCACCCGTATTTCGCCGGCAGGGGATACCTCTGCCAGCCGATTGTGTAGCCAGGTGAGTAGGGCCTGCTGCAGGCGTTCATGACGTGCCCGGTCCGGCGCCGGCAGGCAAAGCAGTATCCGGCTGTCTGTCAGGGCTGGGCTGTTCTCGTCCAGCAGGGCATCCAGGGCCGGGATCAGGCGCTGGGGGTTGAACGGGGCCTCGTCGTGTTCAGCGGGGATTCGTCCCAGCATGACCGGGTCGGAGTTGCCGCTGGTAGGGTCGGGAATGCACAGGTTTCTGTCGGCCTGATACGCCGGTATTCCGGCCTGGCAGGCCAAATAGACCCCGGCCGGGTGAGTGCCGGTGGGGGCGTTGAGCGCATAGTGGCTGAGGCGGATGGCTGCGGGCATGGGCGGTCAGTTGAGTTCGATACGGGCGCCAAGCAGGCGGTTGATGCCGTCGGCGATGGCGTGGATTTCCCGCCCATCAAGCAGCAGGGTGCCATCCGGGCGCAGCTCTATCTGGGCGTCGCCGGTACGCAGTAGCAGGCCTTTGGGGGCATCGAAGAGGAGCTGGCCATTGTCCAGTTCGGTGACCAGATCCGCGCCCGGGTGGCTATCGGCCAGTGGAACGATGCGGTCGGTGACCACCACCCCGATAGTGTCATCAAGCAGGCAAAGTACCCGGTCACCTTCCTGCAGGGTGGTGACGGTTTCGGCGACGTGACGGACCGGCTGCGGATTGTCGTGATTCGGGGTGGTGACCAGAAGGGCGCCATCCCGGCAAATGATGGTGGCGATGTAAGGGGATGATGTGCCGGGCAACGGGTCCGCTGCCCGTAATGATGACGTGACCATGAGCCTCTCCTGCTTCCTTGCCGGATCAAAGCAGGGAACGCTAACAGGCCGCCCAGTGGATATCTGTAGGAAATCGCTGACAGTTGTCGCCAGTGAGAGCCGTTTAACGCAATTCAGCTACGTTGGATGCTCCCGTTGGCACTGCCGTCCGGCAGCCAGCCCTGTTCCAGCATGATCGGGTCGTGGTCGCGATGCAGCTCGACCACGCTGCTGGCGCGGGTGCCGTAGGTGGGGGACTGGATAAAGACCGGTGCCACCAGTCGTTCCAGATCCAGGCCGACGCCGGTATCGGGGAGTTCGCTGTCCGGGGGCTGGTAGTGATCGTTGACCACGTCCATGAGCTGTTCTGTGCTGCAGTCGGCGGTGATGGCGTTGGCCAGGCGTTGTTTGGCCCGCTGTACCTTGGGCCAGGGGTCGTCCAGCAGGCCGTTGCACAGGCCGTGAATGCCGGGGGTGACCGCTTGCGGGGCGGCGCCGCGATTGCCCAGATACCAGAGGCTTTCCGGGGTGCCTACCAGCAGGTTGAAGGCGCCGTAGTGGTGTTGTTCTTCGGCCAGCTCCCGGCAGAACTGTTCCGGGGAGTCGCTGCCTTCCAGGAATGCCAGGGGCAGCAGGCCCCGGGAGCGTTCGCCGGTTTGCCGGTCGGTGATGGGTTCCCGGTAGTTGGTGACCACGGCGACGCGGCCGTTGCGGTGGATGCCCAGCCAGGTGCCGCCGGCGGTCAGGTCCAGACCGCAGAAGATATCGCCGCGCCAGCGGGCGGGCTCGGCGGGGCGGGCGTGGAATTCATCCCGGTTGGCGGCCATCCGCAGGGGGGTGGGAGAATCTGGTTGCCAGTCCAGTAGTACAATACACATTCAAACTTTCCTGCAGCGGTTCAGGGTTAATCGTTGCCGTGCATTTTCGGTGATTGTAGGAGCCTGCTTGCAGGCGAATCCGCTTGCTCCGCGGCCTGATGTGGGCTCCTGAAAGGTGGTCAGCGTCCGGCGTCTGGCGTCACACCGTGCTAGCATACCTGCCTTGCGAGTGATTGGCATAAGGGCCGGCCAATGTGGGAACTGTTTCTGATTTGTCTGGGGGTCGGCGTGGGTGCTGGCCTGCTGGCCGGGGCGCTGGGCCTGGGCGGTGGCGTGGTGATTGTGCCGGCGCTGATCTTTCTGTTTCACGGGCTCGGTTTTCCCGCTGATCTGGTGGCGAAGATGGCGGTGGCCACCTCCCTGAGCACTATCATGATTACTTCCATCAGCGCGGTGTGTACCCACCACACGGCCGGCTTTGTACGCTGGCCGGTGGTGTTGCGGCTGGGCGTGGGCATTGTGCTGGGTGCCTTCGCCGGGGCCTTTATCGCCGATGCCATGAAAGGGGAACTGCTGACCCGTTTGTTTGGTCTGTTTGCCATGGTGATTGCCTTGCAGATGGCACTGACGGGCCGCAAGGCGCCGGACGGTAACCTGCCGGAGCGGGTGCCCGGGGCGGCGGGTCTGGGTGTGGCCGGGGTGTTGATTGGTACCGGGTCTGCCATTTTTGGTATTGGCGGCGGTTCGTTGACGGTGCCCTTTTTGAGCTGGTGTCGCCTGAAAATGCAGGAGGCAGTGGCTATCGCCTCCGCCTGTGGTTTGCCCATCGCCATTGCCGGCACCCTGGGTTTTGCGGTGGCCGGCTGGCAGGAAACCCGGCTCCCCGAAGGGGCGCTGGGCTATGTGTTTTTGCCGGCAACAGCCGGTATAGTGCTCACCAGTTTTCCGTTCGCGAGACTGGCGGCGCGACTCAGCCACCGGCTTCCTTCGGCGATGCTTAGGAAGGTGTTCGCGGTGGTGTTGTTTGTCATCGGCCTCAGGCTGGTTTTGGGATAGGCATTATGGAATTTCCGCAGATTGATCCGGTGGCGATCGCCATTGGTCCCCTTCAGGTGCACTGGTACGGCCTGATGTACATGATCGGCTTCGCCGCTGCCTGGTTGCTGGGGGTGTATCGCGCCAAACAGCCGAACTCTGGCTGGACCAAGGATCAGGTGGGCGATTTGGTCTTCTACGGCGCCATGGGGGTGATCCTGGGTGGCCGGCTGGGTTATGTGCTGTTCTATAACTTCGGCAAGTTTCTCGATGATCCGATCTGGTTGTTCAAGCTGTGGGATGGTGGCATGAGCTTCCACGGTGGCGCCATTGGGGTGCTGGTGGCGTTCTGGTTGTTCGGCCGCAAGACCAACAAACGGTTTTTCCAGGTGGCAGATTTCATGGTGCCCATGGTGCCGATCGGCCTGGCCACCGGACGCCTGGGTAATTTCATCAATGCAGAGTTGTGGGGGCGCACCAGTGATGCGCCCTGGGCCATGGTGTTCCCCACTGATCCTGATCGCCTGCCACGGCACCCTTCCCAGCTGTATGAATTTGCGCTGGAAGGGGTGCTGCTGTTTCTCGTGCTGTGGTTCTATTCGGCCAAGCCCCGCCCGGCCGGGGCGGTGACCGGGCTGTTTGGGGTGGGTTATGGTCTGGGCCGAACCTTTGTGGAATTTTTCCGTGAACCGGATGCCCACCTTGGTTACCTGAGCGGTGGCTGGCTGACCATGGGGATGTTATTGAGCATCCCGATGATCATTCTCGGTGCCGCCATGATGGTGTGGGCCTACCGCCATGATGATCGTGTCGCTACCCCTTCCCGGAGTCGTTCATGAAGCAATATCTCGATCTGCTACGCCACGTGCGTGAGCATGGCACCTTCAAGGAAGACCGTACCGGTACCGGTACCTATGCGGTGTTCGGTCACCAGATGCGTTTTGATCTGAGTGAAGGCTTTCCCATGGTCACCACCAAGAAGCTGCACCTGCGCTCCATCATTCACGAGCTGCTGTGGTTTCTTTCCGGCGACACCAATATCCGTTATTTGAAGGAAAACGGGGTGTCGATCTGGGATGGCTGGGCGACCCCGGAGGGTGAGCTGGGGCCGGTCTATGGCGAGCAGTGGCGCAGCTGGAAAACCCATGATGGCCAGGTGATTGACCAGATCAGTGAGGTGCTGGCGGAGATCAAGCGTAACCCGGATTCCCGTCGCCTGGTGGTCAGTGCCTGGAATCCGGCGGTGCTGCCGGATCCGTCCATTTCCCCGGACGCCAATGCGGCCGCCGGCAAGCAGGCGCTGCCGCCGTGTCATTGTCTGTTCCAGTTCTATGTGGCAGACGGCAAGTTGAGCTGTCAGCTGTACCAACGCAGCGGCGATATCTTTCTGGGCGTGCCGTTCAACATCGCTTCCTATGCGTTGTTGACGTTGATGATGGCGCAGGTCTGTGGTCTGGAGCCTGGTGATTTCGTGCATACCCTGGGTGATGCGCACCTGTATTCCAATCATCTGGAGCAGGCAGATACCCAGCTGGCCCGGGATCCGCGTCCGCTGCCCACCATGACGTTGAACCCGGAGGTGAAAGACCTGTTCGCTTTTACCTTTGACGATTTCACCGTGAGCGATTACGAGCCCCACGCCCATATCAAGGCGCCGGTGGCGATTTAAAAAAACGCTTTTGCGCTTCACGCAACACGCCGCCACGCGTGGTGCATGCAAGCGTGCTGCGTGTCAGTGAGGTTTGCATGTCCATTCGTCTTTCCCTGATGGTCGCCAAGGCCAGCAATAATGTGATCGGCCGCAATAACAAGCTGCCCTGGTATTTGCCCAACGACCTGAAGTACTTCAAGCAGGTCACCTTTGGCAAGCCAGTGATCATGGGCCGCAAAACCTGGGATTCTCTGGGCAAGCCATTACCCGGTCGCACCAATATCGTCATCACTCGCCAGCCGGATTTTCAGGCGGAAGGCGCCAAGGTGGTGGCGACGCTGGAAGAGGCGGTGACCATGGCGGAAAACGTGGCCTTTATCGAAGGGCAGGACGAGGCAGTGGTGATGGGGGGCTCAGAGATCTATGCGCTGGCCCTGCCGAAAACGGACCGGCTCTATCTCACCGAAGTGCATGCGGAGGTGGACGGCGATACCTGGTTTCCGGAGTACGACACCGCTGAATGGAAAGAGATCGGCCGGGAAGATTTTTCCGCGGAAGGGCCGAATCCGTACGATTATTCGTTCGTGGTTTACGAGCGGAAATGAGGGACGAGTTAAGCTCGGCTTGAAAGCAAAAGGTTCGCCACCTCTACGAAGCTGCTGTAGGAGCACCGCTTGAGGTGCGAACCGAGTGCAGCGAGACGACAAAGACCAACGTCTGTCCGCCATTCTTTCTTGAGTCTGTCGAGCGCGGAAAGTCCTGATCGCCCTGCGGTCGATTTCCTCGCAAGCGCGGTTCGCGGCTCAAGCGCCGCTCCTACAACTCTTATCCTCTCGGTTTGATCAGCACTTCACTTTTCACCGACTGGGCAATAAAGCATTTCTCGTGGGCGCGCTGGTGCAGGGCCTGGATCTTGCCGGCGTCCGGTTGTTCGCCGCTGAAAGTCACCAGCGGCTGCAGCAATACCTGCCGCACATAAATCATTGCCTGCTCGTTCTGGCCAAGGACAGCTTCGGGGGCGTCATCGTAGCTGGTCACGGAAAGGCCTTCGCGGGCCGCTTCGGTGAGAAACGACAACAGGTGGCAGCTGGCCAGGGCGGCAATAAAGGCCTCTTCCGGTTCCATGAATTCCTGCTGGCCATGATGGCCATCCACCACACGGACTTCATTGCCATCGGCCAGGTGCCAGAGGTAGTGATCCTCGCCATGGGCGTTCCAGCTCAGATGCATAGTGTGTTGTGGCACGCGATATCCCCGGTTGGTTTATTCTTCAGGGCAGTATGCCATCAAAACAGCCACTTGCCATGGCGGCTTTGGTCGAAGTCGGTGACAAAACGTCAGTGGGCGGTGTCGGGTGTATCCGCAAGGGCGAGCGTCGGCATGGCCAAAAAGCGGGCAATGGTGGTGGCGGGAAAGTCAAAACATTACCGTCACCTCTTACCGGTTCTACGTGGCACTGTCCTGTGCCATTTCCCAATAGCGGAATACGGCTACATTCACCAGTGCGCTCATCAGGCTGATCGGCAAACCCACCAGCAGAGCGGTAGCCTGGGGCTGGCTGATGATGGACGTGACCAGGCTGGCCAGGATGCTGCTCATCAGCAGATAGGCAAGGAATACCAGCACCAGTATCAGCAGTAGCGGCCACTGCTGGGCTTCTGTCATGGCGAAGGACTGACGCAGCGCATCGATGGGGTTGCGGCGCTTCAGGACGACCAGGAAAGGCGCGAAACATAGGCGGGTGTAGACCCACAGCGCAGGGAAGAAAAACGCCAGCCAGCCCAGTGAGACACCCACGGCCATGATGGCATAGGTGGCCAACAGCATCGGATAGACCAGCAAGGCGGCGGCCAGACACTGCAGCAGCCCTGCCGGTTTGCCGGTGCGCGCGGCAGCGAGCTGGGCGATCAACGCGCCTTCCGCCAGGGGCCGGCTGAGTAGCACGATAGCCAGGCTGATGCCGCTGAACTGCAGGGCGCCGCCGGCTTCTTCCGGAAACACAAAGCTGGGCCCAAACAGCCACTGGCTGGCTTCGGTGAGCAGCGCAAAGGGGGCCGTGACCAGGAAAATGGGCCCCAGGTTGCGCCACCAGAAATAGAGGATTTCGCGAAAACGTTGGCTGATCATGTCGGTTGTAAGGTGTAGCCGGAAAGGCGCTATTTCACCACAGCGGGCGGGATGTGCACAGGGAAAGGCGGCAATATTCGTGTCGGTCGTTGCAGGTGGGACGTTTGGTGGCCAGTAGGGTGGATTAGCCGCAGGCGTAATCCACCTGCCCACAGTGGAGATAAATCCAGGCCTCCCTTTAACTCGCCAGCGAGTTGATGTCGCGCCTCCATAGCTTTGGAGTCAACGGCAGAGGGAGGGTTGTGGATTACGCCTTCGGCTAATCCACCCTACGTTACAGTCGGGCTTGGGGGTGTTCACCACCAGTATTTGCCCCAGTTTTCCGGGTTGGCCCAGAAACGCGGGTTGTTCCATTTGCGCTCGAAGTTGTAGTTGTCCAGGTCGTAGCTGTAGATGTTCAGCTCGCGGCCATCCTGGGCAAAGTGCCCCTGTTCCCGGCAACCCAGTGCCAGAAATCCATTGCTGGGCCAGCGCAGTTTCTGCGGGGCCAGGGTGGGCTGGTACACCGCCACCATGGAATCGGTGTGCAGGTTTCGCAGCAGGCCCATCAGCGCCTCGCCGTCCCGCTGGCTCATGTACTCCAGCTGGTCGGCCACAATCGCCATATCTACCCGCTCGATATCATCCAGTGCCGCAAAGGGATCCTGCTCCTGGATTTCCACCAGATTGCAGTCATGGTCTTTGCACCATTGGCTGACGACGGGGATGGGGTTGAGGCTGACGGTAACAATGGAGGAAGGCTGGTGGCTATCCAGGATAGCGGCCAGACGTTCCTGGGGGGATTCAGTCATGGGGTGTGCCATCGCGGTATTCATGAATTCAGTCTAGCGCGGTTGTGCAGGGCTTTCGATAGGGGAACGTAAAAACACTTGCCGGTGGGAATGCTGGACGGCGGACGAAGAAAAGCAACGCGCGCAGACGTCTGATCGCGGACGCCAGACAAGGTAAAGGGTTCACGTAAAAAGACACACTCAGGCCTGCTTTGTGATTCCCGTCAGAAAATTCGGGAAGAGGATTGACGGACCCTCAATCAGTAATGATAATGATTCTCATATACAGACAAGGAGGCCAGCATGACTCAGCTCAAGAAGAACGTCACCACGACGACCCGCCGGGTTGCCATCAATGCAGAAAGCAGTGTTGCCAGCAGCTTGCTGCTCAATCATCAGGGCAAGCTCTGGATTGAGCATGCCGGTGAGCGTTACCAGTTGCGACGCACCTCCAATAACCGGCTGATTCTGACAAAATAACGCGGTACGCAACACGCTTTACGCAACAACATTTAACGCCTTTGCGCTGCGCCAAGCGGTCCAGCGCGGAGTCAGTTACGCCAACTCCCGGGATTCTTGTTTCGCGTTGTTGTCCGGGACGTGTTGCATACCGCGCTTTCTTTTCTCCCTGACGTGGATCGCCAGCCGCCGCCAGCTTTCCACACCTAACAACAAGCACCATCGACCATTAAGGCGCTTCTGAATAACACCTTGCTGAACATGCACAGGGTTATTCAGCGGTTCCTTGACCGTTGGTGCGGCGATCTGGAGGTAGCATGTCAGTGATGGCGTGGTCCCCGGCGCCGGCGGCATCTCCTCTGCTTCGGCAGTGCGGCGCTGCACTCGGTGATCGGGTTTTGCGATTGCAGGACGAGCCGCTGGCCATTCTCAAGGCCCTCTATCGACTCGGCTCCCTGGTGGTGACCACCTTTACCAGTGGTTCCCGGGTTTCCCAGAACATGCACTACCCGGCGTTCCATGAGGGTGAGTGGTGGCTGGAGTCAGTCGGCGACCGTTGTCGATTACGACAAAGTCTGCAGGTATCCCAGTGGCATTCCGTGCTGGCTGTACTGGAACCTACCGGCGCCTTGCCGGCCCGCAGCCTGGTGTTTTTCGATCGTCAGGGGCAACCGCTGCAACAGATGGCAGTGGCCCCGGACAGTGGCGGCCTTGCCTTTGAGGAACTGGTCTGTGCCATGCTGCATCCGGATCAGCAGACGCTAACGCCGCCTGCCGGCCTGCCGCACATTGTGGCGGGTGAGTTGGGGTCACTATCGCAGCTGGAACGCGACTGGGCCGCCAGTGTCGATGAGGAGGATTTTTCCCAGCTGTTGCAGCGCTGCCACAATCAGAGAGATGTGCTGTATCGGTCGGTGCGTGACAGCTTTGCCTGCCGGGTGCGCCCGGAAACCTTGCCGGCGGTGCTGGCGGATGCGTCGCGTTGCGATAAGGCGACCACCTTGTGTGTGGGTAATCAGGGGGTGCGTTTGTGCATGACCGCACCCTGGTCGTCGCCGCGCTGGCAGGGCAGTCATTGCCATCTGGCCCACAACGGCGCGCTGGTGTCCCTGGACATGGCAAAGATGCACAGCCTGTGGCGCCTGCGTAAGCCCGGTGATGGTCAGGTGTTGACGGCTCTGGAAGCGCTGGATGAAAACGGCAACTGGCTGTGGACGCTCTCGGCAGGGGAAGCAGAGTCAGACTGGCGGGCGTTATTGAGGGATAGCGTGATTCGCTAGCTACGAGCTACGCTCGATTGGAAAGGGTGGAAAGTTCCTCGGACCTCGGCATTTCTACGAAGCCGCTGTAGAAACGGAGCGTAGCGGAGTAACGCACGTTTTGCAGTGCGGCCCGAAGGGTGAGCGCAGCGAATAACACCTCTTGAGGTGCGAACCGCGCTTGCGCGGAAATCGACCGTAGGGCGATCAGGGATATCAGAGCTCGACAGGTTTTCAGAAAAGACGGGCAGATCTGGGGGTCTGTTGTCTCGCTACGCTCGGTTCGCCATGCAAGCATAGCTCCTACATAAAAGCCACAGTCCTTTGGCAAGGCCTGAATCACGCCGCCAGCGACGCTTCTACAGTGTGTCGGTTCGCCTGCAGGCAGCCTCCTACAGATATGTGCATCTGGCTCCGCTTGCCACTCCCCTCAAAAGTGCTCGTCGAACTGCTTGAGCAGATCAATGATCTCGCTGACATCCTGCTCCATTCCTTTTAGTGCTTCTTCCGCCATGGGGCTCACGTCGCACTGGCCGGGCAGGGGATGGTCGGCGTCGAGAATGGCGCGGAAGCGGGCGATAAAAACCCACTGCAGCCACTGGCTGAACGCCATGGTGTCGGCAAAGAAGGGGGTGCTGCTGTCGAAGGCAGAGGGCGCCGGGGCTTGCTGTTCCCACAGGCCCTGCTGGTCCATCTCGGTCTGCAGGTTGTCCAGAAGACAGATAAGTTGTGCGCGCTTAGTCATCGAAAAGAGGTACCAGGTCCGGGAGTTCGTGAAGGTTGTGAATATGGTGACGGGGGTGAGCCAGATCAACCGGCCAGTCCAGATCAATCAGGTTGGCCCAGATGGCATGCATGCCGTGTTCGCGAGCAGCATGCACATCCTCCAGGGGGTGGTCGCCCACATGGACGGCCTGGCTGGCATCGACCCCGGCAGAGGTCAGTGCCGCCAGGAACATGTCCGGTGCGGGTTTGCGCTTGCCGATGGTTTCCGCGGAATGGTGGAAGGTGAACAGCTCGGCGATGCCGATTTGCTGCAGGTCCGCGTTGCCATTGGTCAGGGCGCCCAGCTGATAGCTGTCGGCCAGCTGTTCGAGAACCTCCAGGGCGCCGGGGAAAAACGTCACCTGATTACGGGCGCGGTGGAAAACCAGAAAGGCTTGTTCGGCAATCTTGCGCGCCTCGCCGGTGCTGTAGCCATGCTCGGTAAAGGCCCGTGCCATGGCGTCCTGGCGCAGTGCGGTCAGGTTATCCAGATAATCCGGCCGCTCCCGCAGTAGGGCAGTGCGTACCGCGCGGACTCGCTCGGCGCTCAGCGCCTGGGCGGCTTCCGGATGGCGGTCGATGATCCAGTCACTGCATGCCTTCTCCGCCCGGCGAATCACTTCGTCCACCGGCCAGAGGGTATTGTCCAGATCAAAGGTAATCAGTTTGAGTCGGCTCATGGCGCTATTGTAACGCATGGCAGGGGCTGAGGCCCGGCGATGGCTACGACCCTGCTGTAGGAGCTCCCTTCCAGGGGGCGAACCGTGCGCAGCACGGAATCGGCCATAGGGCGATCTGGGATCTCCAGACTCCATAGGTCCTTGAAAATGGCCCCCTTTGGGTGCCTCGCTGCGCGAGGTTCGTCCCCTGGAAGGGAACGCCTACAGGAAGCGGCAGACGTCAGGACGATTCCTCGTCATCCCTGTTGCGGCGTTGCGCTCTGGGGTGAGCGCCATCATAAACCTGCGCCAGGTGCTGGAAATCCAGATGGGTGTAGACCTGGGTGGTAGCCAGGTCCGCGTGGCCCAGCAGTTCCTGTACCGCGCGCAGGTCGCCGGAGGATTCCAGTAAATGGGTGGCGAAGGAATGGCGCAGCTTGTGGGGGTGCAGGTGGTCATCCAGGCCCCGTTCCAGGGCGTGACGTTTCAGCCGTTGTTGCACGCTGGAGGGGGACAGTCGCCGGCCATTCTTGCTCAGAAATAGCGCTTTCTCTTCGCTGTCCTTGATAAACAGGGTGCGGGCCTTGAGCCAGCGGCGCACGGCAGTGAGGGCCGGTTTGCCGATGGGGAGCTGGCGGGTCTTGTTGCCTTTACCGGTGACCAGCAACTGGCCGGCGCTCAGGTCCAGGCTGTCCAGGTTCAGGCTCAGCAGTTCTGCCAGGCGCAGGCCGCAGGCGTAAAACAGTTCCATGATGGCCTGGTCGCGCAGGCTCAGTGGGTCGCCTTTTTTCATGCCTGCGTCCAGCAGCTGGCCCACCTGATCCGCATCCAGGGCCTTGGGCAGGCGCTTGCCACTTTTCGGTGGCCGCACATCCACCGCCGGGTTATCCCGGGCCAGCCCTTCCCGCATCAGATAACTGTAAAAGGTGCGCAGTGTGGACAGCAGCCGGGCAATGGTCTTGCCGCCTTTTCCCTGCCGATGCAGGGTGGCCACCAGCGAGCGCATGTCGTGCACGGTGAGCGTGGCCCAGTCCCGCTGCCCGGTGAGGCGGAAGGCTTCTTTCAGGTCACGCTGGTAATTGCTGACGGTGTGGGGGGAGAGGCGGCGCTCGAACTCCAGATGTTGCAGGAAGGCAGTAACGGTGTCTTTATCGCGGCTTCCGCTGTTCACTGTTCATTGATCTTTTTGGCTGCCTGATGCGGGTATTGCCGCAGGACTTCGTGCAGGCGGCGGCTGAGTACCTGGCCGATGTGGGTGATGAACAGGGTGCCCAGAGAGCTGCGGAAGTGCATGGCGCTTTTGCTGCCGATGGCCAGCAGGCCCAGCTTGCCCTGGTATTCCAGCGGCACCATGGCGGCGGAGCGGATGTCGGTGGCATGTTCCTGGAACAGGGCCTGCATTTCCTCTTCGCGCATGGCGCCGCAGACCGCCTTGCCGTTGCGCAGCAGATGGTTGAGGGCGCTGGGCAGAGCATCGCTGTCCACGCAACGAATCTGATTGCGCAGATCGCCAAGGATGGGCAGTTCCCGGTCGTAGAGCATCAGCGCCACCCGGTCGCAGTGAAAATCGTCACCGAGGCTGCCGAGCAGGTTGCGGAACAGTTTTTCCGCCCCCCGCGCTTCCAGCAGAGACAGGGTCAGGCGGCGGGTCTTGTCGAACAGGTGATCGTTTTCCCGGGCCACGTCCAACAGGCCGTTGAGGCGGTCACGCAGCTCGTTATTACGGTCGCGGAGAATGGAGGCCTGGCGTTCCAGCAGTGAGACGGCTTCCCCTTTGGAGTCTGGCAGGCGCAGCAACTCCAGCAGCTCCGGGCGGTGCTGGAAATAATCCGGGTTGTCGCGCAGGTAGGCGGCAACCTGGTCGGCGCTGGCTTTGGTGTTCTCCGTCATGAGTCCGTCCTTATACGGCCGCTGTTACATCAATGCTGCCATCATAGACATGGCTGGCAGGGCCTGTCATCCGGATGCCACCCTGGCCGGTATAGCGAATCTGCAAGGTGCCACCGGGCAGGTGCACGGTGACGTCCTGATCCAGAAATCCCCGGCGCTGGCCGATCACCACGGCGGCGCAGGCACCGGAGCCACAGGCCAGGGTTTCCCCGGCGCCCCGTTCATAGACGCGCAGGCGGATTTCATTGCGGCTGACGATCTGCATGAAGCCCACGTTGACCCGCTCCGGGAACTGCTCGTGGCTTTCCAGCAGCGGTCCCACGGTCTCGACTGGTGCCGTGTCCACATTCTCCACCAGCAGGGTGCAGTGCGGATTGCCCAGGCCGACGGCACCGACTTCGTAGGCATTGCTGTCAGCCATCAGGAAGTAGGTGTCCTGCTCGCCCTTGGCGCTCAGGGGGATCGCTTCCGGCGCCCAGCGCGGCGCGCCCATGTCCACGGTGACCTGCTCGTCGTCGGTCACTGCCAGGGTCATCTGCCCGGCGGCGGTTTCCACCACGATTTCGGCCTTGTCGGTAAGCCCGTGATCGCGCACGAAGCGGGCAAAGCAACGGGCGCCGTTGCCACACTGGCTGACCTCGGAACCGTCTGCATTGAGGATGCGGTAACGGAAATCCGCACCGGCGGCACGGGCCGGTTGAACGATCAGCATCTGGTCAAAGCCCACGCCGAAATGCCGGTCGCCCAGGCGGCGGATCTCGTCGACGGCAAACGGCACACCGGTTTCCGGCAGCGACTGGCTGATGCCGTCGATGACCATGAAATCGTTGCCCAGGCCGTGCATTTTGGTAAAGCGCAGGTTCATGCGAGGTGTCCGGTACGGGTAAAAGGCCATTGTACTCCGGGATGCGAGCGACGTCAGGTGATGGCGTATTAGCGATGTTGCAGAAGCGTTCAGGCTTGGCCACGAAGCCACTGTAGGAGCGCCTCTTGAGGCGCGAACCTGAGCCCAAGCGAGGGATGGGGTTCCGGGTGGCAACAAACCATCTACAAACTTTGGGGTGTGCCTAGCGATTTTTCTTTCGCCTAAGCTCGGATTCGCGCCTCAAGAGGCGCTCCTACAGTGAGCCCTGTAGAAACATCCATATCGTTCAGCCAGCGACGTTCCTATGGTGGGGGGCATTCGGTGTACAATGCGCCCTTACACTTCTTCAGGTTGTCACCATGCTTTCCTATCGCCACAGCTACCACGCCGGCAACTTTGCCGATGTTCTCAAGCACATCGTCCAGGTGGCGATCATCGAGTACCTGAAAAAGAAGGATAAGCCCTTCACGGTGCACGATACCCATGCCGGGGCCGGCAGCTATGCCATTGCCAGTGATCACATGCAGAAGACCGGGGAATACCGGGACGGCATTGCCCGATTGTTGGATAACCGCACCGGTGTGGGGGTGATTGACCAGTACGTGGCGCTGGTGAAAAAACTCAACCCGGTGGGCAAGCTCACCGAGTATCCGGGTTCGCCGCTGATCAGCGCCAGCCTGTTGCGCGAGCAGGACCGGCTGCAGTGTTCCGAGCTGCACAGTACCGATTTCGAGTTGCTGCAGCGTCGCTTTGCCGATGACAAGCGGGTGCGCGTGGAAAAACTGGATGCCTGGCAGGGATTCAAGGCCATGTTGCCGCCCCAGCATCGCCGTGGCTTGGTGCTGATCGATCCTTCCTATGAAATGGAAGCGGATTACCTTGGCCTGTTGCCGGCGTTGCAGATGGCCATGGATCGCTTCTCCACCGCTACCTATGCCATCTGGTATCCGGTGCTGGACCGTAACCGCACCGAGAGTTTCATCCGCCGTTTCGTCAAGGCAGAGATTCCCAATATGCTGCGAGTGGAGTGTTGCCCGCGCCCGGATGCCTCTGGCCGTGGCATGACCGGCTCCGGCATGCTGATCGTCAATCCGCCTTACACGCTGGCCCAGCATATGGCCCAGGCCATGCCTGTGCTCAAGAATGCCCTGTGCGAGCCCAACGGCCACACTCTGGTAAGAGAGCTGACCGGCGAGGCCTGACAGCCTTAACAAAATAGGGTGCGATGGGGCACGTGAATCGCACTGGGCGGGAGAATCAGGCACTCGCCTGTCAGGCCGACCACCGGCAATGCGCCTTCGCCAGGGTGCTGGTAGACTGCGCCGCTTTTCGCGCCGCAGGTAAGTGTTTACTCGCCGGCGAAGGCCCATAACGGGAAAGAGAGCAACCGGACAGACAGCCGTCGGTAAGCCTGCCATGACACAGTCCTCTTCACATCGTCGCCCCAGCCTGTTCGATGCCCTGCTGCCTATAGTCGTGCTGGTGGCGCTGTTGGCGGCGGCGGTGTACCTGTTCGGCGACAGTGCTTCTTCCGGGCCCAACCAGATTGCCCTGTTGCTTTGTGCCGGGCTGGCCTCGCTGATTGCTTTCAAGAATGGTATGTCCTGGCGGGAGATCGAGACCGCCATGATCAAGGGCATTGCCGTGGCCCTGGGCGCGGTGCTGATTCTGCTCAGTGTAGGGGCATTAATTGGTACCTGGCGGCTGGCCGGCATTGTGCCGTCGCTGATCTATTTCGGACTGGAGCTGATGAACCCGGCCCTGTTCTATGCAGCGGCCTGCCTGATCTGCGCCATTATCGCCCTGAGTATCGGTTCCAGCTGGACGGTAGCGGCCACCGTGGGGGTGGCGCTGATCGGGGTGGCCAACGGTCTGGGGTTGTCGTTGCCGGTGGCTGCCGGGGCGGTGGTGTCCGGGGCCTATTTCGGCGACAAGATTTCGCCGCTGTCGGAAACCACCAATCTGGCACCGGCGGTGGCCGGCTCGGATCTGTTCGAACATATCCGCCTGATGCTGTGGACCACGGTGCCTTCCATTGTCATTGCTCTGCTGATTTTCCTGTTTATGGGGCTCAATGCGGAAGTGGCCGGTGACACGGTGAACCGCATCCGCCCGTTACTGGCCGGTCTGGATAACCAGTTTCATATTTCCTTTCTGCACCTGATTCCCCTGTTGGTGCTGCTGGTGCTGGCGCTCAAACGCATGCCGGCGCTGCCGGCGATCTTTCTGGGAGCCTTGCTGGGTGGCGTCTGGGCATTGCTGTTCCAGCCCGAGGCCATTGCCGCCCAGGCGGGCGTGGCACAGGCGGATCTGGTGGCGTCACTGAAAGTGGTGTGGCAGACCTTCTATGGCGGTATCACCGTGGAAACCGGCGATGCGGCGCTCAATGATCTGCTGTCCGGTGGCGGTATGGCCTCCATGCTCAACACGGTCTGGCTGATTCTCTGCGCCATGACCTTCGGGGCGGTGATGGAGCATGCCGGTTTGCTGGCGAAGCTGATCGAAGGGCTGCTGGCGATGGTGAAGGGCGCGGCGGGGTTGATTACGGCCACCCTGGCCACCTGTCTGGGCAGCAACATCCTCACTGCAGACCAGTATATTTCCATCATCATGCCCGGGCGCATGTTCCGCGAGGCCTATGAAAAGGAAGGGCTGGCGCCGGTGAATCTGTCCCGGGCCCTGGAAGACGGCGGCACCATCACCAGCCCGCTGATTCCCTGGAATACCTGCGGGGCGTACATGCAGTCGGTGTTGCTGGTGCCGGTGACGGACTATCTGTTCTACGCGTTTTTCAATCTGATCAACCCGCTGCTGGCGCTGGTCTATGCCTGGCTGGGGATCAAGGTGCTGCGCCTGACCCCGCCGGCGGCAGGGGATGTGGCCCACGGGCCTTCTTCGAAATCCCTGTAGGCGCCGCGAACCGCGTGCAAGCGCGGAGCGTCTGCAGGAGAATCCAGCCTCTCTGGCCTTGTCGTAACTCGTGCGTTAATGCTGGCAGCGGCCCTACCAAAACGCGGTGATAAAAAAAGGCGGAGATACCTGTCTGGTATGTCCGCCTTTTGATTTCATTGCTACCCGCGGGTGTCAGGGCAGCAGCGACTCCAGTTTCAGTTGGTCCTCAACGGTTTCCCGTTGGCGCACCACAAAGGCCTGGTCGCCATCCACCATCACTTCAGCGGGGCGGTTGCGGCTGTTGTAGTTGCTGGCCATGGCAAAGCCGTAGGCACCGGCGCTGCGAATCGCCAGCAGGTCGCCGGTCTCCAGGGACAGGGCCCGGTCCTTGCCGAGGAAGTCACCGGTCTCGCAGACCGGGCCGACGATATCCCAGTCCCGACAATCCGCATCATGGGGTTTCACCGGCACGATATTCTGCCAGGCCGAATACAGGCTGGGGCGGATCAGATCGTTCATGGCGCCGTCGACGATGGCGAAGTTCTTGTGCTCGGTGGGCTTGAGGAACAACACCTGGGTAACAAAGATGCCGGCGTTGGCGGCAATGGCCCGGCCCGGCTCGATGTGTACCGGCAGGTCGCCGGGGATGTGCTTGAGCAGGGCCTGCACATAATCTTCCGGAGCCGGTGGCACTTCGTCGTTATAGGTCACGCCCAGGCCGCCGCCCAGATCCAGGTGGTGAATCTCGATACCCAGATGCTGCAGTTGCTCCAGCAGCTTGAGCACGCGCTCCAGCGCATCTTCAAAGGGCGACAGCTTGGTGAGCTGGCTGCCGATGTGGCAGTCGATACCCAGTACCTTGATGTGCGGCAGTTCGGCGGCGCGTTGATAAAGTGCGGGTGCCTTGGCGATATCCACCCCGAACTTGTTGTCCTTCAGGCCGGTGGAAATATAGGGGTGGGTCTGGGCGTCCACATCCGGATTTACGCGGATGGCGATGGGCGCTTCCCGATCCAGTTCGCCGGCCACCAGGTTCAGCAGTTCCAGCTCGGCGGCGGACTCCACGTTGAAGCAATGGATGTTGGCTTTCAGTGCGGCGGCCATTTCATCGGCGGTCTTGCCGACGCCGGAAAATACGATCTTGTCGGGATCGCCGCCGGCCCGCAGTACTCGCTCCAGCTCGCCGCCGGAGACGATATCAAAGCCGGCGCCGCAACGGGCCAGCACGTTCAGTACCGCCAGGTTGGAGTTGGCTTTCACCGCATAACAGACCTGGTGAGGGTGATCACCGAAAGCCTCATCGAAGGCCTGGAAGTGACGCTCCAGGGTGGCGCGGGAATAGAGATACAGCGGTGTGCCGAAACGGTCAGCCAGTTGTTCTACCGGCAATTCTTCGGCGAACAGCTCGCCATCGCGGTACTGAAAGTGGTCCATGATTATTCCTGTTCACCGTCATCCTGGTCGGATGCGGCGGGTTGGTCGGCGTTGTCGTCCTGCACCTCTGTGGGCTCGGCGGCGGGTTCCTGGGGGGCAAAGTACAGCGGGCCTTTCTGGCCGCAGCCAGCCAGCAGAACGACAAATAGCAGGGCGATGATGCGCATCATCAAGCTCCGAATGTGCGTGCGAAGGCGGATAGCGTGGTGCTTCCCCCTCGACGAGGGTGGCGGAAAGGGCCGTGCCCTGTCCGCCCGAGGTTGATCAGTTACCGGTATTGTCCAGCGCTTGCCGGGCACGGGCAACTGCGGCACGCACCTGATCCGGGGCGGTGCCACCGATATGGTTACGGGCGCTCACCGAGCCTTCCAGGGTCAGCACGTCGAACACGTCGTCTTCGATCTGGTCACTGAATTGCTTCAGTTCAGACAGGGACATGTCGCTCAGGTCCTTCTTCTTTTCTACGCCGTAGGCCACGGCCTTGCCAACGATTTCGTGGGAGTCGCGGAAGGCAATGCCCTTGCGCACCAGATAATCGGCCAGGTCGGTGGCGGTGGCGAAACCACGACGGGCCGCTTCGCGCATCACCTCGCGATTGGGCTCCAGGGCCGGGATCATGTCGCCGAAGGCGCGCAGGCTGCCTTTGATGGTGTTCACGGCGTCGTACAGCGGCTCTTTGTCTTCCTGGTTGTCCTTGTTGTAGGCCAGCGGTTGGCTCTTCATCAGGGTCAGCAGGCTGATCAGGTGGCCGTTGACGCGGCCGGTCTTGCCGCGCACCAGCTCCGGCACGTCCGGGTTCTTCTTCTGCGGCATGATGGAGCTGCCGGTGCAGAAGCGGTCGGGCAGGTTGATAAAGTTGAACTGGGCGCTGGTCCACAGCACCAGCTCTTCGCTGATCCGTGACAGGTGGGTCATGGTCAGGGCGGCCAGGGCGCAGAATTCGATGGCGAAGTCCCGGTCGCTGACGGCATCCAGGGAGTTTTCGCAGACGCCGTCAAAACCCAGCAATTCGCAGGTGCGCTCGCGGTTGATCGGGTAGGTGGTGCCAGCCAGGGCAGCGGCGCCCAGGGGCATGCGGTTAACGCGCTTTTTGCAGTCCAGCAGGCGTTCGCGGTCGCGCTTGAGCATCTCGAACCAGGCCAGCAGGTGGTGGCCGAAGGTCACCGGCTGAGCGGTCTGCAGGTGGGTGAAGCCGGGCATGATAGTGGCGGCTTCACGCTCGGCCAGGTTCAGCAGGCCGGTCATCAGGTGCAGATACTGCTCTTCCATGATCAGCATTTCATCACGCAGCCACAGGCGGATATCCGTGGCCACCTGGTCGTTGCGGCTGCGGCCGGTGTGCAGCTTCTTGCCGGTGATGCCGATCTTGTCGGTGAGCCGCGCCTCGATGTTCATGTGCACGTCTTCCAGGGCCACGGACCACTGGAATTCACCGGCTTCGATTTCCTTCTGGATTTCCGCCAAGCCGTTGATGATAGCGTCGCGTTCCTCATCGGTGAGCACGCCCACTTCTGCCAGCATGGTGGCATGAGCCTGGGAGCCGAAGATGTCCTGGCGGTACATGCGCCGGTCGAAATTCACGCTGGCGGTGAATTCCTGAACGAACTGATCGGTGGATTCGCTGAAGCGGCCGCCCCAGAGTTTGTTCTGCTGCTTGTCGGTCATCGTACGGTTCCCATGCATAAAGCCGGATTTGCGAGGCGCGCAGTATAGCAGGGACCGGGGAGCCCCTGAACAATCGGTATTGCTTGGGTGATCTGCTCGCTTAATGTATAACTGCTTGTAACTAGTGATTTTTACTGACCGGAGATTCAATGGCGGCCACGGACGACCAGCCCAATTCAAGCTTCCTGCCCGACTTGTGCAGCACCCGCGCGGTGCTGGTAGTGGTTGTCGTGGCAGAGCTAATGGCTCTGGTGATCAACCTGGTGGCCACCTATTACAGCGATTTCAGCATGGGCAGGCTGGCGATCACCTCACTGTTTGTGCAATGGGTGGGGCTCACCTCGGCGGCGCTGGTCTGCCAACTACGTCCCAGGCTAAATCGCCTGGCGCCATCCGTGGCAGCCGTGGCAGTGGTCTTGCTGGTGGTGGTCGACACCCTGGTGTTCAGCGTGGTGGCTGCCCTGGTGATGAGCTGGGTGACCGGGACCCTGATGCCGGGCTCCCTGTGGTCCATGGAAATTCTGGTCAACGGCCTGATCGCTGCCATTATTGCCGGCCTGGTGATGCGCTATTTCTATGTGCAGGAGCAGCTTCGCCAGAAGGGGCAGGCGGAATTGCAGGCGCGAATACAGGCCCTGCAATCGCGGATTCGCCCGCATTTCCTGTTTAATTCCATGAACATCATTGCCAGCCTCATTGCGGTGGATCCGGATACGGCCGAGAAAGTGGTGGAGGATCTCTCTGTGCTGTTCAGGGCCAGCCTGAAGAATATCGGCAATGAGGTCTCTCTGGATGAGGAACTGGAGCTGTGTCGACGCTATATTCATATTGAGCAATTGCGCATGGGCGAGCGTCTGCAGGTGGAATGGGACATCCGCGTAGAGGCAAAAAGCGTGATGATTCCGCTGTTAACCTTGCAACCCTTGCTCGAAAATGCCATTTATCATGGCATACAGCCATTAGCTGCGGGCGGCGTGGTGACGATCCGGGCCCTGGCAGAACATGGCGAGCTGGTATTATCGGTGAGTAACCCCAAGCCGGAAGGCGACGGGCACCACAACGGCAACCGAATGGCGCTGGAGAATATTCGTCATCGACTGGAAGCGTTGTATGGTGATGAGGTGGCGGTGGAATCACGGCCGCAACAAAAAGAATACGAAATCGAAATCCGATATCCGCTGCAATAAAAAAGGATGGGAATTATGCGGGTGCTTGTGTGCGACGACGAACAACTGGCTCGGGACCGGCTGAAGCGGCTGGTAGAGAAAACCGAGGGTGTTGAAGTGGTGGCAGAAGCGGCCAACGGCCGCGAGGCTGTGGATCAGGCTCAAATCAGCAGACCAGACGTGATCCTGATGGATATTCGCATGCCGGAAATGGACGGTATGGAAGCCGCCGAGCATCTCAGCAAGATGGATAATCCCCCGGCGCTGATCTTCTGTACCGCCTATGACGAACATGCCCTGCAGGCTTTCAAGGTCCATGCGGTGGATTATCTGCTCAAGCCGGTCAGTGCCGATGATCTGGCCACGGCACTGGGCAAGGCCCGGACCCTGAATCGGGTGCAGCTGGCGGAAATCGGCAGGGACGTTAGTGAAGAAAAACCGCGCCGGCGTGGGCATATCAGTGCTCGTACCCACCGGGGTCTGGAGCTGGTGCCGGTGGATGAGGTGCGTTATTTCCTGGCTGACCAGAAATACGTCACCGTCTGCTCCGGCGAGGGCGAAGTGCTGATCGATGAAACTCTCAAGGAGCTGGAGACCGAATTCGGTGACCAGTTCGTGCGTATTCACCGCAATGCCCTGGTGGCGTTGAAGTTTATCGAGGGTATGGAGATGGCCACCGCCGGCCACCACCAGGTACGCCTGCGCGGCATTGATGAAAGGCTCACTGTCAGCCGCCGTCATGTGGCCGGCTTGCGCCGGGTGCTGCAGAATCTGTAGTCGTTAACAGAGGTTCATCGGCATGCTAGCCTTGGATCTCTCTATGTTCCCAGCAATCCAATAACAAGAACAGGAAACCTGCCATGAAAAAGCTTCTTCTTCTGCTGGTCAGCGCCGCAGCGCTGAGCGGCTGTGCCTCCGCTACCATGCCGGTCACCGGTCTGCTTTACGGCAACGTGAAGGCGCCGCTCACCGCCACCGCTTCCACCGAGAAACCCACCCGGGTTGGCCGAGCCAGTACCCGTTCGATTCTCGGCATCATTGCCTCCGGCGATGCCAGCATCCAGACCGCCGCCCGTAACGGCGGCATCACCGAAATCCATCATGTGGACTACGAGTCCCAGAACTTCTTCGGCGTGCTGGCGGAGTTTACCGTGGTGGTTTACGGCAACTGAAAAGACCAGCTACAAGCGTCAAGCTGCAAGCTGCAAGCTGCAAGCTACAACGCGGCTTAGAGCTTTGTCTTTTTTCAAACATTGGGGCCGCGTCCAGAGTCTGGGCGCGGCCCCTGTCGTTTAAAACCGCAACAATCTGGCCGTCGTGTTGAAGCTTGCGGCTTGCAGCTTGAAGCTTCTTTACCTGATAGACTGACGGCCTTAATTCACAGTCATCAGGATGCCCCATGTCCCGCGAAGTCTTGCGTATCGCCACCCGTTCCAGCCCCCTTGCCATCTGGCAGGCGGAATACGTTCAGCAGCGTCTGGAAGGTTTACACGAGGGGCTGAGCGTGGAGCTGGTGCGGATCAAGACCCAGGGGGACAAGATTCTCGATACCCCGCTGGCCAAGATTGGCGGCAAGGGCCTGTTCGTGAAGGAGCTGGAAGAGGCGATCATGGACGGCCGTGCGGATATTGCCGTGCATTCCATGAAGGATGTGCCCATGGAATTACCGGAAGGCTTTGCGCTGCCGGTGATCTGTGAGCGGGAAGATCCTCGTGATGCCTTCGTTTCCAATCACCATGACAGCCTGTCTGCTCTGCCACATGGTGCCTGTGTGGGGACGTCCAGCCTGCGCCGTCAGGCCCAGGTACAGGCCAATCGTCCGGACCTGGTGGTGAAAAGCCTGCGCGGTAATGTGCAGACCCGCCTGGGTAAGCTGGATGCCGGCGAGTTCGACGCCATTATCCTCGCCGCTGCCGGTCTCAAGCGGCTGGAGATGCACGAGCGGATCCGTTATGAAATGCCGCCGGAGGAATCCCTGCCGGCGGTGGGGCAGGGTGCGGTCGGCATCGAATGCCGCGAAGGCGATGAGCGCACCATCGCACTGCTGAGTCCGCTCAGCGATGTGGATACCTGGGACCGGGTAGTGGCGGAACGGGCCATGAATCGGCGCCTGGAAGGCGGCTGCCAGGTGCCCATCGCCGGCTTTGCCCTGCTGGAAGATGATCAGCTCTGGTTGCGTGGTCTGGTCGCCGAGGAAAACGGCAAACAGGTGCTCCGCGCAGAAGGGCGCGCCCCGCGCGAGCGCGGTGCCGAACTGGGTGTGGAGATTGCCGAGCAACTGCTGGCCCAGGGGGCGGATGTCATTCTCAAGGCGCTCTACGAGCGGGGCTGATTATCATGCAGGTGCTGGTCACCCGTCCCCTGGGGCAGCAGCAGGCGTTAATGGATGCTCTGCATGATGCCGGGTATCAGCCGCTCCACAGCCCGGCCCTGCATATCGAGCCGCTGCCGGTCAGCGATGCCAGCCGCCGGGTTCTCATGGATCTGGACCTGTTCCACGCCGTTTTCTTCGCCAGCAGTAATGCCGCCCGCCTGGCCCTGGCTGCCATGGCGGATATCTGGCCCCAATGGCCGGTGGGCGTCAACTGGCTGGCGGTGGGCAAGGCCACTGCGGCAGAAATTACCCGCTGGCATCTGCAGCCCACCGTTCCCGACGGTGGTTTCAATTCCGAAGCGGTGCTATCGCTGCCCTGTCTGCAGCAACTGACGGAAAAGAAAGTGTTGCTGTGCCGTGGCGAAAGCGGTCGGGAATTGCTGGCACAGACTCTTGCCGAGCGAGGAGCGGAAGTTGTCACCCTGCCGTTCTACCGTCGTTTGCCCAACCCGGCGTTTCATTGCCCGGCGCAATTTGACTGGATCATGGTGACCAGTGTGGAAAGCTGGCAGGCGATCAGCGGAAAAATCCCCGCTGGCGCTGGAATAGTGGCTGCAGGAGAGCGAGTGGCTGCACATATTCGTGCGCAACATACCGGACCAATGCGAGTGGCGGTCAGTGCCCACGATGAAGACATGCTGGCCGCGCTGACCTCCGTTTGAAGAACGTGCATAGTCGATCTCTTTTTCGTTCCCTTGCGGGGGCGGAGCAAAGAACGGACCTTTCATATCGCGAAGGTAGTGTTTTGTAATCCATCTCGCGATTTCATGCCCTGTTTGCCCCTCCTATTACATTGTTTAATGGACACTCAGCGCAGCCCCAATTAAGGTTTTCGCTGAGAGCCTATTTAAGATCTATACGCAGCCGCGCCGGAATCTATTTTTTTTGGGCGGGCCGTGAATGTGATTGTGTGGTGCAATCGTTTGATATAAGCAAGCGCATTCACGGGCTGGCGGTAAAAGGGCGCGGCCCTTCGGGTTGCCGCTGAAAATGGCGCCATGCGGTGTTGTGAAACTTGAACTTGACCCGTCAGGCCCTGCGGTTCACGCCTTGCCTGGCGCCATTTTCAGCGGCAACGCGGCTGCGTATAGATCTTAAATAGGCTCTACGGATCGCCCGTTTGGGGGTGCCAGATAATCAGAACATGGAGCTGACATGACGCAGGAACGTCTTTATTCCCGCCAGACAGGCAAGAGCGTCTGGGTTGTACTGGTGGTGTTGGTGGTTCTGGCGGCCCTGGGGGCCGGTGGCTGGTGGGGCTGGCAACAGTTCCAGCAGATGCAGAAAGAAAAAGCCGGTCTTGCCGGTCAGATCAGCGAATTGAAAGCGGCCATGGCCAGCCAACGCAGTGACGTGCAGGGCGCGTTGTCTTCCTTCGAGAAAAAACAGGCGGAGCTGTCCGCCCGTATGGTCAAGGATCGCGCCGTGCTCAGCGATATGCAGAGTGGTGGGCAGACACTGTGGCTGGTTAATGAAGCCCGGGCACTGGCCAGCCTGGCCAGCCAGCGACTGCTGCTGACCCAGGATGCCTCTGCCGCGCGGCGACTGTTGAAAGCCGCGGATGAAACCCTGGCCCGTCTTGATGATCCCAAAGTACTGCCGGCCCGTCAGGCTCTGGCCATGGACATGGAAAAACTCAGCGGTGCCGGTCAGGTGGATGTGCAAGGCATGGTGCTGCGCCTGGGCGCCCTGCGTCAGATTACCGCTGAGCTGGCGGTGCCGGTGGAGGAAGCCCCTCCCGAGCGGGATTTACCTGAAGTGAATCAGCCCTGGTGGCAAGACGTGCTCGACCGCCTGCCGATCAACGTGCGTCATCACGAAGGGGCCGTGCCCTTGCCGTTGTCTGCCGAGCAGGCGTCGCTGGTGCGGCTGACCCTGGATGGCAGTCTGCAGCAGGCGCAGCTGGCGCTGATGCAAGGACGTGCCAAGGCCTACCAGCAGGCGCTGGATAATGCGAGCACGACGCTGGCGCAGTGGTTCCGTGAGGATGAGCCGCGGGCCGCGCAAATGCGCAAGGCGCTGAAAGAGCTGGGTGGCAGCAGTGTGGCCCAGGCCCTGCCGGATATTGGCGCGGGTCTGGCTGCCATTGAAGAGTTGAAACGCAAGGAGGGCGGTGCATGAAAAAAGTCGCCCTGCTGATCGTCATCGCCCTGGTTGCCGCATTGGCACTGGGGCGCTGGATGGCGGCGGATTCCGGCTATGTGCTGGTGATCCGCGATGATTTCTCCCTGGATACCACCCTGGGCTTTGTGGTGCTGGCGGCACTGCTGGCGGTGGTAGCCATTGTTGTGCTTACCCTGCTCGGCAATGCTGCCTGGAATGTGCTGGAGCCGGTGCGCGCTACCCGTCGCTGGAAAAAGGCGGTGGCGGCCCGGCGCCTGCGCAGTGGTCTTCTGCAACTGGTGGATGGCGAACAGGAAAAGGCCGAGCGGCTGCTGGTTGCCGCCGGTGAAGACGGCGACTGGCCCCTGCTGGCCTGGCTGCTGGCCGCGGAAGCGGCCCAGGAACAGGAGAATGTGGAGGCCAGCCAGCGCTATCTGGAAAATGCCAGTAGCGACCGCCGTGGCCGGCTGGTAGCCGGGCTGATGAAGGCCCGCTTTGCCCTGGACGATGGCTACCCGGAACAGGCTCGCCAGGAACTCAAGGTGCTGGCGGACCTGGCGCCACGTAACAAGCGCATCCTGCGTACCTATGCGCAAGTGCTGGAAAGCCAGAAGGACTGGCCGGCCCTGTGCGCCTTGATGCCGCGCCTCAAGCGCGCCTTCGGGGAGGGCAAGGAATCCCGTCGTGAACGCCGCGCCTGGTTGGCCCTGCTGCAGGAAACCGCGCGCAAGCCCGGCTTCAATGATGCGGACAGCCGCCGCGAGGAGCTACGCAAGCTGTGGAAGGATGTGCCGGTTCAGCTGAAGAGTGATCCTGCCATGGTGGCCCGCTATACCGGTTTCCTGGCCCAGCTGGGTGGTGGTAAGGGGGCCTTGAATCTGGTCCGTGAGCAGTTGGCTCAACAGTGGGACGATCGGCTGCCGCCGGTACTGGAAGCTATCGACGATATGTCTCCGGATGATTTGCTACAGGTGCTGGAAGGTTGGCTGGCAGAGCGACCAGGTAATGCGGCGGTACTGATTACCTCGGGTCGGGTGGCTCTCAAGGCCCGTCTGTGGGGCAAGGCCCAGGGTTTCTTCGAGGCCGCCGCGAACTCCAGCCAGAGCGCGACAGCCCTGGCAGAGTTGTCACGCTTGTATCAGGCGCTGGGAGATACCAGCAAGGCGCAGAAGGCCTTTGAGCGGCGCCTGCAGCAACTGGAAGGGCAGTTGCCCGCATTGCCGATGCCGGAGAAATCGTTGTAGAACGGTATTGGCAAACGAAAACCAAAAGGCCGCGCCCGGGAATCCCGGCGCGGCCTTTTGGTTTTGTAGGGTGGATTAGCCTACGGCGTAATCCACAATCCTTCCCTTTGCCGATGACGCCCGGGACATCAACGTGTGATACCCGTTTGCGGCCCGGCGTTTATTTCAGAGCCTGGGTGATGGTTTGTGTGCTTTCCTGCCAGCCGCGATCCAGGGCTTCAACCAGAGCTGCGTACCCCTCGCCGTTGATGGGCCCCTGCCAGTCAATGTGTCCCTGCCGGTTTTGTTCTTCCGAGGTGAACTGCCAGGTGCCGCTGATCATGGCCATGTCACCCTCATCGCTCTGCACGCCCTGAAAGCGGCTCAGTTGCAGATCCAGTTTCCCCTGTTCCGGCAGTGTGGTCTGGCTTGCCAGGGTGGCTGCCAGTGCTCGCTGCAATTGCGAGCCCAGTGGCTCCGCCCAGCGATGCTGGCGGGCCACGTGCAGTTCGGTATCGCTCAGCTGCAGCACAATGCCACCCTGGTCCAGATAGTTGGCCAGGGTTACGCGAATCTGTAATGGGCTATGGCCGCTGTGGCTGGCGCCGGGTAGCAGGTAGTCCGGCGCGGGAGCCGGTGGCGTCTGGCTGCAGGCGCTCAGCCACGCCATCAGGGTAATCAGCAGGCCGGAAATGAAGAAGGATTTCATTGGCGTGAGCCTCTGGGTTGCGGATCGGGGGCCGGCTGGCGCTGGAAGATCAGTGCATTGGGTTGCCGATTGAGGGTGTCCAGCAGTGGTTCAGCGTCGTTGAGCAAGCGATCCAGTTTCTGCAGGGTGCGTTGCAGTTGCTGGTAGCCATCGCCGCCGGTCTGCCAGCCCTGCAGTGTACCTTCCAGGGCGCCCAGGGTGCCGGTAAGCCGTTCTGGCAGGGCATTGAGTGCCGGGTCGGCCAGCAGGGCTTCAAGCCGTTGGGTGGTGCCGGCCAGGTTGTCCAGATTGCGGTTCAGGTTGCCGGCAATGGATTCCAGGGGCAGGTTGTTGAGGGTATCCAGCAGCTGCTGAATCTTGTCCTCGATCTTGCTGATGCCGCCGCTGTCGACGGTGGGGAAAACGGCCACATCCGCATAGCGTTCGCCACTGCTGCCGGCGGGCGTGTCGGCATGGAAATCCAGGTCCACGAACAGGGAGCCGGTGAGCAGGTTGCCCGGTTTCAGGCTGGCGCGCAGACCATCATCAATCATGCGATCGATTTCCTGCCGCCAGCGCTGTGTATCTTCCCGGCTCTGGTGAGTGATGCGCTGGGGTTCCAGGCGGATCAGCACCGGAATGGGAGCGCTGCTGATAGTGCCCGGGCCCGATTGGGCGAAGCCCCAGGCCACTTGTTCCACGGTGCCCACACGGATGCCACGATACTCCACCGGGGCGCCGGTTTTCAGGCCCCGCACACTGCTCTCCACCAGCAATACATAATCCAGGGTGTCGGTGTAGAGGGCCCGCCGTGCGCTCTCTTCATCGTTGTGCAGGGTGAATTCCCGCTCGTCTTTTACCGGATCGCCGGCGCGCATGTTGCCATCGGGCACGGCAAAGGTGATGCCGCCGCCGATGAGAGCTTCCAGGGAGTGGATCTGAGCCTGGAAGCCACGGGCATCGAGTTGAAAGCCCAGGCCGTTGATCTGCCAGAAGCGGCTGCTGTCCGAGACCAGCACATCGTAGGGCTTCTGGATAAAGATGCGGTGATGGAAGCGTTTGTCGGCGGCGTTGAAGCGTGTTTCCACGACCCGGCCCACTTTCAGGCTGCGAAAGTTCACCGGGTCGCCCACGTCCACATTGGTTCCCGCTTCGCTGACCAGTTTCAGGAACAGGCCGGCGCCAGTTTTCTCCGGCGGCGGGGTGTCCTGCACCTGGAAACGTTTGCCCTTCTTGCCGCTTTCGCCGGGCATCAGCTCGAGGTAGGAGCCGGACAGCACCGTGTTCAGTCCGCTCACGCCTTCCCGGCTGATACGGGGTTTGACCACCCAGAAGCGGGTGTCTTCGGCCAGCATGCGGTCGGTATCCGATTGCATCTGTACGGTCAGCAGGGTGTGGCTCATGTCATCCGAGAGCCTCACGCTTTCTACCAGGCCGACCTGCACATTGCGGGTTTTCACCGGCGTCTTGCCGGCGTTGATGCCTTCCGCATCCGCCAGTTTCAGGGTGATCACTGGCCCCTGGCTGGAGAGATAACTGAACACCAGCCACAGGCCGATCAGGGCCGCGGCCAGAGGAATCAGCCAGACGGCGGAAAGCCGGGTGCGGCGGGGTTCGGCTTGGGTGTCACTCAAGGCTGATGCTCCGGTTGTGTGTTGCGGGCCAGATTCTGCTGCTGGTCCCAGATCAGGCGCGGATCAAACTGGTGGGCTGCCAGCATGGTAAATATCACCACAGCGGAAAAGGCCACGCCACCGACGCCCGGGGTCACGGTAAGAATATTGCCCATCTGGAACAGGGCGACAATGATGGCCACCACAAACACATCGATCATGGACCAGCGCCCCACCCATTCGGTGACCCGGTAGAGCGCCATCTGGTTTTTCATGTCCAGGGTGTCACGCCGGCGGCTGGCAATACACAGCCAGCCCAGCGCCAGAATTTTCCCGAACGGTACCAGCACGCTGGCGGTAAAAATGATCAGGGCGATGGGCCAGTCGCCGTGGCGCATGAACAGCATGACCCCGGCAATGATGGTGGACGGCTCGTTCTGCCCCAGGCTGGTGGTGGTCATGATGGGAAACAGGTGGGCCGGGAAGCAGCACAGGATGGCGGTGATCAGCAGTGCCCAGACCCGTTGCAGGGTCAGCGGATGGCGATCATGCAGGCTGCTGTGGCAGCGGTGGCAACGGGGAGTGCCTCGGGCTTGCAGTTGCCCGCAGCGCTGGCAGCCGATCAGGCCCTGGGTACGTGCGGTCAGTCCGCTGCGGGCGGCGGCGGGTTGCTGCAGATTACCCAGCAGCCGTTGCCACAGGCTGACGGTATTCATGCGGGTGACGGTAATCAGCAGCAACAGGGCGTAGCCGGAAAAGGTCCAGAAGGCGGAGAGTAGCTGGATATGGGCCATGGCGACGATCTTCACCAGGCTAACCAGCGCGGCGATGGCAAACACGTCTGCCATCATCCAGGGCTGCATGCGGGGTAGCCAGCGGGCCAGCAACAGGCTGCCGGGAAGATGGCGGGTAGCGGACAGGCTCAGGTGTACCCAGCAAATCGACAGCAGATAGAGAGCCGGGATCACGATGATGGTGGCAATGACGATAACGGCCAGTGATGGGTGGTGATAGACCGCCAGTTCCCAGGCAGCATCGGTCACTGTCATGGCTCGCTCGATGCCATTTTTTTCGAAACCGATGTAAGGAAAGAGCAGCGACAGGCCGAGCAGAATCAGCGCGGTAAAGGCCAGCGCGGGGGTCAGCTGATCACTCTGCGCCTGGCGCATCAATGGGTGCCGGCAGCGGGGGCATTGCAGCCAGCCACTATGCTGGCCAAGGTCTACGTCGCAGACCAGGTCGCATTCGTGGCAAGGCAGAAGCAATGTCTGGCTATGCGCTGTGGGCGGAGAATCCTGCGCCATCGCATCCTTTCCTTGGGAATTAGCTACAAGCGGCAAGCTACAAGCTACAACGCGGGCCAGGTTGTTGCTAGTCCGGGCGCGTTTGGGGCCGCCATTGGTCGCGGGTATTCAATAGGGCCTGATCAAGCCGCGTTGCAGCTTGCAGCTTGCAGCTTGTAGCTTGAAGGTTGCGGCTACTCTCTTGGCGCGTAGTCAAACACGTCACAGTGAATATTGCCGGCGGGGACGCCTTCTTCCACCAGCGCATCGAACACCGCCCATGCCATGGGCGGGGAGCCGCCCAGGTAGAACAGGGGCAGCTCCGGTTCGTTCAGTGCTGCCAGCGCCGCTTCGTGCACCAGGCCTTCGGCGTGGTCCGGATGACGGATGTCGGACAGGGCGGTGGTGAAATCGAAGTCTTTCAGTGCCATCTTCCACTGGGCGGGGAGTGTCGGCAGGTAGAGATCTTCCGGGGTGCGGGCACCCCAGAACAGGCGGACCGGGTGGTCGAAGTCCAGGGCGATCAGGCGCTCGACCATGGCTTTCACCGGGGCAAAGCCGGTGGAGCCACAGATAAACCACACCGGCTGCTCCGGGGCACTGTCGATAAAGCGCATGCCGGCGGGCAGGGTGGCGCTGACGGTGCTGGCTGATTCCAGGTAAGCCATGATGTCCTGGGCGGCACTATTGTCGTCGCCATGACGGATGTGCAGCTCCAGGCGGCGGCCATCGCAATGGTTGGCGATGGAAAAGGGGAAGCCCTCGCCGTTCAGGTTGAGCATCATGTATTGCCCGGCATGCCATTGCACGCGCTTGCCGGCGGGCAGCTGCAACCAGACCCGGCTGACATCGTGATTGAGCGCTTCAATCTGTTGAATCTGGCAATGCACTTCATGGCTCGGCAGTTCGCCGGGAGCGGTCACCTCGGACACATCTATCTCACAGTCGCTGAGTGGCTGAGCGATGCAGTATAACACCTGGGTGCTATCGGCATCGCCCGCATGAATGGTGTGGTTTCTTTGCTGAACGTGTCCGCGTTGAAGCGTTCCCATGCAGCGCTCACAGACACCGTTACGGCAAGCCACCGGAAAGCCGAAGCCAGCCTGCTGGCCGGCCTCGACGATTGTCTGGTCAATCCGGCAGGGGAAGGAGCCTTTGCCGGTGACGGATAGGGTGTAGGTCTGTGGCACGGTTGGATGAATTGATAATGGAAAATTGAGAATTGATAACGAAAGCCACTTCCAGTTGGCACTGCAGGTGGCTTCATGGGGTTTACGTTATCAATTATCCATTCTCAATCATCAATTGCCTGTTCGTTATGCCCCAACGCCCACAAACAGCGCCACGATACAGCCCATGCCGAAGGCCCATACCAGGGTGCGGGCGCTGGCCCAGTCGGCGATATAGCAGACGGTGAACATCACCCGGCTGACCACGAAGGCCAGGGCGATGCCGTCGATGGTGGGTTGAGGAGCGGTCTGGGCCAGGTGGGCAATGATCACGGCCGCGGCAAAGGCGGGGGTGACTTCGAAGCCGTTTTGCTGGGCCCAGTGAGCACGCTTGCGGCTGCCTTCCAGGGTTTCCAGGAATTCGCGGGGGTTATGGTTCTGCTTCGGCCCGAAACCGCCCTGAAATTTGGCGATGGCGGTATTCAGGTAGGGCAGGAAAATGGCGGCAAGCACGCACCAATAGGCAAGCGTCATGATGTTCTCTCCGTGGTTTTTTATATGCCGTAGGAGCGGCGCTTGAGCCGCGAAGCGCCCCAGAGATCTTTTCGGAAACGGCTTCGCGGCTCAAGCGCCGCTCCTACGGGAATGAAAAACCACGGAGAGAACATCATGACGCTTGCC
>NZ_CAMYIV010000005.1 GCF_947258575.1 uncultured Alcanivorax sp.
ACGAGCTACGAGCTACGAGCTACGAGCTACGAGCTACGAGCTACGAGCTACGAGCTACGAGCTACGAGCTACGAGCTACGAGCTACGAGCTACGCTCGATGGATAAGAAAAGGTTGGAAAGTTCCCAAGGCTTCGGCATTTCTTACGAAGCCGCTGTAGGAGCACCTCTTGAGGTGCGAACCGCGCTTGCGCGGAAATCGACCGCAGGGCGATCAGGAATCTCAGGGCTCGACAGGTTTCAGAAAGAATGGCGGTTAGATTGATCTTTGTCGCCTCGCTAAGCTCGGTTCGCGGCTCAAGCGCCGCTCCTACATTACTCCCTCAATCCTCGCCAAGGCTCGGTTCGCGCCGCTCGTCACTCGCAGCTCCTAAAGCTCCCGGATCGGAATCAACGTGGGTGGTGGTGGCGGTGGGGTATTGTCGCGTAGCTCCGGTGGGCGCACGTTTTCCGCCTGCCGTTGGCGCAACTCCTGCTGTTCGTCTTCCAGATAACGACTCTCAGGGCTGACCGCATTCATGCCCCGGCTTTCATCACTGGTATCCAACTCACGTGGTGATTCCAGATACATGGCCTCCAGCTCGCTGCCGTTCAGTGGCTGCGCGGGGATCTGCTCCCGGGTTTGTGGGGCATCATCATCCGGTGGCGCAGAGTCAGGCAATTGTTCTGCCGCCACGGCCAGGCCCGGGGCCATTAACAGGGCAATCATTATTTTTTTCATAACCCGATCATAGCGCTCCCTTACCCGGGGGGAAACCGGCTTGTGAGCGCCATCAAGTGTCAAGGCGGGTCAAAAATTACCGGGCGGGCACAGGGCCATTGAGGCCGTCCGGGAAAACGGTATGCTGGAGCGCTTAATCTGAAACGGGTGCAGGGCCTGGATGGCACAGCAAAATAGCGCACAACCCTTGGCGATGGCCTGCTGGGATCTATCCTGGCTGCTCGACCGTGACACTCGTCACGGCGCCTTTGCGTCGCTGGAAAAAGTGCTCGATGAAACCCAGCAGCGTGGTTTCAATGCCCTGCGCCTGGACCCTTGCCCCCACCTGATTGCCTGCCCGGAAAACGGCGTCCACCTGGACCGTTGCGAACTGCAGGCACCGGGCCATGACCCGGTGGAAGTGAAGATTCGCCATAGCCTGCAGCAACTGCTGCAATCCGCCCACGAGCGTGGCCTGAAGGTGTGGTTCAGCAGCCGCTTTGTGGACGACAGCCGTGCCCGTCGTTCCTTTGTGCGGCGCCCGGAAGATTTTATCGCGGTGTGGAGCGATACCCTGGCGCTGGTGCAGGAATGGGGGTATCTGGATGACGTGGCCGGGGTGGATTTCTGCCACCAGTTCCCCGCCCTGCCCTATGCCCACGGCGTTACCCGCCGGGTATTCAACCGCTCCCCGGACCGGCCTCTGCCGCAGCGCTGGTCCGCCAGCGCCGCCGAGCGCATCGAAGCGTATCTGCTGGAGATTCCCCGCGCCCTGCACGCCCTGTTTCCCAGCGTGCCCATCGGTCTGAGCACCACCACTCGGATCAGCGAGCAGTTGCGGCAACTGGATACCAGTGAGCTGGATTTTCTCGATTTCAGCCTGTGGCTGGATGATGATCCGCGCTATCGGCTGGCCAGTGGCGAGGCGGTCCCCATGACCGTGCTGGCCCGGCGTCTGGCCAGCCCGATGAAGCAGTTATTACTGGATGCCGGTGGTATGCACTGGCAGCGGCGCATGGAAGACCAGTTACAGCGTCGCATGGCCTTTACCCGCCTGCGGCGGCTGCAGCCGGTGATCGGTGAAGGCTTCGTGCGCCAGCCCCGCGATCTGCGTCGCCTGCCCACGGGCTGGGCGGACCTGCACGAAATGATGGTGGTCAGCGCCCTCACCCAGGGCGTGGAAGCCATGACCCCCACCTCGTTGGCCTGCCCGGCCTACGACTGGCTGTGGCGGGAAGAAGAATACCTGGCGCACCTGAATCACCTGATCCTGTCCGGGTCGGAATAACGGTTTCAGCGGCAAGCTGCAACGCGACAAATCGCCGAGCGATCCATGCACTACAGTCGCCGCGTTCCCAGCTATGTGCGCGGGCACGGCCCAGCGGTTACTGCCACGTTGTCTCGTGTTGTAGCTTGTAGCTTGCAGCTCTCTTTACCCCGCCAACGCCTCAATCCGCCACTGAAAAATCCGCGCAAACTCCTCCGGGTCCTTGCTGCCCTGCCCCTCACTGTGTGCCGACACCGGCCCGGCCAGTCGCGACAGCCAGAAGCGCAGCGCCGCCACCGCCAGCGCTTCCAGTAACAGGCTGTCATCCAGCTGGCCGCCATGGCCGCGATAGCCTTCCAGCAATGCCTGCTCCCGCTCTGCCACCGGCTTGCCGTGACTGTCCACACACCAGTCGTTAAGGGTCACCGCCAGATCGTATTCCGGGTAATCCAGGCAGGCGTTGTAGAAGTCCAGCAGGGCGCTGATGCGGCCCTGTTGCCAGAGCAGATTGTCGCGGAACAGGTCGCCGTGGATCAGGGTGGTGCCGGCGGGGCGTGCCTGCCAGTCGCTCAATAATGCCGCGGCTCCCTCGCGGTGCTCCTCCGGCAGCTGGCTCAGCTGAGCGGCCAGCGTCTTCAGCCGCTGACGTTCATTGGGCAGGGTGTGCAGGGGGCCGGTATCACATTGATGCAGCCGTGCCAGGAGCGTGCCCACCTGCCGGCAGCGGTCCAGATCCACGGCAAAATCATGCTCGCCGGGCAGGCGAGGCATCAGCACCGCCGGCTTGCCGGCGACCGTGATCTGGTGCTCGCCGTCATGGTTCGTCAGCGGTGCGGGGACCGGCAGGTCCTGCCCGGCCAGGTTAGCCAGCAGCACCAGATAGGGGGCGAGGGCGTCGTGGTCCAGGGTTTCGAAAACCGTCAGCACCAGTGGCGCGGGCTGCTGGTGGCGATCCTCTGCTTCGATCAGGAAGGTGCTGTTCTCGATGCCGTGGCTGGCCGCCCGGAAATCCAGCAGCCGGTAGCCGTAACTATCCAGAACGGTGGCAAGCTGACTGTGACTGAGCGGCGTATAAACGGACATGGGTTTCCTTGTCGGCAAAAAGGCCGCAGATGACCGGACTCTGCGGGCGAGCAATGGTATAACGTCATGAAAATGACGACGCATCTCCAACAATAACAAAAAGGACGACTTGCCATGCGTTACGGGATTCTGTTTTTTGGTCTGCTGTTTGCTGCCACCAGCCAGGCGGACGGTGTGGCGCACTATCAGGACCAGCGTTTCGGCTATGTGGCCGGCAACCTGATGAATATCACCCTGGATTACGACAGCCGTGAGCTGACCCCCACCGGGGTGGGCGTGCGCCTGGGTGGCATGATCGACCCGCACTGGGGGGTAGAGTTGCGCGCCGCCGTGGCGCCCTCTGGCGATACCTGGCGGGCAGAGAACAGCCGCAACAAGGTGGATTACACGGTAGATCACATCGGCGCCCTGCTGGCCACCGGCCGGCTGCCGTTCCAGTCGCCGATCACCTTGCCCGTCGTGGATGCCTATGTGGATGAATTCTTCGTGCAGGGTTTTGCGGGGATTGCCGATGTGAAGGTGAAAACCAACCGGCGCCGTTGCAATGCAACACGCTGCCGCGATGATGTCTCGCGCAACGACGACACCAGCCTGGCCTTTGGCGCCGGTGTCGGCGTGCGCACCAGTTTCAATCTGGGGCTGACGCTCCAGTACATGCAGTACGTGGACAAGGATTACATCACCGTGACCGGCATCGAAGGCGGTCTGGAGTGGTATTTTTAGTGACGCTTCATGCTGCCTGCTTCACACAACACGGTGAAAGGCGGCAGTGACAGAGAGGAAAATCGATGAATCCTGCAGTATTCGAGCGTGGCGCGGTGCGCGCCCTGATGAGCCTGCCCGGTGCCGTGCTGGACAAGCTGTCCGCCGGCCTGGAAACCCACAGCCGCTCCCATCTGGATTCCCGCCTGCGCTTCCTGCTGGCGCTCAGCGCCGCCAAGCCGACGCTGGACAGTGGCACCGTGGAACAGGCTCGCCGCCTGTACCGTGACGTCATCAATCTGCTGGATGTGGCGCCGGTGTCATTGCCGGTGGTGGTGGATCACCAGGTGTCGCTGGACGATGGCAGCCAGATGCGGGTGCGGCGTTATCGCCCGGCCCTGGCACCGCGGGTAGCGCCGGCCATCATGTTCATGCACGGCGGCGGTTTCACCGTGGGTGGCGTGGACGAGTATGACCGTCTGTGCCGCTACATTGCCGACCGCACCAATGCGGTGGTGTTGAGTGTGGATTACCGCTTGTCCCCGGAACATCCGTCTCCAGCGGCGGCCGATGACTGCCTGGCTGCCTGGCGCTGGCTGCTCGATAACACCGCTGCCATGGGGCTGGACCCGCAGCGGCTGGCGGTAATGGGCGATAGTGCTGGCGGCAATCTCAGCACCGTGGTCTGCCAGCAGGCTAAACAGGCCGGCCTGGCCCTGCCCGCCCTGCAAGTGCTGATCTACCCCACCACCGACGGCGCCCTCAAGCACCCGTCGGTGCAGACCCTGGGGCAGGGCTTCGGGCTAGATCTGGCCTTGCTGACCTGGTTCCGTGCCCAGTTCATTCAGGACCCGGCACTGGTCGAAGACTACCGCGTCTCGCCCTTGCGTAACCCGGACCTGAGCGGCCTGCCGTCGACGCTCCTGATCACCGCCACTGACCCGTTGCGCGATGAAGGGCTGGAATACGGCGAAAAGCTGCGGGCGTCAGGGGTGGATGTCACCTCACTGGATTACCCGCAACTGGTCCACGGTTTCCTCACCATGGGCGGCGTTATCCCCGCCGCCCGCAAGGCCGTCAACGCCATCTGCGACGCTACTGTCCAGCGGTTGTGATTCAGCTACAAGCTTCAAGCCGCAAGCTACAACGCGATAAGGAACAGTGCATTCACGAACCATAGAGGCCGCGACCACACATTGGGCGCGGCCTCTATCCTTGAAGATACAGAAAGAGGTGATCCGCGTTGCAGCTTGCGGCTTGCGGCTTGTAGCTTGCAGCTCGCTCTTAAAACTCCCCCACAAACTGATTATAAAACTGCCGCGCCGTGCGCCCGGAGCGCACGCCTTTCTCCATGGAAAACCGCCGGGCGCGCACATGTAATTGATCCCGGTCCGCCACTTCACCAAACAAATGATCGACGATCTCGAAATACTGCGGCTCGCTGATCGGATAAAAACTTAACGCCAGCCCGAAGCGATCGGACAGGGAGATCTTCTCCTCCACCACATCGCCGTGATGAATCTCCCGGCCCACCACCTGACTCTGTTCATTGTCCTTCATGTATTCCGGCACCAGATGGCGGCGGTTGCTGGTGGCGTACAGGCGCACATTTTCCGGCGGCAGTTCCAGGGAGCCCTCCAGCACGCTTTTCAGGTGCTTGTACTGGTTTTCCCCGTCTTCAAACGACAGGTCATCGCAGTAGACGATAAAGCGCTGACTGCGCTCGCGGATATCATCGACGATGTCCGGCAGATCCTGCAGGTCATCCTTGTCCACCTCGATCACTCGCAGCCCGCGCGGCGTGAACTCGTTTAGCAGCGCCTTGACGATGGACGATTTGCCGGTGCCCCGGCTGCCCCACAGCAGCACATGGTTACAAGGCTCGCCGCGCAGAAAGCGCTCCGTGTTCTGCAGGATTTTCGCTTTCTGGGTATCGATGCCGAGCAGATCGTCCAGGCGCACCGGGTCCGGCCGGCTCACCGGTCGCAGGGTGCCGGAACGGCCACGCCAGATAGCGGCGGGAATGTTTCGCCAGTCGATAGTGGACGCCATGGAAACCTCATAAAGAGTAAAAAGAGCGGGAAAGCAGTTTACGGTCTGGCGGGTGCGGTTGCGAGAGACGCAATTACTGGGTGAAGCCCGGGTAGAAAACCCATTTTTACCACAGAGGGCACAGAGTCACAGAGGGGTTCAGGTTTTGCTTTTTTTTGCCGCAGCAAAACGAGAAAGGTTGACGTTTTCTGCATGCCATAAAGAAAGCATGAAATGGTTTTTCTCAGTGCCTCTGTGTCCTCTGTGGTAAAAGGTTTTTTGCAGATGCTGTAGCCTCAATAGATACGAAGCATGCGCCGGACGCGAACTTTATCTATCCTTGGGGTTCACAAGGTGTGCCGTCACCTGCCGGTGACGGAAAATTTCAGGAGATCGTCAATGAAAGCTGTTGCCCTGGTTGTGCCCGCTTTTGCCTTGCTGGTTACCGCCTGCGCCACCCAGTACGACACTGACTACCCCGCCGGGTTGCCGGAAGGCACCACGACTTGCCCGGATGATCCGCCCCAAGCCTGTACCATGGATTACCGCCCTGCCTTCGGCTATGACGAGCAAGGTGGCATCCTCGGCGAATACGGTAATGCCTGTGGTGCCTGCGCCACCGACGGGGTGAAATACACCTCGCCCAAACAGCTTCCGAAACCGGCCGCTGCCCCGGACGACAACTAACCTCGAGGTCGCCCCTTGCCCAAGGCCCTGACCCTGCTGCTGGATTTTGACGACCAGTACCGTCGCGATGTGCAACAGAGCCACGCCTTTCTGCACCGCCGCGACCGTCGCTTTGCCCAGCAGCAGGAAGAACACAAACAGCCGCTCACCGTGCCCGCCTGGCTGGCGGCCCTGCATGCCCTGAACGGCCAGCGCCGTGAATCCGGCGCCGACCCGCGCCTGCGCCACTGGCGCCAGGCCCGCTGGGTGTTTGCCGGCCTGGGCGCGCTGCTGGGGGTGGGCTTCATGCTGGGCCTGCTCTGGTATGACGGCAGCCGGCAGATCAACCTGACCCTGCTGATCGGCCTGGTGGCCCTGCAACTGCTGCTGGCCCTGTTTACCAGCCTGCAGGCCTGGCTGGGCTGGCAGCCCTGGGGCAGCCTGCTGGGGCCGCGCCAGGGCGACGATCCGCTGGCGCCCTTACGCCCGGCCCTGTGTGCCCGCATCGCTCACACCGGCGGCCTGTTATTTGCCATCAGCGGCCTGCTTACCCTGCTGGCCCTGGTGGTAGTGCAGGATCTGGCCTTCGGCTGGAGCACCACCCTGCAGACCTCCGCCGACGGCTATCACCAGATGGTGGCGGCCCTGGCTCAGCCCTGGCAGACCCTGTGGCCGGCAGCGGTACCCTCGGCGGAGCTGGTGAATGCATCGCAGTTCTACCGGCTTGCGGATACCCCTGCTGACAATCCAGCCCTGCTGGGCACCTGGTGGCCCTTTGTGCTGATGCTGTGGCTGGTCTATGTGCTGCTACCCAGATTGCTCCTGCTGATGCTGGCGGCCCTGCAATTGCGCTGGCAGGCAGGCCGGGCCCTGCGCGCCCACCCGGGCTGGCAGGGGCTGTTCTACCGCTTCGAGACCCCCTGGGTGGAAACCCGTGGCCAGGAAGAAACCCAGCCCGCCCCGGCGGCGGCGCAAACGGTACTGTCACCCCTGCCGGACAGCGCCACCCTGATCCACTGGGCCGGCGCGGCCATGGAGGCCGCTTCGCTGTTGCCTCGACTCAGTCGCGACCCGGCGCCGCTTCAGCGCCGTGCCGGAGGTAACAATTCCCTGGATGAGGATGCCCAGGTGCTGGAACAGACCGGCGCCCGCAATCAACCGGTGCTACTGATCACCCGGGGCTGGGAGCCGCCCACCGGTGAACTCAGCGATTTCATTGTCGATGCCCGCGACCACTGGCCCGCCGCCACCCTGCTGGCCCTGGTGCCGCTGGCGGACGAACAGGGCGCCGCGCTCACCGATGCCGGGCTGCTGGCCCAGTGGCAGCGCTTTGTGGACCGCCAGGGTGACAGCCAACTGCTGCTGTGCGCCCCCCGGGAACAGGAACAACCATGAACGAAACGGCCCAACAACAGCCCCGCTTTGCCGTGGTCGGCCACCCCAACAAGGGCAAGTCCAGCGTGGTGGCCACCCTGGCCCAGAACGACTCCATTGCCATCGCCATGGAGCCGGGCACCACCCGTGACAGCCACCGTTACCCCATGAAAGTGGACGACGTCACCCTCTACGAGCTTATCGACACCCCCGGCTTCCAGCGCCCGCGCAAGGTGCTGGCCTGGCTGCAGGGCCACAGCCTGTCCGCCTCCGACCGCCCGGAAACGGTGGCGGCCTTCGTCACCCAGCATGGGGATGATCCGCGCTATCACGACGAATGCGAGTTGCTGCGGCCCATCGTGGAAGGCGCCGGCATTATCTATGTGGTAGATGGCTCGGTGCCCTACAACCGCGAACACGAAGCGGAAATGAACATCCTGCGCTGGACCGGCCGGGCCAGCCTGGCGCTGATCAACCAGATCGGCAGCGACGATCACAGTGCCGATTGGGAAGCGGCCCTGGGCCAGTACTTCCAGATCGTGCGTCGCTTCGACGCGGTCCACGCCCCTTTCGAAAAGCACCTGGACCTGCTGCGCAGCTTCGGGCAACTGGCACCGGACTGGCGCGAACCGCTGGATGCGGCCCTGGAATACCTGCAGGCCCTCAAATTCGGTCGCGACAGCCAGGCCCTGGAGCACATCGCCGATGCCCTGATCGACATGCTCGGCCATCAGGAAAGCACCCGTCTGGGCGAACACGAGCCCGCCAAGCCGCTGTTGCCCAAGCTCCGCCAACGCTGGCAGAACTGGCAGCGCGAGCGGGAGCAGCGGCTACGTCGAGGGGTGGAAGACCTCTACCAGCATCGTCGCCTGCAACGGCAGGAAAGTGACCTGCTCACCCCGGACGATGGCGACCTGTTCAGCGAACGCACCCGCCAGCTCTGGGGCATCAGCAAGACCCAGCTGGCCGCCGCCGGTTTCGGCGCCGGTGCGGTGGGCGGCGCCGGCCTGGATGCGGTGACCCTGGGACATTCCCTGGGCACTGGCGCCCTTATCGGCGGCCTGCTCGGCGCTGCCGGCAGCTACTACTACGGCGACAAACTCACCCGCCTGAAACTGGGGCCCCTCAGCGGCGGCTTCCGCGAAGCGGTCTACGGCCCCCTGAAAGACCCCCAGTTCGCCTACGTGGTACTGGGCCGTGCCCTGGTGCACAGCTACGAAGTGAGCCAGCGCAACCACGCCGGCCGCGACGTGCTGGCGGTAAAAGACGCCGGCGAACACTGGCTGGAGCACATGGACCGCAAGGACCGCCAACGCCTGCACAAGACCCTGCAATCCCTGGCCAACCGCAAGTTCGAACCCGGCAAACGCCAACGGCTGATCGAGCAGCTGGAACAGGCGCAGCAGGCGTTCGCGCGCTGGCAGATGGAGCAGTTTGAGGGCGGTTAACAGTTAACAGCGACGCGGTTTGGCGTGGGTTCCGGTTTTCAAGGCCAGGGGCCGCGCACCCAGCTTTGCGCGCGGGCAGGGGCGTTATAGACAAGACAGCGGTGATTCGCGAACTGTTCACTGTTAACTATTCACTATTAAATGCCTTTTTTTGCATTCCGCTCAGTCAGCAAAACCGCCCTGGTGGCAGATTTGCGAAGGGTGTTCATTGCTCTGACACGAGAGTCTGGGCAAGCTGAAACGATCGAACGAGGACGTTTCATGCTGCCCGAAGAAATCAAACTCAAGCTTGCTCCCTTGTCCCGGTCCGCCTGGCGGCCCCGGGTGGGGCCTGCTGTGCCCGGTGCGCGCTCCAAGTTTGGTGGCCTGCCTTTGCTCAGGCCGGACGAATCCTGGCCCTGTTGCGGGCATTGTCATCAGCCCATGCAGCTGTTCGTGCAACTGGATTCCGGCGATCTGCCGGCGGACGCAGGGCAGCCTTTCGGAGATGGTGTTCTGCAGGTGTTTTACTGCACCAACATGGAAGAGGAATGCGAAGTACTCGGTCAGGCCCATTTGCCTTTCTCCGAGGCTTCAATGACACGGGTGATTCCCCGCGACCAGACCCACGGTTTCGATGCCCTGCCGGTGACCATTCCTGATGCCTTCCCCGAGCAATCCCTGACTGGCTGGAGCCGACACAACGATTTCCCCGATCAGCAGGAAACCGTGGCGATCAACGATGACCTGCCCGATGGCACCCTCGCCCTGCTCCATGCCCACCGCCCTGCCCCACGGGCCGGCGACAAACTGCTGGGCTGGCCACACTGGGTTCAACATGCGGACTATCCGGAGTGTCCCTGTTGCCAGAAAAAAATGCATTTTGTTATGCAGCTGGATTCCACGGACACCCTACCCTTCTGGTTTGGAGATTACGGTTGCGCCTATGTTTTCCAGTGTGAAAACCATGCCGACGTGATGACCATGACCTGGTCAAGCCGCACCTGATTTTAAAAAAATAATAAAAAATCATTCCTAAACATTGATTTAATTTCCGCCAATTACCGTAGGGTGCACTGAGCCTAAGGCGAACTGCACCATCAAGCGCGGAAAAGGTGCAGTTCGCTTAGGCTCAGTGCACCCTACATATCCGTTGGCGTGTTAAAGAATGAAAAAGCGCCGTGGGCCCTGCGCTGAAAGTGCTTTTGATTCAAGCCCACCATCGTCCTAATGCCCCCGCTCCCGACGATACCCCTGCGGCGAAATGCCCATCACTTTTTTAAACAATCGCGAAAAATAATAGGGGTCGTCATAGCCGAGCCAAGAGGCTATCTGCGCCACGGTATCGTCACTGATATCCAGCAGATAACAGGCATGGCTGACCTTGATGCGCTGGAACGCCTGCATGGGTGTTTGCCCGGTCTGGCGTTTGTATTCGCGAATAAAGTGGTAGCGCGATAACGCACTGGTGGCGGCCACCAGTTCGTCAAGATTGAGCCGGCGGGTGAGGGCGGTTTGCAGGTAGCTGTTGACCCGGTTGATATCCAGAGACGCGTGGCGGGTGGTGTGCTGGCGGCGCATCAGCGCGGCGAAGGCCAGCAGGCTGCGCAACAGGTTGGCCGCATAGACCAGGTGCTCCGGCTGCACCCGGGTGACGGCGGCGAGCAGGGCCTGAAATTCCTCCGCCAACCGCGAATGCACCCCCACCGTTACCCGGTAACGCTCAGGGCTGTCCCCGGCAATTTCGTCAAAATAACGCGGCGCTTCATCGCCACCCAGGTGCACCCAGTAAATGCTCCAGGGGTCGCTGTCATCCGCCTGGTAGTGATGCGCAAGGCCCGCCGGCAGCAGCAACAGGTCACCAGCCAGGACCGGCAACGTCTGGCCATTGACCTGTAATTGGCCTTGACCTGCGACGCAGTAAATCAACAGATCATCTGCCGGCTGCGCCCGCAGCATGCGGTGTCCACCGGCATGGGGGTAGTAGCCGACGCCATGGGGCAGGCAGCCGCGACAGAGGGGGTGTGCGGTCATGGTGGCCAGCACCGCCGGCGGAATCACGGTGCGCTGACCGGTGTCGGGCAGGGGCCAGCGGGAGGTTTCCGCCGGGTGGTGACCGGTTGTCGTCGAAAGGCTCATAAACCGCAATATAGTCCATTCAAGTCAAAAGTGGCTATCTCTATCGCTCAATCCCTGTGCTACAAAGGGACCCATACCGACAATACTTGCGTGGAGAGCTGTCATGACCCGTCGTCTGCCCCTGCTGATTAATGGCGAATTCGTCGCCAGCCAGACCGACCAATGGATTCCTGTGACCAACCCGGCCACCCAGGACATTCTGTGTGAAGCCCCGGCGGCCACTGGCGAGGAAATGGAGCAGGCCATTGCGGCGGGTAGGGCGGCGTTCCAGACCTGGAAAGAAGTACCGGTCTCCGAGCGTGCCCGGTTGATGCTGCGTTATCAGGCGCTGTTGAAAGAGCATCACGACGAGATTGCTGAAATCCTTAGCCAGGAAACCGGCAAAACCTTCGAGGATGCCAAAGGGGACGTGTGGCGTGGCATCGAAGTGGCTGAGCAGGCCGCCAACATCGCTTCGCTGATGATGGGCGAAACTGTTGAGAACGTGGCGCGCAGCATCGACACCCATTCCTGGACCCAGCCGCTGGGTGTGTGCGCGGGGATTACCCCGTTCAACTTCCCGGCCATGATTCCCCTGTGGATGTTTCCGCTGGCCATCGCCGCGGGTAACACCTTTGTGCTCAAGCCCTCCGAGCAGGATCCGATGACCCCGACCCGTCTGGCGGAACTGTTCCAGGAAGCCGGCGCGGCGCCGGGCCTGTTGCAGGTGGTGCACGGCGGCAAGGAACAGGTAGATACCCTGCTCACACATCCCGACATCAAGGCCGTCTCGTTTGTGGGCTCGGTGCCGGTGGGTCAGCACGTGTACCGCACCGCCACCGACAACATGAAGCGCGCGCAGTGTTTTGCCGGTGCCAAGAACCACATGGTGATCATGCCCGATGCCAACAAGGATCAGGTGGTCAGCAGCCTGGTGGGGTCGTCCTGCGGGGCGGCAGGCCAGCGCTGCATGGCCATCAGCGTGGCGGTGTTCGTGGGCGATTCAAAAGAATGGATCGATGAGCTGGCCAGCCAGTTTGGGCAGATTCGTCCCGGTGCCTGGAACGATCCGGATGCGGCCTATGGCCCGCAGATCAGTCCGGCGGCAAAACAGCGGGTGCTGAAAATGATCGAGCAGGGCAAGCAGGAGGGTGCCACCTGTCTGCTGGATGGCTCCGATTGCACCGTGGAAGGCCTGCCTGATGGCAACTGGGTCGGGCCGACCCTGTTTACCGATGTGACTGCCAACATGGCGATTTACCAGGAAGAAATTTTCGGCCCGGTATTGTGCTGTGTGTGCGTGGATTCGCTGGATGAGGCGTTGGAACTGGTCAACAACAGCCCCTATGGCAACGGCACCTCCATCTTTACCGCCAGCGGTGCCGCCGCGCGGAAATATCAGCACGAAGTGGAAGTGGGGCAGGTGGGTATCAACGTGCCGATTCCGGTGCCGCTGCCGTTCTTCAGCTTCACCGGCTGGAAAGGCTCGTTCTACGGTGACCAGCACGCGTACGGCAAACAGGGCGTGCGTTTCTATACGGAAACCAAAACCGTCACCAGCCGTTGGTTCGATTCGGATATCCCGGTTGCCGCTGGGCCGAACATGAGCATTAATTTGAAATAAATTTTCACCACAGAGGGCACTGAGGCACAGAGGGTTTTTAGATTCATTTTTCTTCAGGCGTAGAAGATAACGGAAAAAGTTTCCGATTTTCTGAAAGCTATAAAGAAAACATGAAATTATTTTTCTCGGTGAACTCTGCGCCCTCTGTGGTAAAAAAATACTGTAGGAGCCATGCTCGCATGGCGAAGAAATCACGATAAAGGTGACAAAACGTCGTGGACTTTTCTTTCACAGAAGAACAAATCGCTTTCCGCGAAACGGCTAGACAGTTTTCTGAAAAAGCACTGGCGCCGTTTGCCGCAGAATGGGATGCCAAAAGCCTCTTCCCCAAAGACGCCATTCGCGAAGCCGGCGCGTTGGGGTTCTGTTCCCTGTACTGCGATGAAGAGCACGGGGGCATGGGATTGAGCCGGCTGGATGCGGCGTTGATCTTTGAACAACTCTCCCAGGGTTGCACCTCCACCACCGCCTTCATCACCATCCACAATATGGCCACCTGGATGCTCACCCGTTTCGGCAGCGATGTTATCCGGGCCCGCTGGGCGGCCGATTTGATGAGCGGGGAAAAGCTGGCGTCCTACTGCCTCACCGAACCGGGTGCCGGTTCCGATGCGGCCTCGTTAAGTACCACCGCGAAAAAAGACGGCGATGATTATGTGTTGAACGGCGCCAAGGCGTTTATTTCCGGCGCCGGCGATACCGATGTGTTGGTGTTGATGGCGCGCACCGGCGGGCCCGGTGCCGGCGGCATTTCCTGCTTTGCGGTGCCGGCGGATGCTCCCGGCGTCAGCTATGGTCGCAACGAAGCCAAGATGGGCTGGAAGAGCCAGCCCACCCGGGCGGTGATTCTGGAAGACGCACGCATTCCGGGCGACTGCCTGATCGGTGAAGAAGGGCAGGGCTTTCGCATCGCCATGGCCGGTCTGGATGGCGGGCGTATCAATATCGCCAGCTGCTCTCTGGGCGCCGCCCAGGCGGCCCTGCGCCAGGCTCAGCAATACGTGCAGGAACGCAAACAATTCGGCCAGGCCATTGGTGATTTCCAGACCGTGCAATTTACTTTGGCAGATATGGCCACAGAGCTGGTGGCAGCCCAGCAGATGGTGCGCCTGGCCGCCTGGAAACTGGATCAGAATCACAGCGACAAAAGCATGCTGTGCGCCATGGCAAAACGCCTGGCAACGGACCTGTGTTTCAACGTCTGCAACCAGGCACTGCAACTGCATGGCGGCTACGGCTATATCAGTGAGTATCCGCTGGAGCGTTACGTGCGTGATGCGCGGGTGCACCAGATTCTGGAAGGCACCAACGAAATCATGCGCGTGATTATCGCGCGAAATGTACTGAAAGATTTATCGTTTTTATAAGAGAAAAATCACCATAGGAGCGGCGCTCTCTGTGCTCCTCGAGTGCGAGCCGCGAACCTGCTCGCGAAAGCCGTGCAAGTTTCATTCGCGGCTCATACTCGCAGAGCACAGAGAGCGCCGCTCCTACAGCAATAAAATACGAGGGAGAGATAACAATGAAAATCGGATTCTTCGGTGTCGGTCATATGGGTGGGCCTATGGCGGCCAATTTGGTAAAGGCTGGCCATGAGGTAGTGGCGTTTGACCTGATGCCCGCCTTGCTGGAAATCGTCGTTAAGGAAGGTGCCAAGGCGGCGAGTAGTGCGGTTGACGCTGTCGCCGGAGTCGACGTGGTTGTCAGCATGCTGCCGTCAGCGGGTGCGGTTCGTGGTCTGTACCTGGGCGACGAAGGTGTGCTGTCGCACATTGATAAAAGCGCCTTGATCATCGACTGCTCCACCATCGATGCAGACACCGCCCGTGACGTGGCTGCTATTGCCAGAGAGCAGGGCAGGGAGATGATCGATGCGCCGGTGTCAGGCGGTGTCGGCGGTGCCAAGGCCGGCACGCTCACCTTTATCTGTGGCGGCCCCAGCGACGCCATCGACCGGGCCCGACCGGTACTGGAATGCATGGGCGCCCAGGTGTTCCGTGCCGGAGACAACGGCGCTGGCCAGCTGGCTAAAATCTGCAACAACATGCTGCTGGCCATCCACATGATCGGCACCGCCGAAGCCCTGCAGATGGGCGCCGACCACGGCCTGGACCCGGCGGTCCTGTCCGAGATCATGAAAGCCAGCTCCGGCGACAACTGGTCCCTGGACAAGTACAACCCCTGGCCCGGCGTCATGGAAAACGTCCCGTCATCCAAAGACTACGAAGGCGGCTTTGCGGTGAAGCTGATGAACAAGGACCTGGGGTTGGCGCTACAAGCGGGACTGAGCACCCAGTCGGCGACCCCCATGGGTAACCTGGCCAAGTCCTTGTATGCCGCCCATGGTAATCACGGCTATGCGGACAAGGATTTCTCCAGTATCCAGCGCTTCTTTCGCCACAAGGAGTAAGGCAGTTAACAGTTTACAGTGAATAGTTAACAGCGCGCGAGAGAGCGTCACTCCAACTGAAATGATAAAGGCCGCGCCCAAATCGGGCTGCGGCCTTTTTTGTTTTCGCTGTTAACTGTTCACTGTTAACTATCGTCCGCTTGCCAAAGCCGATCCGGATCATGCCCAAGAAAACGCGGGCGCCGTTTTCTGGCTGCATAAGGTTTATGGCAGGCGTTGTCACGCCGGTTGAAAACGAAGAACACATTGCTGCGCGGGTCCGGTGACATATTGGCGTTGGAACCGTGCAGGGTGTTGCAGTCAAACAGCAACAGGCTGCCCGCCGGGCCGGTGGGGGCCTCGATGCCATAGCGGTCGATCATTTTTGTCAGTGCGTGTTCAGAAGGCACGCCAATCTGTTGGGTCTTCAGTGACTGCTTGTGATGCTCCTGTGGTGTAGGGCCCACACAGGGAATGAAGTGTTTGTGTGAGCCGGGGATCAGCATCAGCGGGCCGTTGAACAGGTGATTGTCCGTCAGAATGATGGAGGCGCTTACCGCATGCATCTCTGGCATGCCGTCTTCTGCATGCCAGGTTTCAAAATCCGAATGCCAGTTGAATCCCTTGCCCTTGAAGCCCGGTTTGTAGTTGATGCGGGACTGATGCACATAGTGGCCACCACCGAGGATCTGCTCCACCCGTTGGGTCAGGCGCGGCTCGCGGGCCAGGTGCTGGAATGCCCGGTGCAGAAAGTGCACGGCAAACACGGAGCGGATCTTTTGGCTACCCGGTTCGGTGATCGTGAAAGGTTTGTCCCGGTAGTCATCCCGGTTGAGCAGATCGTTCATTGCCTCGGTCAGCGTGGCCACCTCGTCAGCCGGCAGAAAACCGGGCTCGAAAAGAAAGCCGTTTTTCTCAAAATGATCAAGCTGATGTTCCGTTAATGGGCCGGGCAGATGGCGGCCTTTTACCGTTTGTTCCCGGCGCTCGTGCCAAGGTTTTTCCGGGTGCTGCTGCAGCCGGGTGGGGTAGGGGTCGGCCTGAGTCGTGGCCAGGCAAGTCAGGTTCTGCGCTGACATCAAATCACCTCCGCGATCTAATCCACCGTTCAGAAACCGCCTGCGGTAAGGCGTTAGTTGCAGACATGAACCAGACAGAAATGCAGCCGCCAGCGGGCCACGGGGCTGGGCCGCTGGCAGGTGCGTCGGGTTCGTAATACAAGTGGCCGACAGAATTGTCGGCGACCCAAAAGATAAGGATTAGGGGAATATTTTCAAGAGCGGGCGGTGATCTGGTCGGACAGTATTGGGCTATCTATGCCGCACGCCAGCAAAGGGCGCTGGTGGGCAGCACATCGCCGCCCACCGGTGTCATGGTTAGGCAATATTGTTGATACGCGGGCCTTCGCGGAACAGCTGATCCAGCTCACCCTGATAGTAGGCTTCCACCCGCGGGTTCATCACGCTTTTCCACAGTGGCGGTACCATGGCCAGTAGCATCATGGCGGAATAGCCGGCGGGCAGCTGCGGGCTCTCGTCATAGTGGCGCAGCACCTGGTAACGACGCTTGGCGTAGGCATGGTGATCGCTATGGCGTTGCAGCTGGAACAGCACCAGATTAGTGATCAGGAAATTCGAGTTCCAGCTATGCGCGGGGGTGACCCGCTCATAGCGACCGGTTTGCAGTTGGCGACGGTGCAGACCGTAATGCTCGATGTAGTTGACGATCTCCAGCGCCAGCGCCGCAAAGAAACTCTGGCCAACAAAGAACAGCACACCCTGCCAGCCCCACAGCACACCGAAGGCCACCGCGAACAGGAAGGAGATGCTGTACCACCAGATCAGTTCGTTATGGATGCTGATGTTGTTCTTGCCCTTGCGTTCCAGATACTGCTTTTCCAGGCGCCAGGCATTCTTGAAATTTCGCACAAACGCCTTGGGAAGAAAATCATACAGAGACTGGTTATAGCGGCTGGAAGACGCATCATCCGGGGTGGACACATGCACATGGTGGCCACGCACATGCTCCACCTTGAAGCCGCCATAGGTCACCGACGACAACAGCAGGCCGCCCATCCAGTTTTCCACCTTGGGGTCCTTGTGAATCAGCTCGTGGCCCAGGTTGATGGCGATCATGCCGCCAAGCAGGCCGATGGACATGATCCAGCCGAGCATTCCGGCCCAGGAATAGTCATTGCTGACGAACACATGGCCGGCATAGAACAACAGGCCCAGCCAGGCCACGGCCAGTAGCAGGGGCAGGGCGCGGTAGCTCTTGTCCTGCGACAGTTCGGGAACCTGTTTTTCTTCATCCGGGTTCACCGGATCTTTGCCAACCAGGTAATCCACCACCGGCACCAGAATGAAGAACACTGCCAGGATCATCCAGGCCCAGAGATTCTGGGTGCCCTGCTCACGACCCACCAGAGCGGAAAACGGCACCATGGGAAGAAAAAGCATCCAGCAGGCCAGGTAGCCCCATTTTTTCAAACGCAATAAGGTATCGGGATTGAGTTTTTCCAACATGATATTGCCTCTCATAATGCTGTGCAGATCACTGCAAGATGACGTTGAAAGAAAAGAAATAATCGATCAGATCACTCGACGGGATTGACGCATTCCGCGCGGGACGGATTGCCCTTGCAGCGCACCTTGCGCAGCAGGCTCATCATGTCCTTGTCGTACACACCCTGATTGGCAAGATCGATGCGAGCCTGGCGAAACATTTCGTCATAGCGGGTGGTTTCTGCGTCAGAAATATTGATCCACCATTTTTCATCTACTTCGCCGTCGGCGTTGTTGATGATGCGCATAGCACGGTCAAATTGACCGGCCAGATATTTACGCGACTGGTCGGCAAAGCCTGCTGGGAAAAGATCCTTGCGAAGAATCAGCTGTGCACTCAACTGGCCGAGTACCAGATCAATGATGCCGCCGTCCGGCTGCATACCCTTGTACAGTTCCAGGGCGGAATAACCGAAGATGGGCGCGAAGCAGGTATCCACGGAACCGTTATTGAAACGGGTGGAAAAATTGGTGATATCCGACATCACCGGCGACATGCCCACACGCTTAGCCATGTTCGCCTCGGCCACATCGTATTCCAGCACCGCAATGGATTTGCCCGCCAGTTCTTCCACCGTATCGATGCTGTTGTCCTTCACGAACAGATAGGCTGCGCCCATGGGCACCAGGCCGCCGAACTCATAGGGCCCGGACACCAGGTGTGGATTCACCTTGGGGTTACCGCTGGCCAGGATCGACACCACCATGCGCATGGCATCGTAATCGGGAATGGCGCCGATGGAATCCATGCTGCCGGTATAGCTGATGAACTGACGGCCACGGATGCCGGTAAGCAGGGCGCCATCGCATTGTTTCGCCTTCAAATCCTCGGCGGCGATCTTCTCGTCGGTATAGGGCTTCAGTTCAATGTCCACGCCCCAGCCAAGCGCGGCGGTCTTGAAGTCCTTCATGATGCCGTAGAAATCGCCGTTGGCACCGACAAGGTCGAACACGCAAAGCGTGCGGTTGTTGCTGATGCTGGCATGGGCGCTGTTGGCAACCAGTGCCATGGAAACCACGAGAAAAATAATTAATTGTTTTGCATATGTCATGACGTTCTCCCTGGTGAAAGGCAACCCATCAGTAAGGTTTTTTTGTGCTTTGTTGCCTTACTGTTCGTTTGTAGTGCTCGGGGTTCGAACCGTGGAGATCGATGCTAGATATGCGTCCGGTGCTAGGGTAGGTTGTCTGTAGACAGATGGGGGTCATTTTTTGACAATGCGAATTTTCAGGTTTTGCCGGTCATGAACCAGCCGATGGAATGGGCACTCTCCATCAACTATCTCCGCCAAGTGGCAGACCAGCTGACCGAGATGGGGATCGACGTTGCCCCCTGGCTGGCGGCCCATGACCTGTCACTGGCCGATCTTGAACAGGCGGATGCCAGCGTTCCCTGGGAGGTGGTCCGTGCCCTGTTTCTGGAAGCGGAAGCGATCACCGGGGAGCCGGCCCTGGGCCTGATGGTGGGTGAGCGGCTACGCATCAATAATCACGGCATGGTCGGCTATGCGGCCATGAACAGCGGCTCTGTCCGCCAGGTGGTGGAATTGCTGGAGCGCTTTATCCCCCTGCGCATCAACCTGGTCATGGTCAGCCATCAGGTGGATGGCAAATACCTCAACCTGCAGATCCGGGAATTGCTGCCGCTGGGTGAGGTGGGGCCCTTCCTGCTGGGCGCCGTGGTGGTGGCGGTAAAGAACGTGCTGGACTTCATCACCCTGGGCAACTGTCAGGTGGCCCAGGCCAGCTTTACCTTTGCCGAAGCCTTCGACCGGGAACTGGTTCGATCCCTGTTCCGCTGTCCGGTTCGCTACAACCAGGGCTGGACCGGTCTGTCCCTGCCGCTGAATGGGGTGGATCAGCCACTGAGAACCGCGGACCCGGCCGCCTTCGAGCATGCGGAAAAACTCTGCGAGCGGGAATTGCAGAACCTGGTATCGGATGTCTCTGTGTCAGCACGGGTGCGCCGGTTGATGCTGGCCAAGCAGGTGAACTTCCCCTCACTCACCGTCACCGCCCGCATATTGCACATGACTCCGCGAACCCTGCACCGGCGCTTGCTGGATGAAGGCACCTCGTTCCAGGAAATCCTCGACGAAGTCCGCCACGCCCTGGCCATGGAATACCTGAAAAGCCAGCACATGACCATTCAGGAACTGGCCTACACCCTGGGCTACGGCGACACCGCCAACTTCCGCCGCGCCTTCAAACGCTGGACCGGCGTGGCGCCGTCGTTTTTTCGGGAAAACAGTGAGGAGTGATGTAAGAGAAAATCTCTCATGCTGCTGCAATGTCCACGAGCCCCTAAAGGTTGCTGCTTTTAGAATTTTGTGGGAACGGAGCGCAGCGGAGTAACGCCTGCAAGGCGGGTCGCAGGCTGAGCGAAGCGAATAACCGATGCTCGCATCGCGAATAACGGCGGAGCTACAGGCGCGCAGGCGATCAAGTCCAGGTAACCCGCCTATACCGACCTGGCACCCTGAATATCGTAAGCCGTAAACGCCCGCTCCATCAGCCCGAGCTGCTTTGCCGCCTCCCGCCATGGCGCAATATGCGGCGCTACCAGATGCGCATCCAGGGAGTTATTGTCTGGCCAAAGCTCGGAAAAGCGAATCAGGCCGGGATCAAACAGATCTTCCGCCACATCGTAGGCAATGCAGCCATCCTGGCTGCGCGTGGCATCGACAAAGGTTTTGAGGTGCGGCCTGACGGCGCCCATGGATTCAGGCGGGAAGCGGAGGGTGCCGAAAACGGCAACGTTTTTTTGCATGGTTATCCCGGGTTCTGACGTTGAGTCTTTCAGGTGCTCGCATGTTCCGTGAGCATTTCCTGCAGGCGACTTTCCAGCGCGGCATGAAAGGCATCACCGGCTTCAGGGTCCTCGTCTGTGCCATTGTCAGGCGGTGACATGGGCACATTCAGATAGTGAACCAGTTTGGCCGGCTTGGGAATGATGGTGCCGTACTTGCCAAAAATAACCGGGGCGGCCAGTTTGTAGCGGCTGTACACCCAGTCGGTCACCGGGTTCGATACCACGTGATAAATGTCATCTGCCGCCGGGCAGGCGGAAAGAATCACCGGGGCGCCGGTACGCATGGCCAGCTTTGCGAACCCTTTTCTGTCACTGATATCCAGCTGGTATTTCTGGCTGCTGGGCCGCAGTGCTTCACGCATGCCGCCCGGCGCTACCAATACCAGCTCGCCATCACGCAACAGGCTTTCCGCATTGTGCTGTGAGCCCTCAACGAAACCGTAAGCGGTCGCCATATCGCGTAATACCGGCACCTTGAAGATATAGCGATCACCCAGCAGCCACACATCTCGCCCCAGTTTGGCCTTGATCGCAGCAGCAAGCAGGCCGCTGTCATAGGTGGCCAGGGAATGGTTCACCACAATCAGGGCCGGCCCGTTGGCTGGGATGTGCTCCAGGCCTTCAACGCGATGCTCGTGATAGCGGGCAGCGCGGTTCATGACGGTGTCTGCGATATTGATGATGTTCATAGTGATAGGTTGATCCGAGTCTGTTCGTTATTGCGAAGAGAACCAGTGGTGCATTGTTTTAATCGCTTCGGGCTTGCCGCAACACCCTGACAGTCGATTATGCCCGAGACACATAAAAACATTATAATCACGGGATAATGCTTATCTACTATAATGCTGATCCCACGCCTCAAGCCTATGACTGTAAAGACCCGCCATCGAAGTCAGAAAAGCCCGTCCAGGTCGGTTAAGGGTCTGCACCCGCGGAATTTACACAATCAGGGCTATGATTTTCCTGCATTGGTAACAAGTTGCCCGGCGTTGGCCCCCCATGTGAAGCCGAACCCTTACGGCGATCTTTCCATCGATTTCTCAAACCCGTTGGCAGTCAAGGCACTCAACGCCGCGTTACTAAACCGATACTACAACATTGCCGATTGGGATATTCCGGACGGTGCACTTTGCCCTCCCATTCCTGGCAGGGCTGACTATATCCATTACATTGCGGATCTGGTTGGGCCTGAAAATAGCGACATCAGACTGCTTGATATCGGCACTGGCGCAAACGGCATCTACCCGCTACTGGCATGCCGGATTTACGGCTGGCAGTGCGTCGGCAGTGATATAAGCCCCCTGTCGCTTGCAAATGTGGGCACGATTATCGACAGCAATGCCGATCTCAAAGAACGTTTTACCCTGCGCACCCAAACCGACAAGAACCATATTTTTGAAGGCATCATACAGCCGGATGAGTATTTCGATGTCAGTGTATGCAACCCGCCTTTCCATGCCTCGCAGGATGAGGCACTGAAAAGTAGCCAACGTAAGGTCTCTAACCTGGCGCGCAATCGCGGTGAGGAAAAGGCGAAAACAAAGGCGTCGAATCTAAACTTTGGTGGGCAGGGCGCTGAGCTTTGGTGCAAGGGCGGCGAACTGTTGTTTCTCAAGAAAATGATAAGAGAAAGTCAGGTGTGTTCATCGCAATGCCGCTGGTTTACCAGCCTGGTATCAAAAGCCGGCAATGTCAGGCCGTTGAAGAAATTGATGCTGAAGGTCGGCGCCGTTGAGGTGCGGGAAATTGAGATGAAGCAGGGGAACAAGGTTGCCCGGGTGCTGGCCTGGACATTTTTCGAGTAGATGACTCGGAAATAGGGGCATTGGGGGTCAGGTTTTGCCTGTTGCTACTTGGGGCACGGGGGAAGACCTGATCCTCGTTACTCAGCGCCAGCGAATAACGCAAAAGGCGCGTAGCATCCGCCGTTAGACTGAAGCGGTTTGTTAAATTATTTGTTGAGTGCATGTAAGAATTCAGCCAACTCAGGATACTCTGGCCCCTTCAGCAAATCGACTTCGCCTTTACTAGCAACTAAATAACTATTCCTGGCCTTGTTAAAGCGCTCTAATAAGGGAAGAACTAGACTATTTACTCGCTCCACAAAGTCATAGAGATCTGAGTAGCTACTGGGTATTTTATACCCATGATTACAGCTAGCTATTAGCACATCTTTATCTCTCAGTTTTGATACAATTTGGGATCTGATGGCTTGCTCTGTAACACTACTAAAGCCACAGCTTTGTAAATGCTCAAGCAATCTTTTGGTCGCTATATATCCATCTTCGGATGAGAGTCGGCTATTGAACACTAGATGACTTAAAACACACACCTGAAGTCTTGTCTCTTCGTCATTATATTCACGGTGCTTTTCAATGTATATTTCAGCCTTGGAAAGCGCATGATAATGAATGAAACGATCATACTCTTTGCTAGTCCTGTCGGGCTCGAAATACGCCTGATGTTTAGTTGGCCATTCTTTTACATCTAATGCCTTTGACTTAATTAATGACCTATAGCTTTCAAGTAGCGCCTGATTGGACTTGTCCTCGTACACCTTCGCAAGCGTACCAACAAGAAAGTCAGCTAGCTGGACAAGTACATTGTCATGACTTGAAACCAAATTTAACTCAGAGTCCCAGAAAAGATCTGGTTTATGATTCTTTTCGATATATCTTTGAAAGCTTAGCTTGAACTCGTCACCACCATGCTCATCGGCAAAAACCGTAATACTTGGGAAGTTTTCAAATAGCTGTTTGTATAGAAGACCATTAATAAACTTTAAAAATGATCTTTTATACTTGAAACCTCCATCACGGCCTAAAGCATCTTTCTCTACAGCTACTGCGTAAAACTTGAAATCTAGTTCTAATATACTGCCAAGTATTTTTATTCTGCGCGCATGACCATCCCTGTCCCTAACACTGCTCGACTTTATCTCCCCTTTTTGGAAGTACTTTGCACGAATAGTTTCAACTTCATGTCTTAATGAGTCAAATTTATCATTATCTATGACTACTGCGCACACGATGAAATACTTAGACACATCCCGCTTGGAAGTATCTAAGTCTGTATTTCCCGATTCATCAATGAACGCTAGTGTTTTGATAATGCTCTGACTCCATGAGGTAATTTAACGCCCGCGTATTAGCCGCGAGATTGCGAGCGTGCCAATTGACACGTTTGTTATGTGATGGCTACAGCACAACTTGACCGTCATCATATGAATTCTTTGACTGATACCTATGAACTGGTCCATAAGCTATTTCTCTAAGATCACCCAAATACAAATTATCGATTGGTCCGTGAACATCAGGCTTGTCTATGGCCACTCTGAACTCTTCTTGGTGGGAGAATATATTTCTTTTTCTAAAAGCACCGACTTCGCCTTCATGTGTTTTTTGGCAAAAATACTGCACATAATCTGCTTTATATCTAATATTAGATTCTTTTAGCTTAATATCTAGACGCTCCATAAAGGCATTAGCATTATGTATGAGTACAAAGTACTCCCCAAACTCATCCCATAGTCGTTCGTCAAACACTTTCCCTTCCATAGATCGTGATATTGACTCTTCGCTAAGTACATAAAAACAGAAAATATGTGAATATTCAGGGGTTCCCTCTCGCATACAAAAAGGTGCTTCTATTTTAAATTTTCTTCCACCAATTTTTACGGATGCGCCCTCGTGTTGATGGTAGCTGCTAGCCATCTCAAATTTATCAAACTGTCCAACGTCCTCATTTTCACAATCTGAAAAAATCCTGTTGTATTGATATACACTCGGCCATTATTAACAAAGTCAATTAAGTGTGATTTTGTTTTTGCGAATTTTATCAAGCAATCACGCATAGACTTGCCTCATCACATAACAGCGTATTAATTAGAATGCCCCTTTGAATCCCCGAACGGGTATTCCAGACACGATAGAAACAAAATGCTTGATAATCATGAGCTTGTAAAGCCAATCAGGTCCTTGCGCCAGCCTTTCCCCTGAAAACAAAAAAGCCCGCACGCGGCGGGCTTTGTGTTGGTGAGTCGTCATTATCAGGCAGCTTGCGGTTTCTCGTGCATCCGGTTGGCCCGACGGAACGTGCCCAGATCATTGAATCTCACCCCGTTCTCCTTCAACACCACATGGGCCCGCTTGGCGGTCATCTGCCGTACGTAGAAGGGGTCGCGGACCACGAAGTGGTGGATGGCGTGGGTGCTGCCGAAGTTGAAGCAGAAGGCCTGCAGGGGCCACAGCCACCAGACGTTGAGCACCTGGCATTGTTCGGTGATCTTGCCCGGTTCGTTGTCGCCGTAGTAATGCATGTTGGACGAGATGAAGTGCAGGCAGAAGGTGCGCAGCATATTGGGGGCGATCAGCACCACTACCAGCGGGGTGATCCAGCTGAACTGGGCGGTGACCACTTCCGGCCACGGGATGCTGCTGCCGGCCAGCCAGGCGGCGCCGTTGAGCAGGTGGTAGAGCACGAAGAAGTGCCAGACGGCATGGACGATAACGCCCAGCGGGTTGTAGCTGACCAGGCCGATGAGGCGGAAGTTCTTCAGGTCTTTGCGGTCGATCACGCCACGGCGGTACAGCCTTACCGGCTCGGTCAGGTATTTCACCGCACGCAGGTACACGGCCAGCATGTTGTCGCCCACCATGATCAGGCGCTTGAGGCCCCATTTTTCCCCATTGGTGATGCCGCGCTCTTCCAGGTCGGTTTCGCTGCCGGAGTGCTTGTGGTGATGGAAATGCAGGTGGCGGCGTACCCAGGGGTTGATGGTGGTGGGGCGCCACAGGTAGACGCCGAGCATCATCAAGTGATGCACGACCTTGTTCTTCTTGAAGTACATCCAGTGGATCAGGTCGTGCTCCAGTTCGTGGAGCAGGGAGGTCCAGAAGGCGGTGAGGACAATGACCAGCCAGGCCGGCATGATACCTTGCAGGTACAGCACCGCATTGAGGGTGCAGCCGGCAATGGCCACGGCGAAGATGGTGAAGCCGATGGCGTTCTGGTGCTTGAGCCAGCCGTGCCGTTGCCGTATATCATCACTGATCGCGATGATGGCCTGTTGCACTTTTTTGTCGGTGGAGGATTTTCCACGTGGGGGTGTTGTTGCCATGAGAGTGCTCCTTTTCTCGATGGGGACCACTCTAGGGGGCGCTGGCCAGTAAAACTCGCCCTTGCCCGCCAATCGTTTGACCGGGGACGCCAATGAAAGAAGAAAAACAGGCGGTGGCCTTGCTGATGTCGCCATTGCTGCACCTGCTCCACGAGCGGGGCCTGGACGGCGAGGCCATCCTGCGCCGCCACGGGCTGGACCCGCAGATGGTGCGGGATCCGGAGGCCCGGCTGGGGGCGGCGGTGTCCACGGCGCTGCTGGATGACTGCCTGGCCCAGCTGGGTGATCCGGCCATGGGCATCGAGATTGCCCGCCACGCCCAGTACAACACCTTCGGGGCCCTGGGGCTGGCAGTGGCAGCGGGGGGCGACCTGTACAGTGTGCTCAACCGCATTACCCGCTTTCATGGCCTGATCAGCGACCTGGTGCGCACCGAGCTGACCGTGGATGACGCCACTGTGGCCCTGCAGTTTTTCTCCAACACGGATCACCAGCCCCATCCCCAGGCCATCGTGTTTGTCATGGCCACTATCGTGCGCTTGCTACGTATCCGTATTCACCGGGACCACAACCCAGTGGCGGTGTCCGCCCCGGACTGGATAGAGCCGGGCCTGCGCCAGGCCATGGGGCGCTATTTCCGTTGCCCGGTGACGGAGTCGGACCACTATGCACTGGCATTCGACAAGGCCAACGCCCAACACATGCTGGCCGCCAGCGATACCCAGCTCGCCGCCATGCTCGATGCCACCCTGGCCCAGCGCCTGGCGGACTCGGAGCGGGCCTCGCTGGCCAGCAAGCTGACCCTGTGGATCGAGCAACGTTTGCCTGATGGCGAGCCGTCCCTGACGGAGGCGGCGGCGGAATGCTGCATGAGCTCACGCAGCCTGCAGCGGCGGCTGGCCGATGAGGGGTTGAGCTGGAAGCAACTGGTGGAAGACACCCGCAAGATGCTGGTGGAGCGCCACCTGCGCACCCCGGGGATGACGGTGACGCAGATGGCCTTTCTGCTGGGGTTTTCGGAAGTGAGCGCGTTTTCCCGGGCGTTCAAGAAATGGTTCGGGGTGTCGCCGAGTCAGTTTCGGTAGGGCGGATCGTTATCGCCGATTTGCAGGCGCTTGCCGGCAAGCGATAGGCGCCGGATTCGCCATGCAAGCATAGCTCCAACAGACAGTCAGGCCTTGCCGGTGCGTTCACGGTGCGGGCAGCCCGGCCAGCAACAGGGGCGGCGTTTGCCGGCGGTGAGATTTTCCTGGGCACGGGTAATGCGACCCCGTCGGGTGTCGGCTTTTTGGGCGTCTTCTATCCAGCAGATCCATTCGTTGCGCGCCAGTGGGGTGATGTCCTCCCACTGGGTGAGCATGGCTGGATCGGCTTGCAGGGTTTGCCGCAAGTCGTCGGGCAAGGCGTGGACGACGCCACCGCTGATGGTGCTGTTTTTCATGATGGCATCCTCCCTGTTGCCGCCACGGTTACCCGGTTTTCTGGTTTGTTCTACGTCTGCATGTTTTCAGACGTTGGCATAATTGTGTAGATGATGCTCTGAAAAATCCCACAGTTTTTTTGCGACGTCTTTATTGCCTGCTTCGGCCGAGCATCGTGCGGTGCGGCAATGGGAAAAATAGCCGCCAGCGATGTCCTCGGCATTGTCATGGGTGGCAAACAGGACGCTGGTGGCGGCGCCTTGATGCGGTGTTTTGGTAAGGGGGCTGGCCAGTGTGAAGAGCGCCTGGGTCAGCCAGGATTCCCGACCGAATCCGGTGGTGACCAGCGCGCCCGGGTGTACGGCGCAGGCGGTGAGGCCCTGGCTGCCATAGCGCTGCTGGAGTTCCAGTGCCATCAGGGCATTGCACAGCTTGGCCTGGCCATAGGCATTAAAGGCGGTTATGCGGTTTTGTTTTTTGGCCACAAGCAGGTTGTCGAAGTTCAGCCGCAACGGGTACCGGTGCGATTCGCTGGAGACCATGACGATACGCGGGGCTGGCGCTTTGAGGATGGTGTCGAGCAAGCCTTTGGTGAGTATGAAATGACCCAGGTGGCAGACGGCCACGGTTCGCTCTATTCCCTGATCGGTGAGCAGGTATTTGGTCGACATGGACCCGGCATTGCAGATGAGTATGTCCAGTTGGGGGATGTCGTTACGCGTTGACAGGCTTTCCACGCAGGCTGCAATGCTGGCTGGATCGGCAAGGTCCAGAGAGACCAGTTCAACCTGGGCGTTGGGGTGGGCAAGGCGAATCTTCGCCAAGGCCTCCTCGCCCAGTCTGGAATTGCGGCAGCCAAGAATGACATGGGCGCCAGCAGCGGCGAGCGATCTGGCGGTTTCATAGCCAATGCCGCCATTGGCGCCGGTCACCATGGCGATTTTCCCTGACAGGTTCTTTCCTTCCAGCACTTGGTCGGCAGTGCTGTTGCGATTGAATGTGGATGGCAGCGTCATGATGATCCTTTTGTGTATTGGGTTGGCTTGTGTATCAGCGTTGGTCGAGTCGGATGAAGGGCTGCGCGTCTTCCAGTTCGAAGGCCAGGGCCAGTAGTAGCGCCTCTTCGCCGTTAGCGGCGGAGAGTTGCACGCCGATGGGCAAGCCATCGTCTGTCTGGCCCAGGGGCAGGGAGATGCCGGGGCCGCCGGAGGCGTTGTTGGCCGGGGTGAAGGTGGTGTAGCGCAGTAGCCGTTCCAGTTGGGTGTCGAAGGGCAGGTCGGCGCCCAGGTAGCCGATTTGCGGGGTGGTGTGGGCCAGCACCGGGCTGAGGATGACATCGTATTGGTTGAAGGTGTCGGCGTAGCGCTGCCGGGCCAGGCGTAGCTGGCGGAGCATGCCCGGGGTTTTCAGGAAGCGTTGTTTGTAATAGTCAGCCAGGCCATGGGTGAGCGGGTCCAGTTGGTTGGCATCGAACCCTTGTGGAAACAGGGCCTTGCCGCCCTTGCGGACCAGAAAGCCGAGCATGGCCCAGTAGAGCAGAAAGTCTTCCACGAACCGGGCCGGCAGGTCGATGCGGGCCTCTTCCACGGTGTGGCCCAGGCTTTCCAACAGGCGGGCGGTGTCCTGCACGGCGCGGCGGGTCTGTGGGCAGGTGGCATCGCCGGTGACGGAGTCGATCATCATGCCCACGCGCAGCCGTTGCTTGACCGGGCCGGTGACCTGGCCGATGGGTTTGAGCTTGCGGTTGCGGTAGTAGCGTTCCGCTTCCATGAAAAAGTGGGCGGTGTCGCGGACGCTGCGGGTGAGCACGCCATCGTTGACGATATTCACCGGCAGTACCTTGGCGGCGTCCTGGTCGATCAGGCGGCCGCGGGTGCCTTTCAGGCCCACCAGGCCGCAGCAGGCGGCAGGAATACGGATGGAGCCACCGCCGTCGTTGCCATGGGCGATAGGGACGGCGCCGGCGGCCACCAGGGCGGCGCTGCCCCCGGAGGAGCCGCCGGCGGAGTGGTCGCTGTGCCAGGGGTTGCGAGTGGCGGGCACGCCGGCCTGTTCGGTACTGGCGGTGAAACCAAAGGCGGGCAGGGTGCTTTTGCCCAGCAGGTTGAAGCCCTGGGCCAGGTACTGTTTGGCGATGCCGCTGGTTTTCTTTAGCGGCGCCTGACCCAGGGCGCGGCTGCCGTGGCCGGTGGGCAGGCCGCGCAGGTCCAGGTTGTCCTTTATCAGGCTGGGGACGCCGGCGAAAAAGCCGGTGAAGCGTTTGCTTTCGGCGCGCTGGCGGGCGGCGTCGAAGGTGTCCAGAGTGAGGCCCTGGAGGGTGGGCTCCACCCGCTGCAGTCGGGCAATGGCCGCTTCGGTGACTTCCCGGGTGCTGACCTGGCCCTGGCGCAGCCGCTCGGCCAATGCGGTGGCATCGTCGTGGCTGAGGGCATCATCGCAGTAGGCGTGGAGGTGTTTGCTGGCCATGGGGATCTCCCGGTTAAAAGATGCACGATCGTACCAGTTTGATTGGGTGCGAGTGGGCCAATTGTTGTTTTACGGCGTTTAGCAGAGCCCGTGTTGTACCACGGCAGGCAGGGCAGGCGGAATGGTTCGTGTCGGCGCCTTGCGACCAAGCTTCCAACGGGAACGGGGTTTTTCCCGGTGAGCGGTTTGTCTGTATCTGCCGGGGTGTGGAATCGTGCCGCCAGCGACGTTATTCGCTGCGCTCACCCCTTCGGGGCCGCCCTGCGGGCGTTGCTTCGCTTCGCTGCGCTCCTACGGGAGGGGAGTGTCGCGGGTTAAGATTCTGGTTTTATCCTCAGTGGACTCTTTGCCCTCTGTGGTAAAGCCGCTTTTGAATCCAGGTTAGCGGGCGCGTTCGACGCGCTTGTGCTGGGCCAGCAGGTGGCGGGCCAGGCTGGTGAGTTCGGCGATGCTGCCGACCACCGCATCCGGGCGGTGGGGGTGCTTGACGGTGTTGGGGAAGATCTTGTCGAGCCAGGCCTGATTCCAGCCCGCGCCGTTGTAGAAGATGGAGGTGATGCCCGCTTCCTTGGCGGCGATCACGTCGGTGGTGCTGTCGCCCACGTACCAGCAACTTTCCGATGGCGGGATACCCAGATTTTCCATGGCGAGCAGCAGCATTTCCGGTGACGGTTTTCGTTTGCTCACGTCGCTGCCGCACACCACCACGTCAAACAGATCTTCCCAGCCGGTGCCGTCCACCAGTGCAAGTTCGTGTTCGAGAAAGTCCCGTTTGCGGTTTGAGATCAGACCGACCTTTACGCCAATGGCACGGATGCGTTCCAGTTGTTCGCGGATGTCGTCTTCCAGCGGGAACACTTCGTCCACGTATTTTTTATAGGCCTCATCAAAGGCCTGGTGAGCGCGGCCCTTGGCGTCCTGGTCGCTGCCGAACAGCACTTCGAAGATATCGGTGCGGGAAATCTTGCGTTGCGCAACGATCTTGGGGTGCAAGCGCTTGTTGTCTTTTACATAGATGAGCAGCTTGGCATCTTCGATGGTCTTGGAGTCATCCGGGTCCAGCAGGCGGTCCCACAGGTCGAGCTCTTGCAGGTGGGGCAATACATCATCCACGGCGTGGTACATGGCATCGTGGGTGTCCACCAGGGTGGCGTGCCAATCGATGAGGATGGCCTCGGGTTTCGCATGGGGCAGTTGCAGGATGCTCATGGTGCTCTGTCCTTGCCGTCGACAATTTTATTGTTAGCACAAAACCTGTGGCGCCGTTGTGAATCCACCGGCAATGGGTGCTGGTCAGATTGCTGTCCGCCCGTATAGCATCTCTATTCAGGGTGCCATTATGCAAGGGAGTAAGAGCATGGGATGTGTGGCAGGGAAGAGAGCGCTGAGCTGGATGGTGTTGGTCGGCGGCCTGTTGTTGTCGGGGCTGTCGCTGGCCAGTGAGTTGCCGTCGGCGGAGGCGATTCGCGCGGCACTGAAGCAGGCCCATGAGCGTTATCAAGGCCTGGATGAAGGGGCCAACGCGGATTACATCCCGGCCCTGGCGGAAGTGGACTCGAACATTTTCGGCATTGTGCTGGTGACGGTGGATGGCCGGGTGTTCAGTGTCGGCGATGTGAAGTCCGAGGTGTCGATCCAGTCCATCTCCAAAGTCTTCACCATGGCGCTGGTGATGGAAGAGAAGGGCGTGGCAGCGTTTCCAGAATCCATGGGGGTGGATGCCACCGGGCAACCGTTCAATTCCATCAACGCCATTGAGCAGTACCGGGGGGCGGAAATGAATCCGCTGGTCAACGCCGGGGCGATTACTGCCACCAGCATGGTGCAGGGGCGCAATGCCGATGCGGTATGGAAAAAAATCCTGGGGTTTTATAACGATTTTGCCGGTCGGGAACTCACCGTGCAGGACGACATCTATGCCTCGGAGGCGGCCACCAATCAGCGTAACCAGGCCATCGCCCATCTGATGTATGCCTACGGCCATCTGCAGGGCGATCCGGTGCAAGCCACGGATATTTATACCCGGCAATGTTCGGTGGGGGTCAATGCCCGGGACCTGGCGGTGATGGCGGCGGGCCTGGCTAACGGCGGGGTGAATCCGGTGACCGGCAAGGCAGTGATGACGGCGGCGAATGTGCCCGAGGTGCTGGCGGTCATGGCCACCGCCGGCTTGTATGACGATGCGGGAAAGTGGCTGTATGCCACCGGCTTGCCCGCCAAGAGTGGGGTGGGCGGCGGCATTATTGCGGTGTCGCCGGGCAAGTTCGGTATCGCGGCCATTTCGCCGCCGCTGGATGCGGCGGGCAACAGTGTGCGCGGGCAGAAAGCCATTGCCGATATTTCCGCGGCGCTGGGTGGTAATCCGTATGAGGTGGTGCCGTATCAGCGGTAGCCGGGTGATGTCGGGAAAGACCGGGCCTGAACGTAGGGTGCACTGAGCCTAAGCGAACTGCACCAGCCCAACGTTTGATGGTGCAGTTCGCTTAGGCTCAGTGCACCCTACGCATTGTCTTGCGTTGTTCGACTCAGAGTTGGCCGAGTACGGTGTCAGCGCTGCTCTTGTCCACGCCTTTTTCATCCACGCCGATGTATTCCACCACGCCATCGTTAGCGATCAGGGCGAAGCGTTTGCTGCGCATACCCATGCCGCCGCCGGTGGCATCCAGCTCCAGGCCCAGGGCTTTGGCGAATTCCGCGTTGCCGTCGGCCAGCATGGTGATGTGCTCGGCGTTCTGGTCTTTCTGCCAGGCATCCATGACGAAGGCGTCGTTGACGGCCATGCAGGCGATAGCGTCAGCCTTTTCCAGAATGGCATCGGCGTTGATCACGAAGCCGGGCATGTGAGTGTTGGAACAACCTGGGGTAAAGGCGCCGGGTACCGCGAACAGGACCACTTTGCGGCCCTTGAAAAAGTCACCGGTGTTCAGGTCTTCGGGGCCTTTGGCGCCGTTGGTCTTGATCGTCAGTGCGGGAAGGGTGTCGCCGACTGCAATGGTCATGATTCGCATCCTTTCTAAAGTGGATGTCCACTGTAACAAAGACGCGGTGACAGGAAAGGGGAAGGCGGGGCAGAAACAAAAAACGCCCCATTAAAGGGGCGTTTTTTGTGGTGCTTGATAACGTATTAGCCGAGCAGACCCAGCAGGCCGCCCAGTACCGGACCGAGTACCGGGATGGTGGTCAGGGCATCGTTGAGCGGAGCCAGCAGGTTGCCAGCTTCGCCTTCACCCAGCAGGGACACCAGCAGGTTGCCGACCAGGTCGCCGACCAGCGGCAGTTCTTCCACCAGCGCGGATACGGTATCCAGCAGGTTGCCGTCCTGATCCATGATGCCGTCGAGCAGACCGGAAGGATCACCGCTCAGCAGGCCGCCCAGCAGGCTGCTCAGCAGGTCGCCAAGAACCGGGATCTGTTCCAGCATGGCCAGGTCCGGGGTGAGGATGTCGCCACCGGCGCCGCCCTGCAGGGTGGTGAGGATCTGGTTGAGCAGATCACCCAGTACCGGGATCTCGTTGAGCATCTCGGTGCCTGGCAGCAGCTCGCCGCCGGTGCCAGCGCCGGTCAGGGCGGCCAGCAGGCCGTTCAGAACGTCACCCAGCACCGGGATCTGTTCCAGCAGGCCGGTGAACTGTTCCAGCTGACCGGCGGAGTCGGTCAGGCAGTCCAGCGGGTTGGCGGCGTCGCAAGACACAGCGCCCAGCAGCTGATTGACCACGTCACCCAGTACCGGCACGTTGGCCAGCAGGTCGGTGACCATTGCCAGTTGCTCGCCTTCCAGGGCACCCATCAGGGTTTCCAGGCTCAGGGCATCGGTGGGCAGGCCACCGCTGTCGCCACCGGCAGCACCGTTGAGGATGTCGCCCAGCACCGGAATTTGTGTCAGCAGGTCAGGGAGGGATTGCAGGTCGCCGAGGGTGCCGAACAGGTCGCCACCGTTACCCAGCAGACCGGCCAGCTGTTCGCCCAGTACCGGAATCTGTTCCAGCATGGCTGGCAGCTCGCTCAGCAGTTCCATGTTGCCGGGCTCGGCAAGACCGGCCAGCAGGTCTTCCAGAATGCTCGGATCCAGCGGGCTTTCACCCAGCAGTTCGCCGATGGGGCCCAGGTTTTCGCCAGCTGCGAGCAGGCAGGTGAACGGGTCAGCGCCTTCCGGGCACAGCTCGCCCAGGCCGCCGGTCAGGTTGAGGATGGAACCCACGCCGCCCAGTACTTCGGTGAAACACTGATCCGGGGCAAATTCATCCGCCTTGGTGGCAATAGGGCACAGAGCCAGAGACAGGCTGTTCACGGTGCCGATCAGGGGCTCGCCCATGGCCAGGTTGTCAGCGACTTGAGTCAGGCACACTTGCGGGTTGAGGGCATCGTCGCAACCCAGGTAACCCAGTACGCCGGCCAGGGTGCTGTCCGGTACGGTGTTGAGGGTTTCCAGCAGGCACTGCACCGGGTTTTCAGAGCTGGGGCACAGCTGCTGGCCGATGGCGCCGCTGTTATCCAGGATGCCGCCCAGCGTGTCCACCAGGTAGGGGACGCTTTCTTCCAGGCAGGTCGGCAGGAAGGTGGGCTCGGTGACGCTGCCAAGCAGGTCGGTATCGGTGGCGGCAACGGTATCGGCGCAGAGCAGGCCGAGGACGTTGTCGTTACCCAGGGAGATGTTGGTCAGCGCTTCGTTCTCGCAGGCCAGTACATCGATCACGCCGCCCAGCTGGGTGCCCAGCAGTGCCTGCGGGCAGACGGAGGCGGTGAAGTGGTTGTTGGTGTCGATCAGAGTCAGAAGCTGTTGCTTCTCTTCATCGGTGAGCGGCGGAGTCTCATCGTCGCCGCCGCCGTCTTCGCCGCCGGTGTCTCCACCGTCAGTATCGCCACCGTCTTCATCACCGGTGTTGCCGGTTTCTTCATTGGTGTTGCCGTTATCGTTGGTCGGGTTACTGCCACTGCCGCCGCCACCGCAGGCGGCCAGGGTGACGAGCAGAGAGCTCATCAGCAGGATTCTCAAAAGATGCAACATGGGTACTTCCCCCTTTCTTCCATGAACACAAAAGTGTGTATGACAGGCGTATCAGCGCGATCCACCCATGCGCGCAACTATATAAAATTCATTGCGCTACCAATGTTGGCTAAAAATATCGTTTTGTATCTGATATTGCAGTGTTTTGTAATGCACAGCATAAGTGCTTGAATGGGAGCGCAGCTAAGTCACTGGGATACCAATAGAAAGGAGGCAAAATGGCGCAGACGATTGTAATTACAGGTGCAAACCGGGGCATCGGCCTTGCACTGGCACAGCACTGGAAAGCCCGGGGTGACCGGGTGCTGGCGGTGTGCCGGCAGGCATCCACCGCACTGGTAGACAGTGGCGTGGAGGTTATTGATGGCGTGGACGTAAGCACCGCTGACGGGGTCAGCAACCTGACCAGCGCGCTGGGTGATACGCCCGTGGATATTCTCTACAACAATGCCGGGATCATGCTCAGCGAGACCGTGGGCGACATGGATTTCGAGCAGATTCTGCACCAGTTCAAGGTCAATACCCTGGGCCCGCTGCGTGTCACCATGGCGCTGCTGAACAATCTGCACCCAGGCAGCAAGGTGGGCCTGATGACGTCGCGGATGGGGTCTATTGCCGATAACACCTCAGGGAAGAAGTACGGTTATCGCATCAGCAAGGCCGGCTTGAACGCAGCGGGTAAATCCCTGGCGCTGGACCTGCATGATCGCGGCATTGCCGTGGCCATCTTGCACCCGGGTTGGGTACAGACTGAGATGACCGGTAACAGCGGCAATCTGACAGTGGACGAAGCGGCGTCAAATCTGATTGCGCGGATGGATGCACTCAGTCTGGAAAACAGCGGCACCTTCTGGCATTCCGATGGCAGTGAGCTGCCCTGGTAAATCGCGAATAGGTTGTTAGTGGCCCGATCAGGAAAAGCGTTTCACCACAGAGGGCGCCGAGATTTTGGTTTTCGTTGGAGCTACGCTTGCATGGCGAAGGGTTGCGGATGGTTCGCCATGCGAGCATAGCTCCTACAAGGCGAATTGGTTTGATGGTCTCGGAAATGAATTTTTCTGTGGCCTTTTTCTCTACGGGAAAAATCAGCCCAGAAGAAAAGCATTTTCATAAAGCGCCGTCAGTCCCCGCTGCCGAAAGACCGGCTCGTGGTGGAGAATCATTTTTCTGGAAAGCGACGCTATGGCGTAGTCGGCGCCATACAGGGTTTTTACCTGCGGTTCAGCAACAGAAAATGGCGGGCCATCCATTTCCTGTTGATCATATTCCAATGTGATAAGTAACTGCGGTGCCTTGTTGGTTAGCGTCAGCAGGTGGCGAGCATAACGTGCACGCATGGCCTCGGGCAGGGCGATCAGGGCGGCACGATCGTAGATGGCATCCGGTGCCTCAATATCGATGGCTTGCAGCAGGAAGATGTCACCCTGAAAGACGGTGAGGTCGCCATGCTGGTAACGCTTGCCGCCTTGCCAGTCGGTGATGATCGGCTGGCGATGCAATGAGGCGAACAGGTCGCTGACGGCTTTATCCGACAGCTCGGCACCGATCACCCGATAGCCTTGTTCCAAAAGATAGCCGATATCCAGGGTCTTTCCGCACAGGGGAAGAAAGACGATCTGGCCGGCTTTCAAGGACAGCTCGCCCAGGTAACGTTGCAGCAGAGGATGGACCTGGGGGAGATGAAAGCCCAGTTCCGAGTTGTGCCATTTCTGATGCCAGAATTCCGGGTTCATGGGGCCGCCTGTTGATGAACTTGCGCCTTCCATGATGGGAAGGCTTGTGATCGTTTCCTGCGCTGGTAGGGTAGCGTCTTTTGCTCAGGGAAGGCAGACCATGACTCACGCAACGCGTTTTCAACACCCTCGTTATACCATTCGCCGAAAATTCTTCCGGCTTTTCGGTGATGCCTTTCATCTTTATACGGACACCGGGGAGCTGGCGCTATATTCCAACATGAAGCGCTTCCGCCTCCACGAGGATATCCGCCTGTACGCGGATGATAGCCAGGAGCAGGAATTGCTGCGTATCTCCACCCGCAGCATTTTCGATTTTGCCGGTGCCTATGACGTGCATGATTCACAGAATAATGAGCATGTGGGCACCTTGCGCAGAGCGGGTTTCAAGTCGTCTTTCCTGCGCGACCACTGGACCTTCCTCAATAACGAAGGACAGGAAATCGGCACCCTGGAGGAAGACTCCATGCTCAAGGCGCTGGTGCGTCGTTATGTGGAATTCCTGGCGTTTTTCTTCCCGCAGCACTACCACGCCACTGTGGGCGACAAGCCCGTGGCGGATTATCGCCAGCGATTCAATCCCTTTATTCTGAAACTGGATGTGGATTTCAGTGCCGACGGTGACGGCCGTTTGGACAAGCGCCTGGGGATTGCTGCCGGGGTTCTGTTATCTGCCATCGAAGGGCGCCAGGAGTAAAAAGGTTCATCGCGGCTTAGAGGGAACGGAAGCGCTCAACAACCGCGTAGGGTGCACTGAGCCTAAGGCGAACTGCACCATCTAACGACGAATCGGTGCAGTTCGCCTTAGGCTCAGTGCACCCTACGTTTTAAAAGCCGTGGGGATTTTCGGCCATAAAAAAATCCCGGACAGAGGAGGCTTGCCCGGGATGATTTGTTGTCATCGGTTGAGTCAGTGGCGGCGTCGCAGCCCGCCGCCGACCAGCAGGATCAGGAAGGGCAGCAGTGCGCCGATACCAAAGGCGCCGCCACTACCGCTGCCGCCGCTATAAGACGGCCGGTTGCTGGTGTACATGGGCTGGGCAGTGTCCACGCGGTTGCTGGTGGGCGCGTTGGCTTGGCGTTGTTCCTTGGACAGTTTTTCGATTTCCCGGCGTTTGGCATTGCGACGTTCGATACCGTATTCCTCGAACACTTCATCGCGCAGTACCACCATGGAGGTGTAGTTGGTGACCAGGCCGTATTCCAGGCCCAGGTCGATAATGCCCTGCTGCAGGTCCTTCTCTTCGCCGAAATAATTTATCTCCCGCTGCATGTCCTGAATGGTGGCGTAGGCCCACAGTCGTTGCAGCTCCGGGTTGTCACCGCCGCTGGCGGGGAAGTCGAAACGGGTCTTGTATTGCTTGTCCTGGCCGGCCACATTGGCGCGCAGGGTGACGTTCGCCGGGCCGTCGCCCCAGTAGTGGCCGAGCAGTACGATCTGGCGACCGTGGTAGATGCTGCCGATGCGCTGCGGTTGCAGGTCGGCGGTGCGTACCCCGTCGATATCGATCTCCACGTCATTCATGGCCTGGTGGGTGAGCTTGGCGGTGGCGTTGAGAATCTGCCCGGCGATGTCATCACTGTTGGACACGCTGATGGCAAAGCCGTTGCTGGCATCGGTCATGGCGGTAAGCATGGGTCGGTTGCTGCTGTTGCCCATGACAAAGGTGAATAAACGAATGTCGTGGCTTTCCAGCAAGTCGATGAAATCTTTCTGCTGGGTCTTGCCCACGTTGGCGACGCCATCGGTGACCAGCACGATGCCGGTGGGACGGTCTGCGTCCAGCGGTTTCAAGGCCAGGCTCAGGCCGCCGAACAAGTTGGTGCCACCGCGGGATTGCAGCTGCATGACTTTCTGCGTGTAGCGGCGAATGCTGTCCGGGGTGGCATCCACAAAGCCATTGGTAAGTTCTTCGGCGCGATCATCAAACAGCACAATACGAAAACGGTCGCCGCCGCGCAGTTTGCCCAGGGCCTGGCTGACGCCGTCGGCCAGCGTGGCCAGCTTGGCATTCATGGAACCGGAAATATCCAGCACGAACACCCAGTCACTGCCGGTGTTGATGGTTGGCAAGTCGTCACCGGGGGTGATGCTAAGCATAAAGGTGCCGCGGTCTTTCCCCGGCGCCTTGTAGGCCACCAGGTCCACGCTGCCGGGCAGGTCCTGCTGGTGGCGCCAGTAGACGACGATGTCCTGATCCAGGGTGAACGCATTGGCCGGATGGCCATTGGCGGCCGGGGGGGCGAAGCTTTCGCTTTCGCTATTTGCTGCTTTTTTGCTGCTGGCGGTTGCCGTGCGGTTATCCAGTGTTACCTGCCATTGCTGCGGGCCCAGTTGCTGGATCTGTGCCTGGGGATGCTTGGGCACACGCAGGGCATCCACCGGGTAGCCGCTGCGCAGGTTCAGGGTAAAACTGAAGTGGTCTTCCACGCTGTCGTTGGCGGTCCAGAACGCCAGCTTCTTCTCGTCCACGCCGCCTTCTTCCAGCGGGTACACATAACGGCCAATGCCGGTGTCGACAGAGGCGGGCTGCATATAGACCAGCCGTACCCGGGTGTCCTGGCCGGCGCGCACCGGGTGCACCAGTACATCAAAGGCCTTGTAGCTGTCCTTCTCGGTGAGCCCGGCCTCGCGGCCGGCGGCTTTTTCCTGTTCGTAGACCTGGCGGGCATGCTGTTTTTCCAGCACTTCGCCAATAACCGGCTTGCCGTCGATCCACACGGTAAATTCGGCCACGGTGCCGCGCTCGGGGACCGGGAAGCGGTAGTAGGCTTCCAGGTCCTGATCATTGGGATTGTGGAAGACCTGCTCCACCTCAGTGATGGCGTAGCCGTCTTCCACATCCACGGTGACATGCTGTTCGCGGATCTGTAGCGGTGGCAGGCTGCTGTTGGCCGGGGTCATCAACCCGGCGGCCAGGGCCGGGGTGATCATGCTGCCCAGCAGCAGGACCAGGCCGGCAAATAAACGGGTGAATCCGTTCCTGAAACCCATGATGGTTCTCCTTGTTATCGATCTCGGGAACACTTGTAGAGCATGGGACATGAATTGTTAAACGCTGTTCATTAACAATTCATGTCCCGGGGTGTTCAATAGGAAATACTGGCCTGTGCCCCGGTATGCCCAGCAACAAGGTGCGGGTTCACAGGCCTGTTTTTCATAGGGTTTTATCGCTTTAAGGGTGTGATTTGCTGCATCGGGTACGAATTTGTTGTGGTTGTGAAAAACCGGGATGCAGGTGGCAGATTTTGCGCGCCTAATAGAGATCTTCAGGACCGCTGGTGCCCTTATCCCTGTGCTCACTCTGGTCCGCTTTGTTCGCGCGTTGCGATCGTCTTGGGAAACTGTCCTGTCCCTGGAGGTGCAACATGCGACGCTTACTATTGCTCTATTACTCCCGACTGTTTCTTCCTGTTATCACGGCCTGCCTGCTATTGGCTCCGCTAGCTGAAGCCAAGGGGCCGCCACCGGGCAAAGGTGGTGGTGGCGATGCGGTCACTACCACCTACAGCGGTGAAGCCACGGCCGTGGATATCACCCTGCAAACGTTTCTGCTCGGGGAGACCCGGGTTGTTCTCAACAATACTGGCATGCTGGATGCCAGTGGCGGTATGCGTGAGAAAGGTATCAGTGCGGTGGCGGAGACTGGCCTGGTCAATGTGGGGGCCGACATCCTTTCCGCGTCAGTGGTCGGTAGTGGTGACATGACACACGCACAATCCACCGTAGTGGGGCTGGATGTGTCAGTGCTTGGGTTGTTGACGGTATCGGCAGCGGTGCTGGAAGCTCAGGCGCAAACGCATTGTACCGATGAGGGCGTGGCGACGTCCGGGTCGTCGCGGCTGGTGGGGTTACGCATCAATGGCTACGACATTCAGGTGTCCGGGCACCCCAATCAGACCGTCGATATTCCCGGGCTGGCCAGGGTGGTGATTAATGAACAGATCATTGATCAGAACACCGTTGTGACCAATGCCCTGCATGTCTCCTTGCTGGATAACCATCTGCTTTACGGTGCCATCAGTGCGGATGTGGTGATCAGCCACGCCCGCGCCGGTATTACTTGCGGCGATACCTTTGTCTGCCCGGTGAAGGATTTTGTCACCGGTGGTGGTCAGCTGGATGTGGCCGGCGGCAGATTGTCGTTCGGTATGGTGGGTGGTTTGAAAGCCAACGGCCTGAGCGGTCATTTCAATGATGTGGACCATCGCAGCGGCGGCCCGCATATTCGTGCTCACGAGTTGAGTGATTATGTGCTGGTGGATGCCCTTACCCGGCGTCTGGATTATGTGTGCGATGGCACGGGTAACAGCCTGTGCCGGGTGACCGTTACCGACGCGGGTGAGCCGGGCAGAGCGGATCACTTTGCCATCATGTCCGGCGGTTATGCGGAGTCGGGGTTGCTGTCACGGGGCAATCTGCAACTGCACAAGCCGGGTCAGTGCACGGCCCAGGATGATGGCGGTGGCAAGGGCGGCGGAAAGGGTGGAGGTAAAGGCAAGAAGAAATGACGGCTGGCACGGTTCCGGCAATCGCCGCAACCGTGCTATTCCGCAATGATCATCAAGGTCACTTCGTCGGCTTTCTGAAGAGCCTGCTTGCCATTGTGTAGCAACAGGGAAGCAGATTCACCGTGACAATCCGGCGTGGCATTGGCGGGGATAAAATCAGCCTGTGCCTGGCTGAGCTGACCATCGCCATCGCGGACTTGCAACGAATAATCCATGCTGCGCGGCCCCCGCAGGCAAAGCTGATCTGCCCGGTATTGTCGTGATTCCGTGGCCTGCATCTGTGACAGGCCCTCTACCTTGAACGACGGCGGAATAATCAGCGTGATTCTGGCCCTGGCCGAGTCACTGACCGAGGCTGCCTGGCTGCTACTCCAGACCACCATCATGGCAGCGATCCATGCTGCCTTTGCCTTAAACATGATTCCTCCCGGAAGGAACTGCGTCACACCTTCCTGTCTATATGGTGGCGCTTTTTTAGCCGCCCGAGCCAGTGAAAAATGGTTTGGCGGCTTCGGAAGAACTTTTATAGAACGGCGTTCAGTCTGTTTTTATAGTGATTTTCAACAATGAAAACAGGCATCTGCGATATCGGTATGAAAGAGCGGCACCGCTTATCGTCCGATTAGTGGTTATAAAAACAGCTCTTCACTAAGGCAGCGATTGTGATTTTGATGGCAATTGCAGTGTTGTCTGTAACTTGCGGGAAGCACTGTGATGCTTGTGTAAAGTCTATGGTGTAATCCATGTCTTACTTTTTCTGGTGTGATTGTCTTACTCGGCTTTGCCGGTATCCTTACGGCATGTTTTTACCAACCTGTTAGATTCCACTTCGCTGATAAATGGACTGACAGGGGAATCAAGGATGGATTGCAGCAGCACGGCAGGGAAGTTTCCATGCGGAAACGAATCAGGGCTTGTACGTACAGCGGGTTGTGGAAGGCGAAGGGTTACTGGGTAGGGAAGACGAGGGTACCGGCGGGCCGTTAATAATGACGGACGATGCGGGCAACCGTCAGTGATGACGCCGGAGCGCAAACGCTGACGATGACACTGAATGACAATGCCCCGAAAGCGTTTACCTACCAGAAAATTGAAAGCCTTATGACACAGCGTTGTGGCGGTTTTTGAAAGCGACGGAACCCGCGCGTTTCCCTGGTCAGCTTAGCGCTGCAATTGCTTTCGGGTTTGCTCAATCAGTGCGGAAAAATTCGGCTTGGCGATGATCGCCAGTATCAAGCTGAAGATGCCGTTCAAAATGGCAAGGTGCGCATCCGCTTGCATCAGGCAGAAGGCAATCACGATCATGGCAACCGCATCGAGAAGCCCCAGCAGTATGAACATGCTGGTCTGAACCTTGATGACGGCCTCCTCATCAGCGTTGGCCGGTGTGGTGCCTTGCAAGGGGCGCTGCACGATGGCTGTCGGTGCCATCAGCAGATTGCGCAGCGGTCTTGCCACCACCAGCATCAGTGCCATGGCACCAAGCGCGCCCATGCGCAGGGTGTCCTCGGGTAGCAAATCCATGGGTGCCTGATATTGGCCGAACCAGATCATCAGAGCGATGGCGATACCGATCATCATGGGAGCGGCGAGCACGGTGAACCAGAGCAGGTTGAGGCGTGGCACCGCCTGATGCGAAGTAGCGGACATGATGTCTCCTTATTGTTGTTATTAATCCTTGGGCTTCCGAGCCTTTTTCCGGCCCTGTAGGAGCTATGCTCGCATGGCGAATTCGGCCCTGGGGATGTTCGCCATGCGAGCATAGCTCCTACAATTGGGTCTCAATCCCGGAAGTTATTGAACTGCAGCGGTGTTTCAATGCTTGATTCGCGCAGCAGTGCCATCACGGCTTGCAGGTCATCACGCTTCTTGCCGTTCACGCGTACCTGGTCGCCTTGAATGGAAGCCTGCACCTTGAGTTTGCTGTCCTTGATCATCTTGACGATCTGCTTGCCGAGGGGCTGCTCAATGCCCTGACGGAAGGTCAGCGTCAGCGAGAAGGTTTTTCCACTGTGTTCAGGCTTTTCCGGGCGGTCGGCGCCGGCGACGCTGATGCCCTGTTTCACTGCCGCCTTGGCAAACAACTCTTCCAGTTGCTGTACCTGAAAGTCCGACTGGGTCTTCAAGGTCACATCCAGACCATTCTGCTCAATGCTGGCCTCGACGCCGCGAAAGTCAAAACGGTTGGCGAGTTCGCGGTTGGCGTTATCCACCGCGTGGCGCAGGGCCACTTCATCAATTTCAGAGACGATATCGAAAGAGGGCATGGTAAGTCCGCAAGCATATTCCGTTGTAAGAAGGTTGCGATTATAGTCTTTTTGGTCTGTGGGTGCCCGTCAGGGTATCGACGGGCTTCATCGTTCAGGAAGAACGGCAAAAAAACACCATAAAGATCGCGAGGGAACGCAATGAGTCAAGCCAATGCAATCGTCGTACTGTGCCCGAAACGCCCGGATTTGGCCGGCCAGCCTTTGCTGGGGCATGTGGGGTGGGGGTTTGAGCTGCCGGATGGGCAGTGGATGGTGGGAGCCGTTGAAGGTGACGGCTGGGCCAACGGCAATGGAATGAACGGCTTCTGGTCACGCAAGGTGCCAGGAGAAAAGCAGGCCACCCAGGTGTTTGCCAATATGGTGCATTACGGGGCTGAGTATAATTATTTCAAATATCTGACCATGACCAGTCAGGTATGGCCCGATCCTGATGCAGCATTGCGTGTCATGGCCTGGGTCAGCGCCCAGCCGTACCAGTTGTTCGGTCGCAACTGCATGAATTCCACCTACGATATTCTGCGTGCCTTCTCCCGTGGTGGGCATTTCAACGGCAAGATCCTGCCCAGCCCCGATTTCAACTGGATTCCCAATGGCTGGTTCAATGCCATTCAGGTGCCGCAGAGTGATTATCACCATCTCCCGCCCGCTTCGCAGCCGGTACAGGCGTTTGCGGCAGCCGAGGCCGATCTGCAGGAAGCGGCGCAATGCCCCGACTGGCGCAAGCCGGAGTCAGAGGACTATTTGCCGCTAGGAGAGGCGCCAGAGGAGCCCGTACCGGCGGTAGAGGTAGTTCCGCCGACGGATTAATCGGGAGTGAGGCGTCCGGCAAATTGGTACGCTTGCTTTATATGCAATAAATGCCTCACTGGTTAGAGTGTGAGCGCACACCGGAGTGTGCGAACTCAACCCTGCCAGGAGGCAAACATGTCACTAAAGGAACGGTTGTCTGCGGACAACCTGCTGGATTCTCTCCCGGTTTCCCGGGATCTTCTCACTCGCCTGGGCGTGCTCGGCGCCCAGGTTTCCCGCAAAATCGCCATCGATCAGGTCAGCGTGCAAGACGGCACGCTCAACAATCTGCGCGTGGAAAAGGTCACCCTGGGCAGTGCCAGCATCGGCAATCTGCACGTGGAAAATACCCAGGCTTCCGTGGATAGCGCCAAAGCGGTGCTCAATCAGGTGCGTACCATCGTCGAGCTGGGCTTTCGGCTGAACTGGAAAATTGACCTGGGCTGGCTCGGCAGCTGGGATGGCAGCGAGGATATGGGCAGCCTGGATATCCCGGTGGATCTGGGCACCATCACGGTGCCGGATCTGGGCAATATCGACCTGCAGATTCCGGCCATTGATATTCCCGGCCTGGTGGCGCAGATGAAGCCCATCGATCAGCTCAACCTGGGAAACCTGGATCTGTCCGGCATTCGCCTGGATAAGCTGGGCCTGCCCAGCGCCGGCTTGTCCGTGTCCGGTATGGGCATCGGTGAGCTGTCGCTCAGTTCCCTGTCGGTGCCGGGTGCCAACGGCGAAGCCCTGCGTGTGAATCGGGCGGCGCCTACCGAACAGCTGGTCCTGCCCGGTGCCAGCCTGGAAAACATCAGCATCCCGTCTGTGACGATGCCGGCGGCTACCAGCCAGGCGTTCAATGTGGACGCCACTGCTTCGGATAAATCCCTGGGCGTGGATCTGGGCATCCTCAAGGTGAGCATTGCGGTCACCCCCACGGTACACCTGAACGTGGGCAGCATGACGCTCAGTGATGCCAAGCTCGGTGCCACCTTGGGCAAGGTGTCGCTCAACGATATCAGCCTGCCGGTGGCCCTGGAAGGCATCAGCGGCGGCGAACTGGGGCTGAATAGCATCAGCGTCAATAAACTCACATTCTGAACAGGGAGGTTGTCATGACATTGAGCCACAAGGAATTCGAGAAACGTTGGGAACAGGCCCACCGCAAACAGCACATCACCCAGAAGAAGTCGTCCATTGCGCCGCTGGTGCATCTGTCGGTACTGACGATACTGGATAACTACATGCACCAGCTGCACAAGGCGGTGGATGGCCATGCGCTCAGCAAGGAAGAGTGCGACGCGGTCTGTGAAAAAATCGCCGAGCTGAAACCGCTGGCGAAAAAGGCGGATGCCAAGGCGGCGAAATACCTGAAGGTCTGACCCGCGGTTTATTTGTTACCGTTGTTCCTGCCGTCACCGGGCCTGCGTACTTTGCAGCCCGGTGACAACCCGGTAGGGTCGAAAGAACGCTGTCTTGTTCAGGGGGATTTCGATCATGCCGTTCCAGCCCGATGTACACCTCAACCTGAATGTCCGAGGCATGGGGGTGTCTGCCACCCTGGCCATCAACGAGCGCAGCAATGCCCTGCGTCAGCAGGGGCGGCAGGTCTACAAGCTGGGGCTGGGTCAGTCACCGTTTCCAGTGCCGCCCTCGGTGGTGGAGGCGTTGCGTGAGTTTGCCGGCGAGAAGGATTATCTGCCGGTCAAAGGATTGCCGGCACTACAGGACGCCATTGCCAGCCATCTGGATCGCGAGCACGATGTAGCCTTCCGGGGCGAAGACATCATGATCGGGCCGGGCTCCAAGGAGCTCATGTTCATCCTGCAGCTGGTCTACTACGGCGACCTGGTGATTCCCACACCGAGCTGGGTGTCCTATGCACCCCAGGCCAGCATCATTGGTCGTCGAGTGCACTGGCTGCCCACCCATCGACACAATAACTGGAAGCTCAGTGCCAAGAGCCTGGATGCCCTGTGTCAGCGTGATCCGGGTCGGCCCCGGCTGGTGATCCTCAACTACCCAGCCAATCCCCATGGTTATACCTTTACCGACGACGAGTTGCGTGACATCGCCGAGGTGGCGCGCTACCACCGGTTGATTCTGCTCAGTGACGAAATCTATGGCCGCACCCGCTACGACGGGCAACACCGCTCCATTGCCCGCTATTATCCGGAAGGCACTATCATTAGCGATGGCCTGAGCAAGTGGTGTGGTGCTGGCGGTTGGCGGTTGGGTGCCTTTGCCTTTCCACCCAATCTCTCCTGGCTGCGCGATGCCATGGCCACCGTGGCCAGTGAAACTTATACCTCGGTGGCGGCGCCGATTCAGCATGCGGCAGTGCGAGCCTTTCAGGGTGGCGCGGACATTGACGACTATCTGTTTCAGTCCCGGCGTATTCTCAAAGGGCTGGCACGTTATCAGGTGGAGGCCTATCAGCAGGCCGGGCTGGATCTTGCCATGCCAGATGGTGCTTTTTACCTGTTTCCGGATTTCAGTCCCCTGGCAGAACGATTGCACCAGCGGGAGATTCATGACAGCACGGCCCTGTGTGAAACCCTGCTGGAAGATACCGGCGTTGCTACCCTGCCCGGGGAGGCCTTCGGGCGCCCGGCCGGGGAGCTGACCTTGCGTCAGGCGTTTGTGGATTTTGAAGGCCAGGCGGCGTTGGCGGGGGCGGCAACGGTGCCGGCGGAGCAATCACTCGGTGATGAGTTCCTGCGGCAGTATTGCGGCAACTGCACCACCGCCATGGACCGCATCGTGGACTGGCTGGCATAGCGTTTTTTCTTTCCGTTGGAGCTATGCTTGCATGGCGAACTCGTTTGCGCTGATCGCCTTCGGCGGTTCGCCATGCATGCATGGCTCCTACAAAAACCATCCGGTATATACGGCAGCGGGACATGTATGTCGCGTTTTTTTAAGTGACAGAAAAAATAGCGGTTTTCGCCACTTTCTGATTGTTTTGGTCAGGCTGATTGCCTGCTTTGTGTAGAGCCTTGGCGCTCCCCATGGAACACTCGTTTTCCCAACCCTTGCGGTTAAGCGAATAACGAGGAGGCGAGTCATGGGTGCGGTATTGGATAGTGAAAACCTGAAGCAGTCACAAAGCTGGGCCGGAGAGGCGGTGGAGCTGCAGCGGCGGTTTTTCGAAACCGGCGCCACCCGCAGCTATGACTTCCGGCTACGGCAGCTCACGAAACTGAAAGACGCCATCGTCCAGTATCAGGAAGAGATTCAGGATGCGCTCAAGGCAGATATTGGCCGCCCGCCATTCGAGGCCTATATCGAGATCAGCACGGCCATCGAGGATCTCAAGCACACCCTGAAACATCTAAAAAGCTGGATGAAGCCGAAAAAAGTCGGTACCTCAATGTGGGCCCAGCCCGGCCGTAGTCGCATCGAGTCCACACCGCAGGGTGTGACCTTTTTGCTCGGCCCGTACAACTATCCTTTCCTGCTGCTGGTTCAGCCTTTGATCGGTTCCATCGCCGCCGGTAACACGGCCATTCTCAAGCCGTCTTCACTGAACCCCACCGTGGCGAATGTGATCGAGAAAATGATGAAGGAATGTTTCAGCGATGAATACGTGGCGGTATTCAAGGGCAGCACGGAAGTGACCAATGCGCTGCTTGAAGAACGCTTCGATCATATCTTCTTTACCGGCAGCCCCCGTGTCGGTCGTATCGTGATGGCGGCCGCTGCGAAACATCTTACCAAGGTGACCCTGGAACTGGGCGGCAAGAGCCCCACCATCGTACACAGGGACGCCAACCTGAAAGTGGCGGCCCGGCGGATTCTGTCCGGCAAGATGCTCAACGTGGGGCAGACCTGTATCGCACCGGATCACGTTCATGTGCATGCAGATATCAGCGATGCTTTTGCAAAGGAAATGGTGGAGACACTGCGCGAGTTTTACGGTGATGAGCCGAGCCAGAACCCGGATCTGGGGCGCATGATCAACGATCGGCATTTCGAACGGGTGGCGGCACTGATCGACAAGACCAAGGTGCTGGTGGGTGGCCAGACCGATGCGGGCCAGCGTTACATCGCGCCGACCCTTCTGAAAAATATCTCCATGGATGATGCGATCATGCAGGAGGAGATCTTCGGCCCGGTGTTACCCATGCTGACCTACTCTACCCTGGAAGAGCTGATCGTCAACCTGAAGAAACTGCCAGAACATCCCCTGGCGTTGTATTTGTTTACCGCCAGCGATCAGGTGGAGCGCCAGGTGCTCGATAACACCCAGTTCGGTGGCGGCTGTATCAACAACACGGTCATGCATGTGGCCAACCCCAACCTCCCTTTCGGCGGCGTGGGTGAAAGCGGCATGGGGGCCTATCACGGCAAGAATTCGTTCGATGCCTTCTCCCACAAGCGCAGCATCCTCAAGGCCACCACCTTGTTCGATATCAAGTTCCGCTACGCCCCTTACAAGGACAAGGTGAACATGCTCAAGAAGATGATCAAGTAACGGCTAGCCTTTACAGCACTGAGCCTTGGGCGGACGGCACCATGGCGCTCGGCTTAGCGAGCGCCAAAACCACCCCAGGAAAACGGAATCTGGTAGCGGGTCATCAGCCCGCCCACGGTGATCAGCACCCGCACCATGGCCACGAAGGAATCCGGCATCACCAGCCGCAGGCGGCGGAATTCATCCAGCAGGGTGCGCAGGTTATCCGCCAGGGTGGCATCGGTATCCTGGCGGGCGGAGACCAGTGCTGCCGACAGTTTTTCCAGTCGCTCCTCTGTGAGCCCGCCAAAACCGGCGGCTTCGAACAGGGGTAGCAGCGGCCCGTCGCCCATGCCGAGCAAGCGCATCAACAATGCGGTGTAGTGTTGGCGGTCCTCGGCGGCCACATATTCCACGGCACCAAAATCCAGTACCGCCAGATCGCCGTCCGGGGTAACGATAAAGTTGCCCGGGTGTGGGTCCGCATGGAACAGACCGAACTCCAGTACCTGCTGCATCATGCTGGCCTGTAAACGCTCCAGCAGCGGTCTGGCCTGCTCTTCGTCCTCGCGTAACAGTGTGGAAAGACTCTTCCCCTCGATCCACTCCGTCACCAGCATCTGCGCACTGCTGAGGGTCGGATAGACTCGCGGTACCTTGATGCCCGGCAGATGTGGAAGTTCGCTGAAATCCCGCATGTGGGTCATTTCCAGGCGGAAATCCAGCTCCCGTTCGGTGGTGGTGATTAGCTGGTTGATGATCTGCTCAACATCCACTTCGCGCAGCAGCGGTTTCAGCGCCTTGGCCAACAACCGAAGCGCGGCAGCATCTTCGGAGAACTCCTGGCTGACCCGGGGTTGCTGCAGTTTGACGGCCACTTCAGCGCCGGATTTCAGGGTGGCGTTATGCACCTGCGCGATGGAGGCAGCGGCCATGGGGATGATATTGAAGGCGCTGAAGGAGTCCGCCCAGTCATGGCCAAGCTGGGCTTTCAGCCAGGGCTGAATGTCATCGAAATGAGCTTTCGGCGCATTCTCCCGGAGGTGAGCAAAGGCGTCGATATAGGGCGCCGGCAACAGGTCCGGGCGGCAACTGAGGAACTGGGCAAACTTGATCCAGGCGCCGCCGTTGTCGCGAAACAGGGTAGCCAGGCTGGTCGCGACATCTTCATGAAGGGGCTGCAGCGCCTGCTCGTCGCCACTGCCGAGCACCTTACGGTGTTTCCACACCACTTTCTGCAGGCTGGCGGCAGTGGCCAGTACCCGCTTGTAGCGGCCACGGGCGTTCCACAGCATGCGCGTGGTTTCACCAAGGGTCTGTGGCTGGTCGGGCGTGCTCGATTCCATGGGGATCCCTGTGCCAATACGATATTGGCAGCATAGCAAAGGTGCTCTGACTATGTGCGAAATCAGGGAAGGCAGAAAAGATGGGCCCCGTCCTGATTGCTGGAGGGGCCCATACCGCTGCTAGAAAGCAGCGAGGAGAGGTTTAGAACTTGTAAGCGGCACCAAGCTCAAGAGTTTGCCGGACGACTTCAATTGACGCGTCAGCCCCGAAACTTGAACCGCTCTGGGCGGGAATAGCAGTGAAGTCGAAATCACCATAATCGGCATAGCGGTACTCTGCTCTAAGCACCAGGTTATCTGACAGGAAATGTTCCGCCCCGATACCCAGCGCCCAGCCGCTCATGCGCTCGTCATCACTGAAACGCTGGAGCCCGTCAGCCGGGTTGCAGACGTTGGTGTCGGCGGGGCAGGTGCTTGTCGTTTCGACTTCAAGCTGGGATACGCCAAGGCTGCTGTACACCATGGTGTTGTCATGCAGCATGTACCCGCCGCGAACGCTAAGGCCCAGCGCCAGGTCGTCAGTCTCGACTTCAGAAAAACTGGTCGGGTTGGAGTTGGGATCGCCCAGCCCGGGGATACGATTGCGGATCTCGTCGCTGGCATCACTCTTCACTGCTGAGAATTCAGCGCCCAGCACCCACTTTCCCTGTCCAACGACCCAGTTATAACCGGTAAAAAGGCCATAGCTGGCATCAGAGTCATCCAGGGATTCGGTGGTATCGGAAAACGGCGCGATGGGATTGCCGTTGGGCTCGAGGGTTCGATCGGTTTTCCAGTCCATATCCGTGGTCTGGTAACCGAGTGTTGCGCCAGCGTAAAAACCGCCAGGGCCGGTCTCAGCCAGGGCAGGTGTTGACAGGGCGGCAATTGAAAGCGCACCGGTCATGGCAAGCAGGTGTTGTTTTTTCATTGGTTCCTTTCCCCTTTTTTTGTAGTCCAGCTGTCATTTTAATCTATATGTCACTCTTTGTATAAGTTTTGAATGGCGCATCTAATGCGGGGCGTTAGTCAGGGAAAGCCTGTATTGACGCACTTACGGCCGTTTTTAATAAAAACTATCACCCCATTTGGCAAACTAAACTGGCCAATCCGGCATCAAAAGGACTACAACAGAGTAACAAATACGCCGAACCCACCTACGAGGAAGGAGAGCGCTATGACAGAGAGTAAATGTCCGATTAATCACGCAGCAGGTGGGGGGACGACCAACCAGGATTGGTGGCCCAACCAGCTGCGTCTGGACCTTCTCAATCAGCATTCTTCCAAGTCCAACCCCATGGATGAGGATTTCGATTACGCCAACGCCTTCAGCAGCCTGGATCTTGGTGCAGTGAAAAAAGATCTGGATGCGCTCATGACAGATTCCCAAGACTGGTGGCCGGCAGATTTCGGTCATTATGGTGGCCTGTTTATCCGCATGGCCTGGCACAGTGCCGGTACCTACCGCATCGGCGATGGCCGGGGCGGCGGCGGCCGGGGTCAGCAGCGTTTTGCACCGCTGAACAGCTGGCCGGATAACGTGAACCTGGACAAGGCTCGCCGGCTGCTGTGGCCGATCAAGCAGAAGTACGGCAGCAAAATTTCCTGGGCGGACCTGATGATTCTTGCCGGTAACGTGGCCCTGGAATCCATGGGCTTCAAGACCTTTGGTTTTGCCGGCGGCAGGGAAGATACCTGGGAGCCGGACAACGACGTCTACTGGGGGGCCGAGCAGGGCTGGCTGGATGGCGATAAGCGCTATTCCGGCAAGCGCGACCTGGAAAACCCGCTGGCCGCGGTACAGATGGGCCTGATTTACGTGAACCCGGAAGGCCCGGATGGCAACCCGGACCCGAAGGCCGCGGCGCATGACATCCGCGAAACCTTTGCCCGCATGGCCATGGATGACGAAGAAACCGTGGCGCTGATCGCCGGTGGCCACACCTTTGGTAAGGCTCATGGTGCCGGCGACCCGGAAAAAATCGGCCCCGACCCGGAAGCCGCGAGCCTGGCGGAACAGGGCATGGGCTGGCACAACCCGGTGGGTACCGGCAAGGGCGACGACACCATGGGCGGTGGCCCGGAAGTGACCTGGAGCCAGACGCCTACCCAGTGGAGCAACTACTTCTTCGAAAACCTGTTTGGCTATGAGTGGGAGCTGACCACCAGCCCGGCGGGTGCCAAGCAGTGGGTAGCCAAGGACGCAGATGAGGTTATTCCTTACGCCCAGGACAAGAGCAAAAAGCACAAGCCGATGATGCTGACTACGGACTTGTCGCTGCGTTTTGATCCGGACTACGAAAAGATTTCCCGGCGCTTTTATGAGAACCCGGAGGAATTCGCCGACGTGTTTGCCCGTGCCTGGTTCAAACTGACCCACCGTGACATGGGCCCCCGTGATCGCTACCTGGGTCCGGAAGTGCCCAAGGAAGAGTTGATCTGGCAGGACCCGGTGCCGCCAGTGGATCATGAGCTGGTCAACGACCAGGACATTGCTGCTCTCAAAAGCAAGATCCTGGCGTCCGGCCTGTCCGTGGCTGAGCTGGTATCCACTGCCTGGGCGTCTGCCTCCACCTTCCGGGGTGGCGACAAGCGTGGCGGCGCCAATGGTGCCCGTCTTCGTCTGGCCCCGCAGAAGGACTGGGAGGTAAACCAGCCACAGCAGCTGGCCAAAGTGCTGAAGACCCTTGAAGGCATCCAGAGCGACTTCAATAGCGGCAGCAAGAAGGTGTCGTTGGCAGATCTGATCGTACTGGCCGGCGGTGTCGGTATCGAGAAAGCCGCCAAGGATGCCGGGCAGGCCATCACCGTGCCGTTCACTCCGGGGCGGACCGATGCCAGCGAGGCGCAGACCGATGTGGCGTCCTTTGAACCCATGGAGCCGGCAGCGGATGGTTTCCGTAACTACCAGAAGGGCAAGTTCAGCATCGGTGCCGAACACCTGCTGGTGGACCGGGCCCAGCTGCTCACGCTGACGGCACCGGAGATGACGGCACTGGTGGGTGGCTTGCGCGTATTGGGCGCCAACCACGACGGTAGCCAGCACGGTGTGTTCACCGACAAGCCGGGCACTCTAAGCAACGATTTCTTCGTTAACCTGCTCGACATGGGGACGGAGTGGAAAGCCACCTCCAGCGATGAGGAAGCGTTCGAAGGTCGTGACCGCGACAGCGGCAAGGTGAAGTGGACCGGCACCCGGGTGGATCTGGTATTCGGTTCCAATTCGGTGCTGCGTGCCCTGGCCGAAGTGTATGCCTGTGCCGATGGTCAGGAGAAACTGGTCAACGACTTCGTGGCCGCCTGGACCAAGGTGATGGAGCTGGATCGGTTCGATCTTAAGAAGTAATCCATCTCTGTCAGTAAAAACGGTGCGCCGGAAACGGCGCACCGTTTTTTTATGTCTGCTTGTCAGGAAAAGACGGCCATACCCGGTTTTGCACCGGGAGGCGGTAAACGGCAGAAGCGTCGCTGGCGGCGCGACGCGCCTACAACAAGCCTGGGTTCTTGATGTTATTCTTCGGGGAGTCATTGCTGTCGTGAGCTGTCATGCCATCCCTGAGCTGGCTACAAAAATATCGCCCGCAAAAGTTGCCGTTCCGGCGCCACGTTACCCGTGCCTCGGTGGCGCTGATCTACCGCGGGCCCCGTTCGCGTGATGGGGAGCTGTTCTTTATTCAGCGGGCCCGCCGCGATGGCGACCCCTGGTCCGGCGACATGGCCTTTCCCGGCGGACGCCTGGAGCGCAGCGATACCTCCAGCCGCCACACCGCCATGCGCGAAACCCTGGAGGAAACCGGGCTGGATCTGTTTCGCCAGGGCGAGTATCAGGCGCGGTTGTCGGATCTGCTCACCCGCCACCACAGCCGCTGGAGTCCCATGGTGGTGACGCCTCATGTGTTTGCCTGGCAGGGCGACCACAGGGTTTCGCTCAACCATGAAGCACAACAAGGCATCTGGATTCCCCTCGATTACCTGAGCAATCCGGCACACCGTTCCACGCTGCAGATCCGCACGCCGGTGGGGAAAATGACGTTTCCCTGTTGTCGTTATCAGGGCTACTGCATCTGGGGGTTGAGTTACAGCATGCTGCAGGAGTTTTTGAGAAAGCGCGGGGCGGGATAACACCAAAAAACGGCGGTGCTTGTGGCGCCGCCGTCGGGTTCTGGGTGCCGGCGCGGCCTTGTGAGCCTGCCGGCGTTGCAGGGCAGGATCAGAAGCGTACGCGGTCCAGGTTCATGACCTTGGTCCAGGCGTCGACAAAGTCCTGCACGAACACGTCATCGTTATCGTTGAGTGCGTAGTACTCGGCTACCGCACGCAGTTCTGCATTGGAGCCAAAGATCAGGTCCACCGGGGTGGCGGTCCATTTCTGTTCGCCGCTCTGGCGATCCATGCCTACATACAACCCTTCATTCTCTGCGGACGGCTGCCATTTCGTGGACATGTCCAGCAGGTTGACGAAGAAGTCGTTGCTCAAGGTGCCCGGCTTGTCGGTGAACACGCCGTGGTTGCTGCCGTCGGCATTGGCGCCCAGGGTGCGCATGCCGCCTACCAGCACTGCCATTTCCGGCACGCTCAGGGTCAGTAGGTCCGCCTTGTCCACCAGTGCATCGGTGGGGGCCAGGCGGCTGTCCTTGCTGAAGTAGTTGCGGAAGCCGTCGGCTTTCGGTTCCAGCACCGCGAAGGAATCCACATCGGTGAGTTCCTGGGTGGTGTCGGCGCGACCCGGCGTGAACGGTACTTCGATGTCGTAACCGGCATCGGCAGCGGCCTTTTCGATGGCGGCGGCGCCGCCCAGCACGATCATGTCTGCCAGGGATACCTTGCTACTGCGGAACAGGCTGCCTTCATTGAAGTCGGCACGGATTTCCTCAAGGGCAGCCAATACCTTGTCCAGCTCGTCCGGGTTGTTCACCGGCCAGTCGTTCTGCGGTGCCAGAGCCACGCGGGCGCCGTTAGCGCCACCGCGCATGTCGGAACCACGGAAGGTAGACGCGGACGCCCAGGCGGTGCGGATCAGCGCCGGTACCGTCAGGTCGGACTCCAGGATCTGTGCTTTCAGATCCTCGGCCTGCCCGGCGGAAATCAGCTTGTAGTCCACCTCGGGGATCGGGTCCTGCCAGCTGAGGGCTTCAGACGGGACGTCCGGGCCCAGGTAGCCCTCGCGGGGCCCCATGTCACGGTGGGTCAGCTTGAACCAGGCGCGGGCGAAGGCGTCTTCGAAGGCTTCCGGATTTTCATGGAAGCGCTTGGCGATTTTCCGGTAGGCCGGATCTTCCTTCAGGGCGAGGTCAGTGGTGAACATGATCGGCGCGTGGCGCTTGCCTTCAATGTGGGCGTCAGGCACCAGGTTGGCGGCCTGGCCATCGGCGGGGATCCACTGAGTGGCGCCAGCCGGGCTCTTTGTCTGCACCCACTCGAAGCCGAACAGGTTGTCCAGGTACTGGTGAGTCCAGGCCACCGGGTCAACCGACCAGGCGCCTTCCAGGCCGCTGGTGATGGTGTCGGCACCCTTGCCGGTGCCGCAGTTGTTTTTCCAGCCGAAGCCCTGTTCCTCAATGGCAGCAGCGGCAGGTTCGGCTTCCAGGCATTTTTCCGGCTTATGGGCGCCGTGGGCCTTGCCGAAGGTGTGGCCACCGGCGATCAGGGCCACCACTTCTTCGTCATTCATGGCCATGCGACCGAAGCTTTGGCGAATGTCCTCGGCGGCCAGCAGTGGGTCCGGCTTGCCATTGGGGCCTTCCGGATTCACATAGATCAGGCCCATCTGAACCGCGGCCAGAGGCTTTTCCAGCTCCCGGTCACCGCTGTGGCGCTCGTCGCCCAGCCATTCGGTTTCCGAGCCCCAGTAGGTAATGTCTGCTTCCCAGTCATCCACACGGCCACCGGCAAAGCCATAGGTTTCGAAGCCCATGTCTTCCATGGCAATGGTGCCGGCCAGCACCATCAGGTCGGCCCAGGAGATATTGTTGCCGTACTTCTGTTTGATCGGCCACAGCAGGCGGCGGGCCTTGTCCAGGCTCACGTTGTCCGGCCAGCTGTTGAGCGGCTCGAAGCGCTGTTGGGCGCCTCGCGCGCCGCCGCGACCATCATGAATCCGGTAGGTGCCGGCGCTGTGCCAGGCCATGCGGATGAAAAGCGGGCCATAGTGGCCGTAGTCCGCGGGCCACCAGTCCTGGGAATCGGTCATCATCTTGCGCAGGTCGGCTTTTACCGCTTCCAGATCCAGCTCGGCAAAGGCGTCGGCGTAGTTGAAGTCGGGGTTCAGCGGGCTGGATTTTTCAGCGTGCTGACGTAGCGGGCGAAGGTCCAGGGTTTCCGGCCACCAATACGGGCTGGCCATGGGGGAGCGGGCGGGACTTTTCTGATAATGGGGGTGGCCAATGGGGCTGGCCGTGAGTGTGGCTGAGGCGGCGAAGGCAATGGTCGCCGCCAGGGTTGCAGTCTTTATTCTCATGGTGTGCTCTCCTCTTGGTTGTTTCTCGCAAGGCACCAGAAAAATATAGACGTTACTCATTTATGACAGCAATGCTGGTTTCCTATGGTCGGTATCAGGAAAGCTGATAGGGCAGGGGGGCATGGCAGCCCAGTCACCATGCAGGCATGGCTCCGACAGGGTGTCGGTCTGGGGTGTTCAGGCGAAAAAGCACATAAAAAAAGGGCGCGTCCCGAAGGACGCGCCCTTTTTTGTTACCGGAACGATCGCTTACAGAGCGACGATGTTCTCAGCCTGAGGACCTTTCTGACCTTGAGTCATGGTGAACTCAACTTGCTGGCCTTCGGCCAGGGTCTTGAAGCCAGAGCCGGTGATGGCGCTGAAATGTGCGAACACATCCGGACCACCTTCCTGCTCGATAAAACCAAAACCTTTAGCTTCGTTGAACCACTTAACGGTACCTTTCACTGTAGACATAATACTAATCCTGAAAATAATGATGTTTCGCCGGTTAAGGCTTGTGTAGCTGAAAAACGGAACTTGGACTTGTGGACTGCAGGACGAGTTATACGAATAAAACAGCGAAATGTAGTACTTGATTCAAGCGTGATTTTTTAGCTATTGGCTACGTTACAGAGGTAGCCAGCGCCTGTCCAGCTAAATTTCACTACCGACAGTCGGATAGGGAGACAGCCGCCGGTGCAGGGCGGTAATCCGATATACTCCCTTTCTTTCATAGCGGAGCACTTAATGAGTCACCATACGGATGACCGCAAACGCCGGGCTCCTCTCGGCCAGCTGGTCGCCCAGACCTTGTTGCGCCTGACCGGCTGGCGGGCGGGGCCCTTCCCTGACATCGACCGCGCCGTGATCGCCGGCGGCCCGCATACCTCCAACTGGGATGGTGTGCTGGCCCTGGTCAGCCGCTCTGCCTTGCAGCAGGACGTGAACGTGATGATCAAGCACAGCCTGTTCAAGGGCCCGCTGGGCTGGCTGCTGCACAAGCTTGGCGCCATGCCCATTGAGCGTGGGAAGGCGGGCGGCATGGTTGAGCAGACCGTGGCGCAATTCCGCCAGCGCGACAAACTGCTGATCGCTGTCACCCCGGAAGGCACCCGCAGCAACGCCGAGCAATGGAAGCTGGGCTTCTACCACATCGCCAAACAGGCCAACGTGCCGATCATCCTGGCCCTGGCGGACTACAAGGCGAAGACCTTCTCCTTCCCGGTGGTGATTTACCCCAGCGACGACATGGAAGCCGACCTGCAACAGATCTATGCCCACTTCGCCAGCGCCACCCCGAGGCACCCGAGCAAACTGTCGGGGCCGGTGCGTGAGCATTACGGGAAGTAGAGGGCGCTCCTTGTAGAAGCCAGCCTGCTGGCGATAAGCCTTTGTCTATACAGGCATCGCTTGCAGGCAAGCTCCCAGAGTTGGTCTCTTTGCCCTATCAGGGCTGTGTTCAGCGGATGTTCTCGAACATCTTGTGCTTGCGCGGAGCAGACACTAGCACCAGTCCGACGGTATAAAGAATCCAGCTTGCATAGGTCTCGATTTCCACCTCTTTACCTTCCAGTGTGCCTAGGGAAAGCGCTACCGCAACGACAATTAACCCCCAGCCAATCAAATACACCTTCATGAGAATTCCCTCTCCGATGAACTGGCACGATCATCCAATATTGTTACATTGGTCAATGTTTAGGTTTCAAAACGTAAAGTTTGTAAGGGTGGCGGTCAATTGTTCTGGGCAGGTCTTATGTAAAATATGACGAATGGAGAGATTGTGGCTGAACCAGCTTGGGTGTCGAAAACCCGGGGGCAGGTCTGAATGGCACTTGCTTAAGGCTACAATGACGGGGCTCCCTTGAGTGAGTGTCATACGCAGACCATACCGGTGGCGGGTTTGCCATGAGAGTGCCGAGGGTTTATGCGTGTCCCCGAGTTATCGTTTTTAATTTTGAGTTGAAAAAATGATTAACACCAAAATCTACAAGGCCGTCTATAGCTTGGCTGAAAAGCTGATGGAAGCTGCCAGAAAAGACGATCAAGCGGAGTTTGATTCCTTTTATGCGCAACTGAAGGCCATTTGTACCGATAACGAAAATACCGATAAAGATCACCCCGAACAGTGGGAAACACTGGCGGACTTCACCGAAGACCTGGAGGCTGCGCTGGCGGTATACGAAAAAGCCCGGGAGAAGGCGCTTGCTATCAATGCCAAAGACCATCTCTCATCAATCGGCCTTTCCATGGCGAAGTTGCAAGTAGACCTGGGGCAGAAAGAGGCTGCGACCAGGAGTCTCGAGAGTGCACAAGTGAGTGCGAACAAGATTGAGGATAAGCAGCTCAAAGCGGAAATTGATGAGTTGCTTGAGCAGTTGCTGGCAGGGCAGGAAGAAAAATAAGGATCGCAACGAGATGTGTTTTCTGGTTTCCGCTAGTAAATGGTTAAAGACTGACGTTCTGGTCAGTGATTGCCCTTGATGGTTGTGCGATGCAGTATGGTCGAACTACAAAAAAACAAGGGAAGGTAATGACTATGAAGCAGGTAATGGCTGTAATTGCTCTTGTCATGATGGTTTCTGGCACGGCACTGGCCCACTCTGGTGGTACTGACGCCAACGGGTGCCATGCAGGCAAAAAACCATACCACTGCCACTGAGTGAGTTTTGGTGCGCGATAGCTTCCTGGCTATCGCGCGACAACCCCGGTTCCCCTCTAAAATTTTCTAGTTGCTGCGTGCCCTGTCTTCCCGCCGGGTCTTGGTTTGCGGCCGCCATATCTGTACGCCCCCTGGGACCAGATATTCAGAGACGGTTCTGAGCCAGAGTAGTCCCTTGATGTTGCCGTTGAGCCTGATCTTTCCCTGGCGCATTCCGACAAAAAACAGCCGCTGATCGTCCAGCAGCTGGATCAGGGTTGTTGCCCCATAGTCGGCACCCTTGAAACTCACGGAAATATGGCAACGCTCGTGCAGGCCGGAACCGCTGCGAACGCGATTGGGGCTGAAATGGAACCAGCGAGCGATGCGCCCGTCATGGGTGCGCCACACCATCATGATGTTGCGTCGTTGCAGCTCCTTGCGAAAAGCCGGGTCGCGCCATGCCAACCAGCGCAGACGCAGGGCGACAAACAGCAGGATCAGGCGAAAGGCCAGGTGATGTTTTCTCCTGGCCAGCCATGCACGGGTGCGGATGGTGAGTCGCGGGGCTGGTGGCATTCTTGTTCTGTGGGCTGGTTGTGGTGAGCGAACCTTAGCAGCTGGAGCGGGCCGGGAATACGTATGAATTGGGAAAGCCAATCGGGGATCGCAAGAGAGGGTTTGCCCCTGGTTCCTAACGATTAACCATAAACGAAAAAACATGGAGGAGTAATGTCATTATCGAAAAGGGAACTTCATCCGTATTTTGCGGTAACAACAAAAAGGTACATGACGCTGGTCGGTTTGTTTGCAGTATTGCTGTCGGGTTGTGACGGAGTGACGGGATCGGGACAACAGGCCATCTATCATGTTTCTAGTGAAAAAGAGGTGTCCCCTTCCGACGCCGACATGCAGGTGCTGATTAACCGTTTTCGAACCTTGCCGGGCTCTCTTTCCACTCGCGTTAAAGCCAGCGAGCGGGAAGGCCAGAGCTATATTACTGTCGAAAATGCAGCTTTTGCGGACCCGGTGGCCAACTGTGTGGCCCGTCATGTGGGGAAGATGGAAATTTACAGTATCGACCCCGCTGCGGCGTGGCTGGGTCAGTCGGATGTGGAAAGGGTGGAGGCCGACGAAAATGAGGGTTACTACTTCCTCAATTTCAGTATTGATGACGGTGCGGTGGAACGCTTTACCCGCCTCACAAGTGAGCATGTCGGAGAACGCTTGACCGTCAGTGTCGACAACGAGGTGATTACCAAGGCGCAGATACAGGCTGCTCTGGGGAAACGGTTTCGGCTGACGATTGATGAAAAGGGGCAGGCGCAGTGCCTGGCAGCAGTGTTGTCGAATGGCATGTTAAGCCAATCATACCGTTTGGTGCGCCAACCCTGAATGCCGCATCGTAATTTATGCGTGTCCCCCTATTTCTCTATGGGCTGCTTGAACAGTTGCTGGAAGGGCAGGAAGAACAATCAGGAACACGGGGCAAGCCCTGGCCCCGGTTCCCGATCCGGATACTCTGTCAATCCAGCCGTTGTGCGACAGTGTGTTCGCCACTGGAATCCGTGTTTTCCGGTGAGGGCCGCTGCCATTCCGGGGTCGCCCAGAGGTGCTTCAGCCGCAGCCACAGTGGCCCCGGTTTGGCCATGTCACGGAACAGGGCGCCGAACTCGTGCAGGGTCAGGGTGATCGGGTTGTAGCTGTGGATCTGGCGGGTAATGCCGTAATCCGGCTTCAGGTCCTCGCGCTCTTCCACAAAGGTGCCGAACAGACGATCCCAGATAATGAAGGTGCCGCCGAAGTTGCGGTCGATGTACTCCGGGTTGCGGCCGTGGTGCACGCGGTGGTGTGACGGCGTGTTGAAAATAAGCTCGATGGGGCGCGGGAGTTTCTTGACCCACTGAGTATGGATGAACCACTGGTAGGCCAGGTTCAGCGCCAGGGCAAACAGGCCCCACATGGGATCAAAGCCCAGCCAGGCGGCAGGCAGGAAAAACAGGAACAGGCCGCTGAACGCATAGAGGATGCTCTGCCGGCCAGCGGTGGTGAAGTTCATGTGTTCCGAGGCATGGTGCACCACATGGGTCGCCCAGAACCAGCGCACCTTGTGGGCGGTGAAGTGATAGACATAAAACAGAAAGTCAATCAGCAGGAACAGCACCGCAAAGGTGAACAGATTGATGGGAATGGTGGTCAGCCGGTAGCTGTACACCCATTCCAGAATCGCGAACACAAACAGGGCGTTCACCACCACTTCCAGCAACACATAGCCGACCCCCAGGGTCAGGCTGGCAGCGGAATCTTTCAGGCTGTAGATGTTGGTGTTGCGGAAGCGCCAGGCTTCCAGCATCACGGACAGGCCGAAGAAGGGCAGCATGCCCACCAGTACCAGCTGCTTGATGTCCGCAGTCTGATAGGCGTTGATAGCAAAGTCGATGGGGTTCATAACACGGCTCCCGGTTAGGTTCCGCGACCATGCTAGGGGTGGGTGGCAGCGAGTGATTGACGAATCATGCCAAGCTGTTATCCAATCATGCCATGTCGACAACAACCCCAAATCTGCCTGCCGTCCGCGTTAACGGCGCCTATGTGCGGGTACTGCTGGACTGGCTGGACCGCCACCAGCTGGCCGCCCCGACCCTGCGCGCCGCCGTATCCCGGCTGGCCCCCGGCGAGCCGGTGCCGCTGCCCCAGTGGCTGGAGTTGCTGCGGCGGGCCCAGGCCGCGCGCCCCGGCGACGGCTGCGGGCTGGAGATCGGTGACTGCGTCACCACGGAACACGTGGGGGTGCTGGGCTACCTGATTCTGGCCAGTGACAACCTGGGCCAGGCGCTGTACGCCTACCAGCGTTTCGAAGCGCTGTTCTACGGCGTGCAGATGGCCGAGGTGGTCATCCGCGGGGACCGGGTGGAGATCGGCTGGCCGGTGTTTGGTGGCCGCACCCTGGGGCTGCTGGTGGACGAAACCGCCATCGCTGCCCTGGTGAGCTTCCTGCGCAAGGTCATGCCCGAAGCGCCCAGTCCCTCGGAAGTGACCTTTCCCAGCCCGCCGCCGGCCAACCCGGCGGTGTACGAGGCCTTTTTTGGCTGCCCGGTGCGCTTCAATGCCCCCTATGTGGCGGTGCGCTTCCCGGCGGATTACATGGCCATCCCCCTGCCCACCGCCAACCCGGCCCTGCGGCAACTGCTGGATCGCCAGTCCGCCGCCCTGTCCAGTGCCCTGCCGGGCAACGATCCGTTCGCCTTCCAGGTGCAGCAGGTGTTCCTGCGGCTGCTGCCGGAGGCGCGGGTCTCCCTCAGGGGCGTGGCCGATGAACTGGCCCTGTCCGTGCGCACCCTGCAGCGCCGTCTCACAGCCAGCGGCCAGACCTTCCAGGGCCTACTCGACCGTACCCGCCAGGAACTGGCGCAGAGCTACCTGCGCGACCCGTCCCTGTCCCTGTTCGAAATCACCATGCTGCTGGGCTTTGCCGAGCAGAGTTCCTTTAACCGGGCGTTCAAGCAGTGGGTGGGGGTGTCGCCGGGGGTGTGGCGGGAAGGAGAGTAGGCGTGTCCTTTATTTCAGTCCTCAATTTCACCACAGTGCGAGGGGCACGGGGCAAGACCTGACCCTCGTGACCCCTTCTTTCGGCTTAGGCTACATGTTTGCGATGCATTGAAGTGAATTAGAAAAAGATCCCATGAACTCATTCATTTTCACCTCACTTTTTTGAATGGCTGATTGAAAGTTGTCTATTCTTTTTTGAAGGTTTTCATCTTTAGAGACAATTCCGTATGGAGATTTTTTGTCTTTTTTGTAGCCTTTTACCTCGAAAAGTTTCCCTGTCAAACGGTGGAAAGATAAATAATTATCCATCTCCCAATGTTGCTTGGTGATGGGAATGAACATTAACTGATAGTGAGCAAGTTGGCGATGGTATAGGCTTCTCTCTGTGCTCTTGGCGTAGTGCTCTTTGAAAGCATCCTGATAGGCATTAATCAGACTTGAGAAATTTTGTAAGTAGTCATCATTGGCTTTTGATGCACATTTATACATCTCTTCGTAATGTTTGACGAGATACTTTCCTTCAAGACGTCGGTCCCATTTGCAGGCTTTCATTGAGGCAGCAAAGATGTTTCTTACTTGCTTTGCAGATTCCTGCATCGTAGCTGCCAGCCTCTCCTGGCTATCCATGGTTGTATGTGCGGTGTCCAGTATCGGATAAGGGGGAGGGATAATGACAACCAATGTCTCTCCTTCAATACGAAGAGGGTTATCCAGCCCGCTCTCCTGCAGCAGGATAGAGTAATTCCCTTTCAGTGGGCCCGTTGCGGTAATCTGGGCGTGTGAAAAGGTTGAAAATACTGCCAGGAATGCCATTGCCGCATTGATTAGTGTATTCACTTTTTCTCCTAGATGGCTGGATCGGGGAATATACTAGAGTGCCAGGAAAAGAAAATGTGCTGGGTCTCAGTCCACAAGAATACTTGGGGCACGGGGCAAGACCTGACCCCGGTTCCGGGTTGTTGATCCATAGTCGGCATCCTTGAAGCTCACGGAGATATGGCAACGCTCGCGCAGGCCGGAACCGCTGCGAACGCGATTGGGGCTGAAATGAAACCAACGAGCGATGCGTCCGTCGTGGGTGCGCCACACCATCATGATGTTGCGTCGTTGCAGCTCCTTGCGAAAAGCCGGGTCGCGCCATGCCAGCCAGCGCAAACGCAGGGCGACAAACAGCAGGATCAGGCGAAAGGCCAGGTGGTGCTTTCTCCTGGCCAGCCATGCATGGGAGTGGGTGGCGAGTCGCGGGGCTGGAGGCATTCTTGTTCTTTGGGCTTGTTGTAGTGAGCGAACCTTGGCAGCTGGTGTATGTCGGGAAAACGTATGAATCAGTAAGGCCTGCTGGGGACCACACGAGGCGGGCTTCTGCGAAGTGCCGATTTGGTAAGTTATGTGTGTCCCTTTTTTTCGGGACATTGACGTAACCTTGGTGCTGCCAGAATTACGCTGATTTACTACGCAGGACTCACTCAGCAGGCGGGCTCGCGCCTGGAATGGCAAGGAAGAGGCATTGAGATGAAAGGAATGAAGCGCTTTCTGTTTATTGGCCTGGCAAGTCTGGTTTTCATGGGGTGTTCGGATTCTTCCCCCTCCGTCGACAGTCTGCTTGAGGCGGCCGAAAAGCAGGAGGCCGGCGTGATTCAGTCGCTTGAAGGCATGGTGCTGATCGAATCCGGCTCTGATGATTTGCCGGGGGTGGCCAGGATGGCGGACTATGTGGAGACGCGATTACGCAAGTTGGATGCAAAGGTCTCCCGCATCAAAACCACCACCGGCACCGCGGATATCATCAAAGGCACGCTCAGTGGCAATGGCGCTCTGCGTATCATGCTGATTGCCCACACCGATACGGTGTATGCCAAAGGAATTCTGGAAAGCGAGCCGCTATATCGCGAAGGCAATCGTCTTTATGGCCCGGGTGTGGCGGACGATAAGGGTGGCATCGCGGTGATTTTGCATGCCCTGGATATTCTCAGGAAGCAGGGCTGGCAGAATTACGAACAGATCACCGTGCTGTTTAACCCGGACGAAGAAATCGGCTCCACCGGCTCTGGTGAGATCATCGCCGACGAAGGGGCCAGCCAGGATGTGGTGCTGTCGTTTGAGCCCAGCCCGGCCAGGGCGATGCTGGGCGCTGACGGTGTGCTGCTCGGGGCGGCGGGCACGGGGCAGGCTGTAATGACGGTAGAAGGGCGAGCTGCCCATGCCGGCTCCGCCCCGGATCAGGGCCGCAATGCGTTGCTGGAGCTGTCTCACCAGCTACTGCAGACTGAAAAAGTCGCAGATAATATGGACGACGCCCAACTGAACTGGACCACCGCCCATGCCGGGCTGAAGCGCAACCAGATTCCGGCTGACGCGCAAGCCTCCGGTGATGTGCGAATATTCAGCGAGGAAGCCGGTGAACGATTGCTGGCAGCGCTGAATGAAAAAGTCAGTGAGAGCCAGCTTGTGCCGGATACGCAAGTGAGTGTGCGCCTGGAGCCGGGCCGTCCACCTTATATGGCGGGCGAAAAAGGCATCGCCCTGGCGCACAAGGCGCAGGCGATCTATGACGAGCTGGATGGCCGCAAGCTGATCTTGATCCCGCGCACCTTTGGCGGCACAGACGCCGGCTATGCCGGCCGTTCCGGCAACCCGGCTGTGCTGGAGAGCCTGGGCCTGGCCGGCTGGGGCTACCACGCCAAAAATGAATACATCGAAATCGATTCCATCGTACCCAGACTGTATCTGGCATCCAGATTGATGATGGAGCTGGGGGACGAGTACGCGCAGAAGTGATTGCCTGAATGGCGCGGCATCTTGCCTGTGATCAGGAGATCGTGTTAATGAACTCATGCAGGACAGGGGCTGCCGAGAATGGATGGTAACATCATCCTGAAGGCCTCCCGAAAGCATATTGCCATTCTGCAATGGGTTTATGCGTGCCCCCTATTTTCTCCGCTACACTGACCCTCGTGACCACGGGGATTAGGAGCTACAATGAATAGTCCTTTTGCTTTTATCTTGGTTGCTGCACTGTTTGTTGCGAGTGGCCTTTTCTTGAGTTGGTGGCTAGAAAGTAGAGGCTGGGTTACGAAAGAAAAACCTTCAATTTGTGTGGCTATGGGGTTGTCTTCTTTTGTCTTTATGCTAATGCCTGTTTTGGTGGATGGTCCAATAAGAAATAGATATTACGAAAGAATTGATGACGTTAATTTCTACATGGGGCCATTCATCTTCTTTATAGTGATGATGTGGATTTCTGTAATTGTGGGGTGTGATTAAATTCAAGAGGATGTCTCGTGTCCGCTACTCCTGCAAAAGTTTTGAGCTTAAATCTTTTACTAGATTTTCCGTAGCTTTTATTAAAGAGTTTGGCCCCGAAGCTGTGATGATGATTCTCTGATTTCGAATGGAGTAATGATCAGGGTGTTTATCTATTAAAGATAAAATATTTTTTTCGTTGCGCATGATGTCAGGGCGTCCGGAGGAGTGCAGCAATGTGTTTCTTATTAGAAGGGCGCTCTTGATATGGCAGATATCTTTCCTTTGGAGGGCATTTTCACCGAAGGCTTTGATAAAAACTGGGCTAAACTTTTTAATAAGAGAGTTTGACTGGGTCTTGGGCATGTCGTTCTCCCTAAGCAAAAGTAGCATCTCTTCGAGGTGCCCGAAAACCATAAGGAAGACCGACTCCCTTAAGCGGTATTTGAAGTCATGATTGTAAATATGGAGCCAATAAGTCGAGTTATTTTCAATCTCTTCAATTGTGGATTTCGCTTCTTCTAACAAGGCATTTACATGATTGTGAAAGTCCGCGAGCAAGCCCAAATTGATTAGGGCATGACCTTGGAAAACTTCCTTCATCTTATGCTGCTTCCTTGGCTATTTGGACTCAAGTTGGGCAGACCGGCGCTCAATGCGCCTCGTCCCAATTCTCCCCAATCCCCGCATCCACAATCAGCGGCACCTTCAACTCCGCCGCTGATTCCATGCGAGCTTTCACCTCTTTCACCAGATCATCCACCTGATCCTCGGCCACTTCAAACACCAGTTCATCGTGTACCTGCATGATCATCTTGGCGTCGAAGTCGGTGGTTTCCAGCCAGTCGTGCACCTTGATCATGGCCTTCTTGATGATGTCCGCCGCGGTGCCCTGCATGGGGGCGTTGATGGCGGTGCGTTCGGCAGCCTGGCGGCGTTGGCCGTTGCTGCTGTGGATTTCCGGCAGGTAGAGGCGGCGGCCGTAGAGGGTCTCCACGTAGCCCTTGTCCGCGGCTAATGCGCGGGTGTCTTCCATGTATTTTTTCACGCCCGGGTAACGCTCGAAGTAGAGCTCGATGTAGTCCTGGGCTTCCTTGCGGGGCAGGCCCAGTTGTTTGGCGAGACCAAAGGCACTCATGCCGTAGATCAGGCCGAAGTTGATGGCCTTGGCGTTGCGGCGGTCGTTGTCGCTGACTTCCTCCAGGCTCTTGCCCCACACTTCGGCGGCGGTGGCGCGGTGGATATCCAGGCCTTTTTCGAAGGCGTCGGTGAGGCCCTTGTCGCCGCTCAGGTGCGCCATGATGCGCAGTTCGATCTGGGAGTAGTCACAGGCGACGATCTTTCTACCTTTGGGGGCGAGGAAGGCTTGGCGGATCTTGCGGCCTTCTTCGCTGCGTACCGGGATGTTCTGCAGGTTCGGATCACTGGAGGACAGGCGCCCGGTGGCGGCTACCGCCTGGTGGTAGGAGGTGTGCACGCGGCCAGTGCGCTGGTTGATCAGCTCCGGCAGTTTGTCGGTGTAGGTGTTCTTCAGTTTGGCCACGCCACGGTAATCCATGATCACCTGGGGCAGGGGGTATTCCAGGGCCAGTTCCTGCAGCACCGGTTCCGCCGTTGAAGGCGCACCTTTGGGCGTCTTTTTGATGACCGGGATTTCCAGTTTTTCGTAGAGGATTTCGCCCAGCTGTTTGGGGCTGGCCAGGTTGAATTCCTGCCCGGCGATTTCGAAGGCTTTTTCCTGCAATTCCGCCATGCGCTTGGCCAGGAACTGGCTCTGGTGCTTGAGCAGGGTGGCGTCCACGTAGGTGCCGTTGCGCTCAATGCGGCTGAGCACGGTGACCAGGGGCAGTTCGATATCGCGGAACACCTCTGTCAGGCGGCCTTCTTTTTCCAGTTTGGGCCACAGGGTCTGGTGCAGGCGCAGGGTCACGTCCGCGTCTTCGGCGGCGTAGCGGCTGGCTTCGTGCAGCCCCACCTGGTTGAAGGTGAGCTGCTTGGCGCCCTTGCCGGCGATTTCTTCAAAGCTGATGGTCTTGCGGCCCAGGTACTTGAGCGACAGGGAGTCCATGTCGTGGCGGGTGGCCACGGAATCGAGCACGTAGGATTCCAGCATGGTGTCGTAGGCCACGCCGCGCAGGGTGATGCCCACGTCTTCGGCCAGCACGCTCATGTCGTACTTCAGGTTCTGGCCGATTTTCTTGATCGTGTCGTCTTCCAGCAGTGGTTTGAAGGCGTCCATGACGAGCTGCTTGTCGAGCTGGTCCGGGGCGCCGGGGTAGTTGTGGCCGAAGGGGATGTAGGCGGCCTTGTCGTCCACGGCCACACAGAAGCCCACCAGTTCCGCGTTCATGTAGTTAAGGCTGGTGGTTTCGGTGTCGAAGGAAAATTCGCCGGCGCTTTTCAGTTTGTCGATCCACTTGTCCAGTTGCGCCTGGGTATAGACGATGTCGTAGGCGTCGCGGCTGAACGTGGGGGCCGGGGGCGCATCGTCATCCGCATCCATCTCGACCTGTTTGCCCGCGTCGTCGGCCACCGGGTCCTTGCCGCCCAGCAGTTCCTTGAGCCAGCCCTTGAATTCCAGGGTGCGGTAGTACTCGGCCAGTTTCTCCGCGTCCGGGGTTTGCAGTTGCAGGTCGTCCAGGTCTTCGCTGAGTTCACAGTCCAGCTTGATGGTGGCCAGCTGGTAGGAGAGGAAGGCCTGTTCTTTGTGTTCTTCCAGCTTCTTGCCCAGGGTCTTGGCGCCGCGGAAGCTGAGCTCGGCCACCTTGTCCAGATTCTGGTAGATATTTTCCAGCGACCCCAGGCCCTGGATCAGGCCCAGGGCGGTCTTCTCGCCCACGCCGGGGACGCCGGGGATGTTGTCCACCTTGTCGCCCATCAGGGCGAGGAAGTCGATGATCAGTTCCGGGCCCACGCCGAATTTCTTTTTTACGCCGTCAATATCGTAGAGGGCGTCATTCATGGTGTTGATCAGGGTGACCTGGTCGGTGACCAGCTGGGCCATGTCCTTGTCGCCGGTGGAGATCAGCACCGGTTTGCCCTGCTCGCCGAAGATGCGTGCGAAGGTACCGATCACGTCGTCCGCTTCCACGCCTTCCTCGATGATCAGCGGCAGGCCCATGGCGCGGATCAGGTCGTGCAGGGGTTGCACCTGTTCGCGCAGGTCGTCGGGCATGGGCGGGCGGTTGGATTTGTACTCTTCAAACAGTTCGTCGCGGAAGGTCTTGCCCTTGGCGTCGAAAATTACCGCCATGTATTGCGGGTCGTAGTCCTTGAGCAGTTTACGCAGCATGGACGCGACCCCGCGCACCGCCCCGGTGGGCTGGCCGCTGGAGGTGGTGAGCGGCGGCAGGGCGTGAAAGGCGCGGTACAGGTAGGAGGAACCATCGACCAGGATGATGGGTTTTTCGGCTGCGGACATGAGGCTCGACTTCTGCTGACTAAAAGATGCAGAGAGTGTAGCGGAAAAGGGCGCTTTCGGCAGGGCGTGGCTAACTGTAGGAGCACCTCTTGAGGTGCGAACCCGGCGAGGTGACGTTAGGGAGGCGCTTGGAGGTTATGCCGTCGCCAAGGCTCCGGTTCGCACCTCAAGAGGTGCTCCTACATGGGGCTGGCGGCCTTAGGGCTGCTTGTCGTCGTCCGGGTTGCCCAGGATGTGGGTGTCCGGGTCGTAGCGGTTTTTCAGGTCGTCCTTGAGCATCTTGTCCCACAGGGGCACGCCGACGAAGTAGGCGGCGCGGCCGATGGCGTGGGCGGCCACCGGGGCGGTGAGCAGGATGAACAGGATGATGGCCAGGGTGCGGGCGGTGACGCCGGCATCCAGGAAGTGGGTGGCCACGGCCAGCATTACCAGCCCGGCGCCCAGGGTGCCGGCCTTGGTGGTGGCGTGCATGCGCATCAGCAGGTCGGGCATGCGCAACACGCCGATGCCGGCCAGGAACATGAAGAAGGTACCGGCAACCAGCATCACCGATACCAGCAGGTCATTGATCACCTCGGTGGCCTCCTTTTTCCAGGTAACGGGCAAAGCCCACGGCGGTGAGGAAGGCGGTGAGCGCCAGCACCATGGCCACATCCAGAAACGCGGGCCGGTCGTTGTTGAGGGCATAGATGCCGATAAAGGCCACGGTGAGCGAGGCCATCAGCTCCAGGGCCACTACCCGGTCGGGCAGGGTGGGGCCGCGTACCAGCCGCACCAGGGCGCACAGCAGCGCCAGGCTGAGCAGCAGATAGCTGAGAAATATTGCGCCTTCCAGCATGCCTGTCTCCGTTTCCTTGTGCCTGCATTATCCCCGTAGGAGCTATGCTTGCATGGCGAATTTACTTGAGATGGCAGCGGGTTCGCCATGCAAGCATAGCTCCTACGGCGGGTTTGTCGTGTTGCCCGCCACCTGCCGCGCTTCCTATTCCAGTACCGCCAACACCCGGTCTTCCAGTGCGTGGATCTGCCGGCGTAGATCCGCCTCGTCGTCCAGGTACATGACGTGCAGATAGAGCACGCTGCGGTCGCTGGATACGTCCAGGCTCAGGGTGCCCGGGGTCAGGGAAATCATGTTGGCCAGGATGGTGATGGCGCCGTCGGTTTTGGCCCGCAGGGGCACGGCTACCACCGCCGGGCGCATGTAATGGGTGGGGGTGAGTACGTCGTAGGCCACCCGTAAGTTGGATGCCACCAGGTCGCGCAGGAAGTGGCCCAGCAGCAGAAACAGCCGGGGCACTTTTTTGCGATAGCGGGCGAAGTCCGGCACGTCGCGCAGGGCGAAGCCGAGAATCAGGTAGCCCAGGCCAAAACCCACCAGCAGGTTGGCGCCGCTGAAGTTGCCGGTGACGGCGGCCCAGATCAGGGCCAGGATCAGGTTCCAGCTCAACGGGCTCATGGCGCCTCTCCGAGTACCGCAGTGATATAGAGGCTCGGGTCCAGTAACTGCTCGGCGGCGGCCTGGGACAGTACCAGCACCGGCTGGGCGCCCAGGCCGATGGCCACGGTGATCAGCGCCAGGCCGGCCACCGTGGCGTAGAGCAGGGTGTTGCTGCCGCTGGCGGCGCAAGCGGTGTTTTCCGGTGCCGCCTTCCAGAATACCTCAGCCCAGATCTTGGTCATGGAGTAGAGGGTCAGCAGGCCCACCAGCAGGGCGGCGGCGACCAGCGCCCAGGCACCGGCTTCCACGCCACCGCGGATGACGATGAACTTGCCGAAGAACCCGGACAGCGGCGGCATGCCGGCCAGAGACAGGGCGGGGATCAGGAACAGCAGGGCCAGCCAGGGCTTGTCACGATACAGGCCGCCCAGTTGCTTGAGCTCGTAGCTGCCACGCAGGCGGTAGACCAGGCCGCTGACAAAGAACAGGTTCGCCTTCACGATGATGTGGTGAATGATGTAGAAGATGCCGCCGGCCAGGGCCAGCACGCTCACCGAGGCCAGCGCCAGGCCCATCATCATGTAGCCGATCTGGCTGACGATATGGAATGACAGGATGCGGCGGAATTCGAACTGGGCGGCGGCGCCCAGTACCCCGGTGACCATGGTCAGCCCGGCGCCCCACAGCAGCACCTGATGGATCAGCGGGTCATCCATGCCGAAGATCAGGGTGAACACCCGGAACAGGGCATACACGCCCACCTTGGTGAGCAAGCCGGCGAACAAGGCGGACACCGCCACCTGGGGCGTGTGGTAGGACGCGGGCAGCCAGAAGAAGAACGGAAACGCCGCCGCCTTGATGCCGAAGGCCACCATGAACAGCATGGCGATGACCGTGGTCATGCCGGAATCCACTTCCCCCAGCTTTACGGCAATGTCGGCCATGTTGAGTGTGCCCACCAGGCCGTAAAGCAGACCCACGGCGGACAGGAACAGGGCAGAGGACACCAGGTTGAGGGTCACGTACTTGATGGCCCCCTCCATCTGCGCCCGCTCGCCGCCCAGGATCAGCAGGGAGAAGGACGCCACCAGCATCACCTCGAACCATACATACAGGTTGAAGATATCACCGGTAAGAAAGGCGCCGTTGACCCCGGCCAGCAGCAGGTGCATGAGCGGGAAATAACCGGCCTTGCGATGGGCGATGCTGATGCTGCCCAGGGAGTAAAACGCGGTGGCGGCACTGGTGACGGCGCTGAGCAACACCATGATGGCGGCCAGCAGGTCACTGACCAGCACGATGCCGAAGGGGGCGGGCCAGCTGCCCAGCTCGGATACGATATGGCCCTGCTCCCAGGTGGCCAGTAACAGCGCCACGGCACTGATCACCAGGGCGATGCCGCCGATGACCGCCAGGGCGCCCTGCACACGCTGGGAGTGGCGCCCCAGCAGGGACAGGGCCCCGGCTGCAAGGGGAATCAGAATGGGCAGGATCACCAGAAGATTCATGTGTCGGTATCCCGCATCTGGTTCATGTCGTCCGCTTCCACGACTTCGTAGGCGCGGCGAATCAGTACCACCGCAAAGGCCAGTACCCCGAAGCCAATGACGATGGCGGTGAGAATCAGCGCCTGGGCCAGCGGGTCGGCCACCAGGCCAGCGGGCACCTGGGCGTCATCCGGCACCAGCGGCGGGGCATCCCGGTGCAGGCCGGCGGCGGTGAAGATCAGCAGGTTGGCGGCGTTGGACAGCAGCACCAGGCCGATCACCAGTTTGACGATGGAGCGGCGCAGCATCATGTAAATGGCGGCGGCGTAGAGCACGCCCACCACCAGGGCCATCAGGCTGGTCATGTGTCCTGCTCCGCCAGGTTGATGATGATGGTGCTGGCGGTGCCCAGCACCACCAGAAACACCCCCAGATCGAACAGCAAGGGCGAACCCAGCTTCAGTTCACCGAACACCGGCAGGCTGACGGTGAGCCAGTGGGCAGTGAGAAACGGCTGGCCACTGAACAGGCCGATGACCCCGGCGGCCAGCGCCAGGATCAGTCCCCAGGCGATCAGGTCGCGGGGGTCTACCCGCAGGACTCGGCGGGCGCCGGCTTCGCTCATGGCAAACAGATGCACGGCGATGGCCGCGGACGCCACCAGCCCGGCGATAAAGCCGCCGCCCGGCGCGTTGTGGCCGCGCAGCAGCAGGAACAGGGCGAACAGCAACAGCAGCGGCAGCAGGAAAAAGCCGGTGGTGCGCAGGATCAGCGACTGGGTGCGCAGGGCGTTGCGGTCCGGGGGTGGTATGCGGCGCTCTCTAGTCATGGGTCTCCTCCGGTTCCGTGGTGTCGCCCTTGCTGCGCAGTTTCAGCATGGCGTAGACCCCGGTGGCGGCCAGCGCCAGCACGAAGATTTCGCCCAGGGTATCCAGGGCGCGGAAGTCCACCAGAATCACGTTGACGATGTTGCGGCCGTAGCCGGCGGGCACGCTCTCGGAAATGAAGTAGTGGGCAATGCTGCCGTGGTAACGACTGCCCAGCACGCTGAGCAACAGCACCGTGACCATGCCACCCACGGTGATGCCCACCAGGGCGTCCGCCAGCCGGGTGCGGGTGCGGGTGAGGCGCAGGAAGCCGGGCAGGCGGAACAGCACCAGGACCAGCATGATCACGGTGAGGGTTTCCACCAGTACCTGGGTGATGCTCAGGTCCGGGGCGCTGAACAGCACATAGAGCAGGGCGATGGAAAAGCCCACCGCGCCCAGGCTGGCCACCGCCCCCAGCCGCGATTGCAGGGTTACTGCTGCCAGGGTGGCGATGACCAGCACGGCGGCGATCACCGCTTCATGGAGTTGGATGTCGGTGAAGTCCGGGCGCAATTTGAGCGCATCCGGGTTCAGCCACAGGGCAGCGACGACCAGGGCCACCAGGGTCAGCAGGGTGCTGATCAGGTAATAGCGCAGGTAGCCGCTTTGCAGCAGGCGGGTCTGGCCATTGGACAGGGCGACCAGGCCATCCATCAGACGGTGATAGGCCTGCTCCGGGCCGAAGCGGGACAGCGTGTCCGCCCAGCGGGTGTAGTGGCGGAAGCCCTGCCAGTAGCGGAACAGCACCAGGCCCACCAGCACCGCGCCGAGGCTGATCAGCAGGGCGGTGTTGATGCCGTGCCACAGGGCCAGGGGTTGCGTCACCGTCTCGCCCAGGCTGGCGCTGGCAGCGGCGCTGAGCAGGGTGCGGTCAATCAGCCCGGGAATCAGCCCCAGCAGCAGGCCCAGGCCGGCCAGCAGGGCCGGGCCCAACAGCATGGCCGGCGGTGCCTCGCTGGGGGTGTGGGTGAGTGCAGCGGGCTTGCCGAACCAGGGGCGAATACCGATCACGGCGGCCACGGCCACCCCCAGGGCGGCGGCGACCACGATGGCCGCGCTGAACAGGGGCGCCAGGGCATGGCCGTGGTTCAGGCCGGCTTCGAGCAATTGCTCCTTGGCGATAAAGCCGAACAGGGGCATCACCCCGGCCAGGGACAGGGCGGCCAGGCCGGCGCAGGCGCTGGTCACGGGCAGGTAGCGAGCCCAGCCGCCGGTGTCGAGAAAATCCTTGCGACCGGTCTGGTGATCAATGATGCCGGCCACCATGAACAGGGCGCCCTTGTAGAGCGAGTGGGCCAGCAGGTAGCTCATGGCGGCGAGCAGGGCGGTGCGGGTGCCCAGGCCGATCAGCATGGTAAGAGTGCCCAGGGCCATCACGGTGGAATAGGCCAGCATGCGCTTGATACCGGTGGCGCGCAGGGCCAGGAACACCCCCAGCACCATGGTGATGGCGCCCGCGCCGCCCAGCAGAAGCAGCCATAGTTCGGTGCCGCCCATGGCCGGGTGCAGCCGTGCCAGCAGGTAGATGCCGGCTTTCACCATGGTGGCCGAGTGCAGGTAGGCGCTCACCGGGGTAGGTGCGGCCATGGCATTGGGCAGCCAGAAGTGGAACGGGAACTGGGCGCTCTTGGTAAAGGCGCCGAGCACGATCAGCACCAGTGTCAGCCCGTAAAGCGGGTGGGCGGTGATGGTGTCGCCCCGGGTGATCAGCACTGACAACTCATAGCTGCCACCGATGTGGCCCAGCAGGATAAAGCCGGTCATCAACGCCAGGCCGCCGCCCACGGTGACGATCAGCCCCTGCAGGGCCTTGGCCCGGGCGTTGGCGTCTTCGTGGTTGAAGCCGATCAGCAGATAGGAGGTGATGCTGGTGAGTTCCCAGAACACGAACAGCACGATCAGGTTGTCGCTGAGCACCACGCCGAGCATGGAGGCCATGAAGCATAGCAGCAGCACATACAACCGGGGCAGGTCCCGGTGGTCTTCCAGGTAGCGACCGGCATAGATGAAGATCAGCGCGCCGATGGCGCAGATCATCAGGGCAAACAATAGCGACAGGCCGTCGAGCATGAAGCTTAGCGGCATGGCCAGCGCAGGAACCCAGTCGATGTGGGTAAGCAGCGGGCCTTGCTGGGTGACGGGTAGCCATTGCAGAAAAAAATACAGCGTCAGCCCGGCGGGGAGCAGGGCGAGAAGCCAGCCACTGTAACGGGGGAAAAGCCGATGCAGGGCAGGGGCCAGGGGTGCGAGCAAGAATCCAGACAAGATGCCTGTCAGCATGGCGCTCCGTTATCAGTAGCCCGCTTTCGCGGAATATGGTGTCACCGTAAAACGATGATTAGCATGGAATTATGCTACGCATTATGTGAAATCTCAGGCAAGGTAAAGTTCCGTTTTGAGGCGAAAAAAGCGGTCTGTTGCTACTTATTTAAGAGCGTTGATCGGGGCAAAAAAATGCCTATTTTTTTGGTTTTCGCCTGGCGTGTGTAACAAGAAGAAAACAAACGGGGGTGTGTGCCTGTTTCCTGTTGCCCGGTTTGCGCACTGTAATAGCTGCTGCTGTCGGAGGGATTCTTGCAAGGGAAGGGGGGCATGGCATACTTGCCGAGTTTTGCTGCCTGTGGGTAGCACAAGGATTGTTATTCAAGAGAGCACATGATGTTGCCTGCAATTGTTCTGCTTCCTCTTCTGGCGGCGCTACTCCCCATGTTCACCCGCCATCTGGGGCGCCGTTGGTGTGCCCTGCTGGTGGCGCTGCCGGTGGTGGCCGCCCTGGGCTTGTTGGCCCAGGCGTCCCTGCCGATTTGGGAAGGGGGGATGCAGCAGTGGTCCATGGCCTGGCTGCCGTCTCTGGGGTTGAATCTGGCCCTGCGCCTGGATGGCCTGGCGTTGCTGTTCTGCGTATTGATTCTGGGTATCGGGTTGCTGGTGGTGGTGTATGCCCACTATTACCTGCCGGCCAAGGATGACGGCGGTCGCTTCTACACCCTGCTGCTGCTGTTCATGTTCAGCATGCTGGGGGTGGTGACCAGCGACAACCTGCTGTTTCTGGTGTTTTTCTGGGAGCTGACCAGCCTTAGCTCCTTCTTGCTGATCAGCTACAAGCAATACGACAGTGCCGCCCGCAAGGGCGCACGGATGGCGCTGACGGTCACCGGCATGGGCGGCCTGGCGCTGCTGGCCGGGGTGCTGCTGATTGGTCATGTGGTGGGCAGCTTCTCGTTGAGCACGGTGCTGGAGAACGGCGCCCTGGTGCAGCAGCATGCCCTGTACCCGGTGATTCTCTGCCTGGTGTTGCTGGGGGCGTTCACCAAGAGTGCCCAGTTCCCGTTCCATTTCTGGCTGCCCCATGCCATGGCGGCGCCCACGCCGGTGAGTGCCTACCTGCATTCGGCCACCATGGTGAAGGCAGGCATCTTCCTGCTGGCGCGTTTCTATCCGGTGCTGGCGGGGACCGACCTGTGGTTCTATCTGGTCACTACCGCCGGTATGGCCACCCTGCTGTGGGGGGCGGTCTGGGCCCTGTTCCAGCATGACCTGAAAGGCCTGCTGGCGTTTTCCACCATCAGTCACCTGGGCCTGATCACCTTGCTGTTCGGCCTTAATTCGCCGCTGGCGGCGGTGGCCGGGGTGTTCCATATCATCAACCACGCGACCTTCAAGGCAGGCCTGTTCATGGCCGCCGGCATCATCGATCAGCAGACCGGTACCCGCGACATGCGCCGCATCAACGGCCTGTGGAAGTACATGCCCTATACGGCGGTGTTGGCCATGGTGGCGTCGGCGGCCATGGCCGGGGTGCCGCTGCTGAACGGCTTCCTGTCCAAGGAAATGTTCTTTACCGAGACCCTGCAGTCCGACCAGCTGGGCGCCATGAGCTGGCTGCTGCCGCTGGGGGCCACCCTGGGCGGGGTGTTCTCGGTGGCCTACTCGGCGCGCTTTATTCACGATGTGTTCTTCAATGGCGAGCCGGTGAATCTGCCTAAGTTCCCGCCCCAGGAACCGCCCCGTTATATGAAGATTCCGGTGGAAATCCTGGTGGCCCTGTGTGTGGCGGTGGGGGTGTTCCCGGCGATTACTGTGGCGGCACTGCTTGCGGTGGCGGCCACTGCCACCCTGGGCGGTACCCTGCCCGAGTATCATCTGGCGGTATGGCACGGGCTCAACATTCCGCTGTTGATGAGTGTCATCGCCCTGGTCGGGGGGATCGCAGTGTACGCCTGCCGTCGGCGGCTGTTTGCCTGGTATGCGCGCTTGCCGGAGATTGATGCCAAGCGGGTGTTCGAAGGCCGTATCCAGGCGGTGGTGCGACTGGCCGCCGGCGTTACCCGGCGATTGCAGACCGGCTCCCTGCAGGGCTACGTGGCCTGGGTGCTGGCGCTGGTGGCGGCGGTGCTGGTATGGCAGTTGCCCAACCTGGCCAGTGTCACCGGCGAGCGCGCCATGCTGCCGGTGGATGGGGTATCGGTTCTCTGTGCCTTGATGCTGATTGCTGCCGCCCTGCTGACCACGGTGCTGCATCGCCAGCGGATGATGGCGATTATCTGCCTGAGCGTGGTGGGGCTGATCGTGTCGCTGATTTTCGTGCGTTTTTCAGCGCCGGATCTGGCCCTGACCCAGCTTTCTGTGGAAGTGGTCAGCGTGCTGCTGCTGATGCTGGCCATGTACTTTTTGCCGTCGCGGGCCAAGGCCGATTCCAACCCCCTGCGGGTGAGCCGTGATGCGGTGCTGGCGGTGCTGATCGGCACCGGCGTGGCCGTGGTCGCCCTGCTGGTGATGACCACCGACACCGCCACCATCAGCCCGTTCTTCCTGGAGAACAGTGTGCCCGGTGGTGGCGGCACCAATGTAGTTAACGTGATCCTGGTGGACTTCCGTGGCTTTGATACCTTTGGCGAAATTACCGTGCTGGGTATTGCGGCTCTGGGCATCTATGCCCTGCTCAGTGATCTGAAGCTGGCGTCGGCCAAGTACGATCCCTTCGGCCGTCCCTGGGCCCATGACGCCCACCCGCTGGTGCTGGTGACCCTGTCGCGGCCGCTGTTGCCGCTGGCGCTGATGATCGCGGTGTATATCTTCCTGCGCGGCCATAACCTGCCCGGCGGTGGCTTTGTGGCGGGGCTGATCACCTCGGTGGCCTTACTGCTGCAGTACGTGGCATCCGGGGTGACCTGGGTGCACAAGCGCATCCCCGGCGATTACCACCCGCTGGTGGCGCTGGGTGTGTTGCTGGCCGGCCTGACCGGGGTGGCCAGCTGGGCTTTCGATGCGCCTTTCCTGACCAGCACCTTTACCCATGTGCACCTGCCTCTGATCGGCGACTTCGAGCTGGCCAGTGCCATGCTGTTTGATACCGGCGTGTTCCTCACCGTGGTGGGCGCCACCCTGCTGATACTCGCCAACCTGGGCAAGCTGTCGCTGCTGGATGACAAGAAGGAGACCACCTGATGGAATTGTTAGTGGCGCTGATTATCGGCGTGCTGGTGGCCACCGGCGTATACCTGTGCCTGCGTGCGCGCACCTTTTCGGTGGTGCTGGGGCTGACTCTGCTGGGTTACGGGGTGAATGTGTTCCTGTTCTCCATGGGCGGCCTGAAGATCAACCAGGTGGCAGTAGTGGGCGCCAGTGCCGACCCCACCGACCCGTTGACCCAGGCCCTGGTGCTCACCGCCATCGTGATCGGTTTCGCCATGACCGCCTTCCTGGTGGTGCTGGCCCTGCGTAGCCAGGGGGAGCAGCACAGTGACCATGTGGATGGTCAGGACGGGGAGCAACGTTCATGACGCACTGGATTATTGCGCCCATCCTGATTCCGGCCCTGGCCGGCTTGCTGCTGTTGCTGGAGGTCCGCGAGCGGCAACGGCTGCGGCGAGTGACCGGTCTGCTTTCTTGTATCGCCCTGATACCGGTGGCGCTGGTGTTGTGGCAGCAGGCGGCCCAGGGTGACGTGGGGGTCTACCAGCTGGGTAACTGGCAGGCGCCGTTCGGCATCGTGCTGGTGCTGGACAAGCTCAGTGCCCTGATGCTGCTGCTGACCGCCGTGCTGGCGTTGCCGGCGCTGTTGTATGGCTGCGCCGGTGATGATCGCCGGGGGCCCAACTTCCATTCCCTGTTTCAGTTTCAGTTGATGGGCATCAACGGCGCGTTCCTCACCGGTGACCTGTTCAACCTGTTCGTGTTCTTCGAGGTGTTGTTGATCGCCTCCTACGGCCTGGCGCTGCATGGCCGTGGCCCGGAGCGGGTCAAAGCCGGCCTGCATTATGTGGTGCTGAACCTGGCGGGTTCGGCCCTGTTCCTGATCGCCCTGGGGCTGATCTACGGCACCACCGGCACCCTCAACATGGCCGATTTCGCGGTCAAGGCCCAGGCGCTGGAGGGTAGCGACCAGATCCTGCTGACCGTGGCGGTGTTGTTGCTGTGGGTGGTGTTCGGCCTCAAGGCGGCCCTGTTCCCACTGTATTTCTGGCTGCCGGCCACCTATGCCAATGCCACTGCGCCGGTGGCGGCGTTGTTTGCCATCATGACCAAGGTGGGCATCTACGCCATCCTGCGCATGCAGGCACTGGCCTTCAGTGACGGGCCGCTGGCCGGGCTGGGGTCCGACCTGCTCTGGTGGCTGGCGCTGGTGACCCTGGGGCTGGCGGCAATCGGTGCCCTGGCAGCGCAACGGCTGGGCGGGCTGGTGGCCTACCTGGTGGTCATGTCCGTGGGCACGCTGGTGGCGGCGCTGAGTCTGGGCGACCCGGAGACTGTCGGTCCGGCACTCTATTACCTGATCCATTCCACCCTGATCTGTGGCGCCCTGTTCCTGCTCTGTGATCTGCTGCGCCGCTCCCGGGGCGATAGCGATGACCGGCTGGAGTCCGGCCCGCCACTGGCACATGGCAACTGGCTGGGTGCGGCGTTCTTTGCTGCTGCGGTGGCGGTGGTGGGGTTGCCGCCCCTGTCCGGTTTTGTCGGCAAGGTGGCGCTGTTGCAGGCGGTGCCTAGTGCGCCTTACTGGGCGCTGCTGTTGCTGGGAGGGCTGGCTGGCCTGATGGGCCTGAGCCGCGCCGGTTCCACGCTGTTCTGGCGGGTGCACGGAGAGGTTGTCGGCAAGACACTCGGTAAGCGGCGTGTCTTTGCCATGCTGGCCCTGTTGCTGATGAGCCCGGCGTTGACCCTGGCCGCGGAGCCTCTGCTGCAGCTATGCGCTGGCGTGGCCGATCAGCTGGCGGACCAGACGATTTATATTCGCGCGGTGTTGGGAGGTGCCTCATGAAGCGCTTGCTTCCCTATCCCAGTCTGACCCTGGTGCTGTGGCTGACCTGGCTGCTGCTCAATGGCTTCAGTGTGGGCCATGCCCTGTTGGGGTTGATTCTGGCGGTGGTGTTGCCGCTGGGCACCCGACCCTTCTGGCCACAGGTGCCGCTGGTTCGTGATCGCATGGGCCTGCTGCGTTTCGTGCTGCGGGTGGCCAAGGATATTTTGCTGGCCAACCTGGCGGTGGCCCTGAAGGTGTTGGGGCCGGTGAAGGATCTGCAGCCCGGTTTTGTGGAGGTGCCACTGGACCTGCGCGACAGCTTTGCCATTACCGTGCTTACCAGTACGGTGTCGCTGACCCCGGGGACAGTGTCCGCCGATGTCAGCGAGGACCGCACCCGGTTGCTGGTGCATGCCCTGCACGTGGAAGATCCGCAGGCCCTGGTGGCGGAAATCAAGCAGCGCTACGAAGGGCCTATCAAGGAGATTTTCGAATGCTAGAAAGTGCCATCTCGTTGACGTTTGGCCTGCTGACGGTGGCCTGGGTGTTGAACCTGTATCGGCTGGTGATCGGCCCCTCCCTGCCGGACCGGGTGCTGGCGCTGGATACCATGTATATCAACAGCATCGCCCTGATCGTGGTGTACGGCATCCAGGTGGATAGCAAGCTGTACTTCGAGGCCGCCATGCTGATTGCCCTGATCGGCTTTGTCAGCACCGTGGCGGTGGCCAAGTACATTACCCGCGGCGACATCATTGAATAATGCCTGGCACCCGGTGCCAGGCAAGTGGAGCTTTTATGAACGTCTTGATCGAATGGCTGGTGGCAATTTTTGTGGTGGTGGGCGGCATTTTTGCGCTGATCGGCTCCATCGGCCTGGCGCGGTTGCCGGATTTCTACACCCGCCTGCACGGCCCCACCAAGGCCACGACCCTGGGGGTGGGCGGCACCATCATTGCGTCACTGCTGTTTTTTTCCTGGCAGGAGCGCGGGCTGCAACTCCATGAGGTGCTGATCACCCTGTTCCTGTTTATCACCGCCCCGGTGTCTGCGCACATGCTGGCCAAGGCGGCTATGCATCGGGATCTGAAACGGATGAAGGGTACGCGGGGCGAGCCGTGGAAGCAGTAAGGCAGCGGCGAGCTTCTAGCTGCTAGCTTTGAGTCGCGACATGACGGTGGGGAGGCCTTGAGGCTGTACCCGCGTTTCGGGATGTTTTGGAGTTGGGGTGAATCGCGGTGGAGAGTTTGGAAGTGTGGCGCTTGCCGACAACCGCGTCGAAGCTAGTAGCTCGCAGCTTATCTTGTAAAAAATGTAAAAGGTGAAGCCGGCAGGAACTTTCGGAAAAACGCTACGGTCCTAAAGAATAGCTACGGATTGGCACCCCCCGATCCCCCAGTACCCTCGCTGATCCGTAGCATTTTGGACTCCCCAATCTCTCCCCAGAGGTTGGGGCGGCAAGCCTCCCTGGCAGCACAGTCGTTCCCTTCCCCCAAGATTGCTGCCAGGGATTTTTTTTGCCTGCCGATTGGTGCTGGCAGGCCTCAGCAAACCGTAAAATCTTCTCGTTTTGTCTCAGCGTGCTGATTGCCGTCTAAATATCAAGCAATCGCTGTGCCAGATTTTTCTATGTGGTCATTAGTGCTTTCTGATCAGCAAGATAGGAATTTTTTCCCACGTGAAGCCAGAGGTTTTTGTTGCCCGGAGGTGAGACTGGAGTGCCCTTTAGCGCCAGTTTTGTGACGCACATCGACAGTCGGGCAAAAAAGAAGATGAAGGGCTGGAACTTTTTGCAAAAAACGGCAGTCTCTATAAGTGCGACGGGCCGGACCCCCCGATCCCCAGTACCCTCACCGGTCCGTCGTGTTTTGCCCCGGCCCTCTTCCCCCAAAGAGACCGGGGTGGCAAGCCTCCCCGGCAGCAAGTCGTTCCCTTCCCCCAAGAATTGCTGCCGGGGATTTTTTTGTCTGTAGAAAAGTCGCCCGCCTGACGCTAACTAAAAGATGGCCTAGTCGCCCGACGTCTCACGGTCTGCGTCTGACCCTATTTCCAGCCATTCCCCCAGTTTTTCCCAGGCGTCGTCGCAGCCGGTACCGTTGGTGGCGGAGAATAATTGCAGTGACAGTGGGGCGGGGTGCCCCTTGAGCTGGCTTTGCACCTTCAGCAGGGTGGATTTGGCGGCACCGAACTTCAGCTTGTCGGCCTTGGTCATCAGGATATGGATGGGCATGTTGGCCTGGGCGGCCCATTCCAGCATCATCAGATCGAAATCCTTGAGCGGATGGCGGATGTCCATCATCAGCACCAGCCCCACCAGCACCTGGCGTTCAGCCAGATAGTGGTCCAGGTGCTCCTGCCATTCGTTGCGTTTGCTTTTGGCGACTTTGGCATAGCCGTAGCCGGGCAGGTCCACCAGCCGGCGCTCGTCGTCCAGGGAAAAGAAGTTGATCAGCTGGGTGCGGCCGGGGGTTTTGGAGGTTCTTGCCAGGGATCTCTGGCCGGTGAGGCGGTTGATGGCACTGGATTTGCCGGCGTTGGAGCGGCCGGCGAAGGCCACTTCCCGGCCCTCGTCAGGCGGGCACTGGTCCAGGCGCTGGGCGCTTTGCAGGAAGCTGGCCTGGTGGAGCAGGATTTCAGCGGGATGTTGTGGCATAACCTTACCCTTCACATGGAATATGACGGCGCGTGCCAGACTGGTATATAATCCCGTCCGCCTGACCCTCCTGGCGGTTGCCAGGGCGGTCGACGTTCTACAAGGGTTTGACGGGAAAGGCAAATCCACACTTCGCCAGCGGTTGACGCCAGCATAGCAGAGGTAGGATATGAAGGGTTTGGTAGCAGGTATTGCATTGATGATGATGGCAGGAGCGGCCAGCGCCGCCACCGTGGAAGAGCGCTATAACAGTAGCTGCACCTTCTGCCATACTTCCGGCGCCGCCGGTGCCCCCAAGGCCCACGATGAGGCCGCCTGGAAGCCGCTGTTGGCCAAAGGCATGGATACCCTGGTGAAGCACGTGAAGGAAGGGTACAACGCCATGCCGCCTAAAGGCATGTGTAACGACTGTAGCGACGACGAATACCGTGCTCTGATTGAGTACATGTCCAAAAGCAAATAAGACGCTGTACGAAAGGATAGGCCATGAAGTTTTTCAAACTGTTCGTGCTGATGGCGGCTGCCGTAGTCGCCAACCCGACTCTGGCTGCAGGTGATGCTGAAGCCGGTGAAGCAAAAGCCGCTCCCTGTGCCGCTTGTCACGGCCCTGGTGGTAGCAAGCCGATTGCTGGTAACTACCCGAAACTGGCGGGTCAGGGTGAAGCCTACCTGGTCAAGCAGCTTCAGGATTACAAGTCCGGTGCGCGAGACAACGCCATTATGGCTGGCCAGGCTGCGAACCTGAGCGAGCAGGACATGGCGGATCTGGGTGCGTATTACGCTTCCCAGGAAGCGCAAGCCGGCCAAGCCGATCCGGACTGGGTCGAGCAAGGCGCCAAGCTGTACCGCGGCGGTGATATGGCCAACGGCCTGCCGTCCTGCTCCGGTTGTCACGGCCCGGCGGGTCAGGGTGTCGATGGCGCCAAATACCCGCACCTGGCTGGCCAGAACGCCCAGTATGTGGAAGAGCAGCTGAAGGCTTTCCGGGCTGCTGGCCGTAATGACCTGGGTGATAACCTGGTCAAGCGTGCCAATGATCCTGCCGGCATGATGCAGACCGTTGCTGCCAAGATGAGTGACTCCCAGATCAAGGCGGTGGCCAGCTACATTGCTGGTTTGTCCAAATAGAGCTGATTGGTTACGGTTTGTAGAAAAGGCAGCCTGCGGGCTGCCTTTTTCGTTGTTATCATGAAAAGATAAATGGTCCTCCGTGCGCTGATGGTTTTTTTGCCTGGCGACGGGAGAAAATAATGATTCCGGCGGTCCTACCGTGCGGAGACCAACAATAAGGAGAGGAACCAATGCTTCGCTTTGTGACGGCTTTGCTGATGAGTCTGGGCCTGGCAACCGCTGCGGTTGCGGCCGAAGAACATGCCCGTTTTGCTGTGGATACCCACTACAAGATTCTTGATGTGCCCGGCAATGTGAGTGACCCCAGCAAGGTGGAAGTGCGGGAGTTCTTCTCCTATGCCTGCCCCCATTGTTACTCCCTTGAGCCTGCGGTAGATACATGGCTGGAGTCCAAGCCGGACTTCATCGACTACGTACGTACGCCGGTACTGTTCCTGCGTAACGCCGAGCCGCTGGCCCGCGCCTACTATGTGGAAGAAACCCTGGGTCTGACAGAGGAAATCCATGCTCCCCTGTTTGATGCCATTCACAAGCATCGTGAGCCGCTGTTCAATGAGCCGGCACTGGCCAACTTCTTCCGTAAATACGGCGTGGAGCCGGACAAGTTCAACCGTCTGTACAGCTCCTTCGGTGTGTCTACCAAGGTCCGTCAGGCAGAAGCGCTGACCAAGGAATACAGAATTCCCGGCGTGCCCAACTTTGTCGTCAACGGCAAGTACCTGGTGTTGCGCGAGAACCTGAAGACCACCGACGAGCTGTTCGAGGTCATCGAGTATCTGGCCAACAAGGAAAAGACGGGCGGTTAATGTAGACCCTATGCTGCTGGATCGTGCCCGCACCGCCTATCGAGACTGGAAAGCCCGCCCTGCGGGCTTTTCCTTCGCACGGCAAGGGGTGCGGCGCACCCGGCAAACCCGTGAGATCCTCCTTCCGGACACGAGCATCAAGCTGCTCAGCTTCAATATCCAGGCCGGTATCGGCAGCCAGAAGTTTGGCGATTACATCACCGGTAGCTGGAAGCATCTGGTCGCGCACCCGCGCAGCGTAGAAACCATTGAACAGATTGCCGAGGTACTCAGCCACTTCGATGTGGTGGGTCTGCAGGAAGTGGACGGTGGCAGCCTGCGCTCACGTAACATGAATCAGCTGATGCACCTGGCATCGTTGGGCGACTTTGCCTTCTGGCACCAACAGCTCAACCGCAATCTTGGCCGTCTCGGCCAGTTCAGCAACGGCTTTCTCAGCCGCCATCAGCCCTTTGAAGTGAAGGATCATCGGTTGCCCGGCCTGCCGGGGCGTGGCGCCATCATTATCAAGTATGGTCACCCCATCCAGCCTCTGGTGGTGGTGGTTGCCCACCTTGCCCTTGGCGAGAAGGTGCGCAATACCCAGCTCGCCTATCTGACCCGGCTGCTTGAAGGTTACAAGTATGTGGTGATGATGGGGGACTTCAATTGCCGCCTGGAGCACCTGGAGGCGTCGCCGTTGGCAAGCCTGGGGCTGCGGACCGTGGAGGCAGACAGCCTCAACACCTACCCGAGCTGGGCCCCGGACCGGCACATCGACCACATTCTGCTTTCGCCGGCGTTACAAAGCCGCCATACCCGTGTATTGGAAGATTGCCTGCTGTCTGACCACCTGCCCCTGGCCACGGAAATCCTGATACCGGACGAGGTGATCGCGGCGACGCGAGAACATCGGCTGCCGCTGATTAGTTAATAGTGAACAGTTAATAGTTCGCGATTGAGTTGATGGGTTGCTCCAGCTTTTGAGGCCGCGCCAGGTTATGGGTCGCGGCCTCTTGCGTTGGGTAGTAGAAAACGTTGTTCGCGCCGCTGTTAACTGTTCACTCTTCACTGTTAACTATTGAGTCCCATCACCGGCCCATGGGGAAAAACATGAAGCGAATGCTCTGGCTGCTTTGCTTGCTGCTGCCCGGCGCGGCCCTTGCCGATTGTCCCCGGGTGCCCGGCCAGGAAGACGATCGACGCGCCAATGCGGGTTGTCTGATTCTGCATGACGACAAGGTATTGCTGATCACCCATCGCTGGGGCGGCAAATTGGGGGTGCCTGGCGGTACCCGTGAAGCGGATGAGCTGGCGCAGTGTACGGCGCACCGGGAGACCTATGAGGAAACCGGGCTGGATGTGACCGTGGGCCGGCGCCTAAGAGTGATGAAAAACGGGTTCCATCTCTACGACTGCAGGCTGGCATGCTCACCGGAAAAGCTGGATGTGCCCACTGCCGGCCGCCTGGAAGTGAAGGCGCTCGGCTGGTATCGAGTGGATGAACTGGATCAGGAGAACTGGCGTTTCCCTTATCAGTTCGAGGACTTCAAGGAATTGCTGCGAGAGCAGGTTGGCTCCAGCGTTTCGTCCCAACAGAGCGGGTGCTGAGCTGACCGTTTCATCACGGTAGCCGCAATAAACTGTTCCAGGTTGGTTGGCGGTGTTGATCTGGGTGCCAGGTCGGTTTCATTCAAGCAGTGACATCTCGCCTGGTCTTCTGTCATGGTGCAGTTGATTGCAAATTTCGGGGGCGACAGGAGGGGGAATGACGGGGTTTTCCACATCGGATCTGGCCTTGCTGTTGTATCAGGCTGCTCAGGATAAAAATCGTTGGCCGGCGCTGGTGTCGGCATTGCAGGAAACCGCCAACCCCTTTGATGACGATGCCATCTATCAGAACCCTGTGGCCAGACGGGAACTGCTTGATCAACTGCTGCCCCATATCCGCCAGGCGTTGGACATGGCTGACCGGTTCGAGTCCCAGGCGGTGTCGCAGAATTTACTGGATCGCACACTGGAAATGCTGCCAATGGGGGTGGCGTTGCTCGATGACCGGCTCAATATCATCATGCTGAACCAGCAAGCTGATCGCACCCTGGCAGAGCATGAAATGCTGGCCAATCATGATGGCCATTTCAGGATCAATAATCGTGAGCAACATAAACTGCTCCATCACTATATCGCGCAGTCTCTCAACGAAGGCAGCAGCCATGCCTTGATGTTGTCCCCGGGTGATCCTCGCTCCGTCTCCCTGCTGGTTTGCCCGGCTGACCTGGTAAAAGACAGGGACGACAATGACCCCCCGGCGGTCACCCTGTTTTTATCCAACCCTGATTCCCAGTCCTTGATTGATGAGCAAACCCTGATCGACCTGTATCAGTTGTCGGCGGCGGAGGCAGATCTCACCCGGGACCTGATTCATGGCTATGATCTGCGCAGTATTGCCCAGCGCCGTCAGGTCTCGGAGCAGACGGTGCGTACCCAGTTGAAATCCGTTTTCCGGAAAACGGAAACGGCCCGGCAGGCAGAGTTGGTGTCGTTGGTATTGTCCGGTCTGGCCCCTCTCCGGGGTAGAGAATCGGTAACCGAAAGTGTAGCTGATGAGATCAGTGAAGCGACGGGGTTACGTTATTGCCAAGGCGCCCATGGGCAGCGGCTCTGTTTTGCGGAGTACGGTGATCCGCAGGGGGTGGCGGTGATGTTCTGTCACAGTGTGCGAGGCTCCCGTCTGGAGGTGCCTGGTGGTGACAGTGTGTTGCGGGACATGCAGATACGCCTGATTATCGCCGAGCGTCCAGGTTATGGTGAGTCGGAGACGCTGACCGAGCGGACAATGGATGATCTGGCAGAGGACATTCGATGCCTGGCCGATCATCTGAAGCTGCCGCAATTCCATCTGTTGGGTTACTCGCTGGGTGGATTCCTGGCCTTGCATTGCGCAGCCCGGTTGGGAGACCGAGTCAGCCGTCTGGGGCTGGTGTCCAGTCTGGCTCCTCCGGGTGGCGAGGCGGGTAAACCGTTGAAGGGCATGATGCGCCTGGCTGTTGCCCTGGCTGACAAGGCGCCGGGATTGGCTGAGACCGTGCTGGACCATATGGCACGCACGATTCTGAAAAACCCTCGGCGCCATTTGGGGTCGCCGGTGGACCGCAAACTGCTTGCCGAACCGGATCATCAGGAACGTTATTTGCTGGCGCTGAGAGAGTCGTGCCGGCAGGGCTCCATGGGATTCGTTCAGGATTTGCAGGCAGTGGCTCGCACGCCACTCCCGGAACCATCATCACTGACGCTGCCGGTGTATCTCTGGCATGGCGAACAGGATGGGCAGGTACCCGTTGATCAGGCAATACAACTTGACCGTTGGTTAACCAACAGCGAATTAACATTGTTGCCGGATGGCGGTCACTTTTTTATCTATTCCCGGTGGCCGCAGATTCTGGCCAGCTTTGTGGCTGAGTAAGGCCGTCGTTATCAGGCGCGCTGCGTGATGGTCTGGGACACTGAGCCCGCCAGGGCCTCGATAAACTGTTGCCAGCACTCAATGACCGGGTAGCGGCCCTGATCTTCCAGCACATAAAACTCGGCGTCGGGGATCGCCTGGGCCATCAGCCTGGCTGGTTCCAGCTGCACGCTGCGATCCAGGGCACCATGCCAGACCGTGGTGGGGATGGTGATGTCCGCCAGCTCGAACCCCCAGGGCCGCAGTACCCGCAGATAGTCATCGATGATCACTCTGGCGCCCTGAAACCAGCGCTGCCGTAATTGCGGCAGGGTGATTGCTTGCACGGCCGGGTCGTTGATCAGGCTGGCGTCCTTGTCATCCAGCACCCGAGAGAAAAAGGAAAAGAATTTTTCCGGTGAGCGGTTCACGCCGCGCAGGGCCAGCTTGCCCAGGGAAATAAAGAGACGGGGGTCCCGGTCCACCATTTTCAGCAGCCGGTTATGCATTGGGTCCAGTTGTCCCGCCTGCATGTATTGCCAGGGTACGATGCTGCCAATGACGCCGACCCGCTCGAACAGTGACGGATACCTGGCCGCGGCGGCCAGGGCGTAGGGGCCGCCAAAACAATAGCCGGCCAGAATGGGTTTTTGCAGATTCAGTCGTTCGCAGAAGTAGCGCAGGTCCTCGGCGAAATCCACGAAATTGCCGTCCGGACAGGGGGTGGAGATGCCAAAGCCGGGGCGTACCACCACCAGCACTCGCAACCCCTGCGAGACATACCATTCATGATGAGGTTCATGACAGGGCAGGTTGCCCGCCTGGTTTTCCATTACCAGCAGGGGCTTGCCTTCCGGGCAGCCATACTCGAACCAGCTCAGTACCCGATTGTCGGGCAGCACCATAAAGCGCTCTTCGCGACCATCATGGGTGGCGAGGGTCGGGGTCGCCAGCAACGCATGGCTCATGGCCCGGCTGACCAGGGCGACCTGACTGCTGATGCCGGTTTTTCCCATGATCGATTTGAGTTGGGTGCGAGCGGTATGCACGCTGACGGAAAGTAGTTCGGCGCTCTGACTGAGGTTTCCCACCTTGCAAAGCAGATGCAGCAAACGGGCTTCTGCCGGTGAGATACCGAACAGGTCCGCCAGTGACCGGACCGAGGGCGCGGCGACGCTGCGGTCGGCAAAGACCCAGACCACGGAGGTAATGCGTGACACGTCATCGGGCGCGTCCGAGCGGAATACCGGCATGCACAGCAGCACCAGTTTCTCCTGCTCGGAGTGCAACAGTTGGCTGTCACGGCCCCGTTGCAGGCGCACTACCTGCTGCAGTTGCTGTTTGAGCTTGGGGTCGCTGAGCATCAGTGCGCCGCCATCGGCCATGCGGAGTGGGCCAGAGGCCATGATGCGGTCTGCTGCCGAGTTGTGTTTTACCACATGCAGCTGGTCATCCAGCATCAGCATGGGCCAGGGCAGACGATTGGTCATGTCATTGAGCAGGTGGTTCTGGTCTTCCTGGGAGTGCATGTGATTGCTGCTGCGCACGGCACGATCAAGATGCCCAAGCAGGGATTCCATGGTGGCCATATCCTGCTGTTGCTGCTGACACCAGTCGACCATGGGTTCCAGCAATTCGCCCCAGTCCCCGGGTGACAGAGCGGTTTCGTAGATGCGGCCGATCAACGCATCCCATTGTTTTTGTTCGATATCCATGTGGGTGTCCCAGTCATCCCTGTTTATTACCTTAGCAAATTTTCACAGCCGGGCTGTAATCGTTACGTTAAGCGGCACTGGCGCGGGATAAAGAGGGCATGGCGGTGCCCGGGAAGCGCTGGGGGGAGGGGGCTGAGAGGGGAGTGCGCCGCACCCCCGGCCGCTGTGCCGGGGCGGGCGCGATGGAGCCTGTTACTGTGAGGACGCGAGGGACTGCATCAACCCGGGGTAGATGGCATCGGCGGCCTTGACGGCATCCTGAAAGTTGCCGTTGTTTGCATGGACGGCTTTCAGGTAGCGGGCCATGTCATCCAGGTTGCGAAAGGACTGATCGGACGTCTCGCGGATGTATTCCATGCCGCCGGAAGCGCTGATGGCGGCTGAGTGGCCGACTTTCTTGCCAACCTTGGAGCCCAGGAAGCCACCAACGAAAGGCACGTTATCCAGCGCTTTCTGCGCCGCATAGGCGCCGGCGGCAGAACCGATGGCGCTACCCATTTTGGCATTGATGGCCTTGTCGACCCACTCTGCCAGCACGCCATCGCTGGTCCAGGGGTTCATGTATTCACCGCTGTTGTCCGGAATAAGCAGGGCGGCCACGTTATCCTGAGGGGAGACAGGGGCCGTGCTGGCAACGCTGGAGACCGGTGCGGACTGCTGTCCGTTGCTGCGGATCATGGCGGCAATCAGGTCGCTGGACAGCCCGCTCTTGCGCAGGCGACGAATCTCCTCGTCACTGAACACTTTATAGGGGCCCTGTGTTTCCACCTGGGCAGCCAGGATTGACTGGCTGGTGCCACCCTTGGCAGCGTCCACCAGATCAATCACCCGCTGGCCATCAGGCCCAACAAACCACAGTGCATCCTCTTCAGACAGGAAGGCCAGGTAGCCCGGGAACAGGGACACGTTTTCCTGGTGCCAGCCCAGGGTGTCACGACGCGGCGTGTGGCTGGCCAGATTGCCGAGAATCTCACCGGCAAACAGGCTGCGAGGATTATCGATCAGCCACTGGCGCTGCTCGAGTATGTCTTTGCCTGCGACTTCCTGATCATACTGTTGCTTTTCCGCAGCAACCCATTGTTCCAGCGCTTGTCGATGGCGCCCCATCATGTCGTTGGTCAGTGCCTGGGAAGCAATGGCCGGATCTTTTTTCCCAACGAAAAGAGCGGACGGTGAATAGACTGAGATATAGCTGCGTATGCTGCCGTTGGCCTGGGAAGCGAAGAGCGTTTCGCCCCCTGCTTCCACGGTGAGCTCGCTGTCAAATTGCAGATCAGAACTGCTCGGCAGTGTGAACAGCGAGGCGATATACATCAGGAAATGGCCCCAGTTCATTTTGACGTTTGAATTCTCCATGTGCACAGACAAGTACGGAGACTGACTTGCCGGTGCGTCGGCGGACAACCCTTGTGCCTGCGACGTCATTGAGCTTTCGATGGCAGTGGCTATTTTCTTCCATTCCGGATTATTTTTAGCCATCCGTGGGTTGCCAGTCACAGTGGGAGGCTCAACCTGAAAAGCCACTGGCAATGGGGTGCTATCCATTTCGGCAGGGGTTGCTCCCTCTGTCGGCACATATCGATAGGACATGCAGCCACTAACAAGGAGCAGGCTGGCCATGATCAGGGTGAAGCGGTAAATGCATCGTATGGACATGAATGACAAGCTCCTTGGTTAGCGTGCCGAATTGGCCACGGCGGTTTGCAGACCGGGGTAGATTTTGTCTGCGGCCTTGATCACGTCCACAAAGTTGCTCTTGGTGCTGTGGGTGGAGGCAAGCCAGCGGGCCATGTCATTCATGGAGTTGAAAGACAGGTCCGAGCTGCTGCGAATGAAGTCCCAGCCACCGGAGGCTTCCAGCGCCGTGTTGCCGCCTACAGCCTTGCCGGCCTTGGAGCCGAGAAAGCCGCCCAGCATGCCGCCGAAGGGGACGTTTTCCAGTACCTTGTTGGCGGCATAGGCGCCGGCAACGCCGCCCACGGCCGACCCGGTGGCCTTGCCCATGGACACGTTGATGGTCTTGTTGACCCATTCGGCGGTAACGCCATCACTGGTATAGGGCGACAGGAATTTGCCGCTGTTGTCTTTGAGCGCCAGGGCATCGATCTGTTGTTGCTGGATGGCGGCCTGCTGTTCGGCTGTCTGTTCGCGGCGTTCCAGAATCACATCGCGGGTGCCTGCGCTGCTGGGTGACATGATGCTCAGGCGTGCAAAAGTGCCGGGCTCGCCACGCATGCGTGCAACCAGCTGTTGCAGGGTCTGGCCACTGGTCGTGGTCATTTCCCCGTCCTTGCCTTCACCGATGGCCACGATCAGGTCGCCGCTCTGTAGCTGGCCACTTTCTTCTGCTGCGCTCAACGGCACCAGGCTGTCCACTTTCAGGAAGTGCTTGTCTTCGGTCTGGTGTATGCGAATACCAAGCAGGCCCTTGCCAAGGGGCTCCGCGTTGACGACGGCATCGGACGTGCCGGTGGCGTTCGTATCAAGCAGGGCCCAGACATGTTGGCCACCATTGCTGTAATCCACACAGCGCCAGGCATCGGTACCGTGCTGGGGCTGCACCTGGAAGCTGCCTGCAGGGGCGATAGTGGAGTGGTAGACCATCTTGCCGGACTGTACCTCAGCCTTGACGCAGGCGGTCTGACCGTTTTGGCTCGCCTGAAGTACCTGTGCCTGGTAGGCGCTGGTGTCCGTAGAGGTGGTTACCCGGCCGTTGACGGTGGTCACGGCGGGGCTGCTTGTACTGCCTTGTTGATAACTGGAGGCGCAGGCGCCCAGTAGTGCAGAACCCAGCACGACCGCCCCCAAGCGGATGCAGGTAAAAATACGTTCCATGATGGTGTCTCCTGATAATACCTGTCCCTGCGGGCGGTCGTTCCCGTGGCGCCCGCGGACAGTAAAAGGGTTAGCGGTAAAGAATGTTGTCTTGGGTGGCCTTGCTCATTTCAAAGCCGTCGCCCCACACCAAGGTGCCCAGCTCCATGTCTACCATTTCGAAAGAAATGTAGTGGTAGCGCTGGCGCATCTGGCTTTGCCGATCAATGGCGTCCTGGGAGGTGATGGTGGCGAACATCTGGTAGTCGACCCCGGCGGTGGCCTGGGTCTTGCGGATGGTGCCACCATCCACCAGGCCTTCGCGTTTGATTTCGCGCTCTTTCTGAATTGCCGCCAGGTTCTGGCGATTCACGAACACCATGCGGCCGTTGGCGGCACGGGTGAGCTCGATTTGCAGCCGTTTGGCAAGCATGTTGAGGTTGATCACCGAGGTGCTTTCGTTCTTGAAACCTTCCATATCAATCAATACCCGGGGCGGGGTAGGGCGGTTGGAGACCATGGGATTGGATAGCAGGCTGCGCATCATTTTGTCGGTCATGGCGACCACGTCCTGGGATTCGATACCGACCCCCTGAACCCGTCCGGCACTGCCTACGTCCTGGTATACGGAAGGCTGTCCGGCGGCGTTATCGACCCGCGACGGCGCACAGGCGCTGACCAGCACAGCGGCACCGAGGATGGCGATGGGTTTGAAAGCTTTCATGGTGTTCCCCTCATGGAATTCGTGGATAAATAAGGTGCTTACTGGCTCATCTGGGCCATGGTGTGCAGAGCAATTTCCTTGCCGGTGGCGCTCATGGGCTGCGGGCGATCGCGCTTTTCGAAGCCGCTTTCAGCCACCACCCAGGCATGTTGGTCTTCACTGCCTGGCGGTTTGCCATCGGTGTTGAAAACCGCGAGCACGCTGGCATCTTTCACGGACAGCACGCGCACCTGGTAGAGGCCATCGCGGTCAAATTCGCTGCCTACCACCAGTTCCAGTACATAATCCGCTTGCTGGGACAGAGCGCGCATCTGCAGGCGCAACTGATCCGGCGAGGCGCGTTCGAAGGTGCCGTCTTCCAGGGCGTTATCGGTGATGCGCTGGGCCATGGCTTGATCAATGACGGTGGCGCCGCCTTGCTTGAAGGCGCTGATAAGCCCGCCCTGCAAACCCATGGCAATGGCGTTGCGATCGCTGGTACGTAGCCCGCCGCGGCTTTCCTGTTCCATGGTCAGGGTAGCGCGGCCTTTTTCTTCGCGGGCCTCCTTGCCGGTGACGCTGAGCTCGCCCTTGGCATTGAGACTGCCGCGGTAGTGGCTGTACCAGTCGCTGACGCGGCTGGGGAATTCACGATTCCAGAATACGGCAATACGCGGTTTCCCCTGGTCGGGAAAGGCCTGACGAAAACGGCTGATGACGTCTTGTTCAGGCGGGCGCTGGGACTGATCACGCAGGCTTTCCACGTAGGCTTCCTCGCTCATGGGGACCTGGGCCGGCGCTATCATCTCGGTGGCGGGGTGATCCTGCTGAGCGAGAACCTGACTGCTGGCCAGCCAGGCGAAGGGCAAGGCGAGAGCGACGAAAGTTTTCATTTTGCCTGCCTCACTTCCACCCGGTATTTCAGTTGCGCGGTGGTGGTGGATTTTTCCAGATAGACACTGGTGGAGTTGGCCGGTACCACCACTCGCTGCCAGCGCGGTTCCACGTCGGTGGGAATCTCGGACTGGTCAAAGAACTGGGTGCGCGCTTCGAGGATGCCGTTGTAATCGGTATGGTTACGCAGGACGACAAAGACTTCCGAGGTGTTGGCCGGTGTGCGGCGAATGCCATGCTTTTCGGCGGTAAAGCGGAACACCTTGTGCGGGCCGGGAATGCCGCCACTGAAATTACGATTCAGGTCATAATCGGTGAATGTGACGCTGTTGTAGGTAGTCGGCGCGGTGCGTTGCTCATGCTCCAGCTTGCTGCTTGTCTGGCAACCGGCAATCAGAGCGCTGGCCAGCAGGCTGGCGGCGATGGCGAATTTCGCGTGCATGGTGTTCTCCATAACGTGGGTTAACGGGCACTGGCGAAAATGACGCCGTTGCCATTCTTGTCGAAGAAAATGCGGGCGGGTTTGCTACCCGGCGGCTGGGTGATACCGGCCTTGTTGGTGAAGGTGACACTGGCGTTCTGGGTGTCCGGGGAAAGCCGGGCGCTGCCCAAGTGCAGGGTGTCGGGCAGGCTGCTCCAGTAGCGAGTGTCAGCCCGTGTCTTGGCGCGAGCAGACATGCCCTGAGCGGCGACACCAATGGCGGTAATGGTGTTGAAGCCGGCGGCAAGGCCGCCACCGGCGCCGGCGGCGATGCCGGTAATCAGGCTGTTGTCGCTGAGGCTGGTCATGGCGTCGCCCACGTTGCCGGTGGTCTGCTTGAATTGCACCTTGCCTTCGATGATGCGATCCACCGCCCGGCCGCCACGCGTGGAAGCCTGGAAGAACACATCTTCCGCCGGGTAGAGGTTCTGATCGAGGTCATCACCGGAAATCGTTGCGCGGTTCTCGGTAAAGCCCTTGCCGCGACGGTAGACCAGCTCATAGTGACCGACGCCGTCGGCCAGTTTGCGTGGGGAGGTGCCGGTTTCGGCCACGATCAGGGTGTTGTCGCTGTCATCGGGGACCGGGCCGTCGGGGCGGAACTGGCGGTATTCCTCGAAATGCTCGCCGGCGAGACGCTCGTTGCCATCCAGTCGCGCCGCCCAGCCGGCCAGATAGACCAGTGAGGCAAAGTCGGTGGTGTGCTGCTCTTCTTCGGCGAAGGCATCCTGCAGCAGGCCATTGAGGAAGGTGGCGCGGGCATTACCGTAATCGCCATCGATCAGGTAAATCAGGCCGCGATAGTAATAGACCATGGAGCGTTCATAGGGCTCGCCCTTGAATTCCTTTTCCCCTTCTTCGTACCAGAGGCTGCGTGCCTTTCGCGCGGCATCGTTGTCCGCGTAGACGCTTTCGATATTGGCGATGGCCTCATCCAGGATGCGTCGGGCGGTATCCAGATCCCCGGTCTTGAACGCGGTGGCACCGATTTCCATCAGGTTCAGCACTTCATTGCGGCGCCCTTCCTGAAACAGCTTGCGCCAGGCGGGCTGCAGGGCAGCGGGCTGGCTGGCCACGTACTCCTGTTTGGCCGGGTCCAGCGGTGTCACGGCATATTGCTTGGGCCCGGTGGCGCAGGCGCTCAACAGGCCGGCTCCGATCAGTGGTAGCAGGAATTTCTTGCAGGCATGAAGGGGGTGTTCCCCTGAAACAGCAGGCGTAAACGTGTTGACCATCAACTTCCCCGTTGGATGGATGCTTTTTGGTGTCGTGCGGGGCGTCCCCTGACCCTCACCCGCGCGAAGTCGTTAGCTACAAGTATTGAGCAGGCCAAGACAGGCGCGCATCCCCCATATGGGGGATAAAGCCATATTTCCGATAAATATTACCTCAGCTTTCGGTTCTGCCGGGTTAATGCCGATGATTATTTTGATACCCAATTTGGGGGATGCGCGGCTTTCGGTCGACCGCTAGCCTGATATCTCCGTTCTCGGGGAATAAGGGAGAAAAGGCTATGAGGGCATTATTACGGGGCGCCAGCCTGGCGGTAGCGGTTGCTATTACCGGGTGTGGCGGTAGCGACAGCAGCAGTGGTGGGGGAGGAGGCTCATCGGGGCCGCCTGGTGGCGGTACTGCCATGAAGGGCAGCGCTGTCAAAGGGCCGCTGGCCAATGCCGCGGTCACGCTGTACCAGCTGGATGTCAATGCACAGGACGGGGCAGGACCTCAACTTGATACCGGTGCTACCGATGCCAGTGCAGCCTTTACCGGTGTCAGTATTCCTGAGGGAGCCACCGGCGAGGTTCTGGTTGAGGTGCGGGCCGACGGCGACACCGTTGACCTGACCACTGGCCAGGCACCGGTGATTACCCGTTTGTTGTCAGTGACCTCTGCCGAGGCGGTAGCCGCCGGGGAAACCAACTATCCGACGCCGTTGAGTACCCTGGTGGTGAACATGGCGCTGGCCAACGCAGACAGCTCTGCTAATGGTTTTGCCGGTGACGATGATGGCACGGTGACCGCAGATGAATGGGCGGCAGCATTGAAGCTGGCCAAAAGCAAGGTACGCAGCCAGTTCGGCTTTGGCCTGCTTGATGACAGCGTAGATCTGTTGTCTTCCCCGCCTCTGATCACCAGCGATCAGGATGATCAGGAGCAGGTGGTCAAGTTGCGGACTGCGGTGGAAGCGGTGGCGGCACTGATGGCAGATATGGCAGAAACCGCCAAGACAGCGGATCCCAACAGCACCGAAACCGCAGACTCCATGTTTGCGGCCCTGTCGGAGGATCTCAACGACGGCCAGGTAGATGGACAGAGTGGCGGTGAAGCCATCTCGACCTTCTCCAACATCGCCGATGTGGCTGCCGAAGTCACCCAGGATCCTTCCTCGCTGACCATTCCGGGTTCCACTACAACCGTCTCGCAGGTTGCAACGGTGGTTGCCACTGAAACCGAAGATACCGGTGTGGACGCGGATACCACCACGGCACAAAACACCACCACAGTGGTGGAGCCGGCGGAAGTGGAAAGTGATATTGACCAGGACGGTACGCCGGACAGCAGCGATGCGGATATTGATGGCGACGGCTTGATCAACGAGCAGGATGCTGCGCCCTTTGATCCGGACCGCGACGAAGATGGCGTTGTCGATGGTGCGGATGCTTTCCCGGATGATCCTGCGGAAACCACTGATACCGATGAGGACGGCGTCGGTGATAATGCCGATGTGTTCCCTGAAGACCCCACCGAGACTGTCGATACTGATGGTGATGGTGTGGGGGACAACGGTGACGCCTTCCCGGAAGATCCCACCGAGACTGTCGATACTGATGAAGATGGCGTGGGTGATAACGCGGATGCCTTCCCGGAAGATCCCACCGAAACCGTGGACACGGATGAGGATGGCGTAGGGGATAATGCTGATGCCTTCCCGAACGATCCTTCTGAGACCACAGATACGGATGAAGATGGCGTCGGGGACAATGCAGATGATTTCCCTGAAGACCCGGCAGAAACCACGGACTCTGACAGTGACGGTGTGGGGGATAATGGCGACGCCTTCCCCAATGATGCTGGCGAAACCACTGACACCGATAACGATGGTGTGGGGGACAACGCAGATGCTTTCCCCAATGATCCGAATGAAACCACAGACACGGATAACGACGGTGTGGGTGACATTGCGGATGCCTTCCCGGATGACCCCAACGAAACCCAGGACAGCGATTCCGATGGTGTGGGCGACAACGCGGACGCCTTCCCCAATGACTCCACCGAAACCACTGATTCGGACGGTGATGGCGTGGGCGACAACACCGATGCTTTTCCGGAAGACTCTACCGAAAGCGTGGATGCGGATAGTGATGGCTTTGGCGCCAACGTGGCAGATCCGGACGATGCAGACCCCTGTGTTCCGGATGCCAATGCCGCTGCCTGTAACGGTGGCATACCAGATGCAGTCTGGGATCAATTCAATTGGGATCAAGCCAACTGGCAGTGAGGCCGTTGGTTAAAGCACGAAATCTATAGAGGATAATAGAGATGAAAAAATTTATTCTGACTGGCCTCACCGCTGCACTGATGAGTGCGAATGTAATGGCATCGGAAGTGGTTGAGGGTACGGATACAACGGTTTTTACTGCTGATTCACCGGCGGTTGCCAGCGAAGTGAATGGCAATTTCGCTGCGCTTATCGCTGCAATCAATGACAACTCTCAGCGTCTCGATGCGTTGGAATCGGCTGTGGATGATGGCAGTGTTGAGGGTTCCTATACCTTTGTCGAGTTGGCAATTGAATTGGCGGCCAACAGTGGAACGGGGCTGACCGAAGCTTACTCGGAAATTTCCAGTTTCAGCTCCACGGGTAGCTTTACGCTGTCTGCGAACGGTGATTTTTCCGGTACGATCAATGAAAATCGGTCTACCCTGTTTTCGACCGTGAATGGCGATTGTGGTGTGGAGGGATGCCGAGATGCATTTGATCCGGATTTCGGCAACACAGGTTCGGAGCCGCTCAACGGCACCTGGAGCGATGACGGTTCCACCGTCACCCTGACGCTTGGCCCGGACGATACCGTGGTGCTGCAAAAGGCCGGCCCGAAGATGCTGATCTTGAGTCAGAAAGATACGGTGACAACCGATGGTGAGCCAATTTATGACTTCACCAACATTGCCTTTTTGATCAAGCAGTAACTTTCAGAAACCGGGGCTGCATCCGCAGCCCCGGTTTTTTTCAATACCGCGTTTCCGCCATTCCTGAAAACTGCTTGGCCAGATAGGTCGCGTAGTTGTCTGTCATGCCGGCAAGAAAATCCAGTGCCCGCATGATGCACTGATAAATCCTTTCCTGTTCCGGCAGTGTCGCCAGATTCTCCGGAAAACTGTGTCGGCCGATTAGGTCGATGATACGTTCATGGCGATAGTTCCGGGCGCTATCACAGGCATGGGACACCGCCGCTTCAATCAGGCCGTCCAGTAGCGCGCCCATCACTTCGAAGGCGCCGATTTCCAATTCGATTTTTCGTGGATGCTCGAACACTTTCGAGCGTGCCAGTTGCTTGGCGTTTTCCACCACATCGCGCACCGCCGGTTCGCAATGGCTGATCAGGTCCCCTTCCATGCTGCCGCCCAGCAGGTTGTCGTGGTTGGCGACAAAAGCTTCCACGCCGGCTTCGATAAAACGCTCGATGATCTTGCCCCGTAACAAGGCGGCCTTGCGGCCGTCGCGCAGGTCGGAATGGATCAGGTCTCGCACCTCGGGGGTATCCGGCAAAGCCGGTTGCAGCAGGGCATAGACTTCGTCCCAGTGCAGCAGGTCCATTTCCAGGCCATCTTCCAGATCGATAATGGCGTAGCAGAAGTCGTCGGCGGCCTCCATCAAATAGGCCAGCGGGTGACGGCAGAAGCGGCCAGAGGAAATTTCCCGCAGGCCGGTGGCAACGGCCACTTCCCGAAAGGCATCGGCCTCCGACACAAAGGCGCTGTACTTACCGGGCTTGCTGCTGGCTCCGTTGCTGTCGGTGGCATCGACGGACAGCCAGGGGTACTTGAGAAAGGTGGCCAGTGTGGCATAGGTCAGGCGCATACCGCCGTCGTACTGGTGATATTCACTCTTGGTGATGATGCGAAAGCCCTGGGCATTGCCTTCAAAAAAGGTCAGATCGCTTTGTTGCTCCGGCGCCAGCATGGCGAGGAAGCGTTGGCCCCGTTCCTGAAACCAGGCGCGGATGGCGCGCTCACCGGTGTGCCCGAACGGCGGGTTGCCAATATCGTGGGCCAGGCAGGCGGATTGAACGATGTCGCCAAAGTCGGTAGCGCTGACCGTGTCCGGCAGCAGCTTCCTTTGTTGCAGCCGTTCGCCCACACGGATGCCCAGGGTGCGGCCCACGCAGGAGACTTCCAGAGAGTGAGTAAGCCTGTTGTGGACATGGTCGTTGGTGGCCAGCGGGTGTACCTGGGTTTTGCGTGCCAGCCGCCGGAAGGCGCCAGAGAAGATGATCTTGTCGTGGTCGCGCAGGAAGGCGGTGCGGCCGCTTTCATCCTTGGCGCTGCGTCCGCCCAGTCGGGCCTTGTTGAGTAACTGGTGCCAGTCCATACAAAAAAATCCGCCTGCGGGCTTGATGAAAAACGCCGTCGCACCCAACGTGAGAAGAATCAATCACAGCATGTTGCCATGGGCCGTGCTGGGATGAACAGAACAGGAACGCAGTTGAACACGAACAGGAGGCGTAATGAATCTGGATAAACCCCTGCTGATGCTGGTTACCAGTGCGGCGCAAATGGGCCAGGGGCAGCAGACCGGCCTGTGGCTGGAAGAGTTCGCGGTGCCCTGGTTGCTGTTCCGGGAGAAGAATATTCCGGTGGTAGTGGCCAGCCCCCGGGGCGGGAAGATCCCGGTGGACCCCAATTCCGTGCCGGATGATGAGCAGAAGGCCGAATGGACCGAAGCCATTGCTGCCCTGCAGGACACCCGGCCCCTGGAAGAGATCTGGGAAGACGGTTTTGCCGGTGTCTTTGTGCCCGGTGGTCACGGCGCCATGTTCGATATGCCCGATCACCCGCTGGTGGCGGCGGTGATGGAGCGTACCTGGGCTCAGGGCGGCTTGCTTGGCGCGGTCTGCCATGGTCCGGCGGCGCTGGTGGGGCTGCGCAATGAAGATGGCACCCCGCTGGTGCAGAACTGCACACTGACCTGCTTTACCAATGAAGAAGAGCGGGAAGTGGGTCTGGATGAGGTGATGCCCTTCCTGCTCGCCACGCGCCTGGAAGAGCTGGGTGCCAAACTGGATCTGGCAGACAAGTTTGTCAGCCATGCGGTGGCGGACGGGCGACTGATCACCGGGCAGAACCCGCAATCGAGCCAGGCCGTGGCTGACGCCCTGGTTGATGCCCTGTACCGGGAATAGGCCGCCCCGGGCATTGCGGCTCGCGGCAAGCGCTTTCGGGAATCCCACACGCCGCCGCGTTGCCGCTGAAAATGACCCCTGGCTCGCAGCGCACCGGCGACAGGGTTCTGATGGGAATGGCTGCACGGTACAGTCGCAAGCACCACCTGGAGACAAAATGCACTCCGGCACGGTTGCGTATAGACTCCGAACAGGCTCTAAGTTACGACATCGCGCCGCTGGGCGTTTGTTTTGTTATGGGAGACACAATGGGGATTTACGATTACACCGCCACTACTCTGAGTGGCGAAGACAAGGCGCTGGCCGACTTTAAAGGCAAGGTGCTGCTGGTTGTGAACACGGCCAGCAAGTGCGGCTTCACGCCCCAGTACAAGGGCCTGGAAGCCCTGTATGACGACCTGCAGGAAAAAGGCCTGGAGATTCTCGGCTTTCCCTGCAACCAGTTCGGTAAGCAGGAGCCCGGCGCGGCGGACGAGATCGGCGCCTTCTGCGAGAAGAACTACGGGGTCAGTTTCACCATGTTCGACAAGATCGACGTGAACGGTGACAACACCCACCCGCTGTACGCCTACCTGAAAAACGAAGCTACCGGTGTGCTGGGTAGCAAGGCGATCAAATGGAACTTCACCAAGTTCCTGATCAACCGCGATGGCAAGGTGATCAAGCGCTACGCACCCACCGACAAGCCGGAAGCGATCCGCAAGGATATCGAGAAACTGCTGACAGCCTGAGTCTGAGAAACGAGCTGCAAGCTACAAGCTTCAAGCTGCAACGCGATCAAGGCCGGGGTATACGGCAAGCTTGCTGCCTGCGATTCAGGGCCAGGCGCGGGCATGACCGTTCAGAACCTGAAGGCCATTGGCGCGCCTTGTAGCTTGAGGCTTGTAGCTTGCAGCTGCCTTTACGCGCCCTTGCGCCTTTCCAGCCATTCAAAGGCAGCCATGCCTGCCACCATGGCGGCGACGAAAATCACCGCCTTGAGGCTGCCGGTGCCCAGTGCCACCAGCGCCGGTCCCGGACAAAAGCCCGCCAATCCCCAGCCCACTCCGAAACCCAGTGAACCGAGTACCAGTCGCCGGTCCAGTTTGCGGTTGCCGGGAATCTGGATGGGGTCACCACTCCAGGCCAGGTTGCGACCCCGGGTGAGGGCAAAGCCCGCCGACGCTACGGCGATAGCACCTACCATCACCAGCGCCAGGGACGGGTCCCAGGGGCCGGCCAGATCGAGAAAGGCCAGTACCTTGGCCGGGTTGGCCATGCCGGCCAACAATAACCCGGCGCCGAAAATCAGGCCGACGACAAAGGCGCTCAAATGCGACCGGTTCATACCGCACCTCCCAGCAAATGGCGCACCACAAAGACGGTGACAAAGCCGCTGCCCATGAACGCCAGGGTGGCGACCAGGGAGCGCGGAGACAGCCGCGAGATCCCGCAGACCCCATGCCCGCTGGTGCAACCGGCGCCATAGCGGGTGCTGATGCCGACGATCAGGCCGGCCGCAATCAGCAGGGGCCAGTCTGCGGCGATGATCAGCGGCGGCAAGGTGGCCACCAGGCTCCACAGTAGCGGAGCGGCAACCATGCCCAATACAAAGGCCAGCCGCCAGGCGCGGTCACCGGCAGCAGGCCGCAACAGCCCGCCGACGATGCCGCTGATGCCGGCAATGCGGCCGTTGGCGTGAATAAAGAGGGCGGCGGCCAGGCCGATCAGGGCGCCACCGGCCAGGGCTGACCAGGGGGTAAAGGCCGTCCAGTCGATCGTCATTGGGGCTCTCCACAAAAAAGGGCGTACAAGGTTTCCAGCACGGCCAGGGCCTTGGGGTCGGCAATGGAATAGTGCATCTGCTTGCCGTCCCGGCGACTGGCTACCAGTCCCTCCCGGCGCAAGACGCCCAGCTGCTGGGACAGGGAGGGTTGGTAAACGCCAACCAACTCTTCCAGCTCGCTGACGCTGCGCTCGCCGTCGGTGAGCTGGCAGAGCAGCAGTAGCCGGTCCGGGTGCGACAGCGCCTTGAGCAGCTGACTGGCTTCTGTGGCGTTATCGCGCAGGGCATCCATATCCAGAGTTCGCATGACACTTCCATAAAATATATTTAAATAAAATATATAATGAATGATCAGAGTCATGCAAGTGATCAGATGCTTTTTCGCAAAGGTCCGGCCCTAGACCGGCAGCACACCGTAGTAGACGGCGAAGAAATGGCAGACACTGCCGCCCATTACGAACAGGTGCCAGATGGCGTGGTTGAAGGGAATAAAGCGGTCGGCCAGGTAGAAAATCACCCCGACAGTGTAGGTGATACCGCCGGCCAGGATCAGCCAGAAGCCGACCTCGTTCAATTTAGTGGTCAGTTCCCCGGAGGCGAACAGGATCAGCCAGCCCATGGCCAGGTAAATGCCCACCCGCATCAGTTTGAAACGGTGCCCGTACATGGCCTTCAGGCCGATGCCGATGAGCGCCAGTGTCCAGATCACGGCGAACAGGATCCAGCCGGTCTGGCCGCGCAGATTCACCAACAGGAAGGGCGTGTAGGTGCCGGCGATCAAGCCATAGATGGCGCAGTGATCGAGCATCTTGAACACCGCACGCCACTTCGGGTTGCGCAGGCTGTGGTACAGGGCGCTGGCGCTGTAGAGCAGAATCAGGCTGGCACCGAAAATACTGAAACCGACAATTTTCCAGGGATCGCCCTGCAGGCTGGCGGCAACGATCAGTATCACGGTGCCGGCGACACTCAGGGCGGCGCCGATGCCGTGCGTCAAGCCGTTCAACCATTCTTCCAGAATAGAGTAATCCGTTTCCGGTTGCGGGGTTGCGGTCATTGACGAGGTCTTCTTGCGGTTAGAGGAGACTGCATCATGCCGAGCGCTAAAGGCGCCTGTAAAGCGTGAATTTTGGACAGTCGCGCAGATCAGCGTTTTCTATCGATGTGATGAAAGCAATTTTCTGTTGGTCACGTGGGTGTGGCGTTACGGTAATTCCGACTCGTGGCGGAGCAGGGTTGAAGTTCCTGTTCTGAAAGCCATGTAGAGAAGAGTGGAAACAATCCCTCGTCACATTTGCACAGCAAGGAGCCACGCAATGATTGAACACAACAAGCAGGTTGCCGAGCAGTTGAGCAAGTTACTGGCCGAGAGCTACACGCTTTACCTGAAAACCCACAAGTACCACTGGAACGTGACTGGCCCCATGTTCCACAGCCTGCATCTGTTATTCGAGCAACAGTACACCGAGCTGGCCCTGGCGGTAGACACTATTGCCGAACGTATTCGGGCACTGGGCTGGAAGGCGCCGGGCAGCTACGCAGAGTTTGCCAAGTTGTCCACGGTGAAGGATGCGGTGGGCGACCCGTCTGCCAGTGACATGATTCGTGAGCTGACGGAAGACCACCGTACCGTTGCCGAGCAGGCCAACCGGGTGCTGAAGCTGGCTGGCGAGCACGAAGATGAAGGTTCCTCCACCGTAGCCAGCGACCGTATCGAGATTCACGAGAAGGCGGCCTGGATGCTGTCCGCCCATCTGGACTGATAGATAAAGGCAATCGTAAAGATAGAAGTAATTCGTTTTTCGGATGAATAGAGGGTGACTATTATTGATCGCATATCAAACGAGTCACCCTCTAATTGGCACAAGGAGTGCAAGCATGCTGGAAAATCGCGAAGGGCAACGTGTCCCCCAAGTCACCTTCCGTACCCGTGAAGGGAATGAATGGCAGGATGTGACCACCGATGACCTGTTCCAGGGAAAAACGGTGGTGGTGTTCGCCCTGCCGGGCGCCTTTACCCCGACGTGCTCTTCCACGCACCTGCCCCGCTATAACGAACTGGCGCCGGTGCTGAAAGCCAACGGTGTGGACGACATTGTCTGCCTGTCCGTCAACGACGGCTTTGTGATGAACGCCTGGGCGGGTGACCAGTCTGCCGGCAATATCCGCTTCATTCCGGATGGTAACGGCGAGTTCACCGACAAGATGGGCATGCTGGTGGACAAGCAGGATCTCGGTTTTGGGCCGCGTAGCTGGCGCTATTCCATGCTGGTGAAAGACGGGGTAATCGACCGTATGTTCATTGAGCCGGAGAAGCCCGGCGACCCGTTCGAGGTCTCCGATGCGGACACCATGCTCAATTACATCAATGGCGAAGCGGCCCTGCCCAAGCGGGTAACCGTTTTCACCAAGCCAGGCTGCCCGCACTGCACCCGCGCGAAGAAGGCGCTGGCAGAAAACGGCTACGCGTTTGAAGAAATCGAACTTGGCAGCCGGGGCCTGAGCTACAGCTCCCTGGCCGCGGTAACCGGTGCCGGCACTACGCCGCAGGTGTATATCGAAGGCGAGCGCATTGGCGGCGCCGACGAGCTGGAGGCTTGGCTCAAGGCCTGAGCAGCCCGGCCTTTGCCGGCTGAAGAGCAACCCCGTGACGCGCTCACCGTCACCGCACGGCGGGCTGGGTGGACTCACCTGCCATGCATCTTATTCCCCCTTGGGTCGACGCCTGTCGGCCCTTTTTTTATGGTAAATCTCCGCCGCTTTGCAAGACGTAGGGTGCACTGAGCCTAAGGCGAACTGCACCGATCCGGCGCTTGATGGTGCAGTTCGCCTTAGGCTCAGTGCACCCTACGCAATCGGCGTTGGTGGTCAGGGAGTCAGGGTTAAGGTCCCATCATCCGGAAGAAGATTCCGCAGCAACATTGCGGCTGCGTTAAACCTGCTGCGTCCCTACACAAAGACACCACAGTCATTTCAGGTCAGAATCCGGTAGGGTTTTGAATAGGTTTCACGACGCAGCGGCAAGTTGTGTGATAATTGGTACTGATGAGTACCGTAGGGCTGGGAGAGCACGCATGACACGTTTCTGGGCACTGGTTGGCCTGTCTCTGGTGATGGCGGGATGTGGCGATGAGCCGCCGGCGCAGGCGCCTTTACCGCAGCCGGTGAAGCTGTACACGGTGAACGGTGACGGTGCCGGGCAACTGCGCCATTACCCGGGGCGGGTGGTGGCCACGGAAGGGTCGCAGCTGGCGTTCCGGGTGTCCGGGCAGCTGGTCAAGCTGCCGGTGCGTGCCGGTGAACAGGTGAAGAAAGGGCAGTTGCTGGCGGCCCTGGATCCGGCGGATTTCAATAACCAGCTGGCCGATCGCCAGGCCCAGTACGATCTTGCCGAGAGCCAGTATCAGCGGGCGATCAGCTTGCGTGAGCGCGGGGTGATTTCCGAAGCCCAGTTCGACGAGTTGCAGGCCAAACGTCGTCAGGCCCGGGCCGCCCTGAGCATGGCCCGTGACAATGTGGAATACACCCGGCTGAAGGCGCCCTTCGCGGGCACCGTGGCGCGCACCGAAGTGGAGAATTACCAGTTTGTGCAGGCCAAGGAGCCGATTCTCTATTTGCAGGGTGATGACAACATCGACATCGAGTTCGCCGTCTCCGAACGCTTCTTTACCAACCTGCGTAAAGGGGGGGAGGACTACCAGCCTACGGTGCGCTTTGAAGGAGCGCCCAACCGCACCTTCAAGGCCAGCTACAAGGAACACGAAGCCAGCGCCGATGCGCGCACCCAGACCTACAACATCACCCTGACCATGGCCAACCCGGAAGGGCAGGTGGTGCTGCCGGGCATGAGCGTGGACGTGGCCATTGATCTTAGCCAGATTCGCAAGGCGGCTGACGAGCGCCTGCAGGTGCCGGTGGAAGCCGTGTTCAAGCAGGATGGCAAGGAGGGCGCCTTTGTCTGGCGTTATCAGCCGCAGGACGATATCGGCACGGTGTCGGCCGTGTCGGTCACCCTGGGGCAGGTCGTCGGTGAAGGCGTGGAAATTCTTGATGGCCTGAGCAGCGGAGACCGGGTGGTGAGTGCCGGCGTCCATCATCTGGAAGAGGGGCAGACGGTACGTGAGCTGGTGAAAGAGCGGGGGCTGTAATGAATATCGCCGCATACAGCATTCGCCACCGGGTGGTGAGCTGGTTATTCACCCTGATTCTGCTGGTGGGCGGGATCGTCAGCTTTTCCCGCCTTGGCCAGCTGGAAGACCCGGAGTTCACCATCAAGACCGCCATGGTGATTACCAGCTACCCGGGCGCGTCGCCGCGTCAGGTGGAAGAAGAAGTCACCTTGCCGGTGGAAATGGCCATTCAGAACTTGCCCTACGTGGATTACGTCACCTCCATTTCCAGCAATGGCTTGTCCCAGGTGCAGGTGGAAATGAAGCCCACCTACCGGGCCAGCCAGCTCAAGCAGATCTGGGACGAGCTGCGCCACAAGCTCACTGACCTGCAGCCGGAGCTGCCTCCGGGCGTCGGTACCATTCAGGTGTTGGATGACTTCGGTGATGTCTACGGCATTTTGATGGCGATCACCGGAGACGGTTATCGCTACCAGGAAATGCAGGATTACGCCGACTACCTGACCCGTGAGCTGGTGTTGGTGAAAGGCGTGGGCAAAGTCGTGGTGGGCGGCCAGCGTCAGGAGCAGGTGCTGGTGGAAATTTCCCGCACCCGGCTGGCGTCCCTGGGCATCAGCCCGGAGCGGATCTTTTCCCTGTTGCAGACCCAGAACACGGTGAATCCGGCCGGCAAGGTGCGGGTCGGGGATGAGTACATTCGCATCTACCCCACCGGTGAATTTCCTACCGTACAGGACATGGGCGATCTGTTGATTTCCGATCCGGGCGCCGATGAGCTGGTCTACTTGCGTGATGTGGCCACCATTGAACGGGGCTATGCGGAAGTGCCGGACCACCTTTATCGCTTCAACGGTGACGCCGCCCTGACCCTGGGGATTTCCTTCTCCACGGGGGTCAATGTGGTGGAAGTCGGCGCGCGGGTGGAGCAACGCCTGGCGGAGCTGGAATACCAGCGGCCGGCGGGCATGGCACTGGCCACGGTGTACAACCAGCCCGAGGAAGTGGATAGCTCGGTGGGCGCGTTTCTGCTCAATCTGGGCGAAGCCATTGCCATCGTCATCGCCGTGTTGCTGGTGTTCATGGGAGTGCGTTCCGGTCTGTTGATGGGCGGCGTACTGCTGCTGACCATCCTAGGCACCTTTATCGTCATGAAGGTGCTGGCCATTGATCTGCAACGGATTTCCCTGGGGGCACTGATTATCGCCCTGGGGATGCTGGTGGATAATGCCATTGTGGTCACCGAGGGCATCCTGGTGGGCATGAAGCGGGGCATGTCAAAACTGGAGGCGGCGGTGGATATCGTCCGCCAGACCATCTGGCCGCTGCTGGGCGCCACGGTGATCGCCATCATGGCGTTCGCGCCCATCGGCCTGTCCGAGGATGCCACCGGGGAATACACCAATACCCTTTTCTGGGTGCTGCTGATTTCATTGCTGCTCAGCTGGATCACCGCGGTGACCCTGGTGCCGTTCTTCGCGGACCTGTTTTTCTCCGACAAGGATGTGGGCGGTGCTGGCGGGGAGGCCGAAGATCCCTACAAGGGCAAACTGTTCGTGATCTATCGACGCCTGCTGGACCGGGCCATTCATCACCGGGTGCTGACCCTGTCCGGCATGGGCATTCTGCTGGTGGTGGCAGTGGTGGGCTTCGGGGCGGTGAAACAGGCCTTTTTCCCGCCCTCCAATACGCCCATGTTCCTGGTGGATTACTGGCTGCCCCAGGGCAGTGACATCCGTGCCACCCGCGAAGCAGTGGAGCGCCTGGAATCATCGCTACTGGACATGGACGAGGTCACCGGGGTGACCAGCACCATCGGCCGTGGGGCCGAGCGCTTCATGCTGCCCTACAACCCGGAGAAGAGTTACCCCAGCTATGCCCAGCTGATTGTTCAGGTGAGCGAGCGCGAGCAGATTGATGCGGCCCTGTCCGCCACCCGGCAGCTAATTGGTGAGGAGCATTTGCAGGCCTTTGCCAAAGTGAAACGGCTGATGATCGGTCCCAGCCCGCCGGCGTCCATCGAGGCCCGCTTCAGCGGCCCGGACCCACAGACCCTTCGCGAGCTGGGCCTGAAGGCCCAGGCGATCATGCGCGAGGATGGTGGCCTGGAAAGCATTCGCCATGACTGGCGCCAGCAGGAAAAAGTGATTCGTCCCCAGTTCCAGGAGGCACAGGCGCGCCGTGCCGGGATCAGCCGGGAAGATCTGGATAATACCCTGGCGTTGAACTTCAGTGGCCGCAATGTGGGCCTCTATCGTGACGGCAGTCAGTTGCTGCCGATTGTCGCCCGCCCGCCGGAGAAAGAACGACTCAGCGCCGATAATCTTAATGATGTGCAGGTGTGGTCGCCGGTGTACACCACCTATATTCCCATTACCCAGGTCGTGTCCGACTTCCGCACCGAGTGGGAGAATGCGCTGATCCTGCGGCGCGATCGCAAGCGCACCCTGACCGTGCAGGCGGAGCCGGATGTGCTTGGCGATGAAACCGCCGATCAGGTGCTGCGCCGGATTCGCCCGGCCATTGCCGAGCTGGCATTGCCGCCGGGGTATTCACTGGAATGGGGCGGCGAGTACAAGGCATCGAAGGATGCGCAGACGGCGGTATTCGGCAGTTTGCCCATGGGCTATCTGTTCATGTTCATTATCACCATGCTGTTGTTCGACTCCCTGCGTCAGCCGCTGGTGATCTGGGCCACGGTGCCGCTGGCCATCATCGGTGTGACCCTGGGCTTGCTGCTGCTTAATGCTCCCTTCGGCTTTATGGCGTTACTGGGCTTTCTCAGCCTGTCCGGCATGCTGGTGAAGAATGGCATCGTGCTGGTGGAACAGATAAAGCTGGAGATGGAAACCCTGGAGCCCTTCGAGGCGGTGATGACGGCTTCCATTTCCCGGGTACGACCCGTGTGCATGGCGGCAGTAACCACCATCCTCGGCATGATCCCGCTGTTGTTCGATGCCTTCTTCGAATCCATGGCGGTGGTGATCATGTTCGGCCTGGGCTTCGCCACGATTCTGACCCTGATTGTGGTGCCGGTGCTTTATACCCTGGCCTATGGCATCAAGCCGGGGAGGGAGGAGCACGTGTGAAGGAGTTGCAAGTTGAAAGTTTAAAGTTGCAAGGCGCGGTAGGGCTGGGTGCCACCTGACTCAGGCCCTGCCCGCGATTGCCGGTAATGTGGCTGCGAAAACCATCCGGCAGAGTTTGTAATTGTAAAGGCCGCGCTCAGTGACATAGCGCGGCCTTTACGGTTTTATTGGGGCAAGCTTAAAGCGCGGCGCAGGCGCTGATCGTCTGGCATCTGCCCTTTCCCGCGCCTTGCAACTTTAAACTTTCAACTTGCAACTCACAGACAGGTGCCAGCCTTCCCGCTCTCTGCCACAATGCCCGCCTGACACGATTCACTACCCCAAGGAGTCCCCATGTTGCTGGCTATTGCCGCCGTGATCGCTGGCCTGATTGTGCTGGTGTGGAGTGCTGACAAGTTTGTGGAAGGCGCGGCCGGTACGGCGGCTCATGCGGGTATGCCGCCGCTGCTGATCGGCATGTTGATCGTCGGTTTCGGCACCTCGGCACCGGAGATGGTGGTGTCGGCCATGGCCGCCCTGGATGGCAACCCCTCGCTGGCACTGGGTAATGCCTATGGCTCCAATATTTCCAACATTGCGTTGATTCTCGGGGTGGTCGCCGTCATGAGCCCCATCGCGCTGAATTCTGCGGTTCTCAAAAAAGAGCTGCCGGTGCTGACGCTGGTGACGTTGCTGGCGGGATATCAGTTGCTGGATGGCAGCATTTCCCGGGTGGATGCCTGGGTGTTGCTTGCCGTGCTGGGGCTGCTGATGGGCTGGTCTATTTATGCTGCCATGAGCGGCAAGGGCGATGTGTTGGCCGGGGAAGTGGAAACCGATCTGGCCGAGCATCCCCTGCCATTGAAAACCGCCCTGTTCTGGTTGGTGGTGGGCCTGGCCCTGCTGGTGGCGAGTTCCCGGCTGCTGGTGTGGGGGGCAGTGGATATTGCCCAGTCGCTGGGGGTCAGTGACCTGGTCATCGGTTTGACCATTGTGGCGATCGGTACCTCGCTGCCAGAGCTGGCCTCAAGCATCGCCGCAGTGCGCAAGGGCGAGCACGATATTGCCTTTGGGAACGTGCTAGGCTCGAACCTGTTCAATACCCTGGCGGTCGTCGGCATCGCCGGTGCCATCCAGCCCATGAGTGTTGAGACGGTGGTGCTGCAGCGAGACTGGAGCCTGATGATGGTGCTGACCATGGCTCTGTTTGTGATGGGGTTTGGTCTGTGGGGTCGCAAGGGGCAGATTACCCGCGGCAATGGTATCGGTCTGCTGCTGGTCTTTGTGGCCTATATGAGTTACCTGGGCGGTGGCGTGCTGATGGCTGCCAGCTGAACCAGCCAGTGAATTTGCAGAAAGGGAATGGATGGCGATGCAGGATACGGATATATCGGTAAAGCTGGAGCGGGGCACGTTTCTGTTTACGCTGGTGGCGGTCAGCGTGGCGTTCGCGTTGTTGCTGAAACCCTTCTTCGCCCCCATTTTCTGGGCCTGCGCCATTGGTGTGATTTTCTACCCGTTCCAGAAACGCCTGCTCGCCAAGTGGCCCCACCGTCGTAATCTGGTGTCCCTGTGCACCCTGTTTTTGTGTGTGGTGCTGGTGGTAATTCCGGTACTGGTGGTGGCGTCCTCTTTTGTCACCGAAGGCGTGTCCCTGTTCCAGAAAGTGCAGAGCGGCGAGCTCAACCTGGCCGACTATGTGGATCGCATCAAGCAGGCATTCCCCTGGCTGCAATCCGCTGCCGAGCGTTTCGATATCGATCTGGAGCGGATCAAGTCGCAGACCGTGGAAGCCTTCACCGGCGCCGGCCAGTTCCTGGCCAAGCGCGCCCTGGCGGTGGGCCAGAACACCTTCCAGTTTTTCCTTAATCTGGGCTTGATGCTGTACCTGGCGTTCTTCCTGATTCGCGATGGCGATGCCATGGTCAGTATGCTGATCCGCGCTCTGCCCCTGGGCGACGAACGTGAAAAACTGTTGTTCGCCAAGTTTGCCGAAGTGACCCGCGCCACCATCAAGGGCAACCTGCTGGTCGCGGCCACCCAGGGTGCCCTGGGGGGGCTGATCTTCTGGTGGCTGGGCATCCCCGGTGCCTTGCTGTGGGGGGTGGTGATGGCGGTGCTGTCATTGATTCCCGCGGTGGGGGCGGGTCTGATCTGGCTGCCGGTTTCACTCTACCTCTATGCGGTGGGTGATATATTGAATGCTACCATCCTGGTGCTGTTTGGTATTTTTGTCATCGGGCTGGTGGACAATATCCTGCGTCCGATCCTGGTGGGACGAGACACCAAATTGCCGGACTATGTGGTGCTGTTTTCTACCCTGGGCGGTCTGGCCATGTTCGGCATCACCGGTTTCGCCCTGGGGCCTCTGCTGGCTGCCCTGTTTGTGGCCTTCTGGGGCATTTTCATACGCGAATTCAATGAGGGTGAAAGCCCCGCCGCCCTGCTGGAACAGCAGGGCAGCAGCGAGGAGTCACCCGGGAGTGAGGCATCATGATTTTCTTGCGTCTGGTATTGGCGGCGTCCGTGGCGGGCCTCTCCACCTTTGGCTGTGATGAGGAAGACGACGACGGCCTGTTTTCCGACAACGCCAGAATCTATTTCCATAACCAGCTGACCCAGGTGGGTGGCGGCAGCGAAGATGACGTCACCGTGGACCTGTTCGTGGACAACCAGAACAGTCCGGTGCAGGACGATGTGGGCTACACCATTACCGGCAATGTCAGCGCCGAATCCATCGAGCTGGATGACGACAGCGAGTCGCTGTCGTTCGATGCCCGAGGCAGCAGCTCCGGCAGTACCCTGGTCAACGGTCCCCTGAATCGCACCCTGACAGCGGGTGATCGTTATACCGTGGTGCTGATGGGCGACACCACCCTGGACAACCGCCAACTGCGCACCTACCGGCACCAGCAAATGACGGTAACCAGCGGCCAGATCCGGGTGCGCTTCATCAATACCCTGTCGCGCCTTTCCGGCGATGAGCTCAGCGTTGTTACGCCGGGCGCTGCCGGCCAGTCGCTGGTATCCGGTCTGGAGTATGCCGAAGGCAGCAACTATGTGTCGGTCAATGCCAGTGGCACCCTGGAGGTGACGGTCAATAACGAAACCCAGGGCCTGGAGATCGACCAGGTAAGCTGTAGCGTCAGCAGTGGCCGTAGCTACGATGCCATCATTGCCTACCGTCGTTTCGACAGCGACGATGATCAGATCGCCCTGTTCTGCCAGCCGTTCAACTGAACGGCTGGAACTTCCCCCTTTCGAACCCCTCCAAACTGCCAACTGTTACCAAAAAAACACCGCACGCCGTGGTAATTCTGGCGGCGGTAATCTATTCGGGAGAAAACAATGAAAAAGCTGGGTTTGCTGGCTATGGCCGGGGTTGTGGTGTTGTCCGGTTGCGGTGGCGACAATGATGAGGTGGAGGATCTGCTGCGTGACCCTTCCGGACTCTTCTTTCATAACCAGTTGGCGGGAACGACAGCGGCCGATACCACCGTAGACCTGGTCGCCCGCAACAACCTCTCTGAGCCATTGTTTGAAAATCGCCAGTATTCCACCACCGAGCAGGATGGCGTGGCCTTCAAACTCAACGCAGATGTCGAGAGTGTTGTATTCGATGTGAATAACGACACGACTACCCTGGTGGATGACCAGTCTTTAGAGTTGAAAGCCGGACAGAGCTACACCCTTGTATTGATGGGGCAGGTTAGTGGCACAGGTGGCGCCGATCCAATTCTGAGAAATTACCAGCAGAGTGTGGCAGCTGTATCTGACGGTGAGGTCCGGATTCGATTGATTCATGCGCTTTCAGGATTAAGCGGACAGCCTTTGACTGTATCTGTCGGTGGTGACGCCCTGGTTGATGGCTTTATTTTTGGTCAGGCGACTGACTATGAAACCGTTGTCCCTGCTTCTGACGAGACATTGGAACTGAATGTTTTCCGTTATGCGATGTGGAGCGGTGTGGATCAGGTTGATTGTGAGATCGAGAAAGGAAAAAGCTATGACGTCATCATCACTCACCCGGCGTATGACAGTGAAGTCGTAGAGATATTCTGCCAGCAGGTGCGCGGGTCTTGATAATGGACTGGTGTTCCCATTCCAAAGAGTGAAATGAATTTGGCGGGCCGTCGTAGGAGCTATGCTTGCATGGCGAACATGTTGAGCGGTTCGCCATGCGAGCATGGCTCCTACGGGCCAATTTGCATCATTTAAGCCGTACCGACGGGTCCAGGCTGGGTGCCTTCAGGGGCTTGCCCTGATAGGCCTCTACATCGCCGAACCGTTTGTTGGGCCAGTCATTCCAGTCCGCAATGGCTGTTTCCAGGCGCGCCTGATCCCTGCCCACGAAATTCCACCACAGCAGTACCGGCTGCCCCAGGGGCTCGCCGCCCAGCAGCATCACCCGGCTGCCGGCCCTCAGGGTAAGCGTTAGGTGGTCCCGCCCGCACCCCAGGTAATACAGCTCGCCGACCTGCAGGGTTTCCCCATCCACCTCGGCGCTGCCTTCGTTGATACACAGTCCCAGCTCGAAGTCCGCAGACAGCGGCAAGGTAAGGGAGCAGGCGTCTTTCGCCACGATATCGGCCCCGACAAGGGGGGAGAACACCTGGGCGGGGGAGCGGCGGCCATCCAGTTCGCCCACCACCAGGGTGATATCCGCACCATCCTGATGCCATTGCGGCAGATCGGTGTGATGGCTGAAGGCCGGGTCGGTGTCTTCGTGTTCGGCGGGCAGGGCGATCCAGAATTGCAGGCCGTGCATGGCGCCGCTGAAGCCGTCAGGGCTCTCCTCGGAGTGACAGATGCCATGCCCGGCGGTCATCAGGTTGAGCTGGCCGGGGCGGATTTCCTGTTCATAGCCCAGGTTGTCTTTATGCAGCAAGGCGCCCTCGAACAGCCAGGTGACGGTCTGCAAGCCGATATGGGGATGCGTTCCCACATCGACGCCATTGTCGGCGGCCAGTGAGGTGGGGCCGATATGATCGAGAAAACACCAGGGGCCAATCAAACGTTGATCGCGACTGGGCAGGTGACGAATGATCGGCAGGCCGCTGCCGAGAATGCTTTTGCGTGAAGCTACTGCCTTGAGAGTGGGTTTGCCGGCAAGGTTGGGGCATTCCACCATCTCGCCGCTGGCATTGGTGTTGCTCATGGCCGCCTCCATGGCATAGTCATTGAACAAGGGTTTTCAGTATGAAAGCGGCGGACGATAAAGAAAAGGAGAGCGCAATGGCGCGAGTACAGGTACATAGCGTTGAGAAGTATGTGCAGCAGATTGATGCCCGGCAGCATCGGCTCAGTGCTGATGAAGGGGAGAGCCTGGGCGGCAGTGACAGCGGCCCCAACCCCTACGAATTGTTGCTATCCGGACTGGGGGCCTGCACCTCCATCACCTTGCGCATGTATGCCGAACGCAAGGGCTGGGAGCTGGGCGAGATCCAGGTGGGGCTACACTTTTATCGGGATGATGCGGGCAAGGAATATATCGATCGTACCCTGACCTGCAGCGGTGAGCTGAGTGAGGAGCAGCGCCAGCGCCTGCTGGAGATTGCCGGCAAAACCCCGGTCACCAATACCGTTCGCCAGGGCACCCCGATCGCCACGGATTGGAAATAAGCGGCACGGCACCGCGGGTTTTGGCATACTCGCGCCTCCATTGACTCAGCGGAGGCCCTTGCATGTTCAAGGTCAACGAATACTTCGATGCCAAGGTGGCATCCATTGCCTTTCAAGCCGAAACGAAACCAGCCACCGTCGGCGTTATGGCGCCGGGCGATTACGAGTTCGGCACCAGCGAGCACGAGACCATGACGGTGGTAAGCGGCGCGCTGACCGTGAAGCTGCCCGGCGCTGCCGACTGGCAGACATTTGCTGCCGGTGACACCTTTGAAGTGGTGGCAGACAGCCGTTTTCAGGTAAAGGTGGAAGTGGATACCGCCTACCTGTGTCTGTACGGCGAATAACAATACGGAAGAACGGGGGAGCGGGATGCCTTTATTTCCTGCCAGGGACGGCCAGTCGCTGCATGTGAGAATTCTGGGGCGTGGCCAGCCGGTGCTGATGCTGCACGGGCTGGGTATGCAGGGGCGCGACTGGCTTCCCTTTGTGCTGCCATTCCTGCGTCGTTACCAGTTCTACATGCCGGATCTGCGCGGGGCGGGACATTCTGCCTCTGCCCGTTTCAATCAGCCGGATGTCTTCCATAACCACATGCAGGACATGGAAGATCTGGTGGCTCATTTCGGCCTGCAGGATTTCCATCTGGTGGGCTATTCCCTGGGCGCCACCACCAGCCTGCACTGGCATGCCCACGGGGATTTCTCTGCGGTGGGCCGTTATCTGCATATTGATCAGACGCCCTGCATCGCCAATCAGCCGGACTGGGCCCATGGCCTGTTCGGTGACCGTCAGGAACACTTCTTCTCGCAACTGCGGGACTTGTTGGCATTGCTCGAAGGCGCGCCGGATCACGGGCGAATCGCCAATCTGGCCGCCGGGGTCCGCGAGGCAGTGCTGCGTCAGCTGACCCATATTCTCGCCCAGGTGGCCGGTCGCCCCGAGTTGCATTCTGCCTTTCGAGCCACGTCCCGCTGGTCCGGGCTGTGGGCTCGCCTGCTGCCGGTGGCGGAGCTGGCGGATATCCGTGCCTATCTGCAGGCCTACCTGTCTGGCAGCCATGATTATCGGCCCACGGCGGCGGATTTTCCGGTGCCGGCCACGGTGATTACCGGCGCCCGCTCCCCCCTCTATCCCGCCGAAGGTCAGGCGGCCTTTGCCGAATTGATCGGTGCCCGCCATGTGGTGCTGCCGCGTTCCGGTCATGTGCCGTTGATGAGCCAGCCGTTGGCGTTTACCCGGGCGTTTGGCGAGTTTCTGGCAGGCAAGGAGTGAGGGTGAGAATGGATGCGGCACAAGCCTTCCTGTTGCCGAGGGGCATTGAGCCCAGGCCAGGCAGCAATCCGTCTGCTTGCGGCCGCGTTCACTAATAGCGGAATGCAATTTCGGAAATCTGCCAATAGCGGGTAGGATGCATAGCTTTCCTGAGCAGGTTTCGGAGAGAACAGGTGGTCGCCATTCACAGCAAAGCCCCGGCCTTGACGTTACGCGCGGGCACCGACGCTATTGCCCATTTGCGCGAATATGGCCTGCGTGCCGAGGATGTGGACATTGTTCCCGGTGCGGCCGGTGGGCCCAAGGCGTTGGGCATCAACGGGCTGGACCGGGCGGTTTTCGGTGACTTTCTGCCCCGGGCGCCTCGCCGTCGTACCCTGATTGGTGCCTCTATCGGTAGCTGGCGCTTTGCCGCCATCGCCATGGGCCAGGATCCGGCCCAGGGGCTGGCGCGGTTGGCGGAGCTCTACACCCGCCAACGTTTTCCCAAAGGCATTACCGCAAAAGAAGTCAGCCATCGCTGTGCGGCCATGCTCTCCGAGCTGCTGCAGGACCGCGACCAGCACATTCTGCATAACCAGGACTACCGGCTGGTGATCGTGGTGATTCGCAGCCGCGGGTTGATGGCTCGCAACGGCGGTCTGGGGCTGGGTCTGGGCCTGGCCGGGCTGATTGGCACCAACTTTTTCAGCCGCCAGGCCACCGGCCTGTTCATGGAGCGCGGGCTGGTCTACCCGGATGGCAGTGACTTGCCGGTGGGGCCGCTCAATGATTTCACCACCCACCATATTTCCCTGCGGGCGGAGAACCTGCGCGCGGCCCTGCTGGCCAGTGCTGCCATTCCCATGGTGCTCGATGGGGTCAGCGAGTTGCCCGGGGCCCCGGACGGGGTCTATCGGGACGGCGGCATGCTCGACTACCACCTGGACCTGCCTTACCAGAGCGCCGGGATTGTCCTCTACCCGCACTTCACCGACCGGGTGATCCCCGGCTGGTTCGACAAGCCCCTGCGCTGGCGCAACGGCGACCCCAAGCGCCTGCGTCGGCTGTTGCTGGTGTCGCCCTCCCGGGAGTACCTGGCCAGCCTGCCCCACGGCAAGCTGCCCGACCGCACCGACTTCAAGCATTACCTGGGTGATGATGCTGGCCGTGAGGCCTACTGGCGCAAGGCGGTGGGTGAGAGCCAGCGGCTGGGCGATGAATTCCTGGAGCTGGTGGAAAGCGGCAAGCTGATGGATCGTATCCAGCCGCTTTGACAGCCAGTGAACAGTTAACAGTGAATAGTAAACAGCGACACAAGGCAGTGTTGCTTCCTTCAACGTATCAGATCGTGCTGAACATCAGGACGCGGCCGCATACGTTTAAATTCAAAGCAGGCCCTGATCGCGCAGCTGTTAACTATTCACTGTTAACTGTTAACCAAACCCCTGCTAGTCTCACCTGACCTGGAATCATCACCAAGGTTGCCCATTGTCCCAGACCGCTCCTCCCTCCACCCTCTCCCTCGTCCGCCAGCTCTGGCAGCAGACCTGGCCCATGGCGCTGGGGGTCATGTCGTTACTCGGGTTCTACCTGGTGGACAGCATCTTTGTGGCGCGGTTGGGGACAGCGCCGCTGGCAGCGCAATCGTTTACCTTTCCACTGGCGTTTCTGGTGATCGGCGTGCAGGTGGGGATCGGCATTGCCATCGCCGCGCTGATCTCCCGGGCCATCGGCGCCGGCCAGCAGGACCAGGCCAACCGGCTCGGTGCCCTGGTGCTTACCGGTGGTGGCCTGATGCTGGGAGCCCTGGTGTTGTTCCTGTGGTTGATTCAGACCCCGGCGTTCACCCTGATCGGTGCCAGTGAGGCCATTCGCGAACTGATTCGCCCCTACTGGGCGATCCAGGTGCTGGCCATGTGGGTGGGCGGAGTACTCTACTTCGGTTACAGCCTGTTCCGGGCCCACGGCAATACCCGCTTTCCGGGCCTGATGATGGTGCTCACCAGCCTGCTCAACCTGATGCTGGACCCGCTGCTGATCTTTGGCGCGGGTGACTGGGACGGCTTCGGCCTGCCGGGTGCGGCGCTGGCCTCCCTGCTGGCCTTTGCCATCGGCCTGGGCATTCTGGTGCTGGCCCTGCGCGGCAAAGGCTGGGTGCAGCGCCATGGCATGCTGGTACAGATGCGGGTGTCCGCCTGGCCGTTCGCGCAGATTGCCGGCCCGGCCATGATCAGCCAGTTGATGCCGCCACTGGCGGCCATGCTGGCCACCGCCCTGGTGGCCCGGGCCGGTGACCAGGCGGTGGCCGCCTGGGGGATGGCCAGCCGCCTGGAAAGTTTTTCCATCGTGCTGGTGCTGGGTATGACCATGGCCCTGCCGCCCTGGCTGGGCCGTTGCTACGGCGGCAACGACTGGGAGACAGTGCGCCGCCTGATGCGCGTGGCGGCGGCCATGGTGATTGGCTGGCAGGTCTTGTTGGGACTGGTGATGGCCTTGCTGGCGGCGCCGCTGGCCAGCCTGCTGGTGGAGACGGCGCCGGTGCAGGCCTACCTGGCAGTACTGATCCGCTGGCTGCCACCCAGCTATGGCCTGCTCGGCATCTGCATGCTGGTGGTCTCCGCCAGTAATGCCCTGGGCTGGCCCATGCGCGCCATGCTGATTTCCTTCCTGCGCCTGTTCCTGTGCTACCTGCCCCTGTTGTGGCTGGGCTACCAACTGGGCGACTTCGGTGGCCTGGCGTTGGGGGCGGCGTTTGGCAATCTGCTGGCGGGGGTGATGGCGTGGGGGTTTTATCAGCAGGCGCTAGCGACGGCAGTTAACAGTGAATAGTTAACAGTGAACAGCGACGCGAGTGGGCGCTGTTTTTTCTGGAACGCATGAGGCCGCGCTCAATGGTTGGGCGCGGCCTCATGCGTTCAAATCCCTGTTGGCGCTATTCGCGCAACTATTAACTGTTAACTATTCACTGTTTTCCCTTTCCCACTCCGGCGGCTTCCAAAGATGTTTCAACCGCTGCCCGATAGAGCCGCTTTTTTTCATGTCGCGAAACATGTCCACGTATTCATGACACCAGGCTACCAGCAGGTTGTTGCTGTACACCGGGCGGGTGATGCCGTATTCCACCGGCTCTTCGTCCCGCTCCGGGGTGAAGGTGCCGAACAGGCGATCGAAGACGATGAAGACGCCGCCGTAGTTGGTGTCGATATAGTCCGGGTTGCGGCCGTGGTGGACCCGGTGGTGGCTCGGCGTGTTAAAGACGTACTCGATGGCCGGGTGCAGCCGTTTCACCAGGGTGGTGTGGATAAAGAACTGGTAGACCAGTGACAGGGCGTAGCAGACCCCGATCCACACCGGGTTGAAGCCGACAAAGGCCAGCGGTACATAGAACAACCAACCGCCATTGAAAATGTTGGTGGCGTTCTGGCGCATGGCGGTGGAAAAGTTCATCCGCTCGGAGGAGTGGTGAGTCACATGGGCGGCCCAGAACCAGCGCACCCGGTGTGAGGTGCGGTGCATCCAGTAGAAGCAGAAATCGGTCAGCACCCACAACAGAGCCCCGGTGAACCAGGTCAGCTCGATATCCAGCAGCCGGTGGTGGTAGGCAAAGGCATACACCGGGAAGGCGATCAGGCCGGCGAACAGCAACTCGGTAGTCTGGTAACCGGCACCCAGCATGAAATTACGAATGGATTCCCGGGTATCCACCAGCTCGGCATTGTGACGGATCTTGAGGAACTCCCACAGGAACACGCCAATAAAAAAGGGCGTGGCCACCATGAAGATCAGTTGCCGTTCGTCCAGGGCCAGCCAGGGAGCCACCGTTTCCCACAGCGGGGCCAGGCCGCTGTTCTGCCACACGCTGTTGAACCAGTCCATCAGAGCCATGGGCACCGTTCCCGTTGTGATTGATGAGGGAATCATTGTGCGATGGAGGGGCGGGTTTGTATTGACGTTCCATGCCGTATTTTTGACAATCTATGCCATCGGACAAACGGCGGGAGAGGATCATGGCCACAGCCATGCGTGTGACCGGAGCCTGGGTGCAGCTGCTCACGGACTGGCTGGACCGGGAAAACCTGCCGGCACCGGCTCTACGCACCGTGCTGGACAGTCGCAGCCCGGCGGACCTGGTGCCCCTGCCGCTGTGGCGTGACCTGTTACAGCAGGCGGTGTCGCTGCGACCGGACCAGGTGGCGCCGGGCCTGGCCATCGGCGCCATGGTGCAGCCCCGCCATGTGGGCATGCTCGGCTACCTGATTCTCACCTGCCGCACCCTGGGCGAGGCCATGCAGGCGTATCAGCGATACGAGACGCTGTTTTACGGCCGGGACATGGTGGAAGTGTTGGGGGCGGGGGAGCAGATCCAGGTGCGCTGGCCCGCGGAAGACTCCGTGGGGCAGCTGGCGGATACCGTGGCCATCGCAGCGCTGATTACCTTTCTGCGCCGGCTGGTCGATGACCCACCCTCACCGACATCGGTGTCCTTCGTGTTTTCATCGCCATCGGAGGAAGCCTGCCAGGCCTATGAGGCGTTCTTTGGTTGCCCGGTGATGTTTTCCCAGTCCCACACCTGCGTCAGTTTCCCGATTCACTTTCTTGCCATGCCGCTGCCGCACAGTGATCCCAGCATGCGTAATCTGCTGGATCGACAGGCCCGCGCCATGTTGTTGGCGCTGCCGGACTCCGACAGTTTCGACCGGGCCCTGCAGCAGGCCATGGTGAGACTGATGCCGGAGGCGACGGTAACCCTGCCGCGCCTGGCTGCAGAGCTGCACATGTCTGTGCGTACCTTGCAACGGCGCCTTGCCGAGCGACAACTGACCTGGCGGGAGCTACTTGATCGCACCCGTGAGCAACTGGCCCGTCATTATCTGGCGGAACCCTCTCTGACCCTGGGTGACATCGCGCTGTTGTTGGGATTTTCCGAGCACAGCGCCTTCAGTCGCGCCTGGCGGCGCTGGACCGGCAGCTCGCCGGGCAAGGCCAGAAAAGCCCTGGCGAGTGCATACAAAAGCGATATTGCTGTCTAATCCATGCGCATTGATAGTTTTCCTTTATGAAAATGGAAAGCGTTATAAAACAGCAGCTTGGTGGCTGATCCAGGGCCAGTGCTATCCAAAATTCCCGAGGGGGTGAACATTCCTGTCATTGCTGCAAAATAGTGGCCTTGAGTACGTTGGCGCCATCCAAACGCCCCGTGGAGCAGGTTCTGTGGGGCTGGCCTGAATTCAGTAAAGGGACCCCATTCATGAAGACACGTATTACCGAATTACTGGGCATCCAGTATCCGATTGTGCAGGGCGGCATGCAGAATGTGGGCTATGCCGAACTGGCGGCGGCGGTATCCAACGCTGGCGGCCTGGGTATCATCACTGCCCTGACCCAGCCCACTCCGGAAGATCTGGACAAGGAAATCAAACGCTGCAAGGAAATGACCGACAAGCCCTTCGGCGTCAACCTGACCATTCTGCCGACCATCAAGCCGGTGCCCTACGAGGAATACGCCCGGGTGATCTGTGAAAACAATATCTCCGTTGTGGAAACCGCTGGCCGCAACCCGGAACCCTTCATGCCTCTGTTCGAAGGCGCCGGTGTAAAGGTGGTGCACAAATGCACCTCCGTGCGTCACGCGCTGAAGGCAGAAAAAGTGGGGGTGGCTGCAGTCTCCGTGGACGGTTTCGAATGTGCCGGTCACCCGGGGGAGGACGACATCCCCAATCTGGTGTTGCTGCCGGCGGCGGCCAAAGTGATCAAGATTCCCATGCTGGCGTCCGGCGGTATCGGTACCGGTGCACAGATGGCGGCCTGCCTGGCGCTGGGTGCGGACGGCATCAACATGGGCACCCGTTTCCTGGCGTCGAAAGAATCGCCAGTGCATGAAAACATGAAGCGTGCCATTGCCGAAGCGTCCGAGCTGGATACCGCCCTGATCTTCCGTCCGTTGAAAAATACCGCTCGCGTTTTCAAGAATGCGGTTGCCACCCAGGTCAACGAGATTGAGCGGGAAAAGGGGCAGGGCATGAAGTTCGATTACATCCAGGACCTGGTCGCGGGCGTGAAAGGCAAGGCGGCACTGACCTCCGGTGAAATCGATGGCGGCATCTGGACCTCCGGCATGGTTCAGGGGCTGATCGACAGTTATCCCAGCTGTGCGGAAATTATTGATGACATCATCAGCGAGTGCGTGGGCACCATCAATCAGCGCCTTGCGGGTTTTATCAACGACTGACTCTTCCCGGTTTTAGTCTCGCTCTCCCGAGCCATAGCCAGGGCAATGCCCTGGCTTTTTTTTGATGCTCGTGGCCGTAGGGTGGATTAGCCGAAGGCGTAATCCACCAGCCAGCCGCCTCCAATCACCCCACCGCTCAATGGTGGATTACGCCTTCGGCTAATCCACCCTGTGCTATGCCTGTCGCCTGTGCGGGTTTCTCGGTGTGAGATTTGACGGTAAGCTGACCACGCAAAAGGAGGGGGGGTCATGAAGGGATGCATAGCGTTACTGCTGTTTGCCAGTGCCATGCTGTTGGCAGGACAGGCCTGCGCAGAGATCTATACCTGGACCGATGCGCAGGGGCGTGTCCATTTTGGTGACAAGCCTGCCGACAATGACCGGGCACAGGCCGTCAACGTCCGCATCAATACATTCGAGAGCGTGACCTACGAAAGCCTCGGCAAGGGCGTGCCGGAGCCGGCAGCGCGTGGTGCCAGGGTCATCATGTATGCCACTCAGTGGTGCGGGGTGTGCAAGAAAGCCCGTCGTTACTTCAATGACAATAATATCCCCTTTACCGAATACGATATTGATAACGATCCGAAAGCCCAGGCACGATTTGACGCACTGGAAGGCAAGGGGGTCCCCGTTATTCTGGTGGGCAAGCGACGGATGAACGGTTTCAGTGCCGAAGGGTTTGAAAGGATATACCGGTAATACGTCTCTCTCTATCACAAGGAAAAGTGATGTTTACGCTTTATGAATTTGCCTCGTCCGGCAACTGCTACAAGCTGCGGCTGGCCATGGCCCAGTTGGGAATACCCTTTCGGCGTATCGAAAAGGATATCACCCGCGGTGAAACCCGCACCGCAGAATTTCTCGCCATCAATCCCAATGGTCGTATACCTGTATTGGTGACACCTGATAACAGGGTGCTGCCCGAATCCAGTGCGGCGCTCTGGTATCTGGCCAGAGACAGTAAACTGATGCCCGTGGATGCGTTTCAGCAAGCCCAGATATTGCAATGGATGTTTTTCGAGCAATACAACCACGAGCCCAATATCGCCACCTCGCGCTACTGGATTCATGTGCTGGGAGAAAAGCAAAAATACGCTGAGGCACTGACGGAAAAACAGCAGAAAGGCCATGACGCCCTGAGTGTTATGGAAACCCATTTGTCAGAGCGGGACTTCTTTGTCGGCAGTGATTATTCCATTGCCGATATTGCCTTGTATGCCTACACCCATGTGGCCGGGCAGGGCGGTTTTTCTCTGGCGAATTATCCGGCGATTCGTGCCTGGCTGAAACGGGTTGAACAGCAACCGGGTTACGTTGCCATGGAAGCGTGAGAATCCACAACAGCGGATGACCAAGCGGTAGAACGGTAGGGTGGATTAGCCGAAGGCGTAATCCACCATCGACCTGCGCCGTGGTTTGGCGGTGTCTGGCTGGTGGGTTACGCCTTCGGCTAACCCACCCTACGTGATGGCGCTCTGCTCGAAAGATTTATTGCGTCAGGTGGTGGAAGTGATATTTCAGATGATCGTCAATAAAGCTGGCGATAAAGAAATAGGAATGGTCATAACCGGGCTGCATGCGCAGGGTGATTGGCACGCCGGCTTCCTCGCAGGCGGCGCTGAGAGCTTCTGGTTGTAGTTGACCGTCGGTGTAGAAGTTATCCGCATCGCCCTGGTCCACCATCAAGGCCAGGTCGCTGCCATAGGCCTTGACCAGCTCGCAGGCATCCCAGGCTTTCCAGCTTTCCTGATCATCACCCAGGAAACCGTTCAGGGCTTTTTTACCCCAGGGGCATTGCATCGGGTGGCTGATCGGCGCGAAGGCGGAGACCGAGGTGTAGCGCCCCGGGTTTTTCAGGGCGCAGATCAGGGCGCCATGGCCACCCATGGAATGGCCGCTGATGGCCTCGCGACCATTAAGGGGGAAATGGTCACGCAGCAGTGCCGGCAACTCATCGATCACGTAGTCGTACATGCGGTAGTGCTGGCTCCAGGGGGCGCGGGTGGCGTTCACATAGAAACCGGCACCAGAGCCGAAATCATAGCTGTCGTGCTCACCGGGCAGATCGGTGCCGCGCGGACTGGTGTCCGGGCAGACCATGGCCAGGCCCAGCTCGGCGGCGGTGCGTTGAGCGCCGGCTTTTTGCATGAAGTTTTCATCGGTACAGGTAAGGCCGGACAGCCACCACAGCAGAGGAACGTGGTTTTCATCGGCGGCCGGTGGCAGATAAATGGCGAAGATCATCTCGCAGTTGAGTACCTGACTGCGGTGCTTGTAGCGTTTCAGCCAGCCACCAAAGGATTTGGTGGCAGAAACCAGTTCGATATCAGACATGATTTATCCTTTCTGACGAAGCCGCTGTAGGAGCACCTCTCGAGGTGCGAACCTGGTCTGGCAAGGAGCCCTCTAAAGCAGATTCGCACCTCGAGAGGTGCTCCTACAGTCGGAATTCATTGCATCTTAAAAAAGAATCACCGAACGAATGCTCTTGCCTTCATGTAGCAAATCAAACGCCGTATTGATCTCGTCCAGGCCCATGGTGTGGGTGACGAATTCGTCGATCTTGATCTCGCCGTTCATGTAACGATCCACATAGCCGGGCAGTTCGGTGCGGCCTTTGACGCCGCCGAAAGCGGAGCCTTTCCAGACCCGACCGGTAACCAGCTGGAACGGGCGTGTGGCAATTTCCTCGCCGGCGCCGGCCACGCCGATGATGATGGATTCGCCCCAGCCCTTGTGGCAGCACTCCAGCGCCGAACGCATCACGTTCACGTTGCCGATGCACTCGAAGGAATAATCCACGCCGCCGTCGGTGAGTTCGACAATCACTTCCTGAATGGAATTGTTGTAATCCTTCGGGTTGATGAAATCGGTAGCGCCGAACTGCCGGGCCAGGGTTTCCTTGGCCGGGTTGGTGTCGATGGCGATGATGCGTTCTGCCTTGGCCATCACCGCGCCCTGAATCACCGACAGACCGATGCCGCCGAGTCCGAACACGGCCACCGTGGACCCGGGCTCCACCTTGGCGGTATTGAGCACCGCGCCGATGCCGGTGGTGACGCCACAGCCAAGCAGGCAGATCTTGTCCAGGGGGGCTTCCTTGCTGACCTTGGCCAGGGAAATTTCCGGCACCACGGTGTATTCGGAAAAGGTGCTGGTGCCCATGTAGTGATGCAGCAGTTTGCCGTTCAGGGAAAAGCGGCTGGTGCTGTCCGGCATCAGGCCCTGACCCTGGGTGGCGCGCACCGCCTGGCACAGATTGGTTTTGCCGCTGAGGCAGAATTTGCACTGGCGGCACTCGGCGGTATAGAGCGGAATCACGTGGTCACCGGGTTTCAGACTGGTCACACCTTCGCCCACTTCCTGCACGATACCGGCGCCTTCATGGCCAAGAATGGAAGGAAAGATACCTTCCGGGTCCTTGCCGGACAGGGTGTAGGCATCGGTGTGGCAAACGCCGGTGGCGACGATCTGCACCAGCACTTCCCCGGCCTTGGGGCCGGCCACATCCACTTCTTCGATCTGTAGGGGTTTGCCTGCTTCCCAGGCGATAGCGGCACGGGATTTCATGGTGATTCCTTCTTGACGAGTAGAGGGCGTTAACGCGATTCGCGCTGCAAGCATTGCGAATGGTTGATTCACTATACGCAGACACGAATAAGGCTATAAGGCACAATCTGGCAAGAGATTATTGTCAGGTAGCAACAATGCAGCACTGGGATCGTATTGAAGCCTTTGTAGAAGTAGTACGCCGGGGTTCCTTCGCCGATGCCGCCCGGCACCTGGGGGTGTCCAGCTCCCACGTGAGCCGGCTGGTGTCGCGACTGGAGACCCAGTTGGGCACCCAGTTGCTTTACCGCACCACCCGGCGCTTGAAGCTCACCGATGCGGGGGCGGTCTACTTCGACCACTGTGGTCAGTTGTTTGACGGTTTCCAGGAGGCGCTGTCGGCGATCAGTGATTATCAGCAGCGCCCCACCGGGGTGCTGAAGCTGACCTGCGCCACCACCTTTGGTGAGCGCTATATCGCGCCGCTGGTAAATGATTTTCTGGCCCGCCATCCGCAACTGTCGATACAGCTGGATTTCACCAACCGGCGGGTGGATATCATCGACGAGGGTTTTGATGTAGCCATCCGTACCGGTGCCCTGCCGGATTCATCGCTGATTGCCCGCAAGCTTTGCCCGCGTCGGGAATACATTGTCGGTTCCGCCGACTATTTCCAGCGCCATGCCCGCCCCCACACGTTAGGGGAGCTGAGCCAGCACAATTGCCTGCTTGGTTCCGCGGACCAGTGGGCGGTGGATGTGGATGGCCAGCACCGGCAATGGAAAGTGCAGGGAAGCTGGAAGGGCAACTCCGGCATGGCACTGCTGGATGCAGCCCGTAAGGGCCTGGGATTGGCGCAGCTACCGGATTATTACGTGGAGGATGATCTGGCCGACGGTCGCCTTGTCTCGGTGCTGGGTCAGTACGCCTGCACCCACACGGCGGTGTGGGTGGTCTATCCACGCCACCGGCATCTGTCGCCCAAGGTGCGCCAGTTTGTGGATTTTCTGGTGGAGGGTATGGTGCGTTGAAAGACGCTGAAGCCTTTTTGTAGGAGCTCCTACAGCAACTAAAACGGAGTGGATATGTATACGGGAAGCTGTCTTTGCGGCGGCATCACCTTTGAAATCGCCGGTGAGCTGGCGCCGATTCAGGTCTGCCATTGTCAGCAATGTCGCAAGGCCCAGGGCACGGCACTGGTGACCAATATTCCCGTGGCCAGAGGAAAGCTGCATTGGGTCAGGGGTGAAGCGTTATTGAAACGCTATGAATCTTCGCCGGGCAAGCAGCGGGTGTTTTGCCGGGAGTGTGGTTCGCCGATTTACAGCTGCCATGAGAGCAAGCCGGGCGTGGTACGGATTCGGGCGGGGCTGCTGAATGAGCCGCTGGCCACGCGGCCCGCGTTTCATATCTATACGGATTCGGCGTGTAACTGGTGGGCCATCGATGATGGCTTGCCGCAGTATCCCGAAGGCGCGGGATAAAAAAATGCCGGGCGATGGCCCGGCATTTCTTGTTACGCCATTTGCGCTTTCAGTGCCTCGATTTCGTGGGCATCACCGTTGCGTGCCGCGAAGGCTTGCCAGTTATCGGCGGCATGGCTTTTGAGCACCTTGGCCACACGGGGCAGCTCCGCCTCAGGCAGGTGGCCGAACAGGCCCAGCAGCTTGCTGTCGTGGGCCTGCCCCAGCGCCTGGCCCAGTGCCTGCGGCTGGCTACTGGTGAGCACATCCACCGCCGGCGTCAGGTGTTCCTGATCCAGTAGCGGCAACAGGGTGAGCAGCTCATCCCAGCTGTTTTCACTGGCCACGGTGGCAATCAGGCTTTCCATGATGTCTGCTTCGCGCAGCTTGGGCACATTTACCACCATCTGCTGATGCTGGTTGTCCATGGCATTCACGGCTTGTAGCAGGTTGGTCCAGAGGCGCTGTTCACTGGCCACTTCGATGATGTGGCTGATGACGGTTTCGCCCTGTTCGGCCACCAGGTTGCCCATCTGGCCGCGCAGTTCGGTATTCAGGTGCCCGTTCAGGGACAGCACTGCCGGCCACAGTTCATGGTCGGTGGCGGCTTTCAGGGTGGCCCGTTGCTGCGCTTCGCTGAGCAAGGCCAGCACGGTGTCCAGTTTGCTCTTGTCTTCCAGGTAAAGGGCAATCTTCACCATGGCTTCGCCATCATCGATGTTGCTGGTGACGGCTTTCAGGGCAGAGGGCTGAATCACCGCCACAAAGCGGGCCAGGGTGATGTGCTCGCCCATGGTCAGCAGAGTCTTGGCAACGGAGGCGACAATCTTGTCGGGCATGGCGGCCAGCAGTTCCCGGGAGTACCTGGGCTCCAGGTGGATGCATAGCTTGGCCAGGAAGTCTTCGGGCAGCTTGTCAGCCAGCTTGATGGCGCGCTCCGGGGGCAGCTCGGAGGCAATCCCGGCGGCCAGTACCGAGCCGAGCACGGTGGTTGCCAGTTTGGCGCTGGCACCGGTGGGCACCAGTTTGCTGATGCCGGCCAGGCGCTGATAGCTGTCCTGGTGCTGCTCGTAGAAAAAACCGGAGATGGCACTGCGGAACGACGCCAGAGTGTCCAGATTCTGGCCGTCCAGGAAAGCCAGATCGCTTTCCTGGTTTTCCAGCAAGCGGCTGAGTTTGAGCAGTTCGGCCTGAGTTTCAATATGCATGTCTGTCTCCTTAACCGAACAGCATTTTTTTCACCGGGCGGCGGAAGGGCCCGGGCACGACGTTAAGTGCGTTGTTCATCGCTTTTTCGACTCTGGCGTCTTTGGTTTCCAGAGCCGCAAGGACGGCATCGGCCAGTTTGCCGGCCTGATCGGCGGGCAGGGACTCGATAAAGGCCAGCGCGTCAGCTGGCAGCCCCTTGTTCTTCAAGGTACTGATGGAATCAGACATGGTTCCTCCTTCTATGCAGCGCCCCGAAGCAGAATCCGGGGCGCCCTGAATACAGGCTGTCTGGCGCAGCCTGCCTATGGCTGGCGCTACTATGCCAGCAATAGAGGAGGATGGGTGTTGCCGAAAAGCCGTTGCCGGGCGGCGCTCAAGAAAGCACAGCCATCCCTTTTCGGCGGTTTGGCGGGCTGATAGCGCTGCCGACTCCTGAATTCATCCCGCAGGACAGGGTCAGGCGAAATCCATCTGGTCGGTGATGAAGCCCACACTGATGGCGCCGGGGCCGATATTGACGCCCCCGGTAAGCCCCATGTGACTGATCAGCAGGTCCACCTCGTGTTTCTCTGTGGTGGCTTTCAGTTGGCTGAAGCCAGGCATCTGGTAGACCGCATCCGGGTCGCCGGCATAACTGACGCAGACAATGGGGGTTAATAGCCCCTGTTCCACGCAGGCGCAGGCGTGGGTAAACATCTTTGCCACGGCGGTTTCAAAGCCGCGCACCTTGGCCACCGGGAAGGTTTGGTCCTGGCGGGCACAGAGGATGGGTTTGATGTCCAGTGCCGAGCCCATCAGGGCCCCGACGAAACCCACGCTCTTGTCACCTTTCTTGCGGGCGCGCTTGTGGACGTAATAGAGATCCGGCACCACGGCATAGCCTACGGTTTTCGGGGTCAGGTCACTGACGCGCTGGCGGATATCGCCGACTTTCATGCCGTCATTGATCAGCCGCATGGTTTCCGCAGCCAGCACACCCTGGCCGGCAAACAGCGTCTGGCTGTCACTGACGCGGATACGGAACGGTCCTTCCCGGCCAGCCGCTTCCCGGTATTTCTTGTAGTCGGCGAGGATGGCATGGGCGGCGTCGGTGGCGTTCTCGAAAATCGGACTACGGCTTTTCGGCACCGTCTGCACCAGAGCGTAGTCGAATTCCCCTACTGCCTGTTCCAGGAACAGGGTGCGGATCTGATCCACCGTTGGCGGTGCGGTTTCCGCGTCGTGGTTCTTGTCCACTTCGTGGCGGGCGTAAAACTCCCGGGCCCGTTGCGGGTCGCGGTCATCCACGAAAATTTCCTTGCCGATGCGGATGGGCACCGGCATTACCAGGATGTTGTTAGCGTCAATAAAGTCCTTGGGCAGATCACAACCCGAGTCCACAACCAGACCGATTCTCATTGTTATGCTTCCTGTGGGAAGGGTAACAATGAGTCTAGTACCGCCGTTCCGTTACTGACGTCTTTTTGCGTATGGGATTGGTTAGGGGCTGTTACAAGGCGCAAGGTGGCGACGATGCGCTACTGAATATTGCCGCCCACCTGGATCACCTTCAGGGTGTTGGTGCCGCCGTGGGCATCGTTGTAGTTGCCCTTGGTGATCAGTACCCGGTCGCCCTCCTGTACCACCCCCATTTCTTCCAGGATCGCCACTGCACGGCGGTTTACTTCATCGCTGGCAATGGCATGGCTATCAAAGGGGATAGCGCGCACGCCACGCAGGATCGCCACCCGGCGCTGGCTGCTGGGGTAGGGAGTAAAGGCATAGATGGGAATGCCGGAGCGCAGTCTCGACATCAGCCGCGGAGTGTTGCCGCTTTCGGTCATGGCGATGATGGCGGTGACGTTGCTGAGACGGTTGGCAGCCTGCATGGCGGCCATGGCAATGACTTCATCGATGTTGTCGGTATTGTCGTTGATGGGACGGTCCGTGCGCCTTTCCTGCCAGGTACGCTCTGCGCCAAGAATGATGCGGTCCATGGCCTGTACGGTTTCTACCGGATATTCACCTACTGCGGTTTCCGCTGACAGCATTACCGCATCGGTGCCATCCAGTACTGCATTGGCCACATCGGAGACTTCCGCACGGGTGGGTTGTGGGCTATGAATCATGGATTCCATCATCTGTGTGGCGGTGATGACGAAACGGTTCAGTGCTCGTGCCCGGCGAATAATATGTTTCTGCACTCCCACCAGTTCGGCGTCGCCAATCTCCACCGCCAGATCACCGCGCGCCACCATGACGCCGTCGGAGGCCTCGATGATGGCATCCAGAGTGGCGTCGTCTGCCACTGCTTCGGCTCGTTCAATCTTGGCAATAATGCCGCCCTGGCCGCCGGCCTGCTGATAGCGCAGGCGGGCTTCTTCCACATCGTCAGCATCGCGAGGAAAGGAGAGAGCAAGAAAATCCACGTCCATATCGGCGGCGGTGATGATGTCAGCCAGATCCTTGTCGGTCAGCGCCCGGGCGCTGAGCCCGCCCCCCTTGCGGTTCACCCCCTTGTGATCCGACAGCTCGCCGCCCACCAGCACCGTACAGTCCACCCGGGTGCCGTTGATGGCGGTGACTTTCAGCTCCAGCAGGCCGTCGTTAAGCAGCAACACATCGCCGGGTTGGCAATCGTCCGGGAGTGGTGGATAACTCACGCCGACCTGTTGGTCGTTGCCGGCATCGTCTGCCAGGGCGGTATCCAGGGCAAAGGGTTGGCCGGCCTTCAGCAGGATGGGGCCACCGGGAAAGCTGCCGATACGGATTTTCGGACCTTGCAGGTCTGCCAGAATCGCCACGTGCTCGCCACATTGCTCGGCGCAGTGGCGAATGGTTTGCGCGGTTTGCCGGTGAGTGTCGGCGTTGCCGTGGGAAAAGTTCAGGCGGAACACATTGACGCCAGCCCGGATCAGGGCATCGAGTCGAGACTCGGAGGACGATGCAGGGCCAACGGTGGCGACAATCTTGGTACGGCGCAGGGGGGAGCGGGACATTCGAAGCATTTCCATCAGCTGATTTTTGCTCAGCATACCATGGTGATCTGGCGGAGGGATGACAGTGTGTCGGCAGTGAGCAGACAAAAAATACCCCCGCGAAGGCGGGGGTAAGAGGGGATCGTGATGCTGGTGAAAATCAATGCAGCATGGCGAAGGAGCAGGACTGGGCTTCGCTCAGACGGAGAAAATCGCCCATGCCCATCTTGATCACTTCCGTGTGGGTGCCGGCATTAAAGGCCAGCCAGTCTTCGCTGATCATGGTGTCATCCACATACACCTTCATGTTGTAGAGATTGCCGAACGGTGGTTCGCCACCGGGTTCGCAAAGCGGGAAGCGATCCTTGAAATCCTCCTCCTGAGCCAGCCGGACGCTGTTGGCATTCAGCGCCTGGCGCAACCGGTCCGGTTCCAGGTATTGATCCGATGGCAGCACCGCCATGGCCAGTTCGCCATCCACATCCACGATAACCGTTTTGGCCATGTGTCGTCCGGGAATATGGCTGGACTGGGCCACCTCGGAAGCGGTAATGGCTGGCGGGTGGTTATAGCAGTGATAGTTCACATTGTTGTTGTCGAGAAAATCAGCCAGTGCGCGGGCAGGCATGATAGACCTCCTCCCGGAGATGGTAGGCCGGGAATAGCGAGCCGCCGCAGGGACAGTTTGTGACCGGCCCTGGGCCAGCTCTGTGAATGTTCATATTCAAGCTTAGGGAGGAGGGTGCAGGTGGGGAAATACGGTTATACGCTAAGGGAAATAGCGGAATGGCATAATAGTTAACAGTTAATAGCGAAAATCAAGAGCCAAAAAATTGACAAGATAGGCAGCTACACCAGCCTATCTTGTTCACTGTTCACTGTTCACAGTTCACTGCCTGTCACATCCCCAGATTATCCAGAATCCGCAGATTCGGACCGGCCTGGTTCATGGTGTAGAAATGCAGGCCCGGTGCGCCCATGGCCAATAGGCGTTCACACAGCCGGGTGACCACTTCCTCGCCGAAGGCTTTCACTGCCGCGTCATCATCCTTGATGTCGTTGAGCTTGCTGTGCAGCCAGCGGGGGATGTCGGCGCCGCAGGTGCTGGAGAAGCGTACCAGGTTGGCGACGTTGAGGATCGGCATGATGCCCGGATAAACCGGCGCGTCGCAGCCGATTTTCTGCAGCGCATCCAGGTAGTAGCCGTAGGCATCCGCGTTGTAGAAATACTGGGTCAGGCCGCTGTTGGCGCCGGCGTCGATCTTGCGCTTGAAGTGGGCAATATCGTCTTCGAAGCTGCGCGCCTGGGGATGCATTTCCGGGTAGCCGGCCACTTCCAGGGTGAAGTGATCGCCGGTTTCCTCGCGGATCAGTTGCACCAGCTCGTCGGCGTACTTGATTTCGCTCTGGGCATAACCCATGCCGGAGGGCAGGTCGCCGCGCAGGGCGACGATGCGGGTCACGCCGGCATCCTTGTAACCGTTCACCAGTTCAAGGATTTCGTCGCGACTCTGGCCAATGCAGCTCAGGTGCGGAGCCGTATCGCCATGTTGATTGCGCAACTGGTTGACCATGTCGCGGGTGTTGTCACGGGTGGAGCCCCCGGCACCAAAGGTGCAGGAAAAAAACGCAGGGTTCTTGGCCAAGAGTTTCTGCTGGGTAGCCAGCAGCTTTTCTTTTCCCGCATCGGTTTTCGGCGGGAAAAATTCAAAACTGATTCTTTTGCTCATTTGGCTAGTGCCTTTTCGATCAAAAGCCGTTTCACCACAGAGGTCACAGAGCACACAGAGTTAAAACCATCGCCATCAATATACGCATTGTTTTTCCTCGGTGAACTCTGTGCCCGCTGTGGTAAAAACAGCCTTTAGTACTTGTAGTGCTCAGGCTTGTACGGGCCGTTCACGTCCACGCCGATGTAGTCTGCCTGCTCTTTGGTCAGCTTGGTGATCACGCCACCGAAGCCCTGCACCATATAGCGAGCCACTTCTTCGTCCAGGTGCTTGGGCAGCACTTCCACCTTGAGCATTTTTTCCTTCACGGTGTCAGAATGCTTGGCGTAGCCCTGGTCGAACAGGTACATCTGCGCCAGTACCTGGTTGGCGAAGGAGCCATCCATGATGCGGCTGGGGTGGCCGGTGGCGTTGCCCAGGTTCACCAGGCGACCCTCGGAGAGCAGCAGCAGGAAGTCACCGGCGGCCTTGTCGCGCCATACCTTGTGCACCTGCGGCTTCACTTCTTCCCATTCCCAGGTCTTGCGCATGAAGGCGGTGTCCACTTCGTTGTCGAAGTGGCCGATGTTGCAGACCACGGCGCCTTTCTTCAGAGCCTTGAGCATGTTGGCGTCACAGACATTGAAGTTGCCGGTGGTGGTAACCAGAAGGTCGGTGGTGCCCAGCAGTTCGGTGTTGATGGACGCTTCGGTGCCGTCGTTGATGCCATCCTTGAACTGGCTGACCACTTCGTAACCATCCATGCATGCCTGCATGGCACAGATCGGATCCGCTTCGGTGACCTTCACGATCATGCCTTCCTGACGCAGGGACTGGGCAGAGCCCTTGCCCACATCACCATAGCCGATGACCAGCGCTTTCTTGCCGGACAGCAGGTGATCGGTGCCGCGTTTGATGGCGTCATTGAGAGAGTGGCGGCAACCGTACTTGTTGTCGTTCTTGCTCTTGGTGACGGAGTCATTCACGTTCACCGCCGGCACTTTCAGGGTGCCCTTGTTGAGCATCTCGTAAAGACGGTGCACACCGGTGGTGGTCTCTTCGGTGATGCCGTGGATGTTGTCCAGCATCTGCGGATAAGTGTCGTGGATGTAGCCGGTCAGATCGCCGCCGTCATCCAGGATCATGTTGGCGTCCCACAGCTCGCCGTTGCCGTCGCGGCAGGTCTGCTCGATGCACCACATGTACTCTTCTTCGGTTTCTCCTTTCCAGGCGAATACCGGTACGCCGGCGGCAGCGATGGCGGCAGCGGCGTGGTCCTGGGTGGAGAAGATATTGCAGCTTGACCAGCGCACTTCCGCGCCCAGGGCGACCAGGGTTTCGATCAGCACCGCAGTCTGAATGGTCATGTGGATACAGCCGATGATCTTGGCGCCTTTCAGCGGCTGTTCGGCCCGGTACTTTTCGCGGATGGTGATCAGTGCCGGCATTTCGGTTTCGGCAATATGAATCTCGGAGCGACCGTAGGCGGCCTGGGAAATATCTGCCACTTTAAAGTCGGTAAAAGTGTCCGCTTTTGCGTTCATGGTGTTCTCCATTCGTTTTTGACGAATGGGCGCCGTTGCTCTTTCTGTGTCAGCCCTGCGAGCCTCGCGGTCATGCCGCTGCAGCGCCCCTCACTGGGCTGACGTTATCGGGATGTTGCCGGCGCCGTCGCAGAGACGACGCCGGCAGTGATGTCGTTGTTAAAGCGCCTTGGCCAGGTCTGCAGCCTTGTCGGTTTTCTCCCAGCTGAAACCTTCGCGGCCGAAGTGGCCGTAGCTGGCAGTGGGCCGGTAGATCGGCTTGCGCAGGTCGAGCATTTCGATGATGCCCCGCGGGCGAAGATCGAAATGTTCGCGGACCAGATCGACAATCGCGTTGTCGCTGATTTTGCCGGTGCCGAAAGTGTTGACGGAGATGGAAGTGGGCTCGGCCACGCCAATGGCATAGCTCACCTGGATCTCGCACTTGCTGGCCAGGCCAGCGGCAACGATGTTCTTGGCGACATAGCGACCGGCGTAGGCCGCTGAGCGGTCTACCTTGGACGGGTCCTTGCCGGAGAAGGCGCCACCACCATGGCGGGCCATGCCGCCATAGGTATCCACGATGATTTTACGACCGGTCAGGCCGCAGTCACCCATGGGACCGCCGATCACGAAAATCCCGGTGGGGTTCACGTGGTACAGGGTGTCCTTGTGCAGCCACTCCTCTGGCAGCACCGGCTTGATGATTTCTTCCATCACCGCTTCACGCAGGTCCGCCAGCTTGATTTCCGGCGCGTGCTGGGTGGACAGCACCACCGCATCCACGGCCACCGGTTTGCCGTTGTCGTAGCGCAGGGTGACCTGGCTTTTCGCATCCGGGCGTAGCCACGGCAGGGTGCCGTTCTTGCGCAGTTCAGCCTGACGCTCCACCAGACGGTGGGAGTAATAAATCGGCGCCGGCATCAGGGTGTCGGTTTCGTCGGTGGCAAAACCGAACATCAGGCCCTGGTCGCCGGCGCCCATTTCCTTGTCTTCGGCCTCGTCGACACCGATGGCGATATCCGCGGACTGTTTGCCGATGCCGTTGAGTACTGCACAGCTGGCGCCGTCGAAACCCTTGTCGGAGCTGTCATAGCCGATGTCCAGAATGACCTGGCGAACGATGTCCTCCAGTTCCACATAGGTGCTGGTGCGGACTTCACCGGCGACGATGGCCATACCGGTTTTCACCATGGTTTCCACCGCCACCCGTGCATGGGGGTCATCCTTGATGATGGCATCCAGAACGGCGTCCGAGATCTGATCGGCCATTTTATCCGGGTGGCCTTCGGATACAGATTCGGAGGTAAAGATGGAATATTCACTCATTACTGGAGTGCTCCCGTTATTCAAGTGTGCGTTACGTTGCCTTCAACAGGCGCCAAAAACTTTCAACTCTTCCTGAAGGTGCGTACCTGCACCTGAAAACCATTGCGCAGGGCCAGAAATTGGCTTTCCTGCAACTCAAGACCGGCACGGCCGGCCCAGTCCACCAGATCGGCTTCTTCGAAGCCAAGCCAGAAATCACCACAGGCCTCATGGGCCCAGTGCTGATCGTGCCGACACAGGTCGGTGATCAGCAGGGTGCCGCCAGCATTCAATTGCCGGGCCGCCGCACCAATGGCGCTGGCGGGGGCGGGCAAATGATGCAGCACCATGTTCAGCACCACAGCATCGACTGTGGGCAGGGTGGTGGCGCTGGCCGGCCATTCCCCCAGTATCAGTTCCACATTTTGCCGTTTGGCGACAGCCAGGCTCTGGCGGGCCCGTTCCAGCATGGCCTCGGCATTGTCCAGGCCCTGCACGGTATCGAAACGGGCGGCCAGCTCGAGCAGGAACTGGCCATCTCCGGGGCCGATTTCCAGGGCGCTCTTGTTCTCTGGGCCCTCCGGGCAGGCCCGGGTGAGAAGCTCCAGGGCCTGCTCGGCGTACTGGCCGTAGTCGGCAATCAGCTCCTGCTGGTCGTCCAGTTCCGCATGGCGGGCAAAAAAGGCCCGGCTTTGCGCCGCCCGCTGGCTTTGTACCTGCTCCAGTCGCTCGGCAACACCGGCATCCAGGTGGCCATCATCCAGCTCATCCAGCAAGGCGCCGTGAAGTGCACCCTCCACGCTGTCCGCCTGGGGCAGGCGCCGGCGGTAGAAGATCGAGTTGCCTTCCCGCCGTTTCTCTACCAGTCCGCCCTGGGCCAGTACCTTCAGGTGGTGGCTCATGCCGGACTGTTTCATGGCCATGATGTCGCACAGCTCCAGCACCCCGAAGCTGTTCTGGCCCAGCACCTGCAGCACCTGCAAACGTAACGGGTCGCCAGCGGCCTTGAGGAAGCCCGCCAGATGATCGGTGATCTCCGGTGCGTCGGGTGCTTGTGCATTCATAGGGACGGATTCTAGCGTAATGAACAGCTAAATCAAAATAAATTGATATAGGTTTTTGCGGGCACCGGCAAGGCATCGGGCTGGCGGGGGGAGGGATATGTCGCCGATGCCGTCATGGCCGCCTTTCAGTGGTTTGCGGACTGCCTTCTGGCTTGCAGCTTGCGGCTTGTAGCGATTACCCCCATGAGGGACAATAGCGCCCCTTTTCAGCCACCAGCCAGTTTGGAGCCCTGCATGTCCAGTGCCCCCGCCCGCCGTGAACTCGCCAACGCTATCCGTGCCCTGAGTATGGATGCGGTACAGAAAGCCAATTCCGGGCACCCCGGTGCGCCCATGGGAATGGCCGATATCGCCGAGGTACTCTGGCGCGGCTTCCTCAAGCACAACCCGCAGGATCCCACCTGGCCCGACCGGGATCGCTTCGTGCTGTCCAATGGTCACGGCTCCATGCTGCTTTACAGCCTGCTGCACCTGAGCGGCTACGGCGTCAGCCTGGACGACATCAAGAACTTCCGTCAGCTGGGTAGCCCCACCGCCGGCCACCCGGAATACGGCGACGCCCCGGGCATCGAAACCACCACCGGTCCGCTGGGCCAGGGTATTGCCAATGCGGTGGGCATGGCGCTGGCGGAAAAGATGCTGGCGGGTCAGTTCAATCGTGAAGGGCACGCTATCGTCGATCATTACACCTACTGCTTCCTGGGTGATGGCTGCATGATGGAAGGTATCTCCCACGAAGCCTGCTCCCTGGCCGGAACCCTGGGCCTTGGCAAGCTGGTAGCCTTCTATGACGACAACGGCATTTCCATTGATGGTGAGGTGGAAGGCTGGTTCACCGATGACACCGTGGAACGTTTCCGTGCCTACGGCTGGCAGGTGATTCCCAATGTGGATGGCCACAATGCCGAAGAGGTGCAGGTGGCCATCGAGAATGCCCGCGCCAATACCGATCAACCCACCCTGATCTGCTGCAAGACCGTTATCGGTTTCGGCAGCCCCAACAAGCAGGGCAAGGAAGAATCCCACGGTGCCGCCCTGGGTGAAGATGAAATTGCCCTGACCCGGGAATCGCTGGGCTGGAAGCACGGTCCCTTCGAGATTCCCGCCGAGATCAAGCAGGCCTGGGATGGTAGCGAAAAGGGTGCCGCCGCCCAGAGTGACTGGCAGCAGCGTTTCGATGCCTATAAAGCGGCCTACCCGGAACTGGCGGCGGACTTCCTGCGTCGCCAGGCCGGTGAACTGCCCGCCAACTTCCTGGAGCAGGCGGATGCCTACATCCGCGAGTGCCAGGAGAAGGGTGACAAGGTTGCCACTCGCAAGGCCAGCCAGAACACCCTGGATGCCTTCGGCCCGTTGCTGCCGGAACTGGCCGGCGGCTCCGCCGACCTGGCCGGCTCCAACAACACCATCTGGAAAGGCTGCAAGTCGGTCACCGCCGATGATGCCAGCGGCAACTACATCCATTACGGGGTGCGTGAATTCGCCATGACCGCGATCCAGAATGGTCTGTGTCTGCACGGCGGTCTGCGTCCCTACGGCGGCACCTTCCTGGTGTTCATGGAATACGCCCGCAACGCGGTGCGCATGGCGGCGCTGATGCACCAGCCCAACATTCTGGTCTACACCCATGACTCCATCGGTCTGGGTGAAGACGGCCCGACCCACCAGCCCATCGAACAAATGGCCAACCTGCGCCTGACGCCGAACATGCGTACCTGGCGCCCCTGTGACACGGTGGAATCCGCCGTGGCCTGGAAGAAAGCCATTGTCCGTCAGGACGGTCCCTCCGCCCTGATCTTCTCCCGTCAGGGGCTGCCCTGCATGGAGCGTGGCGACGCGCAGCTGGTCGATGCCGAGAAAGGTGGCTACACCCTGCTGCAGACCGGTGAAGGCACCCCGGACGCCATCATTATCGCCACCGGCTCTGAAGTGGAGCTGGCGGTGACGGCGGCCAAAGCACTCACCAGCAAGAATGTGCGCGTGGTGTCCATGCCCTGCGTGGAAGAGTTCCTGGCCCAGGACCGTGAGTACCAGGAAAGCGTGCTGCCCTCCGGTGTGCGTGCCCGGGTAGCGGTGGAAGCGGCCATCGCCGATTACTGGTACCGCTTCGTGGGCCTGGACGGCAAGATCGTGGGCATGAACAGTTTCGGCGCCTCCGCCCCGGCTGGCGATCTGTTCAAGCACTTCAATATCACTGCCGAGGCAGTGCAGCAGGCCGTGGAGAGCCTGCTCTAAGTGAAAGTCGCGATTAACGGCTATGGCCGTATCGGGCGTTCCTTTGTCCGTGCCCTGGCCGAGCGCGAAGGCGCCGGCTGGCAGGCACCGTTTACCCTGGCGGCGATCAATGACAAGGGTCGCCCGGAAGACCTGCTTTACCTGACCCGCTATGACACCACCCATGGTCGTCTGGCGGAGCCGGCGGAGCTGATTGAAGGCATGCTGCGTATCGGTAACCAGGCGCCCCGGCTACTGGAACAGCCGAAGCCGGAGCAGTTGCCCTGGGCCGAGATGGGTGTGGATCTGGTGCTGGAATGCTCTGGCCATTTTCGTAGCCACGCGGGCGCCTCACGGCATCTGACTGCCGGTGCCAAACGGGTCATTATCGGGGCGGTGCCATTTGATCAGGCCGACCAGATCGTGGTGTATGGCGTGAATCATGAGGGTGTGCGCGACGACAGTAAGGTATTGTCGGCGGCCTCCTGTACCACCCATTGCATTGCGCCGCTGCTGACCCGGCTGGATCAGGCCTACGGCATCCGCCAGGTGCTGATGAAGGAGATCCACTCCTACACCTCGGACCAGACCCTGCTGGACCATGTCCATCGGGATCCGCGCCGGGGCCGGGCCGGGGCACAGAACATCGTGCCGACCACCAGTAGTGCGATTGGGGCGGTACAACAGGTGTTGCCGCAACTGGCGGGCAAGATAAGCGGTCATTCCATCCGTGTGCCCACCCTGAATGTGGCCATGGTGGAGCTGACCCTGCTGCTGGAGCGTACCCCGGATAGTGACAGCCTGAACCAGTGGCTGCAGCAGCAATCGAAAGAAGCCAGCGCGCTGATTGGGTACAATGACGCACCGCTGGTGAGCGTGGATTTCAACCATCAGCCGGAATCTGCCATCGTCGATGGCACCCAGACCCGGGTGCAGGGCGAGATGGTGCAGGTGGTGGCCTGGTACGACAACGAATGGGGCTATGCGAACCGACTGCTCGACTGGGTGGCGACGCTGGCTGAATCACATCAAGCTTGAATGAATGGATGCACCCGAGCGGGTGGCCGTGAATGAGGTAAGTACGACATGAACTTCAAACGCATGACCGACCTGGATCTGGCAGGCAAGCGTGTTCTTATCCGTGAAGACCTGAATGTGCCGGTGAAAGACGGCAAGGTCACCAGCGACGCGCGTATCCGCGCCTCCCTGCCCACCATCGAGCACGCTCTCAAGGCTGGTGCGAGGGTAATGCTCATGTCCCATCTGGGCCGCCCCACCGAAGGCGAGTATGCCGAGGAATTTTCCCTGCAGCCGGTGGCCGATCATCTGGGCAAGCTGCTGGATTGCGACGTGCCGCTGGTAAAAGAGTGGCTGGACGGCGTGGATGTGGCAGAAGGCCAGGTGGTGTTGTGCGAGAACGTGCGCTTTAACAAGGGCGAGAAAAAAGACGACGAGGCACTGTCACAAAAGATGGCTGCCCTGTGTGATATCTATGTCATGGACGCGTTTGGTACCGCTCACCGGGCCCAGGCGTCTACCCATGGTGTGGGCAAGTTTGCTCCGGTAGCCTGTGCCGGGCCGCTGCTGGCCAATGAGCTGGATGCCCTGGGCAAGGCGCTGAACGCACCGGAAAAACCGCTGGTGGCGATTGTTGGGGGCTCCAAGGTGTCCACCAAACTGGAAGTGCTGGAATCCCTGTCCGATGTGGTCGATCAGTTGGTAGTGGGCGGCGGTATCGCCAACACCTTCCTGGCGGCGGCCGGCCACCCGGTAGGCAAATCCCTTTATGAGAAAGACCTGATTCCGGCGGCGCAGAAAATTGCCGACAAGGTCCATATCCCGATCCCGGTGGATGTGGTTACCGCCAAGGAATTTGCCGAATCCGCTGAAGCGACTGCCAAGAAGGTGGCAGAGGTGGCCGACGATGACTTGATTCTGGATATTGGCCCGCAGACTGCCCACATCGTCGCGGCGCTGATGAAGGAAGCCAAGACCATTATCTGGAATGGCCCGCTGGGTGTGTTCGAGTTTGACCAGTTTGGCGAGGGCACCAAGGAAATGGCAGAAGCCATTGCCGACTCTGATGCCTTCTCCATTGCTGGTGGCGGTGACACTCTGGCAGCGGTGGACAAGTACGGTATTACCGATCGCATCAGCTACATCTCAACCGGTGGCGGTGCCTTTCTGGAATTCGTGGAAGGCAAGGTGTTGCCGGCGGTAGCCATGCTGGAAGCGCGGGCGAAAGACTGAAGAAAAGGTCGCTGCGGCGGTCTTTGCAATGACTGAACAGGAAACGGGCAGCATCGCTGCCCACGGAACCGAAGGGGAAACACAATGGCACTCGTAAGCATGCGACAGTTGCTGGATCACGCCGCCGAATATGGCTATGGCGTACCGGCCTTTAACGTCAATAACGTGGAACAGATGCGCGCCATCATGGAAGCCGCGGACCAGACCAATTCCCCGGTGATTGTGCAGGCCTCCGCCGGCGCCCGGAAATATGCCGGTGCCCCTTTCCTGCGTCATCTGATTCTGGCGGCCACCGAAGAGTTTCCGCATATCCCGGTGGTGATGCACCAGGATCACGGCACCAGCCCCTCCGTGTGTCAGCGTTCCATCCAGCTGGGCTTCTCCTCGGTGATGATGGACGGTTCTCTGGGTGAAGATGGCAAGACGCCGATGGATTACGACTACAACGTGCGCGTGACCCAGGAAGCGGTGGCCATGGCCCACGCCTGTGGCGTCTCCGTGGAAGGCGAGCTGGGTTGTCTTGGCTCCCTGGAAACCGGCCAGGCCGGTGAAGAAGATGGTATTGGTGCCGAAGGGACCCTGAGCCACGATCAGATGCTCACCGATCCGGAAGAGGCGGCGGACTTCGTCAAGCAAACCAAGGTGGATGCCCTGGCGATCGCTATCGGCACCAGCCACGGTGCCTACAAGTTCACCCGTCCGCCCACCGGTGACATTTTGGCCATCGAGCAGATCAAGGCGATCCACAAGCGCATCCCGGATACTCACCTGGTAATGCACGGTTCTTCCTCCGTACCGCAGGACTGGCTGGCCATCATCAACGAGTACGGTGGCGAGATCGCGGAGACCTACGGGGTGCCGGTGGAAGAGATTCAGGAAGGCATCAAACACGGCGTGCGCAAGGTGAACATCGATACCGATCTGCGCCTGGCGTCCACCGGTGCGATTCGTCGTTTCCTGGCCCATAACCCGGCCGAATTCGACCCGCGCAAGTACCTGAAAGAATCCATCACCGCCATGCGTGATATCTGTATTGACCGTTACGAGGCCTTTGGCACCGCCGGCAATGCGGACAAGATCAAGCCGATCAGCCTGGAAAGCATGTTCATGCGCTACGAAGCCGGCGAGCTGGATCCGCGCGTCAAGTAATCCAGTGCGGCAAAACAGCACCGGTATCACAACAAGGCCCCGCAATGCGGGGCCTTGTTGTGTCTGGCGCGGTTATTTCTGACGGGAGGCTTGGATCCTGACATCGTCAGCGCCGCTGAGGATCAGTTGCCCGTCCTCACTGAGATCGGCCTGGTTCACTCCTTCCAGGGCATCCAGAAACTGCTGCTCCAGTTTCATCAGCGGCTGTGGGCAGGCCATCATGGTGACGCCACCGGTCTTCACCGTGAAACTGTCATCCTCCAGCGTATAGCTGGCCATGTAATTGTTGCAGGCGGCTTTGCCAGCCAGTCGACCGGGTTCGTGGAAGTTAAGGGTAACCAGCGCGTCGCCCACCTCGGAACCATTGACGGTGTTGACTTGCCAGGCGCTGCCCTGCAGTTGCTCGGTGGTTACCATGGCAGTGGTTCCTGCGGGATGGTTGCTACAGGCGGCCAGAGCCATGGCGGCGCCTGCCAGCAGGGAAAGTTTGAGTGGTTGCATATCGGGTCCTTCTCGATGACGCGGTATTGAGTCGTCTTGAATGAATTAGTCCCCGCCAGGGTGCAATAGTTTCCCTTGGCAGGCTAACCCTGATCGTTGACCGGGTTAACTGGCTCAAGGTGAGTCAGGGGCTGGTCCGGTTTAGGGTAGCTCCAGCGTGCCTGACGGTGGGTCAGGTGATAGCTGTCCAGGCCGGAAAGGGCCACAGTCCCTGCCTTCTCAATATCCACATAACCGTCACTGCCCAGGGCATAGCCGGGCAACTGGATATGTTCGATGGCGCCAATCACCATCACGGTGTCGTTGATCTGCAGGGTGTGGGTTTCCAGCAGCACCATGCCCAGGCGGATGCGTGCCTGCTCCACAAACGGTGCCGGGAAATCAGGCAGGTAAGCCGGCGTCAGACCGGTGGCCGTGAACTCGGACACCTCGCGCGGGTAGCGTGCGGCGGTCTGGTGGGCGGCAGGCACCATATCGCCATGCACCTGGTTGAGCGTATAGAAGCCGGTTTCCATCAGGTACTCCAGGCTGTGCCGGTCCACGGAGTGGGGGCGAATGATCATGCCGATCAGGGCCGGGTCGGCGCCCAGATGGAAGCAGGAGCTGACAATGGACAGGTTCTCCTGGCCATTACTGGCGCGGGTGCCCAGCAGGTTTGCGCTCTTGAAGCCGGACAGGCTGTTGATCAGGTTGACCCGTTGTTGGCGTGGCAGGTCCTTGAGAGTATCGGCGGTCAGGTGCATGGTGTGCGTCCTCCTGGCGCCGTATTATCAGAAGCCGCCGTGAGTAAACCGTGGAGACCTCTTACCGGCTATGGCAAATCCTTTCGACCGTGAGCATATTGTTCAGCAGTGGCAGCCCCTCAACTGGGAAGCGTTTGATCCGCTCAGTGAATCCACCCGGCGCTACGTTGCCTACTATGGCCTGAATTTCGCAGAGCGCCTGCCGGATCTGGAGCATGGCTTCGGTTATTTCGAGGCGGCCGGTCACCAGCTGTCGGTGCATGCCTGGCGCCCTAGGGAGCCGCGCGGCACCGTGCTGGTCTGCCACGGCTACTTTGACCATGTGGGCCTGTACCGCCATATCATTGGTCATGTGCTGGAGCTGGGTTATGCGGTGCTGGCGTATGACCTGCCCGGCCATGGTCTCAGTTCTGGCCCCCAGGCGGTGATCGATGATTTTCGTACCTACCGGGATGTGCTCGAGCAATGTCTGGCGCTGGCGGATAACCACTTTCCCGGGCCCTGGCATGTAATCGCCCAGAGCACTGGCGGCGCCATCGTGATGGACTACCTGTTAAGTCGCGGTGACGGCGATGCCAACCCCTTTGAGCATGTGATCCTGCTGGCGCCACTGGTACGGCCGTTCAAGTGGTCGTCGGCGCGCTGGCTACATACGTTTATCCGTCCCTTTGCTCGCAGTATCAAACGGGTTTTCACCATCAACTCCAATGACCCGGATTTTCTGGATTTTCTTGAAAATCAGGATCCGCTCCAGGCGCGCCGGATGTCGGCGGTATGGGTATCCGCGCTGAAAAAATGGCTGCCGGGTTTTGAGAAGGCATCACGAATTAAGGTGTCGCCGGTGGTGATACAGGGGGACATGGATGAAACCGTCGACTGGCGTTATAACTTGAAGGTAATTCAGGAAAAATTCCAGGATCCGCATATTCATATGCTGCCAGGAGCGCGCCATCAGCTGGTTAACGAGGATGAGGGGTTTCGCCGGAAAATTTTCGCGATTATCGATCAATATCTCGACTGATTATCGATTTTACGCTTTGTTACTTGAGCTGTGACGCAAATTTCCCGATGGTAGCGTCACATATTGGCAATATGCCTTTTGATTGTTGTTTCAAGGAGACAAAGCATGGATAAGAAATGGATGCTGGCGATGACCGCCGGTGCCGCAATGATGAGTCAGGTAGCAGTAGCCGACCTGAACGCGGGTATCAACGCTGCTGTTAACGCCGAAGCGGATGCCAAAGCCACCGAGCAGTCTGTCCGTGATCAGCGTGATGCAGGCAAAGCCAAAGCCGAACAAATGAAGGAAGAGGCCAAGGCTCGCAAGGAAGCTGCCAAAGAGAAGGCTGAAGCAAAGAAAGAAGAAGCCAAGGCCAAGAAAGAAGCCATGAAGGAAGAGGCTGAAGCCAAAAAAGAAGCAGCCAAAGAGCGTGCTGAAGCAGAGCGCGAAGCCGCAGAAGATCGCATGGAAGCAGAGCGTGAAGCTGCTGAAGACATGAAGGAAGCCGCCAAGGCCAACGCTGAAGCCGATGTTAATGCCAGTGCCGAAGTCAATGGCAACGGTGCCAAGGCTAACGCAAATGTGAATGCCAATGCCAAAGAGAACGCCAGCGAAAAAGCCTGGTTCAACTTCTGGGATTAAGTCATTCGCTTTGCGAAAAAAAAGGGCCGCAATTTGCGGCCTTTTTTATTGCTTGGAATACAGAATTTAATACTGATTGACGCTGCCGTTCTCGCCCACCAGCACCACATCCGCAGGCCGTTTGGCAAACAGCCCATTGGTAACCACGCCGACAATATTATTGATTTTCTCTTCCATCTCGATGGGATTAAGAATATCCAGATTGTGCACGTCGAGAATGATGTTGCCGTTGTCGGTAACAAAGTCTTCCCGGTACTCTGGCTGACCACCCAGAGCGACCAGTTTACGAGCCACATGGGAGCGCGCCATGGGGATCACTTCCACCGGTAGCGGGAATTTCCCCAGCCGTTTTACTTGCTTGGACCCATCAACAATACAGATAAACTGTCGGGCCACAGCGGCGACAATTTTTTCGCGAGTCAGTGCGCCGCCACCGCCCTTGATCATTTCCCGATGGCCGTTTACTTCATCGGCGCCGTCCACATACACCGGCAAGCTGTCCACGTCGTTCAGTGACAACACCGGAATGCCGTGACTCTTGAGTCGTTCTGCGGTGGCGTCGGAGCTTGCCACGGCACCCTTGATGCGGTCTTTCAGGCTGGCCAGGCCGTCGATGAAGAAGTTGGCGGTGGAGCCGGTCCCCACGCCGATGACTTCGCCCTCGGGTACAAAGCGGAGCGCCGCCTCGGCGACCTGTTTTTTCAGCGCATCCTGGTCCATGAAATTGTCCTGTCGTGCGGGTAAAAGAAATGTGCGGGAATTATAGGGCAGGCGTGGCGATGACTCGACCCTGGAGAGTCCCGACCTATCGCATTTATCCCGGCCAGCCCCTAGACTAGACCCTTCTGCGCACCAAACACCAACCCGGAACTCCCCATGCTGGATAAATACGTCAAACGGATACTGCAATCCCGCGTCTACGACGTGGCGGTGGAAACCCCCATCCATGCGGCGCCGTTGATTTCCAAGCGTATTGGCAACCGGGTGTTGCTCAAGCGGGAAGACCTGCAGCCGGTGTTTTCCTTCAAGCTGCGCGGCGCCTATAACAAGCTTTGTCAGCTCAACGATGAGCAGCTTCAGCGCGGGGTGATCTGTGCCTCCGCCGGCAACCATGCTCAGGGGCTGGCGCTGGCAGCCAGTTCCATGGGTATCAAGGCTACCATCGTGATGCCGCGCACTACGCCGGACATCAAGGTGAACTCGGTGCGCAATCATGGTGGCAAGGCGGTGCTCTACGGCGACAGTTTCGATGAGGCTCTCGCTCATGCCCGCAAGCTGGAAGCGCGTGACAACCTGACCTTTGTGCACCCCTATGACGATCCGGATGTGATTGCCGGGCAGGGCACGGTCGGTATGGAAATCCTCCGTCAGCAAAGTCGCGACCTGGATGCCATCTTTATCCCTGTGGGCGGCGGGGGGCTGGCCGCCGGTGTGGCGGCCTATGTGAAATATGTGCGCCCGGATGTGAAAATCATCGCGGTAGAACCGGAAGATGCCGCCTGCCTGAAGGTGGCGCTTGAGAAAAATCGCCGTGCAATCCTGCCTGAGGTGGGGTTGTTTGCCGATGGCGTGGCGGTGAAACAGATTGGCAAGGAAACCTTCAAGATCCTGCGTCACCACGTGGATGAAGTGATTACCGCCACCACCGATGAAATCTGTGCGGCCATCAAGGATGCCTTCGAGGATACCCGGGCCATCTGCGAGCCCGCCGGCGCGTTGGCCCTGGCCGGTCTGAAGAACTGGGTAGCCAAACACCAGGTGGAAAACCAGACCCTGGTGGCGATTCAGAGTGGCGCCAATGTGAATTTCGACCGTCTGCGCCATGTGTCAGAGCGGGCGGAGCTGGGTGAACAGCGCGAGGCTATTCTGGCGGTGACCATTCCCGAACGCCCTGGTGCGTTTCGTGCTTTCTGCCAGGCCCTGGGTCGGCGTGGTATTACCGAGTTCAACTACCGTTACAGCGATGACCGGGATGCCAACATCTTTGTGGGCATCCAGCTGCGACCGGGCGGGGAAGCCCTTCAGGCCTTGATGGCAGACCTGGAGGAGCGTGGTTACCCAGTGGTGGATATGAGCGGCAACGAAATGGCCAAGTTGCACATCCGCCATATGGTAGGAGGGCATGCGCCACGCCAGGATATGCAGGAAAGGCTGTTCCGGGTGGAATTTCCCGAACGCCCCGGTGCCCTGATGAAGTTTCTCCAGTCCCTGGGAGAGAAGTGGAATATCAGCCTGTTCCATTACCGTAACCATGGCGCGGCCTATGGCCGGGTGTTGGTGGGCTTTCAGGTGGAGGCCGGGAAGTATTCCCGACTGCTTGCTGATCTCAAAAAGGTGCCTTATCCCATGGTCGAGGAAAGCGACAACCCGGCCTACCGCCTGTTTCTGGACTAATACTGAACTAAATAGCGGTGGTTCGGTCACTCCATGGCGACTTTGCTGGAAGGCCAGAATTGAAATAGTTGGCACAATCACTATTTGCGTTTAAAGCGGGTGTTTTTAGCCAGTTAATGGGCCTTTTTGTTAAGAAACGTCAGCAAAGCCGGCTAAGTGCTTGACTTTACATTGCGAAATGATCAAATTTTGACCCGGTTGGCATTTTACATTTTGTAATAGCTTTAAGATGACACTCTTGTTACGACTTTCGGGTCGCTTTGAGTATTGCTGTACCGCTTTTTGGGGATAGAAAAATGAAGAAGAAGCCGGACGCCCTGGTGCTACTGGCTGTGATATTCGGCTTGGGCGTGCTGATCAGCAGCCTGACCTACGGCGGCAACGAAAACGATTACCAACGCTACGCAGATAGCGCCGGCGTTGTTGTCAGTCACATCCAGTAGTAACAGTCAGATCTACCGGTTGGTCCCACGGGGCTACCGGTAGCGTTCCCTCCGTAACCTTTTGAAAGTCATAACCCACCGCCACCAGTATGGGTCGCCTTGGCCTGCGCGCCAGCTCTGCCAGCGTGCGGTCGTAATACCCTCCCCCCATGCCTAGCCGATAGCCGCAGGCGTCAAACGCCACTGCCGGCAGCAGAATCACGTCCAGTGCCCACAACGCCCGACCCCGATAGTGGTGTGCCGGTTCGGCAATGCCGTAATGGTTGGGGTGCATGGGGTGGTGCCGCTGCCAGAGGCGAAACTGCAGGTGGCCACGGCGGATCGGGTCCAGGCGTGGCAGGTAGGTAGTGGCAAGCTGGAAGCGGTTGTGGTCGAGCCCGGGTAGCAGATCGAGCTCGCCGTCGTTGGCCAGATACAGCGCCAGATGGCGGGCCGGGCGATGGCCTAGTGCCTGATCCAGCTGAGCTCCGACACGGTGGCTGGCCCGGCGGCGCTGGCCAGGAGTCAGGGAGCGGCGTTGCTGTCGGAACTGGCGGCGCAGTTGCCGCCGCGTAGCTGCGGTCATGGGCTGGCCAATGCAGAAATAAAGGGTGCTTCCCGGTCCGCCGCTGCGGGTTTGACCCTTGAACCGCAGGTTCAAGGTGGAGGCAGCAACCCCACCTTCAGGCTTTCCGCTCAATAGGCGGACATGCACACAGGCAGGGCAATATTTGCCCCCGGGTATTACTTTATCGGCTCGGGGACATGACCCTCTGGCGAACGGGCCAGGAAGCACTCGGGTGCAGTATAACAGTGGTATCGGGGACAGGTCAGGACTTGACAGGGAAAGGATTTCGTTGGCCTTTACTCGGAGTCGCTGTAGGAGTTCCCTTCCAGGGGACGAACCACGCGTCAGCGTGGAAATCGCCCGCAGGGCGATCAGGGATGCCGGGGATCGACAGGTCTTTCCAGAAAGGAATGCGTGTTGGTCGGGGCTTTTCCTCGCCAAGGCTCGGTTCGCGCCTCAAGCCGCGCTCCTACAGGGGGGGGGTAGAAACGTGGAGGGAAGAGACTACAGCTTGCGGCGGGCGTCTTCGAAGGCCTGGATTTCGTCTTCCAGGCGAGTGAGCAGGGCCTGGACGCGGGCTTCGCTTTCGGAGTCTTCGGACACCGCCTTGCGGGCGTTGAGCAATTCGTGGCTCATGTTCAGGGCGGTCATGATGGCAATGCGTTCCAGGCCGATCACATTGGCATCGCGGACTTCACGCAGTTGTTTGTCCAGATAGCGGGCGGCGGCGAGCAGGTTGTCCTGCTCACCGGCCGGGCAGGCGACGCGATACTCCTTGTCCAGTAGATGAATTACCAGGGAGTTTTCGTTAGACATGGCCGAGGGCACCGCATTGGCTGTGGATCAGTGTCAGGCAGGATGTCACGCTCAGGACTCCTGCTCCAGGGATTTCAGACGCGAAATAATGGCTTCGACCTTGTTGCGAGCCACATCGTTTTTTTTCAGCAGTTGGGCCCGTTCTTCCACCAGCTTGGCCTCGCGTTCATGCAAGGACTGGTTTTCCTGACGCAGGCGCGCACTGATGCGCAGCAGGTCATCGACGCGGGCTTCCAGTTGCCGTAGTTGTTGTTCCGTCGTCATGGCAAAATGTACGCTGTTCGCCTAAGGTGTGGACCTTTCTCGGCCCGGCGTTCCCGTAGAGCCTGTTTATTGGCCCTCACCCTGCCGGTATTTTCCGGCAATGGCATTCCCACCCGGATTACAGGTTGTTTCAACTATAGGTGTGGGGTTTGCAGGGGTCAACGAAATTCAATACTGGTAGCCACTTAGCGCACATTATTCACGGGCTGCCTGAGAACCTTTACGGCGTCCGGACAGGAGCCGAGATAACCTTCCCATTCCCGCAAAACGGATAGAGTCATGTCCAACCCGATTGATTTTGAAGCCCTGGCCCAGGGCCTGGCTGCCGCCGGTGTGGCCCATTCCCCCAGTGAACTGCAAGGTGTCATGGCGGGGCTGCTGGCCACTGGCCATGGCGGTCACGATGAAGAAGTGATGGGCGTACTGGCGGCCCATACAGATATTGATGGTGGCTTTGACGGCGCTCTCTCGGTGGCACTGCTTTCATTGCGTGATCAGCTTCACGAAGGGTTCCAGGGTACCGGTCTCGATCTGGCGTTGTTGCTGCCCGGCGATGAAGAAGAGCTGGGCCTGCGTGTGGCGGCAGTGGCCCAGTGGTGCGAAGGCTTTCTGGTGGGGTTCGGTACCGGATCGGCCAACACCCATGACAAGGACCTGTCGCCGGGTATCCAGGAAGCCTTGTCCGACCTGGCAGCGATCAGTCAGGTGGCCACGCCGGACGATGACGGGGACGAGCAGGAAGATATGTTCGAGCAAGTGGCGGAGCATTGCCGGATGGCAGCACTGATGATTTACACTGAGCTGGTCATGCGCAACCAGGACAAGCCGGCACCAGCGCCGCAAACGCCACCTACCCGGCACTGAGAATCGCCGTTATCGCTGCCACTACCAAGGAGAGCTCTTGAGTATCAACCGTCAGGAATTCGATCGTCGCCGCCAGGAGCTGATGGGTATCATGGGGCCCAACAGCATTGCCATCCTGCCGGCTGCCCCGGAACGCACCCGTAATCGGGATGTGGAATACCCCTACCGGCAGAACAGCGATTTCTGGTACCTCACCGGTTTTGGCGAACCAGAAGCGATCATGGTGCTGCTGCCTGGCCGGGAGCACGGCGAGTATGTGCTGTTCTGCCGCGAACGCGATCGGGCCATGGAAATCTGGAACGGCTACCGGGCTGGGCCGGATGGTGCCGTGGCAGACTTTGATGCGGACGACGCCTTCCCCATTGGTGATATCGACGAGATCCTGCCGGGCCTGATCGAAGGCCGTGAACGGGTCTATTACGACTTGGGCCACGATGCGGAATTCGACCGTCGCCTGATGGGCTGGGTTAACAGTATCCGTGAGCGGGTCCGTTCCGGTGCCCAGCCGCCCGGAGAGTTCGTTGCCCTGGCCCACCATCTGCACGACATGCGCCTGTTCAAGAGCGCCGCTGAAATCAAGTTGATGCGCCGCGCTGCCAGCATTTCCGCAGGTGCCCATGTGCGCGCCATGCAGGCGGTCAAACCGGGCATGATGGAATACCAGCTGGAAGCGGAATACATCCACGAATTCATGCGCAACGGCTCACGCAGTCCCGCCTACCCGAGTATTGTCGGTGGCGGTGCCAATGGCTGCATCCTCCACTACATCGAAAACAGCCAGAAGCTGAAAAGCGGCGACCTGGTGCTAGTGGATGCCGGTTGCGAGCTGGAGAACTATGCCTCGGACATCACTCGTACCTTCCCGGTGAGCGGTACCTTCAGCAAACCGCAGCAAGCCTTGTACGAACTGGTGCTGGCCAGCCAGCATGCGGCTATTGAGGCTACCCATCCGGACAATCACTGGAATGTCCCCCACGAAAAAGTGGTGCATATCCTCACCCAGGGTCTGCTGGATCTGGGACTGCTCAAAGGTGAATTCAACGAGGTGGTGGAAACCGAAGCTTACCGCCGCTTCTTCATGCATCGCACCGGTCACTGGCTGGGGCTGGATGTGCATGATGTGGGCGACTACCGGGTGCAGGAACAGTGGCGGCAACTGGAGCCGGGCATGGCGCTGACCGTGGAGCCTGGGCTGTATGTGGCGCCGGACGACGACAGTGTGGACGAACAGTGGCGCGGCATCGGTATCCGCATTGAGGATGATGTGGTGGTGACCAAAGACGGCTGTGATGTGCTTAGCCATGAAGTGCCGAAGGAAGTAGCGGATATCGAAGCGGTGATGAAAAAAGCTGTTAACAGTTGATAGTGAATAGTTAACAGCGAAAACCGGTGCTAATACGCTCCTGCAGATACCCCTTATATGGTTTCGGGAAAACCTGGATGACGGAACAGAGGCAAGACCCCATTCTTATCGTCGGCGGTGGCATGGCCGGGGCGTTGCTGGCCTTGTTGTTGCGGCATCACGGTGCGTCGGCGGTGACGCTGGTGGAAAGCCATCCTCTGACCCTGCCCGATGAACCGCCGCTGACGCCCAGCTTCGATGCGCGCAGCACCGCGCTGTCCGCCGGCACCCTGTCGGTACTGGATGAGTTGGGATTGGCCGAGGCCATTCGTGAACATTCCGCCGCTATCGATACCGTGCACGTATCTCGCCGCTCGCGACTCGGCATCACCCGCCTGCGCGCCAGCGAAGAAGGGGTGCCGGCGCTGGGGGCGGTGGTGGAAAACCGCTGGCTGGGTTTTGTGTTGTTGCGGGCCCTGTATGCGGATGCCGCTATCCAGGTGCTGGCACCGGAACGGCTCAGCGCCATTCGCCGTCTCGAAGACGGTTATCAGGCCACCCTGGAATCCGGCCGCACCCTGACCACGCCGTTGCTGATCGCTGCGGATGGTGCCAAGTCGCGTACCCGCGAATGGCTGGGAGTGAGCGCCCGGGACAGCGATACCGGCCACGATGCCATGATCGCCAACCTGTCACTGGCCAGCGACCACCAGGGTATTGCCTACGAGCGTTTTCTCAGCGATGGGCCGTTGGCGCTGTTGCCGCTGCCGGACCGCCGTTTTGGCCTGGTCTGGACCGGCCCCCGTGATCAGGTGGATGCCTGGATGGAAATGGAGTCCGGTGCTTTGCTGGAGCAGTTGCAGCAGCAATGCCCGGCAGAGGCGCCCCGGATTACCGGCATCGGCGAACGTCAGCGTTACCCGCTGATACTCACCCATGCCTGTGCCCAGGCGGTGCCCTTCGGTGTGGTGGTAGGCAATGCCGCCCACACCCTGCACCCGGTGGCAGGCCAGGGTTTCAATCTGACCGTCCGCGATCTGGTTCAGCTGGCATGTACCGTGGGCGGCGCGTCGGCACCGGGAAAACTGTCCCTGTTGCAGCAATACGTGCAGCGCCGGGAGCAGGACCAGGCCCTGATCAGCCAGGCCTCGCGCTGGGTGCCGGAAATGTTCCGGGCCCAGCAACCGTTGTTTGCTCACAGCCGGCAGCTGGGGCTGGTGGCCATGGATATTCTGCCCGGCCTGCGGCAGGGGTTCGCGCGGCGGGCCATGGGGCTTTGAAAGGCAGTTAACAGTTAATAGTGAATAGTTAACAGCGAAAACCAGGCTACGGAGCTGCTGTAGGAACGGAGTGTAGCGGAGTAACGCACGTAGTTCCGTGCGGCCCGAGGCGTGAGCGAAGCGAATACGCCGCTTGAGGCGCGAAGAGCTTGCAGCTGCTTCGGCGTTTGATAAAGGCGGGCTGACAATGCAAACGCAGCAGCACGCGTTAAAGATCGTGGACATTCGCGCCTCAAGCGGCGCTCCTACATATCAACAGCGAGCATCGACCTTTGAAGAATGCGGCCATGACAGAACAGCCTGATTCCCAACATATCGTCATCGTCGGCGGTGGTATGACCGGGGGCTTGCTGGCGGTGTTGCTGGCGGAGCAGGGGCTGGATGTGACCGTGCTGGACGGGGCGCCGGCGCCGGTGATGCCCTCCGGTCCGGCCCAGTTGCGGGTGTCCACGCTCACTGAGGCCAGTTACTGGTTGCTGCAAAACAGCGGCGTCTGGGAGCATCTGGACATGAGCCGGGTGCAGCCCTACGACGCCATGCAGGTGTGGGATCAGGATGGCACCGGCGAAGTGCTGTTCCGTGCGGAAGAGGTGGGCGCGCAGTCCCTGGGCTGGCTATTGGAAAACGGTCACCTGGCGGCGGCGCTGTACCGGCGGGCGGCGGACTTTGCCAATCTGGACTGGCGCTGCAATGCAGCGGTGGACAGCGCCCGCCGTGAGCAGGGTGGCTGGCAGGTGCGCGCCGGGGACCAGAGCTGGCAGGCGGTTCTGCTGGTGGGGGCCGATGGCGCCCGCTCCCGGGTGCGGGACTGGGCCGGTATCAGTGGCGGAGCCCGCGACAGTGGCCATCATGCCCTGGTGGCCACCATCTCTACTGCGCTGCCCCATGATGCCTGCGCTCGCCAGGTGTTCATGGAATCCGGGCCGTTGGCGCTGCTGCCGCTTTACAGTGACCCGCAGCAGGGTGAGCAGCGGCAGTGTTCCATTGTCTGGTCTGGCTGGCCGCAGCGAATTGCGGGGCTGCGTGATCAGGCGCCGGCGGAGTTTGCCGCCGAACTGCAAGCGGCCGTTGGCGATGCGCTCGGCGACGTCACCTTGCTCAGCGAGCGGGCGGTCTTTCCCATTCAGGAGCGCCACGCCAGCAGTTATGTGGCGGCGGGCCTGGCGCTGGTGGGCGATGCCGCCCACGTGATTCATCCGCTGGCGGGGCAGGGCGTCAACCTGGGCCTGCTGGACGCGGCGGTGCTGGCGGAAGAGGTGGAGCGAGCCGTTGGCAGCGGGCGTTCCTGTGCGGACAGTGCGGCCCTTGCCCGATATCAGCGTCGGCGCCGCGGTGAGAACCTGATCATGCAGAATGCCATGCGCGGGTTTCAGCACTTGTTTGGCCAGCGAGCCCTGCCGGTGCGCTGGCTGCGCAACACAGGCATGCGCTGGGTCAATCAGGGCGGGCCGCTCAAGCGACTCTTTGCCAGCCAGGCCATGGGCCGCGGTGCGGATTTGCCGGCGCGCGCACGGCCGCAATCTCAGGGTCTGTAAGGCACGCAAATCAGGCTAGAGCTTGGCATGAAATCCTGCCATACTTGCGCCTCAATTAAGAATCATTCTTGTTTCCTTGTGCATTTGATGGAGTCCTCTACTATGCGAGCCGTTGCGTTTCTGGCCGCCGCCGCTGTCATGCTTACCGGGCTGTGGGCCTGCTCCGAACCCGCCGCCGAAGAAGAACTGGTGGTCTATACCTCGCGGAATGACCATCTGATAAAGCCGGTATTCGATGCCTATACCGAAGCCACCGGCGTGAAAATCCGCTATATCACCGACAACGCCGCCGCCCTGACCGCCCGTTTGCAGGCGGAAGGTGAGCGCTCTCCAGCGGATATGCTGATCACCGTGGACGCCGGCAACCTCTGGAATGCGGCGGACAAGGACCTGCTGCAACCGCTGGAGTCTCCGGTACTGTCTGCCAACGTGCCGACGGAACTGACCGACCCGGAAAACCGCTGGTTCGGCCTGACCGTGCGGGCCCGCACCCTGGTGTATTCCACAGACCGGGTGGACCCGGCGGCACTGTCCAGCTACGAAGCGCTGGCGGAACCGGAATGGAAGGGCCGTCTGTGCCTGCGCACCTCCAAGAAGGTCTACAACCAGTCCCTGGTGGCAACCATGATCAAGCGCCTTGGCGAAGAAAAAACCGAGGAAATTGTGCGTGGCTGGGTGGCGAATCTGGCCACCGACGTGTTTTCCAACGACACCGCCCTGATGGAAGCCATCGTCGCCGGGCAATGTGATGTGGGCATCGTGAATACCTACTACTTTGGCCGCATGAAGCAGGACAATCCGCAGCTGCCCCTGTCCCTGTTCTGGGCCAACCAGCAAAGCAGCGGTGTCCACGTGAACATCTCCGGCGCCGGCATCACCCGCCATGCGCCGCACCCGCAAAAAGCCCGCGACCTGCTGGAATGGATGAGCCAACCGCAGGCCCAGAAACTGCTGGCCGACCGCAATATGGAATACCCGGTGAATGCCGCCGTGGAGCCTGCCGAGGAAGTGGCCTCCTGGGGGAAATTCAAATCGGATGATCTGAACGTCAGTGTGGCCGGCGCCCTGCAGGTGGATGCCGTCAAACTGATGGATCGCGCCGGGTACCGCTAACCGGTGCGAACACGGGGAGCCCTTTCCGCCAGCGGTGCCAGCGTTCTGCTGCTGGCCTTGCTGGTGCTGGTGCCCATTGTGGTACTGCTGGCCGCCTGGCAGCAGGAACAGTGGGCCACCTGGCAGCACCTGCTCGACACGGTGCTGTGGCGGCTGGTGGGCAACACCCTGTTCCTGATGGTGGGGGTCACCGCCGGGGTGCTGCTGCTCGGGGTCTCCCTGGCCTGGTGTGTGGCCACCCTGGAATTCCCCGGGCGGCGCTGGCTGCAATGGGCGCTGTTGTTGCCCATGGCCATGCCCGCCTATGTGCTGGCCTTCGTGATGGTGGACCTGCTGGATTACGCCGGCCCCGTCCAGACCTTCCTGCGCCAGTGGCTGCCGGCCCTGGATTTCAGCGCCCGTCATCCCCTGTGGGTGGTGATCACCCTGTCCCTGGTGCTCTATCCCTATGTCTACATGCTTGCCCGGCTGGCCTTCGAGGCCCAGGGGCGGGCGGTGCTGGAACAGGCCCGTATCCTCGGCGACACGGCCTCTTCCGCCTTCTTCCGGGTGGCCTTGCCGATGGCGCGCCCCGGCATCGCGGCGGGTCTGGCGCTGGCACTGATGGAAACCCTGGCCGACTTCGGCGCGGTGAGTATCTTCAACTTCGATACCTTTACCACGGCGATCTACAAGAGCTGGTATGGCCTGTTCAACCTGCAGGCCGCCGCCCAGCTCGCCTCCCTGTTATTGCTGTTCGTGGTGGTGGCCCTGTGGCTGGAGCGGCGTGGCCGCAGCCGCGCCCGCTACAGTGAGATCGGCGGCCGCCAGACCTTGCGCAGCCGCCCGCGGCTGGCCTGGGGCGTCACCCTGTTTGCCTTTGCGGTACTGTTTCTGGCCTTCCTGCTGCCGGTCAGTCGCCTGCTGTACTGGGTTATCGACAATGGCTTGATGCAGGTGGATGCCCGTTTCCTCAACCTGATCTGGCGCACCTTCCTGCTCGGCACCATGGCTGCCGTGCTGGTGCTGACACTGGCCGGCTGGCTGGCCTGGGTGAAGCGGCATCAGCCGTCACCCTCGGTCTCCGTGGCCGTGCGATTGGCGACCCTGGGATACGCCTTGCCGGGTTCGGTGCTGGCAGTGGGCATCATGATCAGCTTCAGCGCGGTGGAGGGCTGGCTGGCGGATCTGGGGCTGGGCATCGTACTGGTCAGCACCCTGGCCGCGTTGCTGCTGGCCTACGTGGTGCGCTTTATGGCTGTGGGTTTCGGGCCGGTGGAAAATGCCCTGCAGCAGGTGCGCCCCAGCCTGGTGGAGGCGGCTCGTACCCTGGGGGCATCCTCGGCGGAAGTGGGGCGCCGGGTCTATGTGCCGATGATGCTGCCGGGTCTGCTCACGGCGCTGTTACTGGTGGGCATCGATGTAATGAAGGAAATGCCCGCTACCCTGCTGCTGCGCCCCTTCGGCTGGGACACCCTGGCAGTGCGCATTTACGAGCTGACCGCCGAGGGGGAGTGGCAACGAGCCGCTGCGCCGGCGTTGACCCTGGTACTGCTGGGGCTGATTCCAGTGATGGTACTGACCCGCCGACGTGCCGAACGACTGAACTCGCCCCGGAACTGATTCTCCTCCCCGTCCGCGCTCCCCCCTGCAAAAAGCCTAACTCCCCCGAAAAAGCTACGAACATCCTTCTACCTGCTTCGATATCGAAGCGTTTATTTTTGTGTATATATGTAAATTTGGTGACGGTTTAGGCATTTGCCGTGATGTATTTGTGAAGGAAAGTTGGTACGTTTATGCCAACTTGTTGCGCACATAACTGTGTATGCAATTTGAAAATAAAAACAGCCCCGTTACGGGCGCGTCTTTTTTGGAGAGCTTCATGACAATACGGAAACTGCTGCCAGCCATGTTGGCGGGTGTTGGGGTTGTGTGCATGTCGCCGGCACTGGCCAGCATGGGCAATATCGGTACCACTTACGGGGTGCTGCCTTCTGATCTGGCTTCTGCTCAGGCCCTGTCGTTGTTCAACAGCCAGGTCTCCGCCACCTATTACAACCCGGCCTACCTGGCCCATGACGATCGCGGCGAGCTGACCACCGGCCTGTTGCATGCGGACCATGAGTTGCGTGGGAGCAGCCTGGGTGGTGCTGCGCCGTTACCTCGCAGCAGCGATACGCTGCAGGACTCACCCTCCCAACACACCCTGCTGGGCATGAAGACCGACCTGTCCTCACTGACCCGCTATAACCACCCCATGTACCTGGGGTTCATGCTGGGGGTGGAGAAGTACGGTGAGGAAATGATGGCGTTCAATTCCCAGACTTCCGTTGAAGGTCAGTACTTTGAATTCGGCCGCCAGCCTCTGTTTCTCAACCTGGGCGGTGGCACGAAGATCTGGCGTGGCCTGGATATGGGCTTGTCTGCCCGCATTACCCTGCACTCCGAGGCAGAACTGGTGGCCACCTCGACCCTGGGTGGGGAGACCAGCTACGAGACGCTCAACGTGTCTGCCAAGCCCTCCATTCGTCCGATCTTCGGCATGAACATGGATTGGGGCGAGAGCTTCTGTGGCGAGGGCGATAACTGCTGGTACAACGGTCTGGAAACCGCCTTCAGCTTTCGCGGTTACTCCAACACCAACACCACGGTGGACTCCACCATCACCATCCCCGGCACGGTGCTGGACCCGGGCATCAACCTGGCCATCAGCACCGTGGATTCCTACCAGCCGAACATTTATGCCGCGGGTCTGGCCTACGGTCGTGATCGTTGGCGGGTGGGCCTGACCGTGGAAATGCAGGAATGGTCACGGCTGGAAGAAGAGCTGGAACGCGACACCATCAAGGACCAGGCGGTGAATGCCGCACAGGATGACTATCGCCTTGAGTTCAAGGACATCGTGGTGCCCCGTCTGGGCGGCGAATTCCATCTGGATGACACCTACATGGTCACCGGCGGGGTAGCGTTCAGCGAATCGCCGCTGGATTCCGACGGTTCCCTGGAAGTGAACTATCTGGATACCGACAAATGGATTGTGGGCCTGGGGCTGACGGCCCGCTACAAGTCGGTGCCGGTGCTTGCCTACCCGGTGCGCCTGGATCTGGCCTACCAGTATCAGAAACTGGAGGCGCGCACCTTTGATCTCTACGACCGTCGCTCTCCGTCGTTCCCGCAGCCCTACGAAAGCGTGGAAGCGGACGGGGATGTCCATGTCTTTTCCGGCTCTATCACCCTGAAATTCTAGGAGATCGGCGATGAGAACAAGAAATCTATGGCTGGTCACAGCCGCCGTGACCCTGGCCGCCTGTGGCGGCGATGCCGGAGACACCCCGTCCATTGCCGGTTGGCAGCAGGCCGAGGTCTATTACAGTTACCCCTATGACGGGCAGCAGAATCTGTCCCCGAAAACGCCGCTGGTACTGCGCTTTTCCCACGCCATGGAGGTGGATGCCAGTCACTTCACCCTGCTGCGCTGTGGGCAAGTGGATGATAGCTGCGCGGATACCGGCGACAATCGGGTGGCCTTGAGCGCCCCCCAGGCGCTGGACAGCGGCAAGGGGGTCAGCCTGCAGCCGCTTTCCCCATTGCAGGCGCATACCCACTATCGGCTGGTCATCGACGGCATCGAAACCAGCCAGGGTAGTCCGGTGTTCCCGGACGGCGGCCTGGATTTTGTCACCCGTCTCAGCGAAGACGGCCCCATGTCCAGCCAGATGGCTACACCGGATCTGGCCATCAGTCAGATCATTCCCGATGGTGATGCCCTGCCGTTCATGGATTTTTCCACCCTGCGGCTACGTTTCAACCAGATGCTCGACCCGGCCACGCTGGTGTACGGCGACACCGGCGCGGGTGCCTCCGTGGAGCTGGAGCACCAGGGTGACACCGTGCCTGCGGCGCTGCTGGTCAAGGGCAATGCGGTTACCGTGGACCCGCTGGATGACCTGACCCCGGGCCAGCAGTACACCCTGAAGTTCACCTCGTCGGTACGCGGTGTGGATCAGGCCCAGCTGACCGGTGGCTTCGAGAAGAGTTGGGTCGCCGGTAATTCCATGCCCCGCGCTACCCTGGTACAGGATGTTCTGAGTGCCAGTGATGACCAGGACGACCCCTGCAACGCTTCCGGTGCCCTGGTAGCCAAGCTCACCGGCGCCACCATGAACTGCGTGCCGATTCAGTCCACCCTGCTGGGTGACAAGGACGCCACCATGCAGACCGGTAATGTGTTTGCGGAGCTGGCCCACCTGCCCAACTACCCGAATGTGTCGCCACTGCGCATTCCCCGCAACAGCCTGCTCACCGGCACCAACGTGACCGTCAAGGTGGCCGGGGAAGTGGCCGCCGGCATTGAGACCGGCGCCATCTCGGTGACCTTCCTGTCCGATGCGTCCGGTTACCTGTTGCCCAATCCCTACAGCGATGCCCATCAGGCGCCCAAACAGGTGAAGCTGTACATGGATGTGTCCATGACTGCGGAGAACCCGGAGGCCAATGGCGCTCTCAGCCAGACCCTCATGCATGTGGAGCTCAACGGCATGGCACTGGTGAAAGAGGGCCGCATGGAAATTGATGCGGTGGGTATCGTGGAGCCGAAAGTACTCGGCCAGGAAACCGCCTTTGGCTTGCTCAGCTTCCACATGAAGTCCTACGAGGACCAGGAAAATGCCCCGCAACCGGTGCCGGACATGACCGCACCGGTACGGCAATCCATGGTGCCAGCGGTGGATGCGGAGGGTATGGCGATGAATGCACGCCCCGGCGATGCGGTGATCCTGAATTTCAGTGAGCCACTGGACACCGCCACCCTGCGAGCCGGTGATACCTTCGGCCTGCAACACAATGGCAGCCATGTGACGGTGGACTGGTACCTGGATGGCGCATCGCTGGTCATGCGTCCGGTCACGCCGCTGGCATTTGGTGAAAGCTACACCGCCATGGTCAGCGATCAGGTCACCGACCTGGCCGGTAACCCGGTTATCCCCGTGAGCGACGCATTCAGCTTGCCGGAACGTATCGGTGGCAATGCCGCGCCCATGGTGCTTACCAGTTACCCGGGTTTCCCCTGTGCTGCTGACAAGGAGCACTGGGAAATCGAAGCCGGTAATCATGGCTTCTGTCAGGGTGTTAGCACCGATGACGACCGTAACCCGGTGCCGCATCTACCGGCGGATCGCGCTATCCGGGTGAATTTCTCCCAGGATATCGCGGCAGAGTCCGTGGTGTTCGAAAACACCGATGCCTGCAACGTGGGCAGTTTCCGGGTGGAAAAAGTGGCGTTGGACCCGAGCACCGGTCGCCCGTTGCGCTACGACGAAGGTGGCAAGCGCAAATACAGCTGTGAAACCGGGGTAACGGGGCAACTGAAAGTGGGCACCCGCAGCCTGGTATTCACGCCGGACCAGCCCTGGGAAGCCGGCGCTTATTATCGCTATATCCTGATGAGCGTGAACCAGACCTCTGCCCAGCAGCCCGATGATTGCAGCAGCGGCGAGGCTATCTGCTCCAGCGATGGCAAGCGTCTGCAGACAGCCATGCTGCGAGCGCCGGCGGGCGACATGGGCGGGCCGGACATGCATCTGCATTTCATTGCCAGTGCTCCGGTTGCCAGTGTCTTCCAGCCACTCAAGAATCTGCCCACTGCAGATCTCAATGGTAATGGCCGCTTTGATGTGGGCGAACCGGGGTACCAGGGGGGCGAACCCGGTGCCAACACCACGGCGTTGATCATTGATCAGAGCAAGGGAAACAATGGCAGCGAAGGAGGGGTGACCGACCCTGCGTTGATCTGTGATCAGCCGGAGCAGTGCGGTATCCATGTGGTCGGCGGTCTCAACTCCGAGGTGATCGGCGCTACCGAGCCCTACGATGACCCCTCGACAGCGGACGTGGAAGCCTGGCCGGCGGTAAGGGTAGGGTTGTACCCGACCCTGATCCAGGCGTCGTCTGTCACCCTGAAAGTGAAAATTCTCGGTATTGCAGAAAGTGATACACCCACGGAAACCCAGTTCATGCGCATGCGTTACAGCTGTGTCGCCTGGCCGGAGGATGCCGAGAACTTCTGCGGCAAGCAGAACCCGGATGGCAGTTTTGTCTTCGATGAGTGGGAGCGTCAGGGCCTGATTCCAGGCTGGATCGTGCAAACCCCGGACGGCCCGGAGTTCCGTGCCGATGTGAACCTGTATCTGGATGCCCCTTACATGCACATCCTGCTGGACGGTTCCCACAACCAGCACAGCTACCCGTTGACCATGAACCTGGCCGGGCCGGTGACGTTCCTGCCGGATGGCCGCATGGTGATCGAACAGCTCAACAGCAACGATATCGCTGTGGATGTGAATCTGTCAGTGCTGATCCTGAGCCCGAAGATCTACCTGAAAATCCCGGCTGGCGGAGTCAAGCTCCAATACCTGGGTGAGCCCATCAAGCAGTAATCCCGGGATGATGAAATCCTTGCCGGCCTTCGGGCCGGCTTTTTTATGGTCATCTACCCTCCCGTCACATACCCGCCTTTCTGAAGGCAAACCGAAACCGCCCGGTTACATCAGTTAACAATACCGGTGCTCCCACCTACTTTTCTCAACTATTCCCAACTTTTTGCCAACGGCGCTGGCACCGTCGTTTTGTTTGACTTATTGCATATACACAGGGGGGAATAGGCGAGAGGCTGCATAGCTTCACGTGTTGTTCTCCTGTCGCCTGGGAGCTTAACCTGAGGCGAAAACCCTAATAACAAACGCCGGAGAAGCGCTATGACTACCAAGACCCTTACCCGCTGGGGAGCTGCTGTCATTGTCAGCACTGCCCTGTCGAGCCCTGTTTTTGCTGCCATGGGCAACACGGCCAGCACCTATGGCCTGCTTCCCGCTGATGTGGGGACAGCCATGGGCCTTTCCATGTTCAACCCCCAGGCATCGGCGCTTTACTACAATCCGGCCTACTTGACCCGGGATCCCCGCGGTGAGCTGACCGTGGGCCTGTTGCACGGCGATCAGGAACTACGTGCCGTCAGCCAGGGCAACCCCAACGGTGGCGCGCCGTCAGTGATTCGTGATGGTGACGTACTGAATGACACCATGTCTCAGCAGCAGGTCATTGCGCTGAAAACCGATCTCACCGACATGACCAAGTTTGAACACCCGATCTACTTCGCGATCATTGCCGGCGTGGAAAAATTTGGTGAGGAAATGCTGGCGTTTGATTCCAGCACCAGCCGGGAAGGCCAGTTTTTCAACTACGGCCGACAGCCATTGTTCCTCAATCTCGGTGGCGGCCTCGAACTGGCCAACGGTATTACCACCGGTGCCTCCGCGCACATTTCCCTGCGTTCTGAGGCTACCCTGATCGCCAGCGCCAACCTGGCCGGTGAAACCCAGCGCGAAGAGCTGACCGTGTCTGCCAAGCCGGTGATTCGTCCGGTGCTGTCCATGAATCTGGAATGGGACAAGGTGTTCTGCGGCAAGGAAGACTGCGGCATCTGGACCGGTCTGGAGACCGCTTTTGCTTTCCGCGGGCACACCGAGGCCCGCACCGCGGTGGAATCCAATCTGACCATTCCCGGTACCGTTATTGATCCGGGTATTACCGTGTTGATCGATACCATCGATTCCTATCAGCCGGATATCTTCAGTGCCGGCCTGCTGTATCACTTCACCGACAACTTCCGCGCTGCCGTTACCGTCGAACAGCAGAACTGGAGTGACCTGGAAGATGAACTGGCCCGCGACACGGTCAAGGACCAGGCCTTCGCCGAGTTCAAGGATATCGTGGTACCGCGTATTGGTGCAGAGTGGACGGTGAACGATCACCTGATTCTGTCCGGCGGTGTGGCGTATCAGGAAAGTCCGCTGGAAAGCATCCAGACCCCGGACGTGAACTACCTGGACAGTGACAAATTGATTGTCGGCGTGGGCTCATCCCTGATCATCCAGAACCCGCCCATCCTCGCTTATCCGCTGCGCCTTGATTTCGGTTACCAGTTCCAGAAACTGGAAGAGCGGGATTTCGAGCTGACCACCACCCGTCCCGGTGTGGCGAACCCCTATGAAGTGGTAACCGCTGATGGCGATGTCCATGTGTTTTCCGGCGCTATCACGGTGAAGTTCTAACGGAGGTGTTCCATGAAAAAGAATAATATCGCCCTGACAGCACTGACCGCCCTTGCGGTGGCAGGCTGTGGCGGGGACAAGGACAGGGTGAGTTTCGATACACCCACCTTCAATGCACGCAACCTGCACTACACCTACCCGCTGGATAACCAGACCCAGTTGGCGCCGCGTGCCATTGTGGCATTACAGTTCAGCCATACCGTATCGGCCACGGCAGATAATTTCGTGTTCCAGGATGCGGATGGCGCGGATGTGGCCTTCACCCTGGAATCCGTGGCAGATGGCCGGGGTGTGGTGCTGACCCCTGTGGATGCACTGTCTCCGGCAACGGATTACAAGGTGGTCATGAATGGCGTCACCGTGCTCGGTGAAACCACCACTTTCAAGGACGGCGAGCTCAATTTCACCACCCGCGCCGCTCTGGAAGGACCGCTGGATACCCAGCAGACCGCCGCCAGCTTTGAAGTGGAGTCCATCTTCCCGGATGACGACCAGTTCGAAAGCATGGATTTCTCCAGTTTCCGGCTGCGCACCACCAAGCCCATTGATGCGTCCACGGCGGTTTATGGTGACACCGTCAGCCTGATGAGCAACGGCGAACTGGTGCCGGCACAACTGCTGGTTGGCCGTACCGCGATTACCGTGGACCCGCTGGAAGACATGACCCCCGGCCAGACCTATGAGCTGGGTGTCAACGGCGTGCTCAGCCAGTCCGGCGAAACCATTGCCGGCTTTACGCATTCCACCGTGCCCCAGGACACCACCTCTCCCACCACCGGTGAGCGGGCGGTACTGGTGACCAATGCACCGCCGGCGGATGATTCCCTGGGCTGTCTGGATGAAGGGGTGATCACCTCCGAACTGACCGGTCAGCCGATCAACTGCGTGCCGGTGATTGGTACCCTGCTGCAGGACAAGACCGTATCCAAGCAGTCCGGTGACGTGTATGCGGAGCTGGCGTTTACCCCCAACTTCCCGGATGTCACCCCGCTGCGGGTCAAGAAGGGCGGCATTCTTACCGGTGATGCGCTGGAAGTCTTTATTGGCGGTGAAGTGCCGGTGGGCTTTGATTCCGGGGAAGTGACGGTACAGATCATTTCCGATGCTACCGGTTATCTGTTCCCCAACCCCAATGCCGAAAGCGACGATGCGCCCAAGCAGCTGCGGTTGATGATGGATGTGGCTACCTCCACCTCCGACGCCCGCGCCAATGGGGCGTTTACCCAGAACCTGATGCATCTGGAGCTGGTGGGCACTGGCCTGATTGAAGATGGCCAGCTCAATACCGATGCCATCACCGTGGTGGAGCCGCGCGTGTTGGGCGTGGAAAACAGCTACGGGGTGCTCAGCTTCCGTATGGAGTCCTACCTGGATCAGGAAAATGCGCCGATCCAGCCGATCGATTCCGTGAATCCCATCGTTCCCGTTCTGAATGGGGATAACGGCCCGGAATTGTCCTGGCAGCCAGGTAATGTGGCAGACCGCATGGAACCGGGTGAGCCCATTGTTATTCACTTCAGCGAAGCGCTGGAGCCGCAAAGCATCAACGCGGGCACTTCGCTGATGCTCAGCAAAGGTGGCGTTGCCGAGCCCTTCAGTTGGGAACTCAGCGGTAATGCGCTGGTGATTACCCCGGATAGCCCGGTGGAATACGGCGTGGAATATGTGGTGACCACCACACCGGAAATCACCGACCTGGCCGGTAACCCGCTACAGATGCTCGACTCTCTGGAAGGCGACAACTCCCTGGACTTCACCCTGCCGGAATACGTGGTGGATGACGGTGGCGACGATGTTCGCCGTGGGCCGTTCGCGTCCACCGTTTACCCGGGCTTCCCTTGCGCCAGCAGCACTGCCAGCCAGGGCGAAATTGACGCCGGCACTCAAGGCGTGTGTGTGTCTTCCAGTCCGGAAGCGGATCAGGTTGTGATTGACCAGCTGCCCATCGTTGGGTTGCCGGCCAACCGCCCGGTCAAGGTGCGTTTCTCCCAGAACATGGACCCGAGCACCCTGGTGCTTGGCGATACCGTGTTGGTACAAGCGGACGACAACGGCACCTGGGTTGATGTGGAGGGTGAGCTCACAGTAGAAACCCGTGGCTTCACCTTTACACCCAATCAGCCCTGGGATGACACCGGTGACACCCTGTACCGTTATGTGATGGCCGGAAATGGTGGCGGTACCGGTTGTGCCGGCATCTGCTCCGCCGACGGGCTTCCCCTGCAAACGGCTCCGTTGCTCGGTGGCGGTTTGAAAGACGGTGGCCCTGACATGGAGATTCTGTTCCGGGGTGAAACCGCTGTAGATACCATCTTCCAGGAGCTGGGTAACCTGCCCAGTGCTGATGTGAACAACAACTTCCAGATCGACAGCAACGAACCGGTGTTGACCGGGGATACCATTGATCCGGCCAATACACCGGCCAATGCCACCATGATTGTGCCTCGCGGTACCGGTGGGGAAGGGTTGGTGGCTTACGCCAATACCGGTTGCGGTTTTGACAACGTAGCCAGTGGTGAGCCCACCCAGTGTGACGGTGACAAGATCATTTACATCACCGGGTTGCTGAATACGGAAATTCTGGATTTCGATGCCGAAAACCAGGGTGTCCCCGTGGTGATCTATCCTACTGCCGTGGCCTTGACCAACCTGGATGCGACGGCGGTTATTGGTCTGCGACTGACCTCGGATGATGAAACCGGTGGATTGCTCGGTATTATCCCGGTGGTCGGTGACCTGCTTCAGGGTGTTGTGGATGGGCTGCTGGGTGCCACTGGCATCGATAACCTCATTGAGGCGGTCGGGCTGGACAACATCGGCCTGGCACCTGTGCCCACCGCCACCGGCCCCAACATCTTGCGGGTGCGCTACGAGCCGGAAGATCCCAATGATCCGAACAGCCCGCGCACCGTGCCGCCGGTAGGCCTTATCGTGGATACCCCGGATGGCCTGGTGTTCCGTATCCAGTTCGACCTGCTGTTCGATGCCCCGGCACTGAGCCTGCCGCTGGGTCTGGAGCACAATGTGAAGAGCCTGCCCATCGACAATGTACAACTGGAAGGGCCGCTGGACTTCCTGCCCGATGGGCGCCTGTTCATCGGTCTGCAAAACCAGGAAGCCCTGGATGTGGACCTGGAGATCACCCTGGCCGGTTTCGATGGTGGCAAGGTGTTGCTGCAGATTCCGCTGGGCGGCATCAACCTCAGCTACCAGAGCGCATCCATTCAGTGATTTCTCTCCAGTAGTTCCTTGAAATATGCCCCGGCTTGTCCGGGGCTTTTTTTGTTTTCCCTGAAGCAGATATCCTCGACCCGTTGGCGCCTTGCTGGCAAGGCGAAGCCCGGACGACCCCGATATCCTGATCTGTGCCCTGGCCGCTGCCGACTTTTTGGCACATTCGTGCCGGACGTGGCGCCCCTTTCTCCTGCCAAGTGCATCACTGTTTTCAACAATTTTACGTATATCTGTCGCGGATTACGCCGATTACCGCTTTCTTCCTATGTGAATGCCTGTGTACTCCTGACTAGGGTGTCATCCCCCTGTCGCCACCCCCGCGACACAGAAAAAGAAATCAGGAGTGCACAATGTCTGTTTCATTCAAGGGACGCGCTGCCGTCGTTGCCGGCGGTTTGCTGATGCAGTCTGTTGCCATGGGCAGCATGGGTAACATCGGTACCACCTACGGCGTGTTGCCTTTCGATCTGGCCACCGCCCAAGCCCTGAGCCTGTTCAACAGCCAGACCTCAGCCACCTATTACAACCCGGCCTATCTGGCCAAGGATTCGCGCGGCGAACTCACCGCCGGTTTCATGCACGCGGACCATGAGCTGCGCGCTAACAGCCTGGGCGGCGCGGATGCGCCGGTACGGAACGGTGATGTGATTCAGGACTCTCCCTCCCAGCATGTGCTGATCGGCATGAAGACCGATCTCACCTCGCTGACCCAATACGATCATCCGCTCTATCTGGGCCTGATGCTGGGCGTGGAAAAATACGGTGAGGAAATGCTCGCCTTCGAATCCCAGACCTCCCAGCAAGGGCAGTACTTCGAGTATGGCCGTCAGCCCCTGTTTCTGAATCTGGGCGGTGCCACCCAGCTGTGGCGGGGGATCGACGTGGGTGCCACCGCCCGGATTACCCTGCATGCCGAAGCCGACCTGGCCGCCACCACGGACCTGGCCGGTAACACCCGCTATGAAAAACTGGAAGTGTCCGCCAAGCCCGCCATCCGGCCGATCTTCGGCATCAACATGGATTGGGGCGAGACCTTCTGCGCCGAAGGCGACGACTGCTGGTTCAATGGTCTGGAAACCGCGCTGGCCTATCGCGGCTATTCCAATACCAAGACGGAAGTGAACGCCAATGCGGTGATCCCCGGGGTAATTTCCAGCCCGGGCCTGATGCTGGCCATCAACACCCTGGATTCCTACCAGCCCAACATCCTCAGCGGTGGCCTGCATTACCAGTCCGGTCGCTGGCGCACCGGGGTGAGCGTAGAATGGCAGGAGTGGTCGGCGCTGGAAGAGGAATTCGAGCGCGACACCATCAAGGACCAGACCGTCAATGGCGATGTGGGTCAGCTGCGTTTCAAGGATGTGGTGATCCCGCGGCTGGGCGCCCAGTACCGCCTCAACGACACCTTTACCTTCAATGGTGGCCTGGCCTTCAGCGAATCACCGCTGGATTCCGACGCCTCCGTGGACGTTAACTATCTGGATAGCGACAAGTGGATCGTTGGCCTGGGTGTGGCCGCTGAGTTCAAGGAACCGTGGTTGCTGGCCTACCCGGTGCGTCTGGACTTCGGTTACCAGTACCAGAAGCTGGAAGCCCGGGAGTTCGATATCTATGACACCCAGTCCGCCGCTTACCCGCAGCCCAGCGAACGGGTGGAAGCGGAAGGTGACGTCCACGTCTTCAGCGGTTCCCTGACCCTGAAATTCTGATTGCGGAGGCAAGCATGATGTTGCGAATACTTTCCCTGATTGCCGCCGCGTCGCTGCTGGTCGCCTGTGGCGGCGGTAGCGAGCAGACGGTGGATTACAGCGCCCGTAAAAAAGGGCAGGTCTATTACAGCTATCCGGCGGATGAACAGACCGGCGTGTCCGTGCATGCGCCGGTGGTGGTGCAGTTTTCCGAGCCGCCAACACTGGCCGATCAGGACGTGAGCCTGGTGGGGCCGGATGGCCAGGTGGATGTGGTGCTATCCCGCGCCGACCAGGACCGGTCCCTGGTGGTGACTCCCCAAGCGCCGCTGGCATTCCATAGCGATTACCGGCTGCAGCTGGATGGCATGACGCTGGCCGGTTTCAGCGGTGGCGAGCTGGCCTTCACCACCGGCACTGCCGGCAAGGGCCCGGCCAGCGAGCAACAGCAGGCGGAGGCTTTTACCGTCAGCCGCTTTTCGCCGTCCGCTGACGACACCCGCCCGCTGATGGATTTCTCTACCCTGCACGTGCAGTTCAGCCAGCCGCTGGACCCGGGCACGGTGGAGTACGGCACCACCGTCAGCCTGGAAGATGGCAGCGGCAACCTGGTGGAGGCCAGCGTGCTGGCAGGCAGCAACCGCCTCACGGTAGACCCGGCTGGCGACCTGCAACCGGGGCAGAGCTATACCCTGATGCTCGATAGCGCCCTGAGCAGCCGTTTCGGCACGGCCCTGACCGGCGACAGTGAGTTTGCGGTAAACCCGCAGGACTCTCAGCCCCGTGAAACCCTGGCTCTGGAAGCCATGGCCGCCGACCCGGTGAAAGGCTGTAATGAGGAAGGCGTGACACTGTCTCCGCTGACCGGCGCGCCGATCAACTGTGTGCCCCTGATTGCCCGTTTGCTGGGCAACACCACGGTGTCGAAACTGTCCGGGGATCTGTTTGCCGACCTGGCCTTTATTCCCAACTACCCGGACGCCTCGCCGCTGCGGATTCGCAAGGGCGCGCTGCTAAAAGGCGCGCCGCTGGAAGTCTTGATCGGTGGCCAGTTGCCCGCCGGCTTTGATTCCGGCGAGGTGACGGTGAGCTTCCTGTCCGATGCCACCGGCTACCTGTTGCCGGCCCCCTACAGTGCCCGCCCGGAAGCGCCGCGCCGCATCATGCTGACCCTGGATCTGGCGTTTTCCACTGCCGATTCCCGTGCCAACGGCGCCTTCACCCAGACCCTGTTGCAAGTGGAGCTGGTGGGCCGTGCCATCGTCGAAGAGGGGCGTATGGAGATCGATGCCCTGGGTGTGGTCGAGCCGGAAGTGCTCGGTATCGAAACCGCCTTTGGCGTACTCAGCTTCCATATGGAATCCTACCTGGATCAGGAGAATGCCCCGGCGCCGCCGGTGGATATCACCGGGCCCACCCTGCAAAGCTGGCAGCCCGGTGACTATGCGGACCGCTTCCGCCCCGGTGATCCCATTGTCCTCAATCTCAGTGAAACCCCGGATCAGGACAGCATTGAAGCCGGCGTCAGTGTCACTCTCACCGACCAGGGGGCGGCGGTGCCGTTCAACTGGACCCTGGATGGGGCCTCGCTGATCCTCACCCCGGAGCAGCCGCTGGCATTCGGCACCGAGTATCAGGTCACGCTCACCGACGGTGTGGAAGACCTGCACGGTAACCCGGCTAGCCCGGAAACCCTGCTGTTCAGCATGCCTGCTTACAGCCCGGATGCGCCGCGCACGCCTTACACCACCACTGTGTACCCGGGCTTTCCCTGCGCCGTGGATCCGTCCAGTCGCGATCTGGGTAACGGCATTCAGGGTCAGTGCGCCAGTGCCTTCCAGAACCAGGCCGGCGACCTGCTGCCAGTGGATGAGATGCCTGCCAACCGGCCTATTGAAGTGCAATTCTCCCAGGACATGGATGCCAGCAGCATGGTGCTCGGCCAGGCCTGCGGTGAAGGCAGTGTGCGAGTGGAAAAAATCGACAGTGCGGGTAACTGTCTGGAGGCGGTGCCCGGCTACCTGTCCCGCAACACCCGCTCACTCACGGTGATTCCCGCACAGCCCTGGGAAGAGGGCACCTTGTACCAGTATGTGCTCGGGTCCCATGAAAACACCGGCTGCGGCCAGGACGTGATCTGCTCGGTGGCGGGTATGCCCCTGCAGACCGCCCAGTTGCTGGCGCCGGCTGCGGATGAAGGTGGCCCGGATATGGCCATTGCCTTTACCGGTGCCCCGGCCACCAGCAATGTGTTCCTGCCGCTGCGCAACCTGCCGAAGGCGGATGTGAACGCCAACTTCGAGATGGATGCCGGTGAGCAAAAAGCGGTGGAAGACCCGCCAGGCAGCGGCGAGTACCCCACGCCCACTAATGCCGCCTCCCTGTTTGTCACCGGCACCGGCGGTCTGGCCACCGGCGCCAACGTGGGCTGCCCACTGAACCAGAGCTGCCCCGGGGAGAAGTTCACCTACCTGAACGGTGGCATCAATGCGGACATCATCGGCTGGAACGAGGACGAGCAGGCGGTGGAAGTGCTGCTCTACCCGCCGGTGTTGATGACCACCAACAGCAGCGTCTATGCCCAGATCCTCGGTCTGGTGGAGCCGGAAGTGCCCACCGAGCCGCTGGTGATGCGTGCCCGCTATGCGGATGACGGCAGCGGCAATCGTACCGAGCCGGTGCGCGGCTATATCCGTCACGACGGCAATTCGCTGACCTTCGACACCACCCTGGATCTGTTTCTGGATGCCCCGGAAATGGAAGCGCCGCTGGGGCTGCCACACAACCTGCACAGTCTGGAGCTCAATGACCTGCAGTTGAACGGCCCGGTGGAGTTCCTGGCCGATGGTCGCCTGGTGATCGGCCTGCTCAGTCTCAATGAGCAGGCTGTCGATGTCAGTATCGGTGGCGGCGCGGCCACCATCGACCTGCAGATCCCTGCCGGCGGCGTCAACCTGACCTTCCAGAGCGGTTCCATCAAGTAACCGCCAAACGCGAGGCCGCTCCCGTAACCAGCCCTGCGCTGCTTTGTGGGAGCGGTCGTTAGGCCGCGATCTCCACCAACCCTGCTAAATACCCGGCCAATCCGGCCCTGTCCATGCCGCCAGCCTATGCCCCCCGGCCTCGTCCCGATATAATTGCCGCTCATTTGAATAGTGGTGTTTATATGGGTCATCGCACAGCTCTGTACGACGCGCACCTGGCGGCCGGCGGCAAGATGGTCGACTTTGGCGGCTGGGACATGCCGATCAACTATGGCTCCCAGATCGAGGAGCACCATGCGGTGCGCCAGCACGCAGGCGTATTTGATGTGTCCCACATGACGGTGGTGGATATCGCCGGGGCCGGCGCGCGGGACTTCCTGCGCCACCTGCTGGCCAACGACGTGGATCGCGTCACCCCTGGCCGAGCCCTGTACAGCGGCATGCTCAACGACAGCGGCGGCGTCATCGATGACCTGATCGCCTACAAGCGGGACAATGACTACCGTCTGGTGGTAAATTGCGCCACCCGCGAGACCGACCTGGACTGGATGGAAAAGCACGCCGGCGGTTTCGCCGTGGATATCCGCGAGCGTGCCGACCTGGCCATGCTCGCCATCCAGGGCCCGCAGGCACGCAGCCTGGTGGCCGGCCTGCTCAGCGGCGCCCGTGCCGAGGCGGTGAACACCCTGAAAGTCTTCGGCTTCGCCGAAGAGGGCGACTGGATGATCGCCCGTACCGGCTACACCGGCGAAGATGGCGTGGAAATCATGCTCCCCGGTGCCGATGCGGTGAAGCTGTGGGAGCAATTGCTGGACGCTGGCGTGGCGCCCATCGGTCTGGGTGCCCGCGATACCCTGCGTCTGGAAGCCGGCATGAATCTGTACGGCAACGACATGGACGAAAGCATCACCCCCTGGGAAGCCAACATGGGCTGGACCTTGGTGCTCAACGACCGGGATTTTGTCGGTCGCCAGCCGCTGCTCAACCAGCAACAAAATGGCCACGGAGAACTCGTTGGCCTGGTGCTGGAAGGCAAGGGCGTACTGCGCGCCCACCAGCAAGTGTTGTTGCCCAATGGCGAGCAAGGCGAAATTACCAGCGGCACGTTTTCGCCGACGCTGGGCAAGTCCATCGCCCTGGCCCGGCTGCCCGCCGGCGCCACCGGCAAGGTGGACGTGGAAATCCGCAACAAGCGCCAACCCGCCCAGGTGGTCAAGCCGCCTTTCGTGCGTAACGGCAAGGCAGTGTACAAAGAGTTGTAGCATTCGCGATGCAAGCATCGCTTCCCACGGCATCTGAACTGGACCGGGGTTTGTAGGAAGTCATGCTTGCATGACGAAGAAATTGGCACCCAGGCATGGCTTCAACGACAAGCCTGCAGAACATACAGATTTCGGCGTCATGCGTGCAGCATGCCGCGTGAAGCGTTAAACCAAGGAGACAACAATGAGCGAGATTCCAGCCGAGCTGCGTTATGCCGCCAGCCACGAATGGGCCAAGAACGATGACGGTGTGGTGACCGTGGGCATCACCGAACACGCCCAGGATGCCATGGGCGATCTGGTGTATGTGGAGCTGCCGGAAGTGGGCCAGGTGCTGGCCGCCGGTGATGAAGCCGGCGTAGTGGAATCCGTGAAAGCCGCCTCCGACATTTACGCCCCGATCTCCGGTGAAGTGATCGAGATCAACGAGGCGTTGGAAGATGAACCGGAACTGGTCAACAACGTTCCCTATGAAGGCGGCTGGCTGTTCAAGATCCAGATGAGCGAAGCCGGTGATCTGGACAACCTGCTCACCGCCGATCAGTACCAGGCGCAGATCGAAAGCGAATAACGCTAGCGATAACACTCCGTAGGAGCGGCGCTCGAGCCGCGAACGTGCTTGCGATGTCTTTCCTCGCACGGATTCGCGGCTCAAGCGCCGCTCCTGCGGTGCTGATGTAGCGCGCTGTATTAGCCAACACCCAACCTATCCAGGTACCCCAATGCCGTATATCCCCCATACCCCCGATGACGTGCGCGCCATGCTCGACGCCATCGGCGCCGACAGCATCGAAGACCTGTTCGATGAAATCCCCGCGCACCTGAAAGCCGCTGGCAAACTCGACGCCCTGCCCGAAGGGCTGAGCGAAATGGATGTGACCCGGCTGATGAACGAGCGCGCGGCCATGGACGCCGGTGCCGTGAGCTTTATCGGTGCCGGTGCCTACCAGCACCACATCCCGGCGGCGGTATGGGAGATTGCCACCCGCGGTGAGTTCTACACCGCCTACACGCCTTACCAGGCGGAAGCGAGCCAGGGCACCCTGCAGGTGATCTACGAATTCCAGACCCTGATGACCCGGCTCACCGCCATGGACGTGAGCAACGCCTCGGTCTACGACGGCGCTTCCGGCCTGGCCGAAGCGGTGCTGATGAGCCTGCGTGCCAACCGCAAGAGCAAGTCCCGCAAGGTGCTGGTGCCGGCGGCCCTGAACCCACGCTACACCAGCGCCACCCAGGCTATTGTGGAAAACCAGGATGTGGCCCTGGAAACCGTGCCCTTCTGTCAGGAAAAAGGGCAGACCCTGATCGACGCCCTCAAGCACCACGAAGGCGAAGACTACGCAGCCCTGGTGATCAGCCAGCCCAACTACTTCGGCAGCCTGGAAGAAGTGGATGCGCTCACCGACTGGGCCCACGCCAACGGCATGCTGGTGATCGCCGTGGTGAACCCCACCGCCATGGCGCTGATTACCCCGCCTGGTGAATGGGGCGAAGACGGTGCCGATATCGTGGTTGGCGAAGGCCAGCCGCTGGGCGTGCCGCTGTCCTCCGGTGGTCCCTACTTCGGCTTCATGTGCTGCAAACAGAAATACGTACGGCAGATGCCGGGCCGTATCATCGGCCGCACCGTGGACATGGAAGGCAAGCAGGGCTTCACCCTCACCCTGCAGGCCCGCGAACAGCACATCCGCCGTTCCAAGGCCACCAGTAACATCTGCACCAACCAGGGCCTGGCCATGACCGCCGCCACCATCTACACCTCCCTGCTGGGGCCGGACGGCCTCACCAATGTGGCCGCCCATAGTCATGCCAATACCCAGGTGCTGGCCGACAAGCTCACCGCCATCGACGGCGTGGAACGCGCCTTCACCGCACCCACCTTCCACGAAGTGGTACTCACCCTGCCGAAACCGGCCGGTGAGGTGCTGGCGGCCCTGGCCGAGAAAGATGTGCTGGGCGGCGTTAGCCTGGCCACTGATTACGACATGGACAATGCGATCCTGGTGAACGCCACCGAAGTCCATTCCGAGCAGGATTTGCAGCTCTTCGAACAAGCCCTGAAGGAGGTGCTGGCATGAGCGAGACACAACTGATCTTCCAACTGTCTCACCCGGGCCGCAGCGCCACCTCCCAGGCGCCCAAGGCACTCAGCGACGATAAGCTGTCGGCGATTCCCGCGCACCTGCGTCGCAAGCAGAAGCCGGCCCTGCCGGAAGTCTCCGAAATGCAGGTGGTGCGCCACTACACCAACCTGTCCAGCAAGAACTTCGCCATCGACAAGCAGTTCTACCCGCTGGGTTCGTGCACCATGAAGTACAACCCCCGCGGCGCCAACCGGGCCGCCATGCTGCCGGGCTTTCTCAACCGTCACCCGCTGGCGCCGGAAAGCCACAGTCAGGGTTTCCTCAGCTGCATGTTCGAGCTGCAGAACTTCCTCAAGGAAGTCACCGGCATGAAGGGCGTGTCCCTGGCCCCCATGGCCGGCGCCCAGGGCGAATTCGCCGGCGTGGCCATGATCCGCGCCTACCACGAAGCCCGTGGCGATGATGAGCGCACTGAAATCCTCATCCCCGAAGCGGCCCACGGCACCAACCCGGCCACCGCCGTCATGTGTGGCTACAAGGTCCGTGAAGTGCCCGTCGGCAAAGACGGCGACGTGGACCTGGAAGCCCTGAAAGAAGCCTGCGGCCCACAGACCGCCGGCCTGATGATGACCAACCCGAGCACCTGCGGCGTGTTCGAACGGCAGATCGAAGCCATCTCCAAAGCCGTTCACGAAGCTGGCGGCCTGCTCTACTACGATGGCGCCAACCTGAACGCCATCCTCGGCAAGGTGCGCCCCGGTGACATGGGCTTCGACGTGATCCACATGAACCTGCACAAGACCTTCGCCACCCCCCACGGTGGTGGCGGCCCCGGTGCCGGCCCGGTGGGTGTGTCCGAGCGCCTGCTGCCCTACCTGCCCACCCCCATGGCGGGCCAGCGTGACGACGGCAGCTACCACTGGATCGACAGCGACACCCTGGATACCAGCATCGGCCACCTCAGTGCCTTCATGGGTAACGCCGGTGTGCTGCTGCGCGCCTACTTCTACGCCCGTTCCCTGGGCCGTGAAGGCATGATCCGCGTGGGCGAATTTTCCACCCTGGCTGCCAACTACCTGCTCAAGCGCCTGGAAGCCGTGGGCTGCACCGCCGCCTACCCGGATCGCCGCGCCAGCCACGAGTTCATCCTCACCTTTGCGAAAGAAGCGAAAGAGCTGGGTGTCACCGCCATGGATATCGCCAAGCGCCTGCTGGACTACAACCAGCACGCGCCCACCACCTACTTCCCGCTGCTGGTGCCGGAGTGCTTCCTCATCGAGCCCACCGAAACCGAAAGCAAGGAAGCCCTGGACGAGTTCGTGGACGCCATGGCCGCCATCCTGGAAGAAGCGCGAACCGAGCCCGACATGGTGAAAGAAGCGCCCTTCACCCAGCCGGTGCGCCGCCTGGATGATGTGAAAGCTGCGAGAGAGCTGGACCTGACCTGGAGCGAGTAAATCGTTTAGCTCCCCTCTCCCGCTTGCGGGAGAGGGGCTGGGGGAGAGGGCGAGCGAAGCGAATAAGCCATGCTCGCATGGCGAACAAGAACCCGGCGAATGCCGGGTTCTTTTTTATATATCACCCGCGATCCAACGGACTGATCACCCCCAGCCCACCCCTTGCCTATTCCTCGCCTTCTACATTGCTGTCCTTTTAGCCAATATTTTCATGGGGCTCCGTTTTCAGCGCCGAGCAAGTTGAATATTTAGATTAAGGTTTGCAGGTTTCCGGATTTTCAAATAAACGAATCAGTTGATGAGTTCATGAGAATCTATATTCAATAAGGCGTGGATTTTTATGAGTATGCAGGGGATTGAGTAGCCGCAAGTTGGTATGTGGATAATGTGATATGGTATGACTGTTTTTTGAAATAACCGGTATGGTCCTGCTTGGGGCTTTGAGAGTGAGAATGGCAATGAATCTATCAAGGCGATATATAACTCTTATTTTTGTAGGTTGGCTGTCATTTGGATTTACATGCTTTCTTTGTTCCCGTGGTTACACTGGTGGGGCAGAAACATTTTTCTTTTGGCTGTCATTGACCTCTTGGACATTGCTCCCATTGGTTCACTTATTGGCGGCCGTATTAATTGCTGGAAAGAAAAAGAGTGATCCGTCGTTAGTTGCTACAGCCGGCATGTTGTTCGCTGTCCTGGTTTTCATTGCAGGGCTGATAGGATCAGGATTTTCCAGCTACGCCTAAGGGTATTTTCAGGGTTCCATGGTTCCATTGTTGATGAAGGTTTTTTTACATTAAATTTTTGGGAGCCTTACTCTTTGGCGAATATTAATTTTACTGCCTAAGATCGTGATTTTCTTGGATTCGGAGATTACATATGGTTTTAGTCTTGTGTCAGTCTTTTCAAGAAGATCAATATTTCCATTGACTCTATGCAGTCGCCCTTCCTGGGCTCCCTTGGCGACTCATTGTAAGCGGTGAATAGTGCTGCATTCGACGCTACCCCTCGCAGGTGGCAAGTCTCTTTTTATCCCTATTTTGTCTCTTTCTTTCAAGAGGGAGCTGCAGCCTATGCTGTGAAAGCAAAAGGTCAACGGTTGTTAAAGAAGTGGAGAAGTGTACGGTAAAGGGCCAATGCCAAATTTTCGACAGGAGGCGCTCAATGAAAAAAGATCCCAACAAAGGCTATATTGCTTTATTAGGATGGAGTTTGAACGCGGTCGAGGCGGCTGAGAAGTTTGATCGTCGGTATGTGGTAGTGGCCCCGGACTGGGCAGAGGCGTATTGCCAGGAGCATGATATTCCCTACGTGCCCTGGAATTTCGAACGCCTGAATGATCGCTCCATGGAGATTGCCCAGACCCTGAAAGACATGGGTGTGGATGTGTCGGTACCGCTGTATGAGGAAACCGTGGAGTGGGCCGGTGCGATTAATTCGGTGCTGCTGGATAATCCTCGTTTGCTGGGCCAGGCCATGTTGATGCGGGATAAGTCCCTGATGAAGCGGCGCGCACAGCTTGGCGGTATCCGGGTGGGTATTTTTGAGGAAGCCCATGACCGGGAGGATGTGATCCGGTTCCTGAAGCGGGTGAACCAGACCCTGCTCAAACTGGATGGTGATCCCAATGACCCGATCCACCTGAAGGCCTTTGACAAGGCCGGTTGTCTCGGCCACCGGGTGATCCGTACTCCGGATGAGGTGGATGCGATTCCTGATGAGGAATTTCCGTCGTTGATGGAGTCGCATCTGGATGGCTGGGAATTTGCGGTGGAGGCCTGGATCCATGATGGCAAGATCTGTTTTCTCAACCTGTCCGAATATGTGACGCTGGGGTATTCGGTGTATGTCCCTGCGTCGCCGGATCTGGAGCAATACCGGCCGCAAATTACCCAGCAGATCGAGAAGCTGATCAAGACCTTTGATATCGAGTTCGGCATGATTCATCCGGAGTACTTTGTCACCAGCGATGGTGAGATGTACTTTGGTGAAGTGGCTTATCGCCCGCCGGGCTTCAAGGTGTTCGAGTTGCTGGAACGGGTCTACGAGGGTTTCAATGCCTACCAGGCCACCATGCTGGTGTTCGATCCCAAGGCCACCACAGAGGAAGTGAAGGCGTACTTCCCGAAAGAAGTGGTGGATGCCAAGGGCCATGCCGGCTGTTTCGGGGTGTACCCGCGGCGCCGTGTGGTCAGCCAGCTGGAAATCCCGGAAGAGACCGAAGACCATCCCTACTTCGAGTCCCATGAACTGACGGCGCCCATGGAAGAGGTGGTCACCAAGCGCACCGCCTTTGGTACCCATTGGGGGCTGATTTACTTCATGGGTGACGACCCGAAAGAGATGCACCGGTTGCTCAAGCGGCAGGAAGAGCTGGATTTCTATGTGTGAATACGCTGTCACCATGGGGCCCGCCGGGCCCCCACGGATTCGTTAAGGAACTGCCCTGTGTCTACGACCCATTCAGAGACGTCCGCGTCCAGCAATCTGTCTCTGCTACTTGTACGGCTGGATGATGCCATCACCCAGTTGGCAGAGGCGCCCTCCTTTACCCGGCCGGCCAAGGTGCCACGGGTACTGGATACGGCCCGGCGGGTAATGATGCAGGAGGGCGGTTGTGCGGCCCTGGGCGAACGCATCGTGACGCTGGAGGCGGCCGGGATCTTCGCCGGCACAGATTGGGCGGAGCCGCAGATTCTGGTTCCCGGTTTCACTACCCAGTCCCTGCAAAGTGCCCAGGCGGAGCTGGTGGTGATCGAGGCCCTGAGCGAGCTGCGCATGCTGGCGGTGGCCTGTGGGGATTACCGCCATACCCTGATTTCCGCCGAGCAGGCCCACCATTTTCTCACCCAGGTGCTGGCGCTCAATCTGGCCATGCTGTTTTCGCCGCCTTCCGAGGCGCAGCGTGAAACCCAGGGCCGCCTGGCGGTGCTGCCACAGAATCTGTTGCAGCATCTGGCCGAGCGCATCGGCTATGAGCATATCGTCGACAAGCTGATTGAAGAGATCTGGCGGATTCTCAATCAGCGCCCCATTCAGACCGAGCCGGTCAAGCAAATGGTCACGCAGATCGCCATTTGCCAGGTCAATCCGGATATCGATCTGGGCAGCAGCGGGCAGGGGGCGGACCGCTTGGTGAGCAGCCTGTTCGGCCCGACCCGGGCCTGCCGGGAAGACCCGGGCGTGGCGATCTACCTGGAGCGGCTGGCCAGCATGGATGCCACGGCCTTGCAGGGCGAAGCCACCGGGTTTGCCCGGGCCATGCACGACACCGGGTTGGTGTCGCCGTATCACCCGGTGTTGCTGCGCCATTTGCTGGATGAGGGTGACCACCTGGTGGCGGAGGCCATGGGCCTGTCGTCAACCGGTCGTGATTGCCTGCTGTGTTACCGGCAGTTGGTGCAGGCGTTGATTGAAGCGGCGGTGCATCCGCAAACAGCCCAGGCCATTTATGGCCTGGCGTTGGTGCTGGAGCGGGGCATTCTCTATCAACCGCCAGTGGCGCCGGCCCTGTGGCGGCAGCTGGGCCTGGTTCTGTCTGACTGGTCGTGCCAGCGCCTGGCACTGGCTTTCGGGGATCAGGTGCCGCCACAGGCGCATCTGATCGAAGGTGTGCTGTGCATGCTGGGGCAGCCTCTGGGGGTGGGGCAGGGCAATAATCCCACCTGCCAGTCCGCTCGTGCGCTGTCCATGTGGTCGTACAACGATCCGGATTACCTGCTGCAAATGGTCACCTGGGCGGCCCGTGACGATGAAATCATCATGCATTTCGAGGGCCAGCCGATTTCCTCCAGCGAAAGCGTCGGTGGTGTGGCCAGCAGCCTGCCCATGGACCTGGACCCGGTGTCGCTGTTGGTGGTGCCCCATCTGGACCGGATCTATGCGGAAATGGGCCGCCGCTGTATTGAGCGTGAGGGTGATCCCCACCGCTGGGTGAACCCGGAGTTTCATGGCTGGTGGTCCGGCCGCGGTTTTCGTATCAATGTGGATGTGGAAACCGGCAAGCTGTGGGAGCTGGATGATTTCCTGCGTCATTTCTATGCGGCCTATCATCCCTACTACAACGGCAATCAGCCGCTGATACATCCCCAGCCTGCGGGGGTCGCTGTCACCGACAGTGCTGCTCGTTTTATCGGCTGGCATGCCATCAGTATCTTGCGGGTGGCGCTGGACCCCCAGGATGTTATGCGGGTGTATTTCTATAACCCGAATAACGACAGCGGCCAGGACTGGGGCGATGGCGTGGTGGTCAGCACCGCAGGCCATGGCGAACGTTTTGGCGAGGCGTCACTGCCGTTCGAGCAGTTTGCGTCGCGGCTTTATATCTTTCACTTTGATCCCCTGGAGCGGGGCGAGCTGGCCCAGGTTGAGCAGCAGCAACTGGATCAGGTCAGCGGCTATCTGCAGCGCAGCTGGGGCGCGGACAGGCTGCCCGAGGGTGGCCTGCAGGCCAGTGAAGGGGCGACCGGGCCGGGTTGATCAAGGCCTGATCCCGTCGCGCAAGGCCCGGCAACACGATGACGCCCCATGACGCTGCGAAGAACACGCTGATGATGGATGTCCTGTTGTTCCGGCTGGCAATAGTCGCCTGGCTGGTGTGTGCCATTGCTCCCGTCGATGGCACCTGGTTTGCGGGTGTCGGGGTGTTCGTTGTGTCGATGATGGGCAGCGTGGTGATGCTCGCCAACCTGACGCCGGATTATGTAGATAGTCTTGGTGAGATGCTGGGTCTTCTTGCTCTTCTGATGCCCGGGTATAACCTGATTTTTTTATGGGGGTTGTGGCGCTTCTCTTCGCTGGGGCCGCATCCCTGGTCAGGATGGAATCTGCTGCTTTACGCCTGCTCCCTGCATGCGTGTTTTTATGCCTTCGCGTTTTTTGTTACCCCTTCTGATGTATCGCTGACTGTTACTGCTACAGGGATTCGCTGGGTGTTTGCGATCTGGTCCGGCTCGCTACTGTTGTTGGCGTTGGCTTTTCTGGTACGTTGTTATCGGTTACGTCGGTTATTGCGTGAAGGATAAATGAACGTTTCCTGCTCCGGTTTAGTATCAAGCCTGTGATTCATCATATCGGATCATGGTTCATGCTTGCCGCAGGAGCGCCGCTCCTGCAGTAAAGGCAATGTCATTCCGGATTAATAAATAACAGGATTTAAAAAACCGTTGGGCCCATCTTTGCTAGCATGAGGCCGTTGTCAGTTACGGAGAGTTGCTACCGGCATTCTCCAGTCGCCAACCCTGTCATCATGGATGAAATGCTATGACGGAAAAACGCACCCTCCCCACCTCGACGATTCTGCTACCGGTTTTTATTCCGGCTGTGGTGGTATCGCTTCTGCTGATTATCGGCACCATCAGCGACCCGGAACGGGCTGGCGAAGCCTTTAACACGGCGCAAGCCTGGATCACCTCGAATTTCGGCTGGTTTTACATGCTGTCGGTAGCGCTGTTCCTGATCTTTATTGTCGGTGTGGCGATGACTCGCTGGGGCAATATCAAGTTGGGGCCGGATCATTGCGAGGCGGAATATTCATTCCCGGAATGGTTCGCCATGCTGTTTTCCGCCGGTTATGGCATCGCCTTGCTGTTCTTCGGGGTGGCGGAGCCCGTGCTGCATTATGCGGAGCCCCCGGCCGGGGCGGCAGAAACGGTGGATGCGGCCAAGCAGGCCATGCAGATTGCCTTTTTCCACTGGGGTTTTCATATCTGGGCGATTTACGGCCTGGTGGGTCTGGTGATGGCCTATTTTGCCTTTCGCCATGGTTTGCCGTTGTCCATGCGGTCGGCGTTTTACCCGCTGATTGGTGAACGAATTTACGGGCCGATCGGTCATGCCATCGATGTGTTCGCGATTCTTGGCACCATGTTCGGTATTGCCACCACCCTCGGTTTGTCCGCCGCACAGATCAACGCGGGGCTGAATTATCTGTGGGGTGTGCCGGTGGCCACCTGGGTGCAGATTACCGCCATTGCCATTGTTACCGCTCTGGCCACCGTGTCGGTGGTGGCCGGGATGGACAAGGGTGTGAAGCGCCTGTCGATTCTTAACATGGTGCTGGCCGTGGCGCTGATGGCGTTTGTGTTTGTGGTCGGGCCGACCATTCATATCCTGGAAAGTTTTCTGCAGAACACGGGTAGCTATTTAAGCGGCATTGTCGAACGCACCTTCAATCTGCAGGCCTATACCCACAGCGACTGGATCGGTAACTGGACCCTGTTTATCTTCGGCTGGACCATCGCCTGGGCGCCCTTTGTCGGGCTGTTTATTGCCAAGATTAGCCGTGGCCGTACCATCCGCGAGTTTGTGGTGGGGGTGATGCTGGTGCCGTCCCTGTTCACCTTCCTGTGGTTCTCCGTATTTGGCGATACCGCGCTGAACATGATCATGAATGAGGGGGTGACCACCCTGGTCGGAGATGTGCAGACCGACAAGGCAGTGGCCCTGTTCAAGTTGTTTGATGAACTGCCATTGTCGTCGTTTATTTCCTTTCTGGCGGTGCTGTTGATTATCACCTTCTTTGTGACGTCTTCGGATTCCGGCTCCCTGGTGGTGGACTCGCTGGCTTCCGGCGGGGTGCTGAATACCCCGGCCTGGCAGCGGATTTTCTGGGCGGTGCTGGAGGGGACCATTGCGTCGGTGTTGTTGCTGGCTGGTGGCTTGCAGGCGCTGCAGACCATGACCATTGCCAGCGCCTTGCCCTTTGCCATCATTATTATTCTGGCTGCCGTGGGCATGTGGCGGGCGTTGGTGATTGAGGGGCATCGCGAAACCAGCTTGCAAATGCATATGGCGACGCGCCGTCACCTGACCGGTTCCCAGTGGCGCCATCGTCTGAAAGGCATGATGGACTTCCCTGGCCGCGACAATGTGGAAAGCTTCATTCGCGGTAAAGCCATGCAGAGCATGGAAAAGGTGGTCAAAGAGATGAAGGAGTCCGGCTGGGATGCCAGGGTGGTGTTCGATGAGAGCCTGATCCGTGCCGAGCTGCAGGTGGAACGTGAAGGGCATGTGGGCTTTGTTTATGACATCCGCCTGGTCAGCCAGCCGGTGCCCGGCTTCGTAACGGCGGGGGGCGCTTCCACGGTGATGAAAGAGGAAAACTATTACCGGGCGGAAGTGTTCCTGCGTCGCGGTGGCCGTTCCTATGATGTGTTCGGTTATGACGAGGATGACATCATTCGCGATATTCTCGACCAGTTCGAAAACTACCTGCATTTCCTGGATCTCACTCCGGGCAAACTGCCCTGGGAAATGGGTGAGCACGATGATCTGCTGCATCCGCCGGAGGATGAAGGGAAAGAAGATCGGTAAGTCTGATACTGTCGGTAAAGAAGGCCGGCAGTTTTGTATGAGCTATGCTTGCATGGCGAAAGGTGTTCGGGTTCGCCATGCGAGCATGGCTCCTACGGTGGTTTGAATAGACGCGTGAGCGGCGGTCAGGAGGGACGCCGCTGCTTGGCCAGTTTCTCCAGCCACATCAGGGTATCCACCTGGGTGACCAGGTGATCCAGATAGGCGGGGGAAAGATCGCGCAGGGTTTCCAGGGCGCTTGTGACCAGACGGTGGGAATTGAGCGGGCCGGCGTCGCTGGGGGTCTGATGGATAGCCTGAGCGATGCGTTGGCGTTTGCGCTGACTTTGCTGTGTGGCGCGGACCTGACGCAGGGCTTTCAGCTCCCGTGGGCCGCTATTGTCTGTCGGCGTTGCCGGAGTAGTGATGCCGTGCCGGGCCAGTACGCTCTGTTCCTGCTGGCGTAGCAGGGCGGTCATCGGGTCTCTGTGGTCGTCGTCTTCCTGTGGTGTCTGGTTGGCATAGCAGGCGTGCAGGGCGGCAAACGCAGAAGGGTCTTGCTGCCGTTGACGGGCGCGCAGATGGCGCAGCAGTGCTTTCAGATCCCCTTTCTCCCGCATGGCGGCCACGGGCTCACTCAGCGCCTCCTCGGCCAGTTGCGCATCCACCCGGGCACTCTCGGCCTGAAACGCTTGCTGAAACTCTTCCAGCGCTGTGGCCAGCCGTGTCAGCGGCGTGGGGCTGACACGTGTCAGGGTGCCAAGACGCTCGGCCTGGGCTTCCAGGTAGCGAAAGCGAACCGGGGCAAAGCGGGCTGCGCCCTGATCGCGCAGGCTCGCCAGCTGTTCGGTCATGGCACTGAGCGAGGGCGTGTTGAGGCTAGGAGCATCAGCCATTGCCGTCGGCTCCTTCTGCCTGGCTGGCATGCTGGGCGGTACTGACCTTGGCGCCCTGGCGGGGCACGGTGGTCAGTTCTACCCGGCGGTTCTGGGCCCGGGTGGTATCGCTGTCGTTGGGCACCACCGGCTGGTGGGGGCCGAAGGCGGCGGCGAACACCTGGTCAGCGGGCATGCCCTGGTTGATCAGGGTGCGCGTTACGGTGAGTGCCCGCTGGGCAGACAGGCCCCAGTTGTCCTGATAACGGCGGTTGCCACGCTGAATCGGCAGATCATCGGTGAAGCCGCTGACCATCAGTAGTTCGTCGTGCTGGTCGAGAAACACCTGCAGCGGCTTGGCCAGATCGCGCAGCAGTTCCTCGCCCTCCGGCTGTAGCTGGTCCGAGTTGAGCTGGAATAACACGCTGCCGCTGATGCCGATGCGGCCATCGCGGAAGGTGACCCGGCCACTGGCCAGGGGGTCGGCCAGCGCCTCTTCCAGGGCCTGGCGGCGCTGCTCTTCGGCCACCCGCCGGGCCTTTTCCTCTTCCAGTGACTGGCTCAGCTCCAGCTGGATGCCGATGACCCACACCAGCACCAGCACCAGAATGCCCACCAGGGCAGCCATCAGATCGGAGAAGATGGCCCAGACGGATGAGCTGTCGCTGTCGTGAAGATCGTCCATCAGTTGACCTCGCTGGTCGGGCGTTCTTCGCTGTGGGCGTCGTTGCCGTTGGCGCCGCTGTTGGCGTTATTGAGCGTACCGAGGGCGTCGATCACTTCCTTCTGCGAGGCCATGCTCAGTTCGATTACCTCGCGGGCCTGCTCCACGTAGTAGTTGAGCTGTTCGTCGGCCCGGGCGGAGGACTGTTCCAGACGACTTTCCACCTGTTGCAGGTTGTCCAGCAGCTTGTCGTTGGCGTCGCTGAACACCTGCACGGCGGTGGCGAAGGCATCGCTGAGGCTGGCCACTTCGGCGGCGCTACCGGACACATCGCCGGCCACCTGGTCGAGCTGCTCGCTCTGTGCGCTGACCTGCTGGGCGAAGGTGTCGCTGACCTGGGTCAGGGTGTCGCTGGCGGTGGTGATCAGGGTTTCGATGGCATCCCGTTGGGCGCCAGCCGCATCGCGCTGACCGCTGAGCAGGGTGTCCAGCTCGGCCATGATGCGGCGGCGCTCTTCCAGCAGCTCGTTGTCCCGTTCGCTGCTGCGGGTCATTTCCTCGCGCAGGCGGCTGATCACTTCTGCGGCCGCTTTCGGAGTTTCCGAGGCGGTTTCGATCAGGCGGGTCATGGGCGCTTCCAGGGCGGTGCCCAGGCGGCCCAGGTGCTCGCTGACGGTGCCTTCCAGCTGTGCCAGGCGCTCGCTGGCGGCCTCGCTGCGGCCGGCTTCCGCGTCACGCAGGGCAATCAGTTCCTCGCGCACGGTGGTCACCAGGGTCTCCAGGCCGGTTTTTTGGCCGTCCAGCAGGCCGGTGGCGCTGTCCTGGAACTGGCTGTTGTGCGCGCTCAGGGCGCTGCGCAGTTCGCTGATCAGGGTGGTGCCGGAGGCCTGCTGCGCGTCGATGCCGTCGCGCCACTGGGCGGCGGCCTGATCGCTGACTTCACGGAACTGGCCGGTGACGGCGGTGAGCTGCTCTTCGCTGGTGCGGGCCAGCTGCTGCTGGGTCTCGCGCACTTCCTGCAGCAGGCTGTGGCCGGTGTCTTTCTGCTCGGCCAGGCCCTGTTGCCACTGTTGCAGAGCCTGCTCACTGGCGCTGCGGAATTGCTCGGCGATGGTTGCCAGTTGCTGTTCGCTGGCGTTGCCCAGCTCTGCCTGGGTGCTGCGCATCTGTTCGAGCAGCTGGCTGCTGTTGTCCCGGAACTGGTCGTGGTGGGCGGCCAGGGAGGTGCTGATATCGTTGACCAGCCGGGCGCTGGTCTGCTGGTGCTGCTCAAGCCCGTGCTGCCAGTGTTGGGCAGCGGATTCGGTGGTCTGGTGGAACCGCTCGGTGAGGGTGGCAAGCTGCTTTTCGGTAATGGCGTTGAGGCTCTCGTGGGTGCCCTGCACCTGCTGGCTCAGGTCGGCCAGGGATTGCTTCATGATCGGCTGGATGTTTTCCACCGCCAGGCGGCTGCTGTCCGCCAGGGTTTCCTTCAGCGACTGGCTGACGGAATCCGCCAGGGTGCGGTACTGGTCGGTGAGGGTGTGGTGGAAATCCTGCTGGTTGCGGGTCAGGGACTCGCTGAGCTGTTCGCCCATCTGCTCCATGCGCCCGGTGAGCCCCTGCAGGGCGTCGACCAGCTCCGGGAAGATGCGGGATTGATCCTGCAGGGCGGTGTAGGCGGACTGACGCTGGTGATCCAGGGAGAAGGCATGCAGTTCCAGGTCCACCCGGTCGTCCAGCTTGCGCGATACGGTCATGCGGTCGCGGCGGCACAGGGCGGCGCTGAGGCCCAGCATGGCAGAGGCGGCCACACCGGCAATGGAGGTGCCGAAGGCCAGGCTGAGCCCGGCGATGGGGGCGGCCAGGGCGCTGCGGATGGCGGTGAGTTCGCTGCTGCCATCCAGGGCGGTGGCGGCCCCTTGCAGGGTGACGATCATGCCCACGAAGGTACCCAGCAGGCCCAGCATCACCAGCAGGCCGGTGAGGTAGGGGGTCAGCTGGGGGCCGGGCAGGGGCGCCGGGTGGCCGTCGATGCGGCGGTGCACCGCGTGGCGCAGGCTGCCGGGCAGGGCCTTGAGCCAGTGAGTCAGGCCATCGCGGCTTTCCGGCAGGTCATCGAGCTGCCGGTCCAGGGTGGCGGTGGTGCGGCGAAAGCGCACCAACTCGGCAAAGCCCAGGGTATAGGCGGCGGCGATGATCAGGGTCACGGTCAGGGCCACCGGGTTGCTCAGAAAGGTGGCGGCGATCCAGACCACGGCAATGGCGCCGAGGAGAAAGGGGACAGCAAAAAGAAAGCGTCTCATACGGTCTTGCTTACCTCGTTATGGGTGGACTGGTTGCCCGTCGCATCGGCGACAAGGGCGTCCAGCAGGCCGAGTATGGGTTCCTGGCGGGCGTCCAGCTCGGCAAGTAACAGCAGTTGCAGTTCACGCCGGAACTGGCTCAGCCACCCCTGTGGGGCGAGCCAGTCTTCGACGGTATGAAAGGGATCACGGGTGTCCCAGAGTGTGTGATAGCGTTTTTCCAGAAAACCGGGCAGGGCGCCGAAGCAGTGGCGCACGTAGCCGCTCAGGCTTTGTTCAAATACCGCATCCAGTTCCGCCAGCCGGGCCATGGCCTGGCTGTGGCCGCTGAGGATACGGCGGGCCCGCTGGCGCAGGTTGCTGAGCCCGGCAATCATCTGCCGTTGATGGGCCTGATAGAAGCGTTCGTAGGCACCAAAGGTGGGGCGTTTGTCGGCCTGGGCGTCGTCCTTGAGCGGCGGCAGGGGAATCACCGAGGCGGCTTTTTCCCCGGCGAAGCTGCGGCTCAGGTGGGCCAGCAAGGCGTCGCGGCTTTTCAATAGGTCCGCCTGCAGGCGCTCGGCGGCGTCCGGGCTGGCCTCGAAGGGACCTTTGGGGCGGTATTGATTGGCACCGTCCAGAGCGATGGCATCGGACAGATCGAACAGCCGCCCCAGACGCTCGGCAAAATCACCGTGGCTGGCCCGGGCCGCCTTGCGATCCAGCTGTGTCAGCAGCGCCACCAGGCGGCTGCCGGCGGGGCCGGATTGTGAAGGTGCGTGCGTCCTATGCATTCTCTTGGTTATCCATACTGCAGGGTGTTCTGGAGCGAGCCGGCCATTCTAATCGGGAAAGGGCGGGGATGATAATGCGTCTGTCGGTTGCGCGCTGCTGGCGATGGCAAGGTTGGGGTGGTGAAATGGGTTCAGCTTGGGTGGCGAGCTGCGCCGCTATCGTTGGTGTGCGGGGCGAGTCGCTATCGGAGCCTGTCGGCTGGAGGAGAATCCGGTAATGCAAACAACACGGATAATAACGGTGATGCTGCTTCTCGCGGGCTGCCAGCCCATGCCGGGTAGCGATCGTGACCAATATTGCTGCCTGGGTTCGGCGGGGTATCAGTGGTGTCCGGCCAGCGATTCCTGTGAGCGGCCCTGGGAATTGGCGCAAGAGAAAGGCTTTGAGCGCAGCCTGGCGGCCTTTGATGAATACTGCATGGGCCAGACTCAGCCATGAAAGGTAAGCCGCTCTTTTTTGGCAGCGCGCCAGCCTGTTTTCGGAGCGTACGGTTTAAATCTGCGACTCAATCGGTACCCAGGACAATAGCCAGACCCGAAACCGTTGCCAGCGAGAGGTTTCCGGATCGTTTTCACGGATAACGGCGTCGCCGTTATCCGTTGCCTGCCATTGCAGTTTTTGTTCTTCATTGAGAGAAAGTTGCCAGGCGGAATCGGCGGCGACCCAGCGATCAAACAACTGGCTGAGTTGCTGGTTGAGCGCTTCGCTTTCAATCAGCAGACCGACTTCCGTGTTCTGTATCAACGAACGGCCATCCAGGTTGACCGAGCCGATAAAGCTGCGGTCGTGGTCAATGACAAAGGTCTTGGCGTGCAAGCTGGCGCGGGACTCCCCCTGGAACCAGCGCATGCGTTGACGCTGCCCGGCTTCGGCGCGAAGTTCCCACAGGCCCACGCCACTTTCCAGCAGCGGTTTGCGGTAGCGCGAGTAGCCACTATGCACGATGGCCACATCGGTGGTACTCAGGGAATTGGTGAGAATGCTGATGTCCACGCCGGCGGCTTCCTTGTCGCGAAACAGGGCGACACCGCGTTTGCCAGGCACAAAATACGCGGAACTGATCTGCAGCCGCTCTTCGGTGCTGTCCAGCATTCTCTTGAGGTCTTCCACCAGGAAGGTGTCCCGCGGTGTGTCGGTATGTGAGAGAGCCTTGCCCGGAGGGTCGGCATAAAGGATTGCCGTACCCCATTCCAGGGGGACTTCCCCGGCCACCAGTTTGCGAGCCAGGCTGGAGCCCCGCAGGGCATCGACGAACTCGCTGTCACGCTGTTCGACCAGGAAGGCGTGCAGGGCCTCGCGCGTTTGCGCCAGGGACATGTCCGAATTCTCTGCATCCAGTACCCGATCCACCGGCAGAGAGGCCTCGCTGTTCCAGTAGTCGTCGAAACTTTGCATGCCGGCCTGAACCACCGGCCCAGTGGTCAGCACATCCACATCCTGGAAATCCAGATGCGTATTGGAAAAGTATTCGTCACCCAGGTTGCGACCGCCGGCAATCATTACCAGGGAATCAGCCAGCATCAACTTGTTGTGCATGCGGTGGTTGGTGCGCCCGAAAGTGAAGGCCATTTCCATCAGCCGCAGGGGGCCGCCCCGGGCCTTGACCGGATTGAACAGGCGGATCTGGATGTTGGGATGGTCGTGGAGGGTGGCCACCAGAGGGTTGTCCACGCGGGTGCCCAGATCATCCACCAGCACGCGCACTCGTACGCCCCGGTCTGCCGCTTCCAATAGCCGGCTGATAATGATTCGCCCAGTGGTGTCGTTACTGAAGATGTAGTACTGCAGGTCCAGGGATGCGCGGGCGGTTTCAATCAGTGATACCCGGGCAATAAACGCGGAAAGGCCATCATGCAGTAAATAGAAACCGGACTGATGATCTTGCCGGCGGTCGCCAAGAGCGGCTTGCGTGGCATCGACCAGGGGCCCCTGTGTCGGGGGAGGGAGGGCGCCGCTGTGTAGCCGCTCACCGGGGTGGAAACTGTTGCAGCCATGGAGAAAGGCGGCAACAACAATCAGCGTCAGACGAACAGAGAGAGTGAGGGTGGGGTTCATTCCTGATCAGCAGGACGAACTAGTCGTCCTGCTCGTCCTTGTCGTCCATATTGCGCGAGGCGGTGCGGGCGTCTTCCAGAGCCGCAAACTGTTCCGAAATCAGTGAGCCCACTTCCTGATTGACCTTGCGAATGGTGTCGTACACCAGGCCGATGGTCTTGCGCTGTTTCTCTTTCAGATTGCTGGCCCGTTCTTCAAACAATCCCAGTTTTTCCAGTGCGTCGAAGGGCAGGCTGGCGATATGCTGGTGTACCTCTTCCACGGTGGTGGCGCCATCGTCGATGGCTTCCTGAATCATGTCCTTGAGCAGTTCTGCTCGTTCAGCGGTTTTTTTCATTACCTGCGTGGCCTGTCAGTGAAATCATTTCCAGCAATGTAACGGAATACCCGGGATGCAGCCACAATTGTGGTGTCTGCGCTGACCGATTGTCCTACGTAATACACCGTTACAGGGTGCTGTCTTGACCCTGAGGGAACAATCGGGCCAATCTGGAACCGCATTCATGCAGCGACTTCAAGGAGTCATAATCATGGAAAATGCCAAGCAGATGCTTGCCGACATCAAGGGCAAGCTGGATGAACTGGAAGCGGAACTGGAGCAGCTGGAAGCCCGGGGTGTCGGTGCCAATGGGGATTCCAGCATAGAAGCGGAGCGCCACCAGTTGGCACTGCAGGATGTGCTCACCGATTTGCAGCAGCGTATTGATGAATACCATGAGCTGGCCGACATGGATGCCGATGGCCAGGGCAACTGGCAGCAACTGGATAGCGACCTGAAAGATCTCAATAGCGACCTTTATGGCGCCAACTGAATGTTCGCTATGTAGGCCGGGCAGTGTCGCCTTGCCATGAAGAGAACACGCCCTCCGGTCTCCATTGACCGGCTCCTGTCATGATGGGGCGGGTTATCCGTGCGCAAACGCCGCCGTCGTGTTTCACCACAGAGTGCACTGAGTAAAAATCATCACTTTTTTCTGTGTGTAGGGTGGATTAGCCGTAGGCGTAATCCACAAGCAACTCGCAATCGGTGGGTTACGCCTACGGCTAACCCACCCTACATTTACCTCGAAGAAACGGGGTTTCCCTCAGTGAACTCTGTGCCCTCTGTGGTAAAACAGATTTCCCTACATCACCAGCAATTGCCCCAGCCCCAACACGGCCACAAACCCCACGCTGTAGGCCACCAGCAGATAAAGAAAATAGCGCAGGTAGCTGACGAAGGTCAGCGCTTCCACCTTGCTCATGGCGATCACCCCGGCGGCGGAGCCGATCACCAGCAGGGAGCCACCCACGCCCACCGAATAAGTCAGTGACAGCCATTCTGGCAAGGTCATGTCGATACCGGAATTGAGCAGGGCTGCGGTCAGGGGCACGTTGTCGAACAGGGCCGAGGCGATTCCCACCAGGAAGTTGGCGGCCACCGGCGGCATCAGATCATACAGCGCCGGGAAGTAGGCCAGCATCCCCAGTTCCTTGAGCATCCCCACCAACAGCAAAACGCCCAGGAAAAACAGCAAGGTATCGAATTCGATCTTGCGGATATATTCCAGTACCGGTTCGTCCTTGTTGAGGAACTGCACCACCAGGAACATCAGCGACAGGCCGAACAGGAAGCACAGCACCGGCGGAATGCCGAACGCCACGTTGGCGCCAATGGTGCCTACAATGGTGGCGAAGAACAGCACCGCAATGACCTTGTCGCCTCGATCAATGACAGTCTCCTGTTTCTTGATCACTACCTCGCCGCTGAGCCCCAGCGACAGCATGCCCGCCAGTACGGCAACCGCACCGGCGGCAGGCAGGCTGAGCAGAAGCAGGTCGGGAATTTCCACCTTGTCCGCCAGAAAGATCATCAGCGTGGTGACGTCGCCGGTGATCAGCGCAGTACCGCCCGCATTCACCGAGAACACCACCAGGACCACATAGCGCAGCAGCTTTTCCGCCGGTAGTTTCAAATTCATCAGCACGGCAATGCACACCAGGGTGGCGGTGATGTTGTCTGCCAGGGAGGAGAACAGGAAGGCGAACAGGCCGGTGAGCAGCATCAGCTTGCGTTCGCTGATGCGGGTGGGCAGCAGGCGGTTGACGATGCTGTCGATAATGCCCTTGCCGGACAAGTAGGCGACGAAGGTCATGGCGGCCATCAGGAACAGCCACAGGGTGGCGATATCCAGCAGGTTTTCGTCCAGCCGTTCCATCAGGACGTGGTGGCTCAGGTGGGCCGGCGGGGCGATGAAATACAGCAGCCAGGCCAGGGAGCCGAAGAACAGAGTGGTCTTGGCCTTGTCGATGTGGACCATGTCTTCGACGACGATGGACAGAAAACCCAGTGCGACCAGGATCAGTAAAACGGTGCTCATGACGGGCCTCTCTCACGGCAGGGAGGTGTTGAGGGTGAGGGCGGCGGTATTCTAGGCCCTTTGTGAACCCGGTTCACCACTAATCCCGCTTTTATTTACTGTGAACGCCCCGGGCATGAAAAAAAATCCCCATGAAAGAGCAAATTTGCTGCCTTGCCCCTTTAAATTAATGCGAATAATTCGCATTATTGTGTCCTGACGTTTTTGGGTGCCCCTGTGACTGGCGCCTGTTCACTTGCCGTTACACGATATTCGAGGAATTCCATGCTGTCCCGCGTCTCTACCGGGGGCCTGTTGCTGGCCTCTCTGCTGCTCTCTGCCTGCAGTGATGAACCCGCTGCCACCCCGGCTCCGTCCTACGACGAGGCCCGTGCCCGGCTGGTGATCAACCACTATGCCGATCTGGCGCTGGCTGCCTACAGCGATGCCCTGAGCGAGGCTCGCGAGCTGCGTGGGCAGATTGACGCCTTGCTGGCGCAGCCCAATGAGCAGACCCTGGCGGCGGCTCGTCAGGCCTGGCGCGATGCCCGGGTGCCCTACATGCAGACGGAAGTCTTCCGGTTCGGCAATGCCGTGGTGGATGAATGGGAAGGCCAGGTGAATGCCTGGCCGCTGGATGAAGGCCTGATTGATTACGTGGACGACAACTATCAGGCGGTGATGGGTAACCCGGGCGCCCGCGCCAATATCATTGCCAGCCAGTCGTTGAAGATTGGCGAACAGCAGCTGGATCTGAGTGAGCTGAATGCCGATCTGCTGGCCAGCCTGAACGAGCTGGGCGGCTCTGAGGTGAATGTGGCCACCGGCTATCACGCCATCGAATTTCTGCTCTGGGGCCAGGATTTGAATGGCACCGATGCCGGTGCCGGCGAACGCCCGGCCACGGACTTTGCCATCGGCGACAATGCCACCGGGGGCCACAACGACCGTCGCCGCGACTACCTGACCGTGGTCACTGATCTGTTGATCCGTGATCTGGAAGCCATGGTGGCTGAATGGCAGCCGGGCCAGGACAACTATCGCGCCGAACTGGCGGCCGACAGTGTGGAAAACGGCCTGCGCAAGATGCTGTTCGGGATGGGCAGCCTGTCCCTGGGCGAGCTGGCCGGTGAGCGCATGAAGGTGGCCCTGGCCGCCCATTCGCCGGAAGACGAGCACGATTGCTTCAGTGACAACACGCACTTCTCGCACTTCTATAACGCCAAGGGCATCGAGAATGTCTATCTGGGTGAGTACCAGCGGGTAAACGGTGACACCCTCAGCGGCCCGTCCCTCAGTGATCTGGTGGCTGCCAGCGAACCGCAGCTGGACGAGGCGCTGAAAGCCGACCTGGACGCCAGTGAGGCGGCCTTGCAGGCATTGGTCGATAGTGCCGCCAGCGGCGTGCATTTCGATCAACTGATCGCGCCTGGCAATGCCGAAGGCGCGGCCATCGTGAACGGGGCTATTGACGCCCTGGTGGAACAGACCACCCGCATCGAGAAGGCGGCCCTGGTACTGGATATTCAGGCCCTGAATCCGGATACCGCCAATCACAGTTTCTGAAGCATCGTGTTTCACAGCGACAGGGCAGAGAAGGGCTGCTGCCCTTCCTGACCCTGGAAGCGTGGCGCCTGCGGCTGCGCATCAAGACAGAAGGATATTCATACCTTGCGTTATCTCCTGCTGACTCTGGCCACCCTGCTCGCCGCCTGCGACCAGGGCCCGAGTTTTACCGAAGCGGAACCCGGCGAGCACCTGTCAGCCGGCGAGGGCACGGTTACCAAGACCGACCAGAACGCCTTTTCCCTGCCGCTGGCCAACCTGTCGCCATCGCGCCGGCTGGACTTCAGTGTCGGTAACAGTTTCTTTCGCAACCCCTGGGTGATTGCCCCGGCGTCCACCGATGCCCGGGACGGCCTGGGCCCACTGTTCAACACCAACGCCTGCCAGAACTGTCATATCAAGGATGGTCGTGGCCATCCGCCGGCCCCGGATGCCAAGCAGGCGGTGTCCATGCTGGTACGCCTGTCGGTGCCTGCCAGTGCCACCGACGACCTGACCCGCAGCGGTCTGGTGCCAGAGCCCAACTACGGCGGCCAATTCCAGGATGCGGCCATCCCCGGGGTGTCACCGGAAGGTCGGGTGCGGGTCAGCTATGAGCCGCAGACGATGACCTTTGCCGATGGTCACCAGGTGGAACTGCGCAAACCGCGTCTGGCGTTTTCCGATCTGGCTTATGGAGACATGCACCCCGCTACCTTGTACTCCGCCCGCGTTGCGCCGCCGATGATCGGCCTGGGCTTTCTGGAAGCGATTCCCGACGCCGATCTGCTGGCCCACGCCGATCCCCATGACGAGGACGGTGATGGTATCAGCGGCCGCGCCAACCGGGTCTGGGATCGTGCCACAGGCACCACGGCCATGGGCCGGTTCGGCTGGAAGGCCGGTCAGCCCAGCCTGCGACAGCAGAATGCGGAAGCCTTTGCCAACGACATGGGGCTCAATAGTCATCTGGTACCCACGGATTCCTGCGCGCCCAGCCAGGCAGATTGCCTGGCCATGCCCAATGGCGGTGAGGTGGAAGTCAGCGACAGCATCATGGACAGCGTGCTGTTCTATACCCGCAATCTGGCGGTCCCGGCCCGCCGCAATGTGGATGACCCGCAGGTACTCAAAGGCAAGTCGTTATTCCACCAGGCCAATTGCCAGGGCTGCCATGTGCCCAGCTTTACCACCGGCGCCGATGCCGCAGAACCGGAGCTGGCCGGCCAGACCATCCGCCCCTATACCGACCTGTTACTGCATGATGTCGGCCCGGGTCTGGCCGACGGCCGTCCGGAGTTTCTGGCTAACGGGCAGGAATGGCGAACGCCGCCGCTGTGGGGCATTGGCCTCACCGAGGCGGTGAACGGGCACACCCAGTTCCTCCACGACGGCCGGGCCCGTAACCTGATGGAAGCCATTCTCTGGCACGGTGGCGAAGCCGCCCGCTCCCGGGACGCGGTGCTTAACTTTGATGCCGAACAGCGCGCCGCCCTGTTGGCTTTCCTGAATTCGCTGTAAGGCTTTCACCCTGAGGTTCCCATGCAACGCCTGATAGTGCTGATTACCACCTTGATGCTGGCCGCTTGCAGCAATCCTCGCCAGGAGGTCACCGTGCAACTGGCCAATCAGGTGCTGCTGCCCGCCCATCAGCAATGGCAAAGCCGCAATGCCGCCTTGCTCGATAGCACCCGTGCCTGGTGCAGCGGCGACCAGCCACTGGCCAGCCTGGAGCAGGCCTTCCATCAGACCCAGAGCGCCTGGTCCCGTCTGCAGCCATTGATGGTGGGGCCGTTGTCCGAGGGTAATCGCAGCTGGCAGGTCCAGTTCTGGCCGGACAAACGCAACATGGTGGCGCGCCAGACCGAGGACTTGCTGAATGAATTTGCCGATCTGACTCAGCTGCAACTGGAAGGTGCCAGTGTGGTGGTGCAGGGGCTTACCGCGTTTGAATATGTGCTTTTCGATGAGCAGGCGGCCCTCAGTGACAATCGGGGCCGTTATTGCCCCTTGCTGACGGGCATCGCTCGTCACCAGCTGGCCCTGTCCAATGAGGTGCTTGCCCTGTGGCAGCAGCCCGACGGGATGCTGGAGACACTCACGAGCTTCCCCAATGGGCGTTATGCCAATGCGGATGAGGCGCTGGGTGGCATCCTGCGTGTTCAGGTCACCGGCGTTGATACCCTGAAGAAAAAGCTGGGCACGCCCATGGGGCGGCTCAATAGCGGTGTCCCCCAGCCCTATCAGGCGGAAGCCTGGCGCAGCCGTCATTCCACGGAAAATCTGCTGGCCGCTCTGGAGGGTGCCCAGGCGGTGTGGGAGCGGGTCCGTTCCCTGGTGGGTGATGCCAAGCTGGTGGGGGATATCGATGCGGCCTACAAAAGTGTGCGCGACAAGCTGGCTGCCCTGCCTGCCCCGTTGATGAACATGGTGCAGGACAAGGCCAACCAACCACAGCTGCAGTCTCTGTATGCGGATCTGGATGCACTGGAAAACCTGCAACAGACTGACCTGGCTCGGCATCTGGGAATCCAGATCGGCTTCAACGCCAACGATGGGGATTAGATTCCTACAGCGGGATTTAGCTAGGCTTGTGGAGAGACGAGATGTCACTGACACGACGACAATTGCTGGGTGTTGGTGCGGCGGTAGCTGGCGCTGCCACTCTTGGCGGGTGGGCTCTCTGGTCCGGGCGCGGCCAGTCCCCGTTGCTGCTTTCCGCCCGTAACGATGACGCCGGCCAGCATTATGCCGTCGGTTATTTTCTCGATGGTCGGCGCGCCTTTGCCACCCCGGTGGCAGAGCGCTGCCACGACGTCTGTCGGCATCCTTTTTTGCCTCTGGCGCTTTTCGTCGGCCGCCGCCCTTCCCGGGAAAGCTATCTGGTTGATCTGCGTGACGGCACCCTGGTGCAGACCCTGCACAGTCAGTCGCAACGGCATTTCTACGGTCACGCTGTCTTCCATCGCAGCGGCCAGTGGCTTTACGCCACGGAAAACGACACCGGTGAGCCGGGGCGTGGGGTGGTGGGTCGATATCGGCTGGACAGTCAACGCCTGCAGCTGATTCATGACGGCGAAGTGTCCAGCCATGGTGTTGGCCCCCATCAGCTTGCCTGGCTGCCGGATGGCGAATCCCTGGTGATCGGTAACGGCGGTATTCGCACCGAAGGCGGTAGCCGTGAGGAAATGAACCTGGATGCCATGGCACCGAGTCTGGTGGTCATGGATCGCCACGGTGAACGGATCAGCAAGGAAACCCTGCCGCAATCACAGAACAGCATCCGCCATCTGGCCGTGGCCGCGGATGGAACCGTGATTACCGGACAGCAATACCACGGCGCCCCCTGGGACAGTGTGCCGCTGCTGGCCATCAAGCGCCCTGGCGAAGCGTATCAGCCTTTCCCGGTGGCAACATCTCAGCTGGCGATGATGAAGCAGTACACAGCCAGTATCGCCATTCACAATGAAAAGCGCCTGGTGGCGATGACCGCCCCGCGCGGCAATCGTTTCTTTATCTGGGATCTGGATAGCGCCGCGACCCTGGTGGATGCTGCCATGCCAGACTGTGCCGGTGTCGGCGCCGTGCCTGGCGGCTTCGCGGTGACGTCAGGGCAAGGAAAATGTCGTTACTTCGACTGCACCGGCGGTGCAGTGCAAAGTCACTGGCTGACACTGCCTGATGGCTGGTGGGATAACCATCTCTGGCTAGGGTGATCGGTTTCTTCAGCAAGCCAGAGAGATTGATGGCGGGAGGGGAGTAAAACTCTTCGCTTTGCGAGCAAAGCTCCAACAGCGGGTTTCTGACCAGCATCCGTGGCCCGTTGGAGCCTTGCTCACAAGGCGAAGTTCTATCGTCTGTTTCAATCGTGCCAGTTGGATACCTTGCCGGAACAGACCCAGTCTTTAGAGCCTTTTTCTACCCCGATCCAGTTATAGGTATAGCGGCCATTGGCGTTACTGGTGGACCAGCTCTTGGTATTACCCGCTGAAATTCCGGAGGCGCCGCAATCCTCGGAGCCGTTATTGCGCTCATTGCAGAAGCGGGCATAAATACGGTTGTTGCAGGTGTTGCGGAAGGTGACGGTGAAGCGTCCCTCGGTGTACTGGCTCCATTTGGTGTCGTGCACTTCCATGCAGGGGCCGCCGCGGCTGTTACGGCCATCCCAGCAGGTGTCGTCATCAAGGCTGGAATAATAGTCCGCAACAACAAACTGTGAGGCGAGCAGTGTGGCAAGGCCAAAGGTCCATTTCATGATTTTCCCCTTTTCTGTCCATCGGTTTGACCCGGCGAGTCTTCAACCGGGAATCGTCGTTCCAGGTTAATTGTAGAAACTGGACAGAAAAGAGCTTCCCCCATATGGGGTAAACCGAAAAAAACGTCAGTGGTCACCACTGCATTCCTGGTGATCGCTGAGCACCTCAATGACCCGGCATTCCCCCTCGTGTCCCTGTTCGCACTCTTCGATCATCCGGTCCAGCTCATCACGTAATGCCGTCAGCGAGCGGATACGATTTTGTACGGCGGCCCGGTGGCGGCGGGCGATGCTGTCGGCGTGGCCATGCTGCTCGCTCATGGCCAGCAGCTCGCGAATATCATCCAGGGTGAAGCCCAGCTCGCGGCTGTGGCGGATGAACCGCAACCGTTCGCGGTGCTTGCGATGATAGCGGCGCTGGCCGCCTTCGCTGCGGGCGGGTTCGGGCATCAGGCCGATCTTTTCATAGTAGCGGATGGTTTCCACCTTGCAGCCGGCGGCTTTGCTCAGGGTGCCGATGGAAAAAAGGGTGCTCATGGCGCCTCCGGGGGCTTGAACCTGTAGTCACTATAGCTTTTTTAATGGTGCCATAACGGTAAGGGTTCAAGGAGGCTTTCATGAATGACCGACAGCGACAGGCTTTTACGGCAGCCATGGGAGAGGCGCGGCTGGCTTACCGGCAACGACGCTGGGAGCAGGCGTTTGCGCTGCTGGAGCGGGCCCATGTGCTGGGCCAGAAGCGGGTCGTCCCCCATGTGCAGAGCCACTGGTGGATGCTTAAGGTGGGGCTGCAGCGCCGGGATGCTGGCGAAGTGCGGGGGCAGCTGTTACGTCTGCCGGCGGCCATTTTGATGTCGCGGCTGTGGGTGCCCCTGGGCAATACCGGCGGCGCCAACGTCAGCCCGCTACAACCCATGCCGATTGCCGATGACCTGCGTGAACTGATGGAGATTGACTGATGGGCTGTTGTGATACCGATATCCAGGCCAGTCCGGCACCGGCATATCGCCGGGTGCTGTGGGCGGTGCTGTTAATCAATGCGGTGATGTTTGTGGTGGAGGCGGCCTCCGGGTTGCTGGCGGATTCCCGTGCCCTGCAGGCGGATGCGCTGGATTTCCTCGGCGATACCGCCACCTATGGCTTGACCTTGTGGGCGCTGGGGCAGTCTATGGCCTGGCGGTTGCGTGCCGCCCGGATCAAGGGTTTTTCCCTGCTGATCATGGGCGTGGTGGTGCTGGCCAACAGTATCTGGGCCCTGTGGCAGGGCAGCGCTCCCCAGGGAGAGATGATGATGGGGGTGGCCGGGCTGGCGCTGGTTGCCAATGTGGTCAGTGCCCTGTTGCTGCTGCGTCATCGGCAAGGGGACGCCAATATCCGCTCCGCCTGGTTATGTTCGCGCAATGACGCGCTGGCCAATCTGGCGGTGTTGGTGTCCGGCGGCCTGGTGCTGTGGCTGGGCAGCCGATGGCCGGACCTGCTGGTAGCGCTGGCGATTGCCGGCCTGTTTACCCACAGCGCCCTGTCAATTTTGCGTCAGGTACGAGATGAACAGGGCGGCCAGCAATGCGCGGAGGAAAAGGAGTCATGTTGATCAGACTGGAATTTTCCAGTGCGTTGCCGGTGAGCCGGGCTGCTCTGTGGCAGGACATTACGGCCATGGAAAGGATCAACCAGGAAATGCGTCCCTGGCTGACCATGGGGGCGCCGGCAGGTATCCGGGTATTGCAGGACATGCCGCTGACGCCCGGCAGGCCGTTGTTTCGCAGCCCCATCAAACTGTTTGGCTGGCTGCCGGTAGGGCATTCAGACCTGACGTTACTGTCCCTCACTCCCGGCGAGGGTTTCGTGGAGGCCTCACCCATGACCGGCATGCGAGAGTGGCGTCATCAAAGACGCTTGGAGGATAGCGACACTGGCTGTAGGCTTCTCGACACCCTGGTGTTCGAGCCGCGGGTATTGCCGACAGTCACGTCGGTGATTATTCGCGCCTTTTTCGGCCATCGTCACCGCCGTCTGCGTCGCCGTTACCGCTGAGTTTCTATGGATTTCAAACAGGAAGATCTGAAAGCCCTGATCGAACGCACCATGCCGTTCGGCAAGTATCAGGGGCGGGTGTTGATCGACCTGCCCGAACCCTATCTGCTGTGGTTTGCCAGCAAGGGCTTCCCCAACGGCGAGCTGGGCCGGCTGATGGCGCTGGCGTTGATGCTGAAAATGGACGGCACCGAAAAGCTGCTGGAGCCGTTACGACAAAGCCATGGATAGCACGGCCTTTCGTCTTTAGTCTTGGTGGTTCAGAGACACGGAAGGATCACACCATGAGCCAGCTTCAATCGCTTACCGACACTATCTGGCATGTCGCCATTCCGCACGCCTTCATGGGCTTGCATGTGGGGTCCCGCATGACGGTAGTGAAGCTGTCCAGCGGCGGTCTGCTTCTGCATTCGCCAGTACCGGTAAATGAGGACCTGGCGGCGGAGTTGGCGGCACTGGGTGAGGTGAAACATATTGTCTGCCCGAACCTGTTCCACCATGTGTTTGCCGCCGAGGTAAAACAGCGTTACCCGCAGGCGCTTCTGCATGGCCCGGCCAAACTGGCGGGCAAGCGCAAGGACCTGACTCTGGATGCGACGCTGTCGGAAACCCCGCACCCGGATTGGGGGGACGATTTTGAGCTGGTCTTTATCGAAGGCTCCATGTTGCAAGAGACAGTGTTCTATCATTCCGCCAGCCGTACCCTGATCGCCGCCGACCTGATCGAAAACTTCCGCCAGTGTGACCATGGCTTTACCCGCTGGTATCTGAAACTGGGCGGCTTGTGGCAAAAGCCTGGCTGGCATCCGATCCTGCGGCTGGTCTATCTGAACCGCAGAAAGGCGCGCGCCAGCATTACCCGCATCCTGGAATGGCCCTTCGAAAAACTCAGCCTGGCCCACGGCGAAGTGATTACCGAAAACGCCCGCAACCAGGCCCGCCACGGGTTGGAGTGGTTGTTTTAAGGTGCCACTAAGTGCGGAATTATTGCTCCAGGAGGCGGCGCCCGCCACAATGCGATAACCGTTTTTCAGCTAATGGTCTGCCGTGCTGCCCCTGGTCTATCACCCCGATTACAGCTTTCCCTTTCCCGGCGAACACCGTTTCCCCATGGAAAAGTTCGCTCGTTTGCATGGGCATTTGCGGGAGCGGGGGATAGCCCACGGCGACAACGAATTTCGTCCGGGCCGGGCCAAGGCGGCCCTGTTGGGCCAGGCCCATTGTCCGCAGTATGTCTCGGACATCGTTACCGGCACTCTGAATCAGAAGGCCCAGCGGCGCCTGGGGTTGCCGTGGAGCGAGGGCCTGGTGAAACGCACCTGTATTGCCCCCATGGGAACCCTGCTCACCGGCCAGCTGGCTTTAAAGCAGGGCCTGGCTTGTCATCTGGCCGGTGGGACCCATCATGCCCATTACGATTTCGGTTCCGGCTTCTGTATCTTCAATGATCTGGCGTTCGCCGCCCAACAGTTACTGACCAGCGGCGCCGTGGAGCGGCTGCTGATTTTTGATTGCGATGTGCATCAGGGCGATGGCACCGCTGCCATGCTCGCGGATGAACCGCGGGCTTTTACCTGTTCCATCCATTGCGAAAAAAACTTTCCGGTGCGCAAGCAGAAAAGCGATCTGGATGTGGGCTTGCCATTGGGTATGACTGACCGGGATTATCTGGATACGGTGTTCGAAACCCTGGAAGCCCTGCTTGATACCGTGCGTCCGCAACTGGTGCTATATGATGCCGGTGTGGATATTTTCGAGCATGACCCGCTGGGCCGGCTGTGTATTACCGAGCAGGGCATTGCCGACCGTGACCGGGGCGTGATCGAACGCTGCCGCCGGCGGGGGATAGCGGTGGCCACGGTGATTGGTGGCGGCTACGATGATGACCGGGAAGCGCTGGCGAGGCGGCACGGCATCGTTATAGAGCAGGCATTTGAGTTGCAAGTTGAAAGTTAAAAGTTGAAACGCGGTCTGGGGCGGTAGTGAGTGGAGCCTCTACAGTTCGCGCTGCAAGATCGAAAGTGCCAGTGACTTAGGCAATGGCGAATGGCAACCCGGTATGACGCCACGCTTTGTATTCCTTGCAACTTTTACCTTTCAACTTTCAACTGCTCCGAAGGAGCTACAATGTCCAAAGCCCTATTGATCATGGCTCACGGCAGCCGCAGCGACACTGCCAACGACGAGTTTCGCGCGCTGGTGGAAACCGTGGCGCAATCCGCCCATGAGGCGGGTGAAGAATATGTGGCCGTACTGCCCTGTTTCCTTGAGCTGGCGCAGCCCTCACTGGTTGAAGCGATTCAGCAACTGGAGCACCAGCCGGTTAACCGCGTGCAGCTGTATCCGTTGTTTTTCAACAAGGGAAAGCACGTGGGCAAGGACATCCCTGCCCAGGTGGAAGATGCCCGACAACGTTTTCCCGATCTCACCATTGAGTTGCTGGATTATTTTGGTAATGCCAACGGTCTGGCGGGCCTGGTACTCAAACATATCGGGGAACAGGACTAGCGGGCATGGCTATGGACGGCACGGCATTCGCCAGAGAGATTGATGCCCTGTTTGCCCGGGAGGGTCTTCTACGCGGAAGCGTTGGAATCGTAGGCCGCCTTTGGAGCGCGATGCTCTGAATCGGCCCTAAAATGTCTTGGCAAATACCAGTCCGCCCCACAGTACATTGCGATCGCCCACACCGTCTTTCAGTTCGGACGTGTGGCCACGCAGCACATAGCTGAGCCGGTAGCCGTCGTTGAAGGCCCAGGTGTAACCCAGCCAGGCTTCGGCCACGCCATGGTGTAGCTCGTCGCTGTCGTAGCTCACTTCACTGCCACGGAACTGACCTTGCAGAAAGGCGTTGTAGGCCCGGCCGACCAATGCAATGCCGCCCCACAGATAATGCTCATGGTCCTGGCTCATGGCGGTGGCGTTGTTGCGTTCACCGTAGTGGGCCAGTTCCGGGCTGGTCTGCCACCAGGGACTATGCAAACGTCCGGCACGAAAGCTCAGGCTCCAGCGTGCTTCGGTGAGGTAGCCCAGGGAGCCTTCCACGGTGCTCTTCACTTCCAGGTTGTCGGTGGATACGGGCAGGATTTTCTGCCGGGCCACGGCATAGCGAAAGGTGGGTTCGCCGCCGTCGCTGACCTGATGCTCCCAGCCCTCCGCCCGGTCACTGCCAATCACCTTGTGGACCCCGTTCTGTATATCACCAGCCAGATCCAGGCCCAGGGCGCCCACTGTCAGGGAGGTATGCCAGGCTACCTGCCTGGCCGGGTCCACTTGTACCCGGCTGCTGGAGAGATACAGCAGGCTGGCGTAGGGGCGATCGTCGTACAGTGGCGCTTTTGCCTCCTTGTCTTCGGGTGTGAAGCCGAAGATGCCGGCCTCGAAGCTATGGCCTTGGACATTGCTGTTGGTGATGCCTTCTACGCCCGTCAACCTGTCGATCCAGGTTAGCGGCGTATTCAGTGACAGGGCAAAGTCCCGGGCGCGGGTGCCGGTGGCGGCGACACTGATGCCATAGGTGTAGTCCTGGTCCCGGCTGCCGGGAACCAGCAGGTCGTTATCCAGAGTCAGCGACCAGCTGCCGGTTTCCCGTTCCTGTTCCGGGTTGATGCGGGGGCGTCGTGGACGCTGCTCTTCGAATGCCGTGCCGTCGGCCCGGGCCAGCTGCATGGTATCGACGCTGGTGGCCCCACGGCTGAGGCTGGGTGCCGCCAGGTTGGCCAGCAGGGTCACAAGCAGCACGGTCATGGCCTGCCTGCTCGTGGGATGCCTCTGTGAATTGGCTGCACCTGTCTGTCTCTGTGTGTGTGTCATGGCTCCGTGTCCAACTGCGGGGGAGCAGTGCGCCCCCTGTTACGTTTGCTGCGCGTACAGTCGTGCCGGCACGTGCAGTAGCGGTATTAGGTTGCTGGACGGTTATTGCCTGTTTCTGCAGAGAGTTGTCGTTATGCCAGCGGTGACGGTTCAGCGAATGTGAGCGTCAGACTTGTGATGACAAGGATGGGCTGGAAGCGTTTGATGAAACAGCGGAACTGGCTGGGCGATTTAATCGATTTTTTCGAACTTTACAGTCCGTATGGCGGCCCTGTGCTGACGCGGCGGTGACCGAATGGCTGCTTGCCGCGTTGTTTTCTGTCATTGAGCCGTTCCCTGCCTCAAGCGTAGCCTCAAAGAAAGTATCGAGTTTTCGTCAACCACGTGTGAGGAGAGGCAAGGTGGCAGAGGCATATATCGTAGCGGCGGTGCGTACCGCCGGTGGCAAGAAGAATGGTCGGCTGAGCAAGGTACACCCGGCGGATATGGGTGGCCGGGTGATTGATGCGGTGGTAGGCCGTATCGGTGTGGCGCCGGAGAAGGTGGACGACGTGATTTTTGGCTGCGTGAGCCAGATCGGGCCGCAGACCTTTAACGTGGCACGGACCTCCATTCTCAGTTCCTGTCTGCCGGAATCCGTACCCGGCGTCACCATCGATCGCCAATGCGGCTCCTCACAACAGGCGATTCATTTCGCTGCCCAGGCGGTCATGAGTGGCACCCAGGATCTGGTCATCGCCGGCGGCGTGGAGTCCATGAGCCAGGTGCCCATCGGTGCGCCGGTAACGGCCGTCAAGGAAATGGGCAACCCGTTCACCGGTGAAATCAGCAAGCGTTATCCCGGTGAAAATTTCAGCCAGTTCATCGGCGCCGAGCGCATGGCGGAGAAGTACGGGGTGAGCAAGGCCGAGTTGGACCAGTTCGCCTATGATTCCCACAAGCGTGGTGCTGCGGCCACGGAAGCGGGCCGCTTCAATGAGGAAATCATCCCGGTGCCGATTACCCTGGAAGATGGCAGTAGTGATGAGCACATCGTGGACGAAGGCATCCGCTGGGAAGCGGAGCTGGATGCCATCAAGGCCCTGCAGCCGTTGCAGGAAGGGGGCCATATCAGCGCCGCCAACGCCAGCCAGATTACCGATGGCGCTTCTGCAGTGATGATTGCCAGCGAAAAGGCAGTGAAGGAATACGGCCTCACCCCCCTGGCCCGTATTCATGCCATGGCGGTGGTGGGTTCTGATCCGACCATGGTGCTGGAAGGGCCGATCCCGGCCACCGAGAAAGTGCTCAAGCAGGCGGGTATGACCATTGGTGATATCGATCTGTATGAAGTGAACGAAGCCTTTGGTTCCGTGCCGCTGGCATGGATGAAGGCGGTGGGGGCCGACTACGACAAGCTCAACGTCAACGGTGGCGCCCAGGCGCTGGGGCATCCGCTGGGTGCCACCGGCACCAAGCTGATGGGAACCCTCGTTTACGAGCTCAAGCGTCGCGGTGGCAAGTACGGTCTGCTGGCCATCTGCGAAGGCCTGGGCACCGCTAACGCGACCATCATCGAAGTGCTGTAAGGCGTAGTTGAAAGTTCAAAGTTGAAAGTTGCAACGCGGGGTTGGCGTGTCGCCAGGGATTAAAAGTCGGGTGCCGTACCGCCGCGTTGTTCGACCCGAAAAAAAGCCGCCCCGGTTTCCCGGGGCGGCTTTTTTATGGTCGAGAGCACTCACAGCTCCCCAGGACGTAGGGTGCACTGAGCCTAGGGCGAACTGCACCATCAAACGCCGAATCGGTGCAGTTCGCCTTAGGCTCAGTCCACCCTACGCAATCCGTGGCAACGGCCCGGCATGTATGCCTTGTCAGGCGCCGCTGAGCCTTTCTGCCAGCCATACGCCGGCCAGGATCATGATGGCTACCGAGCCGACCGGTACAAAGATCCGTCGATAGGCCACGGTATCGCGGACCAGATAGGCCGCCGGCACAAACAGCAGCACGATGGCCACCTGTCCCAGTTCCACGCCCAGATTGAAGCCCAGCAACGGCAGGAAGATCCCGCTGTCGGTGAGCCCCAGATCGGCCAGTACCGAGGCAAAGCCCAGGCCATGAATCAGCCCGAATACGAAAGCCATCACCCAGCGTTTGGGAAACAGCCGGGGTACCAGGTTGGCCGCTGCACCCAACGCTACGGTGATGGCGATGGCAGACTCCACCAGCCAGGTGGGTAGCGTGATGATCCCCAGTGTTGCCAGCGCCAGGGTCAGCGAATGGGTGACCGTAAAGGCGGTGACAATCGCCAGGGTCTGAGTGAGCGCGCCGGTGATGGTGGATGCCGGCTGCCAGCCACCCCGTTGCCATACCAGTACTGCCGGGAACAGCAGCGTGAGCAGGAACAGGATATGGTCGTAGCCGATCAGAATGTGGTGCACACCCTGGCGGATGAATCCCTGGAACGCCTGCCATTGCGATCCGGCATCCGCCCCCATCCGCTGGTTACGGTGCTGATTACTGAACACGGCGGTGAGGGTGTCGTCGCCCTGTTCCAGCCGCAGCAGGCCATGGTGGCTGGGATCCCGGTCAAACAGAAACTCGTAGTTCACCGCCAGTTGCTCCGGCGGGCTCTGACAGTCGCCACGCCAGTGCAGGGCGGCGTAGGTGCCATCCACATGGTCGATGGCCTGCAGCCGGGTCAGGGTGAGTGCACAGGCCTGACGCTGTTCGTCGGACACCGCGTCGATGGTCAGGGCGGGCAACACGGTGGCCGAGAGGGCAGGCCGTTGTTGGCGCAGTTCGCCCCAGGTGATGACGCCATCGCCGTTCTGGTCCACCGGCAATACCAGCTGCAGGTCACGCAGGGCGATATCCCAGCGTCCCTCGATCAGTGCATTGCCCTCATTGGTGTTGATCACCAGATAGCTGTCACTGGGTTTGTGGGCGAACGCCTGCCCGGCCAGCAACAGCAGGAAAAGCAAACACAGGGATCTCATTCACTGGCTCCCTTGGCAGGTTGAGTGAGTTGGGCATCGTCAACCTGGTATCGGTCCACAAAGGCCTGTAGTTGGTCCAGGGTTGCCTGGTCGTCGGCGGCCACGGCGCTGGCGTGCAGCAGTCGCAGGTCAGCCAGTTCCCGTTGTTGCTGCCAGTTTTCCCGGGCCAGCGTGAGGGCGCCTTGTGGATCGGATTCCACTTCAAGCAGGAAGCGGGCGTGCTCGCGCAGGTGGCGCTGGCGACCGGTGTCCTGGTCGGCGGCCATGCGGGCCCGGTAGTCCTCCCGCCAGGCCTGGGCCTGAGGGTGCTCCAGGCGTTGCCCGGCAATGGCCAGCCTCAGCAAGGCGCCTTCCCTGTCCTGCCAAGTAGAAAGATCGCGGATGACCGCCTCTGCCTGGTCGTTGGCAAGCCACAGGTCGCTTTGCAGGTAGCGTAGATAGGGATCATCCGGGGCTTGCTGCAGGGCATCACGAAGGTGCTCGGAGGCCAGCTCGAGACGGCCCTGTTGCAGCGCCATTTCGGCGCTCAGGGTGTCCAGCCACTGGGCGGATTTTCCCTGTGGCGCGGCCGGGCTGGATGCCAGGGCCTGCAGGGTGCGATAGGCCTGCTCCCGCTGGCCGGTCATGGCCTGTACGCTGGCCTGACAGAGCAATACGGTGGTGGGCGGCAGCGTGCTGGCGGCTTCCCGGCAGGCCTGGCGGGCCTCATCAAGACGACCTTGTACCCGATCGATATTGGCCAGCATCAGCCACGCCTGCCCCTGGTTGGGGGACTGTTCCAGCAGTCGCGTCAGGCGATGACGGGCGCGGGCAAATTGATGACGTTGCTGTTCGATGCGAGCCATCAGCAGGTTGGCTGCCGGTGACGACATGTCCTGACTGAACGGTGCCAGCGTGGCCTCGGCGTAACCGAGAAAGCGGGGGTCGCCCTGGGCGCTGGCATAGTCAATCTGAGAGCGAGCCAGCGCCAGGGCCGCCGACAGGTCGAGGGGAGCTGCCGGTGGCGCCAGGGCGCGCTGCGCCTGGGGTAGACGGGCGAGGACCACATGATCCCCGGCCGGAGTATAGGGAGCGGCATGAAGCAGCGCGCTCGACAGATAAAGAGAGAGGGCCGCCAGGGTACGGACAAACCGCCATTCACTGGCGTGTTGTCGCTTCCCGGGGGCCCTCTCGGAGCGGATGACTCCCGCCGTCGCTAGACGGCGGGAGCGGGTCTCAATTATCCGGTGCCAATACATTGTTATAAGCATCCGGATTGGTTTGATCGCGAAAAATGAAGCGGATGTCATTAATCGCAACCGGTTCCCGGGTATCCCCGGTAGTGGCAAGCTGAGCTTTCACAAAGGCGGTGTAGTTGATCGCCACTGGTGCCTGTTGCCGAGGGCGATCATTGTCGTCACCAAAGCACCCGCTCAACACCAGGGCGCCGAGACTGACGGTGGTAGCCAGTAAGTATCGCATGGTGTCCTCCTTCACTCTGCCACGGCGACATTATCGGCGCCAGGCAGCGGGGTGTTCAGGTAGGGGAAACGGGTCAGGTAGTCCGCCGCGTTCGGCAGGGCACCGTCGTTGACGATAGCGCCACCGTTGACCTGCATGTCCTGAGTACCGCAGGAGCCGATTTCGCCACCAGCGGCTTCACCGTTCACATCAGCGCCACACAGAAAGCCTTCGGCTGCGGTGAGGGCGATGTCTACCACATCATCAATCGGGCGTCGGCCATTGGGGAAGCCGGCAAAGTCGCCACCTGCAACACCCAGATCATTCTGGCCACCTGCCGCCGTGGCCGGGATGCCAGTGTTCAGGCGCAGCATTTCGCTGGCAGTGACGCTGGGCAATTGAGTGACGCCGGGCACACCGGTAAGGAAGACGGTGACCAGGTCATTACGGGGAGTTTCCGGTGCCGGTACACCGAACAGGATTTCTACCAGCGCAGGCAGGCTGGGGTTGGTCACATAGGTGGCGAACTGGCCATCATCTTTCGGTTCGCTGCTGTTGAAACGGTCCTTGTCGGGCAGGCCGATAACCACTTCGTTAACCAGCGGAGAGCCGAGCCGGGATACCTGGGTAAAGGCGCCGCCTTTCACTGCCGGGCCTTTGGCGTTACTGCTGCCGGTGGTCTCGGAACCCTGCGGTGCCGGGTTGATGACCGTGGCCTGGCGGACGCTGGCGGTGGTCCAGCCGCCGATGACGGTGTTCTCACCGGTGAGGCAGTCAGCCGGAACTTCCAGTGCCAGGCTGGTGATGTTCTTGTCGGCAATGATGTTGCTGCGCGAGTCACGTGCACCCAGCGGATTCAGCGCCACCAGGTCGAAGACCTCACCCAGGTTGACGACAAAACCTTCCTGGCGCTGTCCGGCAAATACCCGGCCGGGCATGGGGCAGTCAGGGATGGTGACGTCGTAGATGAAGTTGTCCGCGTAGGTTTCATAGTCAGCAATGGACTTGGTGCCGATGTTGTCCAGCGGTTTGGCAAAGCTGCTGTCACCACTGCCGGCCTTGGTCAGGTTCTGTACGTTGCCGGTACGACGGTCGCCGGTCACCATTTCTACGGTGAAGCTTTCCAGTACATTCTGGGCATCGTTGTTCTGGCCGGTTACCGCACCGATATTAATCAGTGGTACGGGGACTGAGGTGCCACCTACATCGACGGCCAGGTCACGACGTTCGGTATTGAACTGGAAACGGAAGGTGATGTTTTCTTGCGCGTTGCCATCGTTATCAATGTGGATCTCATAGATGGCGTCGTCATCCAGTGAGAAATAATTGGGACCACCATAAGAGTCCTGCAGGGGCAGGTAGTTGGCGATCAGAGTGACATAACCCTCTCGGCCGGATTCATAACTGTTGAACATGTAGAAATCCGTACCGTCGACTTTGGGCATACCGGTAATAAATGGCGCTTCTCGGTGGCTGGATGCCATCGTGCCGGCACTGGCCAGCAGAGTGGCGGCAGCACAGGCCGCGGGAAGCAGGGTAAGGCGGGATAGCATGACGAATCTCCTTTCTTGTCGGTGTGTAGGTAGTACGCGTCAGGAGAGGAACTGGATGCAGAATTTCTTTTTCTTTTTTTTGTGCATCCAAATCGGTTTTTTTCACGTATTAACGACAACGCATCTGTCATTAGTGAGGAACGACTTATGGTAATACAGGGGGTGCCTCGTCATGGCGGAAGCAGACGACGGACTGGTACGCGCGCTGGCTCGAATCGCTCAGGGCGACCGTCAGGCTTTTGCTGGTTTTTATCAGAAAACCCATCGCGCCGTATTTGGCATGTGTGTGCACTTGCTGCGTGATCGTGATGAGGCCTGTGACGTGCTCCAGGAAACCTATATTCAGGTCTGGCACCACGCCGGCGAATACCATTGTGATCGCGGCAGCGTGCAGACCTGGATAATGTCCATAGGCCGTTATCGCTGTCTTGATGCCTTGCGCCGCCGCCGCCACGAAGCGGATTACGATAGCGTCAGTGACCGCCAGGAAAGCAACACACCGGGCCCAATGGATAACGTCGGCAATCAGCTTGATCGTCAACGACTCAATCACTGTCTGAAAGATCTGGATGAACGGTATCGGTCCAGTATCGAGATGGCCTACTTTCGTGGTTTCACTCATCAGGAGCTGGCGGTCGCCATGGGCGAGCCGTTAGGAACCACAAAAAGCTGGATTCGTCGCGGGCTGGATGTATTGCGCCGGTGTCTTGACACATGAAGCCGGATAATTACGAACGTAATCATGCGCTGGCCGCAGAATATGTGGTTGGCACGCTGCAGGGCGCCGCCAGGCGACGTTTCGAGCGCTGGATGATGGTCTCTGCCCGGGTGCGTCGTCAGGTATGGTACTGGGAGCGACGGCTGCAACCTTTCAATGAATCCTTGCCGGAAGAGGCCGCCCCGAAGGCCGTGTGGAATAGCATCGAGCAACGGCTCTTTCCAGGCACGGCACCGGTGGCGTCGCGGTGGTGGCAAACCCTGACCGCCTGGCGCTGGAGCACGGGTATCGCCGTGCTGGCGGTTTTTGCCTTGCTGCTGTGGACGCCGTCACCGCCGGTGGTGACGCATTATGTCGGGGTGGTGCAGAGTCAGCAGGCCGAGCCCCTGTGGCTGGTGAATGCCTCTGCGGATCAGCGCTTGAGCGTGAAGGCCATGCCGCCGGTTCAGCCGGCGGACGGTGGCAGGGATTACCAGTTGTGGTTGCTGCCGGAATCCGGTGCGCCGATATCACTGGCATTGCTGCCCACGGGTGGTGCCCGGTTGCAGATGAATCTCAGCGATCAGCAGGTGCGCCAGTTGTTACAATCTCGCTCTCTGGCGATCAGCCTGGAACCTGCGGGTGGCTCACCGACCGGCCAGCCCACCGGTCCGGTGGTGTATCAGACTCGTCTGGTGCAGATGTAACGCGCAAACGGAAGTGGACGCATCAGTCGGTGAGTTCACTTTCGGCTTGCTCCAGCGACTCCATCGCTTCCAGTAACTGTTCTTCCAGCTCGTCGTGCTGTTTCTTCAGGCGTGCCTGATCGCCGAGTAACCCGTTCATTTCGTTCTTGCGGCTATCGTCCGTATACAGGGCTTCGTTGCCCAGGGCCGTTTCGATATCGGCCAGCGTCTGGTCACACTGACTGAGCTGCTTTTCCAGTTTTTCTACCTGTTTTTTCAGCGGGCGAAGCTGGTGGCGTTGCTGGGCAGCCTGTTGACGGCGGGCCTTGGCATCGAGACCGTCGCCGGGCTTGTCTTCCTTGACGGGTTTACCGTCGCGGCGGTTCTGTTGCAGCCAGCGACCGTAGTCATCCAGGTCGCCATCGAAGCGGCTCACCGACCCGTTGGCCACCAGATAGAACTCGTCCACGGTGGTTTCCAGCAGGTGACGATCATGGGACACCAGCACCACTGCACCCTCGAAGGATTGCAGTGCCATGGTCAGCGCTTCGCGCATGTCCAGGTCCAAGTGGTTGGCCGGCTCATCGAGGAGCAGCAACGCCGGTTTTTCCTGCACGATCATGGCCAGCGCCAGGCGGGCTTTTTCGCCACCGGAGAAACGGCCCACCGGTGCAAACACATCATCGCCGTGGAAACCGAAACGGCCCAGCTCGCTGCGCAGCTGCGATTCACTCCACTTGGGGTAAAAGCGGGACAGCATCTGGTAGGGGGCATCGTCGGCGGCCAACCGGTCCACCTGTTGCTGGTGGAAGTAGCCGATCACCAGATCGCCATCTTTCTCGAAGCGCCCACCCAGTGGCGCCAGTTCGCCCACCAGGGTGCGCATCAGGGTGGACTTGCCGGCGCCGTTGGGGCCGAGCAGGCCGATGCGCGATTCCGGGCGCAGGCTCAGGCTGACCTGGTCGAGAATCGGCGCGCCCGGGTAGCCGCACTGCACCGCATCCAGGTTTTCCATGGGGTTGGGCAGTTTGTTCGGGCTGTGAAAATCAAAGCTGAAACCGGAATCCACGTGGGCCGGGCCAATCAGTTCCAGTCGTTCCAGCGCTTTCACTCGACTCTGCGCCTGTTTCGCCTTGGAGGCCTTGGCCTTAAAGCGGGCGATGAACTTCTGCATGTGGGCGACCTGGGCCTGCTGCTTCTCGTGCATCTTCTGTTGCAGGGACAGTTGCTCGGCGCGCTGGCGTTCGAAATCCGAGTAGCCGCCGCTGTAGTGTTTCAGCTGTTTGTGTTCGATATGCAGGATCTGGTTGACGGTGGCATCCAGGAAGGCGCGGTCGTGGGAGATCACCAGCAGGGCTCCCGGTTGCTGTATCAGGTAACTCTGCAACCAGAGGATGGCATCCAGATCCAGGTGGTTGGTGGGCTCATCGAGCAGCAGCAAATCCGCATCACTCATTAATACCTGGGCCAGGTTCAGACGCATGCGCCAGCCACCGGAGAAGCTGGCTACCGGCTGTTGTTGCTGGGTTTCGCTGAAGCCAAGGCCGGCCAGCAAGGTGGCGGCGCGGGCGGGTTGTTGCCAGGCGTGCAGCGCCTCCAGCTCGCCGTGGGCATGGGCGATGGCGTGGTTATCACCGGCGGTTTCCGCGTCGGCCAGGGTTTTCTCTGCCCGGCGCAGGGCACGGTGGCCATCTAGCACATAATCGATGGCTGGCTGTTCCAGTGCCGGTACTTCCTGGGCCATCATGGCCAGGCGCCAGTCCGCGGGCAGGTTCAGGTTGCCGCCGTCGCTCTCCAGTTCGCCCATGATAAGCTTGAACAGCGAGCTCTTGCCGGTGCCGTTGCGGCCCACCAGCCCCACACGCCAGCCCTTGTGCAGGACCACGCTGGCGTCTTCCAGCAACAGGTCGGGGCCGCGGCGAAGGTTGATGTGTTCCAGAGAGAGCATGGGGTAATCCGGGGTTAATGAGAACCGGCGCAGTGTAAGCCAGCAAACGTAGCGGGGGAACCGTGGACAACTCCATAAAGCAGGATCTGTGGCGCTATGCCCTGGGGCGATGGCAGGACAAGGATTTTGAGCGGGCTTGCCTGCATCTACAGGACGATTATCAGGTGCCGGTGGCCCTGTTGCTGTCTGGCCTGTGGCTGGCAGCGTCAGGCAAGCAACCGGATGCCGGAGTAGGGCGCCGCATGGCGGAGCTGGCCGGGCAATTCGAAGCCGATTACCTGCGCCCGCTGCGGGCCGTGCGCCGCAAGGCCGGCGCCGATGCGCGGCTGCCGGAATTCAAGCGGCAGCTGCAGCAGGTGGAGCTGGAAGGGGAGCGCTGGTTACTGGCCACCCTGCCGACCCTGTGCGACAACCTGCTGCCTGCCGGCAAGCCGGTGGATGCCATGGGATGGATGTTGGTACTGGTGCCGGAAACGGCGCAGTGTGAGGGGTTGCAGAAATCCCTCAATGATCTGGTTGCGCTTTAGGCATTGCGACGAAGCCGCTGTAGGAGTACCTCTTGAGGTGCGAATCCGAGCCTTGGCGAGGAAATGGTATCGCAGCTACTCCCATCCCTTTCCAGAAAAGCCTGTCGAGCCCTGACATTCCTGATCAGCCTTCGGCCGATTCCGCGTTGACACGCGGTTCGCCCCTCAAGAGGAGCTCCTACGGTGCCACCACCTCGCGCTCTCGCACTTTGAACTTTTAACGTCCTCCTGCCATCCTTCATTCCCCTTGTGTTTCACCGGACTGTCCCATGACCACCGACCTGGCCTTTGACCGCGATCACCTCTGGCACCCTTACACATCCACCTCAAAACCGCTGCCCACCTTCGCGGTGGCCAGTGCCAAAGGGGTGCGGTTGACGCTGGAAGATGGCCGCGAGCTGGTGGATGGCATGTCGTCCTGGTGGGCGGCGGTGCATGGCTATAACCACCCGGTGCTGAACCAGGCCGCCAAGGACCAGATCGACCGCATGGCCCATGTGATGTTCGGTGGGCTCACCCATGAACCGGCGGTGGAGCTGGGAAAAAAACTGGTGGCATTGACGCCGGACCCGCTGGAGAAGGTGTTTCTCGCTGACAGCGGCTCAGTGTCGGTGGAAGTGGCGATCAAGATGGCCTTGCAGTACTGGCTCAGCCAGGGGCATACCGGCAAGGATAAATTGCTGGCCCTGCGCAACGGCTATCACGGCGATACGTTCGGGGCCATGGCTGCCTGCGACCCGGTCAATGGCATGCATTCGCTGTTCAGCGGGGTGCTGGCCAAACATTATTTCGCCGAGGCGCCGCAATGCGCGTATGACAGTGATTTTGATACCGATGATCTCAATTCCATCCAGCAGATGCTGGCGGATCATCATCAGGAGATTGCCGCCGTGATTCTGGAGCCGGTGGTACAGGGCGCCGGCGGCATGCGGATGTATCACCCCACCTACCTGAAGGCGGTGCGTGCCCTGTGTGACCAGTACGGGGTGTTGTTGATCTTTGATGAAATCGCCACCGGCTTTGGCCGTACCGGCAAACTGTTCGCGCTGGAGCATGCGAATGTGTGCCCGGATATTCTTTGTCTGGGCAAGGCGATTACCGGCGGCTACATGACCCTGGCAGCCACCCTTTGTACCGACCTGGTAGCCGCGGGTATTTGTGACGGTGAGGCCGGCGTGTTGATGCACGGCCCGACCTTCATGGGCAATCCACTGGCCTGTGCGGTCGCCAATGCCAGCATCCAGTTGCTGCTGGATTCCGACTGGCAGGAAAAAGTCGCGGCCATCGAAGCGCAGCTCAAGGCGGAGCTGCTGCCACTGAAGGACCTCTCCTCCGTGGCTGATGCCCGGGTGCTGGGCGCCATTGGTGTCATGGAAATGAAGGAGCCGGTGGCCATGGAGCAGGTGCAGGCACGCTTTGTGGAACAGGGCGTATGGATTCGCCCGTTCGGCAAACTGGTCTACATCATGCCGCCCTTCGTGATTGAGCCGGAGGACCTGAGCAAGCTGACCGGGGCAATGCGGGATCTGGCGGAGGGCAGTTGACGTCAAGCCCCAACTTTAAAGCCGTTGTAGGAGTTCCCTTCCAGGGGACGAACCTCGCGAAGTGAGGCGACAAGAGCTTTCACCTGCCGCACTGCCATGAGTCGACCTGTAGAACCTGATCGCTCTGCGGGCAATTCCGCGTTTACACGCGGTTCGTCCCCTGGAAGGGAACTCCTACAGGTGGTTTACCGAAACCCCGGCATGGTCTGAATCAGATGCCGCTGCACCTCCAGCCACTCACCAATGCGACGCCAGTGCTGCTGGTCGTCTAGATGGCGAGAGACGGCGGCGTCGAGGACGCCTTCGCCATTACTCATGGCCTGCACATAAAGCTGGGTATCGCGCAGGGTGACCAGGTAGGGAATCTTCAGGCTGGCGAGAAACTGGCGCAGGGATTCGTACATGCGGGTGCGGGTGCGGGAACGATTGGCGATCACTGCCAGCCGCCGTGGACGGCGACGGTAGCTGGGCGCCAGCATGACGGTTTGCAGGAAACGGGTGGTGGCACGAATATCAATAGGGCTGGGCAGTACCGGGACCAGCACTACCTGTGACAGGCGCAGCAGGTGATCCAGATGATGGGTGTCCAGGCCGGCGGGTGAATCGATGATGGTAATCGGGCCGGCCTGATCCAGCTTCTGTTGCAGTCTGCCCAGGGAGACCGGCTCGCCCGCCGGCCAGGCCAGGCCGTGGATCGTGGTATCACGGCGTAGTTTCAGCCATTGCAGCGACGACTGCTGTGGATCCATATCCAGCAGGGATACCTGTCGCCCCATGGCCTCATAGTAGCAGGCCAGGTTGGTGGCAATGGTGGTCTTGCCGCAGCCCCCTTTACTGTTCGCGATCAGAATTACCATGCGGGACGGGCTGGACGAACGCGATTGGGAGCCGATCCCCTTTGCATGGCTGTTCTGTGCGCTATTCATGCCGTGTCTTATTCGTTTTTTTGCGAGGGATTGTACCCGGCGGTTTGGGTGGCGTGATCACTATCAGAAGAAAAGGTGATGCTGCTCACAAAACCAACAGTACCGCAAAATAAGGCGCATTGATGTAATTTGTGATGTTATTTTGCTCTCTCGGGGAACTGAATCCTGTGAAGACGGCTCAGTAAAGGGGGAGAGGAAACATCATGCGTTACCTGTTGATTATCATCGTGTTGCTGGCGGTTGTGCTGGCAGCGCTGTTTACCGTGCCGCTCGGTGGCGGTAAGCCGCTACTGGACTGGCAGCATGTGGAACAGAACTGGCAGCAGCCGGAACGGTTGTTGGACCGGAAGATTTCTCCCTGGATGGAGGAAAACGGGGAAAGCGCAGAGATGTATCGCTGGCGTGACCCCCAGGGAAACTGGCAGTATGGCCAGATTCCGCCGCCCGGTGTGCAGGCGGAACCCTTTACCGTAAAAGCGCCCAATACCATCACTGCCGAAGAAATGCGCGGTGGTAAGGTGCCGGAACAGCAACAACAACAGTAGGCCAATTGGAGGCAGAATGAAGAAATTGGGAATCGTGCTGGCGGGAACTGTCCTGTTGGCAGCGTGTGGTCAGGAAACGGCTGAACTGAAAAGTGATGACCAGAAAGCGTCCTACGCACTGGGCTTCCGCAGTGCGGAGCAGATGCGCAGCCTGGAAAACCTGGATCTGGATGCCATGGTGGCAGGCCTGCGTGATGGCTTTGCCGAAGACGGCAAATCCCAGCTGGGTGACGAGGATCTGGATCAGCTGATTCGTGACTTCCAGGGCCGTATGATTGAAGCCCAGCAGAAGAAAATGGAAGAAGCGGCCGGCAATAACCTGGAAGCCAGCGAAAAATTCCTGGCCGAGAATGCCGAGCGTGATGGCGTTACCGTCACCGACAGCGGCCTGCAGTACGAAGTGCTGGAGTCCGGTGAAGAAGGTGGCGCATCTCCGACCCTGGAAGACACCGTGGAAGTTCACTACCACGGCACCCTGCCGGATGGCACCGTCTTTGACAGCTCCGTAGAGCGCGGCCAGCCAGCCAGCTTCGGTCTGCAGCACATCATTCCTGCCTGGCAGGAAGCGCTGCCGATGATGGCGGAAGGTGACAAGTGGAAAATTGTTGTGCCGCCGTCTCTGGGCTATGGCGAGCAAGGTGCTGGTGGCGATATCGGCCCGAACCAGGCGCTGATTTTCGAGATCGAACTGCTGGACGTGAAAGGCAGCGGTAATGAAGGCGGTGCCGACGAGGAATAAATCCCGTCGTCACACGCTTCAACAAAAAGGGCGCCTTCGGGCGCCCTTTTTGTTGATTCGGGCGCCATTATTTCTACGAAGCTTCTGTAGGAACGTAGCGTAGCGGAGTAACGCACGTAGTTCCGTGCGGCCCAAAGGGTGAGCGAAGCGAATAACACATCTTGAGGTGCGAACCGTGCGTAGCGCGGAAATCGCCCTTAGGGCGATCAGGAATATCCGCACTCGACAGGTTTCATGTAACCGGTTAGGTGGTCGCCACCTCCATTCGCGCCTCATGCTCGCGGAGCACAGAGAGCGGCGCTCCTACAATTAACCTTGACGCGCGGAACACGGCGGGTGCTGTTGCACGCCATGCATTTCTTCGTGTTGCAGCTTGAAGCTTGTAGCTTGCCGCTGCTTTCAATGCGTCGCCTGCTGCCGTGGCGGTTCTTGCTGGTGAATGCTGAGAATCAGCTGGTCTTCCAGCGCAAACCGTTCTTCCAGCGTCTGCATCAGCAGGGTAATCCGTTCCGGTAACTGGTCCCGCTGTGCCAGCCACTGTTCCGGGCGCTCGAAATCCTCGTTGAAGGCCAGGGCTTCGTCGGTGGAGTTGTCCAGTTGCTGGAGAATCTGTCGGGTAAGCGTGGGGTTGTCGCGGTGAAAATGGCGAGCCTCATTGACCAGCTCCCGGTACACCTCGAAGTAGCCGGCGCTGATGTAGTCCATCAATAGCTGGCAGAAATTCTGTACCTGTTTCTGCAATGGCTGGCGGTGATCGGATAAGCCTTTCAGGCCCTGCAGGGTGCAGAGCAGCACAATCAGTTGCTGACGCTCATCCAGCCAGGCCTGCACCAGCGCCTCGATGCGCTGCCATTGGGCCAGAGCTGCAGAATGGGAGCTCGCCATGGTTCCTCCTTGGAGTACCCGTTGACTATTGTCTTGTTGGGCTATCGAGCCTAGGACTGGTGGGGCTGTGCTGGCAATGGGACAAAATCGGCCTGAAGCCGGATCAGGAGGAAAAACCACGCTATCTCAGCGACTTGTCGTTAAAGACAAATTTCTTCTAAAAAGCGGTTTTTTAGCGCTATCCGTGTTGCGTGATGCGTGCCGCCCGCTGCAGCGGTTATAGATACTGCGCTACCCAGGGCCACAGCCAGGGCAGTGCCAGCGCCGTTACCAGCCCGCACAAGCCCAGCGCCAACCCGGCAAAAGCCCCCGCTTTTTCGCCGTATTCGAAGGCTCGGGCGGTGCCGATGGCGTGGGCTACCAGGCCCAGTGCAAAGCCCTTGATGCGGTCGTCGGTGACGCGTAGCAGGCGGAAGATGGGGCCTGCGGCCAGGGCGCCGACAATGCCGGTGATAGCGACGGCGCCAGCGGCCAGGGATACATAGCCGCCGGTGGATTGCACTACCTCTACGGCAATCGGGGTGGTGATGGATTTGGGTGCCAGTGAGCCCACAACTTCGGCGGGAGCGCCCAGCCACCAGGCCAGCCCCACGGCAATGGCGGCAGAAATAAAGGCGCCCAGCACGGTGGCGATCAGTATCGGCGTTAGCACGCTGCGTACCGTGTGCAGCTGGCGATAGAGGGGCCAAGCCAGGGCTACCGTTGCCGGGCCCAGCAGAAAGGAAATCAGGGTGGTCTGGTCGCGGTATTCCTCGTAGTCCACGCCCACCAGTGGCAGCACGACAATCACCGGAATCGACGCCACCAGAAAGGGGTGGAACAGGGGCAGGCTGTTACTGCGGCCATAGACCCACAGGGCAAAGCGATAGCTGACCAGTGTCAGCAGGATACCGAACAACGGGGTGTGCACCAGGCCGGCCAGGCTGTCGAGTTTATCGATCATGGCTGCCTCCCCGGGATTCGCCATGCTTGCCGCCCAGTAGCTTCTTCAGCATCACGGTGACCAGCACCAGGCTGAGCAGGGTGCCCAGCACCACGGCCACACCCAGCGCCAGGGCATAGTCTTCGTAGCGGTGCCACTGCAGCACGATGCCCACCCCCAGCGGGAAGATCAGCAGGCTGATGTGCTTGATCAGGGCGCCGGCGGCGGGGGCCACGCGCTGGCTGAAGGGCGCATTGAGTAACAGTGCCAGCAACAGCAGCACCATGCCGACCACGGAGGCGGGCAGGGGGATGCCGGTGAGGCGGATCAGCACCTCACCAAGAAACTGGAAAAACAGCAGAATCAGCAGGCCGTCGATCATGGTGCGATCAGCGTGTGGGGAGCGGGCGGAACAGTTGCACCAGCGCCACCAGCAGCAGACCGGAAAACACCACCAGGGACCAGGCTGGCAGGCTCAGCCCCAGGAAGGACCAGTCCATTTCTGCGCATTCCCCGGAGCCCGCCAGTACTTCCTGGATGACGCTTTGCAGGGGGAATACATCCAGCATGTAGTTGAGGCCGGGGCCACAGGCGGGCACCTGATCCGGCGGCAGGTTTTGCAGCCAGATGTGACGGATGGAGACGGCGCCGCCGGCAATCGCGGCCAGCCCGGTGAGGGCACCGTAAACACGTATGCCGGTACGCTGCGGACCATGCAGGGTGGCAATCAGCAGAATCAGGGCGGCAGCTATCACGCCGATGCGTTGAAAGATGCACAACGGGCAGGGTTCCAGGCCATCAACGTGCTGCAGATAAAGGGCGCCGGCCATGGCGGCAATACAAGCCAACAGGGCAAGCAGGTTAAGCTGACGGGGTGCTGGGATAAGGGACGACATGGGCCACTCTTTTCGTCGGGGACCGGCGAAGGGTAGGCAAAAGCGGGGTTGGCGGCAAGGGTGGGATTGAACCGTGGCAGCGGTCGTTCGACCGCGATCTTCATGGGGCCGGGCATTCGCGGTCGAACGACCGCCCCCAAAGGATCGAGGTAGAGGGTAGGGCTGCTGTTCGAATGGTGTCAGGCCTGCCTGGCATCCTGTTCCTGCAGGTTGCGATCATGCCAGGCCTGGATGCCCGCTTCCCACCCCTGAAACCACCATTCTGCCAGGGCATCATCGGCGGAATAAGGACAGCGATTGTTGTCGCCTCCACCCATGCCCCACATACATCCTTGATTGTAGGCTTTTTCGCACTGATCACGATCTGGCATCGCGACGCTCCCTTGCCGGTTTGTCCGAGACTACCACCGCAAGACAGACTGAACAGGGAAGAAGCGCGTCTTTTTGTTGTGAAATTGCACAAAAACCGGATTGGGCCGTAGTGTTGAGACGCGGCGCACAGCGGCCTTGTGACAGCATCAAGACGGAGCGGCCCAATGTAGGCGCTTGCCTGCAAGCGATGCACGCTGTCAGTGCTGGCTTTGCAGCTTGCGGGCAAGCCTCTGCGTGGGAGGGGCTTCAGTCGCGGAAGTAATCCGCCAGGTAATCCTCGAAGCTCTGGGTCTCCGCGTCTTCCCAGTGGCGTTGCTCGGTGAGGCTGTGTTCGGCCAGTTGTTCCAGGCGCTGGTTGGTCTCGTCGCAACGCTGGCGTGACAGGAAGTGATCCCGGTGGGCCAGAGCCTGATCCATGGCGAACTGGAAGAAACTTTGCTGACAGCTTTCCAGCTTGTCGAGAATGCGCGCGGACGGAGTAGTGCCCGGGTTGTCCACTTTTTCCTGTTGGCGGGCCAGGGCATCGCTGTAGTTGGTGCCGCCGTGAGTGCGGTCGAACAGCTCGGCGATGGGCTGCATCTGGGTGAGCTTTTCGCTGGCCCAGTCTTTCAGGGAGACGGACTTGCCCCAGTTGCACAGTTCGATGGCTGTGTTGCGCCCCTCGTAGACCACCTTGCGCAGGTTCTCCTTGCTGGCATGGAGATCGCACTTTTCCAGTTGTGGCGATTCGCGCAACAGGCAGTAGGTGGCGAACAGATCCAGGAAGCGGATTTCCTGCTGGTTAATGCCTACCGGCTCGAAGGGGTTCAGGTCCAGGGCGCGAATTTCGATATATTCCACGCCACGTTTCTGCAGGGCGGTGGTGGGGCGCTCCCCCTTGTTGATGGTGCGCTTGGGGCGGATCGAGGAGTAGTACTCATTCTCGATCTGCAGGATGTTGGCATTGAGCTGACGATAGTCATCGCCCACCTTCACACCGATCTCGTCGTAGGCCGGTTCCGGCGTCTTGATGGCGTGGGTGAGGGTCGCCACGTACTCGTCCAGATTGTTGTAGCTGATGGCCAGAGACGACTGGGCATTGTTCTGGTAGCCCAGGTCACTCATGCGCAGGCTGGTGGCGCTGGGCTTGAACAGGGTGTGGTCAAACGTGTCCAGCTGGTGTTCGCGGCCTGCCAGGAAGGATTTGCACAGCGCCGGGGAGGCACCGAAAAGATAGACCAACAGCCAGGAATAACGCTGGAAATTACGGGTCAGATCGAAGTAGCGCTTGGAAATGTAGTCCTGCAGCGGACCGCTTTCCCCCTCCAGCACCTGGTTCAGTTTCCAGAACTCTTCCGGATAGGAAAAATTGTAGTGGATGCCGGCGATGGTCTGCATCTTGCGGCCATAACGGTGACCCAATCCTTCCCGGTAGACGCTCTTCATGCGTCCCACGTTGGAGCTGCCGTACTGGGCGACCGGCACGTCGGCATCGTTGCGGATCATGCAGGGCATGGAGTTGACCCACAGCACTTCATCACCGATATGGCTATACACATAACGGTGCAGCTGTTCGAGAAATTCCAGCGGTTTGTGCAGCTCGGTGCTGGGTGGCGTGATGAATTCCAGCAGGGCTTCGGAATAGTCCGTGGTGATATAGGGGTGGGTCAACGCGGAGCCCAGTGCCGCCGGATGTGGCGTCTGCGCCAGGGTGCCATCGGTGGTAATGCGCAGGCTTTCTTTCTCGATGCCGCGGCGAATGCCGGCCAGGGTGGCGGCGGCGTCTGAATCCAGCAGGGCATGGATGCGTTGTTCGAGCTGTGCCATAGCAGGCGGTTCCGTTATCGAACTCCGGGTGACGGAGATGCCATCGGCATTTCCGCCCTACATTGCACGGGGGCGGCATCCTGATTCCCCGGTCCCACTACCACTGGCGAGAGAGGGGCAGAGGAAGAGGGTGCCGCTGTTTCCGTAAGCCTGAGCCATGACTACAGGCGTTTCTTGCCTTTCTTCTGCTCGTCCTTGGCCTTGGCGAACAGATCCGCAAAGGTGCCGCCGCTGTTCTGGGGCTGGCCGCCGCCACGCTTGTTGCCGCCCTGGCGCTGGCCGCCGCCATTGCCCTTGCGGGCGCTGGCGGGGCGTTGCCCGTCGGCTTTCTCGGCGGGCTTGTCGTCCATGCGCATGGTCAGGCTGATGCGTTTTCGATCCAGGTCCACTTCCAGCACTTTCACCTTGACGATATCGCCGGGTTTGACCACATCGTGGGGATCTTCCACGAATTTGTCGGCCAGGGCCGAGACATGCACCAGGCCATCCTGGTGAACGCCGATATCCACGAAGGCGCCGAAGTTGGTCACGTTGGTGACGGTGCCTTCCAGCATCATGCTTGGCTTGAGATCCTTGAGCGTTTCCACCCCTTCCTTGTACACCGCCGCCTTGAATTCCGGGCGCGGGTCACGGCCGGGTTTTTCCAGCTCGCTGAGGATGTCGGTGACCGTGGGCAGGCCGAAGGTATCATCGGTGAAGTCGGCGGCGTTGACCTTCTTCAGGAAGGGTACGTCAGCGATCAGGTCCTTGAGCGGGCGACCGTGTTTCTCAGCGATCTTTTCCACCAGCGGGTAGGCTTCCGGGTGGACCGAGGAACTGTCCAGCGGGTTGGCGGCGTCCATGATGCGCAGGAAGCCGGCGGCCTGTTCGAAGGTCTTTTCGCCCAGGCGTGGCACCAGCTTCAGGTCGGCCCGGGAGCTAAAGGCACCGTGACTTTCCCGATAAGTGACAATGTTGCCGGCGATAGTGGTGTTGAGGCCGGCGATGCGCGCCAGCAGCGGGGCGCTGGCGGTGTTCACGTCCACGCCCACGGAGTTCACACAGTCTTCCACCACCGCGTCCAGGGAGCGGGACAGCTTCAGCTGGCTCACATCATGCTGGTACTGGCCCACGCCGATGGCTTTCGGATCGATCTTCACCAGTTCCGCCAGCGGATCCTGCAGGCGGCGGGCGATGGAAACGGCACCCCGGAATGAGACGTCCAGATCCGGGAATTCCCGGGCGGCAGTTTCCGACGCGGAGTACACCGAGGCGCCGGCTTCGGACACCATGATTTTCTGGATGTTGCCCTTGCTGGCCTTGACCACTTCCCCGGCCAGCTTGTCGGTCTCGCGGCTGGCGGTGCCGTTGCCGATGGCGATCAATTCCACCTTGTGCTTGAGGCACAGGGCGGCCAGAGCGGACAGGGACTGGTCCCACTGGTTTTTCGGCTGGTGCGGGAAGATGGTGCTGTGCTCCAGCAGCTTGCCGGTGGCATCTACCACCACCACCTTCACCCCGGTACGCAGACCCGGATCGAGACCCATGGTGCACTTGGGGCCGGCCGGGGAGGCCATCAGCAGGCTCTTCAGATTACGGGCGAACACCTGAATGGCTTCTTCCTCGCCCAGCTCACGGACCCGGCCCAGCAGTTCGGTTTCCAGGTGGGTGTTGAGCTTGATCTTCCAGGTCCAGCGCATTACTTCCTTGAGCCAGTCATCGGCGGCGCGGCCCTGATGCTGCCAGCCGGTTTCTGCGGTGACCATGGCTTCGCAGGGGTGCGGCTGGGCGCTTTCCAGTTCTTCCGGCAACACCATGGAGACATGCAGGATGCCTTCGTTACGACCGCGGAACAGGGCCAGAGCCCGGTGGCTGGGGATATTCTTGACGGCTTCGCTGTGGTCGAAGTAATCGCTGAACTTGGCGCCTTCCTTCTCCTTGCCGTCGACCACCTTGGCCTGGATCTGCGCCTTGTCCCACAGGAAGGTACGTAGACGGGTGAGCAGATCGGCGTTTTCGGCGAAGCGCTCCATGAGAATCTGCTTGGCGCCGTCCAGGGCATCCTTGGCGCTGGCAATCTTGTGTTCTTCGTTCAGGAAGCCGGCGGCCAGCTCTTCCGGGTTCTGGCTCGGATCTTCCAGCAGACCGTCGGCCAGCGGTTCCAGGCCGGCTTCGCGGGCGATCTGGGCGCGGGTGCGGCGCTTGGGCTTGTAGGGCAGGTAGAGATCTTCCAGCCGGGTTTTGGTATCGGCGGCCTTGATCGCCTTCTCCAGCTCCGGGGTCAGTTTTTCCTGCTCGGCAATGCTCTTCAGGATCGCGTCGCGGCGTTCTTCCATTTCGCGCAGGTAGCGCAGCCGTTCTTCCAGGTTACGCAGTTGGGTGTCGTCCAGACCGTCGGTTACCTCTTTGCGGTAACGGGCGATAAAGGGGACGGTGGCACCGTCGTCGAGCAGGCCTACGGCAGCGTGGACCTGGCGTTCCTGACAGCCGATTTCCTCGGCGATAATCTGTTCAATACTGCGCATGACATTTCCTGGCTGCGTGCGGCCTGCCGACGTATTGCGTGCAGGCGTAAAACAAAACGACCGAAATCATAGGCAATGATCCCGGTCGTTAACAGATTGACTTGTCGAAGCGGCTATGTTGCGGGGCTGGACTAGCCCAGCACTTCGTTGATCTTGGCGATCAGCTCGGCTTCCTTGGGCGGCTTGATGATATAGCCGGCTGCGCCCTGGCGTTGCCCCCAGACCTTGTCGGTCTCCTGATCTTTGGTCGTCACCAGGATCACCGGAATTTGTTCGGTAGCCGGGTCACGGGTGATTTTGCGGGTGGCCTGGAAGCCATTCAGTTCCGGCATCACCACATCCATGAGGATCAGGTCAGGCTTTTCCTCACGGGCTTTTTCGATACCTTCCATACCATTGGTGGCGGTGATGACCTCATGGCCTTCGCCCTGAACGATCTTGACTAGATTGGTCAGTTGAGTCGGCGAGTCGTCCACCACAAGAATTTTGGCCATGTTGCTCTCCTCGCGCCGATCCTGCTGTGCGTCGGCGGTACTTTGTTTTTGTCTGTTAGGGAGCCTCTGAATAACTCCTTGCGTACTCAGCGTGGCCTGAAGGGTGCAGCTGTTGTGTTTTGTCGCGACGGTCAGGGTGGTGCCCTTTCCTAGCGACAAAGCGCAGCAGATGTGCCCTTCAGGCCGCGCCCTCCGGGTCTTCCTGGCTGGCCCGCACTCGTTGTTGCGCTTTTTCGACAGGCAACCAGCATGCCATCAAAAGCGCGCCCCTCTTTACCTTGGCCGAGGGGGCGAACCAGCCTGAAAGACTGAGCATGCAAGGGGTTATTCAGAGGCTCCCTAGCTTTCAGACGCGAATAATACCAGTCACTGGTCAAAAGGTAAGCTGTCGAATTATGGCACTGTGATGCCGTTTTCGGTCAGCGTGTCAGGGTATGGGCGCTGCGCCGACTCCATAACAGCAAGGGCAGTACGATCACGGCAGTGAAAAGGCTCCAGCCTGCCTGTGACCAGAACGCGCCAGCCAGCAACTCTCCCTGCAGGCCTGCCAGTGGCGCCAGTGCTGCTATCAGCAGACTGCCGAAACCTGTCACCAGCAACCAGTGTACAGCCAGCCTGGTGGCCCGCTGACGGCGGCGGAACAGGTGCCACAGGAAGGCGGCACCCAGCCCCATCATCACCAGCCACAGCAGCGCGGAAGGCGCTATCAGCAGCGGCCCGGCATCGGCTTTCAGTGCCTGCTGCAGCAGCGGTAGTTTGCCCAGTATTGTCAGTAACAGCCAGGGACCGAGAATCATCACCCACCACAGGTGCCCACCCAGCCCCTGGGGACCGGCTTGCTGGCGGTAATGGATCGGGTCGAAACGCCAGGCGCGGCGGGCCAGTTCGCCCCAGTTGGCCGGCGCCAGATGCGGCCCCAGGCCGCGGAAACGGTCGCGCTGCTCCTCGATCAGCATCAGCATGGCCGGCACCACCAGCAGGATCAGTACGGTGCCGAACAGCAACCCGAAGACAATGCTCACCGCCATGGGCTTGAGAAACTGGGCCTGCAGGGAGCTTTCGAACAGGATCGGAGTAAGGCCGGCGATGGTGGTGATGGAGGTCAGCAGCACCGCCCGCAGTCGCCGCACACAGGCCTCCACGATGGCCTCGAACCGTTCCATGCCTTCGGCCACCAGTTGCTGGTAGAAACTCACCAACACGATGGAATCGTTGACGATAATGCCGGACAGGCCGAACAGCCCCATGGCGGAGAACATGGAGAACTTGATGCCGAACGGTGCGGTGAGGATATGCCCGATCACGGCGCCGGTGAGGCCGAAGAAAATGGCAGTCATGATGGCCAGGGGCCAGGAGTAGGAACTGAATACCCAGGCCAGTACCACGTAGATCAGCGCCAGGCCGAGCAGGGCGCCGGTGGCCATGTCCTTGAGGTTGTCGGCCTGTTCCTGCAGCTTGCCCTCGTAGCCGACGCCGATACCGTATTTGGCTTTCAGGTCGGGCAGGGTGCTGTCGTTGAGGCTGGCGATGATTTCGTTGGCGTTGCCCTGCTCCGGGTCCAGATCGGCGTAGACAGTGACGGCCAGTTCGCCATTCACCCGGCGTAGCAAATCCACGCCCTTGCGGGCGTCGAAGTTCACCACGTCACGCAGGGCGATGGCTTCACCCTGGGGGGTGATCACGGGCAGACGCTCCAGAGCGCTGAATTGCCGCCGCTCGTTGTCCGGCAGCATCACTCGCACTTCGATTTCCTCGTCTTCCTCGTTGTAGAGCTGGGCCAGGTTGCCGTCGAAGGCAGCGCGCAACTGGCTGGCCACCTCATTGAGGGTGAGCCCCAGGGCCCGGCCCCGGGCGGTCAGTTCAAAGGTCAGCTGTTCCTTGCCGTAGGGCAGGTCGTCGTCCACGTTGCTGACCCCGGAGAAATCGTTGAGCCGTTCCTGCAAGGCCAGGGAGGCCTGTTTCAGGGTTGGCGCATCGCTGCCGGTGAGCTTCACCTCGATGGGTTTGCCCGGCGGGCCAGCTTCCGGCTGGGAAATGGTGAGTTGGTCGAGGCCGGCGGGCAGGGTCAGTTTGTCCCGCCAACTCTGGATCAGTTCGTCATTGCTGATCTGTCTGTCGGAGCCCACATAGACTTCCACCACCAGGGTGCCGTATTCGTCGCCGTATTTTTCCATCCGCCCGCCGGGGTTGGGGAAGCCGGCGGCGGCGCCATGGTGGCTGATCACGGTCTTGACCAGATGGCCGCCCAGTTCCTCATTGGTCTCGTTCAGGGCGGTTTCCAGTTGCGCCAGGAAGCGGTCCACCTGGTTGCGGTCGGTGCCGGAGGAAAATTCCACCACCGCGCGCAGCTGGTCGCCATCCACCGGCGGGAAGAAGGTGAACTTGAGCCAGCCGGTGGCGATCAGGCTCAGCGCCAGAATGAAAGCGGCCACGGCGGAGACGCTGACCAGATGGCGGTGGCGGATGGCCCAGGCCACCAATGGCCGGAAGCGTTCTTCGCGCAGTCGGTTGAAACCCGCGTCGATGCGTTCGCGTAGCCCGGAGGCCTTGACCTGAATGCCCCGGAAGCTGTGATGCAGATGGCCGGGCAGCACCAGAAAACATTCCAGTAGCGATGCCAGGATCACGCAGATCATCACGAAAGGAATATCAAAGGCGATCTTGCCCATGGCGCCGCTCATCATGCCCAGTGGCAGGAAGGCGGCAATGGTGGTGGTGCTGGAGGCCACCACCGGCCAGAACATGCGTCGGGCACCGCCCAGGGCAGCGCGCTGGGCGGATTCCCCCTGCTGTAAATGGGTGAGGGTGTCCTCGCCCACCACAATGGCATCGTCGACGATGATCCCCAGGGCCAGAATCAGACCGAACAGGCTGATCATGTTGATGGTGCCGCCGAACAGCCACACCAGCCCCAGAGTGGCCATGAAGGACACCGGGATGCCCACGGTGACCCACCAGGCCACCCGGGCATTGAGGAAGAAGTAGAGCGTGGCGATGACCAGCAGCAGACCGGTGATGCCGTTCCACAGCAGGGTGGAAATACGCTCTTGCACCAGCTTCCAGGCCTCGAAGTAGAAGGTCATCTGTACGCCTTCCGGGAGGGTGGCGCGGTAGTCGGCCCCCCAGCTGCGCACCTTGTCGGCCAGCTCCAGCATGTCGCCGTCTTCGCCGCGCATCACCTGCAGCTCGATGGCCGGGTTGCCCTGGTAGGTGAGGGTGGGTTGGTCATCCCGGGGGCGCCGTTCGATGATGGCCACGTCGCCCAGGCTCAGCTGCTGGCCGTCGGCGGTGGTGATCAGTGGCAGGTCGGCGAAGGCCCGTTCGTCACGGCGCTGACCGAGGGCGCGCAATTGCTTGGCGGCGTCATCCCGGCCAACGGTGCCGGCGGGAATGTCCTGGCTGAAATTGCGCACCCGATTACCGATCTCGCCAAGGCTCATGCGCAGATCATGGAGGGCAGCGGCGGGCACCTGGATGGCCATTTCCTCTTCCGGCAGGCCGAGGAAGTCCACCTTGCCGGCCCCCAGGGCAAGGATCTCGTCCTCCATGTTGCGCACCAACGGGCGCAGCTCCTCCAGGGAGCCGTTTTGCGTGGACACCATGATGGAGGTGACCAGCGAATAGTTGGTGATCTTCTGGATAACCGGTCGTTCTGCGTCCTGGGGCAGGTTGCGGATGGAGTCGATACGCTGGCGCACTTCATCCAGGGCCAGGCCCAGGTCGGTGCCGTCCTCCAGTTCGATAAAGATGGCCGAGGCACCCTGCTGGGAGCGGGCGATCAGTTTCTTGGTGTTGGGCAGGGTCTTGATGGCCTGCTCCACCGGAATGGTGATGGAGCGCTGCACATCCTCAGGGCTGGCGCCGCGCCAGGGGATAGTGACGGTGATGTAGTCAAAATCGAAATTCGGGAACAGCTGGGTGTTGAGCCGATTGAGGCCGAGAAACCCGAGCATCACCATCAGCAGCATCAGCAGGTTGGAAGCAACCTTGTGCTGGGTGAAGCTGGCAATCAGACCCCGTGGCTCACTCACCCTGATCACCCTCTTTTTTACTATTGATAGCAGGCGTAGCCGGCGCGTCTTTCACATCCGCCTTGTCGGTATCGGCGTTGCTTCCCGGTACCGGTTGCGGGTCCACCGGCAGGCCGACGATAGCCTGGGGGAGCTGGGTGGTCATGATGCGCTCGCCGCCCTGCAGGTCGGGGACCTGCAGCAACAGTTGCGACTGCGTCTGCGTCATGGCTTCGCCGACGATGTCCGCTGCGGTTCTCTGCAGACGGTTGTCGTCATCAATGAGGTAGAGCCGGTTGAGTCCGTGCAGGGCGGTGGCGGGCACGGCGATCAGGTTGTCCCGGGCCGGCAATGTCAGGGTAATGGTCAGCGGGCGGCCCAGGGCCGCGGCGGGCACGCCGTCGACAAATTCGAATAACCCATCAATGCCGCCACGGGCATCGCTGGCTTCGCCGGCCAGCCGTTTCAGATTCAGCGCCAGGGTGCGGCCTTCCAGGTCGGTGCTGGCGGCCAGCTCACCCTGGTCGAGACCATCGCGCACGGCGGCCAGGTAACGCTCGGGAATCTGCGCGCGCACTTCCAGCTCGGCGTCGGCGAACAGACTGAGCAAGGGGTCGCCGGGGCGCACCCGTTCCCCGGGCGCCACCGGGATTTGCGTCACGGTGCCATCGAAGGGGGCTTCAACGCGAGTGCGGGTCAGGTCCAGTTCGGCCTGCTGCAGCTGGGCTTCAGCGCTGGCTAGGCGGGCTTCCATGCGGGCCAGCTCATTCTTGAAATCGCTGACACTGAGTTGGCGCTGACCCAGCGACAACTCGGCGCGTGCCTTGGCTTCTTCTGCCTGATCCAGTTGGGTCTGGGACACCAGTTGCTTGCCACGCAGGGATTGCAGCCGTTGCAGATTATCTTCACTCAGTTGCGCCAGCTTTTTTTCCAGCGCCAGGTTTTTCTTGTCGCTCTGGTAGCGCAAGCGGGTGGTCTGCAACTGGGCGGCGGCTTCATCGCGGGTGGCCCTGGCCCTGTCTCTGGCCAGGGCGGCTTCGGTGTCGTCCAGCTGGATCAGCAACTGGCCGGCGCTGACCTTGCTGCCGGCCCGCACCGGGATCGTTGCCACGTTAGCGGTGACCACGGCGGTCAGACTGGCGGCACGGGGTGACTGCACCCGACCAAAAAGCTGGATCTGGGGCGAATGGGCGCCGGGGTCGGCCAGTATAAAACGTACCCGGTCGTGACGTTCACTGACATCGCGGGTGGGGGCCGAGGGTTTGAATACGGCCAGCAGCACAATGGCCAGAATCGTCCCCAGGATGACCAGGGCCACGGGCGGAAGCTGTTTCAGGCGGTCTCGCAAGGGAGGAATCCTTTATTGATAGCCATTCTCATTTGTCGCGTGCTCTAGCGATTTCTTTTTCTCGTGCCTACTTTGGCGGTGCTTCTGCACCGACCACAATGACCCAGATTCGCAGACTGCAATGTTTTTATACAATCTGCTCAGGCCATTATCTTGCACGTTCGGTCCACAACGCGTAAATCAGAGTCTGCGATAAGTGGAGGCACCGTGACAGAACAACAGGACAAGATTCTCGTCGTCGATGATGACGCCCGTCTGCGCAGTCTGCTGCAGCGTTTTCTCGAAGAGGCAGGCTATGCCGTGAAGGCAGTAGGTGATGCGGAACAGATGGATCGGGCCCTGTCCCGGGAGCTCTATTCGTTGATGGTGCTGGACCTGATGCTGCCCGGTGAGGACGGCTTGTCCATCTGCCGCCGGCTCCGGGAGGCAGAAAACCGTATGCCGATCATTATGCTCACCGCCAAGGGCGATGACGCGGAGCGTATTGAAGGGCTGGATGCCGGTGCGGATGACTACCTGCCCAAGCCGTTCAACCCCCGTGAGCTGGATGCGCGCATCCGGGCGGTGTTGCGTCGCCATGTGCGTGAACTGCCGGGGGCGCCGAGCAAGGAAGAAGGCGAGGTGAGCTTCGGGCCGTGGGAGCTGGATCTGGGTAACCGCACCCTGCTCCGCGACGGTGACCCGCAGAACCTGACCACCGGCGAATTCGCCGTGCTCAAGGCGCTGATACAGAATCCCCGTGAGCCGCTGACGCGCGACAAGCTGATGAGCCTGGCCCGGGGTCGCGAATGGTCTGCCATGGAACGCTCCATCGACGTGCAGGTGTCGCGCCTGCGCCGCCTGCTGGAAGACGATCCCTCCAAGCCTCGCTATATCCAGACCGTGTGGGGCGTGGGCTATGTGTTTGTGCCTGATTAAGAGACGCTTCAGGCCGCACGCAACAGGCATCATGCGCGTGTTGCGTGCGGCGTGGAGCGTGTAAGCTTTGCCGATGAAACTCTATCCTCGCACTGCCTTTGTCCGTTCCGCCATCGTGGTGGGGCTGGTCATCGGTATCAGCCAGGCGCTGACCCTGTGGTTCTTCGCCCGCAATGCCTACCTGCCCGGTATTCGTGAATACGCTCGCCTGACGGTGCTGCAAGCGGAGCTGGCGTTTTCTTCTTCCGGTGAGGAAGACGCCCGCCTGGCCCAGCGACTGGCCGGCGCCACCGGTATTGAAGTGGCCACCCCGGACAACCTGCATCAGGGTACCGTGCTGTTATCCCAGCCGGTGGTCAGCCGGTTCCGGGAAGAGGTGCAGGAACGCCTGCGCGAACCGGTCACGGTAAGGCTGGAGGACAGTCGCCAGCCAGTGCTGTGGGTCAGTGCGCCTTCTTTTCAGAAGCAGTGGTTGCGGGTGCCGATGGAATTCTTCCGCGACTATGACCGCTATCTGCTGCTCGGCTGGGGGGTGACGGTGCCGCTGCTGGCCATTATCGGTGGGTTGCTGATTGCCCGGGGTCTTAACCTGCCGCTGCGCCGCTTGGCCCGGGTGGCCTTGAAAGTAGGGCGAGGCGAAGCGGTGCCGGTATTGAATACCAGTATCGGCCCGGAGGAAATTCAGGCGGTGAATGCGGCCTTCAACCGTATGACCAGCGATCTGCAACAGGCCCAGCGGGATCGGGCCTTGCTGCTGGCGGGGGTATCCCATGACTTGCGTACGCCGCTGACACGATTGCGTCTGTCGGCGGAATTCATGCAGGACGAGGAACTGGCCCACGGCATTATCGAAGATATCGAGGACATGGATGCCATTCTTGATCAGTTCATTTCCTTTATTCGCGATGGCGCCGATGAGCAGCCGGACCTGGAAAATCTCAACGAGCTGATACAGGAAGTGGCCGGCAAGTACCCCACGGAGCAGACCCGTTTTGAGCTACAGGATCTGCCGCGCCTGATGCTCAAGCGGCTAACGGTAAAACGGATGCTCGCCAACCTGATCGGCAATGCACTCAAGTACGGCGCGCCACCGGTGGAGGTGCGTACTGCTGTGATGGAAAACGTGGTGTGCCTGACCGTCCGTGATCATGGCAAGGGCGTTCGCGAAGAGGATATTCCCCTGTTGCTGCAGCCGTTCTCGCGGGGCGAGAAAGCCCGCACCCTCAGTGGCAGCGGCCTGGGGCTGGCCATCGTCAAGCGCATCGTCGATATGCACCACGGTGAGATTCGTCTGGCGAACCATGAACATGGAGGCCTGTTGGTAGAAGTCCGATTTCCGGTTACCGGCAAGTTTGTGCAGCCGGAATCACTGTCCGCCGGGGTACGTTAAGGAACCTGCCGATAACAAAAAAGCCACATTTTCGGGTCGGGAATGTGCGCTGGCGCAAAGTCTGTTTTTTCCGAGCAGCGCATTCTATTGAACACGTCACCGAGCGTAGTGCTAAAACAAAAAACGGCAGGAAAAATGAAAGAGATACTCTGTCGGGAAACAATAATACTGCTCCGAAAATATTGCCAAATGGACTTGGGAGAGCCCGCCATGATTTATCCCCCGCACCAGCATCATGCCGATGTGCTGATAACGTTTTCTACTACCTGATCGCTGATTCCTGACCGGGAAAACCCGTGTTATGAATGCCGATAACCTGTCGCTGCAGTAGCAGAAACAGGTCGTTGGGCCGCACTGTTGTGCGGCCTTTTTTTTGTGGTCGGCCATTTGGGAAATTCTTGCCGAATGGTGGTCAAATAAATACGCTAAAGCGCTATTCGTAAGCGGGGTGATTTCATGAGGGTAGTTTTAGGCGCTATGTTGTTAGCGAGTTCGGTAACGTCGTTTGCTGAATCCGATTTGGAGAAGAAAAACTATTTCGGGTTTCAGTACAGCAAACTGACCCAGGAAAGTGATTTAGGGGATTTCGAGCCTACCGCCGTTCAGTTCAACCTGGGGCATCGCTTTAATCCGTACGTGGCGATTGAGGGGCGTCTGGGGTTTCGTCTGAGTGAGGATGAAAAAACAGTCAATGATGTGGAATATACCATCCAGCCGGTGACTTTGTTGGCAGCCTATCTCAAGGTAGGTCTGGATGACTCGCTGCCTGTTCGTCCTTATCTTCTTGTTGGTCATTCCTCGGCAACGGCAAAGCGAAAAACGGAAGTAAACTTCTTCCGTAGTATTTCTGATTCAGAAACGGTGACAGCCAGTGATCCTTCCTATGGCGGGGGCGTAGCCCTTAATTTGTCGCCGGATGTCTCCATCCATGGGGAGTGGGTGATGCTTGATGATGACGACGGCTTTGATCTGACAGCCTTTAATCTGGGTTTCCATCGTCGGTACTGATTTTTTTCGGGTAAGTGCCTGCGGGCATTCTGTTGCGTTTCTCCAATGCCCGCCCGGACAGAAAGATCAGTAATCCGCCAATAGCCAGTGCCGCGCCTACCAGGCCGGTGCTGGACCAGGCCAGTCCCTGTTTGACGGTGATGCCTGCCAGCCAGGCGCCCAATGCATTGGCCAGGTTGAAGGCGGCATGGTTCATGGAGGCGGCCATGGTCTGGGCGTCCTCGGCCACGTCCATCAGGCGGGTCTGCAGGGCTGGCCCCAGCGCCATGCTGGTGCCCACCAACCCCACGAAAAGGATGCCTGCCACCGTCCAGTTCGCCGCAAAATAGAAGCCCGCCTGGATCAACGCACACCAGATCAGAATCAACGGAATGGCCCGCAGCAGATTGCCGTCGGCAGCGCGGGCACCGGCAAAGTTGCCAATAATGGTGCCAATGCCGAACACCATCAGCACCAATGGCCCCCAGCGCTCCGCCATGCCGGCCTGTTCGGTGAGGGTGGGCATCACATAACTGAATACCGCAAACATGCCGCCGAAACCGATACTGGCCACGCCCAGGGTGAACAGCACCCGCTGTTTCACCAGGGCAGACAGTTCGCGGCGTGGGCTGGCGTTCGGGTCCGGGGATTGGGCGGGCACCCACAGGCGTATCAGCAGGGCGGTGCACAGGGCAATGACGCCGACGCCGATAAAGGCCACCTCCCAGCCGAACAGGTTGCCGGCCCAGGTGGCCAGCGGTGCGCCCACCACGATGGCAATGGTCAGCCCGCTCATCACCCGGGCCACTGCCCGGGCACGCATGTGGTAGGGCACTGCCGATGCCGCCACCAGAGCGGCTACGCCGAAGTAGGCACCATGGGGCAGCCCGGCCAGAAAGCGCAGGCCAACAAAGGTCCAGAAGTCCGTGGCCAGGGCGCTGGCCATGTTGCCCACGGCAAAGACCAGCATCAGGGTAATCAGCAGACCCCGGCGTGGCACCCGGGCTGCCAGGGAAGAAATCAGCGGCGCGCCCACCACCACGCCCAGTGCATAGCTGCTGATGGCGTAGCCCACATCTGGCACCGGCACCTGCAGGTCGGTGGCCACCCGTTGCATCAGGCCCATGATGACAAACTCGCCGCTGCCGATACCGAAGCCGCCCAGAGCGAGGGCCAGGGAAAGGCGAAGCAGACGAGCAGAGTCGGTGGACATAGGGGCTCCTGCGCAGGGCTGCGAGTTGCGTTAGGGGTGAGGGGGAATGGGATTACCGGAATTGAAGAGAGTTCATTCTAGCACGGAGAAAAATGCCCTAGGGTGGCTGATGAGAGGGCGGGCATGTTCGAAGGCGCCCTGAAAGCAGACCAGGAGAAAGCATGAAGGTGAAACGCATCATGGCCAACCTGGCCACCCCGGATCCGGAAAAGGCGGAGGCCTTTTATGGCGGCATTCTGGGGCTGGAACGGATCATGGATCACGGCTGGTTTCGCACCTATGGGTCGGCGGAAACCATGCGGGTCCAGGTGAGTGTGGGTTCAGAAGGCGGTTCGGGTACCGCGGTACCGGACCTGTCCATCGAGGTGGACGACCTGGAGGCGGCGCTGGAACGAATCCATCAGGCCGGCGTGGCCGTGGAATATGGCCCGGTGAGTGAGCCCTGGGGCGTTCGACGGTTCTACGTGCGCGATCCCTTTGGTCGGCTGCTGAATATTCTCCAGCACCAGTGACGGGTGCTGGCCCTGCCCGCTAAGGCAGGGCCACCGGGTTAGAGTGCGCTGGCCGGCACCAACGGAATATTCACCCGTGACGGCATGGCCGGGGTGCTGTAGACGGTCATGGCGCCCAGCAGGCTGGTGAGCAGATCCGGGATCGGGCTCAGGCCGTGGGGCAGGTCGCTGGTGCCCACGCTGATACGCAGTTTTTCCCCGGCCTTGATCCGGGCGCTGGTGGGGAACACTTCCACATCGGCCCGGAACGGTTGCAGGGGCGTGATGGTCTTTTGCGACGCTTCGGTGAACGGGTGCCAGGGTTGAACCAGTTTGCCGTTCATAAAGCGCGATTTGCTGGCATCGAAGGCACTCATGGACGCCATCTGAATGCCGTGGGTCAGCGGCCGGGCAATGCCGTTTTCACCCACCACGCTCACTCTGACGGTGACGTTGGTATCCAGGGCGGTGGTGGAGGCCCAGATCTGCCCGGTGATCGGCCCGTTGATAACCATGTCTTCTTCCAGCGGCTCGCTGGTGTACACCGCCTCCAGCAAATTCACCACATTGTCCTGGGCCGAGCAGGGCGGCAGGATCAGGCCGAGCACGCCGGCGGTCCACTGGCTGGCACTGGCGGAGCACAGGCCATTCACCGGGGTCTGCAGCAGGCTGGTCTGCTTGTTGGTGACGGGGGCGCTCGGTGAAATACTGCCGAACAGCGGGGCGCCGGGCTGGCCGTGGAGGAAAAAGGTTTCTGCTTTTGCCTCAGGGTGCGGCCAGTCGGCGGCGGTCACATAGCGCTCCTCGCCGGTGTAGTACTGGGTGACAGGCGGGTAATCGCCGGCACCGCTGTCCATGCCTTTCAGGTACTGATCAAACCAGGCGAGACGAATATTCGACAGCGCCGGCACCCCGTCGGCGGGCAGTCCGGCGCCGGAAGAGCCGTCCAGATGTTCCCAGGGGCCAATCAGCAGCTTGGCGGTGGTGTGATCTTTCAGGCCCTCGTAAATCAAGGGCTCGCCGCGCTGAAAAATATCGTTGAGCCCGCCCACCACAAAGGTCGGTGCGGTGATCTTGTCGATCTGCTCCAGCGGTGAGCGGATACGCCAGAATTCAGTGTCGTATTTGTTTTCATCGCCGATCAGGGCGCCAGCCACTACCGGCACCTGGAATTCTGTCAGGGCGCCCTGCAGGTGTTGCAGTGTGGTGTTGAGGTAATACCCCGGTTCATTGTTATCCAGCCCGGCCGGGGTGGGGATGAGACCGAGGCCGGTGACCAGGGTGACCCACAGGGGAATAAAGCCCGCATTGATCTGGCCGCCGCTGAAGACGATATCCCGGTAGGCATCACCCATGGGCACAATGGCAAAAATGGCTTTCACCGCCGGGTCTTCCTGAGCGCCGGCGAGCAGGCCGGTAATGCCCATATAGGAGGCGCCGTTCATGCCGATGCTGCCGTTGCTCCAGGGCTGGGTCTTGATGTGGTTCAGCAGTTCGCCGATGTCATCCTGATCTATCTGGCTGAACGCCTGCCAGCTGCCTTCCGAGGCACCGGTGCCGCGCAGATCGACGATGATGTAGGCGTAGCCCCGTTTCACCAGCGCCGGGTCGGCGGCACCGATAGCGCCGAGCGCCTGGTTATAGCCGGTAAAGGTGGCGATCACCGGAAACTGGCCGTCGATGGCATTGCCGTTTTCATCCGCTGGCAGGGTCACGGTGGCGGCCAGGCGAATGCCGTCGCGCATGGTGATCAGCTGCTGGGGCAGGTCGACGGTGTTCGGGTACTGCTCGTCGCGTTGATAGGGTTCACCCCAGCTCAGGTTCCGCGGCGCTGGATCTTCCGCCGACCCGCTGCCGTCCCCGTTGCTGCCATTGGTATCGTTACCGGCGTTGGCTTCCGGGGTGTTGCTGTTGTTGGAGACGGTGGCCGCACTGCCTCCTCCGCCGCCACAACCGGTCAAGGGCAATGCGATGCAAAGCAGGGAGGCCAGGAGCCATGGCCCGGGCCGCAGAAAGGATGAAGGCATGGTGCTATCCCCGAATTGTTATACATGTTTTAGCCTATGAGGATAGAAGCGGAACCGGGACGGGTCTGTTGGTACACTGGTACAAGAAAGTGAATGAGCCGGCGGGTTTTGTGTCGGACTGTAAGGCCCCGGCAGGCGCCGGGGCGGTGTATCAGAGAGAGGGTTTGACGCGCAGCAGGGCGCCATTGCTGCTGTCGGTGAGCAGGTAAAGATAGCCATCCGGGCCCTGGCGAACATCACGGATGCGATCGCCCCTTTCTTCCAGCAGGCGGACTTCCGACAGCGGTTTGCGGCCATCAAAGGCCACCTTGTTCAGATGGGTCAGCTTCAGGGCGCCATGGACGGTATCGCCCTGCCAGTCCGGGTAGCGATCGCTGGTCACGAAGGCCATGCCGGAGGGAGCGATGGACGGGGTCCAGTGGAGCAGCGGCTGGGCCAGGCCTTCCTGCTTGGTGTCACCGATGCCGGGGCCATAATACTCCCGGCCATAGGTAATCTCCGGCCAGCCATAATTCACGCCGGCTTCCACAGCGTTGATTTCGTCCCCGCCGCGGGGGCCGTGCTCATTGAGCCAGGGTTTGCCGGTGTCGGGATGCAAGGCCAGCCCCTGTGGGTTGCGGTGGCCCCAACTCCAGATGGCCGCTGCTTTGCCAGACTGACCGGCCAGCGGATTGTCATCGGGAATGCGGCCATCGTCGTGCAGACGCAGCACGCTGCCGGCCGGGTCTGTGGTGTCTTGGGCGCGCTCGCGCTCCCCCCGGTCGCCCACGGTGACAAACAGGTAGCCGTCGTTATCAAAGAGGATGCGGCCGCCGAAGTGTTTGGCGGTGTTGGTGCAGGCTTTTTCCGCCACGTAGATATCGCGAAAGTCTTTCAGGGCGCCATCCCGGTAAGTGCCGTAGCCCACCGCCGTGGTGCCGCCATTGTCGCCACAGGGTTTGGCATAGCTCAGGTAAAGGCGCTGGTTGTCGGCGAAATCCGGGTGTGGCATTACATCGAATAGCCCGCCCTGGCCACTGGCCACCACCTCTGGTACCCCGCTGACCGGATCTTCCTGCAGGCTGCCATTCACCAGTCGGCGCAGGGTGCCGCGCCGTTCAGTGATCAACCATTCGTTGCCGGGCAGAAACGTCAGGGACCAGGGGTGGTGCAGGCCGTCGGTGAGTGTTGTAGCGGTAACGGTGTCATTGCTTTGCGGCGCCAGGGTGGCGGCGTTGTCGGCACAGGCGCACAGGCTCAGGGCCGTGAGTGTGACGGTGATCAGTGATCGCATGAGGAGCTCCCTTGTTCGGACTGGCTTGAGCATGCCATGCCCGGCGTGAAGGGTGAACCATCGTCACTAACGCTGGCGTTTTCGATTCACCGCCCAGGCCAGGGCAACAGGAACCAGAAATACCACAAAGAAAATAGGCAGTTCGGCCATAAAGGAATAACCGGCATGGACAATGCCCACGGTCATGTTGATGGCCGAGGCGATAAACCAGAACAGGGTGAAGACGGCGAGCAGATGGTGTCGCAGCCAGGGGATGGAGCGGCCGATTAGCGCCAGTATGGCGAACAGCAAAAGACCACCGAGAATGACGATAAGCGTATGCATGTGCGGCTCCCAGTGAGATGGGCGGCAGGCACGGTACGTGCCTGCCTGTTGGCGCTAACGGGTAGTGTAACCGCCGTTGGCAAAGATTGTCTGGCCGGTGATCCACCAACCCTCGGTGGCCAGGAATTTGATGATGGGGGAGATGTCCTCGATTTTGGTCAGGTCCCCGTTCATGGCCTGGGACTTGTGGAAGGCCACCCGTTCCGGGGTTTCCTGGCCGTAGAAGAAGGGCGTGTCCATGGGGCCGGGGGCCACGGCGGAAACCGAGATGCCGCGACCTCCGAATTCCTTGGCGGCTGCACGGGTGAAGTGCTCTACCGGTGATTTGCCGCCGGCATAGGTGGAATAGCCATCGGTAAAGGCAGCCAGCAGAGAGGTGAGCACGGTGACGATCTTGCCGTTGTCGTTCAGGTGTTTGCCCGCTTCCTTGATGAAGAAGTAGGCGGATTTGGCGTTGATATCGAACATGGAGTCGTATTCATCTTCACTGGTCTCCATGATCGGTTTGCGCAACACCTTGCCCACGGTATTGATGGCGATATCGATGCCGCCGAATTTGTCCTTGGCTTCCTGGAAAAGCGCTTCCACATTGGCAGGCCGGGTCAGGTCGCCCTGAGTCATGTAGGCCTCGCCGCCCAGGTCTTGCACTGCCTTGACCGTGTCTTGCGCATCGGCGCGGCTGGCATCGCTGTTGTAGTGCACCACCACTTTGGCGCCTTCGCGGCCGACTTCCCGGCTCAACAGGCCGCCCAGGTTCTTGGCGCCGCCGGCAATCAGTACCACCTTGTCCTTGAATCCGTAGTCCGTCATCAGTCTTGCTCCAGGTTGTTTGTGGTGGAGCTATTGTCGGCAGGCTTGGCATGGGCATAAACCGGTGTAAGCTGACAGCACTTGTCGAAAATAACGAACAATGAGAAGCCATGGATCGTCTTGAAAGAATGCATATCTTCGTCCGGGTGGTGGATTGCCTGAGCTTTACCAGGGCCGCTGAAAGCCTGGAGATACCCCGTTCCACGGTGTCCACAGCGATCAAGGAACTGGAGTCCGAGATGGGCGCGCGTCTGCTGAATCGCACCACCCGGGCTATCAAGGTCACCGAAGAGGGCCGCTTCCTCTACCGGAAAAGCCAGTCACTGTTGCAGGATTATGAACAGTTGGCAGGGGCGTTTGCCGTCAACGATAGCCGCCCTCAAGGCAAGCTGCGCATCAATGTGCCCGGGCGCCTGGGACGGCGTGTGCTGGCACCGGCGTTGCCGGATTTCCTGGATCGTTACCCGGATATCGATATTCAGATGGGTGTCACCGATCGGGCAGTGGATCTGGTGAGCGAAGGCGTGGATTGTGTGATTCGGGTGGGCGAGCTGGCAGACAGCAACCTGATCGCTCGGTCGCTGGGAAGCTTGCCGTTGTGTAATTGTGCCAGCCCAGGCTATCTGACCCGTTATGGTCGACCTGACACGCTAAAGGACCTGTCATCCCATCGCATCGTGGCGTTTGCGTCGTCCATGACGGGCAGGGTGGAAAGCTGGGAATACCGGCAGGGAGACAAGCTGGACAGCCTGGCGCTCCCCGCCCGTGTCACTGTGAATACGGCGGAGGGGATGATCGCCTGTGCCCTGGCGGGGCTGGGGATGATCCAGGTGCCGCACTACGATGTGCGCCACCATCTGGATTCCGGTCGGCTGGTCAGCGTGCTACCTGACACCGTGCCGCACCCCATGCCCATCACCCTGCTGTATCCGCATCGCGAACATATGACCCGGCGTCTGGAGGCCTTTATCGACTGGGTCATCCCTGTGCTGGAAGACAAGGTGCTGGGCATGGCGCAGTGAGTCTCGGCGCCGCCTGGGATTTCTGCTGTTTGTTGTCTTGCCGGTTACGGCAGAATGCCGATACGAGTAAGCACGTCTTTGCCCGGAAAACCGTCGGCGACCAGGTCGTTGGCCTGCTGGTAGCGGGCGATGGCCTTGCGGGTGCCGGGGCCCATCAGGCCATCTTCTTCGCCGGCATCAAAGCCCTGTTCATTGAGGATCTGTTGCAGACGGGTCACCTGATCCCGGTTGAGGCGCGGTGCCTGTGGTGGCGTTTTGGACAGGGGGCCGGCGCCGGCAATGCGGTCGGCCAGGCGGCCCACGGTAATGGCGTAGGATTCGGAGCGGTTCCAGCCCATGATCACCCGGAAGTTGTGATAGGCCAGAAAGGCGGGGCCTTCATGGCCAGACGGCACGATCACGGCCGCCTCCATGTCCGCGGATGGCAGGGGCTGGCCATTGGGCAATGTCAGCCCCAGTTCGGCCCAGTCGGCGAGCGCGCGTTTGTTGCTGAAGCCGGTGAGCTGGTAGTCGAAATCCGTTGGCAGGCTGACTTCCCGGCCCCAGCGAGCTTCCCGTTCCCAGCCCAGGGCTTGCAGAAAGTGCGCGCCGGAGGCCAGAGCGTCGGCGCTGCTGCCCCACAGGTCGCGGCGACCGTCACCGTCGTGATCCTGGGCGTGTTTGAGAAACACGGCGGGCATGAACTGGGTCTGCCCCATGGCGCCAGCCCAGGAGCCTTTCATCTGTGACGCGCTGACATCGCCGGCCTGCAGAATACGCAGGGCATTGAACAGTTCACCCTGGAAATACTCACCGCGCCGGCCTTCGCAGGTCAGCGTGGCCAGGGCGTCGAGGGTAGGGATATTGCCCAGGTAGCCGCCATAGTTGGTTTCCAGCCCCCAGAAGGCCACCAGGTAATGGCCGGGGATGCCATATTCCCGGGTCAGGGTGTCGAGCAATTGACGATGGCTGCGGTATTTTTCGCGACCTTTTTCAATCCGTTGCTCGCTGACGCGCCGGTTGAAGTAGTCGGCAAAGCTGCTGGTGAACTCCGGCTGACTGCGATCCAGTTCCACCACCTTTTCATTCAGTTTAGCATCATCCAGATGCTGGCTGATCACCTGGGCAGGCAAGCCGGCTTCCAGCCCCGCCTGGCGCAGTTTGCTGATGCACATGGCAAAGCTTTCCTGGTCCAGAGCGAGGGCCGGGTGGCTGAAAAACAGGAACAGGGAAATCAATAAAAAGCGGGTGGCCATGGGGACTCCGAAACCGTGGCAGGGGCATCAATGACAGGGAGTTTACGACGGCCCCGCCAGGGTTTCATCGGGAGAATTGCAAAATTGCCGGATCGTTCAGGGGGTTTCCTGTGGCGCTTCCCAGTGAATGGTGACGGTTTGCTTGCCCCACTCACGAGCCTCGGCCCTATCCGCCATCAAGATGTCGATTTTGTCGGTCCAGCGTTTGTTCATCTTGTCGAGCACCACATAGGTACCCATGCCTTCCACTTCCACTTCCGTGCGATGGGTGAGCCCTTTGGGAATCAGGTCGCGGGACACAGCGATGGCTTTCATGCCGGGTTCCAGCTGGTCGCCCCAGGCGGCAAGACCCACATTGCCTTTCTTGGTTTCAGCTTCGGACAGGGTGTATGCCGTAGCGGTGACTTCCTGGCTGATGGTGTTGCCGCTGTCGCTACAGGCAGACAAAAACAGGGCCGCCAGGGTGAGGCTGATTATGGAAAACGGTGTTTTTAGTGTCATGAGATCCCCTTCTTTGAATGACACCTTACCGTGGCAATCTGACCGTGAAGGGGGCATGAACCCGGTGGGCTGCTGATTCAGCCAGGCGTTTCGTGAATTTCCCGGCGAACCCTTACCGCGGAGGAGCGGGCACGGATAACCCGCCCCCGGGCTTCACTGTGAGCGCGGCTGAAGGCGGCGCCGAGTAGCAGGATCATGGAGGAGTAGTACACCCACATGAGCAGAATCACCAGCGAGCCGGCGGCCCCGTAAGTGGAAGCGGTGGCCGTGTGTGACAGGTAAAAGCCAATCAGGGCGCGGCCAATGGCAAACAGTATGGCGGTGATCAGAGCGGCGGGGGCTACGTCTTTCCAGCTCAGCACCACGTCGGGAAGCAGGCGAAAAATCATGCCGAACAAGAGCGCGATGACGATGATGGAGACCAGCACTTCCAGTGCCAGGGCGATGCCACCATGGAAGGGGATCCAGTTTTCCGCGTAGACCAGCAGGGTTTGTACTGCCACGTTCAGCAGCAGGGAGACCAGTAGCACAAAGCCCAGTGATACCACCACGGTCAGCGACAACAGGCGGCTTTTGATGAGTGCGACCACGGTATTGCGTGACGGACGTGGCACCACTTCCCAGATGGCATTCATGGAGCGCTGCATCTGGGCGAAGACCGTGGTGGCGCCGATAATCATGACCGCCAGGCTAAGCAGTCCGGCCAGAATTCCTTGACTGGGGGCGCGGGTATTCATGATGGCATTGCGAATTTCTTCGGTGGCGGCGGGCCCCACCGTCGCTTCCAGCTGGCCAAGAATTTCCGCCATGGCGGCTTCGCTGCTCATCACCAGTGAGATTACCTTCACGGCGAGGATGATGACCGGGGCAATGGAGAAAAGCGTAAAGAACGCCAACGACCCGGCGTAGCTGGCGGCATTACCTTCCAGCCACAGGCGTATGGTGTTCTTGAGAATGCCGAACCAGTAGAGAAAGGTATCTTTCATCGTTGCCTGTCATCAGCGAGTGTTCAGGCAGTGTAGCGGGGGGGAGTTGCAAGTTGAAAGTTTAAAGTTGCAACGCGCGGGGATGTGGCGTTGCCAAACGGGCGGTCCGGGTGCCCCGCGCAAGGAGGCAGGGTGCGGGCAAGGCTGTTCCGTTTTGCTTGAGCCTTGCGACTTGCAACTGAGATCAACGCAGCTGTAGGAGCGGCGCTTGAGCCGCGAAATACTTGGGAAAGCGTATCGCAAGCAATTCGCGGCTCAAGCGCCGCTCCTACAGGTGGTGCGTCGTGTTGCCTTAATGCAGTTTCAGTCTCGGCCGCACCAGCTTGTTGAAGCGGCCGGCGATCAGCAGCATGATCGTGCGCGGCCAGCCGTACAGGGCGGCCTGATGCATGCGATACAGACTGATGTACATCATCCGTGCCAGCCAGCCTTCCACGAAGAAGTTGCCGCCCTTCAGGTTGCCCATCAGCATGCCCACCGAGCTGTAGTTGGACAGCGATACCAGCGAGCCATGGTCCTTGTACTGGAACGGCCGCGGTTCACGTTGCATGATCAGCTGCTGCAGGCTACGAGCGGTGTGCTGGGCCATCTGCTGGGCAGACTGGGCCCGCGGCGGGATGGGCCGCTCTTCGCCTTCCGGGATCAGGAAAGCGGCATCGCCGATGATGAAGATGTTTTTGTGGCCCTTGGCCTGCAGGGTCGGCTCCACTTCCACCTGGTTGATGCGGTTGGTGGTCAGGCCGTCGATCTGACCCAGCCAGTCCGGGCACTTCACCCCGGCCGCCCACACCAGCAGGTCGGCATTGATGGGATCGCCTTCCTTGGGTACCAGGGCTTGCGGGGTGGCTTCGGCCACCATGACACCGGTGCGCACCTTCACGCCGAGATCCTCCAGCCGCTTGGTGGCGGTAGCGGAAACCCGTTCGCTGAGTACCGGGAGGATGCGCGGGGCGGCTTCGATCACGTCCACCTGCAGGTGTTTGCGATCCAGCTTTTCGTGGCCGTAGAAGTTGAGCATGGATACCGCATGGTGCAGTTCCGCTGCCAGCTCCACGCCGGTGGCGCCGCCGCCGACGATGGCCACGGAGACCGGCTTGCCTTCGTAGTTGGCGTGCAGGCAGGCGTTCAGGAAGCGCTCGCGAAAGCGTTCCGCCTGGGCGCGGCTGTCCATGAACAGGCAGTTTTCACGAACCCCGGGGGTGCCGAAATCGTTGCTCTGGCTGCCGGTGGCCAGCACCAGGTAATCGTAGGGCAGTTGCCGTTCCGGTAGCACTTCCGAGCCGTGGTTGTCATGGAGTGGCGCCAGCGTCAGGGTCTGGTCCTCCACGTTTACCTGGGTCATGGTGCCCGGCTCAAAGCGGTAATGGTTCAGCTGGGCGTGAGCGCGGTAGTCCACCGCATCCAGGTCCGCGTCGATGGCGCCGGTGGCCACTTCATGAAAGCGCGGTTTCCACACATGGATGCTGGAGGAATCCACCAGGGTCACGTCTGCGTGGCCGTATTTGCCAAGCTTGCGACCCAGGCGGGTCACCAGCGGCAAGCCGCCGGCACCACCGCCGACAACAACAATTCTGGGTTTGCTCATTGGGGCTCCTGTCGGGCTAACCCTCATGGGTTGCCAGTCAATCATATCCACCTTGGCGGTGAACAGGTCCGGGTTAAAGGAGCCTCTGAATAACGCCTGGCGTACTCAGTGGCTCATCAATGAGGCAGAGCCCTTGTGGGGCAGGGAGCGATGACGGCTGTCATCATTCCGGAGGTGCAGTCTAGCGTGTGTGGTAAACAAGTCCAGACCAGGTGTTTCCTTTTTGCCTTCCCGGGCGGGCGGGTCTGCCCGCCGGGCGGCAATGAAAAAGCCCGCCGGTGGCGGGCTTTTTCAGTGATTCGTGCGGATCAGGCCTTGGGGCCGGCGGCGCGGATCTCTTCAGACACGTCCGCATACTTCTCGGCAAAGTTCTTTTCGAACTGCTCTGCCAGATCGCGGGCGCGGGCTTCGTAGTTTTCCGGGTTGGCCCAGGTGTTCTTGGGCTGCAGCAGCTGGCTGTCCACACCGGGAACGGCTTTGGGCACGTCCAGGTTGATGATGTCCAGGTGCTCGGTTTCCGCGTTGTCCAGGTCGCCGGAGAGGATGGCGTTCACCACACCACGGGTGGTGGGGATGCTGAAACGCTCGCCTTCGCCGAAGGGGCCACCGGTCCAGCCGGTGTTCACCAGGAACACGGTGGAGCCGAAATCTTCCATCCGTTTGATCAGCAGCTCGGCGTATTCGCCGGCGCGACGGGGGAAGAAGGGGGCGCCGAAGCAGGTGGAGAAGGTGCTCTTGATGCCGCCACCGGAACCCATTTCGGTGGAGCCGACCAGCGCGGTGTAGCCGCTCAGGAAGTGGTAGGCCGCCGCTTCCTTGGACAGCTTGGATACCGGCGGAAGAACACCGGTCAGGTCGCAGGTCAGGAAGATGATGTGTTTGGGCTCACCGGCACGGTTGGCGTCGACTTTCTTGTCGATGTTTTCCAGCGGGTAGGCGGCACGGGTGTTCTGGGTCAGGGACACGTCGGTGTAGTCGGCGGTGCGGCTTTCGTCATTGATGATGACGTTTTCCAGTACTGCGCCGAATTTGATGGCGTCCCAGATAACCGGCTCGTTCTTCTGGCTCAGGTCGATGCACTTGGCGTAGCAGCCGCCTTCGATGTTGAACACCACATCCTTGCCCCAGCCGTGCTCGTCGTCACCGATCAGGTAACGGTTCGGGTCGGCGGACAGGGTGGTTTTACCGGTGCCGGACAGGCCGAAGAACAGGGCCACGTCGCCGTCTTCGCCAACGTTGGCGGAGCAGTGCATGGGCAGCACGTCTTTTTCCGGCAGCAGGAAGTTCTGCACGGAGAACATGGCTTTCTTCATTTCACCGGCGTAACGCATGCCGGCGATCAGTACCTTGCGCTGGGCAAAGTTGAGGATCACACAGCCATCGGAATTGGTGCCGTCACGCTCCGGCTCACACTGGAAGTGCGGGGCGTGCAGAATCTGCCATTCTTCCTTGCTGCGCGGATTGTATTTTTCCGGGCGGATGAACATGGTGTTGGCGAACAGGTTGTGCCACGCGGTCTGCGCGGTCACTTTTACTGCCAGGTAATGATCCGCATCGGCACCTACGTGCAGGTGGGAAACAAAGGCATCAGCGTCGGCAACGGCAACGCTGACACGATCCCACAGGGCATCGAACTTGTCGGCGGGGAAGGCACGGTTAATAGCACCCCAGTGGATGTGCTCGCTGGTGCTGGGCTCTTCAACGATGTAGCGGTCCATGGGGGAACGGCCGGTGCGGTGACCGGTTTCCACTACCAGGGCGCCGGTATCGGACAGGCGGCCTTCGTTGCGTTGAACAGCCAGTTCTACCAGCTGGGCCGGGCTGAGGTCGTTATAAACAATCGGGTCGGTCATGGTCATTCCTGGGCTTGTGGCCGTGCCGTTTCAGCGTGTATGGGCGCCGAAACTCTGGTTCGCATTGCGGATAACAGTGCCGGTCTCGTGCCCGTTACTGCCACCGGGCAAGACCAAAGGGGACCGGGGGACAAAGCCTCCAGTCAGCACAGGCGCGCGATTATGCCAGAAAAGGAAATCAGTGGCGATTCCCCCTTGGACCGGGTGGTCACGGCGCGGCAGTCAGTGAACAGTTAATAGTTAACAGTGAATAGTTGCGCGATCCGGCCCGGGGTCGCCTGAAACGCAAGAGGCCGCGTCCATGGCTCGGGCGCGGCCTCTTGCGTTTCAGCCCCTGAGGGCCTGTTTCGCGTCGCTGTTAACTGTTCACTATTAACTGCTTTCCCGGATCATCGCCGCCAGATCCACCGCATCAAAGCGTTCCTGGTTGCGGCAGAAGTCGCAGGTCAGGGTCACTTCGCCGTCTTCGTCCAGCAGGGTCTGCAATTCATTGCTGCCCAGGGACAGCAAGGCATTGCGGTTGCGGTCCCGGGAGCAGGTGCAGCCGAACTGCAGGGCCTGGGCGTCGGGCAGCTGTGGCGGGGTGTCGTGGAACAAGCGGTGGAGGATGGTCTGGTCGTCCAGGTTGAGCAGCTCTTCCATTTTCAGGGTGCCGGCGAGGGCTTCCAGGTGCTCCCACATCTGTGTGTTGGCGTCGCTGCTGGCCAGCTGGTTGGGCAACCGCTGCAGCAGCAGGCCGGCGGCCCGGTTGTTGCCGCTGGCCAGCCACAGGCGGGTAGGGAGTTGTTCGGACTGGCGGAAGTAGGCTTCCAGGCACTGGGCCAGGGAGTTGCCGGCCAGGGGCACGATGCCCTGATATTGCTTGCCCTGGTCCGGGGTGATGGTGATGACCATGTTGCCATCGCCAATGAGGGTCTGGATGTCGCCGTGGCTCCAGTCCTGGCCGTCGCTGTGGCGGGCCAGGGCACGCAACTCGCCCTCGTTGGTGCACTCGGCCAGCAGCAGGGATACCGGGCCCTTGCCCTGGGCCTGCAGTGCCAGGCGGCCCTTGAATTTCAGGGTGCTGGCCAGTAATGCCACAGCGGCCACCGCCTCGCCGATCAATCCCTGTACTGCCAGTGGGTAGTTATGCCCTTCAATAATACGGGTGACGCTGCTTTCCACCTGCACCAGTTCGCCGCGGATATCGGAGTCGGGGAACAGGAAGCGTTGTTTGTGATCTTGCATGGTTGTGTCCTGAGGGCTGTCACTGTGGTTCGCTATGTCTTTCAGCTGCCTTTAATGGGGGCACGATAGCGGTTATTCCAGGTTGTCTCTCTTGAAGCGCTGGATATCCCGGCGTTCCTTCTTGCTGGGCTTGTGGTCCGGTGCTGCGGCGGCGGCCCGTGCCAGCTTGCGTTGCTCGCTGCTCTGTTCCCGGCGGCTGCGGCTTTGTTCGGTTTCCTGGTAGAGAGTCTGGGCCACGCTGGCGGGGCCGCGCTTGCTGCTCAGGCCTTCTACTATTACCTCGAAATGTTCGGTGCCCTTGGTAATGGCAATGGTCTGCCCGGGCTGCACATTCTTGCTGGGTTTGGCCTTGCTGCCATCAATCTGCACCTTGCCGCCTTCGATGGCGGCCTTGGCCAGGCTGCGGGTCTTGAAGAAACGCGCCGCCCACAGCCAGGAGTCGATACGAACGGTCTCGCTCACGGCATTTCTCTCATGGTAAGACCTGCAGAAAATCGTCGATGGCCGGGAACGGGTCGGTATGGTCCCGCCTGGGCAGGCTGGAATCCGGGTGCAGGATACTCACCGGCTGGCCGATGCCGTAAAGCTGGGCGCTGTGAAGTACCGGCAGGGAGTCATCCACCAGCAGAGCGCGGGCCGGGTCGAAGGGCAGGTGGCGTTGCAGGTGCTGCCAGAAGGACTGGGCTTCCTTGGCGTGGCCATAATCGTGGCTGGAGACGATTTCATCGAAATAGCGGTCGATGCCGGTACGCTCTACCTTCAAGTCCAGGGCATCACGATGGGCGTTGGTGACCATGATGACCTGTTTGTCGGACTCCTTCAGTGCCTGCAGAAACGTGTCCGCCCCGGGGCGCACAGCGATGCGATCGCCGGCTTCGCGTTTCAGGCGGGCGATTTCCAGGCCCAGCTCCGCGGTCCAGAAATCCAGGCAGTACCAGTTCAGGGTGCCCAGATGACTGGTGATCCAGTCGTGGATGATGCGGTCGGCCTCGGCCCGGTCCAGCCCCTGCTGGCGGGCGTAGCACTCGGGGACATGTTTCTGCCAGAACCAGTTATCGAACTCCAGGTCGAGCAGGGTGCCGTCCATATCCAGTAGCACGGTGTCGACGGATTGCCAGTCAATCATGAATTTCCTGCGTATTCGGGTTAGTCTTCGGCCTTAAATGATTGCCGCGAGATCTGACGCTGATTATGGATGAGAAACCGGAGATTCTCGACACCCGACTGGTGGCAAAAAGCCGCCTGTTCGGAATCGAAGAGCTGCACCTGCGTTTCCGTAACGGGGTGGAACGTACCTATGAGCGCCTGCGCACCCCGCCCATCGCGGCGGTAATGATGGTGCCGCTGCTGGATGACGACACCGTGGTAATGATCCGCGAGTATGGCGCCGGTACCGAAAGTTACGAGCTGACCCTGCCCAAGGGGGCCTACGAACACGGCGAGGACTGGCGCGATGCGGCCAACCGGGAATTGAAGGAAGAAGCCGGTTATGGTGCCCGCCGCCTCACCCTGATGAAGGACATGACCCTGTCGCCGGGTTATATGGGCCACCGCATCAAGGTGGTGCTGGCCGAAGACCTGTATGAAGAATCCCTGCCCGGGGACGAACCGGAAGAGCTGGAAGTACTCACCTGGAAACTGTCCGATCTGGATCGCCTGATCGAGCGGGATGACGTGACGGAAGCCCGGGTGATCGCGGCGCTGCTGATGGCCAAGCGGTTGCTGGAACAACGCTGATAATTACGCCGTAGGAGTGGCGCTCCTACAGGTGCCAAAATCTGAATCACAGGAAAACAGAAATGACCGACTTTAATACCCTGCTGGAACCGCTCGCCGAGATTGCCCGTGAAGCGGGTGATGCCATTCTGACGGTGTACGAGCGTGACGACCTGGGGGTGGAAACCAAGGACGACAAATCGCCGATCACCGAAGCGGATATGGCAGCACACAAGATTATCGAAGCGCGGCTGCAGGCGCTGACGCCGGATATCCCGGTGTTTTCCGAAGAGTCCGGCGGTATTGCCTACGCGGATCGCAAGGACTGGCCCCGTTTCTGGCTGGTGGATCCGCTGGATGGCACCAAGGAGTTCATCAAGCGCAATGGCGAGTTCACCGTGAACATCGCTCTGGTGGAAGGCGATACCCCGGTGTTGGGCGTCGTGCATGTACCGGTAACGGCAGTGACCTACCTGGGTGGCCATGGTGTGGGTGCCTATAAAGAGGAAGGCGGTGAGCGCAAGCCGATCCAGTGCCGCGCCCGCACCACCCCGGTGGTGATGGTAGCCAGTCGCAGCCACGGCGGCGAAGCGGTGGAAAAGCTGGAAGCCTTTATCCGCGAGGAAGTGGGTGAGGTAGAGCGGGCCTCCATGGGCTCGTCCCTGAAGTTGTGTCTGGTTGCTGAAGGCAGCGCGGACATTTATCCGCGCCTGGCGCCCACCAGCGAATGGGATACGGCTGCGGCCCACGCGGTGGTCACCGCCGCCGGCGGGGTCGTGGTGAATACCGCCTTTGAACCGCTGCAGTACAACAAGGAAGACATCCTCAATCCGCACTTCCTGGTGCTGGGGCAGAGCATCGACGAATGGCGCTTTATCGCCCCGGCGATTGCAGGGTAAAGGCGTATTCACCACAGAGGACACGGAGTTCACAGAGAAAACAGACCTGTAATAGGTCTTGGCTCAGTGTTCTCCGTGCCCTCTGTGGTAAAAAACAACCAAGGAGTCATCCATGAGCACAATGCGTGAACTGCGATTTGTCAGTGATGGCCAGTCCTGCCGGGGGGATCTGTATCTCCCCGAGGGTGACGGCTCTTTCCTGACCGTGGTCATGGGCCACGGTTTTGGTCTGACCAAGGCCTGTGGGCTGGAGCCGTTTCGTGATGCTTTTTTAAAGGCCGGCTATGCGGTATTCCTGTTCGACTACCGGCACTTCGGTGAAAGCGAAGGCATGCCCCGTCAGGTGTTGTTGCCCAACCGGGAGGTGGCAGACTGGCAGGCGGCGCTGGCTTGTGTGCGCAAGCAAGAGCAAGTGGACAACCAGCGCATTGTGCTGTGGGGAACGTCCTTTGGTGGCGGCCTGGTGACTGCAGTGGCAGCCCGTGAGCCGGATGTGGCCGGCATCATTGCCCAGTGCCCGATGATGGATGGGCTGTCGTCAGTGCTGGAAGTGGTGCGCTATGCAGGCATTGGCCAGGCCATCAAGATGACGGGGCTGGGCCTCTGGGATGTGATCAGCAGCCTGCTGGGGCTGGGGCCGCGCATGCTGCCATCTGCAGGCAAGCCCGGGGAGCTGGCGGCCATGTCCAGCCATGATGCCTACGACGGTTATACCGCCCTGATGCCTGAAGGGGTGCCAAATGAAGTCGCCGCCCGTATTGGTCTGGTGCTGCCAATGTTCCGGCCCGTGACGCAGGCGGCCAAGGTGACTTGCCCGGCGCTGGTGCTGATCTGTGAAACCGATACCGTGGCGCCCGCGTCCGCCGCAGAAAAAGCCGCCGCGATGATGGCGAAGCCCACCGTGAAACGCTACCCCATTGGGCATTTTGATATCTATCAGGGTGAGGCCCGGGATATCAGTGTGGCGGATCAGCTGGAATTTCTTCAGGGTTTGTAGCGTGGGCAAGTTTCAAGTTTCAAGTTGCAACACGCCATACGTTTGCCCTTGATTTCAAACGCATGAGGCCGCGCTCCAGTCATTGGGCGCGGCCTCATGCGTAGCGGCTGACAGCAGCGCTGATCCGCGTTGAAACTTTCAACTTGTAACTTGCGACTCTCAGAACGGCAGCAAGGCCATCAGATCCAGAGTCAGTTGATCTGCAGCCACCAGTGCGCCGGTGGCGATCATGCTCAGGTTGATGCAGGGCAGGATCAGGCCAACGGCGAACAGGTTGACCATGCCGGGCTGGCGGATGCGACCGCTCCATAACAGCAGGCTGATAATGACGGCGCAGGACATCGGTATCCATAGCCAGGAGTGAGAGGCGAACGTATCCCCGAAGGCAGTCAGATCGAACATGCCGGTACCCTTATAATTATAGTGTGTTATCTATCCCCGTACGCGCCTTTCCCCTGTGGCGCGCAGGCAGTATGCAGAAGTGGGCAGGGCAGCAATGTGTATGAGATCACAAATCGGTGATGGCACGATGATATTGGATCTCCCGTACCACTTTATTATGAAAATCAGCGAGTAATAGTCGGCCGCGGATCCTGTGGCCGCCATGCGGGTAGACAGGCGGTCAGGGAAAGTAGACCCAGTGTTTATGCCGGCTGCGCCACACCTGCCGTCCCTAGCGGCACTTTTTCCCGTCTCCAGGGCCAATTAACGGCCTGTTTTGGCCTTTTCTCATACCCGCCAGTACGGCTATTCTGTCTGCCAGTTAACGGTGCCATTGAATGATGTCAATGTTTTGCACTGCCGAGACCAGGCGGCCCAAGGGCTGGAGGTAAAAGAGAATGTCTAATAACCACGTTGATGTATTGATTATTGGTGCCGGCCTTTCCGGTATCGGGGCAGCTTGCCACCTGACCCGCAAGAGCCCGAATCGTAGCTATGCCATTATCGAGCGTCGCGAACGCATTGGCGGCACCTGGGACCTGTTCAAGTATCCGGGCATCCGCTCCGACTCCGACATGTTCACCCTGGGCTACAGCTTCCGTCCCTGGACCGAGCCCAAGGTATTGGCCGATGGCAACTCCATCCGCCAGTACGTGGAAGACACCGCAGACGAATATAACGTCAAGAAGCACATCCGCTTCGGGCGTAAGGTGATCAAGGCAAACTGGTCCAGTGAGGACAATCAGTGGGCAGTGGAAACCACCAATGAGAAGACCGGCGAGCAGGAAACCTTTACCGCCAACTTCCTGTTCTCCTGCAGTGGTTACTACAACTACGACGAAGGCTACAAACCGGATTTCCCCGGTGAAAAAGACTTCAAGGGCCAGGTGGTTCATCCCCAGCATTGGCCGGAAAACCTGCAATATGAAGGCAAGAAAGTCGTGGTGATCGGCTCCGGTGCTACCGCCGTCACTCTGGTGCCTGCCATGGCTCGCGAAGGGGCCAAGGTCACCATGCTGCAGCGTTCCCCGACCTATATTGCCACGGTGCCGGAAGTGGATCCGATCTCCGTGGGCATGCGCCGCTTCATGCCCGAGATGATGGTCTACCGTTTGGCCCGCGCCCGTAACATTGGTATCCAGCGCCTGGTGTACAAGCTGTCCAAGCAGCGCCCGAAACTGGTGCGTCGTGCCCTGTTGGCGGCGGCGAAGCGTCAGCTTGGTGATGATGTGGACATGACCCATTTCCGTCCCAGCTATAACCCCTGGGATCAGCGTCTGTGTGCGGTGCCCAACGGTGACCTGTTCAAGACCGTTCGCCGGGGTGAGGCCGATATCGTTACCGACCATATCGAGCGTTTCACCGAGAACGGTATTCTGCTCAAGTCAGGTCAGGAGCTGGAGGCAGATATTATTATCACTGCCACCGGTCTCAATGTTCAGATGCTTGGCGGTGTGGAAGGCACTATCGACGGCAAGGCCGTAGAGCCCCGCGAGTCGCTGGTCTACAAAGGCATGATGCTGCGTGATGTGCCAAACATGGCGCTGGTTTTCGGCTACACCAATTCCTCCTGGACCCTGAAAGCGGATCTGGTCTGCGAGTATGTGTGTCGCCTGCTTAATCACATGGAAAAAACCGGTGCCCAGACCGTGATCCCCCGTGACAAGGAAGACTGCATTACCGATGAGAACTTCCTGGGTCTGCAGTCCGGCTATGTCATGCGTGCGGATGATCGTCTACCTCGCCAGGGTTCCAAGCAGCCATGGATGGTGGTGCAGAATTACCTGGTGGATCTGCCGAAGCTGCGTTTCGGCGCCATCGATGATGGTGTACTGGAGTTCAGCAATTACCAGCCGGTGAAGAAGAAAGGGTTGGTGGCGTCGGTGCTTGGTTCCGTGACAGGCTGAAGCGCAAGCCGCAAGCCGCAAGCCGCAAGCGGTTTGTTCCGGTTATGAAGTGCAAGAGGCCGTGCCCGATCCCCGGGCGCGGCCTCTTGCCTTGTGACTCACTGCTGTTTCTGACGCGTTGCAGTTGGCCGCTTTATTTCCAGGGCAGTTGATCCATCCGCTGGCGCGCGCTGCTGTATTCCTGCTTGAGTCGCTCGATCAACTCGCTGGCCGGGCCGATTTTCTTGATGGCGCCGATGCCCTGGCCGCTACCCCAGATATCTTTCCAGGCTTTGGAGCTGCCATCGCCGAAATCCATCTTCGACGGGTCGCTTTCTGGCAGGTCGTTCGGATCCAGCCCGGCCGCTTCGATGGAGCTGCGCAGGTAGTTGCCGTGGACGCCGGTGAACAGGTTGGAATAGATGATGTCGCTGGCACTGCTGTCGACGATGGACTGCTTGTAGCGTTCGTCCGCGTTGGCTTCGTCGGTGGCAATAAAGGCGGAGCCGATATAGGCCAGGTCTGCACCCATGGCCTGGGCGCCGAGAATGGCATCGCCTTTGGCGATGGAGCCGGACAGCAGCACCGGGCCGTCAAACCATTCGCGAATTTCCTGGACCAACGCAAACGGCGACTGGGTGCCAGCGTGGCCACCGGCACCGGCCGCCACAGCGATCAGGCCGTCGGCGCCTTTTTCGATGGCCTTCTTGGCGAAGAAATTGTTGATGATGTCGTGAAATACCAGGCCGCCATAGCTGTGAATCGCCTCGTTCACGTCCACCCGGGCGCCCAGCGACGTGATCACGATGGGCACCTTGTACTTCACGCACATTTCCAGATCGTGTTCCAGCCGGTTGTTGGACTTGTGCACGATCTGGTTGACCGCAAAGGGCGCTGCCGGCTGGTCCGGATTGGCCTGGTTCCAGGCGTCCAGTTCTTCGGTGATCCGCTTGAGCCATACTTCCAGCTCTTCCGCCGGCCGGGCGTTCAGCGCCGGAAAAGAGCCGACGATACCGGCCTTGCACTGGGCGATGACCAGATCCGGGTTGGAGACAATAAACATGGGGGACGCGACGGCGGGCAGGCGCAGCCGGTCTTGCAGGGACGCGGGTAACGACATGGTGACTCCTTGCGAAAACAGGGTGTGGACGCCCAGGCGGGTGTCCGCAGGAGAGAAATTACACCTTAAAAAGCCGGTAATTGCGATGGCTGAAAGCGTCGCGTGTCAGGCGGCGCTATTTATCGCCGCCGTTTTCCTTGCTGTCCCCCTTGCGCAGTGATTCGATAAAACGTCCGGGCAGGCCTGCAGAACGCAGCAGTGGACGCAGTTGCATCAGCATTTCATGCAGGTCGATAACGTGCTCGTTGAGGGCATCCACTTTGTTATCCAGGCTTTCCACGCGCTCGGGCAAGGTGCGCATGCTTTCCACGATGCTCATGGTGCGATGTGCCATCACCAGGTACTCCAGGGCGGCCCGGACGATGGCAACCATCACCAGCAGGATCAGCGGCGACAGGGTGGCGGTGGCCAGGCCAAACCACAGCGAACTGGAAAAGCTGGCAGCCACAAAAAAGCCCACCAACAATACCGCGCCAATGATCATTAGCAGGTAGAGCAACGGCAGCAACTGCATGGACAGGTAGCGATTGAACTGCCAGTCCACCAGCTGCAGGACTTTTGACTGATTCAGTTTTTCCTTGTTGAGCATGGGCACCCCGATGGCCATTGATTTGCTTCATTGTTGCCGGGTGTCCGGGCTTTTCCTACCCATAGATTGTAATGCTCTGTTATATGCCCAGGGGCCACTTGCTGCATGCGATGGGTGGAAACCCTAGGCAAATAGTGCCCTATGAGGCTGAAAAAATCCGAACGCTGTGTTCGTTTTTGGTGATTAACACTAACCGGGCTGCCCATGATGCAGAAAAGTGACTATGGCATGGAAGCAGGGTGTCAGGCCTTTCAGACAAAGCGGAAATTAATATTTCCTTTTATTTCAGTAATTTAATGTTTTCATGGCGTTTGTTTCTGGCATGCCGAGGCGCCGTTCTATCGGCATTCTGAGCTGTGGAGGCCGGGCTGAATAAGCCATGTTGAACCGAATTGAATCCGAACAAGCATTCGCTTTATTGTGTCACTCGTCAATGTAACAGTAGTGCGCGCCCAACTAACGTCCATGGCGCGCAACATTATCGGCTTTGCCCTCATTGGACAGGTGACCTAATGACGACTGCAACGATTCATCAATACGTGTCGAAAACCGCCCAGAAACGGCCTGAGATGCCGATTCGCCACATGGATTTTCAGTTCGACGCCGAGCAACTGGACGATACCTTCTTCAGAAACACGGAGCTGGCGTCGGCGTATTTCGAGGCCCTGTCCATCTTTCTGACCTTCGGCGAAGATCTGGTGATCGACACAGCCCGTTACCATCGTCAGTTTGTGAAAGATCCGGAGCTCAAGCGTCTGGTAACTGCCCTGATCGGTCAGGAAGCCATCCACTCCAAGATGCACAACGAGTTCAACGATGTGTTGGCACAGCACCGTTACCCTGTCGGTCTGTATCGTTTCCTTGCCGACAAGGTGTTCGAGCACGGCTTCAAGAAACTGTCCAACCGCATGCAGCTGTCATTGATGGCGGGCATTGAGCATTTCACCGCGGTGCTGGCGGAATACATGATGAAGAACGAAGACATCTTCTACGAGTCCCTGGACGAGAAGCAGCGGGCCCTGTGGATGTGGCACATGCTGGAAGAGTCTGAGCATAAGGATGTTGCCTACGACGTGTTCCAGGAATTGTCCGGTGACTATTACCTGCGCATGCGTGGTTTTGCTCTGGCGGCCTTCACTCTTACTTTCCTGATTCCGGTTGCGGCGTCGTTGATCCCGGTAATGCGCAAACCGCGTAACTTGCTGAGCCCCAGTTACTGGAAGGATGTGAAGCGTAGCCTGGCGGTGCTGGCCGGGCCTGAAGAGGGTGTCTTCGGCAGCACCATCAAGCATATTCTGGATTACACCCGTCGTGATTTTCACCCCAGCGACCACGATACCAGCGCCTATCTGGAGTACTACAAGGAAAAGCTGCTGCACCCGAAGACCGGGTTGTTGACGCCGTATCTGACCAAGGAATTCGTGCCGGGCAAGCGTGCCTGAACGAACACTGAATACTCAACCTGAAAAGGTAGAAGGTAATGCTGAATATTCTCAAGTTTCGTTCCAGCAAGCCGAGCTATAACGGCTACGCTGTCGTCACCGGTGGCGGCAGTGGTATTGGTCGCAGTTTTGCCCTGGAGTTGGCCAGACGAAACAGTGCGGTCGTCTGCGCGGATCTGAAGCTGGAAAGTGCCGAGGAAACCGTGGCGCTGATCAAGAAGGCCGGCGGCAAGGCTTTTGCGGTGGCTTGTGATGTGGGTAAGGCAGCTCAGGTAAAGAAGCTGTCCGAGCAGTCTGAAAAACTGTTGGGCCATCCGGTCACCATGGTCATCAACAATGCCGGTGTGGGTATTGGTGGCAAGTTCGAAGAGCTGAGCCTGGAAGACTGGAAATGGGCGATGGATGTGAACCTGTGGGGCGTAGTGCACGGTTGCCACTACTTCGTGCCCGGGTTCAAGAAGCAAGGTCGTGGTGCCATCATCAACGTGGCGTCTGCCGCGTCCTATACGGCTGCGCCGGAAATGAGTGCCTATAACGTTACCAAGGCCGGGGTGCGGGCGTTGTCCGAAACCCTGTACGCGGAACTCAAGCGCGACAATATTAACGTCAACGTGCTGTGTCCGACTCTGGTTCCCACCAACATCATCAAGGATGGCCGCATTCCTGCGCGTTATTCCAAACTGGCCGATCATGCGTTGATGAACTACGCCATGACCACCAGTGATTCCGTGGCCAAACTGACCCTGAATCGTCTTGATAAGGGAGAGCTGTACACCACGCCACAGGTGGACGCCAAGCTGTTCTGGATGATGAAGCGGGCCACTCCCAATTTGTACGCGAACCTGCTTGGGTTCTCTTACCGCTTTGTTAAGAATTGATCGAGGAATTTCATCATGGCTGCAGCAAAGAAACGCAAAACCCCTGAGGCCAGGATTTACGACACCTTTATCGTTGGCGCCGGTATTTCCGGTTTGTGCGCTGCGATCAAGATGAAGAAAGAGGGCTATCACGATTTCAAGATCATCGAGAAAGCCACCCGCGTCGGCGGCACCTGGCGGGAAAATACCTACCCAGGCTGTGGCTGTGATGTGCCTTCTTCCCTGTACTCTTTTTCCTTTGCGCTTAGCAGCAAATGGAGCCACCTGTTTGCTCGTCAGCCGGAAATTCTCAGCTACCTGGAAGAGGTTAGCGAAGACTTTGGCATTAATGAGCTGATCGAATTCGGTACAGAACTGGAGCATGCCGAGTGGGACGAAAGTCGCCACCTTTGGGTGCTGGATACCAATAAAGGCCAGACCCTGGCGCGTACGGTTGTCTTTGCCACCGGGCCGATCACCGAAGCCCAGATTCCGTCGTTGCCGGGCCTGGATAGCTTCAAGGGTGAGATGTTCCACTCCGCCAAGTGGAACCATGACTATGATCTGACTGGCAAGCGGGTGGCGGTGATCGGTACTGGCGCCTCGGCCATCCAGTTTGTGCCGCAGATTCAGCCCAAGGTGAAAGAGCTGCACGTCTTCCAGCGTACTGCCCCCTGGGTGCTGCCCAAGCCGGACATGGATCTGGGTGACACCAGCAAGCAGCTGATCAACAAGCTGCCTATCATCCAGAAAAGCTGGCGTAAGGCCGTGGCCACCTCCCTGAATGTGATCAACTTCGGGCTGCGTAACCCGGCAGCCCTGAAGCCGGTGAGCACGGCGGCCAAACAGCTGCTGCGCGTGCAGGTGAAAGACAAGACCCTGCGCAAGGCGGTGACCCCGGACTTTACCCTGGGCTGCAAGCGTATCCTGTTTGCCAACAACTATTACCCGGCCCTGCAGGCAGACAATGCTAACCTGATTCCCCATGGTCTGGTGGAAGTGGAAGGCAATACCGTGATTGCCGCCAACGGTGAACGCCACGAGGTAGACGTGATTATCTGGGGGACCGGCTTTGAAGTGTCTCACCCGCCGATTGGCAGAAAGGTGATTGATGCCAACGGTGATCGCCTCTCTGACCTGTGGAAAGACACCTCACCGGAAGCTTATCTTGGCGCCACCATGAAGGATGTGCCCAATGCCTTCCTGGTGCTGGGTCCCAACGTGCTGGTGTACGATTCCTTTATCGGTCTGGCCGAAGCCCAACTGGACTACATCATTGATGGTCTGAAGAAGGTTAAGCAGAAGGGGATTACCCGCTTTGCCATCAAGCCCCCGGTGCTGAAAGCCCACAATGACAAAGTCCAGAAGCACCTGAAAACCACGGTGTTCAACAGTGGTGGCTGCAAGAGCTACTACCTGGATCAGAACGGCCGCAACTTCGCCGCCTGGCCCTGGTCGCTGAAAGAGCTTAAGAGACGCCTGAGCGATTTCAAGGTAGGAGACTACGAAGTGGTCTACCAGAGCGCGGAGAAAAAGAAGGCCGCCTGACGATCATCAGACGCTAGGTCTGTTGACTGAGGGGGAAGCGAAAGGCTTCCCCCTCATGCGTTGTGCGCTTGGCAGACGAGCACCGAGCGGGCTGTCAGCCCGCCAATTCCACTTTCTTGTCCACATAGCTGGCGAGAATGTCCCCGAACACCGTCGCCAGCTCCTCGAAGCTTTGTATCGGGTTGTCCTCGGACAGATGCCTGACCACGGTGAAAATGCCGCCGTTGATATAGAAATAGGCCACGGTGGGAATATTCGGCAGTTTCAGAAGCTCCGGGTGATGCATCAGATACTGGGTGAATAGCTCCATGAGGGCGCTGTTGATCGGTGACTGGTAGATCACCATGTCCATGCTGAAGGCGTGGCGAGCGCAACGCAGGTAGAGCTGGTTGTTCTCTTCCAGAAAGTCGCGAAAACTGAACAACAATTTCTCAATCGCCTGGCGAATGTCCAGACGCACCAGTTCCGGGATCAGTGGTTTGATCAGATCCACGGTGTCACTGACAAAGCGTTTGCTGGCCGCATCAATGATGGCGTCCTTGTCTTCAAAATACTCATACAGTGAACCCACGCCGATACCGGCTTTTTCCGCGATCTGTCTGGCGGTAATAGCGCTTGGGCCGTAGTTGGCGATGGATATCAGGGCAGCCTGGACAATGGCGTCTACGGTGGCCCTGGAGCGTTGTTGTTTGGGTTTGCGTGCCATCAGGTTATCCGAGTTGAATCCGAACGAGCATTCGCTTTATTGTTACATCAACCAATGTGACAGTAAACGTTTTTGTCACCTGTACGGAGCGTCGGACCCTCGGGTCTTCCGCCACAACTCGCAGAATAATCCGTAAGGAGTGCATCATGGCTTCCATCGATCTGGACAAAATGCTGACCAAAATCAAAAGCACCCAGTGGGCCCTGTCGGATATCGACTGGGACGCTCCGGGTGCCGAGCTGATTACCGAAGAGCAGTGGCCCAAGCTGAAAGATTTCATGGCCGACCTGATGTGGATTGAGCACGTGGGCGCCCGCGCATTTGCTGCCATGGCCAAGAAAGCCCCCACCGATACCCTGCGCCAGATTTATACCTACTTCCATGCCGAAGAGCAGCGCCATGCCAATGCCGAAATGGCACTGATGAAGCGCTGGGGCATGCTTGAGGGAGATGAGATTCCCGAGCCCAACATCAACCTGCGGCTGGTGATTGAATGGCTGGATCGTTACAGCGATGACATGCCGGTGTATGTGCTGGGCACAGTGGTGCCGATGCTGGAAATTGCCCTGGACGGTGCCTTGTGTACCTTCCTGCTGGAGACGGTGAAAGATCCGGTTTGCCACCAGGCGTTCGAAAAGATCAACGACGATGAGTCCCGTCATCTGGGCGTCGGCTTTAGCGTAATGGAAATGCAGGGCCGCGGGAAAACCTTCATTGGTGCTACAAAAATGCTGGCACCGTTGCTGGACCCGCGCCTGATGCTGGGCATTGCCTCCTATGTGCCGCTGCTCAATAAAATGCGCGATAACATTATTACCATGGGTCTGCCGGAAGAGCGCCTGTATGCCGCCATGGCCAAATTCGAAAAAATTGGCGGCCGCACGGAAGATGGCCGTCGCAACCCCTGGTTCCAGGTGATTCGTCAGCACGCCAAGCTTGTGGTGAATCGGCGCAATCATGTCTATCACGTGCCCGTGGATGGCATGGTCAAACTGACCGGTCTGATCCCGCGCCGGGCACTGCCTGCAGTGCCTTCCTGGGTGAGAGAGCTGACCTACCAGCCCACTGCCTGAGAGACCCCATGACGGCGCGCCATGTGCCTGTTGCATGGCGCGGCCACCTGATTGCTGAAGAGATCCTGTTATGACTACATCCTCTGCCTCCCCGAAAAAGGCCCCAGGAAAGGCGGCGACCCGGAAGCGGCCCACCACGGGCAAGCGCGCGACGGTAAAGAAAACCCCCGCCGTAAAACCGGCAGCCGTGTTGATCGTGGGTGCGGGCTTTGCCGGCCTGGGGATGGCCATTCGCCTCAAGCAGGCCGGCATTAAGGATATCGTGATTCTGGAGCGAGCCAGTGCGGTGGGCGGCACCTGGCGAGACAATCAATATCCTGGTGCCGCCTGCGATATTCCCTCCAATCTGTATTCGTATTCGTTTGCTCCCAACCCGAACTGGTCACGAAGCTTCTCGGGCAGCGAGGAAATTCTCGGCTATATCCACCATCTGGTGGCCGAGTTTGAGCTGGAACCCTACATTCGTTTCGAGAAGAACGTGGAAGACCTGTCCTTCGATGAAAAGAAAGGGATCTGGACCGCCACGACCGACAAGGGGGAACAGTTTGCCGGGCGGGCTGCGGTGATGGCTCAGGGGCCGTTGTCCAACTGCAGCTTCCCGGCCATTACCGGTATCGAGGATTTCACGGGCCACAAGATCCACAGTGCCCGCTGGGATCATGAGTACGATTTCACTGGCAAGAAAGTGGCCGTGATTGGTACCGGCGCAAGCGGCATCCAGATTATTCCCGAACTGGTCAAACAGGCGGGTCACGTGAAAGTGTTCCAGCGCACGCCGGGCTGGGTGATGCCGCGCCCGGATTTTGCCACGCCGGCCTGGAACAAGAAGTTGTTTGAAAAACTGCCAGCCAGTCAGCAGGCCATGCGCAATCTGCTCTACTGGAGCCATGAGAGCATGGCGCTGGCGGTTATCTGGAAGTCGCCGCTGACGCGTATTGCCGAACGGGTGGCGCGGCTGCACCTGCGCCGTCAGGTGAAAGATCGCTGGCTGCGCCGTCAGCTGACACCGGACTTCACCATCGGCTGCAAGCGGGTGCTGGTCTCCAATGATTACTACCCGGCACTGCAGAAAGACAATGCCAAGCTGATTACCTGGCCCATTGCCCGCCTCAGCGAAAAGGGGGTTCGCACCGTGGAAGGTATCGAGCATCAGGTGGACTGTATCGTCTTTGCCACCGGTTTCGACGTCAGTCATTCCGGCACGCCATTCCCGGTGAAAGGCCGTGACGGTCGGGTGCTGGGGGAGGAATGGCAGGGCGGCGCCCAGGCCTACAAGAGCATCAATGTGTCCGGCTACCCGAACCTGTTCATGACCTTCGGGCCCAACTCCGGGCCCGGCCACAACTCGGCGCTGGTGTACATGGAATCCCAGCTCGACTATGCGGTGAAAGGGATCGAAAAGATTCTCAAGGACGATCTGAAAATGCTGGACGTGAAAGAAGACGTGCAGCGTCGGCATAACAAGGCAATACAAAAGCGCCTGGCCCGGACCAACTGGAATTCCGGCTGCAAAAGCTGGTATCTGACCGATGATGGCTTCAACGCCACCATGTACCCGGGTTTCGCCACCCAGTACGCGGCCCAGATGGCAGAGTTTGAAGAGCGCGATTACGAAACCGTTTGACCTCCTCGGTCTGGTTTCTTCCGGTGAACGCGGCTCCTGGCCGCGTTTTTTTTGCGGCAAGGCTCATGTTCTCACGCAGCTTCCTGCGTTTGCCATAAAAGCATCACGCCTTTGTCGCAGTGGCTTCATCCCGCACGGCTATAACCTCAGGATCATGAAATAACACGAACCGTTGGGGAGTTCACAATGACATCCTGGTATAGCCTGGGGGCCGGCGTACTGCTGGCCGCTGCCTTGACCGCCTGTGGCGGAGACAGCAGCGACGACAATCCTGCTGCCGGTGGCGAGCAAGTAAAAACGCCGGATAGCCTGCGTCTGTCTTTTCTGAGTCGCTACGAGTCTGGCAGTTTTGATACGTCTGCCGCTGAAATTCCTGCCTATGACGCTGCCAGTCAGCGCCTGTTTGTGGTCAACGCAGAGCAGGGCGTGCTTGATGTGCTGGATATGAGCGACCCCGCCAAGCCCTTATTGATCGGGTCGATGGGTGTTGAAGAGATCGCTGCCGGGGCCGTCGTGAACAGTGTGGCGGTGAAAAATGGGTTGGTCGCGATTGCGGTTCAAGCCGCCACGAAGACCGACAACGGCTTTGCGGCCCTCTACCGTGCTGATGACCTCAGCCTGCTGGGTAGTGTAGAAGTGGGCGCCCAGCCGGACATGATCATCTTTACCCCGGATAGCAGCAAGGTGCTCACTGCTAACGAGGGTGAGCCCAGTGACGATTATCAGATTGACCCGCCGGGCTCTATCAGCATTATCGATATCAGCAATCCGCAAGACCCTCAGGTCAGCACGGCGGGTTTCAGTGCCTTTGATGCCGATACGCTACGCAGCATGGGTGTGCGCATCTATGGGCCGGGCGCGGACGTGGCCATGGATCTGGAGCCGGAATATATCGCGCTGTCTGCCGATGGAAAAACCGCCTGGGTGACCCTGCAGGAAAATAATGCCCTGGCCAAGGTCAATATCGATACCGCCACCGTTACCGATATCCTGCCGCTGGGAGAAATCGATCGCAGCGTGGAAGGTTTCGGCATTGATGCCAGTGATGACGATGAAGAGATCAACATCCAGACCTGGGACGGGGTAGTGGGCCTGTACCTGCCTGACGCCATTCATGCTTATAGCGCTGGCGGCAGTACCTATCTGGTTACCGCCAACGAAGGCGACGCCCGTGCCTGGGGTGAGGACAACGATGCCTACTGGGGCAGCGAAGGTGAGGGTTGTGTTGGCGATGCCAGCCAGGGGTTCGTGGAAGAATTCCGCGTCAAGCATCTGGTGCATGCCAGCGGCTTCGATCGGCGCTGCGGCGACGATCTGCCCCCGCAGCTGCGTGAACTGGCTGCCGGTGCGCTGCTGGACCCCGCGGTGTTCGATTACTGCGGTGCCAGCGCCGGTGATCCCGGTGATTGCCGCGAAGACGATGTGCTGGGCCGTCTCAACATTACCTGGACCATGGGCTACAAGACCGACGCCGCCGGCGCCCCGGTAATGTACAACGATGCGGGGCAGCTGGATCCGGCTGGCACTCGCATCATGTATGACACCCTGTACAGCTATGGGGGTCGCTCCTTCTCCATCCGGGACGAAAACGGCAACCTGGTATTCGACAGCGGCGATGCCATCGAACAGTTCCTGGCCAGCGACGAATGCCGGCTGGGTACCAACCGCAGCATTGCCTGCCAGGATTACTTCAACAGTGGCCATGATGAAATAAACGCCATGGACAGCCGCAGTGATGCCAAGGGCCCGGAGCCGGAAGGCCTGACCATCGGCGCCATTGGCGACAAGACTTTCCTGTTCCTGGCCCTGGAGCGCATGGGCGGCATTCTGGTCTATGACATTACCGATCCGCAGCAGCCCCAGCGGCTGGATTACCTGAACAGCCGCAACTTCTGGGGCGGCGGCGGTGATGGCGAGGACATCGAAGACCTGATCGATGATGGCCTGCTGGCAGAAAGCGATGTGGGTGCCGTGGTGGGGGATCTGGGACCGGAAGGGCTGGTGTTCATCGCCGCCGCCGATTCACCCAATGGCATGCCGTTGCTGGTGGTGGGTAACGAAGTCAGTGGTACCACCGCTATCTACCGGGTGGAAACGCTATTCGACGAGGAGTAATTCTCGTAAGCCATATCGAGGCGGCCTGTGGGCCGCCTTTTTTATGGTGCACCGTAGACTGGCGGGAAATCAGTATCAGGGTGTTGAGCCATTGTGCTGACAGCCGGGCTTCCAGGACAAATGCAGCACCGCGTTAGAGCCTTTCTTCCAGGGCGACGCCTGTAAACGCCAGAACAAGCTATTTGTTCTGTTTCGCTTCGAACGCGGCCAGCTGTTGCGGGGTTGCCGGAGTCTGGTATTGCGCTTTCCAGTCGGCGAAGGGCATGCCGTACACCCATTCCCTGGCGGCGTCATAATCCAGTGCCACCTGGCGCTCATCCGCAGCGGCCACCAGCCATTTGGACAGACAGTTACGGCAGAAGTCCGCCAGAATCATCAGGTCAATATTTTGCACTTCCTTGTGTTCGTCAAGATGCTGCAGCAAGCGGCGAAAGGCGGCAGCTTCCAGTTCGGTGCGTGTCGCGGTATCCAGTGTGGTCATGGGCTTCTCCTGCAAATGGGTGCAATCATGATACGGGCTGTCAATGGCGGGCGTCGACGCCGGGCTCTTACCGTGCATACTATAGGGCAGATTGGGACTCCCATATTGAAACGCGCAAGGAGGAAGGGCGATGTCATTGAAACGAGGCGTAGCGGTTATCGGTCTGTTTTTGGCGGCGGCATGGCTGGTCAGCTGCGGTATGAACAGTGAAGAAAAGCGTCTGGCGGCAGCCATCAATCAGGCCTTGCAGACTCGCGATCTGGGCTATTGGCAGGTAGACGATCTGGATATCCAGGATCAGCGTCAGGACAGCACCGGCCCGGAAGAAATTACGACCTACAAGGTGGAGGCAGTGCTGGCCTTGGAGAAACCACTGCGTGAGGTACGTTATGTAGATGACATCGGCAAGCGCGTGGTGACTCGTACGGCACTGGCGCAAGGAGAGGAGCGCGATCTGAGTGCGTCGGTGCAGATCATTCGTGGCAATGATCAAGAGAACGTGGTGACCACCCTGGATGAACAGGCCTTGCCCCGCGGCATGGTGGCGGAAGACTTTGAGCAACGCTTTGAAGGCTGGCAGGTGATTGCTGAAGACAGCGATGAATTTGCTGATCTGGAAGAGGAACTGCAGGGCAAACTGGATGACAGCCTGTCCGCCATGGCCGAGGCAGATCACACCCTGCGCCAGATACAGGTGCAGTTGATGGCAGCGCGCGCTGAATTGGCAGTGCTGGAAGAAAACGCCGAAGCCGTCGGTGGGCTTGGTGAGCCCATGGAGAAGGCCAGCCAGGAGGTAGAAGCCCTGATCGAGCGGGTGCAAGAGCAGGAAGCATCCCGCGACAGTCTCGGCGAACAAGTGGAGCGACGCAAAAAGGCCCTGGCCAGTTTGCGCGGGGAATAAGAGGGCGGCTTGCCGGCCTGGATGCTGCTGAAAGATTCAGGCCGGGGGGCGTCTCGGGTATCATGTTGTCCCCGCACAGTCCCCATGAGAGCGTCTCCATGTTTGAACTCACCGTCACGCCCCGCTTTTACGAAACCGATGCCTTTGGTCATGTGAACAACACCGTGGTCACCGGCTGGTTTGAAACCGGGCGGGCGCCCCTGTTCCAGTTGTTCGGAGGCGGCAGTGATCCGTCAGCGCTGCCACTGATTCTGGCCCGGGTGGAGGTGGATTTCGTCGGCCAGATTTATTACGGCAGTGATGTGCAGCTGCGTACTGGCATCGAGAAAATCGGCAACAGCTCCTTCGTGGTAGCCCAACAGGCCTGGCAAAACGGCAAGCTGGTGGCCCGGGGCAAGGCCGTGCAGGTCTACTTCGAGCACGACAAGCAGGCCTCAGCGCCGATCCCCGATACATTCCGTCAGGTGCTCGCCGAGCATCAGGGCTCCCTGCCGGAAGACCAGTAACTCCCCTATTCGATCAGACCGATAGTCATGGTCGGCATGTCACCTTGACGTCGTGACGCTACACTATCGGCCACACTGATCGCTCAACGTAATGGCAGCGAGGAACGGATGGCTTATCAGGGGCAACAGAATTTTGATCACCGCCAGGCGCAGAAACTGGGGGTGTTGGTCACCAACCTGGGGACTCCGGATGCACCGGAGACCGGCGCCCTGCGCCGCTATCTGCGCGAATTTCTGTCCGACCCGCGAGTGGTGGAAGTGCCCCGGCTGATCTGGTTTTTCATCCTGCACATGGTGATTCTGGTGATCCGCCCGCCGCGTTCTGCCCATGCCTATAAAAGTGTCTGGACGGATGCGGGCTCACCGCTGCTGGTTCACACCGAGGCGCAGTGCGCCGGCATTCGCGAGCGTCTGCAGAATAAATTTGGTGATGATATCGATGTGCGCTTTGCCATGCGCTACGGCAATCCCTCCATCGCCAGCCAGTTGCAGGCCATGGAAGAGGCAGGCGTGCGCAAGCTGCTGGTGCTGCCCCTGTATCCGCAGTATTCCGCGTCCACCAATGCCTCTACCTTCGACGCCATTGCCAAGGACTTCATGCAACGCCGCTGGCTACCGGACCTGCGCTTTATCAGCCACTATCCGGATTACCCGCCCTACATCGAGGCCATGGCCAACCACATTGAAGCCTTTCGCGCGGAACATGGTACGGCGGACAAGCTGATCTTCAGCTACCACGGGGTGCCGAAAAAATACCTGCTCAATGGCGACCCCTACTTCTGTGAATGCCACAAGACCTCGCGCCTGCTGGCTGAGCGGCTGGGCCTGGGCGACGACGACTGGCTCACCACCTTCCAGTCCCGCTTCGGCCGTGAGGAATGGCTCAAGCCCTACACAGACCACACCCTGATGGCGCTGCCGGAGCAGGGCGTGAAATCCGTGCAGGTATTCTGTCCGGGCTTCTCCTCCGACTGCCTGGAAACCCTGGAAGAAATCGACGTGGAAAACCGCGGCTATTTCGAGGAAGCCGGCGGCCAGGCCTTCGGCTACATCCCGGCACTGAATGCCGAGCCCGGCCACCTGGACGCCCTCACCCAGCTCATCGAAGAGAACCTGCAGGGCTGGGAGTTACCGGAAAATGATGCCGTGGGCCTGAACGAACGCCACCAACGAGCCCGCCAACAAGGTGCTGATCGCTAGTTCATGATCCATAACGTAAGAGGCCGCTCCCTCACATGGGCGCGGCCTCTTGCATTTCAGGACAGGAAAGCCCGCTCCGCGAACTGTTCACTATTCACAGTTAACTGTTTTGTTCCAGCCTGCGAACCAGCTCATCGGTAAACTCACTGGTGCTGGCGCGCCCGCCCAGGTCCGGGGTGACGATCTCGCCTTCGCCCACTACCTGACGCACGGTTCGGCGCAGTTGTTTGGCCTTGTCGTGCAGTTCGATGTAATCGAGCATCAATGCCCCGGCCAGCATGATGGCGGTGGGGTTGGCGATGCCCTGGCCGGCAATATCCGGGGCGCTGCCGTGGACCGCTTCGAACAGGCCGCCGTGCTCGCCGATGTTGGCGCCGGGAGCCACGCCCAGGCCACCGATCAGGCCGGCACACAGGTCGGAGAGGATGTCGCCGAACAGGTTGGTGGTGACGATTACATCGAAGCGGTGCGGGTTCATGGCCAGCTGCATGGCGCAGGCGTCCACGATCATTTCTTCATGCTCCAGCTGCGGATAGTCTTCACGCACCTTACGGGCCACGTCGAGAAACAGCCCCGAGGTGGACTTCATGATATTGGCCTTGTGCACCACCGTGACCTTCTTGCGGCCCTGCTTCACCGCCGTTTCGTAGGCAAAGCGCAGCAGGCGCTCGGATTCCGTGCGGGTAATACGGCTGCGCAGCTCGGCGGTTTCGCCGTCCTCACTGACGGTCTGCCCCAGGCCGGAATAGATGCCTTCGATATTTTCCCGCACGGTCATGATGTCCACGTTGTCGTAGCGGGATTTGACCCCGGGAATGGACAGGGCCGGGCGCACGTTGGCGAACAGGTCGAAGGTCTTGCGCAGGGTCACGTTTACCGAGGTGAAGCCACCCCCCACTGGCGTGGTGATGGGGCCTTTAAGGGCCAGGCGATTGCGCCGGAGCACCGCCAGGGTCTCTTCCGGTACCAGATCCAGTCCTTTGTCCAGCGCTGCCTGGCCGGCAATGGCATATTCGAATTCGAGTCCGCAATCCAGAGCTTTCAGTACCCGTACCGTGGCATCCACGATGTCCGGTCCGATTCCATCGCCGGGGATAACGGTTACGGTGTTCTTGTTCATACTGCCTCCTGATTGCGGAAAGGGTGTTGCAGGAATCTCATTGTGCCCGCTGCAGATGGCAAAATGAATGCCGACCAAGGTCGGAAGGGTTGGCGGCAGCGGCTATGAAAACGCGAAAAGCCTCTAGAAATGTGGCCCCGGGCCTTCCTCGGACAGGGAGTCAAAGGGGTTGCGCAGCCGGCAGGCCTTGATGGACAGGCAGCCACAGCCGATACACTCATTGAGCTGGTCGCGCAGCACGGTCAGGTCATTGATGCGCTCGTCCAGGTGGCCGCGCCATTTGGCCGACATGCGCTTCCAGTCCCGGGCGGTGGGGGTGCGGCCATCGGGCAGTTCGCCCAGGGCTTCGGCAATTTCCGCCAGCGGAATGCCGATGCGCTGGGCGACCTTGATAACGGCGACCCGGCGCAGGACATCACGGTGATAGCGGCGCTGATTGCCAGCGCTGCGCGAGCTCTGGATCAGGCCTTTTTTTTCATAGAAGTGGAGGGCGGAAACGGCCACCCCGCTGCGTTCGGCCACCTCGCCAACGGTAAGCGCCTTGTGAATATCGTCTGTAGAGGACAGGGTCATGGTGAAATCCTTTGTTTATGCGCTTTTACCTTAACTAAGGTTTAGGTTTTATGCTGCCAAATCGTGATCAGCGTTGCCAGCGGATGGGCGTTATTTCGGGCATAATGAGGCGGCCGTAACAGGTCCAACGAAGGAGAAAGTGGTGAGTGCTGTCATTTCCGTGAAAGACCTGAACAAGATCTATCAGGGTGGCTTTCAGGCCTTGAAGAACATCAATCTGGATATTCACGCCGGAGAGATCTTTGCTCTGCTGGGCCCCAACGGTGCCGGCAAGACCACCCTGATCAGCATTATCTGCGGCATCGTCAATCCTTCCAGCGGCACCGTGCTGGCGGACGGTTACGACATTGTTCGCGATTACCGCGAAGCACGCAGCGCCATCGGGTTGGTGCCCCAGGAACTGTCCACTGATGCCTTCGAGACGGTCTGGGATACGGTGAGCTTCAGCCGTGGTCTGTTCGGCAAACCCCGCAACGATGCCCATATCGAGAAAGTGCTGAAGGTGCTGTCCCTGTGGGACAAGAAGGACAACAAAATCATGATGTTGTCCGGCGGCATGAAGCGGCGGGTGATGATTGCCAAGGCGCTCTCTCACGAGCCCAAGATCCTGTTTCTGGATGAACCCACCGCCGGCGTGGATGTGGAATTGCGCCGGGAAATGTGGGAGATGGTGCGCCAGCTCCGCGAGCAGGGGGTAACCGTTATCCTGACTACCCACTACATCGAGGAAGCCGAGGAGATGGCAGACCGGGTGGGTATTATTCGTCAAGGGGAAATTATCCTGGTGGATGACAAGGCCCGTCTGATGCAGAAGCTGGGTCGCAAGCAGCTCACGGTCCACCTGGCCGAGCCACTACAAAGCCTGCCGGCCACGCTGGATGACGACGCTCTGGCGCTGTCGGAAGATGGCTACGGGCTGGTTTATACCTACGACGCCAACCAGGAAACCACCGGGATTGCCGAGTTGCTGCGAGCGCTGAATGCTGCCGGTATCGAGTTCAAGGATCTGCATTCCCGGCAGAGCTCACTGGAGGATATTTTTGTGGATCTGGTCCACAACGGCCAGCCTGCCGCTGCAAACGCTAGCTCAGCCGGAGAGGTCTGATGAAATTGAACATGTACTCCATTCGTGCCATCTACAAATTTGAAATGGCGCGAACCTGGCGCACCTTGATGCAGAGCGTGGCGTCGCCGGTGATTTCCACCTCCCTGTATTTTGTGGTGTTCGGGTCTGCCATCGGTTCGCGCATGGTGGAAATTGGTGGCGTCAGTTACGGGGCCTTTATTATTCCCGGCCTGATCATGCTTACCCTGATGACACAGAGCATTTCCAATGCCTCGTTCGGTATCTATATGCCCACGTTTTCGGGAACCATCTATGAAGTGCTGTCGGCGCCGGTCTCCTATGTGGAGATCGTCATCGGTTATGTGGGAGCTGCTGCGACCAAGTCATCGATACTGGGCGTTTTGATATTGATCACGGCGCGCTTCTTTGTGGACTATGAGGTTCAGCATCCCTTCATGATGTTCGGCTTCCTGCTGCTTACCGCGATTACCTTCAGCCTGTTCGGGTTCATTATCGGCATCTGGGCGGATACCTTCGAGAAATTGCAGATCATTCCCCTGATGATCATTACCCCGCTGACCTTTCTGGGCGGCAGCTTCTATTCCATCGACATGCTGCCACCGTTCTGGCAAACCGTGACCCTGTTCAATCCGGTGGTTTACCTGATCAGTGGCTTCCGCTACAGCTTCTTCGGCACCGCGGACGTCCATATCGCCATCAGCATCGGCATGACCTTGTTTTTCCTGGCCATCTGCATCGCTCTGGTGTGGTGGATCTTTCGGACGGGGTACCGGTTGAAGAGTTAACAGCTAACAGTGAATAGTTGACAGCTCGCGAAAATCTCCTTTTTAGATCCAGACGACAGAGGCCGCGCCCAATTTGTGGTCGCGGCCTCTGTGCTTTCTTATTTATCCTTTTTTCTTGATAGCCACGTAATGCCATCAGTGCTTGGGCGTTACGGGGGTGCCCAGTGGCTCCGAAGCATTTGCCGGGCCGATATCAATCGATCACGGTGAAGGTCATGCCGGCTTTTTCCTGCAGGCGTTTCAGCAGTGAATCGCCGAGCAGTGACGCGGTGGTCCAGAAGCCGCCGGGGGCATCCGCAGGCAGATCCTGCGCCAGACAGGCTGCAGCCTGGCCCAGCAGTTTGGCGGTGGAGCCGTAGCCCGGGTCCGCATCGCCGGTGACTTTCACGCGGATGCTGTCGTTGTTGTCGGTAACGCCGAAAAAGCGGATGTCATAGAAGCCGGCTTTCTGGGCTTCCGGGCTGGGGCCTTCGCCTGGTTGTGGCACCACGAACTTGTTCAGCAACCAGCGGGTCGGTTTGAGGGCGGCGGCGGCGAAGAACAGGCCGGTACCGGTGCCGATACCCAGGGCCTTCATGCGCCCGCCCATGCCAGGGCCGGCCAGCATGGCTTCGTTGTAGGTGAAGTTGTTGCCGTAGGCCTTGCCGTTAAGGGCGTTGGAGCGATGCACGATGCGGCTGTTAATGGCATCCATCACGAACGGTGCTGCCCATGCATCGAAGTCCTCATCCTTGCGCGGCATGCTGATGCTGTCCTGGCGGGCGCTGAAGCCATGGTCCGGCGGACATATCAGATAGGGGTTGGCCAGTTTCTTGCGCAGGGCGGGATCTTTGCCGGCTTCTTCGGCGATGTTCATCATGCTCGCTACGGTGCCGCCGGACACGCCGCCCTTGGCCACTTTTACGCGCATTTTCACGCGGGTGGCGGGGGCCTTGAAGCGGGCCTGGGCCTGCTGCTGGAGGAAGTAGGTGCCCATGTCGGAGGGAATGGAATCGAAGCCGCAGCAATGCACGATGCGCGCGCCACTCTGTTTGGCCTGGTCTTCGTATTTTTCCAGCATGGCGGCAATCCACTGCACTTCTCCGGTCAGGTCGCAGTAATCGGTGCCGCTGGTTACACAGGCACGAATCATGGGTTCACCATAGAGCGCGTAAGGGCCCACGGTGGACACCACCACTCGGGTCTGGGCGCAGAGGGTATCCAGGCTGGCAGCGTCGTTGGCATCGGCGCTGAGCAATGGCAGCGCGCTGCCGGCCTGGCCCAGTTGCGCTTTTACCTGTTCCAGTTTGTCTTTGGAGCGGCCGGCTGCCGCCCATTTCAGGTCGCCATCCACCCCATAAGTGTCAGTGAGGTATTGGCAGAGAATCTGGCCGACAAAACTGGTGGCGCCGAACACCACCACGTCAAACTGTGCATCACTCATGGGAGCTCCTTGGAAATGAACGCAAAGCGAAATCGGAACGATTGTCCAATGATGGACCTATCCTAAGGGATTGAGAGGGGTAAGCGTAACCGGCAAAAGGCTCATCGCGGATTCGCGAGGCCTTGCTTCTGAATGCCTGACCGCGGCCAATGATTGCGTTGGGTGCACTGAGCTAGGGCGAACTGCACCATCAAACGCTGGATTGGTGCAGTTCGCCTTAGGCTCAGTGCACCCTACACTTTGTAATTGAGAGGGGGTTTGCGAATAAAAAAGCCCCACCAAGGAGGATGGGGCAAATGCCATACCTGGTGCTGACTAAGAGGCTTGTTTGATCTGGTATTTACGAATCAGTGCATCGCGCCGTGCCGGATCAAAATTGATGTTGGCGGCGTCATAACCGGCGTGTTCCAGCATCCGTCGGTCCATAACCTTGAACCACAGAGGCGGTACATAGCTGATCAGGAACATGCCGAAATAGCCGTTGGGCAGCGTCGGCAGGCCGTCGAAATGGCGCAGGCTCTGGTAGCGGCGTGCGGGATGAGCGTGATGATCAGAGTGACGCTGCAGGTGGAAGGACGCCCAGTTGGAGAACATGTGATTACTGTTCCAGCTGTGGTGCGGCTGGGTACGCTCGTAGCGACCATTGGCATCCTTGTGGCGGAGCAGACCGTAGTGTTCCACGTAGTTGGCGGACGTCAGCTGCAGATAGGACCACAGGGTAACGGCGGCAATGAAGGGCAGCATTTTCCAGCCAAACAGGGCGATGATGCTGCCCCAGATAATCACACTGAGCAGCCCCGGTTGCAGGATCTCATTGTGCAGGGACCAGACTGCTTTGCCTTCTTTCTGCAGTCGCGCTTTTTCCAGCTGCCAGGCTCGTTTCATGGTGCCGGGAATTTCCCGCAGGGCGAACTTCCAGATGGTTTCACCCAGCCGGGAGGAGGCCGGATCTTCCGGTGTGGCCACATCACGATGGTGGCCCTTGTTGTGCTCGATAGGGAAGTGGCCGTAACCCAGCGGTGCCAGTACCAGTTTGGCCAGCCAGCGCTCGGTGCGCGTTTTCTTGTGGCCCAGTTCATGGCCCAGGTTGATACCGGCTGCGCCGCAGATGGTGCCGGTGAGCAGTACCATGGCAATGATGCCGTGCAGTGGCAGTGAGTAGGTGCCAACAAACCACATGCCGAACAGATAGGCGCTCAGCAGAATCGGCACCAGGGCATAGGTCATGCGCCGATAGAACATATCTGCTTCGAGCTGTGGCACCACCTCTTCCGGCGGGTTGCTGCGATCCTGGCCAATCAGCATATCAAGCAGCGGGATGGCCAGATAATAAAATGCCAGTGGCAACCACAGCAGCAAGGGCTCGCCGGTTGCCATCACCAATAGCGGGCCGAGGAAAACGGTGCCCGGAACAAAAAGAGACACAATCCAGAGGTGCCGCTTGCGATCGCGGTACTCAACGCCGGAGGGGCCGACAAATACGCCAGCTTGACTCATGGTATGACCTCATTGGTTATTGGTGGTATCTGAGTTCCTTCATAGTGTTCTCGAAAGGCGTGGCCGAGCACCCCTTGAGGTGGCAAAAAATCGTCATAAAGTGACAGATTAAACAGGGCGTTTAGGGGTAGGCTAGGGGCTCACTCACTGACGGGAGAGGATCTGATGGCGCTTGGGGAAATGGACCGGTTGAAACCGGCCATTCATCCGACCTATAGCCGTGTGCTCTGTGCGCACCTGAAACAGGAAGGTTTCAGTGACGGGGATATCTTTTCCGGTACCCGGCTGGCCTGGCAGGAATTGTTGAGCGAGCACCGCTACCTCAGCCTGGAGCAGCTGTCACGGTTGATCCGTCGGGCCTTGCGGTTGACCCGGGAACCCTGGATCGGAGTGAAGATTGGCGGTAATACGCCGGTATCATCCCACGGCGCTCTGGGTTATGCGGTGGTGTCGGCTCCGGATATACGCACCCTGTTGTCAGTGGTGGCCCGCTATGTGGGAGTGCGCCTGCAGCTGATCCAGCTAACGTTTGAAGAGCAGGATGGCTGGGGCCGTCTACAGTTGAAGGAGCAAACGGATCTGGGGGATTGCCGGGAATTTTTGCTCGGCGCTCTACTGGGCAGTTACTTCCAGATGACGGATGCGGTGTCCGCCGGGCGCTCCCGCGACGCGCGGGTTCACCTGCCTTTTGAGCGCCCCTCCTGGGCGGAGCACTATGAGCGTTTGCTCGGTTGTCCAGTGGCGTTTGATGCGGAGTGCTTTCTGATTGAGGTGCCACCAGAGCAACTGGCATCCCCTTGCCTGACCGCAGACCCGGCCATGCACCGCAATGCCATCCGTGATTGTGAGCACCAGCTCAAACAGCTGGAAAAGGGCGGGCCGTTCAGTCAGCAGGTCAGCCTGGTGCTACTGGATTGTCAGGGAGAGTTCCCTTCTCTGGAAGTCATGGCGGAAAAGTTTGCCATGTCGCCACGCACGCTGATCCGCAAGTTGAAAGCGGAAGACACCCGTTATCAGCAATTGCTGGATGATGTGCGTAGCGAGTTGGCAGCCTGGTGGCTGACAGAAACCCAGTTGCCCATAGAACGTATCGCCGAGAAGCTTGGCTACCAGGATACATCCAACTTCAGCCGAACCTTTCGACGCTGGTTTGGAATGCCCCCTCTCGCCATGCGCAAGGAGGGGGCGCTGTAAAAGACCCCGGCGTACACGGGGGGGGATATAGGTTCGCCGGGGTTGTCCTCTCAGTGTTTCCTGAGGACAAAATCCACTTTTTCGCGCACCGCGCAATCCGGGCACGGCCAGTCGTTGGGAATCTGCAGCCAGCGGGTGCCCGGCGGGAACCCTTCTTTTTCTTCGCCGCGACTCTCGTCATACACATAGCCGCAATTGGGGCACTGGAACTGGTGCGGAGTATCGATTTCCTGTTCCGCCTGGCGGGCTTCGGCCACGGCGCCTTCGGCCACATCCGGTTCCGAGTCGGCGCTGTGATAGGTAACCGCCGGCTGTTGCCATTTTTTTAGCAGCTTTTCCCGCTTGTCCGGCTGCAGGTTGGCCAGGGTCAGGTCACCCTTGTAGTGCTGGTACACCAGCGGGTCCATCTTCTGGAACCAGACGAAGGGAAAGTAGGCCGGCATCAGCATGGAGGCGTAACCGGAGGGCAGCTGTGGGCTGTCATCGAAATGGCGCAGGGCCTGGAAACGCCGGGTAGGGTTGGCGTGGTGATCAGAGTGACGCTGCAGCTGATAGAGGAACAGGTTGGTGACGATGTGGTTGCTGTTCCAGGAGTGTTTCGGTTCGCAGCGTTCATAACGGCCGTCGGCTTTCTTCTGGCGCAGCAGACCGTAGTGTTCCATGTAGTTGATCACTTCCAGCAGAGATGCCCCGTAGAACGCCTGCAGCAGCAGGAAAGGCAGCACGATCCAGCCCAGCCACAGGGTCAGCAGCCCGAACAGCACCACTGTCATCAACCAGGCCTGCAGGTTTTCGTTTTTCAGGGACCATAGCGGGTCTTCACAACGCTCCAGCCGTTGGGCTTCGATGCTCCATGCCGATTTGACGCTGCCGATCATGGTGCGCGGCAGGAACCGCCAGAAGGATTCGCCCATGCGGGCACTGGCCGGGTCTTCCGGGGTGGCCACGTTTTTGTGGTGGCCCTTGTTGTGTTCCACAAAGAAATGGCCGTAAGCCACCGGCGCCAGGGTGATCTTGGCCAGCCAGCGCTCCGTTTTGCCCTTCTTGTGGCCGAGTTCATGGGCGGTGTTGATAGCAATGCCGTTAACTGCGCCGACACTGAAGACAAGACCCACCAATCCCCATAACGGCGTTTGCCCCTGGGCGACCAGCCAGGCCCCCATGATGGTGGCAAGATATTGCGTGGGAATATAGGCATAGACGATCAAGCGATAATACTTGTCGTCTTCCAGTTGCGGGACGGCGGATTCAGGCGGGTTGTTGGTGTCGGTGCCGATGACCCAATCGGCGAGGGGAATGAGACCGTACACCAGCAAGGGGCCACCCCAGAGCAGGCCGGGCCAGTCCCAAATAAACATGTAGATGAGTAGAAACGACACAGCCAGCACTGGAATGGCGGGGCTGAGTAACCAGAGGTAACGTTTACCATCATGCCAGTCTGTAAACGCGGTGGTTTGTTCTGCTGATTTCATGTCTCCACCCTGCATGCAAAGTTATCACTTTGAACCTGAATCGCTGATTTCAGCGTGGCGGCAAAGGCTCACGTCATGCGCCGCGATGAAATCGCGGTTTCAGTTTCAAGCTATACCCAATGTTGCGAGTGGCCAAGCGATGGTTTGTATTAACTTGGCAACCTTGCGGATCTTTTCGCGGAAAGAATTTGCAGTGCGGTGGTGTGAATAAAAAGGATTGTTAACAGCGATAAATTACGTTGGGATAGGGAGGAAGCGTAAGCGTTACTGTTGCCCCTGCAGAAGCCGCAGGGCCGGGTTTTGCGAATTTTTCGGGAGACAGCGGATGAATAAAAAAAGCAGCCAGCAGGAATTTGATGTGCTGATCATTGGTGCCGGGCTTTCCGGAATCGGAGCCGCCTGTCACCTGCAGAAAGAATGCGCCGGCAAGACGTTTGCCATTCTGGAGCGGCGTCAGGCCATGGGTGGCACCTGGGACCTGTTTCGTTATCCCGGCATACGCTCCGACTCGGACATGTTCAGCTTCGGCTACGGTTTTCGCCCCTGGAATGAACTGCAGGTGCTGGCGGATGGGCCATCTATTCGCAACTATATTCACGAGACCGCCGATGAATATCGCGTCAGCCAACATATTCATTATGGTCTCAAAGTCACCGGGGCGGCATGGTCCTCTACAGAGAAACACTGGACCGTGACGGCGGAGCGCGAAGACAGCGGAGAAACGGAAACCTTTGTGTCCCGCTTTCTGATCGGCTGCACCGGTTACTATAATTATGATCAGGGTTATCTGCCTGATTTTCCCGGCATGGAGCGGTTTCAGGGAACCTGCGTGCATCCACAGCAATGGCCGCAAGACCTGGATTACCGAGACAAGAAAGTGGTGGTGATTGGCAGCGGTGCCACTGCAGTGACACTGGTGCCGGCCATGGCGGAGGACACATCCCACATCACCATGCTGCAGCGATCACCGTCCTATATCTTTTCTGTTCCCGCCTACGACAAATTTTCTGAATTGCTGGATCGTGTGCTGCCGTCCGGCTGGGTCTACCGCATGGCCCGCTGGCGCAATATCAAGTTGCAGCGGCTGATCTATGTGATCGCGAAAAAGTACCCCGACTTTACCCGCAAGATGCTGTTATCCAACGTGAAACGTCATGTGGGGAAGGATTTCGACATGACGCATTTCCAGCCCGTTTATCAGCCCTGGGATGAACGACTCTGCGCAGTGCCGGATGCGGATCTGTTCAAGGACTTGCGCGAAGGCAAAGCCGATATTGTGACCGACCATATCGATACCTTTACGGAAAAGGGGATTCGTCTCAAATCCGGCCGGGAGCTGGATGCGGATATCATCATTGCCGCCACTGGTCTGAACCTGCAGGTGCTGGGGGGAATGAGCCTGTCCCTGGATGGCGAGCCTCTGGATGTGAGTGAGCGGATGACGTACAAGGGCGTACTGATGGAAGGTGTGCCGAACATGGCCTGGATATTCGGGTATACCAATGCATCCTGGACCCTGAAAGCGGACATCGCCTCGGCCTATATTTGCCGCTTGCTCAATTACATGGACGCGGAAGGGCTGACGGTCGTCACCCCGGAAGGGGACAGCGATCTGACCCTGGCAGACAGATCCATCATGGATGCCCTGGCCTCCGGGTACGTGAAACGTTCAAGCCATAAACTGCCGCGCCAGGGGCGACATCACCCGTGGAAGGTGGTGAACCATTACGGCAAGGACAAGCACATCCTGCTGGAAGAGCCGGTGGAAGATGGGCTGCTGTCGTTTCAGTAACTGGGGAGGTAAGTTAAAAGTTGAAAGTTCAAAGTTAAAAAGCGCGAATTGGTCGGGGCTAGCCGGAAAGGCCTTGCCCGAGCTTTGAGGATGAATCGCGGGCACGCCCTGCCCGTTTCCCGACCATTCAGTCCGCGCTTTTTAACTTTACACTTTGAACTTTCAACTACTTCCTTCACCCACAACACTTTTTGAATTTCTTGCCGCTTCCACAGGGGCAGGGATCGTTTCTGCCCAGCTTTATCGTGCTCACCGAGGGTGTGCCGTCCAGGTAATACCAGTGGCCGTTTTCGCGCACGAAGCGCGAGCGCTCTTCGAGTACGCTCAAGCCCTGGCGGTCCTTGCTGGTGGCGCGAAAGTGTACCCAGCCAGTATCTCCCTCTTCGCCACTGGCAATGATCTCCAGAGCCAGCCACTGCTGGTGGTTATCCAGGTCCAGCCCGACAGGGCGCTGGCTCAGGTGCCAACTCCGGGCGATGTAGTCGGTATTTTTCAACGCAAAGGCGCAAAACCGCGAGCGCATCAGCGCTTCCGGCGAGCCCGCCGGTTTGCCCTGGTGCAGGGGCTGGCAACAGTGTGCGTAGTCCAGTCCGGACTGGCAGGGGCAGGCGCTCATGGGGTCTCTCCACTAAAGCAATCGAACAGCGCCAGCAGATCCCGGCGCAAGCGGGGCAGATTCTCGGCCCAGGGGTCATTCAGTACCAGTGCATTCATGGCGCCGTTGAGCAACACGGCCAGTCCTTCGGCGCTGCCGGAAAAGTGCAGGGCGCCTTCTTCCATGGCTTCACGGATGCCCTCACGCAACAGCGGGAAGCTGTAACGCTCGTCCAGGGCCCGCCAACGCTCCTGACCCAGCACCGAGGGCGCCTCGACGACCAGGATGCGTCGCACATCATCCCGGGCCATGAAATCCACCCAGGCCAGGCTGCCGGCCTTCAGGGTGGCCAGGCTGCCGCGCTGCCCGGCCACGGCTTTCTCGATGGCGGCCATGGCTTCCCGGCTGAGCAGATCGCAAACCGCTTCGAACAGCTCCGCCTTGTTGCGAAAGTGGTGATACATGGCGCCCCGGGTCACCCCGGCACCGGACAGAATCGTCTCCGTGCTGGTGTCTGCGTAGCCCTGCTCGGCAAACAGGTGGCGGGCGGCATTGATCAGACAGCCGCGGGTCTGGGCGCGACGTTGGGCATTGGTGGCCATGATGTCCTCTTCTGGTTGACAAACAGACTACCAGTTTGTTTTTATTTACTCAAAACAGACTGATTGTCTGTTTTATTCACAAGGAGGTATCAGATGAAGATCAGCGACCGTTACCCCATCGTGGTCACCGAGCATAAAGTGGCCTGCCGGGATTTCTGGCAACAGCATTTCGGCCTGGATGTGCTGTTCGACAGCGACTGGTTTGTGCTGCTGGGTGACGAGCAGCAGGGCAGCGTGGTGGCGTTCATGAGCCCGGATCATCCCTCAGCCCCACCGGGCCCGGAGACCTTTGGCGGGCAGGGACTGTGCCTGGAGATCGAAGTGGAGGATGCCCGTCAGGCGCTGGCGGATTTCCAGGCCAGTGACGGCCAGGTGGATTACCCGCTCAGCGACGAGCCTTTCGGTCAGCGCCGCTTCGGCCTGCGTGACCCGTCCGGGTTATGGGTGGATGTGGTGGAGCAGATTGAGCCGCAGCATGGCTATTGGGATCGGTATATGCAGGCGGTGTGAATGCCGCTGTTGGAGCTTTGCATGCAAAGCGAATCTCAGACCCCGGACCGGCAGAAGCCTTCGCTTTGCGAGCAAAGCGCCAACGGGAGACGGCAAAGCCTACAGGCTGAGCAGGTGCCGTTCGATGGTAAAGACATGGTCGTCGTCAGCGTCCATGTCCCGCAACGCCTCGGCCAGCTGCAGCAGATAATCCCGGTTGCTGCCGCTGGGGCCCTGGCTGGTGGCGATGTGACGGGCAATCAGCAGTTCGTCGGTCTGGCCGAGAAAAGCGGCATTGTCCTCGGTGGCAATATAGACCAGACCGTCCGCCTGATCCCCGTCGGCAAAAGTCAGTGGAGTGCGAAAGCGCAGGTAACCATTTTTCTCCCGATGGTCGAGATGCTCGAACACATCCGGGGTAATCCGGTACGCCATACCGGTGCAGAGGGCGCCCGGTGTCTGAATCAGGGTGACCACCCGGACGGGGCGGTCCGGGGTGCCACGATGGTCATGGGATCCCTGCCAGAAACGACGTGCCCAGTCGTGGATGGTCGCGGGCCGTCGTTCCAGAAAGGGGAAGTCCGCCTTGTAGATCAGAGAACCATAGCCAAACAGCCACACCGGCTGATGTGGGTCCAGAGAATGGCGACGGCGGTTTTCGGCGGAGGTATCCAGCATGGTTTTCTTGATCCCGGTTCGGTGTCTTCACGGTAGCGGCGCTATACTGCTTGCTCAGTCTAAACGCCGGGGAGACCATGAAAGACGTACGCGAAGAATATCATGCCGAGGGCCTTAGCGAAGGACACCTCCACGACAATCCCGTAGAGCAGGCCCGGCGCTGGGTGGATGAAGCCATTGAAGCCGGGTTCCCGCTGCCCAACGCCATGACCCTGGCCACGGTCAGTGCTGACGGCCAACCCTCTACCCGGGTGGTATTACTGAAAGGGATCGAAGGCGGCGGCTTTACCTTTTTTACCCATTACGACAGCCGCAAGGGTGAAGAGATTGCGGCCAATGCCAAGGTATCGTTCACCATGTTCTGGCAGCCCTTTGACCGGCAGATGATTGTGATCGGTGAAGCCAGCAAGGTGGATGAAGAGGAATCGGAAAGCTACTTTGCGTCGCGACCCTACGCCAGCCAGATCAGCGCGGCCATTTCCCCGCAAAGCCAGCCGACCAGCCGGGAATGGCTGGAAGCGGAAGTGGAAGCCTTGCAACAGCAGCACCCGGAAGCGCCAGTGCCCCGACCTGCCAACTGGGGTGGCTATCGCATCACGCCCACGGAAATCCAGTTCTGGCACGGTCGGCCAAGCCGACTGCATGACCGTTTCCGTTACCGCAAACAGGCGGACGGGAGTTGGGTGAGGGAGCGGCTTGCGCCGTAAAATGCGCTCGAAAGGCCTTGTCGATCTATCGTTGTGCCGTCGCGGCGCGGTTGTGCTCGTTGAATGCAAGGACTTGCCGTGGAAATAATCTTCACTGTCTAATAAGCTTATAACCAGGATCGGGATAAGGCAGTACCGTTGAAGATTTTGATTGTGGACGATCATCAGCTGTTTGCTGATGCGTTAAGCATTACGCTCAAGCATGCCTATGCAGAGGCGAGTATTACCACTTGCGAGCAGCCAAAGTGGTTGCTGGATAATCGCCAATTATTACCAGAGTATAATCTCGTGATTCTTGATCAGGCCATGCCTGATCTGGATGGGCTTACCCTGTGGAGCTTGATTGGCCGCCTGATGGGCGAGGCTAAAGTGCTGGTGTGTTCTGGCTCTGCCACAGAAACCACCGTGCGCCGGGCCGTGCAGTTGAAGGTCAATGGCTTCGTGGACAAAAGTGAATCGGTAGAACAGATCCTGTTTGCCATTCGTGAAGTCATGACTGGCCGTAGCTATTTTTCTGAATCCTTCCGGCTGATGGCTGGCTCTGGCCCGGAAGAAGCGCTCACCCTCACTCGTCAGCAACTTGCCATTCTGGCCATGCTTCAGGAAGGCCATGGCAACAAGGAAATCGCCCGCCAGCTGTTTGTCAGCGTGAACACCATCAAGACTCACCTGCGCCTGCTTTACGAAAAAATGGATGTGGCCAACCGCACTGCCTGTATCGAAAAAGCCCGCCAGATGGGGCTGCTTTAGGCTGCGCTGCTGGGCGCCAGCATCTCTTCCAGTTTTGCGGTCAGCGCATCTGCTGCCACCGGCTTGAAAAGCACATCGATGTCATCCGGCAGAGTCTGGATAAAATCCGGATTGGTGTTGCCGGTAATGATGAGTGTTGGCACGGGCTGACGAAATAAGGCGGTGACAGCTTCGATCACCGAGCCAGCATTGGTATGCGGCCCAATCTGATCATCGGTGATCACCACTGATGGCGGTGAGCCGCGCTCTTTCAATGCCTGCATGGCCGGTTCCAGTGAATGGTGAGCAGATACCGTTGCGCCCAAACTGCCCAGCAGGCCGCTCAGGGCTTCCGTGACGCGTTTGTCATCATCTATCAACAGCACTGTCAGTGTTTCAAACAGCGGCAGCGCATTGACCACGTTGTCAGCGGGCGGCGGCAGGCAGGTGGCCGCCGCCGGTAACGTCAAGGTGAAGGTGGTGCCTTCCCCCTTCCGAGACCGCATTTGCACCGGGATCTCGCACAGGGCACCCAGCCGGCTGACAATGGCCAAGCCCAACCCCAGTCCGTTCTGGATCGAACGTTGGTCATTGTCTATCTGCATGAATTCCTCAAACACGTCAGACTGGTAAATGTCGTCAATGCCGATGCCGGTATCCTCGATGTCCAGCAACAATTGTTTGTCTTGCTGCCGGGCGACGATACGAATGTGCCCCTGTTCGGTGTACTTGAGGGCATTACTGATCAGGTTGCGAACAATACGGGCGAACATGATGCCATCGGTGAAAATGTGCTGGCCGGCCAGGTTTTCGGTGACCACCGTCAGTTGCTTGGCGCTTGCCTGGGGGCGTACCTCATCAAGGATCGGCTGCAGGGTATCGAGCAGATTGATAATACGCTTACGCGGTTTCAGTCGCTGTGACTGCAAGCGTGACAGCATGAGCAAGTGCCCCAGCAGTTCATTGCAGGAGGCAATGGCGGTATCCAGTTTGGCGACGATCTCGGGTTGTGGGGCGGCATTGTTCTTCAGCATGGCGGCATACAAGGTGGCCGCCTGCAGCGGTTGCCTCAGATCGTGGCTAGCCGCAGCGAGAAAGCGGGTCTTGCTTTCGCTGGCCTTGCTGGCCCGTTCACTGGCCTGCTCGGCTTCAATGCGCAGGGCAATGGTGCTGATTTGTGAGCGGTGGATGTAAAGGCTGAACAGCGCCATGAAAATAAGATTGATTAGCGGGATCATTTTGATGATCCCGGGTGCTTCCGGTACGTAAACCAGAATAAAGGCCAGCCAGGCCAGATAGACCGGAGTAATGAAGCCGATAAAAATATCTGGATAGACCCCCATGGACACGGACGGAATCGAGGTGGCCACCGACAGGATAACCAGACAGGTCAGCAGGGTTACCGGCGTGGCCCCTTGCAGAAAGAGATAAGGGAAACTTGACCAGAGCATCGCCCAGATCACGGCCAGGTAGAGGTTTAGTCGATGCCATTTTCGGGTTTTAGGCGCTTCGTGTTCCCGATGGGCGCTGTAAAACCGGATCAGGAAAAGCGATTGTGCTGCGACACAAAGCAGCACGGTATACCAGCCGATAAAGGGCGGTTCGGTACGCATCTCCAGAAAAAATAATGGCAGTGCCGCCGCAATAAAAAACGACAGCACCATGCGTGACCCCACCTCTTCCATGAACAGGTTGTGGCGCTCCTGAAGGATGCGTTCGCGGTTTTCCGTCACCGCACGACGAAGGGTTTCTGGCATGGCTGGCAGGTTTGTAAAATGACGACTACCAGTCTAGCCCGATTATGACGGCGTGTAAGTGTCCCCCGGTGAAATTCACCCATCAGGGTGAAGAAGCGGCGTTCCCCCCGATGCTCTAATGAGCCTCTCTCTGGGATGAGTCACTAATCGGGGTAAACGTAATGATCAACAAGCAACTCACTCAACTGGCTGCCGCCATCGGCGTGGCCACCATGATGACCGCCTGTGGTGGCGGTTCTTCCAGCTCTGGCGGCGGTGGCACCACCGTGGCAGAAGGGGGCAATGGCTTTGTGGTATTTCCTGCGGCTGAAAGCGCCGGCGCCATTGCGGTGCTCCGTGCCACGGCAAGGGCGGCGCTTCCCACGGAATACCTTTACAAAACGGACGGTACCCCTGCCGGCACCAGCAAGATTGTTGATGACAATAACAACGGTTTTGAAGTGGGTCGTTTCGGCGGTGGTTACATGGCGGAGCTAGACGGCACGTTCTACTTTGCAGGCAAGGACAGCAACGGCGATGTGGAGCTGTGGGCCACCGACGGCACCGGCGCGGGCACCGAGCGTGTGGCGGACATCTATCCCAATGGCAACGGTCAGCCGCACAATATGGTGCCGGCGGCTGGAAAATTGTTTATGAATGCTGTGGTGGATCAGTTTGGCCGCGAGCTGGTGGTTTTCGACCCCGTTACTAATGACTCAGTAGTGTTGTCGTCAAATATTAACGGCAACCCGACCAGCAATACGGCGCCTGAGTCCCTGACCCCGGTGGATGGCGGCCTGTTCTTCTTTGATCAGCCTGCCGGCGATGTCTACTTCACCGATGGTACCACGGCAGGAACCGCGAAGATCGCCACCAATAACGACACCATCATCGGCGGCTCTCTGACGAAATACCCGCAACTGATTGGCGATGATGATTGGTTGGGTTATAACGGCAAGCTGCTGTTTACCGGGCGTTTTAACGCCACCGATGCAGAAACTCGTCTGTACGAGCTGGATCAAGATGGCAATATCGAGGAAGTAGCCTTTGATGATGGTGGCAGCACGGTACGGCTCGATATTACTGAGAATGTGGTAATCAGCAACGGCAAGGTGTATTTCGTTGCGGATAAGGGAACCAACACCACAGACCTGAATATCTTCGAGTATGACGGCAGCACGGTAACCAACCTGACCGCCAGCGAAGCGAATAAGCCTTATGAAGATCGGCTGGTAGGCACCTCACTGGGTGTGTTTATGTACGTGGAGCAAGCCGGGGTAACCCCGTATCTGCTGCGCATCGATAACACCAGTGGCACTGCAGAAATTGATCCGGCAGTGCGTAGCACGGGAGATTATTCCTTCTCTGATGTTGAAGCCTGGACCATGGTGGAGGCTAACGGTACCGTGTTCTTTGCGGCGGATACCGAGGGCGCCGGTGGCAGTGATTTCGGTACCGAACTGTGGAAGACCGATGGCACCTCGCAGGGGACGGAGCTGGTCAAGGATATCAATGATACTGCGGCGGGTGCAGGTTCGGAGCCTTTCCCGCTGGCGTTTATGTATCAGGTGCCTCCCACCGTGAATGGTGAGCTGGGCAACAAGTACCTGTTCATTGCGAATGATGGCAGTTCAGGCTTGGAGCCTTGGGTGTCCGATGGTTCGGCCACGGGCACGGTTATCCTCAAGGATATCAGCGCTGGAGCGGGTAGCAGCGTGATCGACTGATTCAGGTTGTGAGCAATATCAAAGCGGGCCTCTGGTCCGCTTTTTTTATGGGCAGGGCCTTGCTCCCAAGTGATTTTGCTAATGATGTTATTCGTTGTCGCTACAAATGTTTGAACCAGAAGTATCATGTTGCCAGATTGTGGCCAGGAAGGATCCGGACAAATTGTGCCAGATACTGAATAGCGCACCGGGTAGCGCGGCCATGGCACTGAAGTGCTTCACCGCCAGAGCCACTCCCAGCCCGGAATTCTGCATGCCCACTTCAATGGCGAGGGTGCGGGCGCGCTTTTTATCCAGGCGCAACAGCCGTGCGATGCCGTAGCCGCTGGCCAGGCCGAGACCGTTGTGGGCCACCACCGCAATAAAGATGGCAATGCCTGCCTGGGCAATGCGTCCCTGGTTCAGTGCCACGATAATCCCGATCACCACCACAATGGCCGCCACGGAAACCAGCGGAAAGACATCCCGCAGCGGTGCCAGCTGGCGGGCAAAGCGGGTGTTGAGAAAGCAGCCCACGGTCACCGGCAGCAGCACGATTTGCAGCAATGAAATCAGCATGCCATCGATGGGCACCGGAATGCGCTCGCCTAGATACACCCAGGTCAGTAAAGGCGTGGCAACCACCGCCACGAGGGTAGAGGCAAAGGTAATGGCCACGGACAGGGCCACATCCGCCCGCGCCAGATAGGCGATCACATTGGACGCAGTGCCGCCGGGGCAGGCGCCCACCAGTACCAGCCCCACCAGTAATTCCTGGGGCAGCTGCAGGGCGATGCCGATGGCAAAGGCGAGCAATGGCATCAGGCTGTACTGCAGCAGCAGCCCCAGGGCGATAATTCCCGGCTGGCGCAGCACCCGCTGAAAATCCTCCCAGGTGAGCGACAGGCCCATGCCGAACATGATCAGCATGAGCAATGGCACAATAGCGTCCTTGCCGCCGACCAGCAGGGCAGGTTGCCAGTAGGCCAGCAGGGAAAACAACAGGGCCCATAGCGGGAACAATTGGGTCATCCGGTTGAGCATTGTGGTCGCCTGTCAGTGTGCAAGGCGGCCAGTGTAAGCTGACTAGGGTATCGACGCACAGGAGCAACCCGTGAAAGCGGTGATTCAGGAAGAGCTATCCGGCTGTGGTATTGCGGCGGTAGTGGCCCCTCCCCTATGAATATGGCTTCTGATTGCAGCAGTGTTCTGATTGTTAGCATGGGCTTCCTGCAGCATGTGCAGGGTAATGTTGCGGACGGCATGTCGGGAGGATTCGATGTGGCTCTGCAGATGATGCTTGGCATCTTCAGCCTGGCCATTCTCAACGGCCTTGAGGATGGCGGCGTGTTCGTCATAGGTGGCCGCAATGCGGTCTTGCTGGGTGAAATCCAGGCGCCGGATGATACGCAGTCGTTCGGTAAGATCCTGATGAATGCGTTCCATTTCCCGGTTGCCCGCGGCGGCGACAAGTTGGCCGTGGAAGTTCTCGTCCATGACGGCGACGGCAGGGCCGTCCGTCAGTCTTTCGATGGGTGAGAGGCTCCATTGTTGCATCAGTTGCTGCAGCGTTTGGTTTGCTGCAGCTCCCCTTGGGAGCTTGCAGAGGGTGTCCACTGCCGCGCATTCGAGAGCGGTGCGGACACCGTAGAGTTCTTCGAAATAGCGAAAATCAAACGGTTTCACCTGCCAGCCGCTGCGGAACAGGACATCCACATACGATTCACGCTGCAAGCGAAACAACGCTTCGCGAACGGGTGTGCGTGAGGAGCCCATTTTTTCGGCTATGTGGTTTTCGGTGAAACGGTCTCCGGGCAGCAGACGAAAATCAAAGATATCTTGCTTGAGCCGGGCATAGATCTGTTCTGACAGGCTAGGTTGTCTGTTACTGGGAGATAGAGTCATGACGTTGTTTCCATCGGTTTCACTCTGTAGCGGGCCGTCTTTATCGAGAAGCGGTCTGATGGAGTGAAGCACTGTAGTGTCTCCACCCGCCCAGTTCGGTAATGTCGGTGGCGTCATCGATGGCCCAGGGCTCGCAGATAAAGCCCTTCACCCAGCGGCCATCCACGGTTTCCAGGCTGCCGATGCCCAGCGGGGCGGGAATCAGGCCGACAAAGCTGCCGAAGTGTTCGATCGGCATTTGCCACAGTTCGATGGGAATGCTGGCGCCGCCGTCCTTTTCATTGCGGATCAGGCCGGGCTTGGGAGGTACCGTGTTGGCCAGGGCGTAGAGGCGGTAGCAGGGTGCGGTGTGAGTGGCTTCCAGCAGCACCGCGTCACGCTCGGTGAGCTGGCTGTTGAGTGGCATGCCGGTGAGGTGGGCGCCGACTACGGCCACGGTGATGGTGTTGTCATCGTCAATGGTGGTGGGTGTTTGCGGCGCGGGCAGATCCAGTCCGGTGGCGCCGGCCTGCCAGGGCTGGTGTTGTTGCCAGCGTTGTCCGAATTCGGCCAGGGCATGGTCGTTCCAGGCCGGGGCGATCAGGGTGACGCCCCCGGGCAGACCGTCATCCCGAAAGCCGCCGGGTAAGGCCAGCGCACACAGGTCCAGCAGATTGACGAAGTTGGTCCAGGTGCCCAGTTGGCTGTTCAGGGTGATGGGGTCGTCGCGCACTGCGTCGCGGGTGTAGATCCCCGGCGCCGTGGGCAGGAGTAACGCATCTACCTCCGCCAGCAGGGTGTCGGACTGGCGCTTGAGTTCGGCCAGCCGGTATTGGGCACGGAAACTGTCAACGGCGCTGAGTTGTGCGGCCGGTTCGAGGATGTCGCGAATGACCGGCAGTACTGCGTCCGGCTGCCTGTGCAGCAGGGCTTCGGTGACGGTGAAACGCTCGGCGACCCAGGGCCCCTGATAGAGCAGGGCGGCAGCATCCTGCAGCACCATGGTGTCCACGGTAACCAGTTCGGCAATGCGGCTGAGGCTTTCCAGTTGCTGTTCCCAGAGCGCTTTCGCCCGGGTATCACCGAACCAGGGCAGGTCCCTGGGGATGCCCAGTCGGGGGCGAGGCGGCAGCCTGGTGTTCTGGCGCGACGGTGCCTGGCGACAGTAGGCATCGGCGCTATCGAACTGGCCGATGATGCGGTAAACGCTCTGGGCGTCTTCTACGTTCAGCGCAAAGACGCTGACACAGTCCAGTGTTCGACAGGCTGGCACCACACCTTTGGTACTGGCGGCACCGCGGGTGGGTTTCAGGCCCACGGTATTGGTGAAGGCAGCGGGAATTCGCCCGGAGCCAGCGGTGTCGGTACCCAGGGAGAAAGGCACCAGCCCCAGGCTGACACTGACAGCGGAGCCGGAACTGGAGCCGCCGCTGAGGTAGTCGGGGTTGAAAGGGTTGGGTACCTCACCGTAAGGGGAGCGGGTGCCAACCAGGCCGGTGGCGAACTGATCCAGGTTGGTTTTGCCCACCACAATGGCGCCGGCCTCGCGCAGAAGTCTGACCACGGTGGCGTCTTCCTGCGGGATGTAGGCAAAGGCGGGGCAGGCGGCGGTGGTGGGAATGCCGGCCACATCGATATTGTCCTTCACCGCAAAAGGCACGCCGTATAAAGGCAGATCCGGGTCGGTCAGGGCATTGGCCTGGGCAAGCAGAGAGGACTCGTCCAGCAGGTGAATCCACAGGGCGCGCTCGCTGTCGTGCAGCAGTGTCGCCAGTTGTTTCATGGCCTGTACCGGGGTGAGGTCACCGCTGCGGTAGGCCGCCTGCCATTGTTGAAGAGTCCAGCCAATCATTCGTTAGCACACCTGGTTGTACACAAGTTGGTATGCGGACTTGTGCAAAGGCGGTGCCAAACGAATGGAAATAATTTAAGTGATTGTTTTTACAAAAATTAAATCTCTGAGGGCTGACGTTATCGGCGGCAGCCGTCAGGCTGGTATGCGCCACGCTGATGCAGCTGCGCTGTAAGAGTGCAAAAGGTTGCGTTGCGGTTTGGCACTGCTATTGCCGGCAACGATGGCGGGAAAAGGGCTGTGCTATTTCCGCTTTTGGCCGCGTTTTGACAGAGTTGATAAGGAAGTCGGATCCAACAGGAGGCGTGCATGTCTTCGCGAGCGCTGGTTGTGGAAGGAGGCGCCATGCGCGGTATTTTTGCCGCCGGGGTGCTGGATGCCTTTCTGGAAAATGAGTACCGGGAATTCGATTTTGCGGTGGGCGTGTCCGCCGGCTCTACCAATCTGATTGGTTACCTGGCCGGGGATCATGGGCGCAGTCGGCGCATCATCACCGATCACGCCTGCCGGGCTGAGTTCATCAACTGGCAGCGTTTCATGAGCGGCGGTCATCTGTGTGACGTGCACTGGTTATGGCATCAATCCTTGCAGGATGTGCCGCTCAATCTGGGCCGGCACTGGCAGTCGCAGACACCGCTATGGGTGGTAACCACGTCTGTGGAGGACGGTGCGCCCCGTTATCATCGGGCGACGCCGGATAACCTGAATGAGATCATGACGGCGTCCTGTTCCATTCCTTTTGCTTACCGGCAATTCCCCACGGTGAACGGGCATCCCATGACTGATGGCGGGCTGGGCGATTCCATTCCGGTGCGTTGGGCCTATGAGCAGGGCGCCAGGGATATCACCGTGGTGCTGTCGCGGCATCAGGGCTATCGCAAGAAACCCAGCGCGTTGACGCCGCTGCTGAAACCCTGGGTCAAGGATATGCCGGGTTTGTATGCGGGCATGCTCAAGCGCTCGCAAGCCTACAATGACGCGCTGGACTTTATTGATAATCCGCCGGCGGATTGTCGGCTAACCGTGATTGCGCCGGGCCGGGATTTTCCGGTGAGCCGCTTGACCACCAATGGGCAGAAGCTGGAGCAGGGCTATTGGCAAGGACATCAGGCGGCGTCGGTGGCACTGGGCGAGCAGCCATTGGAAGCGGTGGGTTAACTGGTGGGTTACGCCCTTCGGGCTAACCCACCCTACACCAGTCGGGTAAGGTCAGCGCAAGCGCGGCGCTTGCAACGCAGCCTGCGGCCTCGAAACCTGGCGGCTTTCCATTATCAATTATTCATTATCAATTTTTAATTGCCCTTCACAGCGCCAGGTCCAGGCTTCCAGCTCAATGCGTTGAATCCCGCGATGATGATTATCCATCAGAAACACGCGCCGGTCTTTCAGGACTGCCCGGTTGCCGTCGGCTTTTTTGATGGCCTTGAACAGTTTCTTTTTGGCGTTGTTTTCGATCCAGGCGTCACTGAACAGCAGGCCCTGAAGTTTGCCGCCGGTTTCTATAGTAACGGTATCGCCGCCCCGGCAGTCGCTGGGTGCGTTTTCCAGAAGATAGACCTTGTCGGCCTGGCCGGCTGAGGCCAGTAATAACAGCGCGATACTTAGTAAGCTGCGCATAGTGTTTCCTTTTTTTGTTATTCGCCGCAGGCGCGGCGTGCTTTTTCCACGTTCTCCCGCAGGTGCTGCGGGTTGATGGTGCCGGCAATAATACTGCCGACGCCGGGGGTGCCAAGGATCTTGTTCATGCTTTCCTGCACCGGGTCCTTTCCCTGGTTGTGCAGGTGGCCGCTGGCAAAAGCTTTCTTGATCAGGATGCCCTTGTTCCGGGCGGCGGCGTGTTCGATCACCGGTAGCTCTTCATCATGGGCCAGGTTGTAGGTGACCATGGCCACGTCTGCCTGGTTGAGGGTGTCGATACCGCCGGCCACGGTCTTGCTGGACATGCCGGTGGCGCGGATCAGGCCGTCTTTTTTCAGATCGTTGAGGGCATCCAGGGTGCCCATGTTGAGGACGTCCAGATCGTTGCCGTCGGAATGCACCAGCACACAATCCAGGTAGTCGGTATTGAGTCGCTTGAGGCTGCGTTCCACCGAGGTGCGTACATGTTCCGGGGAGAAATCGAAGTGGCTGTCGCCGCTGTCGTTGTCGAACTCCTCGCCCACCTTGGTAACGATGACCCAGTGCTGGCGATCGCGGAGCAGTTGTCCCAGGCGCTCTTCGCTGCGGCCATAGGCCGGTGCGGTGTCGATCAGGTTCAGGCCCAGGTCCCGGGACCGGGCGATCAATTCCACCACCGACTTGTCATCGGGAATGGTGAAGGCGCTGGGGTATTTCACGCCCTTGTCGCGGCCGATCTTTACCGTGCCAAGGCCGAGAGCGCTGACGGTTAACCCTGTGTTGCCCAGCGGGCGCATGAAGGACATGAAGTCTCCTGAAACATTCTCGCTGTAGGAGCGCCGCTTGAGGCGCGAATTGTACTTGGGAAAGCCGTCGCAAGCAGGTTCGCGCCTCAAGCGGCGCTCCTGCAGGGGGATCAAAAACAGCGGTGCCAGTACGGCACGCCCATGGGCGCCTGTTCCAGCGCTGCCGGTACCGTTAGCGGTGTCCCCGGTTCCAGGCCGCTTTCTTTGACCAACGCCATCACTCTGTCGCCCAGATCCGGGGCCAGGGTGAGTTTGGTGGGCCAGGCGACGATCAGGTTGTGATCGCGGTGGGCGTAGGCGTTGTCCGGTTTTACCAGCGCCTGTTGTTTCGGTTCGGCGCGGGTCACGTTGAGGACAGCGAATTCGGCCTGGCTGAAATCGAGCCAGGGAAACAACTGCTTCATTTCGTCTCGGCCGGCGGCCAGTTGTTCCTGGTCACTGCGTTCCACGCCCCGCTCGGCCAGGTCGCCGCCCAGATACCAGACCACCTTGCCATCCGGGCAGTCATGGGTGGTCACGGTGAGCACCGGCTTGTTGCTGGTGCCGACGCAGTGGGCGTAAAGGCGGTGGCCCAGGTCGTGTTTCACCAGCAACATTTTCAGCGGCCGTAACTGGCTGTGTTCCTCGGGCAGCAGGTGGGCCTGATGGGCGCCGTCCAGCAGTGCCGGGTTGCCATTGCCGGCGGACAGGATGGTCAGGGCCGGTTCGATACGCTGGCCATTGACGGTTACCGCCTTCAGCCCTTGCTCTCCCCATTCCAGAGAATCGCGTTCCATATCGAAGGCCAGCAGGCGTTCACGCACCGGCGCGGCCAGGGTGTCGATCAATGATTCGGTGTTGATGACCAGATCATCCAGCTTGTAGACATTGCCCTTGAAGGCCTTGTCCGCCAGCGCGGAAGGGAAATGCTCCCGCTTCAGTTTTTCGATGCGCCCACGCAGCATCTTGCTGGCGAAGAAGTTGGTCATGCGCGAGGCCACGGAACCACTGGACCACATGTGCTGGGTATCGCTGAGCACTTGCAGCTGGCGCAGGTCCACCGGATCGTCGCCGGCCATGGCCGCACGCCAGCGGTCCGGCATGGTGGCAATGGATTCCGATTCACTGGACAGGTTGCCGCCCAGGGCATACTTGAGGCCGCCGTGAATAATGCCCTGGCTGGCCAGGGTCTGGTCGCCGCCCAGGGTGTCGGTTTCAAGCAGCAGGCACTGGTATCCGGCCGCGTTGAGCCGGTTGATCAGCCACAGGCCGGCAATGCCGCCGCCGAAGATCAGAATGTCGGGTTTCAGAGGGGAGTGACTCATGGCTCACCATCAGAGAAAGTTGCCGCTATGCTAGCATAGGCTGCGCTGCGGGCACGCAAGCAGGCAACAGGCATTACCCTGCTTTTCCTGTAGCGTTATGCATGCAAGCAGTCCTCACACCGAGACAAGAGCGCCTATGCAAACCCTTTACTCCTTTCTTTGGTATTTACTGCTCCCGTTACTGTTTTTGCGCCTTTGGCTGCGCGGTCGGCAGGCGCCGGCCTATCGTCAGCGCTGGAAGGAACGCATGGCCTGGGGGTATCGCCCCGGCACCCTGAAAAACAGCATCTGGGTGCATGCGGTGTCGGTGGGGGAAACCCTGGCGGCAGTGCCGATGATCGAGCGGTTGCTGGCGGATTATCCGGATACGCCATTGCTGGTGACCACGACGACACCCACCGGTTCGGAGCGGGTGAAAGCCCTGTTCGGAGATCGGGTGACCCATGTCTATTGCCCCTGGGAGTTGCCCACTGCGCTGAACCGTTTTCTGCGAGCGTTTGATCCGAAAACGGTGATCGTGCTGGAAACCGAATTGTGGCCCAACCTGTGTGCAGCGGTGAAACGTCACGGCGCCAAGCTGATGCTGATGAACGGGCGCTTGTCGGAAAAAAGCTACCGGGGCTACAGCAAGCTTCCCCGCCTGGTGCGACCGATGATGGCGCGGTTCGATGCCCTGGCGGTGCAGACCCCGGTGGAACGGGAGCGTTATATCGCCCTGGGGGCCTGGCCGGAACGGGTCCATGCCATCGGCAGCGTGAAATTCGACATGAGCCTGGACGATACGGTCCGGCAGGCGGCGGCGAGTTTGCGGGCGGAAATTGGCGAGCGCCCGGTATGGATCGCTGCCAGTACGCACCCTGGCGAGGATGAGCCTGTACTGGTAGCCCACCAGGCATTGCTGCAAGTGCTGCCCAATGCGCTGCTGGTGCTGGTGCCCCGGCATCCGGAACGGTTCGACAGCGTGGCGCAGTTGATTCGCCAGCAGGGGCTCGCGCTGGCCCGGCGCAGCAGGCAAGAGGCAATCTCGGCCGACACCGGGGTTTACCTGGCCGATACCATGGGCGAACTGCTGATGCTGTTCGGTGTGGCGGATGTGGCGTTTGTCGGTGGTTCGCTGGTGCCGGTGGGCGGGCACAATCTGCTGGAGCCGGCCGGCTGGGGCAAGCCGGTCGTTACCGGGCCGCACCTGCACAACTTTACCGCCATCGCCGGGCTGCTGGATGATGCCGATGCCCTGGCCCTGGTGGACAATGCGGATGCCCTGGCGATTGCCTTGCAGGCCCTGTTCCGATATCCGGATCAACGCCAGCGTCAGGGGCAGGCGGCCGCAGCGGTGGTGGAAGCCAATCGTGGGGCGCTGGAGAAAGGGCTTGAACTGATTAGTGAACAGTTAACAGTGAATAGTTAACAGCGACGCGAAAGGACTTTTACAGCATTAAACGCAAGAGGCCGCGCCCAGTGTATGGGCGCGGCCTCTTGGCTTTCAGAGAATGGTTGCGCTCACACGCGCAACTATTCACTGCTCTTCAGTACCGCGCGTCAGGCACCAGCGCGTCGCTGCGGCCTTCCAGGTCCGGCTGGTAGATGTTCAGGGTGTTGGTGTCCGAGAGCCACTGGTTGATGCCTGCCAGGTCTCCCTGCTGAAGGTCACCGGTGGTGGATTTCAGGGTCAGGGAGTTGATGATGTAGTCGTAACGGGCGTTGGCGTAGTCGCGTTCGGCGGCGAACAGGGCCTGCTGGGCGTTGAGCACGTCCACCACATTACGGGTACCGACCTCGTAACCTGACTGGGTAGCTTCCAGGGCCGAGCGGGCGGAGCGGATGGCCTGCTTGCGGGCGCTCACGCGCAGGGCATCGGATTCCACTGTGCGATAGGCACTGCGGGCCTGCTGAATGATATCGCGCAGGGCCTGCTGGTACTGGTAGACCGCAGCATCTGCACGCAGAGAGGCTTCCTTGCGGCGGCTGTTCAGGCCGCCCCCCTGAAACAGAGGCATGGTGACTTCCACGCCGATCTGTTTGGTGTCGCTGTCCGGGTTGACCCCGGTACCAAAGCCTGAGGCGCTATTATCTTCAGGGATGGAGTTGGCGTTCTGGTACTGGGCAACAAATTGAACTTGGGGAAGCTGGGCTCCCAACTGGCGTTTGGCCGTTTTTTCTGTCAGTTCGGAATTATACCGGGCGGCCAGAACCTGGGGGTTTTGGGACTGGGCCTTGTCGATCCAGTCATTCATGTCGGCCGGTTGCGGGCCTTTCATGGGCAGTTCGTCTTTGAGTTCAGAGAGTGTTTCCCAGCGTTGACCGCTCAGCGATTCCAGCTGATCGCGGGCGATGTCATATTGTTGCTGGGCGACAATCAGGTTCACCCGGGTCAGGTCATAGGTGGCCTGGGCTTCTTCCACATCGGTGGCGGGTACCAGTCCCACATCGAAACGTTCCTGGGTCTGTTCCAGTTGCCGGCCGATGGCTTTTTCTTCGGCCTTGGCGGACACCAAGGTGTCCCAGGCGCGCAGTACACCGAAGTAGCCCTGGGCCACGCGCAGGACAAAATCCTGCCGGGCCTGTTGGAAATTGGCTTGGGCAATATCGGTGCTCGACTTGGCTTCCTTGTAGCCGTACCAGGCATCCACGCGGAACAACGGCTGCGTCAGTTGCACCGTGGTGGTCTCGGTGCCGAATTCCTGGGTGACGCCCAAGTCCTTCAAATCACGCTCTGTGTCATACCGGCCATAAGTGGCGGAGACAGTGGGGAATAATGCCGCACGGCCCTGCACCAGCAGTTGCTGGTCCGCGTCCCAGCTCATGCGGGCGGCTCGCCAGGTGCCGTCATAGCTCCAGGCGGCGTTGGCGATCTCGACCAGATCGGCGGCGTGGACGGAACTGGCCAGTGAGGTCAGCATGAGAACGAGGATCTTGGTTGGGCTGCGCTTCATTCTGGTGCACTCTTTCCTGGGTGAGTTTGGTCATTATAGTACTGGGTGGTACAGAAAATTGATACGGCTTCTGTCACACCGGTGTCGCGGTTGTTTGGCCGATAGGCGCTGGCGTATAGTGTCCGCCATTCCTGTCTTTTCCCATGTTTTCCGGAGGCCGACGTGCCAGACGATCAGCGCCCCATCACCGCTAATACGATTGATGAATCCTGCCAGCCTATCGCCGGCTCGCAAAAAATTTATGTTACCGGCTCTCGCCCGGACATTCGTGTCCCCATGCGAGAAATACGCCAGAGTCCGACCCCGTTGGCGGACGGAAAGTTCGAGGATAACCCACCGGTTAGCGTCTACGATACGTCCGGCCCCTATACCGACCCGGACGTGACCATTGATGTGCGGCGGGGCTTGGCGCCAATCCGTATGAACTGGATTCAGGAAAGGGATGATACCGAGCAACTGGATGGTTTGACCAGTGAATACGGGCAAAAGCGCGCCAAGGACCTGAAAACGGCCGGGTTGCGTTTCCAGCACACCCGCGTTCCGCGCCGTGCCAAAGCCGGCAAGAACGTCAGCCAGATGCACTATGCCCGCCAGGGCATCATTACCCCGGAAATGGAATTTATCGCCATCCGCGAGAACCAGCGGTTGCGTGAGCACCGGGAAGCGGGGCTGCCCATGGATCAGCATCCGGGGCAGGATTTCGGCGCCAGCATCCCGGCGGAAATCACCCCGGAATTTGTCCGTGACGAAGTGGCCCGCGGCCGGGCGGTGATTCCGGTAAATATCAACCACCCGGAAATCGAGCCGATGATCATCGGCCGTAACTTCCTTACCAAGATCAATGCCAACATCGGTAACTCGGCGGTGACCTCTTCCATCGAGGAAGAAGTGTCCAAGATGACCTGGGCCACCCGCTGGGGCGGCGATACGGTGATGGACCTGTCCACCGGCGACAATATCCATGAAACCCGCGAGTGGATTCTGCGTAACTCGCCGGTGCCCATCGGCACGGTGCCGATCTATCAGGCACTGGAAAAGGTCAACGGCGTGGCCGAAGACCTGACCTGGGAAATCTTCCGCGACACCCTGATCGAGCAGGCCGAGCAGGGGGTGAGCTACTTCACCATTCACGCCGGCGTACTGCTGCGCTACGTGCCGATGACCGCCAACCGGGTCACCGGTATTGTCTCCCGCGGTGGCTCGATCATGGCCAAGTGGTGCCTGGCTCACCACAAAGAGAGCTTTCTCTACACCCATTTCGAAGACATCTGCGAGATCATGAAGGCTTACGACGTGACCTTCAGTCTGGGTGATGGCTTGCGCCCCGGATCCATTGCCGATGCCAACGATGAAGCCCAGTTCAGTGAACTGCGCACCCTGGGTGAACTCACCAAGATCGCCTGGGAGCACGACGTGCAGGTGATGATCGAAGGCCCCGGCCACGTGCCCATGCACATGATCAAGGCCAACATGGACGAGCAGCTGAAGCACTGTGGTGAGGCGCCGTTCTACACCCTGGGTCCGCTGACTATCGATATCTCTCCGGGCTACGATCACATTTCCAGCGCCATTGGCGCCGCCATGATCGGTTGGTACGGCACCGCCATGCTCTGCTATGTGACGCCCAAAGAGCACCTGGGTCTGCCCAACCGGGAAGACGTGAAGGAAGGCATCATTACCTACAAGATTGCCGCCCATGCGGCGGATCTGGCCAAGGGGCATCCGGGCGCCCAGCTGCGCGACAATGCCCTGTCCAAGGCGCGCTTCGAATTCCGCTGGGAAGACCAGTTCAATCTGGGCCTGGACCCGGACCGTGCCCGGGAATTCCACGATGAAACCCTGCCCAAGCAGGCCCACAAGGTGGCGCATTTCTGCTCCATGTGCGGGCCCAAGTTCTGCTCCATGAAGATCAGCCAGGAAGTCCGTGAGATTTACGGCGATGGCAGAGAGCAGGTGGCGCAGGCGGACGCGGAGGCCGGCATGGAAGAGAAATCCAAGGAGTTCCGTGAAAAGGGTAGCGCCCTTTACCATGAAGCCAATGAGTGATCTGAAGCCGCTGTTCGGCCCCGATGACGTGGAAGTGCTGGAACGGGTTACCCCGTTTCAGGGCTTCTTTCGTGTCGACACCCTGACCCTGAGACACCGGCAGTACAGCGGCGGCTGGGGCAAACCGGTACGCCGGGAGCTGTTTGTGCGCCCGCAGGCGTCGGCGGTGCTGCCCTATGATCCCCGCCGGGGTGAAATCCTGCTGGTGGAGCAGTTCCGTGTGGGCGCGCTGGAATGGCGCCAGTCGCCCTGGTGTCTGGAGTTGATCGCCGGCATTGCTGACAAGGACGGCGAAAGTGCCGCTGACCTGATCCGCCGTGAAGCCATGGAGGAAGCAGGCATTACCCTGGGCGAGATGGAAACCATCGCCGCCTATATGCCCAGCCCCGGTGGCACCAATGAGCGTCTGCAGGTATTTGTCGGCCAGGCAGATCTGGCTGACGCCGGCGGTATCTTCGGGTGCCCGGACGAAGGTGAGGACATTCGTGCCCTGACCGTGCCGGTGGCAGAGATTCCCGAATTGCTGGCGTCCGGTCTGGTGGATAACGCGGCGTCGCTGATTGCTCTGCAGTGGCTGCTGCTGCACCGCGACCGGCTGGATGCAGCCTGGGACGGAGTATGAAACGCCGCGATCGCTACCGGCTGGATTTTCGGGCCCTGATGAGCCAGTGCGAGGAAAACTACGCCCGCATGCTGCCGTTGATGAACGCCATGGGTGAGCGCGACAGCATGGATGTGGAGCTGGGTCACACCCAGCATACTCATACCTTGCAACTGCGGGTGCTGGAACGCTCCCCTTATACCACCACCGTACGCCTGGAAGACCAGGAGTTGCTGGATGTGTTGCCGGCCTCACGCCTGACCGTGCGGCTGTATCACGATGCGCGCCTGGCTGAAGTCACCGAGGCGCGTCCTTTTCGGCGGGTCAATGCCCGCTATGCCTATCCCAATCGCCATATGCACCAGCGTGATGAAAAAGTGCAGTGGAACCGTTTCCTGGCCGAGTGGTTGCGCCATGTCCACGACCATGGTCGTGATGCAGGCAACGACTGGCGCCAGCAGGTGACCGGTAATTCCTCAAGGTAGCTGTAAAGAAATGCTAACCATGTCCTGATCTTGGACGTCTTTCCTAGAAAAGTGCCATCATCTTGGTTATAAGTGATTCATGAGCGTTGAGGGAATGCTCGGGAGAGCATTCGCTGCCTCCCAAACGGGAATAATAAATCGAGGACGGGAGCGGGGATCTTGACGCAGCAGTTGCAGCCCCTTCGAGTGGTGCAGTTATCAGACTGCCATCTGTTTGCCGATACACAAGGCAAGCTGTTGGGCCTGAATACCCAGTTCAGTCTGGATAAGGTATTGGAGCTGATCCGTGGTGAGCAGCCCAGTCCGGACCTGATTCTGGCCACCGGGGATCTGTCCCAGGATGCTTCCTTTGAGTCGTATCAGCGGCTGGAGCAGGCCCTTTCTGCCTTCCCGGCACCGGTATACTGGCTGGAAGGCAATCACGACAAGCCCGCCCCCATGCTCCAGGCCCTGGATTGCCATCGCGAGCGCATCAGTCCCTGTGTGCTGGAGATCGGCAACTGGACCATCATCATGCTCGACTCCACCATCCCCGGTGAAGTCCCTGGCGACCTGTTTGACGAAGACCTGAAATTTCTCGATGACGCCCTGGCCAACGCCCGTGGCGAACATCTGATGGTATGCCTGCATCACCATCCGGTGCCCATGGAGTGTGCCTGGCTGGACACCCAGGTGGTGGGTAGTGCCGAGCAGTTTTTCGCCGTCATCGACCGCCACCCCCGTGTGCGCGCCATTATCTGGGGCCATGTGCATCAGGAATATGATGACCTGCGCAACGGCGTACGCCTGCTGGCAGTGCCCAGCACCTGCGTGCAGTTCAAACCGAAAAGCGAAGACTTCGCCGTCGACGACAGCAACCCGGGCTACCGCTGGCTGGACCTGTACCCGGACGGTCGCATCGACACCGCTGTCAGCCGGGTGGAGGGGATTACCTTTGAGGTGGACTTCAGCGTCAAGGGATACTGATCAGTGAACAGTTAATAGTGAATAGTTAACAGCGAAACCGCTTGACTCCTCAACCGGGCCTGCCAGCATCATCACTGTTCACTGTTCACTGTTCACTGTTCACTGTTCACTGTTCACTGTTCACTGTTCACTGTTCACTGTTCACTGTTCACTGTTTGATCCTCCGACCTGTTGAATTCCTATGGCTCCAGAAACCTCTCTCATCTATATCCACGGCTTCAACAGTTCCCCGGCGTCCCACAAGGCGACCCGGTTGCGAGAGGTGTTTGAGCGTGCCGGTTGTCCGGAGCGGTTGCACGTGCCGGCGCTGCCGGTGGAGCCCAAGGCGGCCATGGCGGAGCTGGATGCGGTGATTGCCGGGGCCGGTCCGGTGGCGTTGCTGGGCTCATCTCTGGGTGGTTTCTATGCTACCTGGCTGGCCGAGCACCATGATTTGCAGGCGGTAATCGTAAATCCTGCGGTTCGACCCTGGCGACTACTGGACAAATACACAGGTATCCAGCATAACTATCACACCGGCGAGGCCTGGGAATTCAATCCGGCCTGGCTGGACGAGCTGAAGCGCTATGAAGTGCCGGCCATCAGCCAGCCGGAAAACCTGCTTCTGCTCACCCAGACCGGCGATGAAACCCTCGATTGGGAAGACGGCTGGGACTATTACGGGGACTGCCACCGCTATTGCGGCTTGGGTGGCAGCCACGGCTTTGATAACTTTGACGCCTTCATTCCGCTGATACTGCGGTTTTGTGGTATTGAAATACACGCCTGATGCCCGAGGCCAGACGCCAGACGCTTGATCCTGCCAAGCGTTCAGCGTCTGGCGTCATGCGTCTGGCGCTTCTGGAAAATCTATGGCCAATACGTATACGTCCGAAAATATTGAAGTGTTGTCGGGCCTCGACCCGGTGCGCAAGCGTCCGGGGATGTACACCGATACCTCCCGTCCCAACCACCTGGCCCAGGAAGTCATCGACAACTCGGTGGATGAAGCCCTGGCCGGCCATGCCAAATCCATCAAGGTCACCCTGCTGAAAGATGGCGGCGTGGAAGTGGAGGATGACGGTCGCGGCATGCCGGTGGACATGCACCCGGTTCAGAAGAAGCCCGGGGTGGAAGTGATCCTGTCCACGCTGCATTCCGGCGGCAAGTTCTCCAACAACAACTACCAGTTCAGCGGTGGTCTCCATGGTGTCGGCGTGTCCGTGGTTAACGCCCTCTCCACCAAGCTGGAAATCCTGGTGAAACGGGACGGCCAGCTGCACCGGATGGAATTCGGTGATGGCGAAAAACGCAGCGATCTGGAAGTGGTCGATACCGTCGGCAAACGCAACACCGGCACCATTCTGCGTTTCTGGCCCGACGCCAAGTATTTTGATTCACCGAAGATTTCCGTTTCCCGGCTCAAGCATCTGCTGCGCGCCAAGGCGGTGTTGTGCCCGGGGTTGCTGGTTACCCTGGACAACCAGGTCAGCGGTGAAACGGATGCCTGGCAATTCGCTGATGGCCTGATCGAATACCTGCTGGAATCCGGTCGTGGCTGGGAGCGGGTGCCGGATGAGCCCTTCAATGGTGCCATGAGCGCCGAAACCGAAGCGGCGGACTGGGCGGTGATGTGGCTGCCGGAAGGCGGCGAGCTGGTGCAGGAATCCTACGTTAACCTGATTCCCACCCCCCAGGGCGGCACCCATGTGAATGGCCTGCGCTCTGGTTTACTGGAAGCCATGCGCGAGTTCTGTGAATTCCGCAACCTGTTGCCCCGTGGCGTAAAGCTGACCCCGGAAGATATCTGGGACCGGGTTGCCTATGTGCTCAGCGTCAAGATGCAGGACCCGCAGTTCGCCGGCCAGACCAAGGAGCGGCTCAGTTCCCGGCAGACCGCCGCGTTCGTGTCCGGCGTGGTCAAGGATGCCTTTTCCCTGTGGCTGAATCAGCACACCGATGAAGCAGAGAAGCTGGCGGACCTGTGCATCAACAATGCCCAGAAGCGTCTGCGGGCCGCCAAGAAAGTCACCCGCAAGAAGATCACCAGTGGTCCGGCGCTGCCCGGCAAACTGGCCGACTGCACCAGCGATGATCCGTCCCAGAGCGAAATCTTTCTGGTGGAAGGGGACTCGGCGGGTGGCTCTGCCAAGCAGGCCCGGGACCGGGTCTACCAGGCCATCATGCCCCTGCGCGGCAAGATCATGAACACCTGGGAAGTGGACTCCGGCGAAGTGCTGGGCAGCCAGGAAATTCACGATATTGCCGTGGCACTGGGTATCGAGCCGGGCAGTGATGATCTGGGCGGTCTGCGTTACGGCAAGGTGTGCATCCTTGCCGATGCGGATTCCGACGGCCTGCATATCGCCACCCTGATCTGTGCCCTGTTCCTGCGTCACTTCCCGGCGCTAGTGAAGAACGGCCATGTGTTCGTGGCCATGCCACCGCTGTACCGCATTGATGTGGGCAAAGAGGTTTACTACGCCCTGGACAAGGAAGAGCGTGCAGGCGTGTTGGACCGTATCAAGGCCGAAAAGAAGCGCGGCAAGGTCAACGTCACCCGCTTCAAGGGCCTGGGCGAAATGAATCCGCTGCAACTGCGCGAAACCACCATGGCGCGAGATACCCGCCGATTGGTGCGCCTGGATGTCACCAGCGGCGATGACACCCACCAGCTCATGGATATGTTGCTGAGCAAGAAGCGCGCCTCCGATCGCAAGATCTGGCTGGAAGAGAAAGGCAATCTGGCTGAGATTTGAGTGGAAAGTTTCAAGTGGAAAGTTGCAACGCGAAGCCAGTTCCTTGTGTGTTGAAAGGCTATCGCTTCGCGCTGGCCGTTAACGGCGGCACGCGGGCAAGGCTGTTCAGGTTGGCAGGGCTTCTTCCGCGCTTTGCAACTTTGAACTTTCAACTTGCAACTCTTCGAGCATCGCAAAGACATATAGCCTCTCAGCATTTGAACATGCTGTGATCGAGAAGAAGGCATTGAAGAAATGGCTGATGAATTTGAAAGTCTTCCCTTAAGGGAATACACCGAAAAAGCGTACCTGGATTATTCCATGTACGTGATTCTGGATCGGGCCTTGCCCAATATTGGTGACGGCCTCAAGCCGGTGCAGCGGCGTATTGTGTACGCCATGAGTGAGCTGGGGCTGAAGGCCACCTCCAAGTACAAGAAATCCGCGCGTACCGTGGGTGATGTACTGGGTAAATATCACCCCCATGGTGACTCCGCCTGTTACGAGGCCATGGTGTTGATGGCGCAGCCATTCAGCTACCGTTATCCGCTGGTGGATGGTCAGGGTAACTGGGGTAGTGCAGATGACCCGAAGTCGTTTGCTGCCATGCGTTATACCGAATCCAAACTGGCGCCCTATGCGGAAGTGCTGCTTGCCGAGCTGGGCCAGGGCACGGTGGAATGGGTGCCCAACTTTGACGGCACCATGGACGAGCCCAAGCTGCTGCCGGCGCGTCTGCCCAATGTGTTGCTCAACGGCACTACCGGTATCGCGGTAGGCATGAGCACGGATATTCCGCCGCACAACCTGCGTGAAGTGGCGAATGCCTGTATTCACCTGCTCAAGGATCCGGGGGCGTCACTGGATGACCTGATGCAGTACATCCAGGGCCCGGATTTCCCCACCGAGGGGGAGGTGATTACTTCCCAGAACGACATCATCCGCATGTATGCGGAAGGGAAGGGGTCGCTCAAGCAGCGTGCCGTGTATGAGCGCGAGGAAGGTGACATCGTCGTTACTGCCTTGCCCTATCAGGTATCCGGCGCCAAGGTGCTGGAACAGATTGCCGACCAGATGCAGAAGAAAAAGCTGCCCATGGTCAGTGATCTGCGCGATGAGTCGGATCATGAAAATCCCACGCGTCTGGTGATTACACCGCGTTCCAATCGGGTGGATATTCCCCAGTTGATGAGCCACCTGTTTGCCACCACGGATCTGGAAAAGAACTACCGGGTAAACCTGAACATGATCGGCATTGATGGCCGGCCACAGGTAAAAAGCCTGGATATGATCCTTAACGAGTGGCTGCAGTTCCGTATGGTCACCGTGCGTCGGCGTCTGCAGCACCGTCTCGACAAGGTGCTGGAGCGTCTGCACATCCTGGAAGGCCTGTTGGTGGCCTTCCTCAATATCGATGAAGTGATTCACATCATCCGCACCGAAGATGTGCCCAAGCCGGTGCTGATGGAGCGCTTCGGTATTTCCGAGCAGCAGGCGGAAGCCATCCTCGAGTTGAAATTGCGCCACCTGGCCAAGCTTGAGGAAATGAAGATTCGTGGCGAGCAGGATGAGCTGAACGAAGAGCGCGAGTATCTGGAAACCACCCTGGGCTCCATGGCGAAAATGAAAAAGCTGGTGGCCAAGGAACTGCAGGAAGACGCGGACAAATATGGCGACGATCGTCGCTCGCCGCTGGTAGAACGGGATGCGGCATCTGCCCTCGACGAAACGGATCTGGTCAGCGCCGACCCGGTGACCGTGGTGCTGTCCGAGAAAGGCTGGGTGCGTTCTGCCAAGGGCCATGAGGTGGATGTGGTTGGCCTGAGCTACAAGGCCGGCGACAAGTACAAGGCCTCGGCCCAGGGCAAGTCCAATCAGCCGGTATGCTTTATCGACAGCACCGGCCGCAGTTACTCCCTGCCGGCCCATACACTGCCCAGTGCCCGTGGCCAGGGCGAACCCCTGTCTGGCCGTGTCAGCCCACCGTCCGGGGCCAGCTTCATGGCCGCGGTGATGGGCAAGGAAAAGGACGCCTACCTGATGAGCACCGATGCCGGTTACGGCTTTGTGGTGCGCTACGGGGATCTGCTGGCCAACAAGAAGGCAGGCAAGACGGTGCTGTCGGTGCCCAAGGGCGCCAAGGTTCTGCCGCCGAAACCGATTGCCTCCACCGATGACGATCTGATTGCGCTGGTCTCCAACGAAGGCCGTCTGCTGGTGTTCCCGGTGAAGGAATTGCCGGAAATGGCACGGGGCAAGGGCAACAAGATGATGTCCATCCCCGGGGCGCGGGTGGCGGACCGGATTGAGTTCGTGCAGGACATGCAGGTGCTGGGGCCGCAGGATGCGCTCACCATCCATGCCGGTAAACGTCATCTGACTCTCAAGGCCAGCGATCTGGAGCACTACTACGGGGAGCGGGGCCGCCGTGGCGCCAAGTTGCCACGTGGATTCCAGAACGTGGACCATATGGCCGTGGAGCGTAAAGGCGAGTAGCGCTTTTACCGGTGAGAAAAAACGGCACGCTCGACAGCGTGCCGTTTTTTTGTGTGCCGGTTTTCGGCAGATCAATCCATCACGCTGTTGCTTCCCGCGGCGGGTGAACAGACTTGCGTGATGGCGAGAACCGGGTTTAATACCCTCTTTGACAGGGAAAAGAGTAGGAGTGTCACCATGGCTGCCACGATCACGGGCGTTATCACCGCACTGTTATTGCTGCTCAATACCCTGATACTGATTGGCCCCATGATGCTGGTGGCGCTACTCAAGGTGATCCTGCCAGGTTCGCGAGCCCGCCAGGTCTGCTCCTCTGTCGTCATGGCTATCGCTGAAACCTGGGCCGAGATCTGCAAGGCCATCTTTGCGTTGATGACACCCACCCAGTGGGAGATTCGTGGCGTGGAGGATTTGCGCGGTGACACCTCCTATCTGGTGATCAGCAACCATCAGTCCTGGGTGGATATCCCCGCGCTGATTCAGGCGTTCAATCGCAAGACGCCTTACTTCAAGTTCTTCCTCAAGAAAGAACTGATCTGGGTGCCGTTTCTGGGGCTGGCATTCTGGGCGTTGGATTACCCTTTCATGAAGCGCTACAGCAAAGCGTTTCTGGAGAAGTACCCCCACCTCAAAGGCAAGGATCTGGAGATCACCCGGCAGGCCTGTGAGAAATTTCAGGGTATACCGGTGACAGTGGTGAACTTTCTCGAAGGTACCCGCTTTACTGCCGCCAAACATGATAACCAGCAGTCTCCCTACCGGCATCTTCTCAAGCCCAAGGCCGGTGGTGTGGCTTTTGTACTGGCGGCTCTGGGTGACAATCTGGATGCCATACTGGATGTGACCATCCTGTACCCGGAAGGGGCGCCGCCGGGCTTCTGGGATTTGTTGTGTGGCCAAGTGGATCGGGTCGTGGTGGATGTACAGACCCGCCCCCTGAAGCCGGCGCTATGGCGTAGCGATTACCAGGAAGACCCGGTTTTTCGGGCGGAAATGCAGCAGTGGGTCAGTGATCTGTGGGCGCAGAAGGACGCGCGACTGGTACAGATGGCCGAACAGGAAAACCAGGGCAGCGCACAGCCGGCAAAGCGCGCCGGCCGCGACTAATCAGGTTCAACAGGAAAAGGCATTGTCCCTGCCTTCGCCGAGGCCAGAGGCAATGCCTGGTCCGTGACAAGCCACTAGAAACTCAGTGAGGCCGCCAGATAGGGCCCGCCCATATCCAGATCCGCATCCAGATCGCTGACATCATCCAGCTCCAGGTCCATGTGCTTGTAGCCCAGCTCGACGCCAAGCAGGAAATCCGAGCGCCAGCCGATGCGAGCGGTCAGATCCCGCAAGGTGTTGCCGTCGTAGCTGATCGTATCGATCTCGCCGCCGACATAGACGCCAGGCACCGGCAGGTTGAGTCGGCCAGAGGCATGCAGCATGGGCAGGGTTTCATCGAAGTTCTTGGTGGTGCTGACCAGCAGGTTGTCCAGGCTGATGCTGCCCTCGATCTTGCGGACGGTCACCCCCAGGTTCACTTTCAGGGCATTATCCAGCGGCGTGTAGTAGAGCGTGCCGTCGAGGATGTCCAGATCGATATCGGTTGCGACCTCGGTGTTGGCCACAAACAGCTGGCCATTGAACACAAAGGTACGTTGCAGGCGATTGCTGGCGTCATCAGAGAGATCCAGGCTGCGCACCCGCACATTGGGAATCAGCGGTACGGCATGTTCCACGCCCAGATAGAGCACCTGCTGATTGGCTTCATCAAAGCCCAGGTCATCCTGCATGCGGATATCTTCACCACCAGAGGCAACCGTGCCTTCAAACTCGGTGTCCCAGCTGTAGCCGCCGCCATAAACGGCAATGCCTGGTGCTGACCAGGCCAGGGGGGCGGCCAGTAAACCGGCTGCCAGCAGACTGATGCGTTTCATGGAAACTCCTGCTTGTGAGTGAACGTTCAGTATTGCAGGTCTACAAGGGTGTCACCAAGTCCACAGGGATTCTGGTACCATGCCCACAACAATCACGATTCATTTGCCGGGGTTCGGCAGGTTTGGCCCGGCTCCTGCTGACAGTTACCTATGTTTCTAGATGAAATGCCCGGACAGTTCCGTTATCCGGCACCGGAAGATGCACAAGACAAAGACTTGCTGGCAGATATCCAGCGCAAGGGCTGGCACCATTTTGCGGTGCCCGGTGGCGATGGTCAGCCTGGTTTCACCTTCAGCGTGGGGCATTTCCTCAATCTGAATCACCCGGAACTGATCGTGCTGGGGCTGAAGGATTCCCTGGCCAGCCGCCTGCTGGACAGCGCCGCCGTGCGCATTCGCGGCCTGAACAAGCCTTATCAGCCATACCGCCTGTACAACGATATTGCCGATGGCCTGGAAGTCATGTTCCTGCCGGTGGCCTTTGCGCATTACAAGGAATACCTGGGCTTCGCCAACTGGTTCTACCAGAGCCTGCCGGCGCCGTACCCGGCCCTGCAAATGGTGTGGCCCGATCCCAAGGGCGTGTTCCCCTGGCAGCCCGGTTACGATACCCGGTTCCACCGGGCCCAGCCGCTGCTGGGGGTGCCGCCTGCGTCCCCGTTAACCCAGAATCGCCGTTGAGTTCGGAGAGCAAGATGGCCAATTCCCTGCAAGAACAATTGATGAAAGCCGGCCTGGCGGACCAGAAGAAGGCCCGTCGTGCCAAACAACAAAAACGCCAGGAAGCCAACCAGGCCAAGCGTGGCGAAATCGAACTGGAAGACCCGGCCGAGCGGGCCCGTCGCCAGCGCGAGGAAAAGGCTGAAGCGGATCGTCAGCGTGAAGCTGCTCGCAAGGCGGAGCGTGAGAAGAAGGAAATCGCCGCCCAGATCAAGCAGATGATCGAACAGAGTCGTCTGGATCGCCAGCATGGCGATGTGGCCTATCAGTTCGTACAGGACAAGAAGATCAAGAAGGCCTGGGTCACCGCCAAGCAGCAGGCCCAGCTTGAGCGCGGCCAGATCGCCATTGTCGCCCTGGGCGACGGCTACGAGCTGGTGCCCACGGTCGTGGCAGAAAAGATTCGCCAGCGTGAGGAGTCTGCGGTGCTGCTGCTCAACGAGCGCGGCAGCAAGGCGGTGGACGAGGATGACCCCTACAAGGACTTCCCGATCCCAGACGATCTGATGTGGTAGCGCGCCGCGGCAACGAGCTACGAACCGCGTTTGCGCGGAAATCGCCTAACGGGTGACCAGGAATCGTAGGGTGGATTAGCCCTAGGCGTAATCCACCTTCGTTTCAGCGTAACGATAATTCGGAAGGTAAGGCTGGTGGATTACGCCTGCGGCTAATCCACCCTACGTTTTTATTCCGGTCAGGCACCAAACTCCACCCTTAAACCAACCAGGCCCGAACCATGACCGCATCCACTACACTTGGCGCCCGCCACTCCCTGGAAGTCATCAAGCCGATCCATAACGGGTTGCTGCTGGACGGCGGTTCGCTGGGGGAGGTGCTGTTACCGTCCCGGGAGGTCGAAGGCCAGAATCTGGGCCCCGGTGATAGCGTGCTGGTCACTCTGTACAGCGATGGCCAGGGCCGCCCCATGGCCAGCCTGCGCACACCCCGCGCCCAGCACGGCCAGGTGGCGTTCCTGAAAGTGGTGTCCACCAGCAAGGTGGGCGCCTTTGTGGACTGGGGCATGCCCAAGGACCTGCTGTTGCCCTTCGCTGAACAGAAACGGCCCATTCGCGAGGGCGACTGGGTGCTGGTGATGATCACCACCGACCGGGAAGGGCGCCTGCTGGCCAGCGCCCAGCTGGACCGGTTCCTTGACGATACCAGCGATGACTACCAGCAGGGTGATGAAGTGTCTCTGGTGGCAGCCCACGGCACGGATCTGGGCTACAAGGTGGTGGTGGATCACCGCTGCTGGGGCATGATCGCCAAACAGGAGCTGCGTGCGCCGCTACGCCCCGGTCAGCGGGTCACCGGCTATGTGCAACGCCTGCGCGAGGACGGCAAGCTCAGCCTGTCACTGAATCCTCCCGGGGCGCTGAAAAGCGAAGGGCTAAGCGAACAGATACTGGCGGCTCTTGAGGCTGCTGGCGGCGAACTGCCATTGGGTGACAAGAGCAGCCCGGAAGATATCTTCGCCACCTTCCGGTGCAGCAAGAATGCCTTCAAGCAGGCCATCGGTGGCCTCTATAAAGAGCGTCGTATCGTGATCGATAAGGGCAAGATTTCGTTAGTGAACAGTTAACAGTGAACAGTTAACAGCGACGCGAGAAAGCTCGGGGTTCATCTGCAATTTAAGAGGCCGCGCTCATGGTGAGAGTGCGGCCTCTTTGCGTTTAAAGCTGCGCGTAGGGTGGATTACGCCTGCGGCTAATCCACCCTACGTTCTGCCGGGGGATGGTGCGTTAGAAGCGGTAATTCAGCTTCAGACTGGCTTTGCGACCGTCGCCATAATAACCGCCGTTATAGAATCCCAGGTTGTTGAAATATGTCTCGTCGGTCAGGTTGCTGACATTGGCGGTGACCGACAGTGCCGGGTTGAATTGATAACGGGCCATCAGGTCCACCAGGGTGTAGGCGTCCTGGACGAACTTGAAGTCGCCACTGTGGCCCGGGCGGGTCACGAAGGCGTAGGTCTTGTTCTGCCAGGCAATGCTGGTGCCCAGAGTCAGGCCGTCCAGGCTGCCATTGAAACGGTAACGTGTGGACAGCCGCAACATATCTTCCGGCGAGGTGGTGTTCAGCTCGTCGCCTTCCGGGTCTTCGGTGATCCGGTAGGTGTAGCCGGCCAGCAGTTGCCAGCGAGGCAGGATTTCGCCGGAGGCTTCCAGCTCGAAACCATTGGTCTGTGCGCCGTCCACGGCACGGTAGGCAACGGAATTGGCCGGGCCGCCGGGAATCGGCTGGCCGGTGGATTCCGCCAGGTTGTCCTGGTCGGTGCGGAATACCGCCACGGTGGTGTTTACCCGACCATTGCGGAACTCACTCTTCAGGCCGGCTTCATAGCTGTTGCCTTCCTCCGGATCCAGTACCCGGTTGTCGATGTCGCGGGCGGTTTGCGGCTGGAAAATGCTGGTGTAGCTGGCATAGACAGAGTGGTGCAGGTTCAGGTCATAAACCACGCCGGCAAAGGGCACCACTTCGCCGTTTTCTTCGAAATGTCTTTCATGGTCAGGGAAAGGACCGGCCCAGTTGAAGCCGCTGCGTGAGCGTTCCCAGTCCACCACGCGACCGCCGGTAATCACCGCCAGGGAGTCGGTGGGCTTGAAGCGGGCAGTGGCATAGAAGCCGGTCTGCTCGATCAGCTCTTTCTCTTCGGCATTGTTGGCGCCCCAGGCCGGCTTGGCCCGGTTGCCGTCCCAGGTGAACAGGTTGTCCAGGGTGTTATCGAAGTTCAATGCGGGCTGGCCGGTGTAGTCCCGTTTGGCGCGGGAATGACTGGCGCCGACCACCAGCTCATGCTGACGACCAAACAACTCGAAGGGGCCGTTGGCGTACAGGTCGAAGGTGTCCTGGTGCTTTTCTTCCTGGAAGCGCCCGGACCATAGCGTCTTGCCGCTGCCGTCCCGGTTCAGGGTGCCGCCACCGGCGGAAGCCAGTTGGGCATCGTAGTTGTTTTCCTGGTAGGTATAAGCCAGCTTGCCGTACCAGCCGCTGTTGAACTGGTGTTCCAGGTGCATGAAAGCGGTGCGGGCATCCTGGGCCCAGCTGCTCCAGTCGGTGGCCGGGTTGGTATCCCGGTCCAGGTCGGCAATGCCGCCGTCGCTGTAGAACAGCGGAATGCCACCCCAGGTGGATCCCTGCGGATCGTAATCCATATAGTCCATGCCCAGGGTGATCATGGTGCTGTCGGAAATATCCCCTTCGATCACTCCGTAGAACACCTGCTTTTCATTCTCGTAATGATCCAGGAAGGACTCACCCTGCTCATAGGCGCTGACAAAGCGGGCCCGTACCTTGTCATTGCCGTCGATGGGGCCGCCCACATCCAGCTCGCCACGATAGCCGTTCCAGCTGTTGGCCTCGACGCCAACCTGGCCGGAAAAATCACGGGTGGGTTTCTTGCGGACCAGGTTGATGGTGGCGGACGGATTGCCGATGCCGTGCAGCAGGCCACTGGCGCCGCGCAGGACTTCCACCCGGTCATAGATGAAGGTGTCCGCCTGGGCGGCCTGTTTGCCCAGGGAGCTGTTGCGCATGGAGGGCATGCCGTCGTAGAGGAAATTGGTGATTTCAAAACCGCGGGCAAAAAACTGCAAGCGTTCCGTGTCCTGGGCATTCACGGTGACCCCGGGGGTGCGCTGCATCACTTCCGCCACACTGTTGAGGCCGAAGTCTTCCATTTGCTCGCGGGTGATCACGGTGACGGACTGCGGCGTTTCCCGCGGGGATAGCACCATACGGGTGGCGGTGTTGGTGGCGTCGGTGGTGTAGCTGTCCTTGCCTTCGGTGGTCATGCCTGCGTCATAGTCACCCCCGGATGGTGCGGCAGTGACATCAATGGTTTCCAGTGAGCGCGGTGGATTGCTCTGGCTGGTTTCTGCGTAAAGTGACGGGCTGGCAGCCAGTAGCAGGCAGGCGGAAAGTCGGGAAAGACGGAACGTGGACATGATTACCCCCAGTTGGTGCGCGTTCGCAAAGGTCGAATCGCCCGGTTACAGGCGCTGTGTGATGATGGCTGGGGGAAGCCTGGCTACATCTGCTGGGCGCAGATGATAACGATTCTTGTTTGAGAGTCAAAGAAATGTGAAGACCGGGAGGAAATCACGGTGCTACTGAGCTTGTATCTGATCGGCATTACCGCCGAAGCCATGACCGGTGCGCTGGCGGCGGGGCGGTTACGCATGGACCTGTTCGGGGTGGTGATGGTGGCCTGCGTCACCGCCATGGGCGGCGGCTCCATCCGAGATGTGTTGCTGGGGCATTATCCGCTGGTGTGGGTGGCCCACCCGGAGTATCTGGCACTGACCGCCATGGCGGCCCTGGTCACCACCTGGCTGGCGCCACTGATGAGCCGGTTACGGATGCTGTTTCTGATCCTGGATGCCATGGGGCTGATGGTGTTCACGGTGATCGGTGTGAAGGTGGCGCTGGATATGGGCCTGGCGGCGCCGGTGGCGATCCTGTCCGGGCTGATTACCGGCATCTTCGGCGGGGTGATCCGTGATCTGCTCTGCAACCGGGTGCCACTGGTGTTCCAGAAAGAACTCTATGCGGTGGTCTCGCTGGGGGCGGCCTGCCTGTATCTGCTGTTACTGCACTGGCAGTCGCCGGTCTGGCTGGCCACGGCGGTGACGCTGGCGACAGGCTTTATGGTGCGCCTGCTGGCGATTCGTTATCAGTGGCATCTGCCGCGTTTCCACTACAACGTACCGGAAGACTGAGAGCGTTACTGCCAGTTCACCGTCAAGGTATCGCGGGTGGCAAACCGCACCAGGTGGCGCTCGATCACGTCGCGCAGGGTGGCGATCTGGTCGCTGTCTGCCTGGCAATGCAGTTGCAGGGTAGTGGCGTCTGCGCTCAGCTCGCAGGTGCCGAAGGGAAACTGCATCCTGCCCTGGTGGTCGTCGAACTCGGTCTCTACCTTGTGACTGAAATGGCGGCAGAGTTTTTTCAGATAGAGGCTGGCGTGTTCGGTGCTGGCGGTACCGTAGTGATGCTCCATGGTGGGAATCTCCGGACATATAGTTGATAATATCAATTATATTGAGATTTAACGTTGATAAAGTCAACTATATGGAGTGGCCATGCCCGGGAATATTTCCGACCCGCTCAGTGAAGCCTTCAGTGCCACGCTGAACCGGTTACGCCAGTTGCTGCGCGAACCGCTGGCCGCGCTGCCAGTGCCGCTGGGGCCGCCGGATGTGTCGTTGCTGTTGCAGCTGTCCTCTCGGCCCGGTAGCAGCCCCCAGTGTCTGGCGCGTCATCAGGGTCGCGATAAGGCTCAACTCACTCGCAAGATCAAGGTGCTGGAAGCGCAGGGCCTGCTGCGTCGCGAGTCGGACCCGGAAGACGGCCGGCGAGTGTGCTTGTTCCTCACCGAGCAGGGCGCCAAGGTGGCCAGCGACGGGCAGCGAATCCGCGAGCAGGCGTTTGCCTCGCTGCTGCAGAACCTGGATGGGGAGGAGCGCAAACAGCTGCTGCATCTGCTGAAGAAATGTTTGCCGGACGGGTCATAGGATTGCCATAAACTGTTGGTTCTGATGTTCCTGAGGCGGTAAGGTTTGTCGCCACATGAGCAAGGAAGTGCAATCAATCATCAAGGAGCAGGTATGAATATGTTTAGAGTTGGGGTTTTGGGTGCGTCCTTCTGTCTGGTGCTGGCATCCCCGGTGCAGGCTTTCGATCTGAAGAAAATGACGGACTCCGCCAATGCGGCGGTGAACAAAGCCTCCGAGAGCGCCGATGCGGGTATCAACAAGGCGTCCGAGACCGCCAACGATGGCATCAACAAGGCCGGTGACTCTGCCAATAACACGCTGGATAGCGTCAATGGCGGCATGGCCGTTTCCGGTGAAGCCAAGGCATTGGTCGATTCCCTGTCCACGGAGCTGGGTGTGACCGGGCAACAGGCCGCTGGCGGTGCCGGTGCCTTGCTGGCCATGGCACAAAGCAACCTGTCCGGTGACCAGTTCAGCGGCGTACTCAACAAGGTGCCGGGGCTGGAATCTCTGCTCGGCGGCGGTGAAGGGGGCGGCATGATGTCATCCATGCTGGGCAATATTTCCAGCATGCAGGGTGTCACCAAGGCGTTCAGTGCCCTGGGCATGAGCCCAGAGATGGTCAGCCAGTTCGCGCCGAAAATCCTCGGCTTTCTCGGGGACAAAGGCGTCACCGGCCAGGTGCTGAATAGCCTCAAGGGTTTGTGGGGCGTTTGACCGTCGTATCAATCTTGACGGCCTGCTGGCGATGTCACCGATAGTATGTTGATTTTGCCAGGGGCGTTTTGATGGATTCCTTGTCGCAGGTTGTTCTGGGGGCCTCGGTGGGCGGTGCGGTCATGGGCCGCACGCTGGGGCGTTCGGCGTTACTGGGCGGTGCCTTGCTGGGGACCTTGCCCGATCTGGATGTACTGATCGATTACGGCGATGCGGTGGCCAACTTCACCGAGCATCGTGGTTTCAGCCATTCCCTGCTGGTATTGCTGCCCGCGTCCCTGCTACTGGCCTGGGTGCTGCAGCGCTGGCGCCCGGCCATCACGCTGTGGCGCTGGTGGGCCTTCACCGGTTTGTGCCTGCTCACTCACCCGCTACTGGATGCCTTTACCACCTACGGCACGCGCCTGTTCTGGCCCCTGGGTGATCCGGTGGCAATCAGCAGCATCTTCATCATTGATCCGCTTTATACCCTGCCTCTGTTAATTGCCGTGGTATGGGCGCTGTTCAGGCCGCCGGCCAGGCCGGCATTGGCCGCCGGGCTGACGTTATCCTCCCTGTATCTGTGTTGGAGTCTGGTCGCCCAGCAATGGATGACACAGCGGGTGATGCCGACGCTGGCGCAACGGGGCTTGAGTGAGGCGCCACGTCTGGTGCAGCCCATGCCGTTTTCCACCCTGCTGTGGCGGGTGACGGTGCTGGGCGAGCAGCGGCGGCTGGAGATTGTCACCGGCGTGCTGGATAACGGCGATGCCCTGACGGTGGAAACCTTCCCCCGTTCGCCGCAGGACTATGCCGAGGCCATGCAGGTGCCGGCGGGCCGCAAGTTGGCCTGGTTTACCCGGGGTTTCATGGAGGTGGAAGCCGGCCCTGACCAGTTACTGGCCACGGATATTCGCCTGGGGGTACCGGGTTTGCACCCCTTCCAGTTTGTGCTGGCCGAACGGGACGATGGCGCCTGGCAGGCCTTGCCCAGCTATAAGCTGCCGCGGCCCATGGCCAACCCGCAGGCCTGGCCGGCGCTGCTGGACCGGACCCTGGCCCGCCAACCGATCCTCTGCCTGACCACCCTGGAAGCCTTGCCGGCGGGTAGCCCCTGCCCATCGGTGATGCCCTGACGCCCGACCCCGCTCGGCAACAGTGGTGATTACCCGGGATGATGGGGGAGTGGTGGGGAGTTAACTGTTGCGCGTGAAAAGAGAGGTTTGATCTGTAACGCAAGAGGCCGCGCCCATAGTTTGAGCGCGGCCTCTTGCGTTGAAAAAAAACAGCCCACATAAACCGCGCCGCTGTTAACTATTCACTGTTAACTGTTAACTACTTTCCCACCCCGCCAACACCACCTTCCCAATCGTCTGCCCACTCTCCAGTTTGCGGTGGGCGCTCTTCAGGTTATCGGCGTTGATGGTGCCCAGGCCCTCGCTGAGGGTGGTCTGGATGGTGCCGCGGTCTACCAGGGTGCGCAGCTGGTCGAGGATGTCGCCCTGGCGTTGCATGGTGGCGGCGAACATGGCGCGGGTGAACATGAACTCCCAGCAGAAGCGGGCGCTTTTCGGTTTCAGCGGGTTCAAGTCCAGGGGCGCGCGGGCGTCGGTGATGGCGCAGATGCCGCCGAACGGGGCCACCGCCTGGCAGGCGCTGTGCCAGTATTCATCCAGACTCTGGGTGACCAGAATGCCGTCCACCTGGGGGTGGCCGAGCAGCTCCAGTTGCGGCAGCAGTTCCTTGCGGTAGTCCACCACCTGATGGGCGCCCATGGCCTGGCACCAGTTGGCGGAGGTCTCGCGCCCGGCGGTGGCGATCACGGTCAGGCCGAAATGGTGGGCGGCTAGCTGGATGGCGATGGAGCCCACGCCACCGGCGCCGCCGATCACCAGCAGACTTTTCCCTTCACCGTCGCCGGGCCGGAAACCGAGCTGGTCTTCCAGCGCTTCCCAGGCGGTAATGGCCGTCAGTGGCAGGGCGGCCGCTTCCTGCATGCCCAGGCTGTCCGGTTTTTTTGCCACCAACCGCTCGTCCACACACTGGTACTGGGCATTGCTGCCCTGACGCTGCAGCGCGCCGGCATACCAGACCCGGTCACCGGCGCGGAAGTTTTCCACTTCCGCGCCCACCGCTTCCACCACCCCGGCGGCATCAAACCCCAGCACCCGGTAACCGGGCTGATCCAGAGGCCGTTGGCGCAGCTTGGTGTCGATGGGATTCACCGACACCGCCTGCACGGACACCAGCAGATCCCGGGGACCGGGAGACGGCAGGTCCAGCTGGATATCCTCCAGTGCGTGCACATCATCAATGGTTCTGGGTTGGTTGAAACCGATCGCTTTCATGCTTTGCCCCTACAACGTAAACACACAAGCTTTGGCCCACTTGGCAGGGCAGACTATGCCACAGTAACCGGATTGTCGCCTTGCGACTGTCGCAAAAACGATAACGTTTTCGGGAGAGCACACGCATGAAGTTCGAGGAATATCGCCAATTTGATGCCATGGGGCTGGCGGAGCTGGTGGGTAAGGGCGAGGTCGCTGCCAGCGAGTTGCTGGAGACAGCTATCGCCAGGGCGGAGCAGGTCAACCCCTCCCTGAATGCGCTGATCATTCCTCTCTATGAGCAGGCCCGGGAACGGGCGGCAGCACCGCTGACGGGTCCGCTGGCCGGGGTGCCCATGCTGGTGAAGGACCTGTTCCAGGAAATGGCTGGCGCGCCCAGCTATCAGGGCAACAAGGCGCGCAAGAAAAACGACATTCGCGCCGACCAGGATTCCACCCTGGTGGCCCGCTGGAAGGCCGCCGGTCTGGTGCCCTTCGGGCGCACCAATACCCCGGAGTTCGGCGCCAAGGGTATCACCGAGCCGGATTCCTATGGTCCGGCCCGCAACCCCTGGAATCCGGATCATACCCCCGGTGGTTCGTCCGGTGGCTCTGCCGCCATGGTGGCGTCCGGTGTGGTGCCCGTAGCGGGCGCCAATGACGGGGGTGGCAGTATCCGCATCCCGGCGGCCTGCTGCGGCCTGTTCGGTCTCAAGCCCGGTCGCGGACGCACGCCCTGGGGGCCCACCTTTACCGAAGCCATGCATGGCATTGCGGTGAACCATGTGCTGACCCGTTCGGTGCGTGACAGCGCGCTCCTGCTGGACCTCACTCACGGGGATGAGCGCGGCAGCCTGTTCCATATCGCGCCACCGGAACAGCCCTATCAGGTGGCCGCAGCAGCCCGGCCCGGGAAGCTGCGGATCGGTTTTTCCACGGCGTCGCCGCTGGGCACCCCGGTGGATCCGGAAGCCGTAAAAGCGGTGGAGAAAACCGTGGCCCTGCTGCGCGACCTGGGCCACGAGGTGGTCGAGGCCGAGCCACAGATGGATGCCAAGCAGATGTGCATGGACTGGCTCTCCGTATGGTTCGGTCAGTGTGCCGCCGAGGTGGATGAAGTGAAGGCGCTGACCGGTTGTGGTGACGATGGGTTCGAGCTGGATACGCTGGCCATCGCCGCCTTTGGGCGCGCGACGCCTGCCCATGAATACGTGAAATGTCAGACGCGCTGGCAGCAGTACATGATCGCGCTGGATACCTTCCTGGAGCAGTACGATTTCTGGCTGACACCGACGCTGGCTATGCCCCCGGCACGCATTGGGGAAATGGCTACACCGGGCTGGCAGCAGAGTGCCCTGAAAATGCTGCTCAAGGTGGGCGGTGAAAAGCTGCTGATGAAGACCGGCATGATCGAGCAGATGGCCATGGAGAATTTCAAGTACATGCCCTTCACCCAGTTCGCCAATGTCACCGGGGTGCCGGCCATGTCGGTGCCGTTGCACTGGTGCGACAGCGGTTTGCCGCTGGGGTCGCAGTTTGTCGGTGGCCATGGCGATGAAGGCAAGCTGCTGGCGCTGGCCGGGCAGCTGGAAGAGGCGGCACCCTGGTTCGACAAGGTGCCGATGTAAAGGCGATCGGCAGGCGCGTCGCGCCCTGTGCTCTACGGGCAGGCGGCGCGGGAAGGCATTTTCAGCACAGAGGACACAGAGCACATTGAGAGAAGACGGTTTTCCTCAGTGTGCTCTGCAAGCGTCAGTGCACCGCCGCCGCTTTTGCCGCCGGCGATCGAGCAAGGTATGCCAGCGCCTGTTCCGTGTCACCTTCGTGGATCGGATGGAAGCGGGGAGACAACCAGCGCAGGGTGGCGTTGACCAGGAAGGTGAAGGTGGGCACGTTCTCGGTGCGTTTGCCGGTCTGTTCCAGTTGCATCAGCAATTGCGGTATCAGGGTACGGCCCATTTTGCGCACGCTGGGGTCCGGGTCCTGACGGGCCAGGCTGCGACCCCCTTCGGAAATGAAGTAGATGAACAGCGGAAAGACAATGGCCATCAGCGCCTGGCGGCTCACGTAGAAGCCGAGCTGAGACTTGCACAGGTGCTCGAACAGATCGAAGGCCACGGTGCGGTGTTCCACTTCTTCGGCCAGGTGCCACTTGAACAGGTCCACCATGGCCGGGTCGCCGTTGTCTTCCCAGCTTTCATTGTCCATGGCCCACTGACCCAGCACGCCGGTGAAGTGTTCGATGGCAGCGATCAACCCCACCCGCAGTACCAGCCACTGCTTCTGAATCGCCTTGCGCTGCAGCACTTTCAGCCCGAAGGGCGCCTCCCCCAGGAAGGTGCCAAACAGCCATTCCACCCGTTGCACATAGTCATCCACGCTCAAACCATGGCGTTCCAGATAAAGCTGGGCCTTGCTGTGGGCGCGGGAATGCACCGCTTCCTGGCGAATAAAACCTTCCACGTCGGCGCGTAACTGATCGTCACTGACCAGCGGCAGTGCCTGGTTGTAGACCCGGCAGAACCACAGTTCCCCGGCGGGCAGCAGCAGGTGGATACCGTTGATGATATGGGTGGAAAACGGATCATCCTTGAGCCAGTGCAGTGGCGTATTGTCGAAATCAAACTGCACTCGGCGGGCTTTCAGTTGATGGCGCACAGGGCTGTTCATGGCTGTTGTTCTCCCGTTGTTATGGTCAACACGTCATCAATTCAGGCGGTAATGTCCAGGCGCGCTACCTGCCGGGACAATACCGGGGCAAAGCGGCTGAGCAGTCGGGTGGTCCAGGCTTCGGCGCCCACCAGGGACAGGGCCGGGTTGCTCTGCACCGCATCGAAGATGGCGGCGGCCACCTGGTCCGGGGAAAAATTGCGGCGCTTGTACAGGGCGTCGGCCTTGGCGCGTTTTTCCGCCTGTTGCTCGTCGCTGAGCCCGGCGTACACGGTGCTGTTGGCAATGCCGGTGGCGACAAAGCCGGGGCAAATCGAGGTGACACCGATATGGTGTTCGGCCAGCTCTGCACGCAGGCATTCGCTGAGCATGTGCACAGCGGCCTTGCTGGTGGAGTAGGCGGCCAGCTTGCGGTTGGGGGCGAAGGCGGCGGCAGAGGCCACGTTGACGATGTGGCCCTTGCGGTGGCCATCAATCATCTGCCGGGCAAACAATCGCGAGCCATGGATCACTCCCCACAGATTGACCTTGAGAAGGCGATCCCAGTCCTTGGTGGAGGTTTCCAGCACGCCGCCGGCCATGCCGATGCCGGCGTTGTTGACCACAATGTCCGCACCGCCCAATTCTTTTTCCACCCAATTAGCCAGACGCTGCATGGCCTGGGCCGAGCCCACATCCACCTTGCGTGGCCAGGCGGCCGCGCCCCGTTCACGGGCCTGATCGGCGGTGGTATTGGCACTGTCCTCATTGATATCCACGCACACCAGGTCGGCGCCTTCAGCGGCAAAGCGCAGGGCGGTGGCCCGGCCAATGCCGGACCCTGCGCCGGTGATGACGACGGTCTTGCCGTACAGCGGCAGGCCCAGTCTTTCCGGGCGAACGCGGGCGTGCTGCAGGGCACCGGGCATCTTGCCGCTTTCCACCCCGGCCACGAAATCGCCAATCCAGGTGGCGATGGTGTCCGGGTGGCTCAGCGGTACCCAGTGGTTGGCGTTGATATCCCGGCGGTACAGCTCGTCCACCCACTCGTGCAAGTCTTCAAAAAGCTGGGTACCCACGTAGTTGTCACGGGTGGGTACGATCAGTTGCACCGGGCAGGCGGCGTGTCGGGCTTGCGGGTTGATCAGCTTGTTGCGGAAATTGGCGCGATACAGCTGCACGCCGTGCTTGCCGTCCTTGCCCTGGGTGGGGTTGGCTTCCGGCTCCTGCACATTCTCGCGGTGTTTCAGATAGCGGGGCCAGAGCTTGTCCAGGCCACCCTGCCAGGCTCCAGGGGCCAGTACCGGCAAGTGAAAGAAACCGATGTACCAGGAACTGAGTGCCTGTTTGAACACCTTGGTCTTGGCAGAAGGAGACAGATTCAGGGTGCGCCGGCGCATCCAGTGGCCCATGTGATCCAGGCAGGGGCCGGAGATGGTGGTGTAGGACTTGATCCGTGTCTTGAGCGGCCCGTCGGCGGTGACCGATTCCCAGCTCTGGATGGAGCCCCAGTCGTGTCCCACCAGATGAAAATCCCGCCCGGGAATGGTGGCGTCCACCACCGCCGCCAGATCCGCCGACAGCAGGCTCATGCGGTAATCCGCCTGCCTGCGCGGTGCCTCGGAGGCACCGGCACCGCGGACATCGTAGCTGATCACGAAGTACTTCTTCGCCAGCCGGTCAGCCACGGGTTGCCAGACACTGTGATTGTCAGGGTAACCATGAACCAGTACCACCGGCACCTTGTTGCTGTCGCCAAAGGTATAGACCTGCAGATTGACCCCCTGGCTGGTCACCGTGGTTGTGGTTGTCATAAGGCTCTCCTGAAAGGTGGTGACGCGAAATCTGGACGACGTCAAGTTCATCGAATGTATCAGTGCTCAATGTAACGGTCAACGAGCAGGGTATGACCATCGGGACCGGGAATCCGGCGCCAGCGGCCAAGGCGGAGTATCACGGCATAGGCCCGGCTGCCATGGGGCTCCCCGGAAGTTCCCGCAAATGCTGGAGCCTTACAATCTTTACCATTTTGAGATTTATTATTGTTTGATATTGATTCTCAACAACAGCAGAATGCCGCCGCTTCTATACCGATTAACGGAACGAACGGGGGATGTAATGACAATGATTGGGGTAGCACTACCACGGCGTGCCTTGCTGGCAACCTTGACCCTGGCCGTCACGGCAGCACCGGCGGTGGCTGAGCAAAACGGGCAAAGCCATGAGCTGAAAGCGATCAATGTGGTGTCCGCTGCCGGTTTCGAACAGAAGATCACTGAGGCCCCGGCCAGCATTTCCGTGATTGGTGAGCAGGAGCTGCACAGTCGCCCGTTTACCTCGGTGGTGGATGCGGTGCGTGAACTGGAAGGGGTGGATGTGGGAGAAACCCGCGACAAGACCGGCCAGGCCTCCGTATCCATGCGCGGTATGGGCTCGGATTACACCCTGATCCTGATCGACGGCCGTCGCCAGAATAATCATGGTGACATCTACCCGAACAACTTCGGCGGCAACCAGTTCAACCATATTCCGCCCATGGATGCCATTGAGCGCATCGAGGTGATCCGTGGTCCGGCGTCCACGCTCTATGGTGCCGATGCCATGGGTGGGGTGATCAATATCATTACCAAAAAGAACTTCGACCAGCCGGCGGCCAGTATTACCGTGGGCGGCACCTTTCAGGAACAGAGCGAGTTCGGTAATGACGTGACCACCGACTTGTACGTTTCCGGCCCGCTGGTGCCCGGCAAGCTGGGTCTGGCCCTGCGTGGAAGTCTCTATGACCAGCAGGCATCCGATCCGCAGTTTGATCCTGCCATTGCGCCGGATGGAACGGTTGTCGATCGGGAGCTGGGTTTTGGCGGTGGTGGCCGTACTGTGCGCAACAAGGATATTGCCGGTGGCTTCACCCTGCGCTGGACGCCCGTGGACAACCAGCGAATCTCGCTGGATTACGACCAGTCCGAGCAGGTGTACAACAATGACAAGAGCCAGGTCGGTACCCAGGACAGCGTGGACCGCCTGCCCATGGCCGGCTATGCCAAGAATCAGGAATTCACCCGTGACCAGGTGGCGCTGACCCATGAAGGGGACTGGGATATCGGCTACAGCACCGTTTCCCTGACGCACCTGGCGACTAACAACAAGGGCCGCACCTTGCCGCTGACGGCGGCGGAGCGTGACCAGTATGACCAGATGGTTAGCAACGGGGCCACGGATCAGGAACTGGAAGCGGCCTTCCTGCCGCGCCCGGCGCGCACCCTGGAAAGCCGGGAGTGGCGTCTGGATGGCAAGCTGGAATTACCGGTGAATGATCAGCACTTTGCGGTGCTGGGTACCCAGGTGATTCGTGGCGAGCTGGAAGATGGCGTGTTTGGTCTGGAGGAGGGGCGTAGCGGCCGGATTTCCGACCACAACCTGTGGGCCCTGTTTGCCGAGGATAACTGGACCCCGGTGGACCCCTTTACGCTTACCGCCGGTGTCCGTTACGACAACCATGAAACCTTTGGCGATCAATTCAGCCCACGCCTTTATGGTGTTTATGAACTGACGCCCGCCTGGACCGTGAAGGGGGGCGTCAGTACCGGCTACAAGACGCCCAAGACTACCGATCTGTATTCAGGGATTACCGGGTTCGGCCGCCAGGGCACGCTGCCCTGGGTGGGCAATCCGGACCTGGAGCCGGAAACCAGCGTTAACTCCGAAATCGCCCTTTACTGGGAGAGCGTCAATCGTCATAACTTCAACGTGACCTATTTCCAGAACGATTTTAAAGACAAGATTGTGCGCCAGGACAGCGCGCTGTGTTCTGCTAACGGTGGGCAGAAACCCTGTGTGGATCTGGGCGCCTATGACTCCCTGGGCGGCATCGTCACTCAGCCGGTGAACGTGGACAAGGCGGAAATAAAGGGTGTGGAAGTGGCCGGTCGTTACCAGTTCCTGCCGCGCTGGGCGCTGAAAATGAACTACACCTATATCGACAGCGAACAGAAGAGTGGAGACCAGAAAGGCTACCCGCTGACCGGCACCGCCAAGCACATGGTCAATGCCACCCTGGACTGGCAGACCACTCAGACTTTCGGCATGTACCTGACCATGGCAGGGCGTCACGACCGTTTCCGCGGCTTTGGTCGCAGCGGTCTCAACACCGATTCCAGCGGCGGCGAGTACTGGAAAGATTATGAAATCTTCCACCTGGGTGCACGTTGGGCCATGAATGACACACTCACCTTTACCGCCCGGGTTAACAACCTGCTGGACGAGGACTTCACTACCTATGACACCGCATTTGAAGACGACGGCATGGGTGGCTTCGAGCCGGTTTACTTTGACGACTACAACAACAAGGATGCCCGCCGCAGCTACTGGCTGAGCATGCAGGCACGGTTCTAGTGCAGTTGACAGTGAACATTTGAAAGTGGATAGCGTCGCGGATTGACGCCTAGCAAAAGGAAGGCAAAGAGGCCGCGTCCAACCGTTGAGCGCGGCCTCTTGCGTTTAGAGACGCTTCCGTAGGGTGCACTGAGCCTAAGGCGAACTGCACCATCAAACACCGGATCGGTGCAGTTCGCCTTAGGCTCAGTGCACCCTACGGTGGTCATTGAAAGGCTGCACCGGAAAACCGGTGCGGCCTTTGAGTTTTCGAGCGGTTTGCGGAGGTGCTGTCAGGCGCCCTTGCCCTGTGTCAGTGGCGGCCACCAGTCCTGGATGGCACCGTCTTGCCACACCGCCAGATCACCGAATTGCAGCAACACGAATTCGCTTTGCGTGGGGCGCAGAAACAGTTGGTCATCCACCTGCAGGGCGGTGTCCGCGCTGCCGTTGAACATCATCTGGTTGGTACTGTGGCCATAGACGCCATTCTCGCGAATGCCTGCCGGGGACACCGGCGTGGCCTTCCAGTAACCGCCGTAGATGAAATAGGTCTGGCGACGATTCGGGTCCCAGCGTTGCCATAGCTCACCCAGCGGCAGTGGCCCTGGCAGGTTCAGCCCATCCCACTGTTTGAGCACTGGCGCAGCGATAAACACTGCCGGTTCGAAATCCGCCAGCAGGGGCAGGTCGAAGTCGCTGGCCTTGACCAGGCAGGAGCCGGCGGCCAGTTCGTTGACCACGGTGCTGTCGTCGTAGAGGCCGATGGTGGGGCTGCCGCCGCCGTTGAAACACAGGGTTTCATCCCGGTAGGCAGGCACCAGTCGGTAGAGGCGTTCGATAAAGCCCTGATAGATGGCCTCGGTTTCCCGGTGGCCTTCCTCGGCGTTCTGGATAAAACCGGGCAGCTTGCACACATGGGCGTCGTAACCCATGAAACCGCTGAAACGCAGATGCGCCGGGTGGGCCTGAATCAGGCCGATCATTGCATCGAGCTGGTTCGGGTCGCCGAGGCCGCCCCGGTGCAGGCCCACGTCCAGTTCGATATTGATGTTCAGACGCCGGTTCAGGGTCTTGGCCAGTTGCAGGTACTGCTCCAGCCGCTGGCGGGAGTCGATCAGCCACTGCAGTTGCCGGTCCGCATCGAAGTCACCGCTCAGTTCGTTGTAGAACTGTCGGGCGGCCTGTACCGGCATGGGCTTGCCCAGCAGCATGTCCACGCCGGGCTCTGCGTCGGCCAGCGCATTCATGAAGGGCTGGTGGAATACCATCACCCGGTCGCTGCCCGTCTCGCGCATCACCGTTTGTATCATCGGCACACTGGGCAGGGATTTGGCCACGATGCGCAACGCGCAGCGCGACGGCAGCATGGCCTTCAGGGTGTGGCAGTTGCGCACCAGGCGTTGCTGATCCACCAGCATCAGCGGCCGGCCGGGGCCGGCGTTACGCAGGTGGTCATTGATGGCCTGGAAGTAGGGTGTATGCGGTGCCCCCTGATTACCCGGGCGCAGCAGCCAGCCGCCTGCGGCCAGTGCCCCCAGCCCGACCAGAAATCCACGGCGTTTCATCCGGTTTCTCCAAACAGGGTTTTCAGGTGTTGGTTCAGCATCCGTCCCTGTGGGTCCAACTCCCGGCGCACGGCCTGAAAGCGATCAAAGGCGGGATACATCTCGCGCAGTTCCCGCTGGCCCAGGGTATGCAGCTTGCCCCAGTGCGGGCGGCCGGCGTAGCGGCGCAGGATCGGCTCTACGGCAGTAAACAGCGGCTGATAATCCTGTGCGAAGTATTGATGGATAGACAGGCTGGCGCCGGGGCGGTCGTGGTACATGGACAGCAAGCGATCATCGGCGGCCACGTAGCGGAATTCGATGGGGAAGAACACATTGATGTCCTGCTTGCGAATGGTCTCGCAGACTTCCTGCAGGCAGGCGATGCCGTCTTCCGCTGGCACCGTGTATTCCATTTCGTTGAAACGCACCGTGCGGCGGTTGGCGAAAACCTTGTGGGCAGGGCCGACATAGGTGCTGTCTTCCACGAACAGGGTGACCAGTTTCTGCAGGTTAGGGGTCAGCCAGCCGGCGCGCATGGCCAGTTTGCAAACCAGCTCCAACAGATCGTTGCTGTCTTCCCGTTCGCTGCTGTCGTCGGGGTCGTCAGTGATTTCCATGGTCTTGACGATGGCCTGTTCGCCCAGGGGGAAGGCAAAGAATTCGATGTGGCGAAAGTTGTCTTTTTCCCTCTCCACGAAATCCATGGCCTCCTGCAGGGGCAGGGTCCAGGTGCGCTCCTTGAGCCGGTAGGCAGGTTCCAGTCGAAAACCGATTTCGCTGACCACGCCCAGGGCCCCGACACTGCAGCAGGCGGCCAGAAAGGTGTCGCCGTCTTCCCGGGTCAGGCTCAGGGCCTCGCCGTCGGGGAGGATCAGCCGCAGGCTTTCCACCTGGCCGGACAGGCTCTGCAGATTGCTGCCGGTGCCGTGGGTGCTGGTGGCAATGGCGCCGGCCAGGGATTGCAGGTTGATATCCGGTTCGTTGGCGAAACTGTAGCCCATGCCATTGGCCTGGGCGCTGGCCATGGCCAGGCGGGTGCCGCCACCGTAGGTGATGACATCGCCGTCCTGACCGCGCAGACCGGCCAGGGCTTCCAGGGACACCAGGGTGTCATCACTGGGTACCACGGCACTGAACGAATGGCTGCCGCCAAAGGGGCGAATGGTGCCGGTGCTGTCGCGCAGGGTCTGGCGCAGCTGTGCTTCGCTGGTGGCAAAGACCAGATTGGCCGGGTTGGCGCTCTGGTTGCCGGACCAGTTCTGCCAGGCTGGCGCCTTTTCAGTTTCGGCCAGCAGGGCCTGGGGCGCCAATGCGCCAGTGGCCCCGGCACTGGCCAGGGCCTTCAGGAAACGGCGGCGGTCAATGGAATTCAACAAGGCCATGGTGCATCCTTTTGTTATTTGGCACCATCGTACAAGAAAAGCAATTGATAGTTAATAGTGAATAGTTAACAGCTGCGCGGGCAACGTGGGAGGGGTTTGCCAGCTCCGCCGCCGCGACCATGGGGTCTGCGCGGCTGTGAAGTGTGGGCCCGCACGAACCAGGCTCGCGTAGTTATTAACTATTAATTATTCATTATTAATTCCAAGACTTTCCCACATCTCATCCACCCGCTGCTTCACTGCCGGGCTCATGCTGATGGCGCGGCCCCATTCGCGGTCGGTTTCGCCGGGCCATTTGCTGGTGGCGTCCATGCCCATCTTGGAGCCCAGGCCGGAGACCGGGGAGGCGAAGTCCAGGTAATCGATGGGGGTGTTTTCAATCAGCAGGGTGTCGCGGGCCGGGTCCATGCGGGTGGTCATGGCCCAGATCACATCCTTCCAGTCGCGGGCGTTCACGTCGTCGTCGCAGACGATCACGAACTTGGTGTACATGAACTGGCGCAGGAACGACCACACCCCCATCATTACCCGCTTGGCGTGGCCCGGGTACTGCTTCTTCATGGTCACCACCGCCATGCGGTAGGAGCAGCCTTCCGGGGGCAGGTAGAAATCCACGATCTCCGGGAACTGCTTTTTCAGGATCGGCACGAAGATTTCGTTCATAGCCACGCCCAGCACTGCCGGCTCATCCGGTGGACGCCCGGTGTAGGTACTGTGATAGATCGGGTCGCGGCGGTGGGTGATGCGTTCCACGGTGAATACCGGGAAACGTTCCACTTCATTGTAATAGCCGGTGTGGTCGCCGAACGGGCCTTCCTCGGCCATCTCGCCCGGGTAGATATGGCCTTCCAGCACAAATTCGGCACTGGCGGGGACCTGCAGGTCATTGCCGATGCATTCCACCAGTTCGGTTTTCGAGCCGCGCAGCAGGCCGGCAAAGGCGTATTCGCTGAGGGTGTCCGGCACCGGGGTGACCGCACCGAGGATGGTGGCCGGGTCGGCGCCCAGGGCTACTGCCACCGGGAAGGGCTCGCCGGGATGCTGCTGTTGCCACTCCTGGAAATCCAGGGCGCCGCCGCGGTGGCTGAGCCAGCGCATGATCAGCTTGTTACGGCCGATCAGTTGCTGGCGGTAGATGCCCAGGTTCTGGCGTTCCTTGTTGGGGCCACGGGTGATCACCAGCGGCCAGGTCACCAGCGGGCCGGCATCGCCGGGCCAGCAGGTCTGGATCGGCAGTTGGTACAGGTCCACCGCGTCGCCTTCCAGTACCTTTTCCTGGCAGGGCCCGGAGCCGCGTAGCTTGGGGCTCATGCTCAGTACCTTGCGGAACACCGGCAGTTTTTCCCAGGCGTCACGCATACCCTTGGGCGGTTCCGGTTCCTTGAGAAAGGCCAGCAGTTCACCCAGTTCGCGCAGCTCTTCCACGGACTCGCGACCCATGCCCAGTGCCACCCGCCGTTCCGTGCCAAACAGGTTGCCCAGCACCGGGGTGCCGAAGCCCACCGGGTTTTCAAACAGCAGGGCAGGGCCGCCGGCGCGCAGGGTGCGGTCGCAGATTTCGGTCATTTCCAGATTTGGGTTTACCGGTGCAGTGATGCGCTTGAGCTCGCCGAGCTGTTCGAGTTGTTGCAGGAAGTCACGCAGGTCGCGGTATTTCATGGCGTTCCTTGTTGTTTGGATAACCAGAAAGGTTGTATCGCGAGTATAGCAGGCTGGGGGTGAGCGGCGAGTCAGAGGTAGGCGAGTTCTACGAAGTCCCGGTAGGAGCTCCTCTTGAGGTGCGAACCCGAGCCTCAGCGAAGGGAAGGCAGCGGTGGGCTTGTTCCGGTAAAAAAACAAAACCCCGCGTAAGCGGGGTTTTGTGTGTTGCGGGAAGCGTCTCTTATTTGCGCTTCATGGACTCGAAGAATTCCAGGTTGGTCTTGGTATGCTTCATGCGGTCGATGAGGAATTCCATGGCGCCGATTTCGTCCATGGGATGCAGAACCTTGCGCAGGATCCACATCTTCTGCAGTTCATCTTCGCTGACCAAGCGCTCTTCGCGGCGGGTGCCGGACTTGCGAATGTTCATGGCCGGGAAGACGCGCTTCTCTGCTACCTTGCGATCCAGGTGCAGTTCCATGTTGCCGGTGCCCTTGAATTCTTCGTAGATCACTTCGTCCATTTTGGAGCCGGTGTCTACCAGGGCAGTGGCCAGGATGGTCAGGCTGCCGCCTTCCTCGATATTTCGTGCGGCACCGAAGAAACGCTTGGGTTTTTCCAGGGCATGGGCGTCCACACCACCGGTGAGCACCTTGCCGGAGCTGGGCTGCACGGTGTTATAGGCCCGTGCCAGACGAGTGATGGAGTCGAGCAGAATGACTACGTCCTGCTTGTGCTCTACCAGTCGCTTGGCTTTCTCGATCACCATCTCGGCAACCTGCACATGACGTGCGGGGGGCTCGTCGAAGGTCGATGCCACCACTTCGCCGCGTACGGTGCGTGACATCTCGGTCACTTCTTCCGGACGCTCGTCAATCAGCAGCACAATCATGTGCGATTCGGGGTTGTTGCGGGCAATGGACTGGGCCACGGTTTGCAGCAGCATGGTCTTGCCGGCTTTTGGCGGTGCCACGATCAGGCCGCGCTGCCCTTTGCCGATCGGCGCCACCAGATCGATCACCCGGCTGGTGATGTCTTCGGTGGAGCCATTACCTGCTTCCATGACGAAACGTTCGGTTGGGAACAGCGGCGTCAGGTTTTCGAACAGGATCTTGTTCTTGGCGTTTTCCGGCCGGTCAAAGTTGATCTCGTTGACCTTGAGCATGGCGAAATAGCGTTCGCCATCCTTGGGAGGCCGGATCTTGCCGGAAATGGTGTCGCCGGTGCGCAGGTTGAAACGGCGGATCTGGCTGGGAGAAACGTAAATATCGTCCGGTCCGGCCAGGTAAGAGCCCTCTGCGGAACGAAGGAAGCCGAAACCATCCTGCAGAATCTCCAGCACCCCGTCTCCGTAGATATCGGAGCCGTTCTTGGCGGCGCGTTTGAGGATGGAAAAGATTACGTCCTGTTTGCGGGTTCTTGCCAGGTTCTCGAGGCCGAGTTCCTTGGCAATGTCCAGAAGTTCTCCAATCGGCTTCTGCTTCAGTTCAGAAAGATTCATTGGCGTCTAGTTTGATGTCTTTGAATGAATTGAGAGGGTGCACCACAGGTGGTGCGGCGGTTGTTTTGATAATCTGGTTGATTCGGAATCTGGCCCGGCAAGCCTATAAAGGGGGCCATCAGGAAAAGGTAACCAGAGGTTCCGAAAGACTTGCTAAGGGGATGCTTGTTGTAAGCTGGTTCTGGAATCTACCACTGGAACAACAGACTGTCTAGTCTTTGCTGGTAGTAATGAAACGTAGCACCCCCGCCGGGTAGCGGGGGTGCTAGTGGGGGTTGCTGTCTGTCTTAGAGAGTGCTGTCCAGGAATGCGGCCAGCTGGCTCTTGGACAGGGCACCCACCTTGGTGGCTTCCACATTACCGTTCTTGAACACGGTCAGGGTGGGGATGCCGCGAACGCCGTATTTCTTGGGCGTTTCCGGGTTGTCGTCAATGTTGATCTTGGCAATGGTCAGCTTGTCACCGTACTCGCCGGCCAGTTGCTCCAGGATCGGCGCGACCATTTTGCAGGGGCCGCACCAGGGTGCCCAGTAGTCTACCAGCACCGGGCCGTCCGCATTGATGACCTGGGCTTCGAAGTCCGCGTCGGTCACATTGATAATCTCGCCGCTCATTGAATTCTCCTGAGATAGGGGGTTAGCTGGCCCGACGGGCGGGCTGTTGCGATGGTGGATAATATCAGGTCGTGGGTGCCGAATTTCAAGCGAGTGAGTGAATTATCGCGGTAGAGTTTGCCTATGACACCGTAACGCCATGATATTCGGTTAGAATTCGGGGCGTTTTTCAATGCTTTGTCTACCCGTAAGTTGGTGCGGAAAGGGCAATGGCCGTTCAGGAAAGGAGTGCATATGGAACATGGCGAGCATCTGGCGGCCATTGACCTGGGGTCGAACAGCTTTCACATGGTAGTGGCCCGGCAGGTCCACGGTGAGGTCCAGATTCTGGATGGCCTGTCCGAGAAGGTGCAGCTGGGAGCCGGGCTGGACCGGGATAACCGGCTGGACGGTGAGACCCAGGAACGGGCGCTGGATTGCCTGGGCCGGTTTGCCCAGCGCATTGCCGGTATTCCTCGCGGTAGCGTGCGGGTGGTGGGGACCAACACCCTGCGCCAGGCCCGCAATGCCCGGGAATTCATCGACCGGGCGGAAGCGGTGCTGGGCCACGACATCGAGATCGTGGCCGGGCGGGAAGAGGCCCGTCTGATTTACCTGGGGGTGGCGCACAGTCTGGCTGATGATGCCGGCCAGCGGCTGGTGGTGGATATCGGTGGCGGCTCCACGGAGCTGATCATCGGCGAGCGTTTCGAATCCACCGAGACGGAATCCCTGCACATGGGCTGCGTCAGTTTTGCTCAGCGCTTCTTTGCCGACGGCAGTATTACCGAAAAGGCCTTTGACCGGGCGGTGACCGCTGCCCGCCAGGAGGTGCTGTCCATCCATGCCAACTATCGACGCCTGGGCTGGCTGCAGGCGGTGGGTGCGTCCGGCACCATCAAGGCCATCAGCCAGGTGTGCGTTGACAACGGCTGGTCAGAAACCGGCATCACCATGGAGGGCCTGAAGAAGGCCCGCAAGAAAGTGATCAAGGCTGGCAAGGTAGAGCAGCTGGACCTGAAGGGGCTGCGCGAGGATCGTCGGGCCATCTTTCCCTCCGGGTTGGCGATTCTCTACGGCATCTTCGAGCAGTTGAGCATTGATCAGATGGAAGTGTCCGGTGGCGCCCTGCGCGAAGGGCTCCTGTATGACCTGCTGGGGCGTTTTGCCCACGAGGACGTGCGTGAGCGCAGTATCCAGTCGCTGATGAGTCGCCATCATGTGGAGCGCACTCAGGCGGAGCGTGTCTGTGACACGGCCACGGGTCTGTATGGTCAGGTGGCTAAAAGCTGGCAACTGGACGATGGCGAGTTGGCGGATACCTTGCGCTGGGGCGCGCTGCTCCACGAGGTGGGGCTGGCCGTTTCCCATAGCCAGTTCCACAAGCACGGCGCCTACCTGGTGACCAACTCGGACTTGCCCGGCTTTTCCCGCCAGGAGCAGCAGGCGGTGGCGGTGCTGGTGCGTGGCCACCGCCGCAAGCTTCCGCTGTCCGCGTTGTCAGAGCTGCCGGACGATGAGCAGCAGGGCCTGTTGCGGTTGTGCCTGGTGCTGCGATTGTCTGCTCGCCTGCACCATGCCCGTTGCGATGAAGTCATTCCCGAGATGGTGCTGAAAGCCGAAGATAATACCTTGTCCCTGCAGTTTCCGGCGCACTGGCTCGAAGAGCATCCGCTGACACTGGCTGATCTGGAACAGGAACAGGATTATTTTCGTGCTGGCGGCTATGAGCTGAAGCTAATGGATAATGGATAACGGTGCGGATTGCTGTTGTCGTTAAATGAAAGAGGCCGCGCCCAGGCGATTGGGCGCGGCCTCTTGCGTTTCCGGGCTTGGTGCCCTTTCCCGCGAGTTATCAATTAAAACTAACTTCCCCCCAGGGTTTCCAATAAGGTCTGCTGGGCGATAAAAGGTGCCTCCCCGTCCTGGGGCTGGGCACGTAGGTAGATGCCATCCGGCTGTAGTACCCAGGCGCGTCTGTTGTCGCGCAGGTAGTAATGCAGGCCCTGTTCAATCACTTGCGCCTTGAGCACCGGGTCGTTGACCGGGAAGCAGGTTTCCACCCGGTTGAACAGGTTGCGGTCCATCCAGTCGGCGCTGGAGCAGTACACCAGGTCCTCGCCGCCATGATGGAAGTGGTAAATGCGGGTATGTTCCAGGAAGCGGCCGATCACCGAGCGCACCCGGATATTGTCGGATAGCCCCGGTACCCCGGGTTTCAGGCAGCAGATCCCGCGTACGATCAGATCAATCTCCACGCCCGCCTGACTGGCCCGGTACAAGGCCTGGATGATCTTCTCTTCGGTGAGTGAATTGAATTTGGCAATGATTCGCGCCGGCTTGCCGGCGGTGGCTTGCTGCGTTTCAAAGTCGATCCATTCAATCAGCGACGGGTGCAGGGTAAAGGGCGAATGTTTCAGCTGTTTTAGCCGCGCCGCCTTGCCCATGCCGGTGAGCTCCTGAAAAATCTTGTGCACGTCCTGGCAGATGCCTTTCTCGCACGTCATCAGGCCGTAGTCGGTGTACAGCTTGGTGGTCTTGGTGTGGTAGTTGCCGGTGCCCAGATGCACGTAGCGCTTGATACCATCGCCTTCGCGGCGAACCACCAGCAGCATCTTGGCGTGGGTCTTGTAGCCCACCACCCCGTACACCACGATGGCGCCGGCTTCCTGCAGGCGCCGGGCCCCTTCGATATTGGATTCCTCGTCGAAGCGCGCACGCAGTTCCACGATGGCGGTGACTTCCTTGCCATTGCGGGCGGCGGTTTCCAGATGATCGAGAATTTCCGACTTGGTGCCGGTGCGGTACAGGGTCTGCTTGATAGCCAGCACCTTGGGGTCGCGGGCCGCTTCCGCCAGCAGGCTGACCACCGGCTGGAAGGATTCATAGGGGTGATGCAGCAGAATGTCGCCCTGATCCATGGCGTCGAAAATGGTTTCGGCTTTTTTTACTGCCGGCGCCAGCTTCGGGGTGTAAGGCGGGTAGTGCAGGCGCGGGCGGTTCACGCTGGTGAACATGCGCGCCAGGTTCACCGGGCCATTCACTTCGTACAGATCGATCTCGGTGAGTTCGAACTGCTCCAGCAAATAATCGGTCAGGTGACGCGGGCAGTTGTCCGCCACTTCCAGGCGCACCTCGTCACCATAACGCCGTGACAGCAGCTGGCCTTTCAGTGCGCTGGCCAGGTCTTCCACATCCTCATCCACTTCCATGTCCGCGTTACGGGTGACCCGGAACTGGTAGCAGCCGGTGGCTTTCATACCCGGGAACAGGTCCGATACATGGGCATGGATCATGGATGACAGGAACACGAAGTTGTCGTCGCCGCTTTCGCTGATCTCGTCAGGAATACGGATCAGCCGGGGCAGAGAGCGGGGTGCGGGCACAATGGCCAGACCGGTGGAACGGCCAAAGGCATCTTTGCCGTCCAGCGATACGATAAAGTTCAGGCTCTTGTTCACAAGCCGCGGGAAGGGGTGTGACGGGTCCAGGGCAATGGGGGTAAGCACCGGATAGATCTGTTCGCGAAAATATTTTTTCACCCATTCAATCTGTGCTTCGGTCCAGTCTTCGCGACGCAGAAAGTCCACGCCTTCCTCGCGCAGGGCCGGCAGAAGAATGTTGTTGAGAATGTGATACTGACGGTCCACCGCCTCGTGGGTCGTGCGGCTGATTTCCTTCAGGATTTCCTCGGCCAGCATGCCGTCGGGGCCCGGCTGGCCGGTGTGGGTTTCCAGCTTGTTTTTCAGGCCGGCCACACGGATCTCGAAAAATTCATCCATGTTGCTGGAAAAAATCAGCAGAAAATTCAGCCTTTCCATCAAGGGGTGGCTGTCGTCCATGGCCTGTTCCAGCACTCGCAGGTTGAACTGCAACAGGCTCAGCTCCCGGTTGAAATAGTAGTCCGGGTTATTGAGGTCGATGGCGCTGTGTTCGCTGGCAATGTCATTCATTGGCGTCGTCCTGACCGGGCCGTTTGGAAGACCCCTATTGCATGACATTAATGTGACACGGTAATGACAGGTGCAAAATGGTTTTGTGTTAACAGGCTGTTCAGCAGCCTGTTAAGCAGGATAGCGCGAGGGTCGGGGAGGCGGGAAGTGGAGATGAAATAATAAAGCCGCCCGCAGGCGGCTTTATGCATTTTCAGCCCTGGAAGATCCAGGATTGCTGGATGATGTCCAGTTCCTGCATCTCCTGGTCGGTAGGGGCGCGGCCTTGCGCAGCCGCCAGGCTCGACAGGCTCAGGGTGGCGATCAGGATCAGAGTACGCATAACAACTCCTAGGGTCAGGGACCCAACACTCAGATAAGAATCAGCAGAAAACAGGGCAGAGTGTATGCCAGGGCGGGAGAAAGGCATTGGCCGGGCTGGCTGGTGTGCCTGCCCGGCTGGTCAGTTTGTGAGCAAAAAAGCTCAGTTCAGACCTTTCAGTTTCTGCGCTGCCGCCTTGGCAAAGTAGGTAAGGATGCCGTCGGCGCCGGCACGCTTGAAGGCGAGCAGGGATTCCATCATCACCTTGTCCTGGTCCAGCCAGCCGTTCTGGAAGGCGGCCATGTGCATGGCGTATTCGCCACTCACCTGGTAGGCGTACACCGGCACCTTGAACTCGTCTTTCACCCGGCGCACCACATCCAGGTACGGCATGCCGGGTTTTACCATTACCATGTCGGCGCCTTCGGCCAGGTCCAGGGCGATTTCGTGCAGGGCCTCGTCGCTGTTGGCCGGGTCCATCTGGTAGGTGGTCTTGTCCGCCTTGCCCAGGTTGCCGGCGGAGCCCACCGCGTCGCGGAACGGCCCGTAATAGGCGCTGGCGTACTTGGCGGAGTAGGCCATGATGCGGGTGTGGATATGGCCATTGGCTTCCAGTGCCTCGCGGATGGCGCCGATGCGGCCGTCCATCATGTCCGAGGGGGCGATCACGTCGGCGCCGGCGTCCGCCTGGGACAGGGCCTGTTTGACCAGCGCGTCCACGGTGTCATCGTTGAGCACGTAGCCATTGTCGTCGATGATGCCGTCCTGGCCGTGGGTGGTGAACGGGTCCAGGGCGCCATCGGTGATCACACCCATTTCCGGCACCGCTGCCTTGATGGCGCGTACCGCCCGCTGGGCCAGGCCGTCCGGGTTCCAGGCTTCTTTGCCGTCCAGGGTTTTCACCTCGGCGGGTGTCACCGGGAAAAGGGCCATGGCAGGGACGCCCAGCCTGGCCAGTTCCTCGGCTTCCTTGACCAGCAGGTCCACGCTCATGCGTTCCACGCCGGGCATGGAGGCGACGGTTTCGGTCTGGTTATTCCCTTCAAGCACAAACACCGGGTAAATCAGATCGTCCACGGTGAGGGTGTTTTCGCGCATCAACCGGCGGGAGAAATCGTCGCGGCGCATGCGGCGCAGACGGGTGGCGGGCCAGGGGGCGCGGGTGACAGACATGGGGCGGAGTCCTCTAGTAACATGGGGCGCCCGATGCAGGCGTGTATCGGGCGCAATGACGAGAGTTTAGCAAGAGCGGTAGACGATGGAAAAACAGCCGGCCTTTCATTTGGCCTTTATGGTGAATGACCTGGAAGAAGCGGCAGACTTTTACTGCCGGGTGTTGGGTGGCCGCCGGGGGCGGGATGCCCCTAACTGGGTGGATATTGATCTGCATGGTCATCAGCTTTCCCTGCACAAAGGTGAGGATCTGACACCGATCCAGGGCTACAGTGAGGTGGATGGTCATCCGGTGCCCATGCCGCACTTTGGTGTGGTGCTGGATTTCGCCCGCTGGGAAACCCTGGTGGAACGCATTTACGACAATGACTGGCCGTTCCTGCTCAAGCCCCGTGAACGTTTTGTGGGGCAGCCCGCCGAGCAGGGCACGTTTTTCGTGCAGGACCCCACCGGTAACACGCTGGAGTTCAAGGGACTGCGCGAGATCGATCGTATCTTCGAGGTGTAATCATCATGGGCCGCTGGCGACCAAAAGGCATTCCTGCTTCCAAGTACATCACCGCCGAAGGCTACAAGAAACTCAACGATGAGCTGCAATACCTGTGGAAGGAAAAACGCCCGGCGGTGACCCAGGCGGTGCAGGAAGCCGCCGCCCAGGGGGACCGGTCCGAGAATGCCGAATACATATACGGCAAGAAACAGTTGCGTGAGATCGACGGGCGGGTACGTTTTCTGAGCAAGCGTCTGGATGACATGACTGTCGTGGATCGGGTGCCGGAAGACCAGAGTAAGGTGTTCTTTGGTGCCTGGGTGGAGCTGGAGAATGAGGACGGTGACACCGAAACCTACCGTCTGGTGGGGCCGGACGAAACCGACGCCAAGAGGCACTACATCAGCATCGATGCGCCACTGGCACGGGCCTTGCTGAAGAAACAGGTGGATGACGAGGTGGTGGTAGAAACGCCAGCCGGCGAGCGTTGCCTGTTCATCAGCCGTATCTGGTATGAGCAAGGCGAGAGGCGTTGAACGAGCCAGCTCCAGGGAAAGAAGCGATGGCGGCAAGCGAACCCTTGCCGAACGGCGTTGTCTCTCCATCACTGCTAACAACACGATAATCGAAGGCTTATAGCCCATGAGCGCCAACCGTCGTATCTGGTTCTTTATCCGCAAGTCCCTGCTGGGTGGCCTGACCATTCTGTTGCCCATTTCCATCATCGTGTTTTTCTTCCGCTGGATTTACCAGACGGTGACGGAAATGATCGCGCCGTTTACCACGGTATTTATCCGCGCCTTTGACCTGCCCAAATTCGTGGCCGACTGGTTGTCGGTGCTGGCGGTTCTGGTGCTGTGCTTTCTGGTGGGTACCCTGGTGGCCACAAGGGTGGGCAGTTGGCTGTGGCATCAGTGGGAAGAGAACGTCATGACCCGACTGCCGGGCTACAAGACGGTCAAGGAAGTGATCGGCCAACTGATGGGCAGCAACAGCGACAGCCCGTTCAGCCGTGGCGAGGTTGCACGGGTGTGGCTGTATGGCAGAGACACGGATGTGTCGGTCACTGCACTGGTTACCTCCCGCCATGCGGACGGCCATGTTACCGTCTTCGTGCCCACCGGCCCCAATCCCACCAGCGGTTTTATCTATCACGTGGATCAGAGCCTGGTGGAGCTACACCCGGAAATCGGCGTGGAGAGCATGATGAAAACCGTGGTGTCCTGCGGTGCGGGCACGGCGGCGTTGTTCAAGACCGACAAGGCGTAATAGCTACGAGCTACGAGCTACGAGCTACGAGCTACGAGCTACGAGCTACGAGCTACGAGCTACGAGCTACGAGCTACGAGCTACGAGCTACGAGCTACG
>NZ_CAMYIV010000006.1 GCF_947258575.1 uncultured Alcanivorax sp.
GCGACGAGCTTCATGTGACCAAATCCACGATATCCGCCTGGGAAAATGGCCGTGATTCGCCCGGATTTCGTTTACTGCCGAAGTTGAAGGCGGTCCTCGGTGTATCGCTGGATCATCTGATCTGCGGTGATCCGGTCGAGGGTGCCTCAGAGCTGAATTCCAAGTATGACGCCCAGGTACGCAATGACGCCGAAGCCCAACTGCTCAAGGGCTACCGGCGCCTGTCCGTTAAGCGCCGCCAAGGTCTGCTGGCTATGATTGATTAGCCTGCCTTTTTCCGGCCAGCTTCTGGCTGAGTCCCTGTGCCGACTGCGGTTGAGCATTGCCCGGTGGGGCCGAGCCTTCCGGCACGAACTCCTCCACGACCTGTAACCCTTCCTCCTCCGAGTACTCGAACTGAGTGTTGAGCAGGCCGGCATGGGCCACCTTGTCCAGCTCTGCTTGGTTGATGCCTTGGTTTTCCCTGACCTTGGCTGTTTCCCTCGCGTGGCTGACGGCATCCTCCATGGATTGCTCAGCCCGCAGCGTCAGATCCACGTAGTAGATTGGTGCTCGGTGGCTCTGGGTAGTGCTCTTCCCGCGCAGCTTCAGCTCGAGGGGCAGGGTGGCTAGGTTGCCGCCAGAGATGGCATGGAAGTAGCGTAACCGGGCAGCCAAGGTGCGGATGCTGTTGTAGCCGGTGGTCCGGAACACGAAGCAGCCCAGTTCATCCTCTTCCCCGATTCGTACGTACAGACGCCCGTAGGGTTTGCACAGATCGTGGGCGCCGAATTCGCATAGGTCGGGTGACGGGCAAGGCAGTTGCTCCAGGCCCTGGTCGGTGCGGCGCCGACAGATCTCCCCGTCGCCACTACATAGGGGGCGGCCACTCTTGCGCTCGAAGAAGGTGTACTCCGCCCGCAGGTTAAGGTCCGGATCATTGAAAGGCAGGGTGACGGGAATGCTGCGCAGCTTCTTGCCTTGTACTTCCTGACGTAGAGCCTCATCCAGCGGGTGCGGTAGCCAGCCCTCCCGGGTCTGGATCTGGGTGGTGATGGTGAATTGGTCGTCTTTCTCCGGCAGACGCTTGCCGTTCTTTTCTACCATGCGGCCAATACTGATACGGCCAATCACGGGGGGCGTAATGGCGAGTCCTTTGATCATGGGAATCTCCTGTTATAAAAAGCACAGCCGCCGGGCTGGGCCCGGCGTTTATGCTGTTAGGCGTGGCGTGTTGAGTGGGGGGATGGTTGAACGATCAGGCGTTGGGCTTGACCAGGAACCGGCGACTGCCGGCCCGATGCTTGGGGAATTGCTGCAGTAGCGCGGGCTGAGTCTTGAGCAGGGCGTCAGTATCGAGCACCGTACTGTCCTTGCTGCGTTTCCAGCTCACCTGGCCATCCAGGAAGTAAGCCCGAGCGGCGTCCCCCATGCGTTGCTGGATGCGCTGCTTGAGCCTTGCTTCCCGCTCGGCCAGACGGGCCAGTCGCTCCCGGATATCCAGCATCTCACTGAAATCACCGTTGAGTGCGGTGTCTTCAATGAGATCCAGGGTTTCGCCATCATCACGAGGGTAGAGCGCCCGCAGCGCCTGGTCGGCGGAGTCGGAGCCATCGGCCTCGGGTGGCGTATCGGTTTCCACCAAGTGCCAGAAAGCCCGCTCCAGCTCGATCAGTTGCTTGATGACGGCTTCATCCCGCTCGATGCGATGCACCTGCAACTCCTGCCCGCAGATCAGTACCGCCACGTCCGCTGCCTGCTTGCCGGTGACGGCCAGTTGATGCTGAACCTGGCACTGGATGTACTCCGGTACGCCATCGGCCCAGAGCCGGGCACCATTAAGGCCAGTGGTTTTGCACTCCAGGATCTGCACCTCTGGATTGCCCACTACCGAGTAATCCAGATTGGCCAGCATCCAGGACTTGTCCGCATCCGGGTGCTGGAGTACGGCATTCACTCGCCGCACCTTGTTGCCTGTCGCCTTGGCATAGGCCTCGGCCACCTTGGGTTCAAGAAGATTGCCCCAGTACAGCGGGGTATGGATGTCGTCCGGATCGGGGGCCGGTAATAGCCCATCCCGACCGGTCTTGATCATCCACAGCTCCAGGGGCGACTGATACGGGTTGAGCCCCACTGCCGCAGCGGCATCGCTGGCGCCGATACCTTGTTTGCGGACCTTGAGCCATTGTTCCCGGTTCATGCCCTTGGTGGACACCAGGCGCAGGGCCGGACGGGATGAGGGTTTGATGGCGCGGGGCGTGCTCATGAGTGACCTCCTTCCAGTTGGGTCAGCCGCTCGGTAAAGCGATCATGGAGATTGATCAGCCGGTGGGTCTGGGGCGTCTGATCCGTCGGGATCTCATGACTGCCGCCCTGGCTGAAGAAGGTGACCACCAGATCGGTGATCATCTGCTGGATGTCAGCTTGGGATGGAAAATTGCCGTCATTATCGAGCAGATAGGTACCGAGCTGTTCGCCCAGAATGGACACCACCTCGTACTCGAACACCCCAGGAAACCCTTGCGGGCCGTACCAGTAGGGTTGCACCTGTTTCCAGATATCGGGAATGAAGTCACACAGGGTGCGGATCAGCTCGATACAGCCATTACCCCAGATCTCCAGAAGCCGGGTGCCGCGCTCCTTGTTCAGCATCACCCCTTCATGGAGAAAGGCACCCCAAATGGCGGCCAGATGCGGTGAGAGGGGTGGCGCAGAGAGTCTTGATTCCCGGGTTACAGGACTATCGTGATTGCGTTCTGTCATGGTCAGGCTCCAAACAATAAAAAGCCCAACCGGCACAGAGCGGGTCGGGCTTTAGTCGAGGGAAAAGAGTGAGTCGGGAATCAGTCAGGCCACCAGTTCCAGGGTCTGGCTCAGGGCCCGCTGCTTGATCTGGGCACCCTTGCCGAACCAGGCGGAATCCAGCCGGTTGTCGGTGCTGCGGGCGCGTCGTTCGTGGTCCACGAACTCGGTGACTGCATTGAGCAGTCCGTAGGCCGTGTTCTTGGCAGACGGTAGCTCTGCACCGCGACCGGCGCCCTCATACAACGCCATGGCCTTCTTCATGGCCTGTTCGTTGGGCTTCACCAGCATGTCACCAGAGGCGTAGTTCACATCGGTGAAGACCGAGCGCATGACTTTCTCGGCGGTCTTGCGGGTGATGCGCCGCTCGCTGAGGGCCTTCAGGCGATACATGAAGTCATCCCAGGCGGAGACGGAGATCCCCAGCTGTTTCTTGACGGCCTGGGCATCGAAGGTGGTGTTGTGGCGGACTTTCACCGCCTGGCCGGCGCCATTCAGGGCTACCGCCAGGGTGTTGTTGCACACCACCCGGATGCTTGTGAACTGGGCAGTGGTGGCCAGGGTGCCGTCACAGGCAGTAGCCAGAAGCACATAGCCGTTGGTCTGGTCATCGCCTGCCAAGGAACCCGTTTGCCCGGTGCGGGCCAGCGCCCAGAGCTTGCGGCCACCTTTAAGGACGCCAGCGGTTTCCAGCTCAAAGCCGGAGCGCTCGGTGAGATCCCGGTAGAACTCCAGGATCTGCCGGGGCTGAACCACCTTGAAGCGGTTACTCACTACGGACAGAGGCGCCTGATTGTCTGAGCGGAACAGCACCTTCTGATCCGGGAAGGACGAGATCTGGCCGAGGGCGCCGGCCTCGCTGCTAATGAAGCGGACAGGGGTTTCACGGATCTCCCAGTCCATGCCGGCTTCTTGCATCCAGACATTGAGAGGTTGTTGGGCAGCGAGCTGGTTGCCCAGCCCGTGCCAGGGGGTACGGCCTGCATAGGCCATGCTTTCGACAAGGTGTGCCATGGTAATTCTCCAAGAATAACGCTGAGCCCGAAACGGGCGGATTAACGAATGAGAAGAGGGGTGAGTCAGGGGTAGAGCAAAAGCCCAAGAGGGGCGGTTCAGAGCCAGCCACGCTGGGCCAGGCTGACCCACTCAGAGCGAGACACGACGAAGTGATCTAGTACTCGCACATCGATCAGGGCCAGAGCGTCCTTCAGCCGGGTAGTGATGGTGCGATCAGCCTGGGAGGGCTCACAGCATCCGGAGGGATGGTTGTGGGCGAAGATCACGGCAGCGGCATTGCAGGCCAGGGCCTGCTGTACCACCACACGGGGATACACCGCAGCACCATCAATGGTGCCGTTGAACAAGGACTCGAAACTGAGCACCTTGTGCTTGTTGTTGAGAAAGATGGCCGCGAAGACCTCGTTCTTCTCCTGGGCCAGGGCCATCTGCAGGAACTGGGCGACATCGGTGGGTGCAGTGAGCGCCTCCCGACCGGTCAGCTCATCCAGCAGAATGGTGGCAGCGGTACTGACAATCTCCTCAGGCTTCACGCAGCCCTGTACGTGGTACAGGCCCTGCTCGTTCTTTACGAAAGTGGGAATATCCATAAAAACTCCAAAACGGCATAAAAAAGCCCGCACAAGGCGGGCCCTGGTATGCAGTGAAAAGGGGATGTGCGAAATACGGGTCAATCGGTGTCGAGTCGAAAGGCGTGGCCGCAATCCAGGCACTTCAGGTTGTCGAGGAAGGTCTGGTCGAGCTTATCACCGAGGGCAGCGCCAGCCTCACCGCCAGCTACTCCCCCTATCAAACCGCCAATCACGGCACCGGCTATGCCGCCGAGCAGAGATCCTCCAGGGCCTGCGACATAGCCCAGTGTCATGCCCACACGGGCACCACTGGTGGCTGCAGCTACGCCACTAGCGGCACCAGCAGCTGTGCCGACGGAACCACATACCCTGCGTCCGTTGTGGAGTGCTGATACCCGGATAGATTGGCAGCTGGGACATTGAATGATCATTAAACCTCCATGAGATGGGTCAGGAAGGTCATTCCTCCCTGGCTTCGTGGAGGTGATATGTGTCTGAAAAAATCTTGGTTAACGTTGGTTGTTGATCTTGGGTATCAATCAACGTTTATTTGCGAAGGGCATACTGTTTTACCCCTTAATCAAAACTGGGGTTGCCATATTAGTTGTCTTTCCAAAGCCACTTTTGGATTGCTTTCCGGTTTCCTAATACAACCTGCTGGGCTATGGCCTCACGGTGATGCTGATCATCCAGTCGTAGAAGTTGCACGATGTAATTAGCCATGGCTGCCCGACACGTAACGGCCAATACGCCACTTGTCATGCCATAGTCACGAGCAATCACGGCCTGCTGAGCCGGCGATAGTCGTGGGTCGGGAATGATTTCTAGCGTTAGCGTTTGCTGCCAGGCGGTATCCTGCTCTGGGCCATGCTCTCCAGCTAGACTGATGTCCGGTTTATCCTGAATCCTGCTAAGCACAAAATCCCGATAGCCACTATTTTTTTCGCACCAGGCACGGACATGCCAGCGCAGACCACTGTGTACCACTGTGTGGGGCTGGATGACCCGATATTCCGGTTCCGGATTGCTCAAGGAAGCGTACTGGATTTCCACGCGTAGTTTATCGCGGCAGGCCTGGAGAATCGGGCGCAGCACACTCGGGTGTAGGTCACGAGAAGGAGGAAGCAGCACTTCGGTATTGAGTTCGCGCACATCCAGGGCCTCAAAGGCACAACTGAGGTCCTCCCGGGCATGCATCATCTGAAGGTACTCATCCGCCACGCCCCGTGTGAATACGGGCTTGAAGGTGCTGGCGGGCTTGTACCCCTTCAGGGAGCGGTCGTATTCCAGGTTGCCCGGCGCATATTCAGCAAGATAGTGGTTAATGTCCTTGCTGGCCTGCTGTCGGCCAATGCCAAATGCTCGCTGAAGGTGGTTGGTGGTCAGCCGCCCCTCCCAGAGGGCGATCACCTCGATCAGTCTATAGCGCAATAACAGATCCCAGCGCAGCGGCCAGTCTGCCGCGTTTTTACCCGCAGTCCGTGCCATGGATATGCTCCAAAAAGCGATATGTGCCAAAAGGCGACGTGTTCATGTATTCAGTATCGACATGACGATAATAAGTAAATAGCCTTTGGGTGTCATCATGGACGAGACAAAAGCGGCAGGATGCCGCATCTGACTTAGGGAAAAGTGGCGAAGGAGAAAATAATGAAAGTCTATGCACTATTGATGCTGGTCCTGGCGACCATGGCCATTACAGGCTGTTCCGACCCCACCATTGATGCCTCCAGTGAGGCCAAGATGAAAGAGTCTGTGGCCAAGGTTCGGGAGTCATTGCCCGAAGCGAAGCGGACAGATTTCGATCAGGCGGTTCAGTTGATCGCCTTCAGTCAGATCGATATGAAGAGCCTGTTTGCCAATGGCGGTGCCGATGCCGGTGATGTGGAGGGCAAAATGCGCGAAGCCCTGAACGGCAAGACGGCGGAGCAGGTACTGGCCCAGGCAGAGCAAATTCAGGCCGAACGCAAAGCTCGGGAGAAAGAGCAAGCACTGGCCGAGATCCGCGAGCTAGTTGCCAAGCGGGACAAGGCTGAGCAGGCCAAACAGCAGCTGGACAAATTCCAGGTGGTGCGCTCCCGCTTCTATATGCGGGAAAGGCAATACCTTGGCGAGCAGCCGATCATTGAGCTAACGGTCAAGAACGGCACGGATCAAGCCATCTCTCGTGCCTATTTCTCCGGCACCATCGCCAGCCCTGACCGGAGTGTGCCTTGGCATGAAGACCAGTTTAATTACAGCATTTCCGGTGGCCTGGAGCCTGGCGAGGAAGCTACCTGGACGCTGGCACCGAACAGTTACTCTGACTGGGGCAAAGTGGATGCCCCTGCAGATGCTGTCTTTACGGTGATGGTGGAACAGCTGGACGGGCCGGACGGCGAAGCCCTGTATTCCACCAGAGACTTCAGCGAGCGAGATCGTAACCGCTTGGCTGAGCTAAAAAAGCAATATGGAGTTGATTAGACCGGCCCCCCTGCATCATGGGATGCCTGATGCAGGGGGGTAATAGGGGAGAAGGAATGTGTAGAGGGGAGGCACTCATGATTCTTTGTGATAGCCTTTCCAACACGATGAATAACCTTCACAAAGCACCAAAAAAGGTGGCGTGGAGCCAAAATGATATTGGCCGGATAAAAGAGGGCTGATAGGGGGGAGTTGGCAGCAACTCAAAGGGCCACGAAGGAGCCTGGTGCTGCCTTGGCCTTATATGTCGGGCCAAGCAGGGGAAAAGGGATTTATGAAGTCTGTTAATTTCGAGTTTCTACGCCCGGCCAATGAGTCGTTGGCCGAAGTGGCGGGTTTGGCCGAGGCAGTCCTGCATATTGATCCCGGCAGCGCCCTGACCAGGCTCAGGGGCTTTGCAGAAGAGGTCACCAAGGCCATCTACAAAGAAGAGCTCCTTCCGCGCCTGCCTCAGGCGAGTTTCTACGAGTTGCTCAAAGACCCGGTGTTCACTGCCTGTACCAGCAAGCCGCTGGTCTACCAGATCAATGCTTTGCGGATTCAGGGCAATGAGACCGCTCATGGTGCCAAGGGCTCGGTGAGGGATGCCAAACTGGCATTGGGTATAGCGCACCAGCTCGCCATGTACATGGCAATCAAGTATTACGGGAAGAAGAAGGCAGATATTCCCGACTTCCAGGAAATCCCGGATCAATCCGCTGCGCTTGGCGAGCTAAAGCAATCGGTTAGTGCTTACAAGGAAAAGCTGGAAGCCCGGCAGGAAGAGGTAAAGGCTCTCCTGGATGAGTTGGATAGGGAGCGGACAAAAAATGTTCAGCATATCGATCCGCCCCAGCCTGTAGAGCAAAAAGAGAAGCACCAGAAAAGCCAGGCGGTTGCCGATAGCCTGCAGTGGAACGAGGCCAAAACCCGCAAGCAGCTCATTGATGTAATGCTCACCAAGGCAGGCTGGGATGTGGATGACCCGGAGCAGGTTGGTCAGGAAGTCGAAGTGGACTTCCCCAATAACCCCTCAGGCAAGGGCTATGCCGACTACGTGCTATGGGGCGATAACGGCCAGCCCCTGGCCGTCGTGGAAGCCAAGAAATCGGGAAACACCAGCCTGCAGGCGGGCCGCGAGCAGGCCCGCCTGTATGCCGATGCCTTCGAGCGCATGGGCTATCAGCGCCCGGTCATCTTCTACAGCAATGGCTACGAAACTTTCATCTGGGATGATCACCAGTACAACGCGTACCGTCAGGTCTACGGTTTCTATAGTAAAGACAGCCTTAATTACCTGATTTACCAGCGCCACTACCGCGCCGCCGAACTGGAGAAGTTCAACCCGGAGCTGCGCATTGCGGATCGCCCCTACCAGATTGAGGCCATCAAGACGGTTGCCGCTCACTTTCAAGGCCAGCGCCGCAAGGCCTTGATCATTCAGGCCACGGGCACCGGGAAAACCCGAGTGGCCATTGCCCTGGGCGAGCTATTGTTGCGCACCGGCTGGGCCAAGCGTGTGTTATTCCTTTGCGACCGCAAGGAGCTACGAATTCAAGCGGATGATGCCTTCAAGCAGAACCTGCCCAGCGAACCGCGCTGTGTCATCGGCGAAACCAACCAGATCGACCAGAATGCGCGTATCTACATCGCCACCTATCCCGGCATGATGAATCGTTTCGCGCAGCTGGACGTGGGCTTTTTCGACCTCATCATCGCCGATGAATCCCACCGCAGTATCTACAACAAATACCGGGATCTGTTTGACTACTTCGATGCCCTGGAAGTGGGGCTCACCGCCACCCCGGTGAAATTCATCAGCCGCAACACCTTCGACATGTTTGGCTGTGAAACCACCGACCCCACCTTCGAATTTGGTCTGGATGCGGCCATCAACAACGAACCGCCGTACCTGGTGCCGTTCCGGGTCAAGGATCTCACCACCGACTTCCTGCGTGATGGCATCCACTACAACGACCTGGACGATGAACAAAAGCAGCGGCTGGAAGACGACCTGGGAGAGGAAGAAGCCCGCAACACCACCATCGCCGGCAAGGACATTGGCCGTAAGATCTTCAGCGAAGATACCGACCGCATCATCCTGGAAAACCTGATCAATAACGGCATCAAGGATGAAACCGGCTCCCTGGTGGGCAAGACCATCATTTTTGCCCAGCGCCAGGACCACGCGGAGCACCTGGAAGCGCTGTTCTGCAAGCTCTACCCGCAATATGGCACCAAGGTATGTAAGGTCATCCACAATAAGGTTCCCCATGTAGATAGCCTGATCAAGGAATTCAAGAAAGCCGACAACGACTTCCGCATCGCCATTTCCGTCGACATGCTCGACACCGGCATTGATGTCCCTGAAGTGGTCAACCTGGTCTTCGCCAAGCCGGTCAAATCCTGGGTCAAGTTCTGGCAGATGATCGGTCGCGGTACCCGTCTTTGTCCGAACCTGTTTGGCCCCGGAAAGGATAAAACCGAATTTCTGATCTTCGATCATTACAGCAACTTCGATTTCTTCGAACAGGAATACAAAGAGCCGGAAGACACCGGCGGAAAATCCCTGCTGCAGACCACCTTCGAGGCCCGTCTGGATCTGGCCGAAAGTGCACTCAAGAACAGTAATGCTCCAGCCTTCGATGCCGCCATCGCACTGCTTCAGGCAGACATCAACGACCTGCCGGAAACCAGTGTTGCCGTAAAACGTGAACTGCGTCTGGTACACCAGCTTCAGCAAACCGATGCCCTGAAGAAATTCGAGGCCACTACCCGGCATAAGCTGGTCGAGACGCTGGCTCCCCTCATGTCAGCCAGAGTGCTGCGAGACAAGCACGCCACCGCGCTGGATAAGCTGATCGCCAGCATCCAGCGCTGTCTGGTGGAACAGGCTAGTTGTTTTGAAGATGGCCGGGATGAATTCCTGGCCGAATTGGACAAGTTGGCGGTGAATATCCAGGCCGTCCGGCAGAAAGATGCCCTGATCGCCGACGTACGCAGTGCAGACTTCTGGCAGCAGCCCAGCATCGAGAAACTGGAAAAGGCCCGCAGCGGGCTGCGCGGCATCATGAAATACAAGCAATCCGGCGGAACAGGCGGCTACACCACGCCTTCTACCGGTACGTCTGATGGTGGAGTAAAGGAAGGGGAGCGGCAAGTCACCATCGCTGGTGCCAATGAAGCTATGATCTACCGCCGCCGCCTGAAAGGCATTCTCGATGACATGCTGGCCGCCAACCCGGTGCTGCAGAGAATCCGCCAGGGTGAGCCCATTGCCGTGACGGAACTGGAAACGCTCACCTCCACCATCCTCACCAGCCACCCCGGCGTCAGCCTCGAAGTCCTTAACGACTTCTATGGCCGTACCGCCGACCAACTGGCTGTCACCGTCCGAGAAATCATCGGGTTGGACCCGCAGGCAGTGGAAAACCACTTTAAGCAGTTTCTCCACCAGCATCCCAGCCTCACTGCCCAGCAGGTGCGTTTTATGAACCTGCTCAAGAACCACATTGCCCAGCATGGCTCCATCGTCGTGGACAAGCTCTACGAGGCACCGTTCGACAGCATCTCCCATGAGGGCATCGACGGCGTCTTCAGTCCCGAAGATGTGGATGACCTCATTGCTGTGCTGAAACCCTTTCTGCGCCAGGATGATGCGCATTGATTGACCAGGAATAAGGACGAAGGATGCTCTGGAACACCGAACAAAGCGTGGTAATGGCGGTTGCAGCCGTGGTCTTTATCGGCGTGGGCTATTTGCTGGCCGCCCTGAAAGCAGCAAAACGGGTTGCCGCGCTGGAAGGCCAGCTCGATCAGGGCAACGCGGACCTTCAAGAAACCCGGGAACAGCTGGCACAGGCCCAACAAGAAGTCTCGACGCTAAAAGCAACCACTCACCAGCAAGAACTGGAAATGAGCAAGCTGACTTCCCTGCTTGCCACAGAGCAGGGCCGTGTTCAGGAACGCCAAACACGCCTTCAAGAACTCCAGACCCAGTCAACATCAGAGCTGCAGCAGGCGCGGGACGAATTGCGAACCATCCGTGATGAAAAACACCATGCAGAGAAAAGCCTGGAAGCGGCCCAGTCCGATATCCGTGCCAGCGAGAAACGCCTGGAGGACGCCAATTCCCGCATTCAGGAGCTGAAAGACCAGGTCACTGAAAATGCACAAGCCCATAAGGCCTTGAATGAGCGCTACCTCAGCCTGAACAACGAGCACACCGAACTGAAGACCAACCTGGAGCGCAAGGAAGAGCACTACAAGGAGCAGTTGGAACAACTGGGCGAGGCGCGGCAGTCCCTCACCAAGGAATTCGAGAACCTGGCCCACAAGATCTTCGAGGAAAAGGGCAAGACCTTCACCGATACCAGCAAGGCCAGCATCGACGTGATGCTCAAGCCTTTCCGTGAACAGATTGAAGGTTTCCAGAAGCGCGTCAACGAAGTGCATGAATCCTCCGTGCGTGGCCAGACCGAGATGAACGGCAAAATCCGTGAAGTGCTGGAAATCGGCATGAAGATGAGCGCCGAAGCCAACAACCTCACCTCGGCTCTCAAGGGCGATTCCCAGCAGCGCGGTGCCTGGGGCGAAGTGCAGCTCCGCCGCACCCTGGAAATGAGCGGCCTGATCGAAGGTGACCATTACGACGCCCAGAGCGAGTTCAAGGATGCTGAAGGCAAGAGAAAGCGCCCGGATTACCTGATCAAGCTGCCGGACGGCAAGCACATCATCATCGACAGCAAGGTATCCCTGGTGGCCTATGACAAGGCCGTCAGCGCGGAAACCCCCGAAGAGCACCGTCTGGCCATGGATGAACACGTCAAAGCCATCAAGCGCCATATCGATGATCTGGAAGGCAAGGATTACACCAACCTTATCGGCATGCGCAGCCCCAGCTTTACCCTCATGTTCATGCCCATCGAGCCCGCCTATATCGAGGCCCTCAAATACGACAAGGGGCTGTTCGAATACGGCTACAAGAAGAACATCGTGCTGGTCTCCCACACCACGCTCATTCCCATCCTGCGTACCGTTTCCAACCTGTGGATGATCGAGCGTAGCAATGCGGAAGCCCGCGAGATCTCTGAAAAGGCGGGCGAGATTTTTAATCAGGTTTGCACCGTGGCAGAGCGGCTCAACAAGCTGGGCGGCACCCTGAAAACCGTCAGCAGCCACTACAATAACACCATAACGGCACTGGCGGGGCAGCAGGGCCTGTATGGGAAAGTGGAGCGTTTCGGCCAGCTTTCTACCAAAGTTAGCAAGTCACTGCCAAGTCTGGAGCCTGTGCACACCGATATTGAATCCGAGCGCCTTGCCTTGATCGTAGAGCCGCTGGAAGAACCAGAAGAGCAAGATGAGGAAACAACCGCTCAGGGCGAATCGATAGACCAGATCAGCGACCAATCACACACAGATGCTGACGAATCAGCAGATGAAACACCGAATCAAGAGATCAACTAAATGCTCACAGGCCAGCTGAAAAACGACATCGACAACCTCTGGGAAAAATTCTGGACCGGGGGCATCACCAACCCCCTCACGGTTATCGAGCAGATCAGCTACCTCATGTTCGCCCGCATGCTCGACATGCAGGAAGAAGTAGCAGAGCGTAAAGCCGCCCGCAGCAAGAAGGAGTTCGACCGCCTGTTCCCGAACACCCCGGAAGGCCAACTGCTGCGCTGGAAGAACTTCAAGAACCTCAGCGGCAAAGAGCTGCACAAGCACCTCAAAAACGCGGTCTACCCCTATTTCGCCAGCCTGGGGCAACATGCAGAAGAAGAGGGTCTGGGCAGCGAAGGCAGCGCCACCCAGGCGCTGGGCCACATCGGCGAATACATGCAAGACGCCGATCTGGAGATCAAGAACGAATCAGTACTGGTCTCCGCCGTGGAAATGGTCGATAACCTGCCGCTCACCCAGAGCGACGTGAAAGGCGACATCTACGAATACCTGCTCAGCAAACTCACCACCGCCGGTATCAACGGCCAGTTCCGTACCCCGCGCCACATCATCGATGCCATGGTGGAGCTGATCGACCCGCAACCCACCGATATCATCTGCGACCCGGCCTGCGGCACCGCCGGTTTCCTGGCCCGCACCATGGAATACCTCAATCGAGTGCATTCCAGCGAGGCCGGCACCTTCGAAGACGAAGAGGGCAACAAACACTACACCGGCGACCTGCTGGAACCCTACCGGGAACACATCAACAAACAGATGTTCTGGGGCTTCGACTTCGACACCACCATGCTGCGCGTCTCCAGCATGAACATGATGCTCCACGGCGTAAACGGCGCCAACATCCTCTACCAGGACAGCCTCAACAAATCGGTAAAGGAAAGCTACCCGGAACAGGAAGAAGACTTCTTCGACATCATCCTCGCCAACCCGCCGTTCAAGGGCAGTCTGGATGAAACCAACACCAACCCGGATGTGCTCGGCCTGGTCAAAACCAAAAAGACCGAACTGTTGTTCGTCGCCCACATCCTCCGCGCCCTCAAGCTAGGTGGCCGCGCTGCCGTCATTGTGCCCGATGGCGTGCTGTTCGGCTCCTCCAAGGCGCACCAGCAACTGCGCAAGGAACTCATCGAGAACAACCAGCTCGAAGGCATCGTCAGCCTCCCCAGTGGCGTATTCAAACCCTACGCCGGTGTCAGCACCGCCATCCTGCTCTTCACTAAAGGCGGAAGCACCGAACGTGTCTGGTTCTACGACCTGCAAGCCGACGGCTACAGCCTGGACGACAAGCGCACCCCACTGAAAGGCGAGGGCGGCAATGACCTGCCAGATGCCATCGTCAAATGGAAACAATACAGGGAATTGGTGGAAGCCAACGCCAGCGACAAGAAAATAGAAAAAACCTTTGGCGACAAGACCCGGAAAGCCTTCATCGTCAACGCCTCCGACATCGCCAGCAACAAGTACGACCTCTCAATCAATCGCTACAAGGAAGTGGTGTACGAAGAGGAAGAATACGAAGACCCGAAAGTGATTCTCAAGCGGCTAATGGCGCTGGAGGAGGACATCGTGGGGGATTTGAAGGATCTGGAGGGGATGCTGTGAGTTGGCCTGTGGTTGCGCTGGGTGATCTCGTGGATATTCGTGGCGGCGGAACACCAAGCAAGCAGAAACCTGAGTATTGGGGTGGCGCGGTACCCTGGGCATCGGTTAAAGATTTTAGAGGGGCTGAGCTAAATGAAACTACGGATTATATTACTACGCTTGGTGTAGAGAAGTCGGCTACGAATATCATTCCGGCTGGGAATATTATTGTCCCGACACGTATGGCTCTTGGGAAAGTGGCCATTAACACTGTGGATATGGCCATAAATCAGGACCTAAAGGCCTTGATTGTGAGGAATGAGAAGGTTCTAGATAAGAATTATCTGAAAAGATTTTTAGAAGCAAAAGCAGATTTTATTGAAGGGCACGGGAAGGGGGCGACAGTAAAAGGCATTACCCTTGATGTATTGAGGAAATTGGAAGTACCTGTTCCCCCCATCCGCGAACAAAAACGCATCGCCACCATTCTCGACAAAGCCGACGCCATCCGCCGCAAACGCCAGCAAGCCATCCAACTCGCCGACGAATTCCTCCGCTCCGTGTTTCTGGATATGTTCGGTGATCCGGTTATTAATCCGAAGGGGTGGGAGGTTAAGCCCTTAAAACAGCTCGCAAGGGTGACTACCGGGAGCACTCCGTCGAGAAAAGAAGAAAGATTCTATGGTGATCACATCGAATGGATTAAGTCAGACAATATCAACACGCCTTGTCACTTTTTAACCAAGGCTTCTGAAAGTCTCTCTGTAGAAGGAAAAAAGGTGGCGAGAGTTGTTGGCTCGGGTTCGATATTAGTTACATGTATTGCGGGAAGCTTTGACTGTATTGGCAATGTGGCTTATGCAGATCGTGAAGTAGCGTTCAATCAACAAATAAATGCACTTACACCTTTTAATGGTGTAAGAAGTTGGTTTTTATATGCTCTCATCATTTTTTCAAAAAAGCATATCCAGTCGGCATCAACAAACTCAATGAAAGGAATGGTGAGCAAAGGAAAAATGGAAGAAATTCCTATGATCTGCCCGCCGCTATCAATCCAGGATGAATTTCAAGAAGTCTTTCTCAAATTTCTATCGCTGACTGATCGTTTGGATCGTTCTTTTGCTGGGGCGACGGATGTTTTCGATTCACTAAGCCAGCAGGCTTTCTCGGGCGAAATATAAGGAGGGAGTATGATCGGCGAAATCAAGATCAATCCACCGGTAGCAACCTATTCAAATCCGGCAACGCTCGGCGATCTGCGCAGTATCAACTATATTTTCGGTGCCAATGGTACCGGGAAAACCACCATCAGCCGCGTGATTGCGCAAACTGAGGGACATAGTCATTGCCAACTGGTATGGCAGGGTGGTGCTCCCCTGGATGTGATGGTTTATAACCGCGATTTTATTGACAGAAACTTTAATCAGGATAGCCCGCTACAAGGCGTATTTACCCTTGGTGAGAACCAGGTTGAGGCAGAGCGTGAGATCGCGCGATTGCAGCCAGAAATAGAGAAGGTTGACGACCAAATAGCCAGTCTAAACAATCAGCTTGATGGCGAAGATGATCAGCCTGGTAAACGAAATGAGCTAGCAGACCTCGAACCTGAATTGCGTGAAAAATGTTTTAAGCAGAAGCAACTTCACGATGGGTATTTTCAAGAAGCATTTAGCGGCGTACGCAGCAATGCTGAAAAATTCAAAGAAAAGGTTTTGAGTGAAAGGGATTCGAACAGTGCGGAGCTGCTTACACTGGATGAATTAAAAGAAAAGGCCAGAACGGTTTTTTCAAAGGGCCTAGAGAGAGCGTCACATCCTGCGGATCTGGAAGTGGGAAATCTCGTACAATTGGAGTCCCATGGACTACTGCAGAAAGCCATCATAGGTAATCAGGACGTCGATATTGCTGCTTTAATTGAGCGTCTTGGGAGTAGTGATTGGGTGAAACAAGGCCTCAAGTACCATGAGCAAGACCCGGAAACCTGTCCATTTTGCCAACAGCCCACAGACCACCATTTTTCCGAGAGCCTGGCGTCATTTTTTAGTGATGCCTATGATAACGACATTCGGTCATTAAAGGCACTTCAAGCTAACTACCAGAGAGCGGCCGAGCAGTTACTGGCTGCTATTCAGCGCAATGTTGAGTTAGGTAACCCTTTCTTGAACCTGGAGCTGTTCAATGCCGAAGCACAGGCTTTGTCTGAACGGATTAAGGGAAATCTGGGAGTTCTGGACAAAAAGCTGGCCGAACCAAGTCGAAAAATCCAGCTCGAACCTGTTGAGCCATTGCTAGCACGACTGGAAAAGACAGTGTCTGATGCAAATGACGCGACCTCTAGCCATAACCAAACGGTGGCGAATATAGCGACAGAGAAGCAGAGGTTAACCTCCCAGGTCTGGCGCTATGTGCTCAACGAGTTAACGGACGATTTGTCGCAATATCAGGAAAAAAGGGATCAGTTGAACCGGACAATTCAAGGCATGGAAGGCAGCCGGCGAGAAAAACAACGGCGGCGTAGAGAGCTGAAGGAGCACATTGAAGAGCTCGAAAAGCAAACAACGTCAATTCAACCAACGATCACGGCGATCAATGAGTTGTTGCATAAATTTGGCTTTCATTCGTTTCATCTTGGAGAGGCTGATGGAGGCCGCCACTATCAAATTGTCCGTGATAATGGTGACGATGCCAGTCGCTCGCTGAGTGAGGGCGAAAAGACTTTCATAACCTTCTTATATTTCTATTACCTCATTAAAGGTGCTCAATCCCCCTCAGGGATAACTACCAACAGGGTGGTGGTATTCGACGACCCCATATCTTCACTGGACAGCGATATCCTGTATATCGTCAGTAGCCTTATCAAGGGTGTAATGGAGGAAGTCAGAAGCCAAACTGGGCGGATCAAGCAGCTGTTTTTGCTCACGCACAACGTCTATTTCCATAAGGAAATCACTTTCAATCGAGTGAGGCCCTTAGATCGAGTTCTCAATGAGGAAAGCTTTTGGTTGGTTAAGAAGCAGCAGCAAGGTTCAATTCTCGAGCGTTGCAGTTCCAATCCGATACGTTCGGCCTATGAGCTGCTTTGGGAAGATGTGAAGTCCGCCAATGTCTCAAGCATCAGTCTCCAGAATACCCTGCGGAGAATATTAGAGAACTACTTCACCATGTGGGGAGGCATGGGGAAAGACGAGATCTGTGCGTTATTCGAGGGCCGGGAAAAGCTGATTTGTCAGTCGCTTTTTTCTTGGGTCAACGATGGTTCTCACTCTATCCATGATGACCTTTACATCAATCATGGCGAGCAAAAAAATGAAGCATACCTTCGTGTCTTCCGTAGCATTTTTGAAAAGGCCTGTCAGTTAGGCCACTACAACATGATGATGGGAGTGGCCAACGATGATGGCAATCAACAGGATAGGTTGGCTGTCAACTCGGAAGATGCCTCATGAGAATATCCATACAGCACAATAGCGCCTACATCATAGAGTTTGATCAGCTTTCTGTTAGTGGGCGCGAGGCGGCAGGTGCGTATGCCTTCAATTTAACTTTGCGCGGTAGCCGTCAGGCATGCAGTGCTCCAGTAAGCATTTTCGATATTAGCCTGAGCCTTTCCCTTTCCGATCCCGTTAGGCCGTTGCTCACCGCTGCTCCAGCATCGAATCGTGTGGTTCAGTGCCATAACTTCGCTAATAACAGCGAGCAGGTTAATTTTGAGTTTGTGTTAACTAAGGGGCAAGTAAACGCGATTGAAGACTACCGCCAAGAGCAAGACTTGAAGCTAAACGTGGGCTTAAGGGCCTTAACCACATCGAGTGACGGCCTGCTTCCCAGCTTCGATTTGGCAGACGTTGTTATACCTAGAGAGCATTGGCTTAACGCTCTGAAAAGAGCCGGTTTTAGGAAGACGGTGCTGTTTGAAGTGCCGCTACCCTCAGTTTCTGATGAGCTAGAAAGCATTATAAGTAAGGCGCAGGAGTTCATCGAAACCGGCCATTACAAGGATGCGGTCATGCAATGTCGTCATATCATCGAGTCGATAGAGGAGCTGCGAGATGACAAACGAGAAGCTGCGGAGGCAAATCGTAAGGCTCATGGGAGTTCGCGCAAAGACATGACGTCCATCGAGCGTTTGCTTAGTCTCAGAGAGCAGTTGAAGAATGTATGTCAACTTGGGGGGCACGGAAGGGAGGCGTTTACACGATCCCAGGCACTTTCCGTGCTTGGAATGACAATGGCCCTCATTTCTGAGCCCACTGTCGGAGCTTCAGTCAATGTGACTCCAGAAGACGCTGAGCGGGGTGAAGTGTGAGAATAACTGGTGTATCGCTTACCAACTTCAGGTCGTTTGGTGAAACTCAGACCATCGACATTGCTCCCGTCACCCTGCTCTTTGGGCCCAATAGTGTTGGCAAGAGCACAGTCCTCATGTCGCTCGCTTACATCCAGGAGATTCTAGAAAACGGCCATTGTGACCCCAAGAGGCTCTTCTCTCTTGGTGACAAGCCTGTAGGGGGATTTCGGTCTCTTGTGTTCTCTCAAGACCTTGAGAGGCCCATAAAGATCCGGATTGACTACGAAGCAGGTCAGACCGTTTTTGGTGATTATGCATCAGAGGTTGAAGAGCTTGCTTCTCATCTCGGGCTTTCCTTCCTATTAATGCCGGATATTGGCGGCTCCATCAACAATGGAGCGATTGAGGTCGAGGTAGCATGGTCGAAACAATTCGCCCAAGCGTATGTTCGTCACTACCGGACATGGATCAACGGCAAGTTTGTTGCCCAGGTGAGTTCCAGTGAAGACCTGAAAAATACGCGGGTATCTGAATTAAATACGGATCATCCAATCCTGCAGCCTGAGGCTAATGAAGAGTGGTTAGAAGAGCAGAGCTACAGTCACACAATAATGCAGGGAGAATATTTGACGGCATTTGAAGAAATCATTGATGGCTTAAACCCGAACTCAATGCCATTAGGTCTCTCAAAAATCCCGGAGGGGATAACTACCCATTCCAAGCGGCTTGGGGACATAGCGCTGACATGCCGGTATGGTGCGATTCCTCTCCTTGGTCGTCATGTCGATGTGCGATTGGCAGGGAAAGATATAGATGATATGGAAAAGCATCTTGACTATCTGGTCGTACGGGACACCCTGTCACAAATTTTGGTCGAGCCGCTTGATTGCCTGCTGGCATTGCTAAAGGAAACAGTGTTTATCGGCCCGCTCCGAGTTATTCCTGGCAGTGATTATACGCCCAACCCCTATCCCGACCAATCTGACTGGGTAGATGGTGCAGCTGCATGGGACCTGCTTTCAAGGAACCCTAATCGAAATAAAGATGCCCAGGCCCTGATTAAGAAGACCAGCGAATGGCTTTGTCAGTCAGACAAGCTGGATGCTGGATATGAAATTGTTAATAAGTCTATTTCGGAATACGCAGGTTTAGGGAGGCATCCGGATTCCTTGGGTTTTCTTGAGCAGCGACATGTCTACTTCAAGGACTTAAAAACCGGGATTAACCTCTCCGCTAGCCAGCTGGGAACAGGTATTTCCCAAGTTCTTCCAATCGTAGTCGCGGCATGCTCAGAAAAACCTGGACTGGTCAGTGTTGAACAGCCTGAACTTCACATTCATCCTCGCCTCCAAGTTGAGCTTGCTGATGTGCTTTTAAACTCAAAGAACAAACACTCATATCTAATTGAGACACATAGCGAACATATTGTTCTAAGGCTTCTAAGAAGGATTCGTGAGAAAGAATATTTGGGTATGTCAGTAAGTCCAGATGATGTCAGCATAGTTTACTTATCTCCAACGGCTGATGGTGTTGTCACCAAGAGAATCAACATCACTGGAGATGGCGATTTTGAGGAAGATTGGCCAGACGGCTTCTTTGATGAAAGAGACGAGGAGCTTTTTTAATGTACAAGGAAGTCTCATTTGATCCTTCTTGCATGGGGAGCATGGAGTACTATGGACTGATTAAGCAGCATTTTGGATATGACCATGGCCGCTACATATCCGTTGAGGTTAAAGCGTGGGCAAAAGAGGCTATGAGGTACGCTCAAGATGCTGACTTGCCTCCAGTTAAAAAGCAATCGATTAAAAACTTTCTTAATAAAGCATATAGGTCTCCTGTCAAGAAAGAATATTTCTTTCTTTCTGAGGATAGAAAAGGTGTATCGGGAGGTGGTTGGTTTGACTGGCATGTTGAGCAGGAGAGAGTGAGGCCCTTCTCATTTGTGATTTCTGAGTCTGACCGTATAGACGGTATTACTGTTGATGATATTAACTCAGATTGTGAAGAGTGGCAGGTAAGTCGGTCGCTTTCAGTTGATCGAAATGAAAAAGATATCGTGGCTCCGCTAGTCTCTTTAATGGTGATTAGCTCTTCGCTTACCTTGCTTGACCCTTACTTCATTTTTGCAGATAACAAAGTGGTATCTGAGCTTTTTACTAACGCCAAAGCTCTTGGTGTTTCCAGTATTCGCTTTGTTACATCTATGCAGACGCCAGGAGCAGAATCAATCTTTGAACGATGCTACAAAGAAAATATGCCTAATGACCTGTCCATGTCTTGGGTTGTGGTGCCTGATAAGTGCTTCCATGACCGCTATGTTATAACCGAGGCAGGGGCGATTAGGTCCGGACAAGGGTTTATGCCGGCCACGAAAAGAGGTGTTCACGCTGACAAGGCTAACTATAACTCGATTTCAAAAGTCGAGGCCGCCGGAGTGATTTCTGAACTTGATGAATTGATAAAATCAGGAAAGGCTGAGGTGGTGTTTGAGGTCTGATTACGATCGTGCGGTGATAATATGAAAATTGACAATTTTCTTGGATACCCCCCCACCCGATTGTTCACCCCGACAAGCCCGGCATTTATCTGGCGTGCATCGAGTGCGATGGCGCCATGTATCACAGCTCCGTCTATGCCCGTGAGCGCGACAATATCCGCCGGGGTGTGCTGGAGGGACTGGGTTGGACCCTGTTTAGGGTACGTAGTGTGGTCAACTATCCCCGGACAGTAATTAAAGATGGATTAGTGTTGGGTCTCTTACCTAACCAGAATGTGTAGCATTTAGTGTAGTCGTTCAGTCTAAATACTTCGAAACAGCCTTGGTTTCTGCCTTTGAGACCTTTGTATTATTGGTGTTTATCAATAAACCTATTCTTTGACTATTTTTCTTGTAAATCTTTGATCTCTGATGTATCGATTTATCTGCCATTAAGAAAATTCGATCTATATTTAAAATTCGAATTTGTAATAGGGATTCGATCAACAGGGAGCTTTCAATCTCGTGCCAGGATCTTGGCTGCAATAGGTGAGGTGATCATCTGAATCACTGCAAAAAAAGCGGCTGGGATCGCTATTTCAGAGGGTAATCCGGATGCGGCTACAAAAGCAGCTGCGATGCTGAATTCTTTTTTACTTACAGTAAAAATATATGTAATGACTTCTTTTCGGTCAATGGTTATCAATCGTGATGCCATTCCTACTAGATAACCAATCAGGTTCAGCAATAAGGCTGCGCCAGCAATCACAAAAGCGTACCAGCCATAGCCAATGATAGTCTCTGCGTTGGGGCCGACTACGGCTAGCAATATCAAAAGATATATAATTGATCCAAGCCCGGCATAAGCGGAATCATGTCGTCCAAAGAACGTAGGAAATCCTGTGCGTAAGCTCACACCTATGATAGTTGGGATGAGAACAATCAAGACCAGTTCGAGAATGATCGAACCGAGCGGGACTTCCAGTTTTATGCCTGTAAGCCATAGAAAAAGGAAAGGAACTATAAAAGGGGATAGCGCAGTGTTAACTGCATTAAAAACGGCAGCAAGGGCAATATTGCCTCGTGCCATCAGTACGAGGAGAGGGGACGATACATCTGTTGGCAGTGTGCCAAGTAAAGTCTGGCCTGCTGCCAGTGAACCGCTCCCAAAGAAGAGGCGACCCGTTAGCAACCCGGCAATCGACATTGGACCATAAACCAGGATCAGTGCCAAAAACTGCCTGGATGGTTTACGAAGTACCAATCGCACATCATGGGCGTCGAACGTCAGGCTGATAACAAGCATTAACAATGCAAGTAATGGTCCTATGAATGATGCAAAGAAATTCCCAGTCTCCGGTATTATTAATCCCAGTCCAGCTGCAACGATGACAAACCATACGAGGTGAGACTCAACGAAAGAGATTAGTCGGCTCATATTTCCAAGTTCCAATTGATGGTTTTTAACCGATGGCGGCGGGGCATTATCAGGTAATTTTTTTGAGCTGTTTTAGATGATTTCTGAGAGGGGGAGGCCCGCCATAGCCCCTTGAACTGAGCGTTTTGGCGGGCGGATCATAACATTAAGCGCCGATTGGCATCGGCGCTCATTCTTTCAGACTACAGAATCATCCTCTGCGCCATCCTCGATCCTGATGGCGCGATTGACGTCACTGACGAAGACGCGGCCATCACCACGCAGGCCCGTGTGGGCCTCGGACTTGAAGGCCTGTACAACCTCGTCCACGTATTGATCGTGGCAAACCACCTCAACTTTAACGTGTTTGACGAAGTCGGCGGCACCGTCAATCGGATTTGCCGCGCTGGTATGCACCTTACTGCGCCCAAAACCGCGCACTTCCGACACGCTCATGCCGGTAACGCCATCGATCCGATGCAGGGCTAGTGTTACCGCTTCCACCTTGTGGAGCTTGATGTAGGCTTTTATCTCTTGCATGTGACTATCTCCAGTTAGTGGCTTGCGCCGATATCAGCGGGCTTGTCGGCAAACCACTGATAGAGTGCGGGGAGGACAAGTAAGGTCAGCAGCGTGGCGGTTACCAGGCCGCCAACAACAACTGTTGCCAATGGCCGCTGCACCTCGCTGCCCGTACCACTGGCAAACAGCAGCGGGAACAGCCCCAGGGCGGTGGTTACTGCCGTCATGATGACGGCGCGCAGGCGTGAGCAGGCAGCTCTCACACTGGCTTCTGCAACGGGAACCCCGTCTCTGACCAACTCATTGAGATAACTGACCAGTACGAGGCCGTTTTCCAGCGCGATGCCAAACAAGGCGATGAAGCCCACGGATGCGGGCACCGACAAACTCTGGCCGCTCAACCACAATCCGACAATGCCGCCCACTAGGGCCAGCGGGATATTGAGCATGATCAGCAGGGCATTGCGCAGTGAATTGAAGTTCGCGTAGAGCATGAGGAACACTAGGCCTAGGGTGATCGGTACCACAATCATCAACCTTTTGTTGGCCTGTTGTTGAAGCTCGAACTGACCGCCCCACTTGAGAAAATAGCCAGGTGGCAAATCGACCTGCTCAGCAATGGCGGCATCGGCCTCGGCCACAAAGGAGCCTATATCCCGTTCACGTACATTGGTCTGAATGGTTATGAATCGCTGATTATTCTCACGCGTGATCTGCCGTGGGCCGACCACTTCCTCGATGTTGGCCAGCTCTTCCAGCGGGATGCGCTGGCCTGCGTCATTCTCGATGATCAGCTGCCGGATCACATCCGCTTCATCGCGTGATTTTTTCTCCAGGCGAACATAAATATCGAAGCGTCTGATTCCCTCAAACACCTGGCCGGCTTCACTGCCACCCACGGCAACGCTCAAGGTTTTCTGAACATCACTGACGTTGAGGCCATAGCGAGCAATCGCGTTGCGATTTAGGGTGATGCGCAGTTGCGGTGTGCCACCGATTTGGTCACGCTGAACATCCTGAGCACCGGGTACTGTGCGCATAACCTGCTCAATGGCCTGGGCTTGTTTGGCGAGCACGTCCAGATCATCACCAAACAGCTTGGCTGCAAGCTCTGCTTTGGTGCCTGTCAGCAGTTCATCCACCGCAGCGGCGATAGGCTGAGTGAAGTTGAACTTGGCGCCGGGAAAATTCTCGAACTTTTTGCTCATGGCTGCGTAAAGCCCGTCCAGGGATTCTGCGCTGACCCATTCCTCCTGTGGCTTGAGAGAGACGAAAATCTCCGCATTATTGACCGGGTCGGCATGAGCGCCGACCTCGCCACGACCAATGCGTGAGACCACCTGGGTTACCTCGGGAAACGCCTTCTTCAGCTGCCGTTCGAAGACGGTGATGGTGTCTTCGGCTTTCTCCAGAGAAATGGACGGTGCCATGGTGGCGCGGATCAGCAGGTCGCCTTCGTTCAGCCGTGGCACGAACTCCGACCCAAGAAACGGCGCCACTGCAATACCTACAGCCAACACCACTCCGGCCACAGTTACGGCGATCCAGCGACGGGCGACCATGAGTTGCACCATTGGCTGATAGCCTTTCATCAGAAAACTGATGATGTCCTTGCGCGGCTTATCATCTTGTTTCTGTGGGCGTTTCATCAGCAATAACGAGGTCACCGGTGCAACCACAAGGGCGAAAATCAGTGAACCGAGCATAGCCACCGCCACGGTATAGGCCAGCGGTCGGAACGTTGCCCCTTCCACGCCCTGTAGGGTAAACAAGGGCAGGAACACGATGATAATAATACTAATGGCGAAGAGGATCGGACGTGCAACAGCCTGACAGGCTCGTGCGACGATATGCAGACGGGATTCATCCGGCGAGGATTCGCGCAGCATGCGATCAACGTTTTCCACTACTACGACCGCCCCGTCCACCATCATGCCAATGGCAATGGCTATCCCGCCCAGTGACATCAGGTTTGCCGAAATGCCGAAGAACTTCATGGCAAGGAAGGTAAAGCCCACAGAAAAGGGTATGGAGAGCGCTACTACCAGGCTCGGGCGTAGCCCTCCCATAAAGGCCAGTAGGACCAGTGCTACCAGAATGATCCCTTGTAACAAGGCGTTGATTACGGTGCTTACGGCGGCTTTCACCAATGTAGCCTGATCATAGTACGGCTGGACCTCAATCCCTTTCGGGAGGTTGTCGTTGATCGTTGCCAGCTCCTTCTTGACTGCATTGATCACCTCGGAGGTGTTGCTGCCGATCAACTTCAATACCATGCCGACAACGACTTCACCGTTGCCATCCTTGGTGGTAAGTCCGCGTCGAATCTCGCCACCAATCTTGAGCTCGCCGAGCTGCTCCAGATAGACGGGCGTGCCGTCGATGGTTTTGACCACGATGTTGCGCAGTGAAGCCAGGTCCGTGGCGAGGCCCACGGACCGCACGATGTACTCCTCATCGTTCTTGACAATAAACTGGGCGCCGGCATTAGCGTTGTTCTCCTCGATGCGCTCCTTGATCTGCGGTAGCGATACGTCGTAACGAATCAAGGCGTCCGGGTCCACGCGGACCTGAAACTGTTTTACCTCGCCGCCAATGGAAAGTACTTCCGTGACTCCCTTGACTGTTTGCAGGTTGAACTTGACGATCCAATCCTGGATTTCACGCAGCTGGGTATTGTTGTATTCGCCGCTAGTATCTTCCAGTACATAAAACAGAATCTGCCCGAGGCCGGTGGTGATCGGCCCCATGACTGGTTCCCCAAAGCCGTCAGGAATTGACTCACGGGCAACTTGCAGACGCTCACCCACCAGCTGTCGAGCGAAATAAATATCGGTGCCGTCCTCGAAATAGATATTTACCACCGACAAACCGAAGTTAGAGACCGAACGTACGTGATCCAGTTTCGGCAAGCCATTCATGGCGCTTTCAACGGGGTAAGTGACGTATTTTTCGACTTCCTCCGGTGCCAGCCCTTCGGTTTCTACGAACACCTGCACCAGAGACGGTGAGATATCCGGGTAGGCGTCCACAGGCAGGGTGCGATAAGCGAAGTAACCGCCGATCAGTGTTGCCAGAGATAACACGACCACCAACAGCCGGTTCTCCAGCGCAAAACGGATGATGCTTTGCATGCTGTTCTCCTGTGTTAGTGGTTGTGACCTGATTCAAATTCGCTTTTCTGCAGCTCTGCTTTGAGCACAAAGCCGCCCCTGGAGACATATTTTTCACCCGCTTCCAGGCCTTTCAATATTTCTACCTGATCGCTGTCATTGCGGCCAAGCTTGACCGCTCGTGGTTGCCAGCGCTCCCCTTGTCGCACAAATACGGTGGGCTGGTTTTCGAAATCAATAACAGCGCTTCTGGGTACTACCACGGCTGCAGGGAATTTACCGACGGTAATGGTCGCCTCGACGAACATACCAGGCTTCCACTCTCGGTTTTTGTTGGTGAGAAAGATGCGAGCTAGGCCGGTACGCGTCCCTTCATCTACCAGCGGGGCAACATAATCGATACGGGCGTCGACCGGTGCTGGGCCGTGTGAGGTTGTGATGCGCACAGGTTGACCGGTTTTCACGCGCGGTATCTGTTTCGGATAAAGGGCAATGTCTACCCACAGAGTTGATAAATCCGCGACAACGAAAGCGGTGTCGTCAGGGGATAAATGTTCGCCCGTCGCCACGTGTCTTTTGATCACCACGCCGTCTATCAAGGATTTCAGCGAAAAACGCACCAGTGTTTCTGAGCTTTCTGCCGCCGCAAGGGTTTCTCCAGCCTTAATATTGTCACCAATATTGGCCCGTACCTTGGTGATTTTTGCCGCGAAACGGGGAGTGATGTGGGCAACGGCTTCCTCGTTGAGTCGCACTTCCCCAGGCAGGGATACTTGCTGGTGAATCACCCCGGCCTGGGCAGACGCAATTTCACCACCGAATTCACGTAACAGCTCGGCGCTAAATGTCAGCTCGGGCTCTTCACTTTTCCCGTGGTCCTCATGGCCATTTTCTGCTGCGCGGTCCTCTTCTTTGTGTGCGCCATGGTTATCCTTATCGTGTTGCTCTTCGTCGTGGCTTTCCTCGTGCTCCTCTTCGTGGCCATCCTGGTGATCATCAGGCGAGCCTGATTCGTGCTGAGCGTGTTGCTTTTTTTCTTCTTTTTCATGGTGTTCTGATGCATAGACGGTACTGGAGCTAGCCAGCAGTAGAGTTGCCATCAGATGTGGGATAATTTTCATTGTGCGGTCTCCTGTTCACCGGCGTTGGAGAGCGTCATGCCGGTGAGGCGTTCAATCTCGTTACGGTGCTGGTGGAAGCGAGCTGCTAGGGCAATGGCACGCTCTTCAAGGGCAACTTGCTCTTGCTGGGCACTAGTCAGATCAAGCAGGCTGTAGCGGCCGGCCCGGTAACCTTGCTCAATATCGCGATACAGTTGCCGGGCAAGGGGCAGGGCGGTGTCCTCGACCAGGGACAGTTCTTCGCGGATAAGCTTCAGGTTTCGGTAGAGGGCTTCCAGGGTGGCTTCCAGCTCAATGCGGCGTGCCTTCTTTTGTGCCTGGCTTTCTGCCAGTTCTGCCTGGGCCTGGGCAATGTTGCCGCGATTGGGATTCCGTAGGTTTAATGGCAGTGAAAATCCAGCGACCAGGGTGTTGTTGTCGCTGAGCCGATCATGGCGAGCCCCCAGGGTGACTTCGAGGTCGCGTCGGCCATTGGCTTGTGCCAGGCGTATCTGGGCTTCACGCAGGCGGGTTTCGTTGGCCAATCTCAGCAAGTCAGGGGCCTGCTCCAGTTGCGCCTTGATGTCTGCCAGTGGCGGAAGCGTGGGTAAGGGACGCAGGGCGGTAGTTGGCAGCAGGTCCGCGACTCCCGTTTCTCCCCAGAGTGCAGCCAGCTGCTGGCTGGCGGTATCGCGTTTGACCTGGGCGCGTTGCAGAGCAATGCTGGCTTGGCGGCTGGCCAGGGTCAGGCGGGTAAGATCGGATTGCGGGGCCGCACCCGCATTGACCCGGCGTCGTGCGGCCGCTTCTGATTGCCGCGCCAAAGCCAAGCTTCGTTCTGCCAGTGCAACCCTTTCCTGGGCTTCAGCCAGCATCACATAACGACGCACGGCTTCGCCAAGCACCTCAAGCCGGGCCTGATCATAAGCGAGTTGAGTGTTGTCCAGCGACAGGCTGGCCACTTGGGTACGTTGACGTCGTTTGCCACCAAGTTCGATCAACTGACTCAGTGCTACGGTTATTTCCGCGCCATTGATGCCATCAGCTGGCTCGTCACCGGCCAGGTTTTCCGCCTCCACAGACAGGGAGGGCTGTGGCATCAGACTGGCCTGCAATTTTTCGGCATCAGCAGCACGTAATCGATAGGGGAAGGTAGCGAGCCCTGGATTTTTTTCGAGGGTCTCTGCTATGACTTCTTGCAGGGAAATCCGTTGCCCTGTATTGGTTTCTGGCGGCTCTGTTGCCATGGCAGATTGCCATACCAGCACTGCCGCCATGGCTGCTGCCCACAGGCAGGCGCCGCGTAATCGGTAAAACATGGGATTCTCCCGTTCAGACTGTGTCGAGCGGCAATTGTCGCCGCAGAAAAGCGTCAGACGAGCGGTTGCTGATCGGGAGGGGGAACCGGGGGACGGTTATGGTTGGAAATCAGGCGAGTGCGATAATGGCTTTCCCAGTCTTTTTGAGCACCACTGGGATAGTGTGCAAAACCGACAACAGGCAGGTTCATCGGTGAATGGCTGTGGCAGCCGTGGTGGCTTTCGCAATCAACGTTGTCGGAGAGTGGGGGGTGTGTGCCTGCATCGTGGAAGGCGCCATGCTGGATGTCAGCCAGAGTGCTGTCGTGGACAGAATGATCAGCTTCCTCACCGACTACGACCACAGCATTCAACAACATGAAAAGCGCAAGCACCATTGCCGTTACAGCGCTTTTTGGAGTATGGCGATGACTGGACATGGCGCTCTGTATCCAATGTTGGCTTTTGAGCAAGGCTAAGTATGCTAACAAGTCAGGCACACCTGTCAACCTGCCAGCATTATGAAGACTCATGGCGAGCCTGGCGCAGTATGGAGAACGCGCTGTGAGTAAATAGGCTCGCCATCACCAAGGCAAGAATCAGATCCGGCCATGGAGAATTCAGCCAGGCCACCAAGCCTGCTGCGGCTATAACCCCTACATTACCGATGGCATCGTTGCGGGAACATAGCCAGACTGACCGGATATTAGCGTCGCCGTTGCGAAAGCGCATCAGCAGAAGGGCACTGGTCACATTGGCCGCCAGGGCGAGTAGAGCAATGCCTCCCATCCAGCCTGCCAGGGGGGGTGCAGCGTTACCAAAACTCAGCAGAGTAGTAACTAGGATTACCAGCCCCATGACCAACAGAGATGCGCCTTTGAGGGTAGCGGCTCGGGTACGCCAAAGTAATGGCTTGCCGATTACCCACAGGCTAAGGGCGTAAGTACCTGTATCTCCGGCAAAATCCAAGGCGTCGGCCTGTAACGCCTTTGAGCCGGAGAGGGCGCCCGTCACAATTTCCACCGCAAACATAACCGCATTGATGGCAATCACAGTCCACAGTACCCGGCGGTATTGCGGACTCTGGCCATCGAATTCAATCTCATTGTTGCAACAGCCGGGCATGGAAACACTCCTTGCGATCTTGCCAGTTCGGGTGCCAGTATAAAACCTACAATAGTTGCAGGTTCAACCATATGCTCACTATCGGGAAGCTTGCGGATGCCTCAGGTTGCACCGTTGGTCTGATTCGCCACTACGAAAAAGAAGGGTTGTTACCGCCGGTGGCACGTAGTGAAGGCAACCAGCGGCGATATATGCAGATCCACTTGCAGCGCTTGCTGTTCATTCGTCACGGACGAGAGCTGGGCTTCACCCTCACCGAGATTCGTGAACTGATCGTGCTGTCCAGTGAGCCCCAGGCGTCATGTCAGGCTGTCGATGAGCTGACCCGCGCCCACCTAGAGCAGGTGAAAAACCGAATAAAGCGATTGCATGCTATGCGTGACGAACTGGAAAGGATGCTTGGCCAGTGCCAAATTGGCAGGGTAGCGGATTGCCGAATCATCGAAACGCTTTCGGACCATGAGCTTTGTGATCATAGCCAGGCTCAGGCTGATCACCTTCCAGGCTACCGAACGTTGTCGATGGCTTCCAGCAGCGAGTAGCGACGCTGACGCCGATAAAGTGACTGACAGCGTGAATCAGGGGCTGATCAACTCAACCGCGTGTGGTGTCGGGTTCCTATTGGAGGCCGGGGTGTGGTTAAGCCTGCCGGATGCATTACGGTATCAGATCTCAATGCGGAAAAGTCAGACCAGTAGACCGAGGAATACAAAGCAAACAATTGTCAGCACAATGCTACAAGCTGCTATGGCAACTAGGAATCCCCAGCGATCCAACATTAAAGGAAACAGGACAAACATGGGGGGGCGGAATTGGTCCTACCCACAAAAAGTAGACACTGTTATGCGCACCTGCGCTCAAACTCTGCTGGACTGATGTTTCCAATCGCAGAGTGTCTCTGTTTGCGGTTATAAAAGATTTCTATGTATTCAAAGATACCGGATCGGACTGCTTCGATGGAAGCATATTGCTCCGCATAGATCAGCTCCACCTTGAGCCTGCTATAGAAAGACTCCATTACCGCATTATCCCAACAATTACCCTGGCGACTCATGCTCGGCAAACAGCCTCGTGAACGAACCAGATCGAGATATTTCACGGAACGGAACTGAACCCCACGATCAGAGTGAATTATCAGTCCGGGCTGGATATCCCGATTTGCGTACGCCATTGCAAGTGCATCCATCGCCAGCCTCTCTGTCATTGAGGTATCCAGCTTCCAGCCAACGATGGCACGAGAATAAAGATCCATTACCGTCGCAAGATAGAGCCAGCGCCCATTGACCCAGATATAGGTGATATCCGTCACCCATTTCTGATTTGGCCCCTCCGCCCGAAACCGACGACGCAACCGGTTCTCTTCCACATTGATCATCGTCGGGCTGGCTGGGCGATAGTGAAACCCCTTACCGTTGCGTGCCCGGATACCCCGCAACCGCATGATATTGGCTACAAAATTCTTCGAACATGGCAGACCCGCATCTGCCAATTCATCAGCAAGCCTGGGGGCGCCATAGCGGGCCTTGAACTCCGCAAACAGTTCAACAACCTTGCTCTCCACCTGTTCGCGCCGTAGCTGAGCAGCACAGGGCGGGCGCTTCAGCCACTTGTAGAACCCTGAGCGGGATACGTTCATGGCTCGGCACATCAACACGACGGAGTAATGTCCCAAATACTCGGCAATGACCGCGTACTTCACTCTTGGTGCTTCGCAAAGTACGCAGCAGCCTTTTTTAGGAATTCGTTCTCCTTACGCGCTTCATTGAGCTCGCGCTTGAGGCGTCGCACTTCCTCGGATTCGTGTTTGGAGTAATCGACACCGTCCAGGCTATTGAATTGCTTATCGGAAAGGCGAGAAAACTGGCGGCGCCAGTTATAGATCTGGCCGGGGTGCAAACCCAACTCCTTGGCAACCGATACCGCCGTATTCCCTGGTTGGTCGGATCGGCGGACGGCTTCTCTACGGAAGTCTTCCGTATATGCTTGCCGCTGTTTCTTGGCCATGACACACCTCCATTAGGGGCTACCCTAACTATAAAGGGTGTCTACTCTCTGTGGGTAACTCGGGAATTGCATGCCAGGAGGTGTGCCTAGAGCGGTTGTTGATTCTCTTCGTGCTAAAAAAAGAGGTAGAAGTCCTTAGCTGCTAATGACTAATAGCGTTACTAGGCTTGAAGGTGTGTGCAGGTGGGCTCCGTATTGTCCGCTAGATTCCATGGTGATCCGTCACGATCCAGAAACCAAGTGTAGGTTATGGTATAGCAAGTGACCCTTTTGGCAATGATGGCCAGTTAAATAAGCCTAAACACACCTGTGCATCATCGGCGTATGTTGGCTCAAGTCCGCGCTCACGCTTCCTCCGGGGGTATCAGTGACTCAGATGAAAGCAGGCATGATATAGGGATTGGCAGCAGGAATCATCGGGGCATGGGTGCGCTGCTGCCTGGTCTGTTGGCTGAGGGCGGCTGCGAGAATATTTTGGCAAGCATGCAGGCGTAGCGGCCGTGAAGGCGTGTACGCCATGAGCAAAGTGATCAGTGAGTCAGTCGCTGTCGCTAGACTCCCTGCCGGGGTTAGTTGTCGTTGAGGTCGGCGTAATCCCTCGGCTGCGTGCAAGGGAAACGGCGCTGTCCCCAACGGCAACCCAGAAACAGGCAATATCCTCGACAAATTCCTCTCGGCTCACGGCGACATCGTCGTCGAGCCATGTCATCACTGCTTCGATGGTGCCACCAATCAGCAGGGCAGAGCCCACATGAGCAATCGGCAGGGGTTGTCCCGCCTGGTGGTACTGGATACTGAAGGCGGACAGCACCTGTGCCATTTTCCGGATCACTATCTTGCGTTGCTCAAGAGCCTGGGGATTCTCTGATGCCGAGGAAAACAGCAACCGGGTTCGGGCAGGCTCGTCCACCATCCAGCCGATACAGCGATCCAGCACATGGCGGGCCAGTGTGGCGGTGTCCATGCCCTCCTGCCAGCCTGTCAGCGCCGCGTGCTGACCGGTTGCGATCAGTTCCTCTGCCAGGTCGTCTATCAACGCGGCGGCCATGGCATCAAGGCTGTCGAAGCTTTCGTAAAAGTAGCGTTTGTTCAACCCGGCCTGAGCGCAGAGCTTGTGGATGGAGAGTTTTCTCCCGCCCTCAGTGGCGATGATTTCATAGGCCTGACTCAGCAGTTGTTGGCGCCGAGTCTGGACGCGGGATTCCGCTGATTGGCCCTGAAAAGGTCGCGTGGGGTGGGTCATTGGCTAAATTTCCTGTTTGATCAGGGGGTTATGGTAACAGCAAGAAAATCGGGCAAGCCAGTCTTGACCTGTTGGCTGCACTGATTCTATTCTTGGTACAGTGTTGTACCAAGAATGATTTGTAGCCACCAACCCGATTCGAGGAGTCAACATGCAAGCTCACGCTACGCTCAAACAGGCATCCACGGTGCCGGCGCCGCTGTCAGACGAGCAACGTCTTACACAGTTGAGAGCCCAGGCCAGAAGTCATCCCGATGCAGCGAAAAAGGCCGCCTGGGGGTTGCTCAGGGAGTTGCAGGACGAGTCACAGTTTTATCGCTTGCCCCTGCTGTTTGCCCAGGGCAAAGGAGAGGCGCCAGCACCGGATGGTGATACCGAGGGTATGGTGATGAATCTGCACGGCTCGTTCATGATGCGCACGCTGGACCGAGCGGTCAGGCTGGGACAGCTTCTGGGGCGTATCGGCTGGACAGGAAAAACCTTCAACCCGACAACCGGCACCGGTTACAACCGGGTTAGCGCTTCGACCGCCATTCCCGCCCGCATTGCCATGCCACACTACAAGTTGCAAAAGCAGGGCAAGGAGTTACTCGGGTTCGATTTTCACCACTGCATAGACACCTCGCCGGTGCCTCCCCATCTGCAGGTCCGTGCAATTACGTATGATGAACCGTCCTTTAAAAACCCGCTGATTCTGCCGAAAGTCCGTGACGAGATTGTGGAAATCGTGCCGGATGTTTTTCTGGGCCGGGTGGTGTTCAGAGCAAAGCATGGTTGGGACATCGTGGGGTACTTCGCCCTTCGTTACCCTTTCGTGGGCTAGGGAGCATCGATCTATGTCTATCACATTGAAGGGTGCTGTTGCCTGTGTCACCGGCGGCGGCAGGGGGATAGGTGAAGCCACCGTCAGGGCGCTGGTCGATCAAGGGGCCCGCGTGGTTATCGGCGACATTGACCTGAAGGCGGCACAAGCCGTGGCGTTGTCTCTGACCGGTGTCAGGGCGGTAAAACTGGATGTAGCCGATGCCGATTCGTTTGAAAATTTTCTGAATGTGGCGCGTGAAATGGGGCCGGTGGATTTGCTGGTGAACAACGCCGGAATCATGCGTACCGGTGCGTTTGTCGATCTGGACCTGGCATCACTGCACCGGGAAATGGCCATCAATACGGGCGGTGTGATCAACGGCATGCGTCTTGTGCTGCCGGAAATGCAGCAGCGGGGTTATGGGCACATTGTCAATGTGGCGTCCATGGCGGGGAAGATGACCTGCTCAGGAGCTGCCGTTTACACGGCGAGCAAGTTCGCGGTGGCCAGCCTGTCACGGGCGGTGCGTGCAGAGATTGCCGGTTCCGGCGTGTCGATCACTACCCTGATGCCGTCCGCAGTCGATACGGATTTGACCGCTGGCATGAATATCCGTGGTATTCCCAAGGCCATGCCGTCCGAGATCGCCGAAGAAGTCATTGCGTCGTGCCTTCATGGTGAGCCGGAAGTGACAATGCCGAAATGGCTGTTTCCCATTGGCACCATCGAGCAGGCCCTGCCGGAACGGCTGGGTAACTGGATCAAGCGAATGGTAGGGGCACAGGAGCGCATCGCTCCGGATAATGCGCAGACCCGAAAATATCAGGAACGGGTGTCTCGCTCCTGATCGGCAGAAAACCAGACTAATTGAGAGACAGATTGCGGATGATGGCGATCGTCTCGATATCCGTTGCCACATAGGCCTGTTGGGCAAAAAGGTCGTAGGGCAGTGCGTCATCCATATCGTTGAGATACAGGGAGCAGTATTTGAAGCGGACAAACAGAGCGTGGGGCTCCGGTTCCTCAATCAGCATTTCCAGGGTGCCGCCGGGAGTGCTTTGTGTCGGTGTGATTTTGTACTCAATCCGTTCTTCTGGCGTCAGCCATACTTCGTCGTTAACGGTCAATCCTGGTAGCTCAAGACAGCGCCTCATGTAGTTATCGTTGTCTTCCACAATGCGATAGGTGTCGAGGCCGACCAGGAAAAGGTTTGGTTCTTTGGCTCTTAGTACCAGCCCCTGCCAAAGCTGTGCTCTGGACAAGATCGGCAGGTCATTTTCTGCAGGGTCATTGACCTGGATTATGTGTTCAAACTGCATTGTTGTTCCTCTTTATATGCATGAGGTCGCCATGAAATCACTGCAAAATGCAGGGGCTGATGATGAGAGCTCCTGGTAGAAAGTGTAGAACCATGCAGTGGCTCTAATTCGCACGCTCGGCATCATCGCTATTCGACTCATTACGTATCACGACGACCGTCTCCCACGTGGCGACCAGTACCAGGACTGATGTGGTCAGTATGGCCAGTATGACGGGGGAGATGAAGGAGGAAAGTGGGATCAGGGCGGCGAGAAGGCTAAGGCCAACATAGTGGGATAAAGGGTGGCTATTGAATATCAGTGTTTTGAACAGAATGTTGGCCACCAGATAGAGGGCAGGGCCGCCAATGGCAGCAACCAGTGTGGCAGTGCCAATATGGCCTGTTGCATGGGCAAGGATGAATTCATCGGCGGCAGCGACGATGACAATGCTGGCGATAATCAGAAAATGCACATAGGTATAGACCAGCCTTCCCATGTGTCCGGATGTTTCGCTGTTGGTGATGCGGTGGCTGGCTCTTTCCGCGCTAAGACTGAAGTAGATCCACCACATGGCAACGGTGGCGATAAAGGCAGAAATAAAGGCGGTGGTTGTGGCAACACTCCAGTCGGTATGAGAAAAGGTATTCCCTGTCACAAGCAACGACTCACCCAGGGCGATAATGATCAGCAGGCCACATCGTTCAGCCATGTGGGCTCCGGAAATATTCCATTTGCGGCTGTCGGATCGGCCCATACCGGGCACATAAAAGGAGAGTGATGCCGACAGATACTCAACCGTCAGTGCCAACGCCCACCAGAGTGTGCGTGTCTCTCCCTCCTGAACGGCGCCGATGATCCAGAAAATGGCGGCAAGGGCAAACCACAGGGTCATTCGCAGGAAATCATTATGTAACTGCGGGGCGGCTTTTCGGCTGCTCAGGCACATAAAGATAGTGCGGCCCAATTGCAGAGTGATGTAGGCGCAGGCAAATAATAGCCCGTGCTCGCCAAATGCTTTCGGAATGGCAATGGAGGCCACCATTGCCAGTAGCATTAACGCAAAAAGCATTAGCCTGACAGGTACCGTTTCCGGATCCAGCCAGTTGGTGACCCAGGTGGTAAATACCCATGCCCACCACACCGCCATCAGGATGAGAAGTGACTGGAATGCACCATAGGGTGTGAAGTGGTTAATGAGAAGATGAGCGGTTTGCGTGATGGCGTAAACGAAAACAAGGTCGAAGAAGAGTTCCGAGAAAGACACCTTGTGTTCGTTGTGTCCCCCTTTGACTCTGAACAAGTTGGTCAGTGCGGATTGAGGCATGTCTTTCTCATCAGATCAGTCAAACAAAAGGAAAATGGGGCTTCACAGGGTGAAGCCCCATAAGGCTATTACTTGCCTTCAGTGAGAGTAAAGTAGCTGGTCATCAGGTTGCGGTAATCGGGAATGTGGTTTGAGAACAGGCTGCCGAGCCCTTCGATATCATTGCGCCAGTCACGGTGCAGCTCGCAGGCAGTACCGAACCAGGTCATCAGCTGTGCGCCGGCGTCGGTCATGCGGGTCCAGGCCGCATCGCGGGTCATCGGGTTAAAGGTGCCGGACGCATCGGTCACGATAAAGACTTCAAAGTCTTCTTCCAGGGCTGACAGTGCCGGGAAGGCCACACAAACCTCGGTCACAACACCAGCAATGATCAGCTGTTTCTTGCCGGTTGCTTTAACGGCGTTGACGAAGTCTTCGTTGTCCCAGGCGTTGATCTGACCCGGGCGGGCGATGTAGGGGGCATCGGGGAAAATTTCCTTCAGCTCCGGTACCAGTGGGCCGTTGGGGCCATCTTCAAAGCTGGTGGTGAGAATGGTTGGCAGGTTGAAGTACTTGGCCAGGTCCGCTAGTGCCAGCACGTTGTTCTTGAACTTGTCCGGATCAATATCGCGCACCAGTGACAGCAGGCCGGCCTGGTGGTCGACCAGCAGAACGGCAGCGTCATCTTTGCGAAGGCGGTTGTATTGCTTACCCATGATTTGTCTCCTTGGTAAATGAAGGGTGCGTAGTAGCGCCCCCGGTTATTTCGCCATAGCTGTGGCGAGAAACTCTCAGTTATCAATTCTTCCAAAGGTGCCGCGTTGAAAGTCGCTGATGGCCTCTCTGATTTCTTGCTGACTGTTCATGACGAAGGGGCCATAGCCGACGATGGGCTCGTCAATTGGCTCGCCGCTTAGCAGCAGCACCCGGGCTTCACCGTTGGCTTCCAGGCAGAGGTGCTGGCCTTTGGGGCCCAGCACGGCCATCTGTGCATCACGCATCACCGTGTTGCTATTGAGCTGTACGGTTCCATTGAGGACGACCACGGCGGTATGCCAGTCTTCCGGCACTTCCAATTCACAAATGCCGTTAACTGCCAGGGCGATGTCCCAGACATGCATGGGGGTGAATGTCTGTGCCGGTCCGCGGTGATTTTCAAAGTCCCCGGCAATGACCCGGAGTGTGCCGGCCTGGTTAGCCAGTGGTATGGCGGGAATATCCTGGTCGGTGATGGCCTGATAGCGCGGGGGAGTCATCTTGTCGCGGGCGGGAAGATTCACCCAGAGCTGAACCATTTCCAGCTCGCCGCCGGATTGGGTGAAGCCTGCGGAATGAAACTCTTCGTGGACGATGCCTGCGCCGGCAGTCATCCACTGAACATCACCGGACCCGATAAGACCGCCGCCGCCGCTGGAATCCTGATGGGCAACCTCGCCCTTGTAGACAATGGTGACTGTCTCGAAACCGCGATGGGGGTGCTGGCCGACCCCTCTTGGCTTGCTGGCAGGCGGGAAGTGCGCCGGGCCGGCATAGTCCAGCAACAGAAACGGACTTAGCTGCTTGCCGTGACTGTCGTAGGAAAACAGGGAGCGCACCGGAAAGCCGTCACCCACCCAGTGGGGGTTGGGGGCGGAGTAAATGCCAAGGACGTGTTTCATTGCTATCCGCTTATCTGAGGAGTGTTTATTGGATAGTATTTATGGAACATTGCTTTGTGTAGTAGGCAAAAAAGCCTTATAGCGTTCCATAAATGAGACGGTGATAGCCGCTTATGCAAAATCTTAACGATCTTTACTACTTCGCCCAGTCTGTCGCACACGGTGGGTTTGCCCCGGCCAGTCGGGCGACAGGTGTGCCGAAGTCCAAGCTCAGTCGTCGCGTGGCGGCCCTGGAAGAGCGTCTCGGGGTGCGGCTGATAAACCGTTCGACCCGGCGGTTTTCCATCACGGAGATTGGTGAAACCTACTACGACCACTGCAAGGCCATGCTGGTGGAAGCGGAAGCCGCCCAGGAGGCAATCGACAGCGTCCAGTCCGAGCCTCGCGGGGTGATTCGAATGACCTGCCCGATAACACTGCTACATGTGCATATCGGTGACTTTCTCTCGGATCTGATGGCGCGCTACCCGAAGATCACTGTTTACCTTGAGGCAACCAATCGCCGGGTCGACGTGCTGAATGAAGGGATCGATGTTGCCATTCGCGTGCGTCCGCCGCCGTTGCAGGCCAAGGATCTGGAGTTGAAGGTGCTTTCGGATCGTGGCCTGGCATTGGTTGCCAGCCCTGCGCTGATAGACAAATATGGCATACCCGCGTCACCGGCAGATCTTCATGACTGGCCCAGCATCAGTCTTAGCAGCGCGCAGTCCGAACACCGCTGGGTTCTCAATGGTCCGGAAAACAGCAAGGCAACCATCAATCATCAGCCCAAACTGGTAACCGACGATATGATCGCCCTGCGGCGTGTGGCACTGGCAGGGGTTGGCGCGGTCCAGTTACCGATCCTGGCGGTTCAGGATCAGCTTGACCGGGGTGAACTGGTCAGGCTGCTTCCTGAGTGGCAGCCCCATCGGGATATCATCCATGTGGTTTATCCCTGTCGCCGGGGCTTGTTGCCGGCAGTGCGAACCTTGATTGAAGAGCTGGAGAAATATTATGCCTCTTTCGACGAGGAGTAGTGACCTTGTCTGAAAAAACCAGCTATGCATGAATGGAGCGTGATTCAATTAACGGGTTATACGGTGCGGATTGATCAGTCTGGTGCGCTCTGAAAAACCTGCTTGTATCCAAAAACAGCAACCCGGAACAATCTTATGCCCCGCATCGCGGTTTTCGCCGACGTTCAAAATATTTACTACACCACCCGCCAGGCATTTGGCCGACAGTTCAATTATCGCGGTCTGTGGAAACAGCTGTCTGAGCAGGGCGATATTGTTCATGCCATCGCCTATGCCACCCACCGCGGCGATGACGGGCAGACAAAATTCCAGGATGCCCTCAAGTACATCGGTTTCACGGTAAAGTTGAAGCCCTATATTCAGCGCAGCGATGGTTCCAGCAAGGGCGACTGGGATGTGGGTATCGCCGTGGATGTGATGACCCTGGCGCCGCAGGTGGACACCGTGGTGTTGCTATCCGGTGATGGTGATTTTGATGTGCTGCTGGAGCGCATCAACGTAGACCCTGGCGTGCGAACGGAGGTCTATGGGGTCGAATCACTGACCGCCCGGTCCCTGATTGATAGCGCCTCGGTGTACCACCCGATTGGGAACGCCCAGTTGTTGTAGGGACGGATTGTTCAGCAAGCGGGGCAAGAAAACAGGTTGAGGGGCGAGAGCAGGGCATTGTCCTGCTCTCGCGCAAACGTCTCAGCGTGCCGCGTCCAGGGCCTGGCTGATGTCTGCCAGGATATCGTCAATGTGCTCGATGCCGATGGACAGGCGCACCATCTCGCGGCTGACGCCGGCGTTGGCCAGTTCCTTGTCATCCAGCTGACGGTGGGTGGTGGAGGCGGGGTGGCAGGCCAGGGAGCGGGCATCGCCAATATTCACCAACCGCAGGATCAGTTCCAGGGCATCAATGAAACGGGCACCGGCTTCCTGACCGCCCTCAATACCGAAACTGAGAATGCCGGACGCGCGGCCGTTCATATATCGCTTCGCCAGTTCGTGATCCGGGCTTTCCGGCAGGCCTGCGTAGTTCACCCAGTTGACCTGGGGATGGTCGCGCAGGAACTCGGCGACTTTCTGGGCGTTTTCACAGTGGCGGTCCATGCGCAGCGGCAGGGTTTCAATCCCTTGCAGGACCAGGAAGGTGTTGAACGGGCTCAGGGCCGCGCCGGTGTTGCGTAATGGCGCCACCCGGGCACGGCCGATGAAGGCGGCTTCGCCCAGGGCTTCGGTATAGACCACACCGTGGTAGGACGGATCCGGTTCATTCAGCACCCGGAAGCGCTCCTTGTGTTTGGTCCAGGGGAATTTCCCGGAATCCACAATCACCCCGGCCACGGAGTTGCCGTGTCCGCCCATGTATTTGGTCAGCGAGTGGACCACGATATCCGCGCCATGCTCGATAGGCCGCCACAGGTAGGGCGTGGCGACGGTATTGTCGACGATCAGTGGCACGCCGGCCTGGTGCGCCACCTCGGCCAGGCGGGCAATGTCGACGATGTTGCCGGCGGGGTTGCCAACGGACTCACAGAAGACGGCCTTGGTGTTGTCGTCAATGGCGGCGGCAAGGGCAGTAAAATCATCATGGCTGACAAAGCGGGCTTCAATGCCACGGCGCGGCAGACTGTGGGCAAAGAAGTTGTAGGTGCCACCGTAGAGTTTGCTGGTAGTGACGATGTTGTCGCCCACTTCGGTAATGGTTTCCAGCGCGTATTCGATGGCGGCCATGCCGGAGGCGACGGCCAGGGCACCCACGCCCCCTTCCATGGCTGCGACCCGCTCTTCGAGCACTGCATTGGTGGGGTTCATGATGCGGGTATAAATATTCCCGGGCACCTTCAGGTCAAACAGATCCGCACCATGCTGGGTATTGTCGAAGGCATAGGACGTGGTCTGGTAGATCGGTGTTACCACCGCCTTGGTGGTGGGGTCCACGTGAAAGCCGGCACGCACGGCAAGGGTTTCCATCTTCATGAGCGGTCCTTGTGTTGTTGTATAGGTGAATCAGTTTCAGAGAGTATCAAACTGTTGAAGGCTTATCCGGGTTTATCTGCGGCTCACAGTCAGCAAACGCAAGCGCAGAAAATGCCCCTGAAGCGGCCACTGAATGTTGTCACCCACCTTCAGGCCCAGCAGCGCCGCTCCGGCAGGGGTGAGAATGGATATGGCGTCGCTGACTGACTGTGCTTCGTGGGGCAGAGTCAGTACCCGTTCGTGTTCCTTGCCGGTGGCCTCGTTACGAAAACGCAGGCGGCTACCCAGCGTCACTACATCGTCCGTCATGGCATCAGCCTCAACAATATGGGCACGGGCCAACTCATCGTAAAGATAATCGATCTGGTCCGACTCCCCTTTGAAGTTATCCAGCACGGCAAAAAGGCGATCACGGTCAGTGGTGCTGACGGTGATTGGGGGTAGCGTATTCATGGTGTTCTCCTGACGGTGTTAAGGGTGTGTTTGCCGGGGGCGCCGAACCCCCGGTTTCCGTCGGGTGTTCGGCGTCAGGAGAGAAAGGCAGGGATGCTCGCAACCTGGGCGAAAGCGCTGGCTGTGCGGGACGGGGCTGGGCCGTCGGAGACATTAATTACTGTGCGAACCGGGTTCATGATGCGAGATTAGCAGAGCCGGATATTTTGTCCAGTGATCTCAAAGTGCCGGGATGGTTGGCGTCGAATAAGAAAACGGCTGTGCCCTGGCCAATAACCAAAAGCAACGAATCTCATAATGCTGTTTTGTCTTGAATATGGATGATTTGGCTATTGGCAGATTTCTCCCGCAGGATGAACCTTGCCTGTGGCGTATAACAACAAGGAGATCGGGATGGCGCGAAAATTATCCATTATGGATTCCGGCTGGTTGATGATGGAAACCCGGGAAACTCCCATGCACGTGGGCGGGCTGGCCCTGTTTGCGGTGCCGGAGGATGCCCCCAGCGATTATATGGAAAGCGTTTACCGCTACATGGTGGAAGTGGACGGTGTGTGCCGGCCCTTCAGCCAGAAGATCCAGTCCCGCTTGCCAGGTCGGCTGGATGCAGCCTGGGTGGATGACAAGAATTTTGATATCGATTACCACGTACGCCATTCAGCGTTGCCGCGCCCGGGGCGGGTGCGTGAATTGCTGGCGTTGGTCTCCCGTCTGCATGCTCAGCGGTTGGACCCGAGTCGTCCTCTATGGGAGAGCTATCTGATCGAAGGGCTGGAGGGCAACCGCTTCGCCCTTTACACCAAGTTGCATCATTCCATGGTGGATGGCATGGCGGGCATGCATCTGATGCAGTCGCGGATGGCCAGCAGTGCCGATGAGCGTTTACCCGCACCCTGGTCCGGGGAGTGGGATAATCGTAAGAAGCCGCGCAAGAAAAACGTGGCCGTGGCCGCCAAGGCTGGCGTGCTGGATGGCGTTGGCAGTGTGCGTCGTGGCGCCGGGCAATTGGTGGATCTGCTGCGCCTGCCCAAAGAAAGTAACGTAAAAACGATCTATCGTGCTCCCAAGACCCAGCTCAACTGCCGCGTCACCGGTGCTCGCCGGTTTGCCGCCCAGTCCTGGTCCCTGTCGCGGATCAAGGCAGCAGCGAAACAACACAACGGCACCGTCAACGATATTTTTCTGGCCATGTGCGGCGGCGCCTTGCGCCGTTATCTGGAATCACTGGATGCGCTCCCTGCGGAACCGCTGGTGGCCCAGGTGCCCGTGTCCCTGCGCAGTGCGGATCAGGCGGAAGGCGGTGGCAATGCCATCACCACGGTACAGGTGAGCCTGGCCACCCACATTGCCAGCCCGTTGGGACGGCTGGTCGCCATTCAGGAATCCATGCAGGCGGTGAAAACCCGTCTTGGCGAGATGCCGAAGTCGGATATCGACGCCTATACGGTGATGACCAATATGCCGCTTTCGTTGGGGCAGGTGACCGGCTTGTCCGGGCGGGTCAGCCCCATGTTCAATCTGGTTATCTCCAATGTGCCAGGGCCCAAAGAGACCTTGTATTTCAACGGCGCGGAGTTGCTGGCGTCCTACCCGGTGTCGCTGGTACTGCATGGCTATGCGCTGAATATCACTGTGGTGAGTTACAAGGACAGCCTGGAATTCGGCGTTATTGGTTGCCGCGTTACCTTGCCGCATATTCAACGTTTCCTGGACTATTTCGAGGCCTCGCTGGCCGAGCTGGAATAACCGGTTTGTTGGGCGGTGCTGTGTGGCAGTGGTATCTTGCAGGCTCCCTGAGAGGATATTCCCGGAGACACAGTGCATCACGACGACATCGCCCAGGCCGTGCAGCAATTGGCCGAACAGCTGATCCAGCAATCGCTGATGGTGGTTACCGCTGAATCCTGTACCGGCGGCGGCATTGCCCAGATGCTGACGGCCCTTGCCGGCTCCTCCCGCTGGTTCGAGCGGGGCTTTGTGAGCTATTCCAATGACGCCAAGCAGGACATGCTGGGGGTGCAGGCAGCGACTCTGGAACGCACCGGTGCGGTCAGTGAAGAGACGGCGCTGGAGATGGCGCTCGGTGCCGTTCGCCATTCCCGCGGGCAGGTGAGTATGGCCGTGACCGGCATCGCTGGCCCGCAAGGCGGTACCCCGGACAAGCCCGTGGGCACGGTCTGGATAGCCTGGGGTCACTCGAGTGGTCATGCCGACGCGCACTGTTTCCAGTTTCAGGGTGATCGGGATGCCGTCCGTCAGCAGACCATCCTGGAAGCCATTCGGGGCTTGAATGCGCGCCTGAAGTCGCCACAATCGTTCCCATCCACCGGCTATTGAAAGCCGGTTTATGCCTTTCACGCCTCCCTTGCCATGCGTTGTTGATGCTGTTAGCAAGGGAGGAAGCATTAAAAATCAACCGCTTACCGCACTGATGACGTTAACCGCGTATCAGCCTGCAATTAGCCCCGGGCTGCCGGGGTTGCAATGAGCCGCCATAGCTGCTCATAATACTGTCCATATTGTCAGTGCTGACTAAAAGGTCAGATCTGGCAAGGCACAATACGGTCGCCGTCAATGAATGACGCACCAGTTAACGGAGAGGGGTCACATGAGCGATAAAGGTAAGGCGCTGTCCGCGGCGCTGTCACAGATTGAGCGTCAATTCGGCAAGGGTTCTGTCATGCGCATGGGCGATCGCAAGCGCGAGCGCATGCCGTCCATTTCCACCGGCTCTCTGGGGCTGGATATTGCTCTGGGCATCGGCGGGCTCCCGAAAGGCCGTATCGTGGAAATCTATGGCCCGGAATCCTCCGGTAAAACCACCCTCACCCTCAGCGTGATTGCCCAGGCGCAGAAAAAAGGCGCCACCTGCGCCTTTGTGGATGCGGAACACGCCCTGGATCCTGACTACGCCGAGAAGCTGGGCGTCAACGTGGATGACTTGATCGTGTCTCAGCCGGATACCGGTGAGCAGGCCCTGGAAATTACCGACATGCTGGTGCGCTCCGGCGCTGTGGACGTGGTGATCGTCGATTCCGTGGCGGCGCTGGTGCCCAAGGCGGAAATTGAAGGCGAAATGGGCGACACCCATGTGGGCCTGCAGGCTCGTCTGATGAGCCAGGCGCTGCGCAAGATCACCGGCAATGTGAAAAATGCCAATACCCTGGTGGTGTTCATCAACCAGATCCGCATGAAGATCGGTGTGATGTTCGGTAACCCGGAAACCACCACCGGGGGTAACGCCCTCAAGTTCTACTCCTCCGTGCGCCTGGATATCCGTCGTATCGGTGCGGTGAAGCAGGGTGACGAAGTCACCGGTAACGAAACCCGCGTGAAGGTGGTGAAGAACAAGGTATCGCCGCCGTTCCGTCAGGCCGAATTCCAGATTCTGTACGGCCAGGGCATCAATCAGCTGGGTGAAGTGCTGGACCTGGGTGTGCAGCAGGGTCTGGTGGACAAGTCCGGTGCCTGGTATGCCTACAAGGGCGACAAGATTGGCCAGGGCAAGCAGAACGCCTGCGAATTCCTGCGTGAGAACCCGGCCATCGCCGAGGAAATCGAGCAGGAAATCCGTGCCCGCTTGCTGCCTGATCCCACTGAGGCACCCGCTGCCAAGGAAGAGGAAGCCGAAGCCGGCAATGAGTGAACCGCTCACTGAATCCGAACTGCGCCAGCGGGCTGTCAGCCTGCTGGCGCGTCGGGATCATGCCCGCCGGGAGCTGGAAACCAAGCTGTACCGCAAGCTCGGTGAGCAGGCAGCACTGCCTGCGGTGATGGCCTGGTGTGAGGAGCATGGCTTTATCGATGACCGGCGCTTTGCCGGTTTTTTTGTGCGTTCGCGCATCGACCGGGGGCAGGGCGCCCTGCGAATCCGCCAGGAACTACAACTGAAGGGCGTGGATAACGAGCTGATCGCCCAGGCCCTGGCAGAGGCCGAAGTGGACTGGTTCGCGCTGGCTCGGGACGTGCGTGCCCGGCGCTTTCGCCAGTACCCGGGCAAGGACCAGAAAGAAAAAGCGCGTCAGCTACGTTTCCTGCAACAGCGTGGCTTCGATGCCGAACAAAGTTTTGCTGCACTGGACTGTCCTCCGGACGACGATCTGTAGTCCGCTCCTCAACCCACAATCCGTATCCTCTAATTCGCCGTTGCCGCTCAGTTCGCGAAGCGGAGGGGGGGCATTACCCCGATGATTCGTCTTGCCAGCAAGGCTCCAGCGATCTTCCTTCATAGAGAGAGCTTCTTCGGTACGCCGCAAGTCCCACAGAAATTTCCTGCTTGGTTCGAATCCGGTTCACAGCGTATCCTGCGCTTTTGCGGCTTGTGTGAGACTTCTCATGGAATACCTGTCTGATCCCTGGTTGGCGGCAGCCATGCTGGGTGCCGGTGTATTGGCGGGTTTTATCAACACCCTGGCCGGTGGCGGGGGGCTGCTGATCCTGCCGCTGCTGATGCTCAGCGGTATGAGCGCGGCGTTGGCCAACGGCACCATGCGCGTGGGGGTGCTGATACAAAGCGTGGAGGCGGTGCGCCAGTTCAACAAGCGCGGCACCATGCCGTTCAAGCCGCTGCCGGCGATTCTGGTGCCCTGCCTGCTGGGGACCCTGGTAGGCACCCTGGCGGCGTCCTATCTGCCGGAGTCCATTCTCAAGCCGGTACTGCTCACTACCCTGGTGGTGGTGGCCCTGATCATGGTGTTCAAACCCAATCAACTGTCGCCGGCAGCGGACGAGCTGCCACTTCAACCCAATGATTCTGTTGCTGGCTGGCTGGGGCTGTTTTTCTGCGGTGCCTACGGTGGCTTTGTACAGGCGGGGGTGGGTTTTGTTCTGATCGCCGTGCTGGTGGGGCAGCTTCGCTATGACATGCTGCGAGGCAATGCCCTGAAGCTTGCCATTACCGGCAGCTTTACTGTGCTGGCCCTGGGCATTTTTGTGGCCCGCGACCAGGTGGCCTGGCTACCGGGCCTGCTGGTGGCCGCCGGCACCCTGCTCGGTGTTCGTCTGGGGGTGGGCTTCGCTCACCGGGTCTCCCCGACAGTGCTCAAGCGAATTCTGCTGGTGATGGTGCTGGCGGTGTGCCTGGCGGCGGCGATCAAGGGCTAGAAACGAGCTACGAGCTGCTAGCTTCTGGCTGTTAGATTAAAGAAGGAGGGCCTTTTGTTTCGGGTTGTTCTCGAAGCTAGAAGCTAGTAGCTCGCAGCTTACTGAACCATCGCAACCGGGCCTTGGGGGCGGTATACTCGGCGCTCTCTGATAGCCAGCCGATAATGTTTCTCCTATGAAGAGTGCTGAACTACGCCAGGCCTTCCTGGACTACTTTGCCAGCCAGGGGCACGCCAAGGTGCCATCCTCCTCGCTGGTGCCCCATAACGACCCCACCCTGCTGTTTACCAACGCAGGGATGAACCAGTTCAAGGATGTGTTTCTGGGCCGTGAGTCCCGGGATTACACCCGTGCCACCAGCTCCCAGCGCTGTGTGCGTGCCGGGGGCAAGCACAACGACCTGGAAAACGTGGGTTACACGGCGCGACATCACACCTTCTTCGAGATGCTGGGCAACTTCAGCTTCGGGGACTACTTCAAGCGTGAAGCCATCAAGTTTGCCTGGGAATTTCTCACCGGCACCCTGGGGCTGCCGGAAGAGCGGCTGTGGGTCACCGTGCATGTGTCCGATGACGAAGCAGCGGATATCTGGCTGAAGGAAATGGGCGTCAGCGCCGAGCGATTCTCCCGCCTGGACGAAGACAACTTCTGGCAGATGGGTGACACCGGCCCCTGTGGTCCCAGCTCGGAAATTTTCTACGATCACGGGGCAGATGTGCCCGGCGGCCCACCAGGGTTCGAGGGCGAGGATCTGGATCGCTACATCGAGATCTGGAATTTGGTGTTCATGCAGTACGACCGTAAGCAGGACGGCGAGCTGAAGCCACTGCCCAAGCCCAGCGTGGATACCGGCATGGGCCTGGAGCGCATCGCGGCGGTGCTGCAGGGCGTGCATTCCAACTACGAGATCGACCTGTTCCAGGCGCTGCTGCAGGCGGCGGCAAAAGCCACCGGCTGCCAGGATATGGAAGAGAAATCCCTGCGGGTGATCGCTGACCATATCCGTTCCGCCAGCTTCCTGATCTGTGACGGGGTGATCCCGTCCAACGAAGGCCGTGGCTATGTGCTGCGTCGCATCATCCGGCGTGCCCTGCGTCATGGCCACAAGCTGGGTCAGGACAAGCCGTTCTTCTCCACCCTGGTGGGCGCATTGGTCGAACAGATGGGCGAGGCCTATCCGGAGCTGGTCCGCGAACAGGCCCGTATCGAGAAGGCGTTGCTGGCGGAAGAAGAGCAGTTCGGCCGCACCCTGGCCGCCGGCATGAAGGTGCTGGAAGCGGCCATTGCCGAGCTGGATGACAAGGAACTGCCCGGTGAGGTGCTGTTCAATCTTTATGACACCCATGGTTTTCCGCCGGATCTCACCGCCGATGTGGCCCGTGAACGGGAGTTGACGGTGGACATGGCCGGTTTTGAAGAAGCCATGCAAGCCCAGCGTGAGCGGGCTCGTGGTGCTGGCAGCTTTGCCAATGATTACAGCGACCGTCTCAACATCGAGGCGGTGACCGCGTTCTCCGGCTACGAAAAACTGGCGGATGACGACGAGATCGTCGGCCTGTTCAAGGACGGTGAAGCGGTGGACGCCCTGCAGGCTGGCGAAGAGGGCATGGTTGTGCTGGCCAGCACGCCGTTTTATGCGGAGTCCGGCGGTCAGGTGGGCGACAGTGGCTTCCTGGTGCAGGGCGACAACCGTTTCGCGGTGGCCGATACCAAGAAGCGCCAAGCGGCCCATGTGCACCTGGGCAAGGTGGAAAGCGGCAGCCTGAAGGTGGGCGAGAAAGTGTCTGCCTATGTGGATGTGGAGCGTCGTCGCGCCATCATGCGCAATCACTCTGCTACCCACCTGATGCATGCCGCCCTGCGCAACGTGCTCGGTGACCATGTGCAACAGAAAGGGTCTCTGGTGGCGTCTGACTACCTGCGCTTCGACTTCTCCCATGGCGAAGCGGTGAGCGAAGCCCAGCGCGAACAGATCGAGATTCTGGTTAACCGCCAGATTCTGGCCAACACCCCGGTGACCACGGAATTGATGGATATCGAAGCGGCCCGGGAAGCCGGCGCCATGGCCCTGTTTGGCGAGAAATACGATGATCAGGTGCGCGTGCTGAGCATGGGCAGCGAGGGTTTCTCCAAGGAGCTGTGTGGCGGCACCCACGTGAGCCGTACCGGTGATATCGGTCTGTTCCGTATTACCCTGGAAGCGTCCGCCGCTGCCGGGGTGCGCCGCATCGAAGCGGTCACCGGTGAGCATGCCCTGGGCGTGATGCGCCAGCAGGAGCGGGCGCTTAGCGAAATCGCCGCCACGGTGAAAAGTACCCCGGACAACGCCGCCGAGCGGGTGCGCAGCCAGGCACAGAAAGTCCGCGAGCTGGAAAAGGAAATCGAACGCCTCAAGCAGAAGCTGGCCAGCGGTGCCGGCAGCGACCTCACCGATGAGGTGCAGGAGATCGCCGGCGTGAAGGTATTGGCGACCCAGCTGGACGGTGCCGATGGCAAGACCCTGCGGGTGACCATGGACAAGCTGAAAGACAAGCTGGGCTCCGCCATCATCCTGCTGTCTGCTGTGGAGGGTGACAAAGTGTCCCTGGTGGCGGGTGTCACCAAGGATCTCACCGACCGCTTCAAGGCCGGTGATCTGCTCAAGCATGTGGCCGAGCAGGTGGACGGTCGCGGCGGTGGCCGCCCGGACATGGCCCAGGGCGGGGGCAACAACCCTGCAGCCCTGCCGGCGGCCCTGGAAAGCGTGAAAAACTGGGTGTCCGAGCAGGGGGCGTAAGCTGCGGTCAAGACTGCGGTTCCGCCCTCAACATGAAATCCCGGCGCGTTTCTGCTAAGGTTACGCGCTCTTTTTTGCAGATAAAGCGACTTTATGGCCCTTATAGTGCAGAAATACGGCGGTACCTCAGTGGGTACAGTCGACCGCATTCAAGCCGTCGCCGAGAAGGTGGCAGGCTTCCATAAACGGGGCGACCAGGTGGTCGTGGTGGTGTCCGCCATGAGCGGCGAAACCAATCGCCTGATCGAGCTGGCCAAAGGTGTCAGCGATAACCCTTCACCGCGCGAGATGGATGTGCTGGTCTCCACCGGCGAGCAGGTCACCATTGCCCTGTTGTCCATGGCGTTGCAGAAGCAGGGCATCAATGCCCGCTCCTACACAGGCAGCCAGATTCCCCTGCGCACGGACAGTGTCCATTCCAAGGCCCGTATCGAAGAGATCGACGACAAGAAAGTGCGCGCCGATCTCAATGGCGGCAGCGTTGTGGTCGTGGCCGGGTTCCAGGGTGTGGATGCCGACGGCAACATTACTACTCTCGGCCGTGGCGGCTCCGATACCACCGCCGTGGCTCTGGCCGCCGCATTGCAGGCCGACGAGTGCCAGATCTATACCGACGTGGACGGCGTTTACACCACCGACCCCCGTGTGGTGGATAACGCCCGTCGCCTGGACAGCATTACCTTCGAGGAAATGCTGGAAATGGCCAGCCAGGGCTCCAAGGTCCTGCAGATCCGCTCAGTGGAATTCGCCGGCAAATACAATGTGCCGCTGCGTGTCTTGTCCAGCTTCCAGGATGGTCCTGGAACACTCATTACCGTCGACGACGAGGTTGATATGGAAAAGCCGGTAATCTCCGGAATTGCCTTTACCCGTGATGAAGCCAAAATCATCGTGCGTGGCGCCCCGGATACCCCGGGCATTGCCTACAAGATCCTCGGCCCGGTGAGTGCAGAGAACATCGAAGTGGACATGATCGTGCAGAACGTGGGCAAGGACGGCGCTGCCGACTTTACCTTCACCGTGCACCGCAACGATTTCGCTCGTGCCCAGGAAGCCCTGCGCAAGGCCTCCGAAGAGCTGGGTAACCCGGAAATCATTGGCGATGACAAGATTGCCAAGGTCTCCCTGGTGGGTGTGGGTATGCGTTCCCATGCTGGTGTCGCCTCCAAGATGTTTGAAACCCTGGCCAACGAAGGGGTCAACATCGAGATGATCTCCACCTCCGAAATCAAGGTGTCTGTAGTGATTGCCGAGAAATACCTGGAGCTGGCGGTACGTGCCCTGCACTCCGCCTTCGAGCTGGATCAGCCTTCAAGCTGATCCACATACTGCCAGGTAGGTACGGGGCGACGACCGGTTAGTCTCGCCCCTGTTCACGGCGAGACTTACGAATACGCTTCAGGCATACTACCGCCCCCGTGCCAGGGGTGGGTAAATGGTCCCGCACCAAGGAGTCGTCAAGGACGGCAACCCGCGAGCCTCAGGTACGGCATGCGCTCACGGAAATTGAAGGACCCCAGGAGGGATCATTATGTTAATTCTTACGCGTCGAGTTGGTGAGACCCTGATGGTAGGTGATGAAGTCACTGTGACTGTCCTGGGTGTGAAAGGTAACCAGGTTCGTATCGGTGTAAATGCGCCGAAAGAGGTTGCCGTGCATCGGGAAGAAATCTACCAGCGAATTCAGCACGAAAAATCATCAGACGGTGAGTCTGCCTGATTTTTGGGCTGTATTTTCTCCGCAAAATCGTTATGATGCGCGGCGAGTTTGGAAACAGGCCAGCAAGAGCCCACATTCCAGACTGACAATATGACCGCATTCCGGAGAGGTGGGTGAGTGGCTGAAACCAGTTCCCTGCTAAGGAACCATACGGGTTACCGTATCGCGGGTTCGAATCCCGCCCTCTCCGCCATATATCCAAAAGCGCCCCGCACTGCGGGGCGTTTTTCGTTGCAGCCTTGCTTGCAGGGCGCAGCCCCTCAGATTTCCTCGCGGATCCAGGCTGCCACGCAAAAACCGCGCTAACCCGTCGTGCTCATACTCACAAGCCAACATTTTCAACCCGCCCGACCTCGCAGTTGCGCTACACTATGTGCCCCGAAAAAACTTCGACCCAAGGTGACGCCATGACTGACACCCTGACCATCGCCCGCCCTGACGACTGGCATCTACATTTCCGCGACGGCGATCTGCTCGCCGAGACGGTGCCGGCCACGGCGAACGTGTTTGGCCGTGCCATCGTCATGCCCAACCTGACACCGCCGGTGAATACGGTGGCCCAGGCCGACGAGTACCGGCAGCGAATTCTGGCTCAGGTACCTGCAGGCGTCGCCTTCGAGCCGTTAATGGTGCTGTACCTGACCGATACTACGCCGGTGGAAGAGGTGGAGCGGGCCGCGAAGAGTGACTTCGTGCATGCCTTCAAGCTTTACCCGGCCGGTGCTACCACCAACTCCGATAGTGGCGTTACCGACCCGGGCAAGATCACTCATCTTTACGCGGCCATGGAAAAGCACGATGTGCCGCTGCTGGTGCATGGTGAAGTCACCGATGCAGATATCGATATTTTTGACCGTGAAAAAGTCTTCATTGATCGTTACCTCAATGATATCCGCCGCCAGTTTCCCGGCCTGCGCATTGTCTTCGAGCATGTGACCACGGCAGAAGGGATTCACTTTGTGCGCGAGGCCAGCGAGCTGACGGCTGCCACCGTGACACCGCAGCACCTGCTGATGAACCGCAACGATTTGTTGGTGGGCGGGGTGCGCCCACACAACTACTGTCTGCCAATCCTCAAGCGTCGCCAGCACCAGGAAACGATCCAGCAGGCGGTGCTGGAAGGCCATCACCGTTTCTTCCTGGGCACCGATTCCGCCCCCCATGCACGTAACAAGAAAGAAGCCGCCTGTGGCTGTGCCGGCTGCTATTCCGCCCGGGCCGCGTTGCCGTTGTATGCCAGCTTTCTCGAGCAGCACAACGCCCTGGACAAGCTGGAAGGTTTTGCCAGCCACTTCGGCGCGGATTTCTACCGGTTGCCCCGTCACAGCGACACCGTGACCCTGGTGCGCAAGCCCTGGTCCGTGCCCGAGGTGATTGATGCGGCTGGAGAGGCCATGGTGCCTTTCTACGCTGGTCAGCAACTGCCCTGGTCCCTGGGCTGATTGATGGAATGCTTGCCGGTAGTTGTCCTGAGCGGGTTTCTGGGCAGCGGCAAGACCACGCTGCTCAACCGCTGGCTCAAAGAGCGCCAGGATCTGGCGGTGATCATCAACGAGCTGGGCGATATTGGTATCGACCAGCACCTCACCGGCCCGGGGCGGGTGCCGGTGACCCTGCTTTCCGGCGGTTGCCTGTGCTGCGTGATACAGGGTTCCCTGTCCAGCACCCTGCGTAATCTCTTCATGGCCCGCAAGAATGGTGAGCTACCGGCGTTTTCCACGCTGGTGCTGGAAACCACCGGTGCTGCCGACCCCTTTGGTGTCACCGCACCGCTGGAGCAGGATCCCTGGCTGAAGAAACGTTTTTTCTGCCAGTCGGTACTGACCGTGGTAGACGCACAGGCCGGAGCCGGTAACCTGGAACGTCATCCTGAGTGGCTGGAACAGATCCACGCCGCCGATGCCCTGTTGTTGTCGAAAACGGAGCAATGCCAGCCGGGAGCCCTGGCGGCCTTGAAGGTGCAATTGGCAGCGCTGAATCCCACCGCGCGCATCTACCCGGAACCGGCCCCGGTGGACCTGCTGGCACAGTCCTTTCCCCGTCGTTGCCGGGTCACCGGCAGTTTTGCGCCGGTCCCATCCGGAGGCTCTCTGCTGTCGTCACAGCAACCGGCTAACCAGCCATCCCGTCACCAGCTTTACAGTGCCTCCCTGCGCTGGGATGGCGTGCTGTCCTGGCCCCTGTGGCAGGCTGCCCTGAAGCAGCTTGCCGAGCAATGCGGTGATGCCCTGATCCGGGTAAAGGGCCTGCTGCGCGTGGAGGGGCTGGATGGACCCTTGTTGGTGCAATGGGTAGAAGGCCGGGAGCCGGAACTGGGCCCGCTCAACCAATGGCCGGATCAGGACAGGCAAAGCCGGCTGGTGCTGATTGTCCGCCATCCCCAGGCTGACTTTGCGCAACAACAACTGGCACACTGGGAAACCTTGCTGACACAGCTCACCCCTGAATAGGATCTGACATGGGCTATGTGTATCTTGCCGTGGCCATCCTGGCCGAAGTGGTGGCGACCAGCGCCTTGAATGCCTCCCAGGGTTTTTCCCGGCTATGGCCTTCTGTGGTCACCGTGGTGGGCTACAGCATCGCTTTCTATGCGTTGTCGTTGACCCTGCGCACGATTCCCATGGGTATCGCCTATGCGGTGTGGGCCGGTGTCGGTATTGTATTGATTGCGCTGGTGGGTGCGTTGTTTTTCCGTCAGCAACCGGACCTGCCAGCGGTGGTAGGGATGGTGTTTATTGTTGTCGGCGTGGTGCTGGTGACATTCGTGTCCCGGACCAGCGGACACTGAAATTTTTACAAGGAGTTCCTGTGACAGAGCGGATGCAGAGTGCCGAACAGGCCGTGGATTATGTGATCGAGCAGACCGGTGGCGAAATCCGCCTGGCCATGCCACTGGGGCTGGGCAAGCCGAACCGGTTTGTGAATGCACTCTATGCACGGGTGGAAAAAGATTCCTCCCTGTCTCTGGATATCTACACTGCCTTGTCTCTAGGCAAGCCCGGCGCCGGCAGTGATCTGGAAAAACGCTTTCTCAATCCTTTCGCCGATCGCTTGTTCGGTGACTATGAAGAGCTGGCTTACCTGAAGCCACAGAAACGCAGTGCCCTGCCAGATAACATCCGCGTCTTCGAATTCTTTGTGCAGCCGGGCAGCATGCTGGGCAGTGACAGTGCCCAACAGCATTACATCAGCAGTAACTACACGCACGTGGCCCGTGATCTCAATGCTCGCAAGATCAATGTGGTGGCGCAGATGCTGGCCCACCGGCAGGAAGAGGGCAGTGATTGCTACAGTTTTTCCTGCAATCCGGAGGTGACTCTGGATCTGATGCCGCTGCTCAAGGCGCGCCGGGATGCCGGCGAGACCATCATCTCAGTGGGGCAGGTGCACCGGGATCTGCCCTTTATGGAAAACGATGCTCGTGTGGATGACAGGCTGGCGGACATGGATATCCTGCTGGACGATCCTCAGGGGCATACGCGCCTGTTCAGCACCCCGAATATGCCAGTAAATATTCAGGACCACTTTGTTGGCTTGCATGCCAGTTCCCTGGTGAAGGATGGCGGTACGCTGCAGATCGGGATCGGTGCTCTGGGTGATGCGCTGGTGCATCATTTGCGCTTGCGTGAGCAGGATAACGACCTCTACCAATCCCTGCTCGAGGCCTGGTCCTTGCCGGATAGCCATCAGCAGCTGGTGGAAAAGGAAGGCGGCACAAGCGCCTTCCGCGAGGGCCTGTACGGCTGCAGCGAGATGATGACGCATGGTCTGCTGACGCTGATCGATGATGGCATTATTCGCCGCCCGGTGTATGACTGGGCGCCCCTGCAGCAGCTGGAAATGCACAACCCGGCCAAGCCCGGACTGGCCCTGCTGGATGCCCTGCGAGAGCAGGATGCCATTCGCCGTCGTCTCAATCATGACCACTTGCGTCAGCTGAAGCGCTTCGGCATTTTCCGTAGTGATGTTGAAAAGCACGGTGATGAACTGGTGCTGCCGAACGATATCCGTGTGGCCAACGATCTGGATGATCGTGCTACCCGGGAGGCGCTCAAGGCGGTATTCGGTGAAGAGCTTGCCGGTGGTGTTGTCATGCATGGCGGCTTCTTCCTGGGGCCCCAGGCGTTCTACGCGCGTCTTCGCGAGCTGGATGCTGCGAGCCGGGCTGCCATCAACATGACCCACATCAGCTTCATCAATCATCTTTACGGTGATGAAACCCTCAAGCGTCTGCAGCGCCAGGATGCCCGCTTTGTGAATACCGCTTTCACCGTGACCCTGCTGGGGGCGGCGGTGGCCGACCAGGTGGAAGATGGTCGGGTACTCAGTGGGGTAGGCGGGCAGTACAACTTTGTCAGCCAGGCCCATGAACTGGAAGGGGCCCGTTCCATTCTGATGGTCCGCGCCTGGCGTGAGCGCGCCGGCGAGGCCATGAGCAATGTGGTGTTCCGCTATGGCCACAACACCATCCCTCGCCATTTACGCGATGTGGTGGTCACCGAATACGGGGTGGCGGATCTGCGTGGCAAGACCGACGAGGAAGTGGTGATGGCCATGCTCAATGTAGCCGACAGTCGTTTCCAGATCGAGCTGATGGAAGAAGCCCAGGCGGCAGGCAAACTGCGTCAGGATTATCAGATCCCCGAGCCTCATCGGCGTAATAATCCGGAGCACCTGCACGAAATCGCCGAGCGGCATGGCGACAAGGCGTTCCCGACCTTCCCGCTGGGTTCGGATTTCAATGATGTTGAGCAACAGCTGCTCAAGGCGTTGACCTGGCTGAAGGAAAAAGTCAGCCAGAAGGAATATCTGAAGTTGGGTCGCAAGGCGTTGTTTGAGGAGGGAAGCGAAAGCGATTTTGCTGCCGAACTGGAACGAATGTCGCTGGCCGATCCGCACGGCATCCGTGCCCACCTCTACCAGCGTCTGCTGCTCACCGCGCTGGAAGCCACGCGTTGATAATGTGGTGGGCAATCGGACTGTAGGAGCGGCGCTTGAGCCGCGAACCGGTAATGGCACGGCACAAAAACGTTAGTGCCATACCCTAACCCTGTTCGCGGCTCAAGCGCCGCTCCTACAGGAAAATACGCTAAGCGCTTTTTCTTTCTTCTACCTGATCGGCTTTCTTCGAGCGTGCTTTGCCGGGGCTGCTGGACAGCACCCGCCAGAATGGAATGCGACGGGTAACGGCTACCATTTCGTCGACGCTGTCGCCAATGCCGGAGAGGCGATCCACGGTATCTCTCAGGCCTACCAGTTCGTCCACATGTTCGGAAATCTTGAACACCACCATGTAAAATTCCAGCAGGGCACGCAGTATCGATGCCAGCACCAGAAACGTCAGTGGTGCGGCGAAGAAAAAGTAGAACAGCCCGCGCCAGGTCGAAGCCATAAAGGCTTCCACGCAGACATAGATCAGGCCACAGGCAATGGCCACTAGAGCGATACCGTACACGCCGGGCAGCACCTGGATAATCATGTACTTGTCGAACTTGAAGTTGAACAGCTCGCGCCAGTACTGCACTACCCAGAAGAGTCCGCGACGCATACGGTCGCCGAATTTTTCGGGCAGTTTTTCCGGCGTTTTCTGCTGATTATTCTCTACCATTTTGCGTACTGCTCCTCGACAAAACCGTACTGCCCGTCGATGGTCAGGGAGCGTCCGTCCTTGAGTCGGAGCTCACCATCGAAGCGGCCAAACAGCTGATTGAAATTGCTGGCAAACAGGCCCAGATTCATCCGTTCGCGATGATTGCCGTTGGGGGTGAAGCGAAGCGAAACCTGCCCGCACTGACTGCGTAGGGTCCAGGGTTGCATCAGATCATCCCGGTTGTATTCAAAGATCACCCCGCCGGTAGGGACCAGCTGGTCGTCCACCCACAGGCAGTTTTCTGAAAATGTGGTTTCGTTGACGCCGCAGGACAGATTCAGTCCCACCCGTGTGTTGCCGATCAGGGCAGACAAGCATGCCCAGTTCCAGAATGTCTCGCGACGCATATAACCGGCGGAAAAATCGTGGTGGCCGCTGGCGCCCAGCTCGGCCAGATCCTGGTGGTTGCCATCCTGCTGCAGGGTGCCGGTGACAGTGCGACCGGCGACTTTATTGGCGTACACCCAGCCATTGACGCCGGTGCGGGTACACAAGGACATGGGCTGATACTCCGGCCCCTCGTCCATCTGTACATCCAGCGACAGGTCTTTCAGGTCCACCCGCAGGGTTTTGCTCAGGGCGCCGTCCTGCTCCTGATAGCCCAGGCGGATATCCACGCCGCGGCGCTGAAAACGGCTTTCACCGTGCCGTGGCGATGTGGACATGTTCAGTTCCCGGCCCAGCGGCGAGCGCCAAGTATATTCCCGTAAGCGCCCGGTGCGGGGTTCAAAGATGTAAAAAAACGCCATCCCCAGGTAGGCGGTATGGGCGAGGGCACAGCCGGCCAGCAAATCCTGACTGATAACGCCGAAATACTGGAACTGCTTGTAATGAAAATGCCGGGCAAAACGCGGCGCTGGCTGGCCCATCGGGGTGCGGTAATCCGCATCGCGACCGTTGATGGTTGCGACGGTCTCGGGAAATACGCCAAGGGCGACCTGGCCCTGGTGGTCTACCAGTGCCGGAGGTTGAGGCTGAAAGTTCATGTGTTTGGCCAGCTGACAGGAACAATAAACCCCGGGGTATCACGGTGGCGTTGGGTCACCATGAGGGGGCGTTGACGGGTTTCAACATAGTCAATCAGGGTGGGGGTAGCAATCAAAGTGGTACTTTTGTCCGACATGAATGGACAGGGCCAGTAAGGCCGCTCAACAATTGACCATTCGCCGTCATCCAGCGCATCGCTGGGTAGCCACCAGCCCCGTTCATGGCCCGGGTGGGGTGGCTGGCCCGAGGTGGGGGTATGCTGCCGGTAGAACAGCCTTCCCCGGCTCAGCAGGGCAGTGCCATCCGGTTGCCAACCTTGCTCGGCAAGCTGGGCGCGCACTTCCGGCATGGAGGAACGCGGCAGCTGCTGGTCGAACAGATGACGTGCCTTGCGGTCCAGGGTGTCGTGGCTGTTGGGGCCAAACCAGGCCTGCTCTGTGCCCAGGTAAAATTTCAGGGCCAGCTCCCAGTGCCAAAGCGTTCCGTCCATATGATCGCGGACCAGCAGGTCCAGCTCCCCGAGGGTGCGGCCCTGGTGGCGAAAGGGCAGATTACTGGCGATTCGCTCCAGATTGTTGCTGGCATCCACCAGGGCGCAGACCCATTGCTCGAACATCAACCCCAGTCGTCTCGCTGGCGTGTGTGCCTGCAGGCGCAGTGAGGCTCGTTCCGGCAACCCCGGGTCGAGTTGGTATTCGCGTTTTAGCAGCTCGCCGGCATCATGGCAGGGAGAGGGGCAGGGCAGGAGGGATGGGGCCTCCACCAGCCAGCGCAACAGGCCGGCCGGTGTATGAGAGGCTGTGGTCATACTGAAGTGGATAGAATCTCGCGTTTGTTTAATGCCGTTTTTACCTCATCAGCCCAGTGAAGCCAGGCCTGTTGATCGAGAATACCCCGGCGCAGGGTTAGATAGGTAAACAGATCCTTTTCACGGCCCTGTTCATCCAGCTTCTTGGCCAAGGCCTCGAAGGTATGCAGGCGTTCACGACGCAGATCCGCCTGGTCATCCAGCTCGCGCAGGATCGACGACGAATCCGACAGGGCGCCACCGGCAATTTTTACCATAAAGGCGTCGCGGATGCGCGGTGGGGCTGCGGGTTTTCGAAGCCATCGAATCAACTCGTCGCGGCCTTCTTCCGTGATCCGGTACAATTTCTTGTCCGGTTTGCCATCCTGGGGGATATGGCGAAATTTCACCATATGCTGGTCATTGAGTTTTCCCAGCTCCAGGTAAATTTGCTGATGGGTGGCGTTCCATACCAGCCCGATGCTGTTAGCAAATTCGCGAGCGAGGTCGTAACCGCTGGCTTCCTGATCTTGAAGCAGGACAAGTATGGCATGGCGCAAAGACACGGCTCACTCCTCGTTTTATTATGTGACGTAATACTATTTTGATAGTAGAGAGCCGTGTTATTGCTGCGCAATCCGTTGAATAAGTAGTTTTGTAAAAACTTGGTGAACTTACACCACAGCCAAAGTGCAATGTAAGTAATTGTTATCAAAAGGCATGCACTCTGTAGGCCGAGCAGGCCATAAAGGAAAAGATTGTTTCTGTCAGGCTTACAAGGCGCGAAGCAAAAGAAGTAACCCGAAATCCTGTCAGTAACGTCAGGATTTCGGATTTTGCCGATCAGGAGGAGCGGGGAGTAAGCGGGATCAGCTGGCTTGCCTGAAACTCCGCGGAGGCCTTGAGCTGTTCAGCGTTCAGTTTGGGGACCAGGTTGTTGATCAGGCTGCGTGATGCCTTGCGGGTAGTTTCCACGCCCATGCTGGCCAACTTGCGCAGCACCGGGCCGAATTGCAGCAAGGCCATGGGCCGCTCGAAGTACCAGTCGATGGCCTGATCGGTCAGCGCCAGCAGGTAGCGCACCAGCTCTTTTCGCGCCTTTTCGGGGTTTTCTTCGCACAGACCGGGCAGGCTTTTTCCCAGGGCCGCCATTTCCTCATCCACCGGGAACGCCACGTACCAGAAATCCTCGCCGGGAGCGGGCTGACGAACCAGATCCATGTAGTCAGCGGCTGCGCGGTTCTGCTGCAGATCCAGCTTTTTGGCGCTGCGGCTGACCACCAGGTGGGTGGTCTTGCTGATGGTCTGGGTAGTCATGCGGACCACTTTCATCATCCCCGGGGATAACTGGGCTGCCTCGGCGGCTCGGGTCAGAAAGGCGGTGAGGGCCTCGTCGATGAAGATGCCCATGATCGCTTCGATCTCCTTGGGCTCTGGCCGGGAGGCGCCACCATGCATACGACGGATAAAACCGTCGGTTTTCTCATGCAGGATATCGCTTGAGCGGAAGGCAACGTGCGGTATTGTCATTATTCGGGTCCTGAAGCAAGGGATAAGGAATCATACCCAGCCTGACCGCGGGCTCAAATGACCGAAACTGGTGTGGCCTGACTATTCCTGATGGCACGACTCAGCTATTTCTTTTTGTGTTCCAATGGAAGATGATTCGCGCCCTGCGGGGTAGGCTAGGAGAAATCATGTTAGGCGTCGTCAATGCGGATGCGGAGCAGGTAAAACAGTGGCTCCAGCAAGCGAATATTCGGCATTACATCTGTGAGCACTGCCACGGGCTGCATCTGTCCGAGCTGCAGGAGCGAGAAGGGGTGGTGGATGCCCGTTTGTTCGTGGAAGAGGATGGCATCCTGCTGACCACCGAGCTGGAATTGCGCCCGTCGGCCCTGTTCGCCGTGCAGGCGGAGCTGACCCGGCTGAATATGGCGTATCCGTCCATCAAGCTGTTCCTGGATGTGAGCGATGATTCTCTGCCCCGGCTGGTTGCCTGCGACCTGCTGCTGGGCCGTCACGGCGTTTCCTTCGAGCAGTTTATCTACTTTGTCCAGGCCACCGTGGATGCCACGGTGCAATTGCTGGATGAAGGCCAGGAGTTTAACTGGCTGATCTGGCCGGACGAGATGGACAGCGGTGCCGGTGAGGCTCTGCACTAACGATTCGGTTCGGGAGGCACTGCGGTGCAAGACAATGCGGATTCACTGGGTGGCGTCGGCGGCGATCGCCTGGACGGACTGATCGACGGGCTGGTCCAGCATGGCTATGCCATTTCGCCCGGTTATGTCCCTTTGTCGCTGGTGCGAGCCCTGCGCGAGGAAGCGCAACTGCGCGACCGGCAGGGTGAGTTTCAGCTGGCCGGTATTGGTCGGCGCCAGGTGCACCAGAAAGACACCCGGGTCCGCAGTGATCGGACCTGCTGGCTAAGAGCAGAAACTCTTGCCCAGTGTCAGTTGCTGGAAGGGCTGGAAAGCCTGCGGGTAGCGGTGAACCGGTCGCTGTTCATGGGGTTGTTCGAGCTGGAATCCCACTTCGCCATTTACGGGCCCGGTGATTATTACCAGCGCCATCTGGATGCCTTTAACGGCAATAACGGGCGCCTGTTGTCCGTGGTGTTGTACCTCAACGAAGGCTGGCAGAGCCAGTGGGGCGGGCGCCTGCGGCTGTGGCCGGAACCTGATGCCCAGGGGGTGGCCACCGAAGTGGAGCCCCGCGGCGGTACCCTGGTGGCGTTCCTCAGCGAGAAAATTCCCCATGAAGTCTTGGCAGCCACCCGGGAACGCTACAGTATTGCCGGATGGTTTCGCTGCAACAACACCACCGCCGACTGGCTCGATCCGCCACGCTGATAATTGCCCTGCTGCTGGGGCAGAGTGGCGCGTGGGCGGCGGTCTGTGCCAACCCCGGTCGCGATGGCCAGGGTGGCAGTGATGCCTTGATCAACAGTTATTTCACCGGCCCCGACACCCAGACTCTCTCCCCCGGCACCCGAACCTTTTCCCTGACACGCCAACGCGGCCAGATCCCCCTGCATGCCGGTGATCTGGCTCTGCTACTGCAAGTGCAGAGCGCCTCCATGGACACTGCCAACCGTACTGGTTATGGCCAGCTTCAGGGGCATGGCCTGGTGGCCGAGTGGGTGCGGGTGGATCGTGTGGAGGGAGAGCAGGTGTGGATTCAGGGCGAGGGTGCCGGTGGTGGCCTGGTGCACAGCTATGTAAATGCACCGGCCAGTGGTGAGCAAGGGCGCCGTCGTTGGCAACTGGTGCGAGTTCCCCAGTACGAGCATTTCTCGTTGCAGCAGGATGCCCGGGCGCTGCCCTGGGATGGTCGCACCGGTGGGGTGCTGGCCCTGGATGTGCGACGCAAGGTGACCCTGAACGGGCACCGGTTGTCGGTGGCGGGTGCCGGTTTTCGCGGGGGGCCGGCGTTGTCGTTGCAGGGCGCGTTGGGGCGGCCGGCTGATTGGCGCTACCCGGCGCCGTCGGTTCAGGATCGACAAGCCGCGTACGGCCATCACGCCAGCAAAGGCGAAGGCCTTGCTGGCACGCCGGTGTTGCTGATGGATACCGGTGGCGGTTATCCCGGTGGCGACATGGGGCGCGGCGCACCGGCCAATGCTGGCGGCGGAGGTAATGGCCTGGATTTATCCCACCAGCGGTTGGGTAATGGTGGCGGTGGTGGCAACGGGTCTGCCGGTGGCCATGGCCTGCCGGCGGAAGGCGGTGGCCGGGGTGGTCATCCTGCCCCCCGGGTGTTGGTATTGGGCGGTGGCGGTGGTGCTGCCGCCAGACGCCAGGGTGATGGCGGTCAGGGCGGCGCCGGAGGTGGGCTTCTGTTGATCAGGGCCGCCGGCCTGCAGGGTCAGGGGGCGCTGGATCTACGCGGCGCAGCGGGCAGTGCTGCCGGTGATGTGGGCGGTGGCGGTGGTAGCGGCGGCACCCTGTGGCTGGATCTGCCGGTCACCGATTCACTGGCGGTTACTCCCGAGCACGCGGGTGGCGTCGGAGCCAAAGGGGGCGGTCAGGGTGGCGATGGCCAGTTGCTGTCGCGAGGCGAGCGTCAGTGGTCAGGATTTCAGTCCCTGACGGTGGCGGGTGCCGAGGCAGGATTCCGTTGCCGTCCCGCCGGCCACTGGGTTACCGGCGTGTTGTTCGAGGATAACGGTGCGAGCGACGGCCAGGCCTTCAATCAGCGTCGCGATGGCGACGAGGCCCCACTGCCCGGACTGACGCTGACCTTGCAGGATCCGGCCAGCGACTGGCAAAAAACCACCACCTCCGCTGCGTCCGGTGCCTTCCAGTTCCGCTTGTCGGAAGCGCAAAGTCGTGGCCAGGCACTATGGATGTCACTCACCTTGCCGCAGGGGTGGTCGTTGCCGGTACTGCCTTCACTGAACGGCAAGCCGGGTCAGCGCCATGGCAACCAGGTTCGCTGGCAGGTGACGGCCAGCGCCGATCGCCACTCCGGGCCGCTGCCTCTGGGACTGATTGCGGAACCGGGCTGGCAGGCGCCTGATGACACGATACTGCCACCGGGGAGCACCGCAGTGCTGGCCTTTGAATACCGCGCGCCGGTGACCGGGCAGGTACAGTTCCACAGTGATCACCCGGCGGTGCGTGGTTTGTTGATGGATCGGGCCTGTTCCGGCGACAGCGAGCAATGGCAAAGCGGGCAGAATGCCGGCTGGCCGGTGACCGCCGGTGAGCGGTTGTGCGTGCGGGTGCCGGTACGTTTTGATGGTCAGCCAGCCCGCATCCCGGTGACGGCCACAACACTGCCTGATAATGCGCCTGCCGATTTTATGATTACACCCCAGCAGACCTCGGTAAAAATTCTTCCCGGGTCTTGAAAGTTTTTCCACCATCCCCATTTATTTCACTGTGACAACCCGGCCGGTTGGAACCTTGCTGACATCGTGGATGGCAGCGGTTCCGTGTCACGCACAATTCTGTAAACCTTTTTTCAGTGGATGCCGAAAGAACCTGTGGGTCTGCTGAAGAGTATGGAGATATGTGTGATGAATACCGGATTTTCCCTTGCCCCCCTGTTTCGCCATTCCGTGGGCTTCGATCGTTTTGATGAACTGCTGGATGCCGCCCTGCGCGCGGACCAGTCCAACGGTTATCCGCCTTACGACATCATCCGCGAAAGCGATGGTCGTTACCGTATCGTGATGGCGGTGGCCGGTTTCGGCCGCGATGATATCGAGATCACGGTACAGGAAAACGAACTGCGCATTCGCGGCAGTCTGCCACCGCAGAATGACGGCGAGCGTACCTGGTTGCATCAGGGTATCGCCCGGCGAGCCTTCGAGCGTACCTTCAAGCTGGCGGACCACGTGGAAGTGGACGGCGCCGGCCTTAACGATGGCCTGCTCACGGTGACCCTGAACCGTGTGGTTCCCGAGGAAAAAAAGCCCCGGATAATCCCCGTTGAAGGTGAACAATCGCCAACAAATCGTAATTAAATCGCTGCACTTTGTGACGCGTTTTCTGTGACATAGTTAAGGGGCCGATAAGGCCCCTTTTTGCTAGTTTGGGAGTGATGTGTAGCGGCATCGACCCGATATAACCAAAGGGTCTTAAGCGGAGACTGATCATGCTCACCGGATCAGTGCAGAGTCGTTGTTATCCAGGTCAGGAGGGCCGGAACTCTGCCAACCCAATCCATTGTCAGCCACAGGGAGCGGCATGCAATGAAACGTCTGTATTACTTCGCAAAATCACTGACCTCTGTTCAGGGGATAACCACAGATCTGCGCCTGGCGGGGATCGGTGAAAACCGCCTGCATGTGATGGGCAATGACAGCTCGGCCATGGCCCAGGCCCATGTGCATACAGCTACCCCCTGGGAAGAAACCGATATCATGCACTCCGGCTTTGTGGGAGCGCTGGGTGGCATGGGTGTGGGCCTGGCGGCCGGGTTTCTGCTTGCTGGTGCGGATCCCTGGGGCATGCAGCTGGACACCGGTGCGATCATCGGCGTGACCCTGTTCGGCACCTGTTTCGGGGCCTGGCTGGGTGGCCTGCGTGGGGTATCGTCCCGCAACCATCACCTGACGCCCTATCTGGACCGGGTGGAGCAGGGTGACTACCTGATGATGGTGGATGCCGATGATGAGGTGCAGGCCAGCAAGGTGGAAAAAGTCATGCAGGGCCATCGCCACGAAGCGGAAGAGGCCGGCCGCGAGGAGCACTTCAGTCCGTTTGATTAAGACCTTTGTTGGAGCCTTGCTCGCAAGGCGAATGCCGTGACTGAACCCTTCGCCTTGCAAGCAAGGCTCCAACGGGCCTGATCATGCTGACGCCCGGTTTCAGGCGTCCATCCAATACGCTGCCACATCCAGCATGCGGTGGCTGAATCCCCATTCATTGTCGTACCAGGCCAGCAGTTTCAGCTGCTGGCCCAGCAATCGGCTATGGTTGGTATCCACTACGCAGGAGTAGGGCAGGTGATTGAAGTCGCTGGAGACCAGCGGCAGATGATTCACCGCCAATACGCCCTGCAGATCGCCATGGGCCGCATTGCTCAGTGCCTCATGGACTTGTTCCAGGGATTCCACCTGCTCCAGGGTGACGGTCAAATCCACCAGCGACACATTCAGGGTCGGCACCCTCACCGCCAGGCCATCCAGTCGTCCTTTCAGATGGGGCAGTACCAGCCCCACGGCTTTGGCGGCGCCGGTGCTGGTGGGGATCATGTTCACCGCCGCCGCCCGGGCGCGCAGCAAATCCCCGTGGGCCTTGTCCACCAGGTTCTGGTCGTTGGTATAGCTGTGGATGGTAGTCATCAGGCCCTGGCGAACCGTAAAGGCCTGGTCGAGCACTGCCACCATGGGCGCCAGACAGTTGGTGGTGCAGGAGGCGTTGGAGACAATCCGTTGTTCGCGGTTCAGTACCGAATGGTTGACCCCGTAGACCACGGTGGCGTCGGCGTCGTCCACCGGATAACTGGCGAGTACCCGCGGGGCTCCAGCGTCAAGGTGGGCGCTGAGGGCGTCGTGGCTCTTGTACTTGCCGGCGCATTCGATCACCAGATCCGGTGTCAGCGATTTCCAGGGCAGATCTTCCAGCCGGCTTTCGGCGAAACAGGGGATTCGGTGGCCGTTGATTTCCAGGTGGTTGCCGTCGTAATGCACGGAGTGGGGCCAGCGGCCGTGGGTGCTGTCGAATGCCAGCAAGTGGGCGAGCACATCAAAATCTGCCAGATCGTTAATGGCAACCAGTTCGAAACGGTCACCGGCGGGATGTTCACTGATCGCCCGGACAATACAGCGACCGATGCGGCCAAAGCCGTTGATGGCAATGCGAATCTTCTTGCTGCTTGTCATGGCACACTCTCCGTCCACCATAGACTTTCAGTGTAGACCCGGGTTGTCACCACGGCCAGCCTGATCAAGCTTTAGGCAGATGGACAGGGCGTATCTTGCAATGGCCGGTCGCTTTGGCCACAATGCGCCCTCGCTCTGCGGCTCCGGTCGCAGGCGCGTAATGGTCGACCCGTCGGTCCCCCCGCAACGACAGACTGTGAACTCCGCCAGGCCCGGAAGGGAGCAACGGTAGCAGTGGACTCGTGTGCCGGGGTGTGGCTGGCGGGAAGACCTCCAATCTTCCCCCCGCCGATACCCGGCATGCTTTTACCGAACACGCCTTCTGCACTGTCTTCCCTGCAGGAACTTCGTTAGCATTAAGCCCTTCATGAGACACCTCTTTTCCGCCGAATACCGGTGTCGATCCCTGTTGGTTGGAGTGCTATGAGTTATCAGGTTCTTGCCCGGAAATACCGTCCCCGCACTTTTGATGAGCTGGTGGGGCAGGAGCACGTCTCGCGGGCCCTGATGCATGCGCTGGACCAGGATCGCCTGCACCATGCCTATCTGTTCACCGGCACCCGCGGGGTGGGCAAGACCACCATCGCCCGCATCCTGTCCCGTTGCCTGAACTGCGAGCAGGGCGTCAGTGCCCGTCCCTGTGGTGTCTGCCCTACCTGTGTAGAGATCGGCGAAGGCCGCTTCGTGGACCTCATCGAGGTGGATGCGGCCAGCCGTACCAAGGTGGAAGATACCCGCGAGCTGCTCGACAACGTGCAGTACGCGCCGACCCGGGGCCGCTACAAGGTCTACCTCATCGATGAGGTGCACATGTTGTCAGCGCATTCCTTCAACGCGCTGCTAAAGACCCTGGAAGAACCGCCGCCCCATGTGAAGTTCCTGCTGGCCACCACCGATCCACAAAAGCTGCCGGTGACGGTGCTGTCCCGCTGTCTGCAGTTCAGCCTCAAGGCGTTGCCGGCGGAGCAGATCGCCGGCCATCTTCAGGCCCTGCTGGACAAGGAAATGATCCGCTACGAGGCGCCGGCCCTGCTGGCCCTGGGCAAGGCGGCCCAGGGGTCCATGCGCGATGCGCTCAGCCTGACCGATCAGGCCATTGCCTTCGGCAGCGAGCAACTCAGCAGTGAGGCGGTGAACGCCATGCTGGGTACCGTGGATCGCAACCATGTGCTGACCCTGCTGGTGGCGCTGGCGGAACAGGAACCGGCCGGTGTGCTGCAGGCGCTGGCCACCGTCAGCGAGCATTGCCCCGGGGAACTGGCACTACTGGACGAGTTGATCAGTCAGCTGCACCAGCTGGCAGTCTGTCAGGCGGTGCCGGGCAGCCATGACGAGACCATTACCCAGCTGGCGGCGGCGCTGAGCGCCGAGCAGGTACAGCTCTATTACGATGTGGCTGTGCGTGGCCGTCGGGATCTTCAGGATGCCCCTGACAGCCGCGCGGCGCTGGAAATGCTGTTGCTGCGCATGGTGCTGTTTACCCCCAAAGGGGTCTTGCCGACCCGGGGGGAACACGCCGGCGCAAAAAAGCCTGAAGCGGCGACGCCGTCGGCACAAGCCGGCGGCAAACCGGATTTGCGAGCCCTGCTGGACCGGCCCGCTGCTGCCCCCGCGCCGCCAACGCCGCCCACTTCCCAGCCCGCTGCCAGTCCGGTTGTGGAGTCGGTGCCTCAAGGTGGCGCCACCTCCGCCGCCCTGGCTCAGGTGGAACGTCCAGGTCGTGAGGAGCCCAGTCAGCAGACGGCGCCTGAGCCCGTTCCATCGGAGCCCGAGCCGCCCCAGCCTGAACCGGAGCCCACAGCGGAGCCGGTGCCGGAACCCGTTGCAGAGCGGCCGACGCAGAGCGCCGCAGAAGAGCCGCCGCTGGCGCCGCTGCAGGAACCGACCAGCGAATCCGAGGTGGCCACCTGGTGGGCCGCTCTGCTGCTGCGTCTGGACCTGGACGGCACCGTGCGCAATATCGCTCGCAACGCAGTGCTGGTGAGCCGGGAAGACACGGTCTGGACCTTGCGTATCAGCACCGGGCACGAGGTACTGGTTAACCGGGAACGGCTGGACGAGTTGAGTGGTGCGCTGGAAAATTATTTCCAGCGGCGCATCCAGATCCAGGTGGATTACGAACGCCGAGCCGGCGATACCCCGGAAGCTATGGCCGAAGCCCGGCGTCAGGAACTGCTGGTTGATGCCACCCGAACCCTGCATGAGGATCCGGTGGTGCAGCAGCTGGTAAGCACCTTTGATGGCCGGCTGGACGAAGGCAGCGTAACGCCAAAAGAAACAGTGGAATAACTCCCGGTCAGTCCGGGTGGAGACAATGATGGATTTCGATATCAACTCTCTCATGCAACAGGCTCAGGCCATGCAGGAGAAGATGAAAAAGATGCAGGACGAGGCCGCCAATGCGGAAGTCACCGGTGAATCCGGTGCCGGCCTGGTGAAGGTGACCATGAATGGTCGTCACGACGTCAAGGGCGTGGACATTGATGCGTCCCTGATGAGCGAGGACAAGGAACTGCTGGAAGACCTGCTGGCCGCTGCTGTTAACGATGCCGTGCGTCGGGTGGAAAAGCAGCAGCAGGACAACATGCAGAACATGGCCGGCGGTTTTCCCTTTCCGCCGGGCTTCAAGCCGTAAGGGGCACTGTCTGTGAAGCATGCGCCGCTGGTTGACCAGTTGATTCACGCCTTTACCTGCCTGCCCGGCGTCGGGCCCCGCTCCGCCCAACGCATGGCCTATGCCCTGCTGGACCGTGGCCGGGAAGAGGGCCGCCGGCTCGGCGATGCCCTGCATGCGGCCATGGATGGCGTGCAACACTGTCAGCGCTGCCGCAATTACGCGGAAGAGGACCTCTGCCCGGTGTGCAGCGATCCCAAGCGTGATTCCGCTCTGGTCTGTATCGTTGCCACCCCGGCGGATGTGCTGGCCTTCGAGCAGTCCGGTGAATACCGCGGTCAGTACTTCGTGCTGATGGGCGAATTGTCTCCCCTGGATGGTATTGGTCCCCGGGAATTGGGGCTGGATGTGCTGGAGCAGCGCTTGAAGCAGGGAGAGATCAATGAATTGATTCTGGCCACCGGCACCACCGTGGAGGGCGAAGCCACCGCCCACTATGTGCTGGATCTGGCCCAGGAGGCCGGCATCACCGTCAGCCGTATCGCCCAGGGCGTGCCCATGGGCGGCGATCTGGAGTTCGTTGATGGCGCCACCCTGGCGCAGGCCCTGCGCGGTCGTCGTCCATTTGCGTGAAACCGGCACCAGACCTCTGTGGGAAGCGATGCTTGCATCGCGAATAAGCCCACCCGGTTAACCCAAGCATCGCTTCTCACTGAAGAGCGCCAGATACCCCTCTGGCCTCTTGCTGCTTCCCTCTGCTATGTTAGCCACCAAGCAAGCGCTAGGTCAGCTAATAAAAAGGAGGCTCTGTGAGCGCGTTGGATTATTTCAATGAAACCCACCAGATGGTGCGCGAAACCGTTCGCAAATTCGTGGAAAGGGAAATCCTGCCCCATGTGGATGACTGGGAAGAAGCCGGTGAATTTCCCCGCGAGCTTTACAACAAGGCCGCCGATGCCGGCATCCTGAGCATCAATGCCCCGGAAGAGCTCGGTGGCACCGGCGAAGATGTGTTCATGAAGATCGCCGCCTGCGAAGAGCTGGTGCGGTGTTCGTCCGGCGGCCTGTGCGCCAGCCTGGGCTCCCTGGATATTGGTCTGCCGCCGATCTGGAAGTGGGGCAGTGATGCCATGAAGCAGAAGGTGGTGCCGGAGGTGATCGGTGGACAGAAGATCTCTGCCCTGGCCATTACCGAACCCAATGGCGGCTCCGATGTGGCCAACCTGCGCACTCGCGCGGTACGCGATGGCGACCACTATGTCGTAAACGGCGCCAAGACTTTCATCACCAGCGGTGTGCGTGCGGACTATTACACCGTGGCAGTGCGCACCGGGGACAAGGGCTACGGCGGTATCAGCCTTTTACTGGTTGAGAAGGGTACCCCGGGCTTTTCCGTGGGCCGCAAGCTGAAGAAGATGGGGTGGTGGGCGTCAGACACCGCCGAGCTTTTCTTCGAGGATTGCCGGGTGCCGGCGGAAAACCTGATCGGCCCGGAAAACGGCGGCTTCTACTGCATCATGAGCAACTTCCAGATGGAGCGTCTGGTGCTGGCGGTCACCGCCAACAGCACAGCCCAACTGGCGCTGGATGAGGCCATGCGGTACGTGAAAGAGCGGGAAGCCTTTGGTCGTCCCCTGGCCGGGTTCCAGGTCACTCGTCACAAGCTGGCGGAAATGGCCACTGATGTGAAAGCCAGCACCGAGTTCACCTATCGGGTGGCTGCCAAGATTGCCGCCGGCGAAAACTGCGTGCTGGATGTGTCCATGGCCAAGAACGTGGCTACCCGTTGTGCCGACCGGGTGACCTATGATGCGGTCCAGTTGTTTGGCGGCAGCGGCTATATGCGCGGTACCGTGGTCGAACGCCTGTATCGCGACAACCGCATCCTCTCCATCGGCGGTGGCACCCACGAGATCATGAACGAGGTGATCGCCAAGCAGTTGGGGCTTTGAGTGGCAAGCTCCAAGCTTCAAGCTGCAACACGGTAAAGGGTTTTGTATTCTGAAACGCAAGAGGCCGCGTCCAATCTATGGGCGCGGCCTCTTTGCTTTAGAGCGCCAACAAGCTTCAATCGCGTTGTAGCTTGTAGCTTGTAGCTGTCAGGTGCACTCCGCCCGTGTCTGATCCATCTTGCAGCGTACCTTGCGCAGCAGGCCGAGCATGTCCGGATCGTAATAGCCTTGCTCGCGCAGTTGGTCGCGGGCTTCCTGCATCATCACTTCGTATTCACTCTTGTCGGCATCCGGGATCTGCACCCACCAGCGCTTGTCGACCTTTTCGGCCTCCTTGTCCAGCTGCTCGGTGATGCGGTTCAGGTTGTTGTAGAAATACTCGCGGGACTTCTGTGCCATCTCGGCGGGGAAACGGTCCTTCTTGGCAACCAACTGAATGGTTAGCTGGGCCAGCGGGTAGTCGATGATGCCGCCATCCGGGCTCAGTCCCTTGTAGAGTTCCAGCGCATCATAGGCCACCAGTGGAGCGACGATGACATCGACCACGCCGTTGTTGAACTTGGTGGAGAAGTTGGTGATGTCGGATCCCACCGGGGTGGCGCCAACCTGGGAAACCAGAATGGCCTGGGTTTCATCATATTCCAGCACTGCTACACGCTTGCCGGCCGCCTTGGCCAGGGAGTTGACTTCCCGGTCGTTCACGAAGACATAGGCTGCACCGGCCGGGGCCACGCCCATGACTTGATAGGACCCCTGGGAGAGTTTGTCGGCGGTTTGCGGGTGCGCCAGCACTTTCAGGACAACGTTCATGTGTTCCATGGAGGGAATGGCGCCGATGGAATCGATGGTGCCGGCGTACTTGTTGAAGTTACGACCGCGGATACCCGTGATCAGGGCAGCATCACAGACGCCGGCCTTGAGATCTTCAGCAGCAATGGCTTCGTTGGTATGGGGAATCAGCTCCACTTCCAGTCCCCAGCCCAGGGCGGCAGTCTGCCAGTCTTTCATGGCACCCATTACCGGACCCACGTTGCCGACGATATCAAAGACACAGATTTTGCGTTTGATGGATTCGGCCTGGGCGGCCAGCGAAGCGGTGAGGGCAAAGGCCGTAGTGACGGCGATAATCAACTTCTTCATGGATCTATCCTGCTTGTTATTGCTGGTATGAAGGTGTGCAGCATGGTGCCCTTGATACTAGTGGGAATGATGGGGAAATGGAAAAACCCAAGCGCCTGCCCCTGGAGCGATTAGGTCAATTTCCATCAGTTACGGTCAGGGCGACTGGCACGACGGACTTCCCCCGGGGTACGTCCGGTCCAGCTGCGGTAGGCCTTGCTGAAGCTGGCCTGATCACTGTAACCGAGCTGGTCGGCGATCTTTTCCAGTGGCATGTCCGTTTCCAGCAGATAGCGGCTTGCGAAAGTTTCGCGGATGTCATTGCGGATGCCGCTGAAGGCAAAACCGGCCAGACCCAGATGACGCCGTACTGATCGCGGGCTCATGCCCAGTTTCTGAGCCACCCGCTCCAGGGTGCTGTCACGGCCCGGGCCGTTCATGATTTCGTGGCGCACCTTGATGACCACCTTCAGGCTGTTATCGCCCTGGATCTGTTCCCGGGAGCGGGCGGCGGCCAGGTAGGTGGCTACGCTGGCATCGTCATCCTTGGCCTGACGCCCCGATAGCGGCATCAATACCTGGTTATGTGGCCGGTTGAACTTTACCTCTACACCGTCGGCCAGCCGCTGCCAGGCGAGACTGTTGCCGGGGCAGGCAAAATCAAATTCGAACGTGAACGTTCGACAGACCAGTGATGCCAGTGCATGGATGCTGCCCATGTAGATCTTGGCCACCATGGGTTTTAGTTTTTTCAGGTCCCAGTTGTCATGCAGGCGGATGGAAATCAGTTCGCCAGTGCAGTGAATTTCCATATCCATCAGTGGTAGCGATACCCGTAGATACTGCACCACCATGTTCACCAGCTTGCGGTAATCCTGTTGTCGCAACAGCGCAAATCCGAACAGCCCATGACCTTGCAGGTCCAGCTCCTGACCGAAACGAAACGGTGCGGTGTGATCGTTGAGTAGACGGTTGCCGTTGTGTAGCAGATGTTGCACCTGCCGCATGGAAAGATAAGCGTCCGGATTGTCGAGCATATGACCATCAATGCCAGATCCTTCGAGCACTACCGTGCCATTAATTCCATGTTTTTGTACAAACCGCAAAAAGCGGCGGGCATAACGGACTGAGATGAGAGGAACGTCGAGTGCCATTCCGTCGTTTTTCATTTTTATTATGCCTGATGCAGTTGTTGTTATGCTTGTGATGAAGCTCTCATTAGGCTGGCTATCTTGCCGGTTTTAAATACTGCTTGCCCTTTTTAACAAAAAAATGGCCGCTTTAACTATTAAGTCGGTCACCTTCCATGGAGATGATGAGCCCCGCTTTTTTGTGCATAAAAATAATCATGGAGCAGAAAAATGCAAAGGGAAAAAACAGAAACCCTTAAAGCTCGTTATCTACCCCTTTCCAAAGTATCAGTTCCGATCATGCGAAGAATGTATGAGATTTATTCGGGGTACTACGAAAATATAAGTCTGGATATTTTTTGTCGGGACATGGTGGAAAAAAGTGGCGTGATCCTGGTGGAGGAAAAACCGACCAAGCGCGTGGTTGGTTTCTCTACCCTGAAAACCCTGGACATGAATGTGGCCGGCCGCCAGGTAAAAGGCGTCTTTAGTGGCGATACCATCATCGAAGAAAAATACTGGGGTAGCCGGGCTCTGCAGGTGACTTTTTTCTTTCGCATGATTCGTGAGAAGTTGCGTCATCCTTTTCGCCCCCTTTTCTGGTTGCTGATATCAAAAGGCTATAAAACCTATTTGTTGATGGCGAATAACTTCCACAATTACTACCCGCATCCGGAAGGAAAGAGTGACCAGCTTGCGCCTCTAGTGGATTCCTACTGTGAGCGCTTGTTTGCCGATTACTACTGTGAAGAGAAAAAACTGCTGGATTTCGGTGAGGGTTATACTCACTTGAAATCCGATGTGGCAAACATTACCGCAGAAATGCGCCAGGCAAATGAAAAGATTCAATTTTTCGAAAAACGTAATCCTACCTGGAACCGGGGTACCGAATTGCCTTGTATCGGGGAAATCAACTTTTCCCTGCTGTTCAGTTACCCGTTCTCTCTGTGGCGTAAACAACGAAGAAAAACAAAAACGCAAATTGCAGCTGTAGCCTGCGAATAAAACCGGGGTAACCATGTTCGGACATCGTTTGCTCAAAATGGCCGCCTGGCCGGGGGAGCGGCGCTTTGCCGCCGGGCGGGCACATCTGGAAAGCGTGCAAAGGCGAAAACTGGCGTTGCTGCTGCGCAAGGTGGCAGCCTGTGAGGTCGGGCAGCGCCAGGGCATAACGGCAGACTGGCACTGGGAGACCTTTGCCGAGCGCGTACCGGTCAGCGACTACGAGCACTGGCGTAACCCGGTTGATCGTGCTCGCGAGTCTGGTGGCAATGCCCTGATACAGTCTCCTGTGGTTCGCTATCAGCCCACCAGCGGATCCACTTCGGCGATCAAGTGGATTCCCTATACCCGCCATTTTCTCTCGGAACTGGATAACGCCATCAGCCCCTGGATCGTGGACCTGTACCGTCAGTTCCCCAGGCTCAGGCAGGGCCGTCACTACTGGTCCATGTCCTGGGTGCCGACCTCGCTGCGGGACAACATGCGGGAGGATATCAACGACGATATTCAGCTCATGTCCATGGGAAAGCGGTTGTTGGCTGGTGCTACCCAGGCAGTACCCCAGGATGTGTCTCTGGCGCGCACGTCCGAGGATTCCCTTTTTGCCACGCTGGCCTATCTGATCAGTGATTCTTCCTTGTCCATGATGTCCATCTGGAGCCCCACTTTCGGTTTGGGCTTGCTCAAGTCCATGGCCACGTGGCGTGAGGAATTGGCCGAGGTGTTGGCGACCGGCTCCTGGGGCAACCGCATGCTGGGCAGCAATACCCAGTCCTGCCCCCGATCCACCCGGGGGGCGGAACTACTGCGTCAGTGGGATGGCCGCCTGAGTGCGGATTTCTTTATGACATTGTGGCCGTCACTGGCGCTGGTCAGTGCCTGGGATACTGCTGCGTCCGGGCCCTGGGCCCGGCAGCTGCACGCCCTGTTGCCGCAGGCGGCGTTCCAGGGCAAGGGGCTGTGGGCTACCGAAGGGGTGGTCACCATTCCCTATCAGGGGCAACACGCGCTGGCCTATCGCAGCCATGTGTATGAATTTCAGGACCCGTCCGATGGCACCATCTATGCGCCCTGGGAACTGGAGCAGGGGCAGCAGGTGATGCCCTTGCTCAGTACCGGTAGTGGCCTGCTGCGCTATCGCCTGAAAGATCTGGTCCGTGTTGATGGCATGCCGGGGGGGATTCCTGCGCTGACCTTCCTGGGGCGTGCTGGTACCACGGACATGGTCGGTGAAAAACTCACCGCGGCGGCGCTGGATGCCGCGCTTGCCAGTATCGCCTTGCCGGTAAAAACCCTGCCTGTGTGCACGGTGGCAGTGGAGGATGCCGGTGAGGGTATTCCCGGTTATGTGCTGTTGCTGGAAGGGGAGAGCGCGGAAAGTGCAAAAGTGGCAACTGCCCTCGACAGTGCCCTGCAGCAACACTTTCATTACCAGCTGGCCCGCAATCTGGAACAGCTGGCACCGCTGCGTTGCGTCATTCACCCGGACATGCGCGAGCGTTACCTTCAGCAGTGCCGCGAGCGGGGCATGATCGAAGGCAACATCAAGATGGAGTCCCTGCAGTACTGGCCCGGAGAGTTGCCGGTATGGCTTCGCCACTCGCAGGCATCGGCTCGGGCAGTCGGGGAGGCAGTGCTGTGAGTTACCGCATACGCCAGGCCCGGCAGGAAGATAACGGCGCTATCCTGTCGCTGTTGCAGGGCACGCCTCAGCCCGGTGCAGTCACCCTGAATTTCGAACGTAATCCGGACTACTTTCGTGGCGCCCGGGTGACCTGTGAAGAGCCGGATGTCTGGGTGGCGGAGCCCCGTGAGGGCCAGGGCTCGATCGGCGCGGTCTACAATGTAGGCTGGCGCAATGTGTGGGTAAACGGGCAGGCGAAGCCGGTGCGTTACGCCCACGATTTGCGTATTGCACCACACTGTCGCGACGGCATGATTCTGCACCGGCTGTTTCGCCAATTGCGCAAGCAACTGGCGGACGGTGAGTGGATGCAGACCACGGTGTTGCGCGACAACATGGCGTCCCTGTCCACGGTGGCCAGTGGTCGAGCCGGGCTGCCCACTTATTATCCGTCGGGCACCATTGAAACCAGCATGCTTTATACCCGGGCTCGCCCCCGCAAACTGCCTGACGATGTGGTCATTCGCCAGACTGGTGAGACAGACCTGGATGCTATTTCCCAGCTGCTGCGCTATCAAGGCGCCCAGAAACAGTTTTTCCCCTATTGGGATGTGTCTCGCGTGCGGGGTGATGCCTATTGCTACGGGCTCAGCCCGAGCAACTTTATCGGCTTGTGGATTGGTGGAACGCTCAAGGGGCTGATGGGGTTCTGGGATCAGCAGGGTATCAAGCAGACACGAGTCCTGGCCTATGCCCGCGGCATGGGTGTCATGCGCCATCTTTACAACACCCACAGCCTGCTGCGTGGCGGTATGAAATTGCCGGCACCGGGCGGTGTGCTGTCCTACCTGACTCTGCACAGCCTGGTGGTGGAGGACAATCGCCCGGAGCTGCTCCGGCTGTTGCTGGACGATGCCATCAGCCGCTTCCATGGTCACTATGATGCACTGGTATGTGGTTTTTTTGCCCAGGACCCGCTGGCCCGGGTGCCAGCGAGTTACCGTCGCAGGCTGTTGCTCAGCGACCATTTTCTGGTGAGCTATGACGGCGATCCGCGAGACCAGCTCGACGGGCGCCTGCCCTATGTGGAGGTCGCTCGCCTGTGAGTGCCAGCGCAACAGACTACATCGGCATGTGGTATCGGGCCCGCGCCCGGCTCGGTATTGATGATCGTATCGAGTTTATCTTCATCACGCCGGGTACCGGCAAGCGCCATACCGTTGCGCTGCGCCATCGAGACCATGATGGCGTGGGGGGTATCGCCGAGTCCCTCAAGCGTATGGGGGTTCGTCAGCCAACCATGCCCCTCAGCCGTCAGACACGGGCGCCCTCGTTTTGGCGGCGCTGGCAGTCACGGCCAGAGCAACGTCTGCCACAATCGCCACAATGGCGTGCTTTTGACGCGTCTCTGCAGGAACAGCCGGATGAGCCACTGGTGCAGTGGCTGAGCCCGCAGCAGACCCGAGGGTTACGGCAGCGTGCCGACGCCAAGCGAGTGTCGCTCAACAGCCTGCTGTTGCTGGCTCTGCATCGTGCCGTGGCGGAGACCCTGATGACGGGCCCCGGTCCGGTGAGCTGGTGTTTCCCGGTGAATATGCGCGGGGTAGTGCCCATGGGGCGGCCGGGGATGAACCTGTCCAGCGCCTTTTATCTGACCGTGGATCGGGATGACACGCCAGAGCAGCTGGATCGCACTATCCGCAGCTACCTGAAAGCCAATATTCACTGGCGCTACTGGCACCTGGCCCGCATTGGCCGGGTGATCGGTCAGAGGGGGGTGGATTGGTTGTGTGGTCGCCTGCTCAACGGCCCCCAACACGCGGGGTCCTTTTCCAACCTGGGAGACTGGCAAATCGATTTTGTTTCTGGCGGCTTGCCTCCGGATACGGTGTTCGTTTGCTGCGGTCCGGGCAGCCCCAATCACCCGGTGGCTAATGGCATGATGATCGTCAACGGCAGCCTCAATCTGGCGCTGAAGCTGCACCCCTCCCTGGGGGCATCACAGGCGGTGGCCGAGCAATGCCTGCAACGCTGGGTTGAAGGGCTGGGAGTGACGGCATGAAACGGATTCTCAGTCTGCGTGCGTTGGTGGCCCTGCTAGCGTCCTTGGCCATGGGGCTGGCGGTGATCGCGCTCTATCTGGTGCCACCGGCTACCCCCACCCTGAAAACGGAAGACACCATACTCGCGCTAGATACCTGGCAAGTGGAATGGAAAGACGTGGTGATCCCGGTGCACAGTCAGGGCCTGGTTCGCGCTCGTCACGAATTACCCCTGAGTCTGGAAGTCTCCGGCCGGGTGCAGGAAGTATCGCCGCTGCTGGCGGACGGCGGGCGGGTCACTGCTGGCGAGGTACTGCTGAAACTGGACCCGGAGCCCTTTGCCCTGGAAGTCACCGCCCAGCAGAACGCGGTCCACGCCGCGCGCCTGCACCTGGAAGAAACCCGGGCGCGAGCGCGGGTGTCCGGGTCCTCCAAACGGTCTTCCGCACTGGGCCGTTTCGAGCCGCAACTGGACGAAGCCAACAGCCGGCTTGCTTCCGCCCGTGCCGGGTTGCGCCAGGCCCAGCGTAACCAGGAACAGACCGAGCTGGTGGCGCCCATCAGCGGGCGGCTCAAAGCCGTTCAGGTGATGGCCGGTCAGCAAATTCAGGCCGGCAGTGTGCTGGCGCGGTTATATCAGGAAGACATGGTGGAAGTGCGTCTGCCGGTGCGCGATGAATGGCTGGCTCTGCTTGGCATCATGCCCGGCGATGAAACGACCCTGCGGCGGGTCAACGTTACCCTGCGCGGCCGCTTTGCCGGCCGCGATGGCCAGTGGCAGGGCACGGTGGTGCGGCGTGAGGGCGGCCTGAACAAGAACCGCATGATGCATCTGATCGTCCAGGTCACCAATTCGCAAGACGGCCTCCCCCTTGAGCCTGGCGTGCTGGTGCAGGCGGAGTTGCGTGGAGCGCCGACGCGCAACGTGGCGATGCTGCCCCGGGCGGCTCAGGCCGGCGAAAATACGGTCTGGGTACTGGATAAGCACAAGCGCTTGCGTCGTCAGTCGGTGGCAGTGCTGCATCACGATGACGACTACCTCTACCTGCACGATGGAGTGACAGCGTCGTCACGGGTGGTACTGGCCGGTGATCTGCAACTGCTGGAAGGCATGCGTATCGATCCCCGCGTTCCTGCCAGTGGGCTGGCGGACCGTTCTGTCACTGAGACAACCCTGTGAATCGCAGTATTGCCTGGTTCGCCCGTAACGGCGCAGTAGCCAACCTGCTGATGATCACCCTGCTGCTGGCAGGGTTGATGGCCATCCCCCACACCCGCCAGGAAACTTTGCCCAACGTGCCGCTGGATCGCATCGGCATCTACGTGGCCTGGCCCCAGGCCACCCCGGAAAGCGTGGAAGCCATGGTCTGCACGCCGGTGGAAACCGCCATCGACGATGTGGAAGGGGGCTCCGAGCTGATCAGCGAAGCCCGCGAGGGGTTGTGCTCGGTGCAACTGGATGTGCTCAAGGGCCATGATACCCGCGCCGTGCTGGAGCAGATCCGTACCCGCCTGGAAGGGCTGGACACCTTGCCCCGCGACGCCGAGCGGCCCCGGGTGCAGGAGCTGATCGTGCGTAACCGGGTGGTGCGCTTGCTGCTCAGCGGCAGCCTGTCGCGCCAGGATATCTATCAGCTCGCTCACAATGTGCGCAGGCAGCTGCTCAATCATGAGGCGGTATCCAGCGTGGATATCGAGAACCTGCCGGAGCGGGAAATGGCGCTGACCGTGGCGCGGGATGATCTCTACCGCTATCAGCTCACTCTGGAAGGCATGGCCGCTGCGGCCAGCGAGAGCGTGGAGCGTATCGCCGGAGGGCTGTTGCGCAGCGACCGGGGTGATTGGCTGTTGCAGACCGGCCAGCAGCCGGGAGACGCCACCGCCTACGAGCAGCTGGTGATCCGCCAGTCGGAGCAAGGCGACCTGCTGCGGCTGGGGGATGTGGCGCATATCGAGGACGGTTTCTCCCGGGACAGTCAGGCTGCCTGGCTGGACGGGCAGCCGGCGGTGGCCCTGGATGTCTACCGGGTGGGCGACCAGAACGTGCTGGACGTGGCCGGGGCCGTGAGCGGCTATCTGCAGGAGGCGGAGCTGCCCCGTGGCGTGGCCCTGCGGGTGTGGACCGATGACGCCGCCCAGTTCCGCGAACGCTCCCACCTGCTGTGGCGCAATGCCCTGCAGGGGCTGGTGCTGCTGACCCTGATGCTGGGGGTGTTTCTCACCCTGCGCCTGGCGGGCTGGGTGGCGCTGGGGATTCCGGTGTGCATGCTGGGCGCCTGTGCCTTGCTGCCGGTACTGGGCGAATCCTTCAATACTATTTCCCTGTTCGCCTTTATTTTGGTGCTGGGCATCGTGGTGGACGATGCGGTGATCGTCGGTGAAAGCATCGATCAGCAACGTAGACAGGGCGGCATGAGTGGCCAGGAAGCGGCCATCGCCGGCGCCCAGCGGGTATCGAGGCCGATCCTGTTTGCGGTGCTCACGACCCTGTTTGCCTTTGCGCCGCTGTTGTTTCTGCCCGGCCCGGAAGGGGCCTTGATGCGCGTAATCCCCATCGTTTCTATGGCCATTCTGGTGCTGTCGCTGGTGGAGTCCCTCTGGATTCTGCCCTCGCACCTCAGCTATGACCGCCCGGCCCGGGGCATCTGGCGCAAGTCCGAGCAACTCTCCACCCGTATCAACGCCGGGTTGGACCGCTGGCTGGAACACCGCGCCCGGCCATTGCTGCGCCGCGCGCTACGTTGGCGCTATGTGCTGGTGGTGGTTTTCGTGGGGCTGTTTATTTTCTGCTGCGCCCTGGTCAACAGCGGCTGGCTGACCATGGTGCTGTTCTCCCGGGTGGAGGGGGATAGGGTGATGGCGGAAGTGGTGTTTCCGCAGGGTACCGGCGAGGCGCGGCTGCTGCGTGAAGTGCAGGCTCTGGAGGGCTCTGCCCGCAAGCTGTCTGCGCAGTTGCAGGGCGACGATCAGCCGGTGACCGTGGACGCGGTGTTTGCCGAGCAGGGGGTACGCCAGAAAACCTCCAATGCCCGCGATCCGGGTGCCCGTTTCCGGGTGCGGGTGACCCTGGCCATTGGTGGCGATACCAGTGCCCTGCCGCCCCGGGAGCTGGCCAGCCTGTGGCGCGACCAGCATGGGCCGATCGCCGATGCCCTGTCGGTAAAATTCCACGCCAGTCTGATGCAGGTGAAGCCGGACATTCACGTCAACCTGTTCCACCCGGACCTGGCCACCCTGCAACGGTTGAGTGAGCAGACGGCGCTGGCCCTGTCGCGCATGGAAGGGGTTCACGAGGTGGCCAACAACCTGCATGCGCGGCGCACCATTGTGGATATCGGCCTGCGCGAGGAGGGCAAGCTGGCGGGCCTGCGCGAAGAACAGCTTGGCTCACAGATCCGCAATGCCTTCCACGGCATCGAGCTGGACCGCTGGTTCGAACAGGACCAGGAGGTGCCGGTGATGCTGCGCCTGGCCAGCGGCGACAGCCGCCGTATCAGCGACCTGGAACGCCTGCCGGTGCAGCTGCCGGATGGGGAAATCACCGTGCTGGCGGCAGTGGCAGATCTGGATCGTCGCCAGGTACCGGCCATGATCAGTCATTACGATGGCCGCCGCAGTGCCACCGTCAGTGCCTTCGTGGATGAACATGTGACCTCGCCCGCCCAGGTTATGACGGCGTTGCGCGAACAGGTGCTGGCGCCCATGCAGACGGCGGATGAACAGGCCGGCTGGACCGTGGCTGGCAAGCAGGCGGCGATCCAGGATTTCCTCGATCATTTGTCGATCAGCTACCTGATTGCTCTGGCGGCCATCTTCTTCCTGCTCACGATACTGTTCGGCGGCTACGGCCAGCCGCTGCTGGTGATGGCGGCGATTCCCTTCGGCATGGTGGGCGCCTTCATGGGCCACTTCCTGCTGGGCTACAGCCTGACGCTGTGGTCTCTGGTGGGGGTGATTGCGGTGAGCGGGGTGGTGGTCAATGACAACCTGGTGCTGATCGATGCGGTCAACAGCTTCCGTGCCCACGGCATGCGCCTGCGTGATGCGGTGATCGAAGGGGTCAGTGGCCGTCTGCGACCGGTGATGCTGACCTCCATCACCACCTTCGCCGGGGTGGCGCCGTTGATGCTGGAAACCAGTGTCCAGGCCCGCTTCCTGATTCCCATGGCGGTATCGCTGGCGTTCGGCGTGTTGTTTGCCACTCTGGTCAGCCTGCTGCTGGTGCCCTGCCTGCTGGTGGTGAGCCATGATGCACGCACCCTGATCCAGCGCGGCCTGGCCCGCTGGCGGGCGCCGGAGGCTGCGGAGGACGACAGCGTGGACATGGCCTATGAGCGGGGCCGCATGACGGCCTGGTGGGTTACCACCAACCCTTACCAGGATGCCGTCCTGCGTTCCGCCTGGGAGGCCGGTCGGCAGGATCATGGAGCTACCAGCGACGCGACAGAACACCCGTAGGAGCCAGCGATGCTCAGAATCGCGAGTGACGAGTTACGAGGAGCGAACCCCGGTTTTCGAAACTCGTGACTCGTACCTCGTGACTTTTTCGCCAGCAGGCTGGGTTATTCGCTACGCTAACCCTTCGGGCCGCACGGAACTACATGCGTTACTTCGCTACGCTCCGTTCCTGCATGGATGGTTGTCCACAAAAAAGCCCGACCCGGTTTCCCGGGTCGGGCTTTTGCGTCAGGCCGTCAGCGTCTTGCTTATGCCTTGCCCTGATTGGCCACAGCTTCGGCTGCCTTGGCCACTTCCTCGGCGTCGCCCAGGTAGTAGTTCTTGATTGGCTTCAGGTTGTCATCCAGCTCGTAGACCATCGGCACGCCGGTGGGGATGTTGAGCTTGACGATTTCCTCGTCGGAAATGTCGCCCAGGTACTTAACCAGTGCGCGCAGGCTGTTGCCGTGGGCGCAGATCAGTACCTGTTTGCCGGCTTCGACCTGCGGCTTGATCTCGCTTTCGAAGTAGGGCACGAAGCGATCCACGGTGTCCTTGAGACTTTCGGACAGGGGGATCTCGTTCTCGCTGAGGCCCTGGTAGACCCGGAAGTTGCCGGCGTAGCGTTCGTCGTCGCGCTCCATCTTCGGCGGCGGGGTGTCGTAGCTGCGGCGCCAGATATGCACCTGATCGTCGCCGTACTTGGCGGCGGTTTCTGCCTTGTTGAGACCCTGCAGGGCACCGTAGTGGCGTTCATTGAGACGGTAATCGCGGATCACCGGAATCCACATCTGATCCATGTTATCGAGGATGGACCACAGGGTGCGGATGGCGCGCTTGAGCACGGAGGTGTAAGCCACATCGAACTCAAAGCCTGCTTCCTTCAGCAATTCGCCGGCCTTGCGGGCTTCCTCGCGGCCCTGATCAGTGAGATCCACGTCTTTCCAGCCGGTGAAACGGTTTTCCTTGTTCCAAACGCTTTGGCCATGGCGGACCAGTACCAGTTTCGTGCTCATGGGTTATTCCTGTGCGGTTTTCAGTGCGGCGCAAAGCGTAGCAGAAAAGCGCCGGGAAATTGAGCGTGAGCCGGGATATTTCGCTGGAATTCGATCCGCTGAGTGCAATTTTTCACACTGTCTTCAGGCGGTTATCTGGTCGACTCGCGGATAAATCCCATATCGGCGGCCTGCGTTGCTGAAATGTGCCGCCCTGAGCCCGTATAATCGTCGCCAATTCAGACTCAGGCGACTTCATGGCTTATCTCTGGTGTGACAACAGCGACGACATCACCTCCTGGCGCTCCGGGTTGGCGGCGACAACGCCTCTCTATCTGGACACCGAATTCATGCGCGAGCGCACCTTCTGGCCGCAACTGGCCCTGGTGCAGGTTCACGATGGTGAGCAGATCCGGCTGATCGATACCACCAAGGCGAGCGGCCCGGATCTGGCGCCTATGTTTCAGCAGCACACCCTGGTGATGCATGCCTGCTCCGAGGATCTGGAGGCCATCGCGGCGTTCAGCGGTGACTACCCGGCGGCCATCGAAGATACCCAGATCGCTGCCGCCCTCACCGGCGAGGACATGCAGCTGGGTTACCAGAGGGTGGTGCAGATGCTGCTCGGAGTGGACTTGCCCAAGGGGGCTACCCGCACCAACTGGCTCAAGCGACCGCTCAGCCAGGAGCAGTTGCTCTATGCCGAGGATGATGTGAAATACCTGCCCGAGGTGACCGACATCCTCCGGGGCCGGTTGGTAAACCTGGGCCGTGAAAGCTGGTGGCGGGAAGAATGCGAGCGGCTGCTGGCCCAGGCCCAGGCGGTAACCGCGCCGGAAAAGGCCTGGCGCAATGTGAAAGGCGCCGGCCTGCTACAGGGTCAGGCGCTGGCGGTGCTGGCGGTGTTGACCCCCTGGCGGGATCGCATGGCCCGGGAGCGGGATCTGCCCAAGGGCTTTGTGCTCAAGGATGCCCAGCTACTGGATCTGGCCCGCTCCAGCCGCAGCGACCGTGGTTTGTTTTCGGAGCTGGGTCTGCATCCCAAGGTGGTTCGCCGCGATGGTGATACCATTCTGGAATTGCTGGCAGAGGGCCGACGCGGCACGCCGCCGGAACCCTTGCCGGGGCCGCCGGATGCTCACCAGAAAAAACTGGCCAAGATCCTGCGTAAACGGGTCGGTGAGATTGCCGAGTCCATGAACATGAAGCCGGATGTACTGATGCGCCGTCGCTGGCTGGAGTCCTTGATCCGCCACCCGGATCAGGTGCCCGAGCCACTCACTGGCTGGCGCCATGAGATTGTCACCAGGCCCTTACTGGAGTTGCTTTGATGTTGAAGGGCAAGCTGTTCTGCTCGATCTATAAAAGCCGCCGCAAGGCTGGCATGTACCTGTATGTGGATCGGCAGAAGGGAACCGGAGACCTGCCCGAGGTGCTGTTGAAGCAGTTTGGCAAACCGGTGCATGTGAGCGACATGATTCTCAGCCCGGACCGGCCGTTGGCCCGGGCCGAGGTCGCCAAAGTCATGGACGACATCCGCATCAAGGGGTTTTACCTGCAAATGCCGCCGCCACCGGATGAAGACATGTTCATGGCCGATGGCCATCCTGACAAACCGGCAGGGCCGGATGCCTGAGAAGGGCCTGCGTGAACGTTTCTGGGAACTGCCTCTGGGGGAGTTGTCGAAACCGGAGTGGGAAGCCCTGTGTGACGGCTGTGGCCGTTGCTGTCTGGTGAAGTTGCAGGATGAGGACAGTGGCGAGCTGGCCTTCACGAACCTGGCCTGTCGTTATCTGGATAGCCAAAAATGCCAGTGCCGGGTGTACGATAATCGCTTTAGCAAGGTGCCCGATTGTATCCAGGTCACCGAAGCAGTGGCACGGAACACCGCCTGGTTACCGTCCACTTGCGCCTACCGACTGCGTGCCCACGGGCAGCCATTACCCGCGTGGCATCCGCTGATCAGTGGGGATGCGGGAACGGTCAGGCAGGCGGGAATCAGCGTGGCCGGGCGAGTGGTCTCCGAGCAGCTTGTGCACGAAGACGATTGGGAAGAGCATATTATTCACTGGATAGAGTAGACGGCTTTAATCTGGGCTCAGTGCGGCCTGCTTTATCTCTGATACCTGAACCGGATGGGAGTCATTGTGACAACACAAGCGTATATGTGGGGCTGGTTGGCGTACTTGTTGGGCTGTCTGGGTGTGCTCTTCGTCTGGTGGTGGCTGACCCGGCCGCTGGCCGTGTGGGCCAAGGTGCCGTTGCGTATCCTGCTGACAGCGCTGCTACTGACCCCCTGGTCGGTATCACCGCAGCATGATGAATGGGCGCCGGCCTGGGTGGTGACACTGTTCGACGGGTTGGCCCAGGAAGATGTGAGCCTGTGGCGTGCTGGAGGCCCGCTGCTGGCCATGCTGGTGGTGGCCCTGATCGTGGCGGCGCTGGAACTGTGGCGTCAGCGGCGCAAGCACAACGTCGGGGCCGCTGAGCAATGAGCGACTGCATTTTCTGTCAGATCCGCGACGGCAAGCTGCCTGCCAGTGTGGTCTACGAGGATGACCGGGCCATGGTGATTCTGGATCTGTTTCCGATCCGCGAAGCCCATTGCCTGGTGATTCCCAAGACCCATGCGCCCTTGCTGGAACAACTGGATAGCCCCTTGACGCACCATCTGATGGACTTGGCACGGCGTACCATCGTGGCCCAGAAAAAGGCCGGATTGGCGGTGAGAGCCCATAACGTGGTGGTCAATGATGGTCGTGAAGCCAATCAACACGTGCCCCACGTTCATGTGCACGTGATCCCCCGGCGCGGTGGCGACACCCTGGCGACCGCCTTCACCTGGGCTACCCGACTGCTCAACGTCTTCGGCCTGGCCCGCCGCCGCAAAAGACTGGATCGCCTGGCTGGCCTGCTGGCGGAGCATTTTCCGGAAGCCGCTAAATAGTTAACAGTGAATAGTTAACAGCGTCGCGAGTTGGCGGTGTTTTTGATCTGGAACGCAAAAGGCCGCGCGCAGCCTTTGGGCGCGGCCTGTTTTTGGAAAAGAACAACAAAAGACTTGATAGTGTTCCTCAGATCGCAGCCTGAGACTGTTCACTGTTCACTGTTCACTGTTCACTGTTCACTGTTCACTGTTCACTGTTTGCGCCAGGCACGTACCCGTAATGGCCAGTGTACCGTGCGCAGCCCGTCCCCCCAGGCTTGCCTGAGCGTTGGTGCGAAGTCGTCCAGCGGATGCTCCCCGGTCCGGGCGGCCTGGACCAGGGCGGACCAGGTGTCCAGATAGCCGAGCATGTCGCTAGCCGTCCAGTTGCGGGTAATGGCGTCGCCGGGGTAGGGCAGTGTGGGCCAGGGCAGGCTGGCATCCGGGTAGCCGGCCACCACTTGGGCCCTTTCAGGCGGCCACCAGGGCGCCAGCGGGCCGTCGTGAAAATCCTGGATCATGCTTCCCAGTCCTGTCACCTCACAGACCCCGTAACTGATCAGTGCCAGCATGCCGCCGGGGCACAAGGTGCGTTGCGCTTCAGCGTGAAAGGCAGCCTGATCAAACCAGTGGTAGGCCTGGGCGACGGTAATCAGGTCCAGGCTGGCGTCTGCCAGCGGTAATCGATGGGCCATACTAAGCAGATAGTGGCTGCGCGAGGCAGGGGCTGCCAGCAACTGCTCATGGCTGATGTCGGCACCTAGCACCTGCCGGAACCAGGGCTCCAGGCCCCGGCTGGCTTGACCGCTGCCGCAGCCCAGATCCAGTGCAAGATGATGGCCTGTGCTCTGATTGCTCAGCCACTGGAAAAGAGAAGGAGGGTAGGTGGGGCGAAACTGCTGGTACTGACTGCCGCGCTGAAACAGCGATTCAGTCACTGAAGAAACCGTCGTCATCGAAGTGGGCAGCCCACAGTCGGCCATCCGCCCGTTCCAGGTCCAGAGCAATACCCGCCATGAGCTGGCCTTCCGGAGCCGCACACCAGGCGACAGTGCCGTAGAGATGGTAAGTGCCGTGCTCTTCGAGCAGGGCCACCCATAGCTCCACATCGGTATTGGGCTTGATCGGGGCCGGTAGTTCAATGCTGATGCCCGCCAGCGAGACATCGTTTGTGGTCAGATACAGACGATCAGCGGGATCCAGCGACCCTGACTGGCTGGGAAGCAGCGTCAGCGCCAGGTTTTCTTCACGCGAAGTGCGAGGGAAGCGACGATTGTCCATTGCCGTTGCCATAGGATTTATCCGTAAATCATTCTGTCGACGGCATAGGCGGCAATCGCCATGGTGGCGACCACCCCTGCCAGGAACAGCAGGAACAGCAGAGCGGGTTTAACCGTTTTCGGCAAGGGTTCGGTTTCCCGTGGAGTGCGGGTCTCCTGCGTTTTGCTCATCAGCCATCTCCCTGATTTATCCCGATACTTTACAGTATCAGCTATCCGCGGACGATAGGAAACTGGTATCGAATCAGGCGGCTGCCTGAGTGCGGGATTGTCGGCCGAATGGCAGACAAAAAAGAAGGAGCCCTGAGGCTCCTTCTTTGGTGGGTTGAGATGAGCGCGGAATTTAGCCGCCAATCTCGATCTTCTGGAACATGTACTCATGCACCGAATCGGACATCAACGGTAGATAAGATACCAGCAGCAGCGCTGTCAGCATCACCGCGATGGGAAGCAGGAACTTCTCATAGCGACGGAAGAAGCTGCCTTCCTTCAGCTTGGCCGATTCTACCTCGGCTTCGCCGACTACCTGTCTCGTCAGCAAGTGGTTGAGTGCCACCGGTGGTGACAGATAACCCAGCTCAAAGGCTACCAGGGTAATCATCCAGAAGTGCAGCGGCGCAATGCCGTTGTCGAAGGCTATCTGTGCAATGGTGGCATTCACCAGGATCACCGCCCCGTAGGGGTCCATGATCATGCCGATGATCACCATGGTCACTACCAGCAGGGTCATGGCCAGCCAGACGTTGGCGAAGGTTTCCGGCAGGTTCTCCATGACACCGGAGCGCTCGATGATGCCGCCTACGCTTACGGACAGTGCCATCAGCATCAGCAGGGCACCAATATGGCCGGTGGTCTCGTTGGTGGCAAAACGCAGAGAGGTCTCCAGTTTTTCGCCAACCCCTTTCTCTGGTTCGTAATGGGTGTCGATATGCGGCTTTTTCATGAAGTACTGCAGCAATACCGCACCCCCGAGGAACAGGTTGCGCCACAACAGCCCCCAGAACAGGGACTCCAGATCCTCGGCGGAGGTGCCGGTGGGAATATTGCCAGCTTCCAGCATCGCATTGATGCCTACCAGGTTGTACATGGAGTACGCCAGGAGAGGAACCAGTACCACAGTAAACAAATGCAGGGATTTAGTGCTCAATTTCTCGTAGATGAGAATGGAAAGCAGCATTACCGGCAGGATGATTGGTGCATAGTTTTCGTTAAGCTCGGTATCCAGCAGGTCCCGGAAGAACACCAGCACCGTACCCATGATGATCACATAGGGCAGCAGTGGAACCAGGCGCTTGATGCTGGCCGGCACGGCTTCGGAGAAGGGGGCAATTCGGGCCGCTTCGGTCCGCGCAAACTGGCTGTAGATGAAGAACAGCAGCAGCGACAGGCCGAAGATCTTCAAGCCTGAGGTGAACAGTTCGTCCGTGGTTACGGAGTTGTTCAGGGCGGCAATGATGACCACCAGCAGACAGGGACGCAGTACCACACCCATGGAACCTGACATGGCAGTGGCAGCAAGAGCCAGCTGCTTGCGGGCGCCGGCACGGATCAGCTCGTTGTAGATAGTGGCACCGGCAGCAATAACGAAGATACCGGAGGCGCCGGTAAAGGCGGTAGGAATCGCAGTAACGGCGAGTACCACAAAGCACATCAGTTCCGGGGACATTTTCCACGGACGCAGTACATCAAACACCAGATGGGCCATCTTGGTCTGGCGCAGCATCATACCGATCCAGATGTACAGAGCCAGGCTCAGGAACAGGGTGGACAGTTCCATCATCATGCCCAGGTAGACACTGATACCGTGGTAATAGCCCTGGCTGACGAACTGGATGCCTGCGGTGATACACATGAAGCTGTACAGCGGAATGGTCAGCAGGGCTTTGCCCCAGCTACCGCCTTCTTCCAGATCCTTGGGGGGCTTGACCAACTGCCAGAGCGCGGCCAGGGACAGCAACGCGAAACCGGCGATCCAGAACTGGTGAAGATAGAAGTGGTTGACCTGAACCCCGTCGGCCATGGCGCTGACTTCTTCGCCACGGTAAATCCAGGCAGACATCAGCAACATCACATTGGCGGAAAGCTGGCCAAGACTGGAAACGAAATGGTCCTTGCGGGTCTGTGCCGGACGCAGGGAAATATGGTGACGTGTCAGGGTGGCTGTGGCAGCACAGATAATCACCAGAATACAGAGCAGCAGTCGCTTGTAGTGGCCTAGCGTGGTCACGATCTTGGCCACACCGCCTTCCAGGGTCCGGAATGCAATGACCCCAGGGGTCACTTTCTCCTGCACCATGGTGTAGGTGGCCCATTTCTCGCGGCAAATCTGCTGCGAGGATTCCAGCGAAGTACGCAGGGCGTCTTCATTGACCTCGGTGCCGAACATGCCGGCAAGAGGGTCATCTGCCATCTGTTGTTTCTTTCTGATGATGGCTTTTTCCAGCTGTTCATCAATATTGGCGTCTGGATTACAGGTCGGCTCCTGGAGAATGCCAGCACCCCGTAACTGGAAGTAGCCTTCCCAGGTATTTTCACCAATTTTCAGCAATTGAGAGTGAATGACTTCCCCTGACGCGAGAAATACCGTCAGCAACAGGAGAATCAGGGTTGGTAGCGATGACAACCATTCACCGACGGAACGGTTCGCCACTTTCATAGAAGAAGGTTTGTCCATTGTGCACCCGGTTATTGTTATACCGTCTTGGATTGGGGGAAGAGGCAACCCATGGGCCCTCAAAGCCTTTTGCCGCATTCCAGGACAGTGTAAACACCTTGACTACCCGGCAGACGCAGGCCGGGTGACAGAAGTAGGTTGCTAGGGAAAACGGGGCCGCGAGACCCCGCTTGAATCTTTATAGGCTTACTCGACCGGATTAACGCATTCCGCGCGGGAAGGCTCTTCCTTGCAGCGCACCTTGCGTAGCAGGGACATCATGTCCTTGCTGTAAACGCCATCATTGGTCAGTGCAATACGGGCTTCGCGCATCATTTCGTCATAACGCAGCTTGTCGGCCTCGGGGATGCGAATCCACCACTTCTTGTCGACTTCGTTGTTGGCGTTCTCAATGACGGTCATGGCACGGTCGAACTGGCCGAGCATGTACTTACGGGAGCTGTTTGCAAAACCGTCCGGGAACCGGTCTTTCTTCAGGATCACCTGGGCGGTCAGCTGGCCAAGCACGTAGTCGATCATGCCGCCGTCCGGCTGCATGCCCTTGTACAATTCCAGCGCGGAGTAGGCAGCAATGGGGGCAAAGCAGATGTCCACAGAGCCGTTGTTGAAACGGCCGGAGAAGTTGGTGATGTCAGACATTACCGGAGACATGCCAACACGGGACGCCATGCTGGCCTGGGCGCTGTCGTATTCCAGTACGGCGATGGATTTGCCTGACAGTTCGCTCACCGTGTCGATGGTGCGATCTTTCACAAACAGGTAGGCGGCACCCATGGGAGCAATGCCGCCCACTTCGTAGGGACCGGAAACCAGTTTCTCATTGATGGACGGGTTGCCGCTGGCCAGCACGGTTATGACGGTTCGCATGGCGTCATAGGAGGGGATGGCACCGATGGAGTCCAGGCTGCCGGTGTAGTTATTGAATTGGCGGCCACGGATACCGGTGAGCACGGCAGCATCACACTGGCCAGCTTTCAGATCCTCGGAGGCGATTTTCTCGTCAGTGTAGGGCTTCAGCTCCAGGTCAACACCCCAGCCGAGGGCTGCGGTCTTGTAATCCTTCATGATGTTATAGATGTCACCGTTGGCGCCGATGATGTCAAACACACACATGGTCCGCTCTTCAGCGGCTTGGGCAGGGCTGAATGTCAATGCAAGTGCAGCAGTGGCTGCAGTGGTAAACGCCTTCAAATAGCGCATGGCTTGTCTCCTGGTTACTTCTTAATCTAATTCAAAGCGGCCCCAACCGGGGCCGCAAACAGGCTTACAGCAAATCGTCAATATTGATCGCCGGTCCAGACTTGGCGGCGTCATCCCAGAAACTACCGAGACCACCAATAGGGGTGCGCTTACCGGTATTTTCTGTCCATTCCCGGTCGGAGATGCCAGTAACGATGAAGCCGGCAATGGCATCCATCATGGCATATTCCGGGTCCAGGTTTTGGTCGTTGGCGGCAAAGTCACGAATGGCTTTGCGCATACGTTCGTCATCGCCTTTGCTGAAGGCGCTCATGGCATACAGGGCACTGCCCAGACGAACGCCACCGTCAAAGCCGGCTTTGGCGGACGCTTCCAGTTCTTTCCATGGCTCGGCATTGGGCGGAGCCAGCATCGGCAACAGGTTCCAGACAGCAGCACGGGCACCGCGTGGCACACCCCACCACTTGTCGTTCTCCAGGCACTTCATGTTTCGCTCAACCTTGGCAGCCAGATCGCGGGGTACACCCACGGCGCCATCGGATGCGCCATCATTGAGCAGGGCCTGGACACCGGAGATATTGCCGACCATCCATACCAGTTCGTCGAAATCGGTTTTCAGCTTGGGACATTCGCCTTCTTTCTGTTCACCAAAGGCGGTGAGCATGTTCTGGTAGGCGGTATACTGTCGCTGTGCTGCAACCGCAGACCAGCGCTTCTGCTCGATGCGGGCGTCCTGGGCTTCGTTCACATTGCCATCCTTCACCGCACGCATGTAGCGCAACTCGGCATCGATGGCGATCTGTTCGGCACAGGTGGCGGCCGTGGTGAAGACCATGGCACCCAGCTTCTCGGGGTGAGAACCGACGCGTTCAAAGGCCATCAGCAGCGGAGTCTGGGCTTCGCCGGTGACACAGGCCATGCGTACATCATCAAACGTGAGCATGTAGGGAAGCATTTCGGAGCGGCCGAAGCTGATCAGCACGTCCCCGGTTGTCTTGTAGATGACGCCACAGCCTTGCAGAGCCAGGATGGCGCCCCCTACCAGGGCCAGACGGGAATGTCGTAGCATTTTTGTCAAGGTCAGAGAACCCATTCTAAAGCTCCTTAGTTATTGTTCTCGAATTAGCGGATTCAAAGGTACGAAAGTCCGTCTATTGGCACAAGCGGCAATTACAAAAAAGCCTGCAAGCAATTACAAACAATAAATTTGCTTTATGATGGAATACGTTACGTTGTGCAGCGCACCCACCAGGAAAGTAAGACTTTATTATGACCGACCATACTGATATCAAAGACATGAAGGCCTGGCTGGCAGGCGAGAGAAGCGGTGTTTCTCTGGCCATGAATACGGCCCGTGGCGGCTGGCGGATACTGGAGACGATCGGGGTGGTCGGTCGCCAGGGGTTAAGCTGGATGCTCGGCGATCGCCCGCCAGTACCGGCTTTGCTGCGCACGACCTTTGAATCCCTGGGTACCACCTACATCAAGCTTGGGCAGTTTATTGCCAGCTCGCCGTCGATTTTCCCGGAAGAGTATGTCGAGGAATTTCAGCGCTGCCTGGACCGTACCCCGGCACTGCCATTTCACTATATTCGCGAAACGATCGAGAAAGAGTTGGGTGGATCGCTGGAGTCTCTCTATCAGTCTGTCGACCCAAAGCCATTGGCCAGTGCGTCTATTGCGCAGGTTCATGCGGCGAAGCTCAAAAACGGCCAGGACGTGGTGATCAAGGTTCAGCGGCCCGGTGTCCGTAATGTGCTGCTGACGGATTTCAACTTTCTCTACTTTGCTGCCCGGGTTACCGAGCGGCTGGCGCCAGGTCTGTCGCGCTCCGCCATTTCCGGTGTGATCGAGGAGTTGCAGGCCGGCATGCTGGAGGAGTGCGACTTCATCAAGGAGGCTCACAATCTCCAGGCGTTCAATGCTTTCCTGCGTGACACCGGCAATACCTCGGCTGTCGCGCCGGATCCGGTCATGTCTCACACCACCGGCAAGGTGCTGACCATGGAGCGCTTCTTCGGGGTGCCCCTCACCGACATGAATGTGCTCAGGCAATATACGGATGATCCGGCGCAAACTCTGATCTCTGCACTGAATACCTGGTTCTCCAGCCTGATGCTGTGCGATTTCTTCCATGCGGATGTGCATGCTGGCAATTTGATGTTGCTGGAAGACGGTCGGGTGGGATTCATCGACTTTGGTATTGTCGGCCGGATCCGCCGTGAGGCATGGGATGGCATGGCCAAATTCTTTGATGCCATCGGACGTGGTGATGTTCGCCAGATGGCGGAGGCCATGGCGATCATTGGCATGACCCGGGAAGAGGTGGATGTGGATGCGCTGGCGCGGGATATCGAAAGCCTGCAAGGGGCGCTTGGCCAGGTCGATCCGTCTGCTCTGGTGCAGGCCGACCGCAACGACAAGGAAGTGAACCGCTTGCTGATGGATCTGGTGAAAATCGGTGAGGGCCACGGCATTCGTTTCCCTCGCGAATTCGCCCTGCTACTCAAGCAGTTCCTCTACTTCGATCGTTATGTGCAGGTGCTGGCACCTGAAATGGATATGTTCAGTGATAATCGCGTCGATATGTTCGGCGCGATTGATGATATGCCGGGCGGTTTTCTGCACTAAAAGCAGCTAGCTACAAGCTGCACTGGTAGGGTAGGCAAAGGTTGGAATGTTCCTCGTGCTTCGTCATTTCTACGAAGCCGCTGTAGGAGCGGCGCTTGAGCCGCGAATCGCGCTTGCGCGGAAATCGACCGCAGGGCGATCAGACATTTGAGTGTTCGACAGGTCTTTCCAGAAAGAACGGCGGCTAGGTTTCTCCTTTGCCGCCTCGCTCGCTACGCTCGGTTCGCCATGCAAGCGTGGGCTCCTACAGCCTTTACTGGACCGCCTACAAGTAACTTCATGGAAAAACCTCGGGCAGGGCGCTGCGTGCTTTGCAAGACCCTGCCGCGTCGCAGCTAGAAGCTTATAGCTCGTAGCTGCTTTTCACTCCACCGGATCCGCACATTCCCCTTTCGACGGATTGAGTTTGCAGCGAATCTTGCGTTGCAGGGTCAGCATGTCCGCATCGTAGTAGCCTTTTTCGCGCAAGGTCAGGCGAGCTTCCTGCATCATGGTTTCGTACTCGCGCTTGTCCGCATCCGGGATTTCGATCCACCAGCGGTCCGGTACCTTGGCAGCTTCCTGGTCCAGTCGTTCCTTGATCAGGTGATAGCTGTTGAAAAACTCCTCGCGAACCAGCTGGGCCACCTCGTTGGGGAATTTATCCTTGCGACCGATCAGTTGCATGGTGATCTGCGCCAGCGGGTAGTCGATGATGCCGCCATCCGGTGACATGCCCTTGTAGAGTTCCAGCACCTCGTAGGCCACCAGCGGGGCTGCCAGTACATCGACGACGCCGTTGTTGAACTTGTTAGGGGCAGAGACGATATCGGAGGCGACAGGGGTGGCGCCGATTTGCGAGACCATTTCCGCTTGGGTCGGGTCATAGTCGAGGACGGCTACCCGCTTGCCCGCTGCATTGGCCAGGGTGTTGATGGTTCTGTCGTTAACGAACACATAGGCGCCACCAGCAGAGGCCAGGCCGAGAATGACGTATTCGCCACTCACCATCTTGTCGGCAGACTTGGGGCTGGCCATGACCTGCAGCAGGATTCTCATGTGCTCGTCGCTGGGCACGCCGCCGATGGAATCAATGGTGCCGGTGTACTTGTTGAAAAGGCGACCGCGCAGGCCAGTGATCAGGGCTGCATCGCAGACGCCAGCCTTCAGGTCTTCCACCACCACACTTTCGCTGGTGTAGGCTTGAATATCAAGCTCTACGCCATATTCCAGCAGGCGGGTGCGCTGATCTTCGGCTGCCTTGTAGATGGGCCCGGCACGACCGGCAATATCCCAGATACAGATGCGTCGTTTCAGGGGTTCGCCCATGCTGAAGCCGGCCACTTTCTGCATCGCGTCGATGCGGTCGTCGAGACTGCGACTCTGATCGTAGGCAATGGCGCGCAGTTTCTCTGCGAGCTCGGGGGTAAGCGATACGCCGGGGGCAAACTTTTCCAGCTCGGCCTGTTGTGTCGGCGTCAGATTTAGTTGGTTGTCTGCGTGGGCGATGAGGGCGCCGAGCAGCAGGGGGAGAATGAGCAGTTGGCGAAAAAAAGTCACGCAAGCCTCCATGGGCATTTTATTGTTTGAACCGGAAGTCGTCGCTTCAGGTTGAACGCCCATTGTGACAGTCGTGACTGGTGAGTCGCTGGCTGGCCAGCCGGGGTGGCTGGCCGCGATGCCAACGATGACGTCACCGCATCAGCTTTATTCCGTATCCTGGCTGCATTCGGGGCGCTGAGGATCCACATTGCAACGAATACGTTTCATGATTTTCAACATGGTGGCGTCGTAATAGCCGGTTTCGCGCAGTTTCAAACGCGCAGCGCGCATCATGCTGTCGTATTCCTGTTTTTCATGGTGATCCACGTCAATCCACCAGGTTGCAGGGATCTGTCCCGCTTCTTTTTCCAGGGCATTCTGGATAGACGAAAAACTGTCTGCTGCCACTTCCCGGATCACTGCCGCGAATGCGGGAGGAAAACGATCAGTTTGACCAATCAACTGGGCGGTGAGCTGAACAATGGGGTAATCAACGATGCCGCCGTCGGGTTCCATGCCCTTGTAAAGTTCCAATACCTGATAAGCAACGAGAGGTGCGGGCAGTACATCCACGCTGCCGTTGTTGAACTGATTGGGCGCCGTGGCAAGGGTAGTAGCCACCGGGGTGGCACCAATCTGGGCAACCATCTTCGATTGGCCGGGATCGAAATCCAGTACGGCAATTTTTTTTCCTGCGACGCGCTCCAGTGAATTCAGTCTCTTGTCATTAACAAATAAATAGGCGGCGCCGGCGGGGGTAACTGCCAGAGTCTGATATTTGTTGCTGACCATGTTTTCGCTGAGCTGAGGCAGGGCGATGGATCGCATCAGCATATCCATGTGCTTCAGCGACGGCAGGGCGCCGATAGCATCGATAGTACCGCTGAAACGGACGAACTGGCGGGCGCGAAAACCGCTCATCAGGGCAGCATCGCATTGACCGTTTTTCAATGATGCGACCATGGCGCCTTCGTTGGTAAAGGCCTCCAGGCTGATATCAATTTTATAGCGCAGCAAATCCAGGCGGAGGTTGGTGGCGCCGTTGAAAATGGGGCCGGAGCGACCGGACAGATCCCACAAACAGATATGACGCTTGAGCATATCGTCCGGGCCCAAGCCCATTTCCTCACGCGCTTCCGCCAGGTGTTTTTCCTGCTTGGGAGTCAGTGTCAGAGCCTGACTGGTGCAAGCCAGAGACAGCAGGGCCGAGCCGAGAAGGCTGGTAAATAGGGTGCGATAATTCCCCATGACGCTTCCTTATTCATTCGTTGTCATGCTTATATCATGGGGAAGAGAAGGGAAGTTTTACCGCCTGTATGACAATTGTACGCGGCGCCAGGCGGCGCCGCGTACTACACGCCTTAACGTCTGCTCAAGTGATGCTGCATTCGGAGCGGGTGGGGTCGAATTTGCAGCGTATTTTGCGTTGCAGATCCAGCATGTCGCTGCTGTAGTATTTCTGCGCACGCAGTGCATCGCGGGCATCCTGCATCATCACTTCGTATTCCCGCTTGTCCTTGTCAGGAATGGCGATCATCCAGCGCTCAGGCACTCGGCGTGTTTCCACTTCAATGCGCTTTATCACGTCTGGGTAGGCTTCAAAGGAGGCCTCACGAATCAATTGCGCCACTTCATTGGGAAACTTGTCCAGGCGACCGATCAACTGCATGGACAGTTGTGTTAACGGGTAGTCGACCACCCCACCATCCGGGCTCATGCCTTTATATAGTTCGAGAAGCTCATAGGCGACCAGGGGGGCGGGCAGAATATCGATCTGGCCGTTGTTGAACTTGTTGGGAGCGCTGACGATATCGGTGGTAACGGGGGTAGCACCGATGGCCGCCACCATTTCTGCCTGGGTTTCATCATAATCGAGAACGGCAACCCGTTTGCCGGCAGCCTTGGCCAGGGAGCTGATGCTTCGGTCGTTAACAAAAATATGTGCGGCACCCGCCGGGTAGATGCCCATCACCACATAATCCCCCTGTACCATGTGACCAGCCTGTTTCGGATGAGCCATCACTTTAAGTAAGGTTTGCATATGCTTCTGGGACGGCACTGCGCCAATGGCATCCACACTGCCGCTGTAAAGATTGAACTGGCGAGCACGCAATCCGCTCATCAGGGCAGCATCGCAACGGCCGGCCTTGAGCTCATCCACCATGACGGTTTCGTTGGTGTAAGGCACCAGATCCAGGTTGATGCCGTATTCCAGGGCCAGCGCCCGTTGCTCCATAGCCGCATTGAATACCACGCCGTTACGCCCGCCGATATCCCAGATGCAGATGGTCCGTTTGAGGGTGCTGCCGGCGGGCATCTGATCCAGTCCCACCATCTGGCTGATGGCTTTAAGTCGGCTGCGAACCGGCATCTCTCTGGTGTAAAACACATCCTCGAGCTTTTCGAGGGTGGAGTCATTCAATGTGATGCCGGGCAGTAGTGCCTGGAGTTGCTGCTTTTGAGCTTGTGTCAGGTTGGCCGCGCTCAGTGATGAACACAGCAGACTGACTAGAAAGAAAAGGGTAATGGGGGTGCGCATGGTGATCTCCCTGATGCCGCATTCTTGTTATAGACAATACATTTATCACGCGCTGGCAGGATAAGGGAGAGCTTTGGCGCAGGGGGTGACCGCGTTACGGCAATCCCCGTCGAAAGGGTCAATGGTGGAGCGAGTTGAAAGTTCAAAGTTTAAAGTTGAAACGCGGGCAGGGCCGGGGGTTCATTTCAGTCCAGTGCCCGCGCTGCATTTGGCCGCTGGCACTGGACCGGACAGAGACGTTCCAAACGTGATCGCGCCTTTTCAACTTTGAACTTTTAACTTTCAACTCAGAGTTTTTACTTAGGCTGCGCGTCGATGGATTCCCCGTTCACATCGCGGCTGTCCGGGCCGAGCAGGAACAGGTAGGGGGCCATGATCTCGTCCGGGGTTTTCAGTGTCTGCGGGTCCTCGCCGGGGTAGGCCAGCGCGCGCATGTCGGTGCGGGTGCCGCCGGGGTTGAGGGTGTTGACGCGAATGTTGCTGGTGTTCTCCAGCTCTTCGGCCAGCACCTGTGCCAGGTTTTCGGTGGCGGCCTTGGAGACGGCATAAGCACCCCAGAAGGCGCGGCCCTTGCGACCAACACTGGAGGAGGTGAACAGCAGGCGAGCATCGTCGCTGGCACGCAATAGCGGCAGCATGGCCTGGGTCAGGTAGAAGGCGCTGTTCACGTTCACCTGCATGACCGAGTCCCAGGTGCCGACACCGTAGCGCTCCAGCGGAGTGATGTCGCCGAGCACGGAGGCGTTATGCAGGATGCCGTCCAGGCGTCCGAATTCCTTGTCGAACAGGCCGGCCAGTTCCTGGAAGTCTTCCGGGCGGGCCACCGCCAGATTCACCGGTGCCAGGGCTGGCTCCGGGCCGCCAGCGGCCTTGATCTCGTCGTAGACCTTTTCCAGCTTTTCCGGGGTGCGTCCCAGCAGGATCACGGTGGAGCCGTGGCGAGCCAGGGTCAGGGCGGCGCTGCGGCCGATGCCGGCGCCCGCGCCGGTGACAAGGATAATGCGATCCTTGAAAGCATCGGCGGGGCATTGGTAAGCCAGTGCTTGTGCATTCACGGATGATAATTCGCTCATGCGGTACTCCTTGTGTTCATCGTTTGCAGCAGAGGCAACAGATCGCTGCCCTGTTCCAGATAATAATCGGCCTGCCAGTCGTGGGGGTCATCATCCGCGTCGATATAACCGAAGGCCGCCACGGCGGTGGCCATACCGGCATTCTGGCCAGCCTGGATATCACGCAGATGGTCGCCCACGTAGAGGCAGTGGGCCGGGGTTACGCCGTCCTGGCGAGCCGCCATCAGCAACCCTTCCGGGTCCGGCTTGCGCTGTTTTACATGGTCCGGGCAGATTGCCGCGCTGACGCGCTGGTCTAGATGCAGGCCCGCCAGCACCGGCCCGGTGAACCGTGACGGCTTGTTAGTGACGATGCCCCAGGGCAGACCATTGGCATCCAGCCAGTCCAGCGTCTCTGCCATGCCGGGAAACAGGCAGGTATCCACAGCCAGATGCTGCTCGTAGGCGTTCAGAAGTTCATCCAGTAGCGGCGGAAATTCGGTATCCTCCGGCCCTGCGCCAAAACCAAGCTCGGTGAGCGCGCGGGCACCGTTGGAGACATTGGCGCGCACTGCGGAATAGCTGACTTCCGGCCGCCCATGTTGTTTCAGCAGGGTATTGAGCACCGTATAAAAATCCGGAGCGGTATCAATCAGGGTGCCGTCCAGGTCGAAATAAACGGCTTCAAGCTTTTCCATATAGTCTCTCTACAACGCCGCTGCAGGAGCGCCGCTTGAGGCGCGAAACGAGCGAAGCGAGTAACGAGGTTCGATTTGCGAAAAAGCAAAACCGGTTGTGCCTTTCGCAGCTCGTTACTCGTACCTCGAAACTGTTTTTTCGCGCTTCAAGCGGCGCTCCTACAGGGAAAAGTTATTCGCCTTTGACGGCGTGCATCAGGTAGTTCACCGACACATCCCGGTTCAGCTTGTAAACCTGGGTCAGCGGGTTGTAGACCATGCCGGTGGTGTCTTTTACTTCCAGCCCCGCGTCCCGGGCCCAGCCGGCCAGTTCCGAGGGCTTGATCAGCTTGGCGTATTCGTGGGTGCCCCGCGGCAGTAGGCGCAACACATATTCGGCACCGACGATGGCAAACAGAAAGGCCTTGGGATTGCGGTTGATGGTGCTGAAGAATATCTGCCCGCCGGGTTTCACCAAGGTGGCACAGGCCCGAATCACGGAGGAGGGGTCGGGCACGTGCTCGAGCATTTCCAGGCAGGTGACCACGTCATACTGCGCGGGCCGCTCCTCGGCGATTTGCTCCGCCGGAATCTGCCGGTATTCCACCGCCACGCCGGCTTTCTCCGCGTGGATACGTGCCACCGACAGCGGCGCTTCACCCATGTCGATGCCGGTGACCTCTGCGCCACGCCGGGCCATGCCTTCGGACAGCAGGCCGCCGCCGCAGCCGATGTCGATGACTTTCTTGCCGGGCAGGCTGACGCGCTCGTCGATGTAGTTCAGACGCAGCGGGTTAATGTCGTGCAGCGGGCGAAACTCGGAATTGGGGTCCCACCACTGTTCCGCCAGGGCATTGAATTTGGCGATTTCGCCAGCGTCTACATTGGGAATCTGCGGTTGTTGTTCAGTCACGGTCGGCTCCGGCAATTTTTTCCTGCCACTGCTGGGCATTCTTGAGGATCACGGCTTCGTTGAGGGTGGTGAGTGTGCGGTTGTCCATCAGGCAGCGCCCACCCACCCAGGTATGCGTCACCTGGTCGCGGCTGGCGGCATAGATCAATTGCGCCACCGGATCATAGACCGGCTGGGTCTCCAGACGGTTCAGATCTACCGCTACCATATCCGCCTGTTTGCCAATTTCCAGTGAACCGATCTGGTCGTCCCGGCCCAGGGCGCGGGCGCCGTTCAGGGTGGCCATCTGCAGTATGTCGGCGGCGGGCAGGGCATCGGCCTGGAGGCTGACTCCCTTGCCCAGGAAGGCGGCCATGCGGGCCTCGCCGATCATGTCCAGATCGTTGTTGCTGGCGGCACCGTCGGTGCCCAGGGCCACGTTGACCCCGGCCTTGCGCAGTTTTTCCACCGGTGCAAAGCCGCTGGCCAGCTTCAGATTGGATTCCGGGCAGTGCACGACCTGGGTGCCAGTTTCGGCCACCAGCGCAATTTCGTCCTCGGTGAGCTGGGTCATGTGCACTGCCAGCAGACGCGGCGAGAGCAGGCCCAGGTTTTTCAGGCGAGTGAGTGGCCGCTCACCGGTGTTGCCCACCGCCATCTGGATTTCTCCGGCGGTTTCGTGCACGTGCATCATCATCGGCACGTCCAGTTCCTCGGCCAGAGTCAGCACCTTCTGCAGCGGGCCATCGGACACGGTATAAGGCGCGTGTGGCCCGAAACCGATCTGAATGCGCGGATCATGGCGCCACTCGTCCATGGCATCGGTGGCCAGGCGCAGGTAGTCCTCCGGCCCGGCGCCCATGGGGGTTGGAAAATCCAGGATCGGACAGAACAGGCTGGCGCGCAGGCCGGCTTCCACGGTGGCGCGGGCGGCGCTGGCCGGGAAGAAGTACTGGTCGGCAAAGCAGGTGGTGCCGGAGCGGATCATCTCCGCCGCCGCCAGCCGGGTGCCGTCGAACACGAATTGCTCGCTGACGAACTGGCCTTCCGCCGGCCAGATATGTTTTTCCAGCCAGGTCATCAGCGGTAGGTCATCGGCAATACCCCGCAGCAGGTTCATGGCGGCGTGGGTATGGGCATTGATCAGGCCGGGAATCAGCAGGTGGCTGTCCAGCCGGGTGACCGTAGCGGCCTGCCATTTCTCATCGGCCAGGGCGCCGGGCAGCAGGTCGATAATCTGGCCATCACGGACGACCAGGGCATGGTTTTCCAGTACCTCGGCACTGGGCGCCTTGTCCTGCGCGACCGGGGCAATCCAGCGGGCGTGGACGATCAGGTCAGCCTGATTGTCGCTCATGCACAACTCCTTGATATCACAGAAGGGACTCCCCCTCGAATTGTGGGCGCAGTATAGCGTGTCAAAGGCGCTCTTGCCGCCACGATAACAATGCCGCCTGACTATGGCGCCGAAGCCGCCCGGTTGTGCTATCATCCGGGGCTTTTCCGGGCTTCGTGCCAGGAGCAGGAATGTACGCCCGGTCCGCCGCTGTTGGCAGCGAGCGGGCTGTCATAAGAACAGACTGCACAGGGTGCCATCGGCACGCTGTGAAATCGGCCCTGATCAGGGGCCGGCTTGGGAAAGCCGCAGGGGCTTTCCCGATACTTGTGGAAAGTAAGGATCGCTATGACGGATCTCGCCAGAGAAGTTACCCCGGTCAACATCGAAGACGAACTCAAACAGTCGTACCTGGATTACGCCATGAGCGTGATCGTGGGGCGGGCTCTGCCGGATGTGCGCGACGGCCTCAAGCCGGTGCATCGCCGCGTACTGTTCGCCATGCACGAGCTGAATAACGACTGGAACAAGGCCTACAAGAAGTCCGCCCGTGTGGTCGGTGACGTTATCGGTAAGTACCACCCCCATGGTGACTCCGCCGTTTACGACACCATCGTGCGGATGGCGCAGCCGTTTTCCCTGCGCTACATGCTGGTGGATGGTCAGGGTAACTTCGGTTCCATCGACGGGGATTCCGCAGCCGCCATGCGTTACACCGAAGTGCGCATGGCCAAGATCGCTCACGAGCTGCTGGCCGATCTGGACAAGGAAACCGTGGATTTCGTCGACAACTACGACGGCACGGAAAAGATTCCCGATGTGATGCCCACCCGGGTGCCCAACCTGCTGGTGAATGGCTCCTCCGGTATCGCCGTGGGTATGGCCACCAATATTCCGCCGCATAACCTGGGCGAAGTGGTAGACGGCTGTCTGGCGCTGATCGACGACGACAGCCTGACGCCGGACGACCTGATGGAATACATCAAGGGCCCGGATTTCCCCACCGCCGGCATCATTAACGGTCGCGCCGGGATCGTGCAGGCCTACCGTACCGGCCGTGGCCGCGTCTACATGCGTGCCCGTGCCGAGATTGAGCCGACCGACAAAAGTGGCAAAGAAGCCATTATCGTCCACGAGATTCCCTACCAGGTGAACAAGGCGCGGTTGATCGAGAAGATCGCCGAGCTGGTGAAAGACAAGAAGATTGAAGGTATCACCGAGCTGCGCGATGAGTCCGACAAAGAGGGCATGCGTATCGTGATCGAGCTGCGTCGCGGCGAGAACGCCGAGGTGGTGCTCAATAATCTCTACCAGCAGACCCAGATGGAGTCGGTGTTCGGTATCAATACCGTGGCACTGGTGGATGGTCAGCCCAAGACCCTCAACCTGCGTGAGTTGCTGGATGCCTTTATTCGTCACCGCCGTGAAGTGGTGACTCGCCGTACCGTGTTTGAACTGCGCAAGGCCCGCGAAAAGGCCCACTTGCTAGAAGGTCTGGCGGTGGCGCTGAGCAATATCGATCCGGTGATTGCGCTGATCAAGGCGTCCCCCAGCGGCGCCGAAGCCAAGGAAAAACTTCTGGGCAAAGGCTGGACCCCCGGCGATGTACTGCAAATGCTGGAGCGCGCCGGTGGTGAAAACGCGGCTCGCCCGGATGGCCTCGATGAGCAGTTCGGTCTGCGTGATGGCCTTTATTACCTGAGCCCGGAACAGGCCCAGGCCATTCTGGATCTGCGTCTGCAGAAGCTGACCGGTCTGGAACGGGAAAAACTGATCAACGATTACCAGGAACTGCTGGAGCAGATTGCCGAACTGCTGAAGATTCTGGGTAACCCCGAACGTCTGATGGAAGTGATCCGTGATGAACTGAAGGCGGTCCGTGAGGAATATGCCGACGAGCGCCGTTCCGAAATCGTCACCTCCCGTCTCGACCTGAGCATGGAAGACCTGATCGCCGAAGAAACCGTGGTTGTGACCCTGTCCAACGGTGGTTACGCCAAGATGCAGCCCATTGATACCTACCGGGCGCAGAAGCGTGGTGGCCGTGGCAAGTCTGCCGGCCAGCTCAAAGACGAGGATTACGTGGAGCACCTGCTGGTGGCAGGCACCCACGACACCCTGTTGCTGTTCACGGATGCCGGCAAGGTCTTCTGGCTGCGTACCTTCGAGCTGCCGCAAGGTGGCCGGGCGTCCCGTGGCAAGCCCATCGTCAATCTGCTGCCGGCACTGGGCAATGACGAGCGCATTACCGCCATCCTCCGTCTCGATGCGGAAATGGTACGTCAGCAGAAAGCCGCTGGCGTGGAAGCAGAAGTGGACGAAGACGACGTTATCGATGCTATCGATGCGGACGAGGTGGTCGAGGACGCAGTTGAAGATGGCGATGAGGCCGAAGTGGTGGCCGACGCCATTCCCGGTCCCTTTATCTTCATGGCGACCTCCAGTGGTATCGTCAAGCGTACCGCCCTGGCCAACTTCGCCCGTCCACGCAGCTCCGGCCTGATTGCCGTGAAACTGCAGGAAGGCGAGCATCTGGTCAATGTGGCGATTACCCACGGCGACGAAGATGTGATGCTGGTGGCCCGTAACGGCAAGGCCGTGCGTTTCCATCAATCCAAGGTGCGTGTCATGAGCCGTCTGGCCCGTGGTGTGCGCGGCATCAAACTGGCTGATGGCGTGGACGTGATTTCCCTGATCGTGCCGGAAGCAGAGGGTCAGATCCTGACTGCCTCGGAAAACGGCTACGGTAAGCGTACCCCGCTCACCGACTACCCGACCAAGGGTCGTGGCGGCCAGGGCGTGATCGCCATGGTGGTCAACGAGCGTAACGGTGAGCTGGTCGGCGCTGCTCAGGTGTTTGGTGAAGAGGACATCATGCTGATCTCCAACCAGGGCACTCTGGTGCGCACCGGCGTCAATCAGGTCAGCACGTCCAGCCGTAACACCCAGGGCGTGCGTCTGATTCGTCTGGGCGACGGCGAGAAGCTGTGTGGCCTGGCCACGATCCCCGAGCTGGAAGGCGACGAGGACGACATCGAAGAAGGCGAAGTGCTGGAAGAAGGGGATGTTACCTCTGAAGCACCGGAGTCTGACGCCTCTGACGACGCCGAGGAATAACCTGTAGGAGCACCTCTTGAGGTGCGAACCTTGTCCAATCGTGGGTGGTTCGCACCTCGAGAGGTGCTCCTACGGTGTTTTCTAAATGATTCGACGAATTACCCGAGCCCGGTGTTACCGGGCTTCTTTGATTCACCGGTTTGCTACTTTCAATCTAGTCACGGAGAAAATGCATGTCCCGCGCCTATAACTTCTGCGCAGGTCCGGCGGCGTTGCCGACGGATGTTCTGGAGCAGGCCCGTCAGGAAATGCTGGATTACCAGGGCATGGGCCTGTCCATCATGGAAATGAGCCATCGGGACAAGGTGTTCGTGGAAATTGCCGAAAAGGCCGAGCAAGACCTGCGCAGCCTGATGGGGATCAGCGACGACTACGCCGTGCTGTTCCTGCAGGGCGGTGCCTCCTCGCAATTCGCCATGGTGCCCATGAATCTGCTGGGCGAGGGCGAAACGGCGGATTACATCAATACCGGGCAATGGTCCAAGAAGGCGATCAAGGAAGCCGGTCGCTACGGCAACATCAACGTGGCCGCCAGCAGTGAAGACACCAATTTCACCACCGTACCGCCACAGGACAGCTGGCAGCTGTCGGCCAATCCGGCCTACGTGCATTACTGCCCCAATGAAACCATCGGTGGCCTGGAATACAGCTTTGTGCCGGACGTGGGGGATAGCCCCCTGGTGGCAGACATGAGCTCTACCATCCTCTCGCGCCCCATTGATGTGAACCGCTTCGGGGTCATCTATGCCGGTGCCCAGAAGAATATCGGCCCTGCCGGCCTGACCCTGGTGATTATTCGCAAGGACCTGCTCGGCAAGGCCGGCGCCCACGTGCCGGCCATGCTCAATTACCAGACCCACGCGGACAATGGCAGCATGTACAACACGCCGCCCACCTTTTCCTGGTACCTGGCCGGGCTGGTGTTTCAGTGGCTGAAGAAGCAGGGCGGGGTGGCGAACATGGCAGAAACCAACCAGCGCAAGGCCGAAAAGCTGTATGGTTTTATTGATAACAGCGGCTTCTACAGCAACCCGGTGGAGAAAATCAGCCGTAGCTGGATGAATGTGCCCTTTGTGCTGGCCGATGCCAACCTGGATAAACAGTTCCTCAGCGAAGCCGACCAGGCCGGCCTGTTGAACCTGAAGGGCCACCGCAGCGTGGGTGGCATGCGTGCCAGCATCTACAATGCGGTACCGGAAGCCGCAGTAGATGCGCTGATCGCCTTTATGGCGGACTTCGAAAAACGCAACGGCTGAGCGGGGACCGCCATGACCGAATCACTGGACAATTTGCGTAACCAGATCGACGAGCTGGACCAGCGGCTGCAGGATCTGCTCAACGAGCGCGCCACCCTGGCCCACAAGGTGGCCGAGGTGAAGACCGCCACCGACCCCAACCCGGTGTTTTATCGCCCGGAACGGGAAGCCCAGGTGTTGCGCCGGGTCAAAGAGCGCAACCAGGGGCCGCTGGATGGCGAAACCATGGCGCGGTTTTTCCGCGAGATCATGAGCGCCTGCCTGGCCCTGGAGCAGCGCATGAAAGTGGCGTTCCTGGGCCCGGAAGGCACCTTTACCCAGCAGGCCGCCCTCAAACACTTTGGCCATGCGGTGGAAAGCGTGCCGCTTGCCGCCATTGATGAAGTATTCCGGGAAGTGGAAGCCGGGGCTGCCCACTACGGCGTGGTGCCGGTGGAGAACTCCACCGAAGGGGTGGTCAACCACACCCTGGATACCTTCATGACCTCCAGCCTGAAAATCTGTGGCGAGGTGGAGCTGCGTATTCACCATCATCTGCTGGCCGGCGAGCACACCCGTCGCGACAAGGTCACCCGGGTTTATTCCCACCAGCAGACCCTGGCTCAATGCCGCCAGTGGCTGGATGCCCACATGCCCGGGGTTGAGCGCATAGCGGTCAGTTCCAACGGGGAAGCCGCTCGTCGCCTTAAGGACGAATGGAATGCCCTGGCCATTGCCGGGGAAATGGCGGAAGAGCTGTATGGGCTGGAAGCGGTGCAACGCAATATCGAAGACCGCCCGGACAACACCACCCGCTTCATCATCATCGGCCGGCAGGACACGCCGCCGTCCGGCAACGACAAGACCAGCCTGATGATCAGCGGCAAGAACCGCCCGGGCCTGCTCTATGAAGTGCTGGCGCCGTTCCGGGATGAAGGCATTAACCTGACCCGCCTTGAATCCCGGCCCTCGCGGACGTCCAATTGGAGTTATGTGTTCTTCGTGGACTGCGAAGGCCACAAGGAAGATGGCAAGCTGCAGCCGGTGCTGGACAAGCTGGAAGCGGCTGGCAATACCATCAAGCTGCTGGGCTCGTACCCGAAAGCGGTGTTGTGACACAGGGTTGGACAATGCTCTATCGGCTGGCGATAAGCTGTGGGAGCGGTCGTTCGACCGGGAAATTTCACCACAGGCCGGAAATTGCGGTCGAACGACCGCTCCCACAGTTCAAGGAGTCATCATGACTTGCGACTACATCGAACTCGCCAACAGTGGCGTTCAGCAGCTCAAGCCCTATGAGCCGGGCAAGCCCATCGAGGAGCTGGAGCGGGAACTGGGCCTCACCGATATCGTCAAGCTGGCCAGCAATGAGAACCCCTTGGGCGCCAGCCACAAGGCCCTGCATGCGCTCAAGCATCTGCATGAGCTGCACCTGTACCCGGACGGCGCCGGTTTTTCCCTGAAGGCAGCGCTGGCTGAAAAGCTGGGTGTGCAAACCAATCAGCTGACCCTGGGTAACGGCTCCAACGATGTGCTGGACCTGATCGCCCGTGCCTATCTGCAGCCCGGCGATGAAGCGGTTTTCTCCGAGTACGCCTTTGCGGTGTATCCACTGGTGACCCTGGCCTGCAATGCCAGGCCGGTGGCGGTGCCGTCCAATCTCTATGGCCACGATCTGGCGGCCATGGCCGAGGCGGTCACCGAGCGCACCCGGGTGATTTTCGTGGCCAACCCGAACAACCCCACCGGCACCTGGTTCAACGCCCATGCCCTGGATGAGTTCCTGTCGCGGATCCCGGAGCGGGTGATCGTGGTGCTGGACGAGGCCTACTTCGAATACGTGGAAGAAAGTCACTACCCGAACGGCATCGAACGCCTGCAAAAATACCCGAACCTGGTGGTAACGCGCACTTTCTCCAAGATTCATGGTCTGGCCGGCCTGCGTATCGGCTATGGCGTCTGCAACCCGCAAATTGCTGATGTGCTGAACCGGGTACGCCAGCCGTTCAACGTCAACACCCCGGCCATGGTGGCCGCCGAAGCGGCGCTGTCCGATGATGATCACATCGAGAATTCCCGCAGCGAGAACACCAGCGGCCTGGTGCAGATCGCCGAAGGCCTGCAGAAGCTGCACCTGGAACAGATCCCCTCGGTAGCCAACTTCATCGCCTTCGACTGCGGCCGTGAGGCACAGCCGGTCTACGAAGGCCTGCTGCGCGAAGGCGTGATCGTGCGCCCTCTGGGTGGCTACGGCATGCCCAATCACCTGCGCGTCACCGTGGGCACCAGCCGCGAGAACGAGCGTTTTCTGCAAGCCCTCAAGCATGTGTTGAAGGAAATGGCGGATGGGTAACGCCCAAACCTTGGAAATGCCCGCTGTAGGAGCACCTCTTGAGGTGCGAATCGTACTTGGCACGGCTTGTTGCAAGCAGGTTCGCGCCTCGAGAGGCGCTCCTACAACAAAATTGGGGTGTTGCCATGTCTGAACCCCTTTTCAACCGCATTGCCGTTATCGGCCTGGGCCTGATCGGCGGCTCCTTTGCCGCTGCTGCTCGCAAGCACGGGTTGGCCGGGTCCATCGTGGCCGGTTCCCGCTCGGCGCGCACCCTGGAGCAGGGTATCGCCCTGGGCGTGGTCGACGAAGGCAGCCAGGATCTGGCTGAAGCGGTCAAGGGCGCCGATCTGGTCTTTGTCTCCACCCCCGTTTCGGCCATGGGCAAGGTGTTGAGTGCGCTGAAGCCGGGCCTGTCCCGCACGGCAATCATCACTGACGGCGGCAGCGTCAAAGGCAATGTGATCACCGCGGCCCGTGTCTCCCTGGGCGAGCATTATTCCCGCTTCGTGCCCGGCCATCCCATTGCCGGCAAGGAAAAGAGCGGCGTTGGGGCTGCTGATGCGGACCTGTACCAGGATCACCGGGTCATCCTGACGCCCAACGAGGCCACAGATCCGGCTGCCACCGCCCGGGTGCGCGCGATCTGGACCGCCATGGGCGCGGAAGTGTTGCAGATGGCGCCGGATTACCACGATCAGGTACTGGCGGAAACCAGCCATCTGCCCCATCTGCTGGCCTTTTCGCTGGTGGATACTCTGGCCCGGCAGGGCGACTCCACGGAGATCTTCCGCTATGCTGCCGGCGGTTTTCGCGACTTCACCCGTATCGCCAGCTCCGATCCGGTGATGTGGCATGACATTTTCCGCGAGAACAAGGCCGCGCTGCTGCAGTCCCTGGACCTGTTCAGCGACGGTATCGCGCGCTTCCGCCAGGCGGTGAGTGACGATGATTCCGATGCCCTGATGGGCATCATGACCCGGGCCAATACGGCCCGGGCCCATTTTATGGCCATGAACGGGCGCACGTCCTATACCCGCGCCCACCATTCAGGTGACGACACAACCATGACAGACAGCAGCAACAGCAACCCCACCTTTGTGGTGACCCCGGGTGGCCGACTCACCGGCCGGGTACGGGTACCCGGCGACAAATCCATGTCCCACCGTTCCATCATGCTCGGCTCCCTGGCCGAAGGCGTGACCCAGGTAGAAGGCTTCCTGGAAGGCGAGGACGCTCTGGCAACGCTGCAGGCATTCCGCGATATGGGGGTGGTCATCGAAGGCCCCCACAATGGTCAGGTGACCATTCACGGTGTCGGCCTGCATGGCCTCAAGGCCCCGGGGAAGCCGCTTTATATGGGCAACTCCGGCACCTCCATGCGTCTGCTCACCGGCTTGCTGGCCGGCCAGGCCTTCGATGTGGAGCTCACCGGTGATGCGTCCCTGTCCAAGCGTCCCATGGAGCGGGTGGCCAGCCCCCTGCGCGACATGGGTGCCCAGATTTCCACCGGTAACGAAGGTCGCCCGCCGGTGCGCATCCGCGGTGGTCAGCCGCTCAAGGGCATTCATTACGATCTGCCGATGGCCTCTGCCCAGGTGAAGTCCGCCGTGCTGCTGGGCGGCCTGTACGCTGAAGGCGACACCTCGGTGACCGAGCCGGCCCCGACCCGCGATCATACCGAACGGATGCTGGGTGGCTTTGGCTACGACGTGCGCCGTGAGGGTGCCACCAGTGCGCTGAGCGGCGGCGGTACACTCACCGCCTGCAAGCTGGAAGTGCCGGCGGATATCTCCTCGGCGGCCTTCTTCCTGGTGGGTGCCTCCATTGCCGAAGGTAGTGAGCTGACGCTACCCCACGTGGGTATCAACCCCACTCGTACCGGCGTTATCGACATCCTCAAGCTGATGGGGGCGGATATTCGCCTGGAAAATCAGCGCGATGCCGGCGGCGAGCCGGTGGCGGACCTGGTGGTGAAAGCGGCGCGCCTGAAAGGCATCGAGATTCCCCAGGCGCTGGTGCCCCTGGCCATTGATGAATTCCCGGCCATCTTCATTGCGGCTGCCTGCGCCGAGGGCGACACCGTGTTGCGCGGCGCCGAAGAGCTGCGGGTGAAGGAATCCGACCGTATCCAGGTGATGGCGGACGGTCTGGCCGCGCTGGGCGTGGATCATGAAGTGTTCGAGGACGGCATCCGCATCAGCGGCGGCACCTTCGGCGGCGGCGAGATCCAGTCCCACGGTGACCACCGTATCGCCATGAGCTTCGCCATGGCGTCCCTGCGAGCCACTGGCCTGATTACCATTAATGACTGCGCCAATGTGGCCACCAGCTTCCCGGGCTTTGCCCAGCTGGCCGCCCATGCGGGCTTGAACCTGGAGGTGAAATGACTGCTCCGTCCACCGCGGTATTGACCATCGACGGACCGGTTTCCTCCGGTAAGGGCACCGTTGCCCGATTGGTGGCAATCCGTCTCGGCTGGCACCTGCTGGATTCCGGTGCCCTGTATCGGGTTCTGGGTTATCACGCGAGAAATCAGGGGCTTGCTCTGGATGATGAGCCCGCCCTGGTGGAACTGGCGAAAACCTTGCCGGTAAGATTTATTGAGCGGGAGGGCGAAACCGCGGTGATTCTGGATGGTGAGGATGTGTCCAACATCATCCGCCAGGAAAGCGTCGGTGAACTGGCCAGCCAGGTGGCCGTGCTGCAGCCGGTACGTGATGCGCTATTGGCCCGCCAGCGGGTGTTCGCCGAGGCCCCCGGCTTGGTGGCGGATGGCCGCGATATGGGTACCGTGGTGTTTACCTCTGCCCCCCTCAAGATTTACCTCACCGCCAGCGCTGAAGAGCGCGCCAGACGGCGCTTTGAGCAGTTGAAGGAAAAGGGCTTTGATGCTACCCTCGCGACCCTCGTCGAGGACATCCGCACCCGGGATGACCGTGACATGAACCGTGAGGTGGCGCCATTGCGCCCGGCAGACGATGCCGTGGTAATCGAATCCACCACCCTGACGGTTGATGAAGTGGTTAACCGGATCCTTGAAGAGGCTGCCGCACGCCAACTGGTGTGAAGGTAGCACACGTTGTTGAAACCCTTCGATAGTGCACTGTCGAGGGGTGATTCTGTGTCAAGCGGCCGATCTGCTCAACCCTGAAAAAGTAAGCCAGCTGGGGAAGGGCGGGTCTCATTTTTTTACTAACCCATGTCTGCTGGTTGGCATGTGCGAAAACACTGAGTGAATTTCATGACCGAATCTTTTGCTGATCTCTTTGAAGAAAGCCTTAAGGACCTGGACGTTGCCCGTGGTTCTATCATCAAGGGTACTGTTGTATCCATCGATAGCGACTGGGTAACCGTTAACGCAGGCCTGAAATCCGAAGGCATTATTGCCCGTGAAGAATTCCTTAGCGAGGCAGGCGAACTGGAAATCGCCGAAGGCGACGAAGTAGATGTAGCCGTAGATGCCATCGACGATGGCATGGGCTTCACCCGCCTGTCCCGTGAAAAAGCCAAGCGCGCCGAAGTCTGGGGCGAGCTGGAAAAAGCTTTCGACGAAGACGAGATCGTAAAAGGTATGATTTCCGGCAAGGTGAAGGGTGGCTTCACTGTCGATATCGGCCCGATCCGCGCGTTCCTGCCCGGCTCTCTGGTAGATATCCGTCCGGTTCGCGATGTCGCGCACCTGGAAGGCAAAGAGCTGGACTTCAAGGTCATCAAGCTGGATCCCAAGCGCAACAACGTTGTGGTTTCCCGTCGCGCAGTGATGGAAGCCGAGCACTCCCAGGAGCGTGAAGCTCTGCTGGAAACCCTCCAGGAAGGCATGGAAGTCAAAGGTATCGTGAAGAACCTGACCGACTACGGTGCGTTTGTGGACCTGGGTGGCATCGACGGCCTGCTGCACATCACCGACATGGCCTGGAAGCGTATCAAGCATCCGAGCGAGATCGTCGAAGTGGGTCAGGAAATCGACGTCAAGGTACTCAAGTTCGACCGCGAGAAGATGCGTGTTTCCCTGGGTCTGAAGCAGCTGGGCGAAGATCCGTGGCACGACATCGTGGGCAAGTACCCGGAAGGCACCCGCGTCAAGGCGAAGGTGACCAACCTGACCGATTACGGTTGCTTTGCCGAAATCGAAGAAGGTGTAGAGGGTCTGGTTCACGTATCCGAAATGGATTGGACCAACAAGAACATCCACCCGTCCAAGGTTGTAGAGATCGGCGACGAAGTGGAAGTGATGATCCTGGACATCGATCAGGACCGTCGTCGTATTTCCCTGGGTATCAAGCAGTGCCAGTCCAACCCGTGGGATGCCTTCGAAGAGAAATACCAGAAAGGCGAGCGCATTTCCGGCAAGATCAAGTCCATCACTGACTTCGGTATCTTCATCGGTCTGGAAGGCGGCATCGACGGTCTGGTGCACCTGTCCGACATTTCCTGGGAAGAGCAGGGCGAAGATGCCGTGCGTAACTTCAACAAGGGCGATGAGCTGGAAACCGTGGTTCTGTCCATCGACGCAGAGCGCGAAAGAATTTCCTTGGGTATCAAGCAGTTGACAGACGATCCGTTTGCTCAGTATGTTGCTGCTAATGACAAGGGCGCAATCGTTAAGGGCGTAATCAAGTCGGTAGACGCGAAAGCGGCCATCGTGGAGCTGGCAGAGAACGTGGAAGGCACCCTGCGTGCCAGCGAAATCAGCCGCGACCGCGTTAACGATGCGACCGAAGTGCTCAACGTCGGTGACGAAGTGGAAGCGAAAATCACCAACGTTGATCGCAAGAACCGTGTTCTGAGCTTGTCCATCAAGTCCAAGGACCAGGCCGACGAGCGTGAAGCCATTGACGGACTGTCTGAACAGCAGGATGCCAATGCGCCGAAGACCATCGGTGATCTGATCAAGAAACAGATGGAAAGCAGCAACGAGTCATAATACGGCTCCTCCCGGGGACCGGCATCGTGCCGGTCCCACTGGGCTGGGAGCCCAGGGAGAAAGCTGTAATGGCGTTAACCAAGTCAGAATTGATTGAGCGGATTGCCGATCGGCAAAACCAATTGTCGCCCAAGGATGTGGAGCTGGCAGTCAAAACGCTTATCGAACAGATGGCCGATTCTCTGGCCGGCGGAGGTCGTATCGAAATACGCGGCTTCGGCAGTTTTTCCCTCCATTTTCGTGCGCCCCGTGTGGGACGCAACCCCAAGACCGGTGCCAGCGTCGAGCTGCACGGCAAATATGTTCCCCACTTCAAACCCGGTAAAGAGCTGCGCGAGCGCGTTAACGATTCACTGCATGAAGAAAGTGGTGAAGGTGTTGATAATGGCGCAAGCGGCAATCAGGCTGCCGTTAACTAAACCCCGTTTGTTGTTACCGCCCGGCACAGACCTGGCCAGTAAAGAGGGAACCTTACGATGCGAAACCTGTACCGGATTCTGGTAATTCTGGCTGTACTGGCCGTCTTTCTTTTCGCTTTCCTGTTTGTCACCAGTAACCGTGATCTGGTGACGCTGGATATGCTGTTTTATCAATGGCACTGGGACGTGTCCCTGGGCGTGCTGGTGATCGGTGTACTGGCTATTGGCCTGTTTCTTGGCTTGCTGGCCGGTATCGGGCTGCGCGGCCTGAAGAGCCTGTTTTCATGAGTGAATCGTTCTGGCTGCTGCCGTTCTTTTTTGTTGCCATCGCCGCCGGGTTTTTCCTCGGCAAGCGTGAAAGTAAACGTCGGCAGCGTCGGCGCATGGCCTCCCTGTCCAAGGACTATGTGGCCGGCATCAACTTCTTCCTCAATGAAGAGCCGGACAAGGGCATTGAAGCCCTGCTCAAGAGTCTGGACGTGAGCGAAGAGGGTCTCGATACCCATCTTGCCCTGGGCAAGCTGTTCCGCAAGCGCGGCGAGTTTGATCGCGCTGCCCAGCTGCATACCCATCTGCTGGAACACGGCGACTATGGCCGCCCGGTGCAGGAAGAAATTCAGCTGGAACTGGCCCAGGATTACCTGGCCAGCGGCATCTTCGATCTGGCCGAGCAGGTCCTGCTGGAAATGCTGGACCAGGATTGCCAGGCCAAGGATGAAGTCTGCCAGCAGCTGATGGGCCTGTACGAGCAGGAACGCGACTGGGTCAACGCCATCAGCATGGGCGAGCGGTTGATCAAGAACCGCCCGGCGCTGGGGCCGGTACTGGCCCAGTATTGCTGCGAACAGGCAGAAAACCTGCGCCGCGACGGCGACATCAATCCGGCTCGCCGCATGCTGAGACGGGCGCTGTCATTCGATGAGAAGTGTGTCCGCGCCAGCTTTGCCGAAGGCGAGCTGGAAATGGGCGAGCAGAACTGGGACGCTGCCATCCAGGCCCTTCAGCGCATCTGGGTGCAGGACAGCGACTTCTTCGATGAAGCGCTCGACAAGCTGCGCACCAGCTACCAGCAGCAGGAGAAAGACGAGGAATTTATCCAGATGCTGGCGGACTACAGTGCCGAGAAACCCAGCACCAGCCGTATCCTACTGCTCGCCGAAACGCTCAAGGAGCGCTACGGCGACAAGGAAGCCGCGGACTTCATTGCTGAATACATGAAAGCCAACCCCTCGGTACGTGGCCTCAACCGGATCATCGACATGAGCCTGGCCGGCAGCGCCGAAGGAGAGGCCCGCGAGCACCTGGGTGTGCTCAAGCAACTGTCGGAGCAACTGCTCAACGACAAGAGCCTCTACAAATGCCGCCGCTGCGGTTTCGAAACCCCCTTGATGCAATGGCGCTGCCCAAGCTGCAAGCGCTGGGGCTCCATCAAGCCGGTGGTCAAGGAAGTCTAGCCGCCTCCTCCTTGTAGGAGCCATGCTCGCATGGCGAAGGCTCGCGCCAGTTCGCCATGCAAGCATAGCTCCTACGGTTATTCTTTCAGGCTGGCTTGCGGCACTGGTTGAACAGCTACCTCGCAACTCATACCATACCCGCCACCAATCCCCCGAGGACGCTCCCATGCCTATCTCCAGCCCTGTTATCGTCGCCCTGGACTATCCCGATGCCGCCCGGGCGCTGGCCATGGCCGATCAGCTGGACCCGGCCAAGGTGCGCGTTAAAGTCGGCAAGGAAATCTTCACCCGCAGTGGCCCGGCCATTGTCGAAGGCCTGCACAAGAAAGGCTTTGAGCTGTTCCTGGATCTGAAATTCCACGACATTCCTAACACCGTGGCCGGTGCCGTGTCCGCTGCGGCGGATATGGGAGTGTGGATGGTCAATGTGCACGCCAGCGGTGGTCAGCGCATGATGGAAGCCGCTGCCAATGCCATCGCCAACCACGCCAGTCGCCCCCACCTGATTGCAGTGACCGTGCTGACTAGCATGGAAGCGGCAGATCTGGAGCAGGTCGGGGTCACAGACGAGCCCCGGGTGCAGGTGCAGCGCCTTGCCGAGCTGGCCAAGCGCTCTGGCATGGATGGGGTGGTGTGCTCCGCCCAGGAGGCGAGCATGCTCAAGGCGGCTTGCGGTCAGCAATTCGAGCTGGTTACTCCGGGTATCCGCCCTGCAGGCGCTGATGCCGGAGACCAACGTCGCGTGTTGACGCCGGTGCAGGCACGGGATGCGGGTGTGGACTATATGGTGATCGGCCGTCCGATTACCCAGGCTGCGGAACCTACAGCGGTAGTGGACGAGATACTACAAAGTCTTGCCTGAGCCACTTACGCAATCTGTCACGCTCGACTGATAACGTCTCCTCGCTCGGCTTTCTATGGTGTGGTCTCCAACTGATAAAAATGGAGATCAACATGAAAGCATTGAAAGCGGTTGTGATGTCCCTGCTGCTGGCATTGAGCCTGCCGGCTCTGGCCGTGGAAGTGGACGCGGTCAAGGATGCAGCCAACACCCAGGTTGAAAATCGTATCGACCTGAACACGGCAGACGTTACCCAGCTGCAGGAACTCAAGGGTGTGGGGCCGAAAACGGCGCAAGCCATCGTGCAGTGGCGTGACAGCCAGGGGCCCTTTACCAATGTGGATCAACTGTTGGCCATCAAGGGCATCGGTGAAAAGACCCTGGCCAAGATGCGCGACAGCCTGGTGGTGCAGTAAACAAGTCCCCGCCCCGTTGGAGCTTTGCTCGCAAAGCGAAGAGGTAGCGGATACCGTTCGCCTTGTGAACAAGGCTCCAACGAATGGGAGTTGGGTGCAGGTTTTAAGGCATCCACAAAAAAGGCTTCCTGGAAGAAGCCTTTTTTGCTGTCTCTCTGCTTGATCGTCTCACTCTTCCGAATGACTTTCCTCTTCTTCCGCCTGGCTCAGGTCATCGGCCCGGTCTGCTTCAGGGTCCGGCGCCGGTGAGTCGTGGGCGGGACTGCCCTCGGATGGCTGGGTTTTCTGTTCTTTTTCCCGGGTGGCTTTTTCTGCCTTTGCTTCCACTTCCTCGGTGGTTTTTTCCTCGCCGATACGGAAGGCGGCAAAGCCGGCGTGGACCACCTGGTTCACCGCCATTCCCAGAACCCGGCCGTTATAAGGGGCAATGATGGCACTGCCGGTATTGCTGATCGGGTCGGTGACGGTGCCGAGCACCTGGCCTTTCTTCACTTTCTGGTTCAGCTCCACCTCGGCAAGCAGAATGCCGCCCTGGGTGGCGCGAATCCATTCCGACTCATAGAACACCGGTTGCGGCGCACTCCAGAAACGGCTGGCCTTACGCATACCCAGGTTTTCCAGCAGGGTGTCGATGGCCTGTACGCCGTAGCTGACGGCCTCGGTTTCCAGCCGGTTGGGGCCGCCAGCTTCCATGGTCACCGCGACAATGTCCTTTTTCACCGCCGCGTCGCGCAGCATGCCGGTGACACCGGGGCTGTGCAGTACGGTCATGCCGCCGAAGTGCTTGGCAAAGGCGACCACATCCGGGTTGTCCAGGTCGGCGCGAAGTTGCGGCTGGTTGACCCGTTTCTGGGAGCCGGTGTGCAAATCCACCAGGTAATCACAGTGGCGCACGATATTACTGAACAGGGAGTGAGCCACGCGACTGGCGGCACTGCCTTTCTTGTTGCCGGGGAAGTAGCGGTTCAGATCCCGGCGGTCACTCAGGTAGCGTGAGCCACTGCGAAAGCCATCCAGATTGACGATGGGCACGCCGATCACGGTGCCGGCCAGCTGGTCCGGTTCCAGCTCGTACATGAGCCGGCGCACCATCTCGATGCCGTTCAGTTCATCGCCATGAATGGCCGCAGTGAGACACAGCCGTGGCCCGGGCTTGTCGCCATGGGCGACCAGCACGGGCACCGGGGTGGCGATGGAGGCGAACGATTGATCCGGGGTCCAGTGCAGGGTGGCAAAGCTGCCCGGTTCCACTTGCCGTCCCAGCAGGGGCAAGGGCAGTGGAGCCGGTTCGGCCGGGTCATCCGCTACGGCGCTGTCGGCCTTGTCCGTGTCCGTATTGCCGTCACCGGCAGTGACCTGGCCATCGCTTTCCTGCTGGCGTTCCACGGCCCGTTCCTCGTCTTCCACTTCATTGGCCCAGCCTGGCGTTGCCGCCAGGCCGAACAGGACAAACATTGCCGTGATAGCGAATGAGGACCATGTTTTATACACAAAAACTCCTTGATTCAGCCAAGCTGATCCAGCTCGTCCCAGCGAGCGAAGGTGGTTTCCAGTTTCGCCTGCAGCTCGGTTTGTTGCTGTTGGGCGGCGCTGATCTCGGCCGGATCACCCTTGAAGAAAGCCGGGTCCGACATACGAGCCTGCACCGCTTCCAGTGCCGCTTCCAGTTGCTCGATCCGTTCCGGTAATTGCTCCAGCTCCCGCTGATCCTTGTAGGACAGCTTTTTGGCTTTGGGTGCAGTCGGGGCCGGTTCGAGCACTGGCTTGGCGGATTTGACGGTTTTTCCCTTCACAGGTTCCGGACGCTGCCGCAACCAGTCCTGATAACCGCCCACATAGCTGTTGAGCTCGCCGTTTTCGAACACCAGGGTGGAGGTCACCACATTGTCGATGAACTCCCGGTCGTGGCTGACCAGCAGCAGGGTGCCCTGGTAGTTCATCAGCTGCTCTTCCAGCAGCTCCAGGGTTTCCGCGTCCAGGTCGTTGGTGGGCTCATCCAGGACCAGCAGATTGAAGGGGTTGGTGAACAGCTTGGCCAGCAGCAGCCGGTTACGCTCGCCGCCAGACAGAGACTTCACCGGCTGGCGCACCCGGCTCGGGTCGAACAGGAAATCCTGCAAATAGCCGATCACATGCTTGCTCTGGCCGTTGATGGTGACCACATCGGAGCCTTCGGCCACGTTGTCGATCACGCTCTTTTCCTCGTTGAGGGTATCGCGCAGTTGGTCGAAATAGGCCACCTGTAGCTGGGTGCCCAGCTTCACGTTGCCGCTATCCGGTGCCAGCCGACCCAGCAGCAGGCGAATCACGGTGGATTTACCGCAGCCATTGGGGCCAAGGATACCGACCCGGTCGCCGCGCAGCAGATTGACCGAGAAATCCTCCACAATGGTCTTGCCGTCCACGGTGTAATTCAGGTGCTCGGCTTCCACCACCACCTTGCCGGAGTTGTCGCCGCTCTGGATGGTCAGGCTGGCGGTGCCGGTGCGGTTGCGGCGCTGGGCGAATTCATCACGCATGGCCTTGAGCGCACGTACCCGGCCTTCGTTACGGGTACGGCGTGCCTTGATGCCCTGGCGAATCCACTTTTCTTCCTGGCTGAGTTTCTTGTCGAACTCGGCATTGGCACGCTCTTCCGCTTCCAGAGCCGCCTGCTTGCCGCTCAGATACTTCTCGTAGCTGCCCGGCCAGCTGGTCAGCTTGCCCCGGTCCAGCTCGATGATGCGAGTGGCCAGCGAACGGATAAAGGCCCGGTCGTGGGAAATGAACACCAGGGTGGCGCCGTAGCTCTTGAGAAATTCTTCCAGCCACTGGATGGAATCCATGTCCAGGTGGTTGGTAGGCTCGTCCAGCAGCAGGATATCCGGCTCCTGTACCAGCGCTCGGGCCAGCAGCACCCGGCGTTTCATCCCCCCGGAGAGGCCGGCAAAGGCCTGATCGCCATCCAGTTTCAGTTTGGACAGCACCGTATCCACCCGCTGGGACAGCTGCCAGGCACCACAGGCCTCGATCTCACTGCTCAATTGTTCAAACCGGGCCAGCATTTTGTCGTCAGCATCGCCAAGGTGGTGGACCAGCTCGGCGTGCTCGCTGAGCAGGGCACCGTGCTCGCCCAGCCCTTCAGCTACCATGAAGTGGACGCTGTGATCCTGGTCGTCCGGCACTTCCTGCTCCAGGCGGGCCACGGTCAGCCCCTGGGTCTTCTCGATCTGGCCGTCATCCGCATGGATCTCTTCGGCAATCACCTTCATCAGGGTGGATTTGCCGGCGCCATTACGACCAATCAAACAAAGCCGCTCCCCCGGGTCGATGGACAGGGTGACGTGATCCAGCAGCGGCTGCTGCCCATAACTGAGCTGAATGTCGCGGAGGGTAATGAGAGGCATACTTTATGGATAACCAAATATGTGAATAATGGGGCGGAGCAGTTTCAAGCTACAAGCTGCAAGCTACAACGCGGGTCAGGCAGGCAGAATACTGTGAGCTCTCCGACCGCGATTATCGCAGGGTGGTCGCGGGCTCAATGCTGTTCCGTAACCCCATTGCTTGATCGCGTTGCAGCTTGCGGCTTGTAGCTTGCAGCTATGTTTCTTGAACGCGCAGTGTAGCAGCTTGTTACGGGCGTGTAGTGGTGTCTGAACGGATCATCGGGCAGCCTTGGCCCAGAAGGAGAACAACAGATGACAGACTTTTTGCGGGAACGTTACGAAGAGGTGGATCTGACCCCGGGCCAGGGCAAGATCACCGCCACCGTGTCCATTGGATTGGGGGTTCTGGCGCTGATGGGCAGCTTCTGTTTCCTCTACCCGGAGCTGCTAACCACCCCGGAATTCCGTGCCTTCTACAACGCCGAGGTGCTACGCATTGCCCTGTTCATCGGCATCGGTATTGGCTTTGTCTGTGGCTTTTTCAGTGTGCTGCGTCATCAGGAAAAGCGCTACGGCATTATCGGCATGGTGCTGGCCTGCATGGCCGCGCTGATCGGCTCCGGGCGGCTGGATGTGCCGCCGGTGGAAGGTCGCAGCCTCTATGCCGGGCTCGACTATTTCATCCTTACCCTGTTGGTACTGGCGCTGGTGTTTATCCCCCTGGAACGGGCCTTCCCCAAAGACCCGGACCAGAAAACCCTGCGCGGGGGCTGGGTCACGGATATCAAATACTTCCTGTTCAGCCATGTGGGCCTGCAGCTGATCAGCTTCTTCACCATCATCCCCATTCAGGTGGTGCTCCACGACAAGGTGGACATCGGCTTCCAACAGGCCATCGCCAGCCAGCCCCTGTGGCTGCAGTTCATCGAGATTCTTATCGTTATCGATCTGGGCAGCTACTGGATTCATCGGGCCTTCCACGAAGTGCCATGGCTGTGGAAATTCCATGCCGTGCATCATTCCACTACCCAGATGGACTGGCTGGCCTCCTCACGCCTACATGTGGTGGAAATCATCGCCAACCGCTTTATCGGCTACCTGCCCATCTTCATTCTGGGCTTTTCGCCGTCGGCGGTGTACGCCTACCTGGTGTTCGTGTCCTTCCACGCCATCTTTATCCACGCCAATGTGCGCTTCCGCTTTCCGGGCATCCGCTGGCTCATCGCCACCCCGGAATTCCACCACTGGCATCACTCCTCGGAAGACCAGGCCGTGGACAAAAATTACGCCGCGTTTCTGCCCATCTACGATAAACTGTTCGGCACCCTGATCATGCCCAACCGGCTGGCTGCCGAGTACGGCACCCGGGCCAGCACCAAGGTGCCGGAAGGCGTGGTCGACCAGTTCCTGTTCCCGTTCCGTCGGGATCACCGCCAGGAATAACATTTTCCTGTAGGAGCTATGCTTGCATGGCGAACCCGAAGTCGGAGTTCGCCATGCAAGCATAGCTCCTACAAAATATCGTCAACGAATATGCCAACCGGAACGCTGTAAATGGATGACCTGATCGACCTGCTGCGCGAACGCCACCAAGGCGCACTGGTGGCCCTGGAGCTGCCGGACGAAGACCGGCTGGTGGAAATCGAGGAACAACTGCTGATTTCCCTGCCAGGAGAGTACAAGGAATTCCTGCTCACCACCGGCGACATTATTTGCGGCAGCCTGGAACCGGCCACCGTCACCGACGACTACGCCCACAACTTCCTCCCCGAGCTGGCCGCCCAGGCCTGGAGCCAGGGCATGCCCCGTTCGCTGATTCCTGTCTGCCAGGCCGAAGAAGGCGTTTACGCCATCGGCCAGGACGGCCAGATCGTCTTCTGGGTACCGGGGGAGGGCGTCAACGAGGACGAGGATTGGAGTTCTATCTGGCAGTGGGCACGTGAGGTGTGGCTGGAAAGCTGATTAAGAGCAGTTAATAGTCAACAGTGAATAGTTAATAGCGAAAACCGCGGCATGACCTCTGACGGAGCCGCTGTAGGAGCGCCTCTTGAGGCGCGAATGACGCTTTGGACGAAGCCGCTGTAGGAGCGGCGCTTGAGCCGCGAATCCTCGTTTGCAAGGGCATCGCCCGTAGGGCGATCAGGGGCTTGGTTGCCACAACCGATTCGCGGCTCAAGCGCCGCTCCTACAGCGGCCCTGTAGAACCGTTCCTCCTACATCCCCGCCAAATCCAGCTCATTCTGAATCAACACCACACACTGCGACGCGAACAGCATCCGCGGCCCCAGGCTGATCTTCTCCGCCCCCAGGCGCTTCAGGCTGTTGAAGGTCTTCTTTGGCATGGGGATATGGTCGGTGAGCAGAAAGCAGGGGTTCTCCCCGAAATCCACCTCACGAATGCTGTCCCCCTTCTTGTCCATCACATACAGCTGATGATCCTCCGCCAGATCCTTCACCAGCCGCTCAAAACTCAGCGTCCGCACCCGGATGCCCGGTTCCACGGCCCGTTCCTGCTCCTTGCCCAGCCCCTGTGACACATCCAGCGCGTTGGCCACCTTGGCCAGCAACGCTTTCTCATGGAAGCCGCCAATACTCTGCATCTCCGCCCCGGTGAAGCTGATGGTGCGGGAGTAATCCTGGGTGCTTTCCAGCACCAGATGCACCACCACATCATCCCGGTGAGACTGGGCCACAAACAGGCTGTTCATCAGCGTATGGGCGAGAATTTCCGTATGGGCATCACCACCCACATTGGCCAGCAGAGCCTGGCTGTCGGTGGGGGCGGCGCGGGCGCGGAGGACGAAAGTACGCATATTACTCCTGGCTAAGATGACGCAGCCGACGATTGTAACCCCCTCGTTAGCGCTTTGCTCGCAAAGCGAAGGCCTGGGGTACGCCATAGGTGATGAGGGAAGGGAAGTAGTGACTTGTCGTAACGCCTCCTGTCGAGGTGTTAGACGATATTGCCCTCCTTTTTTCACCCGCGCGCAAGTTGAATATGTAGGATATGGCTTACATATTTTTGTAAGTGGCTGAGATAAAGTGATTTTTCAGATTTTTGGCTGCAAGAAAAGTCCGGGTAAAAATTCCCGTTCAACACGCAAATGCAAGAAAAGTCAGCTGAGAATGGTTCCTGAGTCGCGGTTAAAAGACTGATTGCCTTGGCTTTTCGGGTAGATTCAGAGAAAGCTGGAGACGGGGATATATTGCAAAGTGATATATCGCATCTGCAATTGAATACGCTGTTAGGGTAAAAGGAAAATTATGCAGCTTGATACCGGCTTTTCCTGTAATTCTGTTATTTGGTTAACCAGTCTTCCGGATTCTGAACTCGGTCCCACTCTCAGAATGGTGGAAGATATGGAGTCATTAAAGGCTGAAATATCTATCGGGTTTCAGCATATTCAGGTTACTAGCACGGCCCATCTCAAAAGCCTCTTGGCAGAGCTTTCTTGTCATGCATCTGAGAACGGAATGCGACCTTTATTGCACTTCGACATGCATGGCAACAAGGAAGAAGGGCTGCATATTGCTCAGTCCTCTGAATACTGCTCTTGGGATGAGCTTTATAGCAACCTTCAAGGTCTTAATCAGGCAACTGGAAATAACTTGGTTGTAGTCGGCGCAGCGTGCTTTGGTCTTCGATCAATTATGCCGATAAAGCTAGATAAGCCCGCTCCCTTCTTCGTTCTTTTAGCGCCAGAGGAAGAGGTTTGCGTTGGGTTTCTAGAAGATAATACCGTGCGCTTTTATCGCAAGCTTTTTGCGTCAGGAAGCCTTGATACTGCATATAGCCGTTATTTATCTGACGAATTCAAGTATTTTCATTGTGAGAAGATGCTTTTTATAGTTGTTGCCAAGTATATCAGGGCTGGGTGTAAAGGTAAGTCCGCCCAGGAACGGCGAGAACGGCTTCTTACAGAAGTGTTCAGTCAAGGTATGGAAAAGACAGAAGATAACTTGAGATCGGTACGCAATAAAATCAAGGAAGGACTGAAGCCTGACCAAGCATTATTAGATAGGTATGCAAAAAAATTTTTAGTGGGCAGAACATGCAGTTTCAGCATGCAGCAACTTCTAGGAGTCTTGGATGGCGATAAACCCTAACAAATTGCTGCACTCGGATAAATTACTCGCTTCGCTCACAATTTACCGGTGAGCAAGGCGCTAAGAGGCATCATGTTCTGGAAGCGGAAAGGATTATTCAGGCTAATTCCTGTGCTCCCCACGAACTATCGAAGTATTTGCCTACATGCTATAGAGATCGCGTCCGATCCCTGCGTGGTAGTAAATAATGATGTTATTACTGATTTCTCCGAGCGGGGTAAACTCACCCAAAAGGGAATCCGTAACTTCAACAATTTCGAGATTCGGGATCGGGATGTTGGAATCGTGGGTTTTCATGATCATCCCAATGAAATGTGGATCAATGAAAACTACCAAGATTTCGCCAATTACTGCGAACGTCAAGGTTGGCTTCAAATCCAAGGGCCGGCTTCTTAATAATCGGCTTTGCGACGCCCTACGCTGGCGCTCCGGTGCGTCGCAAAGCCGCTGCGTTAGAGTTCAAAGGTAAAACAATGAGAAAACTGCATATTGCAATCTCAACTGACAGAATCGATGAAACCATCGAGGATTATTCAGAGCGGTTAGGCGTGCGGCCCTGCTCCTCCATTCCAGGCGAATATGCTCTTTGGAGAACCGAGTCTCTTAATGTTTCCGTGCGCCAAGATTCCTCTTGTGCTCCGGGGTCTCTGCGGCATTTGGGTTGGGAAGATCCTTCGGCTACCGAGTTTTCACAGGACTCTGACGTAAACGGCATTGTGTGGGAACGATTCGCCGCACAACACCAAGCTGATGAGATCAACGAAATATGGCCAGAGGTCAAATATCAACCGTAAACTCTAAAAATAGCTGCAGGTGACGTTTGACCCGACCCCGCTCCCGTTCTTGCTACCGCAAAAGCAGGCGTCGCCTCAAACGTACCTGAGTTCAGGCGTTATTAAGTGACAATTGAAGGCTAGCAATGAATAAAATCAATCCCCAAAAGTTGCTTAACAGCAAGTGGACTGCGGTCAAGCCAGTGAAGAAAGAAAAACATTTTCTGGTGACAGAGGTCGAGTTTGATGAAGAGGGTGAGGTTATTCACTGCCTGATAGAGGCGGTGATATCAAACCGTTCAGATTCTATTGACTGGAAAGCACTAAGAGATGAATCGAACTGGAAGCAGGGCTGGAAGTAGTTATTTCGGTCGTGTGGCTTCTGGAGAGCCGGGCGCAGGGCGGAGATACCCGGTCGGTATTTCCGCCCTGCGGGTTTAGCGGGGGTCGTTACTTTCGTTGTGTTCGCCATCGTTGGCTTTGTGCGCCTGCGTATTGCCGTCTTGCTGTCCGGTTTTTTCCTGTTTTTCCCCCTCAATGCACAGCTTGTCGCCATCCCCATTGCGGATATGGATATCCAGCTGGCTGAAGGCGATTTCGATGTCGTGTTCCTTGCACAGGGCATCGATGTGGCGGTTGAGCTCGTCGGTGGCGGCCAGGCGGTCGCCGATGTCGTTCACGTGGACGCGCAGTTCGTGGTCCAGGGTGCTGGCGCCGAAGGTGAGGAAGAACACCACCGGTTCCGGATCACGTAGCACCCGTTTGTTTTCGCGGGCGGCCTGCATGAGGATGTCGCGGCATTTCTGCAGGTCGGAGCCGTAGGCGAAGCCCACCTTGATGATGATGCGGGTGACGGTGTCGGAGAGGGACCAGTTGATCAGTCGCTCGGTGACGAACACCTTGTTGGGCACCAGGATTTCCTTGCGGTCGAAATCGATCAAGGTGGTGGCGCGGATGCGGATGCGGCTGACGGTGCCATCCAGGTTGTTGATGGTGATCACGTCGCCGATGCGGATGGGGCGCTCGAACAACAGGATGATGCCGGAAATGAAGTTGGCAAAGATTTCCTGCAGACCAAAGCCCAGGCCCACACCCAGGGCAGCCACCAGCCACTGCATCTTGTCCCAGCTCAACCCCAGAGCACCGAACGTGATGATCACACCGCTGGCCACAATCACATAGGAGAGCAGGGTGGTGGTGGCGTAGCTGGTGCCCTGGCGCAGGTCCATGCGTGACAGCACCAGCACTTCCAACAGGCCGGGCAGGTTGCTGGCCAGCAGGAAGGTGACAGCGCCGATGATAAGGGCGGTCATCACATCGCCCAGGCTGATGGGTGAGGTGCCACTGGCCTGGCCGGCAGCGTCGGCGGTTTCCCAGAGCACGATGTTTTCGGTGTAGGAGAAGGCGTGGAACACATCTGCCCAGACCCAATAGACCAGCAGGCCGATACCGGCGATCAGTGCCAGGCGGATCAGGCGCAGGGATTGCTGGTTGACCTGTTTCAGGTCCAGCTGCGGTTCTTCCACTTCTACGGCTTCTGATGCAGCCGAGGAGGTGTCGGAGCCCTTCTGGTCGGCTTCCCGCTGGGCCACTGCGCGCCGGTAGGCCAGCCGCTGGGCGGCCACGGCCAGGCCGCGCACGGCCACGGCGTCGAGCAGAATCCACAGCACCACCAGATAGAGGCTGTAGATCATGTGGCCGGTCAGACGCACTGAGGTGTAGTAATAACCGATGCCGATCAGCACGGTGAGGATCAGCGGGGCGGTGGCGCACAGGCCGGTGGACAGGCCTTTCATGGTGCGACTGTAATGTCGCCCCGGGTAACTCTGCGCCACGGAGGGCAAGCTGATCATCACCACCACCAGGCTGACGACCATGATGACCAGGCCCAGGCGGTCGTTGCTCAGCTGGGCGGGCCACTGGTCGCCGAAGGCGATGATGAAGGTCATGGGGATTATGGCCAGGCCGGTGAGCGCCAGGCGGCGACGCATATGCTGATTATGCTCGCTGTCCCAGCGGAAATGGCGCTGGGCGATACCGCCGCTCTTTAGCAGCCGGTAAAGCATTTCGAACACCAGCCAGAGCAGGGCGAGTTGTGCCAGGGCGGCCCCCAGTACGCTGGTGATGGTGCTGGGCTGACGCCATAGTCCGGCGGCAATCACGGCCAGGGCGATGGGTGCGGGAGAGGAGATCAGCACGGTATAGATCAAGCTCAACGGCGTGTGCAGCTGGCTGTCACGGCGCAGGAAGCCCACATCCTTGTTCATGGTGTCGATGCGTTTTTTCAGTCGTGGGCGCAGCAGCAGGAGAATAATGGCGGGGATGGCGGCCAGCACCAGCCAGCCCCATTTTCCGGTAAGCAGGTCACGGGTGCCCTGCCAGAGGGCTTTCCAGGGCATGTCGCGCAGTTGCTGGGTAATGTGCCCGGGCAGCTTGCCGAGCCATTCCAGGCTCACTGGCTGGGTGCTGGGCATCCAGAAGGTTTGCTCGGAGATAATGCTGTGCAGGCTGCGCGACACCTTGTCCAGTTGCTCTTTGTTGAGCTGGGTACGCGTGAGGATGGCCAGTTGCCGACCCAATTCCTGATTGAGCTGGTCGTACAGCTCACGCCGCTCCCGATGCAGGATAGTAAAGGCCTGCTCCAGATCCGCAGAGAGCTCCCCTTTGAGTTTTTCCTGTTCCGGCAGGGGCGAGTTATCCAGCGACTGGATCTTTTGCTCCAGCTCGAATTGCTCCAGGCGGGCGTCGGAAATGCGCTTTTGCAGGTTCATGTCCGACTGGCTTTGCGGCAGCCGTTTCTGTTGCTGGTACAGCACCCGTGACAGTAGCAGGCTGCCATCCAGCAGGCGGATCTGATCGTTGACGGTGCTGGACAGGGCGCGGGCCTTGTCCAGTTGCGTCTTGGTGTCGATGGCGCGGCGCAGCAGACTGTTGACGGCCTGGCTGGTGCGGGCGAGTTGCTCACGCAGGGCCTGGTTTTCCGCCCTGGCATTCTGGATTCGCTTGTTTTCGAGCACGGTCTCCGGCAGTGATGATTCCGGCGAGTTGGCCATCTCTTCCAGCTGATTGATACGGCGTTTCTGGATCAGGGGCTGCACGGCATCAAGCTGCGCTTCCAGGGTGGCTTGCTCGGTACGCAGTAGCTGTTGTTCCAGGCGGGCCACATCCTGTTTCTTGTCGACGACGGTGAGTTCCTGATTGTAGCGCTCGATACGGGTTTCCAGGGCACGCAGTTCGGTATTGAGCCCCTGCTCCTGTTTGTCGTTGAGCGGCTCACCGTTTTCGTCGGTACCTTCATTGAGCCGCGAGCGGATGGTATCCATGCGCTCCATGGCCTTGCTGATCACATTCTGGGCCTGCTCGGGCAGGGTCTGGGCGCGGGTCAGCTCACCATTGACCTCAGCCAGGCGGCTCTGGTTCTTTTCCAGCGCATCCAGACGGCTGGTCAGTCTCTCGATCAGGGCCTGCAGCGCCAGGCCCTTGTACTGCTCGGCCCAGTCCTTGTCCTGCTGTTGCCGGGCCTTGGCCAGCTCGGCGTTGAGGCGCGCCCGCTGGGTGGATGCCTGGCGTGCGAAGGTTTCCAGATCCTTGATGGTTTGCTGGTTGCTGTCGATCTCGCGGCGTAGTTCCAGGGTCTGTTGCAGGATTTTCTTGTCAGGATTGGCGTTGTCACCGCTGCTGTCGTCGCTGCCGGAGATCTGTTTTTCCAGGTCGCCGACGCCGGGCAGGGAAAAGCCACCGATCTGTGCCTGTGCCATGACGGGGAGAAAAATCAGCAGGAAAAGGGCCAGACGTCGATCCATAACCAGAAAGCTCCAGTGGGTAAGGGGGGCTATCAATGTGTTTTGCAGGGGAAGGTCGCCGCGCCCTGCAGAGACGATTTTTTACGCCCAAGTCTGTGCAAGCTTACCAAGGCGTTGCAAGGGGCGCAGCAGTTGTTCCGCCTGTGCCGGCATCTGTTATCGGACAAACAACGGTGTCCCTGTTTTGTCATCCCTTTTGGGCAGGGTGAGTGTTGCCATTGTAAACAGGAGCTCTGCTGCCCCTGGCAGAAAATGTCCATTTTTTGTCCGGCTACGTCCTAGGGCGAAGCGGTAAGTGTGTTTATTGTTTAACCAATAAACACAACAAACTTCATAAGAATTGGGAGGGGACCCATGAACAAGCTCGCACTCTGCGGCCTGCTGGCCGCCGCTATCGTCACTGCGCCTGCCCAGGCGTTTCAGCAGATCACCCACAAGCGCATTGCTATCGATGCGGTGGACTACATGAAGAATCACCCGGGTAGCACCGAGTACAACCGCCTCAAGGCCTGGGTCAACGCCGCCGGTTACAGCATGGAGCAGTTCGCCGAAGTGATCGGGCAGGGCGCCTATGACGTGGATGATTTCCAGGATACCTACCTGTGTGGGGCGGTCTCCGGTGATTGCGTCTATGCGCCGGTATTCAACGCCGGTGCGTCGCTGGTGAACTACACCTCCTACTGGCACTTCCAGAATCACACTCGCAGTTCCGATGTGCACGGTAATGACTTGGGCGGGTACAACTACGATCTGCTCACGGTCTGGGGCGATATCGACAATATTGCCGCGTCCTGGCTGTATGGCGATTACCTGGATGATGGCCCCGGTGGCATGACCGGCTGGTGGTGGTCGGATGATCCGCAGTACAACACCTACGGTATTACCGAAGCCAATTATCGGCAGGGTAGCTATTCCAGCAAGTCCATGTACGACGACTTCGAGGAAATGCCGTTCCAGCCTATCGATAACCTGGGGCAGTACTGGTACAGCCAGTTCCTCAGCCAGCCCACCGCCCAGACCCTGGGGTTTGTGTTGCACACCACTGACTTGCTGCAGCCCCACCATGTGTGGACCACCTCGGCCCTGAATCACAGCGGCTGGGAGTCCTGGGTGGCGGATTACTACGACAGCGAAAACCTGAACGACACCGCCCTGGTGGATCAGGCCCTGCAGAACTTCACCCCGCTGTCGCCCACTGGCACGGATATCCGCCCGCTGCTCACCGAGGGTGGCGCCCTGGCCTATGGCAATGGCGGTATCGTGTTGTCCAGCACCGACCATGTAGACCGGGTGCAGGTAGGGCAGACGGTGATCCCCAACGCCATCGCCATGGTGGTGCATCTGCTCAACCACGCCGCGCACCAGGTTAATCCCTGATACCGGTAACCGGCTCATAACCGGGCCGGTGTTTCCCCGTAGGGTGCACTGAGCCTAAGGCGAACTGCACCATGCAAACGCCAGATCGGTGCAGTTCGCGTAGGGTGGATTAGGCCGAAGGCCGTAATCCACCATTATATGATCCGACGTCCGGGGTGGTGGCTTTGGTGGATTACGCCTTCGGCTAATCCACCCTACGGTAATGAACGAGCGATAAGAGAGGATGGAGGAAAACTTCCATGGCAATGCACCGATGGATGTTGGCGATGGTGTTGGCGCTGTTTGCAGTAGCTGGCTATGCCGGCTGGCAGCAGTGGGGGCCGCTGCCCGACAGCGTGGCCGCCCGTGTGGATGGTGATGCCATTCCCGCCGCAACCCTGGACGTGTTCGTGGCTGCCGCTCGTCGCAGTGATCCGGACATCAGCCGGGAAAGCGTGCTCAAGGGGCTGGTGGAAAACCGTCTGCTGGCGGCGGTGGCGAAGGCGCAGCATGACCATGACGCTCACCCTGAACGGGTGGGTTATGACAGTGCCACCCGACACGAGCAGCAACGTTTCAAACTGATTCGCACGGCCTATGCAGAGGAACTACGCGCAGCAGTCACCGAACATGGCATGCAGAACAGCCTGGACAGCCTGACCACACCGCTGGCCCTGTCCCGCGAGGCGCTGGCGCCCATGTTGACCCTGGAGCAGGCACTGTACAGCACCATGACTGACGCCCAGCAACAAGCGGCCAGCCACTATGTACTGGCCCGCTATCGCTTTGCCGACGACCAGCCGGAACAAACGCTGACCCTGTGGGATCTTTACCGGCGGCAGAACATCCAGTTGAAGGTGCAGATGCATAACCTCAACCTGGGTTTTATTCGTGAAGCAGTGAAACAGCAGCTGATCATGGCCTATGTGTTTTACTGGTTTGAGCAACAGGCCGGTCTGTCACGAGCGGCCATCGCCGCTGTGGATCGCAGCATCGACGATGCCCTGCAACGGGATACCCTGATGCATGACATGGGGCTGATGCAGGACATCCACGACGACAACCCTGAACTGCGAGAGTTGGCTGCCCAGGTGAGCGATGTGCAGCTTGCCGACTACTACGCGGCAAACAAGGAACAATTCACCCGTGTGGAGCGGGTGCGCGCGCGGCATCTGCGAGTGAATAGCCAGCAGCAGGCGGACCGGGTGCATGCCTTGATCCGCGATGGCCTGTCGTTTGACCAGGCAGTAGCGGATTACTCCGTAGCACCGGACCGGGATCAGGGCGGCGAGCTGGGCTGGATTGATCGGCAATCCCGGCAGGATCACTGGACTCGGGCACTGGCGTTTGTGCAGCCTGAAGGCGTAGTGTCGCCTCCGTTTCGCAGCCCCGGTGCTGATGCCGCTCCCTACTGGGAGCTGTTTCTGGTGGAAGAAAAAGTGACGGCCTACCAGAGCCTGGAGAGCGAATCGGTCCGCTACCGTGCGGGTCGGGCGGTGGCTCAGCAACTGTTGCAACAACGCTTCCAGAACCTGCTGGCGCAGGTCACTGAGCAGGCATCGCTGCGAATCAATCAGGAGGTGCTGTGATGAAGGCGCTGCTGGTTGCCCTGTTGCTGGGCGCGGTGGTCGCGGTGATGGCCAGGTGGTTGCCGAGTGCAGCACAGGCGCCGCTACCGGGGGTGACCGATGACGGCTCGGCGGTCGAAGGGATCGCAACGCACAAAGAGCAGGAAAAAACGGCCACGCCTTTGCCCATGACCGACACAGTGGCGGAACGTCAGCGGCCATCGCGCGCTTCCCGCGTGGCCGATCCTGCCGCCGGGCCGGTGCCCTCGCCACAAGCGGTAACGGCCCTGCGTGAAAGCATGCGCCATGGTGATCCGCGTAAGCCGCCGTTGGCCCCGCGCACGAATCTGCGTGAGCCGCCCAGCGCTGCCGAGCTGGCCGACCCGGCGCTGTATCAACAGTACGAGCAGCGCCAGCAACAGAGCGTGTATGCCTCGTTTGCCAACGCCGTTGATCAGCGTATTCCGGAACTGGAAGCGATGATTGCCAAAGGCCGCGCCAGCGGCATCAGCGAGGCGCAACTGGCGGAAGGCGAAGCCAAGCTGGCCAAGTTGCGTGAACAGCGTGATCAGTTATCGGCACTACAGGTAGAACCGGCCGACGAGGCCTCGTCGGAACAGGATTGACCGGTCAGCTCCACGACGCTCTCGCGGATGGCTTTGTCCTGCGGGGAAAGGGCATGGGCACGGCAGATGCTGTCGCTGGCTCCCTCCGCATCGCCCAGTGCCTGCTGGGCGTAAGCCAGGTTGTTCCAGGCGGCGGCAAAGTCCGGCGCCTGGCGGGTAGCGCGTTGGAAGGCGTCGAGCGCCGGTTGTTGTCGGCCCTGGTTCCACAGGCTGTTGCCATGGCCGAACCAGAGTTTTCCGCTGCTCGGGAACGCCTCTACCGCCGCCGGCCAGAAGGCCTCGGCATTGGGCAGGGCGGAAATCGCCCGGAACAGGGTGTCCGGTTCCGCACTGGCAGGCAGTTTACCCGGCTCGACCAGAGTGAAGCCCCATTGATCGGCGCGGGCCCAGGTGCGGATAAAGCGGTTCCAGTGGCTGGTCTTGCCGGCGTCGGTGCCACTGTGCAACACCATGGTGTTGCCCTGCTCCTGATAGCCGGTGACGACGGCAAAATGCCACTGGGGCCAGCGACGCAGGGCCAGGTTCTGTAATACCAGCACTGGTCGGCCTGCCTGCAGTTCGCGGAACAACGCCTCGCTATTTTCCACCGGATAAGCCATCAGACCGCGGCTGCGGGCGGCGGCACGCAACTCAATGCCCAGGCTGCCTTCCCGTTCCGGTAACCACACCTCGTCTACCAGGCTGTCGGCGCTTACCGGCTTGCCGGCCCATTGCAGCATCATGGCCAGAGCGGCGGGGCCGCATTGGTATTTTTCCTGGGGGACAAAGGGCACCACCAGCTGCTGCTCGGTCTCCACCTGGGCACTTTGCGGAGGCGGGACACTTTGGCATCCACTCAACGAAAGCAGAGCCAGCAGGCTGACAAGGCATGCCAGGTTAAAAGGGCGTGTAAACGTTGGGCGTGAAAGGCGAGGAGCGATGGGCTCCTCGCCGTAGGGGACAGCCATGGATCAGTTAATGGGATCGATGGCCGGAAAAACGTTGGTCGCGCCGAGCAGGTCGAGCAGGATCAAAATCAGGATGATGGCGAGGATTACGCCAACTACGCCCTGACCGGCGGGCAACTCTTCCGCTTTCTGGGCCAGCTGCTGCAACTCCTGATCCGTAAGACGGTCGAGACGCTGGCTCACCTGGTCCTTGCTGACACCGTAATCACCCAATGCCTTGGCGGCGACCTTGTGGTCCATCAGCTCCATTACCTGCGCCTTCATGGCCGCGCGGTCCTGTTGTTGAATGACCGTATCGTTACCGATCATGGCGGCCTGGGCGGCCGGCACAATCATCAACTGCATGAAAAGCAGCAATGATGCACTGAGAATACCGGTAATACGCTTGGTCATGGGATATCTCCATTCAGCTCGATTAATTCAACACTAACATCTTGACCCTAATGCAGAAGAATATCTCTCGAAGACTCGTTATTTTTTACAAGGACTTTACCAATTTCTGATGCGTTCACTGCGGCTTCACGCAATTGCGTCAGGGCCCGGGGCAGGGCCTCTTCGGGAATGCTGAATAGCAGGCCGCCGGCGGTCTGTGGGTCGCACAGGGTAGTCAGTAGCGGCTCTGCAACCTGCTGCGTATCGCAGTGCATCAACACGTTCCGGTTGGCCTCGTTGAGGGTGCTGCTCACCCCCTGTTCAATCAGCGACAGGGTGCCGGGCAGCAAGGGAATGCTGTCGGTATCGATGGCCATGGCCACATGACTTTGCTGACAAATTTCATGGAGGTGGCCGAGTAGACCAAAGCCGGTGACATCGGTGCAGGCATGCACGGGAAAATCCTGCATGACCTGTTGGGCGATGCGATTGCTGATCAACAAGTGGTCCAGAGTGGCATCCAGCCAGGGGCCGTGCAGTTTGTCTTTCTGCATCATGGCGGCCAGCTGTACGCCGCTACCCAGGGGTTTGGTGAGCAGCAGGCGGTCGCCCTCCCGGGCACCGCGCTTGTGCCAGAGTTGTTGCGGGTCCGCCTGACCGTTGACGGTAAGGCCGGCGGCCATCTGCGGGCCTTCGATGGTGTGGCCGCCCACCAGGGTGCAGCCGGCGGCGTTCAGTTCTTTCACCGCACCGGCCATCAACCGTTGCAGATCCCGGCCCTGCAATTTCGGGTGATGCCAGGGCAGGGTCACGTTGGCGAGGGCGGAGTGGGGCGTGGCGTTCATGGCGTACAGATCGCTGAGGCTGTGCAGCGCCGCTACCCGGCCGAACAAAAACGGTTCGTCGATAAAGGCCGGAAAAAAATCCAGGCTCTGCACGAGACGTTGGTTGTCGGCCCAGCGAATGATTGCCGCGTCATCGGCGGCATCCACCCCGGCCTCGATGCCTTCACGGATATGAGGCTGTAGATCCCGCAACGCATCATGGAGCGCACCACTGCCTACCTTGGCGCCACAACCGGCACAGTGCAGGGTATCCGGGTCCGCCGGTGGTGGCGTCATCGTGGGTAACTGATCGCCGAACTTGTTCATAAAGGCCCGGTCGATACGGTCTTTCCAGCGCCACACCCAGTGCCCGGCGGCGGACAGGGCGCCGCCACGGCTGGCCACCGCCTGTTTGCCCCCGGCGGAGAGCAGCGAGAGAAAATGTTTTTGTGGATGATAGACCTGCAATGGCTGACCGGTGATGGCGGCGCGCAGGTTATGGGCCAGCACCTTGGCCTGACGCACCGCGTAGACGCCGGCCTTGGGCAGACTGTCAGGAAAGGCGGCACAATCACCGGCGGCAAACACGCGGTTGTCGCTGCGGCTTTGCAGGGTGGCTTGTACATGCACAAAGCCTTTTTCGTCAAAGTCCAGATCGCTGTTGGCGATGACTCGGGTGCCACGCACGCCGGTGCACCAGAGCACTCGCGAGGCGTTCAGGGGGGCGTCGTTGGCGTAAAGGGTGCCATCGCGTTTTTCCACTCGCGTGTGCTCGCGCAGCTGGATACCGTAGTCATCCAGATACCGTCGCATGCGACGACGCACCGACTCCGGGTAGCTGGGCAGAAGGATGCCGCCGCTGATCAGTGACAAGGGTGTATGGCGTCCCTCACGGCGTTGAGACTCGGCGATGGCCAGGGCCATTTCGGTGCCGCCGGCACCGGCCCCGACCACCGCCAGAGGGCTGTCGCCATCGCGCCATTGTTGCCAGCGTTGATGGAAACTGGCCACCGGTTTTACTGGCACGATATCCGGGTGGTCTTCGCCCACCGGTTGCAGGTTCGGGGTGGCGCCCACATCCAGGCTCAGCCAGTCGTATTCCAGGGTGCTGCCATCGTCCAGAGTGAGGCGGCGCTCGGCGCTGCAGATCGTTGTCACCGCGGCGCGGATAAAGCGGGTGCCGGTGGCGATGCACAGCCGGTACAGGTCCACATGGGTATCGGTGAGGCTGTAGTGGCCGGCAATCAGGCCAGGCAACATGCCGGAGTAGGCACTGAGGGCATCCGGAGACACCAGGGTGATTCGCACACCGGGTACCGGTTTCATGGCCAGCATGCGCAGGGCCAGCGCATGGCTGTGGCCGCCGCCCACCAGTACCAGATCGTGATTGGCCGACGGAGTCATCACAGCAGGATATCGCCTTTCAGAAAGCAGCGAGCCTGGCCACTCAGGGTGACCCGGTCACCCTGTAGGGTGCAGTGCAGCTCTCCACCCCGGGCGGAAAGCTGGCGGGCGTGCAAAGACGTTTTGCCCAGCCGCTCGGCCCAGTAGGGGACCAGGGTGCAATGGGCGGAACCGGTTACCGGATCTTCCGGCACCCCCTTGGCGGGGGCGAAAAAGCGGCTGACAAAATCGCAGTCGTCACCGGGGGCGGTGATCATGATCGCAAAGGTATCCAGCTTGCCGATGGCGGTGAAATCCGGCTGAAAGTCGCGCACCTGGTCGGCGCTGTCCAGCACCACCAGGGTGTCACGGGCCTGTAGCACGTCCTTGAGAGGAATGCCCAGCGCCTGCTCGAAGGGCTCGTGCTGGCTGACCGGGTGCCCGGGGCGAGCAGGAAAATCCAGACTGAAGGTCTGGCCACTACGGTCTATATAGAGCGCGCCGGAGGCGGTGTTGAAACGAATCCGCTCACCGGGAAAGCCCAGCGCATTGAACACCACCCAGGCAGCGGCCAGGGTGGCATGGCCACACAGATCCACTTCCACACTGGGGGTAAACCAGCGCAGCGTGTAGCCGGTGTCGTCCGGCACCAGAAAGGCCGTCTCCGACAGGTTGTTCTCCATGGCGATGTTCTGCAGCAGGACATCGTCCGGCCAGCGTTCCAGCGGCACCACCGCTGCCGGATTGCCGGCAAACAGGGAAGAGGTGAAGGCATCGACTTGATAGAGTTTCATGAGCTGCCTTGAAAATAACGTGTTCGTTTCATTGGTTTCATAATCCCAACCCCGGCTTCAGCCGCAGCCGCTTGCGCAACCCCCGCGACAGCGCATCCACCGCCAGATTGAGCATGACCGTGGCCAGGATCAATAGCAGGGTCCGGTCGAAGCGGAATTCCGCCACGCTGGAATCAATATAGAAACCCAGGGTATGGATGCCAAGAATCCCCAGCACCGCCGTTTCGCGCATGATCACTTCCCATCGATAGAGCAGGAAGGCCAGCAGATTGGGAGTGACCCGGGGCAGCACTTCCCAGGCGTAGCGGTTGATGCCGGTAGGAGCGTCCGCGCGCAGTTTCAGGCTTTCGCTGAATCGGCCGGTGAGGTGGGCGACGATAGCGCCGGTGTGCAGGGCGAGAGCCAGAATGCCGGGCAGCATGGACGGGCCGAGCAGAATCAGGAAAAAGAAGGCGAGAAAGAATTCCGGGGTGGTGCGCATGACCACCAGCAGGCCATGCCCGGCGGTGCGACTGGCCCGGTTGCCGAACAATGGTGAGATCAGCGGGAACAGCAGCAGCGACAACAAGCCGGTGAGCAGCAGGGCGCCGAGGCCCAGTACCAGAGTCTGCCAGAGCCCCGGCCACAGTTGTTGTTGCCAGAGCATGGCGAACCAGTGCCACAGTTCCATGAGCCCACCGCCCTGGCGTAACGGTAGTGGCACCAAGTCCACGGTGACGAAGCGCACCAGATTATCGAGCCGGCCGGTGAACAACGGCGGTGCCCAGGCGATGGCGGCCAGCAGGTACACGGGGATCAAGGCCGGGCGCAGCCACCAGCGCAGGGTAAAGATGATGGCAAAGAACAGGTACAACAGGGCAGCGCCCTGGTCGTAGCTGCCTTCCCGAAAGGCGGTTTCCAGGTGAAAGCCCAGGGTGGGCAGGCCGATAAAACCGAGGATGGCGGAGGCGCGGATGGCGCATTCCAGCCGGTAGCCGCCGTAGGCCTTGAAGGCCTGCCAGACCAGCGGCAGGCGGGCATAGAAGAACACGCTCAGGCGCTGGCCGCTGGCAGGCAGGGCGCCGGCGGGAGCCGGGTCCGCCTCTTCCAGAAATTCACCGAAGACCTTGGCGAAGATGCCCGCGTAGGGAATGGCGATGGCCAGTACCCCGGTGACGGTGCTCAGCCCGGCTACCTGCAACAGCAGCAGGCCCCAGAACAGTTCGTGGACGGCGCGGATGCTGGCGGCAACGCCCCGCACCCAACGGTGATGCCAGGCCATGGCCATGAGAAAGCCAAACAGGGCGGCCAGGGCGGTGCCTTGCCAGGCGAAGGCCAGGGTGTTGGCCAGGGCCCGCCAAAGGTTATCGGTGGAGAAAAAATCCGGTACCAGAAAGCCCTGGCCCATGCGCAGTAGTTCGCTACCGGGGGAGGAGCGGGTGATGTCCAGGTCGGCCGCCGCCAGGGCGATCAGCCCGGCCACGGCCAGCCAGAAGCTGGCCCGACGCCACCGGGCGGCGGTGGTGTTGACGCGCTGCCGGACGGCGGAGCTCATTGGTAGAGCGTGTCCAGATCACCCAGGTTCAGGGTGCTGGCGGGGGCATCGAGCAGAATCTTGCCGTCGCCCAGACCGATGATGCGGTCGCAGCATTGCAGCGCCAGCTCACGATCATGCAGGGCGACCACGGCGGTTTGGTGGCGGGCCAGCGACCGTTGCAGCAGATCAAGCCCCTGATGTTCGTCCAGACTGGAGACCGGTTCGTCGGCCAGCAGCACCGCGCGCTGCGTATAGAGCGCCCGGCCCAGGGCAACCCGTTGCGCCTGACCGCCGGATAGCTGGTCCACGCTGGTGAACAGCTTGTCCTGTAACCCCAGTTCCCGGGCCAGTTCTCCCACGCTGGACTTTTCCCTGGCGCTGGGCCAGATCAGGTTGCGCAGGTTGGTCAGCGTCGGGTTACGGGGCAGGGCGCCCATGTAGAGGTTGTGGAAGACGCTGAGCATGGGTACCAAGTCACCGGCCTGGGGGCACCAGGCACAGCGGGCTTCCTGCTGCTGGCGCAGGGCGGCCAGCAATGTGGATTTGCCGGCACCGGAAGGACCCAGCAACGCCACCTTCTCGCCGTCGGCAATGGTCAGCGACAGGGACGCAAACACGACCTGGCCGGGATGGCCAAGCCGTGCGTTCTCAAGATGGAATGTCAAAATCCGATCCTGTTACTGCGCGTCCAGCAGGCCGATGGCTTCGGCGGTGTCCTCGATGGGCGCAAAGTCGTCATTGCTGGCAGGAATGAATTTTTCCCGCGGGAACGCATTCAGCAGAACCGGATCATCAATAGCCAGCAGGGCGTCGGTGACGCGCTGGGTGAAGCCGTCGCCGAACTTGTCATTCAGGTCGCCGCGCACGGTCCAGTGATAGTCCGGATAGCCAGGGGTTTCCCAGATGACCTGCACCTTGTCGGTGTCGATCTTGCCTTCTTCCAGTTCCCGCTCCCATACCTTGTAGTTCACTGCGCCGGTGGCGTAGGCGCCGCTTTGCACCAGGGCAATGGTGGCGCTGTGATCACCGGAGAAGCCGACTTTCTCGAACAGCTGGTCCGGGGACTCGTTGAAGGCCTCGCGCAGGTAGAACTCCGGCATCAAGCGCCCGGAGGTGCTGCCCTTGGAACCAAAAGTAAAGGACGTCTGCTCGACAAAGGCGTCGGTGAGCGTCTCGGACGGGCTCAGGCCAGTGCTGGTGTTGGCGATGAAGTAGGACTTGAAGTCAGGGTCTTCCAGGCCCTGGGCGATGGCCTGGGACCCGCGCACCAGACGACGGGCCTGGACACCGGACAGACCGCCGAACCAGGCCATCTGCACTTCGTTATTGCGGAAGGCCGTGACGGCGGCGGCATAGGATTTCACCGGCACATATTTCACCGGCACGCCCAGTTGCTCTTCCAGATAGAGGGCAACCACGCCGAAGCGTTTTTCCAGTTGCGATTCATCCTGATCAGGGATGGCGGTGAAAACGAAGGTCCCGGTATGGGGTTCGTTACAGGCAGAAAGCAGCAGTGCTGCAAACAGGGCGGCAAGAAGCTTGAAGCGCATTGTTGACTCCGTTCAATAGGGAGGCTTACCGGACAAAGTGAACATCTCATCGCGGGCCCGGCCAGACACGACAAGGGGATTATAGAGCGCTTAGCCGGGGATGCCAGCCAGGAACCTTGCCGAAAGAGAAATATCCGTTGGAGCTTTGCGAGCAAGGCTCCAACAGTCGCTTCAGGCTTCAGGTGTCAGGCGTTCTTCCAGAAACGCCATGACCTCGTCGCGGCTACCCTCAAAGACGATGTCCCCTTCCCGGCGGGAAAGCATGTAGTCGTACATGGGGTCGTAGTAGTCGCTGAGCAGAGTGCGGATCCAGTCTTCGTGTAGCACGGTGTCTCCGCTGATGCGCTGTACGGCCAGGGCTTCGGACAGTTGCTGGCGGAGCTGCTGGTGACGCAGCCCGCCCAGCCGGCGGCGGATGCGGTCCATGGCGGCGAGTAGCTCTTCCCCCAGATAGTGGAGAGCCTGTTTTTCGCCGAAGTGCTGGCGGTATTCTTCCAGCGGCCCCACCACATAATCTTCCAGGGTCACCTGCACCCGTGATTCCAGCGTCTCGTTGATGATGATGCGCGGGCAGGCCTTGATCTTGTCCTGCAGGGAAAAGGGCAGGTGGCAGCGGCCGATCAGCTTGCTTTCGTCTTCCAGTAATACCTGGGCCGGGTTCTGCGCCCGCTGCTTGAGCATGGCGATGGCCAGGGCATTGTCGAAATCGATCTGGGTAGGCTGGCCGCCGGGGCGTCGGCCGAACGAGGAGCCACGATGATGGGCCAGGCCTTCCAGATCCACGGCATTGGTCTGGCTTTCGATGACCCGGGTCTTGGCGCAACCGGTGCGGCCGCAGAGGATCTCGAAGGGCAGGGTGGCAATGCTGGCTTCCATCTCGTCGAGAAGGAAGCGGCGCATGGCCTTGTAGCCACCGGTAACCAACGGCGCATCGATCCCGGCTTCCCGTAGCCAGGCCTGGGTGGTCTGGCTGCGCAGCCCGCCCCGAAAGCAATACAGATAACCGTTCGGGTTGGCCTGCCACCATTGCTGCCAGGCCTGCATACGCTGTTCCCGTTCCTCGCCGCTGACTAGCTGGTTACCGAGGTCAATGGCCGCCTGCTGGCCATGCTGCTTGTAACAGATGCCGATCTGGTGGCGCTCGTCGTCGTTGATCAGAGCGATATTGGTGGTGCCGGGGAAGGCGCCCTTGGCAAATTCCACAGGGGCACGCACGTCCAGCAGAGGCGTGTCGTTCAGAAACAGGGACAGGTAATCACGGGTATCGTCGCGCATGGGAAGCGAGTTTAGTGCAGCTACAAGCTACAAGCTACAAGCCACGCTTGTAGGATAGGGAAAGGCTGGAAAATTCCCCGGACCTCGTCATTTCTACGAAGCTGCTGTAGGAGCTATGCTTGCATGGCGAACCGCGCTTGCGCGGAAATCGGCCGGAGGGCGATCAGGGATATCAGGGCTCGACAGGTTCCAGGAAGCATGGAGAATAGACGCTGATCTCTGCTGCCTCGCTTCGCTCGGTTCGCATGTCGCAGATCCCCTGGGGGGGGCAAGCATGGGCTCCTACATGTCATTGTTTGCCTGCATGCCACCCCCACAAAAAACGCGGGCAGGGCGCTGTGCGATTAGCACGGCCCTGACCGCGTTGCAGCTTGCGGCTTGAAGCTGTTTTTTACTCCGCCGGGCGGATCTGGCCGGCCAGGTGCGGCTTGATGCCGTCCTTGGCGAGCAGGCGGAAGTCGCTGCCGCCGTCAGCGGCTTTGTTCTCGAACTTCACGGTGGCAGGGATAAACATGGGCAGTTTGAACTGCACATCCACGGTGAAAGCTTCTTCCGGCAGCTGGTTCTGCAGCTCGGCCAGGCAGCGGGCCTTGGACCACATGCCGTGGGCGATCTGGCGTTTGAAGCCGAACAACTTGGCGGACAGCGGATACAGGTGAATCGGGTTGCGGTCGCCGGAGACAGCGCCGTAGCGACGGCCGGTATCACCGGGCACTTTCCACTCCACGGTATCGGTGGCCGGTTGCGGTTTGGGCGCATCCTTCTTCTTGCTGCTGCCACCGCCGCCGCTGCGGAAAAAGTTCACCGATTCGCTTTCCCAGACCCGTTCACCGCCGGTGCTGATGCTGGTGAAGATGGAGAACTCGTAGCCCTTTTCCACCTTGGTCAGGTTGCCAAGGAAACACTTCACGTTCAGCTGCTCGCGCTCGCTGATCGGACGGTACTGGGTGATGCTGTTGCGCACGTGCACCAGGCCCATGGCCGGGAACGGGAAGCCGTCGCTGAGGATCAGGGCCATATGCAGCGGAAAGGCGTGCATGTGCGGGTAGGTGACCGGCAGCTTGCCGTCGGCGGCAAAGCCACACACCTTGCGGTAGGCCGCCAGGTGTTTTTCATCCAGTGCCACGTCGTTCAGACGCAGGCCGATTTCCGGCAGGGTGGGGTTGCTGCCCGGCTTCACGGTGGCGCGCAGGACCGCCTTGGCGAAGTTGATCACCATGGGGGGCGCATTTCGCAGTTCGCGGAATTTTACCTCACTCATTACTCGATCCTTTCCCGTTGGTCGTGTGGTGGTCTCAGACCCATGATCTTTATGTCCCTGCGTTGTGACAGGCAGAGGCGCAAAGATCATGGAACGACGACACGGAAGGAGTATAGAGCAGGGTAGCCGGCACGCTATTGGCCGTGCAGACAAGCTGTATAGGGACTAAAGCACACGAAAAGAAAACTGTGATGGAGGTTTGCTGTCGGGAGGAAAGGGCCGCAAGCCCGGGGATCATTGATCCGCTTTGGACTTCCAGAAGCCGACGCCGAAATAGATAAGCCGCAGCTGTTTTTCCGCCGTGCCGAGCACCTGGTTCTGACCGAATTCGTCGTCTTCTTCCAGTTCCAGCATTTCCTGGGTCAGGGCCGTCACATTGTTGACCACCAGCCCGGCCATCATCTGCAGGTCTTCCGCGTTGACATGATTCAGAAACGGAAAGCGTGCCATGTCCATGGCCAGCTCGTTGGTGAACATGCGGATTTCCCGGCGAATGGCGTTGCGCATTGTGGGGGTGCCACCGGCCAGTTCCTTGGAGACGAACAGGAAGTGAGCGCGGTTGTTGCGGACATAGTTGAAGTACACCTCCAGGGAGCCGCGCAGCATGCGCTCGTTGGGCAGCTCTTCCTGGCGGACCTGGCGCATCATATGGCGCAGGGTGCGGAAAGATTCATCCAGCAGAGTCAGCCCCAGGGCGCTCATGTCCGGGAAATGCCGGTAGAAGGCAGTGGGTACCACGCCGGCACGCTTGGTGACTTCGCGCAGACTGAGGCTGGAGAAGGGGGCTTTCTTGACGACCAGATCCAGCGCCGCCGCCATCAGAGCCTCACGGGTCTGGCCCCGTTTCGGCTTGCGGGCTCTGCTGGTGGTTTCCTTGGTCATTACCGATCGCCTCTGCATTGGGGTTCAGGTCGCTGGTCAGGCCTGGCCGGCAGTTTTCCACCTGTTTCCGGCTGGCCGGGCAGGAATGTGCCGGGGTGGTGGCAGACTTAAGACACCAACAGACCCTGAAAATACGCTGTAAATTCTCCTCGTTGTGGGGCCGTGATGCAACTGGTGCGCAAAAAACATGTGTAACTGCATGATAATGCAGGTATTTACAAAATTAAGTGTACAGGTGTTGACTTGAATCGTGGGTCTATGAATAATGCGTACAACTGTTCACTTACAGGGATGAACCCAATGAACGCAATGACACAGACCTCCAGCCGTTTCCAGCAAGGCCTGACCCGCCTGCTGCAGTCCCGTGTGGCGGATATTCTTTCCTATCCCCACGGTGTTGACCGTTATCTGGAAGTGTTCAATCCGCTGTGGTCCGTTAATGAGGTGCGCGCCAAGGTTGAAGATGTGCGCTACCTGACCAACGACAGCGTGACCCTGACCCTGCGTCCCAATCATAACTGGGAAGGCTTTATTCCCGGTCAGTTTGTCCAGCTTTCCGTCACCATTGATGGCAAGCGTCAGACTCGCTGCTATTCACCGGCCAACTCCCTGCACCGCGCTGATGGCTGTATCGAGTTGACCGCGAAAGTGCACGCCAACGGCTTTGTTTCCCGCCATTTGCGTGAACAGCTGAGTGTTGGTGATGTGGTGCTGTTGTCTCAGGCGGACGGCGAGTTTGCCCTGCCGGCACAGCGTCCTGAGCAGGTGCTGCTGATCAGTGGCGGCAGTGGTATCACCCCGGTGATGTCCATGCTGCGCACCTTGTGTGACGAGGGCTTCAGCGGCCCGATCACCTTCCTGCATTACGCCAACAGCGCCGCCGACATGATTTACGCCAGCGAGCTGGAAGAGATTGCGCGGGCTCATGACAACGTGACCCTGGTGCGCTGCTTCAATAACGAGGGTGAACAGGGCGAACTTTCCGGTCTGTTTTCCCGTGAACACCTGTACATCGCTGCGCCGGAATTTGCACAGGCAACCACTTTTCTCTGTGGCCCGCCGCCGATGATGGCTGCGGTGGAAAAAGTCTGGGAAGAGGACGGCCTGGCAGAGCGTCTGCACAAGGAGCAGTTCACCCTGGCGGCGCCACAGATCGAAAGCGACAGCGCTGAAGGCGAAGTGCGCTTCGTCCAGAGCGAAAAAATGGCCATCAACAATGGCGCCACCCTGCTGGAGCAGGCCGAGTCCGCCGGTCTTACCCCGGAATCCGGTTGCCGCATGGGTATCTGCCACGCCTGTACCTGCCGCAAGACGGCCGGTGAAGTGCGCGATATCCGCACCGGTGAGATCACCAGTGGTGAAGAAGACATTCAAATTTGCATCAGCGTGCCGGTAGGCACGGTGACCCTCGACATCTAAACGGATTCACCCAAACCGAAGCGTCCCGAGACGAATCTTCAAACCGGGTTTAAGGAGAAAGCACATGAGTATTTTCAGCAACTTGACCGCCGAACAATTCGAGACCATTGGCCAGGAACTGGATGCCATCCGTAATCGTGAAATGGCGGACCTGGGCGAAGAAGATGCCACCTACATCCGCACTCTGATCAAGCGTCAGCGTCGCCTGGAAATCGCCGGTCGCGGCCTGCTGATGGCGGGTTTCCTGCCGCCGGCATGGCTGGCCGGTGTGGCCTGTCTGTCTGCGTCCAAGATTCTGGACAACATGGAAATCGGCCATAACGTGATGCACGGCCAGTACGACTGGATGGGTGACCCGGCCATCAACTCCAAGGTTTTTGACTGGGATAACACCTGCACCAATACGGCCTGGAAACAGACCCACAATTTCGAGCACCACACTTTCACCAACGTGCTCGACAAGGACCATGACATTGGTTACGGCATTCTGCGCATGTCGGAAGACCAGGAGTGGGAACCCCGCTTCATTTTCAACCCGATCCTGGCAGGCATCCTGGCCACCTTCTTCCAGCACTTTGTGGCGGTACAGAGCCTCAAGCTGGAGGACTACCTGATCTACAAGACCAAGACCAAGGAAGAGGTGAAGGCCGAATTCAAGCCGACCTGGAAGAAGATGCGCAAGCAGTTGGTCAAGGACTACCTGCTGTTCCCGGCCCTGGCGGGTCCGTTCGCCCCCTTCGTGTTCGCCGGCAATATGGCAGCCAATGTGGCGCGTAACTTGTGGTCTTCCCAGGTGATCTATAACGGACACTTCCCGGAAGAGGTGGAGCAGTTCCCCGAGTCCGTGATCGAGAACGAGACCCGTGGTCAGTGGTATGTGCGCCAGCTGCTGGGCTCTGCCAACTTTGAAGGCGGCCGTCTGATGCACGTGATGAGCGGCAACCTGAGCTTCCAGATCGAGCATCACCTGTTCCCTGATCTGCCGGCTCACCGTTACGCCCGCATTGCGCCTGAAGTCCGTGCCATCTGCGAAAAACATGGCCTGCCGTACAACACCGGCTCTTTCGTGAAGCAGTCCCTGAGTGTCTGGAAGCGGATCTTCAAACTGTCTTTGCCCAACAAGAGCAAGGATGACAGTGGCAAGGGCCCGCTCAATGGTCTGCGCGCCAAAGTGGTGTCTCTGACCCGTGAACCGCAGTCAGAAACCCGCAAGGCTGCCTGATCGCTTCAAAGCGGTCTGATCTCCTGGTTCGGGCCGGTGCTGCGCTGGTTCCGGCCCTGCCATCCTTATGCTACTCTCAGTCGATCTGAGAGTAGCTTTTTTTATTTGGGGACAAGGCAGAACGCATGGCAGAAATGACAGATTCCGGTGTGCTGTTGCGAATGGCCTATAAGGCCATGATTAACGCCGGTATTGATGCCGATGCCGTGTTGGCAGAAGTCGGTCTCGACAAATCCATCCTTCAGGTACCGGACCTGCGTACCCCCCATGACGCCCAGGAATGGTTCTGGCAGGCCCTGGAGAAGGTGTCCGGTGATGAACACATCGGCCTGCATCTGGGCGAGCATATTCCGGTCTATAAGGGCCAGGTGCTCGAATACCTGTTCCTCTCCAGCCCCACCTTTGGCGAAGGCCTCAAGCGAGCTCTGGATTACCAGCGCTTGCTGTCCGATGCCGCCCAAGGGGAATTGTTTGAAGAAGGGGATCGTGTCTTCCTCAAGCAGATGATCTGGAGCAAACGCCTCAGCCATCTCAACGAATGCATGATGATGGGCGTGATCAAATTTTTCCGCTTTGTTACCGACGGGGCTTTTGAGCCGCTGGAAGTGCATTTTGGTCATACCCGCCATGCGGACAAACAGGAATACGAGCGTCTGTTCGATTGCCCGGTGAAATTCGACATGCCGAGCATTGGTATGTACTTCGATGCCCGGGTCATGAATCTGCCGTCTGCCCACCACGAGCCGGAACTGCTGCACCTGCACGAACAGCTCGCCAGTGAGCAGGTGGCGCGGCTGGAAAAGCAGGACCTGGTGGCCCAGGTCAACCGGTTGATCGGTGAGCTGTTGGAATCCGGCCATGCCAATCTGGAAGAAGTGGCCGAACGCCTGGGTATCAAGGCCCGTCAGTTACGCACTCGCCTTGCGGATGCCGGCACCAACTTCAACCAGCTGGTCGCTGACTATCGTTGCCGTTTGGCCAAACGTCTTCTTGCCGGTACCGAAGAATCCATTGATGAAATCGTCTATCTCACCGGCTTCTCGGAACCGTCTACGTTCTACCGGGCTTTCAAACGCTGGGTCGGCATGACCCCGATTGAGTACCGCAAGTTGAAGGCGGAAGAAGACGCGGCGGAGAACCGTTGAGCGTTGCGAGTTGAAAGGTGAAAGCAAAAGAAAGGCGCCAGTGGCGCCTTTTTGCGATTTATCGTAGAAATATTTTCAGGCGTCACCATGCAAGGGTGCCGTTATTCTTCGCCTCACCGGGTGGTGGGGCATCCATCAAAACGTTTAGTCGGTGTTAACCAGTGAAAGAGTCTCTGCGCAAAGTTTTCTCTCCCATTCTCACCCCTTTTGAGTCTGGTGATGACAGCTATGCCTATCGCCCCTCGCATCGAAAAATTCTGATTGTGGTCGGTACCTTGTTTCTGGTGCTTGCCACCGGGGCCCTGGCGGCAACGCTGGTGGCGAAGCTGTATGGCGGGCTGATTCCGGTGGCTGTTTTCCTGGCGGTGGGTCTGGTGTGTGAAGTGGTGGGCCTGTTGGGCAGTGACAAGGCGGTGGCCCGGATGTGGAAGAGTAAGTAATTCGGAGCTGTAGCGTTTGAAGGCTCCAACGGTCAAGCTAGCGGACGCTTTATTCAGAGCACCATGGCGGCCAGCCAACCTGCGGCGATCAGTGGCAGGTTGTAATGAATAAAAGTGGGAATCACCGTGTCGCGGATATGGTCGTGCTGACCATCGGCATTCAGGCCGGCGGTGGGCCCCAGCGTGGAGTCCGAGGCCGGGGAGCCCGCATCTCCCAGCGCGGCAGCGCTGCCGACCAGGGCGGCGGTGGCCAGCGGGGAGAAGCCCAGTGCCAGGCAAAGCGGCACATACAGGGTGGTGATGATGGGGATGGTGGAGAACGACGAGCCAATCCCCAACGTCACAAACAGACCGAGCAGCAATAAGAGTGCTGCGGCCAATGGTGGACTTTGCAGGCCACTGGTCACGCTTTCCACCAGCACTGGCACCTGTCCGCTGGCGCCTACCACCGCGGCATAGCCGTTGGCGGCAATCATGATAAAGCCTATCAGGGACATCATTTTCACGCCCTGGGTAAAGGCATCCTGGGATTCCCGCCAGGGCACCACACCCCCTGCTGTAAACACCAGAAACCCGATCAATGCCCCGAGAATAATAGAGTCGCTGTAAAGCTGGAGTGCCAGGGCTGCGGCCAGGGCGATGGCGGCGACAACCACGTTGCGCGGCGAGAGCGGCGCGTGTTGCTCTTCGCCGGGCAGTTCCACTGGCCGGTAGTCGCGGGGCTTGCGATAGCGGATAAACGCCAGAATCAGCCCCACAACCATGCCGGCAGCGGGCAGCAGCATGGCCAGTGGCAGTTCCCCTTTGGGTATTTCAAGGCCCGCTTTAGCCAGGCTGGGGCCGAGCTGGGTATGCAGGAAAATACTGCCGAAGCCCACCGGCAACACCATGTAGGGCGTGATCAGCCCGAAGGTGAGAACGCAGGCGGCGAGTCGCCGATCCAGGCGCAATTGGTGCATCACTTCCAGCAACGGTGGCACCAGTATCGGGATAAAGGCGATATGAATGGGCACCAGGTTCTGGCTCATGATGGCGGCGGCAAGCAGTACGGTAAGCAGCAGGGTGCGAATCAGGCGCAGCTGGTGCGGGGCCGGAGTACGGCCCAGCCGGGCGATGATCCGTGCGGCCAGCCATTCGGTGATGCCGGAGCGGGCGATGGCCACCGCAAAGGCGCCAAGCAGGGCATAGCTCAGGGCGATATTGGCGCCGCCACCCAGACCATCGCCAAAGGCCGCCAGGGTACTTTCCAGATCCAGCCCGCTACCAACACCCGCCACCAGAGCCGCACACAACAGCGCCAGCACCACATTCATGCGCGCAATGCTCAGGCCCATGAGCAGAATCACGGACCAGACAATGGGATTGAGTAACGGGCTCATGGCGCCTCCGCCGGGCGGGCTGGGTCAGTTTGCAGGCGCGGAGTTTAGCAGGGGTGGGGGAGGGCTTGCTAACCCGCAATGTGCCGTGTCGCCGCTGTAAAAGATGTAGGAGCTATGCTTGCATGGCGAACTGCTTGCCCTGCCAGCGATCGGTTATTAAGCCGGCAGTTAGATAGACTGCAGGAGCGTCGCTTGCGGCGCGATTGACGACGTTAGAATCGCGCCGCGAGCGACGCTCCTACGAAAAGATAGGCTTAATAGCTTCAGAAGCTATGTTGGCTTTTATCGTCAGGCAGGCTTTGCAGCCACTGCCGCAGGCGCTCTTCGGTGAGGGCACCGCTGTGCCCCTGGGTGCTGTCCTCTTCAATCAGATAGCTGCGCGGTAGTTCGCCGTACCAGTTCGGGTCGATTTCCCGGCGCTGGCGGGCGGGGATCGGGTCGGCGAACTGGTAGTTGGGCAGGGCGTCAGTATTATGTCGCTGCAGGGTGGCGGCTACGTCATCGCTGCTGCGCAGGGTGTCTGTGTTGACCAGCACGACGGGCAACGCCTCACCGTCCTGATAAAGGCGGCCCAGCGCGGCCAGTTCGTCATAACAGGGCGGGCAGTCCACCGACCAGAGTACCACCAGCAAGGGCCGTGGTTGCTGGTCAAGAACCTGCTGATAGTCCCCCCGGTGCAGCGGCTCCAGTGCCGTGGCGAAGCAGGATACCGTCAGCAGCGCTATGCAAAGCGCACGGTTTTTCATTGGTGTTCTCCGCTAATCGCTACCAGCTGGTTGCCTTCATCGTCGGTGCGCCAGGCGAGAAAGATCTGTTCGCCATTGCTGATCAACAAGGGGTGATCGGAACCATTTCGGGTGTGCAGCAGGGTGCGTACATGCGCCCAGTGCGCACCGCCATCCCGGGACAGCTTCAAGCGGATAACGCTGCGGTCCCAATCGTCCAGATCCTTCCACACCAATGCCACGGTATCGCCCAGCACCGCCACCTGGCCGTGGGCCGCGGCGGCACCGCCCAGCTTTATTGGCGCATCATTGCTGCGCTGATAAAACAGCCCCTGACGTTTTTTCCCAGCGGTGAACCAGAGCTGATGACGGCGGTTGCCGTCCATGGCCAGGGCCGGACCATGATGAGGGCAGCCGTTGAGTTGCCATTGATCATCGCTGGCCCGTTCGACGGGCTGCGGGGTGGTGGCATCCTGAAAGCGGATCAGGGCGTGGTCGCGGATGCCGCCGGTGAACACCTGGCGATAGAGAATCACTGGCAGACCGCGCTCATCGATGCTCATTGCCAGACGGCAGCATTCGCAGGAATGGGCGGCCAGGCGCAGGTTGCGGGCAAAGCTGGCGCCATGGTCTTTGGAGTGGGTGTAGTAAAGCGCGGCGCCGACATAGTCCTGGCCCGCGTCCTTGGCGTTCTGTTGGTCGCGCTTGTCCACCCACACCAGGAACAGTTCGCCGTTGTCGTTGACGACCATGGCTGGAAAACGGTGGGCGATGGTGCGGCGATCGTCGTTGATGGTCACCGGTTCGCTGAAGCTGTTGCCGCCATCCAGGGAGCGACTGAAACGGATATGCCCGGTCCAGGGTTTGTCCGGTTTTTGGGTCCACAGCAGGTAAATCTGGTTGTCCGGGCCGAAGGCGATTTGCGGGCGGTCTTCGCCCTGATCGTCTACCACCTCCGGTTCCGGGTTGACGATTCTCGGGTGGCCGCCTTGCTGTTGCACGCGGATATGATCTTGCTGATACCAGACCCACCAGAGCTTGCCATCACGGTCGAAGGCCGGGGTCGGAGCCTGGCCGCAGGCGGGGGCAATGCGGTTCTCGCAGGCCATGTTGGTGTTGTGACTGTGGGCAGAATGCGCTGACACTGTGCTCGACATGGCCAGCAGTGTCAGCGTCAGGCAGGCGAGTGCTCGATACGACATCAGTAATCCCAGTTAACTTCGGCAAACAAGGTGCGGCCCGGGTAGGGGTGGAATACGTAGTAGCGATGGTCGGTGACATTATCCATGCCCAGCGCCACGCTGATGTGATTATCCAGTTGGTAGCGCCCGCGTACATCCAGCACCAGATAGTCGTCGGTAAAGCCGAAACCTTCCGCATCGCCGTCGCTGTTATCCAGGCTGTCGTAGGGATCACTGGCATAGCGCAGACCACTGCTCAGGTTCAGTTTTTGCGTGGCCTGATAGCGGGCCAGCAGGTTGGCGCGCCAGCGGGGCACACGGGGGAACTGCTTGCCTTCGGATGCCGGCTGGGCGGCGTTCTCTTCGATGATGGCGCGGGTGTAGGAGACGTTGAAGTCCACGGTCAGGCCCTCTACCCAAAGGTCCGGCCAGTTGGCGATGAACTCGATACCTCTTGAGCGTACCCGGTCGATGTTCTGGAAGTTGTTCACCCCGGTGAAAACGTTGGTCTGCCGGAAGATGGCATCGTCCACATCGTTTTCCCACAGGTTCACGGTCACCGTCGCCGCTGGGAAGAAGTGCTTCACCATCAGATTCTTGCTCAGACCCACCTCGGTTTTCAGGTTCGGGTCGAAGGCCGCGTTGAAGTCACCATTATTATCCAGACTGCCCTGGTAAAGTTCACCCACGGTGGCGAAGCGATGGGCCTTGCCCAGGGACAGGCTGGTGAGCCAGTCGTCGGTGGGCCGATAGCTCAGGCTGGCCTTGGGAGAAAAGGCCTGTTCGTTGCGTTGCGGATAGGCCGCGGAGGCACCGTTCTGGACCAGGCGACCGTCGCTGGCCTGCCACCACTCCTGGCGGCCACCCAGGGTGAGGTCCAGTTTGTCGTTGAGTGCCCATTGGTTTTCGATAAACAGGGCCTGGGTGCGGGTTTCGCCCTGGGAGGCGCTTTTCAGGGTGCGGCCCTGGGTGGTGCGCCACTCGTTGGTGTCGTAGTTGATCTCGTCCAGGCGGTAGCGGTCGATATGGTAACCGAAGGCCACTCGCTGCCCCAGCCAGCCGCCATCGTGGCGATGGCCCAGATTCAGGTCGAAGGTCTGCCAGCCGGTGCCCTGGTCGTCACTGAAGGTGCCGGGGCCGCCTGCCTTGGCCACCGCGAAATCGGTGCCGGAGCGACGGCTGGTGTCGTCCAGTACCCGGTAGTCGGATACGCCGGTCTGGATGTCCCAGCCATTACCCAGCTTGCCATCCACTTCCAGACCAGTGATCAGATCCTGGCTTTGGCTCAGACCCAGCCGCTGGCTGGTGACGGCAAAATCCTCACCATTGATGGTCACATCGCCATTGTAGATCAGGCCGCCATTGGCATCGCGCAGGTAGGTCTGGGGCTTCAGGGTTTCATCGCGACGGTCCAGCCAGGCCAGGGTGAGGCGGGCCTGCAGGTCACGGGTCAGGTCGTAGCCCAGTTTCAGCTTCAAGTTTTGCTCGGTCACCTCACTGCCGCTGGCCGCATTGTAGAGATAACCGCCCTGGGAATAGGGGAAAGCCCCGGTAACTGGCGTGCCGGGATTGGCGCCGGGTCCACGGGTGAGGCCAAAGCTCTGCGGATGGCTTTCGTTTTCCAGTCGGCTGGCGGCCAGCAGCAGGCTCCAGTCCCCTTTGCGATTGCCGACCACGGCGTTCAGCCGATGGCCCAGATATGACTCGTCGGTGCCGTAGTCGTCGAATTCCTGCAAAAAGGTACCGGCACTGAGATGGGCCATCGGCTGGCTGGGCATCGTTGTGTGGAACACGGTGACACCGCCCAGGCTGTTGCCGCTGTAACGGGCAGAGTAGGGACCGTAGAGAATCTCCACCCGGTCGATTTCCCGGGGCTGTACCACATCCCAGCGGGGAGCCGTGCCAAAGTTGGCACCGAGAAAATTACTGAGCAGCAGACCGTCGCTGTAAACCAGTGCGCGCGGGGTCTGGAAGTTGTGCATATCGCGGAAGGTAAGCAGGCCGTTGCGGTCGCCGATTAAGCGTTTCCGTACCATCAGGTTGGGCTGGTACTTGATCACGTCTTCGCTGTCGGCAGTGTTGATGTCCGCCACCTCGTAAGCGGTGATCTGACTGCTCAGCCCCACAGGCTCACTGTCCAGCGCGGAGGCGGACTGGCTGACGGAAATCGTTTCCAGTTCGTTGGCGTGCAATGAGGAAAAACTGCTGAGCAGAATACTGGCGAGAAGACGGCGACGCATATAACCCCCTGATTATGGCGGGGGCATTATTGGCAAAATCGGGGGCGCGGCCAATGCGGCAAAGTGTCGCAGCGGTGAAAGGCAGTGAATAGTTAACAGTTAATAGTGAATAGTTGCGCGAACACGCTTGGTGGTATCTGGACCGCTAGAGCCCGCGCCCAACTTCTGGTTGCGTCCTCCAGCGATTTGAACTCCCTCGAAGCGATCCCGCGCCGCTGTTAACTATTCACTGTTAACTGCTTTCACTCTCTGCGTGACTCCCCCTCAATGGTCACATTGCCATCGTCGTTCCGGCGGGGTGGCTGCTGGAACGGGTTGGGGCCCTGTCCGGTGTGGCTGGTGTAGGTGAAGCCACCGCCTTGCATGGTGGTAAAACCCTGCAGGGTGCCTTTCTCAATGACCTTGCGAGCCATGGCTCGGCGCGAGCCCGGCAGCAGCAGGGCAAAGCCCACCGCATCGGTGATGAAGCCGGGGGTGATCAGCAGGGCGCCGCCGAGCAGCAGCATGATGCCTTCCACCATTTCCTGGCCGGGCATATCGCCCTGTTGCATGCGCTGATTCAATCGCACCCAGGTTTCCAGCCCCTGGCGGCGGAACAGGTAGCTACCCAGCAGGGCAGTGACCACGGTGGCGATGATGGTGATGGGCCAGCCGATCAGGCCGGCGACTTTCGCCAGTACCAGTACTTCCAGCAGGGCAAAAGCGAAGATGAAGAAGAAAATGCGACCGAAACCCATGGGGCGTCCTGTTTTAGCGTATATGCCTACTAAGATGGTGATAGTCAGACAGGGATTCAAGGGGCAGGTTCAGTGGCCGCGGAATCGGTCAGTTGCTGGCGAAGCCAGCGATGGGCGGGGTCCCTGTCCAGGGCAGCAGGCCAGAGCATATAAACGGGCACCGGTGGCACGGTGACCGGGAAGGGCAGGACCTGCAGCTCCAGTGCGTCGGCGTACTGATGGGCCAGGCGCTCCGGCACGGTGGCAATCATGTCCGAACGGGCGCTGACGGCGAGCATGCTGGCAAACTGGGTGACCCGGGCGCCGGCGCGTCGTTGCCAGCCGGGGGCATTGAGAATCAGGTCCAGGGGCAGGCGCCGGTTACGCTCCGGCAGCACCACATGTTCGGCTTTCAGAAAGCGCGACTTGCTGCAGCGGCCCTGTATCTGTGGGTGTCCCCGTCGCGCCACTACCACCAGCGTCTCCTCCAGCAGCACCTTGCGGTGCAGCCGGCTGTCTTCGGGGACGAACGAATCCACGGCCAGGTCGGCATGGGCCTTGTGCAGGGCGTCGGCCATGCCATCGCCGGCAGGGGCTATCTCCAGCATCACATCCGGTGCCTGACGGCGGATCCGCTGCAGCAGCGGTGGCAGCAGCACCATCTCGAAGTAGTCCAGGCTGAGCAGGCGGAACTGGCGTCGGCTGCTGGCTGGATCAAAGCGGTTGCCCGGGTCCAGCGAGTCCCGCAGGGATGTCAGCTGGGGGGCAAGCAGCTGGTGCAGCTCGCGGGCCCGGGGGGTAGGCACCATGCCCTGGCGGGTGCGCACGAAGAGATCGTCGTCCAGGGTGTGGCGCAGGCGCTGCAGTGCCGCACTGATGGCGGGCTGGCTCATCCCCAGCTGGTCTGCGGCCCGGGACAGCTGCCCAGCCTCCATGATGGCATCAAAGACCGGCAGCAGGTTCAGGTCGATACTGCGTAAATTCAGTTTCATGGATATTACTTATATCAAATATCAATTAGGAAAAGGAGTACGCACTGTCTATTTTCTGGGGTGTGCGCAAAACACGCTCAAACCGGAGAATAACAATGGATCAGCAACTTACCGCCTTTGTCACGGCGTTTATTATTCTGACAGCGATCTGGGAAGTGGTTGCCGGCCGCACCCGGGACGGCAAGAAGACCCGGCAGGACTGGAAAATCGCCTTCCTGGCTACCTTGATGATGGTGGTAGTGCAGCGCCCGCTGGTGTTGCTGCTGCTCACCCTGGGCTTATCTGGCCTGTTTCCCGGCAGTGCCGGTTCGCTGGCCTGGCTGGAGGAGCAGTATTTTCTGCCGACGCTGATCGCCTTTTTCTGTATTGAAGAATTCATTCATGGTGCGTTTCACCTGTTCGCCCATAGCCGTCGACCGAAGAACCGACTCCTGCAATGGGTGCAGGCGTTCTACAAGATGAGCCATCGCCCCCACCATCTGGCGGGCGGCCAGGACAACAAGGGGCAACTGTCGGTGACCCAGACCTTTGTGAATGGTTGGGCCTGGTGGCTGATTATGCCGAATTACACCTTCCAGCTGGTGTGTCTGTATCTGGGCCTGGTGGAGGTGTTCCTGGTGGGCACGGCCATCAAGGGTATCTGGGCGGCTCAGACCCATGTGAACTGGAACTGGGATCTCTACTTCCATAATCACAAGTGGGCCTGGGTACGCAAAACCATGTGGGCGCTGGCCCATGTGCTGACCTTCCCGACCCAGCATCACCATCACCATTCGCGCGGCCCCAATTCCGCCAAGAACGTGACGTCCACGCTAGCCATCTATGACTGGCTGATTTTCGGCACCCTGGCCATCGAAAAGGAAAAACCGCAGACCTACGGCTGGCGTCAGAAGCATGACGAGGCCAGCAGTGTACTCAAGCGTTATTTCTTCTGGGATGTGCGCCAATACATGCCCGGTGGGGCGGCGAAAGCGAAAAAGAAGAGCGAAGACAAATTGCCAAAAGCGGCCTGAGAGTCACCGCGCTGATGTTGTAGCGTCTCGTTGCGGGAGAGCACGGGATCTTTACGCCCTGCCGGGTAATAGCCTGGTGGGGCTTTTTCGTTGCTGTCAGTGTCTTGCGTAGGGTGGATCAGCCGCAAGCGTCATCCACCGCTCTTTGCCTTTCTGCGCAATATGATGGTGGATTACGCCTGCGGCTAATTCACCCTACGTTAAGCGATGAGACAAACAAAAAAGCCGCACCTTGCGGCGCGGCTTTTTTGTTGATCGTGTGGCGAAAGCCTCAAACCGTGTTGCAGCTTGAGGCTTGCAGCTTGCGGCTGTTACGCACCCAGCAGCATCTGACCACACACACGCACCACGTTACCGGTCAGGCCCTGAGAGGCCGGGCTGGCAAAGAAGGCGATGGTTTCGGCCACGTCCACTGGCTGACCGCCCTGGTTCATGGCATTCATGCGACGGCCCGCTTCACGGATGGTGAAGGGGATGGCGGCAGTCATCTGGGTTTCGATGAAGCCCGGGGCCACGGCATTGATGGTGATGCCTTTCTCGGCGTACTCGTCCTTGTAGGCGTCGATCATGCCGATCACGGCGGCCTTGGAGGCACCGTAGTTGGTCTGGCCCAGGTTACCGGCGATACCGGCGATGGAGCTGATGGAGATAATGCGGCCACCTTTGCCCATGCCGCCGTCAGCCAGCAGTTTCTCGTTGATACGCAGCTGGCTGGCGATGTTGATGTTCAGCACCATGTCCCAGAATTTCTCCGGCATGTTGCCCAGCATCTTGTCGCGGGTGACACCAGCATTGTGCACGACCACGTCGTAGCCGCCGATGTCCTTGGCCTTGGCGGCGATGGTGGCGGGGGCGTCGTCTGCGGTGATGTCCAGTTCCAGGGTATCGCCACCGATCTGCTCGGCCACCTGGTTCAGGTCGTCGGCCATGGGCGGGATATCCAGCACGGTCACGATGGCGCCGTCACGGGCCAGTACTTCGGCGATGGCGGCACCGATACCACGGGAGCCACCGGTGACCAGGGCTTTCTTGCCGGCCAGCGGCTTGTCCCAGTCAAACTTGGCAGCCTTGAAGCCCGCTTCGGTGGCGCGAACCACCTGGCCGGATACATAGGCAGATTTCGGTGACAGGAAGAAGTGCAGGGGGGACGCCAGTTGCGCTTCTGCGCCTTCGTCTACATACACCAGCTGGGCGGTGGCGCCTTTCTTGATTTCCTTGCCCACGGAGCGGGTGAAACCTTCCAGAGCACGCTGGGCCACACGGGCGGCGCCAGTCTGTTTTTCCGGGGTGCGGCCGATGACTACCACACGAGCACATTTTTCCAGCTTGCGGATTACCGGGTGGAAGAACTCCCACAGGGCTTTCAGCTCATCCGGGTTCTGAATGCCGGTGGCGTCGAATACCAAGCCCTTGAACTTGGCATCGTCTTCGCGGTTGGCGGTGTAGTTGTCCGCGCTCACGCCCAGCTTGCCGGCTTTCTTCTGCAGCTCGGTGGCGTTACCGGTGTTGGCCAGTACCGCGACCTGTGCTTCCGGAGCCCCTTTCAGGGTCGCCAGGACGGTGTCGATACCGGTGGAACCGTTGGCGGCACCCACCAGCACACGGCCCTTGATGAAGGAAGCCTGGCCCGGCTGCCAGCGCTCGAGAATGACCGGAATAGGGAGGTTGATTGCGCCAAACAGCGCCTTGCCCATAGAGGAATTGGCAATCGCCTGATAGGTATCGCTCATGATCCTGTCCTTTGCCATCAGAAGATGAATGTGTCTGGCTACATTAGTGCAACCAGAGCGGGTTTAAAGAGGTGCTGCGGAATGAAGCGTCAAAATCAGACTTCTTTCGTAGGGCATGAGGATCAGCCCTGTCGCACACTGGCGCGTATTGAATCACTGCAATGTGGCGGGTGTATTGACCGGCGCCGGTAGTCAAACAGGCGTTTGAGCCAATGAGGCCGTGCCGGTTGCGGGTAGACTGCGCCCATTCGAGTGAATACTGTAGCGTTTTCACGCTGTCGTTGCTCACCGCCATCTTTAGAGGACATGACTATGCTGGCAGGTAAAGCCGTACGTAAGGTTGCCATTATCGGCGGTAACCGTATCCCGTTTGCCCGTTCCAACTCCGCTTATATCGATACCAGCAACCAGGACATGCTGACTGCTGCCATCGACGGTCTGGTGGATCGTTTCAAGCTGCACGGCGAGAAAATCGACGAAGTGGCTGCCGGTGCTGTGATGAAGCACGCCCGCGACTTTAACCTGGTGCGCGAATCCGTACTGGGTTCCAAGCTGGCCCCGGAAACCCCGGCCTATGACCTGCAGCAAGCCTGCGGTACCGGCCTGGAAGCGGCCATCCTGGTGGCCAACAAGATTGCCCTGGGGCAGATCGATTGCGCCATCGCCGGCGGCGTCGACACTACCTCTGATGCGCCGCTGGGTGTGAACGAAGACGCCCGCAAGGTATTCATGGCCCTGAACCGTGCCAAGACCAACGGCGAGCGCGCCAAGCTGGGCCTGAAGCTGCTCAACCCGAAATCCCTGATGCCCGACATCCCCAAGAATGGCGAGCCGCGCACCGGCCTGTCCATGGGGGAGCACCAGGCGCTGACCGCTAAAGAGTGGGGCATTGCCCGCGAAGATCAGGACGAGCTGGCGTGGAAATCCCACCAGAACCTGGCCAAGTCCTATGAAGATGGCTGGCAGGATGACCTGATCACCCCGTTCAAGGGTCTGGAGCGCGACAACAACATGCGCGGTGATTCCACCCTGGAAAAACTGGCCACCCTGAAGCCCTGCTTCGGCGGCCCGGACGGCACCATGACCCCGGCCAACTCCACCCCGCTGACCGACGGTGCCTCCACGGTACTGCTGGCCACCGAAGAGTGGGCCAAAGAGCGTGGCCTGCCGGTACTGGCCTACCTGACCATCGGTGAAGCCGCTGCCGTGGACTTCATCGGCAAGAAAGAAGGCCTGCTGATGGCCCCGGCCTACGCCGTGCCGAGCATGCTGGACAAGCTGGACCTGACCCTGCAGGACTTCGATTTCTACGAAATCCACGAAGCCTTTGCGTCCCAGGTACTGTCTACCCTGAAATCCTGGGAAGACGAGACCTTCTGCAAGGAAAAACTGGGCCGCAAGAAAGCGCTGGGCAGCATCGATCGCAGCAAGCTGAACGTGAAAGGCTCCTCACTGGCAGCCGGTCACCCGTTCGCTGCTACCGGTGGCCGTATCATCGCCAACGCTGCCAAGCTGCTGAACGAAAAAGGCTCCGGCCGCGCACTGATCTCCGTGTGTGCTGCTGGCGGCCAGGGCGTGGTAGCGATTCTCGAGAAGTAATCGCTGGCATGACTCAGAAAAACCGGCCCTCGGGCCGGTTTTTTTATGCCTGTTCATTACCGGCAATGGGCGTGAGTGGTCCGTGCTGAGTAGCAGGGTGCCAGGAACTCCTTGTCCCTCCCAGGTTCACATACTGTGAACACTATGCGGGAGAGAAGGGATGAAGCGATTGTTTGTGTGGTTGATCGGTGCGCTGAGCATTACGTTGTCAGGCTCGCTATGGGCCGATGAGTTGGCTCTGGATGCCCGCCTTGGGCAGTATGAGTACCCGTTTCCGGTACAGGTTCTGGCCATTGATGCACAACGCCAATCGCTGGACATGGCCTACATGGATGTGGCGCCGAAACAGAGTAACGGGCAGACGGTTCTGTTGTTGCACGGCAAGAATTTTTCCGGCGCCTACTGGGAACGAACCATCACCGAATTGCTGGCCGATGGCTACCGCGTGGTGGTGCCGGACCAGATCGGTTTCGGCAAGTCCTCCAAGCCGGACCATCTACAGTATTCCTTTCAGATGCTGGCAGATCAGACCCGACGGTTGCTGGATAGCCTGAAGGTGGATGATGTCACTGTAGTGGGGCACTCCATGGGTGGCATGCTGGCCACCCGCTTCGCCTTGATGTTTCCTGAGCGCACTCGCTCACTGGTGCTGGTCAATCCCATCGGCCTGGAAGACTGGCAGCACAAGCAGGTGCCGTGGCAGTCCGTGGAGGCCTGGTATCAGGTGGAGTTGAACAAGACCCCGGAGAAGGTCAAAGCCTATATGACCGCCAGCTATTTTGATGGTCAGTGGAAGGAGGCCTATGACCCGCTGCTGACCCTGCAACAGGGCTGGATGCGTGGCCCGGATTACCCCCGTATTGCCTGGAATTCGGCGTTGCACTACGAGATGATTTTCAGCCAACCAGTGGTGCAGGATTTTGACCGCCTTACGGTGCCCACGCTGCTTGTTATCGGTACCCGTGATCGTACTGCCCTGGGACGAAACCGGGCTCCCGAGGAAATTCGTGAGACTCTGGGCCGCTACGACCAGCTGGGCCAGAAAACCGTGCAGCGCATACCCGATGCCACCCTGGTGGAACTGGAGGGCATTGGGCATGTACCCCAGTTCGAAGCCTTTGATCGCTATATGGCGGCGCTACGGACATTTCTGCAACAAAGTCGTTAGCCGATCATGTTGAAGGGGCCAGGGCGGCCATGATCAGCGCCACTGACTGTTCGCTGACGGCCTCTATATCTTCCCGGTTGACGTAGATACCATCGATCAGCAGGCGGCACAGGCCATGGACGGTGGCCCAACTGGCCTGAGCCACACGCAGGGGATCAGTATCGGCAGGAAGTCGGCCCTGCAGCTGGCTCCCCAGCCGTTCGGCATAGTTACGGAAGCTGCGGTAGGCCACCGCCTTCAGTTCCTCGGTGGGTTCCCCACTTTTCCAGATGGTGCGCCCGAACATCAGCTCGTACTGTTCCGGGTGCTCGGTGGCAAAGCGAAGATACTCGCGGACAAAGTGCTGAATCCGTTCTTTCGAACCTTCCCCCTGTAATTGCCGCCCGATCATTTCATCCAGTTGGCTGAACGCCTGGGTCGCCAGGGCGCAGAGCAGGACATTCTTGTCACGGAAATGGTGGTAGGGTGCGGTACGAGAGACGCCGGCCCGTTCCGCGAGCTTGCGCAGGGACAGGCCGTCAATGCCGTCTTCGTCCAGCAGCCGGTTGGCCTCCCGGAGCAGGGTGGAATGCAGGTCACCGTGGTGATAGCGCGCGGGTCGTGACATGAAAATGATCCTGGCGTGATTATCCTGTGGCAAGTTACCCACCCGATAGAGTCTGCGGTGGTGCCCACTCAGCGAAGCCGGTGTTCTCTGTGGTAAAAATGCCTATTCTGTTTGAGCGCTAGTTTCAGCAATAATCTTGACAGTGTCAAAATAAGCCATTAACTTGACGCCGTCCAGATAATTAACGCGTAGCCATCTCTGGTGACGATACGGAGCACACACCATGACAGCCGACCGCTATTCCAACCTGCTTTCCCCCCTGGATCTGGGCCATACCCAGCTCAAGAACCGGGTGATCATGGGGTCCATGCACACCGGTCTGGAAGACCGTTTCTGGCAATTTCCCAAGCTCGCGGCTTACTTTGCCGAGCGTGCCCGTGGTGGTGTTGGCTTGATCGTTACCGGTGGCTTCAACCCGAACAAGAAAGGGTGGTTCTACCCGTTTTCTGGGCTGTTCAACAGCCGCTTTGATGTGATGAATCACCGCAAGGTCACCGATGCGGTGCACCGGGAAGGGGGCAAGATTGCCTTGCAGGTGCTTCATGCTGGTCGCTATAGCTACCACCCGTTCTCCCGTTCTGCCTCGGCGATCAAGAGCCCGATCAACCCGTTCAAGCCCAAGGCCATGTCCACCAAGGAAGTGGAGCAGACGGTGAAAGATTTTGCCCACACTGCCTACCTGGCCAAGAAAGCCGGCTATGACGGTGTGGAAATCATGGGGTCCGAAGGTTATCTGATTAACCAGTTCACCGCACCGCGCACCAACAAACGCAAGGACAAGTACGGCGGCAATGCGGAAAACCGTCGTCGTTTCCCGGTGGAAATCGTCCGCGAAACCCGCAAGCGTTGTGGCGACGATTTCATCATCATGTTCCGCATGTCGGTGATCGATCTGGTGCCGGAAGGCTCCACCCGTGAAGAAGTGCTGGAACTGGCCAAGGCCCTGGAAGCGGCCGGTAGCAGCCTGCTGAATTCGGGTATCGGTTGGCACGAGGCCCGTGTGCCTACCATCGTCACCTCCGTGCCCCGGGCTGCCTTTGCCGAAGCCACCCGTCAGGTGAAAGAGGTGGTGTCCATTCCGGTGGTCGCCTCCAACCGCATCAACGATCCAGATGTAGCAGAAGAGATTCTCAAGAGCGGTCAGGCGGATGCGGTGTCCATGGCCCGACAGTTGCTGGCGGACCCGGACTTCGTGAAAAAGACAGAACAGGGCAAGGCCGACGAGATCAACACCTGCATCGCCTGTAACCAGGCCTGTCTGGATCACACCTTCCAGCTCAAGCGGGCGTCCTGTCTGGTTAATCCCCGTGCCTGTCACGAAACCGAACTGCTTTATCTGCGCACTGCCAAGCCGAAGAAGGTGGCGGTGGTCGGCGCCGGCCCGGCGGGCCTGTCCTGTGCCACTGTGGCGGCAGAGCGGGGCCACGATGTGACCCTGTTTGATCAGGCCGGTGAGATCGGTGGCCAGTTCAACATGGCCAAGGTGGTGCCGGGCAAGGAAGAATTCCACAACACTATTCGTTATTTCAACAAGCGTATCGAAAACACCGGCGTGACGCTGAAACTCAATACCCGGGTGGCAGTGGCAGACCTGCAGGCCCAGGGTTTTGATGAAATCGTTATCGCTACGGGTGTGCTGCCGCGCACGCCGGGTATTCCCGGCATTGATCACCCCAAGGTGCTGTCCTATGTGGATGTACTGCGTGGCAAGGCCCAGGTAGGTGAAAAAGTGGCGGTAATCGGTGCCGGCGGTATCGGTTTTGATGTGTCTGAATTCCTGGCTGAACACCCCCGTGACGGCGAGCAACCTTTGCCGGAGTGGATGAAGGAATGGGGCGTGGACATGGATAGCGATGCACCCGGTGGCCTGGTGGAGCCGGAGGTGGAAAAGCCCGCCCGGCAGATCACGCTGCTGCAACGCAAGCCGACCCCGCTGGGCAAGGACCTGGGCAAGACCTCCGGCTGGGTACACCGCGCCACCCTGAAATCGCGCAACGTGGACATGCTGAAAGGCTGCAGCTACGAGAAAATCGATGACGCCGGCCTGCATATCAAGATCGGCGAGGAAAGCCGGGTGCTGGATGTGGATCACGTGGTGATCTGTGCCGGTCAGGAATCCCTGCGCGAGCTGTATCAGGAAGAAGCAAAAAACTTCCACCTGATCGGTGGCGCCGACCTGGCCGCAGAGCTAGACGCCAAACGTGCAATCCGCCAGGGCGCCGAGGTAGCCGCCGCCCTTTAAGGAATGCCGCTTCTACAAAAAAGCCCTTGCCGGCAAATCTCGGCAAGGGCTTTTTTTGTTTTTCGCTATTAACTATTCACTGTTAACTATTAATTGCTTCTCAGCTGTTTGCCCGCAACCGCCGGGTCTTGAAGCTGCCAATCCCCATCTCGGTGATCACCTTGAACAACGACAGCAGGACGCTCTCATCCGGTTTCGGGTCCTGCCCCTTGCCCATGCGATGCAGCTGCCGGGAAAACCAGGAGACTTCCATCATGGCCATTTCGTCGATCATCTTGATGCCGGTCTTGCGCGGTGTGACCCGGCTGATGACCCCTTCCTGGCCGGCGAGAATGCGGTTGGCCAGATCCGGTTCCACGGCCAGGGGGCGGGCAATGCCGACCAGGTCGGTGGCACCGCTTTCCACGGCCTGCGCCATGGCCTGGGCGGAGCGGAAGCCGCCGGTGACCATCAGTGGCGTGGAGACCCGCTTGCGAATCGCCTGGGCGTAATCCAGGAAATAGGCTTCCCGTTTAACCGTGCTTTCGCGTACGCCCCTGGCGCCGGCCATGGCCGGGTTTTCGTAGTTACCCCCGGAAATCTCCAGTAGATCCAGGCCTTCATTTGCCAGCGTTTCCGCCACGGTCATGGATTCTTCTTCGGTGAAACCGCCACGCTGGAAATCTGCAGAGTTGAGTTTGATGCTTACCGGGTAATCCGGGCCAACGGCGTCGCGGATGGCGCGATAGATTTCCAGCGGGAAACGCATGCGGTTTTCCAGGGAGCCGCCCCATTTGTCAGTGCGACGGTTATGGTGGCCGGACAGGAACTGGCTGACCAGGTAGCCATGGGCGCCATGAATCTGCACGCCGGTGAAGCCGGCCTTCTTCGCCAGCGCGGAGCTGGTAGCGAAACGGCGGATGATGTCGAAGATTTCGTCTTCGCTGAGCGCACGCGGCGTCTTGAAGGCGCTTTTGAGTTCCTTGCCGAAGGGGACGGCGGAGGGCGCCAGGGTGTCACCGCTGGCCAGCATGCGCGGGATCTGTTTGCCCGGGTGGTTGAGTTGTACCCAGATATCGTTGCCCTGGCTTTTACCGGCGTCGGCCCAGCGTTTCAGCAGGGTCATATCGCGTTCATCTTCCAGTACCACATTACGGGGCTCGCCGGTGTGGTTGCGGTCGACCATGATGTTGCCGGTAATCAGCAGCCCGGTGCCGCCCTGGGCCCAGCGACCGTAGAGCCGCTCCAGCGCCGGGGTGACATGATTATCGATGGTGCCCAGCGCTTCGCTCATGGCAGATTTGGCGAAGCGATTCTTCAGCGTTATTCCGCAGGGCAGGGCCAGTGATTGCCCGAGAGTGTCCGCGTGGCTCACGATTGTCCTCCAGCGACCTGTGCAGGTCAGCAGCTATATAGTTTGATGATGGTCAAACTATAAGTTAGTTTTATACCCGTCAAACTGTTTTGTGGGGAGGTGCCGGTTTTGGCACGGAAAGACATATCGGAGAGCTCGGCGGAGCAGTTGGCAGCGGCCTTTCGGGCCCTGTCCAATCCTAACCGCTTGCGAATCTACCAGGTGATTCTGGAGCATTGCCGGGCCCATGGTCATGCGGATCTGGCGAAAGTGCCGGCGGGTTGTGCCTTCGGGGACTTCATGCAGCGTCTCAATATCGGTGCCCCCACGGTATCCCACCATGTGCGTGAACTGGTGGAGGCCGGGCTGATCCGGGTGGAGCGGGAAGGGCGGCGGCGTTATTGCCATGCCCAACCGCAAATGCTGGCTACCCTGGCGCATTTTTTCGAATTATAAGGAGAGAGCAGAATGACAGCAGACCAGTGGGCGTTGTGGGGCTGTGGGATTTACTTTCTGACCGGCCTGCTGACCGGGGTGTGGAAGTACTGGCAGGTGGCTACCAGTGAAAAGGGGCGTGCCCATTACTACGTGGATGTGGCGCACCGGGCTAGCCTGATGTACGCCTTTGCCTGTCTGGTGCTGGAGCGGTTTGCGTTACTTAGCGTCTGGGACGACTGGATCAATACGTTGGCCGTTCTGGCGAGCCTGCTGTTCTTCGGCCTGGCCATTGGCAGTTATATTCTCCACGGTTTTCTGCAGGACACCCGTAACCAGTTGCAACGGCCCCACCGGCTGGGCGGCGGCAGTGTGCCGGAGTTGGCCATGTCCACATTCATGGTGTCGTTGATCGTGGCCGAGGTAGGTGGCTTCGCGGTGTTGTTTGCGGGGTTTGTGATGCGTTGACGCCACGCCCGTGATGGGCGCGGCGTATGCCGGGCTCAGGCCAGGCGGTTCTTTTCGGTGATCTGGCCGTTCAAGGTCCAGAAATCGTAGAGAATGCCCAGCCCGAACAGCCCGGCGGTAAGCAGATAGATGATGCCGGTGATCACCTTACCCATGTAGAAACGGTGGATGCCGAAGATGCCCAGGAAGGTGAGCAGAACCCAGCCGATGTTGTAGTCGATGCTACCGGGTTCGTAGCGTTCGTCCGCCGCATCATCCATCCCCGGGATCAGGAACAGATCGATGATCCAGCCGATGAAAAACAGGCCCAGGGTAAAGAACCAGATAGTGCCGGTGATCTGGCGACCATAGTAAAAGCGATGGGCGCCCATGAAACCGAAAATCCACAGCAGATAGCCGATCACCTTGCTGTGCGTGTCCTGATTTTGCATTTTTCTTATCCCCTTAAAGGTCGACTTTCAGAGCCGCACTGGCGGCATTGGCCTTGTCACGCGCTTCCTGGATGGATTCTCCCCGCGCCAGGGCAACACCCAGGCGGCGGCTGCCTTTGACTTCCGGTTTGCTGAACAAGCGAACTTCTGTTTCCGGTTGGGCCAGGGCCTTGTCCAGCCCACTGTAACGCATCTCTGTGGATTCCCCTTGCACCAACAGTACCGAGGACGCGCTGGGGCCGCGTTGTTCGATATCCGGAATCGGCAGACCAAGAATAGCACGGGCATGAAGCGCGAATTCTGACAGGTTTTGCGACAGCAAGGTCACCAGCCCGGTGTCATGGGGGCGGGGAGAGACTTCGCTGAAGTAGACCTGATCACCCTTGATAAACAGCTCTACACCAAAAATGCCCATGCCGCCCAGGGCTTCGGTGATGGCACCGGCGACCTCTTTCGAGGCCTGCAGTGCTTTTTCGCTCATGGGCTGTGGTTGCCAGGATTCCTGATAATCGCCGTTTTCCTGGCGATGGCCGATGGGTGCGCAGTAAGTGGTGGCATAGCGGGTGCCATCCCGGTGGCGCACGGTTAGCAGGGTGATTTCATAATCGAAATCCACAAAGCCTTCCACGATCACCCGACCCTCTCCGGCGCGGCCACCGGATTGGGCGTAGTCCCAGGCGGTCTGGATATCCGTTTGTGTTTTCACTGTGCTCTGGCCCTTGCCGGAGGAACTCATCACCGGTTTGACCACGCAGGGCAGGCCGATGTCGGCAACGGCCTGCTGGTAGTCTTCCAGGGTTTCTGCAAAGCGGTAGGGGGAGGTGGGCAGGGATAATTCCTCTGCCGCCAGCCGGCGAATACCTTCGCGATTCATGGTCAGCTTTGCCGCCCGGGCAGTGGGCACTACGGTAAAGCCTTCGCTTTCCAGTTGTACCAGTTCGTCGGTGGCGATAGCTTCGATCTCCGGCACGATCAGCGTTGGCTTCTCCTGTTCCACCAACTGGCGCAGGGCAGCACCGTCGAGCATGTTGATGACATGGCTACGCTGGGCCACCTGCATGGCAGGAGCGTGATCATAGCGGTCCACGGCGATCACTTCGCAGCCATAACGGATCAGTTCGATGGCCACTTCCCGGCCCAATTCGCCGCTGCCCAGCAGCATGACGCGGGTGGCGTTGTCGGTAAAAGGCGTTCCGATGGATGTCATAACAGCTCTCAATGCGATTGATGGCATGATTGTAACGAAATGGGGTGTTGGTGCTAGCCCGGACTTTTCATCCAATGCCATGTAGTAGGCGAGTGATAAAGTGCCGCCAGTGCGTTCAGCCAGCGCAGCGACAGGCTGGATGCCTTTTCAAGCTGTCTGGGCGCGCTGGCGGTGCTTTAGCGCTCGTCTAATGCATGGCAAGCGTGAGATACCAAATGGAATCTACTCTAAAATGGCTTTCTGTCTTGTATAGTAGTGCCAAACCCGAATTGAGGAGCGTTTGGGTGAGAAATCCGGGCTAGGGCTTGCTGGGACATACCATTGCCGCGCAACCATCAGGATAGAGCCATGAACGACGACATTTGGATGCAGCGGGCACTGGAGTTGGCCCGGCAGGGCGCCGAGGTGGGTGAAGTCCCCGTGGGAGCGGTGCTGGTTCGCGAGGATCAGGTACTGGGAGAAGGCTTCAATCAACCCATCACCGGCCATGACCCCACCGCCCATGCCGAGGTGGTGGCATTACGCGCCGCCGCCGATGCCGAGCAGAATTACCGCTTACCGGGAAGCACGCTGTACGTGACCCTGGAGCCGTGCACCATGTGTTTCGGCGCGCTGGTACATGCCCGTGTTGCTCGCCTGGTCTATGCGGCCAAAGAGCCCCGTGCGGGTGTCTGCGAGAGTCAGTTGCAGTTACCGCAAGTGGATTTTTACAACCACAAATTGCTGGTAGAGGGGGGAGTGATGGAGGCTGAGAGTGCCGCCATGCTGAAGGCGTTTTTTGCTGCTCGCCGCAAGGGGTGAGCTGTGTGTAGGGTGCACTGAGCCTCAGGCGAACTGCACCATTCAAACGCCGGGGTGGTGCAGTTCGCTTAGGCTCAGTGCACCCTACGGTTTCGGACAGGCTTGAGAGTTTTTGAGCATAAAAAAAGGGCCGGCAAATGCCGGCCCTTTTTTATTCAGGAAAGGCTCTTATTGGTACTGAGCTTCCTGGGTAGTGGCCTTCATGATGGCTTCTACGCGACGGTTTTCCGCGCGGCCTTCACTGGTGCCGTTGTCGGCGATCGGCTTCTCTTCACCGTAGCCTTCAGTGGTGATGCGGTCAGTGCTGATGGTGAACTCTTCCACCAGAACTTTCTTCACTGCATCAGCACGCTTCTTGGAGAGCGACTTGTTGTAGCTCGCTGCACCAGTGCTGTCGGTGTGACCTTCGAGTACCAGGTTGGCAGAGGGATACTTGCGCATCTCTTCAGCCAGACGCTCCAACTCGGGGTAGGAAGTCTGACGGACCTCAGCCTTGTCCAGGCCGAACTCAACGTACAGGGTTTCCTTAACGTCTTTTTCCAGATACTGCTGACAGCCTTTGTCGTCTACCAGTGCACCAGCCGGGGTGTCCGGGCATTCGTCGGCACTGTTAACTACGCCGTCACCGTCGTCGTCCAGTTCGCAGCCAGTTGCATCAACCTGGGCACCTGCAGGAGTGTTGGCACACTGATCACGATCATCAGGCACGCCATCACCGTCGCTGTCGGTTACCACGTTCTCAACGACCGGAGCGGGTTCTTCTTCTTTCTCGGATGCACCGATCAGGAAGTTCAGGCCAGCATAGACTTCAGCGTCCCAACGTTCGGTACGGAAGCTGTAGTAGGGACGAGCGCCCACGTCCAGCATGAAGTGCGGGTGCAGCATGGTCTGGAAACCGGTTTCCAGAGTACCGATGGTTTCCTTGAAATCATTGGAGCTGTCGCTGGTCGGCTCGGTGCGGAACTCACCGGCACCAATACCCACATAGGGTTCGAACGCGGAGTTGCCGGCAAAGTGCTTACGCAGCGTGCCGTGAGCAATGTTGATGTCCGCATCGCCAAGCAGATCGGTGTTGGAGTTGTTACGCTCCCACCAACCCTGGAAAGACCAGTCACGGTTGAAACGGTAGCCCATCTGGGCACCGGGAAGGGTTACACTGTTTTCACTGGTGTTCTCGTCGTAGTGATCACCGATATCAATCCAGTTTTCACTGATGTGACCACCAAAGTAGAAATAACGCTCGGGGATTTCGTCAGCAGTGACCGCAGTGGTCGCAGTGACGGATGCGCAAGCAATACTAGCCGCCAAAAAATGTTTAGCGTTCATAAGCTCCTTCCTTGTTTTGTCCAAATAGGCAGTACAAACACGGGGTCAGTGTTGTGCAGCCTGTCTCCCATGTAAATCCTCACATGACAGATTAATAAAAAAATTTACAAATATGGAAATTGTTTGGTAGCGGGAGGTCTTTATTTTGTAATTATCTAGTGTAAAAGCATTACTTTTTATTTTTTGGGTAAGCTTTAAAGGTTGTTTCTTGGCGGATCAGAACGGTCGCGTCCTTCGTTTCGGTTTTGATAAAGCGCGTAGTCGGCTTCGTTTAGTAGCGGGTTGATACTGCGACCACTGTTTTCTGTACTGGCAACGCCGATTTTTGCGCTTATTTTGACATTTTCCTGTTGCATGTCTTCAGGTTGCTCGCTGGTAAGCCTGATGCCGGCGGTGAGAGCGCGCAGACCTTCGCCCATGCGCGCGGCATCGTCATAGCTGGTGTGCGGGAGTACCAGCAGGAACTGGGCACCGTCGAAGCGCCCGAACAGGTCGCTTTCGCGAATTTTTTCACGAATACAGTCGGCAAACAGGCGCAGCGCCTTCTCGCCAGTGTGACGTCCGTACTCATCCAGCAACTGGGTGAAGTCGTTGATCTCGAGCAGCAGGATGGACACGGTGTAGTTGTGTCTCTGACTCAGCGCCAGTTCTCTTTCCAGCATGCTGAGCAGGTGAGGGCGGTTAAACAGACCAGTGAGATGGTCTTCCCGGGCAAGCTGTTGCAGCTGGTGGTTCTGTCGATCCAGAGACATCAACCGGCTGCCTACCAGGTAGAGAGGGGGCGGCAGTAGCAGCAGCGGTAGCAGAGTGGCCAGTACCAGAGCGGAAAGCCAGTCCCTTTCGCCAACCACAAGAATGGCGATGCTGGTAAGCACCAGAGAAAGTAGCACGGCACTGAGCGTAATCAGCAGGGTGCCCTTCAGCGAGGAGGCACGGTCGTGCCGACTGGTCTGCCTGGCAGAAGAGGCCACCACATGGAACAGCTTGGACATGCTGTGATATCCCCAAACAAGATATTGATTTTTATCTAATCAGTATCCCGATTGCCCTGCCCAGGCGCAATAGTGGAAGCACAGTCAGGGGTTACCCAGGAGGGCCTGCTTGAGGTTGTTTGAGTAGGGTCTCTCTCCGAACCAGATTCGCAGGTAGGCCTTGGCGAAACGATCTCCCTGTTCATCCGTGAGGGGCTCGTCATTGAGCATCAGCTGCAGCTGCTGATCCTGGTAGACCATGGCATAGGTGTCGCCATCGCCAATATCCCGGTAATGGCTGTTGAAACGTTCAAATCGGGGTTTCAGTTGCTCAAAATCGCTGTCGTTGAGGTTTTTCTCCAGAAAGTTCATGGCCGCCTTGGCAAAGGCATCGCCGGGAACCTCACGGTGGTAACTGAATTCCAGTCTCATTGGCGCTGCCAGCAGATCATCGACATTACAGTCCTGACGAAGCAGGCGGGCTTCTCCCACGGTGATAAAGCGCAATGCTTTTACATCGCTGCGGTGGCATAGCTGCCAGTCGCTCGCGTGGGCTGTGTTACCCAGCAGGCAGGCCAGTGAAAGCAGAAGAGGGCGTGTCAGTGATCGCGTAGCCATCGTGTCATCGGTCCTAATAGTGGCAGATGTTGGTCCAGGCCCTGGCTGCTGTCCCAGAAATCCTGGTGGAAGAAAACCTGTCCGTTACGGTTGAACCGTAGCTGGCTGATGCCGATGGTCCGCGACAGGCGCTCTCTGCCCAGCAAGGAGAAGCGTGCTTCCATCACCCAGACCAGATAAACCTGGTTATCGTCGCGGATCACATTAACCGGTTGCAGTGACATCTGACTCAACCGGTCGGCGGTAGCCAGCAGATGCTCCTGAAGCGCATTACGCTCGAGGAGAGTGACCAGGGTGTCATTGAAGTACAGGTCCTCGGCGTAGATCTTATCCACGCTGTCGGCAATCTGATCCCGGTCCAGGGGATTGTAGAAACTGATAAAGCGGGACAGGGTCTCGTCGTCAGGTAGCACAGCATCCTGGGTAGCATCACTGCTGCGCTCAAGGTAATGGTCTGTGTAGCCATAGGGGCCAAGTGGTGCCGTACTGCAGCCTGTTAGCAGCAGCGGCACGAGGAGGACGCTTGTCATCAGTAATGATTTCATCAGTCAACTGTGCCCCCAGGTGGGTGATTCGCCTGTGAAGGAATTTCACAGGCCATTGACGAGTGGTGGCGCACTGTTCGCGAATGAAACGATTACCTGCCCCTTTGATTATCAATTTTGTCGGCTTCCAGCTGTTGTGGGCGGCGGCTGTGTTTGGCGGTGCCAGGGACATGTCCTGGCCGTCCTGGGCTGTGCTGGCAGTGATGCTGGCAGGGCAGTGGTGGTTTGACCCCCGCTGGATCAAGAATACGTCCATGCTGCTATGGGGCCTTGTGCTGTGTCTTTTGCTTGAGCCGATCTGGCTGAGTAGCGGTTTATTGGCTTATACCAGCTGGGATCATCCCTGGCTGGCACCGGGATGGATCTGGGCATTGTGGTTGGGATTTGCCGTGAGCTTTCACTACAGCCTGCGCTGGTTATGTGGCAGGCCCTGGCTGGGTGCCGCCTTTGGCGCCGTAGGTGGTATCTTTTCCGTCACCATGGGCATCAGACTGGGGGCGGCCAGCGCGCCGCTCGACTGGCTGCCGATCGCAGTGACCTATGGTGTGGTCTGGGCGTTGGCGGTGCCGCTGCTGGCCTACGGAGCACAACTCACCGGTGAAAGGGAACATCATCATGCCTGAGATACACTATTTGCTACTCATCGCCCTGCTGATTGTGGCCTCGGTGTTGTGGTTGCAGCAGTTGCAGACTCGTAATGCGGGCTGGGTGGATGTGTTCTGGTCCTGGTCAGTGGGTGTGGTCGGGCTGATTTTTCTGGTGATGGGCAGTGGCGACTCCCTGCCGCGCTGGGTGGCCGGTGCATTGCTGTTGCTCTGGTCCGTGCGCCTGGGCAGCCATATTTTTCGGCGGGTGGCCAGTGAGTCCCACGAAGACGGTCGCTACGCGGCCATGCGCGAAGCCCTGCAGGAAAAAACCCAGCCGGTATTTCTGCTCTTCTACTGGGGCCAGGCTCTGCTGGCATGGGGCTTTGCCCTCACATTCTGGGTGATTGGCAGCCAGCAACACAGTTACGGCATTACGGTCGTCTTGGGCGCCTGTCTTGGCGTACTGGCCATTGCCGGCGAGAGCCTGGCCGACAGGCAGTTGTCGCGCTTCAAGCACAAGCCTGACAGTGCCGGGCGCACTTGCCGTGAGGGGTTGTGGCGCTATTCCCGCCATCCCAATTATTTCTTTGAATGGTTGCACTGGTGCAGCTACCCGCTGATTGCCATTGGCGCCAGTCAGGGGGCCTGGCTGTGGTGTCTGCCGCTGGCCATGTTCGTTTTCCTCTGGTTCGTCACCGGCATTCCTTATACGGAAAAGCAGGCACTGAAATCCCGTGGCGACGATTATCGAGACTATCAGCGCACTACCAGTGCGTTCTTTCCCTGGAGACCCAAATCATGATGATTCAAATGGCGGAGTCCGGCCTGTTGCCGGATGCCCTGGTACGTTTCGGTATCCGGCGTTTGCTGGGAAAGCGGCTTGAACAGGAGCGACAGAAGCACAATCGCGATGACCTGGAAAACGCGCTGAAGCAGGGCCCGGTGGCAGTGGGCCAGAATGAAGCCAACGAGCAGCATTACGAGGTGGATTCGCGTTTTTATGAACAGGTCCTCGGCCCTTATCTGAAGTATTCCAGCGCCTACTGGCCGGACGGGGTTAACGACCTGGCGGAGGCCGAGCGCGCCATGCTGGCGATGACCTGTGAGCGTGCCGAACTGGAAAACGGCCAGGATATCCTGGAAATGGGGTGTGGCTGGGGGTCACTGACCCTGTGGATGGCAGAACACTACCCGGGCAGCCGTATTACCGCCATTTCCAACTCGGCATCCCAGAAAGCCTTCATCATGGGGCGGGCCAAGGAAAAGGGCCTCACCAATGTGCGAGTGATAACGGCAGACGCGTCGTTGTTTCAGCCTGATCAGCCCTTTGACCGGGTCGTCTCCGTGGAGATGTTCGAGCACATGCGCAACCACAGTGCCCTGATGGCACGGATTCATGATTGGTTGAAACCGGGCGGCAAGCTGTTCATTCATGTGTTTTGCCATCTCAATCTGACCTACCTGTTTGAAGACGAGGGCAGCAGCGACTGGATGGCACGGTATTTCTTTACCGGCGGCATGATGCCCTCCTATGACTGGTTGCCCCACTGTGCGGGCAAACTGGAGGAAGAACAGCGCTGGGCCGTTAATGGAACCCATTACGCGCGGACGCTGGAAGGCTGGCTGGAACTGGCGGACCAGAAGCAATCCCGGCTGATCCCCTTGCTGGATGAAGTCTATGGCAAGGGCAACGGCAAGGTATGGCTGCAACGCTGGCGCATGTTTTTCATGGCCTGCGCGGAGTTGTTTGATTATCGTGACGGGGAAGAATGGTTCGTGGCCCATTATCTGTTTTCCCGTCCGGCGAATACTGCCGGCTGAAACCGTTGAGCATCTTGCATGAAGAAAACCGGCGTCCAGCATCGTATAACCCGCGTCTACCTGCTTCAGTTGTTGCTGATCAGTCTGGCTACGGTGCTGGGCGTGTGGGCCACGGCCAACATTATCGAACAGGTTCTGGTGAAGCAGGCACTGATCAAGGAAGCCGAGCACTACTGGACCCTGCTGGATGACAACCCGACGCAACCTCGCCCCAACACGCGTCACCTGCTGGGATTGTTGACCAGCGAAAAGGTCACCGATGACATCCCGCAGGTGCTGCAGTCCTTACCCGACGGTTACCAGCGGGCGGACCTGGCCGGCGAGCGTCCGATCGTTTATCTGGAGCGCAAAGGAGATGCCCGGCTGTATCTGATTTTCGATGAAAAGCGGGTGTCGGTACTGGCCTTTCTGTTTGGCATTTTGCCGCTCACCGGGGTGTTGCTGGTGATCTATATCACCTCGTTTCTGGGCTGGAAAAAATCCCGCGATCTGTTGTCGCCATTAGTGCAGTTGGCTGACCGGCTACGGCACACACCGGTGGAAGACCCCAGTATTGCACGGCCGGATCTCAGTGGTATTGATGCGGATACCGACAGTGAGGTGGCGGTGCTGGTGTCGGCACTGGATGCCTATGCGGACAGGCTGGTGAGCTTTGTGGAGCGCGAACGACAGTTTACCCGTGATGCCAGTCACGAGCTGCGCACGCCACTGGCCGTGTTCCGTGCCAACCTGGAATTGCTGGTCAGCCAGATCGGTGATCGCCCGTTGATCCGCCGCATGGAAGATACCGTGGAGGACATGGAAGCGACGCTGGAAACGTTGCTGATGCTGGCGCGTACGGAGCAGCGTCAGCCCGATAGCGAGGACGTGATCGTCAACGACCTGGCGGTCAACCTGATGGAGCGTCTCAGCCCGCTGGCAGACCGTAAGCAGATTCGCCTGCAAGTACGGCAGACGGCCCTGTTGACGGTCCATAGCCCGGAAGTGGCGCTGACCATTGTGCTAACCAATCTGGTGCGCAATGCCATCAACTACAGCGGCTCTGGCGACGTCACCATCCTGGTGGCGGAAAAGATGGTGCACGTGGTGGATTACGGGGCCGGTATGGATGCGGATGAGTTGGCGCGCATTCTGAAACCGTTCGAACGTGGGCAAAGCCAGGAAGCGGGCCATGGCCTGGGGCTGGCCATCGTGCAACGGCTGTGTGAGCGCTATCACTGGCACTTGATGGTAACCAGTGCCCCTGGTCGCGGTACCGAAGTGGCGATCCGTTTTTCCTAAGGATCAGCCGCTAACCAGCCTTTCCTGATCGATACGCACCAACAATTGCTTGGCATTCAGCGCATCACGGATCCGATCTGCCACGCGGCGGGATTTTTCCTCGTCGGTGTCGGCAAGAAGAATACCGAAACGGTTATTTCCCAGGTGGGCAATGCTGTCCTGTTCGCGAAGCAGTGCGGCCAGGGAGTCGGCAATGGTCAGGCTGTTGCCGTCTTCCGGTGCCTGTAGATAAAGAAGCGATGCCTGCAGACCAAAATCCCGGCAATTGCTGGCCTCCTGTCGACAAATATCCTCCCAGCCCTTACGGCCCGGCAGCCCGGTATCGTCACAGCGGTCCGGGTGTTCCACAAAGGTAGTCAGCCGTTTTTCCCTGGCTTCGCGCACCGCATTGTTGAGCAGGAAACTGATCAGGGCGGCTTCGTGGGTCAGAGAGGGAAGGGCGTTGGCAAGATCGGCCGGCTGGGCCTGCGGGTCCATGGCGCACAGTGTGCCAAACAGGCGGTTGTCACTGTCTACCAGCGGCAAACCGATGTAGGCACCGATATCCAGAGAGTGGTTCAGTGAGGCGAACTGGTCGTCCGGGTCCGTGCTCACATCCGTGGTGATACGGGGTTCACCCACTTCCACCATACGAACACAGTAGCTGTTCTGCCATTGCAGTCGTTCGCCTCGCTGCAGACCGTAATGGCCATCGCGCACTCGTAACAGGATCAAATCTTCACCGCTCAGGCGGGTAATCATCCAGGTGGCCATGCCGAAGCGGTTTTGCAGCTCCGCCAGATGTGCATCAAGCAGGGATTGGCAGGTGGTATAGGTCGGTAGAGGAATCACGTCGGCTGGCATAAAGGCTAGGAATATTGTTATTTTTGCACATTGTCAGGCCCTTGAGGCACACAGTGCAAGCCCTGCGGGACACAGGGCGTTTTCCAGAAGCCAACTATACAGCAGTAGGGCGGTCCGCTTGAATGCTGAAGCCGACACCGGGCAGGGTATTGAGCAACGCATTCTCGAAGGGCTTGTCCACCGCCTTGCGCAGATTGTACAGGTGACTGCGCAGGGCATCGGAGTCCGGCACCAGATCACCCCACAGCTCATGCTCAAGCTGTTCGCGGCTGACAACCCGGGGAGATTCGCGCATCAGGATGCGCAGAATACGGAAGGCGGTGGGAGAAAGCTTCAGTAGCTGGCCATCGCGGCGCACTTCCTGACGGGCCGGGTCCAGTTCCAGATCTGCCACCTGCAAGGTGTTGGCGGTGACTTCCTTGCGCTGGCGGCGAATCAGGGCGGAGACACGGGCTGCCAGTTCCGGCAAGGCAAAGGGCTTGACAATGTAATCGTCACCACCGCGGTCGAAACCTTCCAGCTTGTCTTCCAACTGGTCACGGGCAGTCATGAAGATTACCGGCAGGTCCAGGGCCAGATCCTTGCGCAGGTACTGGCAGAAGCTGTAGCCGTCTTCGCCGGGCAGCATCACATCCAGCAGCATCAGGTCGTAATGATGCTCCTGAACCAGTTCCCGGGCCAGGCTGGTGTTGCCGGCATAGTCCACCGTGGCACCTTCCTGTTCCAGAAATTCCACCACGGTCTGGGCCAGTTGGCGATGGTCTTCCACGAGTATGATGGACAGGTTTTCCACGGGCGCTCTCCTTTTTTTGATTATGGCTATCATCAGGCCCGAGTCGTCAATAACCCGTCAAGGTTCTTCACGTTCGTCGCCGCAGTGGTTTTGTCAGTCAGTGAGCGTTCCGGTGCGGGCAAAGCGCTGCCGGTAGTGGCTTGGCGACAGCCCGGTATGGCGTTTGAACAGGCGCGAAAAACTGCTCACGTCCTGGTAGCCCACCTGTTCTGAGAGCCGTGCCAGGTTGTTGGTGCCTCGCTCCAGCATCTTGCGCGCTGCTTCGATGCGTACCCGCTGCAGGTATTGCAACGGGGGTTCGCCCAGGGTGGTGGTAAAGCGTCGCTGCAGTTGGCGTGGGCTCAGGTGAACCATTTCCGCCAGTTGGCCAAGGCTGGTGCTTTCCTTGTAGTGCTCATGAATCCACGCCTGGATGGTCTGTACCTGGTCGTCCTGGTGATAGCTGTGGGCGGGCAGGCCGGCATAAATACTTTGCAGGTCGTTGCGCACATCAATGACAAAGGCCCTGGCCAGTTCCCGGGCCAGGTCGGCGCCGCAGTAACGCTCTACCAGCAGGATGGTCAGGTCCCGCCAGGCGGTACCGCCGCCGGCGCAGAAGATATTGCCATCGCGGGTAATCAGTTCGCGTTCGTTGAGTTTTACCTGCGGATAGTGATGACGAAACTGCTGGCTGAAGCCCCAGTGGGTGGTGGCGGTCTTGCCGTCCAGCAGACCGGCTTCGGCCAGCAGGAAGGCGCCGGTGCAGTTGCTGGCCAGGTCCGCTCCCCCTTGATGCAGAAAGCGCAGCCAGGGCAGAACGTCCTGTTCCTGGGCCAGTACGGTTTCCAGCTTGCCGCCGATGGTTGGCACGATCACCAGGTCTGCCTGATCCAGTTGTTCCAGGGAGCAGTCCACGGCCATGCGAATGCCGTTGGTACAGCGCACCGGGTTGCCGCCCCGGGAGACAACGCGCACTTCGAACTGCCGGTCCAGCGGCTGGTCGTGGATGCGGTTCCAGGTCACCCCGGTCAGGTTGAACAAATCCACCACCCCGGTAAGGGCAGAGGCAAAAACGCCATCGAAGGCTAATACGGCTACTCGGTACATCGTGTCGTATTCCACCATGAATAAGTCATAGGCGACAATGCCAGACCGGAAGGGGGGATGGCAAGCTGTTCAACCTGAATCCATGGGCAGCCAGGAATTCAGGTTCAAACCAACCGGAGCCAAACCGTGAGTGATGTGATTCTCGATCGTCGTGATCTCAGTTTTCAGCTGTTCGAAGTACTGGACACCGACGCCCTGTTCCAGCGCCCCCGTTTTGCGGAGCACAGCCGGGAGACCATCGAGGCAGCACTGGATACGGCAGAGAAACTGGCCCGGGAAAAGTTCGCCAATCACAACAGCCTGGCGGACAAGAACGAGCCGACCTTTGTGGACGGCAAAGTGGCCATGCTCGGGGAAGTGAAAACCGCCTTCGATGCCTATATCAATGCCGGTTTTCTCTCGTCACGTGCCAGTTTTGAAGAGGGCGGAATGCAGTTGCCGGAAATCGCGGCGGCTGCCTGCAAGGGCATGTTCACCTGCGTGAACCCCAGTTCTACCGCGTACGCCTTTTTGACCGCAGCGGCGGCCAATGTGATCCGCAATTTCGCCAGTGACACGCTGAAATCACAGTTTCTCGAACCGATGATGGCAGGGCGTTTTACCGGCACCATGGCGCTGACCGAGCCCCACGCCGGTTCTTCCCTGGCCGACATTCGCACCCGCGCGGTGCCTCAGGAAGACGGTAGCTATCGCCTCAAGGGCAACAAGATCTACATCTCCGGCGGTGATAACGAGCTGGCGGATAATATTGTTCACCTGGTGCTGGCCAAGATTCCCGGTGGCCCGGAAGGGGTGAAGGGGATCTCCCTGTTTGTGGTGCCCAAATATCGTCTCGATGCGCAGGGCAACCCGGGTGAGCGCAACGACGTGGTGCTGGCCGGTCTGATCCACAAGCTCGGTTACCGTGGCACCACCAGTACCGCGCTGACCTTTGGCGATAACGATGATTGCCATGGCTATTTGGTCGGCGAAGCCCATCAGGGCCTGCGCTACATGTTCCAGATGATGAATGAAGCGCGAGTGGGTGTGGGCTTTGGCGCGGCGGTGCTCGGCTATCGGGGCTATCGCTACGCGCTGGATTACGCTCGCGATCGTTTGCAGGGGCGTCATCCGGACCAGGCGGATTTCAGCAAACCGCAGGTACCCATCATCGAACACGCGGATGTGAAGCGTCTGCTGCTGACCCAGAAAGCCTACGCGGAAGCGGCCATCGCCATGAGCCTGTATGGCTATCGTCTGGTGGATGACATCGAGACCGGTGATGAGGCGGCAGCGAAGGATGCCCATCTGCTTCTGGACCTGCTTACGCCGGTACTGAAAAGCTGGCCCTCGGAGTTCGGTGTCAAAGCCAACGACATGGCCATTCAGGTGTTTGGTGGTGCCGGTTACACCCGTGAATACCCGGTGGAACAGGTGTGGCGTGACAACCGCCTCAATCCCATTCACGAAGGCACCACCGGTGTGCAGGGCATGGACCTGCTGGGCCGCAAGGTGTGGATGGCCAACGGCAAGGGTCTGCAACTGCTGGCCCGGCGGATCCTGGCGGATGTGGAACGCACCACCGATGATCGCTGCCAGCCGTTTGCCCAGGCGCTGAAAGCCATGCTGCCGCGCGTTGAAGCCGCCACGACAGCCGCAGGCAAGCTGATGGCGGAGCAGGGGCCGCGCATGGCGCTATCCAACGCCAATGCGTACCTGCAACTGATGGGGCATACCGTGGCCGCCTGGATGTGGTTGCGCCAGGCCAATGCGGCAGCGGCACTGGATGCCCCTGAAGATACGGATTTTGCTCACGGTAAATTGCAGGCAGCGCAGTACTTTTTCCACTGGGAGTTGCCCCGCGTGGAACTGGACGCGCAACGGCTGATTGATGCCGACGATACCTTTATCAACATGGACAATCGCTGGTTCTGATTGCGCAACATTGTGTGCCTATCGTCATCAGGCTCGGGACCTGCCTCGGCAGGAATAGCTATGACGGTATTTTCAAGCCTCCTCTGTGGAGGCTTTTTTTTGCTTTTTTGTCAGGGAGTCTCTGAAAAATTCTTTTACCCTGGGGCGTCCTTCTGGATGAAATAACCTTAATCCAGAATCGCTGACTGCCACCGCTAATTGCGTAGGGTGCACTGAGCCTAAGGCGAACTGCACCATCAAACGCCGGAACGGTGCAGTTCGCCTTAGGCTCAGTGCACCCTACGTTTCGAGAAGCTACGGGGTTTGCGACCATAAAAAAGCCCGGCAATGCCGAGCTCTTTTCGCTGTTAACTATTAATTGTTAACTATTCACTGCCTTTTTCACTCTTCCCACTTGCGCAGTACCAGGCTGGCATTGGTGCCACCAAAACCGAAGCTGTTGCTCAGCACGGTGGTCGGGCCGCTATCCTTGCCCTGCACCAGAATCGGCAGTCCGTCGGCCTTTTCATCCAGGGTTTCGATATTGGCGCTCAGGGCGGTGAAGTCATGCTGCATCATCAGCAGGCTGTAGATGGCTTCGTGAACCCCGGCGGCGCCCAGGCTGTGACCGGACAGGCTCTTGGTGGAGCCGATGTCAGGGCAATTGTCGCCGAACACTTCACGAATGGCTTTCAACTCTGCCACATCCCCCACCGGGGTGCTGGTGCCGTGGGCATTAATGTAATCCACGTTACCATCCATGGTGGCCAGTGCCTGGCGCATGCAGCGCGCGGCGCCTTCGCCATTGGGCGCGACCATGTCATGGCCATCACTGGTGGCGCCATAGCCGATCACTTCGGCATAAATTTTTGCGCCACGGGCTTTGGCGTGTTCCAGCTCTTCAACGACGACCATGCCGCCACCGCCTGCAATGACAAAGCCATCACGGTTGGCATCGTACGCCCGGGAGGCGGTTTGCGGTGTGTCGTTGTACTTGCTGGACAAGGCGCCCATGCCGTCGAACAGACAGCTCAGGGTCCAATGCTCTTCTTCACCGCCGCCGGCAAACACTACATCCTGTTTGCCCAGTTGAATCTGTTCCACCGCGTTACCAATACAGTGGGCGCTGGTGGCGCAGGCTGATGCAATGGAGTAGTTGATACCCTTGATCTTGAACGGCGTGGCCAGGCAAGCAGAAACGGTGGAGGCCATCACCCGGGGCACCATGTAGGGGCCAACGCGTTTTACGCCGCGATTGCGGGCAATGTCGGCAGCTTCCACCTGATTAAAGGAGGAGTGGCCACCGGAGCCAGCGACCAGACCGGTTCGCTCGTGACTGACCTGATCTTCTTCCAGGCCCGCATCGGTGATCGCCTGTTGCATGGCGATGTAGGCATAGGCCGCTGCATCACCCATGAAACGGCGGGGTTTGCGGTCGATGAAGTCTTCCAGTGCGATTTCCGGGGTGCCGGCAACGTGGCTGCGCATGCCCAGCTCTTTGTAGTCTTCCTTGAAGCGAATGCCGGAACGGCCCTCGCGCAAGGACCGGGTGACGCTATCGGTATCGTTGCCCAGGCAGGAGACAATGCCCATTCCTGTGATGACTACGCGGCGCATGATTGGCTCCTAAAATCCGTCGGTGGAAGTGAACAGGCCTACGCGCAGGTCTTCGGCAAGGTAGATCTCCTTGCCGTCCACGCTCACCGTTGCATCGGCGATGCCCAGAATCAGCTTGCGGGAAATGACCCGTTTCACGTCCAGTTTGTACGTTACCTTCTTGGCCGTTGGCAGAATCTGCCCGGAGAATTTCACACTCCCCACGCCCAGGGCGCGGCCGCGGCCCGGGTGGCCGAGCCAGCCCAGCAAAAAGCCCAGCAGTTGCCAGGTGGCATCCAGGCCCAGGCAGCCGGGCATTACCGGATCACTTTCGAAGTGGCATTCGAAAAACCACAAGTCCGGGCGAATATCCAGCTCGGCGATAATTTCGCCTTTACCGTACTTGCCGCCCTGATCACTGATATGGGTGATACGATCCATCATCAGCATGTTGGGCAGGGGCAGGCGGGCATTGCCGGGCCCGAAAAGCTCGCCGTGTGCGCAGGCAAGCAGGTCCTCGCGTTCGTAGGAGGATTTCTGTTCTGTTGTAGTGCTCAAAGTCTTACTCCGTGAAGGCCCGATGGCACATTCCGAGTATATGGATGATTTATGACGTTTTATCTTCACCGTTATGACGATCCTACGGTGTCATGATCGAACGCATACTAGCAAAGCCAAGTGAAAGCATACGAATAGCAAGCGTCTCAAAATATGTCGAAAGGATGGCTTTACCGAAAATGACCGATGAACGGACAATAAAGACCCTTGTCTATGATCTGTGACAATCAATTGCGGCTCGGGAACGGCTGAAATTCATTATATGTGGTTCAGCCACTCCCCCCACGCCACGGACTTGCAATTGCCGGACCATGTACCGATGCTATGCGCGCCGGACCGCGCGTAACGGCGGTTTGACAGGCATCGGACAGTAAAAAGCGGATTGAGGAGCTCTCGTGGCGGCAGAAATCGGGCATCTATCCCTGTGGTTGGCACTGGCTGCAGCCCTGTGTTTATCAGTATTCCCGTTGATCGGGGTGCATCGTAACATTCTTGCCCTGCAATGGTATGCCCGCCCGCTGGCCTGGGTGCAGTGGCTGGCACTGACCCTTTCCATGGTCTGCCTGGGCTACAGCTTCTACATTAACGACTTCTCTGTGGCCTATGTGGCCAATCACAGCAACTCCGCGTTGCCGCTGGCCTATCGGCTGTCCGCCATATGGGGTGGGCACGAGGGCTCGCTGCTGCTGTGGGGCTGGATGCTGGGCGGCTGGGCGGCCATGGTCGGGGTGTTGAGTCGCAGCGTTCCCCTGCACATGGTGGCCCGGGTGTTGTCCGTGATGGGCATGATCTCGGTGGGCTTTCTGTTGTTCATGCTGCTCACATCCAATCCCTTCGATCGAATCTTGCCCTGGTTCCCGCTGGACGGGGCGGATCTGAATCCGCTGTTGCAGGACCCGGGCCTGATCATTCACCCGCCCATGCTGTACATGGGTTATGTGGGCTTTTCTGTGGCCTTTGCTTTTGCCGTGGCCGGTCTGCTGGCAGGCAATATGGACCCGGCCTGGGCGCGTTGGGCCCGGCCCTGGACCACCGTCGCCTGGAGCTTTCTCACCGTGGGTATCGCCCTGGGCTCCTGGTGGGCCTACTACGAGCTGGGCTGGGGCGGCTGGTGGTTCTGGGATCCAGTGGAGAATGCCTCGTTGTTGCCCTGGCTGGCGGGCACTGCCCTGATCCATTCCCTGGCGGTAACGGAAAAACGCAACATGTTCCGGGCCTGGACCGTGCTGCTGGCCATCATCGCTTTCTCACTGAGCCTGCTGGGTACCTTCCTGGTTCGTTCCGGGGTGCTGACCTCGGTCCATGCCTTCGCCAATGATCCGGAGCGGGGCACCTTTATTCTGGCTTTCCTGAGCGTGGTGGCTGGCGGCGCACTGACCCTGTTTGCGTTTCGTTCCTCCGCCCTGACCAACAACAAGGGTTTCAAGCCGGTGTCCCGGGAAGCCTTCTTGCTGGGCAACAATCTGATTCTCCTCACTGCTACCTTTGTGGTGCTGGTGGGCACCGTGGCCCCGCTGTTCTTCGAGGCCATGGACCTGAAAATCTCCATCCGCAGTCCGTACTTCAACGGGTTCTTTGTGCCACTGACGCTGGTACTGATCCTGTTGATGGTGCCGGGGGTATTCAGTAACTGGAAGCGTCAGGATGGCAACGGCCTGCTCAAGCGCATGGCACTGTTGGCCCCGGCGGCGATCATTGCCGGCTGGTTTGCCGCGCGGCTCCCCGAGCCATCCCCGTGGCAGGGCGTGTTGGCGATCATGCTGGCCCTGTTCCTGGTGTTTGCTCATATGGATGACGTGGTGCGTCGGGCCCGAGCCTATAACCAGGGTTTCCTCAATGGCCTGGGCAAGCTGGGTCGTGGTTACTGGGGCATGGTCATGGCTCACTGTGGCCTGGCGGTGATGGTGGCAGGTATTACCCTGGTGAGTTTCCACGAAGTGGAAAGGGATATTCGTATGGCGCCCGGGGATCAGGCATCCATCGGTGACTATGCGTTTGTTTTTGACAGCCTGGACAGTTATGTCGGTCCCAACTTCGACTCTACCCGTGGCCACTTTCATGTGACCTATCAGGGAGAGCCGGAAGCGGTCATGCATCCGGAAAAACGTACCTATCACGCCAGCGGCCAGATCATGACGGAAGCTGCCATCGATGCCGGCTTCTGGCGCGACCTTTATGTCGCCATGGGCGAACCGCTGGAAGACGGCAACGCCTGGGCCGTGCGTATCTATTTCAAACCGGGTATTCGCTGGATCTGGCTGGGTGCGCTGATGATGGCGATGGGTGGTGCCGTAGCACTGTCTGACAAGCGCTACCGTCGTCAGCGATTTGCGAACAGCGAAGAAGGAGTGTCCCATGAAAGCTAATTCTCCCTGGGTATTCCTGCCGCTGGTCGGCTTTGTGTTGCTGGCGTTGCTGCTGGCCAGTGGTCTGGGGCGCGATCCGCAGGAATTGCCATCGGCCCTGGTGGGCAAACCGGTACCAACCTTCAGTCTGCCGTCGCTGATGACCGACGAAACCCTCACCCAGGACTCTCTGAAAGGTCGCTGGCAGTTGCTCAACGTCTGGGCTACCTGGTGCCCCACCTGCTATGTAGAGCATCCCTTTCTGCTGGAACTGGCCGCCCGCGGCGTTGCCATTGCCGGCCTGAACTACAAGGATGAAAGTGCACCGGCCCGCCAGTATCTGGCGGAACAGGGCAACCCCTTTACCCATGTGATCGTGGATGCCGATGGCCAGCTGGGTCTGGACCTGGGGGTTTACGGCGCCCCGGAAACTTTCCTGATCAACCCGGACGGCGAGATCGTGTTGCGCCATGCCGGCGACCTGAATGCGCGCGTCTGGCAGGAAAAGTTTGCTCCCTTGCTTGAGCAAAGCACGCAGGAGGGCGGAGCATGACCATGATCCTGCGTACCGTGTTTCTGCTTTGCCTTTCCCTGTCGGCAATGGCCGCTACCGACCTCTATGAGTTTGAGACTCCCGAACAGGAACAGCGTTTTCGCGTATTGCTGGATGAGCTGCGTTGTCCCAAATGTCAGAACCAGAGCCTGGCCGATTCCGATGCCGGCATTGCCCAGGACATGCGCGTTCGGGTAGAGAGCATGATCAAGGAAGGCAAAAGCGATGAAGAAATTGTCGATTATTTTGTCTCCCGCTATGGCGACTTTGTCAGCTACCGCCCACCAGTAACGCCCACCACTTCCATTCTCTGGCTGGCGCCATTGTTATTACTGGGCAGTGGCGCTGTGGTCATCGTGCTTCTGCTGCGCCGTGCCAGCGCCCGAGTGGATGACAATGATGCCGCTGATGAGAGCGACGTTAACCATGGGGGAGACCGGTAATGATGTGGATTGTGATTGCGCTGGTTCTGCTACTGGCCCTGGGTGTCTTGTTATGGCTGTTGTGGCAGCGCGAAGCCCGCAAGGCGGGCAAGGTGATGCGGGGCGCCATTGGCATTCCCCTGATCATGCTGGTACTGGCCGCCGCCGGGTATGGTCTGGTTGGCTACAATGAACATACCAGTGAATGGCTCAACGACCAGCAGGAATATCGGTCAGTGGCCCGAGCCATTATCGCTGGCGAGTCGCCGGAGCGGGCGGCGTCAGAGGTTCCTGTCGGCGCCCTGGTGCGTGTATTGCAGGCGGAGCTGGTGAAGAACCCGTCAGCCATGGGTTGGTATGCACTGGGTTCGCTGTACGATCAGCTCGGCGCGCCTGAGCAGAGCGAAGAGGCGGCCCGCAAGGCGGTGGCGAAGAGCCCGCAGGAACCGGCCATGCATCTGTTGCTGGCCCGGGCGCTGATCCAGAAAGCCGGTGGCAAATTAACCGACCCGGCCCTGGCCGAACTGCGCTGGGTACTGGATAGGGAGCCGACACACGATGGCGCCTGGATGATGCTGGCCATGTCTGCGGACCGGGCCGGGCGCTATGACCTGGCCGAGCAGGGCTGGCAAGCGCTGTTATCCCGGCACAGTCAGGGTGAAACCGGCGACCTGCTGCGTCGCGGCCTGGAAAATGCCCGTGAACAAAAGGCCCGCCAGGAAAAATTTGCCGGTATCCAGGCCGTCGTCACGGCGGAGGACCTGCCCGCGGGGGGCACTGTGTTTGTCTATCTCCGCGAGGCCGGCAGTAGCGGCCAGCCTCTCGCTGCCCGTCGCCAGGTGGTGCCCCATTTTCCCGCCACCGTGTCGTTGTCCGCCCAGGACTGGCTGCAACGCTATCCGGATGACAATGCGGCGCTGGTCATTGGTGCCCGCTACACCCCGGCGCCCGGTGGCGCAGTGGACCAGGCTGCCATCATGGCCCCGGTCAAACCCCTGGAACTGCCCCAGGGCGGCCCGGCCGTCCTGGTTCTCGAACGCCCCTGATCCCGCCAACTCCCCGGGGTGCTACCAAGGTAGCACCCTCCTATTACTTGTGAAGAACCGGGCCTCAGGGTAAAGTTGCACCCCTTCGGAGGCCCCTGAGTGGCCCAAACGGAAGGTTCTGCAACAATATTCGCGTCGTCAAAGTGCCCAGCTCTGCATGGAAACGCCTGAATCAGGTCTCTGATTCAGCGCTTTATTGCCTTGATGTGAGCGCTCCTGGCCGGCTCCCTTTGTGGCAGAGCATTTCACTTGGCCTTCTGATGCCTTTTCGACCACAGAAAGATGGAGAATCCTATGCGTGTCATCCTGCTTGGTGCCCCCGGTGCGGGCAAGGGCACCCAGGCGCAGTTCATCAAGGAACAGTTCAATATTCCTCAGATTTCCACCGGTGACATGCTGCGCGCTGCTGTTAAAGCAGGCACTCCCCTGGGTTTGGAAGCCAAGAAAGTGATGGATGCTGGCGGTCTGGTATCCGATGACATCATTCTGGGCCTGGTCAAAGAGCGTATCAGCGAAGACGACTGCGCCAACGGTTTTCTGTTCGACGGCTTCCCCCGCACCATTCCCCAGGCGCAAGCGCTGGTGGAGCAGGGTGTGGATATCGACTTCGTGGTCGAAATCGATGTGGACGATGAAGAGATTATCGAGCGCCTGAGCGGTCGTCGTGTGCATCCGTCTTCCGGCCGGGTTTACCACGTGAAATACAATCCGCCGAAAGAAGCCGACAAGGACGATGAAACCGGTGAAGAGCTGGTTCAGCGTGATGACGATAAGGAAGAGACCGTTCGCAAACGTCTCGAGGTATATCAGTCCCAGACCCGCCCGCTGGTAGATTTCTATCAGGACCTGGCGAAAAAGGACGATGCCAAGGCGCCCCGCTATGTGCGTGTGGCCGGTGTTGGCTCGGTGGATGATATCCGCAATCGCGTGCTGGAAGCTCTGCAAGCCTGAGCCTCTGCACAACAGCGATAAAGAGAAAGGGAAGCCACTGGCTTCCCTTTTTTTGTGCTGAATTCGCTGGCGGGGCGCCAATATCTGTTTCAGCAGGCGTTCAGCCTCCCTGGCAGCGCCAGGGAGCGCTTGAAAGGCTCTGAGCATTCCCTGGCATCGCGCCGCCTCAGGGCAGCGTTACACCCTTCCTTGGCGATGCAAACAACGCTTTGCGGTAGCAAGAGGTTTTCTTCTTTGCCGAGAGTTGTGCCGGCTCGTCGCTCTCAGCGGTTGTCTGGCGACATAAATTGCATAATTTCGAGGTTCTGCGAAGGGGGATGCCGGCTCTCCAGCCACCTGGTGAGCCAGTGATTTTTTGCCAGCCGTCACTCGGCCTTGCCGATCTCGTCGTCTCTTCTTCCTTGCGTTGCTTCTTTCTCGTTCTGTTAAACGACGGCCATGCCTGACACGTTGCCTGCGCTTTCTGATTTTCTGAAAGGTAACGCGCAGGGGAGGGCGAAAGTGTGGCGGTTACCCTCTTGATGGCTGCGACGATGACTGGGACACGCACGATCCGCTAATGCCGCTTGACCCTATGCGCGGATTTCCCTGATCTGTGGGGACGACGTTGTTATCGGTGTGTGCCCTCAGCGGTCATGACGGGGCGCCCATTTTGGTGCAGTGTTTCTCAAGCACAGTGTGTCTTTAACAAGGCCCGAAAATGTAACGTTTCTACACAGGAAAGCCGTGCATGGAGTTGTGGTGTCGCCTTGGGTGGAGTCGTTGTTGTTCTGGCATTGGCGGATGTTCGTTCTCTTTTGGGGGGCTTTGCCATGCAATCGAGACAGCGCTTCGTGCGCCAGCCGCCTCTGCCGATTGATGATTTTTTCTATGTGATGGTGCCGGGTTTTATTTAACAAAAGTGCGTAAATCAGCAGGAAAAATATTCCTTTGGGGTTTTTAGGCTGGCTCATCAGCCTGTCAGAACCCCCGCTGAAAATGTTTTTGCAGAAACAGAAAAGGAATCAGAAAAGGGGCATGGATAAATCGAGAGCATGGAAAATGAAAAAAACAAAAACGAATTGGTCAAATAATGTACCAACTGATTTTTTTTTATGCTATTTTTCGAATTGTCGCAGTACTGATGACAACGCCATAGCTTAGGAGATCAATCATGGCTCGAGCAAAGAAAGCCGCCGCGAAAAAAACTGCGGCGCGCAAGCCCGCAGCAAAGAAGGCTACCGCTGCAAAAGCACCGGCTCTGCCAAAGTCCGTCACTAACGCTGAATCCAAGGTAAAACTGCAACAGAAAGCCGTGGATCAGGCGCAGAAAAAAGCCGAACAGACTCAGGCGAAACTGGACAAGCACCGCGCCAAGATCGATACCGAGAATGGCAAGCTGTCCAAAATGCGTGCTGATGTTGCCGCCAAACGTGACAAAGCGAAGGCCACTCCGACTGCCGCCGCCAAGCGTGCAGTGGATACGGCACGCGGTCGCATGAATACCGTTCGTTTGAAACTGCAGGATCTGCGTGGTGAAGCCAAGCTGATTCGTGCAGAAATCCAGGCGGCCAAGAAAGTGGTCACTCGTGAGGTGAAAAAATTCCGCACCGCCGAGCGCAACCTGAAGACCAAGCTGCGTGAACACGAGCGTAAGCTGGCGAAAAAAGCCAAGGCCGAGCAGAAGAAAGCCGAGCAGAAAGCCAAGGCTGCTGCCAAGAAAGCCGCGGCTAAAGCCAAGCGCGCCGTAAAGAAAAAAACCACCCCTCGCAAGAAAGCGGCCACTCGCAAAGCGCCGGCCAAGAAAGCGGCCACCCGTAAGGCTCCTGCCAAGAAAGCCGCAGCCAAGCGCAAGCCAGCCACCAAGAAAGCCGCCGCTCGCAAGAGCCCGGCCAAGAAAAAAGCGGCAGCCAAGCGTCCAGCCGCCAAAAAATCGTCCTGATCCCACGATCCGGACTGATTTAAAAAGGCCCCGCAATCGCGGGGCTTTTTTTATGGCCGCAAACGCAAAACCCCGCGTCTTTCTAAAACGTAGGGTGCACTGAGCCTGGGGCGAACTGCACCATCAACCGCCCGATCGGTGCAGTTCGCCTTAGGCTCAGTGCACCCTACGCAACCGGTGGCGGTCAGGAGCCGCTACCGGGCTCCTTGTCCTGAATCACCGCAAAAACTCCCTGATTTCTGTCCCTGGCATAACAACCTTCACTGATTCGCTGCTTCCTCTGCGCCATATCCGTGCGCGCGTTGATAGGACAGGGCAGGAGTGGGCGTAAGCAAAAATGTGACTAGTGGCTGGCTTGACCATAACGAAGTGCTGTCAGGCCAATGTTTTCTTTCTTGAAAGCAGTTGATAATGATTCGCGTTAGGGTTAGCATGCCCACTAGAGATTGAGGGATGGCATTCTTATGTATGTATGCATTTGTAAGGGCATTACTGACAACCATATACGGGAAGCGGTCGGCAACGGCTGCGACAGCCTGCGTGATCTTCGTCGGGAACTTGGGGTTGGAAGTCAGTGTGGTAAATGTGCCCGTCATGCCCGCCAAGTGATGCGTGAAGCCCGTAGCGCCAACGAGGCCCCCTCATTCTCGCACCCTTCCCCTGACGGTGTGGTGGTTTACTGGCCGCAAACCGCATAACTAATCGTTCTCATTTGCATAAGCGCTTGTATTGCAAGCGCTTTTTTGCATTCCTGCCTTGTCTCTGTCATCCGCTTGCTGAACAATGGGGATTAACCCAAGTTTAGACCCAAGTTCATCGGACGGAGACACCCCCATGAAAGGCGACGCCAAGGCGATTGAGTACCTGAACCGGGCACTCGGCAACGAACTCGTAGCCATCAACCAGTACTTCCTGCATGCCAAAATGTACAAGGACTGGGGTCTCCAGGCGCTTTATGAGAAGGAGTACCACGAGTCCATCGACGAGATGAAACACGCGGACTGGCTGGTAGAGCGCATCCTGTTTCTGGAAGGCATTCCAAATCTGCAGGATCTGGGCAAGCTGATGATTGGTGAAAACACCAAAGAGATGCTTGAGTGCGATCTCAAGCTGGAAAAAATGGCGGTACCGGATCTGCGTGAAGGGATTGCCTACTGCGAATCCATTCAGGATTACATCAGCCGTAACCTGCTCAAGAACATTCTCGAATCCGAGGAAGAGCACATCGATTGGCTGGAAACCCAGCTTAGCCTGATCAAGCTGGTGGGCATTGAAAATTACCTGCAAAAACAAATGGAAACCGCAGAAGACTGATTGCTGAAGTTTTGAGCGACCGGCGCTTGACTCCCGGCGGGGCTTTGGGAATAATGCGCAGCCTCTCGGGGCGATACAGCAACGAGACATGCACCGGTAGCTCAGTTGGATAGAGCAACTGGCTACGAACCAGTAGGTCGGGGGTTCGAATCCTCCCCGGTGCGCCATATCCCTAAAAGGGCCCGCTACTTAGCGGGCCCTTTTTCGTTTCGGGCTGGCACAACATAAACCGCACCATCCCCCTTTCGCAGTGGTCCGGCACCGTCTGGGCCACGCCAATTGATCAAATCAATCACTCCCCCTGTACACTGGCCTCATTGCAGGTTGTCGACAATCCCTCTACATTCCCAGAAATCGACGAGAGACCTGGAGCGCTTCCCAATAACCCTGGCAGTGTTCCCGTGACGCCCGCTGACACGGCAGGCCGCCGCCTCTCGCCTGCGGTTACTCAAACCGCCACCGGAACCGTAAAGGAGTGTTCCATGAACACACTGATGGCTCAGGGCCTGGAGCTCATGCTGATCGGCATGGGTGTGGTCTTTTCCTTTCTGATTATTCTCGTGGCCGTAACGACGTTAATGTCGTTGCTGGTGAAACGCTTCGGGCAGGCGCCAGCCGTGAGCGCCGCGACAACGACCGCAGCACCCGCCGGAGACATGCCGTCCCCTGCGGTGATCAAGGCCATTGAAAAGGCGGTGCGTCAGCACCGGCAGTCCCAGCAATAACCGGAATTTTTCCATGAGTGATCACAAGCCTCTGGGCATCACCGATGTGGTGCTGCGCGACGCCCATCAGTCCCTGTTTGCCACGCGCATGCGTCTGGACGACATGTTGCCCATTGCCGCAGAACTGGACGACATCGGTTTCTGGTCCCTGGAATCCTGGGGCGGCGCCACCTTTGATGCCTGCATCCGTTATCTGGGCGAAGACCCCTGGGAGCGTATCCGCGAGCTGAAAAAGGCCATGCCCAATACGCCTCAGCAGATGTTGCTGCGCGGCCAGAACCTGCTCGGCTATCGGCACTACGCCGACGATGTGGTGGATGCCTTTGTGGAGCGCGCTGCGGAAAGTGGCGTGGATGTGTTCCGGGTGTTCGATGCCATGAACGACATGCGCAACATCGAGCGCGCTATCGCCGCCGTCATCAAACAGGGCAAACACGCCCAGGGCACCATCGCCTACACCGTCAGCCCGGTGCATACCCTGGATATGTGGGTAGAGCAGGGCAAAGTGATCGAGCAGATGGGCGCCCACTCCGTGGCCATCAAGGACATGGCCGGCCTGCTGCGCCCCAATGTGGCCTTTGAGCTGGTCAGCCGCCTCAAGCAGACGCTCTCCATTCCGGTGCACATGCAGTGCCACGCCACCACCGGTCTTTCCACGGCAACCGCACTGAAAGCCGCCGAGGCCGGCATTGATAATGTGGACACCGCCATCTCGTCCATGTCCATGACCTACGGCCACAGCCCCACCGAGTCCGTGGTGGCCATGCTGGAAGGCACCGACCGGGATACCGGCCTGGATCTGAAAAAACTCAATCGTATTGCCGGCTACTTCCGTGAAGTGCGCAAGAAGTACGCCCAGTTTGAAGGCAGCCTGCGCGGTGTGGATGCGCGCATCCTGGTCGCCCAGGTGCCCGGCGGCATGCTCACCAACATGGAAAGCCAGCTGAAAGAGCAGGGCGCCACCGACCGGTTCGACGAAGTGCTGCAGGAAATTCCCGCTGTGCGCGAAGACCTGGGCTTTATTCCCCTGGTCACGCCCACCTCCCAGATCGTCGGCACCCAGGCGGTGCTCAATGTGCTCTCCGGCGAACGCTACAAGGCACTGAGCAAGGAAACCCGTGGCGTACTGCGCGGCGAATACGGCGCGGCGCCAGCGGCCTTCAACAGCGAATTGCAGGCCCGTGCCCTGGACGGCGACGAGCCTGTCACCTGTCGCCCCGCCGACCTGATCGATGACGAAATGGACAGCCTGACCCGGGAAGTAGAAACCCTGGCCAGCGAAAAAGGGCTGCAACTGGCGGACGGCAAGCGCCGTATCGATGATGTGCTGACCTATGCGCTGTTTACGCAAATCGGCCTGCGGTTCCTGGAGCATCGCGGCGACCCCTCCGCGTTCGAGCCGGTCCCCGACGGCAAGGCGTTGCCTGTTGCCGGCAATAGCGACGGCGTTTATACCGTGGACGTGGATGGCCGGGAGTACACCGTCAAAGTCAGCGACGGTGGCGACGTGACAGGCATCAAGGCCCTGGGCGAAAGCGCCGGGGCCGGCCAGTCCAACCCGCCGGTGGTGCACAACCCGTCCCAGAGCACACCAATCCCGGCGCCCCTGGCCGGCAACATCTTCAAGGTGCTGGTGAAACCCGGCGACCGGGTTACCGAAGGGCAGAAGATCATGGTGCTGGAAGCCATGAAAATGGAAACCGACGTGTCCAGCCCGGAAGCGGGCATCGTCACCGAGATGGCGGTGAAAGAGGGCGATGCGGTCACCGTCGGCCAGACCCTGCTCAGCCTGGAGCCGGCCCATGGATAAATTGGAGACGCTTTGGCACAGCACCGGCCTGTTTCATCTGTCCGGTGGCCAGCTGATCATGCTGCTGGTCTGCCTCGGTCTGCTGTGGCTGGCCATCAACAAGAAATTCGAACCGCTATTATTATTGCCCATAGGCTTCGGCGGTCTGCTGGCCAACATCCCCGTGGCCGGGCTGGCGGAATCCGCCATCAGCCAGGCCATGCACTTCGGCAGCCAGGATCTGCTCGCCAGCATGGCCCAGGTGCTCGGCATGGATGCGGATGCCGGGCGAGAAGCGCTCTATAAAGCCGCTGAAGGCGCCGGGCCGGCAGTACAGGACCAACTTCACCACCTGGCGCAAAAAGCCAACTACGGCGATGGCATCCTCTACCTGATCTACACCGTGGGCCTGATGACCGGCATCTTCCCGCTGCTGATCTTCATGGGCGTGGGCGCCATGACCGACTTCGGCCCGCTGCTGGCCAACCCGCGCACCCTGTTGCTGGGCGCCGCAGCCCAGTTCGGCATCTTCGCGGCCCTGCTGGGGGCCCTGGCACTGAACTTCCTGGGCATGGAATTCTCCCTGGCGGATGCCGCGGCCATCGGCATCATCGGCGGCGCAGACGGCCCCACCTCCATCTATGTCACCACCAAGCTGGCCCCGGAGCTGCTCGGCGCCATTGCCGTGGCCGCCTATTCCTACATGGCCCTGGTGCCGATCATTCAGCCCCCCATCATTCGCGCCCTCACCACCGCCAAGGAGCGCACCATCAAGATGGAACAGCTGCGCCCGGTGAGCCAGACGGAGAAGATTCTCTTCCCCATTCTGCTGCTGGTTCTGGTGGCGTTGGTATTGCCCGATGCGGCGCCGCTGCTGGGCATGTTCTGCCTGGGTAACCTGATGAAGGAATCCGGCGTGGTCAGCCGCCTGGTGGATACCACCAGCAACGCGCTGATCAATATCGTCACCATCATGCTCGGCCTGGCAGTGGGCGCGAAACTCAGCGCCGAACAGTTCCTGGTCATGGAAACCCTGGGCATCCTGGTGCTGGGCCTGGTGGCCTTCATGATCGGCACCGCCACCGGCGTGCTCATGGCCAAACTGCTCAACCGCCTCAGCCGCCACCCGGTGAACCCCATCATCGGCGCCGCCGGCGTCTCCGCCGTGCCCATGGCCGCCCGCGTGGCCAACAAGGTGGGCCTGGAAGCCAACCCCCACAACTTCCTGCTCATGCACGCCATGGGCCCCAACGTAGCCGGCGTCATCGGCTCCGCCGTCGCCGCCGGCGTCCTCCTCAACTTCGCCGGCTAACCCGCGCGGCCCCAGGCCGCGCCACTCCAACCTCTCAACACCAACCTGTAGGAGCGGCGCTTGAGCCGCGAACCGCGCGTAGCGCGGAAATCGCCCGCAGGGCGATCAGGGATACCAGCCAACGAAACCCTCAAATGATACCAAGAGCCGGTATCGACCCTCCCAAAACAAATCCCTCCAGTTCTTACACCCATCGGGAACCCCTGCGCCTATAGTACGTCGAACAGCCAAACCCCGACGGAGCCACACCCTTGCCACCCGCCCTGCAAACCTTGACCGACAAGCTCTACCGGATCCGCCACCTGTGGGCGGTGATCAGCTTTGCGCTGGGGTTGAGCAGTTACTTCCTGGTGGAGCGCCAGCCCTGGCTGGCGGCGGTACTTACCGGCTTTCTGATCCTCAGCTGGTTGCTGCTGATTACCGAGAGCCTGTGGCAACAACGCCTGGCAGGCACCGCCATGGAGGGTATGTCCCAGGGCATGCTGAAGCTGCTGTTGCAGGCGGTTCACCAGGAGGCCTTCTTCTTCAGCCTGCCGTTCGTGCTGCTGCAATGGTCCGGCGGGGCGGAATACATCTTCTTCACCACCCTGGTGATCAGCGCCGCCCTGGTCAGCATCATCGACCCGCTGTACTTCTGGCTGGCCCGGCACCGGGCGCTGTACTTCGGCTTTCACGCCTGGGCGTTATTCGTGGCCTTGCTGGTGCTGCTGCCGCTGATCTTCCACTGGAGCACCGATGCCGCACTCACCTGGGCCGGTTGGCTCACCGCCCTGTTTGCGCTGCCCAGCTTCTGGCGCTTCGGCGGGCCGCGAAAATGGTTTCGCTGGGCGGGTTTGCTGGCCGTGTCCTGTGTGATCGCCCTGGCGCCACGCTGGCTGGCACCCCTGGTGCCACCGCTGACCCTGTCCCTGGAAGAGCGCGCCATGGCCCTGTCGTTCAACCGAGAGCAACGCCAACCCCTGGTCACCGGGCAAAGCTTCTCCAGCGACGAAGTCACCGCCGGCCTCTATGCCTACACCGCCATCAAGGCGCCGTTGGGGCTGGGGCAGGAGATTTACCATTACTGGTTCCAGAACGGCGAGCAGGTCGACCGGATTCCCCTCAAGCTCTACGGCGGCCGCGAATCCGGCTTTCGCACCTGGTCCCACAAACGCCATATCCCGGTGCCCTCACAAGGCCGCTGGCGAGTGGAAGTGCGCACAGCTGACAATCAGATCATCGGCGTCATGCGCTTCACCATCACACCCTGAGTTCAGTGGCTCCCAAGCGGCCCTTACCCCAACACTCTTCAACGCCTCAACCCCCCAACCCTCGTTGGAGCCTTGCTCGCAAGGCGAAGGGGCTGAAGTCACTGCCGTGCCTTCGAAACCCTCTGCGTCTTCGTAAGCTGGGCCCAGTGGTTCATTCAGACCCACTTGGGCGGTACCCCTCCAAACCGGTATCCGGACTATCCCGTGCTCAACAGAACGAGCCCTATCTTTGTAGGATATGGCTTACAGAAAATGCTAAACGGTTGATATAGAGTGGTTTTCAGAACGGGGTGATATCGGGGGAAGTCAGGAAATAGGCCGCTTCTTCGCGTTTTTTCAGACGAGAAGAGTTCTTGTTTGACGGCCTTGCGAATTTAAGTGTTTCTCCCGGAATTCATAAAAGAATTATGTCGAAGAAAGATATGTCGAATCGTTCGACTGAATACGCTGCCATGTTCACTAAGGAGAGTGCGGTGAAGCTTCAAGTAACAATCATTGCGGCGGCCGCCGCATTTGCGGTTGGCTGCGCGGCAACAGGCACCACCAGCGCAAAGCATGATGTCGTAACCAAAGCGGCGCCGGCACCAATAGCCGTCGAGCCGAAATGGGTGTCTCTGACAGAAGGAGCGGAGCTTAACTACGACGAGAACTACAAGTACCACCCTTCGGAAATGAAGCTCAGTAATGAGAGGCTGCTTCGCGGTGATGATTGGAACGGATACTTGAAGGCATATGTAGATTCATTCCCGCCGGAAAAGCGAGACACAATCCTTGAGGGCATTACTCGGCATGTAACTGACTACGATAAAGTCGAAGGATTCATTCGTTTTGAGCCAGTCCGCTATATGTCCGGGCCATATGCAAAGAAATCTTATGTGGCTGTGGTAGGGACTCTCCGCCCTGAAAAGGCAACTGTATTTCTTAAACTTCACTACTACGATGATTCTTGGCTTTTCGCCAAAAGCTTCAAGGTAGTAACAGACGGTGTTCCGTTTCAATCACCAGCCGTGAGATTCAATCGAGATAACTATGGCGGCAATGCTTGGGAGACCGCATATCTTGATCTGAGCAAGAAAAAGTATCGCGCCTTGGCTGATAAAATCGTTTCTTCCAAGGAGGCAATAATTCGCTTCCAGGGAAAACAGTACTACTCAGATTTAACCGTCACTGACCGTATGCGCGAAGATATTGGCTCCATGCTTAAGGCGCTTGATGTAATCGGTGCGAAGTGAACATAACAAACGGCTGGACCGGATAAATTTCCGCTGTCACCTTTTGTGCAGAATACGGCACAAAAGCCGCCATCAAAAATTCACCCGGTGAGCCGGACTATAACGCAATGGAGCAATACACATGAGAATCAATAAAGCGATCCTAATTGGCGCAACGATGTTGGCAATAGCGCTCCCAGTTATGGCCGATATGTTTACTCCTAGCCTTTCTTGCTCCACGCCTTATAAACCATATCAGTTCAACTCTCAGTGGGAGTTAGATAATTTCAATGATGAGGTTCAAAGTTTCAAGCGGTGCATTTCAGATTTTGTTGATGAGCAAAACGAAGCCGCTCGGAGGCATCAAGAAGCAGCCAGTGATGCCATTGATGAATGGAATAATTTTGTTAATTATGAGCTTAATTAAAAGCGTTATAACAAGGCGCTCAAGCAAGGACTGATCCTCTCCCCCTTTAGCGGACACCTTCTTCCTGCCCCAAAACCCTAAAACCGCACCTTTCCCAGCGGCACCAACAACAGCAAGCGGATCTAGGGTCAGGTCTACCATTTCCCGTTTTACTCGTTTTCAGAAGTGCAGGATTGAGAAAGGCGAGACCGGGATTTTAGACTTTTTATTTGGATGCTGTTGTCGCACTGTTAAGGCATAGAGTAATACGAAGACGGTTGTCCAAATGCGACTGATAAAACCCGCTCTCATCTACTTCACCCTGATCTTTGCCACAGGCTTCGCCCTGGCCATGATCCGCATTCCCTTCCTGGTGCCGCGACTTGGGGAACGCTGGGCTGAGCTGGTTGAATTGCCTTTCATATTGCTGGCCAGTTTTCTGGTGGCCCGCTGGCTGGTGCGGCGATTTGGGTTGGTGACGGTGATGCAGTGTATTGGCACTGGCTTGCCGGCCCTGTTGATGATGCTCAGTGCCGAGTTGGCGGTGATGCGGTTTCAAGGGCAGAGTCTGGGCGAGTATCTGGCCGGACGCGACCCGGTATCCGGTATGGCCTATCTCTTTTCTTTGCTGCTGTTTGCAGCCATGCCGTTGTTAGTCCGCCAGCAGGCCGTGAACCGGCTCTAAAACCGCACCTTCCCCAACGGCACCAACAACACCGCCGCCCCAATCAACGCCACTGCCGCCCCCAGCAACCCGGGCGCAAAACTCCCGCTGCTTTCCAGTAACCGCGCCGTCACCACCGGCCCCAGTATCTGCCCGACCCCATAGCAGGCCGTCAATGCGCCCAGGGCGGCGCTGGCGGCGTGGGGGGCCAGTTGGCGGCCGCAGTACATGCTCAGGGCGACCACGGCGGTGAAGGTGCCGCCCACCAGCAGGCCGCTGATGACCAGCCCGGTGAGGCCGGGTAGCCAGGCGGGGGCGCTGACGCCCAGGGCCTGAACCACCAGTGCGGTCATAAGTGCGTTGCGTTCGCTGGTGTGGCTGGCGAGTTTGCCCCACAGCAGGTTGGCGGGCACGGCGGCCAGGCCCACGGCCAGCCAGGTATAGAAGGCGGCGCTGTCCAGGCCCGGCAATTGCGCTTTGGCGATCACCGGCAGGTAGGTGGTGCTGGTGATGTAGCCGAAGCCGGCCAAGGTGTAGCTGGCGATCAGAAAGCCCAGGGCGGAGCGGTTCACCGGCGCCCGTTCGTGCTGACTGTGTTTGGCGTGGGGCAGGGCGGGGATGCGGCGCAGCAGTGGTAGCAGGACCAGGGCCAGGGCGCCACAGGCCAGCCACATGGTGGCGTAGCTGCCGTGCAGGGTTTCAATAAAAGCAACGGTGAGGGCGGCGATACTGATGCCCAGGCCGATGCCGGCATAGTGAATATTGCCGAGCCGGGCCCGCAGATGATTGGGCATGGCGCCCAGCACCAGGGCGGAACCGTTGACCATGATGATGGCGCTGGCTACCCCGGCCAGGAACCGGTTGATAGCCCAGGGCGTGAAGGTGGTGCTCAGGCCCATGAGCAGGCTGGTGACTACGCTCACCCACAGTGCCAGCCAGAACGCTGTGCGGGCCCGGTGGGCGGGTACCGCCATGGCGAGCATGGCGCCGGCCAGGTAGCCCCCATAGTTGATCGCCGCCAGGTAGCCGCCGCTGATGGCGGTGAGGGTGCTTTCCGCAATCATGTCGGGCAGGGCCGGGGTGAACAGGAAGCGGCCAATGCCCAGGGCAATCACCAGGCTGAAGGCGCCGGCTATGGCGGTGAGCAGGTGATCTCTTTCGGTGGTCGTCACGCAGTGTCTCGCAGGTAATCAAATGGGAAGGCGCACTCGGGAAAACCAATACAGGGCGACGTGCCGGGTCTCTCCGGTAATCCAGCGCGCAGCCTAACAGGCCATGGCGTCGTCGGCTTTATCATTCGAATGATGTTCATCATTCACCGCAGTGATAAATGCGGCTTTGGTCGCAAAGGCTCCCAAGCAGTGCGTGGTTTTTTCACCAGGTCGGGGCAAAACCCGGGGTTTGCGGCACGAAAGTGATGTTGCAGCAAAAGCGTGATGCATTTTGGTGAGGCGGGACTGACTCACAACGGTGCCGGCTGGGCAATAAGCGGGCGCTGAAGCCGGCCCGGCTTGCACCCGGTATCGGTAACGTCATGAAAAATCAGCCTTTTCAAAACTGGCACAGCATTTGCCTTATGACAGGGTAAGCACAACCACTGCGTTGTGCGCGAGATAACCATCTGTGTGGTCAACGGCGACCACACTCCGATGCGAGCAAAGGCGCTCAAAGATTCCTGCCAATGGTGGCGGGACGCTTTGAGCGCTTTTTTTATGCCCGAAAAAAACGGGCAGAAGAGGGAAGGATGATGAAAGGTTTCAAGAAAACATTCTGTGGTGTGTTGGCCGCGATGACACTGGGCCTGTCGGCAACGTCCGTGGCGGATGATGCGGTGGGCTGGCCGGAAAAGGCCGACCTCAAGTTCGGTTTTATCAAGCTGACGGATATGGCGCCGCTGGCCATTGCCTACGAGAAAGGCTACTTCGAGGAAGAAGGCCTGTTCGTGACCCTGGAAGCCCAGGCCAACTGGAAGGTGCTGCTGGACCGGGTGATTGATGGTCAGCTGGATGGCGCTCACATGCTGGCCGGCCAGCCGTTGGGGGCGACCATCGGGTATGGCACCGAAGCCCATATCATTACCGCCTTCAGCATGGATCTGAACGGTAACGGCATTACCGTTTCCAACTCCGTCTGGGAAGAAATGAAAAAGCATATTCCCAGCAAGGATGGCAAACCGGTGCATCCCATCAAGGCCGACACCCTTAAGCCGGTGGTGGAGCAATACAAGGACGCCGGCAAGTCTTTCAAGATGGGCATGGTGTTTCCGGTGTCCACCCATAACTACGAGCTGCGTTACTGGCTCGCCGCCGGTGGCCTGAACCCGGGCTACTACGCGCCGCACAAGGGCGATACCAGCGGCCAGTTGCAGGCAGACGTGTTGCTGTCAGTGACACCGCCGCCGCAAATGCCCGCCACCCTGGAAGCCGGCACCATTCATGGCTACTGCGTGGGTGAGCCCTGGAACCAGCAAGCCGTGTTCAAGGGCATCGGTGTGCCGGTGATTACCGATTACGAAATCTGGAAAAACAATCCGGAAAAAGTCTTCGGGGTCAGCAAGGCCTGGGCGGAGGAATATCCCAACACCCACATCCGTGTGGTCAAGGCGATGATCCGCGCCGCCAAGTGGCTGGACGAAAACAACAACGCCAACCGCCCGGAAGCAGTGAAGATCCTGTCCCGCCCCAACTATGTGGGCGCCGACTATGACGTGATCGCCAACTCCATGACCGGCACCTTCGAGTACGAGAAAGGCGACAAGCGGGAGATTCCGGACTTCAACGTGTTTTTCCGTCACAACGCCACCTATCCCTACTACTCCGATGCCATCTGGTACCTGACGCAAATGCGTCGCTGGGGACAGATCAGCGAGAGCAAGCCGGACAGCTGGTACATGGATATCGCGAAAAAAGTGTATCGCCCGGACATCTACACCCAGGCGGCCAAGTCACTGATTGCCGAAGGCAAGATGAGCGCCGATGAATTCCCGGACTTCGCCAGCGAAGATGGCTTCAAGCCGCCGCAGAGCGAGTTCATCGACAACGTCACCTATGACGGCCGCAAGCCCAACGAGTACCTGAGCAAGTTCCCCATCGGCCTGAAAGACGGCGACACCCTGTAACCGGGGACCCGAGAGGAAGGAGACAACCATGGTGACCCTGACATTTCCGACCTGGATGGAACCCTACCGCGCACTGGCCACGGGCAAGGTATCCCGTGACCAGTGGCAAGCGCTGATGCGCCAGCTGCTGTGGCCGGTGCTGGGGATAGGCCTGTTCCTGCTCCTGTGGCAGTTCGCGGCCCAGCGTATTGATACCTCGCTGGGTCAGTTCCCCGGCCCGGCCCAGGTCTGGGAGCAGGCGGGCAATCTGGTCAGTGAACACCAGCAGTCCCGTGAGCGGGAAGTGGCGTTTTATGAGCGGCAGGAAAAGTACATTGCCGCCCGGCTGCAACAGCAGCCGGACTGGGAGCCGGTCACCCGGGATTACACCGGTGCGCCTACCTTCTTTGATCAGATCGGTACCAGCCTGATCACGGTGATGAGTGGGTTTCTGCTGGCGTCGATGATCGCCATTCCGCTGGGCATCGTCATCGGCCTGAGCAGCACCGTGCATGCAGCGGTGAACCCGCTGGTGCAGCTGTTCAAGCCGGTGTCGCCGCTGGCCTGGTTGCCGCTGGTGACCATGGTGGTGAGTGCGCTGTATGTGAGCGATGACCCGATGGTGTCCAAATCCTTTCTCACTTCCATGTTCACGGTTTCCCTGTGCTGCCTGTGGCCCACGCTCATGAATACGGCGGTGGGGGTCACCTCGGTCAGCCAGGATCTGACCAATGTATCCCGAGTGCTGCGACTCAATGCTCTCAGCCATGTGCGCAAGATCGTGCTGCCGTCGGCGCTGCCGATGATGTTCACCGGCCTGCGTCTGAGCCTGGGGATCGCCTGGATGGTGTTGATCGCCGCCGAGATGCTGGCGCAGAACCCGGGCCTGGGGAAATTCGTCTGGGATGAATTCCAGAACGGCAGTTCCCAGTCCCTGGGCCGGATCATGGTGGCGGTGATCGTCATCGGCCTGATCGGCTTCCTGCTGGACCGCCTGATGCTGATGCTGCAGCGCGCGCTGGTGTGGGACAAAGCTTCAGCACAACGCTAGCAGCTGAAAGGAGAATCAACATGAAAGCCTTACTGGAACTGTCCAACGTGGGCATGCAATTCGATACCCCGAAGGGCAGCTTTGAAGCCCTGAAGGATGTGAATCTGAAAATTGCCGACGGTGAGTTCGTGTCCCTGATCGGTCACTCCGGCTGCGGGAAATCCACGGTGCTCAATATCGTCGCCGGCCTGCTGCACTCCACCGACGGCGGGGTGATTCTGGACAAGCAGGAAGTCACCGAACCCGGCCCGGAGCGGGCCGTGGTGTTCCAGAACCATTCGCTGCTGCCCTGGCTTACGTCGTTTGAAAACGTGGAGCTTGCGGTGAAGCAGGTCTTCAAGAAGACCAAGAGCCGGGCGGAAATTCGCGACTGGGTGGAGCACAACCTGGAGCTGGTGCACATGGCCCATGCCATGCACAAGAAGCCGGATGAAATTTCCGGTGGCATGAAGCAGCGCGTGGGCATCGCTCGGGCCCTGGCCATGCAGCCCCAGGTGTTGCTGATGGACGAACCCTTCGGGGCGCTGGATGCCCTGACCCGGGCCCACCTGCAGGATTCGTTGATGGAGATCCATGCTCAGCTGGGCACCACGGTGATCATGATTACCCACGATGTGGACGAGGCGGTGTTGCTGTCAGACCGCATTGTGATGATGACCAATGGGCCGTCCGCCACCATCGGCGAGATTCTGGATGTGAAGGTGCCGCGTCCACGGGACCGCCTGGCCCTGGCCGACGATCCCACCTTCGTCCGTTGTCGTCAGCAGGTGCTGCAATTCCTGTACGAGAAACAGCGCAAGGTGGAGCCGCTGCCCAAGCGTACTGACGCTGAGACTGGCGCCGTGCGAAAACGGGCCTGATAACCGTTCATGACTGATTTGATTCGCCTGCTTTTTCGCACACGGAAAAGCGGGCAGGGGGAAGGTGTGCCTGATTTCAGCACATCACTGTTTTTTATTTTGGGACGTTACATCGAGGAAATGACCATGAAATATTCTGCCATTGCTGCCGGCGTTATCCTTTCCACGCTCGGCTTTTCGGGGACGGCTCACGCCGAAGACGATGCGTTTATCACTGCGTTGAAAGAGGGCAAGCCGCTACTGAATCTGCGCTTGCGCCATGAGGAAGTGGATAGCGACGGTGCCGCGGAAGACGCCCAGGCACTCACCCTGCGCACCCGGCTGGGCTATCAAAGCGGCACGCTGCACGGTTTTGATGTGTTGGGGGAGTTTGAAGACACCCGCATTGTTGGAAAAGTCGATAACTTTGCACCGCACATGACGGGTTACCCGGTGATTGCCGATCCGGAAGTCACCGAGCTGAACCGGGCGGCGGTACGCTATACCGGTAGCGATGCCCTCGACGGCCTGGTGGCCACCTATGGCCGCCAGCGCATCATTTACGATAACGCCCGCTTCGTCGGCAACGTGGGCTGGCGCCAGGACGAGCAGACCTTTGATGGCGCCAAGTTGGATTACGGGACCGGTGATTTTTCTTTCTCAACGGCCTATCTCACCCAGGTAAACGGCATTACGCCCAAGTTCGATGCCAATGTGTCCAATACCCTGTTTAACGCCAGCTGGGCGGGAATGCCAGGGGGATCACTCACCGCCTACGGCTACCTGCTGGAAACCGATAACGTGCCCGATTCCGATAACGACACCTACGGCCTGCGGTATGCCGGTGCCTTCGATTTGGATGCCGTAAAGCTGCTTCTCACCCTGGAAGGCGCCCAGCAAGAGGTGGAAGCCGGCGATACCGAGTACTACTTCGCCGAAGTGGGCGCAGAAATGGCCGGGGTCACCGTGAAAATGGCGCAGGAAGTGCTGGGCTCTGATGACGGCCAGATTGCTTTCCAGACGCCGCTGGCCACCAAGCACGCCTTCAACGGCTGGGCGGACCAGTTCCTGGTCACCCCGGCGGATGGTCTGAAAGACAGCTTTGTCAGTGTCGGCACCAAACTGGCCGGGTTCAAGCTGGCGGCGGTGTATCACGACTTCCAGGCCGAAGAAGGCAGCAGTGACTACGGCACGGAAACCAACCTGCTGGTGGCACGGCCCATCGGCAAGCACTACGTGGTGGGCCTGAAATACGCCGACTACAACGCCGATGATTTCGGTGCCGATACACAAAAACTGTGGGCCTGGGCCGAACTGAAGCTCTGACCAATACAGCGCCGTTTTAGCGCCGCAGAGTGCACTGTCATGGTGCGCTTTGCGGGTGCTGTTGTGGTGAATAAGGAATAGCAAACAAAAACAGCGAGTTAAACCACCCATGACTGGCACAACCGTTGCAAACCACTCCAGTAACACTCAATCCCTGGATGCTTCCGACACTATGGCCCTGAAAATCATGCTGGTGGATGACCAGCCACCGCGCGCCGCCATTCTGGAACGTGCCCTGATCGACGAAGGGCACGAGATCCTCTGTCGCCTGACCAGTGCCGCGGGGCTGGCGGAGAAGGTGCATTCCAGTAACCCGGATGTGGTGATTGTGGACATGGACGCGCCGGACCGGGACACCCTGGAAAGCATGGCACTGGTGCAGCGGGATATGCCGCGGCCCATGGTCATGTTCTGCAACCAGGACGATGAGGATCTGATCGTGGCGGCCCTGCGTGCCGGCGTCAGTGCCTATGTGGCCGGGGAAACCGATCTGGCCCGGGTGCGTGGCGTGATGCGCGTGGCCACCGCCCGTTTCCGGGAATACCAGGCACTGCGCGAAGAGCTGGAACAGACCCGCGAAGCGCTGGCGGAACGCAAGATCATCGAGCGGGCCAAGGGCCTGCTGATGCAACGCCGCCGCCTCAATGAGCAGGATGCCTACAGCACCCTGCGGCGCCAGGCCATGAATACCGGTCAGCCATTAATCCAGGTGGCCAGATCAGTGCTGGATTATGCCGAGATGCTGAAAGCGCAGGGGTGATGGAATTGGCCAGCTTTCCCTGTGGGAGTGATGGTTCCATCGCGAATTATCTTGCCATTGTCGGTTGAGAGTCGCGGTCGCACCCGCAGGGCATAGCAAACGACTGGCCCCACAAAAAACGGAGCGAGCATGAGAAGAGTGAGCCCATTGAAAAAATCACGCAGCCTGATCGAGGCACCCAGCAAAAAAGTATGGCGTGCTACACCGGCTGAAGGTGTTCAGGTGGTCAAGCGTCAGGCATCCAGCGTTCGTCGTCAGCCCCTTGCGGAGCCAACCCCATGAAAATCCGTATCGGCTATATGCCGCTCACCGACAGCTTGCCGTTAGTTGTGGCCCAGGAAGCGGGCTACTTCGCGGCGGAAGGGTTGGATGTGGAGCTGCAGCCGGAGTGGAGCTGGGCCAGCCTGCGTGATCGTTTGCTGGTGGGCCAGCTCGATGCAGCCCCCATGCTGGCGCCCATGATGATGGCCACGTCGCTGGGGCTGGGGTGTATCAAGAAACCCCTGGCCACGGCATTCTCCATGGGGCTGAACGGCAACGGTATTACCGTGTCACCCATGTTGTTTCAGGGGCTGTGTGCCTTGTCTGAAGGGCCCACGCCCAACGACATGGCCAGTGCCATGAACAAGCTGGTGGCGGCCCGTGCCAGTAGTGGCGAGTCGCCGCTGGTGCTGGCGGTGGTGTTTCCGTTTTCCTGTCATGCCTATCAATTACGTCACTGGCTGAGCGTCGCCGGGCTGGATCCGGACCACGATGTGAAGCTGGTGGTGTTGCCGCCCTCGCAGATGGTAGATCACCTGCGCATGGGGCATATCGATGGTTTCTGTGTGGGCGAACCCTGGAACAGTCTGGCGGCGTTAACCGGCGCCGGGCACTGCATTCTTTCCGGTTACCAGATCTGGGAAAACGCACCGGAAAAAGTGCTGGCGGTGTCCCGTGACTGGGTGGCCCGTAATCCCGGGCCTCATCGCGCCATGTTGCGGGCACTCTATAAGGCCGCTCGCCATGCCGACGAGCATTTGCTGGAGAGCCTGTCGCTACTGGCGCATCCGGCCTGGCTGGATGTGCCGGCGGAAATCATTCGCGCACCGTTCAGCCAGCGCCTGCCCGGTGGCTTGACCGGACAACCGTTTCCGGCCCATCACTTCCATGTGTTCGCCGGTTTCCACGCCAATTTCCCCTGGCGATCTGACGCCCGTTTCCTGCTGGAAGAAATGCAGCGTTGGCGTCAGTGCAGCCTGGAAGAAACCCAGACCTTTGCTGCCCAATGCTACCGCACCGACCTGTTCCGCGACGCCCTGGCGGACCTCACCAGCCTGCCATTGATGGACAGCAAACCGGACGAGCGCCACGCAGGCCACTGGCAGTTACCCGGCGAACCCAAGCCGGTAGAGCTGGGGCCGGACCGGTTGTTGAAAGTGATTGAAGCGGAGGAGGGGGCGGCCGAATAGAACCCGCCCCGTTGGAGCTTTGCTCGCAAAGCGAAGGCGTTTGGTTTGGCACTGAGCCAGCTTCTTGCCTTTCGCCTTGCGAGCAAGGCTCCAACGGGGGCGTTGGTTTCGGTTTCGTTAGAGGATGTTTAACCCGCTTCGCGCAGCTGCTTGGCCGCATCCACCATGTTGGCCAACGCGCCCTGGGTTTCTTCCCACTTGCGGGTTTTCAGGCCGCAGTCCGGGTTGACCCACAGCCGTTCCTTCGGCAGTCGCTCGCCGGCTTTTTCCATCAGTTGCACCATCCAGCCCACATCCGGTTCATTGGGGGAGTGGATGTCGTACACGCCCGGGCCAATGTCGTTGGGGTACTGGAAATCCCGGAAGGCATCCAGCAGCTCCATGTTGGAGCGGGACGTTTCGATGGTGATCACGTCTGCATCCAGAGCGGCGATGGCCTCGATGATGTCGTTGAACTCCGAGTAACACATATGGGTGTGGATCTGGGTGTCGTCGGCCACGCCCACGGTGGCCAGGCGGAAACAGTCCACGGCCCAGTCCAGGTACTGGCCCCAGTCTGCCTTGCGCAGCGGCAGGCCTTCGCGCAGGGCGGGTTCGTCAATCTGGATCACCTTGATGCCGGCGGTTTCCAGGTCCTGCACTTCATCGCGCAGGGCCAGGGCGATCTGGCGACAGGTATCGGCGCGAGGCTGGTCATCGCGCACGAAAGACCACTGCAAAATGGTCACCGGCCCGGTGAGCATGCCTTTTACCGGTTTGTCGGTGAGTGACTGGGCGTATTGCGCCCAGGCCACGGTCATCGCTTCGGGGCGTTGCACGTCGCCGAAGATGATCGGCGGTTTCACACAGCGCGAGCCATAGCTCTGCACCCAGCCGAAGCGGGTGAAGACAAAACCATCCAGCAGTTCACCGAAGTATTCCACCATGTCGTTGCGTTCGGCTTCGCCGTGCACCAGCACATCCAGTTCCACCTCTTCCTGGTAACGAATGCAGCGGGCAATTTCCTGCTTCATCTGCTCGTTGTAGGTGGCGTCGTCCAGGCGACCGGTTTTCCAGTCGCGGCGGGCGGTGCGGATCTCCCGGGTCTGCGGGAAGGAGCCGATGGTGGTGGTGGGGAAGGCGGGCAATTGCAGCGACTTCTGTTGTTTGGCAATGCGTTCGGCAAAGGGGCTGTGGCGGTCGCGGGATATCTCGCCAGCGGCGGCCAGCCGTTTGGCGACTACCGGGTTATGAATGCGGTTGGACAAGCTGCGAGCCTGCAGGGCTTCGCGCTGACGCTGCAAGCCGGCATTGACGCTGCTGTCGCCATCGAGCGCGCCGCCCAGCAGGGCCAGCTCCTGCAGTTTTTGTTTGGCGAAGCTCAGCCAGCTTTTCAGTTCGCTATCCAGCTTGTCTTCCTGATCCAGATCCACCGGGCTGTGCAGCAGGGAACAGGAGGGCGCCAGCCACAGGCGATCGCCCAGTTCGTTGCGCAGGGAAATCAGCGCATCCAGAGCGGCATCCAGATCTGTGCGCCAGATATTGCGGCCATTGATGTAACCCAGCGACAGCACCTTGTCACCCAGTCGCGGCACCACCTGACCAAGATCATCGTTGCCGCGCACCCGGTCCAGGTGCAGGCCATCCACGGGCAGTTCCAGGGCGGTGAAGAGATTGTTTTCCAGGCCACCGAAGTAGGTGGCCAGCAGCAACTTGCAGTCACTGGCGGCGGCGAGCTGGTCGTAGACACGCAGGTAGCTGCGCTGCCAGCTGTCGGGCAGGTCCAGCACCAGGATCGGTTCATCGATCTGTACCCATTCCACGCCCTGATCCGCAAACCGCTGCAGGATCTGGCGGTACACGGGGATCAGGCTGTCCAGCAGGGCCAGCTTGCTGCTGTCGTCGGCGCCATCAAAGCTGTCGCCCTTGCTCAGGTACAGATAGGTGAGTGGGCCGGGGATCACTGGCTTGGGGGCGTGGCCTTGGGCTTTGGCGTCTTCTACCTGATCGAACAGGCTTTCCCGGGCAATGCGGAAGGTCTGGTCTGCCGCCAGTTCCGGCACGATGTAGTGGTAGTTGGTATCAAACCACTTGGTCATTTCACAGGCTGCCGCCGGCGTGCCGGTGGGGGCACGACCACGGGCCATGCGGAACAGGGTGTCCAGGCTGACCGGTTCGTCGTTGTTCTGCTGGAAGCGGTTTGGCACCACGCCCAACAGGCAGGAAAATTCCAGAATCTGGTCATACCAGGCGAAATCGCCCACCGGCACCAGATCCAGGCCGGCATCGGCCTGCAGCGTCCAGTGCCGTTCACGCAGGCTCTTGCCCACATGCTCCAGCTCGCTCTGTTGCAGATCGCCGGCCCAGTAGGCTTCCTGTGCCTGTTTCAGTTCCCGGCGTGCGCCGATACGGGGAAATCCCAGGTTGTGCAGGGTGGTCATGATGACATCCTTGGTTTGCTTGTACGCAACAGGTCTGCACGAGGACACACCGGAGTGAGTCCACGTGCAGACATCGATGGGGCTATTGTGTGCGCGATGCCACTTGAGGCAAAATCAAATATCTAATTATGAATATGAGATATTCTCATGCTGGAAGTGCGACACCTGACCACCCTGCTGGCCATCGAAGAGGCCGGTTCTCTGATGGAAGCGGCGGAACGCCTTCATGTGACCCAGTCTGCGCTGTCTCATCAGCTCAAGGATCTGGAGGGGAGGCTCGGTGCGGCCTTGTTGGTCCGGCGCACGCGACCGGTGCGATTCACGACTGCCGGTTTGCGGGTATTGGCCCTGGCGCGGGAGGTGTTGCCGAGAGTGCAGCAAACTGAAAGGGAGCTGAAACGGCTGGCAGCTGGCCAGACCGGGCGCCTGCACATCGCCATTGAGTGCCACTCCTGCTTCCAGTGGCTGATGCCGGCCCTGGATGCGTTCCGTGAACACTGGCCGGAGGTGGAGCTGGATCTGTCTGCGGCGTTCAGCTTTGCGCCCTTACCGGCGCTGGTGCGTGGTGATCTGGACATGGTGATCACCTCTGACCCGGTGGAAAACGAGGCGGTGAAATACCTGCCCCTGTTCCGCTACGAGCTGGTGCTGGCGGTGTCGCGGCAGTCGCCGCTGGCGGCAAGCAAGTGGATTGAACCGGAAGATATTACCGACCAGACCCTGATTACCTACCCGGTGGAGCGGGAGCGGCTGGACGTGTTCACCGCCTTCCTCAACCCGGCCAACGCGGAACCCGCCGCCATCCGCACCGCCGAGCTCACCCCCATGACCGCACAACTGGTGGCGGCGGGCCGTGGCGTGGCCGCGTTACCGAACTGGGCTCTCACCGAATACACCGAGCACGACCTGCTGAAAACCGTGCGGCTGGGTGAGAAGGGCGTCTGGCGCACGCTGTATGCGGCCGTGCGGGTGGAGGATGATCACACCCCGTACATGCAGGAATTCTGGGAAACCGCCAAGGAATTGTGTTTCAAGACATTGAGCGGTGTGCGGGCGGTGAAAGGCAGTTAACCCTTTCCTGTAGGAGCTATGCTTGCATGGCGAACACGGCGTAAAGGAGGCTCGCCATGCAAGCATAGCTCCTACAACTGTTTCTGTAGGCCGGGTTGGTTAATAGTGAACAGTGAATAGTGAATAGTTAATAGCGAAAACATAAAACCTGAAGGTGCTGGCAGGCCTACATTAGAAACGTTCGGCCCGGAGTGGTTCGCGAAGTGAATAACGTCGCTGGCGGCCCAATTTTCCTCAGGTTTGGTTGCTGTGGTTTGCAGGTGGCAATGTCATCCATTGAGTAAGAGACAAGATCAACGTGGCCGCCAGCAGTAGTAGTGACATGGGCTGCTGAAACTCAGGATGTCCGGCCAGGAAAAAACCGCTGTGAATCGCCACCGTCAGTAGTCCCAAGCCAGCCAGGAACTGATGGCAAAGGCGTTGATGGGGGCTGTGTGTGGCGACTTGCAGGAAGGCCAGTAATACCAGGGCGATGATGGGAAGGTTCAGTATCAGGTTGAGTTGGTTGCCGCCGGGTAAGTGGAAGAGGTTCCATTCGTTCCAGTAGGCGGCATCGATCTGATGGGTGAGCAGGACGGTGCTGTTGAGCAGGAAAAGGCTCTGGGGCAGGTCGGGTTTCATGGCATGTCTCCAGTGTCACTGCCATGAAACCCGTTATGGTTGGGTAACGCCATTACCTCTCAGGTAAGGGTTTATTCGCCGTCGCGAAACTGTACCTGCAAGCCTGCCAGGAAATTGCGCAGGATCTGGTCTTTGCATTCCCGGTAATGCTTGTGGCCGGGCTTGCGGAAGAAGGCGCTCAGTTCGTGTTTGCTCATGCGGAAGTTGGCCAGCTCCAGCACAGCCAGCACATCCTCGGCCTGCAGGTTCAGTGCGATTTTCAGCTTCATGAAAATCATGTTGTTGGTCAGGCGGGATTCGGGTTCCGGTTGTGGGCCGGGCTTTTTGCCGCGCAGGGCATTGATCAGGCCGTTGAGAAAAATGGCCAGGGTGCGATCGTTGCACTTCAGGAAGGCCGGATCGTCATCTTTTTTCAGCCAGTCGCTGATCTGTTCCCGGGTCACGGTTTCGCCGGCTTCGGCGAAGACGCCGATCATGCGGTTATCGTCAAAGTCGAAGATATAGCGAGCGCGGCGCAGAACGTCATTATTGAGCATGGAAAACCTGTAGTGAGCGACAAGAGAGGGCGTGGCCGCCATGTTACAGGGAACCGGTAACCGGGACACGCCCCTATTGTGTCGCTTCAGAGGGGCCGGGCTTACGGGCTGAAGATTTTCAGCCCGATAATGCCGGCCAGAATCAGCCCCAGGCACAGCAAACGCGGCGCGTTGACGGCATCCTGGAACAGCACAATCCCCAGCAGCACGGTGCCGATGGTGCCCATGCCGGTCCACACCGCGTAGGTGGTGCCCACGGGCAGGGTCTGCATGGCTTTGGCCAATAGCCAGAAGCTGGCGGCCATGCCGATGACGGTTAACAGGGAAGGAAGCGGGCGGGTGAAGCCGTGGCTGGCTTTCAGCCCCAGTGCCCAGCCGGATTCGAGAATGCCTGCGAGAATAACCAGTACCCATGCCATGAGAAACTCCTGCATGGGGTCGTCCCCTGGCAGGCTTTTCAACAGCCTGCCCGTGGATGCCGTGATCGAGGTCGTCCTCGGGCACCGGATTGGTGATTGTATCAAGCCCTTGGAAGTGGGCAAGGAAGGAAAAGTTCCCCTGAGCGGTCAGTGGGTGGCTACCCGGGCAATCCATTTTTTGGTGGGTGTCTGGAACAGGTGCTGGCTGTGGCTTTGGCATTTCTTCAGCAAGCGCTTTTCCCGCCCGTGAATGGCGTCCAGCGTATGGGTCAGGTCCTTCTTTTTCTCGATGGCGTGGCTGTGTGTCAGCACATGTTCGCGGAGCATGTGCAGGTCGTGGAGTTTGCCCAGGGTCTTGCCCAGGCGCTCCAGGTCCGCATCGTGGCACGGTGTGTGGATGTGCTGATCGGCCAGGGCCTGCTGCTGATAGAGCAGATATTTCACCCACTTGCGCAGGTCATGCCAGGGCTCTGGATCGCTGCCGCCCTGGGCCTTGATGGTGCGATTGCGGCACTGCTTGTAGGTGCGCGCCAGACCACTGACCAGCAACTCATGGTCGCTGATGCTCAGTGCCAGTGACTGCCAATATTGCTGGTCCTGGGCGAAGGCGGTGATGGCTTCCTGATGGTGGAGGGTTTCCGGCTGCGGGTCCGGGTCGCTGAACAGTGTGCTTGCCACCCGGCTCAGGGAGTGTCGCTGAGGTTTGTCAACTTTGCTGGCCAGTTTCTGCAAGGTGGCGGCCATGACGTGGTTGTCCCGGGCGCCGGCCAGCAGCCGGGCGGCACTGCGGATGCCATGATCAAAGGTGCGATGGTCGTCGCGGCTTAGCCAGGGCCGCAGCAGTTGCCACTGTGCACGCAGCCGTTTCACGGCCACCCGGCAGTCATGCACGGCGTTGGCGGGCAGGGGCTGATGCTGCAGATCCGCCAGTGCCTGCTCATTGATGTGGATGGCCTGCTGGCATAGCCGTGCAACCAGCGTGTTCTCGTCCATGGTTCCCTCCGTCCTCCTCCTGAGTCTGTCGGGACATTATGACTACGTCGTGATGTCCTGGGGCAATCTGCGAATTCACTCGTTGTCGCGTTGACGGTTTTCTTCCACCCAGTAGAGCTGCTTGTGCCCCAGGTTTTCATAGTGCTGGCGGGCCTGTTCTGCTGCCTGGCGACTCGGGTAGTCAGCCACTCTCGCCCGGATGCCGTTATCGTCCTGGCGCCAGAGGGTAAAGCGGTGCTCAGTCATCGGCCCACTGGTTGAAGGGCGTGCTGCTCAGCGCGCTGTTGTAATAGCGGGGATCACCGGTGACTTCTTCGCCCAGCCAGTCGGGTTTGTCGAAGGGGGTGTCTTCACTGGGCAGCTCGATTTCAGCGACGATCAGGCCATCGTTATCACCATGAAATACATCAATTTCCCAGCACAGCTCGCCCTGGGGCAGGCGGTAACGGGTCTTGTCGATGACGCCGGCGTTGCACAGCTCATCCAGCATTTGCCGGGCATCTTCCTCAGGCACCGGGTATTCGAATTCACTGCGGGTGGCGCCCACGGTTTTACCCTTGATGGTCAGCCAGCCGGTGGTGCCGGCAATGCGAACGCGTACGGTGACGTTCTTGTCGTGGCTGAGATAGCCCTGAGTCAGTCGCTCGCCGGCCAGTGAATCCACGATGCCTGCGTCCCTGATGAGAAACTTGCGCTCAATTTCCTGTGCCATGGCTGCCGTCCAGTCCCAGTTGATCGAAGGTGATGGCAAAGCCCAGGGTTTCATAGCCGTCGAGAATCTCGGCGGGCAGGTAGAACGCCGGGTCGTCCATCACGAAGTAGTGTGACACGCCGATACCGAAACGGTAGTCCGGCTCCAGTGTCTGTAGCTGCGGGGCCAGGCGCTTGAGCTTGTAGAGCAGTTTCTCGAAATGGTCCCGGTGGCTGGCGGTGTGATCCAGCTGGCTGGACAGGATCCAGCGATTTTCCCGGCGGCGGGCTTCGGGGAAGGCCTCGCTGAAGGTTTCGCCTTCATGCCAGTAGTCGTCGGCACTTTGTCCTAGCAGCAGATCCAGTTGGCGGGGATCATGGTCAAAGCCGAACACCGCAAAATAGACATGGTGTTCCATGGATCACTGTTCCGGTTGCAGGTCGCGGTTACGTTGCAGCTCGTCCACCGGAAAGCCCTTGTTCTCGGCCAGCTGCAGCAAAGCTTGATATTGATCATCCGGCAGTGTTGGGGTGCGTGCCAGAATCCACAGGTATTCCCGGCTCGGTTCGCCGATCACCACGGTCTGGTAGTCCTGATCCAGGGCGATGATCCAGTAATTGCCCTCGGTGATGGTGGGCAACAGCCGGGAGATCCAGCTGTCGAAACGCACCTTGAGTTTGGCGTTGTCGGAGCCGGGGACCACCCGGGCGGTGCCTTCCGCCTCGCTGGGTTCCTTGCCTTCTCGCTGGCAACGGTTCACCACGCGTACGGTGTCGTCCTCATTGAGGGAGTAGCTGGCGGTGGAATTGTAGCAGCCGCGCTGGAACCACTGGGGCAGCCGGGCGATTTCATACCAGGTACCGCTGTAGCGTTCCAGGTCCACCTGGTCGACGGTGGCCAGGGGTTTATCTGCGCCGCAGGCGCTGAGCAGGCCGGCAAGCAGCAGGGCAAAAAATCCCGGTATCAGGCGCATGGAGATTTCCTCTTATTAGGTAGAGTGACAGGCTAGCCTGAATCAAGCCTGACATGAATGGGCATGCTATACTGCCGCGCTGTTCCATGGAGGCAATTTTGTCCGATTCATCCACCAGACTGGAGCTTGTGCAACTGGGCTGCGAGCGCGACGATCGCATGCTGTTCAGTGGCCTGAGCCTGACCGCCCGCGCCGGGGAAATCTGGCAGATTACCGGTGCCAATGGCGCCGGCAAGACCACCCTGTTGCGGATTCTGGTGGGGCTGCATGGTTTCTTCGAGGGCGAGCGCCGCTGGTGGAAGCCCCAGTGGCAGCAGGACCTGCTGTATCTGGGACATCAGCCCGGTGTCCGCGAAGAGCTCAATCCGCTGGAAAACCTGCGCTACGCCTGCGCCCTTAGTGATCAGGCCGGCGACCCCATGGCGGCCCTGGCTGCGGTGGGGTTGCGGGGCTTCGAGGATGTGCCGGCAGCGCATCTGTCCGCGGGGCAGAAACGGCGCGTTGCCCTGGCGCGGTTGTGGCTGGAGCGCAAAGCGGTGTGGGTGCTGGACGAGCCCTACACCGCCATCGATCAGGATGGCGTGGCGCAACTGGACGCGCAGATGCAGCAGGCCGCCGAGGCCGGCTCCCTGGTGATTTATACCTCTCACCACCGGGTTGGCGAGGGGGTGCAGCGTCTGCATCTGGAGAATGGCCGTGCCGAGGTGCTGTCATGAATGCCTTTCGTGCAGCGCTGGGTCGGGAATTGCTGGTGCTGTGGCGTAGCCCGGCGGAGATCATCAATCCGCTGTTTTTCTTCGTCATGGTGATCAGCCTGTTTCCGCTGGCAATCTCTCCGAAACCGGAATTGCTGGCCACAGTGGCACCGGGCGTACTCTGGGTGGCGGCCCTGTTGGCAGTGATGCTGTCGCTGGATGGTCTGTTCCGCCGGGACCAGGAAAGCGGTGTGCTGGACATGCTGCTTACCGCGCCGGTGATGCCGGTGGTGCCGGTGCTGGCCAAATTGCTGGCCCACTGGCTGCTGACCGGTCTGCCGCTGGTGCTGATTTCGCCGCTGTTGGGGCACATGCTGCAGCTGCCGGATGCGGCCCTGGGGACAGTGATGTTGAGCCTGCTGCTGGGCACCCCGGCGCTGACCATAGTCGGTGCCATTGGCGCGGCGCTCACGGTGGGGCTCAACCGAGGTGGTATCCTGCTCGCCGTGCTGGTGCTGCCGCTGTATATCCCGGTGCTGATTTTTGGCGCCGGGGCGGTGAGTGCGGCGGCCGGTGGCGCCAATGTGGATGGCATTCTGGCGATTCTGGGTGCCTTGCTGGCATTAACGATCAGTCTGGGACCGCTGGCGGTGAGCGCCGGTCTCAAAATCAGTTCGGGTAATTAAATGGTTTGGCAAACATTGAAGCGCTGGTACCACATGCTGGGGTCACCGCGTTATTTCTACACCTTCAGCTCCCGGGTATTGCCCTGGCTGGTGCCCATTGCCGTGCTGACACTGGCTGCCGGCCTGGTGTGGGGGCTGGCGTTTGCCCCCAGTGATTACCAACAGGGCAACAGCTACCGGATCATCTTTATCCATGTGCCCGCATCCAGCGGTGCGCTGATGGGCTACATGGCCCTGGGCGTGTCCGGCCTGGTGGCGGTGGTCTGGCGCATGAAGATGGCGGAAGTGATGCTCAAGGCTATCGCCCCCTTCGGTGCGGCGCTGGCGGCCATTTCCCTGGTCACCGGCGCCCTGTGGGGAAAGCCCACCTGGGGCACCTATTGGCAGTGGGATGCGCGCATGACTTCCATGCTGATCCTGCTGTTCATGTATGTGGGGGTGATTGCCCTGCAGGCGGTGATCCGTGATCCTCGCCAGGCCGCTCGTGCCGCTGGCCTGCTGGCCATGGTGGGAGTGATCAATGTGGTGATCGTTAAATATTCCGTGGAATGGGTGCAGACCCTGCATCAGGGTTCCACCCTGAAGATGTTCGGGGAATCCACCATCGATCCGGCCATGAAGTATCCGCTGCTGTTGAGCATGTTGGGGCTGTGGTTGCTGTATGCGGTCAATGTGTTGCTGCGTGCGCGCACCGAAGTCATCTGGCGGGAACGACGCAGCAAGTGGGTGAACAAACTGGTGAAGGAGGACAATCGCTGATGGCTTTTGAAAGCTTTGCCGACTTCCTGGCCATGGGAAAACACGGGTTTTATGTCTGGAGCGCCTATGGAGTCAGCGCGCTTCTGATTATCGCCAACATGGCGTTGGCGATTCGCGCTCAGGGACAGGTGCGTCAACGTCTGGCACGGCAACAGCGCCGTGACACTCTGGGAGATTCTGAACAATGAACGCCGTACGCAAGCAGCGACTGATCCTGGTGATTTCGATTCTGGTGGGCCTGGCCATCGCCTGCGGGCTGATGTTTTACGCCCTGCGCCAGAACATCAATCTGTTCTTCACTCCCCAGCAGGTGATGGCCGGTGAGGCCCCGCTGGATACCCAGATGCGCGTGGGCGGCCTGGTGGAAGAGGGCAGTGTGGTACGCGACCAGCAGACCCTGGACGTGCAGTTCGTGCTCACCGACGGCAAGGGCAGCTTTACCGTGCACTACCAGGGCATCCTGCCGGACCTGTTCCGCGAAGGGCAGGGCATCGTCGCCAATGGCACCCTGATCAGCACCAACCGTTTTGAAGCCGAGGAAGTGCTGGCCAAGCACGATGAAACCTACATGCCACCGGAAGTGCAGGATGCGCTGGAAAAGGCCGGGCATCCGGGGGCGAAGGCAGTTAACAGTGAATAGTTAACAGTGAACAGTTCGCGAGTGGGCCTGGTCCTGCTTTGCAAGATGAGAGGCCGCGCCCATGCCATGGACGCGGCCTCTTTGCTTGTGGCTGAACAGGAGCTGGACCGCGCCGCTGCTAACTGTTCACTATTCACTGTTAACTGAATAAAACCGCTTGCTACCTCTCCCTCTCTGGCCCTACATTCGCGGTTATCGGCGCCACCTCCGGTGCCTCCCTTTTTCAGGGCTTTTCATGAGTCAGGTCATTATTCTGGTCGACGACCCCGCAGACTGGGCCGCCTACTATCCCGCCCGCCATCTGCTCTCTGCCCGGGAGTATTTGCAGGCACAGCAATCGGTCTGTACCGACAAGAAAGTGCAGGTGATCAACCTGTGCCGCAGCTATAAATACCTGAGCCCGGGCTATTACTGCTCCCTGCTGGCGGAAGCCCGTGGGCAGCGGGTGCTGCCATCCGTGCGCACGGTGAATGACCTGAGCCGCAAGGCACTCTACGGCCTGCATTTCGGCCAGTTCGAGGCGGCGCTGGACAAGGCCATGAAGCGCAAGGGCAGTGGCAGTGATCACTTCTCGCTGATGCTGTACTTCGGCCATACCACCCAGGAAGGCCTGGCCGATCTGGGTCGGCAGATTTTCGATCAGTTGCCTTGCCCGTTGTTGAAGGTGGATTTTCGTCGCCGTGAGCAGTGGACCATCGAAGCGTTGAAACCGCTGGCCCTGAAGCAGCTGAAAGGCGCGGAAGAAGATGCCTTTGCCCAGTCTCTGGAGCAGTTCAATGCTCGTGTCTGGCGCAACCCGCGCCGTCGCCGCAGCGATCGCTACGAGCTGGCCATGCTGGTCAATGAGGAAGAGGTGCTGCCGCCCAGTGACAAGGCGGCGCTGAAACGGTTTATCCGTGCCGGTCGCCAGCTGGGTATTCGCGTGGACCAGATTGGTCGTGATGCCTATACCCGCCTGGGAGAATACGACGGCCTGTTTATCCGCGAGACCACGGCGCTGGATCACCATACCTATCAATTCGCCCGCAAGGCGGAGCAGGAGGGCATGGTGGTGATGGATGACCCGGGCTCGATCCTGCGCTGCACCAACAAGATCTACCTGGCGGAGTTGATGCAGGCCAATGGGGTGCCGGTGCCACCCACCGCCTTTGTGTTCAGCGATGACGACGAGCAGATCGACCGGCTGATCGAAGAACTGAAACTGCCCATGGTGCTGAAGATTCCCGACGGCAGTTTTTCCCGTGGTATCAGCAAGGTGAAGACCCGCGAAGAGCTGGCCGCCAGCCTGCGTGATTATCTGAAGCAGTCGTCGGTGGTACTGGCCCAGGCCTTCATGTACACGGATTACGACTGGCGCATCGGCGTGCTCAACAACCGGCCGCTGTTTGCCTGCCAGTACTTCATGAGCAAGGGGCATTGGCAGATCTATCACCACCAGAGCGGCGGCAAGACCGAATCCGGCAACAGCCGCACCCTGCCGGTACAGGAAGTGCCGCCCAAGGTGCTGAAGGCTGCGCTCAAGGCCGCCAAGCTGATGGGTAATGGCCTCTATGGCGTGGACCTGAAACAGTCCGGTGATCAGGTGGTGGTGATCGAGGTGAACGACAACCCGAACATCGATGCCGGGGTGGAAGACGCCTGGCTGGGTGAGGACCTCTACCGTCAGGTGATGCTGGAGTTCCTGCGCCGCATGGAAGCCAAGCGCATCGGCCTGCCGGTGTGACCCAGCCCTTTCCGTAGGAGCGTCGCTGGCGGCACGATTCGGGTATTGGCGAGGAGTAATGTAGGAGCACCTCTTGAGGTGCGAACCTCGCGTAGCGAGGCAACAGAAATCCAGGTTGTCCGAGATTCTTTCTGGAACCTGTCGAGACCTGATATTCCTGATCGCCCTCCGGGCGATTTCCGCGCAAGCGCGGTTCGCACCTCAAGAGGTGCTCCTACAGGGGCCGCTATTGAACGGCTTGGCTCATTTCTCGCAACACCCTGGCGTTGCCTTTCGCCACCTCGTCAGGTCTGATCGAAGAAAAGCACAAGGGACTCTGCATGCAACTTCTCGGTTTATTGCGTCGCGAGCTGCGCAGCGAATGTCGCCAGTGGGTGGATGACGGCGATATCAGTGAAGACCAGGGCAACCGGATCCTGGCTCGCTACGGCACCCGTCTGGACGACGATTCGGACAGCTCACTGGCCTACAAGGTGCTGGTGACCGTGGCCTTGTTATTTGTCGGCATGGCTATCCTGTTACTGGTGTCGGCCAACTGGGAGGCGATTCCCCGGGCGGTGCGAATGCTGGGACTGATTGCCACCACCGTGGCGTTGAACGGGGTGGGGATCTATCAATACCTGCAGCGCCGTGAAGGCATTGGCTGGCTGTTTCTCGGCAGCATCAGCTACGGTGCTTCCATCATGCTGATCGCGCAGATCTATCACCTGGGCGAACACTTTCCCGACGGTCTGTTTTATTGGGCGCTGGGCGTGGCGCCCATGGCCTGGCTGGTACGCAGCCGGGTGATCGCCTTGCTGATGCTGGCGGTGGCCATGCTCTGGCTGTTCGCCGAAGGGCAGTTTGCGCCGCCCTGGGCCATGGCACTGTTTATGGCGGTGGGGCTGACCGTGGCGGTGCAGGCCCGGTCCGCCGGGCTGATGCTGGTGCTGGCGGCGGTGGGGGTGAGCTGGCTGAATCTGTTGCTGGGCTGGGCCTATGGCTACCCCCGTGGCCCGGATTTCGAGGCCGGTCATCTGACCCTGAATCTGGGCCTGCTGGCCTTGCTCTATGCGCTGGTGTGCTGGCTGGGCAGTCGTAGCGCATTGCACTGGCAACGTGCCGGCAGTCTGATCGGACTATGGACCCTGCGGGGCTATCTGCTGCTGTTGCTACCGTTCACTTTCAGCGCATTTTCCGAAGGCTACCTGCATGAACAGGCCGGTTTGACGGACCCGGGGTTGTGGCTGGGGCTGCTGGCCGCCTTGCTGGCGTCATCACTGTTGGTGTTCCGGCGGCTGGGGCAGACTGGTGGGCGGTTGCTGGTAATGCTGTTGCCGTTTGCCATGCTGGGCATTCATGGCCTGTTGAGCCGCGATGACGCCGCTTTGTTTGCGGTGGCGGTCAACCTGCTGGCGTTGCTGTCGGCCATTGTGCTGATTCAGGAGGGTTTGCGGCGAGGCCTCAGCCAGTTCTTCTACAGCGGCATTGCCCTGGTACTGGTGCTGGCGGTGATGCGCTATCTGGACCTGTTCGGTGATTACCTGGGCGCGGCGGCCATGTTCCTGGTGGCGGCGGCGGTGCTTTACGGCGCGGCGCGCTATTGGCGTCGCCAGCAACGCCTTGCGGGGCAGGCATCCGGGGAGGGGCAGGCATGAAGCAGCGCACTCTAGGTCTGGCCTTGCTGGCCGCACTTACCCTGCAGGTGGCGATTCTCGCCGGGGTATTCGTCAATGGTTTCTACCCGCTATGGCTGGGCAAGGAAATTCGCCTGGAAACCCGCCCGGTGGACCCGCGGGATCTGTTCCGCGGCAACTATGCCCGCCTGGGCTATGACTTCAGCACCCTGCCCACGGCGGGCTTTCGCCCCGGCGATGAGATCTACCTGCCGCTGGAACAGGACGGCGAGCTTTGGCGCGGCCAGACTCCCGCTCACCAGCCCCCGGAGCAGGGCATCTACCTGCGCGGCAGAGTCACCGGCTCGCCCTGGGGCGGCACCAGCCGGGTGACGTTCGGTATCGAAGCCTTGTTCGCCCCAAAGGAACAGGCACTGCAACTGGAGCGGGAATTACGCGATGGCGCTGTGGCGGTGGTGAAGGTGGCACCGAATGGGCGGGCGGCGTTGGTAGAGGTGGAGACGGAGGCAGTTAACAGTGAATAGTGAACAGTTAACAGCGCGCGTGGCTGGGTGGGTGTGACCTGGAATGTGAGAGGCCGCGTCCATGGTATGGGCGCGGCCTCATTGATTGTTAATGGCGACAGGCTTGAGCGCGTCGCTATTAACTGTTCACTGTTAACTATTCACTGCCTCATTCACCCCATCACTTTCTGAATAAACCCGGACTCCTTCTCAATGCTCTTGGCAAAGGGTTCCAGGGCGTGCATGCGCTCGGTGTGGGCGGCCAGGTTGGGGTATTTGCTCGGGTCGATGCTTTCGCCGCCATGTTTGAAGTTGACCAGCTGGCTGGCCAGGCTGATGTCGGCCACGCTCATGCTGTCGCCGACCAGGAATTCCCGGCCTTCCAGTTCCTTGTCCAGGTAGGCGAACAGGGGCGGAATGGTGTTTGTCAGGGCGTGCTGTACCTTCTCTTCATCGCATTCCTTGCCGATCAGGCGCATGACCACTCGGTTGCGGAACACCGCGAAGGTACAGCGCATGGCCAGGTCATAATCCACGTAACGCTGGAACCAGATGGCCCGGCCCAGTTCGAGGGGATCGGTGGGGTAGAGGGCCGGTTCCGGGTAGACCTTTTCCAGGTAGGCGCAGATGGCGGCGGAATCCGCCAGGTACTGGCCGTCCACTTCCAGGGCCGGAATGCGCTTCATGGGGCTGATTTTCTCGTAGCCTTCCGGCGGGTTGTTGGGGTCGATATGTACGGCCTCATAGTCCACACCTTTCAGTGCCAGGACCACACGGGTCTTGCGAACGAAGGGCGACAGGGCGGCTCCGTACAGTTTGATGGTCATGCGTCTCTCCCGGTAAATGGTTGTTTTTTCAACAGCATGGCGAAAGTTTCGCCGCTATAGCGCGCTAATATCAGAGCAGCACAGGTTTTTCGGGTCAATGACGGACCAAGCCAAAATTTTTCCTTGACGCTGGCCGATCAGATACCTATTCTACGCGCCGCTTTGACGTACCACGTCAAGCCCGGGTCCCCTTCGTCTAGTGGCCCAGGACACCGCCCTTTCACGGCGGTAACAGGGGTTCGACTCCCCTAGGGGACGCCACTAATTCGCTGGTAGTTAGCTGGCAAAAAGTTAAGCGGGAATAGCTCAGTTGGTAGAGCACGACCTTGCCAAGGTCGGGGTCGCGAGTTCGAATCTCGTTTCCCGCTCCAAATCAGAAGGGACCCTTTCGGGTCCCTTCGTCGTTTCCGGCCTGTTTATTTGCTTTCACCCTGACCGTTCGTACACTAGAGGTTGACTGAAAGCGAAGAGACTATGGCCCGCCTACACCCCCGATTGCTGGAAGCCCTTAACCTGTTGCCGAAGGACAAGCCTGTCCATCTGCTGACGCGTCATTCCGTGCGTGAGCTGGCCAAGAACGGCTTTGCCGATTATCGGCTGCCGCTGACCCCGGAAGGGATCGAGATGGCCCGTGAGTGGGGTACGCAACTGGCGCGGCCGGTGGAGGCGTTTTATTCCAGCCCGGTGGGGCGTTGCGTGAATACCGCCATCGCCATGGCGGAAGGGGCCCGCAAGGCCGGACTGATAGCGGATATCCCCGAGGTGACCACAGATACCACCCTGGTGGAGCCCGGGTGCTATGTGGAAGACCTGAATCAGGTGGGGCCTACCTTCCTGAAAATGGGTGCCTTCCGGTTTCTCAATCGGCACCTTCAAGAGCCGTTTGAGGGAATGCTGTCACCGGCGGAAGGCCGCTCCAAGCTGGCGGCTTACCTCAAGGCCCGTGAACCAGCCAGTGGCCATCTCAATGTTCACGTCACCCATGACACTATCCTGGCGGTGCTGGTGGCCGAGCTGCATGGCCGTCGACGTATCAGCGAAGAAGACTGGCCCTGGATGATGGAAGGGCTGTGGGTGTGGTTCAGCGGCGGGCAGATGCACTGGGTCTGGCGCGGTGAACATGGCCACCGGGTTCTGGATCACTGATCCCTCTCTTCATCATCCATTCGACTATTTTGGCGAGGTGATCCTTGTCTGCTCTGACGATTCGTAATCTGACCAAGACCTATGCCAATGGCGTGTATGCGCTCAAGGGCATTGATCTGCAAGTGGAGAAGGGCGATTTCTTTGCCCTGCTGGGCCCCAACGGGGCAGGCAAGTCCACCACCATTGGTGTGATCAGTTCCCTGGTGAACAAGACCGCGGGGGAGGTGAGCATCTTTGGCCATTCCCTGGATACCCAGCGTGCCCTGGCCAAGATGAAAATTGGTGTGGTGCCCCAGGAATTCAACTTCAACCAGTTTGAAAAGGTGTTCGACATTGTCGTCACTCAGGCGGGTTTCTATGGCATCCCTGTGCCCCTGGCACGGGAGCGGGCGGAAAAATACCTGCGCCAGCTGGGCCTGTGGGAAAAGCGCGACAAGCAGTCGCGGACTCTGTCCGGTGGCATGAAGCGTCGGCTGATGATTGCCCGGGCGCTGGTGCATGAGCCTGAGCTGTTGATTCTCGATGAGCCCACCGCCGGGGTGGATATCGAACTGCGCCGTTCCATGTGGGATTTTCTCACCCGTATCAACGGCGAGGGCAAGACGATCATTCTCACCACGCACTATCTGGAAGAAGCGGAATCCCTGTGTCGCCACATTGCCATCATTGATCACGGCATCATTGTGGAAAATACCGACATGAAATCCCTGCTGGAAAAATTGCAGGTGGAAACCTTCATTCTGGATCTGGCGCGGCCGGTCACCGAGGTGCCGGTACTGGAAGGGTTCGAGGTGTGGTTGAAAGATTCCCGTACGCTGGAAGTGGCCGTGCCGAAATCACAAAGCCTGAATACATTGTTTGTGGCGCTGGCGGAACAGCACTTTGAAGTGATGAGTATGCGTAACAAGGCCAACCGGCTGGAGGAGTTGTTTGTGCGATTGGTAGAGCAGAATCTGCCCGGGGAGCAGGCATCATGAGTGCACGCGAACAGTGGGTGGCCTTTCTCACCATCGTTACCAAGGAAATTCGTCGTTTTACCCGCATCTGGCCGCAGACACTGCTGCCACCGGCGATCACCATGACCCTGTACTTCGTGATCTTCGGTAATCTTATCGGTAGTCGTATCGGTGAGATGGGTGGCTTTAACTACATGCAGTACATTGTGCCCGGCCTGATCATGATGAGCGTGATACAGAACAGCTACGGCAATGTGGTCAGCTCGTTCTTTTCCACCAAGTTCCAGCACTCCATTGAAGAGATGCTGGTGTCGCCCATGCCGGCGCATGTGATTCTCAACGGCTTTATTGTTGGCGGTATGGTGCGCGGCATGCTGGTGGGGTTGATCGTCAGTCTGCTCAGTCTGTTTTTCACCCAGCTGTCCATGCAGCATCTGCTGATCACCATCACCGTGGTGATACTGACTGCGGCCCTGTTTGCCCTGGGAGGATTTATCAATGCCATCTTTGCCAACAAGTTTGATGACATTTCCATTGTACCTACCTTCATTCTGACGCCGCTGACCTACCTGGGCGGGGTGTTCTATTCCATCGACCTGTTGCCGGAATTCTGGCGAATGGTGAGCCTGGCCAATCCCATCGTTTATATGGTTAACGCCTTCCGATACGGCGTGCTGGGTGTCAGTGATGTGAATGTCTATGCCTCGCTGGGAGCGATCCTGGCATTTGTGGTGGCGTTCTATCTGTTGGCGCTGTGGTTATTGCAGCGTGGTACGGGTATTCGCCATTGAGCATTCGGATTATGATTAAGGTTCAAGCCAAGGACGGAAGTACCAAGAGGTTGCCATGAGCTACTTGAAGGAAACACCGCTGGGACGATCCAGCGATTACGTGGATGAATATACGCCCTCGCTGCTGTGTCCTGTGCCGCGCTGGGATGCCCGGGAATCCCTGGAGCTGGAAGAGCTGGGTGATGAAGATACCAGCCTGCCATTCCACGGCACCGATATCTGGAATGCCTACGAGCTGTCCTGGCTCAATGAAAAGGGCAAGCCGATAGTGGCCCTGTGTGAGCTGCGCATTCCCTGCTCCACCCCCAACATCGTGGAATCCAAATCGCTGAAGCTGTATCTGAATTCCTTTGCCAACACCCGTTTTGAAAGCCGGGATCAGGTGCGCGCGGCGATTGAAAAGGATGTGGCGCAAACGGTGGGTGGCAACATGGAAGTGTTGCTGTATTCCCTGGAAGAATCCGCCGGCTTTCCGGTTTGGGAAGATCGCGGCCAGTGCGTGGACAACATCGATATCGGTTTCGAGCACTATGAATACCGGCCCGACCTGCTGCTGTGTGATCAGGGTGCCGAACAGACCGGCCAGCTCTATTCCCACCTGTTGCGTAGCCACTGCCCGGTGACCAACCAGCCGGACTGGGCCACGGTAGTGGTGCGCTACACCGGCCGCGCCATCAGCCCGGCCAGTTTTTTGCGTTACGTGGTGTCCCTGCGTAATCATCAGGGCTTCCATGAACAGATCATCGAGCAGATTTTCGTGGATCTGATGCGCCAGTGTTCACCCCGCCACCTGACCGTGTACGGGCGCTTCACCCGTCGTGGTGGCATCGATATCAACCCGTTCCGCTCGAACAGTGAGCAGCCGTTACCGAACCGACGCACCATCCGTCAGTAACAACATCACCAAGCCAACATCGTTATCAAGGAGCGAACAATGTCCGATCTGGAACAGACCCAGGGTGAACCCAAACAGGAAGAACGCAGCCTGGGCCTTGCCTGCCACTTGCTGGCACTGGCGGGCCTGGTGGTGCCATTCGGCAATATATTGGGGCCACTGATCATGTGGCTGGTAAAGAAAGATCAAAGCAGCTTTGTGGATGATCAGGGCAAGGAAGCATTGAACTTCAACATCACCATCTCCATTGCCGGCTTTATCGCCTTCCTGTTGATGTTCGTGGTCATTGGCGGTCTTCTGCTACCGATCATCGGCATCTTCTGGTTGGTGATGACCATCATCGCTGCGGTGAAAGCCAATGGCGGTGAGCGCTATCGTTATCCGCTGACCATTCGGTTGATTAAATAGCAGTTGAAAGTTAAAAGTTGAAAGTTCAAACGAGGTCCTGTGTTTCAGGCTGCACGAACTTCTGGAGGCCGCGTCCATGGTATGGGCGCGGCCTCTTTGATTTTCAATGTAGAAGCGTTTCGGGGCGTTTCAACTTTGAACTTTTAACTTTCAACTGATTTACCCCGGCCCCAACGGCCAGCCAAACCCGATCCACACCCCCAGCAATACCGACCACCCCAACAACAACGTCAGGCTATAGGGCAGCATCAGGGCGATCAGGGTGCCGATGCCGGTGTCTGGCTGGTAGCGGCGGGCGAAGCCCAGTACCAGTACGAAATAGGGCATCAGCGGGGTGATGATGTTGGTGCTGGAATCGCCCACCCGGTAGGCCGCCTGGGTGGCTTCCGGAGAGATGCCCAGCAGCATCAGCATGGGAACGAAGATGGGTGCCAGGATGGACCATTTGGCCGAGGCACTGCCGATCAACAGATTGATCAGGGTGGTGAGCAGCAGGAACAGCAGTAACAGCACCACGTCGGGCAGTGTCAGGCTGCCCAGCCAGGCGGCGCCCTCGATGGCCAGCAGCAAGCCCAGCTGGCTGTAGTTGAACCAGGCCACGAACTGGGCGGCGAAGAACATCAGCACCAGGTAACCGGCCATGGAGGCCATGGTGGTTTCCATGGCGGTGATGATATCACCGGCATTGCGGAACTGGCCGCTGACCCGCCCGTACACCGCGCCACAGATTCCGGCGATCAGCGCCACGATCACCACCAGTCCATGAATAAACGGCGAGCCCAACACGCCGCCGGTGTCCTGGTGACGCAGGGGCGCACCGTCCGGAACCACCAGCAAGGCGATAGCCGCCAGCATGAACAGCAGTGTGACCAGCGTCCATGTCATGGCGCGGGCATGGCTGGTCGGTACCTCGGGGGAGGTGGACTGGTAAGCCGGCCGGTTGGCCAATCTGGGCTCGGTGATGCGTTGAGTCACCAGAGTCACCAGCGCGGTGACCAAAAAGGTAGAGACAATAATGAACCAGTAATTCCCGGTGGCATCCACGGTGCGGCTCGGGTCCACAATACGGGCCGCTTCCGTGGACAGGCCGGCCAGGGTGGCATCCACCGGGCCCACCAGCAGGTTGGCGCTGAAGCCGCCGGATACCGCCGCAAAGGCGGTGGCAATGCCGGCGATGGGGGAACGGCCGGCGAGCTGAAACACCAGTCCGGCCAACGGGATCAGCACCACATAGCCGGCATCCACGGTAAGGCTGGAGAGGACGCCGGCAAAGGCTACCGTGATCACCAGGGTGCGCCCGGAGGCCCGGCGTACCAGACTGGCCAGACTCACCGACAACAGCCCTGACTGCTCCGCCACACCCAGGCCCAGCATGGCCACCAGCACAATGCCCAGTGGCGCAAACCCGGTGAAGTTGCCCACCAGCGAGGTGAACAGATAGCGGATGCCGTCCCCGTCCACCAGCGAGCGCACCGTCACCGTCTCGTCGCTGAGTGGATGCAGGGTAGAAAGCTCCAGCGCTCCCAGTACTGCGGTCAGGGGAAGCAGCAACAGGCACAGCCAGACAAACAGCATGGTGGGGTGGGGCAGTTTGTTGCCCAGAATTTCCAGTCGGCCCAGCCAGCCGGTGGTGTTGGTCATGGTGTGCCCCCTAGTTGCAATCGGATTACTTTAGCGAGGAGCAGGTAGCAGGAACAAGGGTGATCGAGAGGAGTGTTTCGTAGGAGCTATGCTTGCATGGCGAACCTTCCACCCCCCCCTTCGCCATGCAAGCATGGCTCCTACGGAAGGCATATTCGTCGTTAGCGATTTTGCGGGGAAATATCGCCATAGCGATGTGAGGGTTAACTCCCTCATGGCGCCCACAAAAAAGCCCCGCATTGCGGGGCTTTTTTAAATTTGGCGGTGGGGGAGGGATTCGAACCCTATTTTGGCGTTCCTCATTGTGTCGCTATTCGCACCAAAGCCCCTCAATCACTGGCCCGCCATGCAGTCCCAAGCCACTATAAACCGCTATCCTTAGCTTTGTTTTCGACACTTTGTCGACTTCGTTTGTTACCTGCATTAGTCTAATTCCTGCTTGGTCAGATCGATCAAGCCGACATTTCTCTGGTTTGAGGATGTCGTTTCCGTGAGCGAGATGCTTCGGATTGCTGGTGATCAGATGAACTGTCTATCCAGCCAATCTCACTAAACCTCTCGCTTATGGAGCTAAAATGCCCTCTAGAACCACCCAGACCCTCTCTGGCACCCACCAAGCCCTTAAGAACACTTCATTCGAAATCACCGTAGCCTCGTGGCTTATGAACGATGGTTGGCAGGTCTTCCAGCCACTGCTCGATCATGGCCACCAGACAGATATCCTGATTTCAGACGGCCCCAATTTTTACCGAATCCAGGTCAAAACTGTTGAAGCCTCTGGTGGAGATCACAAGGTTCCCTGCCAGTGGAGTAACAACATCGACTGTGTCGTGTACTTCGCCAGAAACTCCAACTGGGGCTATGTCGCCCCTGCGTTTGAATCTAGGTGCCGCCGCCTTAACCACCCAGAGCACGTGCGCTTTGACCAGGATAAGAAGTCATTCCTGAAGGCTTTTCATAAATTGCCAGTCAAATCATAGCGTGAACACGGTTCACATTATTGTCTAATGTGATACGGTTCACAGCGTTGCATATGCGCACCCGTGCTCATATACAACACCTGACTGCGTCCAAACCTTGCGAGGCCATCCCTTGGCCTCGCTTTTTTGGCCGCCTGTCCGGTTCAAATAACATCATATTGATAGCCCCCTCACGCTTCCGGTTATACTGTCCATATAGACAGTATTCATATCGGAGTCACCCCCATGAAAGCGGAATATCTCGGCAAAGCGGGAGAGTACCCCCTGCTTGAACTGCCCCTGTTCGTCTCCACCATCAGCGCCGGCTTTCCCTCACCGGCACAGGACCACATAGAGCAGCGCCTGGACCTCAACACCCTATGCATCGAGCACCCCAATGCCACCTTCTTTGCCAGGGCCACCGGGGATTCCATGATTGATTCTGGCATCTACCCGGGGGATATCCTCGTTGTCGATCGCGCCATCGAGGCCAGTCACGGCGATATTGTCATCGCTGCACTGGATGGCGATTTCACCGTCAAAGAGCTCTGTCTGCACCCCCAGCCCTGCCTCAAGCCCCACAACAAGGATTACCAGGCTATCCCACTGAGCGACGAAACCCAGCTGGACGTCTTCGGCGTCGTCACCTACGCCATCCACAAGACCTATCGGAAATAGCCCCATGCTCGCCCTTGTGGACTGCAACAACTTCTACGCCTCCTGCGAGACCCTGTTTCGCCCGGACTTGCGTGGCCGGCCCGTGGTGGTCCTCTCCAACAATGACGGCTGTGTCGTTGCCCGCTCTGCTGAAGCCAAGCGCCTGGGCATCAAAATGGGTGTGCCCGCCTTCGAGATCAAAAAGGAGATCCGCCGCTATGGCATCGTGGTGTTCTCATCGAACTACGCGCTTTACGCCGATATGTCCGCCCGCGTCATGGATACCCTGGAACAACTGGCCCCAGAAGTAGAGGTCTACTCCATCGATGAAGCCTTCCTAGGGCTCGATGGCATCCCCGAACACCAGCTAGCTCCCTTAGGCTTTCAGATACGCCACACCATCAGCCGCCACCAGGGCCTAATGGTCTGTGTCGGCATCGCCCCCACCAAAACCCTTGCCAAGCTGGCAAACCACGGCGCCAAGCACTGGCCAGCTACCGGGGGAGTCGTTGCTCTCACGGAACGCAAACGCCAACGCAAGCTAATGAGCCTGCTACCGGTAAACGAAGTCTGGGGAGTAGGAGGACGCCTTACCAAACGCCTGAATGCCCTGGGCATCCATACCGCACTGGATCTTGCTGACACCAGCCAGAAAGCCATACACCGGGAATTCAACGTAGTACTGGCCCGCACCGTGAGGGAGCTCAACGGTGAGCCCTGCATCCCCCTGGAACTGGCCCCACCCCCGAAGAAGCAAATAGTCTGTTCTCGCTCCTTCGGTGAGCGCGTCACCGACAAAACCACCATGCAACACGCCATCACCACCCATGCATGGCGAGCCGCCGAAAAGCTCCGCGCCCAGCACATGGGCACAAAGCAACTGAGCATCTTTATCCGCACCAGCCCCTTTACACCAGGCGAACCCCAATACTCGAACATCGCCACCGGCAGATTCACCGCCCCCACGGCAGACGCCCGCGACCTGGTCGCCATGGCACGCAAACTACTGGATGAAATCTGGCGAGATAACTACCGCTACGCCAAGGCTGGCGTAATGCTCGGTGATATCTGTGACCCCACCTTTCATCAACCAAGCCTGTTTGATCGCCCTGTGAGTCCACAAAGGGCAAAAGTTATGGCAACCTGTGACAGGATCAATCAACTCGGGATCGGGAAGGTCTGGTTAGCTGCACAAGGTGTTGAGTCACATAAGCCTGGATGGTTTATGAGCCGAAAAATGCTCTCGCCATCGTACACAACCTCTTGGCGCAACTTGCTTTCCGTCAAATGATATATTGTAAATTCTAATAGTTGCACGTCACCCATGGCTCCTTAGATATTGAAGACAGGATGAAAAATGAGTCTCGAGAATCAAGTCTCCACTGCAAAGCAAGAAATCGTCAAAGATGGTTTGGATATGTCTCTTGGCGAAATTATGCGGATCTATGAGCGCGACGAGCTAATCATTAATCCCGCATATCAAAGATTGTTTCGGTGGGATGACAGTAAAAAAACTAAATTTATAGAGTCGTTAATATTAGGGATTCCTGTTCCCCCAATATTCGTATTTACTGACGAAAAGGGTCGCTGGGAGCTTATTGACGGCCTCCAACGACTATCGACTGTTTTTGAGTATGCAGGAATCCTAAAAAATGCCAATGGAGACGTCGTTGAAAATTTTTTACCGTCAGGAACCCAGCTCCTTCCTGACCTTGATGGAAAAAAATGGTACGCCGTCGACGATGATGACAATGACGCTCTTCCTATTCCAATCAGGCTTGATGTTGAGAGAGCAAGGTTAAGAGTTGAGATTCTTAAAAGAGAAAGTGATCAGCGCGCAAAATATGAACTATTTCAGAGGCTCAATACGGGTGGTGCAAAATTGTCACCTCAGGAAGTACGAAATTGCGTCATGGTTATGCTTAATGCATCCCTCTATGAAAAACTAGAAAAGGCAAGTGAGGACGCAAACTTTATATCAACCACAACACTAACCCGTAGGGCAATATCAGAACAAAGACCCTTGGAGCTATTGGTGAGATTTATCGCCTATAGATATAAAGAGTATAGGCAATCATATGATATACATGATTGGCTTGATGAAGCGGTAATTGATATCTCAACGGACAAAGATTTTGACATAGATTCAGAAATCGATATTTTTCACAGAACCTTTAATATTCTTAATGAGGCTGCTGGCGATTGTTCTTTCAAAAAATTTAATGGCAGCGCATTCGAAAGAGGATTCCTGATATCTGCTTATGAAGCAATATCAATAGGTGTTTCTAGGAATATTCAAAATCTGGAGAATGGCCAGCCTGGAGATTTGCTAGAAAAAATTAAGAAAATGTGGGCGGATGAGCGCTTCACCAATCATGCTCAAGCTGGCGTAAGAGGCACAACTCGCTTAGCAAATTTATTGCCAATTGCTCATGAATGGTTTGAGTAGATGCCAAGAATAAGAACAATTAGCCGTTTTCTACATTTGATGGACGAGGAGTCCGCATGGAGAAAGCACGAACTGATGCAGCTTCGTTTGAAAATAATTTCTGCTGAGCCCGCATTTCGTGAAGTATTAATCCGGGCAGGCATCGCGCTTAATTATGCGCACTGGGAAGGGTTCATTAAAACATCAACAGAACTATTGCTGAGCTTTATATCTGGCGCAAAAGAAAAAAACTCTACTCTATCCACTCGTTTCATAGTTCATTCTGTTAAAAGCGAGATTGAATCTGTTATTAATTCAAAGAACCCGGATCATGTTACGGAATCGTTAGATTCAATTATTGCATGCTTTGAAAAAGCATCGAATATACGTACCAGCAACTATGTTGATACAGAATCAAACTTAAGCTCCAAGGTGTTTGATCGTATAGCTAGATCTGTAGGCGTCGACACTTTGGCATATTCACATCTATACCCATTCATTGATGAAACCATATTGGCAAACAGACATAAAATTGCCCATGGGGAAAAAACCAATATGAGCACGGAAGATTATCAACGAATTTCTGATAGAGTCATGGATCTGATGTATCAGTATAAATCTGACATTGAGAACATTGCGGCGACAAAAAGTTATCTAAGAAAGGATAAAATCACAATACTGTAGTATAGAAATTCGGTTTTTCGTCTCTGAAATTTTCATTAAAAATAATAAAATATTATATGTATATAATTTTATGAACGATCAAAATTAATTCTTTTGCCAAACCATCGCTCTGCGGCGATCTTCGTTAATTCTATTCCCCGCTGCGTCCTTGCAATTTTGCATCAGCGATTTCGTATTCTGGGCTGACCTGCCCAGCTTCTGGAGCAATGTTGCCGCTGATAAGCCATAACTGAAATTCAGGAAACATCCCCTGGAGCACTTCAAGCTCTTCCGTGCTCATCCTGATGTTCTTATAGCGAACACTTTGCCATCTGCTGTAGCCGATCTCGCTCTCTTTAACCAAGCGATCCATCCCCGCCTTATCTATAAGCGATCTAGCGCGCTGCTGGATTGATTCCATATTCGTCTAATAAACCCGAGTGAAATAGTTGAACTGAAACAATTTCACTCGTATGGTTCTGCCATCGAGTTCAATTATTTCACTGAAATAAATCCACAAACCAATTTAACAAACATAGTGGAACAAAGCCGATGGTAGCGGAACTACAAGAATCAATCACCTCTCACCCGGACTGGCCACCCGTCATGCCCTGGCGTGAATTTGCTGACTGGTGCCGTGCTGAGCCCGGTGTCGTTCAAGGCTGGATCGAACGGGGCTACCTGCCCACCGTGAAATTCGGCAAACACCGCATGGTGAATGTGGCCGCTCTCATCGACCACCTGAAGGAAGGGGAGCTGTAGCCATGCATCCACTCAAGGACCTGTCCCAGCGCTACCCGCGCCTTGCCGAGATCCTGGACCAACTGTCCGCCGCCAAAGGAATGGACCGTCACGAGCACTACGTGAAGGCCTGCGGCTTCCTAGAAGGCCTTTGCGCCGCCGGCGTGTTCTCTCAGTCCGAGCTGTCCGCCCTGAATGTTGCCCTGTGCAACGTTCTCCTCGGCCTGGTTGTAGAGGGGGCTTAACCATGAGCGCCCAGCATCTCCAAAGCCTCGATCTGTTCCAGGGCAACTATCAGGACCCCGCCGTCCCTAAATGGCGCGCGGACCTGCAAGAAATGCTGGGCGATGCCTTCCACATGCGCCATTACCCGGACCTCTTCCCCCACGACTACGCCGCAGATATGTGCGCCAGCCTGGCAAAGCGTCTCTGGGAAGCCAACGCCATGAGCTACCAGGACTACGCCCGCTACTGCCGCTTTGCCAGCAAGATGCTGGGCACTGACCTCCGCCAGCGGCATATACGCATTGCCTACAAACTGGCCCTGGACGTCGGCCCCACCTTGCCCGAAGGGCATAACAGCCCGCAGGAAAGCGCCGCTAAGAACCCCAACGTCTCCCGGGCGGAACCTCGCCCCCGGCGCCCCGTTGCCCCCGCAACGCCCAAGCCCACCGCGTCCCAACGGTTCCTTCACCGTTTCGGCGCGGGTGACACCCTGCGAGCCACCACACCCCAGCCCCGTGCCATGAACAACCCACACCCCCAAGCCCGTCAGCACCTGTTGCTGGAGCTACAGGGTGACCTGCTCGCAGACAGCGCTACCAACACCACGACCACCGGGAACGCCCATGGAACAAGAGAAAATCAGCCTGCTGCTCATGCTGCTACTGGCCCTGCTTGTCACCCAGCAGCCCCCCAAACCGCTACCCAGCACACGGGAGGTGGCCAGCAATGAACGCTACTACCGCCAAGCTTATCTTTCGCCGTATAGCCAAACGCAGCTACAGCACCTGCGGCCTGTACCGAGTGCGCGAACTGCGCCCCGGACTGTTCGTTTCTGAACGCACCTGGCTGCCCTCCGAGAAGCCCGCCCACCTGTATGCCAAGGCGTGGTGCTTCGTTGGCTTCGCTGACACCGAAGCCAAAGCCAAAACCCTCTGCGAGCAGACAGAAACCCTGCTCCAGAAGAAAGCACCCAGTTTCCAACGCAGTACCCACACCCAAACGGGCCTGAACGCCCAACACGACCTGCTAACCACCCACAAAGGTAACTAACCATGCAATTCGAAATCCCTACAACTCTACTCGGCTGCCGTCTCGTTAACGTCGATGGCAACAAATACTGCTCCGTCTACACCGGCCAGATTCCGGAAGGCGACAACGCCAACAACTTCCGGGGCTATGAAGTCACCAAGCTCAGCGCCGACCCGGTGGTGTTCGACCAACTGGCCGACCTGAAAAGCCCCACCGAACGCCGCCTGCTGGCCGTGCTCAAGATGGCTGCCGGCGGCAAGTCCCAGCCCTACATCGTTGGCGTGGTCCCGGAAACGAAGACCGCTACCAGCACCAGCAAGCCCGACAACAAGTAAGGAGCCCTGAGCCATGACGGAGAAGCCTAAGGATCGCTATTTCTTCTTTCTTTTCCTCTTCTCCGTGGTGGGTATTCCGTTGCTCATCATTCTGGGCTTGTCGCTGCCATGCCTTCTGCAGATGGCCTCCATCGCAGTGTGATGCGCGGCTTGAGTGAACACAGAGAAACGACGGGTATTCATCCATGAACCAGATTGCGTGTACGGAAGGAGAGTGGCAGCAGGCCCCAGATGGTGCCGCCCTCTGTACCGGCACGCTCCAGATAGTGAGCCCGAGCGGTCCCTTTGGACTACCCGAGCTGACTTACGAGGACGCGAACTTAATCCTCGGCGCCGTGCTGCTGCTGTACGCCACGGTGTGGGGCGCAAAGAAACTCTTTGGCCTCGTTCGCTAGCAACACCAATGCAAGCAACTCAACCAAAACGCAACACCAAAACCAACTGGAGAAACACCATGAAAAACGCAATGAAAGCCCGTCTGGAGGCTATCCAGATGCAATCCCGCCGCCTGTACCTGGCTGGCGGCACCGCAATGGCACTGGCAGCCACTGGCCCCGCCAATGCCGCCATCGACGTCTCCGGCGTTACCAGCGAAATCGGGGCTCAGACCTCCAATGTGGAACTGATCGCCGTGGCCGTACTGAGTGTGTTGGCCGTCCTCGCAGGTGTGACCTACCTGCGCCGGACTATCCGCTAACCCACCCGCAACAGAAGGGGCCTTCGGGCCCCTTTTTTATCAAGGGGATTCGAGGTGAATAATGGAAACGGACTTTGGCCCATGGCTTTACTTAATCGTCTCTCTGGGGGCGTTCTACTTGTTATTTTCTTGAGCGCCAACACCGCAGTAGCGAGAACGATCGAGGATGTACAAAACACCCCGGGAACGTACTGCACCCTTCCCTCCGGGTGTGAAGCATCAAGCTCCGATTCCCGCTACGACACCCAACAGGATTTTGTAGACGGCTGGTGTGGTAGTGACTTCAACCCGCCTTCCAATTCCACTGCCCACTCATGCTCAACGGTAACGGTCGATAATAAATACTACGCAGTCGGCCGATGGTGCCGCTCTGTTCACACAGCATCCGGGCTTCCATATCAGCGTTCATATTCAACGGGGCCTCTTTCTGGGATCTGTGTTTATTCCGATGAAGTCCCCGAGTGCTCTATACCGGAAGGCACGGAAATGGGGTTGTCTGTCAAATACATGATGGGCTCGACCTGCTATTCCAACTGCGTCTTTACTCGCTCCGGTCGTGGTGCCTGTACCTATCTGGATGATGGCTCCACCTCTTGCTGGAGCAAGTACACCAGCACCGGGAATTACTGTGAAGATGAAGACGGCTCTTCGTCTCGTCCTTTCTCAGATCACACCGATGATAAAGGCTGCTACCGGTCTACCGCCGACGGTAAAGCCTACTGCGAGCAGCCCAACGACTACCAATGCCCTAACTTCGTCATTGTGGATGGCAAGAAGTACTGCCGAGAAACCAACGAGGACAAGTGGGATTCTGATGGCGATGGCAACCCGGACTCCACCGACCCGTCACCGGGTGACCCGAACCATGGCGGCGATCCAGGCGATGATGGTGGCGGTGGTGATGGAGGTGATAGCGGCGGTGATGATTCTGACGGTGGCAATGGCGAAAGCTCTGGCGGCGAATACGGTCAGGGTGTCTGTGAACCAGGGCAACAAGTTACCGAGCCCGAGTGTGAGCCCCACCTCGATGCAATCCAGTGCGGCATCTTCCTCAATAGTTGGAACCTACGCTGTGAAGAAAAGCAGCGCCATGAAGATTTTATAGGGACCGATGATTTCCGTGAGAGCGACTCTCTCGCTGACGGCGATAACCCCGATAACACCGTTGATACCAAAGAAGTGAGCTTTTCCGGCTTCCTCGATGGGCTGGATGATTCCGGCTCAGGCTTCGGTGGCGCCAGATCCTGCCCGCCCGATAAACAAATCAATCTGGGCTTCGGCTCCATCACCCTCCCGTTTACCTATATCTGTCAGTGGGCCGAGAAGATCCGCCCGCTGATCATTGCATTGGGCTGGCTAGCCGCTGGCCTTATCGCCCTGAAAGCCATGTCCGAGAAGGGGTAATCCTATGCCTAAGTGGTTAGAAGCAATTGGAGCCTTCCTTGCTCAGTACCTCGGCGCAGGTACTGCCCGTGTCCTTGGTTCCCTTGGTATGGGTGCTATTTCCATCACCGGGGTACAGATCACCCTCGATCAGATTATTACTCACATCAAATCCGCCATGGGGGGCGTTACCAGCGACATCCTCAGCATTCTGACTCTTGCGGGTTTTGATGTGTTTATTGGTCTTGTTATCAGCGCCTATCTCGGCCTGGTCACCATCCGCACCTTACTCGGTGCCTTCAAGCGCCTTGGCTTTATGGATGTCACAGGGGAAGGCTGATGTTTTGGCTATTTACCGGTAAACCCGGCACCAGCAAAACCAGCCATACGCTGGATTTTGTGCTGCATGACAAACGCTTTGCCGTCGAGAACAGCAGCACGCGCCGCCCAGTCTACTACCGTGGCATTCGTGATCTGTCCCCGGAACTGGGCTGGCATGAACTGAACGACACCGACACGCAGAACTGGCCCGAGCATCTACCGGATGGCGCCGTACTCATCGTTGATGAAGCCCAGCAGATCTGGCCGGTACGGGCCCCTAGCAAAGCCGTTCCCCCGGGACTTACCGCCCTGGAAACCCACCGGCACCATGGCTGGGATATCATATTCATCAGCCAGGACCCGTCCTTGCTTGATACCCACGCTCGCAAGATCTGCAACGAGCAGTACCATTTTAGTCGTCCCTTCGGTGCTCCTTTTGTCATCGAATACCACTCGGGCTCTGGCTATGTGAACCCCGGCAGTAAGGCCGAGCTGTCCACCTGCATACAGACAAAAAGAAAGTTACCAAAGCGCGTGTGGGGCCTCTACAAGTCTGCGGAGGTGCACACCCACAAATTCAAACCGCCCAAAATCATGTTTGTCCTGCCCGTAATCGCCGCCTTTGCTGGCTTCCTTATTTGGTACTTCCTGAACAACTACGCCACCGATACCCCGGCCACAGCCCAAGAAGCGGCCAAAAGTGGACAGCAGGTGCAGGTAGCGGCCCGGCAGAGTTATCAGCCAGAGGATTGGGGGGAGTTGTTGAAACCGGAAATCAGCGGACTGCCTTACACCGCCCCGATCTACAGCCCCAAATCCCGGCAACCCACCGTGATCCCCGTCGTCCAGGGCTGCATGTCCATGAAAGCCGATTTCAGCGATTGCACCTGCTACACCCAGCAGGGCACCACGATTTTGGATATGCCAGATCAAATGTGCCGACAGATCATCAAACACGGGATCTTTAACCACCTGGCCAATGAAGAACGAATCGAACGCGGCCAGCGGCAGGGCGCCGATGGCGAGGCACGAGCCACGGCGCCTGCGGCAGGCCCGCACCAGACGTCCCTGTAACACGTCTTACAAGTGACCTTTAGGTCCCACAATAAACCACATTAGGTACTCGTTATGGCAAGCGCTCCAAAACACTGCATCGCACTGGATAACGAACTGAAAGAAGCCCCTTGGGGAAAGCTGTTCATTGACCCGGCCTCGGGCAAAAGCTTCAACCTGAGTAACGTGGAAGTGGTCCATTTCGGCACGGATACCGTGCGCCAACTCTACAAAGGCCAGCTACAACCGGACGTCATGGCCCTGTTTGATGAACCAGGCATGGTGAGCTTCGCCGGGGAACGGTGGTCGGCGGGACGGATTGGCCGGGATTCGGGGTATCAATACCGCCTGCAGAACGCTGATCTTGGCTTGATCCTGCTGATCAAAAGTTTTCACGCCCAGATCGATGCCGTTGGCCCCCACCTCAAAATTGAAGTCTCCCCCCATTGCCTGCGATCACAGACCCCACAGCAACTACAGGCCACATTGAACCACTTTGCGGAACAGGTCCTGATAGACCCAGCACCCGCACAATGCGCTGTCCATATCGCCCTGGACGTGCAGGGATGGACACCCCCGAGAGACTTTGAAACCAAGCTGCACTGCCGATCCCGTCGCGTTCGCAGCTATCACGGCATCGATACCGTGGAATTCGATACCTCCAGCGCCGTCTATGGCCGTGGTGAATCCTTCCTGTTCGGCTCACCTGCAGGCATTCAACTTGCCGTGTACGACAAGACCCAAGAGGCCAAACTACGCGACAAACTCGACTACTGGCGCTCTGTCTGGTCCGAGAAAGAGAACTATCAGGATGACCAACCGGTATACCGGATCGAATTCCGATTCCATCACTCTGTGGTGGAGCAATTCGCCCAGGGATCGATCAACAAGGAAACCGGGGAAGTTCTCGCATTCCAGGACTATGCCGACCTGTTCGACCACCTGGACGCCCTGTGGCGCTATGGCTGCGACTCCTTCCGTTACCTCTATCGCCCCGGCTGGTTCGACCCCTTCTGGACCCTGATCGCCCGGCAGGCTCTGCCTACAGATCCGCCTGAAGTGGACTATAAGCGCTACTACAAGACCTCTTCCGGCTACTCAGGCAAGAATGTGGAATTGCTCCTGGGTAACTACATCAGCTGTGCAGCTCGTCACCGCATGTCCCACTGCCAGGCATGGAAAGCTCTGGAAGCCCTGCCATTCTTCCAACTGATCCTTGATCACTACCGGGACCGGGGTAAGAAAACATGGGAGGTAAAAAAACACGTTAAGGATCTGCTTGAAGAGCGCTATATCCGCTATGGGAAGGCCATATGATCAAGCAGCTACCGGACGGCCGTTGGCTTGCCGATATTGAGCCTGTAAAGGGGACCCGGTACAGGAAGCGATTCAGTACCAAAGCAGAGGCTAAACGCTTTGAAGCACATAAACGCAGCCAGCATATCAACAGGGCATGGGAGCCCAAAGCCAAGGATAAACGACGTCTTTCTGAGCTTGTAGACCGATGGTTCTCATTGCATGGACACACGTTAGCCGATGGAGTCCGCCGAAAGGAGATTCTCCTGCTGCATGTGAAAGAAGTAGGGGACTCGTTAGGGCATCAGTTCACCGCCAAGGAGTATCTGATAAAGCGTGGTCATCTTATGGCGGAGGGCATGAAAGGCAAGACCGTGAACAATCGGTTGGGATATCTCAAAGCGGTGTTCAATACCCTGATTGCGTTTGATGACATTACTTACCCAAACCCGCTGGCCAATGTTAAGCCGATAAAGTTTCAGGAGAGTCCGGTCACGTACCTGACCACGGGACAGATAAAAGAGCTGCTCAGCAGGGTAGGCGAGACAAATTCGCCTTCGGATCTGGAGTGCGTCGTTAGGGTGTGCCTTTCAACAGGAGCCCGGTGGTCTGAGGCACTGAGTCTGAGTCGTGAGCGAATCCGTAATGGGGGGGTAGAGTTCATAAACACTAAGAGCAAGAAAGTCCGCTCTGTACCGATTTCCCCTGAATTGGAAAGCCAGTTAATTGCCCACCTGGATAGCCATGGCTATTTCCGCGACTGCATTCGGGGTTTTCATAATGCGATGGATGCAGCTGCTATCAAATTACCGAAAGGGCAGGCAACGCATGTATTGCGCCATACCTTCGCGGCACACTTCGTCATGAATGGCGGGAACATTCTGGTACTGCAGAAGATACTGGGACACAGCACAGTGAACATGACGATGCGTTATGCGCATCTTGCGCCGGATCATTTAAAGGAAGCGGTCGTTCTGAATCCCCTGACTTTTTCGACACTTGATCGACAGTAATCAGGGGAGAGAGGCGTAAGCAGTTGATACTACTTAGGGAAATTGGCGGTGGGGGAGGGATTCGAACCCTCGATACGTTTCCGTATACACACTTTCCAGGCGTGCTCCTTCGGCCACTCGGACACCCCACCTTAAACTGATTGTGCTCAAGAGCCTTCTGGCCAACTCTTGAGGGCGCGTAGAGTACCGGAGGGTGGGGCTTGAGGCAAGCGCTCGGCGGCTGGTTGGTCAGGGTTTGAGCATTTGTTCAGCAGAGACTCAGGTTCGTGCCAGGTACAGGCCCTGATAAAGACAGACTACCTTGCCGTCCGCACCGCTGCCCTGGGCGTGCACCCGCAGGGTGGCCTTGCCGCGCCGGCTCAGGCGTTGGGCAAAGCGGTCCCGTTCTTCCTCGTTGATGGAAACGGCAATGTGCAGATCTCCGTCCAGGGGCAACTTGTATTCCAGAGACGTTTCCACGGCTACCACGTCGGCGGGGTGGCCGCTCTGTTGGGCCAGCAGGGTGGTCAGGCCCCAGCCGGCTAGGGTGAGCAGGGCCGACTGGCTGCCGGCGAAGAAGGTGCCCTTGTCGTTGTGGTTGGGCCCCAGGGGTGCGGTGACGACCAGTCTGAGGCCGTCGAAATCGGTAAAGGTGAAGTCCAGATGCCGGGTCAGGGGGATGGCGTCGCGGACCCGTTCTGCCAACGCATCCAGATCCATCATGGCAGGGTACGAATGAAGTCGGCGGGGGAATCGTCGGGCAGGTTTTTCTGGTTACCCATTGGGGTACCCAGGTACAGATAGGCCACCACCTGATCCTTGGGGGCGAAGCCCAGCATGCGTTTGGCCAGATCAGAGTTGGCCAGAGCGCCGGTACGCCACATGGCGCCCAGGTTCAGTTCATAGGCGGCCACCATCATGTTCTGTACAGCGGCCCCTACGGCCAGTACCTGTTCCCACACGGGAATCTTGTGGTTCTCGGTGACTTCCGCCACCACCACGATAATGGTGGGCGCGCGCAGGGCCTTGTTGCGGGCGATCTCCCGGCTGCGTTTGTCGGCCTCGGGCTGCTCTTCCAGCAGCTGGGCTTCCATGATGTCGCCGAGCCGTTCCCGTTGTTCGCCGTCCAGCACGATAAAGCGCCAGGGACGCAGCAAACCATGGTCCGGCGCGCGGATGGCGGCGCGCAGCAACAGGTCGAGCTGCTCGTCGCTGGGACCGGGCTGGTCCAGACGCGGGCTGGAAACACGGGTGGTCAGGGCGGTGATGGTGTCCATTCAGGGCTCCTTGTACTGGGGCGCCATGGTAGCCCGATTTGAAAATAAGTCCCAGTCACCCGTGGGAGCCTGTTCAGAAGTTCCCACGACCGTTACACCGCACCGTTGTCGCTGGAAATGACCTCCAGCTTGGGGGGCGAAGACATTGGGTAGGCTCCAGGCTACCTTTGATCCTGCCAGTCTTTTTTCTTAGACCCGAAACGGATAAGCTTCACGCAAATCACGTGAATCGGTTCACATGCCAAGTTCAATCAAAAAGAAAGCCCGCCGACCCCAGATCGGTCCGATGGAGCGGGCGCGCCGTCAGGCCAACTACATCCGTTTGCTGGCTTTCCTTGTGGCCGCCATGATTCTCATGGCGGGTCTGAAGCTGGAACTGTACCCGCAGCTGTACATGCTTGGGGTGGCAGGCCTGTTGGCCTATCCACTGATAGCCCAGGGCATGTTGTTTCTGGCCGAGAAACAGGATCGACCGCAAAAGCCGGTGCATCAACTGCTGATGCAGGCCGATGCGATGATCATCGGGGTGGTGTGCGCTCTGTTGCATTTTGCCCTGGTGCCATCGCTGGTGTTGCTGATCATTGTTCACGCCAATGCGGTGAGCAGCGGCGGTTTGAAACCCTGGCTGTTGAACCTGCTGATGACAGCTATTGGTGCCCTGGTGATGGGCTGGGTTTTGGGTTTTCCTGCCTTGCCGATGGAACAGTCCCCGGTGCTGCTGACAGTCATTTCTCTACTCGGGCTGGGTATTTATGTGGGCGCATCCTCAGCCTTTGCGCACCTTCAGGCCCGCTACCTGAAACAGGCGCAGGACGCCGTACGTCGCCAGCAGAAACAGGCGGTGGACATGTCCCGCAAGCTGGCCAAATATCTGCCACCGCAGGTGTGGGGCTCGATCTTTTCCGGCAAGCGTGATGCCAAGCTGGAAACCCGCCGCAAGCGGCTGACGGTATTCTTTTCCGACATCAAGGGCTTCAGCGCCATATCCGAAGAGCTGCCGCTGGAAACACTGACCAGCATGCTCAACACCTATCTCAGCGAGATGACCCGTATTGCCCTTCGCCATGGTGGCACCATCGACAAGTTTATCGGTGATGCAGTGATGGTGTTTTTCGGTGACCCGAAAAGCGCCGGTGCCCAGGAGGATGCGTTCCGCTGCGTGATGATGGCCATCGAAATGCAGGAGCAGATGAAATTGCTGCGTCAGCGCTGGAAGCGTGAGGGCATCGACCACAAGCTGGAAATCCGCATCGGCATTAACACCGGCTACATTACGGTGGGCAACTTCGGTACCGATTCCCGGATGGACTACACCATTCTCGGCACCGATGTGAACCTGGCCAGCCGCCTGGAATCTGCCTGTCGTCCGGGCGGTGTGCTGATTTCCGAAGCTACCCAGGACTTGGTAAAGGATCGCATCCAGTGTCGCAACATTGGCGATATCCAGGTCAAGGGTTTCAACCGACCGATTCCCGTATTTGAGGCTATGGGCGCCAAGAAGGATGCCGGCGCCAGAAATCGTTATGTCTCTGCGGAGACCCAGGGCTTCGGCATCCATCTGGACGTAGAACGCATTCGCAATTTCGACAAGAATTCGATCCTCAAGACCCTGGCCCGATCCGCCACGGATCTGAAACAGGAAAAGCCGGTGGACGTGGACTTCGAAGCCGAAGGTTTCAGTCTGCATGTCAAAAGCATCGAACTGAAAAAACGCGAACGGGAAAAGATCATCGACATGATGGGCCGCGCCGCGAAAAAGGTGCAGACAGAAGTGCGGGTTTGAGGGAATAGCTACGAGCTACGAGCTACGAGCTACGAGCTACGAGCTACGAGCTACGAGCTACGAGCTACGAGCTACGAGCTACGAGCTACGAGCTACGAGCTA
>NZ_CAMYIV010000007.1 GCF_947258575.1 uncultured Alcanivorax sp.
ACTTAAACCATGCTCAGTTCATCATCTGAATTAACAAAAACTTTGTTGACTCGTTCAGAACTGATTATCTGTAAAGACATCGTCCCGAACAGGTCCCACACGTTTGCTTGCCTGATTGTTAAAGAGCTTGGAAGCCTTGGCTTCCTTCACTGCGTCCTTGGCGTGTTGCCGTGTCCGCCGTGTCTGTGGAGGCGCATTCTAGAGATTTCCGGGGGACCGTCAACACTTTTTTCATCACTTTTTTATCAAACGGTCACCTTTTAGGCATCACGGGCAAAAAACCATCGAAAACCCCCATATACGGTGGTTTCTTGAGCAGATTCATTTGCTTAGCGATACATCTTCAGGACGACCACAGGAAAGGAATCCGCTGATTCACGCCTTTTTCTCTACGCCCGGAGGCAATAAATCCTCACCCTGGACTCGCTATACGCAAAAAATAGCGCCTTCTTGGCATTCCGTCCTGGCACAGGAACGAAAAAAGGCGCCATCATGGCGCCCTTCGGAAACGTTTTGCGAGATCAGCCCCCTTTACGCAATCGCCAGAGGCTCATCAATAGCCCCGCTGTCACATAAACGATGGCTACGGTGAGCAACACCAGAGGCGGATCCAGAAAGACAATGGCAAACGCCACAATGACACCCAGCAGCACCTTGAAGGGAACCCGGCCAATATGGAATTCCTTGAAGGAGTGATACTTCACCGAAGACACCATCAGCAGACCGGCGCCAGCGACCACCAACGCCACAACCCAGGAGATCTCGTTGCCGTCCATGCCGCGACTGGCCCCCAGCCACACCAGCGTCGCTACCAGCCCGGCCCCTGTGGGGCTTGGCAGGCCGATAAAGAAGCGCTTGTCGGTGCTCTCCGCCTGCACATTGAAGCGCGCCAGACGCAAGGCGGCACAGGCCACATAGATAAAGGCGGCCATCCAGCCAAACTTGCCCAGCTCGGTCAATCCCCAGGAATAGGCCACCAGCCCCGGCGCCACCCCAAAGGCCACACAGTCGGACAGGGAGTCATACTCCGCCCCGAACTTGCTCTGGGTATTGGTGAGCCTGGCCACCCCGCCATCCAGACCATCCAGGATGCCGGCCACGATAATGCCGATTGCAGCGTGCTCGAACAGGCCGTTCATGGCCGCCACGATGGCATAGAAGCCGGCGAACAGGGCACCGGTGGTAAACAGATTAGGCAGCAGATAAACCCCCTTGTGGCGGGCGCCGGTACGGTGCTCGGCTTCCACCACCTCAAAGGTGTCGGGCTGCTCCGGGGTGGTTGTCTTGTCGTTATCCTGCATGGGGAGGTCCATCCAAATTGGGTGTGACTAGTCTAACTCAGTGACCGCAAACAAAAAACGCGGCCGAAGCCGCGTTTTTTGATGATCGAAACAAGCTCTTAGTTCTTGCTCTTGTCGACGATCTGGTTTGCCTGGATCCACGGCATCATGCCGCGCAGCTTCTCACCCACCTGCTCGATGGGGTGAGCCGCGTTGTTACGACGGGCCGCCGTCATGGACGGATAGTTCAGCGCGCCTTCGGAGATGAACTGCTTGGCGTACTCACCGCTCTGGATACGCTTCAGCGCGTTACGCATGGCCGCACGGGATTCGTCGTTGATGACTTCAGGGCCAGTCACGTACTCACCGTACTCCGCATTGTTGGAGATGGAGTAGTTCATGTTGGCGATGCCGCCTTCGTACATCAGGTCAACGATCAGCTTGAGCTCGTGGAGACACTCGAAGTAGGCCATTTCCGGGGCATAACCCGCTTCGGTCAGGGTTTCGAAACCGGCTTTAACCAGCTCTACCGCACCGCCACACAGGACTGCCTGCTCACCGAACAGGTCGGTTTCGGTTTCGTCCTTGAAGGTGGTTTCAATGATACCGGTACGGCCGCCACCCACGCCGGAGGCGTAGGACAGAGCCACGTTTTTGGCGTTGCCGGAGGCATCCTGGAAGATGGCGATCAGGTCAGGAATACCGCCGCCCTTGGTGAACTCGGTGCGAACGGTGTGACCCGGCGCCTTGGGAGCGATCATGATCACGTCCAGATCCGCGCGCGGCACGATCTGGTTGTAATGGATGGCAAAACCATGGGCGAACGCCAGGGTCGCGCCTTTTTTCAGGTTCGGCTCGATTTCGTCACGGTACAGCTGGGACTGGAACTCGTCCGGGGTCAGGATCATGACCACATCAGCAGCAGCCACTGCAGCCGGTACGTCGCTAACCTTCAGACCATGGGCTTCGGCCTTGGCGATGGAAGAAGAACCGGAGCGCAGACCGACAGTCACGTCTACACCGGAATCATTCAGGTTGCAGGCGTGGGCGTGCCCCTGGGAACCATAGCCAATGATGGCCACTTTCTTGCCCTGGATGATGGAAAGATCGCAATCCTTGTCGTAATACACTTGCATGCTCATAGCTCTGGCTCTTTCAGATAACGGAAATCGGTGACAGGCAGGCTCTCAAGGAGCCCACCCGGACAGGCCCGCCACTCTAGGCTATCCGCCTCATTGCGTAAAATGATATATTTGAAACATTGCATTGCGATTACTGCAACAACGAGAGAGTCATGGATACCAAACCCCTGCGCCTGTTCCTGACCCTGGCGGACACCCTGCACTTCGGCCGCACCAGCACCATGTGCCATGTGAGTCCCTCCACACTCAGCCGAACCATCCAGCAACTGGAGGACGAGCTGGGCGTGCCGCTGTTCTACCGGGACAATCGCAGCGTCACCCTGACCCGGGAAGGCCAACGTTTCCAGGAATACGCCCGCGACACCCTGATGCGCTGGGACAATCTGCGCCACGCCCTGCAGGAAGACCGGCGTGTACTACAGGGGGAGCTGAGCCTGTACTGCTCAGTGACCGCCAGCTACAGTTTTCTCTACGACATCCTCAGCAGCTTTCGCCACCAGTACCCACGCATTGAGCTGAAGCTGCACACCGGTGACCCGGCACAGGCAGTACAACGGATCCAGCATGGCGAGGAAGATATCGCCATCGGCGCCCGCCCGGATCACCTGCCCGCCGGTATCGCCTTCCGCCCCATCGCCCGCTCCCCGCTGCTGTTTATTGCTCAGGCCGGCCAGGCCCAGCTGGCTGAGCGGCTCAGCGGCACCGCCAGCAAAACGGCCTGGGAAGAGGTTCCCATGATTCTTTCCGAGGAGGGCCTGGCCCGGGAGCGGGTGGATCGCTGGTTTCGACAACTGGGAGTGAAGCCGCACATCTACGCCCAGGTGGGAGGCAATGAGGCCATCGTCAGCATGGTCAGCCTGGGGTTCGGGGTGGGCATCGTGCCGAAGATCGTGCTGGACAACAGCCCCCTGGCCGGTCGCACCCGGCCCCTGGATGTGCAGCCTGCGCTTGCGCCCTACGAGGTGGGCCTGTTTACGCAGGAGAGGCGGCGGGAAGAGCCGTTGATTCAAGCCTTCTGGTCGCAGCTACCGGAATAGTTCTTTCTCTAGCGGCGCGGTAACCCAGCACCAGGGAGCGCGCCGCCAACGGCACTCCTGCACCAGAATACAGGACATAAAAAAACCGCTCCGAAGAGCGGCTTTTTTGCTGGCATCAGGCGTCGAGCGTTCTTACAGGCTCAGCACCTTCTCGCCCCGGGAGATCCCGGACACGCCGGAACGCACCACTTCCAGTACCTGGGTTTCCCCAATGGCACCGATAAAGGCGTCCAGCTTGTCGGAAGCACCGGTGAGCTGAACGGTATAGACGGTGCTGGTCACATCCACGATCTGGCCGCGGAAGATGTCCACACTACGCTTTACCTCGGCACGCTGGGCACCGGTGGCTTTCACCTTGATCAGCATCAGCTCGCGCTCAATGTGGGCACCCTCGGTGAGATCCACCAGCTTGACCACTTCGATCAGCTTGTTGAGATGCTTGGTGATCTGCTCGATCTTCAGATCATTACCGAAGGTGGTCAGGGTGAGGCGGGACAGGGTGCTGTCCTCGGTGGGGGCCACCGACAAGCTTTCGATGTTGTAACCACGCTGGGAGAACAGACCGATTACCCGGCTCAGTGCGCCCGGCTCGTTTTCCATCAGAATAGAGATAATTCGACGCATCAGGTCCGCTCCGTCTTGCTCAGCCACATATCACGCATGGAGCCGTCTGCAATCTGCATCGGGTACACGTGCTCGGTGGGGTCCACATAGATATCCATGAATACCAGGCGATCTTTCAGGGCGAAGGCTTCGTTCATGGCCCCTTCCAGATCCTCGATCTTGGTAATCTTCATGCCCACATGACCATAGGCCTCGGCCAGGGCCACGAAATCCGGCAGGGATTCCATGTAGGACTGGCTGTGGCGGCCACCGTATTGCATGTCCTGCCACTGACGCACCATGCCCAGGGCCTGGTTGTTGATATTGATGATCTTCACCGGCAGACCATACTGCAGGCAGGTGGACAGCTCCTGGATATTCATCTGGATGGAGCCTTCACCAGTCACACAGGCCACGGTGGCGTCGGGGAATGCAAACTGCACGCCCATGGCCGCCGGCAGACCGAAGCCCATGGTGCCCAGCCCCCCGGAGTTGATCCAGCGACGGGGCTTGTCGTACTGGTAGTACTGGGCGGCAAACATCTGGTGCTGACCTACGTCCGAGGTTACATAGGCATCGCCCTTGGTGGCCTTATACAGCGCCTGCACAACCTGCTGAGGCTTCATGGGACCGTTCTCATTGGTCTCATAGCGCATGCCGTGAACCTTGCGCCAACCTTCAATCTCTTCCCACCAACGCTCCAGCGCCTTCTGGTCCGGCTCGCCACCGTGCTCGTCAAGAGCTGACAGCATCTCCTCCAGCACCTGATGCACCGGGCCCACAATGGGAATATGCGCCATGATGTTCTTGGAGATAGTCGCCGGGTCGATATCGATGTGGATGATCTTGGCACCCGGGCAGAATTTCTTCACGTTGTTGGTCACCCGGTCGTCCAGGCGAGCCCCCACGGCAAGAATAACGTCGGAACTATGCATGGTCATATTGGCTTCATAGGTGCCATGCATGCCCAGCATGCCCACATTCTGCGGGTCAGTCCCCGGGAAACAACCCAACCCCATCAGGGTATTGGTCACCGGGAAATTCAGGCGATGGGCCAGCTTGGTGAGCAGCTCACTTCCCTCTCCCTGAATCACGCCGCCGCCGGCATAGATCACCGGGCGCTTGGCTTTCATCAGCTCTTCCACGGCCTTGCGGATCTGGCCGGAATGACCACGGCTGACCGGCGCGTAGGAGCGCATCTTGACCTTTTTCGGGTATTCGTAGGGGTTCTTCACATTCGGCGCGGTCTGATCTTTGGGAATATCGATCAGTACCGGGCCGGGACGGCCGGTAGTGGCAATGTAGAACGCCTTTTTCATGATCTCGGGAATGTCTTTGGCATCGCGGACCATGAAGCTGTGCTTCACCACCGGACGGGACACGCCGATCATGTCGGTTTCCTGGAAGGCGTCATCGCCAATCCAGTCGGAGCGCACCTGACCAGACAGCACGATCATGGGAATGGAATCCATGAAGGCGGTGGCAAGACCGGTAATGGCATTGGTGGCGCCAGGGCCGGAGGTCACCATGACCACACCGGGCTTGCCGGTGGCACGGGCATAACCGTCCGCCGCATGGGTGGCAGCCTGCTCGTGGCGAACCAGAATGTGGCTGACAGAGTCCTGCTGGAACAATGCATCATAAATGTGCAGTACAGACCCTCCGGGATACCCGAAGATGTACTCCACTCCCTCGTCTTGCAGCGCACGGACCACCATCTCCGCGCCGGATAACATTTCCACGGTTGCTACCTCAAATCAGAATGCATACAACCCACTGCCTCGCAGCGGGACGGGGTTTACAACTTGCTGCCTGTGGATAAAGCACCGTATGTGGGTGCTCTGGGGTCCTGTCGGAGGTGGCCGACACGAACACAGGCCGGGAGGGCAACGCGGAGGCAATGCAGACCTGAAGAGGGATTACTCCCGCTTTATAGGAATGAGAAACCTCCGGAGGCTCCCACAGCGGGACGAGAGTGCAGTGATACTGCTGGCAGGACATCGCGGTAACGGTGCCCCGGGTCCCGGCCTCACACACGCCGGTAAGCGAATGCGGGTCCCGATCTCCGGAAAGGTCTAATTTTGTCAGAAATGTGCGATGAATCAAAGCCCTTGGTCGGGTTTGGGTTGCAGAAAATCCCCTTCACCCGTCATGCTAAAGTACGAGAGTTGAAGACAACCCAATAAGAAGACCGACATTATGACCAAATTCAGCCTGTTGCTTGGTAGCGCCCTGCTCATCCTCGCCAGCGCCAGCTCGGCGGCCAAATTTTATAAGTGGGTCGACGATCAGGGGGTGACTCACTACGGGGCCAACCCGCCGCAGGGCACGACATCCTCAGAAGTGAACACCCGCGCCAATGCCAGCTCGGATCAGGATCGGGCCCTGGAATCGCTGCAGGAAAAACGTGACAAGGCCGAAAAAGAGCGAGAAAAAGCCGAAAAAGCAGCGGAAGAGGCACGACGGGAAAAAACCGAACCCGATGCGGTCCAGCAGGAGCGTTGCGAGCAGTATCGCAAGAATCTCGACATCCTCATCAACAAACCGACGGTTCGCCAGGAAAACCCGGAAACCGGTGAAATGGAAGTGATTGACCAGGACAAGCGGGAAGCCATCCTGGAAAAAACCCGCAAAGCGCTTGAGCAGTGCGAAGCGTCATAGCACTGCCTGCCAGGGACGCACAAAAAAAGCCGCAGATTACCCTGCGGCTTTTTTGTGTTGGCGAAACCCGGATCAATGATCAAATTTGAACCGGCCCTCGTCCACATCTATCGAGATGGTATCTCCCTGACCGAACTCCCCTCTGAGCAGGGACTGAGCCAACGGGTTTTCCAGCTGCTGCTGAATGGCCCGCTTCAGCGGCCGGGCACCGTAAACCGGGTCGAAGCCGGCTTCCACCAGTTTATCCAGGGCCGCATCGCTTAGCTCAAGGCGAATTTCCCGTTCAGCCAACCGCTTGCGCAGATAATCCAGCTGAATGGCAGCAATCCCCTTGAGCTGGTCCTTGGCCAACGGATGGAACACCACGGTCTCGTCCACCCGGTTGATGAATTCCGGACGAAAGTGATTGCCCACTACCTCCATGACCGCCGCTTTCATGGCCTCATAATCGTTGTCTCCGGCCAGTTTCTGGATCAGGTCGGAGCCCAGATTTGAGGTCATCACCACCACGGTGTTGCGAAAATCCACGGTACGACCCTGACCATCGGTCAAGCGACCATCGTCCAGCACCTGCAACAAGATGTTGAACACATCCGGGTGCGCCTTTTCCACCTCATCCAGCAACACCACCGAGTACGGCTTGCGGCGCACAGCTTCGGTCAGGTAGCCCCCCTCTTCGTAACCCACATAGCCCGGAGGCGCACCCACCAGCCGCGCCACGGAGTGTTTCTCCATGAACTCGGACATGTCGATACGCACCATGGCCTCTTCGGTATCGAACAGGAAGTTCGCCAGCGCCTTGCACAACTCGGTCTTGCCCACCCCGGTAGGGCCGAGGAACAGGAAGCTGCCATTGGGGCGGTTCGGATCGGACAGCCCAGCCCGGGAACGGCGAACCGCATTGGCCACCGCTTCCACCGCTTCTGCCTGGCCCACTACCCGCTGGTGCAGGGCCTCTTCCATGCGCAGTAGCTTGTCCTTCTCGCCTTCCAGCATCTTGGCGACCGGAATTCCGGTCCACTTGGATACCACCTCGGCGATTTCCTCGTCGGTCACCTTGTTGCGCAGCAACTGATTTTCGGTCTGAGAGTGCTGCTCTTCCTGATCCTGGGCGGCCAGGACCTTTTTCTCCAGTTCAGGAATCACCCCATACTGCAGCTCGGACATGCGACTCAGATCCCCGGCACGACGGGCCTGTTCCAGTTCGACGCGGGCCTGCTCCAGCTCGGCCTTGTACTCTTGAGCACCCTGCAAGGCGGCTTTTTCGGCCTGCCAGATTTCCTCCAGATCCGCGTACTGCTTTTCCAGTTCGTCAATATCGTCTTCCAGCTTTTCCAGCCGTTTCTTGCTGGCCTCATCCTCCTCCTTGCGCAGCGCCTCGCGCTCCATCTTGAGCTGGATAAGGCGGCGGTCCAGTCGATCCATTTCTTCCGGCATGGAATCGATTTCCATGCGGATACGGCTACCCGCCTCATCAATCAGATCGATGGCCTTATCCGGCAATTGCCGGTCGGTGATATAGCGATGGCTGAGCTTTGCTGCCGCGATAATGGCGCCGTCGCTGATGTCTACACCATGGTGAACCTCGTAGCGCTCTTTCAGACCACGCAGGATGGCAATGGTGTCTTCCACGGTGGGCTCATCCACTTGCACCTTCTGGAAGCGGCGCTCCAGGGCCGCATCCTTCTCGATGTACTTACGATATTCATCCAGCGTCGTCGCACCCACGCAGTGCAGCTCACCGCGAGCCAGGGCAGGCTTCAACATATTGCCGGCATCCATGGAGCCCTCGCCCTTGCCAGCGCCGACCATGGTATGCAGCTCATCAATAAACAGGATGATGCGCCCTTCCTGCTTGGAAAGTTCATTGAGAACGGCCTTGAGTCGCTCCTCGAATTCGCCCCGGTATTTGGCGCCGGCAATCAGTGCCGCCATATCCAGGGACAGCACCTGCTTGTCCTTCAGACCTTCCGGTACTTCACCATTGACGATCCGCTGGGCCAACCCTTCGACAATGGCGGTCTTGCCCACCCCGGGTTCGCCAATCAGTACCGGGTTGTTCTTGGTGCGGCGCTGCAATACCTGGATAGTGCGGCGAATTTCGTCGTCACGGCCGATCACCGGGTCCAGCTTGCCGGACTCGGCCCGTTCGGTCAGATTCACCGTGTACTTGTCCAGCGCCTCGCGCTTGTCCTCCGCATTGGGGTCGTCCACAGCCTCTCCGCCTCGCACCTCGGCGATCTTCGCCGCCAGCACCTTTTTGGTGACACCGGCGTTCTTCATCAGCTTGCCAAGTTCGCCGTTATCGTCACAGGCCGCCAGCAATACCACTTCTGTGGACAGATACTGGTCACCACGCTGCTGAGCCTCGCGGTCTGCCATGTTAAGAAGGCGGCCAGTGGCCTGCCCCATCTGCACATCACCATTGAAATCACCCACCGTGGGCAGCTTGTCCACGGCCATATTCAAGGCGGTGATCACATCGCCACTGTTGGCACCGGTTTTTTCCAGTAAAGGGCGGGCCGCCCCACCCTGCTGCTGCATCAGCGCCAGCATCAGGTGGACCGGTTCAATCGTGCTGTTGCCCTGCCCCACGGCCAGGGATTGCGCGTCAGACAGCGCTTGCTGCAGGCGGGCAGTGAGTTTATCCATTCGCATTTGGGCTCTCCTATCCGGTTGTGATCCGCATTCCGGCCCCCTGTCGGCAAGCCAGCCACGATCACCGGTTATTAATCATCTGGCCTATAAATGGGTCCGATTGGGCCAGATTCAAGAGCAATGAAGAGTTAATAGTGAACAGTTAACAGCGACGCGAGGCGGCTTGTCTGTTTCTGAAACGCAAGAGGCCGCGCCCAAACCATGAGCGCGGCCTCTTGCGTTTCAGAATCGATTCACCCCGGACGCGAACTATTCACTGTTCACTATTAACTATTCACTGCTCTTTTATTCGTCGAGCCAGATCAGAGACGCAAACCGGCCCGTGTCGCCTTCCTTGCGGAAGGAGTAAAAGCGCTTGAGATCACAGGCGGTACAGAGCTCGCCCCCCTGAACATCCTCTACGCCCAGACGGGCCAGCTCTATCATGGCCGCCTGAGCGACGGAAAAGCGCCAGTGATGAGGCGTGGCATCCGCATGAAAGGCGGCTTTGAAATCGGCGTGGGCATCAACAAAAGCCCGGTAGACCTCATCACCCACCTGGTAGCATTTCCCGCAGATGGCCGGCCCCAACCAGGCACTGACTGGCTCACCATCCGGAGCTATACTCTTCACTCCTTCAGCGACAATACCAGCCTGCAGGCCTCGCCAGCCCGCATGGACTGCTGCCACAGCGCTGCCATCGGTTCGCGCCAGCAGTACCGGCAGACAGTCTGCAGTGAGCACCACACAGGGCCAGCGCTGCTGGTCGGTCCAAACACCATCGGCTTCGTCATCAGCGTCATCTGCCCGGATAACCCGCTTGCCATGGACCTGCGTCAGCCAGGCCACCGGATGATCTGCCTGAAGCAGTTTTTCCACGTGATGCCTGGCCTGCTCCACACGCGCAGGCTGATCGCCGCAGTTCATACCCAGATTGAAGCCACCCCACGGGGCCGGGGAATGACTGCCGGCCCGGGTGGTCACAGCCACACGCACGTCAGGGTGCGGCTGCCAGCTGGGCCACAGCCATTGGGATCGGGCGGGTAGGGTCATCCGGCACTCCTCGTCACTCAGAAAGAGCAATGTCCTTCGGCTTTTTTCAGATTAAAGACGACTTCATGTGGTGCCAACGTTGCAGGCATCACCACAGCGCCATGATCTCGGTCCACAGGGAGCATTGGCGCCCCTACTTGGACCGAAGACATTGCAGTAACCGTTTGAGTATCGTGTTTAATGTCTGTCACTTGCGACACTTGCGGACCTGCCAGCTCCTGGCAACGCCGTTCAAGGTAACCATCCAGCCAGCTCCAACGGGTGGACTGATCCGCAGCATAGCTTACCTTGAACTGACGCTCATCAAGCTGCTCCTCCTGATACCCTTTTGTGCCATCCCAGGCATGGTAGGTACTGATACAGCCCGACAATAAAAGGGACAGCAAAGCCGCCCCTGAATTAACGGTTTTCATCATTCGACTTCGTCCTTGAAGTATTACTGCTCGTCGGGTCGAGCATCCTGTTCCAGCACCCGAATCAGCTCCTGCATATCTTCCGGCAGCGGCGCTTCGAATTCACAGTATTCGCCCGTGGCCGGGTGAATCAAGCCAAGCTTGCGGGCATGCAGAGCCTGCCGGGGGAAACGCCGCAGGGCCTCACGCAGGGCTTCGCTGGCGCCAGCGGGCTGTTTGAGGCGACCGCCATAGAGCGGATCGCCCACCAGGGGGTAATTACGATGAGCCATGTGCACCCGAATCTGATGGGTCCGGCCGGTTTCCAACTGCACCTTGATGCGGGTGTGGGCCCGGTAACGGTCCAGTACGCGGTAATGGGTAACCGCGTTCTTGCCCCCGGTTTTCACCACCGCCTGCTTCTTGCGATCCACCGGGTGGCGTCCCATTGGCGCATCCACCTTGCCACCGCCGGTCATCACACCTACGGCAATGGCTTCGTACTGACGGAACAGACTCTTATCCTGCAGCTGGGCCACCAGGCTCTGGTGGGCTTCCAGTGAGCGAGCCACCACCATCAGGCCGGTGGTATCCCGATCCAGCCGGTGGACGATACCCGCTCGAGGCAGACTGTTAAGGCGCTCATCGAGATGCAGCAGACCATTCAGCAAGGTGCCATCCGCATGCCCCGCTGCCGGGTGTACCACCAGGCCGGTGGGTTTGTTGATCACGATCAGGTCGTCATCCTGGTAGACCACATCCAGCTCAATGGACTGGGGCTGGTCGTCCAGTTCCGGCGCGATCTCTACCTCCAGGGCCAGGCACTCATTACCGATCAGCTTGTCCTTGGGCCTGGCTTTGGCACCATTGACCGTCAGCACTCCGTCCTTGATCCAGCCCTGCAGCCGTGAACGGGAAAACCCCTCGAACAGCTCGGCGGCGGCCTGATCGACCCGCTGCCCCACCTGATCTGCGCGCACCTGCTCGCTACGCTGAATTTTCTCGCCGCCAAGATGTCCCATAGTGCAACCTGTGTTTAAATGCCGTATCTAAAATACCTAGCCCGTCATTGTAACCGTTTAACGAGGGAAGAATGCCACGTCTTTTATGGCCATTGCTTGGCCTGCTGCTACTCGCCGGCTGTGCCAGCAACAAGGAGCGCCCGGAGCTTACCGAGGTGGACCAGTACCGGGAAGCCAGCGAGTCGCTGGAATCCAGGAATTATCTGACCGCTATCGATCAGCTCAAGGAGCTGGAAGCCCGCTTTCCCTACGGTGATTTTGCCGAGCAGGCAGCCCTGGATCTGATCTACGCCCAGTATCGGGCGGTGGATTACCCGGCCACTGTAGTCGCGGCCCAGCGTTTCATGCGCAATTACCCGGCCCATCCGCGCATGGACTACGCGCTGTACATGCGCGGGCTGGCCAATTTCAATATGGAGAAAGGCCTGTTCGACAATATGGTGAGCTCCGACAAGTCCAGCAAGGACATGGGCGCCGCCAAGGACGCATTCCGGGATTTCGAGCGCCTGGTGAATCGATTCCCGGACAGTGAATACGCGCCGGATGCCCGCTCACGCATGGTCCACATTCGTAACCAGCTGGCCCGCCAGGAACTGCATGTGGCCCGCTACTATGCTCGTCGCGGCGCCATCATCGCATCCATCAACCGGGCCCAGTATGTGGTCAAGCACTACCAACAGACCCCCGCTGTACCCGAAGCCCTGGCCATCATGGCGAAAGGCTACCAGCGCCTGAAGCAACCAGAACTGGCAGAGAAAAGTCGTGATGTACTGGCTCTGAACTGGCCGGACAGTAAATTTCTCGACAATGACAAGCAGGTCGATCTGGCATGGTGGCCAGACGAGGATGACGGGCTGCTGAGTCTGTTGACGTTTGACCTTCTGTAAGCTTCTAGCTTCTAGCTTCTAGCTTCTAGCTTCTAGCTTCTAGCTTCTAGCTAAAAAAGGGTGGCACCGACTAATATTCGGAGCCACCCTTTTTTTCACTTTGCTTTTCCTTGTAGCTTGCTGCTTGTAGCTTGTAACTGCTCTCAGTCCCCCGGTCGCCAGCCATTGGTGATCGGGTAACGGCGATCCTTGCCGAAAGCCCGGCGGCTGACGCGGGGACCCACCGCAGCCTGCCGGCGTTTGTATTCGTTGCGGTCGGTGAGCTTGACGACCCGGTAGACATTCTCTCGATCAAAGCCGTCACGTATCACCGCTTCAGCGCTCATGTCCTGCTCCACATAGCGCTCGAGAATCGCATCCAGTTCGTCGTAACCCGGCAAGGAATCACTGTCTACCTGGTCGGGTGCCAGCTCTGCTGATGGCGGGCGCGTGATCACCCGCTCCGGGATAATTTCCACGCCAGCCTGCTGGTTGCGCCAGGTAGCGAGGCGGTAAACCATGGTCTTGAACACATCTTTGAGCACCGAGAAACCACCCGCCATATCCCCGTAGAGCGTGGCATAGCCCACTGCCATCTCGCTCTTGTTGCCGGTTGTCAGCACCACGGACCCGTTCTTGTTGGATAGCGCCATAAGCAGGACCCCACGGCAGCGCGCCTGCAGGTTCTCCTCGGTGGTATCTTTCTCCTGCCCGGCAAATGCTTCACTGAGAATATCCATGAACCCATTAAACGCAGACTCGATGGGCAGCACCCGATAATGCACACGCAGGGTCCGAGCCTGCTTCTCTGCGTCCTCCAGGCTCATGGCGGAGGTGTAGCGGAATGGCATCATCACCGCCTCTACCCTATCCGGGCCGAGGGCATCCACTGCCACCGCCAGGGTCAATGCTGAATCAATCCCACCGGACAGGCCCAGCAGAGCCCCCTTGAAACCGTTCTTGTTCACGTAATCCCGGGTTGCCAGCACCAGCGCCTGATAAAGGCTTTCTTCCAGCCCGGGAAGCGGAAGCTGCTCGCCCACTGGCTCGCAGTGTCCATCACTGCACTGCAGGTCCACCGGAACCAGCGCTTCGGTAAAGCTGGCAGCCTGCACGCAACGGCGCCCCTGGCTGTCACATACAAAAGACGCACCATCAAAAATCAGCTCGTCCTGGCCGCCCACCAGGTTGCAATAAAGGATTGGCAGGCCGGTTTCGCGGCTGCGGGCCTCTACCTGCTCCAGACGCTCCTGAAACTTGTTGGCCCGGAATGGAGATGCATTCAGGTTCAGAACCAGATCCACATCTTGCTGTTGTAGCTGGGCTGCGGGCCCGCTATGCCAGATGTCCTCGCAGATCGTCAGGCCCAGGGTCCAGCCATCCAGCTCAAAGGTGCAGGCCTCGGAACCCGGTTGAAAATAGCGTTTTTCGTCAAACACACGGTAATTGGGCAGGTGCTGCTTGAAATATTCATGGCGGGGTCGACTCTCGCCAGGAAATACTACCCCGGCCGTGTTGCGACGCTGGCCATTGCGCACGGCAGGGTAACCAATCACAACCGGCACCGTGATCTGCTCACCAATGGCCTCCAGCGCAGCATCCACACGACTGTTGAGACTGGGGCGCAACAGCAGATCCTCCGGCGGATAGCCCGTCAGCATCAATTCCGGAAACAGCACCAGATCCGCACCCAGCAGACGTCGAGCCTCGTCTGCCGCATCGATCACCCGCTGGGCATTGCCCTCAATGTCGCCCACCAGCGCATTCTGCTGGGCCATAATAATCCGCATGATTAACCGGCCTTTCCTCAAGTGAGCGCTGATTGTACTCTTTAGCCGGCAATCGATGAACGCATCATGACAAACAAGGAGAACAAGATGGGCCTGATTCGCCTGCTCGTTATTGCCGCCCTGATCTACCTGGCCTGGCGGGTGGTGAAAAACCTGCTCTCGCAGGCGAACCGTCGCGACAATTCCGCCCCCGGTAGCGGTCAGGATGCCCAGGCCATGCTCAAATGTGCCCAGTGTGGCGTGCATGTTCCTGCCCCGGAAGCCTTCACTCACAACGGCCGGCACTTTTGCTCCCAGGAGCACCAACGCCTGTATCTGGAGCACCATGACCACTAGTCAGGGGTGGACGCCTGCCCGCATCTACAATGTCTATCGGATTGCCATTGCTTGCAGCCTGATGCTGCTGCATTTTGGGCCCGACAAAGCCCTGATTGGCAATCACTTACCGCTGCTGTTTGAAACCACGCTTTTCGTCTACCTGGGACTGACACTGGCATCCGCCACTCTGGATTTTCGAGCCGAGAAACGCGCTTACCCGGCCTGGGCGCAACCTGCCTCACTCATTACCGATTTGACCATGCTCTCCCTGGTTGTCCACGCCAATGGTGGTCTTGAGGGCGGCCTGGCGGTACTGCTTCTGGTAACGGTGGCCGCCGGCAACATTCTGTTGCGCGGACGTCTTGGTTTTTTGATCGCAGCCCTGGCCACGCTGGCCATGATGTTCGAGCAGTTCTACTTTTCCATGCAGGCCATGTCCGATTCCCCTTTCCTGCTGACCGAATCCGGCCTGCTGGGTATCGCCTTCTTCATGGTGTCGCTGATTATCCAGCAGATAACCCAGCGGCTGCAGCAAAGCGAGCGGATTGCTCAACGCCAACGCGTGGCCATCGAACGCCTGGAAGCGCTTAACCAGCAAATTGTGCAGCGCATGCGCACCGGCGTGGTGGTATTTGACCAATCCTTCCGGATTCTGATGGCCAACCAGGCAGCCAATAGTCTCTTTGGCACCCCCATGCTAGGCAACCAGTTGCCAAAGCAATTGGTCAGCCGCTACCAGCGATGGCAGGACAACCCACTATTGCCCCTGGCTACGCTGAGAACCTCAGAACAATCACCGCTACTCAGCCCCCGGTTTGCTCCCCTGGAGACGGACCATGAGCTGCTCACTCTATTATTTCTGGAAGACAGCGCCCGCGTCGCTCAGGAAGCGCAACAGATGAACCTGGCATCACTGGGGCGACTGTCCGCCACCCTTGCCCATGAGATACGCAATCCGTTAAGCGCGATCAACCATGCCACCGAGCTGCTTCTGGACGGCACTGCCAGCGAAGAAGACCAGCATTTGCTCGGCATCATCCGCAACCATGTAGGCCGGGTGAATGGCATCATTCACGATGTGCTCGATCTCTCTCGACGGGGCAAGGGGCAGGCTGAGCGCTTTAGCCTGGCACCCTATCTCAACGAATTATGTGAGCAATGGGCGCTGCGGGGCTACGCGGGCCACAGGCTGAACCAAGCCTGCCAGTCCGATGTAGAAGTGCGCTTTGATCGCAACCAGTTGACCCAGGTCGTCGACAACCTGATCCGCAATGCCTTTCAGCATGGCGGCGAAGAGTGCAAGGTTGAGCTGGAATGTGGCTGTCATGAACAAACAGGGCTCCCCTGGCTCAGAATCCGGGATAACGGCAATGGCATCCCCGCCGAGACCGCCCGGCACCTTTTTGAGCCCTTCTACACAACAGCCAATGACGGCAATGGACTGGGGCTCTATCTTTGCCGGGAGCTTTGCCAGGCCAACCAGGCAGCCCTGGATCTGGAAGACACCGCGAACGGGGCCAGCTTTGTGATAACCTTTGCTCACCCGCACCGACAATTTCAATAACACGATCTTATTATGAGTGCTGACACCCCACACGTACTGGTTGTAGACGACGAAGCCGATCTGCGCGAACTGCTTGTCATCACCCTTGGGCGCATGAAGCTCAAGGCCACAGCCGCCGAATCGCTCGGCGCAGCCAAAGCAGCCCTTGCCGATAGCAGATTCGACCTTTGTCTGACGGATATGAATCTGGGCGATGGCACCGGGCTCGAGCTGCTGCAGTTTATTGCCCGGCATTGCCCGGAAATGCCCACCGCCGTCATTACGGCTTATGGCAGCATGGAAACCGCCACCGATGCCATGAAGTACGGGGCCTATGACTTTATTGCCAAGCCTGTGGCATTGGATCGACTGCGCCAGCTGATTGAAGACGGGCTGGACATCAACGAAGTGGAAGACCACCACGAGGAAGAGGACAACCTGATCGGCGAAGCGCCGAGCATGCGCGCCCTGAAAGCTCAGGTCCGCAAACTGGCACGCAGCCAGGCGCCAATCTACATCAGCGGCGAATCCGGCAGCGGCAAGGAGCGTATTGCCCGCCTGATACACAATCTGGGCTCTCGGCGGGAAAAACCCTTTGTCGCCGTCAACTGCGGCGCCATTCCGTCGGAGTTGATGGAAAGCGAGTTTTTTGGCCATCGCAAAGGGGCGTTCACCGGGGCCGTGGAAGACCGCAAGGGCCTGTTCCGCGAAGCCGATGGCGGCACCCTGTTTCTGGATGAAGTGGCTGACCTGCCCTTGCACATGCAGGTCAAACTGCTACGAGCCATTCAGGAAAAATCCGTTCGCCCGGTGGGTGAGACCCGGGAATTTCAGGTCAACCTTCGTATCCTTTGCGCTACCCACAAGGACCTGGCTCATGAAATGGCGGAAGGGCGCTTCCGGCAGGATCTTTTCTATCGGCTGAATGTCATTGAAGCCCATGTTCCCCCGTTGCGTGAACGTCAGGAAGATATCCCTGCTCTGGTCGGCCATATTCTCAAGCGCCTCAGCGAAGCCTGGGAAATCTCGCCCCCGATAGTCAGCACAACGGCAATGAAAACCCTGGAGCAGTACGCTTACCCGGGCAATGTGCGGGAGCTGGAAAACACTCTGGAGCGAGCCCTGACTCTGTGTGACGGCGCGGAAATCCATGAAGAGCATCTTCGCCTGCAAGCAGATACGCTACCTGCGTCCACCACCGCCCACGCACCGGAAACCCACACCACCCCCGATCGCCCCCTGCATCAACCGCTGGAAGACTTTCTTCAAGACATAGAAAAACAGGAAATTCTCAAGGCTCTGGATGCAACGCACTGGAACCGGACTGCTGCCGCGAAAAAGCTGGGCATGACATTCCGGTCTCTGCGTTACCGGCTCAAGAAGCTGGAGCTGGACCGGGAAGAAGAGTAAACCTTCCCCCTTTGCTTCTTTACGTAAAAGCTATATCGCACATTCAAAAGGCGTATAACTGAGAATCCAGCTCAGTCGGCTCTTCGCAAATCAGCTGTGCCAACAGGGCGGCACAGGCGGGAGCTGCCACCAAGCCATTTCGATAACAACCTGCTGCTGCGAACCAGCCTTTCCGGCCGGGAATAGCACCCAGCCAGGGGTGGTCGCGATCACAACCCGGGCGCACACCGGACCAGTGAAACGCCGGTTTGTGCAAAGCAAGTTCAGGCAGCAAATGGCTGGCAAGCGATTCCAGCCGATAGCGACCATTTACCGACGGGTAATCACTGGCATCACCCCGACGTAATGTTGAACCAACCAGCACAGCGCCATCACTGCGCGGGATGAGGTAACCCTCCTCGGTCAGCATGATCGAAGGCACCCTCCCCGCTGGCAGCTGGTACAACAGCATCTCTCCCTTAGCCGGAAAAAGTGCAGGTGACGGCCCCAATTCAGCCAGCAGCCGATCATTCCAGGCTCCGGCACAGAGCAAAACCGTCTCCGCCACCAACACCTGACCATCCTGAAGGATCAAACGCCCCCCTCTATCTTCAGGATGCAGTGCCGTCACCCTGGCATTCACGAAGGTCACCCCGGAGCGGCGCAGATAAGCCCTCAGCTGGCGCAACAATCGGGGATTGCGGATACTACCCAGATGTGGGAAAAAGACTCCGTCCCCAGCGGGGCTACCCGACATGACCCGCTCCGCCAGGCATGGCCGGGCTTCCCAGCTCTGTGATGCGGCCCACTGCAACGCCATCTCTTGCTCTACAGGGCGGGTAGCCACCCACATACCGCTTTGGTACAACAAGCCATCCACCGGCAAACCTGCCGCGGATAAAAGCGCCACAATAGTTTGATAACGGGGAACCGCCTCTCGGGCAAGCTGATTCATGGCCTCGGAGTAACGCCAGGCATACAGAGGCGAAAGGATACCGCCGCCCGCCCAGGAAGCAGGCCGTCGCGCAGCATCATCGACAATGGTGACAGACACCCCCCGCTGGACCAGCTCTAACGCACCAAGCAAGCCAAGAATACCGGCACCAACGATGGTTATATCCGCTTTATTGCGCCCTCGCATGCTTCCGCCATGTCTGTTTAATCAGGGCGGACAACCATACCATAGAGGCTATAAACACGATATTTTGGCAGTCTTATTAATGGCCAGAATTACAAGGCAGCACTTCATCAGCTCGAGCCTTGCGCACCCGACCGCTTTGCGCAACAACCAACCCCAATGACGACCCCGATTGCCGGGAGCAAACGGTTATACGGCCGTTGTAGCCATGACTAAAACCCATGGCGTTGAATCTGGCGCGCCGGGCCAGGTGGCTATTCACTTCAACACGAAACTCACCATGCACCGGGCCATGCTCCAGCAATACGCGCCCTCCATGACTGCACAGACCAGTGCTTTCAATCTTGCAGTCATAACTGCCGGTAGTTTCAAACACACGCCAGCCACGATTCCAGTCACCCTTGGGAAGAGCGCATCCTCCTTGATCAGATACCGGACATATGACCACCCACCTGCCATGACTAACAGCATGATGACGAGCCAATATCAAAGCATGATAGATATCATGCTGAAAGGTAATTAAACGATGCCTTGCCAGCAAGGAAGAAACACTGCTTACAGCCCCTGACACAAGAAGCGCCATCAGTACCAGTGCAATCAACGCCTCCAGCAATGTCACTCCATGCTGATATTTCCCATGCATCTGAGCTCCCCACGCCTGAATGGAAAACCAGAATGAAGGCAGAGGAAATCAGAAGGCAGAGGCGATAACGTCAAAACGACGCTATAAATTACCTTTTTTCTATAGGCGAAAAGCTGACAACAATGGCGAAATAACCCACATAAAAAAAGCACAGCTCGCTCATCGCAAACTGTGCTTTAGCGTCACGTAGCTTTTATTCAAAAGGGCGACGAATTATTTACCCCAGCAACGATCTGCCCCCCAGGGAGCCGTTCCCGTGACATCGGTCGCACCGCTCTGTGTCAGCGTCAAATTTCCGCATTGGTTGCCACTCGTTGCTTTAGCTCGTGTCGCTTGCAGCGTGAAGCTATTAGCATCAGCCGAAGAGTCATCAACAGAATAGAAACCTGTGTCTGACATGATCGGCGAGTCCAATGCCGGACAATCTGCATAGGTGCCACGAGTCGAATAACAACGCTCCATCAGGTTGGCCGCGCTGGTCAGCGCAACCCTTGCCTCAGAAACCCGGCCACGCTCTACATGATTCTGATAGTTGGGGTACGCAACAACTGACAATATCCCGATAATCAGAACCACAATCATTAATTCAACAAGCGTTACACCTTGCTGTCTGAAAAATCCGTTACCCACTATTGCCTCCAACAGCGCGGCTTTCACCGCGCTGAGTTATTCATTCAATCAGCGCAGCTGGCGCCAGGAGTGTCTACCGATCAGCTCGCCGGAACCCTTGATATTGAAACGGGTCACATCGCCACTGGAATCACTGGAGTGCACCACATCGACTCCGCCAGGGCCACCAAGAATATTGGGGCGGGTGAGAAGCTTGTCGGAACCAAAGCCGCTGGGTGGAATCTTGTCCTGATTAACGCCGACAAAGTCATCCTCATCAACAACGCCGTCATCATTCAGGTCAAAGACCCCCTCTGCAATACGTCCACCAGTACCCTTATCCAGGGCCATGACCCAACTATTGCCACCACCGGAGCAAGGATCGCTACTGGGGATGAGTGTCGTGAAAAGCACCGCAGTTTCGTGAATAACAGGACGAACCACCGAGCGTTCACCTTCAGCATTATTGTTGTAAATCAGTTCCATGGACCAACCAGCGTCATCGCTGTTGTCCTTATCTGAGGGAATATTGTCTGACACAACCCGTATCGGCACCGAGCGCCCATCAACATTGAGTTCTGTCTGGAACTCAATGGTTTGCTCCAGCAAGTCATCCTTAGCAACGGTGGTGGAAGTATCTTTTATGCCGTAAAGCACCTGAATACTGGCGTCGGTAACATCATTAAGCTCCAGATACTTACCTGTACCGAAATACACCATGGTGACCCGGTCTTCATCTTCCTCAAACTCCACCTTGGCAAGGTCCGGCCGACTGGTAATCGGTTGGCTGGGCTCACCATCAAACAGGGGCACAGCATTTTTCCCCGACTGAATAGCCACTTTCCAGTCACCATTTTTATCCTGGTCAAACTTCCACAAGTCCCCATTCAGGTCGCCGCCATAAATCGTGTCGGCAACCGGTTTTTTACCGGAAGCATTGATCGCAGTAATACCGGACAATCCATTACCCCCTGGCACGCCAACCGGCACCGTCGCCTCGAGGGAGCCATCGTCCAAATCGAACAACAGGAGCCGGGCTGTCTCATCACTGGAGTTGTAGCCATTACCCATGGCCAGAACCCAGTTAATTTCTGCAGGATTATTACCGCTGGCAGGAATCAGAGTCGGTATCACCGAAACCTCATTAATACCCTCACCCAACTGCCCACCGGCATTATCACTTCGCTCCCATAACAACTCGGGATTTACCGGATCAGTAATGTCCAGCACATAAATATCCCGACCGCCGGCACCAGAGGTTCCTACCGCCAGAGTCCGCCATCCGCCAGTATCTGCATCACCGACCCATGCATCGGTAACAATCACAGAGCCATCGAGAAAGTACTTGTGGTTATAGTTCACATCGGCCAGCTGAGGCAGCTCATCCAGAACAAAACCGGGAATATAAGCGAATAGCTCGTCGCCCGTGTCTGCGTCAAAGCCATGCAGCATGCCGTCGTTCGCAGCCACGAGAACCACTTCTCTACGGCTGTTCTGAGTAGATTTGAAAACGTTGTATTTAGGAGCCTGGACGGTATCGCCCAGGTGTTGATACCCATACCCCTGACGACCACTATAAGCCGGGTTAGAATTGACGATGTCGCCAAGACGCGTATCTCTGTCCCGGAACTTTCCGCCATTGGCCTGCTCCTGACGTCTATCACCTCTCAACCAGGCAGCCAGTTCGGAATTGCCTCCCACGAAGCTCGCATCAAACTTTTCCAGGCCGGCTGCCGTTCCTACCAGCAAATTCCGGTCTACAAGCGCCATGGCATCCAGCTTGTCGGCGGCACTCCATTTCGGTCTGGTTTTGACATCGCCGTTTTTTTCAAGGGCGAATGCCAGCAAATCACCACTCCATCTTTCCGGATTGAAACGCGCCTGATAGACAAGGCTGTCTGTATCAAGGCGAGTGGAGTTTGCAACGATAGACGCAGACGAGGATGCCCCGCGATCTACGATATCCTTCAAAGTATTGGAGAGCTCTTTGGCGAATGCCGCCGGCTCAGCGGCACTGAAAAAACCACCACGACTGTTAACCCCTGCATGAAGCAGGTCGTCAATTTTGGCTTCGCTATTATTTGCCGGGTCACCCCAAGCTATGGGAATAGAGGGATCCACAATGGCTTTAAATGCGGTATCCGGATCGATCGAACCAGTCACCCCGAGACCAACACCATAAGTCACCATATGTTGCCAGAAAGCCGGATTTCGTTCCGAAGCGGCAACTTTATTTGCCAAATCCGGCTGAAGATCATTTTTCCAATACTTCATCGCCACATCGGCCAGCGTATTGGAATGATCATCACTAAATGGATTTTCTTTCGTATAACCGAACACCTGACCATCTTCATCGGTGTATTCTTTTCCAGACTCCCCATCCTGGTTACCCACGCCGGGGCTATCCCCTCCCCAGTATCCATCTGTCATAAGAACCGAGTAGCTGGAACGGCACTCGTAATTGCTCCCTCCATCCTCTCCAGGCGTAGAGCTATAGGGGCCTTTGTCATCAGTGAGAGAATAATATTTACCGACATCATCCAGCGACTTTCTCAATGGCGTACTACCACTGGGATCGACACCGTAGAGCCAGGAAAAGAAACTATTGCGGTTGCTATCCACCTGGAAGGGGGACACCCCTTTTACCAGCGTCCCGTCTTTGTTCAATCTTCCGTAACCGACACGCACATCTGATTTGACGGAGTCAAATGCTTTACCAATGCCAGCCTTGGCAGACATGGTCCGCGTTCGGTAATAGGAAAACCAGTTTGCAAAATTCTGCTTTTGCTCTGCACTTTGATTGGCAACATTCACTTTTGAATAACAGCCGCCAGAGTAAGGGTCAGCCACACAGCCTGAAACCGTATCAATAAATTCAAAATAGAATGCAGGCTCCGCCTGGGCGTTATGACTGAGCGTAAAGCCACCCTGACTTGTATAGAAATAATCGTCGATGATTGCCCGATAATTATTGGAGAGATTTAACTTGGGGGAATTGTTGTCGTAACCATTTACCGGCGCATCAATAAAACTCACCGAAGGATAGTCACTTCCATCACCTTTAGGAGGCGGCAGATACTGCTGGGAAGGATCATAATACTGCTTGTTCAGATAATTTGAAGCCAAAAATTGGCGATTATTATTACTGAAGTAAAAGCACAGATATTCTCCGGCATACCAGCCTTGATTGCTATTACTACAATTGCCCACGTTGAAATGATTATCCAGAGAGTCCGGCATAAACCCCCAGCGCATGGACCCGGAATCATCAAAGACAAACATGATATTTGGCTCTGCGCCCGCACCGATAAAGAGCGGAGAGTCCGCCAGACTGACAGCCATCACTCTACCGCTTGACAGCAAACAGCAAAGCGCAAGAAACACTAACTTTACAGGGTATTGCATGCGCTTGATCACCCTTTTTCCCATCATCACAACCTCCACCCCCTACAAGGAGTTTTGAGTCTTTTGGTCTCATTACCTTCAATGAATCACGAAGGCATGAAACGCCTAAAATTCCGCTACTGTTAACATCCAAAACCAAACTATAGACACGGTCCAACCACTTCTTTCTGGCCAGGCTTTAGCGTCGATAGGTGCTTTCCACAACAACAACTGAGCGAGTATTGTTGCCAAAACCTCGCGCCACAATTCGATACATGTCGTACTCTGTATTTACGGTGCCGTCTCCCAAGGCCATGGAGCCACCCTGGCTGCTATCAGCCGCCACAACAGGAATTCGTTCTACGAAAAACTGTGGAGGATTTGTCCAGTTCACATCATTCGGTTCATGGGTTACCACGCCTTTCTTTCCAACATGACTAGTATCAGTTGCATTGTTCTTCCAGTCAGGCCGATCCTCGCTTTCGTTGCTGTCGTACCAACCGGTCTGGGTGAAATCCAGGGTCACGGTACCAACCAGATCCTGCTCACCTGCCCGCAAAGCACTCTCGGCAGTCTGCAATGCCAGATTCTGGTCATGCATGGCCCCCGCCATTCGTTCCTGCAGGGTAGTGCTTCGCATAGAACTGATACCCAACAACGTCATGATCAGCAATAACACCAGCCCCATCAGCAAAGCTGCACCTTGCTGGCGCTGTCTGGAAAAATGAGAAAACGAAAAATAAGTCATAACTTTTCCTTACGGCACCCGATTGCGAACGGTCACAGTGCTACTCATTCCCTGGCGCAGAAAACCATCGGTGAAGTTTTCAACCGTTCCATTGAAAACCAGGTTTTGTCCAGCATCTGAATCCACCAAGGCATCACTATCGCCACGCATCAGCATATCCACTCGCACAGCAATCACATTTTCCCAACCAATCGCTGCGTTGGCATCAATCTGCTGGGCAGTTTGGTAGGCGCCATCCAGATCACCATCGCCATCAATATCTGCGCCATAGGTAAGGCGGAATTGCTCCACCCCACCCAGCAATTCCTCACCCGGGTCCGTGCCCAGTTTGCGGAATAAAGCAGGCGCACCATCCACACCTTCTGCAACGTAGTAGATAATGTTCATCATTCGCGAAACTGTTGCGCCCTGGCCATAATTGCTACCCAGATCTTTAGTGCTGTTGCCCGGCGAAACACTTCCGCCCGTATTGTGAGTAATGGAAGTGTTATTTCCTCCGGGCGAGCTGGAGAGCTGGACAATAGTGGCGTTTGTGCAATCGGACACCACCACAATGTCTTCTTTCTTCAGATCATGGTCTTTCAAAACCAGGGTGTTCGCAGGGTTTGCCTGGTCTCGAAATGGCGGACGCAAATCTACAGAGCCGTCACCGGCCCTGCGAAGCATGACTACATCCGTATTAGGCGTCAGATCACCCAGATCAAGTCCTAGAGGAATAACGCCGGACAAAGTTCCAGCTCCATCAACGTATAAACCGGTAATCGCCTCCCCTCCCAGGTTATAGGCATATTGGTCCGGGTTATTGAGATTGTTTCTTACTTCCAGGTTACGGCTACACCCCATATAACCTGCCATACGAAGGTCTTGGGTGAGGAACTGAAAAGAAAAGCGACCATTTTCCTGCAATTCGGCCAGCTCACTTTGCAGCTGATAGGCCTGACGGTTACTGATAAAGATCTGCACTACACCGGCCACCAGCAGGGAGCTGACCACCAGGGCCACCATAATTTCGACCAGGCCAATCCCTTTCTGTCTGTTTGGCTGCATCAACATCTGGAGCTGCTCCTATAATTCAACCTGCACGGTCACAGTCCGCACCGGGTCACTATTTTCATCATCTTCCCAGCGCTCGTCGTACCAGCTGACAGTGACCGTAGCGATGCCATCATCAACATCAACCGACGCCCCTGTTCCAGCTGCCGCATCCTGTGGCAGCATTGCAGGAGCTGTATTGCCATCATCCGTCATGCCGCAAAGAACATTCAGCCAGGCCGCCAGATCGGTATCAGCCACGCTATTACCTCCGGGAATGTCCTGGCAGCCATCACTGTCATGGTTGTAGTCGCCCGCCAGCGCCGCCTGCCGATTTGCCCTCATGCGATCAATAATTTCATAGGCCAGGTAGGTGGCCTGAGAGGACTGTCTGGCACTGACATTCATCTGCACGCTCAACGTCTGCATACCCGCAATGCCTAATAGCCCAACAGACAGGATGAGCAACGCCACCAACACTTCAATCAAACTGAAACCGCTATTGCGCGTCATCATCAGCAGCCCCCTGAATTCATTGAGGTTCGGCCACCTGCGGTAACGCTCAAGGTTCGCGAGCCCTCGCTACCACAATCGCTGCGCTTTATGGTGAGCGTTTCCAATCCGCCACCTCGCCGCCCCTGATGCGTGAACACGAAATGTCCTGCCGTAGACGAATCTATTGCCGTATCAGAAGTGTCTGTACGCAAAACCTCACCGGCATCCAGAGAACCATCTGCATCTTCATCCGCGAAAACGATCCAGCCTCGACCCCATTCACCATCACAGCTGACACCGTCACTGCTACCGCACATTCTCACGATCTGCCCCCTGGCTAAGGCCTCACCGCGGGCGTATTGCACCCCCCCCAGCAGACTGTTGCCCTGACTCACCATCTGGCCATTGCGGATCATGCTCCCGAGTTGCGGCATCGCAAACCCCACCACAACGGCAACCACGGCAATCGTGATCATGAGTTCAATCAATGTGAATCCTCGTTGCCTATCTCTGAAAGCCGGCACAGCAGTTTGCTCCCATTCCATTTACCGGTTCACTTTAGCCCCCCCACTCACGCAAACAAGTGCACTGGGGACTAACGGAGCTTCGTCGGTAATGAACGGTATAAGCCGCTGAAAAATAATAGTTTTTGGTACTTTCTGGTGTGATATCTCTCACACTTTAATACTAGCCAGAAAGGGATTAAGACCAAGAAAAAAAGGTCATGCGCATAAACGGCATCGAACGGCAGGAAAACCGGGACCGGCGTACCGGCACACCACACAAACGGCCAACGGACATTGCGAGGACACACCTGCAAAACCAAAGGAAGCGCGGAAGGACAGCAAGGAAGCACCGACTCCTGAGGTCACTCACGGTGCAGAGTCGGAGACACTGATGCTCAAGGCTTCAGGCAGAGCGAATAGCGCGAGCGGTCGTACCTAAGAGCGCAGCGCCTTGGGCATGGAGAAACGAATGTTCTCTTCGCGGCCGGGGATTTCCTCGGCGTCGGAGCCGCCCAGGGATTTGAGGGTGGTGATGACCTGCTGGACCAGCTCTTCAGGAGCGCTGGCGCCAGCGGTGACGCCGACGGCGGTTTTGCCCTTGAGCCAGGCAGGGTCGATCTGGGAGGGGTCGTCGAGCAGGTGGGCTTCGGCGCCGCAGCGCTCGGCCAGCTCCCGCAGACGGTTGGAGTTGGAGCTGTTCACCGAGCCCACTACCAGCACCAGGCCGCATTCCAGGGCCAGCTGGCGCACGGCGTCCTGACGGTTGGTGGTGGCGTAGCAGATATCCTCACGCTTGGGACCAAGGATATTGGGAAACCGCTGGCGCAGGGCATCGATGACCCGGGCGGTATCATCCACGCTGAGGGTGGTCTGGGTCACGAAGGCCAGGGTGTCCGGGTCACGGACCTGAAGCGTCGCCACATCCGCCTCGTCTTCCACCAGATAGATATCGCCGCCATTGGCCTTGTCGTACTGACCCATGGTGCCTTCCACTTCCGGGTGGCCGGCATGGCCAATGAGAATGCTCTCGCGGCCTTCGCGGGCGTAGCGGATCACTTCCATATGGACCTTGGTGACCAACGGGCATGTAGCGTCGAACACCTTCAACTGGCGGCGCTCTGCTTCCTGCTGCACGGCCTGGGATACGCCATGGGCGCTGAAGATGACGATGGCGTCATCCGGCACTTCGTGGAGCTCTTCCACAAACACCGCCCCGCGCTGACGCAGATCGTCCACCACATAACGGTTGTGGACCACCTCGTGGCGCACATAGATCGGCGGTCCGAACACTTCCAGCGCCCGGTTGACGATATCGATGGCGCGATCCACCCCGGCACAGAAGCCACGGGGGTTGGCGAGTCGGATTTGCATAGGGAGTCCTGCGTAACTGATGCGACCATTGTAACCGGGAAAGACCTCGATCTGCGACCATGGCCAATGCCATCCAGCAGACCAGCCCCTCCCCGTCCGGCATCAATTCAGAGTAACGGGTTGCTCCGGCGCATAGCGTTCCACAGCGATGATCTCCACCTCAAAGGTTAGATCCCGCCCGGCCAGAGGGTGGTTGAAGTCCACATAGACCCAGCCATCCTCCTCCTTGCTGATCACCCCCGGCAACTCTCCACCGGCGGCATCGGCAAAGCTGAGCACCATGCCCGGCTCGAGGGTGTCGTACTGGGCAAAGGTATCCCGGGTGAAATGCTGCACATTGTCGTCGTTGTAATCGCCGAAAGCCTTGTTCGCCTCCAGGAAAACGCTTCGGCGATCACCGACCTTGAGGCCGCGCAAGGCATTCTCAAAGCCTGGCAGCAGGGATTCGTCACCCCAGACAAAGGCCGCCGGCTCACCGCCGAAGGTGGAATCCAGCTCGGTGCCATCCATCAGACGCACCGCAAAGTGCAGAGTGATACGGGTTTCCGGGCCCGCGCGGAGAATCTCAGTCATGCTTTTTCGCTCCCAGGAGCATATCCAGCAGTATCAGGCCGGCGCCGATGGTAATGGCGGTATCGGCGATATTGAAGGCCGGGAAGTGACTGTTACCCCAGTAGAAATCCAGAAAATCCACCACATGCCCCAGCACCAGCCGGTCGTAGAAATTACCCAGGGCCCCGCCCAGAATAAGCGCCAGCGCTACGCCCTGCAGTTTCTCGGCAGCAGTGAGGCGGGTCAGCCAGACCAGGATCAGTACCGAGGCACCCAACGCAATGGCCGTAAAGAACCAGCGCTGCCAGCCCCCCGCATCCGCCAGAAAGCTGAATGCCGCACCGGGGTTATAGGCCAGAGTCAGATTAAAGAACGGCATCACTTCCAGCCGCTCGTAGAGATCAAACCGGGCGACCACCATATGCTTGGTGATCTGGTCCAGGGCAATCACCACACCGGTGAGCCACAACCAGATCAGCTGCCCCGGCAGCAGCCGCTTGCTGCTTTCAGAAGATGAGGTATCTGCCGCCTTAGGCATAACGTCGCACCTCACCCTCGCCATCCACGTTCGTCACGCAACGGCCACACAACTCCGGATGCTCCGCATGGGAGCCCACATCCGGCTGGTGGTGCCAGCAACGCGCGCACTTGCCATACTCACTGGCCAGCACCTGCACCTTCAAGCCGCTCACCGCCGTGTCTTCCAGCTCGGCAGGCGCCTCGCCCAGAGACTTGAGGGTGGCCGCAGAGGTGATGGTGACAAAGCGCAGCTCATCACCGAGACGATTCAGCAGGGTCCGCTGCCCATCATCCACATAGAGCACCACCTCGGCACCGAGCCCGCCCTTGATCAGCTTGTCGCGGCGGGCATTCTCGATGGCCTTGTTCACCGCCTGCTTCACGTCCTGCACCTGCTGCCAGAAGGCGCGATCCATATCCGCATCGGTAAGGGCGAAAAGCCCCGTATACCACTCCGCCAGGAACACGGAATCGAGACGCTCGCCGGGCAGGTTTTCGTAGATTTCCTCGGCGGTGAAACTGAGCACCGGCGCCATCCAGCGCACCAGCGCCTGGGCGATATGATAAAGGGCCGTCTGGCAGGAGCGACGCGCCACGGAATCCGCCTGGGTGGTGTACTGGCGATCCTTGATGATATCCAGGTAGAAGCCACCCAGATCCAGGGCGCAGAAATTGTGCAGCTTCTGGTAGACCTGATGGAAATGGTAGCCGTCGTACAACCCCTGAATCTCTTCCTGCAGTTGCAGGGCGCGATCGACGATATAGCGATCCAGCGCCAGCATCTGCTCCGGCTCAAGCGCATCGGCAGCCGGGTCGAAACCGCTCAGGTTGGAGAGCAGGAAACGGCTGGTGTTACGGATACGGCGATAGCTGTCGCCCATCTGCTTGAGGATGTCCTTGGACACGGACATCTCACCACGATAATCGGTGGCCGCCACCCACAGGCGCAGGATATCGGCGCCCAGATCATTCCACACTTCCTGGGGCGCGATCACATTGCCGACGGATTTGGACATCTTGCGGCCCTGCTCGTCCACGGTGAAGCCATGGGTCAGCACGGTTTTGTAAGGTGCCGCATCGCGAACCGCCAGGCTGGTCAGCAAGGACGACTGGAACCAGCCACGGTGCTGGTCGGAGCCTTCCAGATACAGGTCCGCCGGTGTTTCCAGCTGTGGGCGCTGATCCAGCACGCAGTAATGGGTGACGCCGGAATCAAACCACACATCCAGGGTATCGGTGACCTTGCTGTACTGGTCCGCCTGCTCGCCGAGCAGCTCGGCGGGCGCCAGATCGAACCAGGCATCAATGCCTTCCTGTTCCACCCGCTGAGCCACCTGTTCGATCAGTGCCGGGGTATCCGGGTGCAGTTCACCGGTTTCCTTGTTCACGAACAGCGCAATGGGCACGCCCCAGGTGCGCTGGCGGGAGATACACCAATCCGGGCGATCGGTGAGCATGCCTTCGATGCGCGCCTTGCCCCACTCCGGCAGCCACTGCACCTTGTCGATTTCCTGACGGGCGCGAGGCAATAGCCCGGCCTTGTCCATGGAAACGAACCACTGGGCGGTGGCGCGGAAGATCAGTGGCGTCTTGTGGCGCCAGCAATGCGGGTAGCTGTGCTCGATTTTTGCCAGCTTCACCAGGGCACCGCTTGCCTGCAATGCCTCGATCACCGGCTCGTTGGCCTTGCTCACATGCACGCCACCGACCACCGGCAGGTCGTCACGGAACAGGCCGCTGTCCAGCACCGGGCTGATCGGGTCCAGATCGTATTGCTGGCCCACCACAAAGTCGTCCGCACCGTGGCCGGGCGCCGTGTGCACCAGGCCGGTACCGGCATCGGTGGTCACGTGCTCACCGAGAATCACCGGCACCTGGGCGCCCAGGAACGGATGCTGCAAAGCCAGCATTTCCAGCTTGTCGCCTTGCACGGTGGCAGAGCGGGACACGCTTTCCATGCCCCAGCGCTCCACCAGATCGTCCGCCAGCGCCTCGGCCACCAGCAGCTCACGATGCTGGCCATCCAGCTCGCCGCTGAGCAGCACATAGTCCAGCTGCGGATGCACCGCCACCGCCCGGTTCGCGGGTATGGTCCAGGGCGTGGTGGTCCAGATCACCAGCGCCGGCGCGGTGGCCTCGATGCCAGAGCGGGCGGCAAAGTCCGCCACGTCCACCACGCTGAACGCCACATCGATGGCCGGGGAAGTCTTGTCGTAGTATTCCACTTCCGCTTCCGCCAGGGCGGAGGCGCAATCCAGGCACCAGTGCACCGGCTTGAAGCCCTGCTGCAGGTGGCCGTTGTCAACGATCTTGCCCAGGGAACGGATGATGTTCGCCTCGAAGGCGTAATCCATGGTCAGGTAGGGATTGTCCCAGTCACCGAACACACCCAGGCGCATGAAGTCCGCCTTCTGGCCATTCACCTGCTTGCTCGCGTATTCGCGACACTTCTTGCGGAAGGTACCGGCATCCACCTTGTGGCCGGCCTTGCCGACCTTCTTTTCCACCATCAGCTCGATGGGCAGACCATGACAATCCCAGCCCGGCACATAGGGGGCGTCAAAGCCGGCCAGGGTGCGGGACTTGACGATCATGTCCTTGAGGATCTTGTTCACCGCATGGCCGATATGAATGTCGCCGTTGGCGTACGGAGGGCCATCGTGAAGAATGAACTTGGGACGGCCGGCAAAGGCCTCACGGATCTTCTGGTAGAGCTGCTTTTGCTGCCACTCTTTCAGACGCGCCGGTTCGCGCTGGGACAAGCCGGCTTTCATGGGAAAGTCGGTTTGGGGAAGATTAAGCGTTGCCTTGTAGTCCGTCATAGTCCCGTCTTAGATAATCCCGTCTTTTCAAAGTAGTCCCGGACCGCTTGCACGTCCTGCCAGATGGCAGTCTTGAGCTGATCCAGATCCGCGAATTTCTCTTCCGCCCGAACGTAATGGCGAAAGGCAACCGTCAAATGCTTGCCGTACAGACTGTCCTTGCCAACACCCGCGTCGCTGTAGTCGAGCAGATGCACTTCCAGGCGATTTTCCGTGCCGTTCACCGTGGGCCGATCGCCCATGTTGGCGGCGCCGACCTGACTCGTTAGCCCGGCGCCACTGACCGTCACCGCAAATACCCCCGCCAGCGGCGAGTGCAGACGCTTGAGCGCCAGATTCACCGTGGGCAGATCCAGGGTGCGACCGATCTTGTCGCCATGACGCACCCGACCACTGATGGCAAAGGGGCGACCCAGTAAGGTTTCCGCCAGGGCAAAATCACCGGCACTGAGCGCCGCGCGAACCCGGGTGCTGGACACCCGCTCGCCGTGGATTTCGCAGGTGGCGGTGTCGGTCACAGCGAAACCGAACTGCTCGCCGGCCTGCTGCAGGTAGGCGAAATCCCCGTCGCGGCCACAGCCGAAACGGAAATCATCCCCCACCACCAGGTATTCCACTCCCAGTCCGTCCACCAGCAGGGATTTCACAAAGGCCTCGGCGGTCAGGGAGCGAAACCGCTCGTTGAACCGCACACACAGCACCTGATCCACCCCCGCGTCACGCAGGGCAATCAGCTTGTCGCGCAGGGACATGAGCCGGGCCGGCGCCTGCTGCGGCGCAAAAAATTCCTGAGGTTGCGGCTCGAACAGCATCACCGTGGCCTTCAGGCCACGGCGGCGGGCTTCTGAGATCACCTGATCCAGAATCCGCTGATGCCCCTGATGCACCCCATCGAAATTGCCAATGGTGGCCACGCAGCCGCGATGCCTGTCGCGCAGATTGTGAATGCCGCGAATCAGTCGCATCTCATCCTCGTCTCAAAAGACGCCCGATTATACAGGCTCGCCCATGGTTTTGTATGCGCCCGTGACAGCGACCGGCGGGAAAAACGGTTAACCGGCAAAGACATGGCACTCACAGGGAGTAAAGACAGCGCCCTTTGCACCTCTTGCCGGAAATCAGCGGCGCAAATGACGTGGGCGCAGCCCCAGGAGCAGCAGGCTAATCCCGTAAATCGCCAGCCCTGAAGCCACGATCAAGCTGAGCCAGCCGACCCGGTTCCACACCCCGGCCTCGGTCCAGGCCTGGGTCTGCAACGACAGCCAGTACGTGACCGCCGCCATGGCCGTACCGGCAAAGATTATCCGAGCCCAGAGCAACAGCCAGCCCTTGAGCGGCTGATACACTCCGGCCCGGCGCAGCCCCAGGTATAACAACCCGGCGTTGAGCCAGGCCGATAGCGCCATGGCCGTGGCCAGCCCCACATGGCGCCACTCCCACACCAGCATGGCGCCAAACGCCATATTCGCCAGCATGGCGATCACGCCGATCTTCACCGGGGTGCGGGTATCCTGACGAGCATAAAAGCCCGGCGCCAGCACCTTGATCAGCATGGCCGCCAACAGGCCGGTACTATACGCACGCAGAGACTCCGCGGTTTTCGCCACATCAAAGGCGGTGAATTCGCCGTACTGGAACAGCGTGGACAACAACGGCTCAGCCAGTACCGCCAACGCCAATGCCGCCGGCAGACCAATCAACAGCACCATGCGAATCGCCCAGTCCAGGGTGCGGGAAAACGCCTCACCAGAAGCATCCACATGTTTGCTGGACAGGCTGGGCAGGATCACCGTGCCGATGGCCACCGCGAAAATGCCCAGCGGCAGCTCGATCAGCCGGTCGGTATAGTAGAGCCAGGTCACCGACCCGGTTTCCAGCAGCGATGCCAGCACTGTATTGACCAGGGAGTTGAGCTGATAGACCGACGCCCCGAACAGGGCCGGGATCATCAATGTCATGATCTTGCGCACCCCCGGGTCCGACCAGCCCATACGCGGCACCGGCATCAGGTTCAACCGCGCCAGAAACGGTAGCTGGAACAACAACTGCGCCACCCCGGCGATCAACACCCCCCAGGCCAGCGCCACCGCCATCCGATCTTCGGCAAACTGCGGCGCCAGGAACAGGGCGCAACCGATCAGGCTCAAGTTCAACAACACCGGCGTAAAGGCCGGCACTGCAAAGCGGTTCCAGGAATTGAGAATGCCGCCGGCAAAGGCGGTCAGGGAAATAAAGAATAGATAAGGAAAGGTCAGCCGCAGCATTTCCACGGTCAGCGCCCGTTTCACCGGGTCATCGCCAAAACCCGGAGCGAACAGCCAGACCACCCCTGCCGCCGCCAGCATCCCCACCAGCGTGATCAACGCCACCACGGTTCCCAGGGTCCCGGCTACCCGGTCCACCAACAGCTTGGTGGCCGCCATGCTGCCTCTGCTGCGATACTCGCTGAGCACCGGCACAAACGCCTGGTTAAAGGCCCCTTCGGCAAAAAGACGACGGAAGAAATTAGGGATTTTCAGGGCAACGAAGAAGGCATCGGCCCCGGCGGAAGCCCCCAGCATACGGGCGATCACCACATCCCGAACCAGCCCGAGCACCCGCGACAGCATGGTCATGGTCGCCACCAGGGCGGTGGAGGCCATTAAACCGGCTTTTTTCGGGGTCTTTTCTGTGGGTTCGGTCATGATGCCTCCAGCAAACCGGGCAAGAGTAAACAAAGGCTGCCCAAACCGCCAGAATGATGATTTCCGCCCCCACATACCATTGACATCGGGCCGCCGGATCGGCATAGTTGCGCGTCTTTAGACCATGACCCGCGTGTTTTTTGATCACAACAGGTAGGGTCGGCCTCAGCGGCCAGTGTCACAACCCGAATTTGACCTTCGAATTTAAAGTATAGGAGCAGGACCTTGGCTAACTCACCGCAAGCACGCAAGCGTGCGCGTCAGGCGGAAAACCGCCGTCAGCACAACGCAGCGATGCGCTCCATGGTGCGCACATACCTGAAAAAGGTGAACGCGGCTATTGCGTCCGGCGACCAAGGCAGCGCTCAGGAAGCTTATACCCAGGCGGTGTCTGTGCTGGATAAAGCCACCCGCAAGGGTAAGTTTCACCCGAACAAGGCCGCTCGCCACAAGAGCCGCCTGAACGCCAAGATCAAGGCGATGGCTGCCTGAGTCTGACGCGCTCGCGTTAAAAAAACCGGCCATTGGCCGGTTTTTTTATGCCCAAAAATCAGTGGCGAGCTGCAAGGAGCCAGTTTCAACAATCCATACCGGTTTTGGTTTTGCCTGCCGCTCCTCGTTGCCTCTCACTTCCACCACGTCAGCCGGCGTCAAACACCACCATATTATCCCGGTGGATCAGCTCCTCTTCATTCATGAAGCCCAGCACATCGGCAATCTCTGCGCTTTTCTTGCCACAAATTCGACGGGCGTCGGCAGCATCATAATTGGCCAGACCACAGCCGATACGCTCGCCCTGCTCGCTTTCACAGGCCACCATTTCTCCTCGGGAGAACTGGCCGAACACATCCACCACACCCACCGGCAGCAGGCTGGAGCCGCCATCCCGGATACGGCGCACCGCCCCGGCATCCAGCACCACACGACCACGCATCTGCAGATGCCCGGCCAGCCACTGCTTGCGGGCATTCATGGGCGAGGTATCCGGCAGCAAGGTGGTGCCGGGCCCTTGCCCCTGGGCCAGCTCTGCCAATACCTGCGGGCTGCGGCCGGAGGCAATGGTTGTCGACGCCCCGGAGCGGGCAGCCAGCTTGGCGGCACGCACCTTGGTGGCCATGCCGCCACGCCCCAATAATCCGCCACCGCCAGCGACGCGGGCAATATCCGGGTCCGACGCCCGCGCTTCGCGGATCAATTTGGCACCGGGGTTGCTGCGAGGGTCGGCATCGAAGAGGCCATCCTGATCGGTAAGGATCACCAGCCGGTCCGCCTCGATCAGATTCGCCACCAGCGCCGCCAGGGTATCGTTGTCGCCAAAGCGAATTTCATCGGTGACCACGGTGTCGTTCTCGTTCACCACCGGCACCACCGAAAAACCCAACAGGGTCAGCAACGTGGAGCGGGCATTGAGATAGCGCTTGCGATCAGACAAGTCATCATGGGTGAGCAGCACCTGGGCGGTGTGCAGATTGTGCTTCTGAAAGCGCGACTCCCAGGCCTGCACCAGCCCCATCTGGCCCACCGCAGCCGCGGCCTGCAACTCGTGCACGGAATCCGGACGGGAGGCCCAGCCCAGCCGGGTCATCCCTTCTGCAACGGCACCGGAGGATACAATCACCACTTCGATGCCCTGCTCACGCAGCGCCACCATGCGGTCCACCCAGGACTGCATCAACGCACAATCCAGCCCCTTGCCGTCATTGGTCAGCAGGGCACTGCCTATCTTGATTACCCAACGCTGGCGATCCGCCACACCCGCTCCTTAATCACACCTGATCAGGGTTCGTAAACCACTTCCACATCGTGGTCATCATCATCGTCATCGTCGCTATCATTCTGGCGAGCTCGACGCGCATCCGCCTTGAGCTCCTGCACCTTCTCCCGGGCCTCTTCTTCCAGGCGGGCGCGCAGATCCTGCTGAGCAGCGGCATAATCCGGGTCTTCCTGCTCCAGCCGGCGACGATCCTCAATGGCGTTCATCAGGGCGTAGACCAGGTCTTCGCAGCCCACCCCCGCAGCAGCAGAAATGCGGAACACCGGACCCTGCCAGCCCAGCTCCTCAACGATGGCATCCGCCTGCGCCTGCGCTTCATCATCCGCCAGCAGATCAATCTTGTTGAACACCAGCCAGCGCTCCTGTTCGGCCAGAGCAGGAGAAAAGCGGTCCAGCTCGTCGGCAATGGCATCAATGTGATCTGCCGGACTACTGCCATCCATTGGCGCCAAATCCACCACGTGCAGCAGCAAGCGGGTGCGCGCCAGATGCTTGAGGAAACGAATCCCCAAACCCGCCCCTTCTGCGGCCCCTTCGATCAGGCCGGGAATATCAGCGACCACAAAACTGCGATGGCGATCCGCCTTCACCACGCCAAGATTGGGCACCAGGGTGGTAAACGGATAATCCGCCACCTTGGGTTTGGCGGCAGAAATGGCCCGGATCAGGGTGCTCTTGCCCGCATTGGGCATGCCCAGCAGCCCCACATCCGCCAGCACTTTCAATTCCAGGCGCAGGCGACGGGATTCACCCGGCTTGCCCTTGGTGATCTTGCGCGGCGCCTGATTGGTACTGCTCTTGAAATGGATGTTACCCAGACCGCCGCGACCACCCAGAGCAATCATCACCGGTTTTTCCGGATCGGTCAGATCCGCCAGCACCTCATCAGTATCCACATCGACGATGGTGGTACCCACCGGCACCAGCAACACGACGTCGTCGGCGGATTTGCCGGTCATCTGCCGGCCCTTGCCGCCCTCGCCGTTACGGGCTTTGAAATTGCGGTCGTAACGGTAATCCACCAGGGTATTCAGATTGGTGTCCGCCTTCACCAGCACACTGCCGCCGGCACCGCCGTCGCCACCATCCGGGCCGCCGAATTCCACGTATTTTTCGCGCCGGAAACTCAGACAGCCATCACCGCCCTTACCGGCGTGAACTTCAATGGTGGCTTCATCGACAAATTGCATTGGGGGACACTCTATTACTGGATGGATGCCATTGTAGGGCAGCACACGGGCCACTAACCACAATGTCCTGGATCTGTTCGCGCGCTTTTGCCCACGCCGCCTGCAGGCAGCCTGACACAAAAAAGCCCCGCGGGCAGGAGCCTCGCGGGGCTTTTTCTGACCCTTTCGGATCAGGCCACGGGCTCGATCACCACAAACTTGCGGCTCAGCGGACCCTTGGTTTCGAACTTAACGCGACCAGCTTCCTTGGCAAAGATGGTGTGGTCTTTGCCCATGCCGGTGTTACCACCAGCGTGGAATTTGGTGCCACGCTGGCGAACGATGATTTCACCAGCGCTAACCACTTGACCGCCATAGCGTTTCACGCCAAGGCGTTTACTTTCCGAATCGCGTCCGTTCTTAGTACTACCACCGGCTTTCTTATGTGCCATGTCTCAATCCTCTCTTCAAATGTCTAAGGATCAGCCCTGGATCCCGGTGATTTTCACCGCCGTGTACCACTGGCGATGACCTTGAGTCTTGCGGGAGTGCTTGCGGCGACGGAACTTCACAATCTTGATCTTCTTGTGACGGCCCTGCTCCAGCACTTCAGCGGTTACCTTGGCGCCATCCAGCATCGGCTGGCCGACTTTCACGTCATCGCCGTTGGCAACCAGCAGCACCTGGTCGAAATCCACGGATTCGCCGGTGGCCACTTCAATTTTCTCGATGCGCACAACATCGCCTTCTTCAACGCGATACTGCTTGCCACCGGTTTTAATTACTGCGTACATGCATGTGCTCCAGCACGACTCCACTCAGGCGGACGACTCCAGTTCAGAAGCATCGTCACTTGCAGGCCAGGCAGAGGATGAAATTGGGTCGCGAAGTGTACGTGAAACACCGCCCCTGAACAAGCCCTGATTCTGCCCGCTGCCGCGGCCTTCACAGGGAATGGGCTTTCCTTGACTAGCCGCCAGCCACTGCTAGCATTGCCCGCTGTTGCGCCCACCTTCTGTCTGGACACAAGTGCATGGATTTCAAGGCCATTTATGCTGTCGTCGAAGATGACTTCGCGGCGGTGAACCAGTTTATCAACCACCACCTGGATTCCAATGTCCCGCTGATCCGCGAGGTGGGGGATTATATCGTCCAGTCCGGTGGCAAACGCCTGCGTCCGCTGGTGTCCATCCTGTGTGCCCGCGCCTCGGGCTATCATGGCGAGCGCCATGTGGATGTGGCCGCCATTATCGAGTTCCTGCATACCGCGACCCTGCTCCACGACGACGTGGTGGACGAGTCCAACCTGCGTCGCGGACGCCCCACGGTCAACGCCGTATGGGGCAATGCCGCCAGTGTACTGGTGGGCGATTTCCTGATTTCACGCGCCCTGCAGCTAATGGTGGGCCTCAGGCACTCGCGGTTGCTGGATATTTTCTCCCAGAGCACCAATACCATCTCCGAGGGTGAGGTGCTGCAGCTGATCAATGTGCGCGACCCCAACACCAGCGAAGACAACTACATGCGGGTGATCCACCACAAGACCGCCAAGATGTTTGAATCGGCGGCGGAAACCGGCGCCGTTCTGGGGGCCGACGAAAACACTGACTTCGTGGATGCCTTCGCCGCCTACGGCCGCCATCTGGGCATTGCCTTTCAGCTTATCGACGATGTGCTGGACTACCAGGGCGAAGCCAACGAGCTGGGCAAGAATGTGGGCGACGACCTGGCCGAGGGCAAACCCACCCTGCCGCTGATCTACACCATCGCCAACGGCAGTGCGGAGCAGGCCAAACTGATCAAGGATGCCATTCGCAACGGCGGCCTGGACCATCTGCAGCATATTATTGAAACCGTTCAGGCCAGCGGTGGTCTGCAATATACGGTGGACAAGGCCGCCGAGCATACGCGCCTGGCCCTGGACGCCATCGCTGCGGTGCCGGCCTCCCCTTACAAGGAGACCCTGTTCACCCTGGCGGAAGAATCTCTCAAGCGGACCTATTGAAAACCGCAACAGGCAACACGCTGCACGAAATATTGATGCGCCGCGTGTTGGCTCAACCTGTCACCAAGGAGTCCCTATGTTACGCGCTGTGCTAGTTCTTGCCCTGAGTGCCACCTTTGCCGGCTGCGCCCTCAGCCCGCAGATGATTGACGTCAAACCGGTTGCCGATGTGGAGGCCACCAATGTTGGCCAGAATCAGCCCGTGCAGGTTCTGGCGGTGGATTCCCGTGACCAGGAAGCCTTCGGCACCCGCGGCGGCGTGTATAAAAACACCGCCCTGGTGCGCCCCGCCAATGATGTAAAAAGCGCTATCGAAGATGCCATTCGCAAAGGGCTGCAAACCCAGGGCTTCAATGCCTTCAACCCCGGCGAAAATGCCACTCGCCTGGAGGTTCGCCTGGAACAGCTGGACTATGTGCCCGAAGAAGGCTCAGTGGTCAATGAAGTGACCCTGACTCTCACCCTGCTGGCCGAAGCCAGCCGCGGCGACGTGCTTCACACCGGCACCTACAAAAGCAGTGTGGTTCATGACCTGCCTCTGACCCCCTCGGCCAGTCGCAACCAACAGATGGTTAACGACATTCTCAGTGGCGCCATCAACCGCCTGCTCAAGGATCCGGAAATGCTGGCATTTCTGGCGGGTAACGATCAGCCCTGATGTCCGCTAACCGTGTTGCCATCCACTATTGCAGCCAGTGCAACTGGCTGCTGCGCAGCGCCTGGTACGCGCAGGAATTGCTGACCACCTTCAGCGACGAACTGGATGAAGTGGCCCTGCAACCGGGCACTGGCGGAACGTTTCGCATCGAAGCTAATGGCCAGCCGATCTGGGAACGCAAGACAGATGGCGGTTTTCCGGACATTACCGAGTTGAAGCGACGGGTGCGGGATGTGGTCTGCCCGGAGCGGGAGCTGGGGCATATTGATCGCAAGGACGCCTGATACCCACTACTCCACTGAGCGTCGCGGACAACGCGATAACCAGCGCCGCAAAACACTTTCTACAACGCTGCTGTAGGAGCTCCTACAGCAGCTTCGAAACAGCTCAGGCCAACATGATCCTGGCTATCGCGCCGCCAGCGACGCTCCTACGGCAACGCCGGGTCAACCTCACAGGGGCGGGCTATTCATTCTCCGGCCGCACATCTACTTGCGGCTCTTCACTGTCGAACGGCACCGCCACCGTAAACAGCAACGGCTGGCAGCACACCTGACAGTCTTCCACGTATTCCTGCTCCGCCACCGACGTATCAATCAGCACCTCGATGGGCTCCCAGCAATGAGGGCATTGCACGGTCACCGGTACCAGTCCCGCCATAAGCTAGCCCCCCTCCGCGATGGTCAGCCCCTGCAGCCACTGCGGCGCCTCCCCTTCTGCCCAGGGTTCAGGCTGGCCCTGACCCCAGACCGGACCGGGCCAGCAGGGATCTCCCTCAAAGCGGGCGATGATATGAATATGCAGTTGCGGCACCATATTGCCCAGAGCGCCGATATTGATCTTGTCCGCCCCGGTCACCCGCTCCAGCTCCGCCGCCAGGCCATTGACCTGTTGCAGTAGCAACTGCTGCTCCGTCCTGGGCAAATGATGCCATTCGCGCAGACCATCACGCTTGGGCACCACGATCAGCCAGGCAAAGCGCCGGTCATTCATCCAGCGCAGCCAGCACAAGTCGGTTTCCCCCAGGTCACGGGTATCAGCAGCAAGACGGGGATGCAGTGTGGCCATGATGTCTCCTTGATGGACAACAACGCGCAACACGCTTCACGCAACTCCCTGCGTGAAACATGCAGCGTTTCTTATCGATAATCTGAAGGGCTGCGCAGAGTCCAGCGCCGAAACGCCCGGGCAAAATTGGAGGCATCGGAATAACCCAGACTCATGGCAATCTCGTCCACGGTCTTATCTGTCTGGGTCAGGTACTCCACCGCCAGGCCCTTGCGCAAACCATCCAGCACCTCCTGGTAACTGGTACCCAATTGCTGCAGCTTGCGCTTTAGGGTCCGTGAAGACATATGTAGCTCACTGGCCACCTCTTCCACCCCGGGAAAACGCCCACCACCGCCCAGAATGATCCGCCGCACCTGGCCAAGCAGCGCCGGCGGCGCCTTGATGGAGGCCATCTCCTGCTCACACTGGTCCGCTGCCATGCGCGCCAGGCGCGGGTCGGCAAACTGCAGCTCATAGTCCAGACGCTCCACCGGAAAGCGCATTTGATTGTAGGCACAATCGAAATAGACCGGCACCGGCATCACCGGGCGCATGCGCGCAAAGTACTCCGGTTCCGGGTAGGTAAAACGCAGCTCGCCAATAATCTCCATGTCCGGCAACAACTTCTGGCCCATGAAGTGAAAACTGGCGAACAGGCTTTCCATCATTACCGGCGCCAACCCACCCAGCGCCAGCAACTCATCGATCTGCATCACCGCCATGTCGCCATCGGTGAAAATATCCAGCTGTACCAGGGTGCTGCGGGTACGGAAGTATTTCACCGCCAGCTCCATGGCCTCGCCGAGGGTGGCACTGCTCATGGCGGCATAACCAAGAAACCCGTGGGAGGAAATCGTCATGGCGGCGCCCAACTCCCAGCCCAGCCAGGGTTCACCGCTAAGCTGGATACCGCGCATCACGACCCTTTCAAAATCCTGGGCGGTTACCCGCGCCTTTGGATCGCGCCAGCAACCGGGCTCAATGGCGGTGTCGGACAGCAATACCTCATTGGCAATGCCCCGTCTGGACATCACATCCAGAAAAAGGGCCAGGTATTCGGCGGAGACCGAGTACTCCGCAGGGTCCATTTTTAGTATTGTCATGGCTGTTTCCTGCTGATGCCGTCTATGGCCCCAAATGACCGAAAGAAGCAACCATAACGTTACGCCCTGCCGCTGACAAGTAACTCTCGTTCACTTGATGGCGCCAACCCCGGGAGAGCACCATGTCCACCGCCAACCTCAAAGGCAAAACCCTGTTTATCACCGGCGCCAGCCGTGGCATCGGCAAGGCGATTGCCTTGCGCGCGGCCCGTGACGGCGCCAACGTCGTCCTGTTTGCGAAAACCACAGAGCCCCACCCCAAACTACCGGGCACCATCTATACCGCGGCCGAGGAAATCCGCGAGGCGGGTGGCACAGCCCTGCCCTGCGTGGGGGATATTCGCTACGAGGAACAGCTGCAGGCCGCCGTGGACCAGGCCGTAGACACCTTTGGCGGCATCGACATTCTGGTCAACAATGCCAGTGCCATCTCCCTGACCGGCACCGAAGCCACCACCATGAAGTCCTACGACCTGATGCATCAGATCAACAGTCGCGGCACCTTCATGGCCAGCAAGCTGTGCCTGCCCCATCTGAAGAAAGCCGCCAACCCGCACATCCTCAACCTGGCCCCGCCACTGAACATGGCACCCCACTGGTTTGGCCGCCACGTGGCCTACACCATGGCCAAGTACGGCATGAGCCTGTGTGTACTGGGGATGGCCGACGAATACGCCGGCAAGGTAGCGGTAAATGCCCTGTGGCCGAAAACCGTCATCAATACCGCTGCAGTACAGAACCAGCTGGGCGGCGCGCCCACCGTCAAGGCTGCTCGCCAGCCATCGATCATGGCCGATGCGGCCTGGGCCATCCTCACCAGACCGGTAGCCGACGCTAGCGGGCACTTCTTTATTGATGAGGAGGTACTACGCGATGCCGGCATCAGCGATCTCAGCGGCTATCGGGTGGACCCGGATCTGGACGATGACAAGCTATTGCCGGATTTCTTTCTGGATTGACAGGAAAGGAGGGTTACCAAAATTGTCACTTGCTGCCGGGTTCCGCCCATTTCACCGTGACTTTTTTCACATTTCCTCCGTAACCCTTTGAGCAAAAACAATAAAAATATTTTCACAATGCTGGCACGGTTCTCGCTTTGCTAACTCCAAGCGAGAGAGAACATGCCATGAGCAAGATTCTGAGATTACGAAAACTGCGCCCGACAACGGCACTGGAAAACCTGAACCGGCTCACCGGTCTGGATTTTCAGAGCTTGCCGGAGTCCCTGGTGAACCGTGACGGCACGGCGTCCACGGAACAGGACGACCTGGAGGGCAGGCTGGATTTTCCGCAGCGCGTCAGCCGGCAGGGCTGACGCGTTTATTTTTTGGCTACAGCCAACACAGCACAAGGCCGCCACGGCCATCGGCCCGGAGCAGCCAACTTATCCATCTTCCTGTCTGATCAGTAGTTGGAAATCAGCTTATCGGACGATTTCAGTGCGGCGCCACGACGCTGCATGAACAGCTCTTCCACCACATGGGTCATGGCCGGCTCGCTGAGCCGCAGGGAGATCTGCACCTGCTCCACATCCGCGGTCAGCTTCAGGCGAATACTCCCGGACAACAGGGCACTACCCTCGCCCCCAACGTCAGCAGTATCCACCAGCACAGCCCGGTCGGCCTTGCTGTCCATGTAACGCACTACCAACTGCACCTTGCCTGCGGCCCCGGCAATACGGACCCAGGAGGCCACGTTGAATTCCGCTTCCCACTGGCGGGCACGAGCCGGTCGACCATCAGCCCAGATCCGCGAGGGCACTTTGGCGATGAATTTTTCTATCATTATGTTCTCTCTTGCCGGTACAGTCTTTTTAGCCAGTGTACGCATGAGAATAAAGCACGACCATGCGGAGTTTGGCGTACTGACTTTGATGGATATCACATCCTGAAGGTTCCTTCCCTCTGAGTAGATGTCCAATTGTTGGACAGTTAGCCGCCCTCTCTTCTCCCTGAATCCTTACTCTTTATCCCACGCAGCGCACGTAGCCGCTGCAACAAATTCTTTTTTACACCGGACAACGTAAAGGAATCATTGATCATGGGCGAGCTGAAAGATCTGCGCGAACAAAGCGAAACTCTGGTAAACCGTGCCAAAGAACTGGGCAACAAACTGTATCTGGCCGGCCTGGGTGCTTACGAGAAGGCTGAAGAAGGCTCTGAAGAGCTGCTGAACAAGTATGTTGAAGCCGGCACCGAAGCTTTTGGTGAAGACGCCGAAGGCAAGCCCAAGGCCCTGCTGGCCAGCCGTGGCGCCCTGCTGGCTGCCCGTCAGCTGCTGGACACCGCTCCGGAAAAGCGTCAGGCCCTCTACGAGAAACTGGTAGAAGCCGGCAAGAAAGAGCGCGGCGAGAAAGCTGAAGAAACCAACGAATTCGTGCTGGCCGGCCTGGGCGCCGTAGCCTCCGCACGTGAAGAAGGCGAGAAACTGTTCAACGAACTGGTTTCTGCCGGGGAAAAACGTAGCTGATTCTGTTTCCCTGATTCTGTTGTACTCTCCTTTGGGGCCTGATTTGGGCCCCTTTCTTTTGCCTGCTATTTAGCGAAAAACCACCCCTCACCCTCCTCTTTATGGCTTCATCCCACCATGTACACCCTGCCGGACAAGCGCTAGAGTCTGATAGCACCTGCTGACTCGGTCACAACGTGCCGAGAATGACTATCCCACAGCGTTACCCGAGGACTCCATGGCTGACGACCGTCGTCGCAAGCGCCCCACCACTGCCACCGGCCGCCTGTTCCGGCTGACCGGCATGACCACCTCCATTGCCACCCGCGTCGCCGGCCATCAGGTCAAAGGGCTGTTCCAGTCCGACATTGCCAAGGCCGCAGACCGGGAAAAACTGCTTCAGCATATCGGTCGGGAGGTGGCTGCCACCCTCGGGGAGATGAAAGGCGCGGTGATGAAGGTGGGGCAGATCGCCTCGCAGATGCAGGACATTCTGCCCAAGGAAATCAGCGATCAGCTCAAGGTATTGCAGAACGCCTCGGCGCCCATGCCCTTCCATGTGATTCGCCGCCAACTGGAGCGGGAGCTTGGCGGCACCCTGGATCAGCTGTTTGCCGATTTTGAGGAAACGCCGTTTGCCGCCGCCTCCATCGGCCAGGTACACCGCGCCACGACCCATGATGGCGACAACGTGGTCGTCAAGGTTCAGTACCCGGCAGTGAAGGAATCCATTGATTCCGACATGAAACACCTGCGTCGCATCCTGCGCCTGGGCAGCCTGCTCAAGGTTGACGAGGCCGCCCTCGATGCGGTGTTCCGGGAAATCCGCAACCAGCTCCATGAAGAGCTGGACTACCGACAGGAAGCCGGCAATCTGAAACACTTCCGGGATTTCCATCATGACCAGCCCTGGCTGGTCATCCCGCAGGTGTTCGATGAGTTATCCAGCGAAAAGGTACTGACCCTTAGCCAGGAAACCGGTATTGCGCTGGACCAGGTAGATGACGATCACGGCTTTGATCAGGCTACCCGCAACCTGCTTGGCGAGCGCCTTTTCGACGCCCTGGGCCAGCAGATTTTCCAGTTACGGGCAGTCCACTGTGATCCGCACCCGGGCAACTTTGCCTTTCGCCCGGATGGCACCATCGTGATTTACGATTTCGGTGCGGTAAAACGGTTGCCTCCCCAGGATGCAGACTTGCTGCGAAACATCGTCCGTAGCGCGCTGAACCAGCAATGGGAACATCTGGATACCCTGCTGCTGCAACTGGGCGCTCGCAAAAAAGATACCCAAGTCAACGGCCAGTTCTATGCCACCTGGATTGCCTTGCTGCTACGTGCCTTCGATGACAAGCCCTACGATTTTGGCCGCTCGGAACTGCACACCGACATCCTCCGCCAGGTAAAACGCACGCCCCTGGATCAGATGCTGAAATTCCAGCCGTCCTCACGCAGCCTGCTGATTGAGCGAGTGGTCAGCGGCCACTACTGGACGATGATGAAACTGGGCGTCAATACCGCGTTCCGACCTAACCTGGAAAGGGCATTGGAAGTGACGCCGGACCGCTGACGCCCGGCTCCGCCTTAAAACGCGGAACGCAACCCGACGCTGACCCCGGAAATTTCTTCCTCATCGGTGTCCACATAACGCATGTATTCCAGATTGGCACCCAGGGTATCGGTCAGGTTGAAATCAAGCCCGGCACCCCAGGATTCATCCTCGAAAGTCTCTGTGTCACTGAAGGCATAATTGACCCCCGCCACCGAACCGCTGGCGGAAACTTCACCCTTGACCTTGCTGTAGCCACCGATCACATAGGGGCGCAGGGTTTCACCCACCGGCGCACCCAGTTTCACGTAGCCGCCGTAAAGGTGATCCATCTCGAAATCGACAATGCCTCGCGAATCCTTGTCGAAACCCATGCCACCCCGCGCCTCGAGTGCCAGGAAGTCGGTAAACTCGAAACCGGCACGAATCGTGGCCGCATCAATTTTCAGAGTATCGCTGTCTATTTCCTCGTTGTCATACTGAATCTGGCTGTAGTTACCACCAACGTATGGGCCAGCCGCAAAAGCACCCGAGGCAGCGATCAGGGAGCAGGACGCCACCAGAACATTACGCATCATCACTTTCATACAACTCTCCTTTTCCGTTTAATCACAAGTTTCGAGACGCTGTCCGGCGCACAGTTCCGGGTAATCCGGTAAACTCTGTAAAATGTGTCGAAAGCATGCCGCATCCAGATAACAGCGATAACAGGATCGGGAATGACAAAGGGAACCGTCTTCGCAGGGCGACTGGCCGCGTTTATTTGCGCATTTTTTCTATCTTTGCACAGCCACGCTCTTACTCTGTCGGATGACCGCGATAGCTACGACGCTGCGGCCGGCATGCAGTGGCTGACAGATCAAAATCACGCCCTCAGCCCGACCCTGGCATTACAGGCCCTGCTCGCAGGCCAGGGGCAGCAACTGGACACGCCATATCCTTCCCTGGGGTTTCGCGACGGGTTTCAGTGGTTCCTCATCTCCGTGGAAAACAACAGCGCGTTGCCCTACTGGTTTTTGCGTGTGGGGCGCCCCCATCTGGATTACCTGGACATCTACGTCTTTGACAAGGACGGCAACCAAATCAAGCACACCCGCATGGGTGACCGGGTACCCTTCCATAGCCGAGAACTGTCCCACTACCACCTGGTGACACCGCTGACACTGGCCACGAACAGCAAGCATTACCTGCTGTTTCGCGCCCAGGGCAATAACGTGATCGAGCTGCCCGCCACGCTGATGACACCGGCAGCCTTCAACGCCCATGACAACCGGTTTTCGCTTTTCTACGGCCTCTATTTTGGCGCCATCGTCGCCATGTGCCTGTTCAATCTGCTGATCTTCCTGTCCATCCGCGATCCCAGTTATCTGCTTTATGTGCTTTACCTCGGCACCTTCGGCCTTAACCTGTTTACCCGGGAAGGGTTGAGCTACCAATGGCTATGGCCCGACGCCACCCTGTGGAACCATTACTCCCTGCCGGTGCTGAACCTGATGACACTGGCGTTTTCCATGCTGTTCGCCAGCCAGTTTCTGGAGCTGAAGAAACGGGCGCCGCGCATTCACCGCCTGTTGCTGTTCAGCGCCATGGCTCTACTGGTCGCCACGCCGCTGACGTTCCTGAACTTTCATTTTTCCATTCAAGCCACCACCGCCGTGGTCATGCCCTGGCCTTTTGTGGCCATCGCCCTGTCCCTGTGGCTGATCTTCAAGGGCTATAGCCCGGCACGTTATTTCCTGCTCGCCTTTACCGCCGTCGCCACCGCCACGGTGCTTTACGTACTGAAAACCTTTCAGCTGATGGAAGGGGGCTGGCTACTGGAAAATGCCATGCAGCTGGGCACCTTCACCGAAGCCGTGCTGCTGTCCTTCGCGCTGGCGCACAGGATGACGGTATTGAAGAGCGAGAATGCCCGCATTCAGCGCGAGGCCAATGAGGTGCTGGAACAACGCGTGGATGAACGCACCCGGGAACTGAACAGCGCATTGAGTGCGCGCAGCGAATTCCTGGCGGTAATGAGCCATGAGATTCGCACCCCGCTGAACGGCATCATCGGCACCGTGGACATGCTCAAGGGCACGCCGCTGGACGACGACCAGCAGCACAATCTGAATGTGATCGAGCAATCCGGTAACAGCCTGCTCAACCTGATCAACGACATCCTCGATTACTCGCGCATCGAAGCGGGCAAGATGCCCATTGAGCAGACCAGCTTCAGCCTGGAAGATCTTGTCAGCGAATCCCTGGCCCTGTTTCAGCACAAGGCCCACGTGCATTCCAATACCCTGCAAACCGAGCTTGACCGCAACCTGGGTGAGCGCTGCCTGGGCGATCCGGTGCGGCTGCGGCAGATTCTGGTCAACCTGATCGGCAATGCGGTGAAATTCACCAGTAACGGTGTTATCACGGTCATGGCTGAACGGGATGAAAACAACCCGGACTATGTCTACTTTGAAGTCTCCGATTCCGGTATCGGCATTGCCCCGGAGCAACTCAAGCATCTGTTTGATCATTTCCATCAAGGCGACAGCTCCACCAGCAGACGCTACGGTGGCACCGGGCTGGGGCTGGCAATTTGCCGACAACTGGTGGAAATCATGGGCGGCGAAATCGGGGTCTTCAGCCGGCAGAATGAAGGCTCACGGTTCTGGTTCCGCCTGCCGCTACCCGGCACCCATAACGATACTGGCTACCTGCCACAAAGTGAGGACAGCGACTTGCCCAGCCTCTCCGGCGGCCGACTGCTGATCGTGGATGACAACCATATCAACCTGATGGTCGCCGAAGGGCTATGCCAGAAACTGGGCTATGAAACGGAAGTAGCGGAAAGTGGCATGGAGGCCATTGCCGTGTTGATGTCTACTCAGCAGTCGTTTGATCTGATTCTGATGGACTGCGAAATGCCGGACATGGATGGTTTCGAAACCTCACGCTCGATTATCAAACTGCAACAGGAAGGCCGTCTGCCCTGGATTCCGATTGTGGCCCTGACCGCCCACGCCGTGCCGGACAAGATCCACGCCTGCCACGATGCCGGCATGGTGGCTCACCTGGCCAAGCCCATCAACAAGGCACGCCTGTTAGCGACGCTGAAGCAGGTACTGCGCGACCCGGGCAAGGGCTCGCGATAACGCCTGGCGCCCTCTGCGTTAAGTGCGGGACAAGCGATTTGCGCGGACTGGTCCGCGGCGTCTTAATCCAACGCCCCCAGCAAACTATCCACCACCCGCTCCAGGTCATTGAGGGTGGCGCACTGGCGGGCCAGGCGGCAGTGAGGCAAGTAGCGATCCATCACCGCATCACCGCTGTTCCAGCGCCCCCGGGATTCCGGGTTCAGCCACCAGACCTGTTTGACCCGGCGGCGGATGGCCTGCAGCGTTTCAGCACCATCGGGCAGGTAATTGTTACGCGCATCACCGAGAATGATCACCGTGGTGTGAGCATCCAGCTCCCTTTCGCAACGCGCCTGAAAGGCCCGGAACATCTCCGCATAATCAGTGCCACTACCCGACAGACGATCCAGCACCTGCCCCACCGCCACCTCGGGGGAATAACGGGAAAAATCATCGGTAATTTCGTCAAAGCGTGACGCAAAGGCAAAGCTGCGCACCCGTGGCAACACGTCGTTCATGGCGTAGAGAAACTGCAGCAGAAAGCGGGCGGCATCGCTGACCGAACTGGACACATCACAGATCACCATCACCCGCGTCTTGCGGGGCGGTCGACGGCGCCAGAACAGTTTGGCTGGCACGCCGTCATGGCGGATACTCGCCACCATGGTACGACGGGCATCCAGCATTCCCCGCCGGCTGGTTTTCATGCGTCGCTGATGCAGGCTGGCCAGTCGCCGAGCCATCTTGCGCACCAGCGCCTGCACGTCACGAAACTCGCGCAGATCACGAAATGGCACCGCCCGCAGGGTCTGCTCACGCAGGGCTCGGCCCTTGCCGACACCGTGCAACAGAAACTGGCGCCGCACCTGACCAGCCGCCTGCTCACGGACCCGGGCTCGCCACTGCCGCAACTGCTCCGCCCGTGCCTGCTGACTCGGGTTGCCCTGATCCAGCTGCAATACCCGGTCATCCACTGCCCCCATTCCCATGTTCATCAGCAAACGGCGGGAATAGAGCCCTTGCTGGGTAATCACTTCCATCTGCGTGAAGTCCATCTCGGCAGCGGCTTGCGCCATACGTTGCTGCAGCTGCTCCGGCGTACTGGCGAGCAGGGCTTCTGCCTGCTGTTCCTCAGGGGTCTGCGCAGAAGCCGGATCGGCGGCGGGAGCCGGCATCGCCGGCTCCATGTCCCCGGACGGATCGACACCGGAATCCTCGGCCGCGAAGAAACGGGCAAAGGTTTCTTCAAAGGCGGGCCTGTCCTGTTGCTGTTTGACCAGGGTAACGGCCAGCGCATCATGAAAGCGTTGCCGCCGGGCATAGCCCACCAGGGCCGCCGCATCCATGGCCTGGCTGGCTTCATCCGGAGAAATCCGCAACCCGGCCCCACGCAGGGCCTGGACAAATTCGGATAAGCGACGAGTTGGCATCAGCGGTTCCTGAATCCTAGCGCTTACCGAGCTTGCGCAGCCAGGCGGGCAACAATTCCCGGGCCAACGTCACATCCTGCTCGGTCTTCAGCACCAGATTGAGGGTATCGGCCACCTGGGCATGCTCCAGACTGTCCGCGTGCAACAGCACCAGCGCCCGGGCCCAGTCCAGGGTTTCAGAAATGGCCGGCAGTTTTTTCATGTCCTGTTCGCGCAGATGCTGGATAAACGCCACCAGCTGTTCCCGCAGGCGCGCATCCAGATCCGGCACCCGGGTGGCGACGATCTGCGCTTCCAGCTCCGCCGCCGGGTAGGGGATATAGAGATGCAGGCAACGACGCTTGAGCGCATCGGACAGCTCCCGCTGGTCGTTACTGGTGAGCAGCACCAGCGGCTGGTGCTTGGCTTTCACCGTCCCCAGTTCGGGGATGGAAATCTGGAAGTCAGACAGTAGCTCCAGCAGGAAGGCTTCGAACTCCTGGTCGGCCTTGTCGATTTCATCAATGAGCAGCACCGCCGGCTCGTCACTGCGCAGGGCATGCAACAGGGGGCGCGGCTCCAGAAAGGTATCGCTGTAGAAGGCTTCGCCCAGATCCCCCAGCCGCTCCATGCTGGCTTCCAGACTGTCCGTATCAGCAAGCATGCCCCCCAGTTTGTCACGCAACAATTGGGTATAGAGCAGCTGCTTGCCATACTTCCACTCGTACAAGGCCCGGCTTTCATCCAGCCCTTCGTAGCACTGCAAGCGGATCAGTGGCGCCTCAAGAAACGCCGCCGCCGCTTTGGCCAGTTCAGTTTTGCCTACCCCGGGCGGGCCCTCCACCAGCACCGGCTTGTGCAACTGCGCAGCAAGATAGATCGCCAGGGCAATCTGTTCACTACAGATATAGCCCTGCCCGGCAAAACTGCGAGTAATCTCTTCGACGGAATCAATACGGGTTTTCATGGAGGCTCCTGCAACAGAACCCAGAGGGTAGCGCAGGAAGCGCGGGGCGGGAATGACATCTGCACGCATGAGGCATGCAGCAGGTTACCTGGGGCGCGACGCTCAGTGCAGGGTAATATTGTCCGCCAGCACCAGCGGAGCGATCTCGGCCACCTCTTCAACAATAGGCTCACCGTCCAGGCTGCTTACATCAAAGCGCGCGGACGTTACATCGCCATCGATCATGTCCGGGATCGCATCCAGAAAGGCATCCACATGCTCGGAACCAAAATGGATTTCCAGCGCATCCAGATCGCTCCACTGCTGCCAGACCACGATCACCCGCGGCTCATCCGCCTGCAGGTACACCTCGTAAGCCAGACAGCCGTGTTCGCCCCGGGAGGATTTCGCCAACGCCTGCACCAGCTCCAGCGCCTCTGGTTGCTGGTCTTGTTTCACGGGGAAAGAGCCTTTGACGATGATCATGGGGGTCCATTGCGATGGGAAAACGATCATTGTACCACAAACCCGCTCCTGCTGTCCGCTCAGGCCCCGCCGCAGAAGCGTACCGAGTCGCCCAGCGGCACTCGCCCCACCCGGGTGCGGTTGGCCGCCACATCGGCGTTTTCGTAGCCGAAACTGATGCCCAGCACGATGGCGGTGCTGTCCGGAATGCCCAGCAGCTCACGCACATCATCCGGATAGTAGCGCATGCTGCCCTGGGCACAGGCACCCACCCCATGAGCGGTCATGGCCAGCAGCAGAGACTGCACGTACATGCCTACGTCCAGGGCCACGGTAACGCCGAAATCCCGCTCCATGCCGACAAAGGCCACATGGGGGGCATCGAACAGTTCGAAGTTGCGCAGCTCCGCGCGACGGCGGCCCTCCCGGTCTTCCCGGGCGATGCCCATGTTGCCGTAGAGGGCCATGGCGCAATCCACCTGTCGCTCCCGATAGATCCCCTGGAAGCGAGGCAGGCTTTCATAGTCCGGCGCAAAGGGGACGCCCCGGCTGACCTTGTCCACCAAACGCTCACGTAAAGCGTTACGGGTTTCACCACTGGCCACCCATACCTGCCAGGGCTGGATATTGCAGTTGGAAGGGGCGTGCTGGGCCAGCGAAAAAATCGCTTCAAGCTCTGATTGCGAGACTGGCTTGTCGAGAAAACCGCGCACGGAACGGCGCTCGGTAAGCGCATGGGAAAAGGACATGGAATCGGCGTTCATGGGTAACTCCTCTGAATTACCCGCCAGTCTAACCAGACACGAAAAGGGCGACGATGACAGAAACGCTCAGGCCGCTTCGCCGGAAGCCTCACGCATGGCCTGACAGATCTGGTCAATCACCGGGGCCGCAAGCTCCATGCGGCCATCGCAGCCAGCCACGCCAAGACGCCGCGCACAGGCCGGGCAGAGCACATTGAACACCAGCTCATCCCCTTTGCTGCGGGCAGGCAATACCGCCCATTTGTCGCGGCGCGCCTGCTGCCCGATGCGGTGGTAGTAATCCAGATTGATGTCACCACCGGGCTCGAAATCAAAGGTGGCAGGACAGCGGCTGCAATTGAGCCACATGTCATACAGGGCTGCCGCGTCGTAGGGATCCCTGGGATCAAATGACATCGCCACCTCCTGTGGCAATCAAGCGAATGTGAGTCAGTAGTTTTATGCATTTTTTGTCAAAAACCCACGAATCACGTCACATTTGCCTGTTTTTTACACGCCTCAAAGAGCCGGTGAAGGCAGTTAAAGACGCGTGCCCTGAGCCATCATTCGCCCCCCCAGGGCCATCATTTCCAGCTGCAAGCAGGCATGGTCCGCCAGCACCCTGCGCGCGGTTACCGTGTTGTCGAGCATGGAAATGCCAGCGCCGAACATGATCGCAATGGCGGCTTCCGCTTCCTGCTCCGCCGGCACCGGTTCTCGCCCCTGGGACGCCACCGCCTGGCGCACGTCTTCGGCCAGCTCGTCCACCAGTAGCTGCAGTTCACGCTGGATACGCATCCGGTAACGGTCATGGCTGCCCAGCCGCTGCTGCACCAAAAGGCGGAAGTCGTTTTCATAGTCGTTCAGGTAGCGCACAAAGCGCCCTACCAGCTCTTTCACCGCCCGGGCCGGGCCGATTTCGATCATGCTGCGCCGCTCGTATTCCATGGCCGAGCGCAGCCGGAAACAGCAGGAGTCGATCAGTGCCAACCCCAGAGCATCCATGTCCGGAAAATGATTGTAGAGCGAGGTAGCGGCCAGGCCGGACTCCCGGGCCACTTCCCGCAGGCCCAGACTATCCAGACCCCGGCCGCCGGCCATCAGGGTACGGGCCGCTTCCAGAATGCGCTCCCGGGTTTGTCGTTTCTGGCGCTGTCGTGTGGTTTCAGCCATAACATTGTCACTAACGAGTGTTAGTTAAATATTCCCATGAATACCGCTCATCGCGCAACTACATACTGATTACATAATAATCTTTGACAAACAAGTGTTAGCTGAAAGAGAATTCACCTTACAGTTGTAAGGCAAGAAATTTGGCTCTTACCGATCTCACGGCGCATCATCAACTAGCGCTACAACACAGACTGCCCGCTTACAGCGGGCAGCAGGGAAGCAAAAGGGGAAAGCAATGAACTACTTCGTCACCGGTGCCACCGGCTTTATTGGTCGTTTTCTGGTTGGTCGCCTGCTCAAGCGCGAGGACAGCCGGGTATTTGCCCTGGTTCGCTCCGGCTCGGAATACAAGCTGGACGCTCTGCGCCGTCGCCTGGGTGTGGATGCCGATCGTCTGGTGGCCATCCAGGGCGATATCAACGAAAAACTACTGGGTGTCAGCAAGCGGGATCAGGATGACCTGACCGGTCAGGTGGATCACTTCTTTCATCTGGCCGCCATCTATGACCTGACCGCTGACGAAAACACCCAGCGCTACACCAACATCGAAGGAACCCGGCAAACCCTTAAGTTGGCGGAAAAACTGCAGGCCGGCTGTTTCCACCATGTCTCCTCCATTGCTGCCGCAGGGCTTTATAACGGCACCTTTACCGAGGACATGTTCGAAGAGGCCACCGGCCTTAACGACCCTTACCTGCTCACCAAGCACGAGTCCGAGGCACTGGTGCGTCAGGAGAGCAAATTGCCGTGGCGCATCTACCGGCCCTCCATGGTGGTCGGCCATTCCGAGACCGGCGAAATGGACAAGGTCGACGGCCCCTACTACATGTTCAAACTGATCCAGAAGCTCAAGGATGTGCTTCCCAACTGGATGCCGTTGATCGGTGTGGAAGGCGGCCACTTCAACGTGGTGCCGGTAGACTTTGTCGCTGACTCCCTGGACCACATTGCCCACCAGCCGGACCACGATGGCCAGTGTTTCCATCTCACCGCTGATCGTAGCTACAACCTGGGCGAGCTGATGGACATTATTGCCGGTGCCGCTCAAGCCCCGCGCTGGCCGGTGAAACTGGATAACAGCCTGTTCAATGTGGTCCCCGGCTTCGTCAAGAAAGGCGTCAGTGCCATGACCCCGAAGCTGGTGGTCAACACAGTGCTGGAGAACCTGGATATTCCCCCGTCGGCACTGCAGTTTCTTACCTTCCCCACCGAATACGACAACCGTCGAGCCCGGGAGGCCCTGGCCGACAGCAACATCCAGGTACCGGACCTGGAAGGCTATATCCAGCAACTGTGGGATTTCTGGGAGAATCATCTGGACCCGGATCGCGGCGATCGCAAGGATGAACTGCAGCCTCTGCCCACTCTGCCCGAGCGCGTGGACGGCAAGGTAGTGATGGTCACCGGCGCCACCTCCGGCATCGGCAAGGCCACCGCACTGAAACTGGCCCGCGCCGGCGCTACCGTGCTGGTGATTGCCCGCACAGCAGAAAAACTGGAAGAGACCTTGCACGAAATCGACCAGCTGGGCGGCACCGCCCAGGCCTACAGCTGCGACGTGTCAGACCTGAGCAGCGTGGATGATCTGATTCAGCAGGTGATCGCCGACCACGGTCATGTGGATGTGCTGGTCAATAATGCCGGCCGCTCCATCCGTCGCTCCGTAGTGCATTCCTTTGAACGCTTCCACGATTACGAACGCACCATGCAACTCAATTACTTCGGTGCACTGAGACTGATCATGCAGCTGATGCCAGGCATGATTGAGCGTGGTGGCGGCCACGTGATCAACATTTCCAGCATCGGCGTACTCACCAATGCGCCGCGCTTCTCCGCCTATGTGGCGTCGAAAGCCGCCCTGGATGCGTTCACCCGCTGCGCCTCCAGCGAACTGGCCCATGAGGGCATTCGCTTTACCACCATCAACATGCCGCTGGTGCGCACCCCGATGATCGCGCCCACCAAGATCTATAATCATGTGCCCACCATCAGCCCGGCCCAGGCAGCAGACATGATCTGCGATGCCATCGTGCGCCAGCCCAAGCGCATCGCCACCAACCTTGGCGTGATGGGTCAGGTGATGCACTTCCTGACTCCCAAGGTCACCGAGACCATCATGAATACCGGCTACAAGTTATTCTCGGATTCCTCCGCGGCCCTGGGCGACAAGGAAAGCTCACCGAAGAAGATCCGCCGCGAACAGGCAGCCTTTTCGCGTCTCTTCAAAGGCATCCACTGGTAAGCCCCCTTCCGGTCACCGGCATCTGTCGGTGACCGCTTTTCTCTGTGCACTGCACAGCCGCGCTATACCCACTTGTTCACTGCCAAAATGTACGCTTTTTTCCCTAATGAAAAAGCCATACAAAATAGCCATCCCACTCACTGAAAAAACTGAGGGAAAAATTCACCCACCCGCCGGACTCTCACGCTTCTTTCACGGTGCTACATTTTGTGATGCATCTCACAAAAAGGTTGTTTATCCCCTATGTCTATCCCAACGGTTTACTGACCCAGTCACGCAGTTGAGCCAGTAACCGCGACCCAGCAAGGAGTCTGGTCATGGTTACCTACCCTAAATCCCTGTTTACAGCCCTTTGGCTATTTCTCTTCTCAGCACTACTGGCAAGTTGTGGCGGTGGCGGCAGCTCCAGCAGCGGCCTCTCCGCCGAAGCACGATCGGCAGCCAGCAAGATTGACCCCAGCGAACCCTGTCGCACCCTGTTCGCCGGGCAAACGATCGATGTGGGCACCGTCTGCCTGGAAACCGACGCCCACTTTCTCTACATCACCTATGAAACCACTGGCGGCTGGCTCCTCAACGAGGTCCACCTGTTTGTCGGAGAATCCCTGGATGACATGCCGCAGACCAATAACGGCAACCCGATTCCCGGGCAGTTCCCCTACACCGCCGAGGACCTGGACACCGACAGTTTCCAGTTCAAGATCCCCCTGGATGACCTGACAGCCGAATGCGGTGATCTGGTTGCACTGGCGGCCCATGCCGCTGTCAGCAAGACCGACGGCGACACCACGCAGGAGGAAACCGCCTGGGCAGATGGCGATCGCATTATCGAACGCGGCAACTGGGCCACCTGGAGTGAGTACCTGATCGACTGCGAGGATGACGATCCGCCCCCGCCGGTATGCCCGGGTGCTGAAACCGCCTATGGCGTTGGCGACAAGACCTTCGAGGAACTGGGCTTCGGCAACTGGGGTTGGCAGATCACCGTGCTGCCCGGTGACGACAGCAGCGTGGATCTGTACGCCGGCGCAGGCCAGCATGACCTCAGCAAGGGCACCCATGTGGGCACCGTCAGTTACACCTACGACGGCAGCTTCCTGCATCTGACCTATGAAACCTTCGAAGGCTTCGGCCTGCTGGAGGCCCATGTCTATGCAGGGGCAGAAGAACTGCCCACCAATGCACCGGGGCTGTTCGGCAACACCCAGGAGCCACTGGAACCCACCAGCATGCTGAACTTCACCATCCCGGTGGAAGCCGACCCGCTTTATGTGGCCGCCCATGCGGTGGTCGTGGGTACCGACTGTGAACCGGAAGAAGATCCACCTGCAGAGGAGACCGAGCAATAATCGGCAAGTCGCTGCCCCGTTGCTTGCCGACGGGGCAGCCATCAATCTGAAGAGGCATAAAGAAAGGCCCCGGAGACCGGGGCCAAAACGTTTCCGGAGACAACCGGAAGCATACGCAGCGGGATCATATCCCGCTGCTATCCTCTCTCCTTACCCCCTTCCCCGCCTTGATCGACATCAAGGTTTTTGCCCGCAGCCACAATCAGTCGCTGTCAGTGAAGACAAGCAGGCATTCTCGTGCTGACTACACTGAAGCCATGGGACAACTCACACTTCGCCAACACCGCACCGCCATCGCCCTGTGCCGCGCACTTTTTCCCTCCGGGGAAACACTACCGGCAGCGGATACCGATGCCCTGCTCGGCAGGATGGATGCGCACCTGGCCGGCCATCCGGCCCTGCAACGCAGCCTGAAAGCCGGCTTGCTATGGCTGGACAACCGCCACCGACTGGTACGGGGCCAGGCCTTTCATCGAGCCAGCGCGGCCCGCCAGGCCCGCTTTATCGACAAGCTGGCCGCCACTACGGTGTCCGGAAAACTGCTACGCCTGCTGGCCCTGCCCTTCAAGGCCGCCTATGTACTGGATGACCAGGTGGCGCAGGCCGCTGGCTGCCGGGAACCGGTACAACTGCCCGCCCAGATCGAAACCTTTCGCTGGCAACAGCAGATCACTGCCGCCCGGGACTGCGAGGAAGACCTGACCCTGGAAGCGGATGTAGTCATCCTGGGCAGCGGCGCCGGTGGTGCTGCAGCGGCCTACGAGCTGGCCTGCCGCGGCCTGGCAGTGGTGATCATCGAGGAAGGCCAGTATTACGACCGCAGCCACTTCAATGGCAAACTCACCGAGGTGATTCCCAAGCTCTACCGTAGCTGGGGGGCCACCGTGGCCACCGGCAACGCCATCATTCCGGTACCGGTAGGGTGCAATGTGGGCGGCACCACCACCATCAATTCCGGCACCTGTATGCGCACCCCGCCATCGGTACTGGCCCGCTGGCGGGAGCAGGGGCTGCATGATTTCACCGAACAAAGTCTGGCCCCCTGGTTCGAGGGCGTGGAGCGCATGCTCTGTGTGCAGCAGGCGACGGCAGAGACAGTCGGCCCCATTGGCGACATCATCGATCAGGGCGCCGCCGCCAACGGGTTTCTGAAACGCCAGCCGCTGATGCGCAATGCTCAGGGCTGTGACGGCCAGGGGCTGTGCCAGTTCGGCTGCCCCACGGATGCCAAGCAATCCACCAACGTCAGCTATATCCCCCGGGCTCTGGAACGGGGCGCCTTCCTGTTCAGCGGCTTCCGGGCCGAGCGGCTGCAGCGCCAGGGCAATCGCATTACCGGCGTCACCGCCCGCGGCACCAATGCCGCCGGCAATACGGTGACCCTGAAGCTGACCAGCCAGCGCACTATTGTTGCCATGGGCAGCCTGTTCACCCCCCTGTTCCTGCAACAGCAGGGCGTGCGCAATCCGCACCTGGGCCGCCACCTGACCCTGCACCCGGCGGGGGTGGTCAATGCCCTCTTTCCACAACAGGATATGGCCAACGGTCGCAGCATTCCCCAGGGCTACGGGGTATCGGACTGGGACGAACAGGGCCTGATGTTCGAAGGCGGCACCATCCCCCTGGCTGGGCACAGCCTTCTCAACCCCCTGTTCGGACAGGATTGGGTGCGCTTTACCGAAGACTACCCACACACCGCCTACTTCGGCTTCATGATCCGCGATACCAGCGAAGGACGGGTGCGCCGGGGGCCCCATCGGGGCCTGCCGCTGATCCGCTACCATATGAACCGGCAGGACTTTGCCCTGTTCAAGCGCGGCATCCATGCCCTGGCCTGCTGGTATCTGGACGCCGGCGCCGAGCAGGTACTGATCCCCGGTCTCAACCGCATCGTGCGTATCCACAACCGCACCGAGCTGGAACGCTTTCTGGGCTCGCCACTGAAACCCACTGACTTCCTGATCAGCGCCTATCACCCATTGGGCACTGCCCGCATTGCCGCCTCTCCCCGACAGGGCGTCTGCGACAGCGATCACCGGGTATTCGATAACCCGGGCCTGTATGTGATGGATGGCGCCAGCGTGCCTACCAGCCTGGGCGCCAATCCCCAGGTCACCATCATGGCCATGGCCAGCCGGGCCGCCGACATCCTCGCCCGGGAGCTGCTCGACGATATGGATTCCACCCACACACCACCACAAGGAGAATGCGCATGACTTTGGGCCTGTTACTCAAGGAGCGTATGAGCGGTTGGCTGCAACTTAACAGCCAGGACCGCCAGCAACCCTTCGCCTTCCAGATTCGCGCCTTTACCACCCGCATCTTCAGCGTCAGCGCCCCGCGTTACTTTCGCGGCACTGTCAGCCTGGACGGACAGGACTTCCCCTGCGAAGGGGAGCTGACCATCCACCTGAACGGCCCCCATTACTGGCTGACCTTCAACCACCCGGAACTGGGCCAGCTGCGCGTGGAGGGCAAGAAGCAGTACGGTCTTAACGGCCTGCTGGCATCCCTGATCACCTGCCCGATGACGGTCTGCCGGAACCAGCAGACCATTGGCCAGGCGGAAGTGGCCTACCGGGAAAGCATGCTGGCCTTTCCCTTCACCGCCCTGCGCCTGGTGGACGAACAGCAGGCTTACCAGCAAGATCAGGGCGTCGGTTCGTCCCGCTGATCGGAATACCCAGGAGCCCCGCATGATTCCCTACTACGGCCTGCAGGCACCGCCCAAAGGCGGCCACTACGAATCCTGGTTTGTGCGCGCCAATCACCCGCACAAACCCCAGGCCATCTGGATTCGCTACACCTTGTTCCGCGCCCGGGATCAGCGCCCGGCACTGGGTGAAGTGTGGGCAGTGTGGAGTGACGGTGCCCGGCAGCAGACTCATGCGTTCAAAGAAGCGTTCCCCCTGGCACAGTGCCACTTCAGCACCACACAGATGCAGGTGGACGCCGGCAACAACCACTTGCAGCCCGGCGCCCTGCAGGGACAGCTACACCGGGGCAACGATCAACTGAGCTGGAATCTGCACTACGATGACGGCGAGGCGCCGTTGCTGTTTCTGCCGGAGAGCTTCTATAAACGCCCCCTGCCCAAGGCCAAGTCCCTGGTCAGCCGTCCTCATATTCGCCTCAGCGGCACCCTGACCCTGAACGGGGAAACCATCGTGCTGGACCAGTGGCCCGGCAGCGAAAACCATAACTGGGGGAGCCAGCATACCGACCGCTATGCCTGGGGCCAGGTGGTGGGCTTCGACAATGCACCGGGGGCCTTTCTGGAATGCGCCACGGCCCAGGTGAAAGTGGGTCCGCTATACAGCCCGCAATTGTCCATTGCCGCCCTGCGACTGGACGGGGAAACCCTGCTGTTCAACAGCCTGTCCCGTGCCCTGCGCGCCAACGCGGACTACCGTCCTTTCCAGTGGGCCCTGCAGACCGGTAACGGCGATGCTCGGTTAAGCATCAACATGACCACGGTGGTAGACAGAGTGGCCGCACTGACCTATTACAACCCGCCCGGCGGCAACAAGATCTGTCTGAACAGCAAACTGGCCAGCGTCACCGTCAGCCTGTCCCGACGCGGACAACCAGAACGGATACTGCACAGCGCCCACGGCGGGGCGTTTGAAATCCTCACAGACCGGTTACCGGGTGGGATGGCTCTGCAGATCTAGGCTGAGCCGTTCGCCTTGTGAAGCCTACAACGACTCGCCGCCCCACTCACTGGCAGGGCAAAACGGGCACCCCTCATTATTCCGGGGCACTACCGCTCTGACGGGCCAACACCGGAGCCAGAGCCGGCGGCGAGTAGGCTGGCCCCTTGAGAACCTTGCCGCGTGCATCCTTCACCGGCTTGCCGTCAACCCCCAGCTTGCTCATATTGCTGCGATGCACTTCTTCGCAGGTGGCATTCAGGTCTATGCCAAAGGTATGTCCGGCACCATAGGTCACATAATTGATATCGGTCAGCGCATCGGCCACCTCTACCAGGTCCACGTGAAAGGCCTTGAGCGAACCCAGTTGCTCCCTGGCCTTCGCAAGGGTATCCAGAAAGGCCTGTTGATCCGCATCGGGCTGCTGGCAGGTGGCCTCGGCCAGTTCGTGAAACTCTTCCAGCAGCAGGGCCAGGCGCAAACGGATGGTGGCATCGTCCGGCACCACCGGCCGGGATGCCACCGGCAGGGAAAAGGCGCGGTGAAATTCAGCCACCCGGTGAAAGTTGCTGGGTTGCTCAGCCTTTGCCATCCACTTCCTCCAGGAATGCGATCATTTCACGGTTAACCTCGGCGGCCTGCTCCATCTGGATCCAGTGCCCACACTGGTCCAGCATCACCGTGCGCAGATCCGGAATATAGTCGGGCATCCGCTGCAGGGCTTTTTGACCAAACACGATCACCGGGTCCTGCATGCCACCGATAAACAGCGTGGGCATGGGAAGCTGCCAGTTATCGTCGTCACGGCTTTCTTCCCAGGAAGCATCCATGGCCCGATACCAGTTGATGGGCCCGGTAAAGCCGCTGTGCTGGAAACGTTCCACGTAATAGGCAAGATCCTCCTCACGCATCCAGCGCGGCTGCTCGTCAGGAGCAGACATGGATTGCAGGAAACCGGTGTCATCCGGGCGCGCCCGGAAATCAGCAATGCCATCCGCAGACAGGCTGTGGAAGATCTTGCGCAGACTGGTGGGCACATCTGCTTCCAGCTCCTGCTCCGGCAATTGCGGTTGCTGGAAGTAGAGCATGTAGAAGAAGCGGTCCTCGAACAGCCGCTGCATGGACACAGTGGGCGCCTCCGGGGCTGGCCCGCCATAGGGGACCGACATTCCCACCACTGCACGAATCATCTCTGGATAGCGACGCGCCACCTGCCAGGTCAGCGCACACCCCCAGTCGTGCCCGATCAGAATTGCCGATTCATGGCCCAGCGCCTTGATCAGAGCCACCACGTCCTCCGCCAGCACGCTTTGCCGGTAGGCATCCACCTCTTCCGGGGCACCGGTATAGCCGTAACCGCGCAGATCCGGTGCCACCGCGTGATAACCGGATTGCGCCAGTACCGGCAACTGGTAGCGCCAGGAGGCCCAACATTCCGGAAAGCCATGCAGACACAGCACCAGAGGGTTTTCCGGTTCCCCAGCCTCGGCCACGAAAAAATCCAGCCCATTGGCGGCAAGCTGCCGCTCACGCATAAATGCCATACTCACTCTTCCCGATTTCCGATTCAGCCGGTCTCCGTAGACAACTACTTACCCGGCACGACGAAAGTGCTATTGTTAGCATATTCGTCTGCTCATTGTTGTGATGTCGGCGCAGGTGCGAAACCAACAAGAACTCTGCGCCGTTTCGGCGGTCCTAGCCGACGCAGAGTCACTCCGGGCCCAGCAGATTGCCCGGATCGACCTGTGAATCTGACAGCATGACCCGCCGCTGACAAGCGTGCAAAGTGACCGTTACGACTCAAACAGGGAAGCATCGTGACCGAGCCGCAAGGACAAGCCCGCCCCACGAAGCCCAGCCGCATTGGCGAGTGGCTGGCTCCCTATGTGCCGGAATACTTCCCGGTGGCCTGGAAGCTGGGCCTGTCTATCTCACTGCTGATTCTGTGCGGCATGACCATTCTCGGTTCCCTGCTGCTCAACAATCAACTGGACCGAATGCGCGACCAAGCAGACACCTTTGGTGAAGCTATTGCGCTGCAACTGGCCAATACCATCCGCGAACCCCTACTGGCCGATGACACCTTCCTGCTCAAGGTCCAGCTCAACAACCTGACCCGCAGCGACAGCGTGCGCGGCGCCGCCCTGTTCGACCGCAGTGGCAACCTGGTCGACAAGGCCGGCATTTTACCTCTGGCTGCCAACCCGCTTCAGGAACAGATCAAGCGCTGGGAGCTGCAGGACGAACCAATCACCACTTACTACGCTGCCGTGGATGTAAGCGATACCGTCGCCGGTTACACCGCCATTTCCCTGTCCGACCGCCCAATCATGGCCGCCCGCGAGTCCGTACAGGGCACCATGATCAATGCCACGCTGATCATGAGTGTGATCGCCATTATCGCCTCGTTCCTGATCAGCCGGCGGCTGGCTCGTCCTATTCATGATCTGCTGGCGGCCACCAGCGCCATGCGCCGGGGGGACCTGAACTACCGGATCCAGGATCGCCGCAATGACGAAATCGGCGGCCTCATCGAGGCCTACAACACCATGGCCCACGGCATGCTGGAAAAAGATCAGGTGGAGCAGGTGCTGAAGCGTTTTGTCAGCCCGTCCGTGGCACACAACATGATGGCAGACCTGGACCAGGTGCAGCTGGGTGGCCGCGATGTTCATGCCACCGTGGTGTTTGCCGATATTGTCGGCTTCACCCGGCTGTCAGAGACCCTGCCCCCGGATGCCATTGCCGACATACTCAATGTCTATTTCGATGCCATCACCACCGCCACCACCTTCTACCGCGGCACCATCGACAAGTACATGGGCGACTGCGCCATGATTGTCTTCGGGGTGCCGGAGAAGGATGACGAGCACCTGTTCCACGGGCTGTGCTGCGCGGTCATGATCCAGAGAATGGTAGAAAGACTGAACGAGCAACGTCGCGCCCAAGGCCATACCACGGTGGAATTCCGTATCGGTATCAATTCCGGTGCCATGCTGGCCGGTAACCTGGGCTCCCGGGAGCGAATGCAGTACACCGTGGTCGGAGATACCGTCAACCTGGCGTCACGCCTGTCCAACATGGCCGGCGGCAATGAAATCATTGCTGCCTCGTCGCTACTGGCCAACCCCAACATTGCCTCCCGGGTACGCGCTACCGAGTACGGCGCCATGCGCATCCGCGGCAAGGCCGAGCCGGTGAGCACTTTCCGCATTGATGGCGTGCACGCCCTGTCAGAAACCCTGATGGAACAGCGCATCGCCCAATTCCTGGCAAAACTGAATACGGAGTCGCAACGTGCGTAAGGCCGGCCTGGTAATGGCAGCGCTGCTCGGCGGCTGCGCTACCCTCGGCGACCCGGAGCGGCGGGTCAGCGAGGCACTGGCGGAAGATGATTACGCCGGCGCAGCGGCCATTATTGAAGACACGCACCCGGATCACGACCAGTATGCCCTGCTGCAGGAGCAGTACCCGGGCATCATTCTGGCCAGCGACCAGTACCGCCAGCGCCTGATTCTTGAAGCCGAGGCGATGAGCCGTAAACAGCGTTGGCAGCAGGCCCATACCCTGATTGAGGCCCATCGCGACAAGGTAGTGGACCCCTCTGCCCTGGACGAACTGCTTACCGCCCTGACCAGCCTGGAAGAATATCAGTTCAACCAGCTACTGGCTGAACGGCGCCGGGCCCAGGCTCTGGCACTGCAGGAAAGTACCGGCCTGACAGACAAATTGAGCGGCTTTCACCTGCCCCGCGCCAAACAGGAACGCCAGCAACTGGCGGAAGAGCGGTTTGTGGTGGTCGAGGATCTGACCCGGCTGGGAGAGTATTTCGCCCAGCGCCAGCAATGGCTACTGGCCCGCGACCTGCTGAGCGCCGCTCACCGACTGGCACCGGATCAGCCTCCGTCTGCGCAACTGGCCAAAGCACAACAGATTCTCAATGACGCCAGCCAGCGTGCCCGGGCCCGCCACAATCGTGCCCTGCTGACTGAAGCGGAACAACTGATGGCCCGTTACCAGAGAAATGGCCAGCTGGAATCCTTGCTGGCCGCCCGCCACTTCCTCAAACAGCATCAGGACAATCCGGTTCTGGCCGACCATCGAGAACGCCTGGAGCAATGGGCGCGACGCCGCTTTAGCGAAGAGATGAATACCGGTGAGGCACTGTACGCCCGTGGTCAGTACCGCGAGGCCTATCGGATCTGGAAGCAAGTAGCCCCCCTGTACCCGGACGATGAAGAGCTGAACAAGAAACTCGAACGTAGCCGGCGAGTGCTGGCCAACTTGCGCAACCTGCAAGACGACTAGACGGGAGTTCCCCCAGAAGACGGCAGTCGCGCCAACGACTGGCTGGCGATAAACCCCCATAAAAAAACGCGCCACGATGGGCGCGTTTTTTTATGGCTTGTTTAGCGATGAGGGGATTATTCCTCCTCGCTATCAGCATCCTCAACCTCAACGTTCTTTGCCGAATCGTTTTGCCCGGCTTCGTAGGCATCACGGTATTCCGGTGATACGTTACTGCGGCCCTGGAACACCTGCTCAAGACTCACCGGCAGCGGATTGCGCACGACCTGCTCCAGTTCACCCTTGCGATTCAGCTCGAACTGCAAGGCAGTAATCCCCATGTACTTCTGCCGGGTCATGCTCAGCAGCCGCTCATTATCCGGCAGGATGGTGGGCCGTAAAAACACCATCAGGTTGCTTTTTTCTCGCGAATTACTGGTGGAGCGAAACAGAATGCCTAGCAGAGGGATATCCCCCAGGATCGGCACCTTGCGTACCGTCTTGGTAATGTTATCGCGAATCAACCCGCCCAGAGCAATGGTCTCGCCATCGTCCGCCAGCACCGTACTTTCCAGCTTACGGGTGGTGGTCACGATATCCGCCGCTTCGCCGACGGAGTCCTTCACCTGGGAGTTTTCCTGCTCCAGCTCCAGGCGGATGGTAGACAGCCCTGCCACATGCGGCGTCACCCTCAGGCTCAACCCCACATCTTCACGCTGGATCGTCTGGAACGGATTGGACACGCCGGAACCGGTACTGGTGCTGGTGCCGGTGATGAAGGGCACATTCTCCCCCACCACGATGGACGCTTCCTGATTATCCAGGGTAAGAATGCTGGGGGTAGAGAGCAGGTTTACGTCGGTGGAGGTGGACAGAGCCTGGATAAGCGCCCCCCACTTCAAATCACCGTTGGAGTCCTGCTCCCCGAAGCCCATGGTAATACCGTCGCCCAGGGACAGGCCTGACGGGTCATCGGTAGCCAGAGCCTGAACAATGGAATTGATCGTCAGCCCGGCGTTGCCAAAGTTAATGGCACCGACGCCGGTTTCATCACTGCCAGCCACATATTGAAAACCCAGGGCCTTGCCGGTATCACCGGAGACTTCCACGATGGCTGCCTCGATAAGAATCTGCGCACGGCGCACATCCAGCTGGCTGATCACCGACATGATTTCCTTCATCATCGCCGGCTCTGCGCGGATCACCAGGGCGTTGAGAGATTTGTCGGCCTGGATGGAGACCTTGTCACCGGTAATGGATGCCGCTGCGGCCTTGCCGTCGGCACCGGGCTTGGCCGCGGAGGCGCCCTCGGCAAAATTCTTCAGCAACTCGGCCAGGGCCTCGGCATCACCATGGCTGAGGCGTACCACTTGCACACCGCCCGTGGCACTGGCAGGTGTATCCAGGTTGCCAATCATTTGGGCCATGCGTTGGCGGGTAATCCGGTCACCCTTGATGATCAGCCGGTTGGTGCGTTCATCCGCTACCACCGTCACACCACCGTCCTTGGTCTTGCCGCGACGGCCACCGGTCTGCGGGGTCAGGCTTTCCAGCATTTTCACCATGTCGCCGGCGAAAGCATGCTCCAGCTTGATCACCTGTACATCCTCGGACTCGGCATTGTCCAGGCTGGCGATGATCGCTTCCATGCGGCGGATATTGTCAATGTGATCACTGATGATCAGGGCATTGGCCGAGCCCACGGCGGCCAGATGGCCGTACTGGGGCACCAGCGGCCGCAGCACCGGTACCAGCTCTTCCACCGGAGAGTTTTCCACCGGAATCACCCGGGTCACTAGTGCTTCGCCACCGGCCGCATTTTTGCCCACCAGCGGCAGGTTGCTTTGCTTGGCGGTGGTGTTGGGAACAATCTTGATAATGTCGCCGGATGGCACCGCCGCATAGCCATGCACCTGCAGCACGGACAGAAACAGCTCGTAAACCTCTGCGGCAGACAGCGCCTTGGTGGACACGACAGTAACGTCCCGGGCACGAACGCGGGGGTCAACCACGAAGTTCTTGCCGGTCATGTCGGCAATCTGGCTGATAAACGCCTGGATATCCGCATTACGGATATTCACCGTCCAGCTCTTGCCATCTTCACTGGCCGCAACCTGGGCATGGGAGGAAAAAGCCGTTACCGACAACAGCACCACAATCAGTGTTCGAAGTGCCGAGGCTTTGAAAAAGGACATCATAAAACCACTCACTATGGCGGATAATTCACGGTGAATTGCTGATCACCCCGCTGCACCACGATACTGGCCTGCCGGGTTTCCTGGAATGAGCGCAACGCAGCCATATCACCTTCCTCCGTCCCCAGCGAATGGCCGTTGACCGAGAGGATGACATCATTGCTTTGCAAGCCGACCTGACTGATCAACTGCTTGGGGGCCCGCTTGCCCAACTGATAGCCCTGATTATCCCCCTGGGCCACCGGCTGCAGCCCCAACTGGCCAATAATGGCCTTGCGTTGACGCTGCATGTCTTCCTCGCTGCCTTCCGCAATCTGCGATTGCTGGGGCTCACGTTCAACCGCTGGCTGGCGAGACACCTGACTGACCCCACCCAGAGAACTGTCCGACCAGCGCAGGGTTTCCAGGCGCCCGGCCCGGCGCAGGATCACCCGGTCCGGGTACACCTCTTCCAGGCTGGCATTACCAGGGATACTGTCGCCGATACGGTACAACTCACCTTCCTTGCCCTTTTCGGCAATGATGGCGGACGCTTTGTCGGTATCAGCGGTCTGGAACACACCAAGCAGCTCCAGACGCAGGCGGGTTTCCGGAGCGTCCGTGGGTTTGTCAGACTGGGGGGCAGCTTCCTGCTCGAAACTTCCGAACAATTGCCAGCTGTCCACCTGGGACTGGCTCAGGATCACAGCCTGCCCGGAGGAAGCCACCTGCAGACGGGTCTTGCTGTTGGAGGGGATCGGCTCGTTGGGTCCGTACCACAGCAGCCAGAAGGTCTGGGCCAGCACAAAGGCCAATGCAATCACCAGCAAAATGGCAACCAACCAGCGCACCGGCTTGCCCCACTGCTGATACTGACCCCACGCTGCCCACTGCGACATAACTGTCCGCTCTTCCTTTATCGTTATTACCGGACTGAAGATACCGGATTTTAAGGCAAATTATTGCAATATAGTGTTACCGGAACCGTTATTTCCTGTTCTCGGCCCTGTCAGCCAGGCAAACCGGTAGCTGACAGCCGCTACCCCTGCTTGAGCGAGAATGGCTGGGACATCTGGAATACCACATCATCCGGGCTGCCACCCTGGCTGACACCCAGCAACAAGGGCCAGGCACGCATGACTTCCAGATGGAAACGACCGTCACTGATTCGTGCCTGCAGCAGGCGCTCCCCGTCAGGATCTGCCACCCGCAAGGTGGGCACCGGCCCATCCATGCTCAAGCGGCCCTGTAATTCCGGCACCGTGGCTGAGCCATTGTTCCCCCAGGTCACCCTGCCACCACTGTAATCCAGGGTGCCCTGAAGTTGCTGAATAGTATCGTCGGCAATCTGTAACGCCATCAGCACCGCATCGACCCGGCCGTCGGCACCGCCCTGGGGGACATGTTCCGCTACCAGTGCCACCGGCAGGGACAAGCGCGCCTGTTCCACCTGCCAGTCACCCCAGTCTGCGCCGACCCAACCGGACAGGTTTGCCTGCTGGCCCTGATCACTGCGCAGGGCCAGTTGCGCGCCCGGCACCAGGCCGTGCCAGTCCATTGTCCAGTTCAGCGAGCCCTGCAGTTGCTTCCAGCGCCAACGGGCCTGCCCCTGCCACCAGCGGCCACGGGGCTCGGACAGAGTCAGCACGGCGCCACCCAACCGCACGGCAGGCACCCGCTCCACCACAACGGCGGCGGGCATGCTGACGATCAAAAAAACCAGCAGACTGGCAATAAAGACCAGTGCCAGCGTCAAGGTACGAGGCATGGCGGTTCTCAGAACGGGATATCGTCGTCGAAATCATCAGCCGGGCCGCTGAAGCCGCCCTGATTTTGACCCTGACCGGGATTCTGGCTTTGCTGTGGCGCGGCATTGCCGCCACCGTAATTTTCGTTCTGGTTCTGGTAGCCACCCTGGTTACCCTGAGGCGCATAGCCACCACCTTGACCACCCCCATCACCACGGCCATCCAGCATCTGCATTTCGTTGGCCACGATTTCGGTGGTGTAGCGATCCTGACCATCCTGCCCCTGCCACTTGCGGGTACGAATGGAGCCTTCGATATAGACCTTGGAGCCCTTCTTCAGGTACTCACCGGCAATCTCGCCCAGCTTGTTGAAAAATACCACCCGGTGCCATTCAGTGCGTTCCTGCATCTGCCCGCTCTGCTTGTCCTTCCAGGTTTCACTGGTAGCCAGACGAACATTGGTGACCGCGCCACCGCTGGGCATGAAACGGGTTTCCGGGTCTGCCCCCAGGTTACCAATCAGAATTACCTTGTTAACGCCGCGCGCCATGTTTCTCTCCGTGACTCTCTAGGTCAGTACTGTTGTAGTCGGCAATGCCCTGTCAGGTAAATCACCGGTTTCTCAAATGCATGTCAGATCAAGCCAAACATTGTGTCAGCTTTGCGAGGCTCCGGCGAGCCCCGCAAGCCGGGCCTCATCCAGTTCCCCGGCATCGACCTTGAGCAAGGCCAGGGCCTGCTCCTCGACGATGACGGTTTCCACCACACCGGGCACCGTCTGCAGCTCACGGGCCAGTTTCTGCCAATCCTGGCCCGGGGCCAGGATCAGCACCCGGTTATCCAGTTTCGGCAGCTCCTGCAGCCCGGTCAGCACCACCAGCCAGACCGCCGCCAACAGCGCACAACCGTAGAACACCGCCTCGGCTCCTACCCACTGGTACAAGGCCCCACCCAGCTGCCCGCCGACAAAGACACCCAGGAACTGACTGGTGGAGTATACCCCCATGGCCGTGCCCCGGGTGCCCGCCGGTGCCGCCCGGCCCACCAGCGAAGGCAGCAGGGCCTCGAGCAGGTTAAACGCGGCAAAGAACACCAGCAGCGCCAGCACAAAGTGCCACAGCTCGGCACCGGCCAGGGCCAACAGAATCTGTGACACCGCCAGCAACACCACCGCCAGTCGCTTCACCGGCACCGCGCCACGCCGTTCGGCGCGGATAATCAGCGGCACCATGGCCACGAACCCGGCCACCAGCACGCCCAGGTAGATCAGGCTGTGGCTGCGCAGTCCCAGCCCGAGCCGTTCGCTGAGCAGGGCCGGCACCACCACGAAAGAGGCAGTCATGATCAGGTGCAGGGTAAAAATGCCCAGATCAAATCGCAGCAATGTCTTGCTGGCCAGTACCCGACGGAAGCGCACGCCCACGGGCAAGGCCTCCCCCTGCAATGCCCGTGGCGCCGGCACCACCAGGGCCACCAGCAGGGCAAAGACGCCCATCACCGAGGTCATCCAGAACAGGCCGGACAGGCCCAGCCAGCTGGCCAGTAACGGGCCGAGAATCAGGGCCAGTACAAAGGAGCCACCCACGGACATGCCGATCAGGGCCATGGCCCGGGTACGATGCTTTTCGCTGACCACATCACCGATCAACGCCATGATCACACTGGCGATGGCCCCCGAGCCCTGCAAGGCGCGCCCGGCAATGACACCATGAATATGGTCACTCATGGCCGCCACCACGCCCCCCGCCACAAACAGAAGCAGACCGATCAACAACAACGGTCGCCGTCCGAAGCGGTCGGAAAGCATGCCAAACGGAATCTGCAGCAGGGCCTGCATCAGCCCGTAGGCACCGATAGCGGTACCGATCAGCAGCGGTGTCGCGCCTTCCAGGGATTGCCCGTAGACCGCGAAAATCGGCAGAATCATGAACAGGCCGAACATCCGCAGCGCAAAGATGGTCGCCAGGTAGCCGGTGGTTTTCAGCTCTGTCCGCTGCAGGACACTGGAGGAAGATGCCGACATGAACGCTTGTTGCTCCAAAAGGGGTGGCCGCAAGTCACGGCCGCTACAAAAAGGCGGGCAGTGTATCAGATTCCCCACGGGGCCGGACCAGGACACAGTGCCCCACTTTGGAGTCCAGGAATCGTGAAATCCGTAAAACCGGGCAATGGTAAATTGAACCCCGGTCAAAGCGGTGATAAATTCACATGCTGATCAGTTTTTTTTCTTAGGCTCCGCCTGAGACATCATGGACGGCATCGATGAACAGCCCACAACAAACTCAACAAGTTTACGTAGTAGGCAGCCAGCAACTGCAAAACGCCCTGCTCACCGAATTTCTCGTCAAGGAAGAAGTGGCTACCAAGAGCATTCCCTCGGTGGAGACGATCTCAGTGGAGACCCTGCGGGAATTTGACCAGAACCTGTTTCTGGTGGATTACCACAGTGTCGATGTGAACGAGGTAATCGCTCACCTTCTGGAAGCCGATCAGGAAGTGGACAACGACGTTCTGATCGCCCTGTTCAATGTGGACAGCGACGACTCCCTATCCCGACTGGCAGGCCTGCCCATGGTCAACGGCGGTTTCCAGCATGACTGCCCCCAGGCACTGCTGAGCAAAGGCATCAAGGCCATTTTCGACGGCGAGCTGTGGTTCCCACGCGCCGTGCTGCAGGCCTATCTGATGAAAAGCCGCACCTTCAACAAGACCTTCTCCCGCAGCGAGGTGAACCTCACCGACCGGGAAGTGGAAGTGCTGAAAGTGATGGCCACCGGCGCCAAGAACTCGGAAATCGCCACCAGCCTGAATCTGAGCCCGCACACCATCAAGACGCATATCTACAACATCTTCAAGAAAATCAATGCGTCCAACCGCCTGCAAGCGGTGAACTGGGCACAGGAAAACCTCTAGCAACGCTTCATACAACACGCACCGTGCTGCACGCCTTGCGTGCAACATGAGGCGTGTTGCGGGCAGCGACCACATTCTTTTGCCCTTCACACGAATTCGCCTATACTGCCCTGTTCATTTTGACAGTAGTCAGGGGTAGTTGATGGATACCATACTGGTTCGCGGTGCACGGACTCATAACCTGAAGAACGTGGACCTGGATATTCCCCGGGACAAGCTGGTGGTAATCACCGGTCTGTCCGGTTCAGGGAAATCCTCACTGGCCTTTGACACGCTTTACGCAGAAGGCCAGCGCCGCTATGTGGAGTCCCTCTCCACCTATGCCCGCCAGTTCCTGTCGATGATGGAAAAGCCCGATGTGGACCACATCGAAGGGCTCAGCCCGGCGATCTCCATCGAGCAGAAATCCACCAGTCATAACCCGCGATCCACCGTCGGCACCATCACCGAAATTTACGACTATCTGCGCCTGCTGTTCGCCCGGGTGGGCGAGCCCCGCTGCCCGGAGCATGAAGCGCCGCTGGCCGCCCAGACCATCAGTCAGATGGTGGATCAGGTGCTGGCCATGGAAGACGGCAGCAAACTGATGCTGCTGGCGCCAGTAATTCGCGAAAAGAAAGGCGAGCATCTGCACCTGTTCGAGGAGCTGCGCGCCCAGGGCTTTATCCGTGCACGCATTGACGGGCGCATCTATGACATGGATGACACCCCGGATCTGGACAAGAACAAGAAGCACACCATTGAAGTGGTGGTGGATCGCTTCAAGGTCCGTGACGACCTGCAGAACCGGCTGGCGGAATCCTTCGAAACCGCCCTTAACCTGGCGGACGACATCGCCATCATTGCGCCCATGGACGGCGACGGCGAGGAAGTGACCTTCTCCGCCAAGTTTGCCTGCCCGCACTGCGGCTACTCCATCCCCGAACTGGAACCGCGACTGTTCTCTTTCAACAATCCGGCCGGCGCCTGCCCCAGCTGCGACGGGCTGGGCATGAAGCAGTTCTTCGACGAGGACAAGGTGATCAATTCCGACGAGCTATCCCTGTCGGAAGGCGCCATCCGCGGCTGGGACCGCCGCAACGTCTACTATTTCCAGATGCTCAATTCCCTGTCTCAGAGCCTGGGTTTCGACATGGACGTGGCATTTCAGGAGCTACCCAAGGATATCCGCAAGAAAGTGCTCCACGGCACCGGCAAGGAAAGCATCGAATTCCGTTACCTCAACGACCGCGGCGACATCATCAAGCGCAACCACCCGTTCGAGGGCATCATCCCCAATATGGAGCGACGCTACCGGGAAACCGAATCTGATGCGGTACGCGAGGACCTGCTCGGCTACATGTCCACCTCCAGCTGCCCCAGCTGCAATGGCTCGCGACTGCGCGAGGCGGCCCGTCATGTGTTCATCGAAGAAACCACCCTGCCGGAAGTGGTACGGTTGGCGGTGGGCAAGGCCCACGGCTACTTCAGCGACCTGAACCTGCCCGGCAGCAAGGGCGAAATCGCCGACAAGATTCTCAAGGAAATCCGCGACCGCCTGCAGTTTCTGGTCAACGTGGGGCTGGAATACCTGACCCTGGAGCGCAGCGCGGAAACCCTGTCCGGCGGCGAGGCCCAGCGTATTCGTCTGGCCAGTCAGATTGGTGCCGGCCTGGTGGGCGTCATGTACGTGCTGGACGAGCCCTCCATCGGCCTGCACCAACGTGATAACGAGCGCCTGCTCAGCACCCTCACCCGCCTGCGTGACCTGGGTAATACCGTGCTGGTGGTGGAGCACGACGAGGAAGCCATCCGCCTGGCCGACCACGTGATTGATATCGGCCCCGGTGCCGGCGTTCATGGCGGCAGGGTCGTCGCCCAGGGCAGCGCCCAGGACGTGGCCGACAACCCGGACTCGCTCACCGGCGACTACCTGTCCGGTCGCAAACAGATCGCCATCCCCGCACAACGGCGAGAAAACCAGGGCGACAAATGGCTGACCGTGCACGGCGCCACCGGCAACAACCTCAAGGGCCACCCATTGAATATCCCGGTAGGCCTGTTCACCTGCATTACCGGTGTCTCCGGGTCCGGCAAGTCCACCCTGATCAACAACACCTTATACCCGCTGGCGGCCACCAAACTGAACAAGGCCACCACGCTGACCCCCGCCGTCCATGAGTCCATTGAAGGGCTGGAGCACTTCGACAAGGTGGTGGATATCGACCAGAGCCCCATTGGCCGCACCCCCCGCTCAAACCCGGCCACCTACACCGGCATCTTCACCCCGGTGCGCGAACTGTTCGCCGGCACCCAGGAAGCCCGCGCCCGCGGCTACAAACCCGGCCGTTTCAGCTTCAACGTGAAAGGCGGGCGCTGCGAAGCCTGTCAGGGCGATGGCGTCATCAAGGTGGAAATGCACTTCCTGCCGGATATTTATGTGCCCTGCGAAGTTTGCGAAGGCAAACGCTATAACCGGGAAACCCTGGAGATTACCTATAAGGGCAAGAACATCTTCGAGGTGCTGGATCTGACCATCGAAGATGCCCGGGAATTCTTCGATGCGGTGCCTTCCCTGGCCCGTAAACTGCAGACCCTGATGGATGTGGGTCTGAGTTACGTAAAACTGGGCCAGGCCGCCACCACCCTGTCCGGCGGCGAAGCCCAGCGGGTCAAACTCGCCAAGGAGCTATCCCGCCGGGATACCGGCAACACCCTCTACATCCTCGACGAACCCACCACCGGGCTGCATTTCCATGATATCCAGCTGCTGCTGGACGTGCTCAACCGACTGGCTGACCACGGCAACTCAGTAGTGGTGATCGAGCACAATCTGGATGTAATCAAGACCGCCGACTGGATCGTGGATCTGGGACCGGAAGGGGGCGACGGCGGCGGCGAGATCATTGCTGAAGGCACGCCGGAGGAAGTGGCCAGGGTGAAAGTTAGCCACACTGGGCGCTTCCTTAAACCCATGCTTGGACAATAAGAATGAAGACCATCATCCCACCTTGGCTACTTTGCACCTTAACCTGTGTCATGTTCACAGGATGCAAGAGCGCTAAAACGCTTTATAATGGTGTGGCTTGTGGCTCCGGAGCAATATGCACAGAGGCCTACCCTCAGGAATCTCTGTCTGGAACAAGAAACCCTGACAAAATTGTTGTCGCACCACCGTATTTCGAGCTCGAAATACGCGACCAGGATGGCGCTTACCACCCTTACCCTACGATGCTCGAACGAATTCCGCCTGATACGATTCAGCATTATCAGAAGCATGCCGACGCCTACGAAATTTCTCTCTCCACGCCTTCTTTCGATCTCTCCAATCACTTAGACGAGTTTAAGAACCTATACGCTGATACTTTTATTGATTTTGCCCCTATCGGCCGCCCCACTCCTAGCGTGAAAGGCTTTCTACTGGAAATGGCCACAGGACCTGAACGAGTAAACCCCGCGAAGACAGACTCCATTATACTTGATGGAAACCGCGCCACGGAGCAGTTGGAAGCGGACGAGGCATGCTGCATCGTTCTCACCAGAGTGAGAGGATGGCATGAAAGTCGCGAAAGCTATAACGCTTCCGTGACCAGTGCCATCATCTTCAGTTCTTTAGCTGGCAGTAGTGGCGCCGCCTCTTATGCAGGAGAAGTAGTTGTGGACATGGCAGTCATTCGGCTCCAGGACGGCAAGCTCATCTGGAGCTCTCAAACGACCGGCCCGGTCAGTGGCCTTGCCATGCAAAGAGGGATCACCCCGTATTATTCTGCTGTCGCCAATCTTCGCCTGGAGTCGAGCGATAAATGACCTTCAGACTGTGCTCTACTCCATAACGTCGACCCTTGTAATACCGCCGCCACCGGAACCAAATATCAGCGTCACAACCCGCTCACAGACTCAACCTCCACGGCAACCCTGGAGGCTGATTATGAAATCGATATGGGCATGGAAAGCATGCATCGCCACCCTGGCCATCAGTATTGGCACTGCAGCCTGTGCCGGGCACGGCTCCGACGGCAAAAGCAGCGTGGAGCTGGGGCCGCGCCCCTATTACCTGGTTGCAGACATGGACGAGGGGCCGCTGAAGCAAGCCCTCCAGGACTGTGCCAGCCGACCGCGTCCGCAACAGGCCAGTGACTTTTCCATTGGCCATCGTGGCGCGCCGCTGCAATTCCCCGAACATACCGAAGAGTCCTACCGGGCCGCCGCCCGCATGGGCGCCGGCATCGTGGAATGCGATGTGGCCTTCACCAAGGATCGCGAGTTGGTCTGTCGCCATTCCCAGTGCGATCTGCACACCACCACCAACATTCTCGACACCGACCTGGCCGACCAGTGCAGCGAGCCTTTCTCCCCTTTTGATGGCAGCAACCCGGCCAGCGCCCGCTGCTGTACCAGCGATATCACCCTGGCCCAGTTCAAGACACTCACCGGCAAGATGGATGGCGCCAACCCCCGCGCCACTACCGTGGAGGAATACCTGAAGGGCACGGCTGGTTGGCGAACGGACCTCTACAGCCAAAGCGGCACCCTGCTCAGTCACAGGGAGAGCATCGCCCTGTTTCAGGAGCTCGGGGTAAAGATGACGCCCGAGCTGAAAGCGCCACAGGTATCCATCCCCTATCAGGGCGAGTACCGTCAGCAAGACTATGCCAAGCAACTGATTGAGGAATATCGACAAGTCGGTGTACCACCGAGGGATGTCTTCCCCCAATCCTTCAATCTGGAAGACGTGCGCTACTGGATCGGCCACCACCCCCGCTATGGCCAACAGGCGGTATATCTCGATGGTCGTGATAGCGAAGGGCTGGATCCACAGAACCCCGGCACCTGGCAACCCGATATGGACACCCTAGCCGGTTATGGCGTGAACATCATCGCCCCGCCCCTGTGGATGCTGGTCACCGTCGATGAGCGCAACCGCATTGTCCCCAGCCCCTATGCCCGGGCCGCCCGCGCTGCCGGCCTGGATATCATCGCCTGGTCCCTGGAGCGTTCCGGCCCATTGGCCAACGGCGGCGGCTGGTATTACCAGAGTGTTCAACCAGCTATCAATAATGACGGCGACACTTTTACCCTGCTGGATGTGCTGGCGCGGGACGTGGGTGTTATTGGTGTCTTTTCCGACTGGCCAGCCACCACCTCCTTCTACGCGAGCTGCCAGAAATTCCTGCATGCCAAGCGCCCCGCACTACCTTAGCGCACGTGCACCACAAGGGCCGTGCCTCGTTCCACCGCGGGGCGCAGGCACCCACAAAGCGGGCCATGACAATGGCACGCTTTCTGCTTTGATAGATCTGAACTGAGGCCTTGCTTCAGCCAACGTCAGCTTCCCAGGGCAACCATTCAAAGGAGTCTGTGAAATGGACGCCACCACCGACCACCGCTGGTTGATGCAGTACAACATCGTCAACCTGGTTAATCAGTGTCGACGGTTGATTCGGGCTGAATTCGACGAAAGCCTGTCACTGACCGATCCGGCACTGCGCCATAAACTGGCCCATTATGCCGGCCTGACCCGCTCTCAGGGCATGCAACGACTTTACGGGGAAATTCGCCTGGCGCTACTGGAGCTGGAAGGCAAAGACCCGCCATTGACTCCATCCGCCAACGGCGCAGTTCGCCTCTATCGAGGGCAACCGGTAGAAACCCGCAACACTCAAAACACAAAGGATGAGACCGGCTCGGTACAGCGACAGCGCAAGGGCTTGATGTATCGGGGACACAAAGTAGCGCAGGGGTAGTTAGCGGGTTGAGTCAGGCAATCAGGCGGAGAACTGGAAGATACTCAGGTCCAGCGGCAGGCTTTCACCCAGCCACATCACCAACTCGGTGTGATCGCGCAGATCATCACCACTAAGACCGTGAACAAAAACCGTCAGCCCGTTACGGCTGGCCATCAACCAGGGGATCACATCCCCGGCCAGGCGGCGCGGAATGGATAGCTGGCAGCTCCAGCAGGGGTGCGGGCCCACCGGCTTGCGATGCATGTGCCCCATGGGTATGTCGAAATGCTGGTGGGCGGCCTGGCACAGCGCTGCCGCTTGGGAAAACGTGGATTCATCGAAATAGACGTGTGCATGAAAGCCGTTGATTGCCATATGCCCTGCCTCTGAGATCTAGTCGGCCTCTCCTGACAGCATAGTACAAGTCCGCCGGCTTACGACAGACATAAAAAAACCGGGCAATATGCCCGGTTTTTTTGAAGCTTCGACGCTTATTCTTCGTCAGCGTCCGCCAGCTCAGGACGATCAACCAGCTCAACATAGGCCATCGGTGCATTGTCACCAGCACGGAAACCCATCTTGAGGATACGGATGTAACCGCCAGGACGGCTCTGGTAACGCGGACCCAGGTCATTGAACAGCTTGCCGACCACTTCCTTGGAGCGGGTGCGGTCGAAAGCCAGACGACGGTTCGCTACCGAGTCTTCCTTCGCAAGAGTGATCAGCGGCTCAGCCACACGACGCAGCTCTTTAGCTTTCGGCAGAGTGGTCTTGATCACTTCGTGCTCCAGCAGAGACACAGCCATGTTACGGAACATAGCCTGACGATGAGAGCTGTTCCGATTCAGTTTTCTGCCGCTTTTGCGATGACGCATGATTCTGTTCCTATGTTCAGGGGCGCTTCACAGCGTCCACAACAACTAATTAGCGCAATTTGGTGTTCAACCGGTCATCATCACGGAGACTGACCGGCGGCCAGTTCTCGAGACGCATGCCCAGTGACAAGCCCTTGGAGGCCAACACATCTTTGATCTCGGTCAGCGACTTCTTACCCAGGTTCGGGGTTTTCAGCAGCTCCACCTCGGTACGCTGTACCAGATCACCGATGTAGTAGATGTTTTCCGCTTTCAAACAGTTAGCGGAGCGAACCGTCAGCTCAAGATCATCCACCGGACGCAGCAGGATAGGATCAATTTCCTCACGCTCCTGCTTCGGCTCAGGCTTGGCATCCTGTTCCAGGTCTACAAACACCGCGATCTGCTGCTGCAGAATTGTTGCTGCACGACGAATCGCTTCTTCCGGATCGATGGTACCGTCTGTTTCCAGATCGATAACCAGTTTATCCAGGTCAGTACGCTGCTCTACACGAGCGGCTTCGACCACGTAAGCCACACGACGAACCGGGCTGTAGCTGGCATCCAGCTGCAGTCGGCCAATACCGCGGGTTTCGTCATCATCTGACTGACGGGCATCAGCGGCCACATAACCGCGACCCTTCTGCACCTTCAGCTTCACACGCAGTTCGGTGTCGCCAGTGATGGTGCAAATCAGATGATCCGGGTTGACGATCTCAACACTGTGATCACGCTGGATATCGCTCGCGGTGACAACACCCGGGCCTTTCTTGACCAGTTCCAGCGTTGCTTCTTCGCGATCTTCCATCTTCAGGGCAACGCCCTTCAGGTTCAGCATGATGTTGATCACATCTTCCTGAACCCCTTCGATGGAAGAGTATTCGTGCTGTACCCCGTCGATCTCCACTTCGGTGATCGCACAGCCGGGCATACTGGAGATCAGGATGCGACGCAGCGCAGTCCCCAGGGTGTGGCCAAAGCCACGCTCCAGCGGTTCCAGAACCACCTTTGCATGGTTCTGATTGATCGCGTTGACCGCGATCGAGCGGGGCGTGAGAAAGTCGTTCACGGCGGTCATAGAGATCCCTCAGGCAGTCCTTACTTGGAGTACAGCTCGACGATCAGATTTTCGTTGATCTCGGCAGGCAGGTCGATACGCTCAGGCTTAGCCTTGTAGGTACCTTCCAGCTTTTTCTCGTCAACTTCGAGCCAAGGCATAAAGCCACGCTGCTGAGCCAGCTCCATGGCGTTTTTCACGCGCAACTGAGCTTTGGACTTCTCGCGAACGGTGATGATGTCACCCGGCTTAACCTGGTAGGAAGCCACGTTGACAGACTGACCGTTGACCAGAATCGCACGATGACTTACCAGCTGACGCGCTTCAGCGCGGGTAGAGCCGAAGCCCATGCGGTAAACCACGTTATCCAGACGACCTTCAAGCAGCTGCAGCAGGACTTCGCCAGTTGCACCCTTGGAGGAAGCCGCTTTCTTGTAGTAGCTACGGAACTGCTTTTCCAGCACACCATAGGTACGACGAACTTTCTGCTTCTCGCGGAGCTGCACACCGTAATCTGACAAACGAGCCGGACGACGACCGCTAGCGCCAGCTGCCTGACCGGGTGCCTGCTCGGCTTTACACTTGGATTCCAGAGGGCGGATACCGCTCTTCAGGAACAGATCGGTGCCTTCACGACGGGAAAGCTTGCACTTGGGACCGATGTATCTTGCCATCTTGCTTTAACTCCCGTTACACGCGACGCTTTTTGGGCGGACGACAGCCGTTATGCGGAATCGGCGTAACGTCCTCAATATGGGTAATCTTGTAGCCACAGCCATTCAGAGCACGAATGGAAGATTCGCGACCTGGGCCAGGGCCTTTTACCCGTACTTCCAAATTTTTGAGACCGTAGTCCTTGGCAGCATTACCCGCGTTTTCAGCAGCCACCTGGGCAGCAAACGGGGTGCTCTTACGGGAACCACGGAAACCAGCGCCACCGGAGGTCGCCCAGGACAACGCATTGCCCTGACGATCAGTGATGGTGATGATGGTATTGTTGAAGGATGCGTGCACGTGGGCGATACCGTCTGCAACGGTACGCGTTACCTTCTTACGACGTGCGCCACTATCTTTCTTTGACTTAGCCATAATGCCTATCCAAATCCAGCCGCTGACGTTTCAGCTTATTTGCGAATCGGTTTACGCGGACCTTTACGAGTCCGAGCATTGGTCTTGGTACGCTGGCCACGCAGTGGCAAGCCGCGACGATGACGGATACCACGGTAGCAACCGAGGTCCATCAGACGCTTGATGTTCATGGTGATTTCCCGGCGCAGGTCACCTTCAGTAGACAACTTGGCTACTTCGCCACGAATGACGTCAAGTTGTTCACCGCTCAGATCACGCACTTTCGCGGTCTGATCAATACCGGCCGCTGTACAGATCTCAGCTGCACGGGTACGACCGATCCCGAAGATGTAGGTGAGAGAGATCACCGTGTGCTTATTTTCCGGGATGTTAACGCCTGCAATACGGGCCATCCGAATATCTCCGATTCACAAAACGGGTGGCGCCAGACTCAAGGGCGCCGAAAGGCGGCAGAGTCTAGCGCTACGCCGACTGAATTTCAACCAAACACTTAAAAGAAGACGTAACCTTAACCCTGGCGCTGCTTGTGCCGGGGTTCGGCACTGCAGATAACCATGACGCGACCCTTACGACGGATCACTTTGCAGTTTCGGCAGATCTTCTTCACAGAAGCCTGAACTTTCATCGCACTCGCCTCGTTCGTTAACGCACCAGACCGGTGCCACCATACCCTTTCAGGTTGGATTTCTTCATCAACTTCTCATACTGGGTGGACGTCAGGTGCGAATTAACCTGCGACCAGAAGTCCATCACTACCACCACTACAATCAGCAGGGAGGTGCCGCCCAGATAGAAAGGCACGTTGGCAACTGCCTGCAGACCCAGCGGCAGCAAGCACACCAGCGTCATGTATACCGAACCGATCAGGGTCAAACGGCCCATCACTGTGTCGATATAGCGAGCAGATTGCTCGCCCGGGCGAATGCCCGGAATATAAGCGCCGGATTTCTTCAGGTTGTCTGCGACATCCTTCGGATTGAACACCAGCGCAGTATAAAAGTAGCAGAAGAACACGATTGCCAGGGTAAACAGCAAGATATAGAGCGGCGTACCCGGCAGCAGAGCATCACTCACGTTTCTCAGTGCCTGACCCCACCAGGAATCCGGATTGGAATCACTGAACCACTGGGTCAGAGATGCCGGAAACAGCAGTATGGAGCTGGCAAAGATAGCCGGAATAACACCTGCCATGTTCACCTTCAGCGGCAGATGACTCTGCTGCGCTGCATACACACGACGTCCCTGCTGACGACGGGCATAATTCACCGTAATACGGCGCTGTCCACGCTCCATGAAGACCACCCCGAAAATAACGGCGAGGGCTACCAGGAACACAAACAACATCATGATCAGGCTCAGGTCACCAGTACGCGCAGACTCGAAGGTCTGTGCAATGGCGCCAGGCAGGCCTGACACGATGGAAGCGAAGATCAGCATGGAAATACCATTGCCAATTCCACGCTCGGTAATCTGCTCACCCAACCACATCAGGAATACGGTACCGGTCAGCAAGGTGGTGACAGCGACAAAGTAGAAGCTGGCAACCTGCATGGTGCTGGCCGTTTCCGGCAGCAGCGTAATGCCCTGGCTGTTCAGTCCGGCCACCATGCCGAAGGACTGGATGCCACCCAGTACTACCGTCAAATAACGGGTGTACTGAGTTATCTTGCGCCGACCCTGTTCGCCTTCCTTGCGGAGCTGCTCCAGGGTGGGCACTACTGCCGTCATCAGCTGAATCACGATGCTGGCAGTAATATAGGGCATGATGCCCAACGCAAAAATACTCATGCGTTCCAGGGAACCCCCGGAAAACATGTTGAACAGGCCAAGAATGGTGTCCCGGTTGTTGTTGAACATCTGTTGCAACGCTTCCGGGTTCATGCCCGGGACCGGGATGTGTGCCCCGATCCGGAACACCACCAGGGCGCCCAACAGAAAACCGATTCGCCGCCACAGCTCACGCATTGCGCTGCTGTCAGCTTTCGGCGGACCACCATTCAGTGTCTGAGCGCGATTCTTCGCCATAAAGCGCTGCCTTATTCTTCGACTTTACCGCCAGCTTTTTCGACCGCTTCGCGGGCGCCTTTGCTGATCGCTACGCCGCGAATGGTCACTGCACGGTCGATTTCGCCCTGCAGAACAATCTTGGCGCGCTTCATGTCACGACGCACAACATTGGCTGCTTTGAGGGCGGCCAGGTCAATCACGTCGCCGTCTACTTTGGCAAGTTCAGCCAGGCGAACTTCCGCAGTGCCCATAGCCAGCTTGGACGTGAAACCGAACTTCGGCACACGACGCTGCAGCGGCATTTGGCCACCCTCGAAACCGGGCTTCACAGTACCGCCGGAACGGGACTTCTGACCCTTGTGGCCGCGACCACCGGTCTTGCCCAGGCCGGAGCCGATACCACGACCAACGCGCTTGGCGTCCGGACGGGAACCTTCAGCGGGATGCAGATCATTCAGACGCATCACTTATTCTCCCTCTACCTGCACCAGATACGCGACCTTGTTGATCATGCCGCGTACTGCCGGGGTATCTTCAACTTCCACAGTGTGGCCAATGCGGCGCAGACCGAGACCGCGCACAGAGGCCCTATGCTTTTCCAGCCGGCCGTTGATGCTCTTAACCAGCTTTACCTTGATCTTATCAGCCATCGTAACGATTCCGTTATCTGCGCTTAGTTCAGAATGTCTTCGACAGACTTGCCACGCTTGGCTGCCACAGACTCCGGAGAAGCCATGGACTTCAGGCCATTAAAAGTAGCCCGAACCACGTTTACCGGGTTGGTGGAGCCATAGCACTTGGCCAGTACATTCTGAACGCCTGCGACTTCCAGCACGGCGCGCATGGCACCGCCGGCAATTACACCGGTACCGTCATCGGCCGGCTGCATATACACCTTGGAGGCACCGTGACGGGCCTTCATGGGGTGCTGGATGGTGGTGCCATTCAGCTCCACCTGAATCATGTTGCGGCGGGCAGCTTCCAGGGCTTTCTGGATAGCAGCAGGCACTTCACGGGCCTTACCACGACCAAAGCCGACCTTACCCTTGCCGTCACCCACTACGGTCAACGCGGTAAAACCGAAAATACGGCCGCCTTTAACAACTTTAGCAACCCGGTTTACCTGAACCAGCTTTTCCTGCAGACCTTCGTTGGGATCAACCTTCGCCATAACCAAGCACCCTTAGAATTCAAGACCGTTTTCACGCGCGGCATCCGCCAGCGCTTTAACACGGCCGTGATATTTGAAACCAGAACGGTCAAAGGCTACGCGCTCAATGCCCGCTTCCTTGGCACGCTGAGCGATCAGCTGGCCAACTTTAACCGCTGCGTCAGCATTGCCTGTCGCGTCTGCACGCAGATCTTTTTCGACCGTGCTTGCAGATGCCAGTACCTGGTCACCAGCGACAGAGATCACCTGCGCATAAATATGACGCGGGGTACGATGTACGCAAAGGCGAACTTCGCCCAGCTCGCGAATCTTCAGGCGAGTGCGCTTGGCCCTGCGTAGACGTGAAACTTTTTTGTCTTTCATGGCATCAATCTCGACAATTATTTCTTCTTGGCTTCCTTACGGCGCACTTGCTCATCAGCATAGCGCACCCCTTTACCCTTGTAGGGCTCAGGCGGACGGAAGGCCCGAACATTGGCAGCAACCTGACCAACCAGCTGCTTATCAATGCCTTTAATGACAATTTCGGTCTGGCTCGGGGTTTCAACGGTAATCCCTTCGGGCAACTCGAAAGCTACCGGATGGGAGAAACCGAGGGTCAGGTTCAGTACCTTGCCCTGAGCCTGCGCGCGATAACCCACACCGAGGAGCTGAAGCTTACGCTCGAACCCTTCGGCAACGCCAGTCACCATGTTATTCAGCAGAGCACGAGAAGTTCCCGCCAACGCCCATGCCTTCTGGGAATCATCGTGCGGCTTAACTGATACCACACCGTCATCCAGGGACACGGCTACCAGCTCGTGTACTTCGTGCTCCAGGCTGCCTTTGCCACCTTTAACGGTGACTTTCTGGCCGTCGACTTTAACTTCGACGCCCTTCGGCAGATTTACCGGACTTTTAGCTACTCTAGACATTGCTGCACCTAACCCGTCTACGCCACTTCTGTTAGGACACTTCGCAGATCAGCTCGCCACCAACATTGGCTTTGCGCGCTGCGCGGTCAGAAATAATGCCCTGATTGGTGGATACGATCATGATACCCAGGCCACCTTTGACCTTGGGAATCTCACCCGCGGCCTTGTAGACCCGCAGACCAGGACGACTTACCCGTTTGATAGTGTCAATCACCGGGCTGCCTTCGAAATACTTAAGCTCAACCGTCATTACCGGTTTCTTGTCATCGCTGATCTTGTAATCAGCAATGAAGCCCTCTTCCTTCAGTACTTTGGCTACAGCTTCCTTTGCCTTGGAGGCAGGAATCTCGACCTGTACTTTCTCGGCCATCTGGGCGTTACGGATACGAGTTAACATATCCGCCATGGTATCTTGCATGCTCATGCCGCAATCGCTCCGCTTAACTTTGCTTACCAGCTGGCTTTAACCAGACCGGGAACATCACCGCGCATCGCTGCTTCACGCAGCTTGATCCGGCTCAGGCCGAACTTGCGGTAGTAGCCGTGCGGACGACCGGTGATACGACAGCGGTTACGCTGACGAACCGGGGAAGAATCGCGCGGCAATTTTTGCAGCTGAAGCTGAGCATCCCACTTCGCTTCAGGTTCTGCATTGGGATCCTGGATAATCGCCTTAAGCGCTGCACGCTTGGCGGCAAAACGCTTAACCAGCTTAGCGCGTTTTGCTTCCCGGTTTTTCATGGATTCTTTAGCCATGATAAATCCTCTTAGCCCTTCAGCGGGAAGTTGAAGGCGCGCAGCAGCGCCCGTGCTTGGTCGTCGCTTTTCGCTGTGGTGGTAATGGTGATATCCATACCACGCAGCTTGTCGACTTTATCGAAATCAATTTCCGGGAACACGATCTGCTCGCGCAGCCCCATGGAATAATTACCACGGCCGTCAAAGGATTTCGGATTCAGACCACGGAAGTCGCGAATACGCGGAATGGCGATGGAAACCAGACGCTCGAGGAATTCATACATTCTCTCGCCACGCAGGGTTACCTTACAGCCAATCGGCCAACCTTCACGGATCTTGAAGCCTGCTACAGACTTGCGCGCGTTGGTTACCAGGGGCTTCTGACCGGAAATTGCAGTCATGTCCGCCAGGGCACCATCCATCGCCTTACGATCCGCGGAAGCTTCACCAACACCCATGTTCAGGGTGATCTTGGTGATCTTTGGCACTTCCATGATATTACCGAGGCCAAGCTCTTCTTTCAGCTTGGGCACGATGTCGTTTTGATAAATCTTTTTCAGATCACTCATGGGTCACCTAACCTACAGCGTTTCGCCGTTGGACTTGAAGAAACGCACTTTGTTGCCGTCTTCAAAACGGAAGCCCACACGATCCGCTTTCTGCGTCTTGGGGTTCCAGATGGCAACGTTGGAAGCGTTTAGCGATGCTTCCTGTTCTACGATGCCGCCTTGAGTACCACGGTTAGGATTGGCCTTAACATGTTTTTTAACCATGTTGACGCCAGCAACGATGAGGCGACCATTGTCCAGAACCTGCTGAACAGAGCCACGCTTACCTTTGTCCTTTCCCGCAATTACAATGACTTCGTCATCACGCTTAATCTTGAGCATTACCTTCACCCGCCTTTACAGAACTTCAGGTGCCAGGGAGATGATCTTCATAAACTGCTCGGTACGCAGCTCCCGCGTTACCGGGCCGAAGATCCGGGTACCGATCGGTGCTTTATTGTTGTTCAAAAGCACCGCGGCGTTTTCGTCGAAACGAATCAGTGAACCGTCTGGACGACGCACACCCTTACGGGTACGCACGACCACAGCGGTCATTACATCACCTTTCTTTACACGGCCGCGCGGAATTGCTTCCTTCACTGTGACCTTGATGATGTCACCAATGCCTGCATAGCGGCGGTGAGAACCACCCAGCACTTTGATGCACTGTACCCGACGGGCGCCGCTGTTATCGGCGACTTCGAGCATGCTTTCGGTCTGAATCATCGCTAAATCTCTCCAACTCTGCCTTTACAGGCAGCCACAGCAACGGTCCGTCAGGCTTCGTTCGCCTGTTCAACTACGTTTACCAGCATCCAGGTCTTGCGTTTGGACAGCGGCCGGCACTCCTCAATGGTGACCAGGTCACCTTCACGACATGCATTCTCTTCATCGTGCGCCATCAGTTTCGTGGAACGCTTGATGATCTTGCCGTAAATCGGGTGCTGGACCCGGCGCTCTACCAACACAGTGATAGTTTTGTCACCTTTATTAGAGATGACTTTGCCGGTAGCGGTCCGGCGCATTGTATTCGCCTCTGCCATGACTAGTTACCCTGCTTCTCTCTCAGAATGGTCTTAACGCGCGCAATATTGCGGCGAACCGTCCCAAGCTCATGGGTTTTAGAAATCTGACCGGACGCGCTCTTCATACGCAGCTTGAATTGTTCTTCAAGCAGCTCGATTTGCGTCTGCTGCAGCTCTTCGACACTCTTTTCTTTCAGCTCGCTCGCTTTCATGGCTTACATCACCGTCCGAGTAACGACACGGGTGCTTACCGGCAGCTTGGCCGCGGCCAGACGGAACGCTTCACGCGCAACGTCTTCTGACACACCTTCCATTTCGTAAAGCATCTTGCCCGGTTGAATCTGGGCTACCCAATACTCTACAGAACCCTTACCTTTACCCATCCGCACTTCAAGAGGCTTCTTGGTAATCGGCTTGTCCGGGAAAACCCGGATCCAAATTTTACCACCACGTTTGATGTGGCGGGTCATTGCACGACGGGCCGCTTCGATCTGGCGCGCAGTAATACGGCCACGACCGGTAGCTTGCAGTCCAATAGTGCCAAAAGACACTTTGCTGCCCCGCTGTGCCAGGCCGCGGTTACGGCCCTTCATCACTTTCCGGAATTTGGTACGCTTCGGCTGCAACATCGTTCGTTACCCTTTAACCGCGGCCGCGCTTCTTCGCGCCCTTGGACTGCTTCTGCTGCTCTTCCTTCTGAACCTGCTCCATGCCACCAAGCACTTCGCCACGGAAGATCCACACCTTGATACCGATAGTGCCGTACGTAGTTTCAGCACGTACGCTTGCGTAATCGATGTCGGCACGCAAAGTATGCAGAGGCACTCGGCCTTCGCGGTACCATTCGGTACGCGCAATTTCTGCACCACCCAGACGACCGGACAGCTGAATTCTGATACCTTCAGCACCGGACTTCATGGCGTTCTGAACCGCACGCTTCATGGCGCGACGAAACATCACTCGGCGCTCCAGCTGACCAGCGACATTGTCACCTACCAGGCGCGCATCCAGGTCGGGCTTGCGCACTTCCTCGATGTTGATGTGAACTGGCACACCCATCTGGGCGGCCACATCGCGGCGCAGGCGTTCGACATCTTCGCCTTTCTTACCAATCACGATGCCCGGTCGAGCGGTAGCAATAGTGATGCGCACGTTTTCTGACGGACGCTCAATCTTGATACGGCTCACCGACGCATTCTTCAAACGCTTAAACAGGAACTCTCGTACCTGCAGGTCGGTAACCAGGCAGTCTGCGTAAGACTTCGGTCCGGCATACCAAAGCGAGTTGTGCTCTTTGACAATGCCAAGGCGAATACCGACCGGATGAACTTTCTGACCCATCTGGTTACTCCTGACCTTCTGAGACTTTCACAGTAATGTGGCAAGTACGCTTGAGGATTCGGTCAGCGCGGCCTTTGGCGCGCGGACGAATACGCTTCATGGTCATGCCTTCATCCACGCAAATCGTGGACACCTTCAGCTCATCAACGTCAGCGCCGTCGTTGTTTTCCGCATTTGCAATCGCGGACTCCAGCACTTTCTTAACGATTTTTGCCGCCTTCTTCGGGCTGAATTCCAGAAGATTCAGCGCCTTCTCGACTTCCAGGCCTCGGACCTGGTCCGCTACGAGGCGGGCTTTCTGAGCCGAAATTCTTGCGCCGCGCAGACGGGCTGCAACTTCAGTAGCCATGGCTGTCACCTTATCGCTTAGCCTTTTTGTCCACGATATGCCCGCGGTAGGTGCGGGTCAGGGCGAATTCGCCCAACTTGTGGCCCACCATGTGCTCGGTAACCATTACCGGTACATGCTGTTTGCCGTTATGCACAGCAATTGTCAGACCCACCATCTCCGGAACGATCATGGAGCGACGGGACCAGGTTTTAATCGGCTTACGGGAGCCGGCTTCCACCGCATCTTCCACCTTGCTGAGCAGGTGGTGATCCACAAAAGGACCTTTTTTCAGTGAACGTGGCACAGCCTGAACCTCTCTTTATCCCTTACTTACGACGGTCACGCACAATCATTTTGGTCGTGCGCTTGTTTGTACGGGTCTTGTAGCCCTTAGTCGGCACACCCCAAGGGGTTACCGGATGACGGCCACCAGAAGAGCGCCCTTCACCACCACCATGTGGGTGGTCGACCGGGTTCATCGCCGCACCGCGAACAGTGGGTCGAACACCCCGCCAGCGCGTTGCACCCGCTTTACCCAGCGAGCGCAAACTATGCTCACTGTTGGATACTGCACCGATGGTAGCCTTGCAGTCAGCATGCACCTTGCGCATTTCGCCGGAGCGAAGACGCAGAGTTACGTACTGGCCGTCTTTCGCCAGAACCTGCACGGATGTCCCTGCAGAGCGAGCGATTTGACCACCTTTACCAGGCTTCATCTCCACATTGTGGACAGTGGAACCCAGCGGAATATTACGCAGCGGCAAGGCGTTACCCAGCTTGATCGGCGCATCTTCGCCGGACTGGATGCGGTCTTCCGCTTGCAGGCCCTTGGGGGCCAGAATGTAGCGACGCTCACCGTCCAGGTACTTGACCAGCGCAATGTGCGCGGAACGGTTCGGATCGTATTCCAGGCGCTCAACAATGCCTACAACACCGTCCTTGTTGCGACGGAAGTCGACCAAGCGATACTTCTGCTTGTGACCACCACCCTTGTGACGAGTGGTGATACGACCATTGTTGTTACGACCACCGTTTTTGCTCTTGGCTTCCAACAGCGGCGCGTAGGGAGCACCTTTATGCAGATCTTCGTTGACCACCTTGACTACAAAGCGGCGGCCCGGAGAAGTCGGCTTGCACTTCACAATCGCCATTATTCCTTACTCCCTTCCTTACTCTGCGCCCAGGAAGTCAATGTCCTGGCCTTCCTCAAGGGAAACATAGGCCTTCTTCCAGTCAGCGCGCTTACCAGCTACGCGACCAAAGAATTTGGACTTGCCTTTCATGTTGGCGGTACGAACAGCCTTCACTTTCACTTCAAAAAGGGCTTCAACTGCCTTTTTGATTTCCAGCTTGTTCGCATCTTTAGCCACTTTAAACACGAAGGTGCCATTCTGATCGGCAAGCACTGTTGCCTTCTCAGAAACGTGCGCAGCACGCAGCACTTTCAAAATACGTTCCTGGTTCATGCCAGCGCCTCCTCAAGCTTCTTAAGAGCCGGCACAGTAACGAGCACCTTCTCGAAAGCAATCAGGCTCACCGGATCAACGCCGTCAGCATCACGCACGTCGACTTTAGGCAGATTGCGCGAACCCAGATACAGGTTCTCGTCAACGCTGTCAGTCACGATCAGGACGTTAGTCAGATCCAGCTCTTTCAGCTTGGCTGCTACAGCCTTGGTTTTCGGCTCGTCTACGGTGAATTCATCCACCACAATCAGACGCTCCTGGCGAACCAGCTCAGACATGATGCACTGCAGCGCACCACGGTACATCTTGCGGTTCACTTTCTGAGAGTGATCACGCGGCACCGCTGCAAACGTCTTGCCGCCGCCACGCCAGATCGGGCTACGGATCGTACCAGCACGGGCACGACCAGTCCCTTTTTGACGCCACGGCTTACGGCCACCACCGCTCACATCAGAGCGATTTTTCTGAGCCTTGGTACCCTGACGGGCACCAGCCAGAAACGCAGTCACAACCTGATGAACCAGAGGCTCGTTAAAGTCCTTGCCGAAGGCGACTTCGGAAACGGTAACGGTACCTCCAGAGGCAGTATTGAGATTCATCCTCTATTCCTCTTTCAGGCCTTCGCCTTCACTGCCAGACGCACGATCACATCACCACCGGTAGCACCGGGGACCGCACCTTTAACCAGCAACAGATTCTTATCAGCATCTACGCGAACCACTTCCAGATTCTGGACAGTGACGCGCTCAGCACCCATATGGCCAGCCATCTTCTTGCCTTTGAATACGCGGCCCGGAGTCTGGTTTTGACCAATGGAACCCGGAGCACGATGAGACAAGGAGTTACCGTGGGTCATGTCCTGGGTGCTGAAGTTCCAGCGCTTCACGCCACCAGCAAAACCCTTACCTTTGGAAGTGCCGGTCACATCAATCATCTGACCTGCTTCAAACCCTTCGACGGTCACTTCAGAACCCGGCTGCAGCTCACCAGCTTCAGCACGGAATTCCCAAACGCCACGACCCGCTTCTACGCCAGCTTTCGCAAAATGACCGGCTTGCGCCTTGGTCACGCGGCTGGCACGGCGCTCACCTACCGTTACTTGCACGGCCTGGTAGCCATCTGATTCTTCGGCCTTGAGCTGGGAGACCCGATTCGGGGTCACTTCGATGACAGTCACGGGAACACTGATACCTTCCTCAGTGAAGACCCGAGTCATCCCACATTTCCGACCGATCACACCAATCGCCATTGTTTACCTCTTCACAACCTGTCGCGGTAATACCCGCCCGTTGTTAACCCAGGCTGATCTGCACATCCACACCAGCAGCCAGATCCAGCTTCATCAGCGCATCCACGGTTTTATCCGTAGGCTCGACGATGTCCACCAGCCGCTTGTGGGTGCGGATCTCATACTGATCTCGCGCGTCTTTATTTACGTGCGGAGAGATCAGCACTGTAAAGCGTTCTTTACGCGTCGGCAGCGGGATAGGACCCGTCACTTGCGCGCCTGTCCGTTTAGCCGTATCCACGATCTCTTGGGCGGACTGATCAATCAGACGATGATCAAAGGCCTTGAGCCGGATGCGGATTCTTTGGTTAGCCATAGCTAACAAACTCCAGACTGTTTCGAACCATATTTATATGGCAAAAAGCCCACTTACCTGATCGCCTATGGATAGGTTAGTGGTGTCAAAACAAGCCCGGGAACAATGCCCCGGTTGGTACTGCTCGTAAGCAGGGCGCAGATAGTAGCCATTCCCCCCGGGCATTGCAAGGGCCTTTTGCCCCAAATCCGGGAAATCCAGCAAAAAAGTGAAAATAAAGCACCCTTCGGCCTTATACCCACTCCTCTACCCGCTCCCGGCATTCCGAGAGCACGCCGGCACACGCCCAAAGGCCTGACACCAGCATCAAAAAGGGGCCGCCAGGCGGCCCCTTTTTGCACCAAGAAAGAACTTACTCGGTGATTTTGGCAACCACACCGGCGCCAACGGTACGGCCGCCTTCGCGAATCGCGAAGCGCAGGCCGTCTTCCATGGCGATCGGAGCGATCAGCTCAACGTCCATTTGCACGTTGTCGCCCGGCATTACCATTTCGGTACCTTCCGGCAGGGTACAAGCACCCGTTA
>NZ_CAMYIV010000008.1 GCF_947258575.1 uncultured Alcanivorax sp.
ACTTAAACCATGCTCAGTTCATCATCTGAATTAACAAAAACTTTGTTGACTCGTTCAGAACTGATTATCTGTAAAGACATCGTCCCGAACAGGTCCCACACGTTTGCTTGCCTGATTGTTAAAGAGCGTCTCGTCCGTGGCGTGTTTCGTTGTTGCCCCGTCGAGGAGTGCGCATTCTAGGGATTTCGCTGGGGGAGTCAAACCCTTTTTTGCACTTTTTCAGAAAAACCGTCTAACCGCTCACTTTCTGCTCAAATCGATGGAAAAACCACCGATATCGACCTATTTGAGGATCACCCGGGCGATCTTCTTCTTGCCCGCCTGCAGCACAAGGCTCTCACCCCGACCGAAACTGCGCTCCTCGGTGAGCTGGGCACCATCCAGATAAACCGCCCCACGGCCGAATACATCCTTGGCGGCCTTGCCGTTCTGCACCAGACCCGCCTCTCGCAGCAGCGGCAGGATATGAATGCTGTCCTGCTCGCCCAGCAGCACTTCGACTTCAGGCAGGTTGTCCGGGATGTCGCCAAGGGCAATCTGGTTGCCCGCGGATTTGGGCGCTGCGGCCGCTGCCTGGGCACCGTGAAACCGCTCGACCATCTCCAGGGCAAAGGCCTTCTTGGCCTCCTGCGGAGACCCCAGCGTCTCTGCCTCCGCTTTCAGTGCCTCGATACGCTCGTTGGAACAGGCACTGAGCAGTTCATAGTAACGCCAGGTGAGGCTGTCGGGAAGAGACAGTAGCTTGCGATACATTTCCCCCGGCGCATCGCTCACCCCCACATAGTTGCCAAGGGACTTGGACATCTTCTGCACCCCGTCCAATCCCTCCAGGATCGGCATGGTCAGACAGATCTGCGGCGCCTGACCATAGGACTTCTGCAGGGTACGCCCCATCAGCAGGTTGAACTTCTGATCGGTGCCACCCAGCTCCACGTCCGCTTCCAGCGCCACAGAGTCATAGCCCTGCACCAGCGGGTAGAGGAATTCGTGGATAGCAATGGACTGATTGCCCTTATAGCGCTTATCGAAATCGTCACGCTCAAGCATCCGTGCCACGGTGTACTGCCCGGCCAGCTTGATCATGCCGGCAGCCCCCACCTCATTCATCCAGTCAGAATTGAATACCACCCGGGTTTTCGCCGGATCAAGGACCTTGAACACCTGCTCCTTGTAGGTCTCCGCATTGCGCAGCACATCCTCCCGGGTCAGCGGTGGCCGGGTCGCACTCTTGCCGGTGGGATCACCAATCATGCCGGTGAAATCACCAATCAGGAAAATCACCTGATGGCCCAGCTCCTGAAACTGGCGCATCTTGTTAATCAGCACGGTATGCCCAAGATGCAGATCCGGCGCGGTGGGATCAAACCCTGCCTTGATCCTCAGGGGCCGGCCAGAGGCCAGCTTTTCCCGCAATTCGTCTTCCTGGATGATTTCATCCGCACCGCGGGAAATGAGCGCCAGTTGTTCGTCCACCGTGGCCATGCCTACCTCTATACTGTCCGGGTACCGTTGACGCAGGAATAAAGCCCTGCGAGAAAGCCGGCTATTGTAGCACTTGAACGCGGCCAGAGAAGGCAGGTATCTTTGCAGGTCAGTTTTCGCTGTGCCTCCCGGGCACGACCGGCTTTTTACCCAACCAGGTCCTTCGCACTCTCCATGAAAGAACTTTTATCCTCTGCTGGCAGGCTGGTGCGCCAGTTCCCCCGCACCCATTTACTGCTGAGCATGGTTTTGCTGGGCGGCGTCATCCTTATTGCCCTTAGCCCCGACAGCCCCCCGGAACAACCCAGACAACAGGCAAAGACAATTTCCCTGCCGGCCAAGCCGGCCCGCAAACCCGAGCCACAGCCACAAGCCCCGCAGGCACCAGAGTGGCAAACCCTGACCGTGGAAGCCGGTGACAGCCTGTCCTCGCTGCTTCAACCGCTGGGCGTCGGCGCCGGCCAGGTATTCGCCCTGATCAACAGCGACGACAAGCTGCAGCGGCTGACCAAGATCCGCCCAGGCGAAACCCTTCAGGTCACCGTGGATAACGACAACCGACTGACTCAGGTGCAGTACCACCCCTCCAAAGTGGAAACCCTCACTGCCCGCCTCAGGGGCGGCGGCTGGGAAACCCGTCTGAGCCAGCGCGAATACCAGAAACAGACCCGCTTTGCCGAGGCGGACATCACCGACTCCCTGTTTCTGGCCGGCGCCGCTGCCGGCATCAGCGACAAGCTCACCATGCAGCTGGCCAATCTGTTTGCCTGGGACGTGGATTTCGTCCTCGATATTCGCCGGGGCGACCGGTTCCGCATTATTTATGAAGAGCTGTACCTGGACGGCGAGAAAGTGGGCGAGGGCGATATCCTGATGGCCGAGTTCTGGAATCAGGACCGCCATCTGACCGCCTTCCGCTACGAAACCCGGTCCGGCGATGTGGAATACCTGGATATCAAGGGGGACTCCATGCGCAAGGAGTTCATCCGCACCCCGGTGGCCTTCTCCCGAATCAGTTCGCGCTTCAACCTGAGCCGCAAACACCCGGTACTTAATCGGATTCGCGCCCACAAAGGCATCGACTATGCCGCCCCGTCCGGCACTCCGATCAAGGCCGCCGGCGATGGCAAGGTGATCTTTGCCGGGGTAAAGGGAGGCTACGGCAACGTGATCATTCTCAAACACGGCCAGATCTATACCACCCTTTACGCGCACATGCGCAGTTTTGCCAAGGGCATCCGCGTCGGCAAACGGGTCAAACAGAGCCAGACCATTGGCTATGTGGGCGCCTCCGGCCTCGCCACCGGTCCGCACCTCCACTACGAATTCCGCATTAACGGCTCTCACCGCAATCCGCTCACCGTGCCCCTGCCCAAGGCGCGAGGCATCAACGACAATGAGCGTTCGGAATTCCTGATTGCCGCCAATCGCCTCAAGGCCCAGATGACCCTGTTCGCCGAGGCCTCAACCCTGGCAAGCAGCGATGTCCTCTGACACCCCTGGCGATTACCTGATTGGCCTGATGACCGGCACCAGCGTGGATGGCATCGACGCGGTGCTGACCCGGATCGGTGACGGACATTTCTCCCTGCAGGGAACCCTTACCCAGCCTCTGCCCGACGCCCTGCAAGACGCGGTACTGGCCCTATGCCAGCCTGGCGACAACGAAATTGACCGGGCCGGGACCGTCAGCCGCCAACTCTCCCTGTGCTATGCAACGGCCTGCCAAACCCTGCTGGAACAAACCGGCCTGAAGCCCGAGCAGATACGCGCCATTGGTTGCCACGGCCAGACCGTACGCCACCGGCCCGGCGAAAGTGGCTTCAGCCTGCAGCTGGGCTGCCCGGATACCCTGGCGGTGGAAACCGGCATCAGCGTGGTGAGCAACTTCCGCAATAAGGACATGGCGCTGGGCGGCCAGGGGGCACCCCTGGTCCCGCCCTTCCACCAGCAACTGTTTGCCCGCCCCGGCCAGCGCCGCGCCATTGCCAACATCGGCGGCATGGCCAACGTGACCCTCCTGGACGGCAACACCCTGCTGGGCGGTTTCGATAGCGGCCCGGGCAATGTACTGATGGATCACTGGATCCAGCAGCACCGCCAGCAACCGTTCGATCGCAACGGTGACTGGGCCGCTGGCGGCGAGCCAGACTCGACGCTGCTGGCACAGCTGCTGGATGATCCCTACTTCCGTCTGCCGCCCCCCAAAAGCACCGGCCGCGAGCTTTTCCATGGGGACTGGCTGGCAAAGCACCTTCCTGGCCACAGTGAACCACAACAGGTTCAGGCCACCCTGGCCGAGCTGACTGCCTGCAGCATCAGTGACGCACTGAGGGATTTCTCCCCGCAGCAACTGCTGGTGTGCGGCGGCGGCGCCCACAACCACCACCTGCTGGCACGGCTACAGCATCATCTGGGTATTCCTGTGACCAGCACCGAGAGCGAGGGCCTGCACCCGGATTGGGTAGAAGCCGCCGCCTTTGCCTGGCTGGCATGGGCACGTTTGGAGAGAAGGAACGGGAATGCGCCGGTGGTCACCGGGGCGTCCAGAGAAGCCATTCTGGGCCAGGTCACCTTGCCCTGAAAGGCGAAGAGCCGCCTCTCATAACCTCGCCATCCCCCTTAGGAGCGGCGCTCTCTGTGCCCCACGGGTATGAGCCGCGAGCCATCCGGCCTTTATCGCAAGCAAATTCGCGGCTCGAGCGCCGCTCCTACGGAGGATTAGAAAACTGTGCGGCCGTATGGCCAGAGCGGGAGAGGATCGTCGAGGGGGAAGACTAAACCAGCCAGAGCGCCAGCATGGCACAGCTGACGCCCAGGGTGGCGCCAGCGAGGATATCGCTGGGGTAATGCACGCCCAGCAGCACCCGTGACAGCCCTACCATCACCGCCAGACCCAGCGCCAACAGCATCACCGGCGGGTAGAACACGCAGAGCAGGGATGCCATCACAAAGGCGGCCGCAGTATGACCGGAAGGGAAACTGAAGCGATCTGCCGGCTGGATAAACGCAGACAGGCTTTCCAGTGCATCCGCAGGGCGCGGTCGTTTGATCAGGTGCTTCAACAACACGAACAGCGGCACCTCCAGGGCGTAGGCGGCCATGGCGGTAAGGGCAAATACACTGCCCCCCTGCCGATCCATCCACCAGATCAGCAGTGTCAGGGCCACATAGAAGGGCCCATCGCCGAGCCGCGACACCAGACGGGCCATACGAGCGCGACGGGCAGCCTGGGGCTGCTGAAGCAACCAGCACATGGCGCGGGTGTCCGCGGCGGTCATTCTTTGAAATGTGGGTTTAGTAGTCATCATGGGGACAGTGTCTCCCACGAAAACGACGGAAAGTTGATCAAACGGTGAAGGTTTTGTGACAGCAGGAAAAGCTGCACGCTTCATGCAACAAACGCCTGTGGGAGCGGTCGTTCGACCGCGAAAGTGGCTGCCAAGGCGGTTATTTCAAAAACCGGGGAGAATCGCGGTCGAACGACCGCTCCCACAGAGGGACAGGAAAGCCTAGACGGAGAAAGAAGACCCGCAGCCGCAGGTAGTGGCCGCATTGGGGTTGCTGACCACAAAGCGCGAGCCCATCAGCCCCTTCTCGTAGTCCACCTGGGAACCATCAAGATACTGGATGCTCATGGCATCGACCAGCAGGGTAACGCCTTCCTTTTCAACGATGGTGTCGTCGTCGTTGACCGCCTCATCGAAAGTGAAGCCATAGGAAAAACCGGCACAGCCTCCCCCCGTGATATACACGCGCAGCTTGAGTTGCGGATTGCCTTCGTCGTCACGCAGTTCCTTGACCTTGGCGGCGGCGGCATCGGTGAATGAGATCGGGGCGATTTCGGTCATACTCTCGCTAGCAACGGGTGGCAGATTGGCCCGTGGCCGATAAGGCCAACGGGCTGATTATGTTCCAGTACCCGACTAAAACAGTCAAGAATTATTCAGCTACCGCAGACTTGGTCGCGGTCTTGCCGGCATTCTTGCCCGTGGCATCCGGTGCCGGCAGGTTGCGACGCTCATCATCCAGCCGCACCAGCTTGCCGTTTACCCGGGCCCCCATGACCATTTCGATCATCAGGTAATAGACATTCCCTTCCACAGCGGCTTTCTCGGCCAGCTCCAGATTCTCGGTAGCGTGCACATCCCCTTCCACACGACCGTTGATGATGACATTGGGCACCTGAATCTCACCTTTGACCACACCTGTCTCACCAATAATCAGACGGCCACCGTCCTTGCCCACACTGATATTGCCTTCCACGGTGCCTTGCACGTGCAGGCCACCAGTGAATTCGATATCACCCCGAACCGTGGCGCTGGGCGCGACCAGGGTGTGGTTACGATAGTCCTGGGACGAACCGGATGTACTACCTGTTGCGGATTTCTTGTCTCGGCCAAGCACGGGTCTCTCCTACTGCCATTTTACGGTTTTTTGTATCTGATAACGGTTTCTGCCACCGCTCTCAGCTTCTACGTCCACAGCGTCCAGCTCCACCCCTTCCGGTACCTGAAAGCGGCCACTCAGCTCCTGAAAGTAACGAAACCGGAAGCGCGTCTCACTGCCATCTTCCAGCCAGTCGGTTCCCTTTCGGGAAAAAGCCTCACCATCACGGCTGCCACGCAGGGTCAGACTGATGTCGCCAGACAGGTAATTGCGGTTATCCCCTGCCTGCACCAGCACCAAGCGGTAGCGGTAAAAGCCGTTTTCATCATCCGGCTGCAGCACCATTTTTTCAATCTGCAGCCCTTCACTGGCACCCGGCGCCATGACGCTCTTGTAAAACACCACCGCCTCTTCCAGCTCGGCGGCCTGATCGCGCAGGGATTTTATCTCCTGGCGCAGGGTTTCCCGGGCCTCCCGGGTGACTTCGGTATCGGTGCGGTAAAGAGCCAGCTCATTACGAGCCGCTTCCAGCTCACGCTTGGCGGTCTTCAGATCGCTGCGCAGGCGCTGGTTGGCCGCAGAAGTATCCAGGGCGCCACTGCTACCGGTCCAGAAACCGCCGGCAAACAGCACTACGGCGAGGATCAACAGGGCTACGGTCCACAACCGGCGGCGTTTTTTCTGCCGGGACGGACTCACCGGCATCAGCATCACATCATCAATGCCTGCCCGACTTTTCGGTTTGCGTGCCATATCAGGGCATCAGCGGAACGACTGCCAGTCCCGCCCCTTCATCCAGCCCGAACATGATATTCATCGCTTGCACCGCCTGCCCGGAGGCTCCCTTGACCAGGTTGTCGATCACCGACAGTACCACAATCACGTTCTCGCCCCGGGGCTGGTGCAAGGCAATCCGGCAGGTGTTCGCGCCTTTCACGAAACGGGTCTCCGGGTGGCTACCCAAGGGCATCACATCCACAAAGGGCTCATTGGCATAACGGGCCTCATAGGCCGCCTGGATCTCTTCCAGCGACGGCGATTGGTCGGTGAGCTGCCCATAGAGAGTGGCATGAATACCGCGGATCATGGGAATCAGGTGCGGCACGAAGGTAGCCCTGACCGGCCCACCGGCGATATCCGCCAGGCCTTGTTCGATTTCCGGCAGGTGACGGTGACCACTGGCGCCATAGGCCTTGTAGCTCTCACCAGCTTCCGCCAGCAGCATGGGCACCTTGGCCCCCTTGCCGCCACCACTGGCACCACTGGCCGCGTTGGCAATCAGTTGGTCCGGCTTGATCCAGCCGTTTTCCAGCAATGGCAGGTAGCCAAGCTGGATGGCGGTGGGATAACAACCGGCACAGGCCACCAGTCGCGCATCACGCAACTTTTCCCGGTTCACTTCCGGCAGGCCGTACACCGCGTCCGCCAGCAATTCAGGGCACGCATGCGGTTCACCGTACCAGTCGCTCCACAATTCATGGTCACGCAGCCGGAAATCCGCGGACAGATCCACCACCCGCACGCCGGCATCCATCAGCTCGGGCATCATGCGCATGGCCACATTGTGGGGGGTCGCGAAAAACACCACGTCACAGGCGGCCAGCCGCTTCACGTCCGGCTCGCTAAAGACCAGGTCGGTGCGTCCGCGCAGGGAGGGGAACAGATCCGCCACCGCGGTACCTGCCTCCCCCCGGGAGGTAATCACATCCAGAGCCACATGGGGGTGGTTGACCAGCAGGCGCAACAATTCCACCCCAGTGTATCCGGTACCACCAACTACGCCGACCTTGAGGGGCTCTGCCATATCATTCTCCACCCTGCTAACCAGGGAACTGCATTTAACAAATGACCCCGCATGATAGGGGCGCCACCCGAGACCGGCAACTTATCCGGGTAATTGCCGTTCGGGTTCCTTCCCCGCGGCCCGTTCCGCGCCCCCGTCCTCACCTTTTTCCCGGGGTTTTTCCAGCGCCATGCCGCGCCCATCCGACAGCCGCTCTGCCAGGGAATCATAAAGCGGGCGGGCCCAGACGATCTTGGCCACCGCCGTTGCCAGAAACGCCCCGGCCATCAGCGGCAACAGGATGTCATGGCGGTTACCGGTCAGCTCCATGACGATCACAAAAGAGGTAATGGGACGCTGGATCACGCCAGCCAGAAAGGCCGCCATGGCTACCAGGGTAATCCCCACCAGGGAAGACTCCGGGAAGAACCCGCCAATGACATTACCGAACCCGGCCCCCGCAGCCAGGCTCGGCGAGAACAGTCCGCCGGGAATGCCGGTGAAGTAGGACACCAGAGTGGCGGACATTTTGGCCAGGGCAAAACTCCAGTTCCCCGGGTGCTCCCCGTCCAGCAGGGTACTGGCCTGCTCGTAGCCACTGCCATAGGTGGCACCACCGGTGAGCAGCCCCAGCAACACCAACACCAGTGCGCACATCAGCACGACTCGATAGGGGTGCGCCCTGGCATGGGGAGAAAGAAACTGACTGCCCTTGATCAGCAACCGGCTGAACAGGCCGCCGAACAGACCACATACCAGTCCGGTGACGCCAATCGCCGCCCAGTCCCGGGTAATATCCAGGGCGCCCTGCGGATGCCCGAAAAAGCTGTAGTGCCCCATGATCATCAGCACCACCACACCGGACAGGATAATGGCCAGAATCAGGGTACCGCTGGTGCGCTGCTCGAAGGAGCCGGACAGCTCCTCAATGGCGAATACAATGCCGGCCAGCGGCGCATTGAACGCCGCCGACACCCCGGCGGCCCCACCGGCCACGATCAGGGAATTATCCACATATTTCTGATTCAGGCGTCCCAGCCGACCCACCGAATACATCATTGCGGCGCCCATATGCACACTGGGGCCCTCGCGACCGATACTGGCGCCGCACAGCAACCCCAGGCAGGTCAGAATGAACTTGCCGAAGATCACACGCAGAGAAAGAAAGGTGGGGCGCAGCCAATGGTAGCGCTGCTTGAGCACCACCAGCACCTGGGGAATACCACTGCCCTGGGATTCGGTGCCCAGCTGACGCATCAACCAGACAATCAACAGCATGCCCAGCGGCGTAATCAGCACTGGCAACAGCGGCGATTGCTCGTGTATCTGGATAAAAGTGTGTGACGCCAGTTCTGCCACCCAGGCGAACGCCACCACCAGCAACCCCACCAGCACGGCACCGATCCAGAACACCGCGCGCAGCTTCCAGTCTTCCCAGGACCCCAACTGACGACGACTCACGCGGCGAGTGCGAAACAGGTAGTAACGCATCAGACGACGATGGCGTGGCCGCTTATTCACGGGACTCCTTGGCAATCAATGCAGGTTGACGAAACAATGGCAGGAAGTCGGTATAGTCTACGCTCTGACTTCCGATCCCTCCACTCACTACACTGCGGAGATTTGCCACATCATGATGCAGTTCGCCCTGGACCACCTGCTCTGGATCAAAGCGTTCCACCTGATCGCCGTGATCTGCTGGTTTGCCGCCATCTTTTACCTGCCGCGACTGTTCGTCTATCACGCCATGGCGGAAGACACCGTCAGCCGGGAACGCTTCAAGGTGATGGAACGCAAACTGTACCGGGGCATCATGAACCCCAGCATGATCGTCACCGTGCTGCTAGGCCTGTGGATGCTGATGGCCAACTGGGACGCCTACAAAGGCTTCGGCTGGATGCACGCCAAACTGACCCTGGTGTTCCTGCTGATCGGCTATCACCACGTCTGCCTGGCCTACCTGAAAAAATTCGCCGCCGACGCCAATACCAAAAGCGACAAGTTTTACCGAATCTTCAATGAGATCCCCGTGTTTCTCCTGGTGGCCATTGTTATATTGGCGGTAGTGCGACCATTCTGAAAAACGCTTAACGCCTGACACCGGACGAGAAGATCGCCCGCACGTCAGGCGTCCAGCGTCAGGCATGCTTTTATGAAACCCAATATTCTCGTCATCGCTGGCCATGACCCTTCCGGGGGAGCCGGTATCCATGCAGACATTGAAGCCATTCGCGCCCTGGGCGGCTTTGCTTCCACCCTGATCACCGGGCTCACCGTGCAGAATAGTCAGAACGTGCGCGGTTTCCGGCTCACCGACGTGGATCTGCTGCGCCAGCAGGCCACCGCCCTGCTGGAAGACTACGACTTCCAGGCAGTGAAAATCGGCATGACCGGTTCCGTAGCCATTATCGATTTTATCGCCGAGCTGTTGCCGCAACTGCCCGGCGTGCCAGTGGTGCTCGACCCGGTGCTGGCCGCCGAAGCCGGCGGCAGCCTGGCCAGCGAATCCCTGGCAGATGCCATGCTGGAAAAACTGGCACCCCTCTGCGACGTGATGACCCCGAACCTGCCCGAAGCCCAGGCACTCACCGGCTGCGAATCCGTGGCCGACTGTGGCGCCGCGCTGATTCAACGCACCGGCCGCGCCGCCCTGATCACCGGCACCCACGACGACACCGACCAGGTCACCAACCATCTGTTCAGCGCCGACGGTGAACAACAGTGGAACTGGGAGCGTCTGCCACATAGCTATCATGGCTCCGGCTGCACCCTGGCGTCGTCCATTGCCTGCCTGCGCGGCCACGGGGAATCCCTGGCCAATGCAGTGGCAGACGGCCAGGCCCATGTGGACCGCTTCCTGCGCAACGCCTTCCGCCCGGGCCAGGGCCAGCACGTCCCCGACCGGCGATGAAGCACCCCGCCATCCACGGTCTGTACGCCATCACCGACCCGGCCCTGATCCCCGATCGGCAATTACTGCCAGCCGCAGAGGCGGCTCTGCGCGGTGGCGCCCGCCTGCTGCAATACCGGGACAAGACCGCCACCCCGGAGCAACGGCGCCAGCGCGCCGCCCAGCTGCAAGCCCTGTGCCGACAGCATGGCGCCCTCTTTCTGGTCAACGATGACCCGGCCCTGGCCGCCGACATTGATGCCGACGGCGTCCACATCGGTCAGAGCGACGGCGGCATCGCCCGCGCCCGGCGCTTGCTGGGTCCGGGCAAGATCATTGGCGTTACCTGTCATAGCGATCTGACCCTGGCAGAACAGGCCGCCGCGGCAGGCGCCGACTACGTGGCCTTCGGGCGCTTCTTCCCCTCTCGCACCAAACCGCAGGCACCACCCGCTGATCCGGCCATCCTCGACCGGGCCCGTCAGCGGCTGACGATTCCGCTGGTCGCCATCGGCGGCATTGATCCTAGCAACGGCGCCCAGCTACTGAAGTGGGGCGCAGACGCCCTGGCCGTAATCCACGCCCTTTTCTCCTACCCAGCACCCGATCAGGTAGAGCAGGCAGCGCAGCAGCTAAGCGCCCTGTTTTAGCGCTGTCTGAACCCCAAACAACCCTGCACGCCCGTTCAGATAGTGAAGAATGGGATACGCCGCACAACATACCCGCCCGCAGGTACGCAAAATCCCTCGCAACGTCTACACCGAAATAACCACACCGAAAATACGAAAAACCCAGTAAGGGGGAGAACCACCCATGGCAATGCGCTTCCGTCGGCCACTGGCATCCTGGCTCGGCCTGCTGTTGGCTACCCTGCTTTTCCCGGGTAGCCATGCAGCCGCTGCAGACCCTCAAACCAGCACCGAACTGTTTATTGATGGCAGCCTTTACCGGGCGGTACTGGAACCCAGCAGCGCCCGGATCGGCATGTCCGACGCGGACCGCAAACTCCTTCAGGGCAATCACTACAGCGGCTCTCTGGAACAGGTTCCGGGAAGCTGGGTGCGCCTGTCCCAGCTCGGAGATGACTGGTCCGGGGTGGTGTCACTGAATGGCGAAATGCACATTATCGACAGCGCCGCGTTCAGCCAGCACAACAACCTCCCCGTTGCCCGTTCCCTGCAAAGCCTGCAGGCACCCGGCACTTGCGGCGTAGGCAATGGCGCCCACAGTTCGCTGGAACTGCCGACCCGGGAAGGGGCCAGCGCTCGTTCAGGCGAGTACCACATTGCCGCGGCCACACTGGAAGAGATGTGCACCGAGCAGGTGGACGGTGTCTGCCTGCTGCCGGAGAAATACCTGATCGTCGACCACCTGTTTCAACAGAAGCACCCGGATACCTATCAGGACAAGGTGGTGGAACTGCTCAACATCATCGACGGTTTCTACCGCAACGATCTGAACATGGTGTTCGACAACCTGCATGTGGAATTTCCCAGTGAAGAGCTGCTGCTGGAGTCCACCAGTTCCAATGAACTGCTTGTGGATTTGCGCGACAAGTACCACACCTTCCCGTTTGCCGACACCTCCAGTTCCAGCCCATTGATCGAACTGCTCTCAGGCCGTGAATTCGATGGCTCCACGGTGGGCCTTGCCTATGTCGGCACCCTCTGTAATACCAATGGCTACGCCACCGGCGTCACCCAGGAGTACGTCAACATTCCCCTGACGGCCATCGTCATGGCCCATGAGATCGGCCATAACTTCGGCGCCAACCACGACAATGTGGAAGCCGACCAGGTCGACAACCCGGAGCGTTACTGCGGCAACGGCAATATCATGTCCAGCTATGCCGACCCCAGCGCCACCGGCTTTTCCAGTTGCTCGGTAGCCCAGATGACCGCCAAGGTCGACAGCCTGGGCAACCACGATGCCTGCTTCAACTACCCGGTGGATGCAGGATTCAGCGCCGACAGCGCCAACCCGGAGAGCTTCGACAACAGCACCGGCACCACCCTGGCCCTGGCCTTTACCGTGGACTACCAGCAAGCCTCACGAGCACCGGACCAAATCCAGCTGCAGGGGACTCTCAGCAATGCCCGGATCGACCAACTGACCCTGCCTGATGGTGACTGCAGCATTGCCCCGGATCAGCGCAGCTATAGCTGCTCTCTGACACCGCCCTTCGCCCCTGCCAGCCTGACACTACGCATCATCAGCAGTACCCCGGCTGACGCTCTCCTGACACAGACAGCCACGATCAGTGGCAGCGAAGTGAAAGACATCCTTTCCGGTAACAACCAACTGAGCACCCCTCTGGCCTATAACATTGTGTCCAGCCAGCCGAACAACCTGCAGGCCCAGGTCCAGCAGGAGCCACCACAGGTGACTCTGACCTGGACCGACCGGGCGTTTACCGAAACCGGCTACCGGGTCGAGCGCTCCAGTAACAACAATAGCTGGGCGCCGCTGATCAGCCTTCCGGCTGACAGCGAAACCCATATCGACACCGGCATCGACACTGATCTCAACTATCAATACCGCGTCATTGCCGAAGGCAGCGACATCACCGGCGACAGCTCAAACATCGTCAGCATCATGGTCGAAGGCACACCGGCAGCCCCGGTCAACCTGGCCACAGCCTTGGCGCAAGGCGGCATCCAGTTGACCTGGGGCGACCAGGCGGACAATGAACAACGCTACGAAATCCAGCGCCGCCGGGACGACAATGGCAGCTGGACAGCCTGGACCCGTCTTGTCGAAGACCTGGCCACGAACAGTGAGCAATATCTGGACAGCACCGCTGTGCTCGGCGAGCGCTACCAGTACCGCGTCATTGCCCATAACGCCACGCTGGCTTCCGCTCCATCCAATTTGGCCGAGATTCAGTTTGGTTCACGGCCCGAAGCGCCCTCCAACCTGACCAGCCGCCTGCTGGAAGACGCCGTCCGCCTGACCTGGCAGGACAATGCGGACAACGAAACCGGCTTGCGGATTCTGCGCCAGCAATTCAACGGGCAGACCTGGAGCGAGTGGCAAAGTATCGCCGAGCTGGGCAGCAACCAGACCCGCCACGATGACAGCTCAGTCCTCGCAGGCACGCTATACCGCTATCAGGTGCAGGCCTTCAATGCCGTGGGCCCCTCACCGCTCAGTAACAGCGCGGAGCGGCTCTTCGAGCGCGCACCGGCTGCCCCTGACAACCTGCAGGCACAGCGCCAAAACACCGCCGTGGTATTGCAATGGCAGGATAATGCCGACAATGAATTCGGCTTCCGCATCGAACGCCAGCGCCGGGACGGCGATACTTGGCTGGCTTGGCAGGCCATCGCTGAGCTGAATGCCGACAGCACCCGCTACACCGATACCCGAGTCACCATCGGCAACCGTTATCGCTACCGGGTAGCCAGCCTCAACAGTGCAGGCAGCTCCACGCCCTCGGCGGCGGCGACCATCGCCCTGAACAACGACATCACTCCAACCGGCGATGACAACACCCTTAACGACGGCACTGTGCCACAAGATTTCGGCGATGACGGCGGTAGCGCAGGCTTCCTGACCGGCCTGCTGGCACTGCTGGTGTTGCTGCGTCGTAGAGGCAATACCCCATGCTGAACTCGCACCCGCTGATAACACTGCTGCTTGCCACCCTGCTGTCCGCCTGTCAGGCGGGCAGCAACGCCAGCGAAAACGATCCCCTGGCCGAGGCCCGGCAGCGCTGGGCCGACCAGGGCCTGGAGCACTACCGCTACCAGGCCCGCCAGCAATGCTACTGCGGCGCAGGAGCGCTGCAGCCTGCCAGCATCCTTGTCAGCGACCAACAGGCCCGGCTTGAAGACCCGGCTAACCAGGAGCTGCGCCCCCTGGCCCGCACCGTGGAAGCCTGGTTTGCCCTGATTGAGGAAAAACAACGCAAAGGGTGGCACCAGGTAGAGGTGGACTACCACCCAGAGCAGGGTTATCCCCGCCATATCCGCCTGGATTTCGATCCACGCATGGCGGATGACGAGCAGCAATACTGGATCAAGGATCTGGCGCCGACAGCGGCCACCCCCTAACCCCCGGACGCCCTACTGGCCAAGCCGTCACTCACCCCTCATAATGCCGCCACTTTCCGTGGCGGGCCCTGGTGATCTATGCGGAAAGTTCTGTAACAGTTCGCTGCGCCAAAACACCCAGCTCTGTGTTGAGAAAACTTGAATTAGACCCACTAGTCCTGCGCTTTCTCGCCTTGATCTGGATGTTTTGGCTTTGCTCCGTTGTCACATAACTTTCCGCATGGATCACAGGCTCGCCCGTGTCACGGGGTCTTCATGCCCCGACGACACCATCAACCGTAATTTCCCGTGTGTGCTCAGGCGCACACCCGCCGCCCGCGCGGCCTGCGATGCCAGGCATCGCCAACAGCCAGACAAAGAGGACTCCCCATGAGCCGCAAGCACTCCGAACAGCTTTTCCGTCAGGCCCAGAAACACATTCCCGGGGGGGTGAATTCCCCCGTGCGAGCCTTCAAAAGCGTAGGCGGCACCCCGGTGTTTTTCCACTCCGCCAGCGGCGCCTATCTGCACGATGAAGATGACAACCGCTACATCGACTATGTGGGATCCTGGGGCCCGATGATCCTCGGCCACAACCATCCCCAGGTAATTGCCGCCGTGCAGGCAGCCGTGCAGAACGGCCTCAGCTTCGGCGCCCCCACCGCCACCGAAGTGGCCATGGCGGACAAGGTCTGCGAACTGGTGCCCTCCATGGACATGGTGCGCATGGTCAACTCCGGCACCGAAGCCACCATGAGTGCCATCCGCCTGGCCCGGGGCTATACCGGCCGCGACAAGATCATCAAATTCGAAGGGTGCTACCACGGCCATGTGGACAGCCTGCTGGTGAAGGCCGGCTCCGGCGCCATGGGCATCCCCGGCTCACCGGGCGTCCCCGCCGCCGTGACCGGCGATACCCTGGTGCTGGATTACAACGACGCTGCCAGCGTGGAAGCTGCCTTCAAGGAGTACGGCGACCAGATTGCCGCCGTCATCGTCGAGCCGGTGGCCGGCAACATGAACTGCGTGCCGCCCACCAAGGCGTTCCTGCAGGCCCTGCGCCAATACTGTGATGACCACGGCAGCGTGCTGATCTTCGACGAAGTCATGACCGGCTTCCGGGTGGCACTGGGCGGCGCCCAGGCGCTCTACGATGTGACCCCGGACATGACCACCCTGGGCAAGATCATCGGTGGCGGTATGCCGGTGGGCGCCTTTGGCGGCAAGAAATCCATCATGGAACACCTGGCACCGCTGGGCCCGGTCTATCAGGCAGGCACCCTGTCCGGTAACCCGGTGGCCATGGCGGCAGGGCTGACCACCCTCAACCTGCTCAGCGAACCCGGCTTCCATGAGGCGCTGACAGAAAAAACCACCCGCCTGCTGGATGGCATGACGGCAGCCGCCCACGCCGAAGGCGTCGCCTTCACCACCGCGCAAGCGGGCGCCATGTTCGGCTTGTTCTTCACCGACCAGAGCCGCATCAGCAGCTTTGCCGACGTGATGGCCTGCGACAGCGAGCGCTTCAACCGCTTCTTCCACGCCATGCTGGACCAGGGCGTGTACCTGGCCCCCAGTGCTTTTGAAGCCGGTTTCGTGTCAGCAGCGCACAGCGATGAGGATATCGAGGCCACCATTGCGGCAGCGCGCAAGGCGTTTGCGAAGGTGTAAAGGCCTGACAAGAATCTCACCTGTAGGAGCACCTCTTGAGGTGCGAACCGTGCCGCGCAAGCAGAGGTTTGTGAGCGACGCTTGCGTGAAAGCAGTATCGTTTTCCCTCGCCAAGGCTCGGGTTCGCGCCTCAAGAGGCGCTCCTACAGCGCCCTCATAAGCAAGGTCAGTCGCGAACCAGCGCCACCATCTTTCCACCAGTCAGCCCCAGCAGATCCTGCGGCGCCATGGCGATTTCCAGCCCGCGCCGACCGGCGCTCATGTAGATGGGATTGTGTGATTGGGCACTAAAATCCAGATACAGCGGCAACTGTTTTTTCTGCCCCAGCGGACTGATACCACCGAGTACATAGCCTGTCAGGCGCTGCGCCTTGTCCCCCGGACACATGGCCGCTTTCTTGCCGCCGTGGGCGCGGGCCAGACATTTCAGATCCAGTTGATGAGCCACCGGCACCATGGCCACCACCGGCTGTTCATCCACCAGTGCCAGCAGCGTCTTGAAGACGGTTTGCGGGGGCAGCTGCAAGGCGTCCGCCGCTTCCAGCCCGTAGCTTTGCGCCTTGGGATCATGGTCATAACTGTGCAATTGAAAGGAAACGCCGGCCTTTTTCGCAGCCTGCACCGCCGGTGTCATACCGGCCTGGCCTTGGGATTGCGCAACGCCGTCGCTTTGCTGCGGGCCTGACGGGCGCCGGATTTGTCACCCTGGCGATCACGGGCAGTGGCCACCAGATCCCACAAGCCAGCCCGGTAATCGTCATGCTCAGGAGCCAGTCGTAACGCCTTCAATGCGAAGCCTTCTGCGCCGCGGGGATCGCCCTCGGAAAGCCGCAACCCCGCCAGCTCCTTGTACAGCCAGGAGGAATCCGGGGCGATATTCAGGGCTCGCTCCAGATAACGCTCTGCAGCCGATGTCTGCCCCTGCTGACGGGCCTGTTCCGCCCGACTCAACAGGCCCAGTGCCGGCGAGCCTTCCAGTTCCTGACTGGCGGTCATCGGCTCTGCGGGTTCCTCCACCGGAGCACGGACCGCACAGCCCGCCAGCACCATACTGATCAGCATCAGCTGAACAAGCCTTTGCACACTCAACATCCTGACTATCCTTGAACAGCGCCACGGCAAGACCCGGCTGGGAATGCAGACGATCTGCAGCTGTAACCGGGACCGGCCTTATCGAACGCTGTGTTCTCAGTGGTAAAAGTTTGCTGCAACGCTAGTCAAACAGCCCCTTGAACCAGCCCTTGATGCCTTTCCCGGCTTCTTTTACCGAGCCACAGCCGTCGCTGTCCTGGGGAATCGAGGCTTCCAGCATCGGGTAGCGACGGGCATCGCCGCACCCCTCAGCACTAACGCGCTTGCCATCCGGGTTCATCCATACCCAGTCCACGCCGGCAGGCGGCGTCTGCGACAGGCTGCGCTGGGGGAGTTTACCCATCAGCTGCGCCCATACCGGCAAGGCACCGCTGGAGCCGGTAATACCCGCATTGCGGTTATCATCCCGGCCCACCCAGACTACCGCCAGATGGTTGGCAGAGAAACCGGCAAACCAGGCGTCACGGAAATCATTACTGGTGCCGGTCTTGCCTGCCACCTTGAGGTCCTGCGGCAATGACGCCCGGGCGGCACGGCCGGTCCCTTTCTCGACTACCTGCTGCATGGCCCACTGGGTCAGGAAGGCCGGGCCGGCATCCACCACCTCGTCGGTATTGACCGGGTAACGGGCCAGCGGCTTGGCTTCCTTGTCGAGCACATCGGTAATGGAGCGCAGGCGAGTGCTGAACCCACCCGTTGAAAGAGGCTGATACATCATCGCCACCTCGAACGGGGTCAATTCCAGGCTTCCCAGCAGAATACTCGGGTAAAGGGGAATATTGCGGGTCACCCCCAGGGTATTCATGGTGCCAGCCACCTTGTCCAGGCCCACATCCAGCCCCAGGCGAGCGGTGCCCTGATTGCGCGAATAGGTCAGCACATCCACCACCGGCATGGCGCCACGGGACTGATTGTCGAAGTTCTGCGGCGACCAGGTCGTGCCATTGGGCAGCGTGACTTCCACGGGCCCGTCTTCCACCAGGGTAGCCAGGGACCATTGCTTGGGCTGGCTCACCGCCGACAGCACCACCGCCGGCTTGGCCAGGGAGCCGATCGGGCGCTGGGCATCCAGGGCCCGGTTGAAACCGGCCTCCCGGGAGCTGCGATTGCTGACCAGCGCCAGCACATCGCCCTGGGCGGGCGCCACCACTACCACCGCACCATTAAGTTTTTTGCTTTCGTCAGGATCGCGGCGGTCGAGATGATCGCTCAGCGCCCCTTCGGCAGCGAGCTGGGCCAGCACATCCAGGGTGGAGTGAATACGTAGCCCCTCATCACTGAGCACCTCCGGCGGGTAATCCCGAGCCAGCTGCCGCCTTACCAGATCAATGAAGGCGGGGAATGCATAAAGCGCGGAGGCACCACGCGGCACCACTTCCAGGGAGCGGTTACTGTATTTGTCGTAATCCGCTTTCGACAGCGCCCCCTCATTCAGTGCCACCTTCAATACCGTGTTGCGACGCTCCAGGGAGCGCTCCGGGTGGCGGCGCGGGTCATACCAGCTGGGCCCCTTGAGCAGCGCCACCAGAGTGGCCAGATGATGGGGTTCCAGTTCTTCCAGAGGTCGACCGAACAGGAACTGGGCGCCCAGCCCCATGCCATGAATGGCCCGGGCTCCGTCCTGCCCCAGGTACACTTCGTTGAGGTATGCCTCGAGAATCTGCTCCTTGCTGTAATGCAGCTCCAGCAGCATGGCCATGGGCATTTCCAGGAGCTTGCGTGACAGGGTGCGCTCTGAGGTAAGCCAGAAATTTTTCACCAGTTGCTGTGTCAGGGTGCTGCCACCCTGAACCAGCCGCCCGGCTTTGACATTCGCCAGCATGGCCCGGGCCAGACCGCGCAGGGAAATGCCATGGTGGTCGTAGAAGGCCTGGTCCTCGGTGGCAATCAGCATCTCCACCAGTAGCGGCGGTACCTTGTCCAACGGCACCAGCACCCGGTCTTCCGCATGCTGGGGATGAATACTGCCGATCTGCAACGGCTCCAGGCGTGCCAGCCGATCACCGCCGGCCTCCAGGGACCGAACCTGACCACCAGACAGACTTAACCGGATCCGCTCCGCCTTTTCGCCGCCATCACTGTCGTTGAAACCACGGGTATGCAGCAGCAAGCTGTTGCCCTGCACCGCATAGCTGCCAGGGGTAGCCGCCCGGGAGTCGCGCCGATAGCGCATCAGATCCAGCAACTTGAGCATGTCCTCGCGGGACAGTACGCGGCCTTCATAAAGCTCTACCGGGCGCGCATACACCCGTGCCGGCAACTGCCAGACATGGGCATCAAAACGCTCGCGTACCAGCGCATCCAGGTAGGCCAGTCCCGCAGCCCCCAGCACCAGGCACACCAACGCGGCCTTGCCCACAAAGGACCAGCTGAACCAGCGACGTGGTTGTCCGCTGCTGCGTTTTTTTCGATTCGGTTGCCGCCGCGATCGCGCGGGGGACTTTTTCGCTTTTTTCGCCATGGCAGGGAGTATAGAGAAAAGTGTGAGTGTTTTATGAGTCTCTCTTGCCTTATCCGTTCCCTTCACAGTGATTTGAGTAAATTTTGCAACCTGACCCGGGGCGCCCATAATAGCCGCCCTTGCTTATCCGAACCGAAAGACGGAGCCTCCATGACGAAAAAATACGACGTTTATGCCCTCGGCAACGCCCTGGTGGATACAGAAATCGAGGTCAGCGACGCCTTCCTTGAGCGCATGGAGGTAGGCAAGGGCCTGATGACCCTGGTGGACGAAGCCCGTCAGGCGGAGCTGATCGCTGCTCTGGCCGACGAAGCCGAGCCTCATAAACAAACCAGCGGCGGTTCTGCCTGCAACACCGTGGTCGCCACCCGCTACTTCGGTGGCAACAGCTACTACGCCTGCAAGGTAGCGGACGACGCCACCGGCGACATCTTTGTCAACGATCTGACCGCCGCCGGCGTCGATACCAACATGAACGGCAGCCGCGACAGCGGCATTTCCGGCAAATGTCTGGTCATGCTGACGCCGGATGCGGAACGCACCATGAATACCTATCTGGGTATTTCCAGTCAGGTTTCCGAGGCGGAGCTGGACGAAGCCGCCATCGCCGCCAGCCACTATGTGTACCTGGAGGGTTATCTGGTCAGCGGTGACAGCTCCCGGGCGGCGGCCATCAAACTGCGCCAGCTGGCCGAGAAGCATGGCGTGAAAACCTCACTGACTTTCTCTGACCCGGCCATGGTGCAGTTCTTCAAGGACGGCCTGTCCGACATGCTGGGCGACGGCGTGGACCTGCTGTTCTGCAACGATGCCGAAGCCACCAGCTATACCGATACCGACAGCCCGGAAGCGGCGCTGGAAAAGCTCAAGACCGTATGCCGTTCCGCCGTCATCACCCTGGGCGCCAAAGGCGCGCTGGTGTGGGATGGCGAACAGACGCATCACATCGATCCGGTGCCGGTGAAGGCCATCGACAGTAACGGTGCCGGCGACATGTTTGCCGGTGCCTTCCTGTACGCCATCACCCACGGCCACGATTTTGCCGCTGCCGGCAAGCTGGCCTCTGCCGCCGCCGCCCGGCTGGTGACCGAATTCGGCCCACGCCTTTCTGCGGACGTGCATCAGGAAATGCGTCAGACCGTCCTTGGCGACTAATCGCCACTTAGCGAAGGGCAGACATGGCCTCAAGCCATCTCTGCCTGACCCAACAACGGCGGGGATGTGCTGCACCCCGCCCGATGAACAGCACACAGGTACGCCATGGAACACATCTGCAACGTGAACGACATCGAACACGAGAGCGCGCGGGAATTTCAGAAAGACGGCCAGCCCGTCATCGTGGTCAAATTTGATGGACAGATTCACGCTTACATCAACTGGTGCCCGCACCTGGGCATCGAACTGAACTTCATGCCTGACCAGTTCATGGATGGCGACAACCAGTTTCTCATGTGCGCCAACCACGGCGCCCTGTTCGACATTGATACAGGTGATTGCCTGTCCGGCCCCTGCAGCGGCGACAAGCTGATCCCGGTTCCCCTGGAAGTTCGCGGCGATGAAGTCTGGCTAGGCGAGGTAACACAACCGGCATGAGCCACCCCTTTGATGACCTTACCCCGGATTACATGCTGGATGCGGTAGACGCCGCCGGCTTCCTCAGCGACGGACGCCTGCTGCAACTGAACAGCTTCGAAAACCGGGTATACCAGGTGGGCCAGGAAGAGGGCCCGCCGGTAATCGTCAAGTTCTACCGCCCGCAGCGCTGGAGCGACGAACAGATTCTCGAAGAGCACGCCTTCAGCCTGTTCCTGGTGGAGCGGGACCTGCCCGTGGTTGCCCCCATCGAAAAGAATGGCACCACCCTGTTCCACTGCGACGGCTTTGCCTTTGCGGTGTTCCGCAGAGCGGGCGGCCACGCGCCAGAGCTGGACAACGACAACCATCTGGAACAACTCGGCCGCACCCTGGCACGCTGGCATGCCTGCGGCAGCGACCGCCCCTATCAGCTCCGCCACACCATGGACCCGGTCGCCGATATTCGTGCCGCCAGCACCTTTCTGATCAATGACGTGGTAGATCTGAATTACCGCAGCCAGTATCGGGATGTCTCGGGCCAACTGCTGGAAGCCATCGAACAACGCCTGCGCGATGTGGATTTCCCGCTGCTCAATGTGCATGGCGACTGCCATACCGGCAACATCCTGTGGCGCGATGACAAACCGCATTTTGTGGATCTGGACGACAGCCTGCGCGCGCCAGCCATGCAGGATCTCTGGATGCTGCTGTCCGGCGAACAGGACGAACAACAACATCAGCTACGCGTCCTCGCCAGCGGTTATGACACCTTTCTGCCCTTCCCCTGGCAGCAGGTTTCCCTGATCGAGCCATTACGCACACGCCGCATCATCTGCTACGACGCCTGGCTGGCCAAACGCTGGGATGACCCTGCCTTTCCGCCCGCCTTTCCCTGGTTTGAATCGATGAACTACTGGCGGATACAGGTGGAGTTATTGCAGCAGCAACTGCGCAGCTTGCAGGCCCCGCTGTAGAGGAACAGCGACTTTCTGTAGGCGCGTCGCTCGCGGCGCGATAGGGCTGGCACCGTGTTTTCTACAACGCCGCTGTAGGAACGTAGCGCAGCGGAGTAACGCACGTAGTTCCGTGCGGCCCGAAGGGTGAGCGAAGCGAATAATTCCTCTCGAGGGACGAACCCGAGCCCAGGCGAGGGAAAAGGCGAGGCAGGGGCTACCCGATCACGACAGCAACGGCGTTAATGGCTTGGGAGCCTCTGAGGCGTTTCCCACGCTAACGCGTGGTTCGTCCCTCGAGAGGAACTCCTACATCCGAATCGGCAAGGGTTTTTCCAGTTCGAAACCATCGGCGGATATCGCCACCTTCCATGCCAGCACTTCTACCCCCTTCTGCACGGCTTCACGCAGCAGTTCCCCGTAACGGGCATCAATCTCATCCGCTGGCCGGGCAGCGGTCGCGCCACTGTGCTGCACACAGAAAAACAGTACCGCCCGCTTTCCGGATGCCACCACGTCCATCAGCGTCAGCAGATGTTTCTGGCCGCGCACGGTGACGGAATCCGGAAAGGCAATCATGCCATCATCGGTGTCATCGGGCCCCGGCCCCAGGGTGACGTTTTTCACCTCGATAAAGGTGTGGGGGTCGCTGCGCTCCCCCAATGCCAGATCAAAGCGGCTGTCACCGTATTTCACTTCCCGTTCCACGCCGGTGCCAGGGCTCAGTGCGTCAACATGGCCGGCGCGGACCGCCTCTTCCACCAGCGCATTGGGTCGGCTGGTATTGACCCCGGCCCAGTGGCCATGGCCCACCTGCAGCGCCTCCAGGGTGTGTCGATATTTGCGCTTGGGATTACCACTGTCGGAAATCAGCGCCTGCTGGGGCTCACCGAGTACGCAGTTTTTCATGGAGCCTGTGTTGGCGCAGTGCACGGTCATTTCAGTGCCATCGGCGCGCACTACATCAGCCATAAACCGCTTGTAGCGTCGCAGTAGCGTGACCGTTTCCAGGTGAGGAGAAAACTTCACAGGGACTCCAGGTAGTGGCCCAACCGGTGCAGGGCATCAACAAGACGGGACTCGGCACAGGTATAGGCCAGGCGAACATAGCGATGGTGATCATGGCCATCACCGAAATCCAGACCCGGCGTCATGGCCACCTTTTCCTTTTCCAGCAGGTCTGCACAGAAAGCAAAGCTGTCGTTGGTCCAGTCGCTCACATCCACATAGACATAGAAAGCGCCGTCAGCCTTGGACACCACCGGCAACTTCAGATGGGCAAGCCCATTGAGCAGACACTGGCGGCGGCGGGCAAACAGCTGATGGCGCTGCTCCAGGATCGTCAGGGAAGGCTCCTGCAGAGCGGCAAGCGCTCCGTATTGCGCCGGGGTGGAGGGCGCCAGAAACAGATTCTGTGCCAGCCGCTCAATGGCCGGCACCAACGGCTCCGGCGCCACCAGCCAGCCCAGCCGCCAACCGGTCATGCAGAAATATTTACTGAAGCTGTTGATCACCAGCACCTGATCGGTTCGCGACAACACCGATTGCGCCGGCCCGCGATAACAGAGGCCCTGATAGATTTCGTCCACCAGCAGCAGACCACCTTGCTGCACCGCCCCCTCAGCCATGGCCTGCAGCGTATCCAGTGACAGCATATTGCCGGTGGGATTATCCGGGCTGGCCACCATGGCCAAACGGGTATCCGGTTGCCAGGCCGCCAGCAACTCACTGGCCGTCAGGGTGAAGTCATCCTCTGCCTTTAATACCAGCGGCTGGGGTTTCCCTCCCACCAGATTCACGAACTGGCGATTGCAGGGGTAGCCCGGATCGCTCAGCAATACGCCGTCACCGGGATTGATCAGGGCCGCCAGTGCCAATTGCAACGCCCCCGAAGCGCCTGGCGTCACCACGATCTGCGCCGGTGAGACGGTAGCGGAAAACCGCTCCCGGTAGTCATCCGCAATAGCCTGGCGCAAAGCAGGGAGACCTGCCGCCGGCGTGTAGCCAGTCCCGCGATCACGGGTGGCGGCAGCTATGGCTTCCAACACCGGTGCCGGCGTTTCAAAATCCGGCTCCCCCACTTCCAGATGAATCACATCGTGCCCCTGAGCAGCCAGTTGCTGGGCTCGCTCCAGCAGCGCCATAACATGGAAGGGCGGGATCTGCTCGGCAAAGTGCGACAGCGTTATCACAAGATTCCTCTTTCCTATAAGGGTGGCATGGCTATAATCGGCCAGATTTTCACCAACTGGTGACAAGACTTACCCGGACGGGGTAAGGTCAAAAGATTACATTACGCCCGTGCCTGGTTATATCAAGCGGGCCCCAGGGATAGTGGGACAGGATAGAGAGTCGAGAAGATGCTAAGGGAGTTACTCAAAATGGCCACCGGCAAAAAGAAAGCCCCGAAAAAGGCGGCTAAAAAACAAACTACCGGGTCTGCTTCCAGCAGCAAGAAAGCCACTACATCGACCGCTGCCCGCAAGGCGCCAGCCAAGAAGGCTGCCGTGAAGAAGGCTCCGGCCAAGAAAGCAGCGGCGAAAAAGGTGACAGCAAAGCCTGCGGCCAAAAAGGCCCCAGCCAAAACCGCAGCCAAAAAAGCTGCCGTAAAGAAACCCGCCACCAAGCCTGCCGCTAAAAAGGCGCCGGCCAAGAAGGCCTCTGTGAAAAAAACCACTCCCAAAAAAGCGGTCGCCAAAAAAACGGCACCGGCGAAGAAAGCCGTCACCGCAAAGCCTGCAGCGAAACCCGCTGCAAAGAAAGCCGTCGCGAAGAAAGCACCGGTCAAAAAAACCGCAGTGAAAGCGCCAGCCAGTAAGCCCGTCGCCAAAAAAGCGGCCAGCAAACCTGCGGCGAAGCCGGCCACCAGCAAGCCTCAATCCACTGCTGCCAACGCCAAGTCAGCGAAGGCCAGCAAGCCCGCTGCCAAAAGAACGGCAGCCAAAAAAGCAGCACCCGCTGCACCTAGAACAAAATTGCCTACCTCCGGGAAGGCATCGGCAGCGGCCCGGGCCGCTGCCAGAGACGCATCGAATACCGGTAACGCACGGAGCGCGACTGCCGGCAAAGGGACTTCGCCGAGCCGATCCATCTCTTCTGCTCAGGTAAAAGCAAACGTGAAAAAGAAAACCGCCTCATCCGCCTCGCAGGCTCAAATGCACGGCTTCAAGCCCTACATGCCAGCCAAAAACGAGGAGTACATGAACGAGAAGCAACGCGAACACTTCCGCCAGATTCTGCTGGCCTGGCGCCAGGAGTTGATGGAAGAAGCCGATCGCACCATGCACCATCTGCAGGACGAGCAGGCCAACCTGCCCGACCCGGCAGACCGCGCCACCCAGGAAGAAGAATTTGCCCTGGAACTGCGTACCCGCGATCGCGAGCGCAAGCTGCTGAAGAAGATCGAGAAGACTCTGGATCTGGTCGACAAGGACGATTACGGCTTCTGCGAAGCCTGTGGCATCGAAATCGGCATCCGCCGCCTGGAAGCCCGTCCCACCGCCGACCTGTGCATCGACTGCAAGGAACTGGCGGAGATCAAGGAAAAGCAGCTGGCAGGGTAAGACCAGTGAATAGTTAACAGTGAACAGTTAATAGCTCGCGGTAGCGGGCTTTTGTTCTTGAAATGCTGGAAGCCGCGAACAAGTTTGGACGCGGCTTCCTCGTTTTTAAACTACTGTTAACCGTATTTCGCGCAACTATTAACTGTTAACTATTCACTATTAACTGCCTTTATGACCTATCGCGGACGTTTCGCCCCCACCCCCTCCGGGCCCCTGCATTTCGGGTCGCTGGTGGCTGCGCTGGCCAGTTGGCTGGAAGCGCGCCATGCGGGTGGGGAATGGCTGGTGCGGGTGGATGATCTGGATCCGCCCCGGGAAATGCCTGGGGCCGCCGATGCCATCCTGCGTCAGCTGGAAAGCTTCGGGCTGTTTTGGGATGGCCCGGTGCGTTACCAGAGCCAGCGGCACAGCGGCTATCAGCAGGCAGTGGAGACCCTACTCGACAGCGGCCATGCCTTCCACTGTCGCCTGACCCGCAAACAACTGGCCACTCTGAATCACAACCATCCCGGCATCAGCGCCGCTGTGCCACCGGCCACCGATACCGCCATCCGCCTCCAGGTTCCCGATCGAGAGCTGATCTACCAGGATGGTATTCAGGGAGCCATCATCAACAATCTGCAACACGATGGTGGCGCCTTCGTCATTCGTCGTCGCGACGGCCTGTTCGGTTATCAACTGGCCTGCGCCCTGGACGATGCGGATGAGGGCATTACCCATGTGTTGCGGGGCGCCGACCTGCTCGATTCCACCCTGCGCCAGCGCTGGCTACTGGAATGCCTGGGCAGGCCGGCACCTGAGTATGCGCATTTACCGGTAGTCACCGATGGCCGGAACCTGAAGTTGTCCAAGTCCGCGGGTAGTGAAGCCCTGGACCCCGCTCGGGCCAGCCGGTTACTTACCGCCGCCCTTCACTGCCTGGGCCTTCAGCCACCCTCAGACTTGCAAGGCGCAAGCCCGGCAGCACTTCTGGCATGGGGCACAGCACACTACCCCGATCACCAGTGGCCAGCCGGCCGCCAGCAACCATTGCCAGAGGAGTTGCAAGCTACAAGCTGAAGGTTCTAACTCGAACCGGGGAAAACCCACAGCAAATGCTGTGCCCGCCTTTAACGGTATAAGCGCGGAGACAGCCGACCAGAACACAAATACACATCCCGCGCCTTGCAGCTTGAAACTTGTAGCTTGTAACTTGCCGCTGTCCTCGCTTTTACACGCCCCACCCCCTGGCGTATGCTCATCGGCCCGGAGGGGTTAAACCACCTATGTATACCGACCGACTGCTGATCATCTTTATTCTCGGCACTTATCTGCTTTCCCCCGCCATCATCGACTGGTGGAGTGAAGGTGGGCGCGCCTGGTATCGCCCCTATCTGATCTGGCTGGGCCTGATCGCCCTGAGCTACTGGATTGCCAAGAGCAAGGATGTCGATGGTCTATAGTGTCAGCGATCTGATCCTGATTGCCGGTTGCTACCTGCTGTTTCTGTTTGCGGTGGCCTGGATCACCGAGCGTGGCTGGTTGCCCGCTCACTGGGTACGTCACCCGGCGGTCTACGTGCTGTCACTGGGGGTCTATGCCAGTGCCTGGGCGGTATACGGGTCAGTGGGCTACGCCTACCAGTACGGCTACAACTTCCTGTCCTATTTCCTGGGTATTTCCGGGGTCTTCCTGCTTGCTCCCATTCTTCTGGCACCGATCCTCAGACTGACCACCACCTATCAGCTCAGCTCCCTGGCGGACCTGTTTGCCTTCCGCTACCGCAGCCGGCTGGCCGGGGCCATGACCACCATCATCATGCTGATCGGGGTACTGCCCCTGCTGGCCCTGCAACTGAAGGCCGTAGCCGAGTCGATCCAGATACTCAGTGGCACCGCCGACCCCCGCGATCTGGCCGCCGGGTTCTGCCTGATGATGGTGATTTTTGCCATCCTGTTCGGCGCCCGCCATACCACTGCCCGGGAAAAGCACGAAGGGCTGGTGATGGCCATCGCCATGGAATCACTGATCAAGTTGCTGGCCTTCGGTGCGGTGGCGTTGCTCGGCCTTTACGGAGTGTTCGATGGGCCTTCCAGCCTGAATGCCTGGCTGGATGACCACCCGGAAATGCTGGCGCGACTCTACTATCCCCTGCAGGACGGCACCTGGCATTCCATGATCATGGCGTTCTTTGTCTCCGCCGTGGTGCTGCCGCACATGTTCTATATGGCCTTTACCGAGAACATGAACCCGCGCGCGCTGGTCACTGCCAGCTGGGCGCTGCCGTTGATGTTCCTGCTGATGGCACTGTGCGTGCCGGTCATCCTGTGGGCCGCGGCGGCCGGCAATGCCCCCACCCCGCCCGATTATTACGCCCTCGGCATCGGCATGATTACCGGTGGTCACGGCGCGGTGCTCGGCTATATCGCCGGGCTTGCCGGCGCCAGTGGCATGCTCATCGTGGCCACCCTGGCCCTGTCCGGCATGTGTCTGAATCATCTGGTACTGCCCGCCAGCCCGCTGCAGGGCCAGAACCTGTATCGCAATCTGCTCTGGACCCGGCGCATTCTGATCGCCGCCATTCTCGCTCTGGCTTATCTGTTCTACCGCTTCACCGGCACGGATCACACCCTGGTGGAACTGGGCGTGCTCACCTTTGTGGCGACCCTGCAGTTCGTTCCCGGGCTGATCGGCGCCCTGTTCTGGCCCTCCGGCAATCGCAACGGCCTCTTCGCCGGGCTACTGGTCGGCTTTATCTTATGGGTCATGCTGCTGCTGGTACCCATCGCCTACCCGAACTGGCAATTCCAGCCACTGATGGAACTGCTGGGCATGCGTTTCCAGACCGGCGCCAGCCAGTGGCACCACGTGGCCATCGCCTCGGTAACCGCCAATGCCCTGATCTATGCCATCGTATCCATCGTCACGCCCATGTCCCGGTCGGAAAAGAACGCCGCCGAAGCCTGTGCCGTGGACAGCCTGCGCCGCCCCTATCGCTGGGAGCTGGAAGCAAAAAGCGTGGACGATTTCATTGATGCCATGAGCCAGCCGCTGGGGCCGATCACCGCCACCCGGGAAGTGGAAATGTCGCTGCGCGATCTGCACCTGCCACGCACGGAAACCCGCCCCTATGCCCTGCGGCGACTGCGCGACCAGCTGGAAACCAATCTGTCCGGCCTGCTCGGCCCCTCGGTGTCCCACCAACTGATCGACGATCACCTGCCCTACCTGCCGGAGGAGGAACAACACTCCAGCGAAGACATCCAGTTCATTGAATCGCGCCTGGAACAGTACCGGGATCGCCTGTCCGGGCTGGCGGCGGAACTGGATGGCCTGCGCCGTTTCCATCGTCAGACCCTGCTGGAGCTGCCCATGGGGGTCATTTCCCTGGGTGCTGACCGGGAAATCATCGGCTGGAACCGGGCCATGGAAAGCCTCACCGGCATTACCGCCGAAGACACCATCGGCTCGCGGCTGGCAGACCTGGACCCGCCCTGGGGCGACTTCTTTACTCGCTTCAGCCACGACGACAATGCCCATCAGCCCCAGCAGTCACTGGAAGTGGAAAACCAGACACGCTGGCTGAGTCTGCACAAGTCCGAGGTGATGGGCGCTGGCACCGCCGAGCAGGCCGGCGGCCAGGTACTGGTAATCGAGGACATTACTGAACTGCGCCACATGGAAGCGCACCTGGCTCATAACGAACGCCTGGCCTCCATCGGCCGCCTGGCCGCCGGGGTGGCCCACGAAATCGGCAACCCGGTCACCGCCATTGCCTGTCTGACCCAGAATCTGGATGAAGACAGCGACCTGGAGGAACAGCAGGAGGCCTGCGACCAGATTCTCGAACAGACCCGGCGTATCACGCGTATCGTGGAATCCCTGGTAACCTTCAGTCATTCCGGTGGTATCAAGCTCAGTGAGCAGGTACCGGTAAACCTGTGCGACACCGTGGACGAAGCCATCTCATTGCTGCTGCTGGACCCGGATCACCGCCAGCAACCGTTCGAGAATCACTGCCCGGCAAGCTACTGGGTCAAGGGCGACCCGCAACGCTTGCTCCAGGTGTTCATCAACCTGCTTGGCAATGCCGCCGATGCCAGCGAAGACCAGCAGCCAGTCACCGTGCACTGTGAGCCACGCGGTGACTTCCTCGATATTCTGCTGGAGGATCAGGGCCACGGCATTCCGGATACATTGCGCGATGCCCTGTTCGAACCCTTCGTCACCAGCAAGCCACCGGGCCGCGGTACCGGCCTGGGCCTGGCGCTGGTGTACAGTATTATCGAAGAACATCAGGGCACCATCCGGGTAGAAAGCCCGCTCAGCGAAAAAGGTGGCACCCGCTTTGTGGTCAGTCTGCCGGTGCACAGGCAACAAGCCGCTGCCCCCGGGCAGCCGTAAACGTAGTATCCTGCTCAACCAGATAAGTAAGGACCCAGCGATACATGAGCCACATCCTGATTGTTGAAGATGAACCGGTGATTCGCGGCGCCCTGCGCAAACTGCTGGTACGCCACGAACACTCCGTGGCAGAAGCCGACTCCGTGGAGCAGGCCCGGGAACAGCACCTCAATCAGTTTGATCTCATCATCAGCGACCTGCGTCTGCCCGGCGAGCCCGGCACCGCCCTGATAGACAGCGCCGGCACCACCCCGGTACTGATCATGACCAGCTATGCCAGCCTGCGTTCTGCGGTGGACGCCATGCGCCAGGGTGCGGTGGACTATATCCCCAAACCGTTCGATCACGATGAAATGCTGCTGGCCGTTGAGCGTGTGCTCAAGGAAGGTCGACTGAACAGAGGCAATCGCGCCCTGCGACGGGATATGGAGCGCAGCTACCCGGTACACAACATGATCGGCGACAGTGATGCCATGCAGGAACTCAAGCATCGCATCCACCGGGTGGGCCCCACTAATACACCGGTCTTGATCATGGGCGAATCCGGTACCGGCAAGGAACTCACCGCCCGCGCCCTGCACGAACAAAGTGAGCGTGCCGGCGGCCCGCTGATCTCGGTGCAGTGCGCCGCCCTGCCGAAAAACCTGCAGCTGACAGAACTGTTCGGCGATGAAGACAGCGCCGGGCGTATCGAGGAAGCCGATGGTGGCACCCTGTTTCTCGACGAAGTGGGCGAGCTGAATAGCGACGTGCAGAGCCGCCTGCTGACCCTGCTCACCCACCACGAAATCCACCGCCAGGGTTCCCTGTCACCGCGCAAGGTTGACGTGCGTATTCTTGCCAGCAGCCAGCTGGATTTACCCGGGCGAGTGGCAGAAGGTCATTTCCGTCAGGATCTGTACTACCGGCTCAATGTCATGGAGCTGACCCTGCCCCCCCTGCGCGACCGTCAGGACGATCTGCAAAGTCTGGCCAACGCCCTGCTTGCCCGCGGCTGCGAGAAGCTCAACCGACACGACCTCTATTTCACCGACGCCGCCTGGCAGGCCATGGTCGGCTATAGCTGGCCCGGCAATGTGCGCGAACTGGAAAACGTGATTGAGCGGGCCATTATTCTCACCGAGGAAGATGGCATCGGTCCGTCACAGCTGGGCCTGAATCCCAACCGAACGCCCCAGCGGGTAAGCCGCGCCAGCCTGGATCCCAGCGAAGATCTGTCCCTGGAGGATTACTTCACCCGCTTCGTGATGGAAAACCAGGACAGCATGACCGAGACCGAACTGGCCCAGAAACTGGGCATCAGCCGCAAGAGCCTGTGGGAGCGCCGCCAGCGACTGGGAATTCCCCGCAAAAAAGCCGGTAGTCGCCGCTAACACCCCGCCTGTCATTGCTGCACGACCGGCGAGACGGGTTTTTGCTCCAGGCTATGTAAAAAACTTCTGACCTTGGCAGTAGAGAAACACTCCCTATTCCCCGGCAAAAGACCGCAGGCAGCAACAAGTGTTACCGCGCTACACAGACAGGTAACACCAGGGTTACACATTCCTGGAAACTATTTACTTTCGCTTTAGGTTTCTCTCTTAACTCATTGTTTTAAAAGAAATTCACTCTTTGTTGCATTGCCCCGGTGGGACGGGCACTATGAATCCCACGCCAGCAAACAATAAAAACAGCGGCGTAACAGGCTCAACAATAACAACAAGAAAGAAGAAGAATAATTTCACGAGCCGATGCAATGCTGCTGCAACTGATGATTGCAGCGACAAGGCAGAAAACAACACAAACAATAATAACAACAGAATCAGCGCAAAATATGGGAGTCACAACTTCGGTTGTGGCTCCTTTTTACTTTCTGGGCCAGGCCAACGTCGGCCAGTATCTCAATGAACCAGAAAAAGTGCTACTATCGCCGCTTTATTGCACACCTTTGAGGCTAATACTGACGCATGCCCTGCAAGTTCCTGGAACGTATGACTGGCTGGTTTAAGAAGGGTTCCCTAAAAAACCGCAGAACGTTCGAACCGCGAGTCATTCCCCGCGACCAACATCCCATTTCCCGCAAACAGGTGTCCCGCGCTGCGCTGGATGTCCTTTATGGCCTGCACAAGGCGGGCTTTGAAGCCTACCTGGTTGGCGGCTGCCTGCGGGATATTCTCTGTGGTCGCGAGCCCAAGGATTTCGATGTGAGCACCAATGCCACGCCGGAACAGGTCAATCGCCTGTTCAAGCGTAGCCGCATCATTGGTCGCCGCTTCCAGATCGTGCATGTGCGCTTTGGCCGCGAAGTCATTGAAGTCTCCACCTTCCGCGCCATGAATCGGGAGGACAACCCGGACCGCGACCAGCACCACGCCCACGAAGAAACCGGCCTGGTACTGCGCGACAACACCTGGGGCAGTATCGAGGAAGATGCCCTGCGCCGGGATTTCACCATTAACGCGCTGTACTACAACATTGCCGATTTCACCCTGCATGATTTCGTCGGCAGTCTGGATGACATCGACGAGCAGGTCATTCACCTGATCGGCGACCCGGAAACCCGCTTCCGCGAAGACCCGGTGCGCATGCTGCGCGCTGCCCGCTTCGCCGCCAAGTTGGGGTTCCATATCGATCCCGCCACCGGCGACCCGATTCCCGACCTGGCGGAGCTGCTGTTGCAGGTCCCCTCCGCCCGCCTGTTTGATGAAGTACTCAAGCTGTTCCTCAGTGGCCATGCCCGGGATTCCTATGAACAGTTGCAGAGCCTTGGCCTGTTCCGCTTCCTGTTCCCGGAAACCCAGCAGGCCCTGGAGGGAGAAAAAGGCCAGATATGGGAAGCCATGCTGCTGGCCGCCATGGATAACACCGACAAGCGACTGGCCGATGGCAAACCGGTCACTCCCGCCTTTATCTACGCGGTACTACTGTGGCCGATCATTCAGGAACGCATGGGCCATTACCTGTCCAGCGGCCTGCCGCCGGCCCAGGCCCTGCACAAGAGCGCCACTCGCGCCCTCAACACCCAGATCAAACACACCGCGATTCCCCGCCGCTTCTCCACCGTGATGCGTGAAATGTGGGAGCTGCAGCTTCGCCTGGACAAGCGTGCCGGCAAGCGTGCTGACGCCATGATGGAGCACCCTCGCTTCCGCGCCGCCTACGATTTCCTGTTACTGCGTGAACAGGCAGAAGAGATCAAACCGGGGCTCGGCGACTGGTGGACTCGCTATCAGGAACAGGATGAGCAGGGCCGCCGCCAGATGATCAGCGAGCTGGGCAACCAGCCCGGCGGTGGCGGCAACAAGCGACGCCGGCGCCGGCGCAAGAAACCGGCAGCGGAAGGCTGACAAGAAGCACCGAGTGACAAGGAGCGAGTCTCGAAGGGCAAACCCGGTTTTTGATTTTCGCTTCTCGAAACTTGTAACGTGTCATTCCCCTGATCAGAACAGAGAGCCCCATGCAGGCATTGATCGGCCTTGGCAGCAATCTGGACCACCCCTCGCAACGGCTTATCTCTGCGTTGCGGGCGCTGCAACGCCTGCCTGGCATCACCCTGCGCCAACACTCCCGGCTCTACACCAGTGCTCCGGTGGGTCCTCAGGATCAGCCTGACTATGTTAATGCGGTTGCCGAAATCGACACCGCCCTCGCCCCCCACTCCCTGCTCCACACCCTGCAGGCCCTGGAACTGGCAGCAGGCCGCCTGCGCCTGCGCCATTGGGGCGAACGCACCCTCGATCTGGATATCCTGCTGGTTGGTAACCGCGCCATCGATAGCGATGACTTGCAGGTTCCTCACCCGCAAATGACCCGGCGGGCCTTTGTGCTGCTGCCACTACTGGAAATTTGCCCCCACGCCCTCTTGCCGGATGGCACCGCACTGAGTAGCTTTCTGGGGCAGGTAGCTGATCAACCGATTTCACCGCTGGCAGAGCTGGATCGAAATGCACTCATCGAATGACAAGACAATAACCGAACGCATTGAGCAACGCCGACAGGCCCGCACCCTGCCGCGCTTTATTGCTGTTGAGGGCCCCATTGGTGCTGGCAAGACCAGCCTGGCGAAACGTCTCGCCATGACCTTCGGCTACGATCTGCTGCTGGAGAAGGCTGATGACAATCCTTTCCTCACCCGCTTCTACCAGGACCCGGCCCGTTATGCCCTGCAGACCGAGCTGTTTTTCCTGTTTCAGCGCGCCGACCAGCTACGCCAGATTCAGCAGCAGGACCTGTTCGCCGGGCCGCGCATTGCCGACTTTCTGATCGACAAGAACCGCCTGTTTGCCCAGGTCACCCTGGACGAAGATGAATTCGAGTTATACCGCAATGTGGATGACCACCTGACGCTGGACGCCCCACAGCCTGATCTGGTGATCTACCTACAGGCTCCTGCCCAGGTGCTACGTCAGCGTATCAGCCGCCGCGGCAACGATTTCGAGCAAGGCATCCAGAGCGATTACCTGGACCGGCTCAGCAATGCCTACACGGAATTCTTCCATTTCTACGACCGCGCACCACTGCTGATCGTCAATGCCGCAGAAATCGATCTGGTCAATCACGACCAGGACTACCAGCAACTGGTCAGCGAGTTGCTGGACATCCGTTCCGGGCGCCACTATTTTAACCCCCGGCCGCTGGTCGGCTGAAAACTCGCTATGGGCTTCTAGCTGTACGCTTCAAGCTCGCCCCTGAATGTCCCCGGGAGGTTTCCCATGTCAGTCACCATCCGCACCCTGCATAAACGCAAACAGGACGGTGAGAAGTTTTCCGTGCTCACTGCCTACGATGCCTGTTTTTCCCGGCTGATCTCCGATGCCGGCGTGGACGCCATCCTGGTGGGCGACTCCCTGGGGAACGTGATCCAGGGGCAGGCCAGCACCGTGCCGGTGACCCTGGAGCAGATGGCCTACCACACCGAATGCGTAGCCAGGGGCAATCAGGGCAGTCTGATTATTGCCGACGTCCCCTTCATGGGCGCCGCCACCGTTGAGCGTGCACTGGAGACCGCCACCGCGTTAATGCAGGCCGGGGCAAACATGGTCAAACTGGAAGGCAGCGCCTGGCTGGCAGACAGCATCGAGATTCTCAACCGCAATGGCATCCCGGTCTGCGCCCATCTGGGCCTCACCCCCCAAGCAGTCAATGCCCTCGGCGGCTACCGCGTGCAGGGCAAGGATGATGCCGGCGCCAGCGAGTTGCTGGAAGCGGCCAAAACCCTGGATCAGGCCGGCGCCGCCATGCTGCTGCTGGAGTGCGTACCCCGGGAACTCAGCGCTCGCATAACCCGGCAAGTGAGCGTGCCGGTCATCGGCATCGGCGCGGCCCCGGAATGCGATGCCCAGGTACTGGTGATGCATGACATGCTCGGCATCAGCCCCGGCAAGCCGGCCCGCTTCGTAAAGGACTTCATGGCAGAAACCGGCGACATCCGTGCTGCCTTCAAGGCCTATGACCAGGCGGTGAAAGACGGCAGTTTTCCTGCTGACGAACACTGCTTCTAAAACAGCTTCGAGCTGCTAGTGACTAGCTGCGAGACACGATCCAAAACATGGCGAGACAGAAAGCATTGAGGCCGCGCTTGATCAATAACCGCGAGCAACAATGTTTATTCGGTGGCAACGATTTCGCCCGCGCCTAGTAGCTCACAACTAGCAGCTCGTCGCTTTCTTTACCCGAGGATTCCCGATGCAAACCGTCCATACCGTCTCCCAGGTTCGTGAATATGTGCGCGGCTGGCACCAGAAAGGTCAGTCCGTCGGTTTCGTGCCCACCATGGGCAATCTTCATGACGGTCATATCAGCCTGATCAAGGAGGCGCGTGCCCGCTGCGACGTGGTGGTGGTGTCCATTTTCGTCAACCCGACCCAGTTTGGCCCCAACGAGGATTTTGATCGCTACCCGCGCACCCTGGACGCGGATGCCGCCGCCCTGGTGGATGCGGGCACCGATCTGTTATTCGCCCCCTCCGTGGACGAGATGTATCCGTTGGGCCAGAACCAGACCTGGGTGGATGTTGATGGCCTTGGCGACCATCTGTGCGGCGCCAGCCGGGAAGGTCACTTCCGTGGCGTCACCACGGTGGTATCCAAACTGTTCAATATCGTACAGCCGGATGTGGCCGTGTTCGGCGAAAAGGACTTCCAGCAACTGGCCATTCTTCGTCGCATGAGCGAAGAACTGCTGTTCCCGATCAAGATCGTCGGCGCCTCCACCAGCCGGGAGAGTGACGGTCTGGCACGCAGTTCGCGCAATGGTTTTCTCGACGAAAGTGAGCGCACACTTGCGCCGCAACTCTATCAGGCACTGCAACAGCTGAAAGCGGATATCGAAGCCGGTGAGCAGGACTATCAGGGCCTGCAAAGCCGCTACCGTGACAGCCTCGAACAGGCCGGTTTTCGGGTGGACTACCTGACCGTGGCCAACGCCCGCAGCCTGGCCCCCGCCAGCGCAGACGACACCGATCTGGTGGTCGCTGTGGCCGCCAAACTGGGCAATACACGATTGATAGACAATGTCAGTCTGGCCGTTGTGCGTGACCGGTGATTCATGCATACTTCCGGCCCCTTGAAGCGCCTGCTTGGTCGTAACACCGTGTATCCGCAGGCTTCGGGTAGCGCAAGAGGTAACCAAGATGCAGTGCACCATGCTGAAAGCAAAACTCCATCAGGCTCGGGTAACCCACGCAGAGCTTGAGTACGAAGGCTCCTGTGCCATTGATGGTGACCTGATGGACATGGCGGGTATCCTGGAATACGAACAGATCCAGATCTATAACATCGATAACGGTGAGCGCTTTGAAACCTACGCCATTCGTGGCGAAGCCGGTTCCAAGATCATCTCCGTCAACGGTGCCGCTGCGCATAAAGCCCAGCCCGGCCACCGGGTGATTATCTGCGCCTACGCCAGCTATTCCAGCGCCGAACTGGTCAACTTCAAGCCCAGCCTGATTTATATGGCAGAAGGCAACGAAGTAAAGGGCACCAGCAACGCGATTCCGGTACAGGTTGCCTGATACCGAAATCCGAAAAGGAATTCCTGAAACGCCGGCTTTTGCCGGCGTTTTTTTGCCGCTCAGGTAAGCCACCACAGCGGCACCACCCGCGCCCATTCGCGCCCACCTTCACCTCACCGCCCACCCAAGCCCTCCCGCGCCACTATTAACTGTTAACTATTCACTGTTAACTGCCTTCCCTCCTTGGCCATTCACCAACACATTGTTTACTCTTGATGCCAACAAAACCGCTCCCCCTTCGACCATGGTTGAATAGCCAGCCAGGGAGCGTCACACAATAATCTAGGGAAAGCCGGGAGCCCCACGGGCGCTCCCTACTGGCAGTATCCCAAGGAGGCCCCGATGTCCAAGACCCACATTCATCCTGTTCCCGCAGACTTCAAAGCCCAAACCCTGATGGACCGCGACACCTACGAAACCTGGTACGCGCAGTCCATCAATGACCCGGATACCTTCTGGGCCGACCGGGCCCGGGAATTTCTGGACTGGAAAACCCCCTGGGACACCGTCAGCGACTGGGACTTCAACGAAGGTCGCGCCACCTGGTTTCAGGGGGCCACCCTCAATGTCTGCTACAACTGCGTGGATCGGCACCTCCCCGAGCGTGCCAACCAGACTGCGATCATCTGGGAAGGCGACGAACCGGATCAGGACAAGCACATTTCCTACCAGCAACTGTTCGAAGAAGTGAGCAAGTTCGGTAACGTACTGAAAGGCCGCGGCGTCAAGAAAGGGGATCGCGTGGTTATTTACATGCCGATGATCCCGGAAGCCGCCTACGCCATGCTGGCCTGTGCTCGCATCGGCGCCATTCACTCCGTGGTGTTCGGCGGTTTCTCCCCGGAAGCCCTGAAAGACCGCATTCAGGATGCCGGCGCCTGTGCCGTGATCACCGCCGACGAGGGGGTACGCGGCGGCAAGACCGTGCCGCTGAAAGTGAACGCCGACAAGGCCATGGCCGATATCGAGAGCGTGCATACCTGCCTGACGGTCAAACGCACCGGCGGTAATGTGGACTGGCAGGCCGATCGGGATGTCTGGTTCCACGAGGCCATGGCGCAAGCGTCCAGCGACTGTGAACCGGAATGGGTCGACGCGGAAGACCCGCTATTCACCCTTTACACCTCCGGCTCCACCGGCAAGCCCAAGGGCGTGGTACACACCACCGCCGGCTATCTGCTCAACACCGCGCTGACCCATAAATATGTATTCGATTACCACGAAGGTGACATCTACTGGTGCACCGCCGACGTGGGCTGGATCACCGGGCACAGCTACATTGTCTATGGGCCACTGGCCAACGGCGCCACCACCCTGATGTTCGAGGGCGTGCCCACCTACCCGGATGCCTCTCGCTGCTGGCAGGTGGTCGACAAGCACAAGGTCAACATCTTCTACACCGCCCCCACCGCCATCCGTGCCCTGATGGGCCTGGGCGACGAGCCAGTGACCAAAACCTCCCGGGCCAGCCTGAAGCTGCTGGGCACCGTGGGCGAGCCGATCAACCCGGAAGCCTGGGAGTGGTACTACAAGGTGGTGGGCGAGTCCCGCTGCCCCATCGTCGATACCTGGTGGCAGACCGAAACCGGCGCCATCATGATCGCGCCGCTACCGGGTGCTGTGGACTTGAAAGCCGGCTCTGCCACCCTGCCCATGTTCGGTGTACAGCCGGTACTGATGGACCCGGACGGCAACGAACTGGAGGGCGCCACCTCCGGCAATCTGGCGATCAAGGCCAGCTGGCCCAGCCAGATCCGTACCGTCTATGGCGACCACCAACGGCTGATCGATACCTATTTCAGCGCCTACAAGGGCTACTACTTCACCGGTGACGGCGCCCGTCGTGATGAAGACGGCTATTACTGGATCACCGGCCGGGTGGACGACGTGCTCAACGTGTCCGGCCACCGCCTGGGTACCGCCGAGATCGAGTCCGCCCTGGTGCTGCACACCAGCATTTCCGAAGCGGCCGTGGTCGGCTACCAGCACGACGTGAAGGGCCAGGGTATCTATGCCTATGTGTCCCTCATGGCTGGCAAGGAGGGCAGTGACGAGCTGGTGCAGGAACTGCGCGACATGGTGACACAGGAAATCGGCCCCATCGCCAAACCGGACCTGATCCATTTCGCCCCCGGCCTGCCCAAGACCCGTTCCGGCAAGATCATGCGACGCATCCTGCGCAAGATCGCCGCCAACGAGCTGGACAGCCTGGGCGACACCTCCACCCTGGCCGACCCGGCGGTGGTGGATCAGCTGATCGACACCCGGCTGAATCAGTAAGCACAACCCAGCGCCATCGTAAGCAACAACAAAAAGGCAGCCACATGGCTGCCTTTTTGTTGCTGATCGGCAGGCACGCTACCTGTCCCTGTCACAGCTACCCTCCGCATTTCTCTCACAGTCGTAATAGTCAATTTCTTACATACATCAACTCACCTGACCGACAGACATATTTCTGTCATAAGGCATCCTTGCGCACGGAAACAACATGTTGAAAACCAAGGAGAAAATATGAAGAAGCTGATTGCGCTTGCCGCCGTTTCCGGCAGCCTGTTCCTGACCGGCTGTCAGACCCCCTACTCCCCCGGCCTGATCTACAGCGACATGGCCGCCCCTGTGGACGTACGCGACAACGCCGTTGCCTGCACCAAGGAAGGCACAGCCACCATGAAGAACTATCTGGGCTTCCTGGCCACCGGCGATGCCTCCACCGCCAAGGCCAAGCAGAATGCCGGTATTGCTCGTGTCGGCACTGTGGATGTGCATTTCACCAACATCCTCGGCCTGTACGGCGAAACCACCACCACCGTATGTGGTGACTGAGTCTGAGATTACCGGCCAGCCCGGTATTCAGGCACAAAAAAGGCCGACATTTGCCGGCCTTTTTTGTGTGCCTACTGCAGTTAATGAATCTGCACCAAACTATTACGGTAATGAGCGGGAATCTGATCAATGGTCAGCAATGTTAGCTGATCTGCCAGATTCTCTGTTTTTTCTACCTGTTCCTGGGATTTCTCACCCCCAACCTCATCCGCAACGGGCTCGGCAATGTCTTCTTTGGGTTGTTGCTTGAGTGCTACCCGGACGCTTTCGTCCAGTTTCCACATAGAGCCTGTTGCAGGGTCAATAATCAATATCCCCAGCAATCCTCCAAACAAAATATTGCCCACATACCAGCCGTCCATTCCTGCTCTGAGCGGGACACTTACCGGGTCATAACCCGTTTTTTCGAAAGTCACCGCGTAATGCGCTTTAGAAAAGAACCCATTGGATGCCGGTAGCGTGACAGTTGCCGGCGTCTCGCCAGACATCATGTCATAGCCTTTTTTGGTATTGGTGATCGTGTAACTGACCCCGGATGGCGTTGTCGTCAACGTCACCGGATAGGAAGAGTCAGACACAATCGATGCACAACCAGATACGCCCACGCCACTGGCAAGGACCATCGCCCCCAGAATTTTTTTCATTTGTCGTCCCTTATTATCAAACTTCGTCCAAAAAAAAGCCCGCCTATAAAGGCGGGCCTGAATTGTAACCATATTGTTACAGATTGAAAGCCAATCAGTCTTCCTTGGCTTCCTTCATGGACAGCTTGATACGGCCACGTTGATCCACGTCGAGCACCTTCACCTTGATCAGGTCGCCCTCATTGACGTAGTCAGACACCTTCTCCACTCGCTCTTCAGCGATCTGGGAGATGTGCAGCAGGCCTTCGGTACCGGGCATGATCGCCACGAAAGCACCGAAATCCACCACCTTGGTGACCTTGCCTTCGTAGATGGCACCCACTTCCGCTTCGGCAGTGATTTCTTCCACACGACGCACGGCTTCTTCTGCTTTCTCGCGGGTTTCACCGTAGATCTTCACGCTGCCATCGTCTTCCAGATCGATGGTGCAGCCGGTTTCGTCGGTCAGCGCACGGATGGTGGCGCCGCCTTTACCAATCACGTCACGGATCTTGTCCGGGTTGATCTTCAGGGTCAGCAGGGTGGGCGCATTGTCAGATACCTGGGTGCGGGATTCAGCAATCGCCTTGGCCATTTCACCGAGAATATGGATTCGGCCGGCATTCGCCTGTTCCAGCGCCTTCTCCATGATCTCTTCGGTAATGCCTTCGATCTTGATGTCCATCTGCAGGGCGGTTACGCCACGGGCAGTACCGGCCACCTTGAAGTCCATGTCGCCCAGGTGATCTTCATCACCGAGGATATCGGACAGTACCGCGAAGCGGCCGTCTTCTTCCTTCACCAGACCCATGGCAATACCCGCCACCGGCGCGGTCAGCGGAACACCGGCATCCATCAGCGCCATGGAGGTACCACATACGGACGCCATGGAGGAGGAACCGTTGGATTCGGTAATCTCGGACACCACACGAATGGAGTACGGGAAGGCTTTCTCGTCAGGCACTACCGCTTCCACACCACGACGGGCAAGGCGGCCGTGACCGATCTCGCGACGCTTGGGAGAGCCGATCATGCCGGTTTCGCCCACACAGTAGGGAGGGAAGTTGTACTGCAGCATGAAGTGATCCTGGCGGGACCCTTCCAGTGCGTCGATGAACTGAGCATCGCGCATGCCGCCCAGGGTGGCGGTAACGATGGCCTGGGTTTCACCACGGGTGAACAGGGAAGAACCATGGGTCTTGGCCAGCACGCCGACTTCACATTCGATGGCACGTACTGCATCAAGAGCACGGCCGTCGATACGCGGCTTGCCGGACACTACCGCTTCACGGACCACGGATTTCTCGACCTTGCCGAACAGCTCTTTCACTTCGCCGGCTTCCGGAGCGCCTTCTTCGCCGGTGGCAAACGCTTCCACACAGGCATCACGCAGCTCGCCCACTTTGGCGTAACGGGCCATCTTCTCGGTGATGGTATAGGCTTCGCCCAGCGCGCCTTCAAATTTTTCCTTGATGGCGTTTTTCAGCTCGGTGTTCTCGGTAGCGGGCTGCCACTCCCAGGTGGGGGTGCCCACTTCGGCAGCAAATTCCTTGATACCCTGAATAACCGGCTGCATTTCCATGTGACCGAACAGGACAGCGCCCAGCATCTGGTCTTCGGACAGCTCTTTGGCTTCGGATTCCACCATCAACACCGCAGGCTCGGTACCAGCAACCACCAGATCCAGGGCGGATTCTTCCAGTTCGCTGCGGCTAGGGTTAAGGATGTACATGCCATCCTTGAAACCGACCCGGGCAGCACCGATGGGGCCACCGAAAGGAATGCCGGAGATGGACAGGGCGGCGGAGGTGCCGATCAGGGCAGCGATATCCGGATCCTGATTCTTGTCGGCAGACATGACCGTGGCGACCACCTGCACTTCATTCATGAAGCCCTTGGGAAACAGCGGGCGGATCGGGCGGTCGATCAGGCGGCAAGTGAGGGTTTCTTTCTCGCTGGGTCGACCTTCACGCTTGAAAAAGCCACCGGGGATACGGCCGGCTGCGTAGGTCTTTTCCTGATAGTTAACGGTCAGGGGGAAAAAGGGTTTGTTGGGATCCGCTTCTTTCTTGCCTACCACGGTAACCAGCACTTCGGTGTTACCGATACGAACCATGACAGCAGCGGTGGCCTGGCGGGCGATCTGCCCGGTTTCCAGGGTTACCGTGTCACGGCCGAACTGAATCTGTTTAGTGATTTTATTGAACATATCTCGTCTCTTCTCTCTTCACGACAATCTTCGAGGCCCATGCCTCTGATAACAATTCATCTTTTGCCCGGGCATCATAGCCCGCCAGGGCGCCTGGCCCAACCGTAAATTAGCCAACAGATACGCCCGAAGCCCTTAGCCAGCGGCATTCCGAACGTGATCTCCAACCATTTTCCACAGGCCAGAAACAACAGAAGCCCGGCGGCTGCCGAGCTTCTGGTGTGGTTACCCAATCTGCGGTCTATTAACGACGCAGACCCAGCTTTTCGATCAGCTGCAGGTAACGGGTGCGGTCTTTCTTGGCCAGGTAGTCCAGCAGCTTACGACGCTGGTTTACCATGCGGATCAGGCCGCGACGGCTATGGTGATCCTTCTTGTGACCCTTGAAGTGGTCCTGCAGGCCATTGATATTGGCACTCAGCAGAGCAACCTGTACTTCCGGGGACCCGGTATCGCCTTCTTTCTGGCCGTGCTCTTTCAGGATTTCCGCTTTCTGTTCAGTGGTTAACGCCATGGAGCTTCTCCAATATGCTCAGTGAGTGTCACGGTCAGCCATGCATATTTATAGCTGCCGTCGTTTATTCGGGTCTTAACCCGATACCAGCCGACGGGGGGCAATCCGCCCATCTTCCAGCACTTCACCGACACCCAGAAATTCCTCACTGGATGCCTGGTAAATACTTACCCAACCGTCCGCGGGACGGTCTGAGCTCATCACTGGCTGACCCTGCTGCAGGTAGTAGGCAGCGTTGTCACCCAGCTCAATGCGCGGCCAGTCTGCCACGCTGGTGGATAAAGGCAAGAGCAGCTCGTCGATTGCCTCGAAGCCGCCGGTTTCCTTGATCTTGCCCAGTTGCTCCAGAGTCAGCATGCGCTCTGCCGGATAGGGCCCGGCAGACAGGCGGCGCAGGGCGGTTACATGGCCGCCACAACCCAGCTTCTCACCAGTATCTTCTACCAGCGAGCGCACATAGGTGCCTTTGGAACAATCCACTTCGAATTCCAGCTCATCGCCTTCGATACGCAGAATGCGAAGATCATAAATCGTTACCGGGCGCGGTTTACGCTCCACGGTCTTGCCTTCACGAGCCAGTTTGTAGAGCGGCACACCCTGGTGCTTGATCGCCGAATACATGCTCGGCACCTGCTCGATATCGCCCATAAAGGACATCAGGGCATCTTCGATCTGGGCTGCACTGGCGGTCACTTCAGTGGTACTGACCACATCACCGTCCGCATCGCCGGTTTCGGTGATCACGCCCAGCTTGGCAGTAACCCGGTAGCTCTTGTCCGATTCCAGCAGGAACTGGCTGAACTTGGTGGCTTCGCCAAAGCAGATCGGCAACATGCCGGTAGCCAACGGATCCAGACTACCGGTGTGGCCGGCCTTGGCCGCCGCAAACATTTTCTTGACCATTTGCAGGGCGCCATTACTACTGACACCACCGACTTTATCCAACAGCAGGATGCCGTTGACGTTACGGCCACGGGGACGACGTTTTGCCACCTGACAGCTCCGCTACACTAATCGTTTTCGGTTTCGTCGTTGTCCGGACGCAATTCCCGGTCTTCCGCGCGGGCGTCATCAATCAGCTGTGACAGATGCGCCGCCCGTTCCGGGGTCATGTCGTAATGGAAACGCAATTTGGGGGTGGTGCGGGTGTTGAGGCTCTGAGCCAGGCTGCTGCGCAGGAAACCACTGGCTTTTACCAGCACTTCCTCCGCCTCGGCGCCTTCTTCCTCGCCCTTGCCCAACAATGTGAAGTACACATCGGCAAAGGACAGGTCCCGGGACACCGTTACATCCTGAATGGTGGCCAGATTCACCCGCGGGTCTTTCATTTCAAACTGCAGTAACCGCGACAGCTCGCGCTGTATCTGATCGGCAATCCGGTCGGTACGGTTAAAGCCCTGCGGGCGACGATGACGGCTCATGGCTAACGGGGCACGCTCCTTACAGGAAGCGCGCCACCTCCTTCACTTCAAAGACTTCGATCTTGTCGCCGGCTTTCACGTCGTTGTAGCTCTTCACGGCGATACCACACTCCATGCCGTTGCGCACTTCCTGGACATCGTCCTTGAAGCGACGCAGCGATTCGAGCTCGCCTTCGAAGACCACCACATCGTCGCGCAACACGCGGATCGGACGATTGCGGTACAGGGTACCCTCGATAACCATACAACCGGCCACGGCACCGAACTTGGAAGAACGGAACACGTCGCGAACCTGGGCGGTACCAAGGATCTCTTCGCGCTTCTCCGGCGCCAGCAGACCACTCATGGCCGACTTGACGTCGTCGATCAGCTCATAGATCACGCTGTAGTAGCGCAGATCCAGGCCTTCCTGCTCGCACAGTTTCTTGGCCTTGGAATCGGCACGGACGTTGAAGCCCAGCAGCACGCCTTCACTGGTCATGGCCAGGTTGACGTCGGATTCGTTGATCGCACCCACCCCGGCAGACACGAGGTTGACCTTCACTTCGTCGGTGCCCAGATCATGCAGTGCGCCAGTGAGCGCTTCCAGGGAACCGCGTACATCGGTTTTGAGGACGATGTTGACGGTCTTGGTTTCTGCGCTGCCCATGTTCTCAAACAGGTTCTCCAGTTTGGAGGCCTGCTGACGCTTGAGCTTCAGGTCGCGATCACGTTCCTGACGGAATTCAGCCACTTCACGGGCTTTCTTCTCGTCGGGTACCACCTGCACCTGTTCACCGGCTTCCGGCGCACCATCCAGACCCAGCACTTCCACCGGGATGGAAGGACCGGCGGTTTTGATGGGCTTGCCGTTCTCGTCGACCATCGCTCGTACGCGGCCGAAGTGAGCGCCAGCCAGCAGCATGTCACCGATATTCAGCTCACCTGCCTGGATCAGAATGGACGCAACGGTACCGCGACCTTTTTCAATGCGCGATTCAATCACCACACCGGTGGCAGAGCCCGTGGACGGTGCTTTCAATTCCAGCAGTTCGGACTGCAGCAGGATGGCATCAAGCAGGTCGTCCACACCCTGACCAGAGTGCGCAGAGACGTTGATGAACTGGTATTCACCGCCCCACTCTTCCGGGATCACATCTTTGGTGGCCAGCTCGTTGCGCACCCGATCCGGGTCCGCCTGCTCTTTATCAATTTTGTTCACGGCGATGATGATCGGTGCGCCGGACGCCTTGGCGTGGTCGATCGCCTCGGCGGTTTGCGGCATCACACCATCGTCAGCAGCAACCACGATCACCACGATATCGGTAGCCTTGGCACCACGGGCACGCATGGCCGTAAAGGCGGCGTGGCCCGGAGTATCCAGGAAGGTGATCATGCCCTTCTCGTGCTCTACATGGTAGGCACCGATATGCTGGGTAATACCACCGGCTTCGCCGTCGGCAACCTTGGCCTTGCGGATGTAATCCAGCAGGGAGGTCTTGCCGTGATCCACGTGGCCCATGATGGTCACCACTGGAGCGCGATCATTGAGATCCCCCTCATCACGGTTAACAACCATGCCGGCCAGGTGATCTTCAAGCACTTCTTCCTGCCCTTTGCTGGCAACGGGCTTGTGGCCCATTTCTTCTACCAGAAGGAATGCGGTCTCTTGATCAATAAACTGATTGACCGTCGCCATTTCACCCATCTTCATCATGGCCTTGATCAATTGCTTGGCCTTGATGTTCATGCGCTGGGCCAGATCGCCCACGGTAATGGTTTCCGGTACTTCGACTTCGTAGATTTTCTTCTCCGTCGGGGTTTTAAAGCCGTGCTGCTTGTTCATGGAGCTCTTCATCTGACCGTGAGCAACGCCGGCTGATTTCGGCTTGCGACGACGACGGCGAGATTGACGCTCTTCACGCTGATAGCTGGCTTCCTGAGCGGCAACAACAATGGAAGACCCTTTGTCTTCCTCTTCCTCAGGCTTTTTCTCTTCCTGATCGCCACGCTTTTCCAGCTCCGCCGCGATACGAGCCGCTTCTTCAGCGGTACGGCGAGCAGCTTCCTCTTCCGCTTTCTTGCGGGTTTCGGCTTCCTGTTTGCGCTTGGCTTCATCGGCTTCACGCTGCTTGCGTTCGGCTTCTTCGCGCTTGGCTTTTTCTTCCGCCGTTTCTGCCTTGGCAGGCTTCTTGACGGCCGCGGTCTTCGGCACGGAGACACGCTTGGTCTTCTCTTCTGCCGCCTTTTCGCCGGCAGCCTTGCGCTCGGCTTCCGCACGAGCCTTGGCGTCTTCTTCTTTCTTGCTGGCCGCTTCTTCCGCCTGACGCTTGGCAACTTCTTCGGCCTGGCGTTTCTCTTCTTCCGCCAGACGCGCAGCCTCTTCGGCCGCCTTACGTTCGGCTTCTTCGCGTTCCTGCTCTTCAAGCGTCTCGCGTTTCACGTAGGTACGCTTCTTGCGCACTTCCACGTTCACGGTCTTTGATTTGCCAGCCGCACCGGTCGTCTTGATAGTGCTGGTGGACTTGCGCTTGAGGGTAATCTTCTTGGCTTCGGTATCCGCGGCACCATGGGACTTGCGCAGATGAGCCAGCAGCTGCTGCTTCTGCTCATCGGAGACCACTTCGCTGGCATCGCCATGGGGTAGCCCGGCGTCTTTCATCTGCGTAAGCAGTTTCTCGACGGGGGTCCCTACGATGTCGGCCAGTTTCTTTACGGTCGTTTCTGCCATGTCAGCAACACTCTCCTGTCCGTCTCTAGCAGGCTATTGAAAATAGCCTGGGCCATTACCCTTGGGGCGAATGACCGCACTGCCCGGCACATTCCGGTCAGCGCATTGTGTGCTTATCTTTGCGGACCGTACCGCGAAGATAGCTTGAAAAGCACCTTGTGGCCTTTTCAACACCCTGCTGTTGGTGCCCGCGTCTAATCCGCCAGAACTAAAGGCTGTCAGGCCCCGGCTTCACCTTCATCGGCGAACCATGGAGCCCGGGCTGTCATGATCAACTCGGCGGCACGCTCTTCGCTCATGCCACTGATTTCCATCAGATCATCCACCGCCTGTTCGGCCAGGTCTTCCATGGTGGCGATACCACGGGACGCCAGCTCAACCGCCAGGTCACGATCCATGCCGTCCATGTTGAGAAGATCTTCAGCAGGCTCGGCCAGTTCAAACCTTTCTTCGGATACCAGTGCTTTGGTCAGCAGGACATCCTTGGCGCGCTGACGCAGGGCATCGACAATATCTTCATCGAAACCGTCGATAGCGAGCATCTCTTCTTCCGGCACATAGGCCACTTCTTCCAGGGTGGCAAAGCCTTCGTCCACCAGAATGCCGGCCACATCCTCATCCACGTCCAGTTCTTTCATGAACGTTTCCAGGGCCTGGGCGGCTTCCTCTTCCTGCTTGTTCTGGGCATCGTCAAGGGTCATGACGTTGAGTTCCCAGCCAGTCAGCTCAGAGGCCAAACGGATATTCTGACCACTGCGGCCAATGGCCTGGGCCAGGGCGGATTCGTCTTCCACCGCAATATCCATGGAGTGACTTTCTTCATCCATTACGATGGAGGCCACTTCCGCCGGCTGCATGGCATTGATCACCAGTTGCGCCGGGTTGTCGTCCCACAGGACGATATCAATACGTTCACCGGCCAGCTCGTTGGAGACGGCCTGAACGCGAGCACCGCGCATACCGACACAAGCGCCCACCGGATCAATACGCTGATCGTTGCTTTTCACGGCAATCTTGGCGCGTGAGCCGGGATCACGGGCTGCGCCCTTGATTTCGATCAGCTCTTCACCGATTTCCGGCACTTCAATCTTGAACAGCTCAACCAGCATGTCCGGGCAGGCACGGCTGGCAAACAGCTGCGGGCCACGATTCTCTTCGTTCACGCCCAGCAAGTAAGCCCGAATCCGGTCATTCTGACGCACCGCTTCGCGGGGAATCATGTGCTCTCGGGTGATCAGCGCTTCTGCGTTACCGCCCAGATCCAGAACGATGGAATCCCGGCTGGCTTTCTTGACGATGCCGCTGATCAGCTCACCAATGCGATCACGATACTCTTCGATGATCTGGCGACGCTCGGCTTCGCGCACTTTCTGCACGATGACCTGCTTGGCTGTCTGGGCACCGATACGACCAAAGGCTTCGGATTCGATTTCCTCTTCCCAGGTGTCGCCGATCTGCAGCGATGTATCCTGCTCATGGGCTTCATCGAGGGTCAGTTGCTTACCGAATTCGTAGAGCTCTTCATCGGGCACCACGTGCCAAACGCGGAAAGTGCGAGAATCGCCGGACACCCGGTCGATATCCACGCGGATTTCCACGTCTTCTTCCTTAAAGCGTTTTTTGGTAGCGGCCGCCAGAGCAAGCTCGATGGCCTCGAAAATCACGTCACGGCTGACGCCTTTTTCGTTTGATACGGTTTCCGCTACCAGCAGGATCTCTTTGTTCATGGCCAGGCCTTTACAAAGACAAAGTTCTTCAGGGCGTGCTCAGTCGAAGCGAGGCTGCAACCGGGCACGATCTACCTGACTGTAAGGAATACGCAGGGTGTCGCCATCAAGCTCCACCACCAGCGTTTCGCCATCCACGGCCACAATGGCCGCCGTCATTTTACGCTTGCCAGACACCGGCGCCAGCAACTTCAGCTGAACGTCTTCACCGATGTAGTCGGCATATTGCGCAATATAAAACATGGGTCGATCCATGCCCGGCGAGGACACTTCAAGGTTATATTCGCCGGGAATTGGATCTTCCACATCCAGCACGCCGCTGACTTCGTGACTCACCGCCGCGCAATTATCTACCGAAATACCGTCTTCATGGTCGATATACACACGCAAAACAGCCCCGCGCCCCTGGATATGTTCAATACCCCAAAGCACGAAGCCCAAGTCTTCAACGACCGGAGCCAGTAGCTCCGTTAATTGTTCTACGCGTTTCGACATGTCCTTTCCGACAGTACAAACAAAAAATGGGCCTGGGGACATTACAGTGACTGCAAGGAAGCCATGCAATCGACCGCACATCCACCGCCCATTCCACTGCTGCGGATAACAAAAGGCCCCTGCTAGAGGGGCCTTTTGTCCGCTTTGAACCAGCCTTGGCTGATTCCTCTAAGTGGTAGCGGGGGCAGGATTTGAACCTACGACCTTCGGGTTATGAGCCCGACGAGCTACCAGACTGCTCCACCCCGCAATAAACCGTTGAACCTTTAGCGCCCCTCGGCACTCGATTTACATTCTGGTGAGTGTAAATCTTTTCGGTTCCAGCTGGTTGAATCTTACTGATTCAAGCGTTCAACCCGCCTCAAATATCGAGCGCAAATAGTACTTAGAGGCGCTCACTCTGTCAAGGCAATCACGAAAAAAACATTTACTTTTCGCTGCCTTAGCACCACCGGGAGCAAGCTCCAGACTGTGCCCGCAAACGCCATGGCATCTGCACTGCCGGGACTGATTTCTACGGCTGGTCGTAGCAGAAATCAATCGGGGCCGGCACAAAAAAACACGTTGCGCCATGCCATGGAGCGATGACAAACCACCTTCATCGCGCCCGGTCGGAAAGCTAGCACCACCAGACCGGGTTACAGCGAGATCCGCCAGCGGATCTCATTTCCAAATTGGTGCCGAAGGCCGGACTTGAACCGGCACGAGCGAAGCTCACTACCCCCTCAAGATAGCGTGTCTACCAATTCCACCACTTCGGCAAAGAACGCTTTCGTTACTGCTCCGACTGAGGCACTTCAGCCGGGGCCGGGGATTCTACCCCAGCTTGAGGCACATCTGAAACCTCTTTTTGTGCCTGAGCATCATCAGATGCCACCGGCACTTCAGACATGGTCGCCGGCACGTCGGAATCCGCTGGAGCAGCCGGCACATCATCTTCCTGCTGCTCGAGGGTTTCCAGTTCCGGCAGGTAGCTGCGCACACCCTCAGCTTCCTGGCGAGCCATCCAGGCCAGCCCCATGCTGGTGATGAAGAACACCACCGCCAGCATCGCCGTGGCGCGAGTCAGAAAGTTGGCCGACCCGGCACTGCCAAATACAGTCTGGGAGCCGCCGCCACCGAAAGAGGCACCGGCATCGGCACCTTTCCCGTGCTGAATCAGCACCAGCCCAATCAGGCCAAGGGCCGCAAGCACATGCACTACATGAACAACAATATCCATAATGACTCTATTATTCCGCCGCCTGACAGATAGCAATAAAACTGTCGGCTGTTAACGATGCCCCACCTATCAGACCCCCATCGATGTCTGACTGGGCAAACAGAAGGGCGGCATTATCCGCCTTTACACTGCCGCCGTAAAGCAAGCACAGCGATTCAGCGATATCCTTATCGTTTTGAGCCAGTGACTCCCGCAGAGAGGCATGCACTTCCTGGGCCTGCTCGGGGCTCGCGGTTCGACCGGTACCGATAGCCCATACCGGTTCATACGCCACTACAGCCTTGGCGAAAGCGGCAATACCTACCGTATCCACCACTGCCTGCAGCTGCCCGCACACCACGGCTTGCGTGTCACCGGCCTCACGCTCTTCAAGGGTTTCACCCACACAGAGGATCGGCACAAGGCCGGCAGCCTGAGCCCGGGAAAACTTGGCGGCGATCAACGCATCAGTTTCAGCATACAACGCGCGGCGCTCGGAATGACCAATAATCACGTGACCACAGCCCACCTCGGCCAGCATCGGCGCGGAGACTTCTCCGGTGAAAGCGCCATCATCCTGATCGCTCAGATTCTGCCCGCCTACACCAATGGTCGACGGTAGCACGGATCTGGCCGCAGCCAGGTAAGGATAAGGCGGACAGATCACCACCTCCGCCACACCTTCATAGCCAGCCAGAGCTTGCGCCATCTCGGCCAGCAGATCCTGCCGCCCGTTCATTTTCCAGTTACCGGCAACCAGCGGTGTTCTTGATTTCATCTGTTATTCCTTGGATATAAAAAGCCTGCCGCCTGACAAAGCGTGACGCCTGCCATTGCCGCGTCCGTCGCCAGGCAGCCAGCGTTACTAGGCAATCGCCTTTTCCACCACGTCGGCCAGTTTCCGACACAAGCTGGCTACCTGATCCGCATCCTTGCCCTCGATCATCACCCGCACCAGTGGCTCGGTTCCGGAGGGGCGCAGCAGAATCCGGCCATTGCCGCCCAGCTTCTCTTCCACGTCCGCCATGGCGGCCTTCACTTCTGCCTTGTCCATGAAACCATCACGGCTGGAGCCGCGCACATTGATCATGGTCTGCGGCAACAACGCCACATCCGCCACTGCATCCGCCAGACTCTGGTCACGGCGGGATAGCGCCGCCAGCACCTGCAGGGCAGACACTGTGCCATCGCCGGTGGAGGTGCAATCGAGACAGACCAGATGGCCGGAGGATTCGCCGCCGATCAGCCAGCCTCGTTGATCGAGCTGCTCCATCACGTAGCGGTCGCCCACCTTGGCACGGACGAACTCGATACCCTGCGCCTGCAGTGCCAGCTCAAGACCGAAGTTGGACATCAAGGTGCCGACAACCCCGGGCATTTCTGCCCCACTTTCCTTGCGATCCCGGGCCACCACGAACAGCAGCTGATCCCCATCCACCAGCTTGCCGGTATGATCGACCATGATCAGCCGGTCCGCATCACCGTCCAGGGCAACCCCCAGATCCGCCTTTTCATCCAGCACGCGCTGCTGCAGCTTTTCCGGGTGAGTCGAACCGCAATCGCGGTTGATATTGAAACCGTCCGGGGTATTGGCCATGGCCACCACCTCGGCACCCAGCTCCTCGAACACATCCGGGGCAATGTGATACGCCGCACCATTGGCGGTATCGACCACGATCTTCATGCCACTCAGGTTCAGGCCGGGAACGGTGCTCTTGCAGAATTCGATATAACGGCCACGGGCATCATCGATCCGGCGCACCTTGCCGATCTGGTCAGTGGCAACCACCGACATGTCTTCGTCGAGCAGACGCTCGATTTCCAGCTCAATCTCATCATTGAGCTTGCGGCCATCGGCCCCGAAGAATTTGATGCCATTATCGGTATAGGCATTATGGGAAGCGGAAATAACGATCCCCGCCTGGGCCGACAGGGTGCGAGTCAGGTAGGCGATGCCCGGTGTTGGCAGCGGGCCAAGCAGACGAACATCGACACCGGCGGCAGAAATACCGGCCTCAAGCGCCGATTCAAACATGTACCCGGAGATACGGGTATCTTTGCCGATCAGAATCTTGCTGCCACCATGGGCGGCAAGTACCTTGCCGGCGGCCCAGCCCAGCTTGAGCACGAAATCCGGGGTAATGGGGAATTCCCCCACCGTGCCTCGCACGCCATCCGTCCCGAAATACTTACGCGCCATGACTACTCCTTGTGCGGTTATTTTATGCGATGACTATCGCCTGACTGCCTCACGGCGTGGGCGAAACGCACCACATCCACGGTTTCCTTTACATCATGGGCACGGACAATCTTCGCTCCGCGCTCAATACACATGACCGCCGCCGCCAGGCTGGCCGGCAATCGCTGGTTCACTTCCCGGCCCAGCAGCTTGCCGAACAGGGACTTGCGCGAAATACCAATCAGGACTGGCAGAGCGAGCTCCTGCAACGCGGCCATTTCATTCATCAAGGTAAGATTGTGCGCCACGGTCTTGGCAAAGCCAAAGCCCGGGTCTACCAGCAGTCGCTCACGGGGAATCCCCACCTGGTCGCAGGCAGCGATACGCTGACGCAGAAAATCGATCACTTCAGCGGTCACATCCCCGTAACGGGGATCGTCCTGCATGTTGCCGGGCTCACCCAGCATATGCATCAGACACACCGGCAATTCACTGGCGGCGGCGGCCTCCAGCGCACCGGGGCGCCGCAGGGCGCGCACATCATTGATCATGCCGGCACCGGCAACAGCAGCATCACGAATCACTGCCGCTGTGCTGGTATCCACCGACACCAGGGCGCCAAGCTCACCAGTCAGGGCCTCCACCACCGGCACCACCCGGTCCAACTCCTGCTGCTCGGAGACCGGTGCTGCACCGGGGCGCGTGGACTCGCCACCCACATCAATGATCGCCGCGCCGTCCACCAGCATCTGTTCAGCCTGGCGCAGGGCGGCATCGCGCTCGGTAAAGCGGCCACCATCGGAGAAGGAGTCCGGGGTTACGTTGAGTATCCCCATAACGACAGGCGCGGACAGGTTTAGTGTCCGCGCCCCACAGGTCAGCGTTTCAATCATGGATCAGAGGGATCAATGGGTATTGGCAGGCCCGCCGATGGCATCGTCGCCCGGCTCCTTGTCACCGCCGGCTGCAGCGCCATTACCCGGCCCCTGGTCACGCCAGTCTTTCGGCGGACGCGGCTTGTGGCCGGTCATAATGTCCTCGATCTGGTTAGCATCAATGGTTTCGTACTGCATTAATGCTTCAGCCATCAGATCCAGCTTGTCGCGGTTATCTTCGAGAATTTGCTTGGCGCGGCCATAACAGCTGTCGATGATCGCCCGCACTTCACGGTCAATCTCTTCTGCAGTCTGCTCGGACATGCTCTTGCGCTGGGACATCTGCTTGCCGAGGAAGACCTCACCCTCTTCTTCCTCGTAGGCCAGCGGCCCCAGCTTCTCGCTCAGGCCCCACTTGGTCACCATGGCACGAGCCAGCTTGGTGGCACGCTCGATATCGTTGGAGGCACCGGTAGTGACACCATCAAAGCCCAACGTCATTTCCTCCGCCAGACGCCCGCCATAGAGCGAACAAATGGAGGATTCCAGGCCGCGCTTGGACTGGGAATATCGATCTTCTTCCGGCAAATACATGGTCACACCCAGCGCACGACCGCGCGGAATAATGCTCACCTTGTAGACCGGGTCATGCTCAGGCACCAGACGGCCAACAATGGCGTGACCGGCCTCGTGATAAGCAGTATTCAGCTTCTCTTTCTCGCTCATCACCATGGAGCGACGTTCGGCACCCATGAGGATCTTGTCCTTGGCTTTCTCGAACTCTTCCATGGACACCATGCGCTTGTTGGCGCGGGCGGCGAACAGGGCCGCCTCGTTAACGAGATTGGCCAGATCGGCACCGGAGAAACCGGGGGTACCACGGGCAATCACGCTGGGATCCACGTCTTCTGAGATCGGCACCTGGCGCATGTGAACCTTGAGCACGTGCTCGCGACCACGGATATCCGGCAAGGGCACCGTTACCTGGCGATCGAAACGACCCGGGCGCAGCAGCGCCGGATCCAGCACGTCGGGGCGGTTAGTGGCAGCGATGACGATGATGCCTTCATTGCCATCAAACCCGTCCATTTCCACCAGCAGCTGGTTCAAGGTTTGTTCACGCTCATCGTGGCCGCCACCGACACCGGCACCACGGGAACGGCCCACCGCATCAATCTCATCGATAAAGATGATGCAGGGAGAATGCTTCTTGGCCTGCTCGAACATGTCACGGACACGGCTGGCACCAACACCCACAAACATTTCCACAAAGTCAGAGCCGGAAATGCTGAAGAAAGGCACCTTGGCCTCCCCCGCAATGGCCTTGGCCAGCAGGGTCTTACCGGTACCCGGTGAACCGACCATCAGCACGCCACGGGGAATCTTGCCACCCAGGCGCTGAAATTTTGCCGGATCACGCAGGAACTCGACCAGCTCCTGCACTTCTTCCTTGGCTTCTTCCACCCCTGCCACATCGGCAAAAGTGGTCTTGATCTGGTCTTCGCCAAGCAGCTTGGCCTTGGACTTGCCGAAGGTCATCGGCCCGCCGCCGCCTTTACCACCACCCTGCATCTGGCGCATGAAGAAGATGAAGATCGCCAGAATAATCAGGATCGGCAGTACCGACAGGAACAACTGCATCAAGAAGCCCTGACGCTCAGGCTCCACACCTACCACATTCACCTTGTTCTGGATCAGCGTAGGCATCAGGTTGGTATCCAGTGTCGGCGGTTTCACCGTCTTGAACTGGCTGCCATCCTTGTAGGTGCCAGTGATCGCGCTTTCGCCGATCTTGGCTTCCTGCACGTCACCACTCTCTACCCGAGAAATAAAATCCGAGTAGGGGATACTGGTTGAAGCAGGCTGAGTGCTGATGCTGGATGCCACCACGTAAAGTACGCCGGCAATAACCAGCCACAGCACAATATTCTTGGTCATGTCGTTCAAGGGAGACCTCGATCAATTCCGGGCGCTTCACGCGCACACTAACGAACTTACACCTTACACCATTTGCCGAACCCTGCGTAATGCCGGTTCGGACAGCAAAAGCGCCATTTCACGGCTTTTTTACAGCTCATTTCAGACCACTGGCCAGCTGATACACCTCGGTGGAACGGGCACGGCTGGCGGCCGGCTTGCGGCTGACTACCCGGTGAAAACGCTGCAACAGCAGCTGCCGGTACTCATCAAACCCCTCACCCTGGAATACCTTGACCAGAAACTGGCCATCCGGTTCCAGCACCCGCTCGGCCATATCCAGTGCCAGTTCGGCGAGATACATGGCCCGCGGCTGATCCACGCCCTTGTTACCACTCATATTGGGGGCCATGTCGGACATTACAAGGTTTGCCTTGCGATCCCCGAGCGCCGCAAGGATTTGCTCATAGATGGCGTCTTCGCGAAAATCTCCTTCAATGAAGGTCACATCCGGCAGGGCATCCATGGGCAGGATATCGCTGGCGATGACAGTGCCGTGTGAACCCATCAGCCGGCCTGCCACCTGGGACCACCCTCCCGGCGCGGCCCCCAGATCCAGCACCGTCATGCCGGGCCGGAACAAGCGATCCTTTTCGTTCATTTCCAGCAACTTGAAACTGGCACGGGAGCGATAGCCCTCTGCCTGGGCCTTTGCCACCCACTGGTCGCTGAAATGCTCCTTGAGCCAGGCCTTGCTGGTTTTGGAACGGCTCGATTTCGCCATCAGAGATCACCTCGTCAATCCGCTTTGCCGCTGCCTTGCTTAACGGCTGCTTTTCACCCTGCTAACCCGTAGAATACGCCCATCGCCGGGACAGCCCGGACATTCCCTCATTTTGTGTTGCCCTGCTGGCGACACCCTGCAGCTCTGGAGCCACACCGTGCCGCTATCTCAACAGGACATCAAACGGCTGCGCCGTATTGGCCACCACCTCAAACCCGTACTGATCTTCGGCGGCAAGGGCCTCACCGAGACCTTCGTCGAGGAGCTCAACCTGCGCCTGGAAGATCACGAACTGATCAAGGTGAAGGTCAATGCAGAAACCCGCGATGACCGGGCCGCCATCGTTCAGGCCCTGAGCGAAAAAGGCAGCGCCGAGCTGATTCAGCGCATCGGCAATATCGCACTGCTTTACCGGCCCGCACAGAAGCCGAACCCGAAATTATCCAACATCCTGCGCTATCAGGACGCGTGACTGCCATCCGGCTGATTTCGCGCAGAGCACATAAAAAAGGCGACGTTTAACGTCGCCTTTTCTTTTGCCTTGCAACTCAGATGTGCTCGACCTTGTCGACCTCGTACTCCCGGGTACCACCCGGAGTATCGATCTGCACCACATCCCCTTCTTCACGGCCGATCAGACCACGGGCGATGGGAGAATTGACGCTCAGCTTGCCCTGCTTGATATTGGCTTCATCGTCACCCACGATCTGGTACACCTTCTCTTCATCGGTATCCACATCGATGATGGTCACGGTAACGCCAAAAATCACCTTGCCGGTATTTGTCAGCTCAGTGATATCAATGATCTGGGCCGCGCCGAGCTTGGACTCGATCTCGTTGATGCGCCCCTCGCAGAACCCCTGCTGTTCACGAGCCGCGTGGTATTCCGCATTTTCCTTCAGATCACCGTGCTCGCGGGCCTCGGCAATGGCTGCGGTAATGCGCGGACGATCTTCTCTTTTCAGCTTTTCCAGCTCTTCGCGCAGGGCCTTTGCACCCTTGGCGGTCATCGGTATGCGTTGCATAGTCATCCTCGTCTAATCCATGAAAACCGCCCGGAGCACTCGGCTCCGAGCGCCCCATGGGACGATTTACTGCATTTGTGCGTGCAAATCCTGCAGGCGCCGAACCGTGGGCTCGCCGCTGATTCCCAGCGCCTGACACACCGCATGGGCGGCGGTGATCGTGGTGGTATAAAACACCCGGTGCTGCAGAGCAGAGCGACGAATCGCAAAGGAATCGCGGATCGCCTGCTTGCCCTCGGTGGTGTTCACGATCAGGGCAACTTCGTCATTCTTGATCATGTCCACAATGTGCGGACGCCCTTCCAGCACCTTGTTGACCACCTTCACATCCAGACCGGCGTCAGCAATTACCTTGGCGGTACCGCGGGTGGCAACCAGATTGAAACCACGCTCGATCAGCATGCGCGCCACTTCGATGGCTGCCGGCTTGTCCACTTCCCGCACGGAAATAAAGGCCGTCCCCTTCTCGGGCAGGGCTTCACCCGCACCCAGAGACGCCTTGCCAAACGCTTCGGCAAAGGTGGCGCCGATACCCATCACTTCACCGGTGGACTTCATTTCCGGACCGAGAATCGGATCTACCTTCGGGAATTTGGCGAACGGGAACACCGCTTCCTTCACGAAGTAATGCTGCGGTTTGATTTCCTGAGTGAAGCCCTGTTCCTTGAGGCTGGTGCCCGCCATGCAGCGAGCCGCCACCTTGGCCAGGGACACACCGATGCACTTGGACACGTAAGGCACGGTCCGTGATGCACGGGGATTCACTTCCAGAACATACACCTCGCCGCTCTTGACCGCGAACTGCACATTCATCAGGCCGATCACGCCCAGCTCCAGCGCCATGTCTGCCGCCTGCTGGCGCATCACATTCTGCACCTCTTCCCCAAGGGAATACGGCGGCAGGGAACAAGCGGAGTCACCGGAGTGCACGCCGGCCTGTTCGATATGCTGCATGATGCCGCCGATAACCACATCGGTGCCGTCACAGACCGCATCCACATCCACTTCGATGGCGTCATCCAGGAAGCGGTCCAGCAATACTGGCGAGTCGTTGGACACGGACACCGCGTTCATCATGTAGTTACGCAGCTCGGCCTCGCTGTAAACGATTTCCATGGCGCGACCACCCAGTACATAGGAGGGGCGCACCACCAGCGGGTAACCGATTTCTTCCGCCAGACGCACACCATCTTCCATGGAGCGGGCAGTCCGGTTGGGCGGCTGCTTGAGGCCAAGCTTGTTGACCATCAACTGGAAGCGCTCGCGATCTTCCGCCTCGTCGATGGCGTCCGGCGGGGTACCGATAATCGGTACGCCGGCGGCCTGCAGGGCACGAGCCAGTTTCAGCGGCGTCTGGCCACCGTACTGCACGATCACACCCTTGGGTTTTTCCTTGGCAACGATGGCCAGCACGTCTTCCAGGGTCACCGGCTCGAAATACAGGCGATCGGAGGTATCGTAATCGGTGGACACGGTTTCCGGGTTACAGTTGACCATGATGGTCTCGTAGCCGTCGTCCTTCATGGCGAAGGCGGCGTGTACACAGCAGTAATCGAACTCGATGCCTTGACCGATACGGTTGGGCCCACCACCGATAACCATGATCTTGTCACGGTCGGACGGGTTGGACTCGCACTCTTCGTCATAGCTGGAGTACATGTAAGCGGTGTCGGTGGAAAATTCCGCCGCACAGGTGTCCACCCGCTTGTAGATCGGTTGTACGCCGAACTCGTCACGCTTGCCGCGCACGTCGGATTCCTTCACACCCAGCAGCTGTGCCAAGCGGGCATCGGAAAAGCCCTTGCGCTTGAGTGCATACAGGCTGTAGCGGTTCAGGTCACTGAACGTGGTGGCCGCCAGCTGCTGCTCGGTGCGCACCAGGTCCTCGATCTGTACCAGGTACCAGCGGTCGATCTTGGTGATGTTGAAGATATCGTCCACGGTCATGCCGACACGGAAAGCATCACCGACAATCCAGATCCGCTCCGGACCCGGAGTGGCCAGCAACTGGGCCACCTGCTCGCGGGCATCCGGTGAAGCCGGATCCACACTGGGATCAAAGCCGACGGAATCGGTTTCCAAACCACGCAGGGCTTTCTGCACGGATTCCTGGAAGTTACGGCCAATGGCCATCACTTCGCCCACGGACTTCATCTGGGTGGTCAACACCGCGTCCGCTTCGGCAAATTTCTCGAAGTTGAAGCGCGGAATCTTGGTAACCACGTAATCGATGGACGGCTCGAAAGAGGCCGGGGTCTTGCCACCGGTAATCTCGTTCTGCAGCTCGTCCAGGGTGTAACCCACCGCCAGCTTGGCGGCCACCTTGGCAATCGGGAAACCGGTGGCCTTGGAGGCCAGCGCCGAGGAGCGGCTTACCCGCGGGTTCATTTCGATCACCACCATGCGGCCGTTGTCCGGGTTGACCCCGAACTGCACGTTGGACCCGCCGGTTTCCACACCGATCTCGCGCAGTACCGCCAGAGAGGCGTCACGCATGATCTGGAACTCTTTATCGGTGAGCGTCTGCGCCGGGGCCACGGTAATGGAGTCACCGGTGTGCACACCCATGGGATCGAAGTTCTCGATGGAGCAGACGATGATGCAGTTGTCCTTTTTGTCGCGGACCACTTCCATCTCGTACTCTTTCCAGCCCAGCAGGGACTCGTCGATCAACAGCTCGTTGGTGGGCGACAGGTCCAGACCGCGCTGGCAGATCTCTTCAAACTCTTCCCGATTATAGGCAACACCGCCACCGGAACCGCCCATGGTGAAACTGGGCCGGATAATGCAGGGAAAGCCCAGATCTTCCAGGGCCGCATTGGCCTCTTCCATGTTGTGGGCGATGGCAGAGCGCGGGCACTCCAGACCAATGGCCTTCATGGCCTGGTCGAAACGGTGCCGATCTTCCGCCTTGTCGATGGCATCCTGGGTGGCGCCGATCATTTCCACACCGAACTCGGCCAGCACGCCGTGCTTGTCCAGATCCAGCGCGCAATTCAGGGCGGTCTGTCCGCCCATGGTGGGCAGCAGGGCGTCCGGACGCTCCTTCTCGATGATCTTGGCCACGGTTTGCCAGGTAATCGGCTCGATGTAGGTCGCATCGGCCATGGCCGGGTCGGTCATGATGGTGGCCGGATTAGAGTTCACCAGGATGACCCGGAAACCCTCTTCACGCAGGGCCTTGCAGGCCTGGGCACCGGAGTAGTCAAACTCACAGGCCTGGCCGATGACAATCGGGCCAGCGCCAATGATGAGAATGCTTTGTATGTCAGTTCTTTTCGGCATAGTTCACTAACCGTCAGACGTAAATGGCTGCATCAGGGACCCGGCGATGCCGGGTCTGGCTCTGGCTTACTTTTGGCTCTTCGCTTCCATCAGTTCGATGAAATGATCGAACAGCGGCGCGCAATCTCGCGGGCCCGGGCTGGCTTCCGGGTGACCCTGGAAGCTGAACGCCGGCACATCGGTGCGATGAATGCCCTGCAAAGTGCCATCGAAGAGGGACACATGGGTGACCTTAAGAGTCTCCGGCAGGGAGTCCATATCCACGGCAAAACCATGGTTCTGACTGGTAATCATCACCGTGTCGTCGGCCAGGGTTTTCACCGGGTGGTTGGCACCGTGGTGGCCGGTGCCCATCTTCATGGTTTTCGCCCCGCTGGCCAGCGCCAGCAACTGATGGCCCAGGCAGATACCGAACACCGGCTTGCCGGTGGCAACGATCTCCTTGATGGCCTCGATGGCGTAGTCACAGGGCTCCGGGTCACCCGGGCCGTTGGACAGGAAGATGCCATCGGGATTTATGGCCAGCACGTCAGCGGCCGGGGTTTGCGCCGGCACCACCGTGAGCTTGCAGCCACGCTCGACCAGCATGCGCAGAATGTTGCGCTTGACGCCGTAATCGTAGGCCACCACATGGAAGCGGCTGTCGACGCCCTCAGTGTGACCCTTCTCCAGATCCCAGGTGGACTCGGTCCAGCTATAGGCTTCACTGACGGTGACTTCCTTCGCCAGATCCATGCCCTTCAGACCCGGGAAGCCCTTGGCCGCTTCCAGTGCCTTGGCCTCATCCAGGTTATCGCCGGCAATGATGCAGCCGTTCTGGGCACCCTTGTCGCGCAGGATGCGGGTCAGGCGGCGGGTATCGATCTCCGCAATGGCCACGATATTGTTATCGCGCAGGTAGTCCGGCAGGGACTGCTGGCTACGCCAGTTGCTGACCGTCATGGCCAGATCGCGAATCACCAGGCCGGACGCCCAGATCTGGGCGGACTCTTCGTCCTCGGGCGTCACACCGGTGTTACCGATATGCGGATAGGTCAGGGTCACAATCTGTTTGGCGTAGGAGGGATCCGTCAGGATCTCCTGGTAGCCGGTCATAGCAGTGTTGAACACCACTTCACCCACGGTCTGACCCGTGGCACCGATAGCAACACCCCGAAAGATGCTTCCGTCTTCAAGAGCGAGAATGGCGGGAACCGTCAACGCAACCTCCAGGCTGGTAAGAATATAGGGAGATATGCGGCAGGGCACATTCGCAAAAAAGCGAGATGGATTGCTCCACCTCGCTTTTTCATGAAATTCGTCATCAGTGCCCCGCACGCCCATCACGGGCTGCGCGCTATTTTAGGGCCTCAGCGGGCAAATGTCACCCTTTGCTCGGTGCAACCGACCGCTGGCAGCCCGCCGGCTTTTTCAGGCCTTGCCCCAGCCGGCGCTTTCACCCGCCAGGCCAAGCACATCCTGCATGTCGAACAATCCCTTATCGTGGGTTGCCAGCCAGGCCGCAGCCCTTACCGCCCCGCGGCCAAAGGCCATACGGCTGGAAGCCTTGTGGGTGATTTCCACCCGCTCGCCGTCTGCGGCGAACATGACGGTGTGATCGCCGACAATATCCCCGGCACGAATGGTCTCGAAACCGATGGTCTGGCGATCGCGCTCACCGGTACGGCCCTCACGCCCATAGACGGCGCATTCGTTCAGGTCGCGCCCCAGGGTCTGCGCCACCACCTCCCCCATACGCAGGGCGGTGCCGGAGGGTGCATCGATCTTGTGACGGTGATGGGCCTCAATCACCTCGATATCGGCCTCTTCCGCCATCACCCGAGCGGCGGTTTCCAGCAGCTTGAAGCACAGATTCACGCCGATGGAGTAGTTGGGCGCAAAACAGATCGCGATGTCTTCACTGGCGGTGCGCAGGGCGGCCTTCTGGTCGTCATCCAGCCCGGTGGTACCGATCACCAGCTTGGTACCCGCAGCACGGCACACTTCCACATTGCGGGCAGTGGCCTCCGGCACGGTGAAATCGATAAACACATCGGCATCGTTGACCACCTTGCCCAGGTCATCCGCCAGCATCACACCACTGGCACCCTGCCCCACCAGCTCACCGGCATCGGCACCGATCAGGCTGGAACCGGGCACGTCCACCGCCGCTGCCAGAGTGGTATCCGGGTTGGCCAGAGTGGCCTCGATCAGAATCCGGCCCATGCGACCGGCCGCACCGATAATGCCTACTTTCATGCTACTTCCTTGGAAATGGCACCGTGGCAGGCGCCCTTTGAGCCCCACCACAGCAAAACGATTGAAGGCCGCTAGTCTACCAGAAAGGGCGGCCGGGTCACCGCGTAGAGATTGATGTTCTCCTTGCGCATGAACTTGCGCCGCTTGCGGTCAAACCGCTTGAAGCTCATGCCACTGTCACGCCAGGCCTGCACTTCCTGCAGCCGCTTGCGGGCATAGGCCCGATCCAGCCACTCCATGGCAAAGCGCGCCGGCATGTCGGCCGCCGCCTGCAATTGCGCCAGCGCCTGCTCCGCCGATGCCTCCTGATAGGTATAAAGCAGACTGTTGGCATACTCATAGCGAACAATCGCCAGATCCGGCACCGCCACCAGCGATGTCTCAAAAGGTTGCGTGGCATCCTCACTGTCTGCCGCCAGGGTCAGCCTGCCCGCTGCCTTGCCCACCCGGCGCAGTACATTGGCCTCAAAGGCCGCACTGAGCGACAACGCCAACGGATGTTCCGGCTCCACCGCCAGAATCTCGGTGGCCGCATTGATCACCATGGCCGCATAGTTGCGCTGCAACGTGGCCGGCACCGACTCATCCTCCGCCAGGCGCGCCACCGCATAACCAAAACCGAGCCGCAACATGCAGTAATCCGCCGTCAGGCCCTGCTCGCTCGGCAGAATTGCCACCTGTTCACCAAACCAGGCCATCTCGTTAATGGCCTCCTGCAGCAGCTGCTGCTTTTGAGTGTGGCTCGGCGCCAGATAAGTGGCATAAATAATCTGCGCTACCAGCCCCGGCACCCGGGCATAGCCTCCATAGCGCTTGCCAAGTTCACGGGCATGGCGGAAATCCCCACGGAAAAACGCCTGCCAGACCTCCAGCACATTGCGGCTATGCTGCTCCCAGTTGTCATCCTGGTAATGCAGATCCCGATACAGCGCAGGGAAACGCTGATAGCGCGCCTTCAGATAGTCCGGCGACGGAAACGGTATCCGCAGGCCCCGCATAAAGTCGGGCCAAGACTGGCGAATTTCATCATAGGTGTAGGTAAAGGAAGACGCCTCAAACGGCGCCGGCACCCAGGGCGTGTCCAGCACCTGCGCATCCAGCGTCAGCGGCGCCTTCTGGGCAAAGGTGGCACGTGCCCGCTCGTGAGCCTGATCCACAGGCGCCGCATATAAAGAAAGGGGAAGACAACACAACATACCCCCCAGCATCCCTGCCAGTCGCCGCGCAGCCATGATTACCTCTGTTATTGTTGTTTTTATGCACAATATCGCAGGCGGGGTTAAAGCGGCAACGACAGTGGTCAAATTTCAGACTATTGGCTTACGCGTGCGAAAGGGCGATTGCAGACGCCGTACAATGACAGCTCATCAAGTTGATCGCGTCACCACTTCTCAATGCCAAACAATGCCTCCAGCGTCTAATCAAACTTTCCGGCAGCACCATCAACTACTGAGGCAAGAATGCCGAGCACGGGCCGCTGACGTCATGCCTCCACCTCCTGTGCCAACGACGAAGATGCCAGCAGTCGCAACCAGGCGGGATGACCGCCAAGGACGGACGGATCGACAAGCGTTCTGGCAATCAGAGACAGGCGACGTTGCTCCGTGTCGATTACCAGCGTGTCGCACACAGTGGTCAGACGTTGCGACGGATGGCCACGACGAACCAGCAGCGCGGGGGGCTGCCAGCGTGGCAGCGTCAGTGATACCGGCTCCGGGTGCTCCGGGAAGAAGCCCTGCAACGTCAACTGCTCGCCTCCCGCAAAGGGGTGGGACAGCCATTGATCCTGCGGAGCGCAATGATGGAGTGACGGTTCGGCATCCTGACCCCAGGGGCAACCTTGCTCATCCAGCGGCATCTGCGAGGGTGAACCGAAACGCGCCTGGCGGGGAGCCCAGAACACTGGCAAGGGTGCAAAGCTGGCCACCGCACAGGGCCGCGAAGGAGACAGGGCTGAGCGCCCCTCATATTCAATCTGTGGCGCGCGGGGATCGAGAATCTTCCACCCCGACGGATTGAAGCCACGCCCCACCGGGTTGCGCTTCTCCCGCTGGCCGCTTTTCTCATGGCTGCCGCCATAGGCGTTTTCATAGCACAACGGCAACGAGGTAAAAGCTGCCGGCTCTCCACGACGGGCACCGACCAGGCTTTTTTCCCAGCCATGCTCCCCCAGTGCAATCAATCGCTTTCGGCTGGCGCTATCTCGTTGACGAATTTCCACACTGACATGGGCTCGATTCTCCGCGCCGGTACGGGTGTAAGCCTTGCCGTGCAGGTAGTACTCGGCGCCCTGCTTGAACGCGCCGATTTCATTCGCTGCCAGCAAACTGGTTTCCATGGGCTTGCCGTAATGGCTATCCGCCAGCAACGGCGAAGGCTGCTCGTCCGCCACCACAATCTGCCCGTTCAGATCAAAATGCAGCGTCAAACGGGCAACCAGAACAGACCGGTAATTGCCAACCAGATCCCAGCCGGGAACCACCACCGCCCCGGCGTCGGTTTCATTGACTAACTCAAGCATGGGCGCCCCCCTCACTCAGGGAGTGAAACTGCCATCCTGAGACGGGCAGTACGCGACGCTCGGCCAGCCAGCTTTGTTGCGCGGCAATCAACGGGGCGATCTGTCCTGCCCATTGTTGGTCAAGTAACTCCAGAGACGAGACCGTCACGGGTTCACCAAAGAAATAACGCGCCTCGCTCGGCAACTGTTTCGCTTGCCAACTGATGGCCGCCGCCGGTGCATCGGGCAAAGTCTCTTTCGACTCTCGCGATGACTCATCACTCACCCCCACCGCTTGCAAGCGCGGCTTGCGGGGCACCATTTCACCAGTGAGCCAGAACCAGGCCTGCGCCGCGTCTTCGCAGCAGGCCACTTGCTCCATGGCATCCAGCAGCTGACGCGCCGCTGATACCGAACCACCAAACGCGATTCCGAGGAGGTTTTCCGGCGGGTGACCACTCTGCGCCAACAACAACGTAAAGAGAGGATCATCCTGGTAATCCCGGGCAGCCTGAACGGCCAGCGAATCCCTGCGTACCAGCCCGGCCTGCAAGGCATGATGACGGGAGCGGGGAAAATCATGACGCTGATACCAGGACTGGAAACAGGAAAGATCCGCACCGGCGGCATCCTGAAAAAAAAGCCAGCGTGCCAACAGCGCATCATGCTCGGCAGCCTCTTCCTCGCTCATGGCCATGGCCGTCTGCTCTGACATCAGCGCGGCACGCAGTTCAGGATGCCTCACCTCGCCGCTGCAAGACGACAGCGTCATGGCCTCAATGACGGCGCCCTGCTGCTCCGGCTTCAGCTCCGGAAAAATCCCGTCAAGGCTCTCCAGGCAGCCGACGCTATCTCGCTGCAACCCCACCCAGGTTTCCACGAACAACGCCGGAGGGCGCAGTGACACCTCCGGACGCCCCTCCTGATGAATCGCCACCGCATCCAGATTGGCCGCCAGTCGCCAGTCCAGCTGCCGCAACGCTTCCAGCGGCGAGGCGGTCGCCTTCAACAAACCACAGCGGCGCTGAAACAACGCCGTGGCTTCGCGATAGTGGGTGTCGATCTGAGGCAGCATAACCACTAGTTGATCTGCACCAAACCGCCCATGATGCGCTGCAAACCGCTGGCCAGGGTGTGGATTTCCTTGCCGTCCACGGTGATGCAGCCTTCCGGGGTGATCGCGATGAAGGCGTCGCCGACCTGCAATTGCAGGCCCTTGTCACAGCGCAGACACAAGGCACCACTGTCGATGAACTGAAACGGCGAGGCGTCGAGACCGCTCAGCTGGGCGGTGATCACCCATCCCTGGAGGGTGGGCTGCACCAGCACGGTATCGCCGGCCTGTAGCGGAGGCAGATTTCGTATCGCATCCACTGGCGTCACCCGTTCACCGGAATCCTGCAATCTGAGTGTAAGCTCCCCTACTGCGCCGGCCTCAACCGTGGCCAGTTGCGCCATTGCCTCATTGTCTGGAGCCCGGACTGCCCTGGTGGCTTGCTGCTGTTTCATGGCTGCTGTCATCCCCTGACTGGCCCATTCAAAAGCAGGGATGGTCGAGGGTTAGCGCGGGATTGTCATTGCGCTGAGGAGGATTCTGCTGTGCGAGGATGCTTACATCGGGATTTTTGCGGGGTGGGTCGCAGCAAAAACCGGCCACAAAAAAGCCCGGGCAAGATGCACCGGGCTTTTTTGATGGCGCTGGGCTCAGGGATTATTTGGCGTCGAAGAAACGCTTCACCCCTTCAAACCAGCTGCTCTTGCGCGGGTTGTGGCGGTTGCCACCGCTTTCCAGGGATTCCTGGAATTTGCGCAGCAGATCTTTCTGTTCGCTGGACAGTTTCACCGGCGTTTCGATCACCACCTTGCAGAGCAGGTCACCCGGGCCACCACCGCGTACCGGGGTCACCCCCTTGCCACGCAAGCGGAACAGCTTGCCGCTCTGGGTTTCCGCAGGGACCTTCAGTTTGACCTTGCCATTCAGGGTCGGCACATCGAGCTCGCCGCCCAAGGTGGCATCGACAAAACTGATCGGCACTTCGCAGAACAGATTGGCACCGTCGCGCTGGAAGATGTCGTGCTCGCGCACCGCCACCTGCACGTACAGGTCGCCGGCGGGGGCGCCATGCATGCCCGCTTCGCCTTCGCCAGCCAGACGGATACGGTCACCGGTATCAACGCCCGCCGGAATTTTCACCGACAGGGTCTTGGTGTTTTGTACCCGGCCCTGACCACCACAACTGGTGCAGGGATCCTTGATGACACGCCCTTCGCCCTTACAGGTAGGACAGGCCTGCTGCACGGTGAAGAAACCCTGCTGCATGCGCACTTGGCCCATGCCGCCACAGGTGTTACAGGCCACTGGCTGTGAGCCTTCCTTGGCACCACTGCCATGGCAGACTTCACAGCTATCCCAGGTCGGCACGCGGATTTTTTCATCGCAGCCACGCACGGCCTGCTCAAGAGACAGCTCCAGGGTATAACGCAGGTCGGCGCCACGGGCCGGCCCACGACGACCACCACCGCCGCCGCCAAAGATATCGCCGAAAATGTCGCCGAAAATGTCACCAAAACCGCCACCGCCGAAGCCACCGGCTCCGCCGCCGCCCGCTTGGCCATCCACGCCGGCATGGCCGAACTGGTCGTAGGCAGCGCGCTTCTGCTCATCGGAGAGCACTTCGTAGGCTTCCTTGGCTTCCTTGAACTTGGCCAGGGCTTCCTGGTCATCCGGGTTGCGATCCGGATGGTATTTCATGGCAAGCCGTCGATAGGCCTTTTTCAGATCCTGCTGGCTGGCATCTTTTGATGCGCCCAGCACTTCGTAATAATCACGTTTGGACATAGTGGGCCTTTTTGAATCAGTCCCGTCACACAAAAACGCCGGCAAGGCGCCGGCAATAAAGAAGTTGCGCGGATCTCCCGGCTACCGCGCCTGAGCGCGGCACCGGGATGTCCGACGACTTACTTCTTCTTGTCGTCGTCCACTTCTTCAAACTCGGCGTCGACTACGTCATCACCAGAAGCTTTCTGCTGCTCGCCAGCGGCGTCCGCGGCTGCGCCTTCCGCCTGCTGAGCCTGCTCGGCATACAGCTTCTCGGCCAGCGGCGCAGAGACTTCCGACAGCGCCTTGATCTTGGCGTCGATGTCGTCCTTGTCGCTGCCTTTGGCGGCTTCTTCCAGCTCGTCAGCCGCCTTGGTGATAGCTTCTTTCTCTTCGTCAGTCGCCTTGTCACCGGCTTCTTCCAGAGTCTTCTTGGTGGCGTGCACCAAGTGGTCAGCCTGGTTGCGGGTCTGCACCAGCTCTTCGAACTTTTTGTCTTCGTCCGCGTGAGCTTCGGCGTCCTGCACCATCTTTTCCACTTCCTCGTCGGACAGACCGGAGGAGGCCTTGATCTGGATGGTCTGCTCTTTACCGGTGGCCTTGTCTTTCGCGCCCACGTGCAGAATACCGTTGGCATCGATGTCGAAGGTCACTTCGATCTGCGGCATACCGCGCGGTGCCGGCGGAATGTCTTCCAGGTTGAACTGGCCCAGCGACTTGTTCTGTGCCGCCTGCTTACGCTCACCCTGCAGTACATGCACGGTCACTGCGGTCTGGTTGTCATCCGCCGTGGAGAACACCTGGGACGCGTTGGTCGGGATGGTGGTGTTCTTCTCGATCAGCGGCGTCATCACGCCACCCATGGTTTCGATACCCAGGGTCAGCGGCGTCACATCCAGCAGCAGCACGTCGGTGACGTCACCGCTCAGTACCGCACCCTGAATGGCTGCGCCCATGGCAACCGCTTCATCCGGGTTCACGTCCTTGCGCGGCTCTTTGCCGAAGAACTCGGTGACTTTCTTCTGCACCATCGGCATACGGGTCTGACCACCCACCAGAATCACGTCGGTGATATCGGCAGTTTTCACGCCCGCATCAGTCAGCGCAGTCTTGCATGGCTCCAGGGAGCGGCTAACCAGATCACCCACCAGGGATTCCAGCTTGGCACGGGTCACTTTCACCACCAGGTGCTTGGGACCGGTGCTGTCGGCGGTGATGTACGGCAGGTTCACTTCGGTCTGCTCGGCGGAGGACAGCTCGATCTTGGCTTTCTCGGCCGCTTCTTTCAGACGCTGCATGGCCAGCGGGTCGCCGCCCAGGTCTATGCCGGAATCTGCCTTGAACTGGTCTGCCAGGAAGTTGATCAGCGCCAGGTCGAAATCTTCACCACCCAGGAAGGTGTCACCGTTGGTGGCCAGCACTTCAAACTGGTGCTCACCGTCCACTTCGGCAATCTCGATGATGGAGATATCGAAGGTACCGCCGCCCAGATCGTAGACCGCGATGGTGCGGTCGCCGCCTTTCTTGTCCAGGCCATAGGCCAGGGCCGCCGCGGTGGGCTCGTTGATGATGCGCTTCACGTCCAGACCGGCGATGCGACCGGCATCCTTGGTGGCCTGACGCTGGGAATCGTTGAAGTACGCGGGCACGGTGATGACGGCCTCGGTAACGGCCTCACCCAGGTAATCTTCCGCGGTCTTCTTCATTTTCTTGAGCACCTGCGCAGAGATCTGCGGCGGCGCCATTTTTTCGCCCTTCACTTCTACCCAGGCATCGCCATTGTCGGCCTTGGTGATCTTGTAGGGGACCATCTTGATGTCTTTCTGAACGACGCTGTCGTCAAAACGACGGCCGATCAGACGCTTCACCGCGTACAGGGTGTTTTCCGGGTTGGTCACCGCCTGACGCTTGGCGGACTGACCGACCAGGGTTTCCTTGTCGTCGGTGTAGGCGATGATGGACGGCGTGGTACGCGCGCCTTCAGCGTTTTCAATAACCTTGGCTTTATCACCTTCCAGCACGGCCACACAGCTGTTGGTCGTACCCAGGTCGATACCGATAATCTTACCCATATCTCTCGTTCTCCTTCACACCAGCCGGGCCCCTTTCGGCGACCCAGGCAGTTGAATTGTTAATTCGTCTGGCATCTATATGGCGCTGTCGCGCGCCGTTTCAAGGGGCCAGCACCGCTTTTTACTCAGCCGCCTTGCTGACGATGACGCGGGCCGGGCGGATCAGGCGACCATTGAGCTGGTAGCCCTTTTCCAACACATCAATCACGGTGTTGGGCTCCACATTGGGCACCGGCACCATGGTCATGGCCTCGTGCAGTTCCGGGTTGAACGGCTCATCAGACGGACTGATCTGCTCCAGGTTGTACTTGGCAAACGCATCGAGCAGCGACTTGAGGGTCAGCTCGATACCTTCGCGGGCACCTTGCAGGGCGTCGTCGTCGGCATCCAGGGCGGCCAGGCCGCGCTCCAGGTTGTCCGCCACGCTCAACAGATCGCCGGCAAACTTCTCCAGGGCAAACTTGCGGGCGTGCTGCACGTCCCGCTCGGCGCGCTTGCGCACATTCTGGATTTCCGCCTGAGCGCGGATATCCGCCTCACTCAGGGCTTTCTTGACCTTGGCCAGCTCGACTTCCGCCTCTGCCAGCTTTTCTTCCGCTGAGGGCTCTTCTGGCGCGGAAGGCTCTGCCTGGGCCGCTTCAGCCTCCTTTGCCGCCTGCTGCTCTTCGGCAGTCTCTACCTGCGCCTCGGCGTTTTTAGGGTCTTTTTCCTGATCACTCATTCTCTACTCCACATCCCAATCCGGGCTTTTCCAGGAAAGCGGGCAAATATATGGGAGCGGATGGCGAGGATTCAAGGGGGGAAGGAAAGGCAGTTAACAGTTAATAGTGAATAGTTCACAGCTCGCGATAGAGCTTCGTGATTACAGAGACCCCGGCGGCCGCGCCCGAAGCCTGCTCGCGGGTGCCTGCATTTGCACCCCTCCGGAGCGATCTCGCGTAACTGTTAACTGTTAACTGCCCTAAAGCTGCGTCAGGGCCGCCGAGAGGATTTTGGCGGTGATATCCACGGTGGGGATGACCTTTTCGTAGTCCATGCGGGTGGGGCCGACCACGGCGAGGACGCCCACCGGACCATTGTCTGCCCGGTAAGGAGCCGAGATCAGCGAGTAGTCCTCGAATGGCTGGAAGCCGGATTCCCGGCCGATGAAGATCTGCACCCCGTCCGCTTTCATGGAGCGCTCCAGCAGGTGCAAGATGTCGCGCTTGTGGCTGAACGCATCGAACAGGTTGCGCAACTGACCGATATTGTCGGCTTCTGCGGACTTCAGCAGGTTGGACTCACCGGACACCACATAATCGGAATCCTCCTGCTCAGTGCGTAATGCCTTGCCCGCGACAGCGACCGCCGTCTCCATCAATACATCCATCTGTGCCCGATCTGCATTCATGGTGTTAAGCAACCCATCGCAGATGCTGTTCAGGTCACAGCCGGCATAGGTGTGATTGATGTAGTTGGCAGCTTGGCGCAGCTCCACCTCATCGTAATCCCGGTCGGTATGGATGATGCGGTTCTGCACCTCGGAGCGGTTGACCACCAGTACCACCAACACCCGCTTGCCCGATAACGGCAAGAATTCCACCTGGCGCAGGGTCGTCACCTCCCGGCGCGGCACCGCCACCAGCCCGGCCATGCGGGTCAGCTCCGCCAGGGTTCGCGATGCCTGGGCAATCAACTCCTGGGGCGACTGCTCCGGCGCCAGTAACTGACCCAGCTCCTTTTTCAGTGAGCGGTGGCCCGGACGATCCATGACACTGGATGCCAGCAGGGAGTCCACATACAACCGGTAACCCAGCTCCGTGGGCACGCGCCCGGCAGACGTATGAGGGCTGGTCAGCACACCAAGATCTTCCAGCTCCGCCATGATATTGCGGATGGTGGCCGGGCTCACGGTGAGCCCACTGCCGGAAGCCAGGGTCTTGGACCCCACCGGCTGACCGTCGCGGATATGGCGCTCCACCAGCGCCATCAGCAATCGTTGTTTGCGTTCGTTCAGATCCAGCTTCGTCATAGCGGTATATGTACCAGAAAATCAGTACGACATTATATAGCCTTCTCGTTCGGAGTTTATCGGGGGCTTACACTGGCGACCGGAATCCCCTAAGATTACAACCACTGCCCAAAAGAACAGTTATCGTAACAAGGACGTCACCATGACCGACAACAGCAACCCCTACCAGAGCCCCGCCGCCGACACACAGAACCGCCCGACTCTGGACAACCCGGCGCTTGCCAGCCGCTGGTATCGCTTTTTCGGTGCCCTGATCGACGGCCTGGTCCAGCTCGCCATTATCGGCCCTATCGTGTTCTTTTCCGGCACCTGGGCTGACATGATGGCTAACAATGGCGCTCTCGACCTGACCGCCACCCTGGTCTGGTTCATTGTCGGCGAAGTAATCTTCCTGGCCCTGCAGGGCTGGCTGCTGTTCAACCGCCAGCAGACCATCGGCAAGTGGCTGCTGGGCATGAAAATTATCGGCATGGAGCAGCTGGACGTGCCCCCCGGCAAACTCTACGGTCTGCGCTATCTACTGTTCCATGTGCTGGCACAGGTGCCCGGCATCAACCTGGTCATGCTTGTCGACCCGCTGCTGATATTCCGCGGTGATCGCCGCTGCCTGCACGATCTGCTGGCCAGCACCCAGGTGATACAGGTCCCTGCCAGCCGCTAATCGTCACCCTGACTCGCCCGTTTCGGAGAGATACCATGCTGACCCATCTGAGCGTTCGTCACTTTGCCACCGTGGACCAGTTGGAACTGGAGCCGGAGAACGGCCTCACCGCAATCAGCGGGGAAACCGGGGCGGGCAAGTCCGTGATCATCGATGCCCTGGGCCTGACCCTGGGCGATCGAGCCGACTCCAGCATCGTCCGCCACGGCCACGACCGGGCTGAGGTACTCGCCACCTTTGATGTCAGCGACAACGCGACCGCCCGCCAGTGGCTGGCCGACCGGGAGCTGGATGATGACGACCAGTGCCTGCTGCGCCGCACCGTACGCGCCGATGGTCGCTCCCGGGCCTATGTGAACGGCACTCCCACTCCGCTGGCGGAAGTGCGGGAACTGGGCGAGCGGCTGATCAGCATCCACAGCCAGCACGAACACCAGGCCCTGATGAAGAAAGAAGCCCATCGGCAGCTGCTGGACAACTTTGCCGACGCCCGCGATCTAGCCAACACCGTTCGCGAACACTGGCGCCACTGGCAAAAAGCGCGCCGGGCACACGACGATGCCCTGAATCAGGCCCGCGAGCAAAACGAAAAGGAAGAGTTGCTGCGCTTCCAGCTGGAAGAGCTGGACGCCCTCGCCCTGCAGGACGGCGAACTGGAACAGCTGGAGCAGGAACAGCAGCGTCTGGGCAACGCGGAAAGCCTGATTCGTACCTGCCAGCAGTCTCTCAACGCCCTTTACGAAGGCGATGACGGCACCTGCAACGACCACCTCAGCCAGGTCAGCCACTGGCTGGACGAGGCTCGCAACCAGGATGAAGGCCTGACAACCATCGCCGACACCGTGGAATCCGCCCGCCTGCAAGTGGAAGCCGCCGCCGATGACCTGCGCCATTACCTGGAACGGCTGGACCTGGACCCGGAGCGCCTGGCCCAGGTGGAAGAGCGGCTCAGCCAGAGCTACACCCTGGCCCGCAAGCACCGCATTCGCCCGGAAGAACTGGTTGAACACCACCGGCAACTGCTGGCGGAGTCCGACGCCCTGGGCAATGTGGATGCCCATCTGCACGCCCTCTCCGAGCAGGAAGCCGCGGCCCAGCAACAATACATGGACAGCGCCCGCCAGCTCAGCAAAGCCCGCCGCAGCGCCGCCAAGAACCTCACCCAGCAGGTACAGAAACAGCTCACCGCCCTGAGTATGAAAGCCGCCAAGCTGGAAGCCCAGCTGGGCGAATGCGCCCCTGGCGCCGACGGCCTGGAAGACGTGGAATTCCTGTTCTCTGCCAACCCGGGCCAGCCCCTCAAGCCGCTTGGCAAAGTGGCTTCCGGCGGCGAATTGTCACGGGTAAGCCTGGCGATCCAGGTGATCTGCGCCCGCAACCTGACAGTACCGAGCCTGGTATTCGATGAAGTGGACGTGGGTGTCGGTGGTGGCGTGGCCGAGATCGTCGGCCGGCTGCTGCGTGAACTGGGCAGCCACGCCCAGGTGCTATGCATCACCCACCAGCCCCAGGTCGCCAGCCAGGGTCACCAGCACTGGCAGGTCCACAAGATTCAGGGGGACGACACTACCCATACCCGTATCCAGGGGCTGGATGACAACGCAAGAATTGAAGAGTTGGCGCGGATGCTGGGCGGCGTGGAAATCACCGAATCCACCCGCAACCATGCCAGGGAGATGCTGAGTAAGGCTCAGGCAGCGTAGAAAGGCAGTGAAGAGTTAATAGTGAAGAGTTAACAGCGGCGCGGGCAGGCCCCAAAGAACCGGCAGCGCCCAGCCCGCGCACAAACGCCGGCGCACCACGCAGGACGGAGGGTGGATTAGCCGCAGGCGTAATCCACCATGCCTGCCTCACCATAACGCAACCGGTAAAAGGTGGATTACGCCTGCGGCTAATCCACCCTACCCAGGCCACCTGGGCCGGGGTGCTGGATCACTTCTTCGGCTTTACGTACAGCACCAGCGAGTGGTCCATGATTTCATAGCCGTGTTCCTCGGCAATGGCGTGCTGGCGTTTCTCGATCACGTCATCCATGAACTCGATCACCTGGCCGGTTTCCATGCACACCATATGATCATGATGGTCCTCGTCCGCCAGCTCGAAAACGGCAGAGCCACCCTCGAAGTTGTGGCGCAGCACCATGCCCGCCTGCTCGAACTGGGTCAGCACACGGTAGACGGTGGCCAACCCCACATCCTCGCCGGCGTCCATCAGCGACTTGTAGATATCTTCGGCGCTCAGGTGGCGCTCTTCAGATTTCTCCAGTTGCTGCAGGATTTTCACCCGCGGCAGGGTCACTTTAAGGCCCGCTTTTCTGAGATCCTGATTATCCAATGCGTATGCTCCAATTTGCCAAAAGGTGGCGATGCCCCTGAATCCGTGACTTCATCGCGGCGCCTGACGCAAGCCTTTGCCGCCACAGAGGATTTTTTCAGTCGATCGTATTCAGATAATACGACCCTCCCTCAGAAAACCCACTGTGACAACAAATTCTCACGCCGTGCATCCACGCTGAAGCCACAGATTCAGGGCGATATGAAAAAAGCGGGAAACTTGTACCGCTACTGCAAGTCTGTATTATCGCCCGAACACTTAGTGAAGTCGAAAAACCATGCCACGAATTCTAGCCGTCCTTAGTCTGACAGCCCTGCTGGCCACCACTGGCTGCAGCTCCTTGCGCTTTCCCGGTGTCTACCGGATCGATATTCCGCAGGGCAACTTCGTCACCGAGGAGATGCTCGGCGAACTCGAGCCCGGCATGAGCCCGGAGCAGGTGCGCTATGTGCTTGGTGCCCCCACCCTGGTGGACCCGTTCACGCCTGACAAATGGTTTTATCTGATGACCTACCGCCCCGGCAAGGGCGATAACGTCAGCCAGCAGATTGTGCTGCACTTCGAAAACGGCAGCTATAGCCGCCATGAAGGCGAAGTGATCGAGGATTTCCGCAAGAAAACCAGCTCACAACAGGACCGCGAATTGCAGCGCAAACTGGATGAGCGCAAGCAGGAAGAAACCAGCCCCGAGCCCGCCCCTGCTACCGAGCAATCGGCGCCAGATCCGGAAACACTGCCTCAGGAACCGAGCGACCCGGGCCAGCCGGCAGCCTGATCCGCACCATCAGCGGGCCTTTTCCGCCGCCCGCTTCTTGCGATTGAGCTTCGGATCCGCCTGCAGCGGGCGGTAGATCTCCACCCGCTCGCCAGGCTTGAGCACCTGGCCGGCCGGATTGGCCACCACCTTGCCGAAAATCCCCATGGGCGCCTTGTCCAGCACCAGCCCTTCGAACTGCTCTTCGATACCGGACAGCTTTGCCGCCTCCAGCATGGTGGTACCTTCCGGCACATCCAGACCGATCAGGCGCTGCTTGTCCGGCAGCGCATAGGTCACTTCCACATGAATACGCGCATCATCGGCCATCAGGGCGACTCCTGCTCCACGGGCACCTCAGCGGCATCCTCTTGCGGCAGTGGCGCAGCATCCTGCTGCGCCGGCGCCTCATTGGTAACCGCATCCGCCTGCTCCTGAGCAGGCGCATCAGCAGACTGCGCCTCTTCTTCTGGCGCGAACGTGGCCCAGATGGAATAGACAAACAACACAATCACCGCCACCGGCGAGAAAATCCGCACCAGTGCCCGCCATACCAGATAGAGCTTGAAGTTCTGCATGGCCAGCTCCTTGCGCGCCTGGGTCTCCTTCATCACCCAGCCAGCAAAGATGGCGATCAGCAGCCCGCCCAGCGGCAACATCACCGTGGTGGACAGGAATTCCATATTGTCGAAGAAGGTGCCCACCAGGAAGGTGTGATCCTTCCATACGTTAAAGGACAACACCGAGCCCACACCCAGTAGCCAGGCCCCCAGGCCCACCACCAGTGCCGCCATCGGGCGCTTGAGCCCCCGCTCTACCAGCCAGGCCACCACCGGCTCGCCAAGACTGATGGACGAGCTCCAGGCGGCACACACCACCAGCACAAAGAACAGTGAACCGAACAACAGCCCGCCCGGCATCTGACCGAAGGCCAGCGGCAGGGTCACAAACATCATCCCCGGCCCCTGGCTCACTTCCAGCCCATTGGAGAACAACAGCGGGAACATGGCCACACCGGCGCCCAGCGCCACCAGGGTATCGAGCAGCGCAATGATGGCCACGGTCGACATGATCGACACCGGCCGGCTGCGCCCGGTCTTCTTGTCCTTCACCGTTTTGGGCATATACGCCCCATAGGCCATGATCGCCCCCATGCCCAGACTCAGGGTAAAGAAGGCCTGCCCCACAGCCACGATGACTGCCTTGCCGGTCAACTTGGAGAAATCAAAGGCAAACAGGAAGCCAACCCCCTCCTTGAAACCCGGTGTAGTCGCCGCGTAGCCCACCAATACCAGCAACAGCACGAACAGCAGCGGCATCAGAATCTGCACCGCCTTTTCCAGGCCACCCTTCACGCCCCTGGCTACCACCGCCATGGTCAGCACCATAAAGAGCGTGTGGTAAGCCAGCAGCAACCCGGGGTTGGCCAGCATATCGTTGAAATGGGCTTCCGACTGGGTCGCGGTAATGCCCTCAAAGACACCGCGCACTGCCTCCCAGGCGTAATACAACGCCCAGCTGGCCACCGCAGAGTAGAACGACAAAATCAGAAACGCCGACAGTGCGCCCAGGTAACCGATACCCGCCCAGCGCTGGGTGACCTTGCTGTCCGTCGCCACCTTGCGCATGGAATTGATCGGGCTCAGCCCGCCCTTGCGGCCCAGCATCACCTCTGCCGCCATGATGGGAATGCCCACCACGGCGATACACAGCAGGTACAGCAACACAAAGGCGCCACCACCGTTCTCGCCGGTGATATACGGGAAACGCCAGATATTCCCCAGCCCCACGGCCGACCCGGTCGCCGCCAGAATAAACACCCAACGGCTGGCCCACATGCCATGGACCGGCTTGCTCTCTTGCTTCATAACAGGACTACCCTCGTTAGCGTGGCGCTATTGTCTTTTTTTTAACTGGGCGGCTCAAGTAAGGGTAAGTCACAACTCACCTCCATCCTGACAGACAAAGCCCTGTCAGCCGCCAAACGCATGCTCTATAATCGTCCGCCTATGGGAAACGCCAAGAAAAAAGCCAAAGCGCCGTCGGCCACCATTGCGCAAAACCGCAAGGCACGCCACGAATATCATCTGGAAGAGCACTTCGAAGCCGGCCTGGTCCTGGAAGGCTGGGAGGCGAAGTCACTGCGTGCCGGTAAAGGCAACCTGACCGAGGCCTACGTCCTGCTCAAGGACGGGGAAGCCTTTCTGTTCGGTGCTCGCTTCGAGCCCCTGATCGCCGCCAGTACCCACGTCAACCCGGATCCGGTGCGCACACGCAAGCTGCTGCTGCATCGCAGCGAACTGGGGCGCATTTTTGGTGGCGTACAGAAAGAGGGCTACACCTGCGTACCGGTGAGCCTGTTCTGGAAGAAAGGGTTTGCCAAGTGCAATATCGCCCTGGCCAAAGGTAAGCAGAAGTTTGATAAGCGCGCCACCGAGAAGGAGCGCGACTGGAACCGTCAGAAGCAGCGTCTGATGCGGCAGGGCAGCTGACCCGGGTTAACGGGCCGCCCCCTGCACGCGTGACACTGTCTTCAGACTGTACCGGTTGGCGTTACACCGACTGGTGGGTGTTCACGTCCTGAGCCCGGCTGTCGCCGCGCAGCTGCCAGTAAAGCTGCAGCCAGGCGCGTAGCACCGCAGGCAGGAAGTAAACAGCGAACAGAATCACCGGAAGACGTGCCTCCGGGGTCGCCATATCCACCAGGTACACACCACCTGCATACGCAGCCAGCGCGAATACCAGTTGCAACGCTCTGTAGAGCAGCGGCTGAGCCTTCAAAGGCGACAGTGCCTTCTCGGAAACTTGCCCTGCTGACCGAAAGATCGTGTTCATCGGCTTTCTCCTTTAATGAACGACAATGCTTTGATCAGCGGCCTTCATATAACGTCTATTTCAAGGCTCGCTGTAAAGCCATTGTGTGATACACAATTTCGAGCAGGATGTTTCATGGTGGCTTGTGGCTACCTGAGCATCACTCGCTCAACCTCACCATCGGCCAATGACACAGTGCCGTGGTGACACCTGTATAGTGCGCCTGAAAAATGACAAAACAAGCATTCGGGGTCTGATTGTCAGACAAGACATGTGTATTCGGGTAACACTTTTCACAATCTGATTACATTCCGAACATTATTCATGGCGTTTACCCCCACAATATGGCCGATCCGGAACATCCCGGACCCCACTTGTGAATCGACTTCCCTGCCCCCATCACCTACAATGAACCCATCACAGGGGCCGACCTGGATTCGACGCCGGTATTGAATTCTGTGGTGCATGCCGAGAAGGTCACGAGTCTCGTAAATCATTTGTGGCACATTAAAGCAATCGCTAACGACGATTCTTACGCACTAGCAGCTTAAACCCTGCTTATCGCCAATCGACCCTGCCTGTGGGGAAGAGCGGCGAGCATCGCAACACAGGCTCGCAGCAAAGTCCGCCCCGGATGGCGCTGTTAAAACTCTTAGGGGCCCGGCTTTCACGTCCTGCCAGTTGGGTTGTGAAGGCTTAAATCAATAAACTTGGCTAAGCATGTAGATCTGCAGATGGATTGCTGACGGACGCGGGTTCGATTCCCGCCGGCTCCACCAAACAGCAAAAAGAAAGGGCCGCCCCATTGGGGTGGCCCTTTTTTTGTGCCGCGCTACGGCGGCCTCCCTCTCCAAACACAAAACCTTGCCTCCTCCCCCAACATCCACCAACCTGGCAACTCACCATCTCAGCCAGGATTCACATGTCGGATCCAGACATCCTCAATGCAGCGTTTACTAGAGTCGGACTGCTGAAAGCGCTTTATGATGACGCCATTCCGTGGGCTGCCATCGAAGCTGGCTTTATGTATCAGGGCCAGAGAATCCACTTTGCCAGCCGTGCGAACGGTATCTTCAAACCTTCACAGATGAAGCATGGGGCACTAAGCATCAAAACAGTGGTACCTAGAACGGGACGAATCAATATATACAACGACTACCAGTCTTCAGATGACTACTACCGCTACGCCCTGCAAGCTGGCGATGTTCACCGAGGGCCTAATCGGTACCTCTGGCAATCAAAAGAGCTGGGGCAGCCATTCATCTATTTCCACGGGATTTCCCCCGGATTCTATACCGCACTATGGCCCTGCTTTATTTCCGAAATTAAAGACTTGGGAAGCCAACACTCTTACTGCAACATCTATGTGGGCCTGAATGATCCTCAGAACCACCTCCCTCCCCTGGTTGATGGGCACTATTCCATACCAACTACTTTTGAACGTCGCTATGCGGTGAGAGAAACCCGAACACGGTTGCATCAGTCATCATTTCGACAAGCCGTTCTGACCGCTTATAACAACAAATGCGCAATGACTGGACTACCAACAACGCACCTTCTTGATGCCGCTCACATAATCCCAGATGCTGATGAACGCGGTGAAGCTAGCATTCAAAACGGGATTGCACTGAGCAAACTGCACCACAGCGCTTTCGACAAATATCTCATCGGTATTGATGGGAACCTTACGATTCATATTAGTGAAGAGGTCATGGCTTCCAGCGATGGTCCTTTGCTGGAACTCGGCATTAAAGACCTTCACGGAAAATGCCTCAGCATTCCCGAGCAGGAAAAACTGCAGCCAAACAGGGACTTTCTCGCTGCCCGCTTTGAAGCTTTCCTAAGGGAAAACTAAACCCCTGATCAGGAACCCGCCTTCGCACTGGAGCAGACCAGACTGCCTACCGTAGAGAACGCATCCGCCTCTGACGAAAACACATTAATCACTTTAATTCCGGCTCCTCTCAGCCTTAAGCTAGCGGGTAGACTGGCAGCTCTGTAGAGCGCTTCGGCTTCTGCCATGTGCGCATCAAGCGGTGAACGCTTGCCCACCCTATCACTGACAAACAACCTGTCGGTTCATCGACGCTAAGGAGCGCCTGATCCCTATGATTCTGGCCACTGCTGCTATCGCATTTGGTTTGTTGCTGCTGGTATGGAGTGCCAACCGGTTTGTGGAAGGCTCCGCCTCCACCGCCTCCCATTTCGGTATGCCGCCGTTGTTGATCGGCATGGTGGTCGTCGGTTTCGGTACCTCCGCACCGGAGATGGTGGTGTCGGCCCTGGCGGCGTCGCAGGGTAATCCGGGCATCGCCCTGGGTAACGCCTATGGCTCGAACATCACCAACATTGCCCTGATCCTGGGGGTTACCGCCCTGATCAGCCCTATCGCCGTGCATTCGCAGGTGCTACGCAAGGAGCTGCCCATCCTTGCACTGGTCACCGGCCTGGCCGCGTGGCAGCTGCTGGACGGCGAAATCACACGGGTTGATGCGCTGGTGCTGCTCGGTGTATTCGGCGCCCTGATGACCTGGACGATCTGGCAGGGCATGCGAAAGAAGGAAGATGCACTAGCCAGTGAGATCGAGCAGGAACTTGAGGGCCGCGCCCTGCCTCTGCGGCGAGCCATTTTCTGGCTGGTGGCCGGGCTGTTGCTGCTGATTGTCAGCTCCCGCGTGCTGGTATGGGGCGCGGTAGAGATTGCCCAGGGGTTTGGCGTCAGCGACCTGATTATCGGCCTGACCATCATCGCGGTGGGCACGTCGCTACCGGAGCTGGCATCGTCGATCATTGCTGCCAGAAAGGGCGAACACGATATCGCTCTGGGCAACATCCTGGGGTCCAACCTGTTCAATACCCTTGCCGTAGTAGGTATCGCCGGCACGATCCATCCATTGGCGGTGGGACCCGAGGTGTTCAATCGGGACATGCTGGTCATGGCGGCGCTGACCCTGTCGCTATTCGTGATCGGTTACGGGTTCCGGGGGCAAGGGCGCATCAACCGCATTGAGGGCACACTGCTGCTGGCTGCTTACGTTGGCTATACCCTTTACTTGCTCAGTACGGTATTCGGCCAGGCGTAATAGACACATGCGGCTTGCCGATGGCGAGCCGAACCAGCGACCGTAAATCGGACACACGGTGACTTTCACCTGCCAATAACGGGCCACACCGTTATTGGCTTTGATTCCAGTTACCCCTGCCCTTAAGCTGACCTGAAAGCCACCATGCAGGGATAACAATAATGAAGCTCACCACCCTTACTCCGCCCCTGCAGGCTCTCCACGATTCCTCTGATGATATCCTGCTGGTATCGCTGATCAGTAGTGACGGTATGCCGGTGGTGCATATTGGTGAGGGGCTGGATTATGACGAGCAGAGTGCGCTTTTTTTCGAGATGAAAAAAGCCTGTGACCGGGTACTCGACGGGTTACGGCTGGGTCATAGCGAAGAAATCTTCATCCGCTGCCGGGAAGGATGCATCTGTATCTGGCCCGTGGGCGATATGGTGTTTGCCTGTATGGCACGGCCATCGGTGAACTCTCAACGCATGCAGATGCTCGCCTGGAAAACCGTATCGGCACTGGGAGCACTGGTTTAGTCCTTCACTCACCCTGTCTTCACACCCAGATCACAAAATGCATCCTGCCCAGCAGGTACGCGGCCTCCAACCTCCTGAATTCTCTTCAGCGCAACAAAAAAACACAGCCATTGCATAGAGAGATACACCCGTACTAATTAGGGTCAGAGCACGACTTTTGGAGGGATCTTCATGCAGAGAAAAACAGGTATTGCCGCCCTGCTGGCGGCGCTACTGGGTGGCAGTGTGCTCAGCCCGGTGTGGGCGGATGATTCACCGTCTTTTGCGACGCAAACGCAGAATGAGGTCATCGACAATCAGTACATCGTGACACTGGCCCCGGACATTATTCAGCGCCTTGGTGTTACGGATCTGACCACGGCGATTCGCACCCTGCTGGCAACGGTGGGTGGCGGCGACGTGCTTTATACCTACCAGCATGCGCTCACCGGCATGACAGTGCGGCTAACGGATCTGCAGGCCACTCTGCTAGGCCAGCTGCCCGGTGTGATCGGTCTGGAACAGGACCGTCGGGTGCAGGCCATCGCTACCCAGGCAAACGCCACCTGGGGCCTGGACCGGGTGGATCAGCCGGCACTGCCACTGGATGGCAGCTACCAGTACCCCAACAGCGCCGGTAACGATGTCACCGTCTATGTGATCGACACCGGTCTGCGCGCCAGCCATAACGAATTCAGCGGGCGGGTCAGTCCTGGCCGTAACTTCGTCAGCAGTGGCGGCGGTTTCCTGTTTGGCGGCGGCAGCGTCGACCCGGCCAATACCAACGACTGTAATGGCCACGGCACCCATGTGGCCGGCACGGCCACTGGCACCATTTACGGGGTGGCCAAGCAGGCACAGATTGCCCCCGTCAGAGTCCTCGACTGTAACGGTAGCGGCAGCAATTCCGGCGTCATTGCCGGGGTGGACTGGGTAGCCGGCAATCACCGCAAACCCGCCGTGGCGAATATGTCTCTGGGGGGCGGCAGCTCCAGCGCCCTGGATACCGCCGTGCGCAATGCGGTATCCGCAGGGGTGAGCATGGTGGTGGCCGCCGGCAACGACAATTCCAATGCCTGTAACGGCTCCCCCAACCGGGTCGCAGAAGCCCTGACTGTCGGGGCAACCACCCGAACAGACCAGCGCTCTTCGTTCTCCAATTTCGGCGCCTGTGTGGACCTGTTCGCCCCGGGTAGCGACATTACCTCTGCCTGGTTTCAATCCGACACCCAGACCGCACGCCTGAACGGCACCTCCATGGCAGCCCCTCATGCTGCCGGTGCAGCGGCCGTGTATCTGGGAACGAATCCCAGCGCCAGCCCTGAGCAGGTGTTCGCGGCACTGGTCGATGGCAGCGCCACCGGCATGATCAGCAATGCCGGCAGCCAGTCACCCAACCGCCTGTTGCAGGTAGGTGAAGACGATGGCGGCACAGTGATAGATCGTTTGCCCACGGCCGCCTTTACGGCCCAGTGCAGCGGCACCGTCTGCCAGTTCGATGCCAGCGGCAGCAGCGATGATATTGGCGTGGCTGCATGGGACTGGACCCTGGGCGACGGCAATGTGGCCAGCGGCGAACAGATCAGCCATGACTACGGCAGCGCCGGCAGCTTTACCGTGACCTTGACCGTCACCGACACTGCCAACCAAACCGCCAGCATCGACAAGAGCGTCACCAGCGAAGACACCAGCAACCCTTGCCCAAGCTGCACACGCTATGAAGGCAATCTGGGGAATGGCAGCTCCGTAACCTTGCCTTCCGGTGGCTTCAGCTACGGTGGTGGTAATGTGGAGGCCTACCTGTACAGCCCTGCCGGTGGCGCCTTCTCACTGGCCCTGGAGCAACGTAGCTGCTTCCTCTTTTTCGGCTGTAGCTGGTCCCAGGTGGGCAGCGCCCAGCCGCAGAACGGCGTGGCGACCCTGAACGGCTCGGTGGGCAGCGGTACCTACCGCTGGCGCGTCACGGCGCAAAGCGGCTCCGGCGCTTATACGCTGTTGGCGAACCCGCGCTAAACACGCCTTGCCCTTAAACGAAAAAACCACCGCGTGCGGTGGTTTTTTCGTTCTACCGGTAAGCGTCAGCAGGATCAGGCCACGGCAGCATCCTGTTGCTCATCATGATTCTGCTCACCCTCATACAGGTCTTCCAGACGGTCACCCTGAGTCATCAGGTATTCGAAGGCAGCCAGCGATGCCTTGGACCCTTCACCCATGGCAATGACGATCTGCTTGTAGGGCACAGTGGTGACATCGCCACAGGCATAGATACCTTCTTGTGACGTCTGGCACTTCTCGTTGATGACGATCTCGCCGAAGCGGGAGCGCTCCACCACGCCGTCCATAAAGTCGCTGTTAGGCACCAGACCGATCTGCACGAACACCCCTTCCAGCGGCAGCTCGTGTACGGCTTCGGTGGCACGGTCCTGATACTCGATGGCGCTCACCTTGCCATTGCTGGCCTTGATCTCACGGGTGGCCGCGTTGCGGTGAATGGTGACGTTGGCCTTCTGTTCTGCCTTGTCCACCAGCACCTTATCCGCCTTCAGCTCGGGCATGAATTCGAACACGGTGACGGATTTGACGATGCCGGCCAGGTCCAGTGCCGCTTCGATGCCGGAGTTACCGCCACCGATCACCGCCACGTCCTTGCCCTTGAAGAAGGGACCATCGCAGTGCGGACAGTAGGCCACACCGTTACCGATGTTCTCTTTCTCGCCGGGCACACCCAACTCTCGCCATTTGGCACCGGTGGCCACGATCAGGGTCTTGGTATCGATTTCCTCACCGGAGGACAGCACCACGGTCTTGATCTCGCCGTTGCGTACCTCGGCCACTTTCAGGTGCTCCTTCACGGTCACATCGTAGTCATTCATGTGGGCGTGCAGAGCGCCGGACAATTCCGGCCCGGTGGTTTTCTTCACCGAAATCAGGTTCTCGATATCCATGGTGTCTTTCACCTGGCCACCGATACGATCGGCAATCAGGGTGACCTTCAGGCCCTTGCGGGCGCTGTAGATGGCCGACGCCACGCCGGCGGGGCCACCACCGATCACGGTCACGTCCTGCAACGGCAGTTTTTCTCCGCCGCCTGCCTGGGCGATGGCCGGGTCGAAAGCCAGCAACTTGTCGATCAGCTCGGCGGCGGTGACCTTGCCGTTGGCGAACAGCTCACCGTTCAGGTACACGCTGGGCACGCCCTGAATGTCGCGCTCGTTGACTGTGTCCTGGAACAGACCGCCGTCGATCATTTCACTCTTGATGCGCGGATTGAGCAGGGCGAACTGGTTGAGCGCCTGCACCACGTCCGGGCAGTTGTGACAGCTCAGGCTGATGAATACCTCGAAGTGCAGGTCGTCTTTCACGTTGGCAACCATGCGCTGCAGGCTGTCATCCAGCTTGATGTCGGTCCCTGATGCATGCAGAAACGCCAGCACCAGGGAATTGAATTCGTGGCCGGCCGGGATACCGGAAAAACGGATACCGGTATCCTCGCCGTCCGCCTCCAGCAGGAAGGAAATGGGGCTGCGCAGAGCATCACCCAGGTCCCGTTCCTCGAAGGCCAGATTGTCACTGACACCGGCGATATCGGAGAGAAACGTCACCAGTTCATCGCGCTTTTCGTGCGCACCGGTCTGCAGCACGAAGGTGATCTTTTTCTGCATGTTGGCTGCATAGCCTTTCAGGGCCTGCAGGATGTCATTCGTGAGCATGAGTCTTCCCTTAACGTGAGTTCAGTAATCAGTGACTAAAAAAAACATACCCTCTCCCTGTCCCTCTCCCGCAAGCGGGAGAGGGGCCCTTCCATTGAAGGAAGGTGCTAACGGGGAGCGGGATAGGCCGGTTTAGATCTTGCCGACCAGGTCCAGGGAAGGCGCCAGGGTTTGTTCGCCTTCTTTCCACTTGGCCGGGCACACTTCGCCAGGATTGTTGCGGACGTACTGGGCCGCTTTGACCTTGCGCATCAGGTCGTCGGCGTCACGGCCGATGCCTTCGGCGGTGATTTCCATGGCCTGGATAACGCCATCCGGATCAATCAGGAAGGTAGCGCGATCTGCAAGGCCCTGACCTTCACGCATCACACCAAAATTGTTGGTGATGGTGCCGGTCTGGTCGCCAACCATGTAGTAGTTGATCTTGCCGATGGTGTCGGAGGTGTCGTGCCAGGCCTTGTGAGTGAAGTGGGTATCGGTGGATACGGAAAACACTTCCACGCCCAGCTTCTGCAGCTCTTCATACTTGTCAGCCACGTCGCCCAGCTCGGTGGGGCAGACGAAAGTAAAGTCGGCCGGATAGAAGAAGAAAATGGCCCACTTGCCTTTCACGTCGGCTTCGGAGATGTCGACGAATTCGCCCTGTTTGAAGGCGGTGGCGTTAAACGGTTGGATCTCGCTGTTGATCAGTGCCATGTGGTTAAGACTCCCTCGATTGGTCGTTGATTCGTTTCGGCGAGGGATAGAATGGGGAATCCACACTAATAGTTAAATTTGAAACTTCTTATCATGGCGATAGAAAATTTCTAACGGACTGCAACCGCGGTTCAGAACAGCGACAACTGGGAATCGTCCGGCTTGCGACTACGGCGGGAGCGACGCCGACGGCTACCGTGGCGCTGATTAACGGCCAGGCTTTCATCCCGGAAGCCGGCTTGCTGGCGTGCCTGGGCCAGGCGCTGACGGGCCTCGCGCACCGCTGTGTCGAAACACACCAGCGGCGCCGGATAATCCTGCCCTATCACCACCCCGGCATCCCGTTGCTGGCGCGGGCCCATCTGCCAGGGCTGGTGGATCCAGGTGGCTGATACCCGCTTAAGCTCGGGCACCCAGCGGCGGATAAAGCTGCCATCCGGGTCCAGCTTGCGGGCCTGCAAGGTGGGGTTGTACATGCGCAGGGCATTGATACCGGTGACACCGGCCTGCATCTGCACCTGGGGGAAATGAATGCCCGGCTCGTAATCCACAAACAGGCGCGCCAGATGCAGCGCCGGTTCGCGCCAATGCAGCCAGAGCGGGTAACAGGCCATGGACACCAACATGGCGCGCATGCGGAAGTTGATCCAGCCATGGTGATGCAGATAACGCATGGCCGCGTCCACCAGCGGCCAGCCGGTGTGACCGCTTTGCCAGGCCGACAACCACTGCGGGTTATCAGGCCCGTCGCGCAGGTTGCGCAACAACGGGTGCACACTGCAGGTCTCCATAGAGACCTGGTCTTCCAGTTTCTGGATAAAGTGGCAGTGCCACCAGAGTCGCGATTCGAAGGCGGACAAGCCGGCCCGCAGGGCCGGGTCATCCTCTTGCTCTAACGCCTCCCAAGTCTCCTGCACCACCCGGCGCAGGCTCAGACAGCCCCAGGCCAGATAGGGACTAATGCGCGCCCCGCAGTGTTCGGCTTTCTGCGGCGCACTGATGCCACCGCGATAGCCTCGTGCCCGCCGCTCCAGAAAACTCTGCCAGACCGGCTCCGCCGTATCGGTACCACCATGCTGACGCCCCGGGCAGTCGGACCGGTCGGCACCACGGGCGGTGCGCAGGTCCGGCCAGGGATCGGCGGGGGCCGCCGCCTGAATAGTGGACGGCAGCGTGGCCAGGGGCCGGGTCATAAAATCCTGCCAGTGTGTCCCCCAGTGATCCCGGTCCAGGCAGGGACGCTGGACGCCGAAGGGGGCTTCCTCATGCCAGGGCACCCGACGCTCCCCGCACCACTGCTTCACGGCCCGGTCGCGGGCATAGGTCCAGGCGCCGCCGTATTCCTCATGACTGTGCAGCACCATGGCACCAAAGCGCTGTTGCAGGTTCGCCAGCACGGTCACGGCCTCCCCTTCCACCACCCACAGCGGCAACCCCAGCCGGGCCAGTTGGCCGCGTAAATCCCGCAGGCTTTCCGCCACGAAACGCCACTGGCGCAGGCTGGTGTCCGGCTGCTGCCAGTAACCAGGCTCCAGGATATACAGGGGCAGCACCGGGCCCTCCCGGCAGGCGCGGGCCAGCGGGCCGTGATCATGTGCCCGCAGGTCACGCTTGAACCAGACCACTTGCAGCGTCATGCCAGTTTCAGATCCGCAGCAGGAAGCGGCAGCATGGCCGCCGGGTAATCCGGCAGCGGATCATCCTGCCCGAAGGTGAAATGCAGCGACAGACACTGGCGGGCAGACAGTGCGCGCAAGGCGGGCAACCAATAGTGCAGGTGCTCGCCCTCGGGATCGTACTGCTGGCACTGGCGAGTAGGGCTGAAGCGACGGCCGCCGCGGGCATCGTGCCCCACGCCGGCGATGTAGGCCCAGTTGCCCCAGTTGGAGGCCACATCATCATCCACCAGGTGGTGCTGAAACCAGCGGGCACCCCGGCGCCAGTCCAGCCCCATGTCGTGCACCCAGAAGCTGGCCAGGTTCTGCCGCCCCCGGTTGGAGGCATAGCCGGTGGCCATCAGCTCGCGCAGGTTGGCGTCGATAAAGGGCAGACCGGTGTTGGCCTGACACCAACGCTGCCAGTATTCACGGGCCAGTGACGTTGCCGGTTCCGGTCGCCGCGGCGCCTGGTCATTGAGCCCGGCATAGTGAAACACCCGGGCACCGTGTTCTCGCAGCGACCAGTGGTAAAACTCCCTCCACAGCAATTCCACCCGCAGCCATTCACTGCCCGGGTTGGCGCCATGACCGGCTTCGTAGTCGAGAATGCGCTGCCAGACCCGCCTTACAGAGAGATTCCCCCAGGCCAGGAAGGCGCTCAAACGGCTGGAATAATGCTCCCCGATCAGCCGGTTCCGGGTCTGCTTGTAGTGGTCCGCGCTGCGGGTCTCAAACAGGTAATGCTCCAGCCATTGCAGGCCCGCCTGCTCTCCACCGTGCAGAGAAAAGTAGTCCTGGGAATTGCGCTGCCAGTGCTGGCTGCGTTTCGCCAAAAGCTCACGGGCAAGCTCGGCGAAGGGAGGCGTGGGCAATGACTGGGCGGCGGTAAGGGACGGCGGCGGACCGTCCGGCTGGGACACCGGCACGCCATCGCGACTATCCACCTTGCGCCGAAAACGGCTGAAAGTGGCCGGGAAAGATCCCTCCCAGGGCAAGGCGTCAGCGGCAAGCAGGGTCTGGGTCTCTTCTTCGATAACCCGGATACCGGCCTGTCGCAACGCGGCGATCATGGCGGCCTCTTCCGGAGCCTGGGCCGCCGCTGTTATCACCTGCAACGGCTGCCGGGCGTGCCAGTGGCTCAGCAGCGTTACCGGCTCCGCCCGCAGGCACTGCAGGGTCAGACCACGTTGTGCCAACTGCGCCTGCAAGTCGCTGAGACTTTCCAGTAAAAAAGCTGACTTGGCCGGGCCCAGCCGGTCCATGCCATCCACATCCGCTTGCAGCCAGTGGTCGGGCAACAGATACAGCCCCAGCACCGGCTGCGACAGACTGGCCGCCCGCTGCAGCAGCGGCTGGTCCGCCACGCGCAGGTCTTGCCGGAACCAGACCACGGTAATCATTGCGGTCTCCCCTGGCGGCGACAGCGTTCACTGCAGTACACCACCTGCTCCCAGTTCCGCGCCCATTTGCGGCGCCAGCTGAAGGGCCGCTGACACACCGGGCAGGTCTTCTGCGGCAGCGCCGCCTTGTTGCCTTTCCAGCCGCTGCTCACAGGGCCTCCGGGTCCGCCAGCAATTGTTCCGCCCGAGTCAGCATGGCGTTGACCTTGGCCGGGTCCATGCGATCCAGGTTGCGATAGATCATGCGCATGCGGTGGTTGTTCTGGAACTGGCCGCGATGCCGATGAATGAAATGCCAGTAGAGGCTGTTGAACGGACAGCTGTCATCGTCACTGGCGGTTTTGACGTTGTACTGGCAGTGCTTGCAGTAGTCCGACATGCGATTGATATAACTGCCGGACGCCGCATAGGGCTTGCTGCCCAGGTAGCCGCCATCGGCATGCATCACCATGCCCAGGGTGTTGGGCAGCTCCACCCAGTCGAAGGCATCTGCATACACTTCCAGGTACCACTGGCAAATGGCTTCCGGCAGCACGCCCAGCAGCAGGGCAAAATTGCCGGTGACCATCAAACGCTGGATGTGATGGGCATAGGCGTGGTCCAGGGTATTGCGCAATGCCTCGGACATGCAGTGCATGCGGGTGTGGCCGCTCCAGTAATAACCGGGCAGCGGACGCTGATTGTTAAGCCGGTTTTCGCCGGCGTAATCCGGCATCAGCAGCCAATAGATGCCCCGCACATATTCCCGCCAGCCCAGGATCTGGCGAATGAAGCCCTCCACCGCATTGAGCGGCGCCTGACCATCCCAGTAAGCCTGCTCGGCGGCCTGACAGACCACCAGCGGATCCAGCAAACCAATATTCAGATAGGGCGACAGCAGGCTGTGGAACAGGGTGTCTTCCCCGGTGACCATGGCATCCTGGAAATCACCGAAGTGCGGGAGCCGCTGTTCGATAAAATGTGCCAGTGCCTGCTGTGCCTGGGCGGCGGTGGTGCCCCAGCGAAAATCTGTCAGGTTGCCGATGTGATCGGGGAAGTGCTGCTCCACCAGCGCCAGCACCTGCTCGTCGATGGCATCGCGAGGGAAAGAAAGGTCCACGGGCAAGGGCACGTCACCCTTGTAGGCCTTGCGGTTGCTGGCATCAAAATTCCACTGACCGCCCACCGGTGCATCCCCTTCCATGAGCAGGCCGGTGTGGCGACGCATTTCCCGGTAGAAGAATTCCATGCGCAGCTGTTTCTTGCCGCTGGCCCAGCGCTGGAAGAAGGCCGGGGAACAGAGGAACCGACTGTCTTCCAGACAGGTGACGGGACAGGACAATTGCTCCGGCCACTGCTCATTGATCTGCTGCTGCAGACGGTATTCGCCGCAATGGGTAACCACCAGCTCCTCGGCCTGCTCACAGAGCGGGCCCAGCACCTCAGGCAGGCTGCCATGGTCATGCTCGCCATAGGCAAAGTAATCCAGCTGCCAACCTGACTCGCGCAGGTCTGCGGCAAAGTGGCGCATGGCGCTGAAGATAAAGGCAATCTTCTGCTTGTGGTGGCCCACATAGGTCGCCTCGGCGGGCACCTCCGCCATCACCAGCCGGTCGCGTTTTTTGTCCAGCGCCTGCAGCGTGGGCAGAGACAGGCTGAGCTGGTCACCCAGAATAATTCCGACTTTCACGACCTCTCCCACAACATCTCAAAACTCAAGAATGCCGTCAGGGGAGTGGCCGCCGGGTGAAGGAACCCTGTCCGGGCAAGGAGTAATAGATGTCAGTTGGCGCCTTGTTCACAAGGCGCCAACAAGTCCTGCCGGATTCAAGCGTCCCGATTCACCAGCCGCAGTTGCCGCCCTTGGAGTACCGAGGGTGCCGCCAGTTGCTCGAACAGCATGGTCAACGGTTGGGGCCGACCAATGGCATAGCCTTGCACAAAGTCCACACCAGCCTGCTCCAGTATCGGAATCATGGCGATATCTTCCACGTATTCCGCCACGGTTTTCACGCCCAGTCGGTGGGCCACTTCGCTGATGGATTCGACAATGGTGCGGTCCACGCTGGAATAGAGCAGGTTGCGCACGAAACTGCCATCGATCTTGATGAAGTCCACCTGGAAATGCTTGAGATAATTGAACGAGCTGAAGCCACTGCCAAAGTCATCCAGCGCCACCTTGCTGCCCTTCTGGCGAATCCGCGCCAGCAATTCGCTGGCACTGGACAGCTGATTGACCACGGTGGTTTCGGTGATCTCGAAGGTAAGCCGCTCTGGCGCCACCGTGGTGCGATCAAGCAGTTCCTCCAGAAACGGAATAAAGGTGGGATCATCCAGGGAAGTGGCTGACAGATTGATCGCCAGATGCAGGCTGGGCAGGGCGGCCAATTCCTCGCTGAGCGTAACCAGCACCTGGGTGAGTACCCAGCGATCGATGTGCGGCATCATCTGGTAGCGTTCCGCCGCGGGGATAAAGGCACCGGGGTTGAGAATGTCACCGTTGCGGTCGCGCAGGCGCAACAGGATTTCGTAATGGGAGGCATCCGTTTCCCCGCCGATGGGGCGGATTTCCTGGGCATAAAGCAGAAAGCGATTCGACTCCAGGGACTCGCGCAGACCCGCGGCCATCTGCAGCTCCAGATGCCGGCGAGAGGCTTCGCTGTCATCCGGGGTGTACACCGAAACCCGGTTACGACCCCGGTGTTTGGCGGCGTAGCAGGCCACGTCTGCCCGACTCATGGCCTCTTCCACGCTGATCAGATTGCCATCCAGCTGCACCAGACCGACGCTGGCACCGATATCGTAAAGGGAATCCTTCCAGGCAAAACGGATGTCTCCCAGGGCCGCGATCAGTCGCTCGGCAATTTGCACGGCCTTGTCTGACGGGCAGCTACGCAGCAGCAGGCCAAATTCGTCGCCGCCCAACCGGGCTACCACATCCCCGTCGCGAATCTGACGGCCAATGACACGGGCGCATTCGCGCAACAGGGCATCGCCGGCCACATGGCCGGCGGTATCGTTGACCACCTTGAAACGATCCAGGTCGATAAAGCACAACACGCTATGCTCGGCGATGCCTTCATCCAGTGTCTGCTGCAAGGTGTTTTCAAATTCGCGCCGGTTGGTCAGGCCGGTCAGGGCATCATGGGTAGCGTGATAGCGCAGCTTCTTCTGCATGGCGCGACGGGCGCTCACATCACGAAACACCATCACCGCCCCTTTCACTTCACCCTCGGCGGTCTTCACCGGGGCGGCCGAATCCTGGATTTCATAGCGGCTGCCATCGCGGCTCAGCAGAAAACAATCCTCGCGCAAAAAACACATGTCTCCGCCGCGCAAGGCCACCGCAATGGGATTGGTGGGCGCTGGCCGACCCTCTTCATCACTGAGCTGCAGCACCGTATCCACGGGCTCACCCTCGGCATCCCTTTCCCGCCAGCCCGTTAATGATTCTGCCACCGGATTCATGAAGGTAATCCGCCCGCCTTGATCCGTGGCGATCACCCCGTCGGCAATGGAGTTAAGCGTCACCCTCAGGCTTTCTTTCTCATGGGCCAGTGAGTGCTGCATGGTCCGTTCGGCAGTCACATCCCAGTTGGTTCCCACCATCAGTGGCACCTTGTCCGGGCCAACCAGGGTGGTCTCGGCGCGGGCGCGGATATAGCGCTCTTCGCCATCCGGGGTGAGGATGCGGAATTCCCCATCCAGCTCGCCGGGGGCATCCATCACCTGTTGCAGTCGGGGCTGCAGCTGGGCCAGGTCATCCGGGTGAATGCGGTCGTACCAGATTTTCAGGGTACCATCGCCCTGCTGCCCGGGCTTGACCCCGTACATCTCATAAATACGCTCATCCCAGTCCAGCTGGCCGGTGACGGTGTTGTACTGCCAGATCCCCACGCCACCGGCAGACAGGGCCAGTTGCAGTTGGTGGCGGCTTTCCGCCAGGGCATGTTCGGCCTCCTTGGCGGCCTGGATATCCTCGCACTGCACGATAAGATAGCGAACGCTGCCGTCTTCACTCACGGCAGCAATGGACAGGCGCACCCAGACCAGCTCGCCGGCCTTGGTGACATAGCGTTTTTCCAGGCGAAGGCTCTCCACCCGGCCTGCCAGTATCGCTCCCAGCTGCTGAAGATCCTCCTGCAGGTCATCCGGGTAAATCATCTGCTGGAAGGAACTCGCCAGTAGCTCTTCCTCCCGATAGCCGCTCAGACGGCACAGGGCACGATTGACCGCCAGCCAGCGCCCATCGGGGCCCATCAGCGCCATGGCTATCGCCGAACACTCCATGGTCAGCCTGAAACGCTTTTCCCGCTCCTCCAGGGCCAATCGCCCAGACCGTTCACGGCGGAAAAAAATGACCGCCAGGGCCACTACCCCCACGGCTGCCCCAATTAGCAAAGCCTGCATGGTTCACGTCCATTGTTGATTATTGTAATTCCTGACCACCTGTTCACTTTTTGAACTGCCTGCCTCTTACTTGCCAGCGTCACCTGACAAAACCGGAACTTTCACCGACAATTGGGTGACTATCAGAGGGCCTCCTGCCCGAACATTCGCCTGCGGCTTGCCCATCGCTTTCCGCAAAAGGAGTATCGCCTACCCGGCTGTGCAGACCATGACGCTCCGATACCGTGCTCTACAATGCCTCGCCCTGCTGTTTGTGGCCTTCGCCCTGTCCCAGCTCTGGTATCTGGGCCAGGTGCTGCGCCTGCAGCACCACAATCCGGAAGGCAGCGCCTATATGCAGCGGGCCAAGGCGCAGGGACAGGTGCAGCAGCACTGGCGGGACTACGATCAGATCAGCGATTACCTGAAGCGCTCGGTACTGATTTCCGAGGACGCCCAGTTCACCAATCACAGCGGTTTTGACTGGCAGGGCATCCGTTATGCCCTGCGCCGCAACCTGGAAGCCGGCAAGCCGGTGGCCGGTGGCTCCACCATCACCCAGCAACTGGCCAAGAACCTGTATCTTTCCGGCGCACGCAGTTATACCCGCAAGGTTCAGGAAGCCATGATTGCGTTGATGCTGGAAATCGGCCTGAGCAAACGCCGCATTCTGGAGCTGTATCTGAATGTGGCCCAGTGGGGCCACCAGATTTACGGCGCAGAGGCGGCGGCCAGACACTATTTCCAGGTCAGCGCCGCCGAACTGAGCATCGTCCAGGCGGCGCAACTGGCGGCCATGCTGCCGCGCCCCAATTACTATGATTTCAAGGGCCCGACCGATTACGTACAACAACGTGCCAACTGGATTCAGGAGCAAATGGCGCTGGTGCGCATCCCCGATCCCGGGAACCTGCCGCTGTCACAGCCGTCTGAACCCGACCCCCGCCAAGGAAACACGCAATGAAGCAGTTTGTAGTACTTTGCCTGACCGGCCTGGCCCTGCTGGGCTGCAGCGACAATGACAGCCGTACTCCGCCGATCTCGTCACCGGCCACCAGCGACACCAGCAACCCGCTGGTAGGGGCCTGGCAAAACGGCGAACAGACACTGGTACTGGAAGAAAACGGCGATTTCTACCTACCCGCCGACAACCAGCGCCAGGGTCTGAGCTGGGAAAACACCGATGGCACCTTCACCTTCCGCTACCTGGATAACAGCCGGCTGGCGGTAGAAACCCAGAGTGCCCGTGGCGAACAACAGCAGGACACACTCAGCCTCAGCCCCGCCACCCCCTCTACCGGGGAACAAGAGCAAACCGACAGCCCCCTGTTCACCGGCGACTATCAACGGGCCAACAGCGCCGTTGGCCATCTCAGCGGCAAGGTGGAGCTCCCCGAGGATAGCGAACTGCCCGACAAGGCGGTGCTGACCGTCTCCCTGCTCACCCGCAACGACGAGGCGGTCATCCGCCGTCTGATTCCCCTGACCAGCGATGCACTCAGCCAGCCCTTCCGGCTTTATTACCCGGCCAGCGCCGTGAACGCGGATAGCGACTATCAGGTGCGTAGCCAGATCCTTGCCGATGGCGGCCTGTTCTTCCAGTCCGAGCCCACGCCGCTGGACTTTACCCGCGGCCAGTTTGCCGATATCACCCTGCCCCTCAGTGCGGTAATGACGGCCAGCGAAACCCTGCGCGGCGCCCTGGTATACCAGTACGGCACCACCAGCCTGATCCTTTGCAACAGCGATCGCCGCCTGCAACTGGCCGGCCCCCAGCGCGACGACCTGATCGACGCCTATGAAGCCGCTCGCGAGTACCCGCTGCAGCCCCGCGTCGCCACCGTCAGCGGTCTGCTGCGCAAGGTGCCCGGCGAACAGGAAGGCAGCACCCAGAGTGGCGTCATTGTGGAAAGCTTTTCCCTGGAAAGCGGCTATGACGACTGCCGCCTGCCCGGCGCAGAGCTGACCAACACCCGCTGGCAGCTCAGTGCGCTCGGTGACAAGACGCTTGATGCGAGCCAACAACAGCCCTATCTGACCCTGGACGGTGAAGGCAACGTGCATGGCAATGCCGGGTGCAACGGTCTCAACGGCAGCTACCAACTCAAGGATGACACCCTGTCTTTCGGCACCATCGCGACGACCCGCAAGGCCTGCCCGGACATGGCGAGAGAGCAGGCCTTTTTGCAGGCACTGAAAGCGGCCAGTGGTTTGCGCATCGACGGCGAGTTACTGACCCTGTTCGATGACAATAATCAGCCGCTGGCCGGTTTCCAGGCCATCGCGCTGTAACCGCCCGCTGAGTCCTGGAGGGAAAGACCATGCGCATCCATTACCTGTCCCATGTGCCGTTCGAACAACTGGGCGCCATGGAAGCCTGGTTCCGGGAGCGCGACGCCACCATCAGCCAGTCACTGCTGTTTCAGGGCGACCCACTCCCTGACACCGCCGAGTTTGATGTGCTGGTGGTCATGGGTGGCCCCATGGGGGCGGATGATGATGGTCACCATGTCTGGATGACCCCGGAAAAGGCGCTGATACGCGACAGTATCGCCGCCGGCAAGAAAGTGCTGGGGATCTGTCTGGGCGCGCAACTGATTGCCCGGGTGCTGGGCGCCCCGGTAACGGCCAACCCGGACAAGGAAATCGGCTGGTTTGCGGTCTACCCCACCAGCGCCGGCAAGTCCGACAGCATCGGCAAACTGTTTGCCAGTGCCCCGCCGGTGCTGCACTGGCACGGCGACACCTTTGCCATTCCTGACGGTGCCGTACACCTGCTGGAAAGCAAAGGCTGTCCCAATCAGGCATTTCGTTACGGCGATAATGTGCTGGGCCTGCAGTTTCACCTGGAGCTGCAAGCCGACAATGCCGCCGCCCTGTGCGATGCCTGCCCGCAAGACCTGGCAGACGGCCCCTGGGTGGAACCCCGCGCCAGCATGCTGGCGGACGAACAGCGCTTTGAGGATGCCCGCCAGTTACTGGGCCGAGTGTTGAGCGCCTTTCTTCGCTAAGCCGGCCAAACCCCGTACCCCTACAAAAACAAGAAGCCGCACCCCTACCAGGAGCGCGGCTTCTTCGTTTTCAGCTCACTCAACGCGACCTAGCGCCGCTGTTAACTATTCACTATTAACTGTTCACTGCCTTCCTGCACCCTGCCCACTGCCGACAGAATCGCCTGCAAGGCAGCCGCCGTCGTATCAGCCGCAGTGGCCACCGCACTCTGCACCGTTTCCCCCACCTGAACCCGCACACAGGCCATGGCGTTGGCTTCGGTGTTGTCACCCAATGAATACTCATCGAAGGACACAACCTTCACCTCGCCACCGATACGACGGTTGAGGGCATCCACCAGTGCCGACATGGCGCCGTCGCCGCGGCCGGACAACAGGGTGACCGGCTGGCTGGCATCGCCGATGCTGATCTGGGCCTGCACCTGATCGTTACTGCGGTTCAGGTCGTAGGAGCGCAACATCCAGCCCAGCGGCACATTGAGATAATCGCTGTTGAAGCGACGGTGCACACGCTCGCTGGTGATCTCGCCACCATCCTCTTCCGCATCGCGCTGCACCACCCCGGCCAGCTCCTGCTGCAACCAGCGCGGCAAGTCGATACCGAAATCCCGCTCCAGCACGTGGGCGACCCCGCCCTTGCCGGACTGGGAGTTGATACGCACCACTTCCTCGTAGCGACGCCCCACATCGGCAGGATCGATGGGCAGGTAGGCCACTTGCCAGATATCGCCTTCCTGGTAGCGGGCCAGGCACTTGCGGATAGCATCCTGATGGCTACCGGAGAAGGCGCTGAATACCAGATCGCCGGCATAGGGGTGGCGCGGGTGGGTCTGGATATCGGTAATTTCCTCCACCAGGGCAATGATCTCCTTCATGCGCGAGAAGTCGATTTGCGGGTCGATGCCCTGGCTGTACAGATTCATGCCAGCGGTGACCAGATCCATGTTGCCGGTACGCTCGCCGTTGCCCAGCAAGGTGCCTTCCACACGATCCGCTCCCGCCATCACCGCCATTTCTGCAGCCGCCACGCCACAACCACGGTCATCGTGGGTATGCACACTGATAATCACATGCTCGCGGTACTGAATATTGTCATGCACCAGCTCCACCTGGTCGGCAAACACATTGGGCGTGCTCACCTCCACGGTGGCCGGCAGGTTGATGATCACCCGCTGGCCCTGGTCCGGGCGCCACACCGCGTTCACCGCATCAATCACCTCGATGGCGAAATCGGTTTCCGTGGCACTGAAGGTTTCCGGGGAATACTGAAAGCTCCAATTCGTTTCCGGCTGCGTCGCGGCACAGGCTTTTACCCAACCGGCCGCGCGTTCGGCAATCGCCTTGCAGCCAGCCTTGTCCACGCTGAACACCTGCTCGCGGAAGGTAGGCGAGGTGGCGTTGTAGATATGCACGATGGCGTTCTTCGCCCCCTTGAGGGATTCAAAGGTACGGGCGATCAACTCTTCCCGAGCCTGGGTGAGCACCTGAATATGCACGTCATCCGGCACCAGGTCTTCTTCGATCAAGGCACGGCAGAAATCGAAATCGATCTGGCTGGCAGACGGGAAGCCCACTTCGATTTCCTTGAAACCCAGCTCCACCAGCATCTGGAAGAAGCGACGTTTCTGAGCCACGGACATGGGTTTGATCAGCGCCTGATTGCCATCACGCAGGTCCACCGCCGCCCACAGGGGGGCTTTTTCGATACGCTGACTGGGCCAGCGACGGTCGGGTTTGTCGATAACGGGGAAAGGCTGGTATTTACGGTGATCAAAGCTCATGTCGTTTCCTCAAACCAAAAAGGGGCATCGTCTGCCCCCCGAAGGAGAATTCCCGGCCGAATCCAGGGGGTGAGCCGGATGGGGCCAACAACTCGCTGTCTGTGATCTCGGGTCTCGATCAGCACGCCGATAGGCACGGATGGCAACGAAGAGTGGCGGCCCGCTTGTGACGGTTCGCATCATCGCCCCACGAGAGATACTTTACGGCAGCAAACCGGCAATGTGCTTGCTTTTTTCATCGAAAAACCGCCTTATTGGCAATAATATTGCGCCAAAAAAGCGAATAAAGGCTGAAATCATCATGAGCAAGCAAGAACTGGCAAAACTGGACCGCACTGACCTGCGCATCCTGGAAGCCCTGCAACATAATGGCGGGCTTACCAACCAACAGCTGGCGGAAACCGTGGGCCTGTCGCCCTCCCCCTGTTCCCGGCGGGTACAGAAGCTGGAAGCCGCCGGCATCATTCTCAAACGGGAAACCGTGCTGGACGCCCGCAAACTGGGACTGGACCTGACCGTGATCATCCAGATCAGCATGGACCGCCATACCCCTGAGCGTTTCGCCAACTTTGAGGAAAAGGTCGCCAGTTATCCGGAAGTGCAGCAGTGCTACCTGGTCACCGGCCAGGAAGCCGACTACCTGTTGAAAGTGGTGGTGCCGGATATTGATGGCTACCAGCATTTCCTGCTCAACAAGATCACCCGCATCGAAGGGGTCAGCGGGGTGCATTCCAGCTTTGTCATGCGGCGGGTGGTGGATACGGCGGCATTGCCGTTGAATTATGTGGAGGCGTAGTTCTCGCATTCGCAAACCCTGGCCCCCTTTGTAGGAGCACCTCTCTCTGTGCTCCTACAGCTGCTTCGTGGCCGGGCCTAGCCATCCATCAAGCGACACACCTACAGATACTCCCAACCAAGCTGATATGCTGATGTCGTTGATCGCGTAGAGTTGCGAGACCATGAAAAAACTATTGATCGTCGCCCACGCCCCGTCGCCGAATACGCTGAAACTGCGCGAGGCTGCCGCCCGTGGCGCTGGGCATGAGGATATCGAGAACGTGTCCGTGATCGTAAAGGCACCGCTGGACGCCGGTCCCGACGATGTGATGGCCTGCGATGCCATTCTGCTCGGCACCACGGAAAACCTGGGCTACATGAGCGGAGCCCTGAAGGATTTTTTCGACCGCAGCTATTACCCGGTGCTGGAAGAAAAACAGGGACTCCCCTGCGCTCTCTACATCCGCGCCGGCCAGGACGGCACCGGCACCCGTCGAGCCGTGGAAAGCATTGCTACGGGGTTGCGCTGGAACTGGGTACAGGACCCACTGGTGCTGCGCGGAGAATGGCAAGATGCCTTCGAGCAGCAGGTAGAAGAGCTGGGGATGTATCTGGCGGCAGGGCTGGATGCGGGAATTCTTTAGGTACAAGCGTCTAGCTGCTAGCGACTAGACGCGGGTTGGCTTGTCAGTAATCGCGAGTCTGTGCCCGCGCCCATGGTTGGCCGCGGGCACAGACATTAAGCCCCCAAAGAGCGCCATCGCGACTCGAAGCTAGCCGCTAGAAGCTCACAGCTGCCTCACCCCTTGCTCTTGTTCACCATGGCCGCCAACACCGCCTTGGCCTCATCGCCTTGCAGCATCTCGCCGAACAGGGCCAGGTCTTCCTCCAGCACATCCTGCAGCGGCTTGCTGATCGCCTGGCGCATCAATCGTTTGCTCTCGCGCAGGGCCTTCGGCGGTTTCTTTGCCAGGGCGTCGGCCCAACCGCGGGCGGTGGATTGCAGTTCGTCACGCCCCACCACCTTGGCGATCAGGCCGGCCTCGAAGGCTTCCTGTGCCAGCATGGGCTCACCCAGCAGCAACATGCGGGCGGCACGCTGATAACCCAGCCAGTCAGGCAGCAGCTTGGCGGAACCGGCTTCCGGCACCGCGCCGAGATCGGCGAAGGGGGTGATGAACTTGGCATCGTCGGACGCGACCACCATGTCCATGTGCAGCAGCATGGTGGTGCCCACGCCCACCGCATTGCCCTGAACAGCGGCTACCACCACTTTCGGGAAGGCATAAATCGCCTTGATGAAATTCGCCGCCTCACCCACTTCACCGGGCTTGGCATTGAGAAAGTCCACCAGATCGTTGCCGGCGCTGAAGGATTTGCCTTCAGCGGCAAACAGCACCACGCGAATCTCCTCGCTCTGTTCGGCGGCGTTGAGCAGGGCAATCATATCCCGGTACATGGCGCCGGTAAGGGCGTTCAATTTATCCGGGCGGTTCAGGGTAATTTCCAACACTGATTCGGTGTGTGTCACCAGAATCAGATCACTTTCCAGTGTCGGCAAGGTCACGACAGCTCTCCCAATCATTATTTGTCGGGCAAGGCTAGCCGTCCGCCCCGCCCATGCCAAGGACGAATACCGACAAAGGGTATTGACCAGCCGGTCAAAGCACCTTAAAAAAGCGCACCTCTCCTGAGATCGTCACCGTGAAACTGATCACTTTCGATCCTTTCCGCACCCTGGGCCTACCCGGCGTGCGTTATATCAAGCCGGAACACATGAACCAGCACCGCGATGCGTTGGCAGAAGCGGACTGGTTGCTGTTCCCCGGCTACTGGCAGATCAACAGCCTGCATTACGTGCTCAAGCGGCCGATCTTCCCCAGCCTGAGCAGCTACCACCTGGGTCATGACAAGGTGGAGATGACCCGCGCCCTGCAGACTGCCTGCCCGGAGCATGTGCCGGAGACACTGATTGTCGCCTCCGACAAGTACGGTATTGGCCAGGTGCTGGATCAATGGCGGTTTCCGTTTGTGGCCAAATCAGTGCGCTCCAGCCAGGGCATGGGCGTCTACCTGATCGAGAACCGCCAACAGTTTCTCGACTATGCGGAGCGCGAAGCCGTGCTCTATATCCAGAAGCTGCTACCCATTGTGCGCGACCTGCGGGTGGTGGTGGTGGGCGAGGAAGTCGTAGCCAGTTACTGGCGCGAAGGGGTGGGCTTTCTGAACAACGTAAGCCAGGGCGGGCGCGTGCGCACCGATCTGTCGGTACCGGACAATGCCATTTCCCTGGTGGAGGGGCTGGCCCGTTATCTGGGCATCAACCATGCCGGCTTTGATGTGGCCATGGTGGATGGCCACCCCTACATCCTGGAATTCAATCGCCTGTTCGGCAACACCGGCATGCCCGACCTCAATCAGCGGGTACAGGGGGCCATGAGTCGTTACCTGCTGGGCGAGCCATCGTCACCGCCCTCTTCAGACAGCAAGGTGTCCGCCTGAGTGCGCAGCAGGTTCTGGTAACGGTGAGCCAGCTGCTCAACCGGCTGTAGCCTCACCTTGTGATCGCCGGCGGTCACCACCTGGGCCTTTTCCGGCTGGTACAAGGCTTTCACATCCAGCTCGGTGGCGGCCAATTGTGCTTCCGGCACATTCAGCCGTCCCGGCACCCCGGCCACACACAGGGACCAGGCTTCCTGCTGGTCCCCATCGGTGGTGACCAGTGCCTTGAATTCCAGAGGCGGTTTGCCCTGTTGCTTGCGTAACGGCGCCAGCAGACGCACCACTCGCAGGAACAACAGGCCGGCGCACAGCGCGGAAAAGGCACAGCGCGACGCCGGCTCCTGGTAAAAAAACAACCCGGCCTGATCCCCCACTCTCTGACCTACCCGGCCTCCGTAGATACCCGCCACCTTGTCGAGGATCCGCTGATAATCCGCTAACACCTCGACCATGGCCGCCTGGGTATAACGCTGACGGATGTGCTCGAAATTCACGATACTCAGGCGCAGCTGGGCCAGCGGCTCGGCCCCTTCCGGCAGGGGCTCGGTCAGCGCCTGCGTCGATGCCTGAGTGGCCAGCGGGGAAGGTGCCGGCGGCTCTACCGGAACCGCTTCTACGGGTTCCGGCGGCGCTGGCAACAAGCGTTGCTGGATCAGCGCTGCCGCGACCCGCAGCAGCAACAGGCACAATACCGCCAGCACAAAGCCGGCTTCCAGGCGCTGGCGCGGCAAGGCACTGGTATCGCCCAGCAGGGTCAGGGTCCCCGCCAGTTCACCGTCCGGCAGCGCCACCGGCACCGAGATAACCAGATCGGAACGAGACACCCCGGTCAGGCCCACCTGGATATCCGCGGCATCCTGAAACCGCACCCCGGCCACCGGGGCCAGCTGTACGGTTTCCCGACCGATCAGGTTAATGCTGATGGAATCATCGCTGGCCAGGGCCTCGGCCGCCCGGCGGGCGGTCTGTTCGGCCAGCGCCTGCAGCTGCACCTTGCGCTCCTGCTCCAGACGCGCGGAGAAGTGCTCGAGAAAATAGACACCGACCACCAGCATGGCCAGCAGCATCAGGATCAGCTCTCGCAGCAGGCTGCGCTGTTGCCGAATCCATGGCCGCCATTGTTCCCACAGGGACATAGAGTTGCATTCCGTAGTATTGAGCTCGCGCGCAGTATACCGCGACAGGGCAGACAGCCCGAACATTTCACCGAATGCTGTGTAGTAGGCGAGTGATAAAGTGCCTCCGGTGCGTTCAGGCTGTGCCGTGTCAGGCTGGACGCCTTTCCAAGCAGCCTGGGCGCGCCGGAGGGGCTTTAGCGCTCGTCTAATGCATAGCAAGCGTAGGAGTTACAAATGGCGCAGTCCCTGAACAGGCAACCAGCCACCTCACTGTGAACACGTTTGGCTCAGGAGCGCTTTGGTGAAATGTTCGGGCTCACCGTTGACCGAATCGGCGCACCTTAGCAGCGATGGTGCATCAACGGACGGTTGGCGATGTAAAACATCGCTAATCCCCAAGGCACTGCCGCTTGCGGTACCATTTCTGCTACCCTTACGCGGTTTTCGCGGGAGCCACTGCTTCCGCTTTCCGCTTGTCTGACTTGCCCCCGGGAGCCCATGCGTGCGCGAGATCATTCTGATTCAGGTATCCGGCAGTGACCGTCCCGGTCTGACCGCCGCTTTCACCCGGATTCTGGCCCGTTACCGGCTCAATATCCTGGATATCGGCCAGGCCGTGATCCACGACACCCTGTCGCTGGGTATCCTGGTGGAAACCCCGCCAGACGCGGAATCCTCGGCGGTGCTCAAGGATCTGTTGTTCGAGGCCCACAAGCTGAACATCAATGTGCGCTTCCGTCCCATCGACGAAGACCGCTACGAGGAATGGGTGTCCGGCCAGGGCAAGGACCGCCACATCATCACCCTGCTGGCGCGCAAGATCACCGCTGAACAACTCTCCGACGTGACCGCCACGGTGGCAGACAACGGCCTGAACATTGACAGCATCGCCCGCCTGTCCGGCCGGGTGCATCTGGAAGGGGAAGCGCTCAACGAGGACAGTCGCGCCTGCATCGAGATTTCCGTGCGCGGTGAGCCGAAAGACGGCGAAGCCATGCGAGCCGCCTTCCTCAGCATCGCCAACGAACGCAATCTGGACATCGCCTTCCAGCGCGACAGCGCCTTCCGCCGTAACCGTCGCCTGGTGGTGTTCGATATGGATTCCACCCTGATCCGCTCGGAAGTCATCGACGAGCTGGCCATGGAAGCCGGGGTGGGCGAAGAGGTGGCTGAAATCACCGAGCGGGCCATGCGCGGTGAGCTGGATTTCAACGAAAGTTTCCGGGCCCGGGTGGCCCTGCTCAAGGGGCTGGATGAAGGCGCCCTGGAGCGGGTGCGCGAACGCATCCAGCTCACCGAAGGGGCGCAACGGCTGATCAGCACCCTGCGCGCCCTGGGCTATCGCACGGCCATTCTATCCGGCGGCTTCACCTGGTTCGGTCAGTGGCTGCAACAGTTGCTGGGCATCGATTATGTGTACGCCAACGAGCTGGAAATCGAGAACGGCCAGGTCACCGGCCGGGTAGTCGGGCAAATCGTCAACGGCCAGCGCAAGGCCGATCTGCTCAAGCAGATCGCCACCCAGGAAGGCATCAGCCTGGAACAGGTTATCGCCGTGGGCGACGGCGCCAACGACCTGCCCATGCTCGGCGAAGCCGGCTTGGGCATCGCCTTCCGCGCCAAACCCCTGGTAAAACAGAACGCCGAACAGGCCATCTCCACGCTGGGCCTGGACGGGATTCTTTATCTGATCGGGGTACGGGACAAGGATCAGGCAGAACTGCTTAAGAGCAATTAATAGTTAATAGTGAATAATTAATAGTTGCGCGAGACAGCTTTGCCTTGTCTTTAAACATAAGAGGCCGCGCCCAGGCTATGGGCGCGGCCTCTTGCGTTTCAGACAAGACAGACCCAAACCGCGAATTATTAATTATTCACTATTAACTATTAATTGCCTTTTCACGCCGACTCCGGAATCTGCAACGTATCCATCGGCGCCTGCAGGTAGAAACCCTGCAGGTAATCGATCCCGCCGAGGGTCCACAGAGCCTGCATCTGGGCGGCGGATTCCACGAAACCTACCACCGTCTTGCGGTTGCCTTCCTTCACCTGTTTGACGATCTCGGTGAGACGCTGGCGGCCTTCTGACTTGGCCACATCCTGGGTGAAGGAGCCTTCGAATTTCACCATGGTGGCAGGAATGTGCTGGAACAGTTTGAACGGGTCCAGGCCACCGCCAAAACGGCTGATGGAAATGCCGCAGCCGGCACTCTTCATCTTCTCGGCAAACACGCCGGCCTGCTTCAGGTAAGTGGTGGCATCGCCTTCGGTAAGCTGGAAGGTCACGCGGGAGCCGTCCATCTTGGCCGCTCGCATGGCCTTGAGCAGCCAGTCAGCCAGGGACGCATCGGCCAGCGACCCACCATTGATATTGAACACCAGTTTCACCGGTTCGCTCATGGTCGCCGCCGAGCGCATGGCGTTAAGTACCACCCAGCGATCAATCTTGCCCACCAGCCCCTGCTCGGCCGCCACCGGAATGAACTCGCTGGCCTCCATGGCTTCGCCCTGTTTCTGGGGCAGGTTCACAAACACCTCGAAAACATGCTCACTGTCGTCTTCCAGATTCATCAGCGGCTGGTAGCGCAGATTGAAACTGCCCTGCTCCAGCGCCTGACGCAGCAGCATGACAATGGCCTCGGAAGAACCGGCGGCCACCTCGTCCATGGGGTCGTGCACCTTGATGCTGTTGCCCTTGCCACTGTTTTCCCGTTGGGCCTGGTTACAACATTTCAGGGCCGTGGTCAGGGTGCCCTGACCGCTGCGAGCATCCTCACGGACAAAGGCGACACCCACACTGGCGGTTACCTGGATGGTCTTGGCCGCCACTTCCGGCATCAGCCCTTCAATACCGGCCCGCAGGCGCTCGGCCAAATCCTCGGCCTCGTCGGTGTCAGCCACCGGCAGCAGCACGGCAAAATCCTCACCATCCACCCGGGCCAGCTTGGCATCGCCAACCTGACCTCCGAGCCAGTCGGCTACTGCCCGCAAAATTTCATCGGCGCCATCAATCCCCAGGGAGGATTGATGTTGCTCGAAGTCATCCAGACGCAGATACAGCACGGTAGCCAACTGCCCTTCGCGGGCCGCTTCGGCCACCGCATCATCAAGCTGATCCATAAACCATTTGCGGGCGAACAGGCCGGTGACCTGATCTTTCTGGCTCATCTCATGGAGCCGTTCCTGCATTTCGTTCTCGTCCACGCCGCCGGCGCGGATCACGATCTGGGTACAGGCTTCGCCGTCGTAGGTGCTGGACGAGAAAGTAAAGGACGCATCGAATTCATTGCCCTCGGTGTGAACCCCCTTGCAATCCAGCTCCTGGGTCTGGCTTTCATCCTGGGCGCGGCTACGCAGCAGCTGCTTGAGCTTGTCGTGATCCGCCGCCGACACCATGTCCATGATTGGCACGCCAGCGAGATCATCGGCGCTTTCATAGCCGAACAGCTCCACATAATTGTCGTTGGCGTGAATATGCATGCCATCAAGCACATAGGCGATGGCATCGCGGCTCTGATCCATCAACAGCGCCAGACGTTTTTCCGCATCGTGGCGAACAATCTCGGAATGCTGCAGCTCCTTGCGCAGGCGCAGATTTTCCACCACCCGGTCCACCATCAGGGTGAGCATGTCCCGATCGTCATTGGGGACCACGCCACTGGCACCTTGCAGCAATGCAGCTTTTACGGTCTCGGCAGAAAAGGTGTTTTCCAGCAGAATCACCGGCACCGCCTTACCCAGACGCTTGAGGTGAGCCATGGCGGATTCGAAGCTGCCATCACCAAAGGAAGGCCGGCATAGCATCAGCTCCCAGGCACCGCCCTTGAGGGCACGCAGCAAGTCATCCTCGCCCAGCGCCAGTTGCGCACGGGTCGCCCGGCCGGCATTGCGCAGCATATTCATCAGCTGCTCAGCCTCATCCTGTGAATCGTGGGCGATCAGTAGGCGGAGATTATCCAGGGCATAGCTCATGGGGTGACGACTCATACTGTTTTCGTACGGCCCACCATTGTGCCTGACAACCCTGTCTTGGCAACTTTCCAGCAGAAAAAGAGAGAACCGACCGACCTTTCCCGGGAGAGATCGCCACAGATTCCGTGTTTTCTGTTTATGAAAAGCAACCCGGCCAATGGCAGAAGACCATCACACAGCATCCTCGCTGTGAACATAGCAAACGGGTCAGACGCGCATCAGCGCGCCTTGGAATTATTAAAGACTGGACCAGATTGAATCCAGATCACCTTCATCATCATCGCTCACCGGCCTGACAGGAGCCGCTGGGGTCGCCATATCCCGGAACGGGTACTGGCTGAATCCAGATGCCCCCTGAGTGCGGCGCATCAACTGTACGCGACGGGGCTCGCCGGCCTCAACCAGCTCCACCTTAACGCCTTCGTTGAAACCCACGGTAGGCAGCAACAGGGTGGCCGGCTGGCCAACACCGGTCAACTCCGGCAGCAGGATGGCCCGCATGAAATCACTGTCCTCTCCCTGCTTGCGCAGCGCGCGCGCCGCTACCGGTCGCCCCCCCGGAGCCAGCAACTCCACCCCGAAACGAGCACCGTGATTGGGTAACTGGGTGACCCAGCGCACCACCGCCAGCATCCACTGGCTTTCCGGGTGATCACGCAGGGCCAGCAACTCCCCCGTGCGCATCAGGCTTGGCGTATTGCCTTGCCAGGACAGGCAATAGCCACCGGGGCTGGCATTGACCTTCTGGCAATGATAGCTCTCCGGCAGCGCAGCCTCGCTGCGAAACGAGGAGTCGGGTTTGCCGATATCAATCGTTTCATTGGGGAATTCAGACTGATACGCCGTGGCCCAGGGATCTTCATGTTGTTGCTTTTGCCGGGTGCTCACTTTGATATTGCGCAGGAAGGGATTGTTCTCTTCTCCATCCCCCATCACCGTCAGGCTGCCGCGCTCGATCAGGGTTTCAAACGGCACCTTGCCGGACAGAAAATAATGTACGCCCACCAGCCCGAAGCACAGCTCGATCTCGCCGCTTTCCGCCATGCGTTTGAAGGCCCGCTCAGTAAGCGCGCCCCACACCTGCTGCAGATGGCTCATCATGCTGTCAGTGAGCCCTTTGGGCACGACCAGCTCGCTGCTCTGCGGATCGCCTTTCCAGGCACTGATGGCCTGCACCAACCGGGTAGAATCAATATAGCGCCAGCTATCCGTTGCCTGGGAGGCGTGGGTGCGATAAATCGGCGGACGATCCGCCTGCAGATCGAACACGAACAGGTCTTCATCATCACTGGCGGTTTTGATCTCGATCAGATCCCCCCAGGTGAACGCGGCCTTGAACAGGGCTGCCAGTTCCTGCTGGCGCAATTGATTGGGCTTGGCGGTGGCCAGTAACAGACAACGGGCATAGGCAGACTGGATACTGGAATTGCCCTTCTCGTCTTCCACCGGCGAAGCCGCGATGCCGTGCAGCTCCGCCAGCAGATAAAGTTGATGCAACTCCAGCCAGAGATGGCGAGGGCTGGGGAAGTACAACTGGTAGCAACGCAACAGCGTATCGCCAAGGGCGCTGATAGCACGATGGATCGATGTGGTCACTGCGCGCCGAACCGTTTTGTCCTTGAGCTTACGCATCCCCCTCACGGCCACCAGTTTGTAACCATTGGCCAGGTGCCCCTGCAGGGCCTGGGCCAGACTGGCCACGCGACGCGCCTTGTCCGGCAAAACCAGAGACTGATTCAGGTAATGTTTCTGCAGGGAATCGCTGACATGCAGAATGGAAGGGCGCACCACTTCCAGCAACTGGAAGCGCTGCTTGGAGTCGATGTGCAGCCGATTCAGCTCCTGAATGAACTGATAGAGCTGACGGGCCGTTTCCCCCATGTTCATAACCGGGAGAGCATCAACCCATTGTTGCAGCTTCTTTGGCTGATCAGCGCCAAGTGTCAGGTGCGGCAAATCCTGCTCGGGCAGTTTCAAACGCACCGTTTGGGCTGGTTGCTCCATGAAGATAATCCTTATCTCGGTGGCACCCAGATGGGGAACCCTGAACAATTTCTTCTGGAAGCCTGCCAACGACTTCGCACGGCTAAAATATGCAAGAAATTGTTAGGCGAGCCCTCTAGTTATTAAGTAGTAGTTCTTGTTTTCTATGTGTCCTTCGTCACATGACTTTACGATACCGTTACAGACCTGTAAATATTGTGTTCGCGCCGACCAGCGGATGCCCTAGCCCGCCAATACGGTCTTTGCCGGCTCCCCGGGCTCTTCCCGGGACAGTCTGGGGACCAGAAAACCTGGTAAGCGGCTGCGCAACTCCTTATGCAATTGCATGGCAGCCGAATCCGACACCGCAAAGTGCGCCGCCCCTTGCACCGCATCCAGCTGGTGCAGGTAATAGGGCATCACCCCGGCCTCATGGAGCCGGTCCGACAGCGCTTCCAGCGCATCCACCGAATCGTTCACCCCGGCCAGCAACACACTCTGATTCAGCAGAGTGATACCTTGCCGTCGCCACTGCCGGCAGCGATTCACCAGCTCATCGCTGATTTCCCGGGAGTGATTGGCGTGCAACACCAGGGCGGTCTGCCAGCGTGCATCCGAGAGCAGCGCCAGCAGGGGCCCATCCAACCGCCCGGGAATGACCACCGGTGTGCGGCTATGAATGCGTAGCCGGCGCAGATGGGGGATCTTCGCCAGTGCCGCCAGCAGTTCCTGCAAACGGCGATTGTTCAGGGTCAGCGGGTCACCGCCGCTGAGGATCACCTCACGGATGTCCGAGCGCGATGCCAGCCATTCCAGCGCCTGGTCCCAGCGCTTGCCGCTCAGATGGCTCTGGTAGGGAAAATGCCGGCGAAAACAGTAGCGGCAGTGCACCGCACAGGCGCCGGTTACCACCAGCAGCGCCCGGCCATGGTACTTGTGCAACAACCCGGGCACCGGAGTGTGGGAGGCTTCCTCCAGCGGATCGCTGCTGTAGCCCTCCTCTTCCCGCAGCTCCGCCGGCACACTGAGCACCTGCCTCAACAGCGGATCATCCGGGTTGCCCGGCTCCATCAGCCGCACATAGCCACGGGGCACGCGCAGGGGGAAATCCTGCGCTGCGGCCAGCATTTCGGGCAGCGACTCCGCCTCAAGCTGCAGCAGGCTCAGCAATTCCGCCGGATCGGTAATCAGGTCCGCCTGCTGGCGCTGCCAGCCCGGCAACTCCCAACCAGCTTCTTCCTGCGTTATGATTGCCACCCTCTGCGACGCCATACATCAACCTTTGGAACAACATTTATGGCCAACTATTCTACCAGTGAATTCAAGTCCGGCTTGAAAGTAATGCTTGATGGCGATCCCTGCGCCATCATCGAGAACGAATTCGTCAAGCCCGGCAAGGGCCAGGCGTTCAGCCGTGTCCGCCTGCGCAACCTGCGCAGCGGCAAGGTCTGGGACCGCACCTTCAAGTCCGGCGACTCCCTGGAAGGTGCCGACGTGATGGACGTGTCCATGCAGTACATCTTCAACGACGGCGAATTCTGGCACTTCATGGACCAGACCAGCTTCGAACAGAAGCAAGCCGATGAAGCTGCCGTGGGCGACGCCAAAAAGTGGCTGAAAGAAGAAGACATCTGCGAGGTCACTCTCTACAACGGTGAGCCCCTGTCTGTCAGCCCGCCGAACTTCGTGGAACTGCAGATCGTGGAAACCGACCCGGGCCTGAAAGGCGACACCGCCGGCACCGGCGGCAAGCCCGCCACCCTGAGCACCGGCGCGGTTGTCCGTGTGCCACTGTTCGTGCAGGAAGGCGAAATCGTCAAGGTGGACACCCGCACCGGCGATTACGTGGGTCGCATCAAGAGCTAGTCGTGACCGACTGGCAACCCACCGCCTCGCTGGAGGCCATCAAGGCGCGCGCCGAGCTGCTGAGCACGGTGCGCGCTTTTTTTGCTGCCCGCAACATACTGGAAGTGGACACCCCACAGCTGGCCCGCTACGGCGTCAGCGACCCGCACATCCAGTGCATCCCGGTACCCGGTTACGGCTACCTGCAAAGCTCACCGGAATACCACATGAAACGCCTGCTGGCAGCAGGCAGCGGCCCCATCTACCAGATCTGCAAGGCCTACCGGGATGGCGAAGCCGGCGGCCGCCACAATCCTGAATTCACCATGCTGGAATGGTACCGCCCCGGCTTCGAACTGAATGATCTGATTCAAGAATGCCTAATCCTGTTCGCCGAACTATTCCCCGGCGCCCCGTCAGAGTGCTTCCGCTTCCGGGACCTGTTCAGTGACATCACCGGCCTGGACCCACTCACCGCCAATGACGCAGACCTGATTGCCCACGCCGAATCCCACGGCGCCCCGGAAGGCCTGAACAAAACCGCCGCCGTGGACTACCTGATGGCCACCCGGGTAGAAGCCGCTCTGCCCGCCGAGCAACTGTCCGTGGTCACCGACTTCCCCGGCTGGGCCGCCGCCCTGGCGCAGACCCATGAAGACAAAGACGGCGTCACCGTCGCCCGCCGCTTTGAGATCTATTATCGGGGGCTTGAACTAGCTAACGGCTATCAGGAGCTGACCGATGGGGAGGAACAGAGGCGACGATTCAAGAGGGATAATGCGCTGCGGCGGAAACTGGGACTGAATACCATGGAGGCAGACCCCTATCTACTCGCAGCAATGGCCTCATCTTTACCCGAATGCAGTGGCGTCGCCGTCGGGGTTGAGCGACTTCTCATGACCCGTCAGCGTTTCAGCAATATCAACCAGGCCTTGATGTTCCCCTATAGCAGAGCCTGACTCCCCCAAAAACGCCAACGCCCTCCCCTCTTTTGTCGGCGAACCACGCCTGTATTCACAGGAAAAGGGCGCCATCAAGCGCTCATTCTCCGACAGCCAATGCATTTAAAATGATCTATCACAACGCCCGACATTCCGCCTTCTATATAGTTTGCTGCCGCTTGTATGTCACCGCGAGCGCGCTCACGCTGCGCAGAGAGATGTGGATTGCTGAATTTTGTGGCGACGAGGCAGACTCCGCTCCTTACCTGGCGGTTTATGCCAACCCCAAGCCAGATACACAGACACTGATCCTATGAGGAGCACTATGGAGAGGCTAAGACGGTGGAGAAACCAGCTACTCGGCGATGTAGGCACCGTCTTCTATCTATCGCTGCTGTTGATTGCCGTCTTTCTGGCGGCAGCGATGGCCGACCCCCAGGCGGTGCAGAGGCAAGCGCAGAAAATCCTCGATGCAACGGCCAATAATTTTGGCTGGCTGTACCTGATGACGACCAGCGGCTTTGTTCTGTTCGCCCTGGGCCTGGCCTTTTCCCGTTTCGGCAGTATTCGTCTTGGGCCGGATGACGAGCCACCGGAGTTCAGTTTCAAAAGCTGGCTGGCCATGATCTTTTCGGGTGGCATGGGCGTTGGCCTGGTGTTCTGGGGGGTAGCCGAACCCATGATGCATTTTAACTCCCCTCCCCTGGGGATCGGCACACCTCGAACCGCAGAAGCGGCACAGACAGGTATGCGCTATGCTTTTTTCCATTGGGGGCTGCATCAGTGGGCTAATTTTACGGTGGTGGGGCTGGCCATTGCCTACGTGCGTTTCCGGCACAACAGCCACGGGTTGATCAGTGAGACCTTCAGGCCCTTGCTCGGTGAAAGAGTGGATCACGGCTGGGGCAAAGCAATCGACATTCTGGCTGTCGTCTCCACTCTTTTTGGTGTCGCCACCACGCTCGGGCTGGGTGCGCTGCAGATCAACAGCGGGCTCGCCAGGCTCACCAGTGTGTCCTACGGGGCAACGCCGCAACTACTGATCATGGCCGGGCTCGGTCTGCTGTTTATTCTCTCTGCCATGACACCCCTGAAGTGGGGGATCCGCTATCTGAGCAGTGCCAACATGGCACTGGCGGCGGGTCTGTTACTGTTTGTACTGATACTCGGCCCCACCGCGTTCATCTTCAGCGAATTCACGCAAACTGTCGGCGAATATCTGGGCAACATTGTGCAAATGAGCCTGGTGACCACCCCTTATTCCAGTGAACACTGGGTGCAGCAGTGGACCATTTTCTACTGGGCCTGGGGCCTTAGCTGGGCACCTTTCGTGGGCAGCTTTATCGCCCGTATTTCCAAAGGCCGCTCAATTCGCGAGTTTGTCCTTGGTGTCATGATCGTGCCAGTGATCCTGAGCATGCTCTGGTTCTCCACCTTTGGCGGGGCAGCCATCCACTTCGAGTTATTCGGGCAAGCAGGTATCGCTGACGCCGTTGCACAGGAAGTACCAGCAGGGCTTTATGTACTGCTGGAGCAGCTGCCAGGCGGATTCTATGCCGCGATTGGCGCAATCCTTCTGGTCGCCATGTTTGTGGTCACCTCGGCAGACTCCGCCACCTTCGTGCTGGGCATGTTTACCTCCAAAGGCATCCTCAACCCTACCCGCTTTGTGCGCATCCTGTGGGGCGTGGTGCAGCTGTTGATGGCGTCAGCACTGCTACTCAGCGGCGGCCTGCTCGGCCTTCGCACCGTCTCCATTGTCGCCGCATTCCCGTTTATGTTGCTGATGGTGCTGATGGCTTATTCCCTTTATCTGGACCTGGCTCTGGAATCACGCCGCCGAGAAGAGAGAGACAAACTGCTGAATGAACGGATTGAACGGCTGCTACTTCGAGAATCAGAACGGGAAGCGGAACGACTGGCGGCAGAAGAAATACACCCCAGCGCACCGGAGACGCCACACCCTGAGCCTGAAGAGGCCGATGCATTGCAGTCAAAGCAGGCTGCAGTGGGCGATAAACCCAGCTGAACACGCAAGGGGACATGCCGAGCCGGTAAAAAGCATTCCCCTCAAGCAAAAGAGGCCGCACCCAGGCATGGGCGCGGCCTCTTTCATCTCAGCATCAACAACCCGACCTCGCGAGCTATTAACTATTCACTGTTAACTGTTAACTATTCACTGCCTTCACGCCATCGCCGGCTGCGCCACCGAATTGGCCCGTGCCACCGTCTCGGCAATCAGATCGCCAATACGATCAATCGCTGATGGCGGAAAGTCATGGCCCATGCCGGGAATGATGACCAGCTTGGCGCCGCGAATGTGACGGGCAGAGGCCTTGCCACCGGCGGGACGGATCAGCGGGTCGGCACCGCCGTGGATCACGGTGGTCGGGCAGCGAATCTGTTTGAGGTGTTTGCTGAGGGCACCAGTGGCCAGGACGGCCAGGAACTGGTTGCGAATGCCGCGCGGGTTGATGCCGCGGGCCCAGCACTCACGATACATGGCTTCCAGTTCATCGCGGCCCTGGGGCAGAGTACCGGCCAGTTTGCTCATCATTTCCAGGCCGAAAGCCACGAACTGGTCTTCGGTTTCCACCTTCACCCTCGGAGCCACCAGGGTCTTGAGGGCCGCCGGTTTCGGCAATGGCAGGTAGGGGCTGTTGTTGCTGGACATGATGGAGGAGAGCGACAGCACCCGGCCCGGGTGGGTGGCAGCGATCAACTGGCTGATCATGCCGCCCATGGAGGCGCCGACAAAATGGGCCCGCTCTATGTTCAGGGCATCCAGTAGACCAACGGTGTCGGCTACCATATCGTGCAAGGTATAGGCGCTGTCCACGGACAACCCCAGGGTATAGCGCAGCAAGGCGACCAGCGGCCCCTGTTTGAACGGTTTGCGAATGCGGGTGGATTTGCCCACATCCCGATTGTCGAAACGGATTACCCGGTAGCCACGCTCCACCAGTGCATCCAGCAACGGTTCCGGCCAGAACACCATCTGCGCCGACAGCCCCATGACAAAGACAATGGGCTCCCCGTTTTCCGGGCCACGACTCTCATAAAAAAGCTCGATACCGTTACTGCTCACCGTGCCTGACTGCATATGCGTACCCTTTATTGTTCTACTGCGAGCTGATCAACATAGAAAAGCCCCGGGCAAACCACAAGCAAAGCTGCCACGATTGGCCCGATGGGCGCCTTAAACGGTGATGGCCCGCCACAACATATCGAACAGCACCCCATGCTGATCCGCCATGCGGCCGGGCCGACCGCGCAACAGGTGCATCTGGGAAATGCGCAGCAGTACGCCGTAAAAGAAATCCAGCAGGATCGGCGTGGCCACCTGACTATTGAGGATGCCCTGCTCCTGCCCCTCACCCAGCACGCTCATAAACAGTTCGGTAAGCCGCTGCTGCCCGGGCGTGGTATCGCTACCCCAGCGCCCCGGATACACCGAGTTGATCATCATCCGTCCCATCTGCGGGTTGCGATCGAAAAAATCCAGCACCACCCAGAACACCTTGCTGAGCCGGTCGCGGAAGGTGTCGATGCCGGCCAGGTGATCGAGCATGCGCTCGGCCAGCTGTTCCAGGCCGTGATGCAGACAGGCGCTGAGCAGCGCCTCTTTACTGCCGTAGTAGCGATACAGGGTCTGCAGACTGCACTGCGCCGCTTTGGCAATTTGCTGCAGGGTCACCTGGTGGAATTCCGAGTCCGCAAACACCTGCACTGCAGCCCATTCAATGCGCTGACGCACCGCCGGGTCCTGGCGGGATTCGGGGAGCACTACCGTACCGTTTCTCACACGCTCATTTCCTTGCACTGTAATTCTTATTACACCTCTGTCGGACAGAGCTCACTGCGACGTTGACTCACTGCCAAGAGGCTTCTAGTCTCGACACACTTTGTCACCATTCAATGTCACATTTCGTGTAATTAAAATTACACCGTGACCGGCAACCCCTGCAAGGAGTCTGGAATGCCTGTTCGTAAAATGAAGCTGGCTGGTCGTAGCGGCCGCGTGGCCGTGGTGGATGGTCTGCGTACCCCGTTCGCCCGTATCGCCACCCACTACAAAGACATGAACGCCATCGACCTGGGCGCCATGGCCGTAAAAGAACTGATGGCCCGCAACAACCTGGACCAGCGCGACATCGAGCAACTGGTGTTCGGCATGACGGTGATGATCCCGGAAGCGCCCTTTATCGCCCGGGAGATTGCCCTGGCGCTGGGCATGAACACGGTAGACGCCTACTCCATCACCCGTGCCTGCGCCACCAGCTTCCAGACCGCCGCCAGCGTCGCTGACAATATCGTCGCCGGTTACAGCGATATCGCCATCGCCGGTGGCACTGATTCCACCAGCTCTGCCCGGGTGCCGCTGTCTTCGGAGCTGAGCGCCGTGCTGCGCGATGTGAGCTTCGCCAAGAGCATGACCGACCGCATCAAACTGCTCAGCCAGCTGAAGGCGAAAGATCTGCTGCCCCAGGCACCGTCTATCACCGAATACTCGGTGGGCGAAACCATGGGCGAAAGCACCGAAAAAATGGTGAAGAAATGGGGCATCAGCCGCCAGGAGCAGGACGACCTGGCGCATGCCTCCCATAGCAATGCCGCCCGCGCCTGGGCAGAGGGCCGTCTGGACAAGCAGGTGATGACCGCCTTCCTGCCACCCAAGGCCACCCCGCTGAAAGACGACAATCTGGTGCGCAAGAATTCCGAGCGCTCCGGCTACAGCAAACTCAAGCCAGTCTTCGACAAGGTGTCCGGTAGCGTCACCGCCGCCAACAGCAGCCCGCTCACCGATGGTGCCGGCGCCCTGCTGATGATGAGCGAGAAAAAAGCCAAGGCGCTGGGTTACCAGCCGCTGGGCTATATCCGCTCCTACGCCTTTGCTGCCCGCAGCCCTCAGGATGATTTGCTGATGGGCCCGGTGCTGGCCGCCCCCATGGCCATGGCCCGTGCCGGACTCACCCTGAACGACCTGACCCTGGTGGATATGCACGAGGCCTTCGCCGGTCAGGTGGCCTGCAATCTGAAAGGCCTGGCCGATGACGACTACGTGCGCAGCCAGACCGGCCTCGCCGCTCTGGGCGAGGTAGATCGCAGCATCCTCAACGTGAACGGCGGCTCCATCGCCTACGGCCACCCCTTCGGTGCCACCGGCGCCCGTGTCATCAGCCAGGCACTGTATGAACTGCAGCGTCGCGGTGGCGGCCTGGCCCTGACCACCGCCTGCGCCGCCGGCGGTATCGGTGCCGCCATGGTGCTTGAAGCGGAATAAGCAGCGGAATAAGGAGATCCCCATGAGCAAAACGCAACGTGCTTTTACTCTCAAACCGCTGGATAACGGTGTAGCCGTCCTGGAAATCAATGTCCCCAATGATGCCCAGAACACCCTGAAAGCGGAGTTTGCCGACGACTTCAACAGCGCCTTTGCTGCCATCGAGAAAGCCAAACCCAAAGCGCTGGTGCTGTACTCCACCAAAGCAGGCTCATTCATGGCCGGCGCCGATATCAAGCTGTTTGAAAGCGCAAAGACAGCGAAAGAAGTGAGCGATCTGTCCACCCAGTGCCAGCAGACTTTCCAGAAACTGGAAGACCTGGATATCCCGGTGGTGGCCGCTATCAAGGGCGCCTGCCTGGGCGGCGGCATGGAACTGGCACTGGCCTGCTCCTACCGCATCGCTGCCAGCAGCAGCGACACCGTACTGGGTCTGCCGGAAGTGATGCTCGGCCTGCTGCCTGCCGGCGGCGGCACCCAGCGCATGCCTCGCCAGGTGGGTATCGCCACCGCTCTGGACCTGATGCTCACCGGCCGTCAGCTGAAAGCCAAACCGGCGAAGAAAATCGGCCTGGTGGATGAAGTGGTGGAAGCCGTGGCGGTCTACGACCGTGCCGTGGCCCGTGCGCTGGAACTGGCCGACACCAAGGACGAAAGCGGCCTCGATCTGGCGAGCTATTTCAGTAAGGACGGACTCACCAAGGCAGCGCTGGAACAGAACAGCCTGGGCCGCAAGGTGGTTTTCGAGCAGGCCCGCAAGCAGACCGCCAAGAAAACCCACGGTCTGTACCCGGCACCACCGGCCATCATTGATGCGGTGGAAGCCGGCTTCGAGGAAGGCATCGAACAGGGTTACGCCACCGAGGCCCGCCTGTTCGGCGAGCTGGCCATGTCGCCGCAATCGAAACAGTTGCGCGGTATTTTCCACGCCACCAACACCCTGAAAAAAGAAACCTTTGTGGCCGACGGCGTGAAAGCCCGCGATATCAAAAAAGTCGGCGTCCTCGGTGCCGGCCTTATGGGGGCCGGCATTGCGCTGACCACCATCAACAAGGCCAGGTTGCCGGTGCGACTCAAGGACCGGGACGATAATGGTCTGGCCCATGGCGTGAAATACGTCAGCGAGTTCTACAGCAAGCGCGCGAAAAAAGGCGCCATGAGCGCCGCCGATGCCAGCGCCGAACAGGGCCGCATTTCCTACACCGCCGATTACAGTGGCTTCAAGGGGCTGGATCTGGTGGTGGAAGCGGTGTTCGAGGACCTGGGGCTCAAGCACAAGATGCTCAAGGACGTGGAAGCCAACGGCAACAAGCACACCGTCTTCGCCTCCAACACCTCGTCCATCCCCATTACCGACATTGCCAGCGCCGCCGAACGCCCGGAAAACGTGATCGGCCTGCATTACTTTTCCCCGGTGGAAAAAATGCCGCTGCTGGAAATCATCACCACGGACAAAACCGCCCCTGAGGTGACTGCCGGTTGCGTAGCCTTCGGCAAGGCCCAGGGCAAGACCGTGATCGTGGTGAAGGATGGCCCGGGCTTCTATACCACCCGCATCCTTGCGCCCTACCTGAACGAAGCGACCCGCCTGCTCACCGAAGGGGTGGATGTGAAAGCCGTGGACAAGGCGCTGGTGCGCTTTGGCTTCCCGGTGGGCCCCATCACCCTGCTCGACGAAGTGGGTGTGGATGTGGGTACCAAGGTGGGGCCGGTACTGGAAAAGGCTTTTGGTGAACGCATGGCGTCACCGGATGCCGCCGGCCTGATGATCGAAAACGATTATCTGGGCCGCAAGAGTGGCCGCGGTTTCTATATCTATGAAGGCGTGGCCAAGGGCGAAAAGCCGGTGAACACTGCTCTCTATGAGCTGATGAATGTCACCAGCGAAAAAGATGCGGACGACGAGGAAATCGTCAGCCGTTGTGCCTGGCTGATGATCAACGAAGCCGCCTACTGTTTGCAGGACGGCATCATCAGCGACCCCATGCACGGCGATATCGGCGCCATCTTCGGTCTGGGCTTTCCGCCCTTCCGCGGCGGCCCGTTCCGTTACATGGACAGCCTGGGCCTCACCAATTCGGTGCGTACCCTGGAGCGCCTGGCCGAACAGTTTGGCGAGCGCTTCACACCGGCTCCGTTATTGATAGAGATGGCCAAAAAGAAACAACGCTTTTACCCGTAAGCGTCCGGCGCCTTTTTACTAGCGCCCGTAAACGTTCGCCCTGCCCCGCAGGGCCTAACAACCTCAAAGGAACCACAGCATGTTTCAACAAGTGATGAACTGGATGCGGGACAACAAGATTCTCCCGCAGATCTCCGACACAGAACGGCAAGCGCTGGAAGCTGGCGATGTGTGGATTGATGGTCAATTCTTCGGTGGCAAGGTGGACTTTGAAAACATCCTCGCCGAAAACTATGACCAGCTGCCCGCCCACGAACAGGCCTTCCTGGACGGCCCGGTGGAAGAGCTGCTGAAAATGGCCGACGGCTACGAGCTGTCGCGCACCCGCAAGCTGCCGGACGATGTCTTCAAGTTCATGGCAGACAATGGCTTCTTCGCCATGCAGATCGCCAAGGAATACGGTGGCATGCCCATGTCCACCCAGGCCAAGTCCTGCATCATGGCCAAGGTCAGCTCCTATTCCGGCCTGCTCAGCGCCATGGTGGTGATCCCCAATTCCCTGGGCGCCGCCGAACTGCTTGGCCACTACGGCACCGACGAGCAGAAGAACTACTACCTGCCCAAGCTGGCCAAGGGCGAGTTCATTCCCTGCTTCGGCCTCACCGAACCCACCGCCGGTTCTGACGCTGCCTCCCTGAAAGCGGAAGGCGTGGTATTCAAGGACGACGATGGCGAAGTGAAGTTCAAGCTCAACTTCCGCAAGCGTTACATCACTCTGGCACCAGTCGCCAACCTGATTTCCCTGGCAGTGCGCCTGCACGATCCGGAAAATCTGCTGGGCAAAGGCGAAGAGCCGGGCATCACCGTGGTACTGATCGAAAAAGGCGCCCCGGGTACCGAAGGCCTGCATATCGGCGATCACCACCAGCCGATTGGTGAACACTTCCCCAATGGCCCCATCGTCGGTCGTGATGTGATCGTAGGCGCCGACAAGGTACTGGGCGGCGTGGAATACACCGGCATGGGCTGGAAAATGCTGATGGAAGCCCTGGCCGGCGGCCGCATGGTCTCGCTGCCTGCTACCGGCATCTGCGGTGTGCGTCACGGCGCCATGATTTCCGGCGCCTACTCCATGGTGCGCCAGCAGTTCGGCATCCCCATCGGTCGCATGGAAGGTGTTGAGCACAAGATCGGCAAGGCCGCCGGCATGACCTACGCCTTTGACGCTGCCCGCGTGTTCGGCTGCTCCGCCGTGGATCACGGCATTCAGCCGCCGGTAATGTCCGCGGTAATGAAAGCCTACTCCACGGAAATGGGCCGTGAGATCGGCACCGATGCCATGGACGTGACTGCCGGCTACGGCGTTATGCAGGGCCCCAACAACACCATGGGTCGCCTGTACAACTCCGCGCCGGTGAGTGTCACCGTGGAAGGCGCCAACATCATGACCCGCACCCTGATGATCTTTGGTCAAGGTGCTACCCGCTGCCACCCCTACGCCTACAAGGTGGTACAAGCGGTGGAAAACGAGGATGTGGCCAGCTTCCGCAAAAACCTCACCGGCTGGATGCTGCAGTTCCTGCTCGGCATGGTGATGACCCTGGTACGCGGCGTTACCCGTGGCTGGTTCACCGTGAAGGTGCCGGATGTGGAGCCGAAGACCAAGAGCATCTACCGTCGTCTGGGCTGGGCAGCCACCCGCTTTGGCCTGCTCACCAACCTGGCCATGTTCTTCGTGGGCGGCAAACTGAAAGCCCGCGGTAATCTGACCGGTCGCTATGCGGATGCGGTTGCCTGGTTGTACATCACCACCTCTGCCCTGCGTCGTTTTGAAGCCGAAGGCCGCAAAGCAGAAGACCTGGCGCTGGTGCAATATTCTGGCGAATACGGCCTGACCCAGATCCAGAAAGCCTTCGAAGGCATCTATGAAAACTTCGGTGGCCCGGTGGGTGTGATCCTGAAAACCGTGGGCCGTATCTGGCTGGGCCTGAACCCGCTGGCCAAACTGCCCGATGACCAGCTGACTCACAAAGCCGCGCTGACCCTGCAAAGCTACGGCGAGCAGTACAAGCGTCTGGTGGGCGGCAACTACATGCCGGAAGAAAGCGACCAGGGTCTGGGGCGTCTGCTCAAGGCCTTCCGCCTGACCACCGAAGCCGAGCCGGTTCGCGCCAAGATCCGCGCCGCCCAGAAAGCCCGCAAACTGGGCCGAGGCAAGGTAGATGAAATCGCCGCCGAAGCGGCCCAGCAAGGTGTGATCAGCGATGCGGAACTGGCACTTCTGAATGAGGCTACCGCAGCCTGCATGCTGGCCATCGAGGTGGATGTGTTCACCAAGGACGAGTACTACGGCGCCGGTGGCATTCCTGCCATGAGCGCCACCGGTGACGGTGGTGTGGAACAGCCCCCGGAGTATGAGCTGGCCAAGGCGGTCGGCGAATAACTCCCCTGACACCGAACGCCCTTCCGGGCGTTCGGTTTTCTTTCTTTCAGTTTCCATTCCTTTGTTCTGCCATATCGCAGTGCAAAGGAATTGATACTCTGCCTCTGCGACAGGATCCCCCATGAACCCATTGCTCGACGGCCTGAAGGTCCTTGACCTTTCCCGTCTGTTACCCGGCCCTTTCTGCTCCCTCTCTCTGGCCCAACTGGGCGCCGACGTGATCAAGATTGAGGAACCGGATGGCGGCGATTATGCCCGCGAACTATCCCCAGAGCTGTTCGATATCGTTAACCGGGGCAAGCAGTCCCTGACCCTGGACTTGCGCCAGGCAGAAGACGTGGCTCGCTTCAAACAATTGGTGGAAACCGCCGATGTGGTGCTGGAATCGTTTCGCCCCGGGGTCATGGACAAGCTGGGCTGTGGCTACGACACCCTCAAGGCCATTAACCCCAGACTGGTGTATGCCTCCCTCACAGGTTATGGCCAGACCGGCCCTTATGCGGATCGCCCGGGCCATGATTTGAACTACCTGGGCTATGCCGGGGTGCTGGATCAGACCGGGCTGGCCGGCAAGCGCCCGGCCATGTCCAACGTGCAGATCGCTGACCTGGCTGGCGGCGCCCAGAATTGCACCATTGGTATTCTCGCCGCCGTCATGGGGGCACGGCAGAGTGGCGAAGGGTGCTGGGTGGACGTGGCCATGCTGGATGGCGCCCTGGCCCTGCAGAGCATGGCGCTGGCCACCCATCACCAGCATGGTAGCAGCCAGCCCCGCGGCAAGGACATGCTCACCGGCGCCCTGGCCAACTACAACGTGTACCGCTGTCGCGATGGCAAGTACCTGGCGGTGGGCTCCCTGGAACCGAAGTTCTTCATGGCATTCCTGAAGGAAATTACGCCAGCCTTTCTGTGGAAGAAGAAAAAGAAAAAAACTGGCAACGCTTCCAGCTCAACCGCCGACAAACCCAAGCCCGCCGGTAGCGGCAACGATGCATTGACCCGCCTGGCCGCAGACCCGAAAAAACTGCGACGCCTGATGATACCGGTGCGCTGGGCCATCCAATTGATCCTGCTGACCCGCACCCGCGATCAATGGGACGCCCGGCTGGCCCACAAGGATACCTGCGTCTCCGGGATCCTCACCCTGGAAGAAGCCCTGGCCAATGAACAGGTGCAAGCAAGAGGCCTGGTAACCGACAGCCAGAAAGGACCGGTGCTGCGCTCCCCCATCCGCTTTGTGGGCGCACAGACCCGCGACGGTGAGAGCCCATCACTGGGCGAGCACAACCCGTTATTTACGGACCAGGATAAGCGTCGGGCCTGACGCCCGTGCTTTCTGACCCGATCATCCCTGCTACTGGACGGGCTCAAACAGTAAGGTAGTGGGCAAAAGAATAATCAATACGGAACGTCCCATGAGCATTCAGGCAAAAATCATCAAGGCGGTGACCCGCCGCACAATCAAACGTCACGGCCTCAACGAGCAGCAACTGGTTCGTCACCTGCGCAAGGTGTTCAATGACACCCCGGTTCTCACCCTGCTGCCACGAAAAGTCACACTCAACCAGATCCATGAATCACAGTTCCAAGGGGATCACCTGAGTGTTTCCAACCCATCCACCACGGTGCTGTATCTGCATGGCGGCGCCTATATTGGCGGGGTCACAAAGACTTATCACAACCTTGCCGGACGACTGGCAAAGCAGCTACATGGTGAAGTCTATCTGCCTGTTTATCCGTTCGCGCCCGAGCACCCTTTTCCGGCAGCCGTTAACCGGGTGATGGAAGCCTACGAATACTTATTGGCCAAGGGCAAGAATCCCAGTGATATCGTGATTGCTGGCGACTCCGCCGGCGGCGGCCTGAGCCTGGCCACCCTGCTGCATATTCGCGACAAGGGCCTGCCCCAGCCACGCTGTGCGGTACTGTTTTCCCCCGGCAGCAATGCCTTCCCGGACGACAAGGTATTGGACGCCCTGGACCCCAGCGATGCCATGCTGTCGGCGGACATCATCCGTACCGTGATTGACGTCTACCTGCCGAACAAAGAGGACCGCAAACACCCCTACGCCTCGCCCTGTCTGGGAGACTACAACGGCATCTGCCCAATGTTGATTACCGCCAGCACCGACGAAGTGCTGTATGCGGACGGCAAACAGGTTCGCAAGGCTGCGGAAAGTGCCGGTGTGCGGGTGAAATGGATTGAGCGCCCCGGCCTGTTCCATGTCTGGCCGATCATGGTGCCCTTCCTGCCAGAGGCAAATCGGGATCTCAAACGTGTGGTCGAGTTTATCCGCACCGCCTGACTGTTTTGGTCATTGCTGCCAGCGCAGCAGCGGCGTTAACTGAATTATTTCCAGTGATAGTGAGACGGTAATGACAGAACTGCCCCGCATCCATCCTGACGACTATTGTGACGAGGATCTGCCCCGGCTTGCCCAGCCCTGGTGGCAGACTCTGCCGGGTAACTTTCATGCGCTGCCGGATCATTTTCTCGCGGATAATGATACCCGCTGGCGAATCGACTACACCGCCAGCATCGACACCCTGGCGCGTACCGGCCTGGCCAGCATGGCCGGCGCTGCGGCCCTGCCCGCCACACTGAATATCTCGCGGCAGAGGGAAGAACGGGCACTGGTGGATTTTTATCGCCCCTTTCTACAGGAAGAGGATCCCAATACGTTCTTCTCCCGGCCTACAGAGACGGCAAATATTGAACGTATTCCGGTGGCCCCCTATCACTTTCAACCGGAGGATGGCGACGCCCATACCCTGCGTTTTCGTTCGCCCTTCGAGCCCAAGAACCCGGCGCTGCGTGACCGTTACCTGGGCCATCGCCGGAACCGCACCGCCTGGGCCCAGCACTGGCGTCACCACGGCGAACCGCGCCCGACGCTGATCATGATCCACGGTTTTGTCGCCGACCCTTACTGGCTCAACACGCGCTGGCTGGCCTTGCCCTGGTTCTACAAGCAGGGGTTTGATGTGCTGCTTTATACCCTGCCCTTCCACGGACGGCGCAAAGGCCGCTTCGCGCCCTTCAGTGGTGCGGAATTTTTCAGCCAGGGTATGGCGCTGCTTAACGAAACCTTTGCTCACGCCATCCATGACCTGCGTCTGTTCATGGACTATTTACGCGAACAGGGCACCCCGGCCATGGGCGCCACCGGCATTTCCCTGGGCGGTTACACCACCGGGTTACTGGCTGCGCTGGAAGATGATCTGGCCTTCGCCATTCCCAATGTGCCGCTGGTCAGCATCATGGACCTGATGCAGAGCTGGTTCCCGATCAATCTGCAGGTGAGCCTGCTGAAAAAGGTCTACGGCACCGACCTGCAGGGCCTGCGGGAAATCACCGCACTGCATTCACCACTGACCTGGCCGTGCAAGGTACCGCAAGCCGGGCGCATGATCATCGGCGGTGCCGGCGACCGCTTCGCGCCGCCAAAACACAGCCATCTGTTGCACCAGCACTGGGGCGATTGCGATCTGCACTGGTTCCCGGGCAATCATTTGCTGCATCTGGATCAGGGGCTGTATCTGAAAGCCATGCGCGATTTCATGAAGGCGGCGCTGGGGGAGAAGTCGGTGGCGGTGAGAGGCTGAATTTAGCTTCTAGCTTTGATCGTCCTGCGGACGATGCCGTGCTTCGCACGGTTCGCCATGCAAGCATAGGCTCCTACAGCGGCTTCGTAGAAATGACAAAGCTCAAGGAACTTTCCAGACCTTCCCAATCCAACCAGCGTAGCTCGTAGCTCGTAGCTCGTAGCTCGTAGCTCGTAGCTCGTAGCTCGTAGCTCGTAGCTCGTAGCTCGTAGCTCGTAGCTCGTAGCTCGTAGC
>NZ_CAMYIV010000009.1 GCF_947258575.1 uncultured Alcanivorax sp.
CTAGCTTCTAGCTGCTAGCTCCGAGGTAAGACATTTTGTACGAGCGGCGCCTGAGCCGCGAACTTACTTGCTAAGGCATTCCCCAAAACAGTTCGCGGCTCAAGCGCCGCTCCTACGGCAGCTTCGTAGAACGAAAAAAGCCCCGGAAATCCGGGGCTTTTTCGTTTCACTCGTAGCTAGCAGCTAGTCGCTCGCAGCTGCTCTTACCGCGGCTGCATACGGATGCCACCATCAATACGGATGGTCTCGCCATTGAGGAAGCTGTTCTCGATCATGTGGCAGACCAGCTGAGCGTATTCCGCCGGGTTACCCAGGCGCTTGGGAAACTGGGTCATTTCGATCAGCGGCATTTTCACCTTGTCCGGGGCGGCGTTCATCAGCGGGGTGTTGAAGATACCCGGGGCGATGGTGTTGCAGCGAATGCCCAGCGGCGCCAGGTCGCGAGCGATAGGCAGGGTCATGCCGACCACCCCCCCTTTGGTGGCCGCGTAAGCCACTTGGCCAACCTGACCGTCAAAGGCCGCCACGGAAGCCGTGTTCACGATCAGGCCACGCTCGTTGTCTTCACCCGGCTCATTCTCTGCCATGGCAGCAGCGGCCAGACGGGCCACGTTGAAGGTACCGATCAGGTTGATCTTGACCACCATGTTGAACACGCCCAGATCATGGGGCTTGTTCTCGCGCCCCACGGTCTTCATGGCAGAGCCCACACCGGCACAGTTCACACACACATGGATGGCACCGAATTTTTCCACGGTGGCGTCGATAGCCGCCTTTACAGACTCCTCGTCGGTCACGTCAGTCTGCACAAAAGCTGCATTGGCACCCAGCTCCGCCGCCACTTCCGGGCCGCGCTTGTCGTCACGGTCCAGGATCATGACTTTGCCGCCCTTGGCAATAATCGCTTCAGCAGTGGCCTGACCCAGACCGGACGCAGCGCCGGTAATCACGGCAACTTTATCGGTAATATTCATATGCTCTCCTTGTGGTGAAAGGGCATGGGCTGTCGCTGCGTCAACAACAGCAACCCATTACAAATGCTGCCACGCAGTATACCCACCCCGTTCACGCGTCACATTGTTGCTTTCGCTCAAAGTGGGTGCCACTCTTTGACAACCGGATTGGGAGGGAAAACCTTGCCAGATACCGCCAGACATGACGCCAGCGCCACACTGATAGCGCGTTACCAGCGTATCCGGGCCTTCAGCGAACAGCTCTGCGCCCCCCTGCTCACCGAAGACATGGGGCTACAGGCCTGCGCTGACGTGAGTCCGCCACGCTGGCATCTGGCCCACACCACCTGGTTCTTCGAAACCTTTCTTCTCAAGCCCCACCTCGCCGACTACCGAGTGTTCAACCCGCAATTCGAGTACCTGTTCAACAGCTACTACAACGGCATTGGCGAACAGTTCGCCCGCCCGCAACGCCACCTTTTGTCACGCCCCACCGGCGAAGAAGTCTATGCCTGGCGACAACAGGTGGATGACGCCATGGTTCGCCTTATCGAACAACAACCGGGCCTGACAGATCTGGTCACACTGGGACTCAATCATGAGCAGCAGCACCAAGAGCTGCTGCTGACAGACCTGAAATACAGCCTCTCCTTCAATCCGCTGTCGCCCTCCCTCGGCCAACCTCTCACTGAAGCAGACAGCCCTGCACCGCTGAGCTTTCAGTCTTTCAGTGGCGGTTTGGTGGAAATCGGTGCCAGCGGCCAGGATTTTTCTTTCGATAACGAAACACCCCGCCACCGGGTCTGGCTGGAGCCTTTTTCGCTGGCTAACCGTCCGGTCTGCAACGGCGAATTTCGTGAATTCATCAAGGATGGCGGCTACCGACGACCGGAGTTATGGCTGTCTGACGGCTGGGCCTGGGTACAGGCGCAACATAGCCAGCGGCCGCTTTACTGGCACGAGGATCTTGACCGGCACTTCACTCTGGCAGGGCTACAACCGCTACACCATGGGCAGATTCTTGCCCATGTAAATTATTACGAAGCGGATGCCTATGCCCGCTGGGCCGGCAAGCGGCTGCCCTCGGAGCAGGAATGGGAGCACGCGGCGACAGCGCAACCACTGCAAGGACATTTTGTGGACAACGGTAGCTACCAGCCCGGTCAGGCCCGCGATACGGCCATGGCCCACTTGTTCGGCGATGTCTGGGAATGGACCGCCAGCGCCTACCTGCCCTACCCGGGATTTCAGGCAGCCGCAGGGGCGGTGGGGGAATACAACGGCAAGTTCATGTGTAACCAGATGGTGCTGCGTGGCGGCTCCTGTGCCAGCAGCCAAGACCATTTGCGGGCCAGCTATCGTAATTTTTTCTACCCCCACCACCGCTGGCAGTTCAGCGGTATCCGGCTTGCGGGAGACCCGTCGTGAACCAGCAACAGCTCGGCCCCAACCTGACCTTTTTCGACCTGCAGCCACCGACCACCGACATGCTTGCCGAAGTCAGCGAGTCCCTGCGGGCGCCGACACCGACACTACATCCCAAGTTCTTCTACGACGAAACCGGTTCCAGCCTTTTCGACCGGATTACCCGCACCCCGGAGTACTACCCCACCCGTACCGAAGCGAGCTTGCTGCATCGCTACGCCGAGGACATTCAGTCACGACTGGACGGCATCCATACCATCGCCGAACCCGGTGCCGGCAGCTGCGAAAAGGTGCGGGTATTACTCAATGCCTGGCAACCGGCGCATTACATGCCACTGGAAATCTCACGGGAATGCCTGCTTGGCGCCTCACGGCGCCTGGCCGAGGACTTCCCCCACATACATATCAGCGCCGTGTGCGCAGATTATTGCCAGGCCATGGCCATGCCGGAGGGCTTACGACAACCCGGACGTCTGGTTTTTTTCCCTGGCTCTACCATCGGCAACTTTGAGCCTGAACAGCGGGCCACTTTCCTGCGCGGCCTGCGCGAACTGGCAGGCCCCGGCGGTTCCCTGCTGATCGGAGCGGATCTGCAGAAACCCTCAGAACGACTCCACGCCGCCTATAATGATGCAGGAGGGCTCACTGCTGCCTTCAATCTGAATGCACTGCATCATCTGAACCGGGAGCTGGATTGTGGGTTCGATACCGACACCATGCGCCATCTGGCGTTCTACAACAGCGCGCAAAACCGTATCGAAATGCACCTGGAATGCCTGCAGGACCAACATATCCAGCTGGGTAAAAATAGCCTGACACTCGCCGCCGGCACCCGTATTCACACGGAAAATTCCTACAAATTCACCGTCGAAGGGTTTTCCGCAGAACTGGTCGCCGCCGGTTTCACCCCCTCCGCCTGCTGGACCGACAGCGACAGTCTGTTCAGTCTGCATCTGGCCTGTTCCTGACCATCGACAACGTCTGTGAATCACAGGCCATGTCACCCCGCAACGCACGCCAGACGCTGGCCAGGACGGCAAAGACTGTAAAACTGATCACTTTGACATCAGTGCATAGTGTGAACTGGCACTGGTACCGTTATACTGAACCGCGTTTTTTTGCCGATTCAGTCTTCGAAAGAATAAAAGGGGTCACGGGCTACCGTGGCATAGGGAGATCGGATGCTCGAACTGATCAGCGCGGCTCGCCGTCGTAAACGGCCGCCCACACACCAGCTGTTTGATGTTGTCACCCAGGAGTACCGGGTGGGGTTGCTGGATATTGACCTGAACATGCATCTGAACAACGCCAAGTACTTGAAGTTCATGGATCGCTGCCGACTGGAACACGCGGTGGTTACCGGGTTGCTCAACCGCATGATCGAAGCGCGCTGTAATGGCGTGGTGGCCAACACCGAGATTTCCTACATCCGCGAGCTGCGACCATACCAGCAGTTCCAGGTGCACACCCGTATTCTCGGCTGGGATGACAAGTACGTGTACTACGATCAGCGCTTCGAATCCCAGCGCAAACTGCACACCCACGCCCTGCTGCGGGTGGCCAACGTCTATGGTGGCAAATCCATCAGCCCCCAGACCCTTCAGGAAATCACCGGCTTCAACCAGACCTCCCCGGCCCTGCCGGAGTATGTGGAACAGTGGAAGCGGTTGTTGCAGACCAAGCGGCGGCTGACGGAGAGTGACTAGCATTGTTGGGTTTGATAAACCCCTTCGGGGCGCCCTGCGGGCGTCCAGCCTAAAGGCATGTCGCAAACTCAACCCAACCTCCGCAGCTAGGTCCCACACCGAGCAGAAATACCGCTGTAGGAGCGGCTCTCGAGCCGCGAACCTCGCGTAGCGAGGAAGTCGCCCACCGGGCGATCAGGGATTCCAGGTGCCACCAGATTGATCTGGAAGCATCACATATCCTGCCTCCTCGCCCAAGCTCGGATTCGTCCCTCAAGAGGAACTCCTACAGTCACTTCGTAGAAAGGTTATTCCTCTCCAGACAGCAAAAGCCCCGGCATGCCGGGGCTTTTTTGTTTTGGCTGGAAGCGAGTAGTTAGCCACTCGCAGCGATCATTATTCCGTCGCGTAGGTATGGAACGGCGCCCAGCGCGGCACCTGGCTGTCCTTACCTGCGTAGTAGACGCCTGGCTCATCCAGACGCAGGTCGGCAATTTCGCGCAGGGCCACGGCACGGGGGACCTGCTGCAACGGGCCGGCCTGCTGGAAGTTTTCCGGGTCGGCAACCAGTTCTTCCATATCCAGCGGGCGGGTTTCCGAGTAGCGGAAGTAGTAGTCCTTGCCGCCCTCCACTTCCAACGGCATCTCGAACACCATCTTCAGGTAAAGCACGCTAAGCGGACGGCGGGCATAGAAATCGTGGGTGCCGGCAGGCAATTCCAGCCAGCTGTAGGCGCCAGCCTTGAGGCCGAACAGCTGCGAGGCATCCAGGAAGAACACCGGTGCCTGCACCTCTTCATAGCCCCACCGGGTAATCGGTCGGTAGATATAGACCATGGCATTACGCGGATCCAGCGTATCCATGGGTTTGAAAGTCTTGCCCTGGGGGGCATGGATAAAGGCACCCGGGGTGGAGGGAATCCCCATACCGAGGCCGGAACATCCCGAAAGCATCCACAGGCAAGCTGCCAGCAACACAGCCAATCGCATTATTATTCTCCAGTGATGCCGCTTCCCGTTAGCCCGGTGCGACCCTGTTTATTATTCAGCGCAAGATAATGCTTATGAAGGTGGTAACTATGGCCGATTTGCGGTTATTGCTCAAGATGAAGGTAGGTGCTCAAATTCCCGCCAAGTGATTCGTCTCTCCTCTCCCCTGCACCGCCTTTTCTGCTAATCTTCCGCCATGGCAGTTAATCGCATCCACACCCCCTGTATCGGCGTCTGTTCCACCGTCTTCGGTGATACGGTCTGCCGTGGCTGTTGCCGCTTCAGTCACGAGGTGGTGCACTGGAATGGTTATACCAACGAAGAGAAGCAAATTGTCTGGAAACGGCTGAATTTGCTGCTCTGCCAGGTGGTGGATAACTATTTTGTGGTCACCGATGCGGGCCGGCTGGCGGCGGAGATGGACTTCCAGAACCTGCGTTACCAGACCCAGCTTTCCCCCCAGGGCTGGGTGCCGGAGCTACTCAAAGCCGCCGGTAAACAACAGATCCCCTATGATCGTTTCGGCCTGCGCGCCCTGCCCCCGACCCAGGGCCTGCTGCCCCGGGAGCTCTACGACCAGATCAGTGCCGAATGCCACGCCCTGGCCCAGGCCCACTATGACCGCTCCTACGCCCGCCCGGTCACCCTCGCCGCAGAACTCACCGAGCTTGCCGCCCGGGAGAAGGGGTTGATCTAAGAGTTACAAGTTCAAAGTTGAAAGTTCAAACGCGGGGCAAGGCCGGCTTGGCTGGGAATTTCCTCGCTCCGCGCTGAGGTTAAGACCTAAACAGCAATGCCCGTCTCTTGCTCCCCCCTTTACCGCCCTGCGCGGCTCTGTAGTTCTTCGTGTGGCGACACCATAGATTCGCGTTTCAACTTTAAACTTTGAACTTTCAACTCACCGCACTTTGTCCCCATATGACCCTTCCATAAAAACATCACCCAATGGCACAGTTACGGAATGAACATTCATTCATTGCGTGAGATCCGCCATGGCCAGCCCTGCCCCGGTTACCCCGGTCGACAACAAGGAAACCCGCAAGCACGAGCAGATCATCCGTGCCGCCCTGCGAGTATTCGCCGAGCACGGTCTGCACGGCACCCCGGTACCGCCGATCGCCGCTGAAGCCGGTGTAGGTGTCGGCACCTTGTATCGCTATTTCGACAGCAAGGAAACGCTGATAAACGCCGTGTTTCGCGACAGCAAGAGCCGCCTAAAGGAACGCCTGCTCAGCGATCTCGACCTGCTTCACCCCTCGCGCAGCCTGTTCGACAACCTGTGGGCCCGGCTCACCGCCTTCGCCCGCGAAGAGCCGGATGCCTTTCATTTTCTGGAAATGCAGGATCACCACAGCTACCTGGATCCGGAAAGCCGCCACCAGGAGCAGGCACTGCTGATTCCCCTGGGCATGATGGTGGTCATTGGCCAGCGCACCGGCCTGCTCAACGACATCATGAAACCGGACCTGGCCATTGCCCTGTTCTGGGGAGCGTTTGTGGGTGTCTTCAAAGCGGAACGGCTGGGCTATCTGACCCTGGATGACGACGATCTGAAACGGGCGCGGGATGCCTGCTGGCTCGCCATCGCCAATCACAACACCCCCCATGACAATAACAAGGGCCCCCAACCATGAACCCGACCCACATCCTGATTACCGGCGGGGCTGGCGCCATCGGCAGCCAGCTCGCTGGGCAGTTTCGCCAGCACCACCCGGAGGCCCGCATCACCCTGGTGGACCTGAATGCCGACGCCCTCGCCCTGGCCGCCGACAAACATGGCGCCCAGACGGAAACCTGCGACCTGACAAATATCGATGCCCTGCCCGCCTGGTGGCAGTCGCTGGTGGACCGTCGCGGGCCGGTGGACGTACTGATCAACTGCGCCGGCATCATGGACATCATCAGCATCACCGGCACCGGCTGGGAGCAAGGCAAGCGTCTGCTGGATATCAATTTCACCGCTCCCATGCGACTGATGGACCTGGCCTTTCCGGCCATGGTGGAAGCCCGCCAAGGCTGCGTGATCAATGTGGCCAGCATGGCCGGGCGCGTGCCGATTCGTGGCTGCAGCTATTACGGCGGCGCCAAGGCCGGCATCGGCCTGGCCTCGGAAATTGCCCGGCTGGATCTGAAGAAGCAGGGCGTCAATGTGATCACCGTCTACCCGGGCCCGATCCATTCCGGCCTGGAAAGCCATGCCCGCAGCCAGGTCAAAAAAGGCCCGGTGTCCCGCTATATCCCCACCGGCAAACCGGAGGTGCTGGCCGAGCGCATCTACCGCACCTTCCGCAAGGGCGGCGCCCGGGTGATCTACCCGGATATCTACGCCCTGGCCAAGCAGGTGGCCAACCTGAATCTGACCAACCGGGCCATGGATTTCTTCAGCCCACAACCGAACCAGTGACCACGGACACCCCCATGACACAACAAGCCAACTCTCCCATTTACGACGTCCTGATTGTCGGCGCCGGCATCAGCGGCATTGGCCTGGGCATTCGTCTGCAGGACGCCGGGTTCGATAATTTCGTAATCCTGGAAAAGGCCGCCGACCTGGGCGGCACCTGGCGGGACAACACCTACCCGGGCTGCGCCTGCGATGTGCCCTCGGCGTTATATTCCTATTCCTTCGCCCAGAAACCGGACTGGAGCCGGGCCTTCGCCGGTCAGACGGAGATTCTCGACTATGTGCGCGACACGGCTAACCGCCACAACATTCCCGGCTTCATTCGTTTCAATCAGGCAGTGGAACGGGCGCAATGGCGGGAAAGCAAAAATCTCTGGGAAGTGCAGACCGGCGACCAGCTCTACCTGGCCCGTACCGTGGTGGCCTGCTCCGGCTACCTGCACGAACCCATCATTCCCAACATCCCCGGCCTGAAGGATTTTCAGGGCAAGCTGTTCCATTCCTCCCGCTGGGACCATGACCACGACCTGAGCGGAGAACGGGTGGCGGTGATCGGCACCGGCGCTTCGGCGATCCAGTTTGTGCCGGAGATCCAACCGAAGGTACAACAGCTGACCTTGTTCCAGCGCACCCCACAATGGGTGCTGCCCAAGCCGGATCATCCCATCCCCAAAATCGAGGAAAACTTCTTCCGTCTGCCGTTCACCCTGAACGCCTGGCGCAAGATGCTTTACGGCGGCTTTGAAACTTTCGGCATCGGCTTTCGCAAACCGGCCCTGCTGCGACAGATCCAGAAACTGGGTGAGGCGCATATCCGCCTGGCCATCAAGGACCCGGCCCTGCGCGCCAAACTGACCCCGGATTACACCCTGGGCTGCAAGCGGGTGCTGATGAGCAACCAGTATTACCCGGCGCTCAATCAGGCCAATGTGGATGTGTTCGCCACCGGCCTGAAGGAAGTGCGCGGCAACACCCTGGTGGGCCAGGACGGCAGCGAGTGCGACGTGGACACGATCATTCTGGGCACCGGGTTCTTCGTCACCGAGCCACCCATTGCCGATCACATCTATAACGATGCCGGCGAATCGCTCAGCAACATGTGGCAGGACGGCATGCAGGCCTATCGCGGCACCACCATCGCCGGGCTGCCCAATGCCTTCATGGTGCTGGGTCCCAACCTGGGCATCGGCCACAACTCCGCCTTTATCGTCATCGAGGCGCAGATCAACTACATCCTCAGCACCCTGCAAACCATGCGCGACCAGCAACTGAGCCGGGTGGAAGTGAAAGCCGACAGCCAGAGAACCTACAACCGCAAGGTCCAGAAAGACCTGCAGGGCACCGTCTGGAACACCGGTGGCTGCTCCAGCTACTACCTGGACAAGAACGGCTTCAACAGCGTGGGCTTCCCCTGGAGCACCCTGGAAATGCAGCGTCTGCTCAAGGACTTTGATCCCGACAGCTATACCCTGACACCCGCCACCCAACCCGTCTTTTAATATGAACAGGCCAGAATAATGACAAACAACACTCCATCTCCCCGCCGTGCCCTGGTACTGGGCTGCGGCGGTGTCGCCGGCGGCGCCTGGTCCATTGCCGCCCTGCACAATCTTGAGCAGCAACTGGACTGGGACGCCCGCGATGCCGATATCCTTATCGGCACCTCGGCAGGCGCGGTGCTGGCCACCTTGCTGGGGAGCGGCATCAGCGTGGATCAGCTGCTGGCCTGCCAGCAGGGCACCAGCGAGCAGTGCCGCTGGGATCACGACAGCGACAGCGGCGGCGCCCTGCCGCCCCTGCCCGGCGCCCGCTTCACCGGTGCCAAGCTGGCCCTGAAAGGCCTGCGCGGGGACGTCTCCCCGCTGACCGCCTTCTGCGGCCTGCTGCCCCGTGGCCAGTTCGACATGGCGCCTTTCCGGCAATTGGTGGACGACGCCACCGGAGGAGCAGACTGGGTTGCCCACCCGGCCACCTGGATCATGGCCGTGGACACCACCAGCGGCAAACGGGTGGCCTTCGGTAAAGGCGGCGCGCCGCAGGCGCACATCCGCGACGCGGTCTGTGCCTCCTATGGGGTGCCCTTCTGGTGCCCACCGGTGACCCTGGGCAGCCGTACCTACATCGACGGTGGCGTGGCCTCCCCCACCTCGGCGGATCTGCTGATGGACAGCGCCGTGGACGAGGTGATCATTCTCGCGCCCATGGCCTCACGGCAACCGGACAAACCGCGCTCGCCCCTCACTGCCATCGAACGGCGAGTACGCCGCTACATGACCGGCATTGTGGATCGGGAAGTGAGCAAACTGGAAAAAGCGGGTAAGACAGTGATTCGTCTGGAACCCAATGCCGATGATTTGCAAGCCTTTGGGTTTAATATGATGGACCCGTCACGGCGCCGACAGGTGCTGGACACCGCTTTAGTCACTACAGCCATAACGGTGCAAAACGCGCTTTGAAGGGTAACGCGGGGGAGATTCGCCGGGTGGCTTCCCCGCTAGAGTGAGTCCACCGCCGCCATCAGCGACGCCTTGATCTCATGCAGGGAACCGTGGGCCGCCTGGCCCTCGGCATGGATCAACCCGCCCAACACCATCGCCCCCACCGCCAACGCCACCAGCGCCAGCAGGCGCACGCGATCAGCCTCAAGCTTTCGTGCCGCCGGAAAGTGATTGGCCTTACGGTCTCTGTCTTGTGTGTGCTCACGCATAATGCCACCTCTCCTTTTGTTCTACCCGGGACGAGGCAAACTCGCAAGTACCGCACTAAGCGTGCAGAGAGCATTCCGGGCAAAACCGCAGGGTGCGGAAATACAGCTTGGCCACCGGCAAGGCGTGGATACAGTGAGAGAAATCGCCCAGATAAATGCGCTGGTCGTTTTCATTTGGCAATTGCTGGCAATTCACCGTGTGGATTTCCCAGGTGTCATCGTCGGCCTTGATCTTGCTGAGGTAATACCGCATACCCTTCCCCGATTAGCGGATTCGACAGGGCGCATGTTATGGATCTGAGACGTGAACGGTATGAAAAGAAGGTAAAACCTGGCAGTTAATGAAATTAACTTGATAGTGCTAGTGGTCAATAGCTTGAGTTATGAAAAAGTAGCGCACGTATCCAGACAGCCTATTGCTCAATTTCATACCCCACCGAACCGATAGTGTTTATGGAGAACCGGGGGGAAATCAGGAAGGTTTTCCCCAAAGGCTTTTACCCATAGAAAAGCGTTTTCAGGGGTGAGCAACCATCCCCCGGGATGCCCGATGCAAGGAAGCATCCCAACCCCAAAAAACAAAAGGCCGTAACAGCAATGCTGTTACGGCCTTTCTTTGAGATGGTGCGCCAGGAGGGAGTTGAACCCCCACACCTCTCGGCACCAGAACCTAAATCTGGCGTGTCTACCAATTCCACCACTGGCGCAATGGGCGGGTATTCTAGCAGGCTAATCGCTAATTACCAGCAGGTTCAGCCTCCTTGAAGAATCCGGTAAAGCGCCTGCAGGTCTTTGTCTATTTTCGCTACCTTGCCAGCCAGTGCAGACACCTCGACGCTGTTGTCGGATACCGGTTGCACCACAGGGGTGGCGGCGGGTTGTGGACGGTCGGCCAGGCTGCTGATCCGCGAGGACAGGCCTTTCAGCTTGCTGTCCATCTCGTTAAGGCGCGTCGCCAGCTCGGCGCTTTCGCTGTTGCTGTTGCGCTGTTTGGCCATGGCCACGGTGAGCCCGCGCACCTTGGCATTCAGTTCGCGCAGATCGTCACGCAGGCTGTTGACCACCGCATCGCCAGGAGCGGCTTCAGAAGTGGCAGGCGCTTTTACCGTACTGCGAGCACCATCTCTCACCTCTCCCTGACGCAGCGATGCCAGCTGATAGTATTGCTCTCGCAATTCACTGAGTTCACGGCTGGATTCAGCGTGGGCCAGCCACTGGCTGGCGGCCAACAGCAAGGCGATGACCGCCAGCACCAGGGACAACCACAACAAGCCGGAGTGGCCCCCCTCGCTAACCGAGATAGGGTTGGTTTTTTTGGGCGCGCGCAGATTGACCGGTTCCAGATCCGGCCCCGGTACCGGGGTAGCTACCGCCAGTACATCCTGATTCAACCCCTGTAAACGCCGCTCTTTACTTTCCGGCAACTTGGCCATGGCAAGACGCTCTTTTACTTGTTGTTTTTAGCTGATCACCACCCCCCGTGGCCGATCAGCGCCCTTCCAGTTTATCCAGACGACTATTGACCTGCAGCCGGTAAGAATCAAAAGCCGCAATCGCTGCCTCTGTCTCATCCAGCCGATCTTTTAACGCTGCCAGCCCGGCCTGGTTTTTTTCCACCTTGGCCAGACCGCTTTTCAGGTTTTGCTGCTGGCTTTCCAGCTGATTGATGTTTTCCGCCAGCACATCCACCTGAGTCTGCATCTGACTGATGCGGGTCTGCCACTGTTCACTGCTCTTGTTGACGGCAGACACCGCACTGTCCACCTGCTTTTTCAGGGCAGTGGTGTCCTTGCTGATCCCCTGCAGTTTGCCATCCACCCCGGCCTGGGCCTTTTTGACTTCATTCAGTGTGGCTGACAGTGCAGTCAGTTTCTTGCTCTGCTCGGCAATATCCGCCCGGTTGCGCTTGTTGCTCAGATCCCAGAGTTTACGGATTTCGGTGTTGTTTTCTTCCAGCTTCTTGCCTTGAGCGCGGACCGTATCCTGCAGTTGACCGGACGACTGGTTCAGGCTCTCGTCGGTGGCAGACAACCGGGACTGCAGGTTGCCCAGTTTCTGGCTGGATTCCGAGATGCGCTCGTCCATTTGTGACTGGAGCACGGTCATCTGTTTCTGGAACCAGACCCCCATCACGGCGATCAGCACCACCAGCACCAGACAGGCAATCATCCAGCCACCCCCTCCGCCATTGGAGGGCGGCACCGGTTTTTTGGGTGCCTTGGGAGGCTTGCCCGCCCCTTTCTCGGCGGGCTTGTTGCTGCCGGCAGGAGAAGGCCGGCGCCCGGCATCACCATGATCATCCACGGTGACATCATTCAGATTACCCAGATTTACTTCACGATCTCGCGTCATTCCTGTGTCCTGCATACCGGATAGTCCGGTTCATGGCCCGATTGACAGATAGTGCCACAGGGGGCACTGCGGCGCTGCCGAACAGCGCCCATTTAGTCCTGCCTGTCTTTGAAAAACTTATTCGCCGCTTTTCTCGAACAACGGCTGTTCGGTGGCGTAGTAGACCATATCGCCCAGCTCGTGCTTGCCTTCTTCGTTCTTGAGCAACGGCAGGAAAATCACCCAGGGGCGTACACCTCGGTGGTCTACCTGCGCCCATACCCCAGTAACTTTTTCACCATTTTCAGCGGTGATGTCATGCAGACGGAATAGACCCATCAGCTCGATATCCGGCTGCTCTTTACCAATCTTGCGCAGCTGCATGAACAGGCCCTGGGCCCACTCTTCGGCGCTTGGGGCATCGGCTTTTTCACCGGAATAACCCACCGCCCGCACCGTCTCTCCGGACTGAATCAAGCCGAACGGATAGAGGCCGCCGGAACGCTGGATAGCCTGCAGCGCCTGGCGCAGGCCAGCTTCTGCCAACTGATCCATGGCCTGCTGCTCGGGGCTTTTCTGTTTTTGCTCGGCGGAAGCTGGCACCGGCCCTTCTGCCATGGCAGCGGTTGCCGACAAACCCATCACCAGAAAAAAGATTCCCAAAAAACGCATATCACACCTGTTATTTTCATTAACCTGCAGATTGGACCACACAAACCCCGACAATATCCCGGGAGGGACGCTACCAAACTTCCCCCACCGCCGCCAGACAGACACGAAAAAGGCCGCAAAAGCGGCCTTTTTCACTACCTGAACGGTATCCCTATAAGGGATATGCCGTCTTAACCGGCAAAGTTGCTGGCGGCAAAGTCCCAGTTGATCAGGTTCCAGATGGATTCCAGATACTTGGGTCGGGCATTGCGGTAATCCACGTAGTAGGCGTGTTCCCACACGTCCACGGTGAACAGCGGAGTCTGACCCTTGTCGTGGGCGATCGGGGTATCCGCATCATCGGTGTTGACGATTTCCAGGCTGCCATCGGTGTTCTTCACCAGCCAGGTCCAGCCGGAACCGAAGTTGCCGGTCGCTTTGGCATTGAACTGGGACTTGAACTCGTCGAAGGAGCCGAAAGCGGTGTCGATGGCCGCAGCCAGATCACCGGTGGGAGCGCCACCGCCGTTAGGGCTCAGGCTGTTCCAGTAGAAGGTGTGGTTCCAGACCTGGGCAGCCTGGTTGAACAGACCGCCTTCGGCGCTCTTGATGATCTCTTCCAGGGATTTGCCTTCGTTGTCGGTGCCGGCAACCATATCGTTCAGCTTGGTCACATAGGCATTGTGGTGCTTGCCATGGTGATACTCGAGAGTTTCTGCAGAAATATGCGGTTCCAGTGCATTTTTCTCGAACGGAAGCGGCGGTAATTCAAAAGCCATAGTCATTTCCCCTGACATCATGTTGTTCTGTCGCGGCTTGGCAACAGAAAGAAATTCCCCGCTGACGGCATGCCTGCCGCCAGCGGCTGAACGATAATAACAAGCTACCGGCGGCAATCTCCACCACAGACCCGGCGTTAACCGTGATTGCCTTTGGCTGCAATAGACGAAAACTATCGCCATTGCCTGGTCCGTGACCGGCAGGTCCCTGTGAGATGGGGTGTATCCCCCTTGTTTCAAGTACAATGCGCCCCAAATTTTGATAACTACTACCTGAATCCGTGAGCTCAGCGCGGATGCATGGCGTAAGAATTTGTTGTCACAGGGGATTTTCTGAAGAAGCGTCGTATCTGGGAATACGATCGACTGAAGACAAATTTTCTGTGGCGGCAAAGGCTTGCGTCAGGCGCCGCGATGAGGTCACGGATTCAGGTACTATTTTGCTGGCAGGAGAAAACCATGTCTGATGATGCTGTAGTAATTGTAAATGGTGCCCGTACCGCCATGGGTGGGTTCCAGGGTTCCTTGTCTGCGGTTTCCGCTCCCGAACTGGGCGCCGCCTCTATCCGTGAAGCCGTATCCCGCGCCGGCCTGAAGCCGGAAGACGTGCAAGAAGTCATCATGGGCTGTGTACTGCCCGCTGGCCTCAAACAGGGCCCGGCCCGTCAGGCCATGCGTCTGGCCGGTCTGCCGGACAACACCGGTGCCACCACCATCAACAAGCTGTGTGGCTCCGGCATGAAGGCCACCATGTTCGCCTTCGATTCCATCAAGGCCGGCACCAACGACATCGTCGTTTCCGGTGGCATGGAATCCATGACCAATGCCCCCTATGTGCTGGACAAGGCCCGCAGCGGCATGCGCATGGGCCACGGCCAGGTGTTTGACCACATGTTCCTGGATGGCCTGGAAGATGCGGAAACCGGCCGCCTGATGGGCTCCTTCGCCCAGGAAGTGGCTGACAAGCGCTCCATTACCCGCGAAGACATGGACAACTACGCCATCGAATCCCTGAACCGCGCCAATGCCGCCATCGACAACGGCTGGTTCAAGGACGAGATCGTGCCGGTGACCGTAAAGACTCGTAAGGGTGAAGTGGTTGTAGACACCGACGAGCAGCCGGGTAACGCCAACATCGACAAGATCCCCACCCTGCGTCCGGCCTTCGCCAAAGACGGCACCGTCACCGCCGCCAACGCCAGCTCCATCTCCGATGGCGGCTCCGCGCTGGTCCTGGCCCGCGAGTCCGTGGCCAATGAGCGTGGCCTGAAGCCGCTGGCCCGCATCCTGGCCCACGCCACCAACAGCAAACACCCCAGCGAGTTCACTATCGCCCCCATCGGTGCCACCGAAGCGGTGATGAAGAAAGCTGGCTGGACCGTGGACGACGTGGATCTGTTCGAGATCAACGAAGCTTTCGCCATGGTGGCGATGATGCCGATGATTGATCTGGGCATTCCCCACGAGAAGGTGAACATCCACGGCGGCGCCTGTGCCCTGGGTCACCCGGTGGGCTCCACCGGCTCACGCATCATTCTCACCCTGATCCACGCGCTCAAGCGCACCGGCGGCAAGCGCGGTGTGGCCAGCCTGTGTATCGGCGGTGGTGAAGCGACTGCGGTAGCTGTCGAGCTGCTGTAATACGCTCAACGCTTGATGCCAGACAAAACGGGGCCTTCGGGCCCCGTTTTTTGTTGGCAGCGCCCCATTTCCCGCCCTCTGTAGGAGCACCTCTTGAGGTGCGAACCAGGCGGAGCGAGGCGGCAGAGGAGTGTGATCATTTAGAGAAACCTGTCAGGACATGGAATGCCTGATCGCCCTTCGGGCAATTTCCACGCTAACGCGCGGTTCGCACCTCAAGAGGTGCTCCTACAGCGGCTTCGTAGCTACCCCTATCCTGAAACATCCGCTTTCACTTTCAAACTCTGTTGCACTTTCCTGACCGGATTCGCCCTCCGTCGTATACGCAAAACCGGATTTCACCTGTACCCTGACCGGCTAGTCACCTTTTTGGGTTGGGCATGAGCCCGGGAGCACCATGACAGCATTACCCGTGATCACCGCCATGGGCGGCATCAATGCAGCCGGGCGCAGCGCCCTGCATTTTGGCTTTCAGCGACTGATTTTTGATGCCCTGCCGGAGGCCGGCCGCCAGGACACCCTGCGTTCTCTGTGTCAATTGACCGGCCGCAGCCCGGACAGCCAGCTGGCCGCCACCCAGATCCGCGCCCTGCCCGATGCCCACCGGCTCCACGCCGCCATCAGCGGCACCAGCGACATTCCCGTTACCCTGGAAATGCGCAACATGGACCTGCCTGACCCGCTACCCGCGGGCTGGCAGGTCGCCCCTATCGACAAGCGCCGCAGCCGGGTCATCCTGCCTGCGGGGCTGGACCTGCGTGTCCCCCATGATGCGCCGCGCCGAGTCAGCGCCGCCGGGCAGCTGCCGGACGGCTTCGATCCCGGCGCCCTGTATGCCTCGCGCAATCACCCCCGCGCCCTGCAGATGGCCATCTTTGGTATCAGCGATGCGCTGGGCGATCTGGGCATGGACTGGGCCTCCGTGGCCGCCAAGGTGCGCCCGGATCAGGTGGCTGTGTATGCCAGCAACGCCATGTCCCAGCTGGACGACAACGGCCTGGGCGGCGTCATGCGTTTCCCGCCCAACGGCCAGCGCATCACCTCCAAGCAGGTGCCACTGGGCCTGGGTGAGATGACTGCGGATTTTCTCAATGCCTATGTGCTGCACTCGGTGGGCACCACCGGCGGCATGCTGGGCGCCTGTGCCACCTTCCTCTACAACCTGGAAAAAGGAGTACAGGCGATCCGCAGTGGCAAGGTGCGGGTAGCCATTGTAGGCACCAGCGAAGCACCGCTGGTGGCGGAGATCATGGAAGGTTACCGGGCCATGGGCGCGCTGGCGGAAGACCAGGATCTGGCCGCCCTGGATGGTGCTAAGCAAGCCGATGTGCGCCGCGCCTGCCGGCCGTTTTCCGACAACTGCGGCTTTACCATGGCCGAGTCTGCCCAGTTTACCGTGCTGATGGATGATGCCCTGGCCCTGGAGCTGGGTGCCGACATTCTCGGCGCGGTGCCGGATGTGTTCATTCATGCTGACGGCGCCAAGAAATCCATTTCTGCCCCCGGCGTGGGCAACTACCTGACCGTGGGCAAGGCCGCCGCCCTGACCCGCCAACTGATCGGCGACAAGGGCTTGCGCGAGCACAGCTTTGTCCATGCCCACGGCACCGGCACGCCACAGAACCGGGTCACCGAATCGGTGATTCTGGACCGGGTGGCCGAGGCCTTTGAGGTGCGCCACTGGCCGGTGACCGCCATCAAGGCGTTTGTGGGACACTCCCTGGGCAGTGCCGGCGGCGATCAGCTGGCGGCGGCCCTGGGCAGCTTTGCCCAAGGCGTTCTGCCGGGGATTCGCACCATCGATCACATCGCCGGCGATGTACACCGCCAGCACCTGGACTTCGCCATGGATCACGTACCGCGCGACGACCTGCAGGCCAGCCTGATCAATTCGAAAGGCTTTGGCGGCAACAACGCCACCGCCGTGGCCCTGTCCGCCACGGTTACCGAAACCATGCTGCGCCAGCGCCATGGAGACAAGGCCATTGCGAGCTGGCAAAGCGCTCGGGACAGTGTACTGCAGGCCAAGGCCGGTTTCCGCGACCACTGCCTGAACGAGGCGCCCAAACCGGTGTACCGGTTTAATGATGGGGTGCTGGGGGATGAGGCGGTTGCCCTGAGCCGGGAGTCCGTGCAGCTCAATGGCGGCACCACCATGACCTTTGACGACGACAACGGCCTGGCGGCTTACCAAATCAATCGCTAGCACTGCTCGGATGGGAAAGGGTGAGTAACGAGGTACGAGTTTCGAGTTGCGAAAACCTTTCCCGGTCTTCGCAACTCATTTCTCGACACTCGAAACTCAGCATCCCCAGAGACTGAAGATTAGCGAATCTCCACCTCAAAGGCCGGCGATGCCCAGCCCTGGGGGGCGCTAGCGCCGTCATCAGCCAGCGGTGCACCGCCGTAAATCACCTGCTGCCCATCGCCGTACTGCAGCCAGGTCTGCGTGGGCATTACCCCCTCGCCCGGCTTGCTGTAATCGCAAACGCCCTGCGGGAAGATGTCCGCCACCTGTTCGGCAAAGCCCTCCGGGTCCAGGGCCAGAGGATAATCCGCCGGGTCCACCGGTTTCAGCTGGCACTTGTTGGTCAGGGTTTCGATGCTGTCACCGGCCACGGTACGTGGTGTGCCGAAACGGGTCTGCACCACCGTCTGTTGCAGGTTCAGAATCGGGTCGGTGAGTGGCGACAGCAACTCGCCCAGCGTACCCAGCACGTCCCCCAGCACCGGCAGCTCGGACACTACCGGCAGCTCGCTGACATCCAGGCCACATACCTGGCCGCTAAGCGCATCCACTACCACGCCTGCTTCCGCCGGTGCCGGCGGCAGCAAGGACAGATCCAGCCCCGGCAGGATCGGGTCCGGGTACAGCAGGTTACCGGTCAACGGTACGATGGGCCCCTCCGGGCCGAACAGGGACGACACCGACAGACAACGGTCACGGGCATAGACCGGCTTGTTGGCCACCACCTTTTCTGCCACTGGCGTGGCCGTGTCGTCCTGCTCGATGCCCGATAACCACAGGTCCATGACCAGCAGGGCTTCGGTGGTGAACACCGTATCGCCAAACAGCGGCGCCGGACCATACCAAATCACATGGTTGTCGGCATGGCCCTGGGTCTGCTCCAGTCGCGCACGCATCTGCCAGGAATGGTAGGCATCGTGGGCGATGCCCGGGTCCGGGCCACGCAGATCAATGATCGGCACCTTGGCCAGATGCTCGGCGGTGTTGATGGCGCCGGTGCGGTAGGCATTTCGCAAGGCTTGCGGATCGGCCACGGTGCGTTCGGCCTGGTAGTCGATATCCACGCTCAAGCCACCGATTTCGCGATTTACCCTGAGGAACTGCTCGCCACTGATCAGCCCGCTTTGCAGCGCCTTCAAACCATACTGAACGCCCACATTATCCAGCGGAATACCGCCAAAACCGCGACCGACAAGCTGTTCGTTGCTGGACCATACCGATGGATCACGGGGACCAAACTGATTGATCATGTAATCCAGCAACCCGCAGCGCAGCCCATCCGGCTGAGTCTCGGCGTCATACACCGCGACCCCTTCCTGCAGACCCGGGCAGTCTTCCTGGTTCGGATAGGCGGACGGGAAAAATGCCAGATCGGAGACCACCGGGTTCAGCGGCAAGTGACCATAAAAGGCCGACCATTGCGCGGCCGGAATCACCCCGGATGTCAGCAGCGAAGTAACCACCTCCTGAAACCCCTGCGGGTCGGTGGGCAGCTGATTGCCGAAGTAATTGCTGAGCAGGTTGTAGTCTGCAAACTGGGTAGCGGTGGTCCACACATCCGGGTAGGAGCACTGCACGATCAGCCCCTGATAAATGCCCGGGTAGGCATTGGCCACATGCTGCTGGGTGATGGAGCCACCGGAGCAGCCGGTACCGATGGTGTAACGGATTTCCCCGTACTGTTCGATGATGCGCTCTTTACCCATCATCAGCGATTCCGCCGCCGTCACCAGATTGGCGTTATGGCCCAGGTTGGCCTGGGCGGTGGACAGGGTCATGAAACCCCGCGCCAGTGCAGTGGTAATACTGTCACCCAGTAACAGCTCGGCGCCCGCCGGCGCGGTGCCGGCGATATCTCCGCGGGGCACCTCACCCATGCCATAACTGACACCCACGTTACCGCCATGATGGATCAGCAGTTTGCCGTTCCATTGCGGTTGCGGTGTCAGAGCGGTCCAGGGCTGATCCGGCTGATAGAGGGTCATGATCAGATAACGGTCACGATTCATCACCCCCTCTTCCATACGCACAATAAAGGGCACGTCTACGCCTTCATCGGTGGTTATCCGGGCAATACTGTCATCCGCCGGTGGATTCGCCGGGTCATAGGGCTGGAAGGCTTGCGGCAAGCCGGGGTTTTCCGGATCGAAATTGGTCAGCAGACTTTCCAGCTTGTTGGCCGGCACATACTGAAAGGTGTATTCCGGCGGCTGGTTGCACTGGGCATCCACCGCCTGCTCGTTGGTGCACTGCCAGGGTTGCAGCTGGGGCCCGGAAAACACCGGACCGCCATTGGGGTGGTTGATGATCTGCCGCTCCAGCACCGACTCATCCGCCAGCACCACGGTGACCGTGTTGGCTCCCAGCACCATACCGCCCAGCAAGCCCTTGAGGGTGCCCTCGCTGGTTGCCGTCAATTGCCCGGTCACCTCCCGATCATCCAGCATGACCTTTGCCCCGCTTAGCAGGGCGCTATCGTCGGCAGTAATTTCCACCAGGGCATCACCGCCACTGATCAGGTCCGCACGGTTGGAGAGCACGCGTATTTCCCCTTCTCCCGCCCGCGGGGCCTCGGGGAGATCCGGATCGGGCGTATTCGGGACCGGATTACTGGCGGCGGGTGACGAGGAAGAACCGCCACCGCCACAGGCGGCCACCAGGGCCACCAGGGCAGCGGCCAGCAAACGAGAAAGGGCTTTCATGGGACACTCCAGGCCGGCGCGCGGGCCAGCTTATTGTTATTAACATCAGTGTTAACCCATTCTCATGGACAGGGTGGCGACTTACTGTTGATGTGCAGTAGCAGGATAGTTACAGGAAGGCGGCATTCTTTGCAGAATGTTGTACGAATGTACCATCGCACCGTTAAAACCCGGTTCAGGCTCTCACCGCTCCCTGCTAAGGTAGCCGCAATCAACCGATGGACTGCCCATGATTCGACTGAAACTTGCCCTGTTCATGCTGCTGGCGCTGATCGCCTGCACCGCCCTCTGGCATCGTTACAAACCGCTGCCTGACGGTCTGGCCCATGAATCGCCGTTGCTACCCGCCCAGGGCCTGAACCTGCTGGTGGACGACACCTGGGAAACCGCCGATGGCAAGCGCGCCATGCGCCAGACCATTTTCGACGAGGCCCTGCGACTGATCGGCCAGGCCCGACAACTGGTTGTGGTGGACATGTTTCTGTTCAATGCCTTTCAGGGCACCGACGATGCCAGCTACCGACCCCTGTCCGCACAGTTGACCCGGGCACTGGCGGACAAGAAACAGCAGCAACCGGATCTGCCGGTCATCCTGATCACCGACCCGATCAACACCCTCTACGGCGGTCTGCACAGCGAGCACCTGGAACGCCTGGAAGACGCCGGGGTGATAGTGATCACCACCCCGCTGACACGTCTGCGCGACTCCAACCCGAGCTGGTCCGGCATCTGGCGGATCTGCTGTCAGTGGCTGGGCAACAGCAACGAGGGAGGCTGGCTGCCCAATCCCATGGGGCCCGGCAAGGTCACCCTGCGCAGCTACCTGACCCTGCTCAACTTCAAGGCCAACCACCGCAAGACCCTGGTGGTGGATGAAGGCGACCGCTGGACCGCTCTGGTCACCACGGCCAATCCCCATGATGCCAGCAGCGCCCACAGCAATCTCGGCATCACCTTCCAGGGCCCCGCCGTTAAGACACTGCTGGAGAGTGAGCTGGCCGTAGCACGAATGGTAGGCGTCAGCCTGCCCGATCTGCCGGCCGCCCCCGACGCCGAAACGTCAGACAGCGCCGCCGCCCAGCTACAGGTGCTCACCGAAGGCGCCATCCGCGATGCCCTGCTGGCCGCCATTGAGCGCAGCCAGCGCGGCGAAGCGCTGGATGTGTCGGTGTTCTACCTGTCTCACCGCCCCCTGGTGAAAGCGCTTCTGGCGGCCCATGAGCGAGGAGTGACAGTCCGTGTGCTGCTGGACCCCAACAAGGATGCCTTCGGCCGTCAGAAGAATGGCATTCCCAACCGTCAGGTGGGCGCGGAACTGCGGGCTGCGGGCATCGAGGTGCGCTGGTGCAACACTCAGGGCGAGCAGTGCCATACCAAGATGTTGTTACGCAGAGGATCAGAACGCTCAGAAGTGATTATCGGCTCCGCCAACTTCACCCGCCGCAATCTGGACAACCTGAACCTGGAAAGCAGCGTGCGAGTGCTGGCGAAAACGGATCAGGCCATTATGGTCGATGCCCGATCCGCTTTCGCCAGACGCTGGGAAAATCGTGACGGGGAGAAACACAGTACCGATTACGATGTGTATGCGGATGAAGCGAGCTGGAAGTACTGGGTGTATCGGGTAATGGAATTTACCGGGTGGAGTAGTTTTTAGGGATAAACGCCGTAGGAGCGCCGCTTGAGGCGCGAACTCCCAGGTTCGAGTTGCGAGAAACGAGTTTCGAAAACCAACAAAGCCCAACTCACGGTTTCTTCTTTCGGAGCTCGCCGCCCTGCAAGGCCGGTTCGCCCCTCAAGCGGGGCTCCTACGGCGAGCCCGTGTCATGCCTAGAAGCCTCGCTGGCGACGCTCCTAAGGTCGCAATTATTCCGTCGCCGGGGCGTCTTTTACCGGCCTGTTGCGATACCAATCCACACCACTGACTGCACCGTTGATCAGCCAGGCAGCGGCGACCAGGCCCCCGGCCATGGGCCAACCCCAGGTGTCCGGCAGCAGGTCGGTGCCGGGTACAAACACCAGGAACAGCACGGTTTCCAGTACTGCCAGCAACAAGGGGGCCGCCAATCGAGCCGGGTAATGCAGCTCAATGCCCAGCCAGCGCAGAACGGCGCCGCCCATGCCAAGGCCAAGCCAGATAACGATCAGACCACCAATAATCACTGCCACCGTTAACGCTCCTGTTCCTGTTGTCCGTAGAGTGCCTCACGGCCGTGCCGGACCGCCATGCCTTCGCGGACTTTTTTCGGCAGTCCAGCCACCACCAGAGCGTAGGAATGATCAATCATGCGCTGGATTTCCCCCGCCGGGATGGAGCCGTCCAACTTGATGGTATTCCAGTGTTTCTTGTTCATGTGGTAACCGGGAATCACAGCTTCGAAGATATCCCGCAGTGCCTGCGCCTGGTCCGGATCACATTTGAGATTCATGCGCCCTTCGCCCTGCTCTTCCCCCAGTGTCGCGAACATCTTGTCCCGCACCTTCATCACCGCCACATCCGGGCCGAAGGGAAAATCCTCTCGCGCTTCCGGCTTGCTCAACAGATACGCTTGTGCGGCTTTGGCATCCATGATCAAGACATCCCTGATTGACCCGCTATTCCGGCATTGGCCGGTTGGGAGACGGCCACAGTAAGGCTGTCATCATACCTCTCCCTGCTCATCGCCGCAGCACAGGGGCCCCAGCACTCAGCGGATGAGGAAGGGCGGGCCGGGAGATTCGCGCCCAATAAAAAACCCCGGCGGATAGCCGGGGTCTTGTGTCCCGACAGTACCCTTGTGAGGCGGGGCCGAAACAAGTCAGGAAGTTTACCCGCTTGTGAAAAGGATCGCGACCGCTGAGGCAGTGCATTTACCCATCATGCACGATGCTCATCGCTGACGGGAAATACCACGCAACAATGCGAAGCTCGTGTTACTCGCATTGTTGCGTGCGTCTGCTGCGTTGCTATGAAATTTCGCGGGTCTCGCGGAAGCGGATCTCCGGATGACGCTCCTGTGCCAGTTGCAGGTTCACACGGGTCGGTGCCAGGTAGGTCAGGTGACCCGCGCCGTCGCGGGACAGGTTGTCATAGGCCTTGCGCTCGAAGGCGGTCAGCTCTTTGTCGCTGCCGGCTTCGATCCAGCGCGCTGTCGCCACACTGACCGGTTCATAGCGGCAATCCACGCCGTATTCCCCTTTCAGGCGAGCGGCCACCACATCGAACTGCAGGGTGCCCACGGCGCCCAGAATCACGTCGTTGTTGCGCAACGGGAAGAACACCTGGGTGGCGCCCTCTTCCGCCAGCTGAGTCAGCCCCTTGTGCAGCTGCTTGCTCTTCAGCGGGTCGTTGAGCACCACACGCTGGAACAATTCCGGGGCGAAGTGGGGAATGCCGGTGAAGGCCAACTCTTCCCCTTCAGTGAAGGTGTCACCTATCTGGATGGTGCCGTGGTTGTGCAGGCCGATGATATCGCCGGAAAAAGCCTCTTCCACGTTGTCACGCTCACCGGCCAGGAAGGTCAACGCATCAGGAATACGCACGTCCTTGCCGGTACGCACCTGCTTGAGCTTGATACCCTTGTGGTATTTGCCGGAACAGATGCGCATGAAGGCGATGCGGTCGCGGTGGCGGGGGTCCATGTTCGCCTGAATCTTGAACACGAAGCCGGTCATCTTGGGCTCGTCGGCGACTACGGTACGCGCGGTGGCATCGCGGGGCTGGGGCGGCGGTGCCCACTTCACCAGGCCGTCAAGCATGTGATCGACGCCGAAGTTGCCCAGGGCGGTACCGAAGAACACCGGGGTCAACTTGCCGGCCAGGAAGCGTTCTAGATCGAATTCGTGGCTGGCGCCCTGTACCAGCTCCAGGGTCTCGCGCAGTTCTTCGGCGTAGTCGGCCCCCACGGCCTGGTCCAGCTCGGGATTATTGAGGCCTTTTACTTCGCGCACGTCCTGCACGGTGTGGCCCTGACCGGTCTTGTAGAGCACGGTGGTGTCAGTGAGGAGGTTGTAGACACCCTTGAAGCTCTTGCCCATACCGATGGGCCAGGTAATCGGAGCGCACTCAATCTTGAGCACATCCTCGATTTCATCAAGCACTTCAATGCCGTCACGGACGTCCCGGTCCAGCTTGTTGATAAAGGTAAGGATCGGCGTGTCGCGCAAGCGACACACTTCCATCAGCTTGACGGTCCGCTGCTCCACACCCTTGGCGGCATCGATAACCATCAGCGCCGAATCCACCGCAGTGAGGGTGCGGTAGGTGTCTTCAGAGAAGTCGGCGTGGCCGGGGGTATCCAGCAGGTTGACGGTGGCATCCTTGTAGGGGAACTGCATCACCGAGGTGGTCACCGAAATGCCCCGCTCCTTCTCCATCTCCATCCAGTCAGAGGTGGCGTGCTTGCCGGACTTCTTGCCTTTCACGGTACCTGCGCTCTGGATCAGGTTGCCGTACAACAACAGTTTTTCGGTAATGGTGGTTTTACCGGCGTCCGGGTGCGAAATAATCGCGAAGGTGCGGCGCTTGGCCACCTGGTCTTGCAGGCTCATGGGGCTTCCGACTCTGACAGGATTTTCGAGGGCGCGAGTATAACAGCCTTGCGTGCCCTTATCAGGCTCTCAGCGCCACCCTGTCAGACGATGCCGGAGCCTTTCAGCTGACGCTGACGCATTAGCAGATAGAGGGCAAATCCCACCGCAACACCAGGGACCAGCCCCAGCAGCAGCGCCAACCAACCGCCGCGGACCTGGTAACGCTGACGCTCGAAGATCACCCAGATGGCAAGTACCACCCAGCACAAAATCACATCCGTGGAATACCCGGCCGCAAAGGGATTCACGAAGCCTCCGGCGGCGGCAGCCAGGATATCCGGGTTCTCGAGCAGCGGCGGGATGATCAGCACCGCAAACACCACACAAAAGCTCAGGGCTACCAGCAATAACAGTCGACGAAACAGGTTCTCTGACACAGGCCAAGTCCTCGCAATAGGTCATCCGTAATCACCGTATCCTTGAGGATTTACTCTGGCGTGTCCACCAAGGCAGCCTCTGAATCACTCCTTGCGTACTCATCGTGGCCGGAAGGGTGCAGCTGTTGTGCTCTTCAGGCCGCGCTCTGCGGGTCATCCTGACAAGCTGATCATGCAAGGAGTGATTCAGAGGCTCCCTAACACTTCAGGGCGAACCAAAAGCAGTGCTAGAGTGTCGGTTCCAGAACAACAAGGATGCCAGACCATGCCTGTTTATCTCCGCGCTTTCGCTGCCCTCTTCCTCGCCACCCTGCTGGCGGCCTGCAGCCGTACCCCGGATGCCGGCGATGCCCGTAAAGCGCTGGAAGCAGAACTGGACAACGCGCACCTGTCCGGCCTGTTGGCAGTCACCGATGTGGAAAAGCGTAATGGCTACGACGATGGAGACGGCCGCTACACGCTGGAAGTGGATTACCAGCTGAAAGCCAGAGAAGATCTGGGTGGTTACACCGACAAGATCAAGGGCAATGAAGATCTGTCCGGCATGGATCGCTTCGCCATGATCATGACCCTCAGCGCCCTGCGCATGGAGCACGGCAACTTCAAGAAGGGTGATACCTTCCAGCGCCAGCGGGTGATTACCTTCCGGGATTCTGAGAACGGCTGGATGCCCATTCAGGAGTAACGGGAAGCTGTTCGAATCGCACCTTGCCTGCTGTAGGAGCGGCTCTCGAGCCGCGAACCGAGCGTAGCGAGGCGACAAAGTTCAAGGTTTGACCACCATTCTTTCTGGAACCTGTCGAGCCTTGGGAGCCCTGATCGCCCTGCGGACGATTTCCGCGCAAGCGCGGTTCGCGCCTCAAGAGGTATTATTCGCTTCGCTCACCCTTCGGGCCGCACGGAACTACGTGCGTTACTCCGCTACGCTCCGTTCCTACAGCGGCTTCGTAGATAGGATGTAGAGAATTATTTATGCCCGCTGGTGAGCAGGCACTGCATCAATACCGCATTCTCGTGCCCGTCCACCTTGCGGTAATAGTTCTTGCGCACCCCACAGACCTCAAAGCCCAGCTGGCGGTAGAGTCCCTGGGCACTTTGGTTGCTTTCCCGCACTTCCAGATAGACCACGGTCATGGCATCGGCGCGGGCCGCCTCGAGAGCCTGTTGCAGTAATCGCCGGGCGATGCCGTGGCGTTGCCAGGCCGGGGCCACGGCGATGTTGAGGACATGGGTTTCGTCGAGGATTCGCGACAGGATCAGAAAGGCCGCCGGCACGTCGTCCACGGTGGCCACCTGGCACAGATAATTGGTGTTGCCCAGGCAATCGTGAAAGTGGGCGCTATTCCAGGGGGTCAGCTGGGCGACGGTTTCGATGGCCATCACCGCGCCTACGTCTTCCAGCTCCATGGCACGGATGGCTGCCACGCGGGTCCGCTCACTCGCCATGAAAGCCATTTGCCTGCATGGCGTGCCAGCTGGCCTTCTTGTGCTGCGCCGGCTCCGCCAACATTTCTGCCAGGCTGCTGACCACCAGTGCCGGGCGACCACCTAACTCGACGGGTTGATAGCGGGGCTGATCAAACAGCGCCTCACTGAGCGCCTCCGGCAAGCACAGCAATACGCGCTCGCCACCCGCCTGCTCACACAGGCCGGCAATAAAGGCCGAAAGCGCCTGCGCCGCTTCTTCTGCGGGCATGGGCTGTTCAGTCAGTGGACAGAAGAAACGCCGCGGACGCTGAGGCCGTGCCTGGAACAGGGCCAACAAGTTGGCCATCAGCGGCGCCTCAAAGCGTCCCAGCCCCGGGGCCTGGCTGTCTTCCTGGGCGCATAGCAACCAGGTATCGCCACCTAGATGGGCTTCCAGGGTAAAGGTCAGCCCCTTGCCTCTGGCGACTGCCGGTGCGGTTGGCGCGGGTTCCTGAGTATCGGTGGTGGCTTTGGCCGGCGGCGAACTCTGTGGAGCCTCCTGAACCGGCGCCTCACTGACAACCGGGGCCGCTGTCGGCGGCTGTGCCGAGGCGGGTGCTTCCTGGGCGGGCGCGGCTGATGCCGGTGCTGCCGGCTGTTCTTCCTCGTCCTCCCAGTCCAGCAGCGGCGAGGACGCGGCACCGGGCAACGGCGCCCTGGCCACCCAGGGCGTCAGCCCCAGGGCTTTCAGGTAGTGCTGTCGCTGGGCTTCATTCATGGGGCGCTCCGCAACGGCTTGCAGGCCTCACGCACACACGTCATGCCTGACAGCGGCGTGCTGGCATGTTGCGTGACGCTTGCTACGTTCTTCATACATCCGCCGCCTGCGGGTGAGCCCGTTCCAGGCCCGCCGCAAAATGGTTAAGCGCATTCAGGTAGGCCTTGGCGGAAGCGGTGATGATATCCACGTCGGCGCCGTGGCCATTGACGATCCGCCCGCCTTTTTCCAGTCGTACCGTCACTTCACCCTGGCTGTCAGTGCCGGCGGTGATGGCATTCACCGAGTACAGCTGCAGGATGCTATGGCTTTCCGCCAGCATCTCGATGGCCTTGAAGGCCGCATCCACAGGCCCGGCCCCAGTGGACGTAGCTTCCCGTTCCTTCCCATCGATAGCCAGCACGATACGGGCTTCCGGCGTTTCACCGGTACGCGCGGTGGCTTCCAGCAGAACCAGTTTGAAGCGCTCTTCTTCGGCGGCTTTCTTGGTGTCGCTGACCAGGGCCTGCAGATCCTCATCGAACACTTCGTGTTTCTTGTCAGCCAGATCCTTGAAGCGCTGGAAGGCTTCGTTCATGGCCGCTTCCGAGGCAAAGGTGATGCCCAGCTCGTCCAGACGGGCGCGGAAAGCGGCACGGCCGGAGTGCTTGCCCAGCACCATGCGGTTGGTATGCCAGCCCACATCCTCGGCAGACATGATCTCGTAGGTCTCGCGGTGTTTGAGCACCCCGTCCTGGTGGATACCGGACTCGTGGGCAAAGGCATTGGCACCGACGATGGCCTTGTTGGGCTGCACCGGGAAGCCGGTGATCTGCGACACCATTTTCGAGGTGGGTACGATCTCTTTGGCATTGATGCCGGTATCCACATTGAACAGATCCTGGCGGGTGCGTACCGCCATGACAATCTCTTCCAGAGACGCATTGCCGGCCCGTTCGCCAAGGCCGTTGATGGTGCATTCCACCTGCCGGGCGCCGGCCTGGACCGCGGCCAGGGAGTTGGCCACCGCCAGCCCCAGGTCGTTATGGCAGTGCACCGAGAACACCGCCTTGTCGGCATTGGGGATACGAGCCAGCAGCTGGCCAATGGTATGGCCATATTGTTCCGGAATGGCATAGCCCACGGTGTCGGGGATGTTGATGGTGGTGGCACCGGCGTCGATCACCGCCTCGATAATGCGGCAGAGGAAATCCAGCTCGGAGCGACCGGCATCCTCGCAGGAAAATTCCACATCGCCCATGTGATTGCGGGCATGCTTCACCGCCGCCACTGCATGCTCGACTACCTGATCCGGCTCTAACCGCAGCTTGTGCTGCATATGAATGGGGCTGGTGGCGAGGAAGGTGTGAATTCGCCCGGACTCGGCCCCGGCCAGCGCTTCCGCAGCGCGATCGATATCCGACGCCTTGGCGCGGGCCAGCGAGCAAATGGTGGATTCGCGCACGGTATCGGCAATGGCCTTCACCGACAGGAAATCCCCCTGGCTGGCGATAGCAAAACCGGCCTCGATCACATCCACCTTCATGCGCTCCAGAGCCTTGGCGATACGCAGCTTCTCGTCCTGATCCATGGTGGCACCGGGGCTCTGCTCACCATCACGCAGGGTGGTATCGAAAATAATCAGGCGCTCTTTGCTCATCGTTATCTCTCTCTGGCGGGTGAGCCATCCAGCTCACCGAGCTGTAGGAGCTATGCTTGCATGGCTCCTACGGTGATTTGTCGTTGTGGTATCGCTCAATTCTACACCAGTCGCAGGGTGCGCAGCACGGCTTCGCGCAGGGCCTCACCCGCCTCTCGCCCGGCGATCCCCTCGGCCAGGCGGATCTTTTTGCCATCCACCTCGGCGATCAGCGTCATGTACTCGGTCTGGCGGCCATTGCTGGTGCTGCTCATACCGGTCTTCAGCACCACTTGCTCTGCCCGCAGCAACTGGCCCTTGCGGGTGAACAGCGGGACACCCAGCCAGCGGCGCAGGCTGCGCACTTCGCCACCGCGCACCCACACATCCAGCCCCCGCCCCAGGGTGAACAGGGTACTGCCGACAATGGCATAGCCGATCAGCCCGAAAATACTACCCATGAGGTACAACATGAAACCTTCGCTGGCGGCGGCGATAAAGAGCCCGGTGCCCACGGCAGCGAAGATGCCACCAAACACCAGCAGCGCCAGCTTCATGCCCAGGTGCCGACCTGGGCGGCTTTCCAGGTGCAGGCCCTGGCCGGTCTGCTCCACCCGGATCTGTTCGTTGGCAGATTCCAGCGCCTCGACTTCCCGCTCGCGCTGGTCGGCCATGACGTGGGACTCCGGCAGACGAAAACGACTCTCGCCCTCCCCCGCCACCACCGGGATATCCCAGCTACGTTTCAGCTTGCGACCGTCAACCATGCCCTCCAGCTCGACTCGCCAGCAGATATAATTGCGACCGCTACCGGAGGACGGCGGCTGTTCCGCCGGCACATCGAAACAGAACAGGATATCGCTACCCTGCTGGGTAGGCTGGCACAGAGCGCGCTGGTCGGTCTGCCAGAGGATGTCTTCCACGGTCTTGCGGTCTTTGCCACTACCGCTTTCGCGGCCACGGATGCAGCTCAGCCACACATCCATATCCGTCTCACGGGGCAACGCCTTGCCCAGGTGGATGGAGCCACCCACCTGACCACCGGCATGGCCCGGCTCCGGGTCCAGCTGCAGAGGTGTGGGGCCGAAGAACTGGTAATTACTGCGCATTTTCCAGCCCGACCAGGCAATACCGGCGCCCACGGCGGGAAACAGCAGCACCATCAGAATCGCGTAGTCACCGCGACTGACCTTGTCCCAGACCGCCAGATAGGCCGGCGATGGTAGCAGGATAAAGATGGCGCCGAAGCCAACCAGAAACCAGTGGCCGGATTTTTCCTTGCTGTGGTACTGCCCCCCTTCTGCCAGATCGGCCTTGCCCTTGCTGCCCCGGTTGAACAGGAACATCAGGCCGCCACCCACCAAGGCAAACACGCCGCCGAAGGCCAGGCCAAACACCAATGATCCCCAGCGCAGAGTGCGATCCAGAAAAGCCTCGGACGGATTCGCCGGGTTGACCCAGGCCATGACGGTTCGCCCCCGGGAGCGAGCGGACTCCAGTCGGCTGGCCAGACGCTGCCAGTAATCGTCGAAATTATCGCTGCCACCGTACTGACTCACGGTATGACTGGAATAGCTGCGCCCCTGATACTCATAGCGATAGCTGGCGCTGACACTATAAGTCGTCGAGCCATCCGAATAATTGCGATTGAGGGTACTGCTCAGCACCGTGGCCGGCACCCGCTCCCAACTGCCGGATTGCCAGTATTGAAAGGCCGGTTTAAGCCCCACAAAAAACATCACCGCCAAACCCGCCACCAGAAAAACGCCGGGAAAGAGTATTGTCATGCAGCCCGAGGCTTTATTGTCTTTCTGCGTTTCCTGTTCTGCGTTTTCTGCCGTATTCGACACCCGTGATTCCCCCAAACAACAACACTCCGGCCAGGGCACCGTACAGGTGGGCATTCACATAGACCCGCCCGTCGATCCAGCTACGGAGATAGTTCACGTCATAGCCTGCCTGCTGCTCACTGACAATGCGCCCGGCGATCACCAGCAACACCAGTGAATGCAACCAGGGATTCCCCCGCCAGCCCTGCAGCAGGCAATAGACCAGCAAACCATGGAGGATACCGGACAGCCCCACATAGTGCTGCAAACCGGTATCCAGAAAATACAACGCCAGCCCGGTGACCAGCCCACAAAACAGCAACCAGCTCCAGAAACGTGCCCGATCAAGCAGGTCCGTAAAGAAATAGCCGCACAGGACCAGACCGGCCAGATTGAGCAGCATGTGCCAGTGATTGAGATGCACCAGATGGCAGGTCAGCAACCGCCAGACCTGCCCCTGTTCGATGGCCGAACGATCAAACGCCAGCCAGGGGTTCACCCAGGAATGCGCCAGACCCAGCACCACCATGGTGGCCACCACCAGGGCGAAGTGCGGGCGGAGTTTGTTGTCTCTGGGTTGCATGGAGGTACCGGCTGAAATTGAAGGGGTATTAAGCCACAAGCTGCAAGCTGCAAGCTACAAGGCGCGGGATGGATTGTACCGATACTGGCAGACAGTGCCTGCGACCCCAAGTCAGCGGCGCGGCGCACGCGTTAGCGGTTTGGCTGCAACATCGAATCGCGATGCAGCTTGTAGCTTGAAACTTGTAGCTGCCTTTAAAAAAGAAAACCCCGCACAAGGCGGGGTTTTCTGTGGAGCGTATTACGAGGGGCTGATTGTCGGGTAAGGAGCGACCATTACTGGCCACCCCTCCCCTAAGAACCGTACGTGCGAGTTTCCCCGCATACGGCTCAAGCCTTTGTTAACCCATCCCGAGAGATGAGCCAGCATCACAGTATTAGTGAGAGCGGGCACCGAGATTATTCTTTCGCTTACGTCTCGATTGGTCTCGTACCCAGTACTCGACTTCAAGATAGCAAGCTTACGCCGGTCTACTCAGCACCCATCACAGTCAAACCCCCAAATAGCGTTGGGGCCAGTCCGCAGAAAGGGGCACAACCCCCGGCTACGTCCTTCCTACTAGCTCTCATCTTTGGTCCCCTTCTGACCGACACCTAAAGCGCTATCTCCAGGCGAAATTTGGGGACATTCAAAAGTTTGGTCAAAGTACGACCCTCCATTCGAACGCCCTTGGGGATCAAGAACACTACATACTGTATTTCAACACCCGGTCATCAGCAATATACTGATTGCGAGTGCACCTGCCGATGGCAGTTCGGATGCAGCAACACCAGATTATCCAGCTTGTCAGTACCGCCCTTATGCTGTTCGACCACATGGTGAATATTCCACCCGGTTTCCCGTGTGATCAGTTCGCGACAACAAGGACAGCGCTTCTCCTGCCGGAGCCAAAGCTGTAGCAACTTGGACTTCCCTTTCTCGCTGTTCTTCCAGAGATACGCCAGGCGTTCCTCGAAATAACCAGCAAAGGCGGGGTCGTACCGTGTCGCTTCGGCCTTGATCTTGATATGCCTTTTGATGGGCACATCACTGACGTAGCACAACGCATACCGTTTGCCTGTTGGGTCCATACCCTGGAATGTCCAGTTGCGCTGGCCGAGGGGGCGAAAATACTTGTTCTTCACCCACCGCTTCCGTCGATTGAGATGACGTCGGCGGCACCATTGCCACAGCATCTTCCAGATCCGATAGTCCACATAGTTGAACGTCGCTTTCGAGACCACGTGCCGATGGTAGTTTGCCCAGCCTCGAATCTTGGGATTCAGAGTCTTGACGATCCACCACGCGGGCATGGTCTTGTGCGTGTCCAACACCGACTTCACCTCGGCCAGAAACCGCTTCACGTTCTGTTGGGCAGGCTTTATCAAGCACTTCCCTCCATACTTGCGAATGTTCTGACCCAGAAAGTCGAACCCTTCCTCCACATGCGTCACCACCGTCTTCTCCGCAGACAAGGCAAGCCCTCGCTCCGCCATAAAGGCTTCGACAATGGGCCTGACCTCACTCTCCAGTAGCTCTTTCGAGATACCGGAGACAACGAAGTCGTCGGCGTAGCGCACATAGTTGACCTTGGTCCGGTAGCTGGCTTTGGTGTTTCGCTGCCCGAAAGCAGCTTCAAGCACCTCTTCCAAACCATCCAGAGCCATGTTGGCCAAGACCGGCGAGATAATGCCGCCCTGAGGCGTTCCCGCGTGGGTCGGGTGTGTCCTACCGGATTCCATGAACCCGGCTTTCAGCCATTTCCCGAGCACTGCCTTGTCCATAGGGACGTGAGACAGCAGCCAGTCATGGCTTATGTTGTCGAAACAACCCTGTATATCGGCCTCCAGCACCCACTGCGCCGAGCTTTTGCGACCAAGCACAACAAAACATTGCTCGATTGCGTCCGCCGTAGCGCGCAGGGGCCGGAAGCCGTATGAGTTACGATCCGCCGTGGTCTCGGACACCGGTTCCAGAGCCAGCAGGTATAACGCCTGCATGGCCCGGTCGTACATCGTCGGTATTCCCAAGGGACGGCGTTTGCCGTTGGCCTTCGGAATCCACACCCGCCGGAGCGGACGCGGCTTGTAGCCGTGTCGTTTCAGACGGTGGATCGCTCCCCATTTTGATGCTGGATTGTCCCAACATTCGCCATCGACACCCGGCGTCTTGCGACCCCGGTTTTCGGTGACCCGTTTTACCGCCAAGGCTTTGGCGGCGAACGAGCGGACCAGCAAGCGTTGCAGGGCTTTCACCCTCCTCCACTGCTGTTCCCGTGCTGCTTTCGCGATACGAGCCTGTAACCTCCTCACCCGACGATGACTGGTTTCCCAGTCAATCGTGTGCCAACTGGTGGCAGGGTGGGAGAATGCAGGCATCAATAACGATGCGTTCATCTTGCTATCCTCCTCAGATTGGAACCCGAGAAGGCGCAGACGCATTTCCCCTGAGGGCGCAGTCCACACCCTCAGGGCACATTGTTTAACCGGGCAACAAGAGACTTGTTACGTCGGCATTCTTTCAGGCGGTTTTACCTGCCTTCACGCGATCAAAGACCAGATGGAAGTCTGCACGCTTTCGCGTCGGGGCAAATCTCGAACCCCTATCCCGCCCATTACAGGCAAGCATTCGCTTTCTCCATCCTCCTTTACCCGCACCTCCATCAGCTTCCCTTGCGGTCCACCTGCCGGATGAATCCAGGCGAAGATACGGGTTTACCGTGTTCCGTGTCTGTCACACGGACGGGTTAGGTCCTGCCTATCCACCGGTGGCTCAGTGTCGACGTATCCCCAGATGTAAGAGGGATAGCCAGCCACACACCATTTTGGTCGAAGCCTGTCAGCAACTTTGGCTCCATGCGGTTGACGGTGTTTATCAGCAGTTCACTTACGTTGACCCTACCGTCCAGCCTAGCGTCTCATCCGCCTGTTGCTGGCAGAATCTCCGGCTACCCTCACGGGCAAACCAGACCACAGAGTGGGACTACATTGTCAGGGCGCTTCGCACCTTGCCGTTACCAGCAACGCACTGCCCATAGGCTACTGTTGGTCGAACAACAGGTTTCGCTTTCACACCTGATAGCTGCGTGAACGAAACAATGACAGAAACGGCTTACACCGAAAGGTGCCAGCGCGTTCTTCCAGACACGGGAATCCACGTTTATGGCCGAGGCCAAGAAACGTTTGAGGGCAGGAAGCCCAAGAGGATTAAATGCACGGGAAAAGCAATGGAGGCATGCATACGCATACCCCCACCACTTCTCGGATGCACATTCATCGGTCTTCACCGAATAAACGTTCATCCCATTGGCATGGGAAGCCGTTTAGCCAGACAGGGTCCAGCTGGGTATTACTCCCTGAGGGAGATACCCGGCGCCGGATCGAAGACCCGATCACCGGGTAAGGAATACGCTATTTTCTGCGGTTAAATGGGAGCGGAGCCCCCGAAGTAGCCCGCAAAGGCTAGCAACCTCGCGACTTCACGTCGCACTACATCATGCCGCCCATACCGCCCATTCCACCCATGCCGCCCATATCCGGGGCGCCACCGCCGTTTTCTTCCGGCTTGTCAGCCACCATGGCTTCGGTGGTGATCATCAGGCCGGCAATGGAGGCCGCTGCCTGCAGCGCGGAACGGGTTACCTTGGCAGGATCCAGGATGCCCATTTCCAGCATGTCACCGTATTCACCGGTGGCGGCGTTGTAGCCGTAGTTACCGGAACCGTTGCGCACTTCCTGCACGATCACGGACGCTTCAGCACCGGCGTTGTAGGCGATCTGACGCAGGGGCATTTCCAGCGCGCGGAAGGTCAGGGCGATACCAGCGTTCTGCTCGTCGTTGTCACCCTTGATGACACCAACGTTGGCCAGAGCGCGCACCAGTGCCACACCACCACCGGGGACCACACCTTCTTCCACGGCAGCGCGGGTCGCATGCAGGGCATCGTCCACACGGGCTTTCTTCTCTTTCATTTCAATCTCGGTGGCAGCACCGATCTTGATCACCGCAACACCGCCGGCCAGCTTGGCCACGCGCTCTTGCAGTTTTTCCTTGTCGTAGTCAGAGGAAGAATTCTCGATTTCCTTGCGGATCTGCTCTACGCGGGCATCGATATCGACCTGCTGGCCAGCGCCATCAACAATGGTGGTATTTTCCTTGTCGATGTTCACTTTCTTGGCGGTACCCAGGTCTTCCAGGGACGCATTTTCCAGGCTCAGGCCCACTTCTTCGCTGATTACGGTACCACCGGTGAGGATGGCGATGTCCTGCAGCATGGCCTTGCGACGATCACCGAAGCCCGGCGCTTTCACGGCGGCGCACTTGATGATGCCGCGCATGTTGTTCACTACCAGGGTAGCCAGCGCTTCGCCTTCGATATCTTCGGCAATGATCAGCAGCGGCTTGCCTGCTTTAGCGACATTTTCCAGGGCCGGCAGCAGTTCGCGGATGTTGGAGATCTTCTTGTCCACCAGCAGGATGTACGGGTCTTCCAGCTCGACCTGCATCTTTTCCTGGTTGTTGATGAAGTAAGGGCTCAGGTAACCGCGGTCAAACTGCATGCCCTCAACCACGTCCAGCTCGTTCTGCAGGGACTGGCCTTCTTCAACGGTGATAACGCCTTCCTGGCCCACTTTTTCCATGGCCTGGGCGATGATTTCACCCACGGATTTGTCGGCGTTGGCGGAGATGGTGCCCACCTGCTCGATGCTCTTGGTGTTGTCACACGGCGTGGACAGCTTCTTCAGCTCTTCCACGACAGCCGCTACGGCCTGGTCGATGCCGCGCTTCAGGTCCATGGGGTTCATGCCGGCGGTGACAGACTTGAGGCCTTCGTTAACGAATGCCTGAGCCAGCACGGTAGCGGTGGTGGTGCCGTCACCGGCCTCGTCGTTGGCCTTGGACGCCACTTCTTTCACCATCTGGGCACCCATGTTCTCGAACTTGTCTTCCAGTTCGATTTCACGGGCCACGGAGACGCCATCCTTGGTGATGGACGGTGCGCCGAAGGATTTTTCCAGCACCACGTTACGGCCTTTCGGGCCCAGTGTTACCTTGACGGCGTCGGCCAGGATGTTAACGCCTTTGGCCATACGTTGACGGGCTTCGTCACGGAACAGAATTTCTTTCGCCATGGTTCTTTACCTCTGCAAATCTTTACCCCGGAATGGGGTGAATGCCCTTGCGGGCGTTCATGTTCTTGCTCTTGGCCTGCGGCACTTAGCCTTCGACGACGGCCAGAATTTCAGCTTCGCTCATGATCAGCAATTCTTCGCCGTCCACCTTCACGGTGTTACCGGCGTACTGACCGAAGATCACCTTGTCACCGGCTTTCACGTCCAGCGGACGCACATCTCCGCTATCGGTGATTTTGCCGTTACCCACCGCGATCACTTCGCCGCGGGACGGCTTCTCGGCAGCGGAACCGGGCAGCACAATACCGCCGGCGGTCTTGGTTTCTTCCTCTTCACGGCGAACCAGCACGCGATCATGCAAAGGACGGATGCTCATTTTTCCTTAAACTCCCAGTTTTAGTTCTGATGACATCCAAGCTCGCGGAAGCGAAGCTCGGCAGTCCGAATTAGCACTCTAACGAGTCGAGTGCTAATCATAGTAATGATGCCAGTGCAGTCAATAGGGAAAGTGACCTTTGAAAGCGCCTGTCCCGCGACCGCCTGCAGGACACAGGAGTGGGGCCACAGCGCCGGGTTTCAAGGGGGGCGACGAAAAATCCTTTGCCGGGTCAGGCAACCCGGGAGTGTCGTTTGCCGTTTTTGCGAGTCACTGAGCAATCCGGTCATTGGCCAGGCAGGGTCAGCCCACCATAATCCGGGCCATCGTGAACCGACATTGCAAGGAATCACCATGGATCTGAACCAGAAAGTGGTTGTTGTTACCGGCGCCGGCCGTGGCCTGGGCCGGGGTATTGCCACCTACTTTGCCGGCAAGGGTGCCCGCCTGGCCTGCGTCGACCTGAGCCAGGAAGACCTGAACGCCACCGTGGCCGCCTGTGAGGCTGCCGGCGGGGAAGCGCGCGCCTATTTGGCCAACGTGGCCAAAGAAGAGGACGTGGAAAAGCTGTTCAGTGACGTGGTGGCGGACTTCGGCAGCCTGCACGGCGTGGTCAATAACGCCGGCATCACCCGCGATGGCCTGCTGGTGAAGTACAAGGACGGCGAGATCGTCAGCAAGATGAGCCTGCAACAATGGCAGGCTGTGATCGACGTGAACCTGACCGGCGTGTTTTTGTGTGGCCGCGAAGCGGCTGCAAAAATGCTGGAACTGGGGGTCGAGGAAGGGGTGATCGTCAACATTTCCTCCCTGGCTCGCCAGGGCAGCTTCGGGCAAAGCAACTACGCCGCTGCCAAGACCGGGGTGGTTGCCCTGGCCGAGGTGTGGGCCAAAGAGCTGGCTCGCTACAACATCCGCACTGGCGCGGTGGCTCCCGGCACCATCAACACCGACATGCTCGCCGCCATGAAACCGGAGGCCCGCGAGCGTCTGATCCAGGCCGTTCCCCTGCGTCGCCTGGGCGAAGCGGAACACGTCGCCCGTTCCGTGGCCTTCATCTTCGAGACCGATTACTTCACCGGTCGCTGTATCGATATGGATGGCGGGCTGCGGTAATAGTTTCTAGCTTCTAGCTTCTAGCTTCTAGCTTCTAGCTAAGAGAATGTTCCGCTGATGAGAAGGGGCAACCAAAGGGTTGCCCCTTCTCATTTTTTCGTTTTCCCTTGCAGCTCAACGCTAGTCGCTCGAAGCTGCCTGTATGGACCCTTCTTTCCGAGACGCCGTCTACCAGATCGTTGCCGCCATCCCGCCCGGGACGGTGAGCAGCTATGGAGCCGTGGCACGGCAGGCCGGCTTTCCCCGCCATGCCCGCATTGTGGGCCGGCTGATGAGCCAGTTACCGACAGATACCCGTCTGCCCTGGCATCGGGTATTGCGCGGGGACGGCCGAGTTGCCCTGGCGGGCACGCCCGCCGGAGAGCAACAGATCCAGCGGCTACTCGACGAAAACGTCACCGTGCTGGGTGACCGGGTGCCCAGACAGTACTTCCTTCATTGGTAACACGCCTTGTTGAATCACAGCCGGCACGCCTGGGCAGTCGGATTCGCTCGCAATTTATCCTCGCAGAGCACACGGCCATGTCCTGAAGGGTTCGCTGAGCACGCAAGAGGCTTTTGCGCACTCGGCCAGACTCATTCCTCCCCGCGCACGGTGAACCCACATCGCTCGCTGCGGACAAAGTGTCTATGATGAGCCTTTCGCCATTCGGCAATACCCGCTAAGAGACCTATGCCCCCACAATCGACCAACTGGCAGCAATCCCTGAAAGCCTTCCTGCATCCCCGTGTAGTGACCATGTTCTTCTACGGGTTTTCTGCAGGCATCCCACTACTGCTGATTTTCTCCTCGCTGTCACTATGGTTGCGAGAGGCCGGCGTGGAGCGCTCCACGGTCACGTACTTCAGCTGGGCGGCACTGGCCTATTCGTTCAAGTTTCTCTGGGCGCCACTGATTGATCGCTTGCCGATTCCTGCTCTGACACGTTGGTTGGGCAGGCGCCGGGCCTGGCTGCTGGTGGCGCAGCTCACTGTGGCCGCCTCCATTTTCAGTATTTCCCTGGTCGACCCGAGCCAGCCTGGGGCACTCAACCTGATGGCTTTTGCCGTGGTCATGCTCGGCTTTACCGCCGCCACCCAGGATATCGTCATCGATGCCTACCGAATTGAATCTGCGGGGGTCGAATTACAGGCTTTGATGTCCTCCTCCTACATTGCCGGTTACCGGATAGGGATGCTCTCTTCCGGGGCAGGCTCGCTGGTATTGGCAAGCTGGCTGGGCTCCACCAGCGAGGCGTACAGCTATCCCGCCTGGCAAACCACCTATGCACTCATGGCACTCACCATGCTGGTGGGCGCTATTACCACCCTGATCATTCGCGAACCGGACAACCCTCGCCCCTCAGCCCATCAGTACACCAGCGGGCAGTATCTGAAGTTTCTGGCGATTTTCGTGGCAGGCATCACGGCCTTCGTGACGGTGTATGTCCTGACCGCCGATTCGGCAGGCTCGCTCCGGCAAACGCTCACGGAGATCGTTGAGAACAGCGCCCTGTCCGGCCTGGTGGTGGAGAGTCTGCGGCTGGCGCTGGCGATTACCATCGTTGCCGCCTTGATCAAAGCACTCTCATTGACACCGCTGTATGACAGACAGCTGGTTCGGGAAAGTTATCTGGACCCGGTGAAGGATTTTTTCCAGCGCTACGGTAGCCGGCTCGCCTTGCTGTTGCTGGTTTTCGTGGGTTTTTACCGCATCTCAGATATTGTGCTCGGCGTCATTTCCAACGTCTTCTTTGAGGACATCGGTTTCACCAAGAACGAGATTGCCGGGGTGGTCAAAACCTTCGGTCTGTTCATGACCATTGCCGGCGGGTTCCTGGGTGGGCTGCTGGCCATGCGTCACGGCGTGATCCGGGTGCTGTATCTGGGCGCCTTTCTGACCGTTGCGACCAACCTGCTGTTCCTGTGGCTGGCCTATGCGGGCCACGACATCCGCATCCTCTATGCAGTGATCTCCGCCGATAACCTGACCGCCGGTCTCGCCAGTGCCGCCTTTGTGGCCTTCCTCTCGCAGCTCACCAATGTCTCTTTCACTGCCGTCCAGTACGCTATCTTCAGCTCATTGATGACCCTGCTACCCAAGACCATTGGTGGCTACTCGGGCAGCATGGTGGATAACCTGGGCTACCCCGGGTTTTTCCTGTTGGCCAGCTTGATGGGCGTACCGGTGTTGGGGCTAATCTATCTAATCCAGCGCCACGAGGCCTTTCGGCACTGAGCCCCGCTCATTCGCCGAAACAGGCTTGCAGTATACTTTTCAATCAATTCACAAACCGGCTATAGTGGGAACTTACAAAAAACAACAATAAGAACACACGGATGAGTCACTCGGAACTCGATATTCTGGTTGTGGACGATGCCCGCTTCTCGGCGGCGGTGGTCAACCGTACCCTCGCCTCTGCCGGATACACCCGCATTCGCCACGCCCACAGTGCCCAGGACGCCCTTGGTCAACTGACCGAGCAACCCGCCGATCTGGTGGTGGCAGACTGGTTGATGCCCGGCATGGATGGCCTGGAACTGACCCGCCGCATTCGTCAAAACGACGAAGCCAGCAATCGCTATACCTATGTGCTGCTGCTCACCGCCCGCGAAGGGGTGGATGCCCTGCAACAGGCCTTTGATCAGGGTGTGGACGATTTTGTCTCCAAATCCGCCATGACCGAGCAACTGCATCACCGGGTGATGGCCGCAGACCGGATCATCCAGCGCCACAACCGGGTACAGACCGACTATCAGCGCATGCTGACCGTGAACCGTCAGCTCAAACGCCACGCACTGATCGATCCGCTGACCGGTTTCGGCAATCGCCAGGATGCCCTGCGAGCATTGCAAAATACCTTGAAGCAAGCGGAAAAACGGGGCGGCGCCGCCTGCCTGCTAATGCTGCGCCTGGAAGACTTCGAGGCACTACGTGCCCAGCGTGGCGACAAGGTCATGCAGCAAGGTGTGCTGGCGTTCAGCCGGCGCCTGCGCCAGTCGGTACGCCCCATGGATCATCTGTGCCGGTTGCAGACCGATCAGTTTGCCCTTATCACCTGGCAACCCCACATGGACCACTGCGACCCCACCGGTTTTCGCCGCCTTTATGAAGGCCTCAACCATCGCGCCTACCAGACCGCCGCCGGCTTCCTGAGCCTGCAAGTGAGTATGGCAATCGCCGCCTCTGAAGGCCAAAGCCATGGGGAGCAGATGTTCGAACAGGCCCTAGCCGAGCTGGATCAGTCCCTCAGCGAACGACGCATTGTGTCAGCCACCGCCAATGTGTGAATGGTGACGCCTGACGCCAATCAGTGACGAGCATTTTTTCGCCTCACGTTTTTTGGTTTTTGCGTCCGGCATCTGGCATCCAGCTTCCCCTGTGCTCACTGTGCCCTCATGTGGTAAAAATCAGTTCTTTGCCTTTGGACAACATGCCACATACTCCTCCCCACTGGTTTTTGCTGGGCGCCGGCAATATGGGCACGCTGGCGGCCTGGTATCTGACCCTGGCCGGACATCGCGTTACCGTGATTCGGAGCGAGTCTGCATCGCCCCTGAAAAAAACGCTCTGGTTGCCGGACGGACGCCAGCAAGCGGTATCGTTACCGGTGCTGACTCCTTCTGCCCTCCCCGATCGCATCGGGCACTTGCTGGTGGCGATTAAAACTCCCTATACCCGCTCGGCGATGGCACCGCTGAGGCAGCGCCTTGATAGCCAGACTCAGGTGCTGCGTTTTCAGAATGGCCTGGGAGCCCTGGATAGCCTGTTGCCGCCGGGCTGCATACCCCTGGAAGCCATCACCACCAGCGCCGTCAAAGGGCAGCACCCGGACCACACGGTAGTGGCAGAAAATGCCACCTGGCTCGGAGGCAGTACCGCCCCGCCTGCCTGGTTTGCCGCTCTGACCGAACACTGGCCGGATCTGCATTGGGAAGACGACATCCGCCCGCGCCAGTGGCATAAACTGGTGGCAAATGCAGTGATCAATCCGCTGACCGCTCTTTACGATGTGCCCAATGGCCGTATTAACGACGACCCGGCCTTACGCAAACAGGCCACACAGCTTTGCGAAGAAGCGGATCATGTACTGCAACAACTGGACCCGGCATGGCCCGGTCACTCCCTGGAGAATGTGCTCACCGTGGCCCGGGCTACCGCCAGCAATACTTCTTCCATGCGCGCTGACCGGCAGCGGGGAGCGCAGACGGAAATTGATGCTATCAATGGCTGGCTGGTGAAGCAGGCAGACCAGCTGGATCTGGCAGTCCCTGCCAACAGGAAAATGGTTACGGCACTGACGTTGCGCTAGGGCAACGGGGTTCGAGCAGCAAAAAGCGGTCCTTGTCGGCACCATGGCTTTGCTCTTCGAAACCCGCATCTCGCCACTCGCACCTGAATACTTGCCGACAGCCCCCGCAGAGACTTTTACCCTGTAGCACTGGAATTAAATGCCGTTTTTCGCCATCGTAGCGGGCACTAATCCGGATTCGTGGAACCTCCATGCACAGTCGCATTTTTCTGGCCGTTGGCCTGATCGCCACCAGTGGCCTGACCCTGGCCAACAACGAAATCAAGGCAGTGAAAGTCAGTGGCGCCAGCCACCCAAGCCTGGCCGGGGAACTACCCACCGGTACCCTGACCCTGGATCGGGAGACCCTGGCCAGCATGCCTGCCAGCAACCTGACGGAAGTGCTGGATACCGTGGGGGGGCTGCAGGCCAGCCAGCTCTATGGCATCAACGGCAGTGAGGCCAGCCTGGATCTGTTGGGCTTCGGCGCCGGCGCCAACCAGAACACCCTGATCCTGCTTAATGGTCGCCGCCTCTCCAATATCGATCTGGCCAGCCCCTTTCTCAGCGGTATTCCGCTGGCTGCCATTGAGCGTATCGAGATTCTTCCCGGAGCGGGTGCGGCCTTGTATGGCAATGGTGCCGTGGGCGGGGTAATCAATATCGTTACCCGCCGCCGCTATGACAATAGCGCCGGGCTGGAAGTCAATGGCGGTAGCCACGGCACCCTGGGCGGCAACGGCTACGCCACCGGTCATCAGGGCAGCCTGAGCGGCGCCGTGGCCATGAGCACCCTGGACAGCGACGGCTATCGGGACAATAACGAGGTGCGCAACCACAGCGTATTCGCCGATGTGCGTTATCAACAAGACGGCATTGAGGCCTATTTCACTGCCAACGGCGAAGAACAGGAGCTGGGCCTGCCCGGCGGTCGTTCCGAAGCGCAATTTCGCAATGACCCACAGGGTACCGACACCCCCTTTGATGATGCCGAACAGGAAAACTACTGGCTGATGCCGGGCCTGCGCATCGCCCTGCGCGGTAATACCGCGCTCACCCTGGAAGCCAGCAAACGCCGTCAAGAGCAGACCTTTGCGTTTTTCTCCAGCGGCAGCTTCGGTGAAACCGTGGTGGAGAGCTACAGCGTCACGCCCAAACTGGAAGGCCAGCACACTACTGGCAGTGCCGTTCACAACTGGACCCTGGGTCTGGATCTGCACGAATACGATTACCACAGCCGCACCAGTTTCGGTAACCGGGAACTGGAGCAAAGCCAGCAGGCCTGGTATCTGCACAACTTGGTCAGCCTGACCCCGAAACTGTCTCTCAGTGCCGGCGCCCGAAAACTGGAAAGCACCCTGAGTGGCGAAGGGACGGATAAGGAACAGGACGGAGAAATGTACGAGGGCGGGATCCGTTATACCTTCACGGGTAACCTGGCCCTGTTCGCTGGCGCCCAGCGCAGCGTGCGCATTGCCAACGTGGATGAACTGAGCCCTTTCAATCCCCCCATTGATCCGCAAACTGGCAAGGGCTACACCGCCGGGGCCAGCTGGTCCCAGGGTCGCCAGCATTCCACCCTGACCTTCTGGCGGGCCGAGATCGACAATGAGATCCTCTTTGATCCGGTCAGCTTTACCAATCGCAATCTGGAAGACCGCACCGTCCACAAGGGCGTCAGCATCAATTCCCGCTGGCGACTGGACAAGGACCTGATGCTGACCATCAACGCCAGCGCCCAGCAGGCCCGCTTCGACGGCGGCCCCTTCGACCGCAAAGACGTACCACTGGTACCTGAACATACCCTGCAATTGATCGCCGACTGGCAGGCCCTGTCCTGGCTGTCCGCACAGATCAGCCACCGCTATGTGGGGGATCGCCGCTTTGACGGTGACCTGGACAACCGCTTCCGCAAACTGGACCACTACCGCACCACAGACCTGCAACTGACCGCCCGTTATCAGGCGTTTTATCTCAAGGCGGGCGTCTACAATCTGGAAGACCACCAGGTGGTGGACTACGGTAACTTCAGCAACACCACAAACACGGCAACACTGTACCCACTTCCAGAGCGCCACTACCGCGCGGCGTTTGGCGTGGAGTTTTAAACACCTGACAGCAAACCCGTTGGGCCTTGTTCACAAGGCTCCAACGGCAAGAGTCTTACCCGAGCCATAACCCTCCCACCAGGAGCCACCATGAGCGACAAGGAAAAGACCCGCATCAACCGGGTGATCACCCGCACCGGCGACCGCGGCGATACCGGCCTGGCCGATGGCAGCCGGGTCAGCAAGTGGCATCCGCGCATCCAGGTACTGGGGGAACTGGACGAACTGAATAGCGGCCTGGGCGTACTGCGCGCCCGGTCGCTGGATGCAGATCTGGATACCGTGCTCGGCCTGGCCCAGCAGTTACTGTTCGATATTGGTGGCGAACTGGCCATTCCCGGTCATCGCGTCATCGACGACCACGATCTGGTGGAGCTGGAATCCCGGGCGGATACCTTCAACGCCGAACTGCCACCACTGAAAGAGTTCGTCCTCCCGGGCGGGCACCCGGACGCCGCCTGGTGCCACCACTGCCGCACCGTGGCCCGACGTACCGAGCGCCACTTTGTGGCCCTGCATGAGGCCGACGAAGACGCCGTCAACCCGGTGAGCCTGGCCCTGGTCAACCGACTTTCCGACCTCTTGTTCGTGATGGCCCGGGTGATCAACCTGCGCCAGGAGTCGCCGGAAGTACTTTGGCAGCCGAAGGCAGAAAGGGGCTAAGCTCGCTCCTTGAAAAGCCGGTTTTAACCACAGAGGGCACAGCTAAATCGGTGCAGTTCGCTTAGGCTCAGTGCACCCTACGCTATCCGTTAGTCTGTGCTGGTTTTCGTCGCCAGGCAGGTGTTTTTGTGGGAAGCGATGCTTGCATCGTGAAAACGCCCGCACTGCCAACCGCTTCGCGATGCAAGCATCGCTTCCCACAAGTCGTGCCTCCGGCCTTCTCCATCCCCATTGTGAAAACATTGTGCAACCCTGCCTCAAGGGCACAAGCAAGGGCTACACTGGAGGCCCGGACCGACGACGTTTCGCCATGGGCATTCGCAACAAACTCTTTGTCATTTTCCTGTCCACCTTCCTGGTGCTCACCCTGGCGGCCAGCGGATTCTATTACCTGTCGTTCCTGCGCAGTCTGGAAACCTATCTGGATGAACGTCAGCAAGCCCAGGTAGAACGACTGGCGGATCACCTTGGCATCCTCTACCAACAGCGCGGCGGCTGGCAGTTCCTGATGGATGACCCCCGTCTGCTCAAACGACTCTACCGGCTGGCCGGAGATAGGGATGACGACCGTGACAGCCGCGGCGATCACCGCCATCTGCAGCTGCTGGATGCCCACAAACAACGGCTGTTAGGCCCACCCGCGCCGCCGAAATTCCGTTCGGACATTCCTGTTCAGGTCGGCCGCAGTATCGTCGGCTACCTGACCTACCCGGATCAGGACGCTATCCGCGACAAACTGGACCAACGCTTCAAGGGCCGCCAGCTGCGCTTCATGGGCTGGATGCTGTTTGTGGGCGTGTTGCTGTCACTGCTGGTGTCCTGGCTACTGGCCCGCCACCTGGTGGCACCGATTCTTGCCCTGTCCAACCACACCCGCGACCTGCAGGAAGGCCACTACAGCGCCCGCCTGGAAACCCGCCGCCGGGACGAACTGGGCACCCTCACCGAACAGGTCAATCAGTTGGCGCAGCGTCTGGATCAGGGCCAGCAGGCCCGCCAACGCTGGTTCTCGGATATTGCCCATGAGCTGCGCACCCCGGTGGCAATCCTGCAGGGTGAGCTGGAAGCCATCAGCGATGGCATTCGCCCCTTGAGCGCCGAATTCATCAAGTCTCTGGAAGGGGAAGTGGCCCAGCTCACTCACCTGATCAACGACCTGCACGACCTGGCGCTGGCGGATGGCGGCAATCTGCGTTATCAGTTCCACCGGGAGGATCTGGCGTACCTGCTCGGCGAGGTGGTCGACAGCTATCGCAACAGCTTTAGCCAGCAGAGCATCAGCCTGGAAACCCGTATTCCCGACCTTGCCGTTATTGATATGGATCCGGTGCGCATTCGCCAGCTGCTGGACAACCTGCTGCAGAACTCTCTCAAGTACACCGCCAGCGGCGGTACCTTGAGCCTCTCGCTGACACACACTGGCGACAACTGGGAACTACTGCTGGAAGACAGTGCCCCGGGTGTGCCCGACGAGGCCCTGCCCCGCTTGTTCGACCATCTGTACCGGGTAGAAAGCTCCCGCAACCGCCGCACCGGCGGCGCCGGCCTGGGGCTGGCCATTTGCCAGCGTATCGTTGAAGCCCATGGCGGCACCATCGGTGCGCAGCACAGCCCTCTGGGCGGCGTGCGGATCCGTATCACCTTGCCGGGAGAGAGCACATGAGCCGCATTTTGATCGTGGAAGACGAGCCACGGCTGTCACAACTGATGGCAGACTATCTCCAGCACGCCCACTTCCACACCGAACAGACCGACAGCGCGCGGACCGCCATGGCACTGGCAAAAGAGGAACGCTTCCAGGCTATCTTGCTGGACCTGATGCTGCCGGACGGCGACGGTATGGAAGTGTGCAAGGCCATCCGCCGTCACAGCCAGGTGCCGATCCTGATGGTCACCGCCCGGGTGGATGAAGTGGATCGCCTGCTGGGCCTGGAACTGGGTGCCGACGACTATATCTGTAAACCCTTCAGCCCCCGGGAAGTGGTGGCCAGAGTCAAGGCAGTACTGCGCCGGTCCAACCCACAACCAGACACTACCGGCCCCACCTTGACCCTGGACGACGAGCGCTATGAAGCGGTCATGGGCAAGCAGCGGGTCGCCCTCACCGCCATCGAATTCGCCCTGCTCGAGACCCTGTCCCGCCACCCTGGTCGCATCTGGTCCCGGGATCAGTTGATGGATGAAATCTACCAGGACCACCGTGTGGTTTCTGACCGCACCATCGACAGCCACATCCGCAAACTGCGCCGCAAGCTCAGCGACGGGGATGATACCTCCCATGACTGGATCGGTAGTGTTTATGGGGTGGGGTATCGGTTGGAGCAGCCGTAGCGGCAACAACCCCCTCTACAAAGCCGCTGTAGGAGCGGCTCTAGAGCCGCGAACCGTGCGAAGCACGGAATCGACCGAAGGGCGATCAGGGATTTCACCCATCGACATGTTCCAGATAGCCACTCGCCGGTCAGTTCCGGTTCGCCCCTCAAGAGGGGCTCCTACAGCCTGGCGCCATCGAACCTGCGTCTTCCTTATTTCCTGCATATTCCTTGCACCCTTCCCGCCCATACTGCTTCCACACATTCACAGGGACTCACTGAGTCACAAGGAGAGCATCATGAAAAAACTGGCTATTGTTGCCCTGGCTATCTTTACCACCTCCGCTTTTGCCTATGGCCCTGGTCATAAAGGCGGCGAGCACATGGTGGAGCGTCTGGAAAAGAAACTGGAACTGAGCGAAGAACAAAGCACTCAGCTCAAGGCCATCTTTCAGGAGCAGGGCGAAAAGATGAAAGCCCTGCATGAAGAAACGCAGACTAAAATGAATACCGTACTGACCCCGGAGCAGCAGGAAAAGCTGGCCGAGATGAAAGAAAAGCGCAAGGAGCGCTGGGAAGAACGCAAGGAAAAATGGAAGGGAAAAAAGGGTAAGCAGGGGGAATAATTCAGGCTACCGTTTTTTTCGGACGTCTGAGGTCGGACATCCGACGCTAAAAAATAAAAGTCTGAAAAGCATGAAAGCTGGTTTTGGGTTTGACCTCAGACTTCCGACGTCAGACCCGCACCCCCCAACGAAGATAGCCGGCAAATTGCCGGCTATCTTCGTTGCATTGAGAGGACCACTTAAAGCAGCGCCCGTCGCATATCCGTCAACAACTGACTCAGGTAGGTGGTGAAACGGGCCGCATCGGCGCCATCAATCACCCGGTGGTCATAGGACAGGCTCAGCGGCAGCATCAGCCGAGGCTGAAACTGCTCACCGTCCCAGGCCGGCTGCATGTCGGATCGGCTTACCCCGAGGATGGCCACTTCCGGCCAATTCACAATGGGCGTAAAGGCGGTGCCTCCGATCCCCCCCAGCGAGGAAATACTGAAAGTCCCGCCTTTCATATCCGCCGGTGTCAGTTTGCGGTTACGGGCCTTTTCCGCCAGCTCACCCATTTCCTGGGCAATGGCTTTCAGACCCTTCTTGTCCGCATCCTTGATCACCGGCACCACCAGTCCATTGGGGGTATCCACGGCAATGCCGATGTTGATGTAGTGCTTCTGAATCAAAGCCTCACCGCTGTTTTCCAGGGAGCTGTTGAAACGCGGGAACTCCTGCAGCGCCCTGGCGCAGGCGCTGACCAGAAACGCCAGCATGGTCAGCTTAACGCCTTCTTTCTCCAGCACCTTGTTCTGCTGTTTGCGGAACGCTTCCAGGCCGGTGATATCTGCCATCTCGTGTTGGGTGACATGGGGAATGGTCAGCCAGGAGCGAGTCAGGTTCTGGGCGGACACCTTGCGCAGCTTGTTGAGTTCCAGCCGCTCGATCTCACCAAAATGGCTGAAATCGATCTCCGGCAATTCCACCGCCAGACCACCGCCGGATGCCTTTGGCGCACCTTCAAGGCGTTGCTTCACCCAGGCATGCACATCTTCCTTGAGGATACGATCCTTGGGCCCGGTGCCGTTGACCTGCGCCAGATCCACGCCCATTTCCCGTGCCAGCTTGCGGACCGCCGGGCCGGCGTGCACGGACCTGGAGTGGGAACCGGCATCCGCTGTGGTTGGCTGCGACGTTGCCGGAGCCGGTTTTTGCTCGGAGGAGGTCTGCTCCGGGGCTGGCGCCGACTTCGTCTCTGACTTTTCTGCCGCCTCTGCTTTGTTGTCCGCTGTCGGCTTACCGCCGGCTACGGCCATGGTCAGCAGCGCATCGCCGGTGCCAACCTTGTCGCCCATCTTCACTGCCACCGATTCCACCTTGCCGGCGAAGGGGGCTGGAATTTCCAGGGACGCCTTGTCCGATTCCACCACCACGATGACCTGCTCCTGTTCGAGCTCATCACCCACGGCCACATTCACTTCGATGATTTCTGCAGCATCGATATCGCCAAGATCGGGGACGGAAACCGTTTCGCTGCCACCGCTTTCCTGCGCTTGCGGTGCTTCGGGCTCATCCTCTTCTTGCGGCGTCGACTCTGGCGCCGGTTTTTCCTCTGCAGCTTGCGACGCTTCACTGACAGCCTCGGATTCCTGGACGGCGTCGTCTTCCGACTCGCCGTCGGCCTCCACTTCCATCAGTTCATCGCCTTCCTTGACCCGATCCCCCACCTTGACGCTGATGGCAGTAATCGTCCCCGCCTGGGGCGCCGGCACTTCCACCGTGGCCTTGTCGGACTCCATAACAATAATGGTGTCTTCTGCGGCAATGGTATCGCCGACTTTCACGCTGATCTCGATGACGTCAACAGGATCACTGCTGCCCACATCGGGAACACAAATCATGCTCTTACTCACACCTGTCTCCTTTTGTGAGATCACGCTGGGGTGCGATCAATGCATCACCGGATAGGGTTTATCCGTATCGATGCCGTATTTTTCGATGGCCTTTTTCACAGTAGACGCCTCTACCTTGCCATCCTTGCGCAGCGCACTGAGTGCCGCCAGCACCACAAAATAGCGGTCTACTTCAAAGAAGTGGCGCAGTTTCTGGCGGGAATCACTGCGGCCGAACCCGTCGGTGCCCAGCACCGTATAAGGAGCATGTACCCAGGGCCGGATCTGGTCGGCAAAGGCACGCATGTAATCGGTGGACGCAATCACCGGGCCGTCGCGATCATCCAGACATTTCTCTACCCAGCTGCGCTCACGCTCCTGATCCGGATTGAGGATTTCGTCCCGGTCCAGGCGCAGACCTTGCCGACGTAGTTCGTTGAAGCTGGTGACACTCCACACGTCCGCGGCCACTCCGAAGTCATCACGGAGCAGTTCCGCGGCGGCTTCCACTTCGCGAAGAATGGTGCCACTGCCCAGCAACTGCACACGGGGGGATTTTTTGGTTTTTCCCTTGCCTTCGCGTAACAGATACATGCCCCGGCGAATGCCTTCTTCGGCCCCCTCCGGCATGGCGCCGTGCACGTAGTTTTCGTTCATCAGCGTCAGGTAGTAGAAGACTTTTTCGTTGTCTTCATACATGCGCTTGAGCCCGTCATGGAGAATTACCGCCAGCTCATAGCTGTAGGTGGGGTCATAGCTGACACAGTTGGGCACGGTGCTGGCCAGCAGATGGCTGTGGCCATCCTGGTGCTGCAGCCCTTCGCCATTGAGGGTGGTGCGCCCGGCGGTGGCTCCCAGCAGGAAACCCCGGGCCTGGCTATCGCCGGCGGCCCAGCACAGGTCTCCCACGCGCTGGAAACCGAACATGGAGTAATAGATGTAGAACGGAATCAGGGTGAAATCGTGCACGCTGTAGCTGGTGGCAGCCGCCAGCCAGCCGGACATGGCGCCCGCTTCGTTGATGCCCTCTTCCAGAATGCGGCCCTTCTTGTCTTCCCGGTAATACATGACCTGGCCGGCGTCCTCGGGCTCGTATTTCTGGCCACCGGAAGAGTAAATGCCCAGCTGTCGAAACAGGCCTTCCATGCCGAAGGTACGAGCTTCATCGGGCACAATCGGCACCACCCTTTCGCCGATCTGCTTGTCCTTGATCAGCGCGCTCATCATGCGCACAAACGCCATGGTGGTGGAAATTTCCCGGTCACCGCTGCCTTCCAGGAAGTTGGCAAAGATATCCAGCCCGGGCAGGGTCAGCGCCTGGCTGGCCTGCTGGCGACGCATCGGCATATAGCCGCCCAGCTGATCGCGCTGCTCTTTCATGAAGCGCATTTCCGGGGCATTCGCATCCGGCCGGTAGTAGGGCACGTCCTTGAGCTGTTCATCGGTGAACGGCATATCGAAGCGATCACGGAAATCCTTCAGGCTTTCCAGGTCCAGCTTCTTCATCTGGTGGGCCTTGTTGACCGCTTCGCCGGCACCGGTGGCGTAACCCTTTACGGTCTTGGCCAGGATCACCGTGGGCCGACCGGTATGGTTGACCGCCGCATGGTAGGCCGCGTAGACCTTGAAAGGATCGTGGCCACCGCGATTTAGGCGGTACACCTCATCGTCGGACATATGCTCCACCAGCTTCTTCAGCTCCGGGTACTCACCGAAGAAATGCTCGCGGGTATAGGCGCCACCGTTTTTCTTGTAGGCCTGGTATTCACCGTCCACGCACTCTTCCATGCGCCGGCGCAGCAACCCCTGGCTGTCCCGTTCCAGCAGTGGGTCCCAGAGACTCCCCCAGACCACCTTGATCACATTCCAGCCGGCACCCCGGAAGACGCCTTCCAGCTCCTGGATGATCTTGCCATTACCGCGCACCGGACCATCCAGGCGCTGCAGGTTGCAGTTGACCACGAAGATCAGATTATCCAGTTTCTCGCGACCGGCCAGGGCCAGAGCACCCTGGGATTCCGGCTCGTCCATTTCGCCGTCGCCCAGGAAGGCCCACACCTTGCGGTCATCCTTCTGGATCAGCTCGCGGTTTTGCAGGTACTTCATAACGTGGGCCTGGTAGATGGCCTGAATCGGCCCCAGCCCCATGGACACGGTGGGAAATTGCCAGAAATCCGGCATCAGCCAGGGATGCGGATAGGAGGACAGGCCCTTGCCATCCACTTCCCGGCGAAAGTTGTCGAGTTGCTCTTCGCTGATGCGCCCTTCCAGGTAAGCGCGGGCATAAACGCCCGGGGCCGAATGGCCCTGGAAGAACACCAGGTCCCCTTCGTTCTTGTCGCTGGGGGCCCGGAAGAAATGATTGAAACCTACATCGTAAAGCGTGGCAGATGACGCAAAGGAAGCGATATGGCCACCCAGCTCGTCATCGTTATCCATGTTCGCCCGCATCACCATAGCCAGCGCATTCCAGCGCACCAGGGACCGCACCCGGCGTTCCATGAAGATATCGCTGGGGATCGGTACTTCGTCTTTGGCAGCAATGGTATTGAGGTACGGGGTATTGAGGTCGGTACGGCGAATGCCCTGTTCCTGGGCCTCGTTGGTGATGGTGTCAAGCAACCAGGCGGCCCGCTCAGGGCCTTCGCGCTCGACCACGGATTCCAGGGCTTCAAGCCACTCCCGGGTTTCTGCCGGGTCCATATCATCAAAGAAACTTCTTTTGTGCATGGGCATGCGTCCTTTTTCGCGTCGCCTGGCAGCCCTGCAGGATCACTGCAGCACCGCGGAAATAAGCGCCCGGGGGTGTTGGGCGAACTGATACAAGCTCTTTCCATACTAGCCGCAATGACTGGCCGGTCAAATGACGATAATCACCACAGGCGGGTTACAGGCGGATGTTTTGGTATGGCAAAAGCCCTGCCAGCATGACGACGGCCACAGCAGGACGACATCAGACCTAAGTCTGGTCGGGAGAAAAGCACCTCCACCCTTCCCGCAGGGTGCATGAGCCCAAGCGAACAACACCAGGCGAAAAGCAATTGATAATGAATAATTGAGAATTGAGAACCGACACAGCGTTGATCGCGCCGTTATCAATTATCCATTCTCAATGATTAATTAGAGGGTTCGCTCAGTGCACCCCACGCGCGACCCAGCGCCTTCAGATCGCGATAACCCACAGCGCCGCCAGGATCAGCCAGATGGCAACACAGCGCAGTAGCAGCCCCTGCAGGGATTCCAGATGATCCAGGGCCGCTGACAGGGAACCTTCACCGCTGGACTGGGAGTCTTCCAGGGCCACATTGGCCACCTGTTGTAGCGCTTGGCCGCTGTGTTCCTGGCGCGACCAATGGCCACGCATTTTTTCCATAACGGCGGTGAAATCACCGGCCAGCGCCATACTCAACACCAGCAACCGGTTGGCCGGCCAGCTTAGCCAGCTATCCAGGCGTGTCTGCCAGTGATTGGCCTGCTCGTCGCCAGCCCGGATTACCCAGGCTCGATTGAGTACGACCAGAAACGCCGCGGCGAAACCCAGTAGCACCAGCCAGAAGATAGCGATAAAGAGCTGTTGTTCCCGCGCCAGAATTTTTTCCGTCAGGGCACTCTGGTAGGCAGGATCGTCCGGTGTTCCGGTCACATCGAATTCATCCGTGGCCAGGGCCGCAAAGCCTTCCGGGTCGTTCATTCGACCACGCACCAGTAATTCATCCACATGACGAAACTCGCTTTGTCCTCCTGCCAGCCACAGCATCAATATCACGCCCAGAAGCAACACCACCAGCTGCCCCCAGAAACCGTCCAGCCAGCAGGTCAGGGCGTAAATCAATAGTGCTGGCAACAGCACGGCCAGCCACCAGACTCGCTGCCCCTGCCCCAGGCGGTTGCCCCATTGCTGCAACCAGCCCTGATGGCGTTGCGGGTTGGCGAGCCACAGCGGCCAGCTGGTATCCAGACGGCGCAGGCCGAGGACCAGTATCAGCACCAGAAACTTCATGCCATTTCCTCCTTGAAACGGGCCAGGCGGGCCCGGTAATCCGCCCAGTCGAAAGCGGGCCCCGGGTCAGTCTTGCGGCCCGGGGCAATATGTTCGTGGCCGGTGATGCGGACATCCTTGATCGCCGGGTAATGGGATTGCAGTAGTGCAGTAAGTTCCGTCAGGGTCGCGTACTGCACCTCTTCATAGGGAACAGTATCTGCGCCTTCCAGCTCGATGCCGATGGAAAAATCATTACAGTTTTCCCGCCCGGCAAAGCTGGAAACTCCGGCATGCCAGGCCCGCCGATCGCAGGGAACAAACTGCAACAGGCTGCCGTCACGCCGGATGAGAAAATGCGACGATACGGTCAGCTGGTGGATTTCGCGGAAATAGGGGTGGTCGTCCGGGTTCAGGCAGTTCTGGAACAGGGCCTGGATGTGATCGCCGCCGAACTGCTCCGGCGGCAGGCTGATGTTATGAATCACCAGCAGGGATATATCATCGGGATCGGGGCGGAGATTGAAATTGGGGGATGGGCACCACTGTGCCTGATCGACCCGGTGTTCGTTGAGGGTGAGCACCCGCGCAAGCTCCTTAGAACCTGTTCATGATCTATACGCAACCGCGCCGGAGTCAATTTTTTCGCCAGGTCGTGATTGCGATTGTGTCGTGTAGTCATTCTACATAAATAAGAGCAATCGCGGGCTGGCGGAAAAAGGGGCCCGGCCCTTCGGGTTACCGCTAAAAATGGCGCCATGCTGTGTTGCGGACCTTGAACTTGACCCGTCAGGCCCTGCGGTCCGCGCCCTCTGTGCTCTGCGAGTATTGCCTGGCACCATTTTTAGCGGCAACGCGGCTGCGTATAGATCATGAACAGGTTCTATGCCCGCGCGGACAAACCAACGACTAGTGCTGTGCGCTGGCCTGCATGCGGCGCAGGTCTCCAATAACCGCTTCCAGAGCCCGGTCGAACAGGGCTCCCTCTTCGATGAGTTTAACAGTCCCTTCATGCAGGGCAACGGCCAGCGTGTAAGCAGAGAACTCTTCCACCTTGATGCCGCGACGGTTGGTAAACACCATCTTGACGCCGGCGCGGATATTGGCAGCCAGCTTGGCACGGCGCGGCTCGTCACCGTCCACGAGCTCAATCCACTGGCCCGGGGCAAGCTGCCCGGCTTTTTTCACCAGGAAGTGATTTTCCGGCAAAACGGCTTCTTCCTGGGCTTGCGGTTGCGGTGCCGGCATTTCCGGCTCCACAGCCACTCGCTCGGTTTCCAGGCCCTTGAGCAGTTGCTGGTGCACATCCTGGAACTTGATCAGTAACTGCTTGGCTTCTGCTTCATCATAACTGATCTGGGCAAGCCCGCTATGCAGCGTCTTGAGGAGTTTGGGGCTGAGCGCCTTGAGCTTTTCCAGCGCCGCCTGATCACGGTGTGGCAGAACACTCCAGACCACGCCATCAACCACCTTGACCTGCTGCTGCCAGGCACCACTGTCGGCACCTTCGCGTAACCAGGTCAGGTAAAGCACCTGTTGCCAACCCTGGCGCAGCAACCGTACCACCACATCGGGTAACTGACGGCCTGCCATACGCTTGTCGAGCACCGCCACCACTTCCTGACGGGCCAGCTCGGCACGAGCCTTGCCTTCCTCCGCCTCACGCACCCGCTGCTCAACGCGCTCGGAGCGTGAGCTCTGGCTGTCGAAAAAGCGCTGAAACTCATCCAGCAGGGTGGCAAACAAGCTGGCATCGTCTTCAAAATCATCAATGATGCGATGTACCGCGTGGTTGATACGCTGGTACAGGTCGTCCTGGATACCCTGTTGCGGGTCCCACTGATTGCCGGCCCGGGCCAGCATGTTGAGCAGTAGTCGAGCTTCGTGGTTGTCGTTACTGAAGAAGTTCTTGTCGGTGATTGCCACTTTCAGCAAGGGAATCTGCAGGCGCCCAATCAACGCCTTGATCTCGGAGGGCAGGCCCTCGTCATCCAGAATGAAATCAAACAGCAGGGACACCAGGTTGATCACATCGTCATCGGCCTGATCCAGCGCATGAATGGCTTCGCCATGCTCACTGTCGAGCAATTCTGACAGGTCGTCCTTCAGGTTGGCCTTTTCGCCATCTGTTTCGCTGAGGCTGCGTTCCACACGCTGCAAACGATTGAGCACACCCATCAAGTCATCAGAGCTGACCTGGTGGACGGAAGCCGCGTTGGCCACCGGGGCGCCATTGAGATAAGGCACACCGTTCTGCATGACTGCCATGGCCGCGCTCATGTCCGCGCCTGCAGAGGCTCCGGATGCGGCAGCTGAGCCACCCTGCATGCCACGCATGGTTACCAGCAGCTCCTGTAACAACCCGAACATCTGGTCATTGCTACCGGCAGCAGAGCTCGAGGAGGATGCCTGGCTGCCCGCCAGTGAACGATTCCCAGGCTTACGTGCAGGTGCGATGGGCGCGGTTTTCATGTCCGGCAAGACACCCGCGTCCACTAGCACCTTGTTGGCTTCAGACACCATGTATCCGGTTTCCGCCATGACTTCACGCTCAAACAGCTTGAGGATGATCAGGCGAGACTTGATGTCCAGAGAGAGCTTTTCAAGCCCCTGGCTGAAGGCGTCCACCAGCTGGCGTGGCTCCAGCGGATTATTCCGTTCGGTGATTTCTGCCTTGCTTTCAAAAAGATATTCCAGGCGGTGGCACAACACCTTGAGCTGTTCCACACAGCCATTGCGGGCACGGCGAGCCATGTTGTCCAGGGCCACCGTGGTTTCCAATTCTTCCTCATTGACCAGAGTCAGAGAGTCCAGATCAAGCTTGGTACTTTCCAGTGAAGACGTTTCCTCCTGGGGGCGTCCAAGATTGGAAAACTGCTGCTGGATGACCTGTTTCAAGCCAGCCATCAGCCCAGCTCGCTGGATGCGCAGCTCACGCATGGCATCAAAGTAGCGCTCGCGCTCGCTATCCGCTTCTTTTTCCGCCAGGTCGTAAAGGATGTCATCGGCTCCATCGAGCATATCCTCCAGATAGGAAGACGCCAGCGACAGATAGCGGTCACGCACTTTTTCGATCGGTCTGGGCAGGCTGTTAGCGGCTGCTTTGGCAGCGACCGATTTGAGTTGGGTAACCTTGGCCATGACACCCCCGGGATTAAGCTGCACCCGTTCAGAAAATGGGACTGTGGTTTTAATACCTAACTAAGCTATCACACCATCAAACTAATAATTTTGAACTAGTTGGCATGTGAGGCTTTATATTTAGTTAACCACAAACACGTCGCCAGCTTTCCCTGCCCGCTAAATTCCCATAGCCTAAGGCCTTTTGGGGCAATGGACGAGAGCCATGGAGCAAGCGGTTACCATTCTTAAACAGATCAGCGGCTTCCTGTGGGGATGGCCGGCACTAATCCTGATTGCTGGCACAGGCCTCTATCTGACTCTGATCCTGCGTTTCCTGCCCCTGAGACAGCTGGGGTTTGGCTTCAGACAGATGTTCGGCCCGAAGATCGGGGTCGGCACGATCGGTGCCGGCGCCGCCCTGGCCACGTCGCTGTCTGCGACCATCGGTACCGGTAACATCGTGGGGGTAGCGACGGCTATTCACTCCGGCGGGCCGGGAGCACTCGTGTGGATGTGGCTGATTGCCCTGGTGGGCATGGCCACCAAGTACGCGGAAGCCGTACTGGCCGTGCAATATCGGGAAAAGGACAGCGCCGGCCAGTATGTGGGCGGCCCCATGTACTACATCCAGAACGGTCTCGGCCCAAATTGGCGCTGGCTGGCCATCGCTTTTGCCATCTTCGGCATGTTGGCCGGCTTCGGCATTGGCAATAGCGTCCAGGCCAACTCTGTCGCTCACGGCCTGCAGGACAGCTTCGGGCTTCCAGCATGGGTAACAGGGGTCACCCTGGCCGTCCTCGTGGGCCTGGTGGTACTAGGCGGCATGAAGCGGATTGCCACCGTGGCGACTTATATCGTCCCCTTTATGGCGCTGGCCTACCTGCTGGCCGGTTTGGTGGTGCTGGTAGACCATGCTGACGCCCTGCCCGCCGCCCTGGCCCTATGCTTCGAAAGTGCCTTCACCGGCACTGCGGCTGCCGGCGGTTTCGCGGGCGCTCTGGTCAAGGAAGCGATCCGTTTCGGGATTGCCCGTGGCATCTTCTCCAACGAGGCCGGCCTGGGCAGCGCGCCCATCGCCCATGCCTCCGCCAATACCGATCACCCGGCCAGACAGGGCTCCATCGCCATGTTGGGTACGTTTATCGACACCATCATCGTCTGCTCCATCACCGGCCTGGCCATCGTTTCCTCCGGCGCCTGGACCAGCGGTGCAGAAGGCGCGCCGCTGTCCGCCCTGGCCTTTTCCTCTACCTTCGGGGACTTCGGCAATGTGATTGTGGCCGGCGGCCTGGCGATCTTTGCCTTCACCACCCTGCTGGGCTGGAGCCTGTACAGCGAACGCTGCACCCAGTTCCTGTTTGGCGACCGGGCCGTCCTGCCCTTCCGGGTGATCTGGGTACTGGCAGTGCCTTTTGGTGCCGTCGTCAGCCTGAACCTGGTCTGGGCACTAGCCGACATCATGAATATCTTGATGGCGATACCTAACCTGATTGCTCTGCTATTATTGTCACCCGTGGTGGTCAGGCTCAGCCGGGAATTCTTTTCCACCCGGCCCGATTGAAAACACCACCCAATAACACGACCCGCAGGCCTGCCTGCGGGTTTTCATTGAGTTCAGCACCGAGAACAGCATGACCATCACCCTGCCCGACTATGTGCGTGACGATATTCAGCGCAACGTAAGCTTTGCTCTTGAAGAAGACATCCGCAGCGGCGACATCACCGCTCAGCTTATCGATGCCGACAGCGAAACGACCGCCACCATCATTACCCGCGAAGACGCGGTCATGTGCGGCATTCCCTGGGCTGATGAGGTCTTCCGGCAACTGGGCGATGTGCAGATTGAGTGGCATGTGCAGGATGGTAATCGGCTGACCGCAGATACCACACTCTGCACCCTGCGAGGCAACACCCGCCAGATTCTCACAGGCGAACGCACCGCGCTGAACTTCCTGCAGACCCTGATGGGTACCGCTACTACTGCGCGCCGCTACGCGGATGCCGTAGAAGGCACGAACGTCACCATTCTGGATACGCGTAAAACGCTCCCCGGCCTTAGGGCTGGCCAGAAATACGCCGTGCTTTGTGGGGGCTGCCAGAATCACCGCATCGGCTTGTACGATGCGTTTTTGATCAAGGAGAACCATGTGGCTGCTTGTGGTGGAATTACCGCAGCCATCGAGCGGGCGCGGGCATTGGCGCCGGAAAAGAAGATCATTGTAGAAGTGGAAACACTGGAGGAACTGGAGGAAGCCGCACGGCTGAAACCAGATCAGATTATGCTGGATAACTTTAGTGCCGAAATGCTGCACAACGCTGGGAACACTACTGACGTAGCTGCTCTTGAGGTTTCTGGCAACCTTACATTGGAAAATGCCAATTGCTTACCCGACAACCGTAGCTGGTTTTTGTCGTCCGGAGCCTTAACCAAGCATGTAATAGCCACTGACTTATCTCTCCGACTGCAATCTTGATCTCCACATCAATCGACGTTCAGTTTCACTTAGATAAGAGGCTAATCACGCAGCCAGGCGCCATATCCAGAATGCCAATAGGCTGCACAGAAAGGGGTAGGAATATGACAAGACGTAATAGTCGAAAACGCTAGGCTCCGTTATCCGCGTTGACTTCTAGCTACCATCTAACTCCCGCCCCGAAAAAACCACCGCCATAAAAAAACCCGGTGCTTTCGCACCGGGTTTCCAGGCTGATCGAGGTCAAGCCTTATGCAATACAAACTGCTTAGTTCGTACAACCAGTCGGCTTCAGGTTTGCAGGGGCAGTAGTGGTACACACCCAAGAACCAGTAGCGTCACGAGTCCAGGTCAATGTGGCGCCAGCATCTTGCAGTACTGCAGCAGCATTGTTGCCAAAAGTTGCAATAATCGTGGAAGCAGCTGTCAGCGGATTAGTAGCCTGAGGAACACCAGTGCCAGCCGGAAGTGCTGGACCAACCTGTGCGGCACCAGTCAGCAGGTTAGAGCCGGTAGCACCCGGATCACATTCGCCAGCGGCAGCACCCAAAGCCAAACGGCCATCATTGATACAAGCCTCAACAGCCGTTTTCATCGCACCAGCTTCCTGCATGACGCGGGTTACCTGAGAGCGAGCGATGTAGTTTTGGTACTGAGGAATAGCCACAGCAGCCAGAATACCGATGATGGCTACCACGATCATCAGTTCAATAAGGGTGAAACCCTGTTGCATTTGCTTTTTCATGTCGTTCTCTCCAACTAAATTGGCAAATCTTGTTGTGAGCCCACCCCTGGCGAGCCTCTGCGTTGTCATAATGCACAGAGTGGGCCAACTTTTCGGTAGTGCGACGAAATCATTAGGAGAAGGCACATTCTCTGGCGTCGAGCCCCGGCTGTTGCAGAAAGCATCATAGTCGGCCCACTATTTGGGTTACCTTTAATGTCAGCAGCTGACGATATACGTCACCCCTTCCTCGCACTGGTGCCACACTGGGTCACACCATCCACACCCTGACAAGAGGCTCTCTGGAAATTCCTCTCTGGGCATGACGGAAATAGTCTGGGGAAATACCTTAGAAAACTGCGGCAAGGCACTGATTTTGCGACATCCGGTCTTCCCTGTGACAACCACAACCGGTATGTTACGAAGAAAGTGTTGGGCATACCGACAATACTAAGCATAAACAAGCAGGTTGCCATGACTAGCCAGACCCTTTCATTCAGCGGCTTACCGCAGCGCCTGATTCGGCAGGAGCTACTAACCGCCGAGGAAATACAGCAGGCGCAAAAACAGGCCCGTGAAGAACGGATGAGCCTGGTTTACCAGCTCGTCACTTCGGGCAAGCTGTCGGCCAACGTTGTGGCCGGAGCCGTTGCCGAAGAGTTCGGAGACCCGATCCTGGATCTCAGCACCTTCCAGCGGGACAGCCTGGTCAAAGATCTTGTCGACCCCAAACTGATTACCAAGCACCATGTGCTGCCATTGTTTCGCCGGGGCAGCCGTTTATTTGTGGCCGTTGCCGACCCTACCAACTTGCCCGCTCTGGAAGAAATCCGCTTCAATACAGGCCTCAACGTTGAAACCATTATTGTTGAGCAAGACAAGCTGACCCACTGGATCGATAACCTTGAGTCCGATTCAGAAGACAGCGCTTTTGATGACCTGGATGATGGGCTGGATGACCTTGATATAGGTGCGGCAGAGGAAAAAACTACCGACGAGACGAAATCCGGCTCAGATGATGCCCCCATTGTTCGCTTCGTCAACAAGCTCCTGCTGGATGCCATCAAAGGCGGAGCTTCGGATCTTCATTTCGAGCCATATGAGAAAACTTATCGAGTACGATTCCGCCAAGACGGGATTCTCAAAACAGTCTCCAAACCGCCGGTCAATATTGCCAGTAAGCTTTCAGCTCGCCTTAAAGTCATGTCGCGGCTGGACATCTCGGAACGGAGGGTCCCCCAGGATGGACGCATCAAACTTAAAATCTCCAAGACCCGAGCAATCGATTTTCGAGTGAACACCTGCCCTACTCTGTTTGGGGAAAAGATCGTCCTGCGGATCCTCGACCCTGAATCGGCCAAGATGGGCATCGACGCCCTCGGCTACGAAGAAAATCAGAAACAGCTCTATATGGATGCCTTGCAAAAACCCCAGGGCATGATTCTGGTTACAGGCCCCACCGGCTCCGGGAAAACCGTCTCCCTTTATACCGGGGTAAACATTCTCAACACGCCCGAGCGGAACATTTCCACTGCCGAAGACCCAGTAGAGATCAACCTGGAGGGCATCAACCAGGTGAACGTCAACCCCAAACAGGGCATGGACTTCGCTGCCGCCTTGCGCGCTTTCCTCCGTCAGGACCCTGACGTCATTCTGGTTGGTGAGATCCGCGATCTGGAAACCGCCAATATTGCAATCAAGGCAGCACAAACCGGTCACTTGGTACTGTCGACCCTCCACACCAACAGCGCACCGGAAACGCTGACCCGTCTTCGTAACATGGGTGTCCCGTCCTTTAATATCGCCACCTCCGTGGTATTGATTATCGCCCAGCGTTTGGCTCGCAGGCTTTGCGAACACTGCAAAACCAAGGTGGAAATCCCAAAACAATCGCTGCTTGAGATGGGATTCACGGAAGAAGATGCGGCTTCCGAGTTTACTGTGTACGGCCCTGAGGGATGCGACAAATGCAACAACGGTTACAAAGGGCGCGTAGGGATCTACGAAGTGGTCAAGATCACTGATGGTATTGCTCGAATTATTATGGAAGAGGGCAACTCCATTCAGATTGGTGACCAATGCCGCAAGGAAGGATTCAATGATCTACACCGCTCCGGGCTGGTGAAAGCCATGCAAGGCGTAACCAGCCTGGAAGAAGTTAACCGTGTAACAAGCGGACATTAATTATGGCGACTAAAACAGCAGCACAACAAAGTGTCACTTTTACTTATGAAGGGGTTGATCGCAAAGGCATCAAAGTCAAAGGGGAGGCGGCTGGAAAAACCCCCGCCATGGTTCGTGCGGAGCTGCGCAAGCAAGGCATCAATGCCAAGAAAGTAGTAAAAAAACGAGAACTTCGTTTCGGCGGAAAAAAGAAAATCAAGCCTCTCGACATAGCACTTTTTACTCGTCAAATGGCCACCATGATGAAAGCCGGCGTCCCTTTGGTCCAGGCTTTTGAGATCGTTGCCGATGGGCTCGACAACCCCAGCATGAAGGACCTGGTCCTCAAATTAAAAGTAGATGTAGAAGGTGGCAACAATTTTGCTGGCGCTCTATCAAAGCATCCAGACTACTTTGACGACCTCTATTGCAGCCTGATTGATGCAGGTGAACAATCAGGCGCACTGGAAACCATGCTGGACAGAGTTGCTCTCTATAAGGAAAAGAGCGAAGCCCTAAAACAAAAAATCAAGAAAGCAATGAAATATCCAGCAACCGTTGTAGTTGCCGCTGTAATTGTGACTGCAATTCTGCTGCTTAAAGTCGTTCCGGTTTTTGAAGAACTCTTCCATGGTTTTGGTGCAGAGCTGCCCGCATTCACTCAATTTGTTATATCGTTATCCGAATCACTTCAGGAAAACTTCTTTTTTATCGTGATTTTCCTCATAGCCTTTTCCGCTATTTTTGTTCAGTTAAAAAAGCGCTCTGAAGCATTTAGAAATAGCCTGGACAGGCTGGTATTAAAACTCCCCATCGTTGGAGACCTGGCATTCAAATCCACCATTGCCAGGTATGCTCGCACCCTCTCCACCACCTTTGCAGCCGGCGTACCCTTGATTGACGCTCTCGACGCTTGTGCTGGCGCAACAGGCAATGTGGTATACCGCAATGCGGTTATACAGGTGAAAGATGATGTCTCTACGGGTCAACAGCTCCAATTTGCAATGCGCAGCACCGGCGTTTTTCCTGCCATGGCTTTGCAAATGACAGCGATTGGCGAAGAATCTGGCGCGCTTGATGCGATGCTTGAGAAGGTGGCCATTTACTACGAAGATGAAGTTGATAATGCTGTGGACGGCTTAACCAGCATGATGGAACCACTAATCATGAGTGTCTTGGGGGTTGTTATTGGTGGCTTGATCATCGCCATGTATCTTCCTATCTTCCAAATGGGCGCAGTTGTAGGCTGATTGATGACTGAAAATTTCTTTGCTGTTCTCTCCGCGAGCCCAACCCTGCTGGTTGGGCTCTGTGTTTTTCTGGGCCTGTTAATTGGCAGCTTCCTCAATGTCGTCATCTACCGCGTACCGGTGATGATGGAGCGTGGCTGGAAGCAGGAAGCCCGCGAAATTCTCGAGCTACCCGCGGAGGATGATGGCAAGATCTTCAACCTGGTGACGCCGCGTTCGCGCTGTCCAAAATGTGACCAAGCCATCACCTGGTATGAAAATATTCCGGTGGTGAGCTGGTTGGCGCTGAAAGGCAAATGCAAAGGCTGCGCAACACCGATCAGCAAGCGTTATCCGATCATTGAAGTTGCCAGTGGCGTGCTGGCCGGCCTGTGCGCTTGGCACTTCGGTTATGGTCCCTGGCTGGCCTTTACCCTGTTTGCCACCTGGACGCTGCTGGCGGCCGCAATGATTGATGCGGATACCACCCTGCTACCGGACAGCATGAATTACCCTCTGCTATGGGCCGGCCTGTTGGCGGCACTGCTTGGCGTTTCACCGGTTTCCCTGCCGGATGCCGTGGTGGGTGCCATGGCAGGTTATCTGTCCTTGTGGAGCGTGTACTGGCTGTTCAAGCTGCTTACTGGCAAGGAAGGCATGGGCTATGGTGACTTCAAGCTTCTTGCTGCCCTGGGCGCCTGGACGGGTTGGCAGTATCTGCCGCTGATTATTTTGCTGTCTTCCGTGGTGGGCCTGGTGTTCACCCTCATCGCCACTCTCTTCGGTGGCGAAAAGCGCACCCAGATCCCTTTTGGCCCCTATCTGGCGGCCGCTGGCTGGATTGCATTGCTGTGGGGCGATACCATCGTCAGCTCGTATCTGGGGATGTTCAGAATCAGTTAATAGTTAACAGTGAATAGTTAATAGCTGAAAAACCCCTGGATAATTTTCGTTGGAGCCTTGCTTTGCAAAGCGAAGGGGTCAAGCTCCAGCGCCAGTGAAGTCTTGTTCTGGAGTATGCATGTTCGTAGTCGGCCTGACTGGCGGTATTGGTAGCGGCAAAACCGCTGCCACGGATTTCCTCGCCCAGCAGGGCATCACCATTGTGGACGCGGATCTGGCGTCCCGGGTAGTCGTGGAACCGGGCCAGCCTGCACTCAAGAGTATCGCCAATCATTTTGGTGAGCATGTACTCACTGCGGATGGCGCCCTGGACCGTCGCGCTTTGCGCGAGATCGTGTTTGCGGATGCGGACGCCCTGAAGGTACTTGAAGGCATTACTCACCCCGCCATCGGCGAGGAGCTGAAACGGCAAATTGCTGTCAGTCAGTCCATCTATACCGTGCTGGTATCGCCTTTGTTGCTGGAAACCAGCCAGAAAGCGCTGGTAGACCGCATTCTGGTCATTGATGCGCCGGCAGAATTGCAGGTCAAACGGGCCATGGAACGGGATCATGTTCCCGAAGAGCAGATTGCCGCCATCATCAAGGCCCAGATGGAGAGAACCAAACGCCTGGACCAGGCCGACGATGTGGTTGAGAATCACGGTTCGCTGCAGGCACTTCACGAGCAACTGACTAGCCTGCATCAACGCTACCTGGAACTGGCTAACGCACTCTGAACATGTCTGATACCAATAACACCACCCAAACCTATCCCTGCCCCCAGTGCAAATCCCTCACCCGCTGGACCAACAACCCCTGGCGGCCCTTCTGCTCTGAGCGCTGTAAGTTGATCGATCTGGGCGATTGGGCGGCGGAACGGCATGCGATTCCCGGTGATGACAATGCCCCCGGGGATTTTGAGGAGTTTTGATCGTCTGACCAATCCGCTCAAGCGTGGGCCGTTAACGCGGTACGCTGGTTGGATTCCAATAGGGGAATTGCTGGACTGGTTGTATGGGGCACCTACTGTAGGGTGCGCTGAGCCTAAGCCAGCTGCACGCTACAGAGAGGTTGAGGCATCCGGCCAGAAGGCCCGGATACCTGCCACGCCAATGGCGCCGTGCTGACGGGCGGTCTCCAGATCTGTTGGCGAGACACCTCCCAGCCCATAGCATGCAATAGGCAACCCAGAGATCCATTCCCCCGCCTGTTGCCACCCCAGAGGGGGACGATCCGGATGACTGACCGTGGCCTCTACCGGGGAGACCAGCGCCATATCCAGCCCCAGGTCTGCCGCCTTTTCCAGGGCGTCACGGCTGTGACAGGCCGCTGAAACCACCCCCGCAAAATCTGGTCGCCCCTGACAATCCATCAATGCCGAGCCCGGCAGATGCAGCCCAAAGACGCCCTGCAAGGACACTTGCTGCGCCCACGCTGCCGATGAGGCCCGCAACCATACCTTTATGCCTGTTTCCCGGCACAGTGCCAGAATCTCAGGCAGTGCCGCATGCTCGCTCCACTGGCGCAGATACAGCCCCATACGGGCAGCATCAAGACGGCCGATACCTGCTTTGAGAGCTTCCAGATCCATATTATCCGGCGCGATGGCGAGATAATCGGGAAGCGTGATCGCGGTGACCACCGGCCGGTTCGCCGCCGGAAACTCCAGCGCCGGCAGTTCCGGAATCTCAAACCAGCTCACTTGCTGCCCTTCACAGCCCGAAGGGTCGCCCTGCCAGGCGGTGACATCGCGAAAATGCAGGGTGACATGCAGATCCTGGTACTGGTGGGCGATAGTCATAAACGGGGACGAGATGGCCGCCTGCATGCCAAGCTCCTCCTCCAGCTCCCTGGCCAGGGCCGTCGATAGGGGCTCGCCCGGCTCCACCTTGCCGCCGGGAAACTCCCAGCGCCCCCCTTGATGCTTGTGGTCCGGACGCCGACTCAGGCAGATGCGGCCGTCGTTGCCGCGGATGATGGCGGCAACGACAGTAATGGCGGGGGTGGTTGTAGTCATAAAAAACGTTTCTTAAGGAGCGTCGGGAGAGCCATGCCCGCAGGCGCAACAGCAGATGAACGTCGCGAGCACGTTCGCCATGCAAGCATAGCTCCTACAGCAGTTTTTACGTCCGGCGTTCAGATTATGTGCGATATTCCGCGTTGATCTTTACGTAGTCGTAGCTGAAATCACAGGTCCACACGGTGCACTCGGCATCGCCGCTGGCCAGATCCGCACGGATGCTGATTTCCGGCTGGGCCATCACCGCTGCGCCTTTTGCCTCTTCATAGCTGTCCGCCACACCGCCCTGCTCCACCAGCAACAGGTCGTCCAGCCAGACATTGACCTTGTCCACGTCCAGGGACGCAATGGGGGCTCTGCCGATGGCAGCCAGGATGCGGCCCCAGTTTGGGTCTGAAGCAAACAGCGCTGTTTTCACCAGCGGGGAATGGGCGATGGTTTCCGCCACGATGCGGGCGTCGGATTCACTGGCCGCTCCAGCCACGGTAATCGACACAAACTTGGTGGCCCCTTCGCCATCGCGCACCAGTGCCTGAGCCAGCTCCACGAAGACACTTTCCAGAGCCTGATACAGCACCTGGCTATGCTCATCCAGCGCCTGAATCTCCGGCATCTGGGCCGCAGCGGTGCTGATCAGCATACAGGCATCGTTGGTGGAGGTGTCACCGTCCACCGTGACCCGGTTGAACGACTTGTCCGCCAGCGCCTTCACCCACTGATCCAGAAGTGGCTTGGCGATAGGCGCATCGGTGGCGATAAAGCCCAGCATGGTGGCCATGTTCGGCTTGATCATGCCCGAACCCTTGGCCATGCCGGTGACAGTAATCGGCACGCCGTCGATCTCCACCCGCCGGCTGGTAAGCTTGGGGTAAGTATCGGTGGTCATGATGCCTTCTGACGCACGGCCCCAGTGATGCTCATCCAGTCCTGCCAATGCCTTGGGCAAGCCAGTTGCAAACGCCGGCAACGGAAACTGCTCACCGATTACCCCGGTGGAATACGGCAGGATCTGATCCTCAGCGCAACCAGCCGCATCGGCCAACAGGCGACAGCTGGCCAGACAGTTTTCCATGCCCTTCTTGCCGGTGCCCGCGTTGGCATAGCCGGTATTGATCATCAGGTATTTGGGTGCCCCTGCGGCAAGACGGCTTTTTGCCACCTGCACCGGCGCGGCGCAAAAACGGTTCAAGGTGAAAACTCCGCTGACACGGGAAGCTTCACTCAGCTCCAGCACCACCAGGTCCTTGCGGTTGGCCTTCTTGATGCCAGCTTCAACAGCGGCAAGACGGATACCGGGGACAGGCAACCATTCTGTCTGTGTCATAACCAATCCTTTAGCGTTCAGCGACAAGCTTCAAGCCACAAGCCCAAACAAAGAAAGCACCGGCGTTGCCGGTGCTCTGGATTTCCTTGCAGCTTGTGGCTTGAGGCTGCTGTTATTCAATCTTGCCGTGGCACTGCTTGTATTTCTTGCCCGAGCCACAGGGGCAAGGTTCATTACGCCCCACCTTTCGACCTTCGCGAACCACGGTCTTGGTACCGTCGGCCTGATTATTCTCGCCGGCCGTGCCATCAGTGCCCGGTTCCGGGGCCGCCTGCATCTTCATTTTTTCTGCCTGGCGGCGGGCCTCTTCCTGGCGCTGCTGCTCAAGACGCTCCACTTCGTCATCACGTCGCACCTGGAAGCTGTGCAGCACGCGAATCAGCTCATGCTGGATCTGGTTGAGCAACCCCTGGAACAACTCGAAAGACTCTTTCTTGTATTCCTGCTTGGGGTTTTTCTGCGCATAGCCGCGCAGATGAATGCCCTGACGCAGGTGGTCCATGCTGGCCAGATGCTCTTTCCAGTGACGGTCCAGGATCTGCAGCATCAGGTGTTTTTCGATCTTGCGCAGGTCCTCGACGCCGATTTCCCCTTCCTTGCGCAGATAGTCCTGCTCCAGGGTTTCCACCAGCTTCTCGATGACACCGTCGATATGCATCTGGTTGTTTTCGTTGAGCCACTGACCCACCGGCGCATTACACTGGAATTCCGCCTCCAGGGTTTTCTCCAGACCCGGCACATCCCACTGATCTTCCACGGAACCCGGCGGCAGATAACTGTGCACCAGCTCGGTCACCACATCATAACGAATGCCCTGCACAGAGGTGCGCAGATCGTCGGTTTCCAGAATCTGGTCACGCTGGGTGTAGATCACACGACGCTGGTCATTGGCCACGTCATCGTATTCCAGCAGGTTCTTGCGGATATCGAAGTTACGCCCTTCCACCTTGCGCTGGGCATTCTCGATGGCACGGGTCACCCAGCGGTGCTCAATGGCCTCGCCGTTCTCCAGCCCCAGGGAGCGCATCATGTTGCGAATGCGGTCCGAGGCGAAAATCCGCATCAGGTCATCTTCCATTGACAGGAAGAAGCGGGTGTAGCCCGGATCACCCTGACGACCGGCACGACCGCGGAGCTGGTTATCGATACGGCGAGACTCGTGACGCTCTGTGCCGATGATATGCAGGCCGCCAGCTTCCATCACGGTGTCATGGTTGCCCTGCCACTCGGCGCGAATTTTTTCCGCTTCCTTGTCCGAGGGGGTATCCATGTGCTTGATCTGCTCTTCCGGGTTGCCACCCAGCACGATATCGGTACCCCGGCCCGCCATATTGGTGGCGATCGTTACCGCACCAGGCCGCCCCGCCTGGGCAATAATCTGTGCTTCACGCTGGTGAAACTTGGCGTTCAGTACTTCGTGGGCAATCTTGTCTTTTTTCAGGCGCTTGGACAGATACTCGGACGATTCAATGGTCGCGGTACCCACCAGCACCGGGGCACCCTTGGCCACCGCTTCGCTGATTTCCTTGACGATGGCATCGAATTTTTCTTCCAGTGTCAGATACACCAGATCATTGGCATCCACACGAACCATGGGCCGATTGGTCGGCACCACCACCACATCCATGCCATAAATCTGACGGAATTCCAGGGCTTCGGTATCAGCCGTACCGGTCATACCCGCCAGCTTGTTGTAGAGGCGGAAATAGTTCTGGAAGGTGGTAGATGCCAGGGTCTGGTTTTCCTGCTGGATATTCACCCCTTCCTTGGCTTCGATCGCCTGGTGAATGCCCTCGGACCAGCGACGTCCGGGCATGGTACGGCCGGTGTGCTCGTCAACGATAACGATCTGGTTATTCTGGACAATGTAGTCCCGGTCCACATGGAATAGAGCGTGGGCCTTCAATGCCGCATGGACATGGTGAAGCAGCGCCAGGTTATGAGCTGCGTAGAGGCTTTCGCCCTGCTCCAGGAGAGCATTACTGACCAGCAGCGCCTCAATTTTCTGGTGCCCGGTTTCCGTCAACTCGACCTGACGCTGCTTTTCATCAACGAAGTAATCGCCTTCCTGCTCTTCCATCTCGGCGGTGAGATTTGGCATCAGCTTATTGACGGCCGTATACAGCTCGGAGGAATCGGCTGCCGGCCCGGAAATGATCAGCGGGGTGCGGGATTCATCGATGAGAATGGAATCAACCTCATCCACAATCGCATAGTTGAGACCACGCTGAACCCGATCTTCCAGGCGAAAGGCCATGTTGTCGCGCAGGTAGTCGAAACCGTACTCGTTATTGGTACCATAGGTGATATCAGACGCGTAGGCCGCCCGCTTCTCATCGGTGGGCTGCTGGGAAAGAATCACACCGACACTGAGGCCCAGAAATTCGTAAAGGGGCCGCATCCAGTTGGCGTCACGCTCGGCAAGGTAGTCATTCACGGTGACCACGTGCACGCCTTCGCCGGACAGCGCATTGAGGTACGCCGCCAGAGTCGCGGTCAGAGTCTTACCCTCACCGGTGCGCATTTCGGAAATTCGCCCCTCATGCAGAGCGATACCGCCCATCATCTGCACGTCGAAATGGCGCATGCCCATCACCCGGGTGGAGGCTTCCCGCACCACCGCAAAGGCTTCCGGCAACAATTCATCCAGGGTCTTGCCGTCCTGGAACGCCTGACGGAATTCGCGGGTCTTGAGCTGCAAGTCTGCTTCGCTGAGCTGTGTCAGCGCTTCCCCGTGGCTGTTGATCGTTTCGACCAACTTGCCCATGCGTTTCAGCTCACGATCATTCTTGGTGCCGATGATTTTTTTTACGATGGTACCCAGCATACAACTTCCGGTTCGGTAAAAAGTCAGGACAAACAGCCCGTTGGCGGCAAAGTGCTGGCCGCAAGGTGAGCCATTCTAAACACAATAAGATGAAGAGATAAGGTGGTATTCCCGGTTATCAAGGGTGCTCAACGAAAAACGGCCCCTACAAGGGGCCGTTTTTCGTCTGTTCTTTAACGTCGAGCGCGGTAAATATAGGGCTGAGGGTTCACCTGAGCGCCATTTTTAAGCACTTCATAATGAATGTGCGGCCCGGTAGAGCGGCCGGAATTGCCCACTTTGCCGATAACGTCCCCGGTGCGAACAATCTCACCCGGCTCCACCAGTAATTCCAGGGCGTGACCATAGCGGGTGGCAATACCATTACCGTGGTTGATTTCCACCATCAGGCCATAGCCGGAGCGATCACCGGAATAAGTCACGACACCGGCGCCGGTGGCAATGATCGGCGTGCCTTCCTTGCCGGCAAAATCCACCCCTTTGTGCCAGGCCACACGGCCGGTGAAGGGATCAGAACGACGCCCGAAGCGGCTGGACATCCAGCCCTTGGCAAGAGGCCGGCCGGACAGGTAGGTCTGGTCTTCGATCTGCTTGCCGGCCAGCAGGTTTTCCAGAATTTCCAGCTGACGCTCGCGGCGTTCAAGGGTGTCCGCCATCTGGTTCACCGCTTCCATAAAGGAAGGCAGCTCGTAGCTGGCGCCCTCTTCCGAACCTTCCGGCCCGCCGAGTCCTGGCACGGTACTGAAATCAAACTCCTCGCCATCAATATCTGCCACTTCCACCAGCCGCTCACCCAGCGCATCCAGTCGAACCAGTCGAGCCTGGGCCTGGGCCAGCTTCAGGGTCAGTGCCCGAAACTGCTCCTGGCTGAGGCGATCCAGCGATTCCAGGGCCTTTTTCTGCTCTTCCAGATGGGTGGAAAAACGTTCGGTCATTACCGGCGTATACTCGGGCTGGTCGTTAAGTTGCGACACCAGTAGGTAGCCGCCAACGCCCATCAGCACCGGCACTACCACCAGCACGGCAGCCAGTAACCAGGGCCAGTGTCGCGGAACCGGAAGTGTGCGCGAATGGCCACGCTTGCTGTTAATGACTAAAATATTCATAGATTCGTGTAACGCACCGACTAAAAATTAAGAATTTCAAATAGTTGCACTGGTTTTCTTGATTATTTTTTACAATTTGCAGGCTAGTCTAAGTAAAACCTATGAGCAAGACAACTTCGCCCAAAGCCCTGCTCGCCCTGCTGAGTGGTCACCCTACTCTCTCCGGCCTGACCAGGGAGGCCAAAAAGACCGCTCGTCAGGAGCCGGATACCGCAGCAGCCACCGATCCGCTTGACTGCCTGCCACCGGCACTGCGCGAGCGAGTCACTCTGGTCGAAGACAGCATGCGCTGGTTGGCCATTGCCGAAACCAGCGCGACAGCTCAGCTATTGCGTTTTCACCTGCCCAAACTGCAGCAGGCCCTGCCCGGCCAGCAGATCAAAATCGTGGTGGGCGGAAAACGCCAGATGCAGAGTAGCAACGTCCGTGCCAACCAACAGGACAAGCCCAAATTGGCCAGGGAAAGTGCCAGACAAATCGCCGATCTGGCTGACACCATTGAGGACAAAGGCCTCAAGGCATCCTTGCAGCGGCTGGCCAGCCGCGGTGAATCAGAGTGAGCCAACCGTTTAAAAGTTCAACGGTGAACAGCACCTTCAATGTCTGAATACCTGAACAGAGAGTGTGTAACAGGCAAGTGAAAGGGGGCTAACGCCGGGCATTACCGGATCGGTGTTGAAGCCCGGAACTCTGGCTAACACGCCTTCCCTGAAACGAAAAACCACCCGGCGGCGGGAGAACCGCCGGGTGGCAACAGGGTTTCGACGTTTCCAACTTGCTGCTGAGTACGGCTACTCCGCCGCCGCCAGCACCGGTCGCATGTAGGACACCGGCGCATCGGTGGCATCTTCGAAGGTCACCACCTCGTAGGAATCCTCCTGACGGAGAATCTCGCGCAGCAGGGCATTGTTGAGGGCATGGCCGGATTTGTGACCGATGAACTCGCCGATCAGGCTGTGGCCCAGCAGATACAGGTCGCCGATGGCATCCAGCATCTTGTGCTTGACGAATTCGTCCTCGTAACGCAGCCCGTCCTCGTTGAGGATGCGGTACTCATCCACCACGATGGCGTTATCGACACTGCCGCCCAGCGCCAGATTCTGGCTGCGCAGGAACTCGATATCGCGCATGAAGCCGAACGTCCGCGCCCGCGCCACTTCTTTCACGAACGAGGTCGTGGAGAAGTCGATGCTGGACACCTGGTTTCGCTCTTCAAACACCGGGTGATCGAATTCGATGGAGAAGGTCACCTTGAAGCCATCAAAGGGAACGAAAGTCGCTGACTTGTCGCCCTCACGCACCGTCACTTCTTTCTTGATGCGGATGAACTTCTTGGCCGCTTCCTGCTCCTTGATGCCGGCAGACTGCAGCAGGAACACGAAAGGACCGGCACTGCCGTCCATGATCGGCATTTCCGGCGCGGACAACTCCACGAAGGCGTTATCGATGCCCAGTCCTGCCATGGCAGACAGGAAATGCTCTACCGTGCCCACCTTCACGCCATCCTGAACCAGGGTCGACGACAAAGTGGTTTCGCGGACGGCATCGGCAGACGCCTTGATCTCCACCACCGGGTCCAGGTCGACACGCCGGAACACGATACCGGTATCCACCGGTGCCGGGCGTACGGTCATGTAGACCTTTTCGCCGGTGTGAAGTCCCACGCCGGTGGCGCGGATCACGTTTTTCAGCGTTCGTTGTCTGATCATCAGTCTGTCACACAGCTGCGGGTATCCTGCAGGATACCGCTTTCCTCAACACAAAATTAGGGCGTAATTATACTGCAATGCCCTGATTTTGCACCCTTGCCGCCAGACCGTTAGTCGGCCTGGCGACGGAGGAAGGTCGGGATATCAATGAAATCCAGATCTTCCGCGGTGCTCACCGCCTGCTGACCACGGCCGCTGGCCGCCTGCTGGGCAGCGCGTTTGCGCTCCACTGCCGGGCGATCCAGGTCGCTGTAGTCCACTCGGCCATCCGCGGTGACGGGGGTCTGACGACCACGCACCACTTTTAGTTCCTGCTGGGCGGCGGCACCCAGGCCGGTAGCCACAACGGTGACACTGATGCTGTCGCCCATATCCGGGTCGATGGCGGTGCCGATGATCACGTTGGCGTCATCGCTGGCCAGTTCGCTGACGATGTCACCCACCTCGGAGAACTCGTCCAGGGCGATGGACTCGTTGGCGGTGATGTTGATCAGGATACCGCGGGCGCCACGCAGGTCTACATCTTCCAGCAACGGGCTGGAAATGGCTGCCTGGGCCGCTTCTGCCGCCCGGCCTTCGCCGCTGGCAGTACCGGTACCCATCATGGCCGTACCCATTTCACTCATCACCGTGCGCACGTCAGCGAAATCCACGTTGATCATGCCCGGGCGAACGATCAGATCGGCAATCCCTTTCACTGCACCCTGCAGCACTTCGTTGGCCGCCTTGAAGGCGTCCAGCAGGCTGGTGGAGCCGCCGAGAACCGCTTGCAGCTTCTCGTTGGGGATAGTGATCAGGGAGTGAACGTGCTCTTTCAACTCCTCGATACCTTCCTGGGCGGAGCGCATGCGCTTCTTGCCCTCGAAGGGGAACGGCTTGGTCACCACCGCCACGGTCAGGATACCCAGCTCCTTGGCGATCTCAGCCACCACAGGGGCGGCACCGGTGCCGGTGCCACCACCCATACCGGCGGTAACGAACACCATGTCAGCGCCATCCAGCAGCTCGGCGATGCGGTCACGGTCTTCCTGGGCGGACTGACGACCGATTTCCGGGTTTGCGCCTGCACCCAACCCCTTGGTCACCTGGCTGCCCAGCTGAATCACGGTTTTGGAGGAGGCATTTCGCAGTGCCTGGGCGTCGGTGTTGGCGCAGATAAAATCCACCCCTTCCACACCGGAACGCACCATGTGATCCACGGCGTTACCGCCGCCACCACCGACACCTACCACTTTAATGACCGCGCCATGCGGTACGCTGTCTTCCAGTTTGAATTGCATGGTTGATCTCCCGTTATTGCTTCCCTGTTACTACTTTGAACGTCATTTAACGTCGAATGGTCCCGGTGATGTTGCTGCGGCCCGGAACTGCCGCTTCCGCAAAAACTGTTACCCGGCTCAGGAACTAGAAGTTGCCCTTGAACCAGTTTTTGAAACGCTCTACCCAGTTCACTTCCCCGCCACCGGCAAGGGCGCGGGCACTGGTGCCGTCCTTTTCCATGCGCTGGCCGTACAACAGCAGGCCCACTGCGGTGGAATAGATCGGGTTCTTGACCACGTCAATGAGCCCGGAGATACCCTGCGGGGACCCCAGACGCACCGGCATGTGAAAGATTTCTTCGGCCAGGTCCACCGCACCCTCGATCTTTGAGGAGCCACCGGTGAGCACGATGCCACCGGGGATCAGGTCCTCGAAGCCGGAGCGACGAAGCTCGGCCTGGATCAGGGTGAACAGCTCGTCATAGCGCGGCTCCACCACCTCGGCCAGATTCTGGCGGCTGAGGGTACGGGGCGGCCGGTCGCCCACGCTGGGCACCTTGATGGTTTCGTCCGCGCCGGCCAGCTGGGTCAGCGCGCAGGCGTACTTGATCTTGATCTCGTCGGCGTGCTGCTTGGGGGTCCGCAGGGCCATGGCGATATCGTTGGTCACCTGATCCCCGGCAATGGGGATGTTGGCGGTGTGACGAATGGCACCTTCGGTGAAAATGGCAATATCCGTGGTGCCGCCACCGATATCGACGATGCAGACACCCAGTTCGCGCTCGTCTTCGGTCAACACGGCGTGAGCACTCGCTAACTGCTCAAGGATGATGTCATCGACCTCCAGGTTGCAGCGGCGAACACATTTCTCGATGTTCTGGGCGGCATTCACGGCACAGGTCACCAGGTGCACCTTGGCCTCCAGACGCACACCGCTCATGCCGATGGGCTCACGCACCCCCTCCTGGTTGTCCACCACATATTCCTGGGGCAGCACATGCAGGGTTTTCTGGTCTGCCGGAATCGCCACGGCCTGGGCCGCGTCGATCACCCGGTCGATATCCGCCTGGGCCACTTCCCGGTCGCGAATGGCGACAATGCCGTGGGAATTGAGGCTACGAACATGAGAGCCGGCGATGCCCGCATACACGGTATGAATGTGGCAACCGGCCATAAGCTCGGCCTCTTCCACTGCCCGCTGGATGGAGCGCACGGTGGCTTCGATATCCACCACTACGCCCTTCTTCATCCCCCGGGACGGCTGGGAGCCAATGCCGACAATTTCCATGGTGCCATCGGCGGATGACTGACCGACGATGGCCACCACCTTGGAGGTGCCAATGTCGAGTCCGACAATCATGTTTTCTGATGCGTTTGCCATGTCATCCATTCTCCTAAAACTAGCTTTGCTCGCCCCAGGTCACCGCCATGCCATCGGCATAACGCAGGTCGACCCGGGTTACCCGGCGGCTGTCCGTGCTCAGCACACCGCGATAGAGCCGCACAAAGCGGCGCAGTTTGCTGGTGTATGCTTCACGGTCTACCACCAGCTGCATATCGTTGTTCAGGGTCAGTCGCGCGGTCAGTCGTGCGTTGACCTCCATGCTGCGAATACCCAGGTCCACATCTGCCAGCATCTTGCCCATGCTGTGATAGAACCCCATCACCTCTTCCAGCCGCTGTTGCGGTCCGCTCAGCCGCGGCAGGCCGCTCAGGTCATACTGCTTGAGCGCCTTGAAGGGCTCGCCGCTGTCTGAAATCAGCACGGTGTCATTCCACACCGCCACCGGGCGCCGCTCTTCCACGGTCAACACCACGGTGTCGGGCCACTGCCGGCGAACGGAAACCCGTTCCACCCAGCTCAGGCCCTGTGCCTGCTGATAGATTTCCTCCAGCGGCACGGAAAAATAGTTTTCGTCGCGAACCAGCGCCGCCAGGGCGGTCTGGATCTGCTGTTGACGGCGCACATCGGTAACACCGTCTACACCCACCTTGCGCACCGGATAACCATCCAGTGCCGCCGGCAGATAGATCACGCCGACCAGCAACACCGCCGCCACCGTTCCCACCAGCATCCAGGGCACCGCTGCTGACAACCGCTCATTGAGCGGTACGCCGGCTTTCTTCACCGGCTTGCGGCGGGCCCCGCGCGGGGTCGCGGCCTGCTTAGCCATCACCTCGTTCCAGCGCATCGAGCAGGATTTCCCCCACCAGGGTGTCGAAATCCCGCCCGGCGGCCCTGGCCGCCATGGGCACCAGGGAGTGATCCGTCATTCCCGGTACCGTGTTCACTTCCAGTAACTGCCAGTTGCCCTGCTCGTCGCGCATCACGTCCACCCGGCCCCAGCCGTGGCAGCCTGCTACCCGGAAGGCGGTCAGGGCCAGTTGGCGCAGGGCCTGCTCATCAGAGTCGTCCAGTCCGGCCGGGCACAGATATTCGGTGCTGTTGGACTGGTACTTGGCTTCAAAGTCATAAAACGCATTGGGCGTCTTCAGGCGGATCGCCGGCAACGGCTCCTCGCCAAGGATGGCTACGGTGTATTCCGGGCCGTTAACCCAGGCTTCCACCAGCACATCGGAATCAAATTTTTCCGCTTCTTTCAGCGCCTGGGCCAGCTGCTCGGCGTTATCCGCCTTGGCCATGCCGATGGAAGAGCCTTCATGGGCCGGCTTGATCATCAGCGGGAAGCCCAGGTCTTCTGTGTCATTACGGCCAGCCACATAGAACGGCGGCGTCGGCAAACCGGCGCCTTTCCACAGTTGTTTGGTGCGCACCTTGTCCATGCCGATGGCAGAGGCCATCACCCCGGAGCCGGTATAGGGAATGCCCAGGTGCTCCAGGACGCCCTGGATGACACCGTCTTCGCCGCCCCGGCCATGCAGGGCGATAAAGGCCACATCAAACCCCTTCAGGGTATCCACGCTCTTGTAAGCCGGATCCACCAGCTCGGCGATCAGCCCCAAATTACGCAGGGCCTGATGGACCGCCGCACCACTTTTCAGTGACACGGGTCGCTCGGCGGATTTGCCGCCGGCCAGTACCGCTACCCGGCCCACGCTGGCCAGTTGCTTCTTCAGCAGCGCCTTATCCACGCTTGGCGCCTCCCTGTTCAGCCAGTTCTTTGGCGATGGCGCCCACATTGCCGGCACCCTGGGTCACCAGCAGATCGCCGCCCTGAAGCTGGGTGGCCAGAATTTCTGCCAGCTTGGCAGGATCATCCACAAACACCGGCTCCACCCGGCCACGCTTGCGAATGCTGCGGCACAGGGCGCGGGCATCCGCACCGGGAATCGGGTCTTCACCGGCGCCGTAGACCTCCAGCATCAACAGCACATCCACCCCGGACAGCACGTCCACAAAGTCCTCGTAAAGGTCCTGGGTACGGGTATAACGGTGCGGCTGGAACAGCATGGCCAGGCGACGACCCGGCCAACCGGCGCGGATGGCATCGATGGTGACAGCCACTTCGCTGGGATGGTGGCCGTAATCGTCCACCAGGGTCGCGCTACCGCCTTCGAAGTGATACTCGCCCTGTACATCAAAGCGCCGGCCCACTCCGGTAAAGTTGTTCAGCCCGCGAATAATGGCCTCATCGCTGGCGCCTTCATCGGCGGCCACGGCAATGGCCGCCAGGGCATTGAGTACGTTGTGCTTGCCGGGCATGTGCAGAACCACATCCAGCGGCTCACCTTCTTTGCGGATCACCCGGAAAGACGTGGTCATGCCCTGCTGCTGCACGTTCTCTGCACGCAGGTCCGCATCGTCGCTGAAGCCGTAGCGGATCACCTGACGATTGACCCGTGGCAGCAACTTGCGCACCACCGGGTCGTCCACGCACATCACTGCCACACCGTAAAACGGCAGGTTGTGCAGGAACTCGATAAAGGTGTTCTCCAGCTGGGCAAAATCCCCGCCATAGGTGTGCATGTGATCCGCTTCGATATTGGTGACGATGGCACTCATGGGCTGCAGGTGCAGGAAGCTGGCATCGGACTCATCCGCTTCCGCTACCAGATAACGGCTCTGCCCCAGGCGCGCATTGGTGCCGGCACTGTTCAGCCGCCCGCCAATCACGAAGGTGGGGTCCAGGCCCGCTTCCGCCATGATGGCCGCGGTCATGGAGGTGGTGGTGGTCTTGCCATGAGTGCCGGCCACCGCGATGCCGTGACGGAAGCGCATCAGCTCCGCCAGCATCTGGGCCCGCGGCACCACCGGAATCCGGCGGGCATGCGCTTCCGCCACTTCCTCGTTTTCCGTAGTCACCGCCGTGGACGTCACCACCACGTCAGCACCATCAATGTTTGATGCCCGGTGACCGATTTCCACCCGCACACCCAGGCCACGCAGACGCTCTACGACCGCCGATTCCTTGATGTCACTACCGCTGATGGCGTAGCCCTGGTTGGCCAGCACTTCGGCGATGCCACACATGCCCACACCGCCGATACCCACAAAGTGGATACCGCTGATGCGCCGCATCTCTGGCACGATATGGATGTTGTCGTTATCGGCCATTGGCCACCTCCTCACACAGCGTGGCCGCGCGCTCGGCGCTGTCGGCCACGGCCTGCTCACGGGCACGCTGCGCCATTTGCGCCAGCAGCCCGCGTTCTGCAACCGGTTTCAATGTGCCCGCCAGGCTGGCGGCACTCATCTCCCGCTGGGGCAGCAACAGGGCCGCGCCCCGGTCTGACAGCCAGCGGGCATTCAATGTCTGGTGATCATCCACCGCACTTGGCAGCGGTACGAACAGGGCCGCCACGCCAGCGGCGGCCACTTCCGCCACAGTCAGGGCCCCGGCCCGACAGATCACCAGATCCGCCCAGCCATAGGCTTGCGCCATGTCGTCGATAAATTCACTGACCTGGGCGTCCAGCCCCAGCGCCTGGTAAATCGGCGCCGCTTCACCGGTACGGCCGGCACCACACTGGTGACGCACCTGGATATCCCGACCCAGTACCGCCAGCAGCAATTCCGGCAAGTCCTGATTCAGTACCAGGGCCCCCTGGCTGCCACCCAGGACCAGCACCCGCAGGCCGCCCTGGTGCTGAGCATACCGACGGGACGGCTCTTCCAGGCTGGCGATCTCGGCGCGTACCGGATTGCCCACCCAGCAGGCACTCTGGGTGCCGAAGGCACCCTGGAAACCTTCCAGGGTCACGGTGGCCATTTTCGACAGCAACCGGTTGGTTAGCCCCGGCACCGCATTCTGTTCGTGGACCACCACTGGCACCTTGCACAGGCGCGCGGCCAGGCCACCGGGACCGCTGGCAAAACCGCCAAAGCCCACCGCCAGCAGCGGTTGGCGCTGACTAATCAGGCTGCGCGCCTGCAATACCGCACGCAGCAGGTTGAACGGGGCGGTGAGCTTGCGCTTGAGTCCGCCACCACGCAGCCGGGATACGCCCAGTTCGGCGATCTCATAGCCGTACTGGCGCACCAGCTTGCCTTCCATACCGTTTTCCGCGCCCAGCCAGAGGATCCGGAAACCGCGCTCACACAATTGATCCGCCACTGCCAGTGCCGGGAACACATGCCCGCCGGTACCGCCTGCCATGATCAGGATGGTGCCGCTCATCGTGCCGCCCTCCCTCTCGCTTTCAGCTGCTCGGCTTCGGCGCCGGCGCGCAGGATCAGCCCCACCATGGCGGAGAAAATCAGCAGTGAAGAGCCGCCATAGCTGATAAACGGCAAGGTCAGGCCCTTGGTGGGCAACAGACCCATGTTTACACCCAGGTTGATAAAGACCTGAGAGCACAAAACGAAGGCGCAGCCATAAACCAGATAGGCGTGGTACAACAGACCGCGGGTTTCCAGGCTGTGACCCAGGCGGAAGATGCGCCAGCCCAGCAGCACAAAGCCGCTGATCAACGCCAGATTTCCCAGCAGCCCCAGCTCTTCGGCCATCACCGCGTAAACAAAATCGGTATGGGCTTCCGGCAGGTAAAACAGTTTCTGCACGCTGTTGCCAAGGCCGACGCCATCCCAGTGGCCACGGCCAAAAGCGATCAGGCTCTGGGTCAACTGGTAGCCGGAGCCATACTGATCGGCCCAGGGGTCGGTAAAGGTCATCAGCCGCGCCACCCGATAGGGTTCAGCAAAGGCCACCAGGGCGCCCAATGCCACCGCCGCCAGACCAATCAGCAAGAAGCGCAGGGTCGGCACCCCGGACAGGAACAACATGCCCATGGCGGTGATACCCAGCACCACCACGGCGCCGAAATCCGGTTCCAGCAGCAGCAGGATGGTCAACACGCCCAGCAGCGCCAGCGGCAGCAAAAAGGCCTTCCACTCGGTTTCCAGGGCCGCCTTGCGCTGGGCGATATACCCTGCCAGGTAAAGGACGAAACAGAGTTTGACGATTTCCGAGGCCTGAATGGTCAGGCCCGGCAATGCAATCCAGCGAGTGGAGCCGTTAACCGTGCGCCCCAGACCCGGGATAAACACCATCACCAGCACCACCAGCGCCACCGGCAACATCAAGAAGCGCAACCGTTCCAGCAACGCCAAAGGCACAGCAAAATAAACAAAGGCGCCGGCAGCCAGCCCCAACGACAGATAGATACCGTGGCGCAACGCATAGTAGAACGGGTCGCCCAGCCGGGTTTCAGCAATCTGCAGGCTAGCAGACGAGACCATCACCAGGCCGGCCAGGGCCAGCAGAATCGCTGTCCACATCAAGGTCTTGTCCAGACCCCGGTTATCCAGCTTGAGGATCATGCGCTCAGTCATGGCACACCTTCCTGGCCCGGGCAGAGAAATCATCGCCGCGGGCAACAAAGCCGGAATACATGTCGAAGGAGGCGCAGGCTGGCGACAGCAAGACCGCATCACCGGGCTGTGCCAGTGCATGGGCCCGGGCCACAGCCGCTTCCATGTCAGCCACCAGCTCGCACGGGGCAGCGGACATACCCTGAGCCAGGGTGCTGCGGTCTTCGCCCATCAGCAGGCCCGCACGCAGATACTGACGCGCCGGCTCGGCCAGCGGCGAGAAGTCCTGGCCCTTGCCCTGGCCGCCGGCAATCAGGATCACCTTGCCGTCGATGCTTTCACCGATACCGGTGAGGGCCGCCAGGGTGGCGCCCACATTGGTGGCCTTGGAATCGTTGAACCAGCGCACGCCACCCGCTTCAGCCACCTGTTGGCAGCGGTGCGGCAGGCCGGTAAAGGCTTTCACCGTGGCCAGCGCCTTGTCCCGGTTCAGGGACAAGGCATCACTGATGGCCAGCACGGAAAGGATGTTCATGGCGTTGTGATGGCCGGTGAGCGCCAGTTCGGACAGGGCCAGCAGTTGCTCGCCACGGCATAGTAGCCGGCCGTTCTCCGTGTCCAGGCGGTAATCCGCTTCCGGATGCGCACCGAAACTGATCTGGCGCGGCACCCCGGCAGGGGGGCGGGTAGCCAGGTCATCCCGGTTCCATACCGCTACCTGACAGCCATCATAGATGCGCTGCTTGGCGGCCACGTAGTCGGCAAAGCTGGCGTAGCGATCAAGATGATCCTGGGACACATTGAGAATGGTCGCCACTTCCGCGCTCAGGCTGTAGGTGGTTTCCAGCTGGAAACTGGACAACTCCAGGGCGTACAGCCGGGCCTGGTCGTCGAGCAGCTCCAGGGCCGGCACGCCCAGATTGCCGCCAATGCCCGGGTTCATGCCGCAGGCGTCAGCCACCTGCCCCAGCAGGGTCGTCACCGTGCTCTTGGCGTTGGAACCGGTAATCGCCACCAGTGGCTCGCTGGCAGCACGGGCAAACAACTCCACATCGCCGATCACTTCCTTGCCGGCAACCACTTGCTCGGCAATGGCCGGTGTTGCCACGGCCACGCCGGGGCTGACGATCAGGCGACGGGCGTTGTTCATCCAGCCGGCCTTGAAACCGCCGGTATGAATTTTCACGTTGGGGAATTCGGCGCGCAGCGCCTCCAGGCCGGCGGGCTCGGCACGGGTGTCCAGGGCACGCACAGGCATCCCCTGGTCCGTCAGATAACGGATCACGGAACGCCCGGATACTCCCAGGCCAATTACCAGATCAAACCCGTCTTTCGCCATAAAGTTAACTCAATCCCCTATCGGATTTTCAGGGTCGCCAGACCCACCAGGACCAGAATTACGGTGATGATCCAGAAGCGCACAATGATCTTCGGCTCCGGCCATCCTTTCAGTTCAAAGTGGTGATGAATCGGCGCCATGCGGAAGACCCGGCGGCCGGTGAGCTTGAACGAGCCCACCTGCAGCATCACCGAAACGGTTTCCATCACGAACACGCCGCCCATGATGAACAGTACGATTTCCTGGCGGACGATCACCGCCATCACACCCAGCACCGCGCCCAGGCCCAACGCGCCCACATCGCCCATGAACACCTGTGCCGGGTAAGCGTTGAACCACAGGAAGCCGAGGCCGGCACCACACAGGGCGGCAGAAATAATCACCAGCTCGCCGGCACCGGCCACATAGGGAATCTGCAGGTAAGGGGCAAACTCCGCATGGCCACCGGCATAGGCAAAGATACCCAGGGCGCCGCCCACCAATACCGCCGGCATGATCGCCAGGCCATCCAGGCCATCGGTCAGGTTCACCGCATTGCTGGTGCCGTTGATCACGAAATAGGTCAGCACGATGTAGAACCAACCCATGTTGATGACCACATTCTTGAAGAAGGGCACGATCAGCTGGGTTTCCACCGGGCTCTGAGCGGTAAAGAACAGGGCAAAGGCCGCACCGAGAGCGCCGATGGACAACCACAGGTATTTCCAGCGGGCCGGCAGGCCGCGAGGATTCTTTTCCACTACCTTGCGCCAGTCATCTACCCAACCCACGGCACCGAACACAAACAGCACACCCAGGGTGATCCAGATAAAGCGGTTACTCAGGTCTGCCCACAGCAGGGTGGAAATAACGATGGCAATCAGGATCAGCGCCCCGCCCATGGTGGGGGTGCCGGCCTTGCTCAGGTGGCTCTTGGGGCCATCGTCACGAATGGCCTGACCCACCTGCTTTTCCTGCAGCTTGCGGATCATGATCGGGCCCACCCAGAAGGCGATAAACAGGGCCGTCAACACGCTGAGAATGCCGCGCAGGGTGATGTACTGCACCACCAGGAAACCGCTGTGAAATTCTGCCAGAAGCTCAGCCAGCCATAGCAACATCAGAGTGCCCCCTGTTTCGATTTGTGAGGGCCTGCGCCCATGGTCAGTCGCTGCACCACCGCTTCCATACCGGCACTACGCGAACCTTTCACCAACACGGTTCCACCCTTTTGAAGAACCGGGGCACTCCAGGTTGCCGCCTGCTGATCGTTCTGGGCCGTCTTGGCGCCTTCACCAAAACCTATGGCTGCAGCACTGGCGCCGGTCATCACCACCAGGTCACTGATGCCTGCCTGGCGGGCATAGCCACCCAGCTCTTCAACCAGTTGTTCTGCCTGCGGACCCAGCTCGCCCATGGCTCCCAGCACCAGCATCTGCGGTGCCGGCTGAACGGCCAGCCAGTCGATGGCAACACGCACTGAACCCGGGTTGGCGTTGTAGGTGTCATCCACCAACACGCCATCCCCCACCGCATGCAGATTCATGCGGCCGGGCACCGGCTTGAGCTGCGCCAGACGGGGCAGCACCTGGCCCAGGTTCACACCCAGAGCTCGCACGGCGGCACAGGCCAGCAAGGCATTGCTGACCTGATGAGCGCCGGGCAGTGGCACGATCACTGTCTCGCCCAACGGCTGAAGGACAAATTCCACCCGCTCCTGATGCAGCTGAATATTGTCGGCATACAAGTCCGCCGGCGCCTGGCTGCCCACACGAATCACGGTAAGGCCGGCCTTTTCTGCCTCAGCGGCAAAGAAATCGGCAAAGCTGTCATCGTTGTTGATGATCGCCTGCCCGCCGGGCTGACAACCGCCGAAGATTTCCGCCTTGGCGTTGGCAATGCCCTGCATGGAACCAAACCCTTCCAGATGGGCACCGGTCACATTGGTCACCAGCACCACCTTCGGTTTGGCCAGGGAGCTGGTCCAGGCGATTTCACCGGGGGCATTGGCGCCCAGTTCGATGACCGCATAACGGTGTTCGCCGGCCAGACGCAGCAACGTCAGCGGCACACCGATGTCATTGTTGAAGTTGCCACGGGTAGCCAGGGTGCCCTCGCCCAGCATGGCGGCGGCCATTTCCTTGACGGTGGTCTTGCCGGCATTGCCGGTTACCGCCAGGCGCTCGCCGGTAAACTGGTCCGCATAACCGCTGGCCAGACGGCCCAGACCCAGACGGGTATCAGCTACCTGCACCGCGCTGGCAAAGTCACTTTGCTCACGATCCACCAGGGCGGCGATGGCGCCACCTTCAGCGGCCTGGGCAAGAAAATCATGGGCATCAAAACGCTCGCCCTTGAGCGCCACAAACAGGCAGCCCGGCGCCATGTCACGGGTATCGGTCACTACGGCGCTGACCTTGTGGTCTTCCCCGATCAGAGTGCCACCGGTCCACTGGGCGATCTGCGACAACCACATCATGAGGCACCTCCCCGGGCGGCCAGAGCCTGGCGGGCAAGTTCTCTGTCATCACTGGGGTAACGCACGCCGTCGATTTCCTGGTAGTCCTCATGGCCCTTGCCGGCCAGCAGAATCACGTCGCCGGCCTGGGCACTGTTTACGGTTTCCTGAATGGCCTCGGCACGATCCACGTTTTCGCGGACCGCCTGCGCCCCGACAAGACCGGCGCGCATCTGATCAATAATGGTTTGCGGGTCTTCGCTGCGCGGGTTATCGCTGGTCAGCACCACGGTATCGGCGAGCTTTTCCGCCACCGCCGCCATCTGCGGGCGCTTGCCCTCATCCCGGTCGCCGCCGCAGCCGACCACGCAGAACAGACGGCCGGCGAAATGATCCCGGCACGCCTGCAGCGCTTTTTCCAGGCCATCCGGGGTGTGGGCATAATCCACGATCACCGTCGGACAGCCATCAGCCTGCACCGGTTCCATACGCCCCGGTACGGGAGTAATGGCGGCCAGTGCCCCGCCCAGCGCCTCAGCGGCCACGCCCTGACCATGCAGGATGGCCGCCACGGCCATCACATTGCTGAGATTGAAGCGACCAAACAGAGGCAAGCTCAACGGCAGCACGGTGCCGCCCACGAACAGCTCCGCCTGGATTCCCTCTGCGGTGCACTGCAGGGACAGGCAGCGCACGGTGGCGCCCTGCTGGCTGCCGAAGGTGACACAGCGAACCCCGTCGGGCAGACAGGCAATCAGGGTTGAGGCTGCCGGGTCATCACAGTTGATCACCGCCAGCTGAACCCCTTCGCGAGTAAACAGCATGGCCTTGGCAGCCAGGTAGGATTCCATGTCGCCGTGATAATCCAGATGATCCCGGCTCAGATTGCTGAATACCGCGGTGGTGACCAGGGTGCCGCCCAGACGATTCTGGTCCAGGGCATGGGAGGAAATCTCCATGGCTACGGTATCGGCACAGGCATCGCGCACTGTCGCCAATCCGGCCTGCAGGGTAATCGGGTCCGGGGTGGTATGACCGGTGGTCTGCTCCTGGCCTTTCAGCCCCAGCCCCAGGGTACCCACCAGGGCACAGCGATGCCCCAACGCATTCAATGCATCGCGCAGGAACCAGGTGATGCTGGTCTTGCCGTTGGTGCCCGTCACACCGGTGATGCGCAGGCGATTGGCCGGCTCACCGAACCAGCGCGCGGCCAGATCACCCACCTGCCCCGCCAGCCCCGGCAGATTCACGCAGGGCACCGGCTGCTGCAGATCCACGGAGAAGGTCTCCGCATCCGCCAGCACCACGGCGGCACCGGCACTGATGGCCTGACTGATGAAATGACGGCCGTCACTGGCCACGCCAGGTACCGCCACAAACACTTCACCCGGCTGCAGGCGGCGGCTGTCGAGCTGCAAGCCAGAAATGGCAAGGCCTGCCACTTGGGCAGGCAGGCTGTGCTCGGGGAGCAGTTGCTGGAGGCGCATCATGAGCGGTCCTCCGTATCCGGGCCGCCGGCCAGCAGCCCTTCGGGCCTGTCCGGTGGCACATGTAAGGTCCGCAACACCCCGCCCATGATTCGGGAAAAGGCCGGCGCGGCTACCAGACCGCCGTAGTAGGCATCACTGCGTGGATCATCAATAACCACTACCGTGACGATGCGCGGGTCCGTGGCCGGGGCCAGGCCGGCAAACAGACCGATATAGCTGTCATCCGCATAACCGCCGGAGACCACCTTGTGTACCGTGCCGGTCTTGCCAGCCACCTGGTAACCGGGCACCTGGGCACGGCTGGCCGTGCCCACCTGGCTAACCACGGTTTCCAGCATCTGTACCAGTTGCCGGGCAACCGGCTTGCCGAGCACCTGCTCACCGGCGGGCTTTTCTTTCACCTTTTTCAGGGTCAGCGGCACCTTGACGCCGTCATTGGCGATCACCGCATAGGCCTGAGCCAGCTGCACCGCGGAAACACTCAAACCGTAGCCATAGGAAAGCGCAGCCCGCTCCACTTCACGCCAGTGGCTGCGCAATGGCAGCATACCGTTGCTTTCACCGGGAAAATCAATGGCGGTAGCCTGACCAAAACCGAAACGTTCCAGGTAGGACGGCAGCGCCAGCGGCTCCATGGCCAACGCCAGCTTGCTGGTGCCCACGTTGGAGCTCTTGGTGAGCACGGTGGTGATATCAATCACTCCGTAGTCGCGATGGTCACGAATGGTTTTGCTACCCACCCGCAAGGTGCCGGGGTGAGTATTGATGGTGGTAGACGGCGTCACCATGCCCATTTCCATGGCCGCCGCCACGGTAAAGGGCTTCATGGTGGAACCGGGCTCGAACAGATCAGTCACCGCGCGGTTGCGCAGGGCACCGGTATCCAGATTGCCACGGTTGTTGGGGTTGTAGGCGGGCTGGTTCACCATGGCCAGCACTTCGCCGGTGCGTACATCCAGCACCACCGCACTGCCGCCCTTGGCCTTGAATTGCTGCACGGCGCCAAGCAGCTCCCGGTAAGCCAGGTACTGCAGACGCAGGTCAATACTCAGGGTTACGTCTTCACCGGGCTGGGCCGGCTCCAGCACTTCAATATCCTGAATTACCCGACCCAGCAGATCACGAACCACCTTCTTGCGACCGGATTTGCCAGACAGATGTGACTCCATGTCCAGCTCAACGCCTTCCTGGCCTTGATCGTCAATATTGGTAAAGCCCACCACATGGCTGGTCACTTCACCGGCGGGATAGTAACGACGGTATTCGGTCAGCGAATGAATGCCGGGAACATTCAGATCCAGCACCGCCTTGGCGGCTTCCGGCGCCAGACCGCGCCCCAGATAGATAAACTCACGGGATTCGTGACGACGTACCTTGCTGGCGAAATCCTGCTGGCTGATCACAGAATTACCGGCCAGGCGCGACCATTGCTCCTGGTTTTCCAGGGCTTCGCGGGGATTGGCCCAGAGGGTAACCACCGGCGTACTGACCGCCAGGGGACGGCCATCACGATCCCGAATCACGCCCCGATGAGCAGCCAGGGGCTCCACACGCAGATTGCGGATATCGCCCTGATGAGCAAGAAAGTCGTGCTGGATCACCTGCAGGTCTACCGCCCGCACCACCAGGACACAGGCACACACCAGCCAGAAGCCCAGCACAAAGCGCCAGCGCATCTGGTGATTGGGTTGCCGTGTCTTGCGAGCCTGGCGTTTCATGGCCGGATCAGCACTCTCTCATCGGTTTTCGGTAATTTCATGCCCAGCTTCTCGCGAGCCAGGCGCTCTACCCGGGCATAACTGCCCCAGGTACTGTGCTCCAACAGCAGCTGACTCCACTGGCTCTCCAGTCGAGTTTGCTGCTGCTGTAATTTCTGGCTCTCGTCGGTGAGTCGACGGGCCTCATGAACGCTGTAACTCACCGCCAGAGCGGAGATCACTACCAGCATCACCAGGGTGCGGATCAGCCAGGGGGCGCTCATCAGGCCACCTTCTCCGCTACCCGCAACACCGCACTGCGCGAGCGAACATTCACTTTCAGCTCGGCCTTGCCGGCACGAATAGCCTTGCCAATCGGCTCCAGCCGCTGGGGCATTTCATCGCCCAACGGCAAACCACCGCGCCCCTTGGGAGCCCGGCCGGAATGATCGCGAATAAACAGCTTCACGATCCGGTCTTCCAGAGAATGGAAGCTGATAATGGCGAGACGCCCGCCGATGGCGAGCGTCTCCAGGGACTGTTCGAGCACTTGGGTCAGCGCATCCAGCTCCCCGTTTATATGTATTCGCAATGCCTGAAAACTGCGTGTGGCCGGGTGCTTGCCCGGCTCGCCGCGGCCGATGGCCGACTCGATCAGATCGGCAAGCTGCAAGGTGCGGGTAATCGGCTGCTCCTTGCGCTCCTCACAGATACGCCGGGCAATCCGCCGCGACTTGCGCTCATCGCCATAGCGATACAGCACATTGGCAATATCCTGCTCGTCGGCCCGAGCCAGCCACTGCGCAACGCTTTCACCCTGAGTGGGGTCCATGCGCATATCCAGCGGCCCATCACGCAGAAAGCTGAAGCCACGACCCGCGTCGTCCAGCTGCGGCGACGACACGCCCAGATCCAGCAACAAGCCATCAATGGGGCGACCCACCTGGTCGACCACATCAGGCAGGCAGTCAAAGCGGCTTGCCACGATCTGGAAACGGCCATCTTCCGACGCCAGCTGCTCACCCGCGGCAACGGCCTGGGGGTCACGATCGATACCGGCAAGGCGACCCTGTGCGTCCAGTTTTTCCAGCAGTGCACGGCTGTGGCCACCTCGCCCGAAGGTGCCATCCACATAAAAGCCATCACTACGGCTGAACCACATATCCAGTACCTCTTCCAGCATCACCGGCTGGTGTTCGTACTGCGCGCCCTTGTCGGTCATCAGAAAGACAGCTCCTGCACACTTTCCGGCAATGCATCCGGGTCCAGGGTGCCGTCCTCTTCCAACCAGCTTTCTGCTTTCCAGATTTCAAAACGGTGCATCTGACCGATCAACATGGCCTGCTTTTCCAGGCCGATGGCTGCCCGTAATTCCGGCGGTACCAGCAGCCTGCCATTGCTATCCATGTCGATTTCCACCGCCTGACCGAGAAAGCGACGCTTCAGCTGACGCACCTGGGGACTGGAGTCTCGCTGGGCGGACAACTTGCCGGCGGTTTCCATGAATTCATCACGTGGGTAAAGCGCGAGGCATTCGTCATAAGGGTGACGGGTAAGCACAAGCTGGCCGCCGCAGGCTTCGTTCAACGAAGCGCGATAGCGGGTCGGCATGGTAAGCCGCCCCTTGGCATCCAGATTGAGTGATGTGCTTCCAGTAAACACTGGCCGTCCTCATGCTCGATTATTCGGTTCCTTCCCGGGGGTTCTGTTTACCCCACTTCGCGACACCGGCCGCCAAGAAATTCCCACTTTTTCCCACTTTTCACCACATTGAGACACTCTATGGCCACCGGGAACACCAAGTCAAGCGTCGGCACCCAGGCAAACGTAAAAGAATTTCCAGACAAATCAGCCTGTTAGCTGTGTCACACGGAATGAAGGAAGAGACGAACGGAGGGAGTTTCGAGACGAATCAGAGCGCTGGAACGTGCAGGTGAGAAAGCACTTTAAGTGTTAGACGGATTAGTTATTACTAACTTTTTTTATATGCACTTATTAAAGGTTAAATCCTGTTCGGACACGGGCAAGCGATAGGATTGACTATCCAGCAGGTCGACGCCGCACTCCAGCGCCGCCAACCAGTCAAGAAAGTGCCCTACCTGCTCCCCTGCAAAGTAGCCACCATGCTGGGGAACGATCATGCGTGGCCCCAGCTTGCGCACCATGGCTACCCACAGCCGACAGGCCCGGTTGCTGGCCATATAACGGCGATGAAACCCTGTCATGCTCTGCAGGTGATCGGCAAAGTTATCCACCTGCCCTTCTTCGCCGCCCAGAGACGCACCAATATCGCCGGAAAACAGGATGCCGCTGAGCGGATCGTAGAAGCTGAAATTCCCCACCGAGTGCAGGAAATGCGCAGGCAAGACCCAGATCTCGGTATCTGCAAACGCCAGCACCTTGCCCTCGTCGGCCACTCCCTGGATACGCGATTGTAGTTGCTCCCCCATTTTGCCAGTCACAAAGGAGGAAGCCAGATGAGGCAGAAACCGGGACCATAACCGGCTGACCACCACCTGGCTGCGAGTGTGCATCAGCCAGCGCGGCAGGGACGCGATAATATCCGGGTCCTGATGGGATGCCAGAATGTAGTCCAGACCATCCAGACTGATTCGGCGACTCAGAGCAATGGTCAGCGGGGTGTAAGTCAGATCCCCACCCGGATCGATCAGCGCAGCGCGGTCCCCGTGGCGAATGCAGAATTGGTTGGCCTGCACGCCTTCCCCGACAACCAGATCGGAAAAGCGCAGCACTTCGTGATTATTGTCGAGAAAGAGGGTATCGATCTGCGCCATGTCGGATTCCTGCCAGGTTGTAAGCCCGGCAATTCTGACAACATCGCATCACTGGATAATGACTCAGATCAAAAAGAGGAAGCGTTTCGAGGTGAGAGTGACGAGTCACGAAAGGCAAACCCCGGTTCAGGGATTCACTTCTCGCAACTCGCATCTCGTACTGAAAAGGTGGACCGGTCGATAAGCCGGGTTCTGTCGTGGACAGTCATTCATCTCGGGTTTGCGTCGCCACAAACCTCTAGCAACCTACCCGGATCCAGCGCGGGCCACGCCAACGGATCCCTATTTGGTCTTGCTCCGGGTGGGGTTTACCCTGCCACCACTGTTGCCAGCGGCGCGGTGCGCTCTTACCGCACCTTTTCACCCTTACCGGTTCCGACACGAGGAAGGAACAGGCGGTATCTTCTCTGTGGCACTAGCCGTAGCCACACCGTTCCCAGTGTGGCCCCCAGGCGTTACCTGGCACCCTGCCCTGTGGAGCCCGGACTTTCCTCTAGCGGCTACGCCGCCAGCGACTGTCTGACCGGTCCGGGGGCGATTCTAGTCAGTTAACAGTGAACAGTGAACAGTTAATAGTTCGCGGGCCGTGTTTTTCTGCTCCTAAACGCAGAAGGCCGCGCCCAAACCCCGGGCGCGGCCTTCATTGCAGACGCTTCTCTCCTGTCCTCTCGCGAGCTGTTAACTGTTAACTGCCTTCAAGGAGCGCATACACCGCCTGCCGCTTCAGCCCGGTGTGGGCCGCCATGATCTTCGCCACCCGGGATACCGGCAGTTCCGCCAGCAGGGATTTTGCCAGGGCCTGGTCCTGCTCGCTCCAGTCTGCGGTTTGTGCCGCGGGTGACAATACCAGCACCAGCTCACCGCGTTGCTGATTGCGATCCGATGCCACCCAGTCACAAATATCAGCCACGGTGCCCAAGCGAATCGTCTCAAATTGCTTGGTCAGCTCACGACACAACGAGATTTCACGATCTTTTTCAACTGACGCTTTCAGCGCTTCCAGGAAAGAAAGCACCCGGTGAGGGGCTTCGTAGATAATACTTGTGACTGACAGCTTGGCCAGGCGCTCAATGGCCTGTTGGCGAGGCGCTCCCTTGGCCGGTACGAAGCCCTCAAAAAGAAAACGATCAGACGGCTGGCCCGCCGCTGCCAACGCTGCCAGCAGTGCCGACGCACCGGGAATCGGCACCACCCGTACACCGGCCTGGTGGCAGGCGCGCACCAGACGATAACCGGGATCACTGACCAGCGGGGTTCCCGCATCACTGATCAGGGCACCCTGCTCACCTGACTGCAAACGGGCCACCAACTCTTCGCTGCGCGCACTTTCGTTGTGGTCATGACAACTGATTAACCGACTGCGGATTCCCAGCTGTTCCAGCATGCGCTGACTGTGTCGGGTATCCTCCGCCGCCACCCAGTCCACCTCACCCAGTACCGCTATCGCCCGACGACTGATGTCATCCAGATTTCCGATCGGTGTACTAACAATATACAAAGTTCCACTCATATCTGTGCACGACTCAACTGGTGAGGCTCCAATGAAGCGCCTACAATAGCGGCTTCATTCTGGTAATACGAACCTCTCGCCATGGAATTCAGAAAGGCCCGTTTGGCAGCCCTGCTTGCTGCCGCAGTCATCGCCGGCTGTTCTACCACAACTCCTACGCGCACCACGGTTTATGAACAGCCGTCGGCTACCAAGGTTGGCGCCGCCCCCACGGCACTGTCTGCGGCCCGCAGTCAACTTGCCACCATGAAAACCGATGCACGCATCGGTGCCGCACTGCAGTGGGCGGAACATTATCTGGATCAGCAACGCCCCGGTGATGCCGGCCAGTTACTGGCCGATCTGAATCCTCAGGCCTTGGACAACGAACAGCGGTTTGCCTGGATGCTGCTCAGCGGTCGCGCCCAGCTTGGTGACCAACAACCCGACGACGCGCTTGCCCTGCTGCAACGCCACGAGGATGACATTCTTCAGTATCCCGCCGAGCAACAGGCACGGCTGGATCTGCTTAAAGCCGATGCCCTGGCCATGAAGGGTGATCTGACCGGCAGCCTGCAACAACGGGTTGCCACCCACCCCCTGCTGGAAGATAAAGATCAGGACTACAACCACGGCATGATCTGGCAGCTTCTGATGCAGCTGTCCAATGCCGAACTGGCTGATGCCATTGAAGACAGCAGTGGTGACTTGCGCGGCTGGCTCACCCTGGCTCGGCTTTACCGGGATCCGATCGCCGATCTCGACGCCCAGGTCAGCCGGCTGAATCAGTGGAGCGCCCAGTGGCGCACCCACCCGGCCATCGATGACGTCCCCGATATGCTCGACGCCCTGGAAAAAGCTGTCAGCGAGCGGCCCAGCAAGGTTGCCATTCTGCTGCCTGCCACCGGCCCACTGAAAAATGCCGGCAAGGCACTCCAGGAAGGCATCATGACGGCCTACTATCGGCATAAGCAGGATGGCAACCCACCGGTATTGCGCTTCTACGATTCCGGCGGTGACGACATCCTCGCGCTCTACCAGCAGGCCGTTCAGGACGGCGCCGACTTCATCCTCGGGCCTCTGGCCAAGGACAAGGCAGCCACCATTGCCAGCCAGGGCACCCTGCCTGTTACCACCCTGGCATTGAACTATATTGATCAGGGCGAGCTGCCTGAGAACTTCTTCCAGTTCGGCCTCGCCCCGGAAGACGAAGCTCGCCAGATTGCTCTGCAGGGTGCGCGCGAAGGCGCCAGCCAGGCCGGCATCCTCTACCCGGAAGGGGAATGGGGTGAACGGGTTGCCCAGGCATTTGCGCAAGAATGGCAATCCCTCGGTGGCACCGTGACCATCACCCGGACTTACCAGGAAGGCCCCACCCTGGGTGACACCGTCAAGGAACTGCTGCTGGTGGCGCAGAGCCAGAGCCGCGGCCAGGCAGTGAGCCGCTTCACCAGCCTGGACATGGATATCCAGCCACGTCGTCGCCAGGACATGGGCTTCCTGTTTCTGCTCGCCAATCCCGACCAGGGACGCCAGGTCAAACCGGCGCTGAATTTCCACTACGCCAAGGATCTGCCGGTCTACTCCACCGCCCTGATTCACAGCGGCGAATCCAACCCGCGCCGCGACCAGGACCTGAACGGGGTGCGCTTTGTGGACATGCCATGGATGCTCAGCAACGAAGACTCCGAGCTGCGCCGAATGAGCAATGAGCAATGGCCCGAAGGCCATGGCCGCTATGAGCGGCTGTTTGCCATGGGCATTGATGCCTATCGTCTGCAAAGCCGTGTTTTCCTGCTAAGCACCCTGCCCTCCAGTGAACTGCCTGGCGTCACCGGACGCCTGAGCATGAAACAGCAGCGCATCGTTCGCGAACTGAACTGGGGCGTCTTTATCAATGGTGAGGCACGCCCCCTGCCCAAGGTAGCCGAACCCGGAAACAACAACCGAACCAGTGAAATTACCGCGCAGTAACAAAAATTCCGGTGGCGAAGCGGAAAAACAGGCTGCACACTGGCTCACGCAGCAGGGGCTAGACGTTGTGGCCCGCAATTTCCGCTGCCGGCAAGGTGAAATCGACCTGATTATGCAGGACGGTGACACCCTGGTGTTTACGGAAGTGCGCTGGCGCAGCTACCGCAGTCATGGTGGCGCACTGGCTTCCGTGGATCACCACAAGCAACGCCGGCTGATCCTGGCGGCCCAGCATTACCTGGCCCGCCACCCGCAATACCATGATCGCCCCTGCCGCTTTGATGTACTGGGAATGGAACCGGACAACAACGACACTGTCCGTTATCAGTGGATACAAAACGCGTTCTACAGCGAATAGCCCAAATAATCGAACGCGCAGAACAATGAGGTAATTATGAGCGTGGACCGTATCCGGCAATTATTTGCCGAAAGCATCGAAACCAAAGCCAAGGCCGGCGAAGTCCTGCCCACCGTCATCGAAGCGGCCGGTCAGGCCATGGTGGAATGCCTGCTCAACGGCGGCAAGATTCTCACCTGTGGTAACGGCGGCTCCGCCGGCGATGCCCAGCACTTTTCTTCCGAGTTGCTCAATCGCTTCGAGATGGAGCGTCCGGCATTGCCCGCGATCGCGCTGACCACGGATTCCTCTACACTCACCTCCATCGCCAACGATTACAGCTATAACGAAATCTTTTCCAAGCAGGTCCGCGCCCTGGGCGGCAGCGGCGATATCCTGCTGGCCATCTCCACCAGCGGCAACTCTGCCAACGTGATACAGGCTATACAGGCCGCTCACGACCGGGAAATGCGTGTTGTCGCCATGACCGGCAAGGAAGGCGGCGAGATGGTCAACCTGTATGGCCCCAACGACATCGAGATCCGGGTGCCAGCTACCTCCACTGCTCGTATTCAGGAAGTTCACCTGCTGGTGATTCACTCCCTGTGCGATTACATCGATCAGCAACTGTTTGGAGGCCAGTAAATGGCCGCACGCTTCACCCGCTTGAGCAGCATTCTGACTCTGTTTTTGATGCTGGTTACCAGCACCGGTTGTGTCTCCCTGTCCAAGGGCATGTCCGATGATCCCGTCGACCAGAATCACGGCAAACGCACCTTCGGCGCCTTTGTCGAGGACGGCAATATTGAACGCAAGGTCGCCGTGAATCTGGCCCGGGCCAGTGCCGAGCTGGACGAGTCACGCATTGTGGCGGTGAGCTACAACGGCAACGTCCTGCTTGCCGGCCAGGTAGCCAACGAAGACCTGAAGACCCAGGCCGGAAATATTGCCGAGAAGGTCCGCCATGTTCGCCATGTGCACAACGAACTGCAGGTAGTGGGGTCCAATTCCTTTCTGGCACGCACCAATGACACCTGGTTGACCAGCAAGGTGAAAAGCCGCCTGCTGATCAACGGCGAAGCCCCCGGCTGGCGCACCAAGGTGGTGACAGAAAACGGTGTGGTCTACCTGATGGGCCTGCTGACTCGCGCAGAGGCCGATGCGGTCGTCGAACAGGTGCAGAAAGTCTACGGCGTGCAGAAGATCGTAAAGATTATTGAGTATATCGACTAAAGAGCAGCTGCAAGCGACAAGCTGCAACTCGAAGAAAGGCCCTCCCCAATCGGAACGCCGAGCCCGCGCTACCCCGCCCAAAACAAAAAACCGCGCCCAAAGGGTGCGGTTTTTCTAGCTTCTAGCTTCTAGCGCGTAGCTAAAAAAAACCGGCTTTCGCCGGTTTTTTTATTTAACCACCTTCAAGTGGCTGACCTTTCCCTTGCTGTCGTCCTTTTCCGGTTCCGGGGGCGTCGGCTCGGGAGGCGTCTCTGCCGGATCGAAGGCCATACCCTGGCCGTTTTCACGGGCAAAAACCGCTACCACCGCGTTCACCGGCACCCGGATGGTCATGGGCATGCCGCCGAAACGAGCAGAGAAGGTAATCTCGTCATTCCCGGCAATAAACTGCGTCACTGCCCGCGGCGCAATATTGAGGACGATCTGACCGTCCTGAACAAAGTCCTGGGGCACTTCCACACCGGGATAGGAGGTATTCACCGCCAGGTGGGTGGTCAGGCCGTTATCACAGATCCACTCGTGGATCGCCCGTATCAGATACGGGCGATTGGGGGACATATCAGACATGATTACAGCGGGTTGCGCAGTTCGCGCTCGGCATCGGTCAGGCTGGCCTGGAAGGCATCACGGTCGAACAGACGCTCGGCATAATCCAGCAGCGGCTTGACCTGCTTCGCCGGCAGCTCGATACCCAGGGCAGGCAACCGCCACAAAATCGGGCCCACCACACAGTCCACCAGGGTGAACTCTTCGCTCATGAAGTACGGCAGCTCGCTGAAGATCGGCGCGGTGGCAATAATCGCTTCACGCAGCTCCTTGCGACGCTTGTTCAAGCTGGCTTCTTTTTCTTCACCGGCCAGAATCGCATCAACATGGCCACACCAGTCACGCTCAACCCGATGGATCAGCAAACGGCTGTGGGCACGAGCTACCGGATAAACGGGCAGCAACGGCGGATGCGGGAAACGCTCATCCAGATATTCCATGATGACCGTAGACTGATACAGGGTCAGTTCACGGTCTACCAGGGTAGGCACTTCGTTGTAAGGGTTCAGCGATGCCAGATCTTCCGGCTTGCTGTTATTGTCCACATCAACGATATCGACTGTGACCCCTTTTTCCGCCAGCACGATACGCACGCGATGGCTGTAATGATCTTCCGGGGAAGAAAAGAAAGTCATTGAAGAACGCTTGGTCACCACACCCATGGTCGAATCATCTCCGCACAAATAGCTATAACAGAAACAGGGTAACCGCTTACACGGATACCCTGTTCAACGCTGAAAAGGGGCACTAATCGTTAGTGCACGTCTTTCCAGTATTCCTTCTTGAGCAGGTATGCCGGGACAAGAAGAATGCCCAGGAACACCAGAACATACACGCCCAGACGCTCACGCAAGGGACGAACCGGCTCCGCGGTGTAAGCCAGGAAATTGGTCAGATCACCCATTTCCTGCTTGAACTCGTCTTCGCTCAGCTCTTCTTCCAGGCTTGCCATCACATGAGGCATGCCCACGTTCTCGAACACCCGGTTGTTGTAACCGAAGGGACGAGATTCGTCTTCGTAGAAGTTGATCAGGTAGGAATACACCCAATCCTCTGAACGATAACGGGTCACCATGGTGAGATCCGGCGGTGCATTGCCGAACCAGGCCTTGGCATCTTCCGAAGCCATGGCAGTACGCATCTGATCACCCACCTTGTCGGTGGTGAAATTCAGCTTTTCCTGCACCAGCTCTTCCGGAATCTCCAGATCTTCAGCCAGTCGGCTGTAGCGCTGATACTGCAGACCATGACAGCCCATGCAGTAGTTTACAAACAGCTTGGCACCATTCTGCAGGCTCACCTTGTCCTGCAGGTTGACCGGTGCCGGCACTTCATACTCACTCTTGCCACCACCGGCCGCGAAGGCGACCAACGGCAGGCAGCTGAAAAGAACGACCGCTAATTTCTTCATCAGTGACCCCCCGTTACCCGTTCCGGAACCGGCTTGGATTTTTCGAATTTGTGGACAAACGGCATGATCAACAGGAAGTAGCTGAAGTAATAGATCGTACCGAACTGAGCCATCATGGTCTTAGCAGGAGTCGCCGGCTGAGTACCAAAATAACCCAGCATCAGGAAGTCCAACACGAAGATCGTCATGAACAGCTTACTCAACCAGCCACGATAGCGGATGGAGCGAACCGGGTGGCGATCCAGCCAGGGGATCACGAACAGGATCACGATAGCGCCACCCATGGCCACCAGGCCCCAGGCCTTGGCAGGCATGATGATATCCAGGGTCGCGGCACGCAACATCGCGTAGTAAGGACCGTAATACCATACCGGAGCAATATGATCCGGCGTTTTCAGCGGGTTAGCCGGCTCAAAATTCGGCTTCTCCAGCAGGTAGCCACCGCCATCCGGGAAGAAGAAGATCACCACGGCAAAGATCATCAGGAACACGATCACGCCGGGCAGGTCCTTCACGGTGTAGTAGGGGTGGAACGGGATGCCATCTACCGGGATACCGTTTTCGTCCTTGTTCTGCTTGATGTCCACGCCATCCGGGTTGTTGGAGCCCACTTCGTGGAGCGCCAGGATGTGCAGTACCACCAGAGCCAGCAACACGATGGGGATAGCCACCACGTGCAGAGCGAAGAACTTGTTCACCGTCGCCGTGGACAGCAGATAGTCACCGCGCACCCAGGTAGTCAGGCCCTCGCCGATTTCCTTCGCTTCTGCGGCATCGATAAACGGCAGCAGATCAAAGGGAATGGCGCCAGCCAGAGAAATAATCACCTGAGCGCCCCAGTAGGACATGTTGCCCCAGGGCAGCACATAGCCGAGGAAACCTTCCGCCATCAGCGCCAGGTAGATCAGCATACCGAAGATCCACACCAGTTCCCGCGGCGGCTTGTAGGAGCCGTACATCAAACCACGGAACATGTGGATATAGACCACGGCGAAGAAGGCGGACGCCCCTACCGCGTGCATGTAACGGATCAACCAGCCCCACTCCACATCACGCATGATGTATTCCACCGACGCAAAACCTTCGCTGGGGGAGTAGAACATGGTCAGCCAGATACCGGTGAGCAGCTGGTTGATCAGCACCACCAGGGACAGCACACCGAAGTAGTACCAGAAGTTGAAGTTCTTCGGGGCGTAGTATTCGGACATGTGGCGCTTGTAAGCGTCCACCACGGGCAGACGGGCATCTACCCAGTCGACAACACGATTCACCATTCCCATCATGCCTCGGTCTCCCCTTCTTCAGAACCCACAATGATGACGCCTTCACTCAGATAGGAGTGCGGCGGCACCACCAGGTTGGTGGGTGCGGGCACGCCCTTGTAGACGCGACCGGCCAGATCAAACTTGGAACCGTGACAGGGGCAGAAAAAACCACCGTGCTCAAGTTCCACCGTAGGCTCGTCCTCATACAACGGCGAACACCCCAGATGGGTACAGGTGCCAATCAGCACCAGCAGCTCTTTCTTGATAGAGCGCCACTCGTTCTGCGCATAGGCAGGCTGCTGGTCAGCTTCAGACGCAGGGTCACTAAGCTTGTTTTCCAGCTGAGGCAAGGTTTGCAGCATATCGTCGGTACGACGCACCACCCACACGGGCTGGCCTCGCCATTCCTCAACCACACGCTGACCGGGCTCCAGTTTGCCAATATCCACCGTTACCGGCGCACCGGCATTCTTGGCTTTGGCACTGGGTTGCCAGGATTTCACAAAAGGAACAGCCGCGCCAACTGCACCTGCGGCACCAATAGCCGAGGTCAAGCCGATCAAGAAGGTGCGGCGGCTGGTATTAACGCCGTCGTTGCTCATTCAGTTATTCTCCCCTTAGATCCCACGCTCGGGAATAGTCCGAGACTCGAGGTACTACCTCGCGCTCCGGGCGGAGTAAGGCGGCGCAAATGGTAAAGAAAAAGCCCACACCTGACAACCGGTTATTCCCCGGCCAGAGTCGCTAAACGCCTGATTTGAACACAAAAAAGCCCAGCATTGCTGGGCTTTTTTGTGAACAGCTGTTGTAAAGCTTAACGCTTGGAGAACTGCGGACGACGACGCGCCTTGCGCAGACCCACTTTTTTACGCTCAACTTCACGCGCATCACGGGTTACGTAACCGGCACGACGCAGCTGACCACGCAGCTCACCGTCGTATTCCATCAGCGCACGGGTGATACCGTGACGGATGGCGCCAGCCTGACCGTTGTTGCCGCCACCGCTTACGGTAACCAGCACGTCAAACTTGTCGCTCACTTCGATCAGTTCCAGCGGCTGACGAACGACCATCTGGTTGGTTTTACGACCAAAGTAAACATCCAGCGGGCGGCCATTAACAGAAATCTTGCCACTACCCGGACGCAGAAAAACGCGAGCGGAAGAGGTCTTGCGGCGACCGGTTCCGTAGTTGGTTTCTACAGTTGCCATCAATAAACCCCTTAAATTTCCAGCTGCTGCGGCTGCTGAGCGGTGTGAGGATGCTCAGTACCGGCGTAAACTTTCAGTTTGCGGAACATGGCGCGACCCAGAGGGTTACGCGGCAACATGCCCTTCACCGCCTTCTCAATGATCATTTCAGGCTTTTCAGCCTGCAGAGTGGAGAAGTTGGCTTGTTTCAGGCCACCCGGGTAACCGGTGTGACGGTAGTACATCTTGTCATTTGCCTTGTTACCGGTAACGGCCACTTTATCGGCATTGACTACGACGATGTAATCACCGGTATCGACGTGTGGAGTAAACTCCGGCTTGTGTTTACCGCGCAGACGGCTGGCGACTTCGGTCGCCAACCGACCCAGCGTTTTGCCGGAGGCGTCTACCACATACCAGTCGCGCTTTACGCTTTCCGGTTTTGCGCTGTAGGTCTTCATGGAATTCTGCCCTAAATTCAATATGTTACGGGTAGCAAACACCCGCCGGCGACAGTTCCGCCGGGCAAGAGAGCGCGAATTCTACCCAAGCCCCCCACAGAACACAAGCGGTTCAGGGGCTTTTGTTGTCATGTCGTTTACTGCCTGACTGCAGGTCAGTTCCCACCATTGTGCCGCAACGGGCAGCATGATGAGATTGGCGCCTATTCTACCCGTGCCTACCGGCCCCTTTGCAAGGAGTACACCATGGAATACCGCCGTCTTGGACGCACTGACCTCAACATCAGCAGCCTGTGCCTGGGTACCATGACCTGGGGAAGCCAGAACACTGCAGATGAAGGCCATGCCCAGATGGACATGGCGCTGGATCACGGCATCAATTTTTTTGATACCGCGGAGATGTACGCGGTGCCGGCCAGCCCGGACACCTCATTCCGCACAGAAACCATCATTGGCGAGTGGTTCGCCCGCACCGGCAACCGCAACAAGGTGGTCCTGGCCACCAAGGCCGCCGGCCCCGGCGACTATGTAAAGCATATACGCGGCGGCCCGCGTTTCGACCGCCCCAGCCTGCAAAGTGCCGTAGAAGGCAGCCTCAAGCGCCTGCAGACCGATGTGATCGACCTTTATCAGCTGCACTGGCCGGAACGCACTACCAACTACTTTGGTCGGCTGGGCTACAAGCATCGTGACGGCGAGGACGGCATCGCCATCAGCGAAACGGTGGCCGCCCTCAAGGAACTGGTAGAGGCGGGCAAGATCCGCCACTGGGGTCTTTCCAACGAAACCCCCTGGGGCACCATGACCTTTCTGCGTGAAGCCGAAAAGATTGGCCTGGCCCCGCCGGCCAGCATCCAGAACCCCTACTCCCTGCTCAACCGCAGTTTCGAAGTGGGTCTGGCAGAAATCGCGCATCGAGAAGCCGTCAGCCTGCTCGCCTACTCGCCCCTGGCCTTCGGCATGCTGACCGGCAAATACCGCAACAACCAATGGCCCAAAGGTGCCCGGCTGACAGAGGTCAAACAATTCAGCCGCTACACCAACGACCAGGCCAGCGCTGCCACCGAGGCCTATTGTCAGCTGGCAGAGGAACGCGGCCTGAGCCCGACCCAGCTGGCATTGCAGTTCGTAACAACCCGCCCCTTCGTTGCCAGCAATATCATCGGCGCCACCAGCCTGTCTCAGCTGGAGGAAAACCTGAAGAGCGTGGACCTGCCCTGGGACCGGGACCTGGAAAAAGCCCTGGAGGCTATCCACGCCCGCTTCCCCTACCCGGCCCCCTGATATCAGGCAAGCCGCCGCGCCCAATGCCCGGGCGCGGTGCGTCACACCTGAAGGCCTTACCCTCGACTGTAGGAGTTCCCATCCTGGGGACGAACCAAGCGCAGCGAGGCGACAGCGCTTTCAAAAACCCTGTTCTTCCTGAAACCTGTCGAGCGCTGACATCCCTGATCGTCCTGCGGGCGATTTCCACGCTAGCGCGTGGTTCGCGCCTCAAAAAGTGTTATTCGCTTCGCTCACCCTTCGGGCCGCACGGAAATACGTGCGTTACTCCGCTACGCTCCGTTCCTACAGCAGCTCCGGAGCTACCAAGCGACCCGCATAGAACCGTTGACGATACAGTCTGTCTCATGCAATGTTAACGGCGTTAACTTTGGCAAATGAGAAACCATGGCACGCACGGCTTACCACCACGGCGACCTTTACCAGCAAGCCCACGAGCAAGCCCTGGCCATTGTTCGTGAGCAGGGCGACAGCGCTATCAGCCTGCGCGCCCTGGCCAGGCAGATCGGCGTCAGCACGCCGGCGCTGTATCGCCACTATGCCGACCGGGAAAGCCTGCTGGCCGAACTGGCGATCAGCGGTTTCCAGACCCTGCGTCAGCATTTGCTGGCCGTGGACCAGCAAGACAGCCGCAGCGCCCTGATCGGCATCGGCCTGGCCTACGTGGCCTTCGCCCGGGAGGAACCTAACCTCTACCGACTCATGTTCGGCGGGCGAGTGTTGCCGCGCGGCGCTCACCCGCGACTGGATCAGGCCGGGCTAGCGGCATTCCAGGTACTGGAAGACACCGTGGCAAACGGTCAGCAACGCGGTTACCTGAAAGCCGCCCCCCTGGCCCTGCTTACCGCCGCCGCCTGGTCCCTGGTGCACGGGCTGTCGCAACTGACCATCGACGGCCACCTGCCCGGCCCTGACACCGAACCGCAATTGGCAGCAGGCATCACCGCCCTGCTGCTGGATGGCAGCATTGAACGTTCCAGCAAGGAGCCCACCCCATGAGCAACCCCACACCGAGCACAATCCGCGTTGGCCGACGTTACCGGGCCAACCGGCTGGACGGCCCCTATGACGCCATCGTCATCGGCTCCGGTATCGGCGGCCTGACCACCGCCGCCTGCCTGAGCAAACTGGGCAAGAAAGTTGTCGTGCTGGAACAGCACTATACCGCCGGCGGCTTTACCCACAGCTATGACCGCAACGGCTACGAATGGGATGTGGGCGTGCATTACATCGGCGACATGGGCGCCAAACACACCCTGGCCCGCCGCCTGTTCGATTACGTCACCGACAGCAAACTGCAATGGGCGGCCATGGACGATCACTACGACCGCCTGTTCATCGGCGATCGCCAGATCGATCTGGTCGCCGGGCCCGAGGCCTTTGCCAAGGAACTGAAAAGCCAGTTTCCCGGCGAAGAGCAGGCCATCGACAGCTATCTGGATTATCTCTCCCAGGTGGCCAAGGCCATGCCCGGGGTCACCCTGGCCAAGGTACTGCCAAACCTGCTGGCCGGCCCGTTCCGGTATCTGGCCCGCCGCAAGGCCCCCGACTTTCTCAACCGCACCACCCGGGACGTCCTGGAAACCCTGACCGGCAACCAGGAACTGATCGCCGCCCTCACCGGCCAGTGGGGCGACAACGGCCTGGTGCCCGATGATTCCAGCTTTATCATCCACGCCCTGATTGCCCGGCACTACCTCTACGGCGGCTATTACCCGGTGGGCGGCGCCTCGGAAATGGCCAAGACCATTATTCCGGTGATCCAGCAAGGCGGTGGCGAAGTCTTCACCTATGCGGACGTGAAAGAGATCCTGGTCGAAAACGGCAAGGCAGTGGGCGTGCGCATGGCCGACGGCCACGCCATCCACGCCCCCGACGTAATCAGCAACGCCGGGGTCTTCAATACCTTCGGCCCACTACTGCCGGATCACGCGCCCCACAAGGCGTTCTACCAGAACAAACTGGGCCAGGTGCAACGCTCCATGGCCAGCGTCTGTCTGTATATCGGCCTGCAGGACACGGCGGAGAACCTGGCGCTACCGAAAACCAACTTCTGGATTTACCCGGGCGCGGATTACCGCGGTCAGGTTGAGAATTTTCTCGCCGCCCCGGACAGCCACGATATTCCGCTCACCTATATTTCCTTTCCCTCCGCCAAGGACCCCAGCTTCGCGGCGCGCTACCCGGGCCGGGCCACCATCGAGATCGTGGCACCGGGGCCGTTCGAGTGGTATCAGGACTGGGCAGACAAGCCTTGGGGCAAACGCGGGGAGGAGTACGAGGTAAAGAAGGAAGCCTATGCCCAGCGTCTGCTGGAAAAGCTCTATGAAAAAATGCCCCATCTGCGCGGCAAGGTGGATTACTACGAACTGTCCACGCCGTTATCCACGGACTATTTCTGCCGCTACAGCAGCGGCGAGATCTACGGGCTGGATCACACGCCACAACGGTTCGAGCAGGACTGGCTGAAACCGAAGACCCGCCTGCCCGGCCTGTACCTGACCGGCCAGGACATCATGACCTGCGGCGTGGTCGGCGCCATGATCGGCGGCCTGCTCACCACCGTTGCCGTGAGCGGCCTGAAAGGCCTGCCGCTGGCCAAGAAAATGTTTGTGGGGTAATGCATGCACCTGCCCTTCTGGCTCAGTGTCACCCTGCTCGCACCGCTACTGGTGTGGCAGGGAAAACAGACCCGCCGCACCACCCCGCGCCTGCCAGAGGCCGGCGGTGAGCCGCACGGCCAGTACGGTGACGGCGAGCCGGCACTACGGTTGCTGGTGATTGGCGAATCCACCGCGGCCGGGGTAGGCGTGGCGCATCATCAAGATGGCCTGGCCAGCCAACTGGCCCGGCAGTTACAGCAGCAAAGCCGGCACACCATTGGCTGGCACAGCCATGGCATTAACGGCATCCGTTTGAGCGGTCTGCTTGATCACCTGAAAACCGCCGAGCTGCCGGCGGTGGATGCCGCTCTGCTCAGCATGGGCGTCAATGACACCACCGGCCTGACATCCAGACGACGTTACCGCGAGCAACTGCTGATACTCGCTGGTGGACTGCCAAAGCCGCTCTACCTGCTCAGCGTGCCCCCCATGCACCGCTTTACCGCCCTGCCCTCCCCCCTGCGCCAGCTGCTGGGCTGGCGGGCCAGACAACTGGATGCCATCCAGCAGCAACTGGCCCGGGATCGTCCCGATGACTTTATCTATCTGAGCTATCCGCCAATGAACGACCCGGCCCTGCTGGCCGAAGACGGCTACCACCCCGGCATCAAGGGGTATCAGGCCATGGCTACCGCGCTGGCACCGGCCATTGCCGCAAAACTGCTGACATGGAAAGAAACGTAGGGTGGCGTAGGGTGAATTAGCCTAAGGCGTAATCCACCTTTCGGCAGCGACGGCACGGAATTCAAACATGGTGGATTACGCTTAGGCTAATCCACCCTACATTGCCGGAAAGGTTTGGCTGGCGCTTGCGGGCGCATAGCGAACATAAAAAAAGGCCCTGCTAGCAGGGCCTTTTTTGTTGGAACGCGGCAAGGGATCAGAAGCGGTAGCTGAGCTGCGCGCCAATTACATCCGCATCCAGTTCGTAGGTACCTTTCAGCGGTACACCTTTGTCCACACGGTTGATATCCGCATCTTCCACAAAGATATGCGCATAACCCACGTCGATGGTCATATTCTCCACCGGAGTGAAGCCAGCACCAAGAGTCACCCAAACGCGGTCTGAATCCGGAGAGATCGCCGAACGGTTATCGGTACTCTGCGTAGCCTCTTCTTGTGCAACACCGGCACGCAACACCGTGGTCTCATTCATGGCGTGACGAACACCAAGGGAGTAACGCACGGTATTTTCCCAATCGAAGCTTTCTACTGCCGGATTCGGTAGAGGTGCAGGCCCGGCGTGGTCAATTTCCAGCTTGTCCAGGCTGCTCCATTCCATCCATTCAACACCCATCAGGATTTGGGTGCGATCAGACAGATCACCTGCATAGGAAAGCTGCAGGGAAGCTGGCAGGTCTACGGAAGTTTCACCTTCATAGGTTCCTGCAAGCGGGCCAGCAACTACCGGGTTGAAGGTAATATCGCCTTCCACGTCGTACTCGATCTTGGAGCGATAAGCCACGCCAAAATGGTTATTGTCATCCGGACTGTAAGTCAGCCCCAAGTTCCAGCCATAACCATCATCGTCACCTTCCAGACGCGTGCCAGCATTGCGAATGTCCGCATCCAGACGCTGATAGCTAACACCTACACCCACATTCAGATTATCGGTCAACTGAAAACCCAGTGACGGGTTCACGTTGTAGGTCTTCAGATCCGACTCGGTTGCGTAAAAATCACCACTGCCAGTACCCAGGGGACTGATGGCATTACCCCAGTTATCTTCGTACTCGATCTTGGTACCAAAGGGGGCATTCACCGCCAGACCAAATGTCATCATGTCGCTCACTGGTACAGCGAGGAATGCGCTGCCCACAAACGGTTCCACATCATCAAAATCTCCCGGTGCATTACCGAAAGGCGTTGTGGAGGCATCACCTTTGAAAGTGGTATCGACCCACACCTGATGAACCGCAGCAGAAAGCTCTGCCTGTTTCAGCCCTGCCAGGGTAGCCGGGTTGTACCATTGGTTAGAGGCGTTCTCGCTCAGCACACCGGCACCGGCATAGGCGGTACCCAGAGCGGACACGGATTGATAAGACACGGAAAAGCCACTTGCCGCCGCGTGCCCGGCAACCAGGCTCAATGCGGAACCGACAAGAACGGCACCTGTTTTTTTCATGATTTCTCTCCCTCTTCCTCGCAAAGTAGTGCTGTCGAAATGATTAAAAGAACAGCAATCCACTTATACACAATAGGCCGCGATACACGCAAGGAATCCCGTTCACTCAGCCTTTCGTATTAGAAAGAGAAAATAAAAAAAAGGCAGCGAATGCTGCCTTTTTTATTAGCGATCATGCCACCGGCTTCAGTCAGCCAGAACTGCCTTGGCAATAATCGTTTTCATGATCTCATTGGTGCCGCCATAGATCCGCTGTACGCGTGAATCTGCAAACATGCGCGCTACCGGGTATTCCCACATGTAGCCATAACCACCATGCAACTGCACGCACTCGTCGATTACTTCGCACTGCAAATCAGTGATGTAATACTTGGCCGCCGCAGCGGTGGGAATGTCCAGTTCCTTTTTCAGGTGCAGCTCCAGACAGCGATCCACGTAGGCGCGGGCCACTTCCAGCTTAGTGTGCATCTCGGCAATCTTGAACTGGGTGTTCTGGAACGCGGCGACCGGCTTGCCAAACGCCTTGCGCTCTTTCACATAATCAATGGTGTGAGCCAGCGCGGATTCCGCCATGGCCAGACCACCGATGGCAATCCCCAGACGCTCCTGCGGCAGCTCCTGCATCAGGTAGACAAAGCCCATGCCTTCCTCACCCAGAAGATTCTCCGCCGGTACTTTCACGTCCTGGAAGAACAGCTCGGAGGTGTCCTGGGCCTTCATGCCCACTTTCTTCAGGTTAGTGCCCTTCTCAAAGCCTTCAGAGTCGGTTTCCACCACGAACAGGCTGATACCCTTGGCACCTTTGGACGGATCGGTCTTCGCCACAACGATGACGATATCCGCGTTCTGGCCGTTGGTAATAAAGGTTTTGGAACCGTTGAGGATGTAGTGATCGCCCTCTTTCACGGCGGACGTCTTCACGCCCTGCAGATCAGAGCCGGCACCCGGTTCGGTCATGGCGATGGCACCAATCACCTCACCCGTCACCATTTTCGGCAAGTATTTCTGCTTCAGGGCTTCGGAGCCGTTGTGCTCGATGTAGGGGGCCACGATTTCCGTATGCAGGCCCCAACCGATACCGGTCAGGCCCAGGCGGGACACTTCCTCACCAATCACCACACTGTAGAGAAAGTCGGCACCGATGCCGCCGTACTCTTCTTCGACCATGGGGCACAGGAAACCCTGCTCACCCGCCTTCAGCCAGACGTCTTTCGGCACAACACCGGTGTGTTCCCATTCCTCATGGTGAGGCACCGCCTCGTTTTCGAGAAATTTGCGAACGGTATCGCGGAAGGTTTCATGGTCAGAACTGAACAGCGTACGGGGAATCATCAAGCTCTCCGGTATCAGGTTATCAGGGGTGGCCCCGATACCGGGCTCGGCCGGGGCAAAGAATGCCCCATTCTGTTCACTTTCCCTGCTATCGGGCAATGACCGAAATGTTCACCGCCGGACAGCGATGACAATTCCGGCCAATGACGATAGCGGTCTCAGGCCCGGTGCTCGCGACCGAGATACTCGGAGGACTGCATTTCCTGAAGGCGGGAACGGGTTCGCTCGAACTCGAAGTCCAGGCGGCCGCCGGCATAGATATCTTCGATGGGCACTTCCGCGGTAATCACCAGCTTCACAGCCCGATCGTAGAACTCATCCACCAGATTGATGAAACGCCGGGCCATGTCATCCTTGCCGGCGCCCATCTGCTCCACATTGGACACCAGCACGGTATGAAACTCCCGTGCGACTTCAATGTAATCAGTCTGGCTGCGCGGCCCATCACACAGAGCCTTGAATTCAAACCACACCACATCATCAGCGCACATTACCGAGGGGATCTTGCGGCCCTCGATCAGCACATTGCCGTGATCACGGTGACGGGAATGATCCGGTTCCAGGGTATGAAACCGTTCGCGGAGAAAGGCATCAGCGGCCTTGCCCAGCGGACAATGATACAACTCAGCCTGCTCCAGTAGCCGCAGACGGTAGTCATTGCCGCCGTCCACGTTGAGCACCTTGGTGTATTCCTTGAGCAGATCAATGGCCGGCAGGAAGCGCGCCCGTTGCAGGCCATCCTTGTAGAGGCCATCGGGCTCGATGTTGGACGTCGCCACCAGAGTGACGCCATTGGCAAACAACTCGCCCATCAGCCCGGCCAGGATCATGGCATCAGTAATGTCAGTGACGAAGAACTCATCAAAGCACAGCACCCGGGCCTGACTGGCAAATTTACGGGCAATGCTCACCAGCGGGTTCTTCTCCCCCTGGCGCTCACGCATTTCCCGGTGCACCTTCTGCATGAAACGGTGAAAGTGCATGCGGCGCTTTTCCTTGAACGGCAACGCCTGGAAGAACACATCCATCAGGTAGGTCTTGCCGCGGCCGACGCCACCCCACATGTACAGCCCCGTGAGGGTACGGGGCTTGCGGAAACGGGAAAGAAAACCACCACCGACGGGCTCTGCCAGCAACCGGTGATAGAGTTCATCCAGCTCTGCCACCGCCCTTTCCTGGGCGGGGTCCTGGAAGAAATCTTCGCGCTGAAGGTCGGCTTTATACTGCTCAAGAGGCGTCATGGGTCTCGGGGCCTGCTGCTCGGACGGGGCAATGTAGCGTCGCCAAAGGGGACTGACAAGGTTGTCAGCCAGGCAAATGGCTGGCGGCGGCCTCTTTCAGCTCCACCAGCTTGCCATGAAAGAAGTGTCCGCAATCCGGGAACCGAATCAAATCCGGCGCCAAGGGCGTCGTTTCCGCCCAGCGAAACACCTGCTCCGCCGGAACCACTTCATCATCGTCCCCCTGGACCACAGTCACCGGGCAGCCACTCTGCTCGATAGCATCAAAGGGGTAGTGGTGCACTGGCGGCGCCACCAGCAAGAGCTCCCGGGCAGGCATGCCATTGGCCTTGAGTATTTCCGCCCCACGGGCGGCCACAAAACTGCCAAAGGAAAAACCGGCAAGCCACAGAGGCAGATCCGGCCAAGCATGCGTCAGCCAGCTGTGTATCGCCAGCAAGTCCTCGGTTTCACCGATACCGTCACTATAAGCACCCTGGCTCTCACCAACGCCGCGGAAGTTGAAACGCACCACCACTGCGCCCTGGTCCCGGGCCAAACGACTCAGGCTGGTCACCACCTTGTTATCCATGGTGCCACCAAACAGGGGATGCGGATGGCAGACAATGGCGACAAAAGAAGGCGTGTCACTACCCTGTTCCACCACGGCCTCAAGATTGCCCGCCGGCCCGGAGAGACTTTGCCGCTGTTGTGCTGCCATATTTCACCTCTCTCTCGCTTTTCTTGCCCTGCCGACCAGCTGCTGCACCCGGACGCAAAACCTTACGCCGCATCAAGGACTTCAAGAGTATCAACAGTCTCTTACACCTTATACCCTTGGCGACTGCCCGGCACTGTGCTGGAATAGCTGGAATTCAGAAGGAGTATGCCATGGATATGCTGACAACTGGGGTGCTGTGCTTCGCCGCCGGCGTGGTAGTGGGCGCAGGATTACTGTTCTGGTTGTTACCGGCACGGCGTCAGGCCGGCCAGTTGATTCGTGATCGCGACGAGGCCCGCCAGGCCCTCAATCATTATCGTGATCAGGTGGATGACCATTTCCTGCACACCGCAGAGCTGGTCAACGATATGACGCAGGCCTATCGCTCCGTCCACGAACACCTTTCCAAAGGCGCTCAGGCACTGTGCTCCGAAGTCGGTCGCAAACGGGCGGTGGCGAAATCACTGGATTCCGCACCGCAAAAAGGCAGCGATGAAGCGGTGGCTCCGCCGCTGGACTATGCCCCCAGCGCCAAAGGCGGCACCCTCGCCGAGGATTTCGGCCTGCAACAGAAAGCCACCGGGCCTTTCACACCGGTCGATGTGGCAGACAGCCCTGCACCTGACAACATCGTGGAGCCGCCTCGTGACTATGCGGAAGGCTGCGACGAACAGGGTTGCCCGCCAGAAGAAAAGAAATGAGAGGAAACTGACAGACAACAGACTTCCTGCGGCACGCCGAACGCACCTTACCGCATCACTCGGTTACGGTTTTCGCTTGTCGCTGAATCAAAAAGCCCGCTTGCGCGGGCTTTTTTGATTACCTTGGCCGGGGTTTCACCGGGCAGGTTACCCAGCGGCTCCTCACAATGAACTACTGAAACGTGTCCGCCACCCGCATGGGTACCGGCTCATCTTCCATCACTATCTCCGCCGGCAGTTGGCCAGCCGGGTCACCATCGGCCTGGATCGGTTCGTCCGCGCCCTCGCAGCGAATCTCCACCCGCTGGGCCCGCAAACTGGCAACGCCATCCACCCGCTCCATACGCCCCAGCAACAGCGCGGCCAGGCAACGCAGCAGAAAGCTGACGCCCGGCTTCTGAAACAACAACACCTGTACCTGAGGGCGCAGGATGTTGGCTTCCCGGCTGAGCACAAAGCTGCCGCCGTAATGGCGACCATTGGTGACAATGGCAGAAAAACAGTCCAGCGGACGACCATCCACCATGACCCGGTAATGACGCTGACCGTAACGGCGGATCTGCGCGAGCATGGACTGCACATAGGCCAGCTTGCCGAAGCGCTCTTTCACTGCCAGATTCACCCCGTTCACCACCCAGGCGTCATAGCCGATGCCGCACATCATGATGAAGCGCCGGCCGTTGAGCCGGGCCGGCGTCACCGGCACATTCTTGCCATTGACGACGATCTGAGCCGCCAGCTCCGGCGTTCTGGGCAGCTGCAGCTCTTTTGCCAGCACATTGGCAGTGCCAGTGGCAAAGACGCCCAGGGCCACACCGGGAGCCAGACCATTGAGCACCTCGTTGGTGGTGCCGTCGCCGCCCACCGCCACCACACAGTCGCCCTGCTCGTCCAGGCCCTGCAGGTACTCAATGGCATCGCCAGGCCCACGGGTGTGGTAAAGACGCACGCGGGCACCCTGTTTTTCCAGTTCGGCCACAAAACGGCAAAGCAGTTTCTCCCGACCACCACCGGCGGCCGGGTTATATACAACAGTAATCTTCATGGGATCAGGGTGTTCCTCAGAACCTGTTTCAGGCCGGATTATCGATATCGATAAAGATATGTTCCACACCAAACTGCTCATTGAGCCATTGCCCCAGGGCCTGGACCCCGTAGCGTTCGGTGGCATGATGACCACAGGCGAAATAATGCATGCCGGTTTCCCGGGCAAAGTGTGTGGTGGGTTCGGAAATCTCGCCACTCAGGTAGGCGTCCACACCACGGGTCTGGGCCTTGTCGATAAAGCCCTGGGCACCGCCGGTACACCAGCCGATGGTTTCTATTTCATCGCCCGGGTCCCCCACGTGCAGCGGGGTGCGACCGAGCACCGCTTCCGCGTGGGCGGCAAATTCCGCCGCTGACATGGGGCTGTCCAGCCGCCCCACATTGCCGATGGGGCGCGGGGAATCGTCCAGCCCCCCTTCCACACTGAAACCCAGACGCCGGGCGAGCTGGGCGTTATTGCCCAGGGTCGGGTGCGCATCCAGGGGAAGATGATAGGCAAACAGGTTGATATCGTGACGCAACAGCGTCTGCAGGCGTTGTTTTTTCATGCCTCGCACCCGCTGATTCTCGCCCTTCCAGAAGTAGCCATGGTGGACCAGAATGGCGTCCGCCTCTTCCACGATTGCGGCATCAATCAAGGCCTGGCAGGCGGTAACCCCGCTGACCACCCGCCGGATCTGCTCGCGGCCTTCCACCTGCAATCCATTGGGACAGTAATCCTGAAAGTGATCCGCAGCCAGCTCCTGGTCGAGCAAGGTCAGCATGTAATCGCGCTTGAGCATGACACCTACCGGGCAATGATCTGATAATATTGCGCGCAGTTTACCTATCCAGACCCGCGCTTGTCTCGTTCGCACCCCGTCTCGTCGGCTGCACCAGGCAATAGCACGGGCCAAAGCAAGCGCATGGGGGCATTGTCGGTGATCAGAGCCTTTCGTTTTTTTGCCGGACCGATCCTGGCGGGCCTGGCCGTGGGCCTGGCCGTGCTGTGGTGGTACGAGTGGGGCCCCAATTCCCGCCCCGGCCGTTATGACAGCGGTACCGCCAGCTATGCCGGCGCGGTCAATCACTCCGCCCCGGCGGTGGTCAATATCTACACCACCCAGATTCTCGCCAGTGAGGATGTGCCTGAAGATCCGCTGTTCAACCGCTTCATGGAAGAACCCCGCCGCGAACGGGCGCTGAACAGCCTGGGCTCCGGGGTGATTGTGGACGACGAGGGTTATATCCTCACCAGTTATCACGTGATCCGCGATGCGGACGAAATCCTGGTGGCCCTGCGCGATGGCCGCGACGCCCCGGCACGGGTGGTCGGCACTGACCCGGAAACCGATCTGGCGCTGCTCCATGTGGCGCTGGAAGACCTGCCGGAAGTGGAACTCAATGGTAACGGCCCGGTACAGGTGGGCGATGTGGTACTGGCCATCGGCAACCCCTTGGGCGTGGGCCAGACCGTCTCCATGGGCATTGTCAGCGCCACCGGGCGCAGCCATCTGGGCATTGCCACCTTCGAGAACTTCATCCAGACCGACGCGGCCATCAACCGGGGCAACTCCGGCGGCGCCCTGATCGACACCCGCGGCCACCTGATCGGCATCAATACCGCCATTCTCTCTGCGGATGGCAGCTGGCAGGGCATCGGCTTCGCCACCCCGGCCTCCATTGCCCGGGAAGTGATGCGCGACCTGATCGACCATGGTCGGGTGATTCGCGGTTATCTGGGCGTCACCGTGCAGGATATTACCCCGTCCCTGGCCGAGACCTTCGGCATGGACCAGGTGCGCGGCGGAGTGATCACCGAAGTGGTCATCGACAGCCCCGCCCACAAGGGCGGCCTGCAGCCCGGCGACGTCCTGGTAGGCATCAACGACACCGCCATGGCCGACGGCTATGAAGCCATGAACCGTATCGCCGGCATGAAACCGGACGAGAAAGTCAGCCTGAACATCGTCCGCAATCGCCAGCCGCTGACCGTAGATGTGGTGATTGGCACACGGCCGCCGGCGGAAACAGAATGACTAAAGTGAACAGTGAATAGTTAACAGTGAACAGCGGCGCGACAGCCCGCTGGTTTGATCTGAAACGCAAGAGGCCGCGCCCAAGCGATGGGCGCGGCCTCTTGCGTTTCAAAGACAGACAAACGCTGCACGCGTCGCTGTTAACTATTCACTATTAACTGTTAACTGCCTTCAAAGCCCTTCCACCCCGCTCAAGCTTTCCCCCGCCGGATAACGTATCTCAAAGCCCTGCTTGAAGCTTTCCTCTCCGCCGGCGGACAGGGTGAATTGCCAGCGTTGCAGACCCTTCACATCGTCCACATCGCGATCATCGGCAGCCTTGCCCTTGGCGGTGACGGTAATGTCGTCGTTGCCGGCCACCGGCAGGCGGTCCAGCAGGTTCACCGTGATCGGCTTGTCGTAGTGGGAGGTGAGGGTAATGTTCTTCAGGGCCGAGAGGGTGCTTTCCTTGCTGATCAGGCCGGTCTCGCCTTCCCGGGAAGGCTCGCGGACCACGGCAATCTGCAGGCGCGGGTCATCGCCGAAGCTCATCTTCACCTGCTCACCCTGCTTGATGCTCTCATGGCGGTGATAACGGGTCAGGCGCTGGCCATCGCGCAGCAGCGTGACACTGCCTGCCAGCCAGGGAAGCGGGCTGGTGTTCTTCCACTCCCCAACCAGTAACACCGCAGGCTGCTGCCAGAGGTAGCTTTCCCGGCTGAGCGTCATCGGCAGCTCGGCCTGCTGATAGGGAACCCGGGCACTGGCGTCGCCACTGGCCAGGGACAGCGGCGCCGACAACGGCACGCGCATATCAAAGCCGTGGGCCACCGGTGCCGGCGCCATTGGCATGGCCTTGGCACTCACCATGTCGGCCTCATACGCCGGCTCCGCCATCACGGCACGCAATGACTGTTTGCGCAGCTCCGGTTGCGGGGTTGCCAGCCGCACGATCCAGGGCTGCGGGTCTGGCAAGTGACGGTAGCCGGCGGGCACCAGGCCCAGGGTCGTGCTGACATTCTGCCAATCCTCACCGGTACGATTCTGGATCTGGGCAACCCCGGTCACCGCGACGGTTTCATTGCTGCTGTTCAGATCCACCCGTAGCTGATTCTGCCAACCGGCCTGGCGGGTAAAATACTGCAGTTTCACTATCGCTGCGGAGGCCTTGCCCGCGCTGACGGCCAGCACCAGTTCACGGCTACGGGTCTGCCCCTGGCCCAGTTGCTGGCGCTGCTGACGCAAGGCATCCAGTTTTTGCTGCTGGTCATGGCGAACCACCGCCCGCTGATTGATGGCCGCCTGACGCGTTTCCACCGCCTTGCCAATGGACTCCCAGGCGCTGGACCACTTTTCTACCGGCACCTGCGCAAACACGGCCTGCCCCTGGGGAGCTTGTCCCATCAGCGATTGCAGATGGTGGATCTGTTGCTGGTCCAACGCATCCGCCGCCTTGGCGGCGGCCATGGTCTGCTCCAGTTCGCGGATGGCCGCATCCAGTTCAGCCCGGCGTGTCGACACATCCGCCTCGGTAATGGCAAAACCCTGCCGCACCCCGGTCAACACCGCATCTTCCACCGCCACCTGCAGGCTATCCAGGTCCAGCTCCGGCAAGCCACTGATGACAAGCTGATGCTCGCCGGCCGGCAAGGACTGGCTGAGAGTACGAGTAAGATGAGCCTGGGAGGGAAACAGCACCGCCTCGGTCACCGGGGCGGTGACGTTGAAATCAGCGGCCAAAAGCGGCGTCGGCAGCAGCGCGCAGGCGAGCAGTAACGTTTTTTTCATTATCGGGGCCTTTCCGTTGGACGATACCTGTTAGTACCGCAGGTATGGGGAAAGGTTCAAGCGGGGAGTCTTGCGGCGCTGGTTGGCGCGATCTCCCTCGTTGTGTGGCAAAAGATTTTTTACCACAGAGGTCACAGAGCTCACTGAGAAAAAGATAAACCCAGGCGGCCCGCGTAGGGTGCACTGAGCCTAAGGCGAACTGCACCGGATGGTTGGGCAATGGTGCAGTTCGCCCTAGGCTCAGTGCACCCTACGCATTCTGTAATGGATGTTTTATCAACGGCGGGATCGCGCCGCCAGCGACGCTCCTACACGAAAGGCTTTCACCACAGGAGCCGAGCCAGCCTTTTTCTCGGTGTGCTCGGTGCCCTCTGTGGTGAGAAAAGAGTTCCCGCGGCGGGGATCAGAGCAGGGTGTCCAGCGCGTTGATCAACGCCTGGTTCTGCTCTGCGGTGCCGACGGTGATGCGCAAGTAGTCGGCGATGCGTTCGGGTTTGCCGAAGTGGCGCACGATGATGCCCTGCTCGCGCAGGCCCTGGGCCAGAGAAGCGCCACGGTGTTGCGGGTGGTGGGTGAAGAGAAAGTTGGCCGCTGACGGCAGGCTTTCAAAGCCCCGCTGGGAAAGCTGCTCTTTGAGCCAGTCACGCTGACTGATTACCTGATCACAGCCTTTCTCGAACCACTGCTGATCTTCAAAAGCGGCCACACCGGCAGCAATGGCCAGGCGATCCAGCGGGTAGGAATTGAAGCTGTCCTTGATACGATTGAGGCCATCGATCAACGCCTCATCGCCCACCGCCAGGCCAATACGCAAACCGGCCAGCGAACGGGACTTGGACAGGGTCTGGGTGACCAGCAGATTCGGGTAACGGTTGACCAGACTGATGGCCGTGTCACCGCCCCCCTTCTTGTTGCCTGAAAAATCGATGTAGGCTTCATCGATCACCATCAGGGATTCCGTGTTGGCCTGCAACAAACGCTCAATGTCGCTCAGCGGCATTAACTTGCCGGTGGGGGCATTGGGGTTGGGGAAGATAATGCCACCGTTGGGCCGCAGGTAGTCTTCCACATTGATAGACAGGGTTTCGTCCAGCGGCACCGCGTCATAATCAATCTGATAGAGGCCGCAATAGACTTTATAGAAGCTGTAGGTAATGTCCGGAAACAGCAGCGGCTCGTCCTGTCGGAAAAAACCCATGAACAGATGGGCCAGCACTTCATCGGAACCATTGCCAACAAATACCTGGGAGCGCTTGATGCCATGACCTTTGCCGGAATAGTAATCGGCAATGGCCTGCTTGAGCAGACCACTGTCCGGGTCCGGGTAGAGACGCAGACGGTCGTCCGCCTCGGCACGAATCGCCTCGATCACCTTCGGCGAGGGACCCAGCGGGTGCTCATTGGTATTCAGCTTCACCAACTTGTCCATCTTCGGCTGCTCGCCGGGGACGTAGGGCTCCAGGTGGTGAACGAATTCGCTCCAGTATTTGCTCATAGTCTTGTCGTCCGACGTCAGGCGTCTGACGCCTTCTTAATTCTATACTCGGCGCTGCGCGCGTGGGCGGTAAGGCTTTCGCCGCGGGCCAGGGGTGAGGCGATTTTTGCCAGTTCGCTGGCGCCCTCCGGGGAACAGCCGATCAGCGAGCTGCGCTTCTGGAAATCATAGACACCCAAGGGTGAAGAAAACCGTGCCGTGGCACTGGTGGGCAACACGTGGTTGGGGCCCGCGCAGTAATCACCCAGCGCTTCCGGCGTGTGACGGCCCAGGAAGATGGCGCCGGCATGACGAATCTGCTTTGCCCACTGTTCCGCGTCGTCGATGGACAACTCCAGGTGCTCGGAGGCGATGGTATTGGCCAGGTCGATGGCCTGCTGCAGATCCTGCACCTGAATCATGGCGCCGCGATTTTTCATGGAAGTGCGGATGATGGTTTCCCGCTCCAGGGTCACCGCCAGTTTTTCCATGGACTCGGCCACCTGTTGCAGGAAGTCGCCATCAGGGCTGACCAGGATGGCCTGGGCTTCCTCGTCATGCTCTGCCTGGGAAAACAGGTCCATGGCGATCCAGTCCGGGTCGGTCTTGCCATCGCACACCACCAGGATTTCCGACGGCCCGGCGATCATGTCGATGCCTACCTTGCCGAACACCTGACGCTTGGCTTCCGCCACATAGATGTTGCCGGGACCGACGATCTTGTCCACCGCAGGCACCGTCTCGGTGCCGTAGGCCAGTGCCGCTACGGCCTGGGCGCCCCCCAGGGTGAACAGTTTGTCCACGCCGGCTATGGCCGCCGCCGCCAGCACCATGTCGTTGATCTCGCCGTCCGGGGCCGGCGACACCATGATGATTTCGCCAACGCCAGCAACTTTGGCCGGCAGGGCATTCATCAGCACCGAGCTGGGATAGGCGGCCTTGCCGCCGGGCACGTAGATACCGGCCCGGTCCAGCGGCGTCACCTGTTGGCCCAGCAGGGTGCCGTCGGCTTCCCGGTACTGCCAGGAATCCTGCTTCTGCTTTTCGTGGTAGCGACGCACCCGTTCGGCGGCCGCCTCCAGGGCCTGGCGCTGTTCGGCGGGAATACGGTCCAGAGCCGCCTGCAACTGATCATGCGCCACCACCAGTTCGTTCATGGCGGCCACGTCACGGCGATCAAAACGGTTGGTGTATTCCACCAGCGCCGCATCGCCGCGTTTGGCCACATCACGAAGAATGCCGCGCACCCGGTCCGCCACTTCCTCGTCCCGTTCTTCGGACCAGGCGGTGAGCGCAGCCAGCTTGGCATCGAAATCCGCGTCTTGGGCGTTAAGCCAGGTGGTTTCCATGGTTGGCACCGTTGTCAAAGTCACAATCTGTTTTTACCACAGAGGGCACAGAGTTCAGTGAGGAGAAGGCGGGTCTTTTTCTATCACAGAGATCAACAACGCCTGTTGCTCAAGGCCACACCAAAATGTGGGCTTTTTATTCTGCGCGCACTGTGACCTCTGTGGTGAAAGGCGTTTAGCCCACCTTGCGGGCATCCACCGCTTCGGCCAGCTGATCCAGGATTCCCTGAATATCCCCATGTCGGGTTTTCATGCTGGCACGGTTGACGATCACCCGGGTGGAAATATGGGCGATCAGTTCGGTGGGCTCCAGACCGTTGGCGCGCAGGGTGTTGCCGGTGTCCACGATATCCACGATGCGGTCGGCCAGCCCCACCAGCGGAGCCAGCTCCATGGCACCGTAAAGCTTGATCACTTCTGCCTGTTTGCCCTGCTGGGCGTAGTAGGCCTTGGCCACATTGACGAATTTGGTGGCCACACGCAGGCGACCGCCCACATCCGGGGCATCCTTCACCGCCGCTACCATCAATTTGCAACGAGCGATATCCAGATCCAGGGGCTCGAACACGCCGTCGCCGCCATGCTCCATGAGCACATCCTTGCCGGCCACACCGATATCCGCCGCACCGTGCTGCACATAGGGAGGCACGTCGGTGGCGCGAATAATGATGATTTTCACATCTTCGCGGGTGGTATCGAAGATCAGCTTGCGTGACGCTTCCGGATCTTCCAGCAGTTCAATGCCCGCCGCTTTGAGCAGCGGCAGGGTTTCCTTGAGGATGCGCCCCTTGGACAGGGCGATGGTCAACGGCTTGGTCATTACGCTCTCGTTCAGCGCGGGACGCGGCGAATCACCGCACCCAGCGATTGCAGTTTCTCTTCAATACACTCATAGCCGCGATCGATGTGATAGATACGGTCTACCGTGGTTTCCCCTTGCGCCGCCAGCGCCGCGATCACCAGGGAGGCGGAGGCGCGCAGGTCGGTGGCCATCACCGGCGCACCGGTAAGCTGCTCCACACCGCGACAGATGGCGGTATTGCCCTGCACTTCGATATCGGCGCCCATGCGGTTCATTTCCTGCACATGCATGAAGCGGTTTTCAAATACCGTTTCCACAATGGTGCCGGTGCCTTCGGCAATCAGGTTCAGGGCCATGAACTGGGCCTGCATGTCCGTAGGCATGGCCGGATACGGCGCGGTCCGCAGGGAGATCGCCTTGGGCCGGCGGCCTTCCATGTCCAGCTCGATCCAGTCTTCACCGGTGGTGATTTTGGCACCGGCTTCTTCCAGTTTCTGCAGCACCGCATCGAGAATGCCGGGCACGGTGTCCTTGGTCTTGATACGGCCACCGGTAATGGCAGCGGCGATCAGGTAGGTGCCGGTTTCGATACGGTCAGCAATCACTTCATGATGACCGCCGTGAAGACGCTCCACCCCTTCAATGGTGATGGTGTCGGTACCGGCGCCACTGACCTTGCCACCCATGGTGTTGATGAAGTCAGCCAGATCCACCACTTCCGGTTCCCGGGCGGCGTTTTCCAGGTAGGTGGTACCTTCCGCCAGAGCAGCGGCCATCAACAGGTTTTCGGTACCGGTCACGGTCACCGTATCCATGACAATCCGGGCACCTTTGAGGCGACCCTCCACGGAGGCATGCACGTAACCGTTGGACACCTCTATGGTGGCACCCATGGCCTCCAGGCCACGCAGGTGAATATCCACCGGCCGCGAGCCAATGGCACAGCCACCCGGCAGGGAAACGGAAGCTCTACCGAAATGGGCCACCATGGGTCCCAGCACCAGGATGGAGGCACGCATGGTCTTCACCAGCTCGTAGGGAGCGGTGAGTTCCTTGATGGTGGTAGCGTTCACTTCCACGTTCATGCGGTCGTCGATCACCACGTGGACGCCCATGCGACCCAGCAGCTCGATCAGGGTGGTGACATCCTGCAGATGCGGCAGGTTGCCCACGGTGACCGGCTCGTCGGCCAGCAGAGTGGCGGCCAGGATCGGCAGTGCTGCGTTTTTGGCGCCGGAAATACGGATTTCGCCGTCCAGACGCCGACCGCCGGTGATGATCAATTTATCCATGAAGTGTCTCTAGGCTTATCAGAAGGCCGGGCGCAATGCCTCAGCCGATACCCATTTTCTGGGCTTTTTCCCACTCGGCCGGGGTATAGGTAATGATCTGCACCGCGTGGATGGTGTTGCTCTGGATCTGCTCGTTGATGGTCGCGTACACCAGCTGCTGCTTCTTCACCGGCATCAGACCATCAAAGGCGGTGGATATCACGCGAATCTGGAACCGGTCACCGCCGCCTTCTACCGCCACGTCAGCATCATCAAAACCGGCTTCGACCAGCGCTTTTACCTCTTCCGGATTCATGTTCGCTCCTCATCGGGGCCGACAGCGGCCCGAACAGCAAGGAGCGGGACAGACCCGCTCCTCGGTAAAAACGGCAATAATACGCGAGCCGGCGCCCCCTTGCCACGGCGGCGGCGGCGGAACAATCAACCCTTCTGGTCTTCACCCTCGATGCCAGCGTCGATCTTGGCATCCGCGGACCAGTTGTCGATCACCTTGTCGATGTCGTTGTACTGCTGCATACCCTGGGCGAACTGGCTCTGGAAGGTATCGCGCAAATCCAGGCCGTTGACGTAGACATTGATCACCCGCCACTGATCATCACGCAGGAACAGGGTGTAATAGATCGGTACCGTCTTGCCGGAGTTGGTTTTCACCTCCATGCGTACCCGTGCATAGTCCCCCTTACGATCCCCTTCCTGCATGGGCAGGGTAGTAATTTTCTGACCTTCATAAAGGGTGATGCCGGAGGCATAGGTGTTGATCAGGCTGTTCTTGAACACATCCAGAAAACGGTACTTTTGCTCCTTGCTGGACGGCCCGAAGTAATCGCCCATCACCATACGGGTGATGCGCTTGAAATCCACCAGATCGCCAAGCTCCTCGCGCACCAGTTCCTTGGCCCGGTCCGGATTCGTTTCCAGTTGCTCCCGCTCCGCTTCAATGCGGGATGTCATGCGTTCCACCGCCTCCATCACCACTTGCCGCGGATCATTTTCCGCCGCCGCCAAAGAGGCCATGGCGGTAAGCACCATCGCCAGCCAGATCCGGATAACACGCTGCAAATGCATAGAAAACTCCCTGTTAATGTCCGGCGGTTTTACGGTTTTATACCGCTGTTGTCCAGTAACACACTGAACCGCATCTGCTTTATTGGAGTCCCAAGATGTCACAACGGTTCCAAATGAAACAGAATTCGGGTCAACGTGGCCTGCCCAGCAATGTATAATCGGCCCCGACCAGAGGAGAGATGAATGAGTCACAACCACATCGGCGTGGGCCGGCGGGTTCTGGACATTGAAGCCAGAGCCGTGGATGCCCTGAAAGACAGCCTGGATGACAGCTTCTCCGCCGCCTGCGACCTGATGCTTGGCGCCCGTGGCCGGGTAATTGTTACTGGCATGGGCAAAAGTGGCCATGTGGGCAGCAAACTGGCCGCCACCCTGGCCAGCACCGGCACCCCGGCTTTCTTTGTTCACCCTGGTGAGGCCTCACACGGCGACCTGGGCATGATCACCACCGATGATGTGGTGCTCGCCCTGTCCAATTCCGGAGAAACCGCCGAAGTGCTGGCCATTCTGCCGGTGATAAAGCGCAAGGGCACCGCCCTGATCGGCATGACCGGTCGCCCGCAATCCGCACTGGCACAACTCTCTGATGTGCACCTGACCGTGGCAGTCAGTGAAGAAGCCTGCCCGCACAATCTGGCACCCACCTCGTCCACCACAGCGGCCCTCGCCATGGGCGACGCCCTGGCCATCGCCCTGCTGGAAGCACGCGGCTTCACCCCTGAAGACTTCGCCATGAGCCACCCTGGTGGCAGCCTGGGCCGACGCCTGCTGCTCAAGGTGGACGACATCATGCATGCTGGCGAGCGCCTGCCGGTGGTTGCCTCGGGCACTCCGCTCAGCGAAGCCCTGCTGGAAATGACCCGCAAAGGCCTGGGCATGACCGCCATCACCCGGGACGATGGCACCCTGGCCGGCATCTTTACGGATGGCGATCTGCGCCGCATGCTGGATCGGGATATCGACATTCGCCAGGCCACCATTGATGAAGTCATGGTGGCTCAGCCGATCACCATCGAACCCGGCCACCTGGCCGCCGAGGCCCTGCAGATCATGGAAACCCGCAAAATCAACGGCCTGATGGTCTGTGACAAGGACCACAAGCCTCTTGGTGCCTTCAACATGCAGGATCTGCTGCGCGCGGGGGTGGTGTAAATGCCTCTGCAGCTCTCATCCATTGATGCCCAGAACCTGCGCCTGATGGCCTTCGACGTGGACGGAGTGATGACCGACGGGCGCATCTACTTCAGCCCGGAAGGCGAAGCCATCAAGGTATTTAACACCCTGGACGGCCACGGTCTGAAAAAACTGGCCGCCAGCGGCGTCACCCTGGCCATCATCACCGGTCGCAATACACCCATGGTAGCCAAGCGTGCCGCCGACCTGGGCATCGCCCATGTGATACAGGGTCGTGAAGACAAGGGCGTCGCCCTGGCGGATCTGGCAGAACAGCTGGGTATCGCCGCCAGCGAGACCGGCTATGCCGGCGATGACGAACCGGACGTAAGCGCCCTGGACTGGGCCCAGATCAGTTTTGCCCCGGCCAATGCCCATGACTGTGCCAAGACAGCCGCCGATCACATTACCGAACGGCGCGGCGGCGAAGGCGCGGTTCGCGAAATCTGCGACGCTATCCTGGCGCAACGGAGCCCGGCATGAAGCGCCAGGGCCTGCTCAGTGCCACCGGCATTCTGATGCTGGGGCTGGTCATGCTGATGACCCTGCACGAGTGGGATGACACCCTGCCCGGCCAGGAGGATGCCATCCTCACTGCGCCTGCCATTGTCGCCAAGGACATTACTGCACGCGCCTTTAGTGAAGAGGACGGCCGTCTCCAGTACTATCTCACCGCCGAGACGCTGACCCAATACGACCACAACCCACTCACGGAAATGCAGCAACCCGAGCTGGAAATGGCCAACGACAAAGGCAGCTGGACCATTGTCAGCGAACAGGGCGTGGTGCAAGAAAATGGCGACCTGATTGTCTTCTCCGGCGACGTGACAGCCCGCAACCAGCAACAGAAAATCACCCTGGACACCCAGGAACTGCGCTTTCTCAGCGAGACCAACATCGCCAGCTCTCCCGGGGATGTTGACATAGAATTTGAATCCGGCAGGACCCGCGCGGGTGCGCTGGAGGCCGATCTCGACAAGGGCATACTGACCCTTGAAAAAGGAGTAAAGAGTGAGTTTGACGCGCCGGCTTCTTAGAACCTGCACCATCGCCCTGGCTGTGACCCTGCCGGTGAGCGCAGTGGCCGCCCCAGCACAAATGCCGGTGTCCGTCACCGCCGACTCCGGACGTTTCGAACAGGACGCCGGCAGCGGGCTGTATCGCGGCAATGTGGAACTGATACAGGGCAAGCGGAAACTGTTTGCCGATGAGATGCGCCTGTTTACCCGTGATGGCGAACTGATCCGCGTGGAAGCGTCCGGCACCCCGGTGCGCATGGAAGAAGGTGAGGACCTGCAGGCCCACGCCAATAACCTGGTCTACGACATTCGCCAACGCACCCTGGTACTCACCGGCGATGCTTACATTGAACACCTGGGCAACACCTTTGAAGGCGCCAAGGTGGAATACAGCCTGGATTCCAAGCGGGTAGACGCCAGCAGCGAAGGCGACAAACGGGTACGACTGGTGATCCCTGCCGAGAACCAGACGCCCAAGGAAGACACCCCTGCGGACAACAATGCAAACGACGAGGCGCCCGTAGCGCCCTCCTCAGAGGCGGAGCCAAACACCCCATGAGCCATTTACGTGCCCACCACCTGGCAAAAAGCTACAAGGGTCGCCGGGTCATCGAAGATGTCTCCCTGGACGTGGAAGCCGGCCAGATCGTCGGCCTGCTCGGTCCCAATGGCGCCGGCAAGACCACCTGCTTCTACATGATTGTCGGACTGGTGGAAGCGGACGCCGGTCGGATCGACATCAACGAGGCGGATATCACCCATCTGCCCATGCATGGCCGCGCCCAGCGTGGCATCGGCTACTTGCCCCAGGAAGCCAGCATCTTCCGCCGCCTGACCGTGGAAGAGAACATCATGGCGATCCTGGAAACCCGCAAGGAGCTGAGCAAGGCGGAGCGTCACGAACGCATGGAAAGCCTGCTCAAGGAATTCCATATCACCCACATCCGTGATTCCCTGGGTATGAGCCTGTCCGGCGGTGAGCGGCGCCGGGCAGAAATCGCCCGCGGCCTGGCCACCGACCCGGATTTCATCCTGCTGGATGAACCCTTCGCCGGCGTGGACCCGATTTCCGTGAACGACATCAAGGGCATCATCCGCCATCTGAAAGAGCGCGGCATCGGCGTACTGATCACCGACCACAACGTGCGCGAAACCCTGGATATCTGCGACACCGCCTACATCGTCAGCGCCGGCCATATCATCGCCTCCGGCGATGCGGACACCATTCTTGGCAACCAGCAGGTGCGGGATGTGTATCTGGGGGCCGATTTCAGGCTGTAAAAGGCAGTAAATAGTTAATAGTGAACAGTTAACAGCTCGCGGCCGGGGCATGCACTATTTTTGAGCAAGCCGCCGCGCCCATAGCTTGTTCGCGACGGAAAGGCTTGAAACACAGAAAACCTGCCCCGCGCGCTGTTAACTATTAACTGTTCACTGTTAACTACCTTCCTCCTAGCACACAACCACCATTGGCACAAATATTGCTTGCCTTATGCATAGGCTGTTATTCTCAGGTTTTGGGGATGACACCAGTCTGAGCAGTATGAAGCCAAGCCTACAACTACAAATCGGCCAGCAGCTGACCATGACTCCGCAGCTGCAGCAGGCTATACGCCTCCTGCAGCTCTCCACGCTGGACCTGCGTCAAGAGATTCAGCAGGCCGTGGAAAGTAATCCGTTGCTGGAGCTGGCCGATGATTTCGGTGACGAATCCCTGCCTGACGCTGACGAGGAACGTCAGGACGACCAGGAGCTGGATACCGAGCGTGACGATGCCCTGGAAGAGTTCGTGGATGACGAACCCGGCATCGAAACGGAATGGGACGATGTTTATTCCGGCCAGACCAGCAGCGCCTCCAGCGCCCTCCCCGACGATGCCGACGACTGGCAGCAGCGCCATAGTGTGGCCGGCAATCTACAGGACCACCTGCTCTGGCAACTGAATCTGACCCCCATGAGCGATGTGGACCGCATTATCGCCATGACCATCATCGAATCCCTGGACGATCGCGGCTACCTGACCGTCACCGTGGACGACATCGTGGCGATGATGAACGCCCAGGATGACCTGCTCACCGAAGGTGACGAGCTGGAAGCCGATGAAGTCCTGGCTGTGCAGCACCGCCTGCAACAATTCGACCCGGTGGGAGTTGCCAGTCTGGATCTGGCCGACTGCCTGCGGGTGCAGCTGCGCCAACTGCCCACGGACACGCCCTTTCTGGACTATGCCCTGGCCCTGCTCGGGCATCTCGAGCTACTGGAAAAGCACGACTACGCCGCCCTGCGCCGGGTACTGCAGATCAGCGAAGAAAACCTGCTGGACGCCCTCTCGCTGCTACGCACCCTGGACCCGGCTCCCGGCGAACAGATTGGGGAAAGCCAGGTGGATTACGCGGTGCCGGACGTGATCGTACGCCAGCACCAGGGGCGCTGGCAGGTCAGCCTGAACGAGGAGGTGCTGCCCAAGGTCAATTTGCAGCAGCAGTACGCCTCCATGGCCCGCAAGGCCGGTGGCGAGGATGGCCAGTACCTGCGCAACTGCGTGCAAGAAGCCAAGTGGTTCATCAAGAGCCTGCAAAGCCGCCACGACACCCTGCTGAAGGTGGCAACCCGCATCGTTGACGTTCAGCAGGACTTCTTCGACTATGGGGAAGAGGCCATGAAACCCCTGGTTCTGGCCGACATTGCCGACGCCGTCGAGATGCACGAATCGACCATCAGTCGGGTCACCAACCAGAAATACATGATGACACCCCGCGGCGTCTTTGAGTTGAAGTATTTCTTCTCCAGCCACGTGGGAACAGACGGCGGCGGTGAGTGTTCCTCCACCGCTATTCGTGCCATTATTAAGAAGCTGGTCGCTGCCGAGAATCCCCGCAAACCGCTCAGCGACAACAAGCTTGCAAGCTTGCTGAATGAGCAGGGAATCAATGTAGCGCGCCGGACAGTCGCCAAGTACCGTGAGGCGATGAGAATACCGTCATCCAGCGCCCGCAAGCGTTTGGTGTAGGCGCCGGGACGGCCCAACGAGCAGGTAAAGGAGCCAGCCATGCAAATTAATATCAGCGGTCATCACCTGGAAATTACCGATGCTTTGCGAGCCTACGTAGGAGACAAATTCTCCCGTCTTGAACGGCATTTCGACCAGATTACCAGTGTCCAGGTGATCCTTTCCCCGGAACCCAAGACCCACAAGGCGGAATCCACTATCCATATTTCCGGGGCCGACGTCTTCGCCACCGCTGAAGCAGTCGACATGTACGCTGCCATCGACAAGCTGACGGACAAGCTCGACCGCCAGATCCTCAAACACAAGGAAAAGGCCGTCAGCCACAAGCACGGCGGCCACTGAACCCAAAGCGACAATTATGCGAGTTCGCGAACTACTCACCGAAGCACGCACCCATAGCGAGGTGCAGGCCAGCAGCAAGAAACAGCTGCTGGACCAGGTTGCGCAGCTGGCCGCGGCCGGCTGCGACAGCCTCAACGAACAGGAGGTCTTCGACGCCCTGGTAGCCCGGGAAAAGCTGGGCTCCACGGGCATCGGTGAAGGCATCGCCATTCCTCACTGTCGTCTTGGTCACTGCCAGCAACCCATCGGGCTGCTGCTGAAACTCTCTACCCCCATCGATTTTGACGCCGTTGACGGTCGCCCGGTAGATCTGGTTTTTGTACTGCTGGTTCCCCAGGAAAACCCGGAACAGCACCTGAAAACCCTCAGCCACCTGGCGTCCCTGTTCAACGACGACGATTACCGTGCCGAGCTGCGATTGAGCAAGAACGACCACCACCTTTATCACACCGCCGTGGAATCCGAAGCGGAGCTGCGACTGGCATCATGAAGGAACGCAACACGCTTTCAGGCATCACCCGGGACATCCCCTCGTCTATCCATTTTGCGTGCCAACGTGCTGCAAATAGCGTGCAAGCGGTGCAACCATGAAACTCACCATCATCAGCGGCCGATCCGGCTCGGGGAAAACCACCGCCCTGCAAGCCATGGAAGACCAGAACTACTACTGCGTCGACAACCTGCCGGTGGGCATGCTCCCGACACTTGCGGAACAGCTTGACCAGGGCGAGCTCCCCATAGAGCGAGCGGCAGTAGGCATTGATGCGCGCAACCTGCCCACCCAGTTACTGGCTTTTGACGCCATCCTGGATGCACTGCACCAGCAGCAGGTAAAGACCGAAATTATTTATCTGGATGCGGACGACAACACTCTGCTCAAGCGCTTCAGCGCCACCCGCCGGCGACACCCGCTGGGCGCCCAGCAAGGCTCCGTGGAAGCAGCCATCCAGCATGAGCGGGAATTGCTGTCCAATATCCGCCTGCGCGCCGACCTGGTGATCGACACCAGCAACTATGACGTTCACAGCCTGCGTAACCTGATGCGCGAACGGGTAGCCAATCGCAGCGCCGCCCTGTCCCTGCAGCTGGAATCCTTCGGTTTCAAGAACGGCCTGCCCAACGATGCCGACCTGGTGTTTGACGTGCGGGTGCTGCCCAACCCGCACTGGCGGGCCGACCTGCGGCCCTTTACCGGCCGCGATGACGCCATTATCGATTTCCTCCAGCAGCACCAGGCCAGCCACGACATGCTTGAAGATATTCATCATTTCGTAAAACGCTGGCTGCCGGCGTTTGCTGACAGCGATCGCAGCTATGTGACTGTCGCCATTGGCTGCACTGGCGGCCGCCATCGTTCGGTATTCATTACCGAACAACTGGCAAAACGGCTACGCGATGAGGGCACCACCCTTCAGGTCCGCCACCGCGAACTGGATTAAGCCACTCAATGATCGAAAAACAACTGGATATCATCAACAAGCTTGGCCTGCATGCCCGTGCTGCCGCCAAGGTGGTCAGCGTGGCCTCCCGCTATGAAAGCCGCATTCATGTGATTCACAACGGCAGCCCCATCGACGCCAAAAGCATCATGGGGCTGCTCATGCTTGGCGCCGCCAAGGGCACCAGCGTCACCTTTCAGGTTGACGGCAACGATGAAACCGCCGCCATGGAAGAACTCACCGATCTGTTCGCCCGCCGCTTTGATGAAGAAGAATGAAAACAGTTAAAAGTTAACAGCGAATAGTGAACAGCTAAAAAATCAAGTACCACATGCCCCGAAGGGCTGTTACTGTTGGTTTATCCAAGTCCGAGCAGCAGCACACATTGTTCCCGCTGTTAACTATTCACTGTTAACTGTTAACTGATTCTTCGATGCCCGCTGATACCAGCCGTAGCCAACAGCACCACAAAATCATCAACCGCGCCTTGTCCAGCGGCACCTACACCCAGGTCCGTCAGCTGTTCAATAATCTGCCCGGTGCTGAAGCGGCGCATTTGCTGGAATCCTTCCCTCCCCGGGAACGGGAAATTCTCTGGCAACTGCTGAGCAAGGACCAGGAAAGCGAAGTCCTCCAGTATCTGGGCGAGGAAGTGCGGGTTGAACTGCTGCGCAACCTGAGCACCGACGAGCTGGTCTCGCTGGTGGAAGAGCTGGACACCGATGACCTGGCCGACCTGTTACAGGAATTGCCGGACCACGTCACCAGCCAGGTCATGGCCAGCCTGGACGCGCAGAACCGGGATCGGCTGGAACAGGTAATGAGTTACCCGGAGGATACCGCCGGGGGCCTGATGAACACGGATGTCATTACCATCCGCCCGGAAATCACCTTCGAGGTCGTGCAGCGCTATCTGCGCCGACGAGGCGAAATCCCTCGCACCACCGATAACCTGGCGGTGGTCAATCGCCGCAACCAGTTTATCGGGCTGCTGCCGCTGACCAAGGTCCTGATCAGCGACCCCGGCACCACCGTGCGCGAGGCCATGATCACCGATACCGAATCCATCCCCGCCACCTTGCCCGCTCACGAAGTGGCCAAGATCTTCGAACGCCAGGATCTGGTAACCGCCCCGGTGGTGGACGAAGACGGCATGCTGGTGGGCCGGATTACCATTGATGACGTGGTAGACGTGATTATCGAGGAAGCCGACCACTCACTGATGAGCATGGCCGGTCTGGATGAAGACGAGGACACCTTCGGTTCCGTCTGGCAGACCGCTCGCCGCCGGGCCGTCTGGCTGGGCATCAACTTGCTGACTGCGCTGGCGGCTTCCGCCGTCATCGGACTGTTCGAAGCCACCCTGGAAAAAGTGGTGGCGCTGGCCATTCTCATGCCTATCGTTGCCAGCATGGGCGGTATCGCCGGCAGCCAGACCCTGACCCTGGTGATCCGCGCCATGGCATTGGGGCAGATCCAGTCGAGCAATACTCGCTATCTGCTGGTCAAGGAGCTGTCCGTGGGGGCATTGAACGGCGTGCTGTGGGCCACGGTGATCGGCATTACCGCCGCCCTGTGGTTCGACGACCCCAGTATCGGCCTGGTCATCGCCGCCGCCATGATCATCAATCTGATCATGGCCGCCTGTGCCGGCGCCCTGCTGCCCATGATCATGAAAAAGATGGGCATCGACCCGGCCCTGGCGGGCTCCGTGGTGCTCACCACCATCACCGATATCGTGGGCTTCTTTGCCTTCCTGGGCCTGGCCACCGTGCTCTACGCCCATCTGCTGGTCTGAAAAAAAAGGCGCCATCGAGTGGCGCCTTTCTTGTCATGCTTTGCCGCAGAATTTATTCCACAAAAATCTGCCGGAAAGACACGTAGTAGGCGCCGGCCAGAATCGGCATGACGAACAGCCAACCCAGCAGCAATGGCAAGGCAGCCACCAGCACGATCACCATGGTTACCAGCAGGTAAACGATCAAGGGAATCACGTTGCGGGTGAAGCCGCGCAGGCTCAGCTTCATGGCTTCGCCCACACCCTTGTTGCCCAGGAAGATCAACGGCACGGTGAAATAGAACAGATAGACGAAGCCAAACATGGCCACCAGCCCCAACAGGCCAAGCACCACCATGGCCCCGGTGTTAGCGCCACCGCCGGCACCCAGTGCATAACCCAGCCCGCCAAAGACAATCCCGAGCAGCAGCATCACGCCGAGCTGAGCCAGTGCCATCAGAATCAGTGGGCCGGTTCGATCAGAAAACGCGGCGAACAGGTCGGCGAAGTCCGAGGTGCCCTCGGTTTCCATGCGATGGAAGATTTTCACGATCCCCGCGTATAGCAGAGGCGTCGCCAGAATCTGAGCGATCATGCCAAGCAACGGAATGATCTGGAACGCAGAGGTAATCAGCACGGTGACCACCAGGGCCCCCAGCACCACACCCCAGTGCCCCGGCAGCATCTTGTGACCACTGCTGATCCAGCCCAGTGCGTCCCCCGCACTGATCTTGCGCGGCTCGGCCAGAATGGTCAGCGGCTGCGCCGGCGGATTATTGTCGTCAACCAGCTCGGCCTGCGGCTGTTGATACGGATTGATTTCACTCACGGTTTGCTCCTTTCCCGAAAAAAATTTTCATCCATTGAAAATGCCCGGATACAACGTATCGCTATCGCCCTGCGATTTTGATGGGCGACAACAACAGCGAGCCGCTGGCGATGTTACCCCGATAATCCACATCGGTACCGCTACCCTGAATACCCTTGAGCATCTCCCCCAAATGCCCCGCAATGGTAAACTCTTGCAACGCTCCTTGTATGACACCGTTCTCAAACCAGAAACCGCTAGCGCCACGGGAATAGTCTCCGGTCACCAGGTTCACCCCCTGCCCCATGACTTCCGTGATCAGAATGCCTTTCGGCACCCGGGCCATTAACGCTGCCAGTGACTCGCCGGTATCGGTAATAGACAGGTTACGCACCCCGCCACCATTGCCGGTGGGCTCCATCTGCAAACGGCGACCAGCATAAAGCCCCAGTACATACTGGCGCAGTACGCCATCCTCCACGAAAGACTGGGCACGAGTGGGCAGGCCATCACCATCGAAAGGGGCAGAGGCATTGCCGGCAGACAGATGGGGATTCTCTGTCAGCGCAAACCCCTTGGGCAGCACTGCGGTACCGATACTGTCCTGCAGGAAGGAGCTGCGACGGTAAAGGGCGCCACCGCTGATGGCCGAGACCAGGTGACCCAGCAGACCGGAGGCCACCTCCGGCGCAAAAATCACTGGCAACTCACCGGTCTCGGGAATACTCGCCCCCAGCCGCGCCAGGGTCCGCTCACGGGCTTTTTCACCAATCTCTTCGGCGCTGGCTAACCGCTCGCCGATGCGACCTCCGTCGTACCAGTAATCGCGCTGCATGCCATCATCGTCTTCCGCCACCACGCTGCAGACCCGGCTATGATGGGTGCCACGATAGCCGTGCAGAAAACCTTCCGAGGTGGCAAAGACACGCAGGCTGGCACCGCTGTTGATGGACGCGCCCTCCGAATTGACGATACGGTCATCATTGCGGGCAATGGTTTCACAGCGCAATGCCTCGTCGATAGCCGCCTGGGTATCCATTGCCCAGGGATGATACAGGTCCAGGTCCGGCACCTCTCGAGCCAGCATTGAGGCCGGCGCCAGACCTGCATAACGATCTTCCTCGGTGTAGCGGGCAATGGAGGCCGCCGCCTGGATGGTGTCGCGCAGGCTGTCACGATTGTCGTCGGAACTGCTGGCGTGCCCCTTGCGCTGGCCACGGAACAGGGTCACCGACACACCGCGATCACGGTGGAATTCCACGGTTTCCACCTCCCCCTGGCGCACATTGACCGAATACCCCTGGGACAGGCTCACATTCACTTCCGCGCCATCGGCACCCTGCCGTTTCGCCTCTTCCAGCACCCAGGCGGCCGTATCTTCCGCCTGGCGTAATTGGGCAATATCCAGTACTGCTGTCGTTGCGGGTGAATCAGACATAAAATAGCGGTTCCGTAACCAGAATCAGAAAATGTAATGACCGAGTATAACGACGACCTGCTGACCAGCAAGACACAACAAAAACGCGATGACAGTGCTTTGCAGGAGCTGGGACTCTCGTTAATGGACATGAAGCCGGCAGAGCGCGAGCGACTGCCCCTGGGCGATGAGCTGAAAAAGGCCCTGGACGAAGCCGGCCGCATCAACCACCACGAGGCTCGCCGTCGCCATGCCCAGTACATCGGCCGCCTGATGCGCGAATCCAACAGCGAGCAGATCATCCAGGCGCTGGAAGCGTTTCATGATCCGTTCCGCCAGCAACGGCTGACCAACTGGGTAGAACAGATCATGGCCTGCGACCAGCCCAGGGACGCAGAAAGCACCCTGCAGCAAGTCCTGGACTTCTTCCCCCACGGTGACCGCCAGCAACTGCGCAACCTGAGCCGTAATGCACTCAAGGCCCGCGTTGACGACCCGACCACGGCGTCTGCCGCAGAAAAAGACAAGTTCAAACGCGAGCGGCGCAAGCTGATGAGCTACCTGAACCAGCTGGACAAAACCGCACCTCTCTATTGAGATGAGAAACGCTTCATGCGGCTGGCGTAGGGTGGATTAGCCTAAGCGTAATCCACCTTCGGTTTCACACATGGTGAGGGCAATGCGAGGAAAGCATGGTGGATTACGCCTGCGGCTAGTTCACCCTACGTTCCTATCACTCGCGGGTTTTCGCTATTAACTGTTAACTATTCACTGTTAACTGCCTTGCCCTGCCACCAGCGCAAAAATGCCGCCCCTACCGCCTTTTGCGGCATGGAGTGCGCATCGCCCTCAATGCCCTGCTCTTCTTCCATCCGCGAAACCTTCTCGTTGGCAGCGGCAAACCAGGCTTCCGGATCGTCAATGCCGGCAGCCATATCTTCGCCATACAACGCCTTGCTGAACCAGGTACGGTCGGAATCGTCACCGCAACCGAAAGAGGTACGGTCTGACGCTGCAGAGGAAAACACTACCCGCTGGGGGGAAGCCAGGGCGTCTACCCATTTTCCGGAATAGCAGGCCGACACCACCAGCCACTGATGCTTTGCCTGCAGCCCATTCAGCCATTGCTTGCCATCCGCCACACTCAGATCATTGAGCTTGAGGTTTCGGTCATCCAGTAACAGGTCGCCCTCTTTCGAGCCGTGGCTGACCAGATGCACCATGAGCAGATCTTCTTGCGGATCCAGCAAGGCATCCAGCGCTTCCAGCGCTTCACGTACACTGGTTCGAGTCGCCAGGGGCAGATCATCGCTGCCGCCGTTGATCAGACGCACCTGCCGACGCTTGAGGTCGAATACCGAGCCCAGCCGCTCCGCCACCCAATCCACTTCCCGGGCAAACACAGCCTCTGTTCCATCACCACCCACCACCAGCAGGTAAACGTCGCGCACTCCGGGCCGCTGTGGTGCCAGGGATGACAGCACCGACTGCAAACGGCTGGATTCGGTGTACAGCCTCGCCTCCATTTTTGCTGCCCGGGCATGGCGATTTTGCCGGTAGGCCTGCTCACTGGCGTAATAGCGGCCACGCACGAAATACCCTTTTTCTTCCTGCGGCTCACCGTCGCCCTCAGCCGGTTGAATGCGTGTGCCGCTGCCGTGGGCATAGCCGTTTTCAAACTGGCCACGAATCACCACCCCATCCGGGCGGGTCAGTGCCCCCTGACCGTGGTAGGAAAAATAGCGAAACGCCCCTTCATACCGGTAACCTTCTTCGTCCCGGTAGCTGCCCTCGAGCAGCTCGCCATCCTCGAACCGGCCTTCGTAGTGCGCACCATCTTCGGTGACCCAGAGTCCCTGGCCATGGGGAGCAAAATCACGGAATTCCCCCTGGTAAGAGCCGCCGCTCTCATAGCTGACGGTGCCCTCAATCAGCTCACCCTGTTCGAACCGACCCTGCCAGGTGGCATCGTCACAGGTGAACTGCCCTTCCCCGTGCAGAACGCCGTCGACAAACTGACCTTCCTGAGCGCAGCCGCGACGGTCCACCAGTTTGCCGTGGCCATTAAGCCGCCCTTCGCGGAATTCCCCTTCGTAGTAGCGACCATCCGGCCAGGTCAGCGTACCTTCGCCATGAAAGAGATCATCACGGGTGTCACCGTCATACACCGCCCCGTCCGGCAAACGCAGATCCGCCGGCCACTGCACCGGATCACAGCCAACCAGCGCAACCAGAACCATTCCAAGGCAGAATACTTTCATCGGTAAACCCGTAACGTATTTATTAGCGTTTGTTATCCTACCGGCAGTTTGAACTGGGCCAGCTGTGACGAGGTGCGGCGCAGGTGCACGCATAGCAGTCGGGCAATGTTTTCCATGATCAGACTGACCGCATGGGGGCTGCGCTTGCGCAATTGCTCGATACCCTTGCGGGTGAGCACGATCAGGGTGGCATCCTCGGCGGCACGGACCGTGGCCGAACGAGGCTCGTGATCCACCAGCGCCATCTCGCCCATGGAGTCACCCGGTCGCAGATGGGCAATCACCACCTCGCCGCCGGCTTCGCTGTTCTTGACGATATCCAGGCAACCGCGCACCACAAAACAGACAAAATCACTGCGGTCCCCTTCCCGGCATACCGGCTCCCCGGCAGGGACCCGGTTAACAAACACCAGTTTTTCCAGTACCGCCAGTTCTTCATCACTAAGCCCGGCGAACAGACGCATGCGTGACAGAACATCCAGTACCTGGGACATCAGGCAGTGCCCCCCACGGTGAGGGCGTCCACCCGCAGGGTGGGCTGCCCCACCCCTACCGGCACGGACTGACCGTCCTTGCCGCAAACGCCGATGCCACTGTCCAGGGCCAGATCATTACCCACCATGGAGATGCGGCTCATCACTTCCGCGCCGCTACCGATCAGGGTGGCGCCTTTCACCGGGCAGACGATTTTGCCCTTCTCCACCAGGTAGGCTTCGCTGGTGGAAAATACAAAACGCCCGGAGGTGATATCCACCTGGCCACCACCGAAATTTACCGCGTAAATGCCGCGGTCGAGACTGGCAACAATATCCTGCGGATCACTCTCACCGGGCAGCATGTAGGTGTTGGTCATGCGTGGCATGGGCAGGTGGGCATAGGATTCCCGGCGGCCGTTACCGGTGGGAGCCACACCCATCAGCCGGGCGTTGGTCTTGTCCTGCATGAAGCCCACCAGTTTGCCGTTTTCGATCAGGGTATTGCAGGCGGTAGGGGTGCCTTCGTCGTCGATGGTCAGAGAGCCTCGGCGATCCGGCAGGGTGCCATCATCCACTACGGTACACAGGGGCGATGCCACCTGCTGACCAAATTTTTTGGCGAACATGGAAGTGCCCTTGCGATTGAAATCGCCTTCCAGACCATGACCCACCGCTTCGTGCAACAGCACACCGGGCCAGCCCGGCCCCAGTACCACCGGCATGGTGCCTGCCGGTGCCGCTTCGGCGTCCAGGTTCAGCAAGGCGCCACGTACGGCTTCCCGGGCCCAGGTTTCGATTCGCTCTTCCTGCAACAGCCAGTCGTAGGCCACCCGACCACCACCGCCGGCACTGCCGCGCTCGCGGCGGCCATTGCGTTCGGCGATCACGCTCACATTGCAGCGGATCAAAGGCCGCACATCCGCCGCCAGGGTGCCGTCACTGGCGACAACCATGATCACATCCTGTTCAGCACTGAGGCTGGCCGTGACTTCCACGATGGCCGGGTCCAGTGAGCGGGCCAGGGCATCGATACGTTGCAGCAGGGCCACCTTGTCTTCGGCGGGCCAGCCCAGTAGCGGATCAATGGCGGCATAACGGGCCGGCACCGCCCGGCTGGCAAGCTGGATCTGCCGGTCCTGACCATGTCGGGTAATGGCACGGGCCGCACCGCTGGCCTGCTGCAACGCGTCCAGGGTGATGTCATCACTATAGGCAAACCCGGTCTTGTCGCCCTGGACAATGCGCACGCCGGCGCCGCGCTCGGTATTGAAGCTGGCATCGCGGACGATACCGTCTTCGAGTACCCAGGCCTCATGGCGGCTGTGCTGGAAATACATGTCGGCATAATCTGCCTGGCCGGTCAGTTTGCCGTTCAGCAGCGACGCCAATTGCGGGGTGTGCAGGTTTGCCGGCGCCAGCAGTACGGACTCGGCAATGGAGAGGGCGTCATTATGTGTCATAGGGTCCTTCAATTCGGAATCGTTGATGCTGTTGAACCGGCATGCTTTGCCGAAGCTCATTCATGGTAGCAAGGTCCAGCTCGGCCACAAGAGCACCGGGAGAATCGCTCAGACTATCCACCACCCGGCCCCAGGGGTCCACCAGCATGGAATGCCCATAGGTGGCCCGACGCGGGCCGTGCTGGCCGCACTGGTTGGCGCCCAGCACATAACAGCCGGTCTGCACCGCCGTGGCACGCAGCAGCAATTGCCAGTGGGCCGCACCGGTGACCGCAGTAAACGCAGAGGGATAGACCAACAGCTGGGCCCCGGCGGCAACCAGCCGCTGGGCCAGGGCCGGAAAGCGCAGGTCATAACAGATCGCCATGCCCACCTGCAGCTCCCCCAGAGAGGCGGTCACCACTTCCTGGCCGGGTTCAAAGAAATCCGACTCACGATAACGGCCCTGGGCATCCTGCACATCCGCATCGAACAGATGCAGCTTGTCGTAACGGGCCAAGCGCTCCCCGGCAGCGTTTACCGCGATGGAGCAGGTGCGCACAAGCGGCGATGGTACCGGCTGCCCATCCGGGCGCTGCAGGGCGGGCAGACTGCCACCGATGATCGCCATACCCAGGCTGCGGGCCTGCTCACACAACCAGCCGACCAGCTCGTCATGACGCTCACCCAGCACCCGGTAATCACCGCCGTAGCCGGCGAAATTTTCCGGCAACACGGCCAGCTCGGCACCCTTTTGCCGGGCCTCGGCCAGTAGCGTTTCCGCCTGGCGCAGGTTGTCATCGGGCTGCTTGCCGCTGGTCATCTGGATGGCGGCAATCTGATAGCGTTGCACCGTCATTCGAATATCCCCTCGGTCTCTTTCACCTGTGGGCTGCTCCAGTTACCGGTTACCCGGTATTCCATGGTGGTGGTCTTGTCGAGCCGATCGCCCCAGATCCGCTCCACCACAAAAATACCCGCACAGGCAGCTGGCCCAGCCAGACAGCCCGCATACAGGTTACTGGACAATGGCAGGGTGACCTCCATGTTGTGATCCAGGGTTTCCTTTTCCAGATCAATGGCGCCCTTGACGCGAATCGCGGCTGACGGCGAATCAATGGCCAGATTGGATGTAGCCACCCGGGGGCCATCGATGGAGAAGTCGCCAGTAATGCTGTCGCAACTCATGCCTTTCTTGTACAGGTCCGAGAAATCCAGCCGCAAACGACGCTGGATCGTGCCGATATTGAGAATACCCAGCAGACGCAGGAAAGACGTCCTGGTATCGGTATCCGGAATCCGGCATTCCCCGATATCCACCTGGGTCTGCCCCTCCAGGGCCAGATAATCCATATTCAATGGCCAGTCAGCCCAACCCAGCACCACCTGGGCGCGGGCATCATCGGACTCTATCAATGCCGGCAAACCCCAGGCGTTAAGGGAGCGGCCAAGATTGTCCGAGGACAGGCTGCCGTTGAAGCGGCTGTACGGCTTGCCGGCTTCCTCGGTCCAGTCCAGCGTGCCTTGGAAACGACTGGATCGCCAGCGCCCGTCCAGATCGGAAATACGCACGCCCTGTTTCACCGGCCGCACCTTGCCTTGCCACTGGCCGTAGTCCTCACCATTGATAACGATACTGTTGAAATCCGCATCCAGCGGCGGCAGCGTTAGCGGCGACACCGGTGCGGATTCCCCATCATCACCGAGTGCCCCCTCGGGCAGGTTCAGATTGAGACGGGACACCGACATGGCCAGCGGCACCTCTCCCCGGGCGGTGAACCCGTCCGGGATACGCACGGACCCGGCCACCGCACGGCTACTCAGCGCCATATCCCAGCCAGCGGCCGCCGGCAGCACCGAGAGCCGGGTATCGGCTACCTCCATGCCAAACAGGTCCAGGCGATCCACCTGCAGGCTGACCTTGCTCAGCGAGGCATCGGCGGTAGCCACCCCGCCAGCCGTGCCGGCATTCAGCGAAGGCACCAGCCGGTTGCCGATAAAGTCGATCCAGGGTTCCACACTGGCATTAGCCAACCGGCCGCGCACCTGGATCCCCTCGGCGGGCACCTGCAAGGTGCCGCTGCCCACCAGCAGATCACCCCGCACGCGCTTGTCGATGCGCAATGCCCCTCGCAGCAACCCGCCGTATTCCATGTCCAGCGCCAAACGTCCACCCGGATTACTGAGGCGGATATCCAGCGGCCGGGTTGCCTGGGCAGACTTGCCCAGTGGCGCCGGCGCATCCACGGTAATCCCTTTCATCGACGAGGCCGCTCGCAGTGAAAACGGGGTGCCCTGCCAGGGAATCTGCACGGTCAGCCCCAGTGGCAGCTGCCCGGAGAGAGGCTTCAGCCAGGGGAAACCCAGCCAGTTTGCCGCCTGCTTCATGGGCAGGCTGCCATCGAGCTGCAAGCGGCTACGGCCATCACGGGTCAGCCACTGGCCACCGAATTGACCTCCCAGGGCCCGGGCCTGCAGCCGGTCGATCTGCATGCCATCACGCAGATGAAAATAGACTGGCGCCGAGGCCTCGGTTACCTGCAGTTTGCGTGGCGTATTGTGAAGGGTGGCATCGTTCACCTGGGCATCCACAATCACCACCGGTGTGCCGCTGTCTTTTTGCAGCGGAATATCCAGCAACAGATAGCCCGCCATACTGCCGTCCCGGAAACGCCAGTCCAGCAGCTCTTCGGGAAGCTGTTTCCGCAGGGGCGTATCCTGAAAGAGCGTATCCAGATCCTTGACCGGCCCTTGAGCCCGACCGGAAATAATCAGCTTCGGCGTCTCGCCGGTGGCAAAATCCGGCACATCAACGTGTACATCCTGCAGCTTGCTGCCCAGTAATGTCCCGCTGCGAGCCAGCCCGCGTACCTGGCGACCATTGATCAGCACATCCGCCGACACGTCGCTGGCTACTGGCCAATCCGGCAGAAAAGACAGGCGCACATCGCGACCCTGATAGCGCATCTGCAAGGTGCGATCCTGCTGGCGGCTCTTGTCGATTTTTACCGGGCCCTGGTAAAGAATCTGCCCACGCTGCAGATACCCGCCCTGGATAGCTTGCCCAAGCCAGCCAGACAACCCCTCGGGTAACCGCTTGAGCGGCATGTAATGGCTGGCGCGGGCACCGTTGCCTTCGTAGATTTCTGCCGCCAGGCGCAATTGCGGAATCTGCTCGGGGCGCAGACTGAGCTGCATGAGCGCCTCGCCATGGGCATCCGGATTGACCACGCGCAACCGCCCGGAGCGCACCAGCAGCTGTTCGCCATCACGCTGCCAGTCCAGCAGCCCGCTGATCTGGCCACCCAGGGCATGGTCATAAAGCCGCGGAAATTGCAGGCTCAGATTGTCGCTGTGCAGGTGCGTCAGCCCTTCAGAAGCGCTGCCCGACACCCAGCCGGAAAGCCCCTGCACACCCGGTATCCGGTCCTGCGCCTGGCTCGACAGACCGGTGAAGCGCAACTGGAATTTCTCCACTTGCCGGGCGCGTCCACGCAGATAAACACCATCCAGCAGGCCCCGTGGCGCCTGCACCTTCAAACGTTCACGGACCTGTTGCAGGTTATCGGGCAAAGCAAAAGGCCACTGCTGAAACTGCTGGCTGAGCGCGTGGAGAGGCAATTCATTGCCCCGAAACTGCCATTGCCGCTGCTCCCCCCGGGTCTGCCAGCGCAGCGCCAGATCACCCAGGTTGAGAGTACCGGCTGGCGAGTCACCGGACAGGTTGGTCAGGGACAGGGTCGCGCGCTCGCCGTCCCGAACCAGGGCCAGCCGCGCCGACAACTCGGTCATCGGCCAGTCTTGACCGTTTTGCTGCAGGGTCAGGGCAGGCAGATTCAGATTGATACGGGCATCATGAGGCTGTCCCTGTTTCAGGGTTGACCACACCTTCAGGCGACCATCCAGGGCTGCCACCTGCACCGGCCACCCCAGCTCCTCGGGCAGCCACTCGTGCAGCCGCTCGCCCTTGAGGCTGGCGTACAAATCCGCTTCCACCTCTTCCAGGGAAAACGCATCGCCGTGCAGATGAATGCGCGCCTGCAGAGACAGCGGGCGATCCCGGGCCTCCAGGTTCAACGCCAGGCGGTGCTCGTCTCCCCGATTGATCAGGGTGGCTTCCAGCTCGGAGGCTGCCAGTGGCGGCATACCCGGCCACTCCATGGACAAACGGGCATCGCTGATCACCAGCAACTGCTGGCGGTAAAACAGGGTGAGGATACGCTCCAGCGGCGGCCGCTGCTCCGGGTCATTGCTTCCCAGCGCCTCCAGGCCACGCAGTCGGATACTGCCATCCTCGCCGCGCACCAGATGCAGCTCCACCCCATGAATACGCAGCTCCTTAAGCACCAGATCCCGGTGCAACAAAGAACGGAACACGTCGATGCCCAGCACCACTTCGTCCAGCTCCAGAGCGGTATCGCCTTCCGGGGCCGGCAAGCGAATCTGGCGGGCCACAAACTGGGGCACCAAGCCGGACATCTTGCCGTCCAGCTCGGCGATGGTCAGCGGTGTCTGGATACGCTCTTCAAAGAGGACTTCCAGCCGTTCGCGATAATCCGGCACCAGCAGCATCATCTGACGGCCAACCACCACGTAGGCCGCCATCAGCAGCAGCAAGGCCACCGTCAGCCACCAGAGGGACGGATAAAGTCGATGCCAGCGATTGGGTCGGGTCGAGGCCATAGTCAGTTGGTTTGCCAGTAACGGATGCCGACCTGATCCAGCAATTCCACCATCTGTTCCAGCGGCAGGCCGACTACCCCACTGTAACTGCCCGTCAACGAGGCCACCAGCGCCGCGCCCAGTCCCTGAATCCCATAGCCACCGGCCTTGTCAGCGCCTTCACTGGTGTCCACATAAGCCTGCAGCTGCGACTCATCAAGATGACGGAATTGCACTCGGGTAATGGCGTGCCGCACCTCCAGCTGCCCGCGGTGCAACAAGGCCAGCGCAGAGATGACCTGATGCTCCCCCCCGTTGAGGCTCTTCAGCATGGTCAGCGCCTGTTGCTTATCCACCGGCTTGCCCAGTATCTCGTCACCCAGCACCACCGCAGTATCAGCCCCAAGCACAGCACCAACCGGCTGGCCATGGGCTGCCACCGCACCGGCCTGGGCCTTCTCCCGGGCCATGCGACAGACATACTCCAGGGGCGGCTCCTGCGGCAACGGGGTTTCATCGATATCCGGAGCGGGCAGCACGGAAAAGGGGACAGCAATCTGCCGTAGCAGCTCTGCCCGACGTGGCGAACCTGAGGCGAGGTAAAGAATCATAGGATCAGTTAATCGTTAACAGTGAATAGTTAACAGCTAACACCCAACAGGTCAGGCGCGGCCACAGGACTCTGACGTTGTTCCGTCATCGGCTCGCGAACTGTTCACTGTTAACTATTCACTATTAACTGTTTTTTCAGCGTACTAGAAAACGCAGCTGCACCCAGCGCAATAGCGCACAGACCGGACGCCAGAGCACTGCGCTGGTCAGGGAAGCATAAAGAATGGTGTAAGGCGGATACAGGGTACGACCCACAGATTCCTGCACCAGAAATGCCAGCAGGCTGACGGTTCCCACCAGCAGGAATACCACGGCACACTGCTGCAGCGAGGTGAATACCCGCATGCGTTTATAGGCCGCCAGCATCACAAAGGCGCCCAACGCATAGGCCAGACCCCATTGTCCCAGCGTGGTACCCACCAGCACATCGTGATACAGACCAACGAAGAAGCCCCACAGCACACCGATGCGGCTGGGCAATTCCAGCACCCAGTAAACCAGCACCAGCAGCATCCACTCCGGGCGCACCCAGTTGACGCTGTCCGGTAACGGCACCACTTCCAGCAACGCGGCGATCAGCAAGGTGACGATAATGACACCGGTGCCGGCGGGACGATCATGCATCATTGGCGGCCTCCGGGTCGGGTACCGGAATCAGGGGTTTCTCAGTGGGCTGCACCAGCAGCACATGACTGGCACGGTCTACCCGGGCAGTGGGCCGGGCGGTTATTTCCGCGAAAGGCGCACCGGACTGGTGACGCACGCTGGTAACCGTCGCCACGGGATAGCCGCGCGGATAACGCTGGCCCAAGCCCGTGCTCACTAACAGATCGCCCTCGCGGATGTCCGCCGTATCCGGCACGTAGAGCAGCTTGAGCCCATCGGACTGACCGGTGCCGGCGAGAACCGCACGCACGCCGTTGCGATTCACCTGTACGCTCATGGCGTGGCTGGCATCGGTGACCAGCAGCACCCGGGCGCTGAGCGGCCCCGCATCCACCACCTGACCGATCAGGCCCTGGGCATCCAGCACCGCCTGCCCCCGGGAAACCTGATCGCCCCTGCCCTTGTTGATGACCAGCTCCTGGCGGTTAGGATCCGGATCCACGCCGATGATCTCGGCCACCAGCACATTGGCATCCAGGTCCGCCGAGGAGTTGAGCAACTCACGCAGACGCACGTTTTCCGCTTCCAGCACCGCCAGGCGCTGAACCTTCTGTTCCAGAATCAGGGCCTGGCGCTGCAGGCGCCGGTTTTCATCCATCAGGGAACCGCGGCTCTGTGTCTGCTCGGACAGCCACTCACTGGAGTCCACCGGCAGGTGGGCCAGATAATGGATGGGAGCAGTAAGATAGCCGAGCACATGCCGCACGGGCGTAGCCCAAGGGGTGCGCTGGTCCAGCACCATCATGATAATGGCCAGAACCAGCGCAATCAGCAGTCGGTAGGTAGGATTGGCCGGGGCAGCCATGGGCGATTACCCCATGGCCAGCATATCGAAACCCTGGCTGTCCATCAGCTCCAGCGCCTTGCCGCCACCACGGGCCACACAGGTCAGCGGATCATCGGCAACGATCACCGGCAGGCCGGTTTCTTCGCTGATCAGCCGGTCGATATCACGCAGCAGTGCACCGCCACCGGTAATCACAAGACCACGCTCGGCGATGTCGGAGGCCAGTTCCGGCGGGGAGGCTTCCAGTGCGTTTTTCACCGCATTGACGATGGCCGCCAGCGGCTCTTTCAACGCTTCCAGGATTTCCTCGGAGTTCAGGGTGAAGCTGCGCGGCACCCCTTCAGCCAGGTTACGGCCGCGCACGTCGATCTCGCGGATCTCGGAACCGGGGTAAGCGGTACCGATTTCATGCTTGATACGCTCGGCGGTGGATTCACCGATCAGCGAGCCGTATTCCTTGCGCACAAAGGCCACAATCGCTTCGTCGAAACGGTCGCCACCGATACGCACGGACTCGGAATAGACCACGCCGTTCAGGGAAATCAGGGCAATCTCGGTGGTACCCCCACCGATATCCACCACCATGGAACCGCGTGCTTCCTCTACCGGCAGGCCGGCACCAATGGCCGCAGCCATGGGCTCTTCAATCAGATAGACATCACGGGCCCCGGCGCCGTAGGCGGAATCCTGAATGGCACGGCGCTCCACCTGGGTGGATTTGCAGGGCACACAGACCAGCACCCGCGGTGCCGGCGGGAAGAAGCCGGTATCGTGGACCTTCTTGATAAAGTACTGGAGCATCTTCTCGGTGACATCAAAGTCAGCGATCACCCCGTCCTTCATGGGTCGAATGGCAGTAATGTTGCCGGGGGTACGGCCCAGCATACGCTTGGCGTCGGCCCCCACGGCAGCGACACTCTTCTGGGCACCATGGTGCCGAATGGCCACCACGGACGGCTCGTCCAGTACGATGCCGCGGCCACGTACATAAATAAGGGTGTTGGCGGTCCCCAAATCGATGGACAAATCGGTGGAGAACATCCCCCGAATACGCTTGATCATGGACATCTCTGGCGTGTTTCCTGAAATTTTCGCGAAAAAACGACACCGGGCGGGAAAAAACCGGGCATCTCACAAGATGGCGCAACTCTAGCAACGGCAGGGGCATTGGGCAAGCTGACACTACGGCTTTTACGCTGGTGGGCAGTGGCCCCGGACAGGCGGTCTATGGTACTTTTTCCGCCTTTCCAGACCCGCATTAGCTTATCTCTGCCCGCCGCAGAGAATCCCAACGGAGAGAATCATGGCCATTGATTCCAAGGTGGTAGCCCAGGTGGCCCATCTGGCGCGCCTGAAAGTGGATGAGGCAGACAGCGCCGCCCTGTCCGACCGTCTCAATGACATTCTTGCCATGGTGGACCAACTACAGCAGGCCGATGTGGCCGATGTGGCGCCCATGGCCCACCCGCTGGACGTGACCCAGCCCCTGCGTGAAGACGAAGTCAGCGAGCCCAACGTGCGCGACAAGGCACTGGACATCGCCCCCGCTGCCGAAGACGGCTGTTTCCTGGTTCCCCGGGTGATTGAGTAAACAGGTGATGAGCAACGCCATGCACAACAAGACACTGACAGAACTCAAAGCCGGTCTGGCTGCCGGGGACTTCTCCTCCCGGGAGCTCACCGAGCATTTCCTGGCCCGCATTCAGCAGCACGACGGCGAGCTGAACAGCTTTATTACCGTGACCGCCGAACAGGCCCTGGCCCAGGCGGATGCAGCCGATACTGCCCTCGCGGCTGGCAATGGCGGCCTGCTCACCGGCCTGCCGATCGCCCACAAGGACATCTTCTGCACCGAGGGCGTGCGCACCAGCTGCGGCTCGAAGATGCTGGATTCCTTTATTGCCCCCTACACCGCCACCGTGGTGGAAAAGATGGCCGCCGAAGGCGCGGTAATGCTGGGCAAGACCAACATGGACGAGTTCGCCATGGGCTCCTCCAACGAAACCAGCTACTACGGCCCGGTGAAGAACCCCTGGAATCTGGAACGGGTGCCCGGCGGCTCCTCCGGCGGTGCGGCGGCCTGTCTGGGCGCCCGTCTGGCCCCTGGCGCTACTGGCACTGACACCGGCGGCTCCATCCGCCAGCCAGCGGCCCTGAACAACATCACCGGCCTCAAGCCCACCTACGGCCGCGTGTCCCGCTGGGGCATGATCGCCTTCGCCTCCAGCCTGGACCAGGCCGGGCCCATGGCCCAGAGCGCCGAAGACTGTGCCCTGATGCTGCAGGCCATGGCCGGTCACGACCATCGTGACTCCACCAGTCTCAATGAAAAGGTGGATGACTATCTGGGCGCCCTGAACAACGACATCAGTGGCCTGACCATCGGCATCCCGGAAGAGTTTTTCCCGGACACCCTGGATGGCGCCATCGCCGACAACAGCCGCGCCGCGATTCGCGAACTGGAAAAACTGGGCGCCAAGGTCATCTCTGTATCACTGCCCAGCATCAAGCTGTCAGTACCGGCCTACTACGTGATCGCCCCGGCAGAAGCCAGCTCCAATTTGAGCCGATTCGACGGCGTGCGTTTCGGCCACCGCTGTGACGACCCGAAAGATCTGGAAGACCTGTACAAACGCTCCCGCTCCGAAGGGTTCGGTGATGAAGTGAAGCGCCGCATTCTGGTCGGTGCTTACGCCCTGTCCGCCGGTTACTACGACGCTTACTACCGTCGCGCCCAGCAGGTCCGTCGCTTGATCCGTGATGACTTCGCACGCGCCTTCGAAAAAGTGGACGTTTTGATGGGACCCACCGCCCCGGAAACCGCCTTCAAACTGGGCGCCAAGAAAGACGACCCGGTAAGCATGTACATGGCCGACGTGTTCACCATCGGCGTTAACCTGGCGGGCCTGCCGGCCCTGTCCATGCCCACCGGCTTTATCAACGGCCTGCCCACCGGCACCCAGGTGATCGGTAACTATTTTCGGGAAGGGCAAATCCTCAACGTGGCGCACAAATATCAGCAGGCCACCGACTGGCATAAACAGGCACCCGCGTTTGGAGGTGACCAATGAGTTGGGAAGTCGTGATTGGTCTGGAAATTCATGTCCAGCTTAATACCGTCAGCAAACTGTTTTCCGGCAGCAAACTGTCCACCGGCGCCGAGCCGAATACCCAGGCATCATTGGTAGACCTGGGCATGCCCGGCACCCTGCCGGTGGTGAACAAGGAAGCGGTGCGCAAAGCCGCGCTGTTCGGCCTGGCCATCAATGCAGATATCTGCCGTCACAGTGTGTTTGAACGAAAAAATTATTTTTATCCGGATCTTCCGAAAGGGTATCAAACCACTCAGCTAGCCGAGCCCATTGTCGGTGCTGGCATCGTGGAAATTCAGCTGGAAAGCGGTGAAAAGAAAAATGTGCGCATCCACCACGCACATCTGGAAGAAGACGCAGGAAAATCCCTGCACGAAGACTTCCATGGCATGACCGGCATCGATCTGAACCGGGCCGGCACGCCGCTGATCGAAGTGGTCACCGAACCGGATATGTCCAACGCGGAAGAAGCCGTGGCCTTTGCCCGCAAACTGCACGCCATCGTCACCTCTATCGGCATCTGTGATGGCGACATGTCCCAGGGCAACATGCGTTTTGATGTGAACGTGTCCATCCGCAAGCCCGGCGATGAACTGGGCACTCGCACCGAAACCAAAAACCTCAACTCTTTCCGCTTCATGGAAAAAGCCATTGCCCTGGAAGTGGAACGACAGATCGATGTGCTCGAAGACGGCGGCAAAATCGTGCAGGAGACGCGTCTCTATAATGGCGACACGCACACCGCCCGCTCCATGCGCAGCAAGGAAGACGCCAACGACTACCGCTACTTCCCCTGCCCGGATCTGCTGCCGGTAGCCATTACCGACGCCGATCTCGAGGAACTGAAAGCCGCCATGCCGGAACTGCCCAATGCACGCAAGGCACGTTTCATCGACGACTATCAGTTGTCCGAGTACGACGCAGATTTGTTGTCCGGCTCCGTCGCTACCGCCACCTTCTTTGAAGCGGTTAGCAAAGCGGGCGGCGACGCCAAGCTGGCCGCCAACTGGGTGATGGGTGAAATGGCCGCCAGGTTGAACGCGGAAGAAAAAGCGATCAGCGACAGCCCGGTCTCCGCTGAACAACTGGGCCAGCTGATCGCCCGTCTCAAGGACGGCACCATCAGTTCCAAAATTGCCAAGCAGGTATTCGAAGCCTGCTGGGCCGGCGAAGGTGACCCGGATGCCATCATTGAAGCCAAGGGCCTCAAGCAGATGAGCGACAGCGGCGAGCTGGAAAAAATCGTCGATGACATCATCGCCAACAACGCCCCCCAGGTTGACGATTACCGCAACTCTGACGACGCCAAGAAAAAGAAAAAAATCGGTTTCTTTGTTGGCCAGGCAATGAAGGCAACACAGGGCAAAGCAAACCCTCAGCAATTGAACCAGTTATTGCAGAAAAAACTGCAATAACGCATCACTCCCACACGCTCCACGCATCACGCTTTTTGCGTGCTGGCGTGGAGCATGCGGCGTACCAGCCAGCCGGAGGCTATATGACCACCACCTTCCAGAACCGCGTCACCCTGGAAAAGAAAAATGACATTGCCTATGTCACTTTGAGCCGCGCCGACAAGTACAACGGCCTGGATTTCGCCATGATGGAAGGGCTGGTGGAAGCCGCCAAAGCCGTACGCAAGGACAGAAGTCTGCGCGTGGTGATCATGCAGGGCGAAGGCAAGGCATTTTGTGCCGGACTGGATTTCGGCACGGTGATGAAACAACCGCTGAAATTACTGAAAGGTTTTACCAAATACGGCGTCAAGAAAACCAACCTGTTTCAGGAAGTCTGCTGGTGCTGGCGCGAACTCCCCATTCCGGTGATCACGGTACTGCATGGTTACTGCTACGGCGGCGGCATGCAGATCGCCCTGGCGGCGGATTTCCGTATCAGCACCCCGGACTGCGAAATGTCGATCATGGAAATCAAGTGGGGGCTGATCCCGGACATGACCGGCAGTGTCACCCTGCGCGAACTGGTGCCCATGGATGTGGCCAAGGAACTGACCATGACCGGCCGACTGTTCAAGGGCGACGAAGCCAAGGCCCTTAACCTGGTGACCCGGCTTGCCGACGACCCACTGGCGGAAGCCGAGCAACTGGCCGAGGCCATCAAGACCCGCTCCCCGGATGGCATCAGCGCCGCCAAGAGTCTGTTCCAGCAGACCTGGAATGTACCGGAAGCCCAGGCCTTCGATACCGAAAGCAAACTGCAGTTCAAGCTGCTGCGCGGCAAGAACTATCGTCGCGCCCTGCAGGCGGGACAGAAAAAGGAAGCACCGCAATTCGGTCCCCGCGAACGGGACTACTGAGAGAGCCTCTGATCAGCGTAACGACGCCTTTCCCACGCAACGCGCCTTACCTGTTTTTACCGGTCTGGCGCCCTGCATCAGGCGTCCTTGCTGTTTTCTTTGCCATCCGGTGTCCGACATCTGGCACCCGGCACGATCGCCCTGCCAACTCACCCCTGTTTCGTAGCCGCTTCTTACGGCATACTCAGGCAAAAATCTGAGTTTGTTGAGGCACAGCATGATTTCCGTGGCCGAAGCCAGCGGCGGCTTTTCCGCCCTAACCCGCATGTACAAACGTCTGGTCGATGAATTTATCGGGCAGCTCCCGCTGCAACCCCAGTCATTCCCTTTGGCCCCCACCGAGGATGCCTTCAAGCAAGGCATGTGTGCCGACACCACCTATGTGGTGAAAGGCGGCATGCTGGGCATGCGCTGCCAGACACGCAAGCTGTTTACCTGGGACGAGGGGGACATGATTCTCCCGGACGCGGGCAGCGACGAGGTCACCTACTACGCAGAAAGCGCGGTGTTACTGGCCGCCTACCCCACCGTAAAACTGGTGGAAGCGGCCCTGGCCGATGAACAACTGGCGCGGCTGTGGACACGCATCCTCACCATCCAGCAAGCCATGCTGGTACGCCTGCTGGCGGCCTACGTGCCGGAAGAAAGCCATACCACCCCGGGCTTTGCCTATTTCGAACCCGGCGACGTGATCATCCGTCAGGGGGAGCCGGCGGATTATGTCTTCAGCCTGTTCGAAGGTCAGGCGGATGTGTTGGTGGACGATGTGGTCGTGGGCCATGTCAGTGAAGGCGAAGTCCTCGGCGCCATCGCCCTGCTTACCCACTCCCCGCGCAGCGCCACGGTGAGGGCAAAACGCCGCTGCTCCGTGGTCAAGGTGCCCAAGCACCAGTTCAAGGACCTGATCCGCACCAACCCGGGCATGATCCACAGCCTGCTTACCGACATGGCACGGCAGGTCACCGATCTGAATAATCAGGTGGTCCAGCTGTCCGCCTGAGCCAGTGAGGCCCTATATTGTCCCTCCCGGAAAAGGGGCCTATATTGGAAGGACAGAGGTTGGCCCGCACAACTTCTCGCAAGGCCGACCTTCTCGTCCTCAGCTAGGGAGGTCCCGATCATGCGCCATATTCTCTCCATCGCCATCATTATCTGCTTGCTGATTCTGGTGGCAGTCTATTTCCTGTCTGACTCGCAGCCAGAGATCACCCAGCCCGGCTTTACGCTGGAGCCAGAGCAGCAAACCGTTACCACACCGCAATCCCCTTCCAGCCGCCAGGATGATCCAGGTGAAACGTCACCACCCGCCGAGTAATGATCCCGGCTCTCTGGCAGACACAGACTGCCTAGGGAGGATCCGCAAACGGAACGAGGGACGAGAAGTGAAGAGCAGAAAACGGCTATAGCCGAGAGCCTTGCCCTTCAAGACTTGCATCTACCAACACAAGCCAGGCCCTGCGGTTATGGCCGGGAACAGACCGGACAGGTCGGATCTTTATGAAAGCGCATTTCCCGCCAGGACAGGGTTCGGCCGTCAAACAACCGCAGGCTGGCGGGCAGAGGCTTGCCCTGCAGCACCTGTATGGCAGCCAGTGCCTGCAGGGTGCCGATTGCACCCACCACCGGGCCGACGATACCCGCCTGACTGCAGGCCAGATCGCCGTCAGTGCCATCGCCATAGACGCAGGCGTAGCAGGCGCTGTCCGGCTGGCGCAGATCGAACACCGCCAGTTGTCCGTCCATGCGGATGGCGGCGCCGCTGACCAGCGGCGCCCGGTGAATCACACAGGCCTGATTGATACGCTGACGCGTGGCGAAATTATCCGTGCAGTCCAGCACCACACTGGCCGCTGCCACCTCCCGGTCCAGCCAGTCTGCGTCGACCCGCAGGGTATGTGCCTGTACCGACACCTCCGGGTTCAGCGCCAGCAATTGCGCCTTCAGGGCCTCGGCCTTGTGCTGGCCTACATCGGCGCGCCGAAAGGCCACCTGCCGATGCAGGTTGCTCAACTCCACCGCGTCATCGTCTGCCAGCACCAGCTCGCCGACTCCCGCACCGGCCAGGTACAAGGTCGCCGGGTTGGCCAGCCCGCCACAGCCCACCACCAACACCCTCGCCCCCGCCAGGGCTTCCTGCCCGGCCAGATCAAAGTCCTCCACCATCAACTGGCGGCTGTAGCGAAGTAGCTGGTCGTCGTTAAGCATCGTCATCTCGCTGGCACGCAAAGGCTCTGGCATTCCATGGTGCAGTTCGCTGCGCTCAGTGCACCCTACTGAATTCGGTGTTCGGGGTTTTTCGCTGTTAACTATTCACTATTAACTGTTAACTGCCCCACCGTCACCCGCTCATTCCCCCCCAAATCCCGCTCTGTACGCACCGCGTCAAAACCACCCGCCACCATCAAGGTACGCACCTCAGCCCCCTGCTGGTAACCATGTTCCAGCAGCAACCAGCCGCCGACAACCAGCCGGGAGGACGACTGAGTGATGATGGTGGCCAGGTCCGCCAGGCCCCGCTGATCTGCCACTAACGCAGAACGTGGCTCGAAGCGCACATCGCCTTGTTCAAGGTGATGATCCGTCGGGTCGATATAGGGCGGGTTGCTGACGATCAGGTCGAACAGACCCTCGCAGCCCTGCAGCCAGTTGCCCTGTTGCAAGGTCACTGGTGCAGACAAGTCACGGGCATTGCGCTGGGCCACCGACAGGGCCTCGGCACTCAGATCGATCAGGGTCACCTGCCACTGGGGGCGCTCCAGCGCCAGGGACAGTCCGATGGCACCGGTACCGGTGCCCAGGTCCACGACCCGGGCGGGGCCGGCGGGGCCTAGCTGCAATGCCAGCTCCACCAGGGTTTCCGTGTCCGGGCGGGGGATCAGGGTGTCGGCGGTCACGCTGAAACAACGGCCAAAGAATTCACGCTCGCCGGTCAGGTGCGCCACGGGCTCACCCTGTTCGCGGCGCGCCAGCAGGGCCAGAAATTGCTGTTGCTGCTGCGCATCCAACTCCCTTTCCGGCCAGGTGAACAGATAGCTGCGCGGCCGCGCCAGCACATGGCACAACAGCACCTGGGCATCCAGGCTCGCACTGGGTGACGCGGCAAGCCGTTCTCGGGCCTGGTGCAGGGCCGCATCAATGCGCATCTCAGCTGTCGCCCAGGGTCGCCAACAGATCCGCCTGGTGTTCGGACATCAGCGCACCCAGCAGTTCATCCAGGTCCCCTTCCATGATTTCACCAAGCCGGTAAAGCGTCAGGTTGATGCGATGATCGCTCACCCGGCCCTGGGGATAATTGTAGGTGCGAATACGCTCGGAGCGGTCACCGGAGCCGACCAGGGATTTACGCTCGGCCGCCTGCTCCGCATGGGCGGCATTCTGCTGGGCATCATACAGTTTGGCGCTGAGCAGGCTCATGGCCTTGGCCTTGTTCTTGTGCTGGCTACGCTCATCCTGGCATTCCACCACCACACCGGTGGGCAGGTGAGTAATTCGCACCGCGGAGTCGGTGGTGTTCACGTGCTGCCCCCCGGCACCGGAGGAACGGTAGGTATCAATACGCAGGTCTTCGGTACGAATCTGGATATCACCGAGATCTTCGGCTTCCGCCATGATCGCAACCGTACAGGCGGAGGTATGAATACGCCCCTGGGATTCCGTCGCCGGCACCCGCTGCACCCGATGGGCACCGGATTCAAATTTGAAGCGCGAATAGACACCATCACCGATGACCCGTGCGATCACTTCCTTGTAGCCGCCGTGCTCCCCGTCACTGGCACTGACCAGCTCGACTTTCCAGCCATTCTGCTCGGCATATTTGCTGTACATGCGGAACAGATCACCGGCAAAAATCGCCGCCTCATCACCGCCGGTGCCGGCGCGCACTTCCAGAAACACATTGGCGCTATCACGGGGGTCCTTGGGCAACATCAGTTTCTGCAGCTCGTCGGCCAGTGCATCCATCTTCGTCGTCGCGTCACGGGCTTCTTCCTGCCCCATTTCACGCATCTCCGGATCACTGTCATCCTGCATTGCCCTGGCAGCGTCCAGGTTGGCAGCGACTTTCAGGTAATCCTGATAACACTTCACCACCGGATCGATTTCCGAATATTCCCGGGACAGGTCCCGAAACTGTTTCTGATTGCCAATAATTTCCGGGTCCGACAACAGGCCGGACAATTCTTCAAAACGGTCGGCGAGCTTTTCCAGCTTGCCTTGCAAAGACGCTTTCATAAGACCCTCAGAGGGATTTATTTCGGTTCGGACGGGGAGTCCGGGTCGTCAAGCAGCAACTCGCGGGCCAGCAGCAATGATTCTGCCCGGCCCTCCGCCGCCAGCTTGCGCAGGGTCACGCTGGGCGTATGCAGCCACTTGTTGACCAGGGAATGCTGAAACTTGCGCAGTACCTGTTCCGGGTCTGCGCCGTTGTTCAACTGCTGGAGCGCTTTCTCCAGCTCGCTCTCGGCCAGGCTGGTGCGCTGCTGGCGATACTCCCGCAGCACGCTCACCGCATCCTGCTCTCGACGCTGGCGACGGTGGCGGACGATGGCATCACGAATCAGCTCGGCAGCCTCCTGGGCGGCCTGCTGTCGGGCGCGAACATTTTCCTGAATCGCTTCCTGCAGATGATCCACCGTGTACAGATAGACATCATCCAGGTCACCCACCTCGGGCTCGATATCGCGAGGCACGGCGATATCGACCATGAACATGGGTTTGTGACGACGTTTTTTCAGGGCGCGCTCGACCATCCCCTTGCCCAAAATAGGCAGGGGCGCCGCGGTACAGGAAATCAGGATATCCGCCCGCTCCAGGGCCACCGGCAACTCTTCCAGGCTGATGCCGCGACCGCCGACACTGGCGGCCAGCTCCGCAGCCCGCTGCTGGGTACGATTGGCGATGGTGATTTCGCTGACCTGTTGCTCATTGAGGTGGCGCGCCACCAGCTCGATCATCTCCCCGGCGCCAATCAACAAGGCGCGGCTCTTTTTCAGATCGGCAAAGATATGGCGAGCAAAAGACACCGCGGCATAGGCCACGGATACCGGGTTGGCGCCGATACCGGTTTCGGTACGGATGCGTTTGGCCACCGCGAACACTTCCTGGAACAGCCGCGACAACTCGCCATTCAACAACCCCGCCTCATGGGCACGGGCATAGGCTTCACGCATCTGGCCCAGAATCTGCGGCTCGCCCAGGACCAGCGAATCCAGGCCGCCGGCCACTCGCATCATGTGCTCCAGGGCCTGCTCGCCCTGATGCTGGTAGAGTACGGACACCAGTTTGTCCACCGGCAGGTGGCGGCTTTGCGCCAGCCAGGCAGCAAAATCCGGCACTGTCTCGTCAACCAGACAATACAGTTCGGTGCGGTTACAGGTGGATAGCAGAGCCGCTTCGCGCACCCCGGGCATGTCTCGCAAGCTGGCCAGCGCCGCTTCCGCCTGCTGCGTGGAGAACGCCAGACGTTCACGCAACTCCACATCCGCGGTGGTGTGATTTACGCCAACAGCGACTAGATTCATAGACTCTCGTGCCCGCAGCAGACCCGGGCCACTTTCCTCACCGGTTTACACACGTGTTGGCGGCGCATGGAACTCTCTGTCCGCCAATCTCGTCAGAAGGCAATAGCCCGGTGAAAACAGGCCACGCAAGGGTCACGCATTTTGCGTGAAAGCGCCCTCCAAAACAATGACGAGCCCGCTGATCAGCGACACAGTGAGCACCGACAGCAACAGGGTTTGGGCAATCCCAGATCGCTGTGCCATGATAGCCGGACCATCAAACAGGCATACTGGTTAATGACGCGATTCGCTTTTTTGCCGCTGTGCGGCGCCCTGCTGCTCAACGGCTGCGCCAGCAAGACACCGGCCCCGACACCCGCCGACCCCGAGCCACCTGCGGCAACCCAGAGCGCGCCGAGCTATGACAGTGAGACCCTGTCGGACCTGCTGGTAGCGGAAGTGGCCGCCCAGCGTCAATCTCTGGGGGTGACGCTCGCCTATTACAGCCAGGCGGCCCGGACTACCGGCGATCCACAAGTGATCAGCCAGGCAGCACAACTGGCCCATTATCTGGAAGATCACCAGCAGACCCTGGCACTGAGCCAGCTGTGGCTGGAGGCGGTCCCCGCCAACGAAGAGGCCCTGCAACTGGCCATTCTTTCGGAAATTCGCCTGGGCAACATCGACGCCGCCAGCCGCTATCTGGATACCCTGCTCGGCGAACACGGCGGCGACGCCCTGGGCCGGCTGGTCAGTCAGGCCCGTGGCCTGGATGCCCAGGGCAACCGGCAACTGGTGCAGGCACTGGCGCAACTTTCCGACCGCTACCCGAAACAGGCACCACTGTGGTACGCCCGCGCGCTCTGGCTGGAGCATGAAAACGATTACGCCGGCGCCCTGGAGGCAGATGAACGGGCGCTGGATCTGATGCCCCGCCACGAAGACGCCTTGCTACTCAAGGCCCAGTTACTGCACAAACTCGGCGAAGAAAAGCAGGCCCTGCGCCACCTGAAAAAACTGGTTCGCAAATATCCTCAGGCACGGCGCCCCCGGATTACCTACATCCGCATGCTGCTGGCCGCCGGTGAAACCGGTGCAGCAGAGAAGCAACTGTCCATCATGGCCGAGCAGCATCCGGAGGATCTGGATCTGCGCTTCTCGCTGGCCCTGCTGGCCCTGGAAGCCGGCGCCACCGAACCGGCCCGCCAGCAACTGCAGGCCCTGCTGGCGGAGAATTATCGCCCCGATGACATGCATCTCTACCTGGGCCAGGCCGCCGAACAAGCCGAAGAGCCGGCCCAGGCAGTGGACCATTACCTGAAAGTCCAGGGGCCCCAGGCCGTTCGCGCCAACGTCCAGGCGGCCCGCTTGCTCTACCAGCAAGGCAACAATGATCAGGCCAGCGCGCTGATGGCCAGCCTGGCCCAGCAGCATCCGGAGTTGGCCACCAGCCTCACCGTCACCGAAGCGGAAATGCGTAACACTATCGGCGACCCACAAGGCGCCCTTGTCCTGCTTGACCGGGCAGTGGAGACAGAACCGGACAATACCGAATTGCTTTACAGCAGGGCCATGATCGCGGAAAAGACCGGCGATATGGCAAAACTGGAAAGCGATCTGCGGCGGGTGCTGGCCATCGACCCAGACGATGCCAGCGCCCTCAACGCCCTGGGCTATACCCTGGCCAACCGCACCCAGCGCCTGGACGAAGCCTACGACTATATTTCCCGGGCTCTGGAATTACGCCCGGACGATCCGGCCATCCTGGATTCCATGGGCTGGGTACTCTACAAGCGTGGCGAGCTGGAAGCCGCCCGGGACTACCTGCGCCGGGCCTACGACAAATTCCCCGACCCGGAAGTGGCGGCCCATTACGGCGAAGTCCTCTGGGTACTGGGTGCCCAGCACCAGGCCCGCCAGGTGTGGCGCGACACCCTGAACAGTAACCCGGACGCCCCCCATATCCGTGAAGTCATGGAAAAATTCGGAGCCCGCCTGTGACCCTGAGCCCCACCCGCATTATCACCCTGGCGCTGATGGCCCTGGCCCTGAGTGCCTGTCAGTCGCGACACACCGCCACTGACACCTTCGAGCACCCCAACCAGATCGACCGCTGGGCAATGAGCGGCAAACTCGGCTACCGCACCGCCAATGACGGCGGCAGTGCCTCCTTCGACTGGACCCAGAAACCCAATCGGGGGCAGATCCGCTTTTCCGGGCCGCTGGGGTTCGGTAGCGCCGACCTGCGCTGGGACAGTGGCCGCGCCGAACTGATTACCGCCAAGGAGCAATATCAGGCACGCAGCCCCGGCGAGCTGGCCTGGCACCTGACCGGCTTCTGGCTGCCGGTCTCCGCCCTGCAATACTGGGCCCGCGGCCTGCCCTGGCCCGGCGCCCATGGCGAGGCCGACTATGACGAAGGCGGTCACCTGCAAACTCTGCAGCAACTGGGCTGGAGCCTGGAGTTCGACCGATACCAGCCGGTAGCCGGCGTTACCCTGCCTTATCGCATCAAGGCGCGGCAGAACGGTAATCGCTTCACCCTGCTGATCAAGGACTGGCAGCCCGGCGCCGAAAAATGACCATGCTGACCCTTCCGGCCCCCGGCAAGCTGAACCTGTTCCTGCATATCACCGGCCGTCGTCCGGACGGCTACCATGAGCTGCAGACCCTGTTTGCCCTGCTCGATCAGGGCGACACCCTGCACTTTGCTACGGCGGACACCCTGACCCTGGAATGCGATCAGGCCGGGGTGCCCACCGACCACAACAATCTGATCCTGCGGGCCGCCCATCTACTGCAGAGCCACACCGGCTGTCAGAAAGGTGCCCGCATCGTCCTGGAAAAACACCTGCCCATGGGCGGTGGCGTGGGCGGCGGCTCCTCCGATGCGGCCACCGCCCTGTTGGGGCTCAATGCGCTGTGGGGTCTGGACCTGTCTGAGGACACGCTGGCAGAACTGGGGCTGTCGCTGGGGGCGGACGTACCGGTCTTTGTGCGCGGCAACAGTGCCTGGGCGGAAGGGGTCGGCGAGCAAATCACCCCGGTTTCTCTACCAAACGACGTTTTTTTAGTCATTCATCCCGCAATTCATGTGTCAACTGCTCGAATTTTCGGCGACCGGCAATTGACAAGGGATACCCCCGTCAGTAAATTACCGGCCTCGCTTGAGGTGGTGCTGACCCGCGACTTTCGCAATGACTGTGAAGCGGCAGCAATACGGCAATTTCCAGAAATCGGGGAGTTGCTTCACTGGCTCAAGCAACATACGGGAAATGCCCGTATGACCGGCACTGGCGCTTGTTGTTTTGCACGCCTTGCCGGAGTGCAACAGGGGCAGCATCTGCTGCAACAGTTGCCACAACACTGGACAGGTTTCGTCGCTCGAAGCTGTAATACTTCTCCTCTCCACCAGATACTGGGAGAGACACTGGCGAAGTTTCGAGAGACACAGAATTCAGGAAAACCTGCACAAATTGGTAAATAGTGCAGACCTGAGACCGAGTGTTGGGGTATAGCCAAGTTGGTAAGGCAACGGGTTTTGATCCCGTGATTCCCAGGTTCGAGTCCTGGTACCCCAGCCATTTTCTTGCCCGGAGCCCTCCCCCCTTTCCTCGGAGGCTCCCGAAATTCACGACTCAAGAGGGACGCCAGTGTCCAAACTCGTCGTTTTCACCGGTAACGCTAATCCCGAACTGGCCCAGGCCATGGTCAAACACCTGAACCTGCCCATTGGCAACGCCGATGTGGGCACCTTCAGTGATGGTGAAGTGGCCGTGGAAATCCAGGAAAACGTGCGCGGCAAAGACGTCTTTATCGTGCAATCCACCTGCAACCCCACCAACAACAACATCATGGAGTTGCTGGTCATGGCCGACGCCCTGCGTCGTTCCTCTGCAGGCCGGATCACCGCCGTGATGCCCTATTTCGGTTACGCCCGCCAGGATCGCCGGGTGCGTTCCGCACGGGTACCGATTACCGCCAAGGTGGTCGCCGACATGATTACCGCCGTGGGCATCGACCGGGTTGTCACCGTCGACCTGCACGCCGACCAGATTCAGGGTTTCTTCGATATTCCGGTGGACAACGTCTACGCCACCCCGCTGATCGTGGCGGACATCGAACGCCAGAACCACGATGACCTGATGGTGGTATCCCCGGACGTGGGCGGTGTGGTTCGTGCCCGCGCCCTGGCCAAGCAGCTCAACGATGCCGACCTGGCCATCATCGACAAGCGCCGCCCCAAGGCCAATATTTCCCAGGTGATGCACATCATCGGTGAAGTGGAAGGCCGCACCTGTATCCTGGTGGACGACATGGTCGATACCGCCGGCACCCTGTGCAAGGCCGCCCAGGCCCTGAAAGACCACGGCGCTGCCAAGGTCTACGCCTACATTACCCACCCGGTACTGTCCGGCCCGGCCATCGACAACATCGCCAACAGCGCTCTGGACCAGCTGGTCGTCACCGACACCATCCCGCTGTCTGAAGCCGGCCGCGCCTGCGCCAACATCCGCGTGCTCAGCCTGGCGCCCATGCTGGCCGAAACAGTACGCCGGGTGAACAACGAAGAATCCCTGAGCGCCATGTTCGACCGGCTGGAGCTGGTGTAAATCAGCGGCAAGCATCAAGCTACAAGCTTCAACACGACATGAATTGTTGCCAGATTGAAGCCCCTGAGGCCGCGCACAGCTCCTGTGCGCGGCCTCTTTCATTCTAGGCCACCCCAATCCCAAACCGTGTTGCAGCTTGTAGCTTGTGGCTTGAAGCCCTTTCCGCTGGCACGCAGCGCCTTTTTCCTGCATAATCGCGCCCCCGCGGAATCCTCCGTGGCTTATCAACCTCTCTGGCCGACCTGGTCGCGGGACGCCCGAGAGCTTAATGGAGACATATCATGTCCAATGAATTCCAGCTATTCGCTGAAAGCCGCAGCGACATGGGGAAAGGTGCGAGCCGCCGCCTGCGTCGTCTGCAAGAACGTGTTCCCGGCATCATTTACGGTGGCAAAGACGAGCCGCAGATGATCAGCGTGGAACTGCGCGAACTGAAAAAGGCTCTGGAAACCGAAGCCTTCTACAGCCACGTACTGACCCTGAAACTGGATGGCACCGAGGTGCAGGCAGTCCTGCGCGATATGCAGCGTCACCCGGCCAAAGGTCACCCGATGCACGTGGATTTCCTGCGCGTCGACAAGACCCACAAGATCACCATGAACGTGCCCCTGCACTTCATCAATGAAGAAAGCTCCATTGGTGTGAAGAAACAGGGCGGCGAGATTCAGCACAACATCGCCGAGGTGGAGATCAGCTGTCTGCCCCAGAACCTGCCAGAGTTCATCGAAGTGGACATGGCAGCGGCCGAGCTGGACACCATTATCCACCTGTCCGATCTGAAACTGCCGAAAGGCGTGGAACTGACTCAGCTCGCGCTGGGCGACGACCACGACCAGCCGGTAGCCGCCGTTCACGCGCCGAAAGTCCGTGCTTCTGCTGACGACGAAGACGGCGAAGGCGAAGGCGAAGAAGCCGCTGGCGAGGAATAAGACGCACTGTGGCTGTAGCGGAACCGGTTCGACTGATCGTAGGCTTGGGTAATCCGGGCCGCGAATACGAGGACACCCGCCACAATGCCGGCGTCTGGTATGTGGACGCCCTGGCTCGTCGCCAGGGCGTTTTCCTTTCTGAAGACAAGAAATATTTCGGCCTTACCGGCACCTTTACCTTCGAAGGCGAAACGATTCGTCTGCTGGTTCCCACTACCTTCATGAACCGCAGTGGTCAGGCCACCGCCGCTCTGGCGAATTTCTTCAAGATTCCTGTCACGCAGATGCTCGTCGCCCATGACGAACTCGACCTGCCCCCCGGTTGTGCCCGCTTCAAACAAGGCGGCGGCCATGGCGGCCATAACGGTCTGCGCGACATCATCAGCAAGCATGGCAACAGCCGCGACTTCTACCGGCTACGCATCGGCATCGGCCACCCCGGCTCCGCCGACCGCGTCACCCCCCATGTCCTCAACAAACCCTCCCAGGCCGACCGTGACCTGATCGACCGCGCCATTGATGAAGCGGCTTACCACACCGCCGATATGCTGCGCGGGGATTTGAACGGGGCGATGAATCGGCTGAACGGGTTTAAAGCCTGACGGTAGCTTCTAGCTTCTAGCTTCTAGCTTCTAGCTTGCAGGATTGTGCCCCAGCTAAAACGAAGCCCAGCCGCAATATCAGCTTTTCTTTTTCTCGTAGCTCGTAGCTCGTAGCTCGTAGCTCGTAGCTCGTAGCTCGTAGCTGATTATTATCTATCCTGCGCGTACCTCGCCAACAGCCACTCCCCCGCCGGCCGGGCTCGCCATTTTTCGATCTGCTTGCGCAATGCCGGTGACAACGTGGTTTCATCGAACAGATCCCAGGGCGAGCCCTCCGGGCTGAGCAGTGGCGCCAGCATACTGGCGGCTGTGATGTCTGCGAGGCTGAAGCGGTCACCCACCAGATACTGCCCCTTGCCTTTCTTCAGCTCGCTCTCCAGGAGCGCCAAGGCCTCTTCCACCCGCTGCTCCGAGCGCATCACCCGTTGCGGGTTGATAGCGTAACCTCGACGTATTGCTTCGCGAACCAGCGGTTTCGCCAGCCGTTCCAGGGGAGAAGGCAGGCCGCAATCGCCCACCAGGGCCGTCATTACCTCCGGTCGATCAAGAATCTGACCGTACACCCAGCGCCGTACATGCACGCCGTAACGATCAAACTGCTGCTCCAGTTCAATGACCCGGGCTCGCGCATCACCGGCCTTGGGCAACAGCGACGGATCGGGGTAGTACTTTTCCAGGTAATAGGCGATTTTGGTGGAATCGCTCACCCGACGCCTGCCGTCGCGCAGCAACGGCACGGTATTGCCACGGGCCAGCCACTGGGTACGCACCCGATGCGCCACCGGCAGCAAATTGACCGTACGGTATGCCAGACCCTTGTGGTCCAGCTGCCAGCGGGATTTCTCGCAATAATGGGAGATGGGGAACTGGTAAAGAATACGCTCGGCCATGGTGACTCTTGTTCAGTTTTGCGGACTTGCAGTCTAGCCGCCCCCTGTCCCGTCGTTAGCGGCAACAGCGCCTGACACGTCCGTCCCGCCAGCAACCCGGCTTAACCTTGATCCTGCACCTGCCACGGTCGCTTTTTTGCCCCGGCTTGCGTAGCATTGCGGCCTCGAAAAACGGAGGTCTGTCATGGGTTTCAAATGCGGTATCGTCGGTCTGCCCAACGTGGGGAAATCCACCCTGTTCAACGCGCTGACCAAAGCGGGAATTGATGCCGAGAACTTCCCGTTCTGCACCATTGAGCCCAACACCGGGGTTGTACCGATTCCTGACCCGCGGATGGACAAGCTGTCCGCCATTGTCAGCCCGGAGCGGGTCATGCCCGCCACCATGGAGTTCGTGGATATCGCCGGCCTGGTAGCCGGGGCCTCCAAGGGCGAAGGCCTGGGTAACAAGTTTCTCGCCAACATTCGCGAAACCGATGCCATCGCCCACGTCGTGCGCTGCTTCGATGACGAAAACGTGATCCATGTGTCCGGCAAGGTCTCGCCGCTGGATGATATCGACATCATCAACACCGAGCTGGCGCTGGCCGATCTGGACACCGTGGAGAAGGCTCACCTGCGTGCCACCAAAGCTGCCAAGGGGCAGGACAAGGACGCCAAGGGCCTGCTGCCCGTGCTGGACAAGGTGCTGCCCGTCCTCAACGAAGGCCAACCGGCACGTTCCGTGGAGCTGACCGATGATGAGCGCAAGGCCATCAAGAGTCTCAACCTGCTGACTCTGAAGCCGACCATGTACATCGCCAACGTGGACGAAGGCGGCTTTGAAGACAACGCCCTGCTGGACGCCGTGCGCGAACTGGCCGAGAAGGAAAATTCCTCCGTGGTGCCGATCTGCGCCAAGATCGAATCGGAAATTGCCGAGCTGGACGACGAAGAGAAAGCCGACTTCCTGGCCGACCTGGGCATGGAAGAGCCGGGCCTGAACCGAGTCATCCGCGCCGGCTTCAGCCTGCTGGGCCTGCAGACCTACTTCACCGCAGGCAAGAAGGAGGTTCGCGCCTGGACCGTTCGCGTTGGCGCCACCGCCCCCCAGGCCGCCGGCGTCATCCACACCGACTTCGAGAAGGGGTTCATCCGCGCCGAAGTCACGGCCTACGATGACTATGTCGAAAATAACGGCGAGGCCGGCGCCAAGGATGCCGGCAAATGGCGCCTGGAAGGGAAGGAATACATCGTCAAGGACGGAGACGTAGTGCACTTCCGGTTTAACGTTTAAGCGCCCCCGGAATAAAAAAAGCCGCACCCTCCCAGGCGCGGCTTTTTTGTTTCCGCTGTTAACTATTCACTATTAACTGTTAACTGCTTTTCAGTCCGTGCCGCCGGCATTCACCGGCTCGAAGTCTTCATCCTTCAACTCCGGCAGCTTCTCGTCGCAACCCTGAATCCCCTGCTTCTTGAGATTATTGCAGACCCGGTCCAGCTTGTTGTCCACTGCGTGCATGTGATCCAGCAGAAGGTGGATGGCTTCAGCCACCGGATCGGGCATGTCGTTGCTGACACCATAGGCTTGAAAACCGATCTTCTCTGCCATTTCCTGACGGTTCTTTTCCGTCTCGGTAATCGGCTTACTGACCACCCGGCCGGGAATACCTATCACCGTTGCCCCTTCCGGCACTTCCTTGGTGACCACGGAGTTGGAACCGATCTTGGCGTTCTTGTGTACGGTGAATGGGCCCAGCACCTTGGCACCGGCACCGACCACCACGCCATCTTCCAGGGTCGGGTGACGCTTGCCTTTGCTCCAGCTGGTACCACCCAGCGTGACGCCATGATAGAGCGTCACGTCATCGCCAATTTCTGCGGTTTCACCAATCACCACTCCCATGCCATGGTCGATAAAGAAACGTCGACCGATTTTGGCGCCGGGATGAATTTCGATGCCGGTCATCCAGCGGGCGAAGGTGGAAACAAAGCGCGCCAGTTGCTTGAAATTGCGCCTCCACAGGCCATGGGCAAGACGATGAAACAGCACCGCATGCAGGCCCGGGTAATTCAGCAACACCTCAAGCGTGTTGCGCGCCGCGGGGTCCCGGTGGAATACCGACGCGATGTCCTCGCGTACTCGATCAAACATAGATACCTCGTCTCAGGTATAGCCGGTTGGATAACACGGGGAGCGTTTGCTACTTCCCGTCATTGCGCGGCATTTTTCTTTCCAGCGCCACCAGCACACCACGCAGAATACTCATTTCCATTTTGTCCGGTCGCGCGCGCATAAACAAACGGCGCATGCGCGTCATGACCTGGCCAGGCTGCTGAGGATTGAGGAAACCGCTCTGCGCCATGACCTTTTCCAGGTGATCCAGGAAACCGGCCACCGCTTCGTTGCTGGCCAACGGCTCATCCCAGAACATCTCCGGCAGCGGCATGGCCTCGCGACGGGAACGGGATTCCTTCAGATCGAAATCATCGCCCAGCAGAGCCATGCGCAGCTCGTAACTGATTAATTGGACCGCCGACGCCACATTCAAGACCCCGTACTCGGGATTGGTGGGCACGCTCACATGCAGATTACAGCGGCGCAACTCGTCATTGGTGAGCCCCCGGTCCTCACGACCGAACAGCACCGCAATACGGGTGTCATCGGGCTCGTGGGACAATTGCGCCGCCAGCTGCCGGGGCGTCAGACAGGGCCAGGGAATGCGCCGCTGGCGGGCGCTGGTGCCGATCACCAGGGTGGCGCCCTCCAGAGCCTCATCCAGCGTCTCGCAGACCTGGGCGGCTTCCAGCACGTCTCCTGCCCCGGAAGCCCGGGCAGTCGCTTCCACGGACGGATAATCACGGGGCTGGATGAGCCTCAGGTCCGACATGCCCATGGTTTTCATGGCCCGGGCTGCGGCACCAATATTGCCGGGATGGGTGGTTTCCACCATCACGATACGCACATTTTCTAGCATGAGAGGTACCTGTACACGGGTCTGGCCGGAAAAGGCGGCAATGTTATCATGGGAATCACTGAATAATCCCTTAAGTGGCGCCTAACGCTGCCCTGATCGCGCAGGCTCTGCTACAATCCGCGCCCCGGTTTATTTGGCCGGGCGTTCTTTGACAGCCCTAATACTTTTTTGAGGACAGATGCATGCATGCGCCGCAAGTGAATATTGCCCTGCGAGCCGCCCGTCAGGCGGGTAACCTGATTCGTCGTGCTGCCGAAAGCAATGACCCGTTATCTGTCAGCAAGAAAGGGATGAACGACTTCGTCACCGAAGTGGATCGGGCCGCCGAACAACGCATCATCGAGGTGATCCTCAAGGCCTACCCGGATCACAGCATCCTGGCCGAAGAATCCGGCGAAACCCGCGGCAAGGGTGACGGGGCCGAATATCAGTGGGTGATCGACCCGCTGGATGGCACCACCAACTTTATCCACGGCTTCCCGCAGTACTGCGTCTCCATCGCCCTGAAATACCGGGGCAAGCTGGAGCACGCGGTGATTTATGACCCCAATCGGGATGAAGAATTTACCGCCAGCCGCGGCCGTGGCGCCGCCCTCAACGGTCGCCGTATCCGCTGCACCAACCGCCCCGGCCTGGAAGGCTGCCTGATCGGCACCGGCTTCCCGTTCCGCAAGGACCAGGCGCCGCACATGGACGCCTACCTGGGCATGTTTGCCGACATCGCTGCTGCCACCGCTGGCCTGCGCCGCCCGGGCTCTGCTGCGCTGGATCTGGCCTGGCTGGCCGCCGGCCGCCTGGACGGGTTCTTCGAATTCGGCCTGTCCGAGTGGGACCTGGCCGCCGGCGCCCTGCTGATCACCGAAGCCGGTGGCCTGGTAGGCGACCTGAGCGGTGGCCACAAATTCCTGGAAAGCGGCGGCATCGTCGCCGGCAGCCCGAAAGTCTTCAAGGGCCTGCTGCAGAAGATCAAACCGCACCTGAACGAGAGTTTGCGTCGGTAGATCCTCTACTCTCACGCCTCTGTAGGAGCGCCGCTTGAGGCGCGAATAGGCAAAAATCCGAGGCGAGTACCGAGAAGCGAGTCGCGAAAGGCGATACGTACTTCGGTTTTGATTTTCGTTACTCGCTTCTCGCTTCGTATCATTCGCGTCTCAAGCGGCGCCCCTACGGCGAGATTGTTACCCTTCCACGCCAACCCCTCCCATCTTTTCCTTAGACCCCGAACCGATTTTTCTCTTCCGGCATGGACATCTGCCCTTGCTTTGCTAGCGTAATACGCAACACGGTGCAAAAAGCTCGGGAGATGTACGATGACGGTTACCCTCACTGACAACGCCCTGTTTCGCCAGCAGTGCTATATCAATGGCCACTGGTGCGATGCGGATGACGGCGCCACCTTCACCGTGAGCAACCCGGCCACTGATGAAAGCCTGGGCACCTCGCCGCGAATGGGCGAAGCAGAAACCCGCCAGGCCATCGATGCCGCCCACGGGGCTTTTCCTGCCTGGCGGGATATGGCCGCCGCGCAACGGGCCGTTTTGCTGGAGGCCTGGCACGACCTGATGATGGAACACCAGGACGACCTGGGGCGACTGATGACCCTGGAGCAGGGCAAGCCCCTGGCCGAGGCAAAAGGCGAAATCGCCTATGCCGCCTCTTTCCTGAAGTGGTTTGCCGAGGAGGCACGGCGCGCCTACGGCGATACCATTCCTGCCCCCAAGCCAGGCCAGCGGATTGTGGTGATCAAGCAGCCCATCGGCGTCACCGCCGCCATCACTCCATGGAACTTTCCCTCCTCCATGATCACCCGCAAGGCCGGGGCAGCTCTGGCAGCCGGCTGCACCATGGTGGTGAAACCCGCCAGTGCCACCCCCTACTCCGCCCTGGCCCTGGCCGAGCTGGCCGAGCGCGCGGGCATTCCCGCTGGCGTGTTCAATGTAATTACCGGCAGCGCGGGGGCCATTTCCGCGGCGCTCACCGACTCGCCGATTCTTCGCAAGCTGAGCTTTACCGGGTCCACGGAAGTGGGCTCCAAGCTGATGGCCCAGTGCGCCAAGCACATCCAGAAAGTGTCCCTGGAGCTGGGCGGCAACGCGCCCTTTATCGTGTTTGACGATGCCAACCTGGACAAGGCCGTGGAAGGCGCCATGGCCAGCAAGTTCCGCAATACCGGTCAGACCTGCGTGTGCGTTAATCGCTTCCTGGTTCAGGACAGCATTCACGACGCTTTCGTGGAAAAGCTGAAAACCGCCATTGAGGCCATGAAAGTCGGTGATGGTCTGGAAGACGGCGTCAGCCAGGCGGCCCTGATCAACCGCGATGCCGCCGACAAGGTCATGGAGCATCTGGAAGATGCCCTGGGCAAGGGCGCCAAAGTGGTTACCGGCGGTCAACGTCATCAGCGGGGTGGCAACTTCGTGCAGCCCACCCTGATCACCGGCGTGACCACCGATGCGCAGCTCTGCCAGGAAGAAACCTTTGGCCCGCTGGCCGCTGTGATTCCATTCCGCACGGAAGAGGAGGCCATTCGCATTGCCAACGACACCCCCTACGGCCTGGCTGCCTATTTCTACAGCGACAACATCCACCGCTGCTGGCGCGTGGCAGAAGCCCTGGAAAGCGGCATGGTGGGCGTTAACGAAGGGCTGATCTCCAACGCTGCCGCGCCCTTCGGCGGGGTCAAGGAATCCGGCCTGGGTCGTGAGGGCTCCCACCAGGGCATGGACGAGTACCTGGAAGACAAGTACCTGTGTATGGGTAGCTAACGACAGCTTCACGAGACAGGCTGCACGCTGAATGCTGACGCATTGCTTGCAGTAACCGGAGCGCTTCTTTTGCGCACACAGGCTTGCATCGCGGGCACACATTGCCGCCACTGCCAAGACACAGCCTGCGTTGCAGCGTGGAGAAAGTGACCTGCAGCTGATTAGGAGGCGGAATGGGACAAGCGTTGAACATCGCCCTGCTCCCCGGTGACGGCATCGGCCCGGAAGTCATGGACGTGGCGGAGGCAGTGCTGGACCTGCTGATCCAGCGCTACCGGCTGCCGTTGGAGCATACCCGCTTTGACTGGCCGTCCCACGCCTGGCATCAGAGTCATGGAGAGATGATGCCCAGCGACGGGGTCGCACAGCTACGCGAATTTGATGCCATGCTGCTGGGCGCTCTGGGCGACCCGGGGCCGCTGGAAGACCCTTCCCGTTTTGTCCTTTCCGACAGTGTCTCGCTGGCACCATTGCTGGCCCTGCGCAAACAGCTGGACCTGTGGGCTTGCGAACGCCCGGCCCGCTGGCTACCCGGCTCGCCCCAGTATCTTGCCGACCCGCGCGCCCGGGAAGTGGACATGCTGGTGATCCGCGAAAACAGTGAAGGGGAATACAGCGGCCAGGGGGGGCGGCTCGCCCCGGGCACGGCACAGGAGGTGGCCACCCAGGTAGAAGTGTTCACCGCCCGCGCCACCGAACGGCTGATTCGCCACGCTTTCCAGCGGGCCCGTCAACGGGCCACCCAGCGGGAAATGCCGCGCCAGTTCAAAGACGACAAGCACGCCCAGGTGTGCCTGATCACCAAGCGCAACGCCCAGCCCTTCTGGGGCGACCTTTATACGGACACCTTTCACCGCATCGCCGCCGAGTTTCCCGATGTGGACATCCATCACGAGCTGGTGGATGCCGCCTGCATGAAGTTCGTGCAGTGCCCCTGGCGCTTCGACGTCGTCGTCGCCAGCAATCTGCACGGCGATATTCTTACTGACCTGGCGGCGGTGCTGTGTGGCGGGCCGGGACTGGCGCCATCCGCCAACCTGAACCCGAATGAACCGGCCCTGCCGGCTCTGTTCGAACCCGTTCACGGCAGCGCTCCGGATATTGCCGGCCAGAACCTGGCCGACCCCCGCGCTACCCTGATGAGCTTGGCCATGCTGCTGGACAATCTGGCCCACCATCACCCGGCCATCGGCAGCGCGGCACAACATCTGCATGACCTTATCCAGGCAGACTTGGCTCGAGAGGCGGACGGTGAAGCCTTTTCGGGTACCCGGGAAACCGGACAACGGCTATGCCAGTGGCTGGCAGCCTGAAGCGGCGCTGGCAAGCCAACAACAGAAAGGAGGCACTATGAGTCACCTGTCCCCCCTGCTGGTGCAATCCAGCGGTATTTGTGCAGAGCGCGGCGAAGGAAACTGGCTCTACGACCAGGAAGGTAACCGCTGGCTGGATTTCACCTCCGGTATCGGCGTGACCTCCACCGGACATTGCCACCCCAAAGTGGTGGCCGCCGCTCAGGAGCAGGTCGCCAAACTGGTGCACGCGCAATATGCCACCGTCAAACATCCCAACCTGCTTGAACTGACTGACCGGCTCTACAAGCATCTACCCGCACATATGGATGCTATCGCGTTTTCCAATTCCGGCAGTGAATCCGTGGAAGCGGCATTTCGCCTGGCACGCCAGGCTACCGGTCGCCCCAACATTGTGGTGTTTCGGGGCGGCTTCCATGGCAGAACCATGGGGGCGGCCTCGCTGACTACCTCCAACAACAAGGTGCGCACCGGCTGGGCACCACTGATGGCGGGCGTGTCGGTGGCTCCCTTCCCGCATTCCTACCGCTATGGCTGGGACGAAGACACCACAGTGGACTTCTGCCTGGAAGAACTCGACCACGTGATGATTACCGAGTGCAATCCCAAGGACACTGCGGCCATCATCATCGAGCCGGTTCAGGGTGAATATGGCTACTACCCGGCGCCGAAACGCTTCATGGAAGGCCTGCAGGCACGCTGCAAGGAACACGGCATCCTGCTGATTGTGGACGAAATCCAGGCCGGCTACGGGCGTACCGGCAAGTTCTGGAGCCACGAACACAGCGGGGTATCCGGCGACATCCTGATTACCGCCAAGGGGCTGGCCAGTGGTTATCCGCTGTCTGCCATCGCTGCCAGCAAGTCACTCATGGACAAGGGCTACCCCGGCTCCCAGGGCGGCACTTACGGCGCCAATGCGGTTGCCTGTGCCGCAGCCATCGCCACCCTGGACGTGATCGAAGAAGAAGGGCTGGTAGAGCACGCCCGTGTAATGGGTGACTACCTACTGGAAAAACTCGTTGCCGTTCAACAGGATTTCCCCTGCATCGAAGAGATACGCGGCCAGGGCCTCATGCTCGGCGCCGAGATCACCAGCTCACCGGGCGTTGCGGATGGCGACCACGCGGCTGCCATACTCAAGGCCTGCGAGGACGATGGTGTCCTGCTGCTTCGCTGTGGTCACAAGGGCCAGGTGGTGCGCTGGCTTCCTGCACTGAATGTGACCCGCGAGGAAATCGATATTGCCGTGGGCGCCTTCGCCAAGGCGCTGGCCAGCACGTGCAATAATCAGGATAAACGCTGCCCAGGCTGCAAAAGCTGAAATCGAAAACCACCGGAAAGTGAAAGAGTCACATTATGAGCAAACCGGTAATTACGGTACTGATGGCCGAGGATGAGCCCACCATGCCCGGGCTTGAAGCCCTTGAGGGGCAAGCGGTGGTTCGCGAGGCCCGGCATCGGGGGGAGCTGGAAGCGGCACTTCCGGAAACGGAAATCCTGTTGGTGACGGATTTTCGCACCGACATGCTGCAGGAAGTCTGGCCCGATCCCTGCAAAATACGCTGGATACATGCCACCAGTGCGGGGGTGGATGCTCTGATGATTCCACCGGTGCGTGACAGCGATATTCCTGTCACCAATGCCAGGGGTATCTTTGACCGCGGTATTGCCGAATATGTACTCGGCGCCCTGCTACTGTTTGCCAAAGACACGCTCACCAACCTGTCTTTGATGAAGGAGCATCGCTGGCAACATCGGGAAACCCACCTGCTGCGAGGCAGCCGGGCTTTGGTTGTGGGAGCCGGCTCCATTGGCCGGGAGGTGGCAACCGTACTGGGTGCCATGGGCGTCAGTGTGGTGGGCACCGCCCGCAACGCCCGTGAGGATGCGGCTTTCGAGCGGGTTCATGCCCAACAGGAGCTGCCTGATCTTCTCCCGGAAGCAGACTACGTCATCATCACGGCACCCCTGACACCGCAGACCGAAGGGCTGTTCGACGCCGACCAGTTCCTGCGCATGAAGCCTGGCGCGGTATTGGTCAATGTGGGGCGCGGCCCGATCGTGGAAACATCGGCGCTGCTTGCCGCCTTGCAAAGCGGACGCCTGGGCGGGGTCGCTCTGGACGTATTCGAAGAAGAACCCCTGCACGCCAACCACCCTCTCTGGGATGAACCCAACGCCATGTTATCCGCCCATATGGCCGGTGACTTTATTGGCTGGCGCGCTGCGCTGGGGCAGCAATTTGTTGATAACTTTCAACGCTGGCAAAAGGGAGAGCCCCTGAAAAACCCGGTCAGCAAGGAACACGGCTATGTCAGTAATGCCTGAGGCACGAGCCTGACGACGGCCACCAGCAGCATACTGCGCAGAGCAAGAGAGGATATTCGCGTCAACCAGGAGTGATGTCGATGAGCAAGGAACTACTGACCATGAGCGCCCAGGCGCTGAAAACCGCCTACCACACCGGCGCCTTATCCCCAGTGGAGGTTTGCTCCAACCTGTTGGACCATATCGAAAAGCATGATCAGGCGCTGAATGCATGGTGCCTGATTGACCGCGACACCACCCTGCAATGGGCGCGGGAATCAGAACAACGCTATCAGCAAGGTACATCAGAAGGGTTGCTGGATGGCGTGCCTGTGGCAGTCAAGGATGTCTTCCTCACCCCCATGTGGCCGACACTGAAAGGCTCAAAAACCATTGATCCGGCCTCTACGCTGAACAAGCGCTCCCCGGCGGTAGCCGCGCTGGAACGCCATGGTTATGTCCCTCTGGGCAAGACCACGACGCCTGAATTCGGCTGGAAAGGGATTACCGATAGCCCCCTGTGCGGGCCCACCAACAACCCCTGGGATCCATCTAAAACCGCCGGGGGGAGTAGTGGCGGCAGTTCCGCCGCGGTTTCCGCAGGCATGGCCCCACTGGCTCTCGGCACCGATGCCGGCGGCTCCATCCGCATACCCGCCAGCTTCTGTGGCATCGTCGGCCACAAACCGACCTTCAGTGAAGTCCCTCACTGGCCCGCAAGCCCTTTCGGCACGCTCGCCCACGCTGGCCCCATGACGCGCTCGGTAGCGGATGCGGCATTGATGATGAACGTGATGTGCGAAGCCGATGCCCGAGATAGCCTGGCCGCGCCCCGCCGTCATATCGATTATCTGGCGGCACTGGACCAACCCATGAAGGGGCTGAAAATCGCCATGAGCACCAACCTGGGTTATGTGGATGTGGATCCGGATATCGAGAAAGCGTTCCAGGATGCCGCCAAGGTATTCGAAGATCTGGGCGCAATCATCACCGAGGCCGATCCCGGATTCAGCAACCCGCTGGCCGCGTTCAGCCACCTATTCTATAGCGGTGCGGCCAATGCCATGCGTGATCTCGGTGAGCGCCAACGTAGCCTCATGGACCCGGCGCTGATTGAAGTCGCTACCAAGGCCGAGAAACTCTCCATGCTGGATTATCTGGGCGCCATGAACGAGCGAATGGCGGTCAGTGAACGCATGGCGGTCTTCCACACCAAATACGATCTGCTGATCACCCCGACGCTGCCCCTGGGGGCGTTCGACACCAACCGCGAAGTGCCGGTGGACTGGCCCAGCACCCGCTGGCCCACCTGGACCCCGTTTACCTATCCGTTCAACCTTACCGGCCAGCCTGCACTGTCAGTACCCATGGGGCTGGACAGCAACGGTTTGCCCATGGGGCTGCAGATTGTGGGTGCGCGTTTCGATGATGCCCGGGTCCTGGCCGCCGGCCACGCCTTCGAGCAAGCCAAGCCGTTTACCGTGTTGCCACCGTTGCTGCAAAACTAAAAAAGGTCTTTGCGAGGGGCATAGTCGACGCCTCTACAGAGCAGCGAATCAAAGAGAAGGAGCACATGATGGGCAATATCAATCTGGATACGGATTTCTACGAAAGCGAAGACCCGATCTGGAATCCGGCGCTGCTCACCATTCCCGTGCCTGGCATTCGCCGCATGGTGAATCTGGCGTCGGACCTGGATAACGTGATTCACCTTTCCATTGGCCAGCCGGACTTCAAGCCACCTGACCATGTCATCCAGGCCGCCGTGGACGCCCTGAACGCGGGGCAGACCGGCTACACCATGGACGCGGGTCTACCGGAACTGCTCGAAGCCCTGGCCGAATACTACAGCCACCGATACCAACGCCCCTTGGTGCCGGAAAACCTGATGATCACCACTGGCGCCACGGAGGCAATCTACCTGGCGCTCACGGCCACTTCCGCACCCGGGCGGGAGTTCATCGTCCCCGACCCGTCGTTCATGCTTTACGGCCCCCTGATCCGCATGAATGGCGGCACTGTAAAGAGTATTGCCACCCGCGCAGAGAACAATCACCAACTGGACCCCCAGGAAGTGATTGATGCCATGGGGCCAAATACCTTTGCTGTGGTACTCAACTCCCCCAGCAACCCCACCGGGACCATCTATCCACGGGAGACCATCGAAGCCATCGTGGAAGAAGCGGCCTACCGGGGCATTCATGTGATCAGTGACGAGGTCTATGACCACCTGATCTATGATGGTCGGGATTACCCCAGCGTACTGTCATGCTGCTCGGACCTGGACCATGTCATGGTCATCAGCAGTTTCTCGAAAACGTTTTCCATGGCCGGCATGCGCATTGGCTGGCTGATCGGCAGCCAGGGCGCCATCAAGAAGCTGCGGCGCTACCACATGTTCACCACCACCGTGGCCAACACTCCCTGTCAGTGGGCCGGGGTCGCCGCCCTGCGCGGCAGCAATGATTTCATTGACAGCATGGTGTCGGAATACCAGCACCGCCGGGACCGGCTGGTGGAACTGGTGGGCCAGACCCCACACCTGACCGGCTACCGACCGGACGGTGCGTTCTACCTGTTCCCCTCCCTGCCGGACGGCGTGGATGGCGCCAACGTGGCCCTGAAGCTGCTACGTGAAACCGGCGTCTGTACCATCCCCGGCGACACCTTCGGCGAAGCCGGCAAAAACGCCCTGCGCATCAGCTATTCCACCTCCCTGGACCAGATCGAAGAAGCTTTCGAACGCATCATCCCATGGATGAAAAAACAAAATTTCGGGTAATAAAACACCAAAACGCCAGACACAAAAAAGCCGCGAAAATCGCGGCTTTTTTGGTTTAGCTATTAACTATTAATTGTTAACTATTCACTGTCTTTTATGGTGTTTCATCCAGCTCTTCCGGTTCCGGAATCAGGAAGTCTTCCTTGTCGACCTTCATCATGAACAGGATGTTGGTCACCACGTAGATGGAGGAATACGTCCCCACCAGCACACCCACGATCAGTGCTTCGGAAAACGACTTCATGACTTCGCCACCGAAGAAGAACAATGCCACCAGCACCAGCAACGTCGTCAACGAGGTGTTGATGGTCCGGGTCATGGTCTGATTCACCGCACCATTGATAATGGCCACCGGGTCCGTTTCACGGGTATTACGGAATTCGTCGCGAATCCGGTCCGCCACTACGATGGAGTCGTTCAGTGAGTAACCGATGAGTGCCAGCACCGCCGCCAGCACCGTCAGATCAAAAGACCACTGCAGCAATGAAAACAGACCCAGCACGACGATCACGTCGTGGAACAGGGCGACCACGGTGGCCACCCCGAACTTGTTGGAAAAGCGGAACCAGACGTAGAGCATCATAAGCCCCAGCGCCAGCAACATGGCTGTGCCGGATTCATCGCGTAGTTCGTCGCCCACTTGCGGGCCGACAAACTCCACCTTCAGTAATTCCAGGTCACTGTTGCCTGCCTTGAGCGCGTCAAACACGACATAGCCGATCTTGTCCGCATCGACACTGTCCTTGGGCGCCACACGGATATTCACTTCCTTGGGCGAACCATAATGCTGAACCACCGCATCACCAAAACCGGCTTCGGTCAGGTCAGCCCGGGTCTGGGACAGCTCCACATCCACCGGGCTTTTCACCACGATGGTGGTGCCGCCAGTGAAATCCAGGCCCAGGTTCAGGCCTCGGGTCACCAACAGGATGACTGAGATGACCACCAGCGCAATGGACAGCATGCCCAGGGGTTTCCGGGCAGCCATGAAATTGATGTTCATTTCTTCCTTACTCATCGCCATCACCGCCTCAGATACTCAGTTTGGCCGGTGCACGGGCACCGCGACCGTAGATCATTTCCACCATGGCACGGGTGCCAATGATAGACGTGAACATGGAAGTGAGAATGCCGATGAACAGGGTTACCGCGAACCCTTGTACCGAGCCGGTACCGGCAGCAAACAGGATCACCGCCACGATCAGGGTGGTGATATTGGCATCCAGAATGGTGGTAAAGGCCTTACCGTAGCCTTCTTCGATAGCCTGCAACGGTTTAAGGCCCCGGCGCAGATCTTCTTTCACCCGCTCGAAAATCAGCACGTTGGCATCCACCGCCATCCCCACTGTCAGCACGATACCGGCAATGCCGGGCAGGGTCAGGGTAGCGCCGGGAATCAGTGACATGATGCCGACGATAATCACCAGGTTGCCCAGCAGGGCCACATTGGCCACCAGCCCGAACACCTTGTACCAGGCCGCCATGAATATCAGCACCAGGGTCAGCCCCAGCGCCATGGATTTGAGGCCGGCTTCAATGTTTTCCGCCCCCAGGCTTGGCCCTACAGTCCGCTCTTCGACAATGCTGACCGGCGCCGCCAGGGAGCCGGCGCGCAGCAGCAGGGCCAGTTCAGAGGCTTCCGCCGGATTATCCAGGCCGGTGATGCGGAAGCGACTACCCAGGGTATCCTGAATAGTGGCCACGTTGATCACGTACTTTTCCGTGGTGCTGACCATCTTGTCCACGGTATTGCCATCGGCATCAGTGGCCTTCTGCACATCGGTTTTGGTTTCGATGAACAGCACACCCATGGGGTTACCCACATTCTTGCCGGTGATGCGCTGCATGCGTTTGGCGCCATCGCCATCCAGCGTCACGTTCACCTCCGGTGAACCGTTCTGCTGGTCGAAGCCCATGCGCGCATCGATCACCTGATCGCCGGTGGCAATCTTGGATTTGCTCAGTGCCACAATACGGCCTTGCTGCCCCTTGAAGGGGAAGAATTCCAGCCCCGGCGGCGCCACCCCGGTGCGCAAACGGGCGGACGACACACTGTTGTCGACCAGGCGGAATTCCAGGGTAGCGGTACGGCCAAGAATCCGGCGAGCCTGAGAGGCATCCTGAATCCCCGGCAGCTGCACGACGATGCGATCAGACCCCTGACGCTGTACCACCGCTTCCGCTACACCCAGTTCGTTGACCCGCTTGTTCAGGGCGGTGCGGTTCTGGTCCACCGCGTAGTCCTGCATTTCCTTGAGCGCGGTATCGTTAAGTGTCAGCACCACTTCCGGGCTATCCCCGGCGGGCTTCATGGCAAAGTTCTCCAGCGCCCGACGCAACGGCGCCCGGGCCGCATCGGCTGCCACCTGATCCGCAAAGGTAGCGGTGATGGTCGTTCCATCAACGTCTACACCGCGATAGCGAACCCCGGCATCGCGCAGGGTCAGCTTGGCATTCCCCGCCCAGGCTTCCATGCGGCTGGTCACCACTTCTTCCATATCCACCTGCAGCAGGAAGTGCACCCCGCCACGCAGATCCAGCCCCAGATTCATCGGGCTAGCGCCCACCGCTCGCAGCCATTGCGGGGTGGTGGCTGCCAAGTTCAGGGCTACCACATAGTTATCACCCAGCAGGTTGGAGGCGATTTCCCGGGCACGCAATTGCGCTTCCGTATCGCTCAAGCGGACCAGCAGAGAGGTACCGACACTCTCGCCGGGGCCAGGGCTGAGACCGGCATTCTCCAGGGCGCCAAGCACTCGCTGACGTGCCACATCGGTGACTTCGCCACCGGCTTCGGCATGGCTGATCTGGATGGCAGGCGCATCGGGATAAAGATTAGGGAGCGCATAAAGGCCGCAGACAATCAGCGCAGCCATTAGCAGGAAAAATTTCCAGCGGGGGTAGCGGGTCATAGTTCTTTCCGGTGTTGCCGGTCCTTTGGGCTGGGTATTGAAAGCGCTTCGCCCTCAATCCCTTGGCAATACAGGCATCAATGGGCCTGCAAAAAGCCCCGTACTTGACGGGGCTGACCGTTGTTTTTAGATGGACTTCATGGTGCCTTTGGGCAGGGTCGCCTGGACGCTGCCTTTCTGCAGCTTGATTTCCAGGTTATTGCTGATTTCCACTACCACGAAGTCATCGGTGACCTTGGTGATCCGACCCAGAATGCCGCCGCTGGTGACCACTTCATCACCCTTGCTCAGGCTTTCCACCAGGTTCTTGTGTTCCTTGGCACGCTTTTGCTGAGGGCGGATCAGAAAGAAGTAGAACACCACCATCATCACCACCAGCATGATCAGCTCCACACCACCGGGGCCGGCAGGTGCAGCAGCGTGCGCCGGGGAGATCAGGGCCGTGGCCAACAGGGCCAGGATGGAACGCATTGCGATTTTCATTGATTACTCCAGTTTCAAATAGCTACAACGCGGGGGTTTGTTGGCCTCGCGTTGCGTAGAAGTCGTCCACAAAGGCGGACAATGTACCCCCTTCAATGGCCCCCCGCAATCCAGCCATCAGCCGCTGATAATAACGCAGGTTGTGGATGGTATTGAGTTGGGAGCCCAGCATTTCGTTGCAGCGATCCAGGTGATGCAGATAGCTGCGCGAGAAATGCTGGCAGGTATAGCAGTCACAATCTGACTCCAGGGGAGCCAGATCATGACGATGCCGGGCGTTGCGGATTTTCACCACGCCTTCGGCAGTAAACAGGTGCCCGTTACGGGCATTACGGGTGGGCATCACACAATCGAACATGTCCACACCACGCCGAACCGCCTCAACGATGTCGTCCGGCTTGCCCACGCCCATCAGGTAACGGGGGCGGTCTTCAGGCATATGCGGAGCAATGGCACCCAAGGTGCGCAACATCTCTTCCTGGGGCTCGCCCACACTGAGACCACCTATGGCATAACCGTCAAAACCGATATCCACCAGCCCGGCCAGGGACTCCTGACGAAGGTTGTCGTACATGCCGCCCTGGACGATGCCAAAACAGGCCGCATCATTACCCTCATGGGCCTCTTTTGAACGCTGGGCCCAGCGCAGGGACAGCTGCATGGAATCGCGGGCCTGCTGTTCGGTGGCCGGGAACGGTGTGCATTCATCAAAGATCATGCAGATATCGCTACCCAGGGAACGCTGCACCTGCATGGCCTTTTCCGGAGTCAGTTCCACCCGGTCGCCGTTGATGGGGTTCTTGAACACTACCCCCTGCTCGGAAATCTTGCGCATGTCGCCCAGGCTGAACACCTGAAAGCCGCCGGAATCGGTGAGAATCGGCTTGTCCCACTGCATGAAACCATGCAGGGAGCCGTGAGCCTCAATCACTTCCGTACCGGGACGCAGCATCAGGTGGAAGGTATTGCCCAGGCAGATTTCAGCGCCGGTATCCGCCAGATCCCTGGGCAGCATCCCCTTGACGGTGCCATAGGTGCCCACCGGCATGAACGCCGGTGTCTGGATGGTGCCGCGCGGGAAGGAGATCTGGCCACGCCGCGCGGCGCCATCGGTAGTATTGAGAGAAAACTGCATTCGAGACATTCAAAGCCCCTCTGCGGGAGATATATCCACCCGCTCAATAAACATGGCATCGCCGTAACTGAAGAAACGGTATTGCGCGTCAATGGCCGCCTGGTAAGCCGCCATTACCCGGTCGCGACCGGCAAAGGCGCTGATCAACATCAGCAAGGTGGACTTGGGAAGATGGAAATTGGTCACCAGACAATCCACCAGCCGGAACCGGTAGCCCGGATAGATAAAAATCTCGGTCTCCCCCTGCCCCGCCACCAAGCCACCGGACTGACTGGCCGCTTCCAGGGCGCGCAGCGCGGTGGTACCCACCGCCACAACCCGGCCTCCCCGGGCGTGGGCCTGCGCCACCTGCTCCACCAGTGAGTCGGGGATCTGGTAGCGCTCACTGTGCATGTGATGGTCTTCCACCTTATCCACCCGCACCGGCTGAAACGTGCCGGCACCGACATGAAGGGTGACAAACCCGACATCTACCCCGTGCTGCTGCAGGGCCGCCAGCATCTCATCGTCAAAATGCAGGCCCGCTGTGGGGGCCGCTACCGCACCCGGCTCGCGGGCATAGACCGTCTGGTAGCGCTCCATGTCCCCGGCTTCATCGGGCCGGTCGATATACGGCGGCAAGGGCACATGACCAATACGCTCCAGCGCGCCCAACAAGGTGTCGCAACCATGAAACTGGAGCATGAACAGGGCATCGCGGCGACCGGTTACCTGGGCGCGCACGCCATCGTCGAACTGCAGCCAGGAGCCCGGCTTTGGCGACTTGGAGGCGCGCACATGGGCCAGGGCCTCGTGGTCGTCCACCACCCGCTCAATCAGCACTTCCACCTTGCCGCCGCTTTCCTTCTGGCCAAACAGGCGGGCCGGAATCACCCGGGTGTCATTGAAGACCAGCAGATCGCCAGGGCGCACATGGGAGAGCAGATCCGGGAATTGGTGATGCTGCAGGGCATCCCGGGTCAGCGCCAACAGGCGGGCGTCACGACGCTCGGCGGGAGGATGACGAGCAATCAGCCCGTCAGGGAGATCAAAATCAAAATCGTCGACGTTCACGTACTGTACCGGCACGGAAGCTATTGGGGGTGGCAAGGATACCTGCTCTGCCACGAGGAAAAAACACCCTTCATCAAGACCTCTACGGCGTTGCTGTAGGAGTTCCTCTTGAGGGACGAATCACGCGTCAGCGTGAAATGGCTATCAGGTTTCTACTGAACGCCCCGGAGCCAGACATCACTGCTTTTTCCTCGCGAAGGCTCGGATTCGTCCCTCAAGAGGAACTCCTACGGCGGCTTCGCGAATAAAGTGCGAGGGGAAAATCAGCTCTTCTTCGGCTTTTTCGGCAATTCCACCGTGGCAGTGGCAGACAGACGGTCATGCAAGGTCTGATGGGGCGCGATCAGCACCACCAGATAACCGGCGCCGAATAGCGCCCAGGAAACACAGGCGCCCAGAAAACGGACCACGGTCTGCCACAGCTTGACTGGCCCACCCCGGTAATCCTGCACCTGCAACCGCCAGGCACGCATGCCCAGTGTCTGCCCACCGCGCATCCAGAACCAGGCATAAAACAGCCAGGTCTCCAGCAGCAACAAGGGCAACAGAATCCCTTTCAGGTAACCCGGTGCCGCTCGGGTCACGCCGTTGATGGACTCCTCCGGCAAACCGGTGTGAGGATACACCAGCACAAAGATGCCAGCAGTCACGAACCACAGCGCCAGCACCAGAAAACCGTCATAAACCAGCGCCATAAGACGTTTCAGCAAACCGGCAGGTTGCAGCTGTTCCATCAGGTCACTCCCATTCAGCGTCGAGCGATGGTGCATTTGGCAACTAGCCTGTGCATGCAACGCCCATAAAAAAGCCCGCACTAAGCGGGCTTTTTTATTCGTTTGGTACCAGAGGCCGGACTTGAACCGGCACGCCCGTGAAGGCAACGGATTTTGAATCCGTCGTGTCTACCAATTCCACCACTCTGGCAGTGGGGCGCGAGTATACCAGCAGATGACGGCTTTGCCAGCCTCAGAAAGATATTTGTCTATTCGCGGTGCCCATCGGCGGACACTTTTATCGCTGTCACATTATCCCGGCTGCCGGCATCGAGTGCTGCCTTGAGGATGGCCGACTCGCTGGCCCCCTCCGCCAGCAAATGCCCCAGCTGGTCCACTGTCAGTACCGAATGCACGCCATCAGAGGTCAGCAGAAACTGCTGCTGGGCTGAAATATCGAAACGCGCCTGCTCCAGTTCCAGTTTGTCGCCATTGCCGATGGCCTGGTAAATCACATGGGCGCGGGGGTGTGTCATGGCCTGGCGTTCATCAATCTCACCCGCGTCTACCAGTGCCTGCACCGGGGTGTGGTCGCGAGTGAGCAAGACGGCGCCCTGAGCGGTATGGCGGTAAAGCCTGGCGTCGCCGGCCCACAGCACCGCGGCCTCATCCCGGTAAATCAACAGCACCACCACGGTGGCCCCCATGGGCTTGCTGCGCAGGTGCAAGGCGGCGTGATGGCGAATAGCATGGTTAGCGGTAAGCAGGGCGGATTCCACGGCCAACAGCCGATGGGCGATACTGCCCCCCAGCACCACAGCGTCGAGGGACTCTCGAATAATGGTCGCCGCCAGATCACCGGCATCATGGCCGCCCATGCCATCGATCGCTGCCCACAGGCCGTCACCATCCCGGCACACCAGAGTGTCCTCATTGGCAGGCCGCCGCCCTTTATGGGTGCGTCCCTGCCCCCTCCAGATTGCCATTATTATCGAACCCGCTGCAGCAACCAGATCCCCAGGATCAGACACAGCGCCGGCGGCACCACTGCGGCCATCAGTGGATCGGTGTGAAACACCAGCGACAGTTGACCAAAAAACTGCTGGCCATAATGGAAAATCAGACCTGCCACGATCCCCGCCGTCAGGCGCAGGCCCATGGTCACTTCGCGCAAGGGACCAAAGACAAAGGAAATGGCGATCAACACCATGCCGATGGTTGCCAGCGGCATGAACAGCTTCTGCCAGAAGCTAAGCATGTAATCGGCGGTCTCCAAGCCTTGGCGCTTCAGGTAATCGGTGTACTCCAGCAACTTGGCCATGGCCAGATGATCCGGCTCCAGTACCACGATGCTGAGCAATTGCGGGGTCAGCTTGGTTTGCCACTGAGCGTTGTCGCGACTGAAGATTTCGGTGCCTTGATCGGAAAGCCGGGTTCCCTTGATGCCCTCCAGCGACCAGAAATCTCCCTGGTAGATGGCTCGTTCCACAAACTGGGTTTCCGTCAGCTTATGGTTATCATCAAAACGATAGCGGGTCAGACCGTAGAGCACGCCGTTGGGCTGGACCGCATTGATATGGATAAATTCCGGCCCTTCCCGGTGCCAGTAACCGTATTTTGAGCGCAACGCCTCACCGCCACCTTCGGCCATGGAACGGTTACTCTGCGCCACTTGTTCCGAGTAAGGGGTCAGATACTCGCCGAGAGGGATGGACAGCAGAATCAGCAGGAAAACCGGACGCAACACCAGCCAGCTCACCTTCAGCGTGGACACACCGGAAGCCCGAATCACCGACAATTCACCACTGTTGGCGAGCAGGCCCAGGCCAATCAGGGTACCCAGCAAGATCGCCATCGGCAGGTATTCGTGCACCCGGCGCGGCGTTGTCGTGAGGATAAACTGCAGGGCCTGCATGGCCTGATAATCACCGCGCAGACCTTCCAGTTCATAGATAAAGCCGAACAGACAATCCAGGCCAACAATAATGCCCAGGATGGCCAGTGTAGGTATCAGCACCGCCCGCCAGAAGTAGCGTCTCAATAATCTCACGCCCGCCTCCTGCGGCGGAAAATCCGCCCACCGAAATACAACAGAAACACCACTAGCACCGCCACCAGATGCACCCAGCCGGTATGTAGATACCAGGGCAAAACGCCATCGTGATCCTCGATGGCGCTACGGGTCACCAGCAGCATGCCGACATAGAGCATGTAGCCAAGCACCGCCGGGATCAGGCGGTAAAAGCGCCCCTGACGCGGGTTTACCCGGGCCAGCGGAATCGCCGCCAGTGCCATGATCGGTACGGTAAGAATCAGAGCAATACGCCACTGCAATTCGGCCATGGCATCGCGATTGCTGTCGCGCTCGTCGATCAGCTCCGGGGTGGGACGGCCGCGCACCTTGGGGGGGCGACTGTCGGTCCGTTCCTTGCCGATCCGTACCCGCGCTTCCTTGAAGCCGATTTCCTTGTAGTCACTGCGCCCCGGCTTGCCCTGGTACTGGAAACCCTCTGTCAGCAGCAAATAGCTGATGCCATCTTCCTGTACCAGCTTGCCGCTCTTGGCCCACACCGTCAGCAACCGATCTGCTTCACCCCGGGCCTGAAAACGGGCATCAGCCACGAACACATTTTCCAGCACCCCTTTTTCCCGGTTCATCTGTTCGGCATAGGTGGCGCGCTGGGTATTGCTGGAGCCTTTTACATGAAAGCGTCCGGGAGTGAGGAGCTCCAGCACCGAACGGTCTTTCTGCTCTTCAAAGATGCGGTTCACTTCCGCATCGCCACGCGGGGTCACATAGAGGGAAAACATGGCCACCAGGGTGGTGGCCATGAGAATCGGCATTATCAGCGAACGAACAATCCGTCCATGGCCCTGCCCGCCCGCCTGCAGCACCACCATTTCGTTATCCATGTGCATGCGCCCAAGCACTAGCAACAGGCCGATATAGAGACTCAGGGGAACGATCATCTGCAGGAATTCCGGCATCCGGAACGCCATCACCAGAAACAGGGCATCGGCGGCGATTTCGCCGGCGGCGGCCTCGGCGAGATATTTGATAAAGCGGCCACTGACCAGCACCATCACCAGAATAAAGGTGACCATGACAGTGGTCAGGAAAACTTGCCGGTTAATATAACGATGAAGAATCAAGGGCTGGCCCACTCATCCTTGTCTGCAAAAAGGCACCGACACCTGATAAAGGCAGCGCATGAAAGCCTGCGGTGACGATACATACCGCGCGGGCAACCGGACTTACAGGCGCCTGCGGCAGCAGTGAATGGGCCCTAGTGTAACCGACTGGCCGGCCAAGGTGATAATGATACGCAGTGAAATACCCGTAACCGGGGCGACTTCACCAATCAAAGGGCCGGCCCGGCCGCGCCACACCGATTGCGTTTGATCGCCGAACAGCCCAATATTTCCCTGTTTTCCGCACCGGCAAGCCCTTTTGCCGCGTGCTATACCTTGATTGACATGGAGACAGCATGGACTTCGCAGTGAGCAACAGGCCCCTGGACAAATTCAAAGCCGACGCACTGATTCTGGTGCTGGGCAAGAACGGCGATCTCCCCGAGACGCTGCCGGAGAGCACCCGCGACCAGCTTACCCGTTTCATCAAGGCCGGCGATTTTGACGGCAGCAAGGGCCAGATGAGCTGGTTGCACCAGCCGGAAGGCCTGGCCGCCGCACGCCTGCTGCTGGTCGGCCGGGGCGACAAGCAGCCTTCCGAGCAGCAGTGGCAAGGGCTGCTTCGCAGCACAGTGAAAATGGTCAGCAAGGCACCGGTCAAACACGCACTCTGGCTGCTCGACGGCGATTTGCCACAGAGCCTGGAATGGCAGGTCCGTGAAGGCACTCGCGTGGCGGAAGAAAGCACCTACCGTTTCGACCAGTATCGCAGCAAACCGGCTCCGGCCAGCAAACTGAACAAATGGACCTTCTGGCATGCACAAAAGGATGCCGCCCTGAGCAAGGCCAGTAAGATCGGCAAGGGTGTGGCCGACGGCGTCAACCTGGCACGCGACCTGGGTAACCTGCCCCCCAACGACTGCTACCCTGAATATCTGAGCGGCGTGGCCCGGGATCTGGGCAAGCAATATGAAAAACTCACCGTTAAGGTGATCAGCCAGGCCCAGGCAGAAAAGATGGGCATGGGCGCCTTTGTCGCCGTGGCCAAGGGCTCCGAACGTCAGGGCCAGATCATCGTCATGGAATACAAGGGCGCCAAACCCAGCAAGCAGGGCCCAGTCGCCCTGGTCGGCAAGGGCATCACCTTTGATACCGGCGGCATTTCCCTGAAACCCGGCGCCAACATGGACGAGATGAAATACGACATGGGCGGTGCTTCCAGCGTGTTCGGCAGCGTCAAGACCGTGTGCGAGCTGGATCTGCCCATCCACCTGGTGGCCGTGGTAGCGGCAGCCGAAAACATGCCTGACGGCCGTGCTTCTCGTCCCGGGGATATCGTCAAGACCCTGTCCGGACAGACCGTGGAAATCCTCAACACCGATGCGGAAGGCCGGCTGGTGCTGTGCGACGCCCTCACCTATGTGCAACAGAAACACAAACCGCACACCGTCATCGACGTTGCCACCCTCACCGGTGCCTGTGTGGTCGCCCTGGGCGCCCACGCCCAGGCGGTATACAGCAACGACGATGATCTCAGCCAGGCACTGCTGGCTGCCGGCCAGGAAACCGGCGACCGTGGCTGGCCCATGCCCCTGTGGGATGAGTATCAGGGCCAGCTGGACAGCCCCTTCGCCGATATGCAGAACATCGGCGGCCCCAAAGCCGGCTCCATCACCGCCGCCTGCTTCCTGTCCCGCTTTGCCAAGGACGTGAAATGGGCCCATCTGGATATCGCCGGCACCGCCTGGATCAGCGGCGGCATGAGCAAAGGCGCCACCGGCCGCCCGGTACCCATGCTCACCCGTTTCCTGATGGATCAGTGCTGATACGCCCACGCATGTCTGCACGCCTTCGGGCGTGCTGCATGCTGCGTGATGCCTGCGAGCATTTTAATGACTGAAGTTACCTTCTATCTGAGCAACAAGTCCGGCGACGGTGTCCGTCAGGCTCTGGCCTGGCGCATTGCCGACAAGGCCCAGAAACAGGGCCGGCTGGTCTATATTCATTGCCGGGATGCGGACCATGCACGGCAACTGGACGACCAGTTCTGGCAAGCTCCTGCCACCGGTTTCCTTCCCCATGCCATTCAGCTGGAGGGTCAGGCGCCGGTTATCCTGGGCCACGGTGGCGATCCCGGCGATCACCACGATGTGCTGATCAACCTGACCGATCAGGTGCCGGATTTCGCCTCCCGTTTCCAGCGGGTTGCGGAGATGATCAGTGGGGCCGAGAATGAAAGACAGGCTGGGCGCGAGCGATTTCGCTTCTACCGTGAGCGAGGCTTCCCGGTCACCACCCACGAACTGGGCTGAAGAACCCACGGACACCACCATGAGCGACCGGGAGTCACGCAAAAAAGAGCTTCTCAAGGAGCTTGGCGATGTGCAGTCCCTGCTGGACGACGCCGACACACCACCACAACCCTCCGCTTCCGACAGCCACAACCTGGACCGGATGCAGATCCGCAAGCTGGCCAGTGAAAGAAACAACCCTTTTCTGGGTACACCGCCGCCCTCTCCCCGGGAAAGTCCGGCTCCTGCTGTCACAACATCAAGTCCCTCGGCTGCTCGCCCCTCGCTGAGCAACGCCGACATTGATGCCATTATCGATGAACTGGTGGCCGAAGCCCTGCCGAAACTGGAAAAATCCCTGCGCCTGAGGCTGCGCGCCGCCCTGCGCAAGAAATCATAACGCCCCCCTCTCGCGTCCCCAGCCAGGCGCTGCGAAAGGTGGCTCTCTTCGCTGGTCGGCATACCTGCCCGGCAACCCACCACAGCATCATCACGGTCAAACTCTGCGGGCCAGGCGGCCACCAGCCTCCGTCCTTGCGTTTTTCCCGCAACCCGCGACGCAGCGGCCCCGCTCCGCTATAATTCGGCCTCATTTTTTACTGGTTTAGAAGCGGACTCATGGACAAGACTTATCAACCCGATCGCATCGAACAGGCCTGGTATGAAAACTGGGAAAAAGCCGGTTATTTCAAGCCGTCCGGCCAGGGTGATTCCTTTTGCATCATGATTCCGCCCCCCAATGTGACCGGCAGCCTGCACATGGGCCACGCCTTCCAGGACACCATCATGGACACCCTGGTGCGCTACCGCCGTATGCAGGGCCACAACACCCTGTGGCAAGTGGGCACCGACCATGCCGGCATCGCCACCCAGATGGTGGTGGAGCGCAAGCTGGCCGGGGAAGGCACCAACCGCCACGAACTGGGCCGTGACAAATTCCTGGAAAAAGTCTGGGAATGGAAAGGCGAATCCGGCGGCACCATTACCCGCCAGCTGCGCCGCATGGGCGCCAGCGTCGACTGGACCCGCGAACGCTTCACCATGGACGACGGCCTGTCCAATGCGGTACGCGAAGTCTTTGTGCGCCTGCACAAGGAAGGCCTGATCTACCGTGGCAAACGTCTGGTCAACTGGGACCCGACCCTGCACACCGCCATTTCTGACCTGGAAGTGGAAAACGTGGAAGAACAGGGCCACATGTGGCACTTCCGCTACCCGCTCTCGGACGGTTCCGGGCACCTGGTGGTCGCCACCACCCGACCGGAAACCATGCTCGGGGATACCGCCGTGGCGGTGCACCCGGAAGACCCGCGCTACAAGGACATGATCGGCAAGACCATCCGCCTGCCGCTGGCAGATCGTGATATTCCCATCATTGCCGACGATTACGTGGACCCGGACTTCGGTTCCGGCTGCGTGAAGATCACCCCGGCCCACGACTTCAACGATTACGAAGTGGGCAAGCGCCACGACCTGCCGATGATCAACATCCTGACCATCGACGCGGCGCTGAACGATGAAGTCCCGGAACCCTACCGGGGCCTGGACCGTGTCGATGCCCGCAAGAAGGTGGTGGACGATCTGGACGCCCTCGGCTTCCTGGAGAAAGTCGCTGACCATACCCTGCAGGTGCCCCGTGGCGACCGCTCCGGCGTGGTGATCGAACCCTATCTCACCGACCAGTGGTTCGTGGCCGTGGAAGAGCTGGCCAAGCCGGCCATTGCCGCCGTGGAAAACGGTGACATCCAGTTCGTGCCGAAGAACTACGAGAACATGTACTTCTCCTGGATGCGTGACCTGCAGGACTGGTGCATCTCGCGGCAGCTGTGGTGGGGCCACCGCATCCCGGCCTGGTATGACAACGACGGCAACGTCTATGTGGGCCGCAACGAAGAAGAAGTGCGTGCGGCACATGATCTTGGCGACATCCCCCTCAGCCAGGACGACGATGTTCTGGACACCTGGTTCAGTTCCGCCCTGTGGACCTTCTCCACCCTGGGCTGGCCGGAAGACACCGATGCCCTGCGCACCTTCCACCCCACCGATGTACTGGTTACCGGCTTTGACATCATCTTCTTCTGGGTGGCACGGATGATCATGATGACCCTGAAGTTCACCGACCAGGTGCCCTTCAAGAAGGTCTATGTGCATGGCCTGGTGCGCGATAACGACGGCCAGAAAATGTCCAAGTCCAAGGGCAATGTGCTCGACCCGCTGGACATGATCGACGGTATCACCCTGGATGCACTGGTCGACAAGCGCACCAAGGGACTGATGCAGCCGCAGAAAGAAAAGCAGATTACCAAGCGCACCCACAAGGATTTCCCTGACGGCATCAACCCCTACGGCACCGATGCCCTGCGTTTCACCTTCCTGTCGCTGGCCTCCACGGGCCGTGACATCAAGTGGGACATGGGCCGCATCGAAGGCTACCGGAACTTCTGCAACAAGATCTGGAATGCCGCCCGCTACGTGATGATGAACACCGAAGGCGAAGACTGTGGTCTGAGCGGAGAGGTGGAATTGTCCCTGGCAGATCGCTGGATTATTTCGGCCCTGCAGCGTGCTGAGCGGGAAGTCTGCGAGGCACTGGACAGCTTCCGTTTCGACGTTGCCAGCCATGCCGCCTACGAGTTCATCTGGAACGAGTACTGCGACTGGTATCTGGAACTCTCCAAGCCGGTGCTGTGGGGCGAGGATTACTCCGAGGCCCAGAAGCGTGGCACACGCCGTACGCTGGTGACCGTGCTGGAAGCCATACTGCGTCTGGCCCACCCCTTCATGCCCTTCATCAGCGAAGAAATCTGGCAGAAGATCGGCCCCATGGCCGGCAAGAGCGGTGACACCATCATGCTGCAAGCCTTCCCGGCCAGCGACGCCAGCAAGATTGATGAAGAAGCGGAAACCGGCGCGGAATGGGTCAAGGCTGTCATCACTGCGGTGCGCAATATCCGTGGCGAAATGGGTATCCCCATGGGCAAGGCCCTGCCTCTGTTCCTGCATAACGGCAAGGACAGTGACAAGGCCCTGCTGGATGCCAACCGCACCTTCCTGAGCAAGTTGGCCAAGCTGGAATCCATTACCTGGCTGAATGCGGAGGATTCCGCCCCGGCCTCCGCTACCGCACTGGTGGGAGATATGGAAATTCTGGTGCCCATGGCCGGCCTGATCGACAAGGACGCAGAAATCGAACGACTGTCCAAGGAAATCGATAAACTGCGCAAGGAAGTGGGTCGCGCCGAAGTCAAACTGAAGAACCCCAAGTTTGTGGACAAGGCGCCCCAGGCAGTCGTGGACAAGGAAAAGGCCAAACTGGATGACTACCGCTCTCAGCAGGCCAAGCTCGAAGAACAGCTGGAAAAAATCAAATACCTGTAAGGGATAACGGAAGGCCATCATGGATGATCCACGCCGCGCCCGCATACTCGCCTGCGCCCAGGAAGTCTTCGCCAACGAAGGCTTCCGCAGCGCCGAGGTGAAAACCATTGCGGTGCAGGCCGGCGTGGGCAAGGCCACCATCTACAAGTTTTTTCCCTCCAAGGACGCCCTGCTGCTGACCATCGTGGAGGAAAATCTCAATACCATCCGCGATATCATTTTCGCCGATCTGATGAGCACGATTCCGCCCCTGCAACGGCTGGAAAACCTGTGCCGCAACGTGGCCCGCTACCTGGAACAGAACCAGGATTTTTCCCGGGTTCTGATTCAGGAAGCCGGGGATTTCATGGGCGATATCCAGCGCCAGTACCTCGCCCTGATGGAACAAAACCTGCCAGTGGCGGATGCCTTCTTCAATGAACTGCGCAAGGATGGTTACTTCGTGGCCTTGCCAACCCGCGACACCATCCTGATGATGGTAAATCTGGTGGTGGGCACCACTTATACCTGGGCGCTCACCGGCGAAGGCAGCCTCGAACAACAAGCCGCTGATTACATGAAGGTGTTGATCCGCGGCCTACGATAGGACGAGATCATGCGTATTCTGATTGCCCTGGCAGCTTTGCTGTCGTTTTCCCTGACACACGCCACCTCCCTCGATGATATTCTTGCCGCGCCCCACCGCAGCGCAGAAGAGAAAGCGCGCGACCCCTATCGCCATCCGGCACAAACCCTGGAGTTTTTCGGGGTAGAGAAAGATATGACCGTGGCAGAGATCTGGCCCGGTGCCAAAGGCTGGTACACCGCGGTTCTGGCGCCCTACCTTCGCGAGGAAGGCACCTTTTACGCAGCCCAGTTTCCTCCGGATAGTGACATCAGTTTCTACACCCGCTCACTGACCCTGTTCAAGGCACATCTGGCGAAATACCCGGCTCTCTACGACCAGGTGCGCATCACCCATCTCTATCCTCCGGTCTACAGCGATATTGCCCCTGCAGGCACCGTGGATCGGGTGCTGACGTTTCGCAATGTGCATAACTGGGCCAAGGCCGGGAAGGCAGAAGCCGTGTTTGCCAGCTTCTTCAAGGCCCTTAAACCCGGCGGCATCCTTGGCGTAGTAGAACACCGGGCGCCGGAGGGGCGCTCACTGGAAGAGCAGATTGAAAGCGGCTACATGACGGAAAGCTATGTGATAGCCCAGGCAGAGCAAGCCGGGTTTCGTCTGGCTGAACAGTCGGAAATCAACGCCAACCCGCAGGACAGCGCCGACCATCCCGCCGGAGTGTGGACGCTGCCACCGTCATTGCGGCTGGGCGATCAGGACAGGGAGACATATCTGGCGATCGGAGAAAGTGATCGCATGACACTGAAATTCGTGAAGCCGGAATAAAACCGGCAACACCCAACCGGCAACACCCTCAGCGTTCAGGATACCGGGCGTTCCAGCATGCCCGGCGTCACCTCCCCCAGCACCAGGGATTCGGCAATGCCGATGGCAACTTTCTCGCAAAGATCCAGTCGTTCCTGGGAAAAACCGCCGTCCTCGAAGATGTACAGGGAGTAGTTTTCCAGCATCCACAGCATGGTGCGGAACACCAGGGGTTCATAGCTCTTGCCGGTGTAACGGCTGATCTGGGACGTGAGCACCTCGGAGGCAATGTCCTGGGCCCGCACCCGGTGCGGCGCCAGCGCAGAGGTCGAAGAGCGCGCCTCTTCCATCATCAGTCTGATGATCGGCCCCATGCTCACGTGGTAATCAAAATACACCTTGGTGGTGTTACGGATAATGTCCCGGGCCGAGGAGGCCTGCTTCACTTCCTTGTGGAAGTGAAGCAGCATGTTGTCCACAAAGATGCGATAGATGCTTTCCAGCACGTCCATCTTGTTGCGGAAGTATTTGTAGAAGGTGCGTCGAGACACATCGGAGGCGTCCAGCAGGTGCTGCACCGTGGTCCGCTGCAGGCCCCGCTGGGCAAACACCTGCATGGAGTGGATCAGAATTTCCGAACGGGCCTGGGAGCGCTGGCCACCCTCTTCCCGGGCGTGCACTTCCAGTACCTGATTCACCACCTGGCGGATCGCATCGATGTCACTGCTTGAATTCTGCACCTGACAAATACCCCTAAGAATGTATACTCGTGCGCTAGCTTAACCAACGGCCATGGCAGAGTAAACACTGAGTTTATCCTACGCCATGACCGTTCCGCTCACGGCCCCACCATGGCTCCGCCGTTTCCAGATTTTCTCATGAAAATGGTAGGCCACCGTATTCACGCAGGGCTCCACAAGCGCTGTCGCCCCGCCAATGCGCCAATCGCCGGTCATCGCCCAGACGACCAGAAACGCCACCGCAATGTGCATCGCACCGAAACTGAATGTCTTGATCATGGGACACCTCCTTGGCACTGATCATCACAGCCCCGGAGGTAATAGAAAAATACTATTCCTTTATCTCTCCGATAGAAAACAGAAATGATTATCAACAACACCCAGAACCGTTAATAGTTGTAAAGCCCCGCGCCCCGTCACATCCCTCCCTCGCTCCGTCACGTAGATTGCAATTAACCGCGAGTACGGAGGAATACAATCATGCAACGCACACTCTTTATTCTGGCCGCCGGAACCCTTGTTGCTGCCTGCGGAGGCTCCAGCAGCGACAACCCTGCGCCGCAGACCGGTGACGTGCAGCTGTCCATGACGGATGCGCCCGCAGACGACCTCACCCAGGTACAGCTCACACTCAACGCAGTGGCGCTCAAGCCTGCACAGGGAAGCATGATCCGCCGTGATCTGGATGAACCCTTGGTCATAGAAGACCTGCTGGCACTGCAAGGCGCCAAGTCAACCGTAATTCTACCGACCACTGAGGTGCCTGCCGGGCGCTATAACTGGATTCGTCTGTATGTGCAAAGCGGGGACGGCAACACCTATGTGATTGACGACAATGGCGGGGAGTTTCCCCTGTATGTACCAGGCCAGCAGAACAACCAGAACCGTGAGCGGCATGTTCAACTTGTCAGCGGTTTTGTCGTTCCCGTCGATGGTGAAGTGAACTTTACTCTTGACGTGGATCTCCGTCGGGCAATCACCAAACCCACAAACAAGGATTATTATTTGCTGCGCCCGGCAATTCGGATCGTTGATAACAGCAAGGTCGGTATCATTCAGGGCACCATCAGTGACAGCCTTATCGATGACGAAACATGCACCTCAGTCATGGAAGGCGATACTGTGCAAGGGAATGCTGTGTACCTGTACACAGGCCGGGATGCACAAACCGGAGACGTATTTGTTGATGATCAGGGAGCCGCAATCGACAGTGACAATCCTGTCACGACGGCTACGGTAAACTACAATTCAGGCAATGATGCTTACGAATACCAGATTGGGTTTGTTCCTGAGGGCGATTACACCCTGGCTTTTACCTGCCAGGCGCTGGACGACATGCCTGATACCGATGACAACCTGGCGTTTTCTGCACAACGCAATGTCAGCGTTACCGCCGAACAGACAGAGATCGCCGACTTGCCGAAAGAAGGCGTCATTATCACTCCATAGGGGAAGGCATACCGTGACGACAAAGAGTCTGCTCGTTCTACATGGCAAACAGGCAGCCAATGAAGAGGTTCGCCATGCTGTCATGGACTGGCGAGACAACGGTCACGATCTGGCGGTCCGCGTTACCTGGGAAGCCGGTGATGCGGAGCGCTATGTCAGAGAGGCACTGGATCTGGGCTATACCACCGTCATTGCTGGCGGAGGCGATGGCTCTGTCAGGGATATTGTTCATGCCATGATGGCCAGTGATCGTGATGATCTGTCCCTGGCAATTCTGCCTCTGGGCACCGCCAACGATTTTGCAACGGCGGCAGGGATACCTGATGCGATGGCCGAAGCATTGGCATTACTGCAATCTCCGGCTACACCCAGCGACGTCGTTCGAGTCAATGATCACTACTTCCTGAATATGGCCACCGGCGGCTTCGGCACCGAGGTAACCACCCAGACATCGGAAGAACTGAAAAGCATGCTGGGCGGCGCCGCCTATCTGTTAACCGGGCTGACCCGATTCTCTGAAATACAGGCAGCCGAAGGCGTCTTCAGCAATGGAGAATTCGAGTGGCAAGGAGAATTTCTCGCGCTCGGCCTGGGCAATGGTCGTCAGGCAGGGGGCGGACAACGCCTTTGTCCGGACGCCCTGATCAACGATGGCCTGCTCGATGTGGCCATCCTGCCGGCCCAGATGGATCTGCTTGCAGGCGTCAAAGAGTTGTTTGACAGCGAAGCCAGGCAGGATCCTGAGCAAGAAGGGCTTTTCATACGAGCCCGGGTGGCATCACTGAAAGTCAAAACCCCCAGCCCCATGAATCTGAACCTTGATGGCGAGCCGGTACAAAGTACGGAGTTTGATATTGCCGTCGTCAGCAATCGCCTCAAGCTTCATCTGCCCGCGGAGAGCCCGTTACTGGGGTGAGGGCTCTGACAGACCTGCACACCGCATGATGAAGGCCTTTACCGGCTGGCGACGCCCATCCAGTTTGTGGCCAAACAGCGGGAAGTACTTCCACACGGCATTGGCTTGCACCCCGTAACGACGAGTCGCCACCGCTACCACCATCATGCCGGTGCGAATGACCCCCATCTCACAATGCACCAGGCAGCAACTGTCACCACGGTCCAGCTCTGCCATGAAGGCTCGAATCTGGTTTTCCGTCGGCGGAGTGTCCTGCGCCATGGGAATATTCACCAGTTTGATTCCGTGGCGGCTGCAGTAGTCACTTTGCCGCTTGTACCAGCCCCCTTTCCCGTACTCGGATTCCAGCCGCAGGTTGAGGATCGTGTTGACACCTAGCACACGATGCATCACTCGCAATGCAATCGGGCCCAGGGTGCCACTGCGGTAAAGTTTGCCCGCTTCTACCGCACGGAAGTGGTACATCAGTTTGCGGTAACGGTAGACCAATAGGGTGATGGCCATGGCGATCAGGATGATGTTCAGCAACATGGTCTGGGCTCATTGTTTGTGAAGCCCTGAGCTTGAAGGCTTGGTGGGTAGTCGGGATGACGGCGGGGTGGCGGTTTGGTTACAGAGGCAGGGTTTGAGGCTTGATACTGAGTCGTTGGAGCCTTGGTGCGTGGCGGAGGGTTGGTCTTAGCTTCTAGCTTCTAGCTTCTAGCTTCTAGCTTCTAGCTTCTAGCTTCTAGCTCGTAGCTAGAAGGATGACCTACTTAGGTAGCAAGCAAGCTTGCTATCCCTACGGGACGCCTGTGGCGCCTCACCCTGGCACCTGCGGTGCATCGGGTGTCACATGGGCCCAAGAGTAGGGAGAGTAATTCACCGTATCCTAAATACAAAAAAAGCCCCCTAGCATACTGCGCTAGGGGGCTTTTTCTGTATTTAAGAGCCTGACGATGACCTACTCTCACATGGGGAAACCCCACACTACCATCGGCGATATGTCGTTTCACTTCTGAGTTCGGCATGGGATCAGGTGGTTC
>NZ_CAMYIV010000010.1 GCF_947258575.1 uncultured Alcanivorax sp.
GCTCGTAGCTCGTAGCTCGTAGCTCGTAGCTCGTAGCTCGTAGCTCGTAGCTCGTAGCTCGTAGCTCGTAGCTCGTAGCTCGTAGCTCGTAGCTTCAGCCCGCATCCGCCTTTTGCAGACACGCCTTGAACCCTTCCACCAGCCGGTCTCGCCAGGTCAGATAATCCAGTTCCGGATAGTCCCGGCCCAGCGGGTCCAGGGGCTGTATCTGGCAATCCGGGCACAGGCGAGTGATCAGGGTGGCGCGGGCTTCCGGTTCGCGGATGGCACAACGCACCTGCTGGTCGCGGATCTGGCTGGCCAACTGCACAAACCGACGACTGCCCGGCCCCGCGTCCAGTTGCCGGGACACCACCAGCGGCTCCGCCAGCCCCAGTGTCTCGGTGAGATAACCCCAGGGGTGGTGATAGCTGAGCCAGGGAATGTCGCTCAACCCCGCCAGTGCCTGGCGATGATCACCCTGACGGGCGGTGGCGGCCTGCTGCCAGCGGGCCGGCTCACCCTGATTCAGCCCCTGCGGGTAACGCTGTGCCAGCGCCCCGGCCAGCAGCAGCATGTTGTCCAGCGACAGCCACAGGTGCGGGTCCAGGGTGGCGTCGCCGTGGTCCGCATCATGGTGGGCGTGGTCATGATCATGCCCCCCTTCCCGACGATGGACACCTTCCAGCGCCAGCAGGGCGAGGGTGGGGCCCTGCCGACGCGCTACCAGCGGTGCCAGCGGCGCCTCCACCGTCTCGCCCAGCCATACCAGGAGATCCGCCTGCTGCACCAGCATGGCCTGCCGCGGCGACAGCGCCAGCTGATGAGGATTCTGGTTGGCCTGCAACAGGGTCTCCACCTGCACCTGGCCGCCATAAAGCCCGCGTAGCACCTTGGCCAAGGGCTCCACACTGGCGACCAGGGTCTGGCTCCAGGCAGGGGAGGAGAGAAGGAGCAGAATTGTCAGCCAGAGACGGCGCATGGAATTCCTCAAACTCGAATTACGTTGGGGGGGAAGCAAGCTACAAGCTTCAAGCTGCAAGGCGCGGGATTAATCCGGACCAACCGTCCAACTCTTCTGCCGCGCCGCAACACCTTGGGCCTGAAGCGCGGCGATAACCAGGTAGCCGGCACAGTCTTCCTCGCGCCTTGTAGCTTGCAGCTTGAAGCTTGTAGCTAACCCTCAGTGCAGGCGAAAGGCCGGCAGTATATCATTGCGCCTTTGTTCTTCGGGCCCTTTTGCTATGTCGGAACCTCTGGTCAATGTGCAGGCGGTATCAGTCACCCTGGGTGGCAACAGCGTGTTGTCCGAGGTCAGCCTGAATCTGGCCCCCGGGCGCATCACCACGCTGATCGGCCCCAATGGCGCCGGCAAAAGCACCCTGGCGCGGGTGGTGCTGGGTCTGGTCACGCCATCCTGCGGCTCGGTGGACCGCCGCAAGGGGCTGCGCGTGGGCTACATGCCCCAGCACATCAAGATCGACGACAGCCTGCCGCTCACCGTGGACCGGTTTCTGTGGCTTGCCGCGCCCGGCCCCACCTCCGCCCGGCGGGGAGCGCTGGAGCAGGCCGGCGTGGCCCACCTGCGCCGCCGCGCGGTGCAGCAGCTGTCCGGCGGCGAGATGCAACGGGTGCTGCTGGCGCGCGCGCTGCTGCGCAAGCCGGACCTGCTGGTGCTGGACGAACCGGCCCAGGGGGTGGACGTGGCCGGGCAGAATGCCCTGTACGGGTTGCTCAAGTCGGTCCGCGATGATCTGGGCTGCGCCATCCTGCTGATTTCCCACGACCTGCATCTGGTGATGGCGGCCACCGACGAGGTGATCTGCCTGCAGCGTCATGTGTGCTGTTCCGGCAGCCCGGAATCGGTGAGCCGGGACCCGGCCTACCACGAGCTGTTCGGCCCCGGTGCCGGCACCCCCAACCTGGCGCTCTACACCCACGATCATGACCACGACCATGATCTGCACGGCGATGCCCAGCCGGGCCATCAACACGACGGGAATTGCCACCATGATTGAGCTGTTGTTGCCGCCGCTGTTCGCCGGCCTGGCCGTGGCCCTGGTGTCCGGGCCCATGGGTGCCTTTGTGGTCTGGCGGCGCATGGCCTTTTTCGGTGACACCCTGGCCCACGGCGCCTTGCTGGGTGCGGCGCTTGGCCTGGCACTGGATATCAGCCTGTATCTGGCGGTGGTGGCTGTGTGCCTGGGCCTGGCTGGCGCCCTCACCGCGCTGCAACACCAGCAGCAACTGGCCAGCGACACCCTGCTCGGCATCGTCGCCCATACCACCCTGGCGCTCGGGGTGATCGCCATCAGCCTGCAAGAGGGCATTCAGGTGGACCTGTTTGCCTATCTGTTCGGTGACCTGCTTGCGGTGGGCTGGCAGGATGCCCTGGCTCTGTGGGCCGGTGCCATCCTGATTCTGCTGCTGATGCTGTGGCAATGGCGATCACTGCTGAGCATCACCGTCAGCGAGGAGCTGGCCCAGGTGGAAGGGGTGGCGGTGCAGCGCACCCGGCTGCTGCTGATGCTGTTGCTGGCACTGCTGATCGCCGGGGCCATCCGCACCGTGGGGGTGCTGCTGATCACCTCCCTGCTGGTGATCCCCGCTGCCAGTGCCCGCCGGCTGACCCATACCCCGGCGCAGATGGCGGCGGTGGCCAGCGTGCTGGGTACTCTGGCGGTTCTGGCCGGGCTGGCGGTGAGCTGGTTTGCCAATACCCCGGTGGGGCCGTCCATCGTGGTCGCCGCCAGTAGTTTGTTTGTGCTGACGTTGCTGCGGAAACCCGCCTGACGGCTTCTCTCTGTAGGAGCACCTCTTGAGGTGCGAACCGGCCGGCACGAAAGGAACGTGCCGTTAGGCCATTTGCCACTTTTCAGAAACCTGTCGAGTCGTGGGATTCCTGATTGCCCTGCGGGCAATTTCCGCGTTTGTACGCGGTTCGCGCCTCAAGAGGCGCTCCTACAGCGGCTTCGTAGAAAGGTTTTTCGGAGTTTGAATGAGTCTATCCCTCAACCAACGCATCTGGATGCTGGCCTGGCCGTTGCTGCTGTCCAACCTGACCGCGCCGTTGCTGGGGCTGGTGGACACTGCCGTGGTGGGGCATCTGGACCACCCGCGTTATCTGGCGGCGGTGGCGCTGGGTGGCAACTTTTTCATGTTCCTGTATTTCTCGTTCAATTTCCTGCGCATGGGCACCACCGGCTTTGCCTCCCAGGCGCGGGGCGGCGAGAAGGACACCCGGGTGGTATTACTGCGCGGCCTGTTGCTATCCACCGGGCTGGGGCTGGCGCTGATTGCCCTGTCACCACTGCTGCGGGAAACCGGCCTGTGGCTGCTGGGTGGTAGTGACGATGTGCAAGGCCTGGCCGCGGATTACATCAATATCCGTATCCTCGGTGCCCCGGCAGCGCTGGCCAATTTTGCCCTGATCGGTTTTGCCATCGGTACCCACAATACCCGGGTGCCGCTGAAGATGACGGTGCTGATGCACAGCACCAATGCCCTGCTGGACGTGCTGCTGGTACAAGTCTGGCATCTGGATGTGCGTGGGGTGGCCATTGCCAGTGCCACGGCAGAATACGTGGGGCTGGCCGGCGGCCTGTTCTGGCTGCGCGCCGCCCTGCGTCAACCGGCACGGCAGGAACGGCTGTGGCAGCCGCACGCCATCCTGGCATTGATGGCGGTAAACCGGGATATCTTTCTACGCAGCCTGGCCCTGCTAAGCTGCTTCTTTTTCTTCGCCGCCCAGGGCGCCCGGCTGGGTGACGCCGTGCTGGCCGCCAATGCAGTGCTGATCACCTTCCTGTTGCTGCTCAGCAACCTGCTGGACGGCTTTGCCAACGCGGCGGAAGCCCTGGTGGGCGAGGCGCACGGCAGGAACGATCGCCAAGCCCTGGGCCAGGCCATTGGCGCCACCGGGCGCTGGACCGTGGCCTGTGCGGCACTCGGTCTACTAGCCTTCAGTCTCGGCGGTGTGCCGCTGATTCATCTGCTCACCGACCTGCCTGATATCCGCGACACGGCCATTACCTATCTGCCGTGGATGCTGCTGTTACCGCTCACCGCCAGTGCCGGCTTCTGGCTGGACGGCATCTTCGTGGGCGCCACCTGGGGAGCCGCCATGCGTAACACCATGCTGGTGTCGGTGGGAATCTTCTTTGCGCTCTGGGCGCTGACACGAGGATGGGACAACCACGGCCTGTGGCTGGCCATGAACGGCTTTATGGCCGGGCGGGGAATCTTGATGGGCTGGGTGCTGAAACAGCGGCTGGCGGCCTGAAGACCGCCAGCGGGGTACAACGTCTCTTTTCAAAACGGCACAGAACGGGCGATGGCTGCGTAGGCTCTGCGCCTTCTGTGGTTATCAAAACGTCGGCCGGTTAGCGCTTCAGCGCCCCATCCTTGTCCAGCTGCGAGACGATGCTCTTGGCGAAGCCCTGGGCGCCATGCTTCAGGCTGTCCGGGTTCATGCTGCGCGACTGGGCCTGCCACACCGGGCGCTTGCGCTCCACGCTGTAGACCTGGGTCTGCAGGTAATAATCCTTGGCGTTGTGATAGTAACCGGGCTGATAGATCGCGCCGTAGCTGTGGCCCACATAGGGGCCGTAGCCCAGATACATGGGGGCAGAGGGCACGGGCACATAGTCCACCTGGGGCGGCACATACTCGGAGCGCTCTTCCACTTTCAGCAACGACACCACCATGACGCCGTCGGCACCGCTGGCCTTGACCGCAGCCTCGACCTGGGCACGGTACGCCTCTCGTTCGGCCTCTCGCTCACCCAGGGTATCGCTGGCCAGGGTGGCTTCCACAGCGCGATGATTCAGGCTTTTGCGCATCTGATTTTCGGCCGTGGCGGCAACCGCAGGGTCATCCGCCAGCACCAGCACATAAAGGTGCCGGAAGGTGGGATGAGATTCACCGGTTTTGGTCTGCCAGGTGGAATGGGTTTCGGTGGTGGTGGCGCAGGCGGTCAGCAGCAGGAGCATAGTGGCGATAGCCAACAGGGGATTGCGTCGCATGTCAGGTCCTTTTGAAGAGAGGCATTTCCATCGGGCGCACGAGTCCACGCCCACAGGATCAGGTTCAAGGATTTTTATAACAGACCAAAAACCAACAAGCGATACCCGGCTATTTTTGTTTTGACGCCCAGATGGCCAGTTTGTGCTGAATGGACGGCTGGGACACCTGATCCTCCGGCAACGGCTGAATCACCTTGTCGTGCACCAGAAGACGGTAGATGTACTCCAGCTTTTCCGACGCTGAGTCGGTGGCCTCGAACTCCACCACACCCCGCTTTTCGGCGTAGTCCATGCCTAGCGTAATGGCTTTCTTGACCAGTTCTTTTTCGTTTTTCAGTTTTTTCATCAGCTGCACACATCCGTCTTGTCGGGGACCTCGTCAGGGTCGCCATTTTTGTTGCTGTTTTTTTGAGAATACATACAGCTATCTGCATGCCTTAACAGACTATCAGCGTCTTCGTACTCATTGGGCCCTGTCTGCGTTACCCCCATACTGATGGTCACGTCAGGGCAGCACTCCGCCAGCAAGGTCTTCACCCGCATGCAGTAGGTACCTATCGTCTCGTCTTTCGTTGCGTTGGCTAGTACAACACAGAACTCGTCACCACCGAAACGCACACAGGAATCCTCCCCCCGGGCTGTTTCCAGCAGGATTCGGCCCAGCTCCTGCAGCACCTTGTCGCCGTGGGCGTGGCCTTTCCTGTCGTTGATCTCCTTGAAGTTGTCCACATCCACGAACACCATCGATACCGGTTCGTTACGACGCTGGGCTGACTGCAAGGTTCTGTACAGATCTTCATGAAGATAGCGCCGGGAGGTCAGCCCGGTCAGTGAATCCGTGCGTAATTCACCGGTGCGCCTGGCCACGGTATCCTCCAGGCTTCTGGCGTATTCTTCTGTGCGATTTCTGGCTGTCTCGATTTCCGACAACATGCTCTGGATGTAGGTCTCGAACACCAGGGTGACATCGAAATAGATCAGCTTGTCCAGCGCCCGGATCACTTCCGGCGTGGCCCCCTCTTCCTTGCCCTCGCGATCGATACATTCCAGCAGCAGAGAGCGCAGCAAGTGTACTGCGGACAGATACAGCTTGGGCTCCACGCCGATGCGCTTGTGGACCAGGCCGATGCGTAAACGATTGTTGATGTACTCCATGCCATACACCCCGGAAAAGAGATCCAGGATGTAACGCCGCTGGGCACACTGGAGCCGATCCAGGGTATCGGCGTCGCCGATCAGATTGGCGATATCCGGGTTGCTGGTCTGAATCCGGTAAAAATCATCCACGATGCGGTCAATGTGGGCGCAGATCAGCGGCCTGCAATCCACCAGAACCGCCGTATCCCTGCTGGTGAAATCCAGCAGTCGCTTGCGGTCGTCCACTTCCAGCTCGGTGATACGCATCTGCTCAAGCAGCGTTTTCATTGCAGTCTGCATGACTCACTTCCCCCTATCCTTGGCGTAGGGAAAGCGGACAAAACCAGGCCCCGTTAGCATTCAGAGACGTTGAACAACGTCCGCTTTGGACTTCTCCCCTCACTAATGGATATTACGCTCCTGCGCAGGACTCCCCCAGCAAAATGGGCATTACACGGATATATGGTAAAAGTTGGGCACAAGCGGTAGGCAAGAATTGGCAAATTCGCCGTGTTTGAGGGGAACAGACACAACAACGCCCCGACTGGCGGGGCGTTGTGCAATGGAGGCAGGGCCGCTTATTTTTTGGTCTTGCCCGGCATGATGAACTTCATCAAGGTCATGAACCACATCAGCTGGCCCGGGTCGCCTTCGATCTTGATATCGCCGGCCTGCATGCCTTCCATGAAGGCCATCTGGTTCTTGCCGGCCACCTGCAGGGTACGGAACGCGTAGTTGGCGTCCTTGAAATTCAGGGTGACGGTGGGCTGACCATGCAGACCACCCTTGGACACCACCTTGCCCGGCGTGAAGTGAAAGCTGCGCGCCGGCTTGCCGTTAAAGGTACGCCACTGCATCACCACATCGCGGTTTTCCAGCTGTTTGCGAAATCCCGCATCACGCCAGGCCAGCCAGCGCAGACGCCAGCCGAGGACCAGCAAAACCAGTGCAAATTTCATGGGCGTTCCTTTGTTTGGTTGCCGATTGTAGGAGCGCCACCCGGGCGGTTCGCCATGCAGGCATAGCTCCTACGGCGGGCCGCCGTTAGGGCATCAGTGGCGGCAGTTCCTTGTTGAGCTTCATTTTCTCTTTCACCGCATCACCGGTGAGCGCGTAGCCCTGCAGGCTGCCATCCTTGCCACGGAACAGGGCCTGGACGTTGTTGCCGTCTTCCTGGATCTCCCATTCGCCGTTGTCGTGGTCCGCCGGCGGACATACCACCACCGGGCAGGCCGGGGTCTTGATGGTGACCGGCATGACACCGTAGCTCACCGCAGTGGTTTCACCGGCCAGGGTCTTGGCCAGGGCACGGGCGGAGGCCATCAGCGGCAGCACGTAGGGCAGTACGTGGCCCTGCACTTCGGCGCAGTCGCCCAGGGCATAGATGTCGTCAGCGCTGGTCTGCAGGGTCTTGTCGGTGATAATGCCACGGTTGATGGCCAGGCCGGCTTCCTTGGCCAGGGCAATACGCGGACGCAAACCGATGGCGGATAGCACCACGTCGGATTCGATACGGGTACCGTCGGACAGCTCGGTGACCAGCTGGTTGTTATCACCGTGGTTCACCGCCTGGGCCAGAGGACCAAAGTGGAAGGTCACGCCCAGATCCGCCAGACCACGGCCGACCGCCGCAGACGCCGGCTCCGGCAGCAGCAGCGGCAGGCAGCGACCCTGAGGTTCCACCAGGGCCACCTCATAACCACCGTTGGACAGGTCGTTGGCGAATTCACAGCCGATCAGACCACCGCCCAGAATGGTGACTTTCTTGGCCCCCTTCAGGGCGGTGCGGAATTTGCCGTAGTCCATCAGATCGTTGACGGAGAACACATCACCCACGGCATCGCCTTCCAGCGGCGGGGTCCAGGTATCGGCACCCAGCGCCAGCACCAGCTTGCTGTAGTCCAGGTGGTCGTCCGGCAGCAGTACACGCTTGCCGGAGGGGTCGATTTCCGCCACATGCACATCGGTGCGCACTTCCACATTGAACTGCTCGGCAACCTTCTCCGGGGTGGCCATGCACAGGTCATCAGCGGTCTTTTCCTTGGTGAAACCGGCAGACAGCATGGGCTTGGAATAGTTACGGCCGTCGTCGCTGGTGAGCACAACGATGGGCGTTTCCTTGTCCAGCTTGCGGAATTCCTTGACGGTATTAAAGCCGGCAAGGCCGGAACCGATGATGACGATAGGTTGCATGAACAGTCCTTAATTAATCAGTAAACGGGCGGAATGACTGTGTGGATCAGAGCGTAACGGCTCAGATTTCCACCATCTCGAAGTCGTCCTTGCCCACGCCGCAATCCGGGCAGACCCAGTCTTCCGGCACATCATCCCAGGCCGTACCCGGGGCAATACCCTCATCGGGCAGACCTTCGGCTTCGTCATAGATGAAACCGCACACTACGCATTCCCACTTCTTCATCGTGAACCTCGTCGAATTGGAGTAAGTACTCGCTTACTCTGCTACATACAGGGTGTATCTCGGGGGGCGATAACCTATCGGCGCACGCCCGAAAAATCAATGACATTGGGCACTGGCACGCATTGGCGCCGGGGTCCATTGGCCTGGCCCAAGGCCATTCTTGCTTGCCGGCACGCGCTCGCAGACCGGCGCGCCGCTGACTTGCCCTGAGTCACCGCTTGCGCCATAGTCCTGCGGCCTGCGATGTTGAGAGACCCATGCTGCCTGCCGCCCTGCATCCTGACAGCCTTTGGCGCCCGCTGGAACAGCTGGTGCTGCCGCCCCGTATCCGCGACTGGATGGCGGATCCGGCGTCCCTGACCCTGCGCCTGAAGCGCCACGGCCAGTTCCGGGTAGAGCCCGGCTATCACGCCATCAGCTTTCCCCGAGCCGACGAACGGCAACTGCTTAACCTGGCGCCCCGCCGGGCCGCGCTGATCCGCGAGGTCACCCTGCTGCTGGACGACACCCCGGTGGTCGCCGCCCGCAGCGTTCTGCCCCTGGCCAGCCTCACCGGCGCCAATCGCTCCCTGGGCCATATGGGCAGCCGCTCTCTGGGCCTGGAACTTTATAAACGCCCCACCTGCCTGCGCGATCAGGTCTGGGCCCGTCTTGGAAGCCCTGCAGAAGCCATGCCAGTGTGCTGGGGTCGCCAGTCCCGTTTCATCAAACGCGGCGAACCCCTGCTGGTGGCGGAATACTTCCTGCCGGCGCTGTGGGAGAAGGTGCAAGCTTCAAGCTGCAAGCTACAAGGCGCGGGCAAGAGCCTTGGTTAAACGACAAGGTTATCGCCGCGCGTCCATTTTTGGAGCGTTGGAAGCGGCGGCGCGGCTCCGGCGATTTCGGTTGGCTACACGCCTGATTCGCGCCTTGAAACTTGCAGCTTGTAGCTTGAAACTCATCTCCGCCCCTGACAACCGGATGTCCCATGTTTGCCTTCGTTGAACAACGCTACCCCCAAGCCTGGCCCTATATTCAGCTGATGCGGCTGGATCGCCCCATCGGCACGCTGCTGCTGCTGTGGCCCACCCTGTGGGCGGTGTGGATTGCCGGAAATGGCACGCCGAGCCTGAAAACCGTGGTGATCTTCATTCTCGGGGTGATCATCATGCGTGCCGCCGGCTGCGTGATTAACGACTTTGCCGACCGGGATTTCGATGGTGACGTGGAACGCACCAAAGGTCGTCCGCTGGCCACCGGTGCCATCAGCGCCAAAAAAGCCCTGGCGCTGTTCTGCGGGCTCGGGCTGCTGGCCTTTGTGCTGGTGCTGTTCCTCAACGAGCTGACCTTCTGGTTGTCCTTCGGTGGCCTGGGGCTTGCTGTTCTCTATCCCTTCACCAAACGCTTCACCTTCATGCCGCAACTGTTCCTGGGCGCCGCCTTCAGCTGGGCCATCCCCATGGCCTTTGCCGCGGAAACCGGGGCCGTGCCGGAAATTGCCTGGCTGCTGTATGTGGCCAACCTGGTGTGGACCGTGGCCTACGACACCGAATACGCCATGTGCGACCGGGAAGACGACCTGAAACTGGGCATCAAGAGCACCGCCATCCTGTTCGGTGATGCGGACCGGTTGATGATCGCCATCCTCCAGGGCCTGACTCTGCTGGCTCTGATCATGGTGGGGCAGCGACTGGACTTTTCCTGGCCCTGGTACCTGGGCCTGGGCGGCATGACCTTGAGCTTCCTGTTCCAGCACAGCCTGATCCGCTACCGGGAACGCTGGCCCAGCTTCCACGCTTTCCTCAATAATCACTGGGCCGGGGCGTGTGTGTTTGTCGGGTTGTATTTCCAGTACTTCTGAGCGGCGAGCTTCTAGCTGCTAGCTACAACGCGAAGCTCCATATCTAGCCACCGGCACATGCCCTGGATTCGTGTTGCTGCTTGTCGCTTAAAGCTTGTAGCTCGCCCCCTTCTTGCTTTTCCTGCAAAATCCGACCAACTTGTCATACACATGTCACAAAAAAGCAATCTAATAGGGCATCACAACAGACAGGCAAGGAAGGAAAGCCATGTCCCGTAACCGTATTCTGATTGTTGACGACGAGCCCGCCATTCGGGAAATGGTGGCCGTTGCTCTGGAGCTGGCCGATTTTGATGTGCTGGAGGCGGAAAACGCCCAGCGTGGCCACGAAATTATTGTCGATGAACGCCCGGACCTGGTGTTGCTGGACTGGATGCTGCCGTCTGTCACCGGTATCGAGCTGGCCCGCCGCCTCAAGCGTGATGAGACCACCAACGAAATCCCCATCATCATGCTCACCGCCAAGAGCGAAGAGGACAACAAGATCCAGGGGCTGGATGTGGGCGCCGACGACTACATCACCAAGCCGTTTTCCACCCGTGAGCTGATCTCCCGCATCAAGGCGGTGTTGCGCCGGGCGTCCAGCACGGCGGCGGACAAGGCCATCGAGGTGGAAGGCCTGTGCCTGGATCCAGTGAGCCACCGTATCAGCGCCGACGATGAGCCAGTGGACATGGGGCCCACGGAATACCGTCTGCTGGAATTCTTCATGAGCCACCAGGAACGGGCCTACTCACGGACCCAGCTGCTGGATCAGGTGTGGGGCGCCAACGTGTATGTGGAAGATCGCACCATCGATGTGCATATCCGCCGCCTGCGCAAGGCCCTGGCGCCCTTCGGCTACGACCGCTTTATCCAGACGGTACGCGGCACCGGCTACCGGTTTTCGGTAAAATCCGCCAAAGCAGGCTGAAGCGCCCCGTTCTGCATAGCGCATTGCGCGCAATCCGGAGAGGTGGTGCAATGCGGGTCGGTTACGGTTAATGCACCTACGTAGCCGCAACGGAGCGGCGGAAGCGAGATAATGAAAGCCAGTCTGGCCAAGGAAGTAAATCGCATAGTCGGCCTGATCCTGCTGTCCGTTGTGGCAGCGCTGGCGGTGGGCCACATCTGGCCGCTGGTAGTGGGTCTGCTGGGCTATATCATCTGGAGCACCCGGCAACTGTTTGGCCTGTACAGCTGGCTGGTCCGCGATGACCATACCGAGCCCCCGGACAGCATCGGCCTGTGGGGGGAGTTCTACACCCGCCTGGAACACCTTTTTCAGAAAGAACGCCGCGCCCAGGAAAACCTGCAGGGCATCATTCACCGTGCCCAGCAATCGGTAAATGCCCTGGAAGACGTGGTCATCCTCATCGACCAGCACGGCTACCTGGAATACTGGAACCAGGCCGCGGAACGCTACATGGGGTTCAACGCCCGCCAGGATCTGGGCCAGCCGCTGACCAACCTGGTCCGCCATCCGAAATTTACCGAATACCTCAGCCAGGGGGATTTCCGCGACGCCCTGGAGATTCCCTCACCGGTGGACGACAACCGCATCCTGCAATTTCGCGTCACCGAGTTTGGTGTGGGCGAACAGCTGATGATGGCCCGTGACGTGACCCGGCTCCATCACCTGGAGCAGATGCGCAAGGATTTCGTGGCCAACGTGAGCCACGAACTGAAAACCCCGCTGACCGTACTCAAGGGTTACCTGGAAACCCTGCTGGACACGGTACCGGAGGAACAGTCCCGACTGCGCCGCGCTCTCGCCCAGATGGACAACCAGTCCAACCGCATGGAGGCCCTGGTCTCGGATCTGCTGTTGCTGGCCCGGCTGGAAGGTACCGACGCGGACAACCTGAGCCAGGCGGTGCCGGTTCACGGCATGCTCAAACGCATGCGCGAGAATGCCATGGCGATCAGTGCCGACAAGGGCCACAGCATCGAGCTGGAGGTGCCCGAAGCAGCCCGCCTGATCGCCAACCCGGCAGAGCTGGAAAGCGCCTTCGGCAACCTGATCACCAATGCGGTGAAATACACCCCCGCCGGCGGTCAGATCCTGATTCGCTGGTGGCAGGATCAGCGTGGCGCGCACCTGGCGGTAAGCGACAATGGTGTCGGTATCGACCCGGCCCATATCCCCCGCCTCACCGAACGCTTTTATCGCCCGGACAACAGCCGCGTCACCGAAACCGGCGGCACCGGCCTGGGCCTGGCCATCGTCAAGCACGTGATGATCCGCCACAACGGCAAACTGGAAATCCAGAGCGAACTGGGCAAGGGCAGCGTCTTCACCTGTCACTTCCCGGCGGAGCGGTTGGTTAGCAAGCCCACGGCAGTGGCTGGGTGAGCGGTGCTTTTTCATAACCCGCCGTAGGAGCGTCGCTGGCGGCGCGATAGCAGACCTAGCTCAAAAGCATTTTCACCACAGAGGGCACAGAGCACACAGAGAAGAAACCCATCTTTTCCTCGGTGGACTCTGTGCCCTCTGTGGTGAAAATTCAGTCTTCAAGGTTGGTTATCGCGCCGCCAGCGACGCTCCTACGGCGCAGGTATCAGGTGAATATCCATGAAAAGAATCTGCGTCTATTGCGGCTCCAGCCCCGGAGAGGGGAACGACTATATTCAAGCCGCCGAAGGGCTCGCCCAGGAACTCGTCAGCCGTAACCTGGGATTGGTCTATGGCGGTGCCAGCGTCGGTGTCATGGGCGCCATCGCCAATGCGGTCATGCAGCGGGGCGGTGAGGTGATCGGCATTATTCCCGATGCGTTAATGCGCAAGGAAATTGGCAACGACCACCTCACCGAATTGCGTGTGGTGCGCTCCATGCACGAGCGTAAAGCCGCCATGGCCGATTGTTCTGACGGTTTTATCGCCTTGCCCGGCGGCATGGGTACGCTGGAAGAAATTTTCGAAATTCTCACCTGGGCGCAACTGGGTTTTCACCACAAACCCTGCGCCCTGCTGAACATCAACGGCTATTACGACCACCTGATCACTTTCCTCGACCATGCCGTCAGCCAGGGCTTTCTGCGACAAGAACACAGAGGCCTGTTGCAGGTTCACGACACCCCCGCCGCGCTGCTGGACAGCTTCGCGGATTATCAGGCGCCGGATGTCACCAAATGGATTCGTCGCGAAGCGCAGCTTTGAGTTTTCCTGCAAGGCCTGCAATGGTGCAGTTCGCCTTAGGCTCAGTGACACCCTACGTCCGAATCTTGTGTAGGGTGCCACTGAGCCTCGGGCGAACTGCACCATAAACCACACCATCAGTCAGGCACCTTCCCGACCAGCCCCTCCAATCCCCCGGCCCAATCCACGGCATAAACACCACGCCGAACCCAATGATGAAACGTGGAATAGGGCCAATCCTGCACCCGTGAAACCAGGCCATGCTTCACCGGATTGATATGCACATAGTCCATATGCGCCCGATAATCCTGTTCATCGCGAATGCAGTGTTCCCAAAAGCGGCGCTGCCAGATAGCTCTTTCATCACGCCTTATGCGAGATGGATTCCGGCGTTCCACGCGAGGTATTTTTCGGGAGAAGGCGGACTTGATCAGTCGCCAGCGCCGAATGTAATCATCGTCGGCGTCAGGGAGCTGCAAGACGCAGTGGAGATGATCCGGCAGTACCACCCAGCCATGAATACGGAAAGGGTGGTCGCTTTTCACTTTGCGAACAGACTCTCGCAGTACATCCACATGCCGGACAAGCAAATCGTGGCCGCCTCGCTGTTGCAGATTGACGGTAAAGAAATAGCAGCCGCCTGGCTTCCAGACACGGCGGTACATTGGCATCTTTTCACATCCTTGTGACAAGACATTATGGGTATGGGGTTAGGTGCAGTTCGCCCTAGGCTCAGTGGCACCCTACGCCCAAGGCGAACTGCATCATTTACTTCAGGGTGTCGGCCCAGGCCTGTAAGGCCGTCAGCTGCTTGGCGATCATGTCTTTCGTTGCCTGGTCCTGCAGGTCGCCATTGTCATCACATTTTTCATGGGCGGCGGAGACGAACACTTCCGGTTTGTTGAGCGGGTGCACATCCAGGAAGACCAGTACCTGACGCAGGTGGTACTGACTGCGGCTGGTGCCCATGCCCCCCATGGAAGCGCCCATGATGGCGGCGGCCTTGCCGGCGAAGATGCCACCCGGGACCCGGGATAACCAGTCGATGGCATTTTTCAGTACACCGGGAATGGAATAGTTGTATTCCGGGGTGGCAAACAAGAAGGCATCCGCTGCTTTTACCTGTTCTGCCAGGGCGGTCACCGTCGCCGGGCGATTATCGCCGTCGTCATCACCGTTATAGAGCGGGATATCACTGATGTCCGCTTCAATGATTTCCATTCCCGACGGCGCCAACGCCTGGGCCGCGCGGACCAGGCCGCGGTTGTAGGATTTTTCTCGCAAGCTACCTGCTATGGCCAGAACTTTCATGCTGTCTCTCCTTTCCCTGATATTCTGCAACGCCCAGCTTCCCGGAAAATCACGGTGTCAGCAATGCAATCTATGCCGCAATTTGTGTTTTTTTAACAGACGCTATGGCATAAAAAAATTACAGTGAGGTTTTCCGACTCAAGGAGAACCGCATGGACCTGTTACGCATTCTCATCGCCATCCTGCTTCCACCACTGGGGGTATTTCTCCAGGAAGGGATCGGCAAGCATTTCTGGATCAATATCGTGCTGACCATTCTCGGTTACATTCCCGGTATCGTGCATGCGGTCTGGGTGATCGCGTCACGCTAGCGACAAGACTCACCGCCACAAAAAAGCCCCGGCGAGAGCCGGGGCAAGTTGGGGGTTGAACTTAACCGTCACAGGGATGACGGCTCGGCGGTCAGGGTGCCATCGCGATAGTCACTCAGGGCCTGGTTGATCTCGTCCTGGGTGTTCATCACGAAGGGGCCGTACTGGGCAATGGGCTCGCCAATGGGCTTGCCTGCCAGCAGCAACAGCCTGGCACCGTGATCACCGGCCACCAGAGAGACTTTGTCACCGTCAGTGAAGGTGGCCAGGTGGTCGCTCTTTACCGCCTCGCCCGCCACGCTGACCTGACCTTCGAACAGGTACAGGAAGGCGTTATAGCCCTGTGTCAGTGGCACCGTCACGGTTTCACCGGCGCGCAATTTCACGTCCAGGTAAAGCGGATCGGTACTGCCGCCGTTTACCGGTGCCTTGATCACCTGATTGCCGATGGTGACTTCCCCGGCAATGGCCTTGATCTGCCCTCCCGTGGGCAAATCAAGGCGCGGGATCTCGGTATCGGTAATGTCCCGGTATCCAGCGGCTTTCATTTTTTCCGCCGCCGGCAGGTTGATCCACAGCTGGAAACCGCGCAGTAAACCATCCTGTTGCTGCGGCATTTCCTCATGAATGATGCCGCGACCGGCTGTCATCCACTGCACACCGCCCTGCTGCAGGTCCCCTTCGTTACCCAGATGATCGCGATGCTTCATGTGGCCTTCCATCAGGTAGGTCACCGTTTCAAAGCCCCGGTGTGGGTGCGGCGGGAAGCCGGCGATGTAATCATCCGGGTTATCGGAGGAGAACGCGTCCAGCATCAGGAAAGGATCCAGGCGCACCATGGGGTTGTAACCCAGCGCGCGCTTCAGGCGAACGCCGGCACCGTCGGATGTATCCAGTGCGCGAATGGTGTTGAGAATTGTGCGTTCCATGGGAACCTCCTGCCTTGCGGCACTGTGCTGCAGGAGCGGCGCTTGAGACGCGAAGCACGGTATCGATTCGCGGCTCAAGCGCCGCTCCTGCAGAGTTAATCAGTAATCTCTCTTTCCCCCAGCCGTTCTCGACCGTGGGGTGAATCCCAATCCAGCTCTGGCCCGATGGAAATAATCCCGTGGGGATTGATCGTCGGGTGGCTGCGAAAATAGTGGTGGCGGATATGCGCCATATTCACTGTCTCCGCTACGCCGGGCAGCTGGTAAATTTCTTTCAGAAACCCGTTCAGGTTCGGGTAGTCCACGATCCGCTTGCGGTCACACTTGAAGTGGGTGACGTACACCGGATCAAAGCGCACCAGGGTAGTCCACAGCCGCAGATCCGCTTCGGTGAGCGTGTTACCCATCAGATAGCGCTGCTCGCCAAGACGTTGCTCGAGGGCATCCAGCTGCTCAAACAAGGTCACCACCGCTTCATCGTAGGCGTCCTGGCTGGTGGCAAAACCGGTCTTGTAGACGCCATTGTTTACGTCGTTGTAGACACGCTCGTTGATGGCATCAATCTCCGCCTGCAACACCTGCGGATAAAAATTGCCCGGCGCCGCACCCAGCGCATCAAAGCTGGTGTTGAGCATGCGGATAATTTCTGCGGACTCGTTACTGACAATGGTCTCGCGCTGCTTGTCCCACAACACTGGCACGGTGACGCGGCCGGTGTAGTTGTCATCCGCCTTCAGGTACAACTCATAGAGCTTGCTGAAACCATAGAGCGCATCGCCGCTGGCGCCGTCAAAGTCATCGCGCAGTTCCCAGCCGTTTTCCAGCATGTGCGGATGCACCACAGACACGCCAATGTGGTCCTGGAGACCTTTCAATGCCCGCACGATCAAGGTGCGGTGGGCCCAGGGACAGGCGTAGGACACATACAGGTGGTAACGACCGCTTTCTGCCTGAAAGCCACTGTCGCCACTGGGTCCGGCGCTGCCGTCGGCAGTCACCCAGTTGCGGAACTGGCTCTCGGAACGCTTGAAGCGCCCACCGGTGCTCTTGGTGTCGTACCACTTGTCCTGCCATTTGCCATCGACCAGCAGTCCCATGATGTTCTCCCTGTTGCAGAATTAGCGTTTGATCGCAGGAGCCAGGCCTGGGCATGGTTCGCCATGCAAGCATAGCTCCTACAAGCTGGATCACTGCAGCGCTGCCCGCGCTTCGCTCATGGCCTTTTCTTTGCTCTCATCACCCATGTTAAGCCCTTCCGCATACACGAAAGACACATTGGTGATGCCGACAAAACCGAAGAACAGCCTGATGTACGGGGTTACCGTATCGTTTTCGGTACCGGCATACAGTCCACCACGGGCGGCCACTACGGTCACTGGCTTGTCGTTCAGCAACCCCTGGGGACCGTTCTCGGTGTAGCGGAAGGTGATACCGGCCCGGGCCACGTGGTCGATCCAACTCTTCAGCTGGCTGGGAATGCCGAAGTTGTACATGGGCAGGCCCAGCACCACCTGATCCGCATCTTTCAGCTCTGTGATCAACGCCTGGGAAAAGTCTTCTACCGCCTGCTGATCATCCGTGCGCTGGTCTGCCGGCGTAAAGAAGGCACCGACACGTTCGCCGTCCAGATGTGGAATGGGATCGGCTGAGAGATCCCGAACAACCACGGTAGCTCCAGGGTGTTGCGCTTTCAGGCGCTCCACCTGCTCGTTGACCAGGGTGGAGGAATTGCCGTTGTCGCCGAAAACACTGCTCTTGATAACCAGAATATTCATGACCCCAACTCCATATTGTGTCCGTGCCGGCTGGGTGAGCCGATGATTTGTTAACGATGGGGCTATTGTGGATTCAGCAAATACGATATAAAACGGCACAAACTTGTACATTTAGCTCAGGAATTTCGATATGTCAGCCAAAATCAGCCTGGACCAGTGGCAAGCCCTGATTGCCGTAGTGGACGAGGGCGGTTACGCCAGCGCCGCGGAGGCGCTGGACAAGAGCCAGTCCGCCATCAGTTACGCGGTGCAGAAGATCGAGACCGAACTGGGCGTACGTGCCTTTGCCTTGGAAGGCCGGCGGGCCAGGCTCACCGAGACCGGGCAGATGCTCTACCGTCAGGCCAAGGTGCTGGTGGAAGAGGCCAACCGCATCGAGAGCGCCGCCATTCAACTCAGCCAGGGCTGGGAACCTCTGGTACGCGTGGCCGCTGACGCTCTGTTCCCCCAGCATTGCATGCTGTCGGCCCTGGATGCGTTTGCCCAGCACAGCCCGCTGACCCGGGTCGAGTACAGCGAGACCGTGCTGTCCGGCTCCGATGAGGCCCTGCTGCGCAAGGAGGCGGATGTGGTAATCGGCGGACGGGTACCGCCGGGGTTCTTCGGTGATCAGCTGATGCGGGTGCGTTTTGTGGCCGTGGCAGCGGCGGACCATCCGCTCAATCAGGCGGACAGCCTCACCCATGAGGATCTGCGCCAGCATCGGCAAATTGTCATTCGCGATTCCGGCAGCCGGCGCATCGATTCCGGCTGGCTGGGGGCCGAGCAACGCTGGACCGTGTCGCATCCTTCCACACGTATTGCCGCCATTCGCCGCGGACTGGGATTTGCCTGGGTGCCGGAATCAGAGATCGGCGATGGTCTGGAAAGCGGCGCGCTAAAGGTGCTGCCACTGAAGGAGGGCGTTGAACGGTTGGTGGACCTGCATCTGATCTATGCGGACGGCCAATATGCCGGCCAGGCCGCCCGCTACCTGGGCGAACGGATCCGCGAAGCGGCTGCGATTCCCTGCCCGGGGGTGACGGTGTCGTAACACCGGTCACGCCATCATCTTTTGCGGGAGCAGCCGCTCCACTGCTCCCGCAATGTTGCGACCGGCATGGCTACTTATCCGGTTGCACCCGTGATTCCATGGGCCGGACCTTCAGATCCTGCAATGGCAGTGTCAGGCGGGTGTCGGTAAGAATAATGGGCAGCGCCCGGTTATCGGGCACCACCCGGGCCTCGAATATATTGGTGATCGGTGCACTGACTTCCTTGTCAAGATTGATGGCCGTACGCAGAACGGTATCCACCGGCGGGTGGATGGTCTGGTTGAAACCCACCTGCACCGGGCCGTCGTAAACAAAGCGGATCTGGGTATCCACTGGCACTTTCAATGACACCGGCACCTCCAGCTTCAGGGGCAGCTCTCCTTCTATGGGCATGCGCGGCAGCCATTCGGAAATCAGTTTGGTGTCCCCTTGGATCGCCACCGTGGTCTCGATGGGAATGACATCCTCATACTCAATGGTCATGCGCAGGGGCACCATGGTATCCAGGGCCAGGTTAGCCTTGTAAGTGCCTTTCAATGGCAGTGGCAGGGCATCGTGCTTGAAGGGCACATCCACCTCCACACGACCTCGCAGGGTGATGGCCGCCTCTTCCTCGGCGCGCGTTTGCACGATCAGGTTTTCCGGTAGATGCAGCAGCGCATGCTGGTCCTGCAGACCGATACCGATAACAATGCGGGTGTAGAGCACAAACCCCAACACCAGCCCCACCACGATCACAGCCAGGGCCACCCAGCCCCACAGAATCCAGCGCCCCATCAGGGCTGCTCCTCATCCGCTGCCGTTATCTCAGCCTCGTCGCTCGCCGTAGCGTCATCACTGTCGCTGAAAGACAGTCCCACTTCTCGCAGCGGCAACTTCAAATCCATTTCCGCGATCAGTGCATCCGCCGGTTCCAGAATGGTGGCGCTAGCACGTAGCCTGGAGCGTACCGGCACCTGCATGGCGCTCTTCAGGGGAATCGATGTCTTGATATTCGCCTTCAGCGGTACCGACAGGTCTTCGAGAATGTCCACTTTCGCCGGAGCGTTGAATTGCAGTTTGACCAGCTGATCCACCGGCACATTCACATCAATGGGCACATCCGCTTTCACGGGTAACTCGCCCTTGATCGGCACAGTGATCCACTTACCCAGCACTCGGGCACGGACTTCACCGTCCACCGGAATAATCTGGTCCAGCTTGATAGTGTCTTTGAGCGGCACATTCATCTTGATCGGTACCGCATTATCGAAGCCCACCTGCACATCCAGGGTCTCCTTGACGGGTAGAGTCAGGGTCTGGTCGATCGGCACCGTGGTGTCGATGACCGTGTCGATCAAGATGTCCAGGTCATCGAGAATATCGATACCCACAGACATGGGCTTGGGCACGACGACACTGGCTTGCTGATCGCGCAGCAACAATTCTGCCCCCAGATTCTTCCACACCCACCAGGCCAGGTAGGCACCAACAGCAAGGGCAATGATCAACAGTACACCAGCACCGATCACAAATGATTTGCGAATGGTAATCTGCATGGATCAGCGCTCCGCCTGGCTATTATTGGAGGCCGGACCATCCTGCAAATGGCGCAACACTTCCTGTTTGATTTGCTGACGGATTTCCTCATCCACCGCCTGTTCCATACGCACGCGCAAACGACGTCGTGCCCGTCGCCATGACCACACCAGCCCAGCGCCAAAACACAGCGCACACAACAGGACCCAGATCACCATTAACGTAGACATGCACCACTCCCGGACAGCCTCAAGAGAACATCACCAGCAACTGGAACACACCGACCAGGAAACCAAGGAATGCCCCTACGGCAATCAGTATCCATTCATCCTGTTCGAAAGCCGGGCGCAACATGCTTTCAAACTCTTCCGGTTTGAGACTCTGCAAACGGGTGGAAAGCGTGTTCTCCAGATCCAGCGCATCGTTGGCATAGTTTTCAATATGCTTGAGCGTTTCCGGTAATCGGCTTACCAACTCCGACACGGCACATTCCTTCATGTCCCGATAGTTTTGGGTACCCACGGCAAAGGTAACAAACGGCTTGGCAAAACTGGTCTGTTCATCCACCGCTTTCTGCACATGCTTGCCGATCATGGCAAACACCTTGTCGGAGTAAGGCCCCTTGAGAATGCCCTCAATAATATTGGCCGGGGTAAGCACATAGGAAGAGACAAGTCGACCGTAATCTCGGGCGACCTCATCCTGACGCTTCATGAATAGACCCTGCACATTGAACGGGCCAAAACGCATCAACTCCTTGGGATTGAAAATCATCTGCAGGGCAATCCAGTTGGTTGCATAGCCCACCGCCAGGCCGAAAACCGGCAACAACCAGGAGCCCTTGTAGAAAACCCAGGTAATCATCTGAAAGGTACCGAAAATGCCGCCAAAGTAGAGCCCGGAACGACCGATGAACTTGAACTCCGCCGCGCCTACTTCCTGGAAAATACGGTTCAGTAGTGACTTGTCCTTGGTCAGATTGGTGATCACCATGTCCTCAAGATCATACATCTGTGCGATGTTGACCTTGATTTGTTTCATAATGTCAGAGATCAGACTTGGGGCCTCTTTCTTGACACGTTTATAGACTTGCCTCTTCACCATTTCCGGCATGGATTCCCACAGGCCTGGCTCGTGCTGACCCATGATGGAATCCACCACGTCTTCGATCATATTGTTGAGTACCGGCTCCAGCTCACCGGCCACCCTATCCGGATCAAGACGGTCAAAAATCTCTTCCTGGGTAATCAGGTGCGTAGTGATAGTGTCTACAGAGATCGCAGCCATCTTGGCAGCTCGGCGCGGGATGATACCCTGCCAGCCAAGAAGAGGGGGTTTGCCAAAAAACTCTACCGGATAGAACATCATCTTGATCGCAATCACATTGGTGGCATAACCCACCACGGCACTGATCAATGGCATGGATAAATACAGCCAGATGTTATCGGCAAACTCGTTGATATACGCTTCCATGTGGCCTCGCTTTTCGTTCTTTTTGAGGAGTCTCTAAATAACTCCTTACACTTCAGTACAGATTGTTATCCGGAGCAGGCCGCCCAGAATGCCTTGCCGAAAGCTGAAAGGTGTGCGGTTTCGCGAATAAAGACTGGCCGAAGCCGGGATTCTTTGCGCATCCGTTCACAGGCGGAGCGGACCTCTGAACCATTCTCGATGGCTTCGTATTTTGCTGTCTGGGAACTGTCCTCCGGGCCGCCATCGAGCAGCCCGAGAGAAAATAAATGCGCAAGGTAATGGGGCACGGCATCCGCCAACATCACACCACTTTCATTACCCACCCGGCTCAGAAATGCCATCACCCGGTGCTCGCTGTTTTTGAAACGACCGCCGCGTGCCAGCAAATGACTGATGGCAATATCAGAACCGTCCGACATGGCAGTGAGTATCCTCACTTCGTCGGGGAGCAACTGGTTGATGATACGTCCATAAACCCTCGACGTGGCGCTGTCCGGGGTCTGCTCCAGAGACTGATCAGCCAGCGCGGCAAACCGTGACTGCAAGGATTTATCGCGCCCTTCACCCTCACCGGATGATGCCTCCACCGGCCCTGGCAGGTAATGATGGTTGCCCATTCCGCCCAGGCGTAACTGCAGATCCTCGAACAACACATCCTCGACAGCCCGCGCCTGGCTCAACACATAGCGGCCACCTGGAGCACGTGCCACAGCCTGTCGCATTTGCCGGACAAGACGCCCGGCCCAGGGTGTTGTGGCCGACTTTCTTTTCTGTATTTTTTTTTCCGCCAACATCGCCTCCGTGGCAGCCTCGACGTTGCGAAGCTATCGATTCCGTCTTTTACAGGGTCATTAAGTATCACTGTTTAGGGGGGTCAACAATGCTGGCAAGAATGTCGATACAAAAATCCCACAGTCGCTTAATGTTATGTGTACTTTCTGTTTGCGCTCGTTTGATACAGTGCAATGACGGTGTTTTCCGGAATCGATTTTCAGCCGCCATTTTACGATTTCGGCACACCTCATAACGGCACACCCCAAACAGGATCGATCATGAATAACAAGGACGCCATTGAACGTATGCATCAGCGTGTAGGGTTTCTTTCCTACCTGCCGGAACCGGTTACCCGGGATCTTGACCAGGCAGTGGATGACTATCTGGAAAGCGAAAAGGGTCGCCTGGAGAAAGCTATCGATAGCGGCATTCAGGCCTTGCCTTTGTGGCTGCGCAGCATCGCCCGCAGCGCGCTTCGCTAATCCCCGCACCAAGGATGCTCACATGAACGACCTGACTCCGAACCTGGAAATCCAGATTGAGCTGGAAAAGCTCGCCCAGTACCTGACCCTCGACGACACCACCTGGCAAGCCCTCGTCGATGCCAGCGCTGGCAACCTGCGCGAGTTGCGCGAACACATCGAAGAGGAGATGTACAACCAACACCGCAAAGGGTTCCAGCACCTGGCAAGCTGGACTCGCTGGCTCTCCATCAAACAACTGGCGAAACTGGCTTATGCCATCGGCGCCAAAATGGCCGCCCGCCTGGTCGGCGAAATGGATCCCTACTTCGCGGTAAAAGTTGCCCGGCGGCTGACCCCGGATTTTCTCGGCGAAATCGCCGCCCAGGCAGACCCTCGCAAGATTCGTGAAATCATTCGGCGCCTGCCTGCGGAAGTGATCCGCGAAGTGGCACTGAAACAGATTCAGGAAAAACAGTTCCTGCTGCTGGGCCGTTTTGCCGATGCGCTTTCCGCCCCCTCCATTCGCGAAGTGGTCAACGCGGTAAAGGATGATGGCGCCCTGCTGACTATTGCCTTCTACATGGAAAATACCACCCAGCTCAGCAATGTGATCCGCATGATTGATAACAGCCGACTGGCCAGCATCGTGCGGTCCGGTACCGAAAATGTGGATCTGTGGCCCAAGGCCATCTGGGTGATAGACCATGTGGAAGGGGAGCTAAAAAGCCGGTTGGGCAACATCATGGCCGAGCAAGACGAACGCACGCTGGACTCCCTGGTCGATGTGGCCCACCGCCAGCAATTGTGGGGTCCGGTACTGCGCGCGCTGTCCGTGATCAACCCCCGCTACCATCGCAAAATCGTCAACCTGCCTTCCCTGCGTAACAGCACCGTGATCACCGAACTGGTGAATGCCGCAGTCAGCAAGAATCTGCTGGAAGAGACCCTGCCCCTGGTCAAGGCCATGCAACGGGACTATCGGGAAGTGGTTGCCCATACCGCCCTGCGCCAGGGCGAAGAGGTAGCGGAAGCCGTGGTGCAGGCAGCCCATCAAAGCGGACAATGGGATCTGATTCTGGACCTGGCCCAATTCCTCGGTGACGAGGAACGCAACATGCTGGCAAGACTGCCAAGCACCCATAATACCTCTGTGATAGAAGCCCTGATGCGTAACGCGGCCAAGCTTGGCAAAACCGACCTGCTGCTCGACTTTGCCCGCCGCTTTCACCGTGAAGGTCTGCAGACCGTGGTGGAAATCAGCCTGCGCGACGGCGGCGACCTGCTGCAAGCGTTCCTGGATGCCGCCCGTGATAGCCGCGACGGCTGGCACGCCATCGCCACCGCCGTCAGCGTGGTGGACGCACCGGACATGCTCCGCGACATCGGTCGCATCTATCAGCGGCAGAACCCCCAGGACCAGCAGGCCTTCCGCGAGGCCGCCAACGAAACCGGCCTCTGGTCACGACTGGAGCAGGCCCTGCCGGCCTGACCACTGAACCCTTCGCCCGCGAAACGGTCATACCTCATAGCCCCGGCAAATCTCTGCCGGGGCTGATCTTTCACGGTATCGTGCCGTTCCCCTGTGATACTGGGGGACATTCACCGCAACCGGGAGAAGAGCCATGCGCTGGTTTTTCCTTTCACTCTGTCTTTTCCTTGGCGCCTGCGTCAGCCCGGTGGTCATCGATAGCCAGGAAGGCGCCAAACTGGACCAATACCGCAGTTACGCCTTCGTGGAACAAAACGAAGACCAGCCCAGAGAGCTGGACGACCAACGGGCCCGCACTGCCCTGAAAACCGCCCTATCCGAGAAGGGATTGTCCGCCAGCACCTCCGGGCAAGCCGACGTGCACGTCAAACATTTCTTCAAGCGTGAACAACGCTACGACGGCTCCGTGGTGCAGTTCGGTTTCGGCTTCAGCCGCAACAATGTAGGCATAGGCACCACCACCCCGGTGGAAGGCGACATCACTGAAGAATACAAATTGGTGGTACAGATGATCGATCCGGCCACCAATAATGTGGTCTGGCAGGCCACCAGTCGCGACCGCCTCTACGACGACATGCGCAGCGAACGGCGCAGCGAACACATCCAGAAGGCGGTGGATGAAATGTTCCAGCGCTACCCCGGCTGACCGGACGACGCATACCGCAGGTAAAAGGACCACCCCCTTTGGACGCCATTCTGATCGGCCCGCTGGCGCTGCCAGCGGGCACAGTTGTTGCCCTGATTACCTTTTCCGCCGCCGTACTGGCCAGTCTCTGGTGGCAGTGGCGTGGCAAACCCGTTGAAAAGTGGCTGTGGCTGATCACCCTGGCTGCCCTGGCTGGCGCCCGTGCGGCCTTCGTATTGCGTTACCCCGAGCAGTATTCCGGCCTGCTGGCCATGCTGGATATTCGCGATGGCGGCTGGTGGTGGCCCGGGGCCCTGGCAGCTCTGCCAGTGGCAACCCTGTGTCTGTGGCGTCGACCGGCCCTGCGCCTGGCATTGCTCTCCAGCACCGCGGCGGCCTTCATGGCGCTAGCCATTTCCCTGGCCACCCTGCATGCCATGACCCCCGAGCCTGTCCCCATGCCGGACATCACTCTGGAAAACCTGCAGGGCACGCCCATACCCCTCGCGCAAGTGGCACAGGGACCGACCCTGATCAATCTGTGGGCCACCTGGTGCCCACCTTGCCGGCGGGAAATGCCGGTGCTGGCCGACGCCCAGTCGCGCTATCCCAACGTTCGCTTCGTGCTGGCCAATCAGGGGGAAACCGCTCAGGCCGTGCGGGATTACCTGATGCAGGCCGACCTGAATTTTGACCTGCCGCTGCTGGACCCACCGATGGCACTGGGTCACCATGCCGGCAACGGTGGGCTGCCGCTGACCCTGCTATTTGATGGCAAGGGCAACGAACTGGCCCGTCACTTCGGCCCCCTGTCCCGGGCCAGCCTGCATCACTTCCTTACCTCTCACCTGGATGATCCTCGCCCATGAGAATGCTCACCCTGCTGGTCACCATGCTGCTGCCGCTGTCCGCCGTGGGCGAACAAGCCGACATGGACAGCCTGCTGGCCCGCCTGGAAAGCAGCCGTTGGGTGGCCGAAGGGGCAGAAGACCCGCAACGGGTGGCCTATGTGTTCACCGACATGGCCTGCCCCTACTGCGCCGTGCTGTGGGAAAACATGCAGCCGCTGGTCAACCACCCGGATAACACCCTGCAGGTGCGCCATATCATCGTCGGTATGATCCACCCCAAGCGCAGCTTCACCCAGGGCGGCGCCATCCTCGCCGCCGCGGACCCGGCAGCGGCCCTGGCCGAGCACGAAGGCCACTTTGACGACGGCGGCATCCGCCCGCTGGAGCGGGTCCCCGACGCCATCCGCAGCCAGATCCACAACAACACCGCCCTGATGATCGGCCTGGGCCTGCAGGGCACCCCGGCACTGGTGTTTGAAGATACGCAGGGACGCTGGCGGGTGGCGCCAGGGGTCGTTGGGGAGGAGGCGTTGCGGGCGGAGGTGTTTCAAATCAGTGAACAGTGAAGAGTTAACAGTGAACAGCCCGCACCCACCGGCACCAGGGCATTGAAACGCAAGAGGCCGCGCCCAAACTCCGGGCGCGGCCTCTTGCGTGAAGGAACACAGAACCCATCCCGCGAACTGTTAACTCTTCACTGTTAACTGTTCACTGAATCAATCCGTCAGCCAACTCACCTTCCCCTGACACACGGTCAACTTCACATTGCCCTTGAGCACTGCACGTCGCCAGGGGGAGTTGTTGCCGGCGGATAGCCAGTGTTCGGCGTAGTCTTTATCGGCGTCGGCATCCAGCACACAGAGGCTGGCCGGACGCCCGGTTTCCAGCTGGCCGGCCTGCAGCCCCAGGCAGCGGGCCGGGGCGGCGGTGATGGCATCCAGGGCGCGGGGCAATTCCAGCTTGCCGTCGTTTACCAGTTGCAGCACCAAGCCGAGCAGGGTATCCACCCCGGCCATGCCCGGCTTGGTGGCCGGGAAGGGGGCCGCCTTGCTGGAGGAGCCGATGGGGGTGTGCTGGGAGCAGATGGCATCGATAGTGCCGTCGGCCACCGCCTCCAGCAGCGCCTCGCGATCGGCCGCACTGCGCAGGGGCGGAATCACATGACAGTGGCTGTTGAAGCCTTCCAGGGCTGACTCATCCAGCAGCAGGTGCTGGATGCTCACGTCCGCCGTCACCGGCAGACCGCGACGCTTGGCCGCACGCAGCAGGCGCAGGGAGTCGGCGCTGGAAATCTGCTGAAAATGGGCGCGCACGCCGGTGGCTTCCACCAGCAGCAGGTCCCGAGACAGGTCGACACTTTCCGCCACCGCCGGAATGCCCGGCAGCCCCAGGCGGGTGGCCACGGCTCCTTCGTGGGCACAGCCGCCCGCACTCAGGGCCGAATCCTGGGGGCGGAACATCACCGGCAAATCAAAGGTGGAGGCATACTCCAGGGACCGCTTCAGCACCAGGGCACTGGCCACCTTGCGACCCGCATTACCCACCGCAATACAGCCCGCCCTGGCCAGGGTGGACATTTCCGCCAACTGATCCCCTGCCAGACCCTGGGTCATGGCGGCAATCGGCATGATGCGAGCAAACCCGGCCTGGCCGGCCTGCTCACGAATCAGCCGCACCACGGCGGTGGAATCCACCGGGCCGCAATCCGGCTGGGCCACCAGATGGGTAATGCCACCGGCGGCGGCGGCGCGGGTTTCACTGGCGATATCGCCGCTGCGGCCGCTGCCCGGCAAAGACAGGTGCACACAGGCATCCACCAGCCCGGGCAGCACCCAGTGGCCTTCTGCTTCCATGATATCTGCGCCGGGCGCATCCAGGCTGGCGCCGATGCGCACCAGACGACCGTTTTCGATCAACAGGTCGGCAATTTCGTCACGGCCACTGGCCGGATCGATAACCCGGCCCTTGCGAATCAGGATATTGGCTTTCTTACTGGCCACGCTCACCTCCCGTGCGGCCATGGGCGCTGCTTTCCTGGCCGCTGATGGCCATGGACATGACCGCCATGCGCACCGCAATACCGAAGGTCACCTGGTTGAGAATCACCGAACGGGGGCCGTCGGCCACTTCCGAGGCGATTTCCACGCCCCGGTTGATGGGCCCGGGATGCATGACAATGGCATCCGGTTTGGCCAGTTGCAGCTTGTCGTTGTTGAGCCCGTAGAGGCGGAAGAACTCCCCCTCACTGGGCAGCAGGGCGGAATCCATGCGCTCCTTCTGCAGGCGCAGCATGATCACCACATCCACGTCTTTCAGGCCCAGGGCCATGTCGGTGAACACCGTCGCACCCAGCGACTCTGCATCGACCGGCAACAGGGTCTTCGGACCGATCAGGCGCACTTCGTCAGCACCGAGGATATTCAGGGCATGGATCTGGGAGCGCGCCACCCGCGAGTGCAGGATGTCACCGACGATGGCCACTTTCAGGCCCTCGAAGCCGCCCTTGTAGTGGCGGATGGTGTACATGTCGAGCATGGCCTGGGTGGGGTGGGCATGGCGCCCGTCACCGGCATTGATCACCGCCACATTGGGGGTCACTTCGTTGGCGATAAAGAAGGGGGCGCCGGAATCCTGATGACGCACCACGAACATGTCCGCGGCCATGGCCTCCAGGTTCCGCAGGGTATCGAGCAGGGTTTCACCCTTGCTGGTAGCGGATTTGGCGATATCCAGGTTGAGCACGTCGGCGCTCAGTCGCTGGGCAGCCAGCTCGAAGGTACTGCGAGTACGGGTGCTGGATTCGAAGAACAGGTTAACCACTGTCTTGCCACGCAGCAGCGGTACCTTCTTGATCGACCGGCCACCCACGTCCACGAAGCTGGCGGCGGTATCCAGAATGTCTTCCAGTAGAGAGCGGGGCAGGTGCTCGGTAGTCAGAAAATGGCGAAGCTTACCGTCTTCGGTAAGTTGTACGCGGGAGGATGGCGCAAGCGTCGGCGTCATTCTTAAGACCTTGTCTCTGTTTCATCCTCAACCACCAGATTGCGAATCTCGGCAACCAACGGAGAGGGCCCGCGTAATTCTACCCGCTGATGGGGGGGCAATGCCAAAGTTTCACCACAGATATCGGCACGAATTGGCAATTGCCGGTGGCCAATATCGAATAACACCACCAGGGCAATCGACGCCGGACGACCGAAATCGAATAGTTCGTTCATGGCGGCACGGATGGTGCGGCCGGTCATCAGCACATCGTCCACCAGCAGAATATGCTGACCGTCCACCTCCAGGGGAAGCTTTGAGGGAGACACGGTACTTTTCAGCCCCCGGGTATCGAAGTCATCCCGGTAGAACGCCGGGTTCAGGGTGCCCATCGGTAACGGCCTGGCCAGCTTCTCGTTCAATGCCTGGGCCACCCAGGCGCCGCCGGACTCGATTCCCACCAGCAACGGCGCCGACTCACCGTATTGTTCGGTGATGGCTCTGGCCATGGTTTCCAGATGTGTTTGTAGTTGTTGCTCGTCCCAGCTCAAGGGGCTCTCCTGCTTTGTGTATGGCGATATCCGACGTTCGCCCTGCAAGCATGGCGCCTGCCGGGGAAAGAATAAAGGCCAGGGCCCGACAAACCTTCAGGCCAGGCGATCAAACCGTTCAGTTTTTTGGGGTGGCAGTAACATCCCGCCAAAGAGAGGATGGCAAAATCATCGCCAGCGACGGTAAGTTTTGTAAAGGGCGGAACCCGGCTAGTGGCGAACACTCCAATCATCAGGAAGATCGGATAGGGTACAAGGATGCAACTGCGCAACGACTCACAACGGTTCGGCGTCATCACCATCGCCCTGCATTGGCTGGTGGCCATGACGGTGGTGGGCATGTTTGCGCTGGGTCTTTATATGGTCGACCTGACCTACTACCACGACTGGTACCGCAGCGCGCCGCACCTGCATCGCAGCGTGGGCATCCTACTGTTTGTGCTGATGAGCGTGCGACTGCTGTGGCGGCTGGTTTCTCCGCCACCAAAAGCCCTGCCCACCCACCAACCCTGGGAAAGAATCAGCGCCCACCTGACCCACTGGGCCCTGTATCTGTTGCTGTTCACCGCCATGATCAGCGGCTATCTGATCACCAGCGCCGACGGCTCCGCCATCGATGTGTTCAACTGGTTTGCCGTGCCCTCTATAACCGGCGACCAAAAGGGCCTGGAAGATACCGCCGGCAACATCCACGAGATCGCCACCTGGGCGATCATCATCCTCGCCGGCGTGCACGCCCTGGCCGCACTCAAACACCATTTGCTTGATCGGGACGACACCCTGCGCCGCATGCTGGGCATGGCGCCCCGTGACCCTGACAACCTTTCCTGACAACCTTTAACCCAAACGGAGTTCGATGCTTATGTTGACGCTAGCAAAGAAGATCACCATTCCCGCCCTGGCATTGCTGCTCAGCAGCATGGCCTTCGCCGACAAACCCGGCGGCACCTATGCGTTTGATAAAAAGGGCGCCCACCAGTTTGTCATGTTCAAGATTTCCCACCTGGGCTACAGCTGGTTGTACGGCCGCTTCAACGACTTCGACGGCAGCTTCACCGTGGACGCGGACAACCCGGAAAACAGCAGCGTGCAGGCCACCATCCAGGTCGCCAGCCTGGACAGCAATCACGCCGAGCGCGACAAGCACCTGCGCGGTGATGACTTCCTTGAAGTAGACGAGTATCCCACCGCCACCTTCAAGAGCACCAAGATTGAAAAGACCGGCGAAAAAACCGCAAAAATCACCGGCGATTTTACCCTGCACGGCGTCACCAAGCCGGTCACCCTGGACGCCAAACTGCTCGGCTACGGCGATGATCCCTGGGGCGGCTACCGCATGGGTCTGGAAGCCTCCACTACCCTGAAGCTGGCAGACTTCGGCATCACCTATGACCTGGGCCCGGCATCGGAAACCGTGGATATTATTATTTCCGTGGAAGGGGTAAGGCAGTAAGCCCTCAAAAACCAAAAACGCCAGCTTTTACGCTGGCGTTTTTTATGGCAGCGCTTCACCACCCTCACTCAAAAACCCTTCGGCAATGATCACCGCCGCCATGGAATCCACCCGGCTATCCGCCTGACGAATACCCGTACGCTCGCGCGCTTCACGAGTACTCAAGCGCTCATCCACCAGCCACACCTTCATGCCAAACCGGCCTTTCAGTCGGCCCGCAAACTTCTTCGCCCGTGCCGTGGACTCGCTTTCACTACCATCCATGTTCAACGGCAACCCCACCACCAGCGCTTCCGGTTCCCACTCCTTGAGCAAGACCGCGATATCATCCCAGTTGGGCTGGGTATTCTTGCAGGGCAGGGCTTTCAGGGGCGTGGCAGTGCCCAGCAGACTGTTGCCGCTGGCCACGCCGATTTTTTGTGTGCCGTAGTCGAAGGCGAGAATCATGAGGGGCAGTGAACAGTTAATAGTGAATAGTTAACAGTTACGCGATCTTGCGCCCCTGTTCCCGCAAGGCTGACCGCCGCGCACAAGCCATGGCTGCGGCGAACATCATTAAAGCAACCCAAAACCCAACCCGCGTAACTGTTCACTGTTAACTATTCACTATTAACTGGTTTCAACTGTGTCCCGCCTGCGTCGCAATCAGACTCATGTCCACGCCGATACGGGCAGCGGCGGCTTGCCAGGTTTGTTCGAAGGGGGTATCGAGAACCAGCTCACGGCTGGCCGGGGTGCTGAGCCAGGTGTTTTCCACCAGCTCCTGCTCCAGTTGACCGGCATCCCAGCCGGCATAGCCCAGGCAGATTAACGATTGCTCCGGCCCTTCGCCGATGGCAATGGCTTCCAGGATATCGCGGCTGGTGGTCAGCATCAGGCCATCGCTGAGCGGCACGCTGGATTGCCAATGAGTCGACGCCGCATGCAGGACAAACCCCGCCTCTTGCTGAATCGGTCCACCTGCCACCACCCGATGGCGCTCTGACGGAGGGACTTCAATCTCGATGTCCATGTCGCTGAGAATATCGCCCAGACTGATCTGCACCGGGCGATTGAGGGTCAGGCCCATGGCCCCCTCGCTGCTGTACTCGACGATATAGGTGACGGAATGTTCAAAGTTGGGGTCAGCCATCTGCGGCATGGCCACCAGCAACTGGTGTTTGAGGCTTGTGTTGTCCATGGGGACAGTATCCGGGGCAGGAGAGAGAGCTGCAAGCTTCAAGCTGCAACGCGAGATATGCCGATGGCTGCCGTTGATGCCATGCCCGCGTTCACCGGAAATGGTGCGCGGGCACTGGTTTAAGGCCGGCAACACCCCAATCCGCGCCTTGCCGCTTGTAGCTTGAGGCTTGCAGCTATTACTTCGAAGACACCCGCTGGTTCTTGTCGAACTTCCAGGTGCGGATGATTTCCAGCACATCCATGTTCTTGCGCATCTCCGCGGTGAAGGCATCGAAGGGCGCCGCGAGGCGTACGCTCTGGATGGCGGCCTGGTCCAGGAACTTGTGGCCGGAGGATTTCAGCAGGCGTACTTCCTTGAGCTGGCCATTCTTCTGGATCGCCACCACCAGTCGCACCGCACCGAAGGTATTGCTGTTCAGCGCCCGGGACGGGAAGTTGCGGGTGCCCATGGCCTCCACCTCGCGACGGAAATTGTCGATGTACTGGGCTTCGTAATGGGCCTTGGCAGAAACGGAAGTCAGGCGACGGATACGCGGGCGCTTGGCGTAGGCCTGTTTCTGGGCATCCAGACGGGCCTGCAGGCTGGCGATCTCGCGGCTCAGATCCTGCAGGTTCTCCTGCTTGGCGACCTTGAGCGGCTTGGGATCGGTTTTTTCCTGCTCCTCCGCCTTGATTTGGTGATCGCTGGTACGGGCGGTGGTGATAACCAGCAACTGGGACTGGCGGTCACGGCGCTCACGGGTGGTCTTTTCCTTGAGCTGCACCTTGTCCAGCTTGTTGTCGGCGAAATCCACCTGCTCGGTGGTGGTCAGCTCCTGCTTTTCGGCCAGGTCACCGGAACCCTGCTGGTTGCTCTGGGCGATAAAATCCGCCTCATCCGGCTCATCATCGCTGCGATGCTGGGACAGGGTGACTTCCAGAGTATGCGGGGCGGCACGCTGCTTCTCGGGGGCAAAGCTGACCCCGAAGATAAGAATGCCGTGGAACGCCAACGCCAGAAAGACCGTAAAGGTGAGGCGATCTGAAGCGCTGACGGGTGAATTGGCTGCCATGGTTTCTTCTTTTTGTTACTGCCTTAAAACGGCCGGAGAGTGTGCCCCGGACCGTACTCATCGTCTATGACGGCTGCCGCAACTCCAGCAACATGTCGAACAGCTGGCCGGCGATGTTGATGTCGAAGATCGCGTCCAGCTCACGGATGCAGGTGGGGCTGGTCACGTTGATCTCGGTGAGATAATCACCGATCACGTCCAGGCCCACAAAATACAGCCCCTTGCGCTTGAGGGTGGGGCCCACCTGCTCACAGATCCAGCGGTCGCGGTCGCTCAGCTCACGGCCCTGTCCGGTGCCTCCGGCGGCCAGATTGCCGCGCAGCTCGCCTTCCTTGGGGATCCGTGCCAGCGCATAGGGCACCGGCTCGCCGTTGATCATCAGGATGCGCTTGTCACCCTCGGTGATCTCCGGCACGAAGCGCTGGGCCATGATCGGCGTCTTGCCATGCTGGGTCAGCACCTCGATCACCACCGAAATATTCGGGCTGTCCTTGCGCACCCGGAAGATATTGCTGCCGCCCATGCCATCCAGCGGCTTCATCACAGTGTCACCGAACTCCTGTACAAAATCGCGCAGCAGCCCGGACTGGCTGGACACCAGGGTCGGCGCACAGCAGTGCGGGAAGTCGGTGGCGAACAGCTTTTCGTTACTGTCGCGGACACTGCCGGGCCGGTTCACCACCAGCACGCCTTCGCGCTCCACCTTTTCCAACAGGTAGGTGGCGTAGATGTACTCCGCATTGAACGGCGGGTCCTGGCGCATCAGGATAATATCCAGATCGGCCAGATCGTAATTCACGGCGTCGGCCAGACGGTACCAATCGTCGTTATTGTCGGTGACGGACAGTGTCCGGGTGGCCGCAAAGGTGCGACCATCTCGCACGTACAGATCTGCCGGCTCCATGTAGAGCAATGACCAGCCACGTCGTTGCGCTTCCAGCAGCATGGCGAAGGTGCTGTCTTTCCAGGGTTTGATTTTGGCGATGGGGTCCATCACCACACCAATACGCAAGCTCATGGAGTCTCCACAGACATCGGCAACAGGCCGGGCAATGTTAGCAGCGCTGACAGCCCACCGCTATGCAGGGATACGCGGGGCATTTTCTCAAGTTTCATAGGGTCTTATAGATTGATTGTAGAATCTGTGTTAAAAACTTCGCTTGGGCTTGTATCGCTACACACCCCGCCCATCGAATTACTAGAAAGGCCAAAAATTACAATAAGTTGCGGCCAACAACGGTTCACGGTTAAAGGCAGTTTCCATGACTGACAATTTCCAAGACCTCAAGGTAATGGTGATCGACGATTCCAAAACCATCCGTCGCACCGCTGAAACCTTGTTGAAGAAAGCAGGTTGTGAAGTGATCACCGCCACCGATGGCTTCGATGCCTTGGCCAAAATCGCCGACAGCAAACCCAATATCATCTTCGTCGACATCATGATGCCGCGACTTGACGGGTATCAGACCTGCGCCCTGATCAAGAACAACAGTGCCTTCAAGGCCACCCCGGTGATCATGCTGTCGTCCAAGGACGGCCTTTTCGACAAGGCCAAGGGGCGGATAGTGGGGTCCGACGAGTATCTGACCAAGCCGTTTTCCAAGGACGAGCTTCTCGGCGCGATTCGACAGCATATCAACGGTTAAGCGACAGCGTCGCTGAGCCAGAAGAGGATAAGATGGCACGTATTCTGATTGTGGATGACTCTCCCACCGAAACCTACAAGTTGCGGGAGATTCTCGAAAAGCACGGCCACGAGGTACTCGAGGCCGCCAACGGGGCCGATGGCGTCGCCATGGCCCGCTCCGAGCTGCCCGAACTGGTACTGATGGATGTGGTAATGCCTGGCCTTAACGGCTTCCAGGCCACCCGCCAGCTCACCAAGGGCGCCGATACCGCGCACATTCCCATTGTCATCGTAACCACCAAGGATCAGGAAACCGACCGTGTCTGGGGCAAACGCCAGGGCGCCAAGGACTACCTGACCAAACCGGTGGACGAGGATGTGCTCCTGCAAACCGTCGAGCGCATGCTGGCCGACGGCTGATATTCGGAGCCCCTGATGAGCGCAACTGCTTCCGCCGCCTATATCCAACTGGCCGACTACAACCGTCGCTGCCGCGAGCAGGCCAAAGACCTGCCCATGCAGCAGGATGCGGTCAGCTACTGGAGCGGTGTGGGCTTTGTGATGGATGGCAAGAAATACGTGGCACCGCTGGATGAGGTTTCCGAAATCCTCTCGGTGCCGGCCTACACCCGCATTCCCGGCGCACGCAGCTGGATGAAGGGCGTGGCCAATGTCCGGGGCCGGCTGATGACCGTGATGGATCTCAGTGGCTTTCTGGAAAAGAGTTCGCCGGTCCAGGAAAAGCGCCGACGGTTGCTGGTACTGGACCAGGACGACCTCTACACCGGCATGACGGTGGACGAGGTACTGGGGATGCAACATTTCCCCATTGATGAATTTGTGGAATCACTGCCGGTCAGCGATGCCAGCGTCACACCTTTTGTGCGCGGCGCCTACCGGCGGGACGGGGAGTACTGGTCCGTGTTCAGCCTGACCCGGCTGGCAGAGGATCCGCGCTTTATGCAGGTCGCCCGCACCGGCTGAGCTGCATATAAGCATTTGGGGTACATAAGAAGAGCGAACGCCAGGCCAGGAGCCAGACTATGAAGTTCAATTCGGGAGCAATCTTTGACAAATTGCGGGGGGGCGCGGAAGGCAGCACGCTGAATATCGCGCTGTACATCGGCCTTGCCGTCTTTATCGTCCTGGCGGTGGTGAACTTCCTGCTCTCCGCGACCACGGCGAACCAGGCCCAGGAGAATATTACCCTGGCCTCTGAGATGCGGGTTATCTCCCAGCAGATCGCCAAAAACTCCCTGGAAGCCGCCGCCGGTAACGCCGACGCCTTCGAATTGCTGGCCAAATCCCAGCAGGGCTTTCAGTCCGCCTGGGATCAGGTAAAGGATGAACCGGTCGACAACGCCGAGGTGAAAGAACGCCTGGATAGTCTGTGGTCCGAAGTGAACAGCAATGCGGGCATCATCCTGCGCGGGGAAGACACGGTTCTGGATCTGCACGAAGTGGCAGACACCCTGGCCCAGACCATTCCTTCCCTGCAGGCTGAATATGAAGGCGTAGTGGACATTCTGGTTGCCACCGGCGCCGAGCCGGATCAGATCGCCTTTGCCCAACGCCAGTCCCTGCTGGCCGAACGGATCCTCAGCTCCATTTCCAAAGTGCTGGAAGGTGGTGACGGCGCGGTGATCGCGGCGGATGCCTTTGGTCGTGATGCCAGCCTGTTCGGCCGGGTCATGAACGGCATGATTGAAGGCGACGAAGCCATGGGCATTGACCAGGTCAACGACCCGGATGCCCTCGATTACCTGGCCGAGATTGCCGACCTGTTCGACGAATTCGTTAACCAGTCCGTGGATGAAATCCTGGAAACCGCTCCCGAACTGTTCCAGGTACGTAACGCGGCCGACACCATCTTCCGTCGTTCCCAGGATCTGCTGCAGGAATCCAGCAGCCTGAACAACCAGTTTGAAGGCTCCACCAACACCTTCTTCCCGTCGGTGACCCTGGGTGGCCTGTCTGCTGCCATCGCGGTGCTGCTGTTCTTCCTGATCATGGCCCAGCGTAACCGTCAGGCAGCAACGCTGAAGGACGAACTGGAAAGCGAGAACCAGCGTAACCAGGCGGCGATTCTGCGACTGCTCGACGAACTGGGCGACCTGGCGGACGGTGACCTGACCGTACAGGCGACGGTAACCGAGGACTTCACCGGTGCCATCGCTGACTCCATCAACTACTCCATTGACCAGCTGCGCAGCCTGGTACAGACGATCAACAACTCGGCGGTACAGGTGGCCTCCGCGGCCCAGGAAACCCAGTCCACGGCGATGCATCTGGCCGAAGCCTCCGAGCACCAGGCCCAGGAAATTGCCGGCGCTTCCGCCGCTGTGAACGAAATGGCAGTGTCCATTGACCAGGTATCCGCCAACGCCGCCGAATCGGCAGCGGTAGCGGAACGGGCGGTAGCCATCGCCAACAAGGGCGCCGAAGTGGTACAGGCCACCATCCACGGCATGGACACCATTCGCGAACAGATCCAGGAAACCTCCAAGCGGATCAAGCGTCTGGGTGAATCCTCCCAGGAAATTGGCGACATCGTATCCCTGATTAACGACATTGCCGACCAGACCAACATCCTCGCCTTGAACGCCGCCATTCAGGCGTCCATGGCCGGTGAAGCGGGCCGCGGCTTCGCGGTGGTAGCGGATGAAGTACAGCGCCTGGCGGAACGTTCCGCCGCCGCGACCAAACAGATTGAAACCCTGGTTAAGACCATTCAGACCGATACCAACGAAGCGGTAATCTCCATGGAAGCCACCACCGCCGAGGTGGTAAAAGGGGCCCGCCTGGCGCAGGACGCTGGTGTGGCACTGGAAGAAATTGAGAACGTATCGAAAACCCTGGCGGACCTGATCCAGAACATTTCCAACGCGGCGCGCCAGCAGGCAGCGTCTGCGGGTCACATCTCCAACACCATGAACGTGATCCAGGAAATTACCTCGCAGACCTCCGCCGGTACCACCGCCACTGCGCGGTCCATTGGTAACCTGGCCGAGATGGCGCAGGAGATGCGTAACTCTGTTGCCGGCTTCCGCCTGCCGGAGCACTCCTGATCCGGCTCGCGCCGGCTAAAGGAGTGATGCTATGGGTGCTGCAGTGACAGACCGCTGGTCCATCAAAAGCACGCCCGCCATGGATGCGGAGCAGTTCCAGCTATGGCAGGCGTTGCTGGAAGAACGCACCGGCATGACCCTGTCCAACGAGCGCAAGACCTTCCTCGAAACCAGCTTGAGCATTCGCATGCGCGAGCTGGGCATCGAGGATTACGACACCTATTACGAACACCTGATGGTGGGCTCCACCGAATCCCGGGCCATGGAATGGTCGGTACTGGTAGACCGGCTCACCGTGCAGGAAACCAGTTTCTTCCGCCACCCGAGCTCCTATGCCCTGGTGGAGGAATTCGTACAGCGCTTCAAGGCCGAGCAGCCCGACGGCGCCAGCCTGGATGTGTGGAGCGTGGGGTGCTCCACCGGCGAGGAAGCCTATTCCCTCGCCATGATGATCAATGAGCAGCTCAACGGCGGCGACCGCAAACTGTTCTACGGCATCACCGCCACCGACATCAGCCTGCCCACCCTGGCCAAGGCCCGCAAAGGCGAATACCCGGCACGCCGGGTATTGCAGGTGGACCCGCTACTGCGGGAAAAATATTTTCAGCCCAGCGGCAATGAGCAGACCCTGGCCGTAGCGCCGGTATTGCGCGAGCGCATCTGCTTTGCCCGGCTCAACGTGCTGGATCTGAGCACCGCGCCAATGAACGACATGGATCTGATTTTCTGCCAGAACATGCTGATCTACTTCCGCCGCTGGCGGAAACGCCAGATCGTCAACCGGCTGGCGGAACGGCTCGCGCCCGGTGGCATTCTGGTGCTCGGCCCCGGGGAAGTGACCGACTGGCAACATCCGGATCTGGAACGCATACATTTCGCCGATACGCTGGCCTTCCGGCGCTGTCGATAAGCGCTGTAGATAATAAAAAACCTGCCCGCAGTGACGGCAGGTTTAAGTATGACAGGAGACGTCATGAGTGACCGTCACGACTATCTGGCTCTGGACTGGGTTCGCGGGGAGATCCAGGAAACCCTGAACCAGGCGCAGCAGGCACTGGAAGCGTTCGTGGATACCCCGGACGACGCCACCCGCATGCGCTTTTGCCAGGCCCATCTGCACCAGGTGTATGGCACCCTGCAAATGGTGGAGTTCTACGGTGCTGCTCTGCTCGCCGAGGAAATGGAAAAGCTGGCCCAGGCCCTGCTGGAAGGCCGGGTAGGCAATGTGGCCGACGGCCAGGAAACCCTGATGCGGGCCATCCTGCAGCTGCCCCCCTATCTGGACCGGGTGGCCAGCAACCGCCGCGACCTGCCGGTGGTGCTGCTGCCGCTGCTCAACGACCTGCGCGCCGCCCGTGGCGAACCGCTGCTGTCGGAAACCGCCCTGTTCAAACCGGATCTGACCGATGCCACCGGCCATGGCCAGATTCCTGAAGACCTGCTCCACGACCCGCGATTTATTCAGCTGGCCAAAAAAATTCGCCAGATGTTCCAGATTGCCCTGCTCGGCGTGCTGCGCAACGACAACATGGGGGAGAACCTGGGCTACATGGCCAAGGTCTTCACCAAACTGGAACAGATCACAGGCGATGCCCCCCGGGCTCCCCTGTGGAGCATCAGCAACGCTCTGGTGGAAGGGCTGTCGGAAGACGCCATTGTCCTGGGCACCTCGGTGAAGCTGATGCTCGGTCATGTGGACCGCAACCTGCGCGAACTGGTCAGCGATGGCGCCGACAGCCTGAACCGGCCGGCCCCCACCGAACTGATCAAGAACCTGCTTTATTACGTGGCCAAGGCCGAGGTGGACAGCCCGCGCATTCGCGATGTCAAAGCCCGATTCCGCCTGGACGATGCGCTGCCCTCCGATGACCTGGTCAACGCAGAACGGGCCCGCATGAGCGGCCCGGATGCCGAAGCCATGAATTCGGTAGTGAAAGCCCTGTCCGAGGAAATCACTACCGTCAAGGATGCCCTGGAAGCCTTCGTGCACAGTGGCGAAAACGACGCCAGCAAACTGCAGCCGCAGACAGTCACCCTGAAACAGGTGGCCGACACCGTGGCGGTACTGGGCCTCGGACAGCCGCGCACCCTGGTGGAAGAGCAGCTCCACGCGGTGGAAGATATTGTCGCCGGCAAACGCCCCGCCGAACGCGATACCCTGATGGATATCGCCGGCGCCCTGCTCTATGTGGAAGCCACCCTTGCGGGTATCAGCGGCGGTGACCGCCGCAGCAAGTCCTACGCCGGCGACCAGAGCGACATGCCTGGCCACGTGGGCCAGGCCATGGATGCGGTACTGCGCGAATGCCGTGCCGGCCTGGAAGAGGCCAAGGACGGCATCGTCGAGTTCATTGCTTCCCAGTGGAACCCGGAGCACCTGGGCCCAGTGCCAGAACGGCTCAATGCCGTGCGCGGCGGCCTGGAGGTCATCCAGCTCAGCAAGCCTGCCGTCATTCTGCGTCAGTGCGTGCTCTTCATTCAGGAAAAGCTGCTTGACGCCGACCAGCCGAAACCGGACTGGCGCAGCATGGATACCCTGGCCGATGCCATCACCTCGGTGGAATACTATCTGGAACGTCTCAGCGACGATCCGGAAACCACCGACGATATCCTGCAACTGGCCCGTGCCAGTGTGGACGCTCTCGGCTACCCGCTGGATCAGGGCAGTGATTTCGGCGATGACCAGTTCGACGTGGAACGCATAGAGCTGGACGCAGAGGCCCGGACCGACAGCCACACGGTCGACGAGCCCGACTCTTTGCATGCCCAGCCCGATGCCGATGACAGCACCGACGGCGACGATCTGCACGAAGATTTCTCTCTGGAAGAGGCCTTCGACGACAGCACCGATGCCCCACAGGACAACGCAGACGAAGACGATCGCACCCTCGAAATTACCGGCCTGGCCCCCACTGAACAGGAAGCACAGTCCGCTTCGCAGGAACCCGACGCCGAGCCACAACCGGTCGCCGAGAGTCCCTCTGACGATGATGACGATCTGATTGATGACGAAATCATCGAGATCTTCCAGGAAGAAATCGGCGAAGTCCTGGACGCGCTGGATCAATACTTCCCGCGCTGGGCCGCCAACACCAGCGATGAAGAATCCCTGGTGGAATTCCGCCGCGCCTTCCACACACTGAAAGGCTCCGGTCGCATGGTCGGTGCCAGCACCGTGGGCGAGCTGGGCTGGTCCGTGGAAAACATGCTCAACCGGGTCATTGACCGCAGCATTGAACCGACCGCGGTGCTGATTGCACTGGTACAGGAAGTCCGCAATCGGGTTCCCGCCCTGGTGGATGCCTTTACCCTGCGACAGCCGGATCCATTCGATGTGCAACCGCTGGCCGACGCCGCTGACACCCTGGCCGCGGGCGGCCAGATTGATCAGGTGCCGACCATCACTGGCACCGAGAGCAGCAGCGCTGACAACCACAGCGACGTTGCTGCACCGGGCGATGACACACAAAGCGACGACACGCTGGAAATCACCCTGCCCGCCGACAGCGACGCGTTCGCGGAAAGCCGCACTGACAATGACGACAGCCTGTCCGTGGAAGACCTGGCTGCCTTCAACGATGCCTCCGACGACAGCGACGCCCACCTTGCCTGGGAAGACAGCGACGATGTCGATGATGGCGTCATCGAATTCAGTCTGCCTGATGAAGAAGCTCCCGAGCCGGCCAGTGAAACCGCGTCAGCAGACAGCGAGAACGAGAGCGCCGACAACGGTATCGACAGCCTCGCTGACATCCCCGACATGAGCGACGGCGACGACGCGACAGCGGATGCCGACAGCGACGAGGGACCCGACCCGGTGCTGCTGGAGATCTTCGCCAGCGAAGCCCGTCGCAACCTGGCACTGATTGATGAGTGGCTGGACACCGTCGACCCGGATCTCTCCGAACACACCCTGGACGATAGCGTCCACCGCGCCCTGCACACCCTCAAGGGCAGTGCCCGCATGGCGGAAATCGAAGCGGTGGCGGAAGTGGCGGAACCGGCTGAAAAACTGGTCCGCGACCTGATCAGCAGCAACCGCCGGATAACCACACAGCAGGCCGGGCTGCTGCGGCAGGCTCATCGCCTGGTGCTCAACAACCTGGATCAGCTCGCTCAACCCCACCTGCCCGGCGCCGATGCCCTGATCGCCGCGCTACAGCAACACCGCGACGGGCTGGCCGAACAAAATGACGCCGGCCCGGATCCACACATCCTTTCCGTGTTCCTTTCCGAAGGCATGGACCTGATCGTGGACGCGGAGCAACTGCTGGACCAGTGGGCCCAGCATCCAGAACAGACCGAAGAGTTGGTGAAACTGCGCGACGAGCTGCAACTGCTTTCCAGCAGCGCTACCACCGCCGGTCTCAACGAAATTCACGCCCTGGCCGCGGCTCTGGCCGCCTGCTACAGCGCGGTGGAATCCGGCCGCCTGGCCTGCAGCGAGCAGATGCTGTCGCTGGCCGGCGAAGGCCAGGATGCCCTGGTCAACATGATGGACTGCCTGGCCGCCGGCCAGACCGTGCGCCCGGAACTGGGTCTGGTGGATTCCCTCCACGAACTGGCAGAAAACAGCGGTCCAGACGATGATGGCCCCGGCGGCAGTTCACCTCACTGGGACGATGCCTTCTCTGACAGCAGCACAGATTCCCCGGATGCGGATAGCGCCCCGGACACCAATAGCTGGGCCAGCAATGGTGAATATCAGGCCCACATGGATCCGGAACTGGTCAGCCTGTTCCTGGAAGAGGCCGAAGAGATTCTGGAATCCGCCAGCCATACCCTGGACCAGTGGGAACAGGGTGATGCCGGCAACGTGGATGGTCTACAGCGGGATCTTCATACCCTCAAGGGTGGCGCGCGCATGGCCGCCGTTGCACCGGTAGGCGACCTGGCCCACGAACTGGAAAATCTCTACGAAGCCTATAATGCCGGCCAGCAACAAACCGAGCCGGCCCTGTTTGTGCTGCTGCACCGTTGTCATGACCGGCTCGCCGACATGATTGACGCCCTGCGCGGCGGCAGAACCCCGGACGACGCCCCGGAACTGGTCAGCGCCATCCAGGCTTTCCTGCGCGGCGACCGCACGCCGGACACCAGTGCCTCCCTCGACAGTGAACCCCAGGCTCACGAAGCCGCTTCCGACTTTGCCGAAGACACCGGCAGCCCCGCGCCCGTTGCGGTTGAGGACGCGCCCGCCACTCCGGCGCCCCCTCAACCGGAGCGTGACCCGGAGCTGGTAGAAATCTTTCTGGAAGAAGCTGACGAGATTCTGGAATCTGCCGGCAGTAGCCTGGAGCAGTGGATCGGCGAGCAGGACAACCTGATCGAACTGCAATCCCTGCAGCGTGACCTGCACACCCTCAAGGGTGGCGCGCGCATGGCGGAAGTCAGCGAACTGGGCGATCTGGGCCACGAGCTGGAAACGCTTTATGAAGGCCTGGCGCAAAGCCGTCTGGCCATTGAACCGACCCTGTTCGATCTGTTGCATCGTTGCCACGACCAACTGGCCGAAATGGTAGAGGCACTCAAGGCCGGCCGGCCGCTGCCCCAGGGCGACACCCTGATCCAGGCGATCCACGGCTATGTGGCCGACCCGGCAGGATTCAGCCTGCCCGCTGTTGCGTCTGCTGCGCCAGCACCCGCAGAAGCTTCGCCAACGACGCCGACCAACCGGGAAGAACCGACGGCCACCAGCGAACAGCCGGACGAGGATTACAGCGACTGGGAATCGGACAGCGACCCGGAAATTCTGGAAATCTTCCTGGAAGAGTCCGATGAGCTGGCGGAAATCATCGATGCCTGCCTGACTTCCTGGAAAGACCACCCGGAAAGCACCGATTTCACCGATGACCTCAAACGCGCCCTGCATACCCTCAAGGGCGGCGCACGACTGGCCGGCCTGAAGCCGCTGGGCGACATCAGTCACGACTTCGAAACCTATCTGCTACAGCTGGAAAGGCGCCGCGAGGCGCCCACCCAGGAAGATTTCCAGCCCATGATCAACTGGTACGACCAGATTGTCCGGGGCATGGAATCAGTGGCCCGTAGCGCCCGCCGCCAGCCCGTCACCGCCCCGCAAGAGAGCGGCACGGCCATGGCACCGGCGGCCGAGAAGCCACAACCGCAACAGCCAAAACAGGATGACCGCCGCCAGCGTCAAAATCAGGCGCAACCCCAGGAAATGGTGCGGGTCGGGGCCGACGTTCTGGAAGCGCTGGTGAACCTGGCCGGGGAAACCTCCATCAACCGCGGCCGGGTAGAGCAGGGGATTTCCGAGTTCACCTTCAACGTGGAGGAAATGGGCAACACGGTACAGCGCCTCTACGAACAGCTGCGCCGTCTGGATTCAGAAACCGAAGCGCAGATCATGTCCAATTATCAGCAGGGCGTGGAACGGGGTGAAATCGACGAAGACTTCGATCCCCTGGAAATGGATCAATACTCCGAGCTGCATCAGATCACCAAGCAGCTGTCGGAATCCGCCTCGGATTTGCTGGATCTGAAGAACACCCTGCTGGACCGCACCAAGGACACCGAAACCCTGCTGCTGCAGCAATCGCGGATCAACACCGAGCTACAGGAAAAACTGATGCGCACCCGCATGGTGCCCTTCAGCCGCCTGGTACCGCGTCTGCGCCGTATCGTCCGGCAGATTTCCGGTGAAGTGGACAAACGGGTGGAATTCGATGTGCTCAACCCGGAAGGCGAACTGGACCGCTCCCTGATGGAACGGGTGGTCGCCCCGCTGGAGCACATGCTGCGTAACGCCGTGGATCACGGCATCGAAACCCGCGAAGGTCGCCAGAGCGCCGGCAAGAACGACTCCGGCCGCATCAACCTGGAACTGGGCCGCGAGGGCGGCGAGGTAGTGATTACCCTGTCCGACGATGGCAAGGGCATCGACACCGACGCCGTGCGCACGAAAGCCGTGGAGCGCGGCCTGATCGCCCCGGACGCGCAACTCTCCGAGCAGGAAATCCAGCAGTTCATCTTCCACGCCGGCTTCTCCACCGCCGCCGCTGTCACCCAGATTTCCGGCCGTGGCGTGGGCATGGACGTGGTGGCAAGCGAGATCAAGCAGATGGGCGGCTCGGTGACCATCGATTCGCACAAGGGGCAGGGCACCCGTTTCATCATCCGTCTGCCGTTCACCCTGGCCATGAACCGGGCCCTGATGGTGAAGGCGGCGGAAGATACCTACGCCATCCCGCTTAACCAGATCGAAGGTATCGTGCGTATCAGCCCCTTCGAGCTGCAGCACTATTTCGAGGAAGACAACCCGGTCTACACCTATGTGGGCCAGGACTACGAACTGCAATACCTGGGCAATTTCGTCCATGGCACCCGCAGCCCGCACCTGGAAAGCCACACCACTCCCATGCCGGTACTGCTGATCCGCAGCACCGAACACACCGTGGCCATTGTGGTGGACAACCTGGTGGGTTCCCGGGAAGTGGTAGTGAAATCGGTAGGTCCGCAGCTGGCATCGGTGGCCGGCATCAGCGGCGCCACCATCCTCGGGGATGGCTCCGTGGTGATCATTCTCGATATCCACTCGCTGATCCGTGCCGCCCACGTGCAGGTGCCGGCCATGGGTGTCGCAGACATTCCTGTACTGCCCCAGGAACCAGTACCGGAAGACGAAGAGATCGACACCAAGCGCGACACGCCGCTGGTCATGGTCACCGATGACTCGGTCACCGTGCGCAAGGTGACCACCCGCCTGCTGGAGCGCAATGGCTACGAAGTGGTCACCGCCAAGGACGGTATGGACGCCATCGCCAAGCTGGAAGATATCCGCCCGGATGTGATGCTGCTGGATATCGAGATGCCACGTATGGACGGTTTTGAAGTGGCCACCCATGTGCGCCACGACAGCCGCCTGCAGGACGTGCCGATCATCATGATTACCTCGCGCACCGGCGAAAAACACCGCGAACGGGCCTTCGATATCGGCGTGAACTGTTACATGGGCAAGCCGTTCCAGGAGAACGAACTGCTCTCCACCATTCGTGAACTGCTGGGCGAGTTGCAGGAAACGGGTAACGAATGACCGCACCGGGCCGGGTCGGCGTGATCGCCGACAGCACATTGCAGGGCCACCTGCTGTCCAGCGCAGTGAAGAGTCAGGGCTACCAGGTGGTCGTCAACACCGACCCGGAAGCCCTGGAAAAACGCTGGCTGGAAGATGGTGCTCTGGATCTGTGGGTGGTAGACCTGTCCAGCGAGGATCGCTGGCAGGCTTTTCTGGATAACCTGCTGGAAGACGCCGCCGCCCCTATTTTGTTCTGTGATGGTCAGGCCCCGGCGCGTACCGATGCCCGTTACCCGAAATGGGAGCGACGGCTGGTGACCAAGCTGGTGGATTACATCGGCAAGCCGGCCGTAGAAGAGCGGCTGGAAGTGATTCCCCAGCGCCCGCCACAGGTAAAAATCCCCACCCCGCGGGAATTCGAAACCATTCGCCCCGGCGACCGCCCCGAACGGGTCTGGGTACTGGGGGCCAGCCTGGGCGGTCCGGCAGCGGTAAAACTGTTTCTCGACTGCCTGCCGGCCAATCTGCCGGTGGCCTTTGTACTGGCACAGCATATCGATGACAGTTTCCTGGACACCCTGTGCGGCGTGCTGGGTCGTGACAACAACATTCATTGCAGGGTGGGTGTCGACGGTAGCGCCCTGCGTCATGGTGAACTGGCCATCGCGCCGGTGGAATACGCGGTGAAATTTCGCCACGACGGTCGTATCCAGTCCACCGGCCAGCCCTGGGAAGGGCCCTATGCACCGTCCATTGATCAGGTGATACAACATGTGGGCGAGGGCTTCGGCAACGCCTGCGGCGCTATCCTGTTTTCCGGCATGGGCAATGACGGCGCCATCGCCGCCCCCCGGCTGGCGGCCAGTGGCTGCCCCGTGTGGGCACAGAGCGCCGATACCTGCGCCGTCAGCAGCCAGCCCGATTCTACCCGTGAGACGGGCTGCGTCAGTTACAGCGGCTCTCCGGAACAGCTTGCACGACAGCTGGTGGAACGGTTAAGAAGAGAATTAAAAGCAGAAGTAAAGAAGCCGGGTGCCTGACACGGGTTACTGCATACTCCGGCTTACACTTTGAGGTTTACTATGAGCAGCTTGCCATCCGACATCTCCAGCCTGCTGATCCCCATGCAGGGGCGCCCCTGGCTGATCCCCAACATCGTGGTCGCCGAAATCATCCCCCTGCGCCAACCGGACCGACCCGGTCATGGCCCTGAATGGCTGCTGGGCTGGCTGAGCTGGCGGGACCAGAATATTCCGCTGCTGTCCTTTGAGAAGCTCAACGAGTCCGGGCAGATCACCATTGGCCAGGATGCCCGCATCGCGGTACTCAATACCGTGGCTGGAAAAAGCACTTTCTATGCCGTGATCGTGCAGGGGATCCCGCGGATGATGAAAGTGGCCAAGAACGATCCGGTGGAAGAACCGGTGGACACCGGCCCGGCGGAAACCATGTACATCCAGGTGGGTGGCGACCTGGCGGTAATTCCCGATCTGGATGCCATTGAAGGCGCCGTGGCAGGACTACGGGACGGCGCATGATCGACCGGGAACGGCTGGCCGCTCTGGCAGCAGAACACCCTGCCCGCGCCGGGGTGTATCGCAATCGTTTCCCTACCCCCCGTCATGGCCTGGGTGCCTTCCTGCGCTGGCAATGGGACACCCGTGGCCAGTTTCCGCGCCATCAGCCTTTCCCGCTGCAGCAGCCGGACCCGCAGCGCCTGGCTAACCCGGGACCGCAACCGCAATTGACCTGGATCGGCCATTCCACCTTCCTGTTTCAGCACCGCGGCTGGAACCTGATTACCGATCCGGTCTTTTCCGAGCGCTGTTCGCCGCTGTCCTTTGCCGGCCCGAAACGGGCGGTACCGCCCGCTCTTACCGTCGATGACCTGCCGCCGATCAATGCCGTGCTGGTCTCCCACAACCACTACGACCATCTGGATCGAGCGTCGGTGAAACAGCTCCAAGCCCGCTTTGGTCGCGAGATACTCTGGTTCGTTCCCACCGGCGTGGCTTCCTGGCTACGTAATCTGGGCGTGGAGCGCATTATTGAACTGGGCTGGTGGCAAAGCGAATACCACGGCCAGGTGGAAGCCTTCTGCCTGCCCGCCCAGCATTTCAGTGGCCGTGGCCCCGGCGACCATAACCAGACGCTGTGGTGTAGCTGGCGACTGAACTTCCCGGATTTCAGTCTCTATTTCGCCGGCGATACCGGTTATGCCCCGCTTTTTACTGAAATTGGCGACATTTTCGGCCCCGTGGACCTGGCCTTGTTACCCATCGGCGCCTATGAACCCCGCTGGTTTATGTCCCCGGTTCACATAAACCCGGCAGAAGCGGTTACAATTCACCAGGACATTCGCGCCCGCCAGTCGGTCGCCATGCACTGGGGCACCTTTGTGCTCACCGACGAGCCCATGGACGCGCCACCCCGGGCTCTGGCCCAGGCGTTGCAAGAACAACAGATCGATTCCAAGACATTTCGGGTCCCGCAGCATGGCGAGACCCTGACAATTGAATTGCCATCATGAGTAAACCATATCAAGGCCGCCGCCTGTGGTTGGTGGTCCGTCTGCTTGCCTGGCTTCCACTGCCGCTAGTCACCGCCTTCGGGGCGTTTTTTGCCACCCTGATCACGCTGGTGCCACTGCGCTATGCCAGTGCCTACCGGGTGGTGCTGATCAATCTGCTGGCCACCCACCCGGCCATGAGCCTGGCGGACGCCAAACGTATCGGCCGCCAGAGCATGGCCGAACTGGGCCGGACCCTCACCGAATTCAGCCATGTCTGGCATCGCCCGGTGGAACAAACCCTGGCCCGGATCACCCATATCCACGGCGAGCAAGCCTTTCTGGATGCCTGCGCCTGCGAGCGACCGGTACTCATGCTGTCCTTACACCAGGGTAGCTGGGAAATCAGTAACCTCTATGTGGGCGACAAGGGCGACCGCGACAAGACCCTGATCATGTACCAGCCCCATCCGGCCACCCTGATGGATGCCATGGTCAAGGCAGCCCGGGAGCGCACCGGCTCGGTACTGATTCCCACCAACAGCCAGGGGGTCAAAAAGGCGCTGGCGGCCATGAAAGCCGGCGGCACCCTGGGCATTCTTTCCGACCACAACCCGGGTAACCGCAGCAATCCCTGCGTGCCTTTTTTCGGCTACGATGTGCCCACCCCGGCACTGATCGACAAGCTGGTGCAGCGCTACCGCCCCCATGTGTTCATCGTATCCTGCATCCGTGGCCAGGGCGGCGTGAAAGACATCCATCTCCACTTCGATCCAGCCCCGGAGATCGAACAGGCCAGCGACTGCACCGAGATTCTCACCGCCATGAACACCGGCCTGCAGCACTGTATCGACCGCAACCTGGCCCAGTATCAGTGGACCTACAAACGCTTCAAATGGGGCCCCAAGGGGCGGCGGCGCTGGTATCGGCAATCCCGCGACCTGCTGGCGCGGATCGCCCAGGGCGAAGACCGTAAAACCCTGGGCCTGCACCCGGACACTGACCCGGATCAGTGAATACCCGTTAAGCCCTGGTTATTCTTTATCCGGGATACTTCGGTTAATGAGCGGGAGCGCACCATGACTACAAGACCGGCAAGCTGGCACGCATTACACAAAGGGCTTCACTGGCTGGTGGTCTTGTTGCTGGTGATGGTCTGGGGCGCCGTGGAACTCCATGAGTTCTACGAAAAGAGTGACCCCATGCGCGAATGGTGGAAAATGCTGCATTTTTCACTGGGGCTCACCACGCTGGTTATCATCCTGATCCGGCTTTATGGCCGCGCCCTGTACCCACGCCCGACACCCATTGGCGCCGCCTGGCAGCATCAGTTATCCCGTCTTGTTCATGGACTGCTGTATGGGGTGCTTCTCGCCATGCCCCTCAGCGGCTTTGCCATGCGCCAGTTTGCCGGCAAGACCATAGAGATCTTTGGCATTGTCAGCATGCCCCAACTGGCGGCGATCAATACCGACCTGGCCAAGCAAATCGCCTTCATTCACAAGGAGGTGCTGTGGACCACGCTGCTGACCCTGATCGCCATCCATGTGGCAGGCGCCCTGTGGCACCATTTCATCGACAGGGACGCCACCCTGAAACGCATGCTCCCCGGCAAACACAACCACTGAGATAATTGCCCGGCGGCGATGAAGGCGCCACAATTGCCCACCATCCCGATCGCCTGACAACCGGAGCCTGCATGACCATCGAAAACGACAAGGTCGTTACCCTGCATTACAGCCTGTTCAACGCCGACGACGGCAGCGAAATTGAAAACTCCCGGGAAACCGGCGAGCCCATGGCGTACCTGCACGGCTACAACAACATCATCAAGGGCCTGGAAGCCGCCCTTACCGGCAAGGCCGTCGGTGACGAGGTGGACGTGACCGTGAGCCCGGCAGACGCCTACGGCGAATACGACAACACCCTGTTCCAGCGCATCTCCCGCAAGTACCTGAAACACGCCGGCAAGCTGGCCCCCGGCAAGGTCGTCACCGTCTCCACCGACGAAGGCCCGCGCATGCTCACCGTGCTCAAGGTAGGCCTGAAAACCGTGGACGTGGACGCCAACCACCCCCTGGCTGGAAAATCCCTGCGTTTTGTAGTGGAAATTACGGATATTCGTGATGCCAGCGAAGAAGAAAAAGCGCACAAGCACGCCCACGGCGTTGGCGGGCATCAGCACTGATTCAGCGACAAGCCGCAAGCTTCAAGCTGCAACGCGGGATGAACTTTCCCGCTTTGGCACGCTTACGCCCGCGCCTTTACCGTTAATCGCGGGCAAGGCCATGCAAAACCATGGAACTGCAACCGCGTTGTAGCTTGAAGCTTGCAGCTCCCTGATTTTCAGCCTTTTCCTACCGACTAACCTGTCACCAACGTGCTATCTTAGTTGATCAAAATAATGCACACGCTACAGGGGCACAGGAATGGATCTGCCAGAATACAGCTACTGGATTATCGCCGGGCTTGCCTTTGTGATCGCCGAATTTGCCGTCTCCGGACTGGTGGTGATCTTCTTCGGGATCGCCGCTTTGCTGGTAGGCAGCCTCAAGTTTCTCGGACTGCTGGATGACACCGCCTGGGAACTGACCCTGTTCGCTCTTACCAGCCTGTTATTGCTGGTATTTGTCCGTCGCGTGATCAACGACAAGCTGATGGGCAGTGAGCGGCCCCGCGGTGAGGGCGAGGCAGACAGTGCCGGCCTGGTCGGTGGTCGCGCCACCGTGGCAGACGCCTTCAGCAACGGCGTGGGCACCGTTTCCTACCGGGGCGCCCGCTGGCAGGCACAGTGCGCCCAGCCCCTGCATCCCGGCGATATGGTTCGCATCACCCAGCACGACGGCCTCTGGCTCACCGTAGAGCCCTGGATGCCAGGGCCGCAGACGCCGGCGGAATGACGCCTATCGCCACCCCGTTTTCATCTCAACTCACAAGCAATAACAAGGAACTTTATCCATGGCAGGTTTAATTATTTCCGCTCTCATCGCCCTCGGCGTTGTCATTCTGCTCTTCATGGTGATCCGCATCGTGCCGCAGCGGCAGGTGTATGTGGTGGAGCGGCTGGGCAAGTACCAGACATCCCTGGAAGCGGGCCTCCACTTCCTGATGCCCTTTATCGACCGGGTTGCCTACAAGCACTCCCAGAAGGAAATCGTCCGTGACGTGCCGCGCCAGAGCTGTATCACCAAGGACAACATCGAAGTCTCCATCGACGGCGTCATGTACCTGCAGGTAATCGATCCCAAGTCCGCCAGTTATGGTGTGGACGACTACGTGATGGCCGCCCAGCAACTAGCCCAGACCACCCTGCGTTCCGTGATCGGTAAAATCGATCTGGACAAGACCTTCGAGGAACGCGGCGAAATCAATATGGAAGTGGTCAAGGCGGTGGATGAAGCCGCACAGCCCTGGGGCGTGAAAGTGCTGCGCTACGAAGTGGCCGACATCAACCTGCCCGTGTCCATCAAGGACGCCATGGAGAAACAGGTTCGCGCCGAGCGTGAACGTCGCGCCGTGGTTGCCGAGTCCGAGGGTGAGCGCCAGGCCGCCATCAACCGTTCAGAGGGTGATCGCCAGGCCGCCATCAACCGCTCCGAAGGTGAGAAGCAGGAGATGATCAATATCTCCGAAGGTGAAAAAATGAAGCAGATCAACGAGGCGGAAGGTCGCGCCCGTCAGATCGAGCTGATCGCCACCGCCACCGCTGAAGGCCTGCGTCAGGTAGCCGGCGCCGTGAAAGAGGATGGTGGCGAAGAAGCCGTCAGCCTGCGCATCGCCGAGCAGTACGTATCCGCCTTCGAAAAAGTCGCCAAGGAATCCACCACCCTGCTGCTGCCTCAGGGCCTCAGCGACATCGGTGGCGCCGTGGCCGGCCTGCAGAAAGTCCTCAAGACCGTGGAAAAAACCCCGGCCTGATCCATCCATCTCCAGGAGCTTGCCAACCGCAAGCTCCGCCCTCTCTGTAGGAGCACCGCTTGAGGTGCGAACCGGAGCGACCGTTGCGGTAACGCTGCCAGGGCGCCCCCAAGACCAGGATCAAAAGCACTTCCACCACAGAGGGCACAGAGATCACTGAGGAAAAGACGGTTTTTTCTCTGTGTGCTCTGTGCCCTCTGTGGGTAGATCCGTCTTTTCAGGTATTTGGGGGATCGCGCCGCAGCGACGCACCTGCAACAAGGCTTGCATTCCTTTCGCCCCATCCCAATATCCTGAACATCCCCAAGCCTCAAAGATTCAGGAGCCCCTATGTCCCGCCACTTCGAACAGGCCGACGGCCTCTGTGAAACCGAGGACGACGCCACCCGCGATTTCCTGTTCAACCAGACCATGCTCCGTATCAAGGACCCCGCTGTCAGCCTGGATTTCTATACCCGGGTGCTGGGCATGCGCCTGGTGCGCAAACTCGATTTTCCGGCAATGAAGTTCAGCCTCTATTTCCTGGCCTATCTGGGGGAAGAGGAGGCGCGCCAGGTGCCCGAGGACGATGCCAAACGACTCACCTACACCTTTGGTCGTGAAGCCATGCTGGAGCTGACCCACAACTGGGGCAGCGAAGACGATGCGGACTTTGCCTATCACAATGGCAACGACCAGCCCCAGGGGTTTGGTCATATCGGCATCACCGTTCCCGATGTTTACGCCGCCGCCGAACGGTTCGAAAAGCTGGGAGTGGATTTCGTCAAGAAACCGGATGATGGCAAGATGAAAGGTCTCGCTTTCATCAAGGATCCGGATGGATACTGGATTGAAATCCTGCAGGCTGACATGATGGAAACGCAGCAGAAGATCGCCTGAAAGATGTCACTTTTCTGACAGGCAATTTGTTTTTTTGCTTTCCTCTCTGGCTGTCTCGTATTGTGTAAGGCTCGTGTTTTTTGTCCAAGGCCCGGCACCCTCTCCGGGCCCACCTCAGGGGATCACCTATAATGAGTCAGTCTTCTCTTCTTACCAGCGCACAGCGTACCTTTTGCCAGGCTCGATCCGACCAACCGGCCCCGAACGGCCCCCGAGCCAAGGCATTGCTGGCGTTGGACCAGGGCAATACCCAGCAACAGGCCGCTGAACAAAGTGGGCTCAGCCTCGGCCAGGTACGCTACTGTTTACGACGGTTCCGGACCGTGAGCCTGGAAATCTTCGACACCGACAGCCCGGCTCCCACTTCTTCTGCGCAGGCAGACAGCAAGACGCAAAAAGCCGACAAAGAAAAAAAGAAAAGCGGCAAAAAAGTCAAAGCACTGAAACCCGTCAAAGCCAAAAATGAAAAGTCCGAGAAAAAAACGGACAAGAAAAGCACCAAGGGCACCAGCAAAAAGACCAAAAAGAGTGACAAGAAAGACAACAAGAAAAAGTCCGGTAAAAAGGGCGACGACAAAAAAGCCTCAAAAGGCAGCAAGAAGAAGAAAAAGAAATAATCGAAAATCCCCCGCTGACGCGCATGTTACACTCGCCTATCATCACGGCTATGCATGGGGGCTTTCTTGCTGACGCGTCTTCCACCCTGGGTAGAAGTTGGAGCCTTTCTGCTCGCCTTTCTGGCGGGCAGTGTCAATGCGGTGGGGCTGCTGGGCTTTAGCCACCAGTCTGTCTCTCACCTGACCGGCACCTCGTCGCTACTGGGCCTGGCATTGGCGGACCTGGCTCTGGGCAATGCCCTGCACCTGCTGTTTACCCTGCTTAGCTTTCTCGCCGGTGCCGCCCTCAGCGGCATGCTGATCACCAGCACCGCCCTGAAACTGGGCCGCCATTACGGTTTCTCCCTGCTGATCGAAGCCGCGTTGCTGATCATGGCCATGCTGACACTGCAACAGGGCAGTGATCTCGGTATCTATCTGGCCTCCATGGCCTGCGGCCTGCAGAACGCCATGGTCACCACCTACAGCGGCTCCATCATTCGCACCACCCACCTGTCCGGGATCTTCACCGACCTGGGCATCATGCTCGGCAACCGGCTGCGTGGCATTCCCCTCAACGGCCGCCGGCTTTTGCTGTTCGTCTTACTGATTGGCGGTTTCATTTGCGGCGGCGCGCTGGGAACCTTGCTGTTCAGGCTACTGCATTTCACCGCGCTGATGCTTCCTGCCATCTTGGCGGCATCACTGGCAGTGGTGTACTGGCGTTATAGCCGCCGGCATCGGTAAACCTACTCTTGCCAGGCATAGTCCATCTGCCGGGCAGTGTCTTCCGCCAGTTTCCGGCTGTGCAGCTTTTCCACCATATGCAGACTCATGTCGATGCCCGCGGAAATGCCCGCCGACGTGAGGCGATTGCCATCTTCTACCCAGCGGACATTTTCCTGCACATCCAGCGCAGGGAAACGCTGTCGTAAATCAGCACTATCTTCCCAGTGAGTGGTGACCCGTTGATCCGTCAGCAAACCGGCCTCGGCCAGCAGAAAGGCGCCAGTACAGACAGACGTGACCCAGCTGGCGGCATCACCGGCCTCGCGAATGGCTTCAAGCAGGGCCGGGTTTTCCATGCCAGCGCAATGCACACCACCGCTGACCAGCAATACATCCACAGACGGGTGGTCGGCGAGGGTGAAGTGACTTTTCACCGGGAAGCCACCTCTCGCCATCACCTCACGGTTTTCACTGATGAGGGACACCTGCCAGGGCGCACTATCACAGAGCCGGGCGGCAGTAGAGAACACTTCAAAAGGGCCGGCAAAATCCAGCACTTCGGCATCATCGTAGATCACAATCCCGATTTGTAGCATGGTCATTCCTGATGATTTATTTGTGTGGCAGGGTACGCACAAAGGCAAAGCAGTGAGATAACCAGTCCTGCAGGGCCCCATCATCGGCGACGGTATCAGCGTCGATCATCAGCATGCCCTTCATGGGCCGACCGGTGAAATCCATTTCGCCAGCTCCGGGTTCGTCGAGCAACGCTGCATAGGCATCCGGCCCCACCCGTGCCATCAAGCGGTCACCGAGAATACCGCAGCACATGTTGCCGGCGATCATGAAACAGAGGCCACCGAACATGCGCTTTTCATCGGGCAAAGCACCACTGACAGTGAGCAGCCCTTCGCGAACCCGCAACGCCAGATCAGTATCAAAGGCCATCAGAACACGGCGCGTAACGCATTGACGGTGAGCCCGATCAGTACCAGAGACGACAGGGCAAACAACACAAAACGTAGCTCGATCTTGTTGATCAACGCCTGCAATAACGAATGCACCACGCGGATACCCACATAGGCCCAGGCCAACGTCAGGTTGATGCCATCACCCTGGCCAAGCAGTGCCAGCGACAGGGCCACGGCATAGAACACCGTAGGCTGTTCCATCAGGTGGTTATAGTTATCCGCCTTCCAGCGCACACTGGCGGGCAGGGTGTTCATCTGCTCGCCACGGGGCGCTACCGGGTCTGGCTTCATGCTAGCGGCTTTCATGGCTGGCAACCGCGTTACATACATCCAGAGCCACATGACCATGGTCCAGGCCACCAGTACCACGACCGGGGTAATAATAGGGCTTGTCACTTGCATGTCTTTTCCTCGTGCTCCTTCTCATCTGAAGCGCTCAGACCAGTTTTTCCAGTGCCGCCAGCAGCATGCCAACAAGAAAAGCCGTCATCAGAATGGCGGCTATTTTTCGGTTGCTCAGCGACGTGTCAGCTGCTTGCAGATGTTTGTCACAGCAGGCTGACACCCATCCCGCTGCCGCCCCGCGACTCATCTTATATTGTCGGCATAACTGTCTGATCGCTGCTTTTTTTCCGTACACTTTCAGCGAGCTTTCCACCTCTTCCGGTAACCGCATATTATTTTTCTTCCCTGGTTATTGTTTTATTCCATTCGCTTTTTTTATAACCGTTTCAGTCTCAAACTGGGCTGCTTATCCATCCCCATTGCTTGAGTGTGATCAACCAACTCAACGCCTGAACATCCAGCCAGTCCCGCAAGGGCGCGGCCTGAGGACTGAACAGAAAGACACCTACCGTCACAAGATTTCCCACGACCATCAGCCAGAAAACAGTGCGAAAAGGCTGCTTGCGGGTTTTGTGGCGAAACAGCGGACGCGCCAGAAGACCACCGGGCCAGCCACCGGCGAGAGACAAAAGATGCAGGGTATTTTCTGGCACCCTCTGGCGTTCGTTCAGCGCTGCTCGCTTGTCCAGACCGAACATCAGGAACGTCAGGCCGGCGATTAACAACAGGAAAATAATCAGGAAAAACCAGAACGCATTCTGCGAGAAAAACCACCACAGCCCGCCATAGAACGCCCCCACCATCAGCAGCGGGAAAAGAAACTCCGGCAACAGCAGATGGCCGGGCCGCCAGCACCGTTCCACCTCCACGGCGCGTACGCCCTTGGCCGCATCCGGCTCCACCCGAAACAGCACCTTTTCGCCGGCTTTCGGGCGCGAACGAATACGGCCAAAGGCACTGACATGAACAAAAATGTCCCGGCCTTTCTTGTCGGTGATAAAGCCGAAACCACGCTCATCATCCCAACGTTGCAGTACACCCGATTGTTTTTTCATATTTTCCTGCGTCAGTGGTGTTCCGACCAATGCCAGTTAGGCGTACTCAACAACCCCTGCCCGACGATCTGTGTTTCACCCAGCTCTTTGGTGAGCTCCACCCCATGGCAATCCGGATGTTCGTTCAACGCCGCCACCAGCTGGCTGGCATGGCTGACCACCCATAGCTGGCTGTGCTGGCTGGCCTGTTTGATCAGGCGGGCCAGTGCCGGCAGCAGATCCGGGTGCAGGCTGTTCTCCGGTTCGTTAAGCACCATCAGTGAAGGAGGGCGCGGGGTGAGCAGGGCGGCGATCAGTAACAGGTAGCGCAGGGTGCCGTCGGACAGCTCCGCCGCTGACAGCGGGCGCAGCAGGCCGTACTGATGAAACTCCAGCTTCAGGCGACCATCCGGCAACGGTTCGATATTCAGCCTGGCACCGGGAAAGGCGTCCTCAATGGCCGCATCCAACGCCAGGCTGTCGCCCACTTCGCGGATGGTCTGCAGGGCCGCCGCCAGATCGCGGCCATCGTGGTGCAGCACCGGTGTACGAGTGCCGATCTGCACTTGGCGGGCCGGGGCCTCCCGGTCGGTGCGGAAGTGGTCATAGAAACGCCAGCCACGAATCCGCTCGCGTAGGGCCAGCACCTCCGGCGCCGAACGCGCATCGGCCACCTGGCTGAAAAGACTGTCGAAGGTATTGAGGTGATCAGCCAATGACAGCCAGCCGTTATCGACACGGGCTTTCACCAGCGGCCCGCGCCGATCCACCAACGCTGCCGCCGGACGGTAGGCGCCGCCGGCCCAGATGATTTCCCGCTTGATTTCCGGGTCCAGGTTGAAGGCGGTGGTGCTGTCCGGCCGGGGCAGCCCCAACTCGATCAGGTAACCAAAATCCTCGTCGGCAAAACCCAGCCTGAGCCGCCGGCTATGCTGACGGGGCCCACCTTCCACCGGCACCAATCCCTTGCGCATGGCAGTACTGAGCGTCTCCGGCCCGGCCCAGAAGGTAGACTCCAGCCCGCCCTCACCAGCCAGCGCCGCAATCACGTCATCCTGGGCAGTGGCCGCCAGCAGCCGCAGGGCCCGATACAGGTTGGACTTGCCACTGCCGTTGGCACCGGTAATCACATTCAGCGGCCCAAGCGGCAATAGCAGCTCCAGGGCGGAACGGTAATTACTGATGGCCAGGGTTGTCAGCATGTTTTGCCCTTATTGTTAGCTGCAAGCCACAAGCTTCAAGCTGCAACGCGGTTATAGTCCCGTAGTATCCGCCAGGGTCTTATCCGCGCTCATGCGCGGGCACAGACTTTCTGCCGCGATAAACCAGGCCGCGCCTTGTAGCTTGCAGCTTGAAGCTTGAAGCTATCTTTTATCCTTTCCACGCCCACAACGCCGCCAGCAACGCCACCGGTGCCGTTTCCGCGCGCAACACCCGGTTGCCCAGGGCAAAGGCCACAAAGCCGTTTTCCTCCGCCGCGCGCAGTTCCTCATCGGAAAAGCCGCCCTCCGGGCCGGTGAGCAGGGCCAGTTCCGCTGTTCCTTTCAGGGCAGCAGGGGAGAACGGGCTTTTTCCCGGGTGCGCAATCAATCGCAAGTCTGGCAGGTCTTCAGTCAGCCAGTCCTTGAGCGGCATCACGCCGGTGACCTGCGGGGGCCGGTTCAGGCCGCATTGCTCGCAGGCACTGATGGCCACCTGTTGCCACTGGGCCAGTTTCTTTTCCTGGCGTTCGCCCTTGAGGCGCACCTCACAACGCTCGGTATCCAGCACCACGATCCGGGCGGCGCCCAGCTCTGTGGCTTTCTGGATCGCATAGTCCATGCGCTCGCCCTTAATCATGGGCAGCGCCACCGTGACCGCCAGCGGGGCAGTGCGGTCTTCCTCCACAAACGCCAGCGGCTCCACGGTCACCGCCTTCTTGCCCACGGCAAGGATCCGCGCGGTCCATTCACCGCCGTGCCCATTGAATACCACCAGCTCGTCGCCCACCGCCATGCGCAGCACCTTGCCAATATGATGACTGGCATTGGCGCCCAGCTCGGTGGCAAGGCCGGAGTGAAATTCCTGATCGTCGAAAAAGCGGCGGGCCATGGGATCTCCGTCATCAATGGGTGCCAGCGGGAAAAGCAAAAGGCTACCATAGCGCCGGTCAAAGAGACTGCTATCAAGTGAGAGATTCCATGGGCGAAATAGTTGCCTCCCCGTTCCGGCCCCCCGTGTGGCTACGCAACCCCCACCTGCAAACCCTGTGGGGACCACTCGGTCGCGCCTTGCCTGAGGTGGAGCGGCACAGCGAATGGCTGCCTCTGGCGGATGGTGACCAGCTGTTGCTGGACTGGGCCGGGCCGCAACGCCACCCCGGTCAGCTCACCGTGATCCTGCTCCACGGCCTCTCTGGCTGCAGCGATTCCCACTATATGCGTGGCATTCAGAAGGCGCTGGCCAATGCGGGGGTGCGCTCGGTGGCGATCAACAGTCGCGGGGCGAAACAGCCCAATGACACCGCGCTGTGTTACCACGCCGGGGAAACGGACGATGTGGATGCGGTGATCGAGCATGTGTTTGCCCAGGACCCAACAGGTAACCGCATCGCCATCGGCGTGTCGCTGGGTGGCAGCCGGCTGCTGAACTGGCTGGCTCAACGGGACAACGGCAAGCTGACGGCGGTGGCCTCGGTGTGTGCGCCCCTGCGGCTGGACCTGTGCGCCAACCGGCTGGATCGGGGCCTGTCGAAGATGTACCGCCAGCATCTGCTGAAAGTGCTGCTCGGCCAGCTCGACGACAAGAAGCGCCATCTGGACAAGATCAACCAGCCGGAAGCCAAGCGCCTGCACCGGCTGAACATGAGCGGCATCCGCTCCTTCTGGCGTTACGATGACCAGATCATCGCGCCGCTGTACGGTTTTCGTGGGGCCTACCATTACTACGCCCAATGCTCCGCCGGCCCCAAGCTGCTGCAGATCCGCACCCCCACACTGATGCTGCAGAACCGGGACGACCCCTTCATGACCCCGGACACACTACCGCGCCAGGAAGAGCTTGGCCCGGCGGTAACCCTGGAGGTGAGCGAGTACGGGGGCCACGTGGGCTTCATCAACCACGCGCCCCAGCGCTTCTGGTTGGAACAGCGGTTGATGGCGTTTGTGCAGGGGTTTGGTTTTCGCTGACAGACTGAGAGGGTTCGTTTCAAAGCCTGGGCAGCTTGTTGGAGCCCATGCTTGCATGGCGAACTAACCCGGCACTTGAATGCAAAATTCCAGGCTTGGAGGTATGGGAGGTATGCACATCACCGATGTCATCAACGCTCCCCCAGGTTCGATGAAACGCACGGGGCAAGAGCTGACCCCCATAATCTCACCGATTGCTAGTTTCTCTAACGCCGCACTCTGCGGTAAATTTGGAGCAAAGCGTAAAATTTAGCCGGCAGCAGCGCCTTGTTATGCATCTGGTGTTAACGATGGCATTGGAGAAATAAGAGAATCAGTGACAGCTCCGACAACATTATCATCCATTCCCTGTACGCTGACAGTATCCGTTTGTGGAACTAAAAGATGGGGCTGAGAAAGCGGGCCTAATGCTTGAATAATCTCCAACACACCGAACTCTCGCCTACTAACCAACTCTTGAGTCACGAGTCGATGAAGAGGCTCTGGCAGGTTTGCTTCTCTTGGCATAGAAGCATCCGCATTACAAAATTGACTGACTATACCCCAAGATTTATAAAATATTTCCATAAAAGATCCGTCATATGGCAAAGGGCAAACGACTAGATTTCTACGTTGGTCAAAAGTGATAAGATCACTCCGTCCATACTGAGCAGGCACTATACCTACACGCAGCCCTTCTGCTCCTTCAAGTGCTGTAGGATTTATCTTAACAGTAGTGCCGACCCAGCGTTGAGAATCGGTATATCCTAAAAACAAATCAGCTTTCCATAGTCCTTTTATACTTTTAGGAAGCTCTTCTCTTCGATTTCTAAAACGAAAAGCTTCAACAATGCCTGCAAGATGTGTTTTTAACTTAGGGGGCTGGGCCTGTGCACCAGTCAGTATCCGAGAATCTTCTGTCAAAATACTATGCGCCGTATCAATCAACTGCACGGAGCCATTTTTTTCAGCGCCAAATAATATTGATTCAATACTTTGACCGGGAACCCTACAATGATTTGCTAACGCATCATCTACTTTTCCAACGATAAGGGGATCTTTTCTACGCATGGCATCATGAACAGCATATTCGAAACAAATACCAATATCACCGTCACCCTCTCTCCTCAATCTTGGCAACATCTTCAGTTTTACATTTTCATAGCCACCGACCTCCGCAACAACATCCTGCTTCAAGGAATAAAGCAATCCATGCAGTATGGGACGAATAATTGCCAAGAAAGCAGAGTATGGATCACCGACCGGATTTTGTTGAATTTCTTTATTAATCAGAATTGGAGACATCAGATTATTCCTTTTATATTGAATTCCATAGATGCATAACGCCAATATTCAGCGGCGGCCTTTGCGTAGCGAAGCGGAGAAAAGGCCGTCCGGTGGATTCCCATCAGGGCCGGAACGAACTGGAATGGTTGGTTAGCTCCTTTTCCGGGATACGTGCGGCCTCAACCAAACCTCAAACTTGGTCACCGCGTCGTTGATCTTTGGAGTGAAAGTGTCATATTTCGAGCTTTCTCCTCCATAGTACAAGATCGCCTGCTGTTCCTTTCGCTCTTCGGCATTCATCCAATCGGGCTCGTGAGGGTTTTGATATCGAGAAAGTAGATGCTGAATTGCGAGCTGAACATCCACCCTGCATTTTCTCAGAGGGACAATAACGTCTTGATACTCAGAGCCCCACTCTACCATTGCCTCAAGGTGGCATTGTTCTAGCTCAACGAACGCGTCATGCAGCACTTTCCAGCGTTTTTCGTAAACATGTGCAGTACCAGCGTGCTTAAACTCTCTCTTTAGGTGGCCATGAGTGTTCGTCATCTCTTCTGGATATTCGTATCCATAAATCGCAGGGCCTCGAACGTGTTTGAAGGCTTCCCGTACACGATAAACAGCTCTAAGAGTATCTTTGGCTATCTGATATTCAGATCTCCCCTTGAGCTCTGCTCTCCAGGTACTGATACCTTTGAAGGCAAAAAAGGCTGTGAACGCAGCAGAGAGCCCTACGGCGATGTCCTTGATTTCTGACAGCATCCTTTCTCCTGACGTGGATCTCCAATGAGCTAACAGATATTAGGAAGCCGGCCCGAATATCCAATGAACGTGCCGGCTTCATATCACAAACTACAAATTTGCATATCGAAAGATAAAAGCAGAAAAGTCAGTCAGTTACAAACCGGCCTGTTTGCACATGATTCAATATGTTGGCCTCTTCTTTTCCCTGACCCAATAACACTGACCATAAAGACAGAATTATTGAGAATCGTATCCAGCCCATGCACAAGGAGCACGCAGGCCGCCCATAGAGGCAAGCAACCATCGGTTATCAACGCCTGCGTTTGAAAGATGTATTGGGAAAAGGGCGATAACCCTGCGTCTTCATCACAGAGGGCACAGAGCACACCGAGAAAAGAGGGTTTTCCTCCGTGTGCTCTGTGCCCTCTGTGGTGAAACCGTTTTTTTGCAGTGGTAGTTGGAAGGACAGCTATTCGCTGCCGGTACGCTGCATTCCCGGCACATGGCCCAGCAGCAGCGCCGAGGTGGTGTCCGCGGCCCGGTAGCGGGCCTTCATTTCTTCCAGGTGCTCGCGGGTCTCGCCGCGCAGGAAGGGTTCTTCCAGACAGATGATCTGGTAGATGCCGTGGCGCATCAGGGATTCGTCCAGGGCTTCATCCGCCGCCGCGTCCGGGCGCAGGCCATGGACCAGCGATGCCCAGGAGGACATCAGCACCCAGGTGTTCACCATCAGTCCCTGTAGCTGCTCATCATCCACATCGATAATGCCGCTGCTGCGCAGTTCGCCGTAAATCACCAGTCCCCGTTCCAGCACCACCTCCACAAAGGCCTGGTAGCGCGCTGCCAGCGCCTGGTCGGCATGAAGAAAGTGGGTCAGGTCGCGGTGGAAAAACCGGTACTGCCACATGGACGCCAGCAACCCCTCGAAATAATGGGTCTTGATGGTCCAGGTCAGCGGCCCCTGAGGCGCCTGCAACAGGGCCAGCAGGTGCTCGCTGTAGCGCTCGAACAACGCCGCCACGATGACGCCCTTGTTGCGAAAGTGGTAGTAGAGGTTCCCCGGGCTGATCCCCAGCGCGTCGGCAATATGATTGGTGGTCACATTGCGTTCCCCCTGCCGATTAAAGAGCGTGAGGCTGGTGTTGAGGATGCGTTCCTTGGTGCTGGTCATTGTAGGCCAAATGTTGTGATTTCATTACTGCAGGTTGACTCCTAGAGTAATTACTCTAAAAATCAGACTCAAGGTTAATTTTTGATCGGCAATCAGCACTGCCGGTCTTGTCATCATACATAATCCTGAAGCCGCGATTTCAGCGTGGATGGATGGCGTAAGAATTTGCTGTCACAGGGGATTTTCTGAAGAAGCGTCGCATCAGGGAATGCGATCGACTGAAGAAAATTTTCTGTGGCGGCAAAGGCTTGCGTCAGACGCCGCGATGAAGTCGCGGACTCAGGATAAAAAAAGCCTCGGGAGGCAAGTGACCATGGTCGCCGAAGTGAAAGATCTCCACAGCAACAATGCCGACATCGAACGCATGCAGCAGATTTTCGCTGCCCAGAAAGCGGCCTACCGCCAGCACCCTTACCCCAGCGCGGAACAACGCATTGAGCTGATCAACCGCATCAAACCGATGCTGCTGGACAACCTGGATGCCTGGATCGAGGCCCTCAACAACGATTTCACCACCCGGGCGGCCGACGAAACCAAGCTGGCCGAGATGCTGATCACTCTGGAAGGGCTCAAGTACACCACCAAGAAGCTGCGCAAGTGGATGAAGCCCCAGAAGCGTAGCGTCAGCGCACTGAGCTGGCCGGGCAAGACCTGGGTGGAATATCAGCCCGTGGGCGTGGTGGGCATCATCGTTCCCTGGAACTACCCGATCCAGCTGGCCGTGGTGCCACTGATCACTGCCCTGGCCGCCGGCAACCGGGTGATGATCAAGATGAGTGAAGCTACCCCACGCACCGGTGCCTTGCTGGAGAAACTGATCGCGGACACCTTCCCGGAAGAACAGGTAGCAGTGATCAATGGCGAGGTGGATGTGGCCCAGGCGTTCTCCAGCCTGCCGTTCGACCACCTGCTGTTCACCGGCTCTACCACCGTGGGCCGCCACATCATGCGCGCCGCTGCCGCCAACCTGACCCCGGTGACCCTGGAGCTGGGTGGCAAGAGCCCCTGCATCATCGGCCAGGACTTCCCCATGAAGGATGCCGCCGAGCGTATCGCCTTCGGCAAGTGCCTGAACTCCGGCCAGACCTGTGTGGCCCCGGACTACATCCTCTGCCCTGAAAACCGGGTGCAGGAATTCGTGGACGCCTGGAAAGCCCAAGTGGCCCAGTCTTACCCGACCATGGTCAACAACCCGGACTTCACTGCCATCATCAACCAGCGCCAGTTCAGCCGGCTGCAGGGCTACCTGAAGGATGCCAGCGAGAAGGGCGCCGATGTCATCGAGATCAACCCGGCCAACGAAGATTTCACCGGCAGCCAGAAGATCCCTCATACCCTGGTGCTGAACGTGACCGACGACATGCAGATCGCCCAGGATGAAATCTTCGGCCCGCTGATGATCGTGGTGCCCTACAAGAATCTGGATGACGCCATCGAGTACGTGAACGAGCGTCCCCGCCCGCTGGCCCTGTACTACTTCGACTGGAACCAGGGCAACTGTGACCGGGTGCTGAAGAACACCCATTCCGGCGGCGTCTGCCTGAACGACACCATCTCCCATGTGGGTGTCGACGACATTCCGTTCGGTGGGTCAGGCGAGTCCGGCATGGGCGCCTACCACGGCCCGGAAGGTTTCCTGACCTTCTCCCAGGCCAAGGGCATCTACAAGAAGGGCAAGTTCAACGCCACCAAGTTCATCCTGCCCCCCTATGGCCGCGGCATGCACAAGATGATCGACAAGTACTTTTTGAAATAGGAACAGCGGTTATAGATTTACCGTTACCTTGCTGTAGGAGCGGCGCTCGAGCCGCGAACAGCCTCACGCAGTAACGAGGCACGAGAAGCGAGTTACGAAAGACGAAGAGCGGGTTTGGGGTTTTCGAAACTCGCTTCTCGCAACTCGTACCTTGTTGGTTCGCGGCTCAAGCGCCGCTCCTACAAATAACCACTAACAAGAATATAGAGTGCGCTATGGATCAGGGACTCAATCGCCGCAGCTTTCTCAAGCTGGGCGCCGCCGGTAGTGCCTTGCTGGCCACCGGCTCCAGCCTCACCCTGCTTACCGGCTGTTCCAGCAATGACGGCCCGGCGGCAGGTTATCGCCATTTTCGCCAACAGGATGTAGACCTGCTCACCCCGCTGGTCGGCGCCGTGCTGGGCAAGGCACTCACGGATGTGGGCGCCAGTGCCGAAGACGGCATGAAGGCTTACGACGATCTTCTGGATGGGGCCATGCCCGGCACCCGGGCCACCCTGTTTCAGATTCTTGATCTGATGCAGCTGGGCGCTGCCCGCTGGTTTATCACCGGCACCTGGGCCAGCTTTGCCGAGCAGAGCGAAGACGAGCTGCAACAAACCCTGGCCCACTGGTCCTCCAGTGATCGCGGCCTGTCGCAGATGGCATTCAAAGGCCTCACCCAGCCCATGTTCATGGCCTGGTACGTGAAGCCCGAGGCGGCGCGCAGCACCGGTTACCCGGGCCCGCCGCAAAAAATCGTCGCCTGAACAGCGGCCTTTCTTCTGCACCAGCCAGTCAAAAAATAAAAGGACAACGCCATGCAGGACCTGTCTTCCCTGCCCATCAAGGGCATCAATGACCCGTGGAAAACCGGTATCAAGAACGGCTGGGATGTCATTGACGGCCGTACCGTTTCCGCTGACCGCACTCTGGAAGCGGATGTGGTGATCATCGGCACCGGTGCCGGCGGCGGCGTCAGCGCAGAAATTCTCACCCAGCGCGGGCTCAAGGTGATTCTTATCGAAGCCGGCAAGCTGATGAGCTCTGACGACTTCACCCTGAACGAAGGCCAGGCCTACCGGGACCTGTATCAGGAGGGCGCCATGCGCGCCACCAAGGATGCCGGCATCACCATCCTGCAGGGCCGCACTGTGGGCGGCACCACCGTGGTCAACTGGACCAGCTCCTTCCGCACCCCCAGTGAAACCCTGCAGTACTGGCAGGACACCTTCGGCGCGGAAAATCTGCTGCGTGATGATCTGGACCCCTGGTTCCAGAAGATGGAAGAGCGGCTCAAGATCAGCCAGTGGATCATGCCCCCCAACGCCAACAACGACGTGCTGAAAAAAGGCTGCGACGCCCTGGGCTGGGAATGGGCCGTGATCCCGCGCAACGTGGAAGGCTGCTGGAATATCGGTTACTGCGGCATGGGCTGCCCGACCAATGCCAAGCAATCCATGCTGGTAACCACGCTGCCCACGGCCATGAACAACGGCGCCACCCTCATTCACAGCGCCCAGGCCCATCGTCTGATCATCGACGGCGACACCGTCACCGGGGTGGAAGTGCACCCGCTCAACAATGACAAAGTCGCCATCGGCGCCACGGTCACCGTCAAGGCGAAAACCGTGATTGCCTCCGGCGGCGGCATCCAGACTCCCGCCCTGCTGATGCGTTCCGAGGCACCGGACCCCCAGGGCAGGGTAGGCAAGCGCACCTTCCTGCACCCCACTACCTTTACCTTCGGCATCTACGACAAGGAAGTGGCGCCGTATTACGGCGCGCCGCAATCCCTGTATTCCGACGAGTTCGTGTTCAAGCATGGCGTGGACGGCCCGGCGGGCTACAAGCTGGAAATGATGCCCATGCACCCGGGCCTCACCGGTGCCCTGATGGGCGGCTACGGTGGCGATGCCCGCAGCGAAATCGAGCGGCTGCCAAACCTGGCAGCCTCCATCGCCCTGATCCGGGATGGTTTCCACGCCGACAACCCCGGCGGCAATGTGGAACTTCGCGACAATGGCGAGCCGGTCATCGACTATCCCGTTGACCCCTATCTGCTGGAAGGCGCCAAGCGCACCCACCTGACCATGGCGGAAATGCACTTCGCCGCCGGGGCCAAAGAGATCCGCCCCAGCCACGGCCATGCCGGTTATTACAAAAGCTGGAAAGAGGCCAGGGATGCCATCAACAACCTGGCCTACGACCCGGTGATCACCGGCCTTGGCAGTGCCCACGTGATGGGGGGCTGCGCCATGGGCCAGGATGAGTCCCAGTGTGTGGTCAACAGCGACGGCAGCTACAAGTATCTGAACGGCCTGTACATTATCGACGGTTCGGTATTCCCCACCAGCCTGGGGGTGAACCCGCAGCTCACCATCTATGGCATGAGCGCCCGCAACGCCACCGCCCTGGCGGACAAGCTGCAAGCCTGACCCGCCTCTGAATAACGCCCTGCGACGGTTACCTGTACGGCGCAGGGCGTTACTTTTACCGCCCCACCTCATCGCCCCCAGCGCCGATTCCGACAGGAAAACCACAGGAAGCAGGCGAAGCCGGACGCCAAATAAGGTATAAGTGCGGCATGAAAACCCCGCAACGATTACAACCCCTGGTCGATGACGGCCTCATCGACGAGGTCATCAGCCGTCTTATGAGCGGCAAGGAAGCCGATATCTTCGTGGTCCGCTGTGGCGAGGAGATCCGCTGCGCGAAAGTCTACAAGGAAGCCGCCAAGCGAAACTTCAAGAAAGCCGCCCAGTACCGGGAAGGCCGCAAGGTCCGCAACAGCCGCCGCAGCCGGGCCATGGAAAAAGGCTCCAAGTTCGGTCGTGAGCAGCAGGAAAAGATCTGGCAGAGCGCCGAAGTGGACGCCCTGCGTCTGCTGGCCGAGGCCGGCGTGCGCGTGCCCAAGCCCTACGACATGCTCGAAGGGGTGCTGCTGATGGAACTGGTCACCGACGATGAAGGCGACGTGGCCCCGCGCCTCAGCGAGGTGGTGATGTCCGCCGAGCAGGCGGAAGAAGACCACGCGCTGATGATGCAGTACGTGGTGCGCATGCTGTGTGCCGGGATCATCCACGGCGACCTGTCCGAGTTCAATGTGCTGGTGGATGACTACGGCCCGGTGATCATCGACCTGCCCCAGGCCGTGGATGCCGCCGCCAACAACAGCGCCGAAGCCATGCTCTACCGGGACGTGGACAACATGACCCGCTATTACGGCCAGTATGCCCCGTCACTGCGCGGTAGCCGCTATGGTCAGGAAATCTGGGCCCTGTATGAAAGCGGCGAGCTGACCCCGGACAGCGAACTCACCGGCCAGGTGGAAGACGACGGCCACATCGCCGACGTGGAAGACGTGCTGGCAGAAATCAAGGCCGCCTTCGAGGAAGAACAGGAACGCCGCGAACGCCTCAGTGGCGACGCCGAGGACAGCGGTTATTGACCCCATCAGGTAGGGTGCACTGAGCCCAAGCGAACTGCACCAATTCGGCGTTTGGATGGTGCAGTTCGCTTGGGCTCAGTGCACCCTACGCATCTTGAAGCGCCTGGCCCAGACACCGGCCAACGTCCGGCGACAGCGTGTCGATCATGGCATCCGCCCAGAAAAATCCCTGCACCGATACCCCACACAAGAACACTACCAGCAGGAAAAAGATCAGCGGCTTGATACGCGCCCGGTGGCCGTACGCATAGCGGGTAGGGCGTAGCACTTTTTCGTCGGGCAGGGGCGACTGGCCCAGTCGTAACACACGAAAGCTGTGCCACCCTTCAATGGCCAGCACCACCAATGCCAGCCCCAGCGGCAAGCCGATAAAAAGGCTATAGATCACCCACTCCAGACCATTAAGAGACCCATAGTTGTGACAGTGGGCCGTTTCCACGTAGTGCTCGAACCAGGGGAAAAAGAAAAACTCGGTCAGCAGGAAAAGCGGCACAGCCCAGGCGGCATGAAACAAAAGCAGGCGGATACGTTCAGCCTTGCTGTATTGCGGTGCCCACTCGGCCATGATGACTCCCCCGAATCGATCTTCATTGTGGAAGACTCCGCTCCCACAGGCATTACGAATTATTCAGGGGATATTCTGGCAGAAAGACTCAGCGATCGTCGCGACGCAGCACAAAGAAAAACGGCTGCTTCATGCCTTTCAGATCCATGATGCCGAGCACGGTGTTGTCATCCACCTTGCGGAACACATCATTGATGGGCAGGTTGTCGTAGGACATGGTGGCCGAGGTTTTTCCCCGGTAGTTAACCATCCGCAGGCGGGCGGCGGACTGGCGCCCGGACAGCAGTGGCAGCATCCACTGGAACAACTTGCCGACCCGTTCTGACTTCAGGAACGGCAACCGATCGAGCAGGCCCAGCCCCGGCATCACCAGCAACGGTTTCACCGTAGTGAGCTCGCCGGACGCCTTGCGAAACACCAGCGGGTGCACATGCTCAGCGCTGTCAAAACGCTTGCCATGCCAGTGACAACGCTCCAGCACCCCATCCAGCGGATGACCGGTTTCGAAGCCTTCGCCTTTCCAGGCACCGATCATGAAATCCGTCTCAATCGGCTCCAGCGCATCATAAATGGCCAGCGCATCTTCACAGGAGACCTTCCCGACCTGCTGTGCTGTCGCAAAACTGATTTCTTTCACGCCGTTCTGTTCTGCCTGTGACGCACCCATGATCTACTCCCTGAAGCCGCACGAAGAATGGACCCATACGCTAAGCAGAGCCCGGCGAAATCGCCAGCGTTTGTACGCCATTGTCAGGCAAGGGTGTTCGCCAAAAACACCATTCATTGACCAAAACGTTCTTTTGATAAAAAACGGAGAGCAGAAAGAGAAAAATCACGCGACATTGTTTACTGCACACCCCGCAGCATCCACATCTTCAGCCTGCTTTTCCTCAGTGAACTCTGTGCCCTCTGTGGTAAAAATCATCCCTTGCAACGTCCTTCTTCGCGCAATGCCGCCGCGCTCTCTTCCAGCCGTTGCTGCTCCCGGCCCAGCAGGGCACTGACCTGTTTCAGCTCGCGAATCTTGTCGTCCACCGCCGCCTTCTTTTCCGCCATCAGCACTGCGCCCTGTTCGCAATCAATGCTGTCGCTCCGCAAGGCATCGAGCACCTCTCGAATCTCACGCAGGGAAAACCCCAGCGCCTTGAGCTGGCGCACCATATCCACCCGCTCCACCGCCTTTTCCGGGTAGTCCCGATAATTGTTACCGCGCCGCTCCACTTCCTGAAGCAGGCCGGCCTTTTCGTAATAGCGCAGGGTGTGACGGTTTACCCCGGTACGCTGTTCCAGTTCTGCAATCTGCATGGCCGCCTCAATTCACTGTTGACCTTAGAGCATACTCTACCCTTTAGGGTGGTGGCATACCTCATCACGGAGACCTGCCATGACCCTGCTCATCACCGGCGCCACCGGCTTTATCGGCCGCCATGTCTGCGCTCAGTTAACCCAACACCACGATATCCTGGCGGTATTGCGCCAGCCTGGCAGCCAGCTTCCCGTCCTGCGCCAACAGGTCAATGCCCTGGGCGGGCAGGGCGAGCGCCTGCAGGCGGTGCAAGGAGACCTGGATTTACCCGGCCTGGGCCTGCCGGAGGATCTCGCTGCCCCTCAGGCCATCATTCATCTGGGCGCACGCTTCGCCTGGCAACTGGATCGCGAGACCGCCCAGCGCACCAATGTGGCCGGCAGCCTGGCGGTGGCCGAGCTGGCCCGCCGCCATGGCAGCCGCCTGGTGTTTATCAGTGGCTTCATGCTGGAGAACCGGGAGCATCTGCAACGACTGGGTATCACCAGCGACGCCCCGGATCAGGTGGACTGGCAGCACGTCTACCGCCGGGCCGGCGGTTATGAAGCCAGCAAACTGGAAGCGGCAATCCGGGTACGGGCGCTGGCGGCAACCGATGCGCTGGATCTGGTCGAAGTGCAACCCGCTACCGTCGCCGGCCACAGCCATAGCGGCGCCCTGGATAGTACCCAGCCGCTATTTGCGCTGCTCGACAACCTGGCTCGGGGGCGAATGGCCATGGTCCCGGGCAGCCCGGATCACTGGCTACCGCTGGTGGCCGTGGATCATCTGGCGGCACTGATTGCCGTGGCCGCCACCGCTGACAGCGCCCCACCGCGGCTACTGGCCCTGGACCCGACCACGCCCAACCTGCAGGGCCTGCTGGCCATCGCCGCCAAGATACTGGGCCGGCGGGCACCGCAGCGACACTTGCCGATACCGGTACTGGCGGCATTACTGCGTCTGCCGGGGATGCCAAGGCTGATGAACACCTGGCCGGAGGCGTTGCACTTTATCCAGCCCACCCGTTTTGACACCACCGACACCGACCATTTTCTGGACCAGCAGGGCCTGGCACGCCCTGCCATGGAGGCGGTTATTGCCCACAGCGCCCGCTGGTACCAGCAATACCGTCGCAATCTGCCCGATGCACAACCGGCCTGACCCTGCATCTTTGCTGGCGCTTGGGGTATGCTTGCGGGCATTGTGGGTACCCGGTCCGGCGCCGGGTACGGTATTCAGCGACAAAGCGAGCCAAGCATGACCAACCGCGTAATCTACCCAGGCACCTTCGATCCGATCACCAATGGCCATCTGGACCTGGTCGAGCGGGCCGCCAAGATGTTTGATGAAGTGGTCGTCGGCATTGCCGCCAGTGAAAAGAAAGGGCCCCTGTTCACCCTGGAAGAGCGGGTCGAGCTGACCAATCAGGTGCTGGCCCATCTGCCCAATGTCCGGGTCACCGGTTTCTCCAAACTGCTGGCCCACTTCTGCAAGGAAGAGGAAGGCAACATCCTGTTGCGGGGCTTGCGGGCGGTGAGTGATTTCGAATACGAATTCCAGCTCGCCAATATGAACCGGCAACTGGCACCGGAGCTGGAGACCGTGTTCCTGACCCCGGCGGAGCACCTGTCCTTTATCTCCAGCTCCCTGATCCGCGAAATCGCCCTGCTGGACGGGAATGTGAGCAACTTCGTGCCGCCGCTGGTCGCGAAAGCGCTGGAGCAGAAACGCCAGGAACGGAAGAAAGGTTAAAGGCAGCCGACAACGCCAGTCAGCCCCTGCGTGACAGCCAGGCCAAGCCCGCGAACCGGAACCAGTCGCGGGTAGCGACTTTTCAGAAGCGGTAGCCTTGGATCGCGTTGTCAGGATAGCCACTCAATAACAATAACGCTGACAGCCCCTGTAGGAGCGGCGCTTGAGGCGCGAAGCGTACCCGGGAAACCTTCCACGAACAGATTCGCGCCTCAAGCGGCGCTCCTACAGAAAATATCCGCATCCACGGAGGAACCCCATGCGCATTTTGCTCTCCTTGCTACTGCTGATCACCGTCAGCGCCCAGGCCGCCGGGCCGGGCAAGAACGCGGTAGCGAGTGCTCACCCACTGGCCACCGAAGCCGGCATGGAGATCCTCGAGAAAGGCGGCAATGCCTACGATGCGGCCATCGCCGTGGCGGCGGCTCTGGCCGTGGTGGAACCTTACTCGGCGGGCATGGGCGGCGGCGGTTTCTGGCTACTGCACCGGGAAGGTGACGGTCTGCAGACCTTCGTGGATGCCCGGGAAACCGCCCCGGACGCCGCCATCCCCACCATGTACCAGGATCGCGATGGCAAGGTCGTACGCGACTGGGCACTGAACGGCCCCAGCGCCGCCGGCATCCCCGGCCAGGCTGCCGCCTTTGTGCACCTGGCGGACAACTACGGCAAGCTGCCCCTGAAGACCTCCCTGGCCCCTGCCATCCGGCTGGCCAAAGACGGCTTCGAGGTGGAAGCGCATTACCGCAAACTGGCCGGTTACCGGGAGGATGTGCTCAACCGCTTCCCCGAAGCCGCCGCCATCTTCCTGCACAACGGCAAGGTGCCCCCCGCGGGCCATGTGATCAAGCAACCGGATCTGGCGCGGGTACTGACCCTGCTGGCCGAGAAGGGCAAGGCCGGCTTCTATCAGGGCGAGGTGGCCCAACAACTGGTGGAGGGCGTGGAGCAGGCCGGGGGTATCTGGACCCTGGACGACCTGGCCAACTACGACGTGATTGAGCGCTCACCCACCGTTAGCACCTTCAAAAATGCCCGTATCGTGTCTGCACCACCGCCCTCCGCCGGCGGCATCGTGATGGGCCAGGCCCTCAATATCCTCAGCCAGTTCGATGGCGAACCGGACACCCACCTGATCGTGGAAGCCATGCGCCGGGCCTACCAGGATCGGGCCCGCTACCTGGGTGATCCGGACTTTGTGGATATCCCTGTGGATAAGCTGTTGAGCAGCGATTATGCCAAGCAGCGGGCCAGCACCATCAACCCGGACGAGGCCACTCCCAGCCACACTCTGGGCGAGCCGCTCACCGTGGAAGAGGGTTTCCACACCACCCACCTGTCGGTACTGGACAAGGCCGGTAACCGGGTCGCCGCTACCCTGAGCATCAACCTGCCCTTCGGCAGCGGCTTCGTGGCCCCGGGCACCGGTGTGTTGCTTAACAACGAAATGGACGACTTCTCCGCCAAACCCGGCGTCCCCAACGCCTATGGTCTGGTGGGTAGCGAGGCCAACGCCATTGCCCCCGGCAAGCGCCCTCTGTCGTCCATGAGTCCCACCTTCGTGGAATTCGACGACCGCGTGGCCATCCTCGGCACCCCCGGCGGCAGCCGTATCATCACCATGGTCATGCTCGGCGTGCTGGAAGCGGCCAACAACCAGCCGGTGGACGCCTGGGTCAACCGGGTGCGCTTCCACCACCAGTACCTGCCCGATGAAGTGCAGGCGGAGCCGGAGTTTGTCGGCAGCGAAGCGGCCAAGGAATTGATGCTGCGCGGCCACCATGTGGTCTCCACCGGCCGCGACTATGGCAACATGCAGGCGATCCTGTGGCGCAAAGGCAGCAATGAGGTCAGCGCCGCCAGCGACCCGCGCGGGATTGGCAGCGCCCAGGTAAGCGGGCAGGCCGTGCTGAAGAAAACCGGCACGGATTAAGGCTGACCAGGAGCTGATGCTGTGAAAGGAATCTTGCTGTTTACCGCCGCCATACTGCTTTGCGCCTGCAGCGAGAAAGCGGTCTATGACAACATCCAGCTCAACAACCGCCTCCAGTGCGACAAGGTGCCACTGTCGGAATACGACGACTGCATGTCCCGCGCCGGCAAGCCCTATGAGGACTATGAGCGGGAGCGCCAGGAAGCCGCTGGCTCCTGATGGCTGCGCCCATGGGGTGCTCGCAAACGGTAGCGACACCCCCGTTTTCCGGTTAGCGTTGTGCTTTTGGTGACGGCACCCGGAGCCCCTATGACGCCCCTCTTTGATACCGCGTTTCCGCTGATCCAGGCGCCCATGGCCGGCGTCCAGGACTGGCGCCTGGCAGCGGCGGTGTGTGAGGCCGGCGGTCTTGGATCAGTGCCGGCGGGGATGCTCAATATCCAGGGGCTGGAAGAACAACTGACGCAACTGTCCGCGGCCACCGCCAAACCCTGGAATGTGAATTTTTTCTGTCACAGGCCACCCACGCCGGATCCGCTCGGCGAGCAACGCTGGGTGGAAACCCTGCAGCCGTTCTATGAAGAGTTCGCAGCGGATGCCGCCGCCATTCCCCATGGCCCTTCCCGCCAGCCCTTCGACCAGGATTGCGCCACAGTGCTGGAGCGATTTCGCCCGGCGGTGGTGAGCTTCCATTACGGCTTGCCGGAAGCCGCCTTGCTGGACCGGGTCAAGGCCACCGGTGCCAAAGTGTTGTCCAGCGCCACCACGGTGGAAGAAGCCCTCTGGCTGGCAGACAACGGCGCCGATGGGGTGATTGCCCAGGGGCTGGAAGCCGGCGGCCATCGTGGCCATTTCCTCAATGACGACCTCAGCCTGCAGCAGGGAACCGTCAGCTTGCTGCCGCAGATTCGCGATGCCATTTCCCTGCCGGTGATCGCCGCCGGCGGCATTGCCACACCGGCAGGGGTCAAGGCCGCCCGTGCGCTGGGCGCCTCAGCTGTTCAAGTAGGCACGGCCTATCTGCTGTGCCCGCAGGCCACCACCAAAGGGGTGCATCGGCAGTGGCTGCAGAGTGACCGTGCCCGTCATACGGCTCTGACCACGGTATTTTCCGGGCGCCCGGCCCGGGGAATAATCAACCGGTTGATGGCAACAGTAGGCACGATGCCGGAGACAGCCCCGGCCTTCCCGCTGGCGGGCAACGCCATTGGCCCGTTGCGAGCCGCTGCGGAAGCCCAGGGCAGCGGTGACTGCTCACCGTTGTGGGCAGGGCAGTTTGCCAGTGCTTGCCGGGATGTATCGGCAGTAGAAGTGACCCGGTGGCTGGCCGAAGGCTGGAGTTAGTTTTTACGTAGGAGCTATGCTTGCATGGCGAAGAATTCAGAACCTGTTCGCCATGCAAGCATCGCTCCTACAGAAAACCCGGCAGGGCCGCTTCTCCTATGGCCCGATTTAACCTTGCAGGTTGTGGGGCAGCGGTCAGAATCGACATCCTGTTTACCGGCCAGGCCGGTGTGAGATTTGCCCGGCCCGTTGCCGGGCCCTAGCGGAGTGCTTTTCATGCAGCGTATCGAGATTACCAAGACCTTCCCGTTTTCCGTGGACAAGCTGTTCGACTTTCTCAGTGACCACGAGAACCTGGAAGTGATTTTCGCCCCAGCCAAGATCAAGCGGGTTAAGCCCGGCATCGACAGCCCCAACGGCGTGGGCTCCACCCGCCGTATGCGCATCCTGATCGCGCCGCCGTTCGAAGAAACGGTCACCAAGGTGGTCCCCAACGAGCTGATCGAATACAAGATCAGCAAGGGCAGCCCGCTGAAGAACCACAAGGGCACCATGCGCTTTTCCGAAAACGGCAATGGCGGCAGCCAGCTTCATTACGTAATTGAGTTCGAAGGCAAACTGCCACTGCTTGGCCCGGTGGTAAAAGCCGGTCTGGGTCAGGCCATCAGCCGCGGCCTGAACAAGCTGAAGCTGTAAGGCAGCACTCTGTAGGAGCCATGCTCGCATGGCGAACCCTCTTAGCATGGCTCCTACACGGGCTTTCAGACATAAAAAAACGCCGACACCCTTGCTTGCACAGATGTCGGCGTTAAACGGTTGCTACAGTGATTAAGTAGCTAGAACGTATAGTTCAGGCTCAGGTTTGCGTTGGTCGGTGGGCCGTAATAGCTCTGACCAAAGTAACGCAGACTGCTCAGATATTTTTCGTCGGTCACATTGTTAACCCGCAATTTGGCATTGAAGTGGTCAGTAAAGTCATACCCGGCCATCAGGTTAACCAATGCATAACTCTCCTGTTTCGTTTCGTTGCCACCGCTAGTGTTGGTCACACGGCTCTGCCAGTTAACGGTCATTCCCACTTTCAGCTTCTTCAGTCCGACCGGGCGATACGTAGTAGCCACTGTAAAGGTTTCTTCAGGAATGTAGGTTCTCAGCGCATTCCCTTTATCATCGTCCTCGATATCCAGGTAGGAATAGCCGGCAGTGATATTCCAGTCATTCAGAATCTCGCCGGACACTTCCGCTTCATAGCCGCCGCTGTCGAAGTCCTCTCCACGGAATTCCGCTTGTGGTTGGTTGCTGGGGATTTGCTCAGCCACATTTTTTTGTTCCGTTTCAAATGCTACCAAAGAGGTGTTCAGTCGACCCTGGAACCATTCGCTCTTCAGCCCATATTCAATATTTACACCCTCAACCGGATCCAGACGGTCACCATTCGGCGTCAGTTCCGTTTGCGGATTGAAGATAGTGGTATAGCTGGTATACAGAGAGTGCTGTTCAGTAAGATCCAGGATCACGCCGGCATAGGGAACCAGTTCGGATGCACTGCTGGTGCGTGAAGCGCCGTAGGCTTCGCCCTCGCTTTCCACGTCCTGATAACGGGCACCAAGCACCGCTGTCAGCGGATCAGCCAGATTCAGGCGGGTGGCCAGATAACCCCCCAGGTACCGATCGACCCAGTCACTGCCTTCTTGCTCCCCGTCAAAGGCTGGCTCAGGGAAGTCCCCGGTGAATACTTGCTCCGAGTCAATCGGTGTAAAGCGCGAACCGCCGAAATCAGCAAAGAAGGACATTTCTTTCGGCCGGACTTTGCCACGGTTAAAGCCGATGACCATTTCATGCACACGGCCACCGACCTCATAGGGGCCCCGGGCAGACAGATCAACGGTTTCCTGGCGTTCATAACTCTGGAACTTGCTGGGGTAGGCAAACATGCCATCCAGATCACGGGTGGGATTACCGAAGAGATAAAGCAACTTCGAGTCACCTTCCCATTTACGGTACTGGTAGACCGCTTTCCCTTCCCAGCCATTATCAAATTGCTGGGCCAGCTCGACAAAGGCATCTTCCTTGACCGTATCCCAGAAGGCCCAATCCGCCCCGGTACTGGTAGAGGTGCTAAAGTCAGTGGGGGTGCCATCTGCGTAGAACAGCGGCAAGGAGCCCCACATATTCTGGTCCGCTTTGTCTTCCTGACGAGAATAGCCAACGGTGAACAAGGTGTTATCGGTCAGATCCGCTTCAACAACACCATAGAGGACGCCACGCTCTTTTTCATAACGGTCCAGATAGGAATTGCCATCCCGGTACGCGGTCACCACACGAGCCCGGACATTATCAGTCAGGCTGCCAGACACATCGCCATCGGCGCGGTAGGTATCCCAGGACCCTCCGGTCAAGCCCACAGACGCCTGACTATCACGGGTGGGGCGCTTGCGGACAAAATTCACCACCGCGGAAGGCTCACCCGCCCCGGTCATCAGACCATTGGCACCACGAATCACTTCCACGCGTTCAAATAGCGCGGTATCCAGCTCACCTCGCACGCCGGGCCGGCCCGATGGTGAACCCACACCATCATATTTGAACGTATCAATATCAAAACCGCGGGCATTGTATTCAGCCCGGTCGGTTTCATATTTCTGCACGGTAATACCGGTGGTGTTGGCCAACACATCATTAATGGTGTTTTGACCAAAATCATCCATCTCCGTACGCGTGGTGACCGACACGGACTGCGGGGTTTCCCGCAGGCTCATCGACAGCCCTGTCGCACTGGAGACGGCTCTTTTGGGAGCATAGCTCTCGGTATCATCGGACACCGTTCCCGGTGCGGAGGCACCGACAGAAATTTCACCCAGTTCATGGGCTGACGTATTCGCCTCATCAGCCAGAAGGCTGGGCGAGAGGATTAACAGCGAAGCATTGACAGCCCCGATCAGAATTCGCTTTCCCATTGAAGACCCCAGTCAGTTCAAACACATATCGGCCCCGCAGGCAGAAAGGTCGCTGCCCCCACAACACCGTGAGCCGAAACTGACGAAGGATCATAATGATTTTGATAACCGTTCTCAATAGCGTTATCGACTATTGCCGTCATCCTGGGAAAGCAGAGACTGCAGTTCCGCACGCCCACGCTGGTTGGCCTCAACCAACTTTTCACCATCGTCCTGGTGTTCCACCTGCTCACGCAGCAGGTTTTCGTCCAGGTCGCGGAAACTGCGCACCAGATCGATGGCAGTGGATTCCGGCACGCCCAGTTGCATCAACGTCAGCCGGGTACTGAGCAGGGCGGACTCGAAGGTTTCGCGGATCACCTGCTCCACCCCCAGCGCATGAAGTTTGTAGGCGTGGAACCGGTCCCGGGCCCGCGCCACGATAGTCACGTCAGGGAAATGATGGCGTACCAGCTCCGCCGCTTTCAGCGACGCATCCACGTCGTCCACAGCCAGCACCATGACTTTGGCGTGTTCCAGGCCAGCGTTGCGCAACAGGTCCAGGCGAGTCACATCGCCGAAGTACACTTCGTTGCCGTAGCGGCGCAGCATGTCAATTTCGTCCGGGTCGGAATCCAGCGCGGTGAAGGGAATTTTGCGTGCCACCAGAATACGCGCGGTGATCTGGCCGAAACGGCCCAGCCCGGCAATCACCACCCGCGGGTGGTGGTCGGGCATATCTTCCGCTTCCAGATCCGGCCGGGAGCTGCTGGTGCGGCGCTCCGGCCACAGCAGGGTCACCAGTTTTAACAGCAGCGGGGTGGCTGCCATGGACAGGGCCACCACCAGATTGAGCTGACCCACCAGAGTGTTGTCGAGCAGATTCAGCGCCTGGGCCTGGGTAAACAGCACAAAGGCAAATTCACCACCCTGGCAGAGCAGGATGCCGAACAGGGCGGTATTGCGCCATTCCACCCCGCGTACCCGGCTGATCACCGCCAGGACCAGCGCCTTCACGCCCAGCAGTACCAGTAGATACAGCGCAATGTCGCCGGGGTTGTCGACCAGCAGACGCAGATCCATGGTCATGCCGATGGCCAGGAAGAACAGGCCCAACAGCAGGCTCTTGAAGGGCTGGATATCGGTTTCCAGTTGCTCCCGGTAGGGCGAGTTGGCCAGCAGCACCCCGGCCACAAAGGCCCCCAGGCCCATGGACAGGCCCAGGTGCTCCATCAGTGCTGCGGCACCCAGCACCAGCATCAACGCACTGGCGATCATCAGTTCCCGGTTGCGCAGTTTGGCCAGCCACCCCAGCCACGGATTCAGCGCGTATTTACCCGCCAGCACCATGCCCGCCAGCGCCGCCAGCCCCGCCAGCAACTGCGGGCTGTCATCCCCCGCCTGCGCTCCGGCCAGCAGCGGCAACAGCAGCAGGATCGGGATCACCGCCAGGTCCTGGAACAACAGAATGGAAAACGCCGAACGGCCCTGGGGCGTGCCCAGCTGGTTGTTCTCCACCAGCATCTGCACCACAAAGGCCGTGGATGACAGCGCCAGGGTAAAGCCGATGGCCAGGCTAACGTTGGTCTCGAAACCCAGCAGCAGGAAGGCACCGGCCAGCAGCAGGGCACTGAGAATCACCTGGCTGGCACCCAGCCCCACCAGCCGTTGGCGTTGCGCCCACAGCTGTTGCGGCGCCAGTTCCAGCCCCACCAGAAACAGCATCAGCACCACCCCCAGCTCGGCGAAGTGCAGCACATCGGTGCCGCCGCTGACCAGCGCCAGCCCAAGAGGCCCCACTACAATCCCGGCGGCGAGATAGCCAAGAATGCTGCCCAGACCCAATCGCTGGAACAGCGGCAATAACAACAGCGTAGCCGCCAGCAGAACCAGCGCCTGAGAGAAAAAGCCTTCCACGGTGATCTCCTTTTTCTGATCCGCTCATGCTAGCGGATTTGCCCATTAGCCGTTGTTAAAAAGCGCTATCGGCCTGGCGTGCACCAAAATTGCTCAACCATTACCAAAGCCTTACCATGCGCGCTCTTTATTCGCCCCGGAATAGTGCACGAGATGAGTGAACAGAATGACCGGCTGCGCCAGCAGCTGGTCGGCGGCCTGCTGCGGCAACTGCATCTGGATGTGATGAGCCAGCGGTTCAACCCCCGCCTGGTGCTGGCGCTGTTCAATCTGGTCAACGGCGGGCTGAGCATTGCCCTGATCGCCATCGTCGCGCTGATCACCCAGCAGTCGTTTATCTTTCCGTCCCTGGGCGCCACTGCTTTTTTGTTATTCCACCTGCCCCTGGCGGAAGCGGCCTCACCGCGCAATGTACTCAGCGGCCACGTGATTGGCGCCCTCTGTGGTTGGGCCGCCCTGTGGGTATGCGGGCTGCACGATGCCCCCGCCGCCTTCCTGACCGGGGTGGAATGGCCACGGGTGGTGGCCGCCGGCCTGTCGCTGGGCTTTACCAGCGCGCTGATGATCCTGTTCCGGGTCGCCCATCCGCCGGCCGGCGCCACATCGCTGATTGTTTCCCTGGGCCTGATGCACGAACTGCAGCAACTGCCGGTACTGATCAGCGCCGTGGCCCTGCTGGTCGCCCAGGCCTTCATCATCAACCGGGTAGCCGGGATTCCCTATCCTCTGTGGCGCAGTCGCAAGCAACAGGACTGAGCTACCTTCGTAATGAGAATTACTTTTATTCCTGTTAGACTCCCGCGCTCAGTCTGATCGTGACAGGTGCATCATGCGCGCAATTCTGGTGGTTCTTCATCGCTGGTTCGGCCTCTTTATCGCCGGCTTTCTGATTATTGCCGGCCTCACCGGGGCACTGATTTCCTGGGATCACGAGCTGGACGAGTGGCTCAACCCGCACCTGTTTGAAAGCCAGAGCCAGGGTGAGCCCCTGCCCATGCTGGAACTGGTGCGTCGGGTGGAAGAGGCCGACCCCCGGGTGCGCGCCAGCTTCTTCAGCCTGGGCGCCGAACCCGGCCACAACGCTGAGATCTGGGTAGATGCCCGGGAGAATCCGGAAACCGGACAGCGCTATGATCTCGACTACGACCACGCCTTCGTGGATCCGGTCACCGGCGAGATCGTCGGCAAACGCCTGTGGGGCAAGATTTCCCTGCACCCGGAACACCTGATGTCGTTCCTCTACAAGCTGCACTTCACCCTGCACCTGCCGGAGTGGAACGGCATCAACCGCTGGGGTATCTGGCTGATGGGCGCCGCCGCCATGGTCTGGCTGTTCGATACCTTTATCGCCATGGCGCTGACCCTGCCGCGTAAGCGCCGTACCCAAAAGCCCGCTGGCAAGAGCTGGCTGCAACGCTGGAAACCTGCCTGGATGATTCGTCGAGGCGCCGGTGCCTACAAACTGAATTTTGACCTGCATACGGCAGTAGGGCTGTGGGTGTTCGGCCTGCTACTGATTCTGGCTTTTACCTCTTTCTCCCTGAACCTGTACCGGGAGGTCTTCTACCCGGTCATGTCCATGGTGTCCGAGACCACACCCGGGCCTTTCGAAACCCGCACCCCCACCGCCCTGCATGACCCGGTGGAGCCCCGGGTCAGCTGGCCGACCCTGTTTGACAAGGCCCGTACCGAAGCGGACAACCGCAATTGGCAAGAACCCATCGGCGATACCTTCTACAGCGACAACTTCGCCGTTTTCGGGGTGCGCTTCTACTATCCGGGTGAAGACCACGACAGCGGCGGCATGAAAGTGAAAAGCCTCTACTACGACGGCAAGAACGGCGAACTGATCGGCGATGAAGTCCCCTGGCAAGGCACCGCCGCCGACGTCTTCAACCAGCTGCAGTTCCCGCTTCACTCCGGGCGCATCGCCGGTATGCCGGGGCGCATCATCGTGTCGATCATGGGCATCGCCGTGGCCATGCTGTCCATCACCGGCGTGGTGATCTGGTGGAAGAAGCGCAAGGCGCGGGTGGCCAGCAAAAAGCGTAAACAGGAAATGGCGACTGCCGTAAATGCTGGCTAGCATTTAGGCGCCCTGCCAGATAGCGATTAACCCGGTCAAAGACGGTTCGCCATGCAAGCATAGCTCCAACAGTGGTAAAAACCGGAGCCATGATCATAGAGCGAGCCTAACACCCCAATCAGAAGCGATCGCGGCCGGGCTGGTTGAGGTTGTTGATGCGCGTTTTGCCCAGCAGTTTCAGCAGCAGGTTGCGGAAGAAACGCAGTAGCGGGTAGAGCACTGTCGACACGCGCCGGGAACGGAACATCCAGTAGTTGAAGCGATTAAACACGCCAGAGCGGCTGCCGATCAGGGCCAGGGCATGGATGGCATCGGCGCCGTAGTAAAGCTGCTCGCCCATCTTCAGCACCATGCCCTGATCGATATCCAGGCCAGCGCCGGTGATCTCGCGCATCACCTCACTGTCTTCCCGGGCATCCACGATGCGCAGCTCACCCACGCTTTCGCGAATCCGCACCACCTGGCAGTAGGCATGGCAGGCCGGGCATTCCTTGTCGTAGACCAGCAAGATGTCGGGGCGGGACACGTTATCTCCGGCTGAGCCAATAAAAAGCCCCCGGGAAGGGGGCTTGTCGTTACCACTGAATCGGTGCTTCCGACGAGCCCGGGCTGGGCGGCTGCCCGGCAGGTTGAGCCGTCGAGGCGCTGGACTGGTGCGAGGTTCGCACCCGGTCTCCCGCCTGTAGAGCACTACTGGCCGGGCCTTCCAGACGGGCTACGCCATAATCCGGGCGCACGTCGGTGACCGTCAGGGTGGCCAGGGCGTTGCCCTCCAGCTTGATGGTCAGGCCGGTGTCCGGGTCTTTCATTTCCCCGGCGGGGCGGTAGACCTGCATGCTGGCATCCTGCTCCAGCCGGCCCTGACCCTGACTGAGGAAGACGGTATCGCCCTGCACCTTGATGATCTGCACCGGGTAGAGCACGTCCGTGGCGGCACCGGCCATGGCACGGGCAATGGCCGGGTAAAGCTCATCCGCCAGCCGTTCCGGGTGGTTGCGGTCGTCGATATTGAGCTGACGGGCCACTTCACGGATGGAGGCTTCCGACTTGTTCCAGTCGAACAGATCTGCCCACAGAATTTCACTGGTGGTGGTGTCGATCAGCCGATAACGAACACGAATACGCGGTTCGTAGCCGGAGAATTTGGCACCGTAGAATTCCCGCTGGCTGTCGCCAATGCTGAAGTCCTCGATGGTGCCTACCAGCAGTAGATCGGCGCCCTTGCGCTGTCCCAGACGGACCAGCTCTTCCGGCGCCACACTGCCGCTGGCGACAACGGACTGCTCCTGATCAATGGCATCCAGGTTGGCCCGGTCCAGCACCCGGAAGCGACCGGACTGGGTAAAGGCGGTAACCAGATCATCGCGCAACTGACGCTGCACCTGGCTGGCCGGCACCTGCAGATCGCCCAGATCATAGCGGGGCTGGCGGCTGTCGAAGGTGGTAATGGCAATACCGGGCAGGTGCGAGCGGTCCGCACCCAGGGTCTTGGGACGAAGCACCTCCGCCTGCACGTTGGCCTGCCACAGGCCGTCTTCCACCTGCTTGACCGACTGCACCTGGTAACTCTTGATATTGCCCAGGGTAGGCAGCTGCGGCTCCGGCACCGAGGTCTCGGTACCGATCCAGGTGCTGACATCACCCTGCTGGCGAACCACCCACTGCAGCACATTGGTGCGGAAGTTCGGGTCCACCGCCACGCTGACCCCGCCGGCCTGTCGCACCGCCGCCACCAGGGCATTGGTCATGGCCTGTTCCGGGTTGTCGCCGTAACCCCGGGCCGACACGGAAATGGTTTCCGTGGCTGCCTGGGCCAGTGACGCACACAGCAACAGGATGAAAAACAACGGAGCGAACAGGTGCTTGGTCATAACGGCCTCCATGTCTGGTTAGCATGCACGCCACCGGGAACACCGGTGGCGTGCAGCGTCCTTACAACCCGAACAGGCTCTTGCTGCGAGTCTTGCGGATTTCTTTTTCGTTGGTCCACTCGATGATGCCGGTCTGGATATTGAGCAGCTTGAGGGTGAACTTGTAGTACACGTCCTTGGTGCTGCCATCGCGTTTGACGATGGAGGAAAAGTTACCGTACATCATCATTTCGGCGCCGATCTGGCGGCCCATGGCGGCGGCAGTGGACGGATCCACCAGGCCGGAATCGCTCTGGTAGTCCAGCTGCTGACGCACACGATCGACCACGGACATGTCCACAAAACGGAACTTGCCGGAGTTGATCAGCTTGGACTGAATAGTGTCGGTAATGGACTCGGTGTCCACATGCTCGGTGGTCTTGTTCTTGATGCGATCCACGAATACCACCGGACGACGGTTCTGGGTCATCTGCACGATGGGCGGAAACACCATCATGTCATCCACCATCTTGGCGGCGATCATCTGCAGGTCGGTGGAGCCGAAATCCGTGTTGACGGTTTCGCGGGCCTGGGCATCACCATAATCCACCTTGGAGGCACAGCCGGACAGGGCCAGGGCGCTGCCCAGCAGCAGCATGGAAAGTACGCGTAGCATTATGATTTTCTCCTTGTTCCCTTTAGAAAGGCGCACCGTTATTCGCGCACCCAGATTTCAAAGCGTACCGCGGACGGGTTGGGGGCAACGGCCTGGACGCTGTTCTGGCTACGACCCGCCATCACCACCTGCCGCCAGGGCTGGCCTTCCGGCGCCTGCTCGAAACCATCCTTATCGAACCATTTGAACTTGTATTGGAAATCCAGTTCAAATTTCCAGTCATTTTCCAAGGTGGCCTGTATATAGAGCAGGTCCCCCACGGTCTTTTGCTTCAGATCCTGCACGGAAATACGGCTGGCCAGCAGGCTGTTGCTGGAATAGACCTTGGTGATGGTCTGGCCGTCTTCATCCACTTCCATGCGACCCATATTGGTGGCCGAACAGGCCGCCAGCATCGCGGCCAGCAGCAGCGCCAGCATCGGGCGTAACAGTGTCATAAGGGTCCCTCCTGAACGGGTAACACGCGGGTAATCAGCTGGCCGGGAACGGCCGCCACATGAATCACGGTGAGGCCACGGTTTACCACCGGTACCGTCAACGTAGCATTGCCCCCGGGGGTGCTCAATACAAGGGTATGTTCCCCCTGGGGCAGTGAAAATCGTGTTGCCTGGGCGTAGGCAGGCAGGGTCAACCAGCTGCGCCGGTCCGCCTGCTCACTGACCAGGTTGTACAGCTGGGTGGCGAAGGCCCCCAGCGGGCCAAAATCGTCATTGGCCTTTTTCTGCAGATTGTACTTGGCGGTGGCGCGCAGGGTCTGGCGAACCAGCATGCCGGGCAACCGCTCTTTCAGATCCTTGGCGGCCAAGGCCCCCACATCCGCCAGCACCACGGTTTCCCCCAGTGGCTGGCTGGCACTGTCCAGCACCCGCAGGCTGTTGGGGCGCGGCTTGCTGGTCAGGGAATAGGTGGGGAAGGCCACCGAAAAGATGCCGTGGACGGTGGGAATGGGCAGGCTGAATTCTTCCCGGGCCTGCACAAAGCCCTGCTCGTAAAGCACCGCCACCATGCCCTCGTCGGCAGGACGGCCTTTCATGGCATTGGACACTCGCTCAACATCTTCCTTGAGCATGTCCAGCTCCGGGTGGATCTCCAGGGCCTTCTTGTAGTCCACCAGGGCATCGTTGTATTCGCCGTGGGCTTCCCAGAACAGGGCGGACAGATAGAAGGTCCAGGCATTCTGGAAGCTGGCTTTGACCTCCCCGGCCACCGCATTGATGCCCTGGAAATAGCCATCGAACTGGCTCAGGTCCACGTTGTTTTCTTCTGCCGCTTCCTCGGCCTTGGCAATTTCCTTGTCGCGCTTGTCGGCAGCGACCCGCTGCTCCAGGGCCGCGCCACGCAATTCCACGGCGGTGCCAGTGGGATCGTTGGCATCCCAGTAATTCAGGGCCTGATAGGCATGGGTGAAGATGCGCTCGTAGTCCGGCGCCACATAGCCGCGGGCATTGTCGTTGGTAATCAATGAGGAGGCGGAAGCCGTCAGCGAAGACACCTGGATACGAGCACTGGCGTCTTCCTCGTCATATTTCTGAATGGCACCGGCGAAGGCTTCGCGGCTCTGTTCACGCTGGCCGGTAAGCTGGCTGACTCGACCCAGTTCCTGCAGATACAGCACGCCATCGCCGCCACTGGCCGCTTTTTCCAGCTTCTGGGTGGCCGCCGGGGTCACCGGAGCGGTGGCCAGCGAGGCCTTCCATTGCTGGGCCTGATTGGGGTAGGGCACAAACAGGGAGTTTGTGGCACAGCCGGACAATGCCAGCAGCCCTGCAACCAACAGGCATCCTTTCCTGAGTCGTCTTATCATACGTTAGATACGAAAAAAGCCGGAGCAGGCAAGGTAGCCCGCCACCGGCTTTTTGTCGAGTGTTTCACAGTTCCGCAGGAGCGCCCGAACGAACGCTCCTGCGGAAACACCGGGTCGTCTAGAACAACACCCGGGTACGGATGGTGCCGTCGATGGTGCGCAGCTTCTCCAGCGCCAGCTGGCTGTAGCCCTTGTCCACATCGATGACCACGTAACCGATCTCTTCGTTTGTCTGCAGGTACTGACCGCAGATGTTGATGCCGTTCTCGGAGAACACGGTGTTGATCTGGGTGAGCACGCCGGGCACGTTCTTGTGAATGTGCAGCAGGCGGTGCATGTCCGGGTGAGCCGGCAGGGCCACTTCCGGGAAGTTCACCGCACCCAGGGTGGCGCCGTTGTCGGAGTAGCGGATCAGCTTCTCGGACACTTCGGTACCAATGTTCACCTGGGCTTCCTGGGTGGAGCCACCGATATGCGGGGTCAGGATCACGTTGTCGAATTCACGCAGCGGGCTGATGAACTCGTCGTCGTTGCCCTTGGGCTCTTCCGGGAACACGTCGATGGCAGCGCCCAGCAGGTGGCCATCACGCAGGGCACCGGCCAGGGCATCAATGTCCACCACTTTGCCGCGGGCATAGTTGATCAGGTAACCCTTGGGCTTGATGGCGCGAATCTGTTCTTCCTTGATCATCCAGCGGGTGGCGGCGGTATCCGGCACGTGCAGGCTGACCACGTCGGACTGCCCCAGCAGCTCGGTGAGGCTGCTCACCTGCTCGGCATTACCCAGCGGCAACTTGGGAATCACGTCGTAGAACTTCACTTTCATGCCCATGGATTCAGCCAGCACGGACACCTGAGCGCCAATGTTGCCGTAACCCACAATCCCCAGGGTCTTGCCACGGATCTCGTAGCTGTCCTTGGCAGACTTCAGCCAGCCACCGCGATGGGCAGAGGCGTTCTTCTCGGGAATGCCACGCATCAGGTTGATGGTGTGGGCAATCACCAGCTCGGCCACCGAGCGGGTGTTGGAATAGGGGGCATTGAATACCGGGATACCACGCTTCAGGGCGGCGTTGAGATCCACCTGGTTGGTACCGATACAGAAACAACCCACACCGATCAGTTTCTCCGCCGCCTGGAACACCTCTTCGGTGAGCTGGGTGCGCGAGCGAATGCCGACGAAATGGGCATCCTTGATCTTGTCTGCCAGATCGTTGCCGGTCAGCGCGGTGGGCAGCAGCTCCACATTGCTATAGCCGTGCGCTTTCAGGTTCTCCACGGCGTTTTCGTGGATGCCCTCGAGCAGGAGAACGCGGATCTTGTCCTTCTCAAGAGAAGTATCGGCCATGATTGAAGTCTCGGTAGCCTGTGAAATGGGCGCGTATGTTAACATAGCCCGCTCAAATTGAGAGCAGCCGCGCCGTCGGATTGCTCAAGTTGCCGTGAGAACGCCTCAACATCGTGCGTTTTACCCCTGCAGGAGACCTGTTGATGACCGCCCATGCCCATGCTGCGCTGGAGCAACTGACTGATTTGCTTGGCAATCGCCTCCTTACCGACCCGGAAAGCGCCCAGCGCTACGGGGTCGACTGGACCAAGGTATGGGCCCCGGCCCCCAGCGCGGTAGCGCTGCCGGAGACCATCGACGAGGTGCAACAGATCGTGGAAATCGCCAACGACCATGGCCTGCACCTGGTGCCCTCCGGGGGCCGCACCGGCCTGTCCGCCGGGGCGGTGGCCGCCAACGGCGAGCTGGTGGTGGCCTTCGATCGCATGAACAAGATCCTGGAATTCAACGAATTCGACCGCGCTGTCACCGTGCAGCCCGGCGTCATCACCCAGCAGTTGCAGGAATTCGCCGAACAGAAGGGCCTGTTCTACCCGGTGGACTTCGCCTCTGCCGGCTCCAGCCAGATCGGCGGCAACATCGGCACCAATGCCGGTGGCATCAAGGTGATCCGCTATGGCATGACCCGCGACTGGATCACCGGCCTGAAAGTGGTCACCGGCAAGGGCGAACTGCTGGACCTGAACAAGGGCCTGATCAAGAACGCCACCGGCTACGACTTCCGTCATCTGTTCATCGGCGCCGAGGGCACGCTGGGCTTTGTGGTAGAAGCCACGGTAAAACTGGCCCGCGAACCGAAAGACCTGACCGCCCTGGTACTGGGCGCCCCCGGCTTCCGGGAAGTGATGAAGATCCTGCACGCCTTCCAGCAGGACATCGACCTGACCGCCTTCGAGTTCTTCTCCGACAAGGCCATGGCCCATGTACTCGAACACGGCGTTGCCAAACCCTTCGACACCGAGTGCCCGTTCTACTGCCTGCTGGAATTCGAACAGCTGTCAGAGGCCACCGGCGATCAGGCCATGGCCATCTTTGAAAAGTGTGTAGAAGAAGGCTGGGTACTGGACGGCGTCATGAGCCAGTCCCTGCAGCAGCTGGATCAGCTGTGGCAGCTGCGTGAGCGCATCTCCGAATCCATCGCCCCGCACACCCCTTACAAGAACGACATCTCGGTCACTGTCTCCAAGGTGCCGGACTTCGTGGAAGACATCGACACTGTGGTGCAGGAGGCCTACCCGGATTTCGAGATCGTCTGGTTCGGCCACATCGGCGACGGCAACATGCACCTGAACATCCTCAAGCCCGCCGACCTGGCCAAGGAAGACTTCTTCGCCCAGTGCAACAACGTGTCCAAGTGGGTGTTCGAGATCGTCGAGAAATACAACGGCTCCATCTCTGCCGAACACGGCGTGGGCATGACCAAGAAACCCTACCTGGAATATTCCCGCAGCCCGGAAGAAATCGCCTGCATGAAAGCGGTGAAACACGTCTTCGATCCCAACAACATCATGAACCCGGGGAAACTGTTCGATGTTTGATGAAGTGAACACCCCGGTGGATCAGGACGGCTACCAACATCGCTGGATCGACGGTGCTCCCATCGACATCCCGGTGGGCAAGGTGGTGTGTGTGGGCCGCAACTACGCCGACCATGCCAGGGAACTGGGCAATGACGTGCCGGACGCCCCCATCCTGTTCATGAAGCCGGCCACCGCTTTAGTGAGCCTGCATGAACCTCTCGAGCTGCCAAAAGGGCAGGGCGAGGTACACCACGAAGTGGAAATGGTGGTGCTGATCGGCAAGCGCATTCACAAAGAAGCTGACCTGGACAACGTCCGCTTCAGCATCGCCGGTTACGCCGTCGGCCTGGACCTGACCCTGCGTGAGGTACAGAACACCCTGAAGGAAAAAGGCCACCCCTGGGAACGGGCAAAAGCCTTCGACGGCGCCGCCCCGGTCTCCGGCTTCATCGATGCCCGCGGCATCTCCGTGAAGCAGAAGCTCAACGTCACCCTGGAAATCAACGACGAGGTACGCCAGCACGGTCACACCGGCCAGATGCTGTTCCCCACCTTCGAGCTGCTCAGCGAAATCAGCCAGACCTTCACCCTGGAACCCGGTGATGTGGTCTTCACCGGCACCCCCGCCGGCGTCGGCCCGCTCAACAGCGGCGACAAGTTTACCGCGCGACTGGGCAATATCATTCAGGTGTTCGGCTCCGTCGCCTGATACGCAGCCACCGCTCCCACTGAACAAATGTCACTGTTGGAACTCAGCGAATACGGTCAACATTGATGATATTTAGCCATTGGGTATTGAAGTGGCGTCGCTGCTTGAACGCACTTTGAGGCGGGTTCTATTTGGGCATGGAAGACACCACCTACTCCTCCTCAAACGCATCCCGATGAAACTCCGCCGCTTCGAGCACCTCTCGTAATCCGCATTCCATCAGTTCTGGTACATCGCCACCGGCCAGCACCGTCAACATGGTATGCACCCCCCGGGCAAGAGAGGTCAGGTTGTAGCCGCCTTCCAGCACCAGTACCAGGCGGCCATCGCAGTGTTTGTCGGCAATGCCCTGGACGATGCTGGTGAGTACTGCGAAGCCGTCGTAGCTCAGATTGAAGGCCATGTCGTTGTGGTGGGGGTCGGTGCCGGCGGAGACCAGCACCAGGTCGGGCTCAAAGCGGTCAGCGGCGGGGATCAGAATATCGCGGAAGGCCTTTTCCATGGCGATGTCGCCAGCAGATTCCGGCAGAGGAACGTTGACCGTATAGCCTTCACCCAGGCCGGCACCCACCTCATTCAAATTACCGGACCCCGGGTAAAACGGCGCGGCGCAGTGGGTGTCGAAAAACAGCACATCCGGGTCGGCCCAGAAGATGTCCTGGGTGCCGTTACCGTGGTGCACGTCCCAGTCAACGATCAGGATACGCTGGCAACCCAGTTTCGCCTGGGCATGGGCAGCAGCCACGGCCACGTTATTGAACAGGCAAAACCCCCGCGCCCGCACCGGTTCCGCATGGTGGCCGGGAGGCCTAACCAGGGCGAACGCGCTTTGCGTGTCGCCCTTCACCACGCTCTCCACGGCGGCAATGGCATTGCCCGCCGCAGAGGTGGCGGCTTCAATACTCTCCGGTGAAACGGCGGTGGTATCGCTGTCCAGCCAGGCGCGTTTGCCTGCCAGGGAAAAGATGTGATCCAGATAGGTGGTGGTGTGGACACGGCCCAGTTGTTCGTAGGTGGCGGGCGGGCCGGACTGGAACTGTACACCGGGGATGGGCTCCTGCCTGAGCAGATCCATGATGGCGGTGAGCCGGCCGGGGTGTTCCGGGTAGTTCCATTTGAAATTCAGCCCACCGAGAATATTCCGCACCCGCTTTTCCACCCGGCTGGGGAGGAAGGGCAAATCCACTTGCGGATCATGGCCGAGCATTACCTCGTCATAAAACACGGTTACGCTGCGCGACGCTGCCACTCGTGACTCCCTCACTTGGTGTGTGTCCTCGCTTGATTCTCCGCGCAACCCCCCGCTTAACACAACAACACAGCCTCCATGGCCGCTGATATCAGCACGCCAATAGCGCGCTAGCCGCCATGTCAGCTACGACACCCGGAAGTGCCTGCGCAAATTATCATTCACCCAGCCACCCAATCGCTCACGGCCAATACTGTCGATAAAGTCCCGCACCTGTTCCGTATAGTCACGATCCTCTTCAAGAATATGGTGCAGCAGCCACTTCTCCAGCACCTGCAATAGCGGCTCTGCCACGTCGACGCCTTCTTCATGGCGACGCATCAGGGATTCGATGTGGAAGGTGAACTTGCGATGCAGGTGATGGTGGTCATCCAGGCCTTCATAACCGGCCCGCTCCATGAGTGCTTCCTCGAAGCTGAAATGGGATTCGGTGTAGTCCACCAGATCATAGAGGACCCGGGCCACGCCCATCTGGGCGTCGGGCTGGCCGGCCAGCCGGTCCAGATCATTGATGTAGTCGACGATACGACGGTGCTGCTGGTCGATCAGCAATATTCCCAGTTCGTAGTCGGGGCTCCATACGATGCGCATGATCTGTCTCCGGTTTGTGATGGATAGTTACGCTAGCAAGGGGTAGATCAGGCGATGTAGACATAGATCAATGTTTGAACACCGTAGGGGAGGCCCGGATTCCAACCCTGGAAGGGCGCCCCTACAGACGGTAGGGGGTAAAAGCTGGATAATGGCGCCCCTAGCTCACCATTTCTTAACTCCGGTAGCCTCGCCATGGAAATCAACGTCAACTTCCTCGATAACCTTCGACTGGAAGCCAAGTTCGACGACTTCACCGTCATCACCGACCAGCCCATTCGCTACAAGGGTGATGGTTCGGCGCCCAGCCCGTTTGACTATTTCCTGGCATCGTCGGCCATGTGCGCGGCCTATTTCGTCAAGGTGTACTGCAAGGCGCGGGATATCCCTACGGACAATATCCGCCTGTCGCAGAACAACATCGTCGACCCGGAGAACCGCTATAACCAGATCTTCCGCATTCAGGTGGAGCTGCCGGAAGACATTTCCGACAAGGACCGGCAGGGCATTCTGCGCTCCATTGATCGCTGCACGGTGAAGAAGGTGATCCAGACCGGGCCGGAATTCCAGATCGAGGAAGTGGACAACCTGGACGAAGATGCCCAGGCGCTGCTGATGGTGACGCCGGATGACGCGCACCGCACCTTTATCGAGGGCAAGGATCTGCCGCTGGAGCAGACCATTGCCAACATGAGCGCCATCCTCGAAGAACTGGGCATGAAGATCGAGATCGCCTCTTGGCGCAATATCGTGCCCCATGTGTGGTCGCTGCATATCCGCGATGCGGCCTCGCCCATGTGCTTTACCAATGGCAAGGGCGCCACCAAGGAAGCGGCGCTGTGCTCGGCGCTGGGCGAGTTTATCGAGCGGCTCAACTGCAACTTCTTCTACAACGACCAGTTCTTCGGCGAGGAGATCGCCAACAGCGACTTCGTCCACTATCCCGACGAGAAGTGGTTCAAACCCGGCGCCAACGATGCGCTGCCGACAGAGATCCTGGACGACTACTGCCTGGGTATCTACAACCCGGAGGGGGAGCTGGGTGGCTCCAACCTGATTGATACCAACTCCGGTCGGGTGGACCGTGGCATCTGCTCGCTGCCCTTTGTGCGCCACTCCGATGGTGAGACGGTGTACTTCCCCTCCAACCTGATCGAAAACCTGTTCCTCAGTAACGGCATGAGCGCGGGCAACACCCTGGCCGAAGCCCAGGTGCAGTGCCTGTCGGAAATCTTCGAGCGGGCGGTGAAGAAGCACATCATCGAGGAAGAAATCACCCTGCCTGATGTTCCTGATGCCGTGCTCGCCAAGTACCCGGCGATTGTGGAAGGTATCCAGGCCCTGGAAGAACAGGGCTTCCCGGTGCTGGTGAAGGATGCCTCCCTGGGCGGCCAGTTCCCGGTGATGTGCGTGACGCTGATGAACCCGCGCACTGGCGGGGTGTTTGCCTCCTTCGGCGCCCACCCGAGTTTTGAAGTGGCACTGGAGCGCAGCCTCACCGAGCTGCTGCAGGGCCGCAGTTTCGAGGGCCTCAACGATGTGCCGCCGCCCACCTTCAACAGCCAGGAAGTCACCGAACCCAACAACTTCGTGGAGCACTTTATTGATTCCACCGGGGTGGTGAGCTGGCGCTTCTTCAGCGCCACGGCGGATGAAGATTTCTGCGAGTGGGATTTTTCCGGAACCAATGACGAAGAGGCTGCGCGACTGTTTGCCATTCTCGACGATCTGGAAAAAGAGGCCTATGTGGCGGTGTACGATCAACTGGGTGCATCGGCCTGCCGGATTCTGGTGCCGGACTTTTCCGAGGTCTACCCGGTGGAAGACCTGATCTGGGACAACACCAATATGGCCCTGGATTACCGGGAAGACATTCTCAATCTGCACCGCCTCAGCGACGACCAACTCAGCCAGCTGACTGAGCGCCTGGAAGAAAGCCAGATCGACAATTACACCGACATCATTACCCTGATCGGTATCGAGTTCGACGAGAACACCGTGTGGGGCCAGCTCACCGTGCTGGAGCTGAAGCTGCTGATCAACCTGGCGCTACAGCGCCATGAAGAAGCCCTGGAACTGGTGGATATGTTCCTGCAGTTCAACGACAACACGGTAGTGCGCGGGCTGTTCTACCAGGCCCTGCGCGCGGTGCTGGAGATCACTCTGGATGACGAGCTGGAGCTGGATGATTATCTGGTTAACTTCCAGCGTATGTTTGGTAAGGAGACCATGGAAGCGGTGGTGGGCTCAGTGAATGGCACGGTGCGTTTCCACGGCCTTACCCCCACCAACATGCAGCTTGAAGGACTGGAGAAGCACCAGCGTCTTATTGAAAGCTACAAGAAACTGCACGCTGCGAGGGCGGCCAAGGCGGGGCTAGCGTAACCAGCCCCCCAATACCTATTACTGTAGGAGCTATGCTTGCATGGCGAACAAGCTTGCGGAAGGGTTCGCCATGCAAGCATAGCTCCTACGGTAGATGCATCCTCAAGCTATTACTTCGATCACCACCTTGCCCCGACAGCGACCCGTGCGGCTGCGATCATAGGCTTTCTGGCTCTGCGCCAGAGGAAAAACGCTGTCGATGATGGGGCGCAGTTTGCCGCTTTCCACCAGCTCCGAGAGGGTGTCCAGATCCCGTGTCCAGGATTCCACCACCACGGTGCCGCAGTGCTTTCCGAACACCCGGTAGAACGGTGTGATCAGCATGGAGCGGGTGTCACCGCCGGTGGAGATGAACCAGCCATCTTCAGCGATCAGGGCATCACAGGTGCGCGGGGATTCGTAGGAGGTCACGTCGAAGACCAGATCGAAGGAACCAGCGGTGTTCCGGTAGTCACCCTGGGTGTAATCGATGATCTCGTCGGCACCCAGTTCGCGAGCGAAGTCAGCATTGCGGCCACTACAGACCCCGGTAACGTGCAAGCCCATTGCCTTGGCAATCTGAACGGCAAAGGTACCGACCCCCCCGGAAGCGCCGATGATCAATACGCTTTTGCCGGCTTCCGCCTTGCCCTTACGCAGTCCCTGTAACGCCGTCTGTGCCGCCAACGGCATGGAGGCTGCCTGCTGGAACGTTAGCGACGGCGGCTTTTTGGCAATGCGCTTCTGGTCGATGCGCGTCAGTTCCGCCAGAGACGCGGTGCGCGGGCGCATATCCATGCCGTAAACCGCATCGCCGATCTCGAAGTCCCGCACCTTGCTGCCCTTGTCGATAATCACGCCGGCCAGATCGTCACCGAAGAAGGGCGGCAGCTTGTTAACCAGCAGGGGGGTAAACGCCACGGCCGCATGGTAGTTCAACTTCCAGTCCTTGGGGTTCACGGATGCCCCATGAACCTGCACCAGCACATCATTGGCTCCCAGGCGGGTGGGCGCAGAGATGGTGTTCAGGACCAATTCGGCAGACAGGCCCCAGCCTGATGTGGTGATCGCTTTCATGGATACGGCTCCGTGGTGAAATCAGCGAATTCAAGCTTAACAAAGGAGGGCGTGAAGGGAGCGGTCAGATAGCGCCAAGGGAGCGGCGGTTTGTGTCAATACAACGGCAAGCCAAGCATACGCTGCAATGCCGGTAACTACTTCAGGTATGAGAATGGGCTGAGCCGCGACGCAGCTTTCAGCCCGGATCCACCTTGCCGCGCAGGGATTTGGTTCTGCCGCGTTTGGTTTTGCTGTCCATGCGCCGTCGCTTGCTGCCCAGGGTGGGGCGGGTGGCCTTACGGCTTTTCTGTTCCACCGTCACGCTCTTGATCAACTGGGCCAACCGGGCCAGGGCATTTTCCTTGTTCATTTCCTGAGTGCGAAACTGCTGTGCTTTTATCACCACCACGCCATCGCTGGTGATGCGCTGATCACTGAGGGCTAGCAGGCGTTCCTTGTAGCGTTCCGGCAGGGAGGAGGCGCGAATATCGAAGCGCAGATGAATTGCGGAGGCGACCTTGTTCACATTCTGGCCGCCGCTGCCCTGGGCGCGGATTGCCTGAAGGTCGATTTCCTGTTCCGCCAGGGACAGGTTGGGAGTGATTTGCAGCATGGGGGTACTGTAGCGGCTTCGGGGAAAGAGGAGCAAGTGACGCCGCTGCATGAACAGCGTCTCAAGGTGTGAACCCGAGTGCCGATGAGGAACGCCTGCAGCGTATTCGATACTGCTGCAGGCGTTTGCTTTAATTCTTCACATCACGGTCATAGTTGAGCCGCTTGGCCGCATCCAGGGTCAGCAACTGCATGAAGGCCTTGGTTTCGGAATCCGAGCCGGTAGGCGTATTACCGTCACCACCGCCAAAGACATACTGCGGCACCTTGCGCTGGGCGAAGGCTTCAGCCCAGATTTTCTGGATTTCGATTTCCGCATCCAGCTTCTGCGCCAGGGCGTTATCCGCCTGCAGCACCGCTTTCTTCTGGTAGGCTTCTGCATCGGCCAGGGTACGACGGGTTTCCGCTTCGATGCGCGCTTTTTCCAGGTTGACCTGGGCGGTCTGTTTGTCGATTTCCGCCTGTTCCTGTTTTTTCTGCGCTTCGGTAATGGCCAGCTGTTTCTCGGTCTCCGCTTCCGTGGTGCGCTGGATCTGGTCCACCTTGGCCTTGGCCTGACGCTCCGCCACTTCCCGCTCACCCCGGGCGATGGCCAGCAACCGCTGCTCTTCTTCCTGCACCCGTTGCTCGCGGGCAATAGCACGGTCGGCTGAGGCTTTCTGCTTGAGTTGCATACGCTCTACAAAACGCTGGTTCGGGTCCATCTGGGTGATACGGGCTTCCACTACTGAAACCCCGTAATCGATAAACCTCTGGGATTTGCGCCGCGGAATACCGGTATCATCGAGCATCTTTCGCACCACAAACACCACTTTGGAGTCGTCGCCGTAATCTTTCTGTTGGGTGCCCAAGGCGACATTGGCGCTGCCTTTGACTTCGTTGACCCGTTTTTCGCTGATCTCTTCGCGACGAACAATATAGATGCCATTGATCATCTGGTTTTCGAACTCGGTGTTGAACTCGGTACGACCACCGGAGTAATACTCTTCAGCGCTCATCAACGACGCATTGGCCTGCAAGGTTTCCTTGAAAGCCGGAATCAGTGCCGTACGCAGCAAGTTTTCCGGGTTGCGGTATTCATGAGCCAGTTGCAGGAAGCTGTCCTTGTCGGTGGGGATGGTAAAACGCACGGTAGCCTGTGCATCAGCGTCAACCTGATCAAGGAACATGATGTTCTGGGGTGGCAGTGCGGCTGACGTTTCAGAACTTTCTACTTCCACATAGGCAAGATCTTCCGTGCCGCCCTTTACCGCCTGAACGGTCAGCGCGCGCTTCCAGGAATTCCAGCGACCGAAGAAAAAGAACTGGTAACCCACATCGGACACCACCTGTTCCTGACCGGTGATGGTGCGCACGTGATATACATAGCCAGGCTCGGCATAGAAGATGGATTTGTTCGCCACAAACACCAGTACCAGCACAGCGATGACCGTGCCAACCAATCCCGGCAAGGGTAATACACCCTTGAGCTTGTCCTTGAGCATGATTTTCCCCCAGAGAGTCAATGTGAAAGGGGAATATTTTAGTGAGCATTCCGGGAAAGAATAGTGGGCAATGTCTTACATTTGCGATCTTGCGGATAGAAGGGGAAAGCGTGACAGGGCGGGGAACAAGAGTCTGATGAGCGAGGGATCAGTTGCGAAAACCCTGACGTGCCGGCTTGTCGCAACTGGTACCTCGTTAATCGCGATTCACCCCACCGGCACCGCAAAGTGAATCATCGCATGCACCTGCAGCTCACCAACAAGGAAGCCGAGTAACGCCCCCACGGTAATCAGAATCCATTCATCCTGCTGGAAGGCCGGCCTGAGTAATCCCTCGAATTCCTCTTCGGTAAGCTCCTGCATTTTTTCTACCATGAGGTTCTTCAGGTCCATGGCTTCTTCGGCATAGGCTTCCATGTGGGTGAGCGTTTCCGGCAGGTGCTGCATCACCTTCTCGGACACGGAGCGCTTCATTTCCTGATACCGGGTGCTGCCCACGGCGAACACCACCAGCGGCTTGGCCAGGCCGGCCTGTTCATCCATGGTGCGCTGCACCTGTTTCTGGACCAGGCCGAACAACCGGTCGGACATGGGGCCAGTCAGGATGGCGCCGATCACCGCCGCCGGAGTAACGATCTCCGTGGCCACCAGTTCCCCATAACGCGCTGCCACCTGTTTGCGGCGGCGCAGGAACAGGCCCTGCCATTCGAACAGCCCCAGATAACGCACCGGCTGTTTCGGGTTGAAGATCATCTTCAACGCCAGCCAGTCGGTAAACCAGCCGGTGAACAGACCAAACAACGGAATCACCCAGATGTTATGGGTAAAGGCCCAGACGATGGCCTGCACAATACCGATGGCAAAACCGAAATAGATGCCGGAGTTACGAATGAACTTGAATTCCACATGACCGGCTTCCAGAAACACCCGGTTAAGCAGTTCCTTGTCGCGCACCAGCGCGCTGGTGACCAGATCCTTGAGATCGAACACCCGGGTAATGTTGCTTTTGATATCCGTCATGATCTGCTCGACCATGTGCGGCGCTTCATTCTGGATACGCTGGATCAGCAGGTTCTTCACGGATTCCGGGGCGGACTCCCATAGCCCTGGCTGGTACTCGGCAGCGACCTCGCGGGTAATGTCTTCCACCGCGCGAATCAGCGGATCGCGAATCTCGGCAGCCACCCGCTGGGGGTCCAACTTATCGAACACATCTTCAGGTTTGAGTAAGCGCTCCATCATCAGATCGCAGGCCACGCTCGCCATGGTGGCGGCCTTGCGCGGTACGATACCCTGCCAGCCCAGAAAGGGTCGCCAGCCCACAAACTTCAGTGGTTTGAACATCATTTTGATGGCCACCACCTTGGTGTAATAACCAATGGCAGCGGCCACAAACGGCATGGCCAGATAGAGCAGCCAGTTGGCCTGAAGGTCCGCCAGAATCAGATTGGGATCGGTAATCACAGGCTACTCCTCACTCACTGCGGCTTCGCTCAACAACGCCCACACCTTGCTGCCCACCGGGCTGATGTGGAGAGTTTCACGGCGTACTTTCAATTTCGGGGAGTGCGCCTTCAGCGCCGCTTCCGCCTTGCGATAATCACTGTCGCCTTCCAGCAGTTCGTAATCCGTGCGCCGCTCCTCACTGAACCCGGATGCCACCACCAGGCCACGGGCAAACAGACGGCTAAGGTAAAAGGCGATGAAATCCGTACATTGGATACCGGCAGCCCGCCCAATGTTGGAATGTCGGTGCAACACTTCCCCGCGGGACAGGCGACCACCGGTGAACAGCGTCAACATGGGAAACCCACTGCCATCGGACAGGGCGGCCAGCAAGCGGGCTTCGTCGGCCGTGGTGCCGGCCAGAACCTGGCTGATCAGCATGGCGCGAGCCTGCTCCTGGCTCTGTTCCATGGACACTTCCAGCAACTGCTGAAAACTGTCGGCCGCGCCCCCCAGACTGCCGGGCGGTTCCAACCCTTCCAGGCGATGTTTCAGCCCCTGCAGGACATCCTGTTCCACTTGATGGAGGCGTTCATCGGCACGCTGCACCGGTGGTAACTGATACAACAAATGCTGTATTCGCGCCCGCAGGGCGGCGGGCGAGAGTGGGGAATCAGACACGGTTGTTTCCTGTTCTTATTGTGGTTTCGGGTCTTGCTGGCTTACCGATGTTTCCCGATATCGCCGGAAATAAACAAAGACCGCTTTATTATTGAGTGTGCTCGGTTTTCATTTTAGTGCAAGTTACTGTCCGTATGTTTTACGCAACGCCATGGATTCACGGCCGTTCGCGTAAACTCATGACGCGTTCGCGCAGGTCATCCGCACGTACCTGTTCCGGTGCCACCGCGTCCCCCACCGCCAGTTTGATCCGCGACCAGAAGCGGCGCGGCAGCCGGGTGAGGGCCTTGCCTCCCTTGTGGCTGAAAAAACTGCCCCACAGACCGGACAGGGCCATGGGGATCACCGGCACTGGATAATCGGCGACAATCTTTTCAATCCCGGCGCGAAATTCGGCCACCTCGCCGTCGTCGGTGAGCTTGCCTTCCGGGAAGATGCACACCACTTCGCCTGCCTCCAGCTCCTCACGGATGCGCACGAACGCACGCTCATAAATCACCGGATTGCGGATTTTGGAATCGATGGGGATGGTCTTGCCGGTACGGAAAATATAGTTGAGCAGTGGCATGTCATAGATGGGCTTGAACATGACAAAGCGCACCGGACGACGGATGGCCCCGGCCAAAAGCAGGGCATCCACATAGCTCACATGGTTGCACACCAGCATGCAGGGCCCTTCGTCGGGAATATGCTCCATGCCATGGTGTTTCACCCGGTACATGGTGTGGGTCAGCATCCACACCAGCAGGCGAATGAGAAATTCCGGCACCACCGTATAGATGTAGCTGGCCACCAGCACATTGGCCAGCGCCAGCGCCAGGAAGAACTGCGGCACGGTCAGTTCCAGCACACCCACCAGCACGATGCCGGCCACTGCCGACCCCACCATCAACAGGGCATTGAGAATGTTGTTGGCGGCGATGATTCGCGACAGGTGCTTGGGATTGCTGCGGTGCTGGATAAAGGCGAACAGCGGCACAATATAAAAGCCGCCAAACACACCGATGCCAAGCAAGTCCATCAGTACCCGGTAGCCACCGGCCTGTTGCAGAAAGCCGGCGATATCTACCTGGCCATTGCCTTGCAGCCCGGCATAGGAAAAGAACAGATCCACCCCGAACACGCTCAGGCCGATGGAACCCAGCGGCACCAGCCCCAGCTCTACCCGCTTGCCGGAAAGCTTTTCACAGAGAAAAGAGCCCAGCCCGATGCCGATGGAAAAGGTGCCAAGCAGCACGGCGTAGAGACCGTCGGTACCCAGCAGGTAGTCGTCCACGTAGACCTTGAGCTGGGTGGTATAGGCGGCGCCGAGAAACCAGAACCAGGAGATCCCCAGCACGCACATCCAGACAGATTTCACCTCCCGGGCATAGCCAACGATATGCCAGGTTTCCTTCCACAGGTTCCAGTTTATTTTCAGGCCATCGTCCGCCGCCGGTGCCGAGGGAATGCCACGTGCGGCCAGGTAGCCAAGCAAGGCCAGCCCCACCACCGTGATAGCCACCACACCATCACCCACGCCATCCATCTTCAACAACACCCCGGAAATGGAGCCCAGCAGAATGGCCAGGAAGGTGCCCATTTCCACCAGCGCATTACCGGATACCAGTTCCTTGTCATCCAGCTGCTGGGGAATGATGGAGTATTTGATGGGCCCGAAGAAGGTGGACTGCAGGCCCATACAAAACAGGACGCCAAGCAGGAAATACACCGCGTCGAAAAAGAAGCCCACCGCGGCGGCGGACATGATGCAGACTTCCACGAACTTGATCTTGCGGACCAGCGACGCCTTGTCGTATTTATCCGCCACCTGACCCGCTAGCGCGGAGAACAGGAAGAAGGGCAGGATAAACAGGGCCAGAGCGACATTATTAAGGGTGTTGACGCTGACGGCGGTGACCGCCCCGGAGGCAATCAACAGTATCAGTGCCTGGCGAAACACGTTGTCGTTGAACGCTCCGAGAAACTGGGTAAAGAAGAAAGGCCCGAAGCGGCGTGACGCCAGCAGAGAGAACAACCCTTTTTTCATTTTGTCGCCTTTTCATTCTTATTTCAGGAGAAACGGCAAGCCGCCTGAAGACTGATCGTTGCGCGCTGAAAATCCGGGCGCGGCTGTTGTGTTAACAATTACCAGTAGCTGTGATTCGCATTGTCGCTTGTTACTTTCCCGGCCAGCTATTCAGGTAATGCTCCAGCAATGAATCCAGCATGGCCTGTTCATCCACATCCCCGGCCACATCCAGTTTGTTTTCCGCCGCCAGTACGGCAATACCGTGGACGCTGCTCCACAGCGTCCGCGCAGCCAGGTGAATCGCCGGGCCGGATTGGCCGTCGGCCAGTCGGGCCACTTGTTGCTCCACCTGGGCAAACAACCGGGCGGTGCGCTGCAGATACCAGTCCGGTACCGGCGCCGCCTTCTGCATGCGATGCATGAAGACCATCTGCCACAGGGCTGTCTGCTCCCGGGCAAGATCCAGGTAAGCGCTGGCCATGTGGTGCAGGGCCTGCTGCGGGGAGACGGTTTTGCCGGTTTCCATATCCGCCAGCAGGGCATCCAACGTGGCCGCGTTGGCATGCAGAATCAGGTCATCAAGATTGGCGAAAACGTGATACAGCATACCCGGGGTATAACGGATGCGCTCTGCCACCTTGCGCACACTGAGTTTCGCCAGCCCCTGTTCCGCCACCAGTTCGCGCACCGCATGAACGGCCAGCGCCTGCAGTTCCTCGCGGCTGTGTTGGTTACGACGTGCCACCGGTATTCCTTATTGCTGATGCCATTTTCCGCATGGACCTTGTGGGAGCGATCGCTCGACCGATCCCACAGATGATCTGATTCAGGACGGTTGCAACCTGGCCAGAATCACCCGCGCCCGCTCGGCCTGACTGTCACCGATGCCGGCATCGGCCATGCGCCTGTCCAGACTGTCGATCTGACCATCGCCTGTCTGCCAGTCACAGTGAATCTCACTGTGCCACAACAGACGGCATTCTTCCTGCCGTTGTTGGATTTGCTGCAGCGTCTGCTTGCTGTCGCTGAGCCGTTCGGCAAGACCGCGCCCCTGAGCATCCCGATTCTGACTCTGCCCGAACAGCGCTTCCTGGGTTCTGGCCAGGGACTGTTCGTGGCGCAGGGTTTTCAACTGGTCTGCCGCTTGCTGGATGAAACGTTGGTATTCCGCTTCCTGCTGGTTGAGGGCAATGCCCTGTTGTTCCAGGCGCGCCTGCTGCTGTTCCAGGTCCGCCAGCCGTTTACCGATATCCAGAGCCAGCGCTTCCTCGCTGGCGGCCAGAGCCTGGCGGGCACCATCTTCGTAGTAGCCTATCTGACCAAGCAACTCGTCGCTGCGGCGGCGGTTAAGTTTTTGCTCAGCCATCAACCGCGCCAGCTGTCGGCGGGCATCACGCAGGGACTGTTCCGTTTCATAGAGCTGCTGATCGAGCAACAGCATGTCGTTGGCATTGACGATCTGTTCCATGCTGACACGGGCCTGGCCGCGCATCAGGGTTTTCAGTTTGTTCCAGGCGGTCGCCATGATGATTCTCCAGAGTTTGGTCGTTATCCAGGGGCCTGACAAAACCTTGGGGGTTGTCCCAGGCCGGCGTCAGGCGTTCTTCACTCCGTGTATTCCTTGAGCAGGCGCTCGGTCTTCGCCTCACTGATGCGGTTGATCAGTCGCCGGGCTTCGTGGTCGTCGCGCAGGGTCTTGGCCAGGGTGATGGTGGAGCCCACCACGAACATGATGCCCATCACCAGGTAGCCCTTGATCCACAGGTCCGTGGGCAACCAGACGATACCCAGAATCATCAGGCCCAGGCTGATGCCGAAGGCCGCTTTCACGTAGAACAACCAGCCGCCGGAATGACGTTGAATCGCGCTCTCGTCCATGGGGTTTCCCTCTCGGTTTGTGTTGTTGTTTGTTTAACGATGTTTAATAAACAACATTGCTAAACATCGTTCAACAAAGAGGGTGTTACCGATTATGTGGCGGGGTGTTCAATAGGGGGAAGCGCGATAAATCAGGTACCACCCGGGCGGCGGCCTACCGGGCGAGCCGGGTTGCCGGCGACAATGGTCCAGGGTTCCACGTCCCGGGTGACCACGGCCCCCATGCCGACCACCGCATGATCGCCAATGGTGACCCCATCGACGATGCCGGCCCTGGCCCCGATCCACACATCCCGACCGATGCGGATCCCCTTCGAGGTCACCGGCTGCTCGCGGACCAGTCGGTTCGCGTCCAGTCCGTGGTTAAACGCATAGAGGGTGCAGTAAGCGGCAATGCGGCTGTCGTCGCCGATCTGGATGCCCGCGGCACCGCCATCCAGGGTCACATGATGGTTGAGGCTGACCCGTTCGCCCAGGCGGATCGGGCCATGAATGACGCAATCTGCAGCGATCTGGCAGCCATCAGCCACGATAATGTCGCGAACAGGCTCAGCCAACAGTACCGCCTGGGGCGCCACAAAACAGTCCTGCCCGAAACGAACGGTTTCCAGCGCCATCAGGCTTTGCTGGATATCCCGCTGCCAGGGCTCTGCCCAGGCACGGTGCTTCGCTTTCAGGCGACCGTACAGCCAGGGCATGTAGGCCAGGCGTTTTTTATGTTGTTCGCGGTAGTCCGGGTGAGTCATGGGGTTCAGTTACAAGTTGAAAGTTCAAAGTTTCAAGGCGCGAGAAGAGCACTAGCTAAACCCGCAAGCCGTGCCCGCGCAACACCCTCATCGTTAAGCGCGGGCCGGCCGGTTTTCATGTGGCTCATGCCGTGTTCGCGTTGCAACTTTAAACTTTCAACTTATAACTGTCCTTTAGCAGCCAGCCCGGAATGCAGTAGCATTGGCCGCACATCATAAGGAGAACACGGTATGAAACAGCTTGGGGTTCTGGCGGGGTTACTGATAGTAAGCATGGTGAGCGGCTGCAAGACCATGGAAGCCGCCATGCCCTGGGTGGACATGGGCAACCAGATGGCCAAGAACGCCGGCTACGACACCGACTCGAAACTGGCCGCCGGCATCAAGGAAGCCCTGATCACCGGCACCGACCGGGCCAGCACCCAACTCTCCCAGACCGGGGCATTCAATCTGAAGCTGCCCGCGGCCGCCCAGCCAGTTGCCGATACCCTGCGCCAGTTCGGTTTCGGCAGCTATGTGGATAAGGTGGAAACGGCCATGAACCGTGGCGCGGAGCAGGCGGTGGCGGAAGCGGCACCGGTGTTCAAGCAGGCCATCACCAGCATGAGCGTCAATGATGCCCTGGGAATTATCCGTGGCGGCGATACCGCGGCCACCGCCTATTTTCGGGGTGAGACCGAAAGCAGCCTGCGCCAGCGCTACCAGCCGATTGTGGAAGACAACCTGAAAAAGACCGGCTTCTACGACCAGTATAAGAGCCTGCTTGCGGTGTACGATAAGTTACCACTCACTAACAAGCCCAGTATGAACCTGGAAAGCTACGTCATCGACAACAGCATGGACGAACTCTACACCCGCATCGGCGAACAGGAATCCCTGATCCGCCAGAACCCCATGCAACAGGGCAGTGCGCTGATCGGTGCGGTGTTTGGTTCAGGCCAGGGCGGGTAAAAAAGCGGGGGGCGGCCGTAGGAACGTCGCTACGCTCCTACGGCACAGGTTGGTTACGCCACCTGCGCTGCCGTGAGCAGGGCAAAGCGATTCAGGATGGTGCGGGCATCATCGCATTCGCGCACTTCCGGCAGATGACTATCCACTTGTTGCTGGGTGAGCCCCTCACCACGCAAGGCCTGCAGGTAGGCGCGCATCACATCGGCGCTGAATTCCGGATGAAACTGCACCCCCCAGACCCGCTCTCCATAGCGGAAGGCCTGACAGGCATCGTGGCCGTTGCTGGCCAGGACCATGGCGCCGGGGGGCGGAGTCAGTACTGACTGACGATGCACCACTTGTGCCCACGGATGTCCGGCGATGGCGCCTAACAGGGCATCCTGTCGTCCGGCACCGGTCAACCGCAGGGCAATCGTGCCCACTTCCAGACCCATGGGGTTATCCGCCACTTCGCCACCCAGGGCGTGAGCCAACAGCTGGTGGCCAAAACACAGCCCCAGGACCGGCACTTGCACCGCCTCGTGAACCAGGGTGTATAACCAGCGCATCAACGTCCGCATCCATGGCGCCTGATCGGTGACCATGGCGTGGGAACCGGCAATGACCACGCCCGCCAGCTCGCTCAGGGCAGGAAACGGCCCCCCCTGTTCCGCATCAATGACCATGACATCGGTGACCGACCCCAGTCCCTGGTGTATCCAGGCCTCGAAGTCACCGTAATGGGCGCTGATCTGCGGGAAGGTGCTGCCGGTCTTGATGATGGCAATGGGTTTGATCTGATTCATGGCCTGTCCACCGTACTGTCCTTGTCTGGTTTCCTTTATACAGAGCAAGGGCTGTACCAACTTCTCAACGCGCCAAATCTTTGTGTAGGAACGGAGCGTAGCGGAGTAACGCACGTAGTTCTGTGCGGCCCGAAGGGTGAGCGTAGCGAATATACCTCTTGAGGGGCGAACCACGCGTCAGCGTGAAAATCGCCCGCAGGGCGATCAGCAATATCAGAGCTTGGCAGGCTGCATTGAGGGTTCGCCTTGCCATATTGCCTCGCTACGCTCGGTTCGCCCCTCAAGAGGAGCTCCTACAGGGGCTTCGATACAGGCTATCACGCCGCGTCACGGCTGGAGGGCGCTATCGGAGATCTCGATGCCGCGGGCAGGTGGTGAGGTGATCGTTGACCATGCCGGTGGCCTGCATGAAGGCATAGACGATAGTAGGGCCGACAAATTTGAAGCCACGTTTTTTCAGCGCCTTGCTCATGGCTTCAGCCACCGGGGTAACGGCGGGTACCTCCTTGAGGGTGTGGAAATGATTGATCTGCGGGCTACCATCGACAAAGTCCCAGAGGAAATCGCTCAAGGTCAGGCCCTCGTCACGCAGGGCCAGATAGGACCGGGCGTTGCCGATGGTGGCAGCCACTTTCAGACGGTTGCGGATAATCCCCGCATCCTGGAGCAGGGCGGCTACCTTGCGGTCGTCATAGCGAACGATCTTTTCCGCGTCGAAACCGTCGAATACCTTGCGATAGTGCTCACGCTTGCGCAGCACGGTAATCCAGCTCAGGCCGGCCTGGGCACCTTCCAGGTTCAGGCATTCGAACAGGGCCCGATCATCGTATTCGGGAACCCCCCATTCATGGTCGTGGTAGTGCTGGTAGAGCGGGTCATCCCCGCACCAGGGACAGCGGTCGTTCATCTCTTTTCTCTTCCGTTGTTGCACAGTCAAAAGACGCTTGGTAATCGGCCAGGGTCTGGCCCGCACGTACCGGGTAGCTGTCTTCCAGGGTCTGCAGGATAACGATGCGATCCACCCGAAAATGGCGGAAGGCGCCGCGCAGTTCACACCAGCCCGCCAGGGTCCAGCAGTGGCCCCAGAAGTATAGTCCCAGAGGCCAAATCACTCGCCGGCTATGTTGATCCTGCAGATCCCGGTAATGCAGGCGTACCTTCGCCCGTTCGGCGATGGCCTGCTGCAACGGATCGAGCATGGCGCCCAGCATGCGCCGCTCCGGTAGCGGCGGGGCGCTCACCGGTGGCGTCATGGCGCGCAACTGGGCCGGCACCGCCATGGCCAGCTTTTCCTGTACCGCCGCCAGGGCTTGCGCCTGGCGCCGGCCGGCCCAGCCCTGGGCCATGGCCAGACCGGTGAGCAGGGCCTGCCATTCCTCCACGCTGAACATTAACGGCGGCAGCTGATAGCCCTCCAGCAACGCATAGCCTTTACCCGCCTGGGAATAGATGGGCACGCTACTGGCAGAAAGGTGATCAATATCCCGATAGATAGTCCGTTCCGATACCGCCAATCGCTGCGCCAATGTCTGGGCGGTGGTCCACTGGCTGGCACCAATAATCTGCACGATCTGAAACAAGCGTTCCGCGCGTCGCATGCTCTTTCCCTGTTATCGCACTGGTTATGCCACTCTGGCCATCGACATTACCCGAGCCAGCCTGGTGCGTCATTCTACCGGTTCACTCCTGACACCCTGCTGTCAGTAGTCGTCCGGCCAGCGGTATCACCGGCCCGGTCGGCCCGGTATACTTGGCGCCTTTCGCGGCAATCGAACTCGAACAACAGGATTCAGCATGGCGGAACAACCGCAGACGGACATCATGACATTCCAGGGCCTGATTCTGGCCCTGCAACAGTACTGGGCCGAACAGGGGTGCGTGGTCGTACAACCCCTGGATATGGAAGTGGGCGCGGGTACCTTTCACCCCTCCACCTTCCTGCGCGCCATCGGCCCGGAAAACTGGAACAGTGCCTACGTGCAGCCTTCCCGCCGGCCCACCGATGGCCGCTACGGGGAAAACCCCAACCGGCTGCAGCACTATTACCAGTTCCAGGTGGTACTGAAACCGTCTCCGGACAATATTCAGGAGCTGTATCTGGGTTCCCTGCGGATGCTGGGTTTTGATCCGCTGGTCCACGATATCCGCTTCGTGGAAGACAACTGGGAATCACCCACTCTGGGTGCCTGGGGTCTGGGTTGGGAAGTGTGGCTCAACGGTATGGAAGTCACCCAGTTCACCTACTTCCAGCAGGTGGGCGGCATCGACTGCTACCCGGTCACCGGCGAGATCACCTATGGTCTGGAACGTCTGGCCATGTATATCCAGGGCGTGGATTCGGTCTACGACCTGGTCTGGTCCGACGGCCCGTTCGGCAAGGTCACCTACGGTGACGTGTTCCTGCAGAACGAAATCGAGATGTCCACGTTCAACTTCGAACACGCCAACGTGGATGAACTGTTCAAGCAGTTCGACCTGTTCGAGGGCGAATCCACCAAACTGATCGAGGCCGGCCTGCCGTTGCCCGCCTATGAGTATGTGCTGAAAGCCTCCCATACCTTCAACCTGCTGGATGCCCGCAAGGCCATCTCCGTCACCGAACGTCAGCGCTTTATTCTGCGTGTGCGCACCCTGGCCCGGGCCGTCGCCCAGGCCTACTTCGACAAGCGGCGTTCGCTTGGCTTCCCCATGGCGGATGCCAGCATCCGCGAGGAAGTAGAAACGGAATTGAAAAAGCAGGATGAAAAGGCCGCAAAGCAGGCCGCCGAAAAGAAGGGGAAGCAATAATGTCCCGGGATTTGCTGATTGAACTGGGCACCGAAGAACTGCCCCCCAAGGCGCTGCCCACTCTGAGTGCGGCGCTGACGGAAGAATTTGTTCGCCAACTGGATGAAGCCGGCCTCAACCACGGTGAGGTAGAAAGCTTTGCCGCCCCGCGCCGTCTGGCTGTGCTGGTGCGAGGTCTGGATGACAAGCAGGCCGATCGGGATATCGAACGCCAGGGCCCGGCCGTGCAGGCCGCCTTCGACAAGGACGGTAACCCCACCAAGGCCGCGCAAGGGTTTGCGTCCTCTCTGGGATTAACCGTGGACCAGCTGGGTCGTCAGGACACCGGCAAAGGGGAGCGCCTGGTGGCGCAGATCACCGAGAAGGGCAAACCCGCCGCTGAATTGATTCCCGACTTCTTTGCCCAGGCGGTACAGAAGCTGCCGATCCCCAAGCGCATGCGCTGGGGCAAACGCAAGGTCCAGTTCGTGCGCCCGGCGCACTGGCTGGTGGCCCTGTTCGGTGATGAGGTGGTGCCCTTCGAGCTGCTGGATCTGCACGCCGGGCGCACCAGTTACGGCCACCGTTTCCATGCCCCCGGCGCCATCGAGCTGGCTACCGCCAGCGACTACGCCGAGCGCATGGAAAAAGACGGTCATGTGATCGCCGACTTCGCTCGCCGCAAGGCGATGATTGAAGAACAGGCCATCGCCGCCGGCAAGGAAGCCGGTGGTACCGCGCAGATCGACCCGGATCTGCTCAATGAAGTCACCGCCCTGGTGGAATGGCCACTGGCGCTGATGGGTAGCTTCGACGACGACTTCCTGCGCGTGCCCCAGGAAGCACTGATCAGCGCCATGGAAGAGCACCAGAAATATTTCTCGGTGCTCGATGCCAACGGCAAGCTGATGCCGCGCTTCATCACCATCAGCAATATCCAGTCCAAGGATCCCCAGCAGGTGATCCACGGCAACGAGAAGGTGATTCGCCCGCGCCTGGCGGATGCGGCCTTCTTCTACGACAACGACTGCAAGAAGACCCTGGCCCAGCACGGCAAGGGGCTGGCCAATGTGGTATTCCAGCAACAGCTGGGCACCGTGGCTGACAAGTGCGCACGTATTGGCGCACTGGCCGCCATTATCGCCGAGCAAATCGGAGGCGATGCCGAACAGGCCAAGCTGGCTGGTGAGCTGAGCAAGGCGGACCTGAACAGCGAAATGGTCGGTGAGTTCGACACCATGCAGGGCATCATGGGTTTCTATCTGGCGCGCCTGGAAGGCCAGCCGGAGGAAGTGGCCCAGGCCCTGTACGAGCAGTACCTGCCGCGTTTCGCCGGCGACAAGCTGCCGCAGAGCAAGACCGGTATGGCCGTGTCCCTGGCCGACAAGATCGATACCCTGGTGGGCATCTTCGGCATCGGCCAGAAGCCCAGCGGTACCAAGGACCCCTACGCCCTGCGTCGGGCTACCCTGGGTGTGCTGCGTATCATCATCGAAAACCAGCTGGATGTGGACCTTCACCATCTGCTGGAAAAAGCCGGTGATCAGCTGGAGCTGCGTATCAACCGCGCCGAGGCTGCGGAAGCCTTCGAGTTCATCAAGGGTCGCTACCGGGCCATCTACCAGGAGCAGGGCATTGCTACACCGGTGATCCTGTCGGTACTGGCCATCGACGATGCCTGTCGCAAGCCGCTGGATTTCGACCGCCGGGTGAAAGCCGTGGCCGCCTTCCAGCCTCGGGAAGAAGCCCAGGCCCTGGCCGCCGCCAACAAGCGGGTGTCCAATATCCTCGCCAAGCTGGATCAGGCACCGCCGGAGGAAATCGATGGGGCTCTGCTGGAAGACGAGGCCGAGCAGACCCTCACCGATCTGGTGGTGGCCAGCTACGAGCAGTCCGAACCGCTGCTTGAGAAAGGGGACTATCAAGGCGTGCTGGAAATGCTGGCTGAGCTGCGCGAGCCGGTGGATGCCTTCTTCGACACCGTCATGGTAATGGCGGACGACGAGGCCGTGCGCAACAACCGCCTGGCCCTGCTGGCCTTCCTGCGCGACCTGTTCCTGAATGTGGCGGATATCAGTCTGCTGCAGGAATGACGAACAGCTAGACGCAACACGAGAAAAAACGAGGCCGCTTCCAAGCGGCCTTTGTTTATCCCGTAGGCGCGTCGCTGGCGGCACGATACCGGTTGCTTCTTGGTAATCTGTAACCCTCTCGCCATGCAAGCATGGCTCCTACGAACATGATTGGTATTGGGCAAGAAAGGCATGAACAAACTCATCATCCTCGACCGAGACGGTGTCATTAACGAAGACTCCGACGCCTATATCAAAACCTTAAACGAGTGGATTCCATTACCGGGCAGCATTGACGCCATCGCCCGTCTCAGCCGGGCAGGCTATACCGTGGTGGTGGCCACCAACCAGTCCGGTATTGCCCGTGGCTACTTTGATGTGGCGACACTGGATGCCATGCATGAACGGCTGGCAGATCTGGTTCGTGCAGCGGGCGGCGAGATCGGCAAGGTGTTTTATTGCCCCCACGGCCCGGACGATGGTTGCGACTGCCGCAAGCCCGCTCCCGGCCTGATCGACCAGATTGTTACCGAGTATGGCGATGTCACCGGCACGCCCCTGATTGGTGATAGCCTACGGGACCTGGAAGCCGGGGTAGCCCGTGGTTGCCAACCTGTACTGGTATTAACCGGAAAGGGCGCCAAGACACAGGACAAAGGCTTGCCGACTACGCTGGGCCATGTCGATATCTACGACTCCCTGGCGGATTTTACAGATCATATTTTGAAGGATTAGGCATGACCCAGCACACGCATTATTCGCTGCCCATCAAGATACGCAGCATTCTGTTTTTTGTGCTGTATAACCTGGCCGGCATTATCCACAGTGTCTTCTGCGTACTGATTGGCCCCTTCCTTCCCTACCGCCGTCGCTATAATTTCGTCAATCTGTGGACCGGCTTTGCCATGTGGCTGCTGCAGCGGCTTAACGGCGTGCGCATTCAGGTGGAAGGGCGTGAGAATCTGCCTCCAGGGGCTTTCGTAGTCTTGGCGAATCACCAGAGCAGTTTCGAAACCTTTTATATGCAATTGCTGATCAGACCACAGGCCACCGTACTCAAGCGCGAGTTACTGTGGCTGCCTTTTTTCGGCTGGGGTCTGGCCTTGCTAAAACCGATTACCATCAATCGCAGCAATGGCAGTGCGGCACTAAAATCTGTACTGCAGCAAGGCAAGCAACGCCTGCAAGCTGGCATTCCCGTGGTGATTTACCCGGAGGGTACACGCCAGGCACCGGGCACCCTGGGTAAATTCAATCATGGTGGTTCCATGCTGGCGTGTCAGGCTGGCGTCCCGGTTGTGGCCATTACCCATAACAGCGGCAATTGCTGGCCCGCCCGTTCCTGGATGCGCCTGCCTGGGACGATTACCTTACGCATCAGCCCGCCGATTAACAGTGACGGTAAAAAGGCTAAACAGGTTACCGAAGAAGCAGAAAACTGGATTCACCAGCATTACCCTCAATAGTTTTAAAATCGTTTTTTTATTGTCCATCTATCACGAGTTTAATTGCCTTTCCCCGCTAAAATAACTAGAGTTTGTGCCGCTGTTAATCATCGATAACAAGGGCTACTCAATGAGCATTAATCTTGATGAACTTTCCGTTGATGAACTGGAAAAACTGATCAAGCAAGCGGAAACCGCACTGGACAAGAAGCGCAAGGCAGAGCTGAAAAATGCTCAGGCGGTACTTGAGAAAATGGCCAAGGATCTGGGCGTCTCTCCGGAAGCATTGCTGAAGGATACCGCCGGCAAAAAGAAAACCACCCGCAAAAAAGCCGCCAAGAAGAAAACCGGTGTGCGTCGTCCGGCCAAGGTGAAATACCGCGATCCGAACGATAGCAGCAACACCTGGACCGGCCGCGGCAAACGTCCGTTGTGGCTGCAGGGCGCACTGGAGAAGGGCGCCAAGCTGGAAGATTTCGCGGTCGAGTAAACAACAACGTTTACCCGATACGCGACAAAAAAAGCGAACCGTAAGGGTTCGCTTTTTTTTATCTGCTTATTTCAGGCTAGCCCCTTAACCCCGCCGGTAACCGGTTATTCGGCAGTGTGCCTTCCTGGCCAACCGATGCCGTGAGTCCCTGACAGGCCGGAATCAAAACCGTCACTATTGCCAATAGCAAAAGGCCAGTGAGACCCGTCAGCGGTAAATGGCTTAACAGCTTTGCCCTGCGACGCTTATCGCTACGGTAATCCTTTTCCTTTTTCACCATGCGGCTCCTTTCATCCCTGATCTGCAGAGCAGTTTTCCCGACCCTCAGATTGTCGCCCTATGACAGCGGACAGTCCGGGCATAGAGGGTCCGGAAAAGTCACGACCTCTTTACGGCCTCCAGGGGCACTGACCCTCATGAGCGCCAGCATCCGCTGATGCCGCGCTTGTTATGCTTACAAACTACACTCACACAGTTACAAATTGAATACTGTTCAGATCAGCTTTTACGATTGCAGACGACGATCCGCACTAATGCAGGAGAGACAGGAAGAAGGGGAAGCGAGGAGGGCAAAAACAAAAAAGGGGCCAGACGGCCCCTTTTTCGTTTTCGTTACGGCAAAACGACGCTGTATCAGACGTCCAGATTGGAGACCTGAAGTGCATTGGACTCGATAAACTTGCGACGCGGATCCACATCATCACCCATCAGGCAGGTAAAGATCTGGTCTGCTGCGATGGCGTCCTCGATGGTGACCTGCAGCATACGCCGGCTTTCCGGGTCCATGGTGGTTTCCCACAGCTGCTCTGCATTCATTTCCCCCAACCCTTTGTAGCGCTGGAAGCTGGTGCCACGGCGAGCCTGAATCATCAACCACTCCAGGGCGTCGGCGAAGTGCCGGATGGGGCGCTGCGTTTCGCCACGCTGGATATAGGCATCCGCGGCCAGCAGGCCTTCCAGGGTTTCCCCCAGTGCCTTGATCTTCTGATAATCCGGCGACTGCAGGAAATCCAGAGTCACGCGGTATTCGCGAGGTACACCGTGAGCGAGTACTTGCACACGCGGCAGGTACAGGCCACGCTCCTCGTCTCGAGCGGCGGTGATGGTAAAGGTCTGGGTGGCATCGGTGATCGCATCTACCCGTTTGCCAAGCACCTGGCACCAGTCTTCCATGCCCGCCTGATCCTTCAAGCCTTCTTCGCTGACCGAAGGCATGTAAATCATCTGCTCCAGCACTTCCTTGGGGAAAACCCGCGACTGACGGTCGACAATCTTCATGACGTTGCGGTATTCCGCAATCAGGTTGGCCAGGGGCTCTCCACTGATTGGCGGCGCATCATCACCCGGATACAGGGCGGTTTTTTCCAGAGCCAGGGTGGTCAGGTACTCCTCCATGGCCGGATCATCCTTCAGATAGGTCTCCTGCTTGCCTTTCTTCACCTTGTAGAGCGGCGGCTGGGCAATGTAGATATAGCCCCGCTCAATCAGCTCGGGCATCTGGCGGAAGAAGAACGTCAGCAGCAGGGTGCGGATGTGAGAGCCATCCACGTCCGCATCGGTCATGATGATGATGCGGTGATAGCGGAGCTTTTCAATATTGTATTCGTCGCGGCCGATCCCACAGCCAAGGGCGGTAATCAACGTGCCTACTTCCTGGGAAGAAAGCATCTTGTCGAAGCGGGCCTTTTCCACGTTGAGGATCTTGCCCTTCAGCGGCAGGATCGCCTGATTCTTGCGGTCGCGCCCCTGTTTGGCAGAGCCCCCCGCAGAATCACCCTCCACAATATACAGTTCGGAGAGGGCAGGGTCTTTCTGCTGGCAGTCCGCCAGCTTGCCGGGCAGGCCGGCAATATCCAGCGCGCCTTTACGACGGGTCATTTCCCGGGCCTTGCGCGCCGCATCCCGGGCACGGGCCGCATCGATGATCTTCGAGGAAATGGCCTTGGCTTCCTGGGGGTTTTCCAACAGGTAGTCCTGGAACAACTCACCCATGGTCTGCTCGACCGCACTTTTCACTTCGGAAGACACCAGCTTGTCTTTGGTCTGGCTGGAGAACTTGGGATCTGGCACCTTCACGGAAATCACCGCGGTCAGACCTTCACGGGCATCATCGCCGGTGGGGTTGGCCTTCTCTTTCTTGAGCAGACCTTCCTTTTCCATATAGCTGTTCAGGGTGCGGGTGAGGGCAGCGCGGAAGCCGGCCAGGTGGGTACCACCATCCCGCTGGGGAATATTATTGGTAAAGCAGAACAGATTTTCCTGGTAGGAATCATTCCACTGCATGGCTACTTCCACAGCAATGCCGTCTTCTTCGCGGTCAAACTGGAAGTGGAATACCTGGTTCAGGGGCGTCTTGTTTTCGTTCAGGTAGCTGACGAAGGCGCTCAGGCCGCCGTCATACTCGAACACATCCTCTTCACCATTACGCTCATCCAGCAGGTGGATACGCACCCCGGAGTTCAGGAAGCTCAGTTCCCGCAAGCGCTTGGCCAGAATGTCGTAGTGAAACTTGATATTGGTAAACGTTTCCGGAGAAGGGCGGAAATGAATGGCTGTGCCGCTGCTGTCAGTATTACCGACCACTTCCAGAGGCATAGCCGGTACACCGTGGCGGTAGACCTGCTCGTGGACCTGGCCGTTACGACGAATCGTCAGCTTCAGCTCTTCGGAAAGGGCATTCACAACAGACACCCCCACACCATGGAGGCCGCCGGACACCTTGTAGCTGTTGTCGTCGAATTTACCCCCGGCATGGAGCACGGTCATGATCACTTCGGCGGCGGACATGCCTTCTTCTTCGTGCATGTCCACGGGAATACCCCGACCATCGTCCTGGACGGACACGGATTCATCCGGGTGGATAACCACCTTGATCTCGGAACAGTGGCCAGCCAACGCCTCGTCGATGGAGTTATCCACCACCTCGAAGACCATATGGTGCAGGCCAGTGCCATCATCCGTGTCCCCGATGTACATGCCAGGGCGCTTGCGAACGGCGTCCAACCCTTTCAGCACCTTGATGCTGGATGAATCGTAATTTTTCTCCGCCATGGTATTTCCTTATTCACTCCCGGTGAGGGGCCGAAGTTGGCCATGTTCCACGTGGAACATTTTGCTCTCGATCGCCCGTAACGCTTTATTCTGCTGCACCACAGCCTCCCATTGGGGCTGATCCAGTGCGGTAATCAGGGTCTGGTGGCCAGTGGAAGCCAGATACCCCAGCATCTGATTACGGTGTTCTTCGTCCAGCTCAGCAGCCAGATCATCCACCAGCAGGGTACAAACTTTCCCTGCCTGACTGATCAACGGCAACTGAGCCAGCACCAGACCATAGGCAACCAGCTTGGCCTGGCCCCGGGAAAGGCGATCTCGCGCCACCACTCCCCGGGTTTCGATACGAATATCGCTGCGGTGATACCCTGCCTGACTGAACCCACGTCGGATATCATCAGGACGGAGGCGAGCCAGGGCATCCTCATAGCTCTCGTCTTTTTGTAGTCCCGTCTGTAGATGCACCCGGATTTTCAACTCCGGTGCCAGATGAGACAACACCGTATCCAGCCCTGACTGCAGGGCTTGCAGATAGCTACGACGCAACCCTTCGATTCTATCAGAAGTCTGCGCCAGTTGCTGGTCCCAAAACCCCAGTTCACGGGGGTTCGGACGCCCGGTGCGGAGCAGGGCGTTCCGTTGCTTCAGGGCCGCGGACGCGGTGCGCCATACCGGCATAAATTCATGTTCCACGTGGAACATTCCCCAGTCCATAAACCGCCGGCGCAGGGCTGAGGCCCCGAACACCAGCTCCACCGACGTGGGGTGCAGGGCCAGAACAGGGAGAAGACCAGCCACCTCGCTCAACGCCCTGGGGGTTTCCCCATTTAGCTTGATGGCATCAATCCCCCCCGGGTTACGGCGCACCCCCAGCCGGTGGCTCTTTTCGCCCACCTCTACTTCGGCATACAGGGTTGCCGCGGAGGCACCGTCGCGAACCAGCCGCGACAGTCTGCCACCACGAAACGAGCGCCCCCCGCTGCCAATGAAATAGATGGCCTCCAGCAGGCTGGTCTTGCCGCTGCCGTTGTCACCAAGAATCACATTAAGGGAAGGGGAGAGGGCAATATCCAGCTGACGGTAATTGCGAAAATCTCCGAGCTGGAGACGACTCAACATAGAAAGGAATCCACCCACACCAACCAGGGAAGCCGCCACAGCGGCAAGAAATGACTGCACCGATTGTAGCTCAGGGAGAGGGCAGGGGCGATGATGCTAAAACCTGTTTCCACCACAGAGGGCACAGCGTTCACTGAGAAAAACCCATTTTCGACCAAGAGGGTGGCGAAAGATCTTCACCTCTGTGTGCTCTGTGCCCTCTATGGTAAGACGCTTTTACAGAAGCAGATGAGGCCGGGCAAAAAAATACCCGGCGCGGTGGCCGGGTATTGGGGGAGGAGCAAGGGCTGTGGATCACAGCCGCATGGGCATGACCACATACAGGGCCGCTTTGCTCTCCGGGTCCAGCACCAGGGCGCTGCTGTTGCTGTCACCCATTTCCAGCTCCGCCTGAGTGCCGGCCATGGTGTTGAGCACATCCAGCAGGTAGCTCACGTTGAAGCCGATCTCCAGGGGCTGACCATTGAAATCCACGGATACTTCTTCTTCCGCTTCTTCCTGCTCCGGGTTGTTGGCTACGATACGCAGGCTGCCTTCAGACAGCTGCACCCGCACACCCCGGTATTTTTCATTGGACAGGATCGCCACCCGAGCCAGAGCCTGGCGCAGGGTTTCCCGGTCGGCGATGATGGTGCGCGAGCCTTCCTTGGGAATCACCCGGTCATACTCGGGGAACTTGCCATCGACCAACTTGGAGGTGAACGTAATCGCCCCCACCACAATACGGACATGATTGCGGCCCACGGTCAGGCGGGCATTTTCGCCAGCATCACCCAGGATGCGGGACAGCTCCATCACCCCTTTACGCGGCAGGATCACCGACGCTTCTTCCACCGGCACATCCAGCTCCGCATCGCACAGGGCAAGGCGGTGACCATCGGTAGCCACGGCGCGCAGACGGCCTGGCTTGAGCTCGAACAACATGCCGTTGAGGTAATAGCGCACGTCCTGCTGGGCCATGGAAAACGCAGTACGATCGATCAGGCTGCGCAACACGCCTGGCTGGATATCCAGACTGGAGCCGGCAGCATCTTCTTCCAGATTGGGAAACTCGGACGCGGGCAGGGTGGAGAGGGTGAAACGGCTGCGACCGGAACGAACCAGCATGCGCTCGCCATCCACCTCGAAACGGATGTCGGCTTCCGCCGGCAGGCTCTTGGCAATGTCCACCAGCTTGCGGGCCGGCACCGTGGTTTCCCCAGCCTGATGCTCCCCCTCCAGGGGCAGGCGAGCCACCAGCTCCAGCTCCAGATCGGTGCCTGTCATGGAAAGCTGACCATCTCCCACTTCCAGCAGGACATTGGACAGCACCGGCAAGGTTTGCCGTTTTTCCACCACTGCAGCCACCTGTTGCAGGGGCTTGAGCAGTTGTTCTCTATTGATTGAGAATTTCATCGCGCTTTCCCGTTCTGGTTATTTGGGCCAGAGGCTCCCGGGCCCTTCCTTTACATATGGATGCTCAGAACCGGCCACCAGGCCGGGCTTCCCCGTCAGGACGTCAACGTCCGTAACAGGCTCTGGTAATCTTCCTCGATTTCCGGATTGGATTCCCGCAGCTGCAATACCTTACGACAGGCATGCAACACGGTGGTGTGATCACGGCCACCAAAATTTTCACCGATCTCCGGCAGGCTGTGGCTGGTCAGTTCCTTGGACAACGCCATGGCCACCTGCCGCGGTCTCGCCACCGAACGGGTCCGACGTGGAGAGAGCAGGTCATTGATCTTGATCTTGTAGTACTCGGCCACCACACGCTGAATATTGTCGATGCTGATTTGCCGCGCCTGCAGAGCAATCAGATCCTTCAGCGCTTCCTTGATCAGGCCGATATCGATCTGGGCACCGGTGAAACGCACATGAGCGATCACCCGGCGCAGCGCCCCCTCCAGTTCCCGTACATTAGAACGGATTCGTTGCGCAATAAAGAAGGCCGCGTCATTGGGCAGATCCACCTTGGCTTCTTCCGCCTTCTTTTTCAGGATCGCGACCCGGGTTTCCAGCTCCGGCGGTTCCATGGGCTGGGACAACCCCCAGCCGAACCGACTCTTGAGCCGCTCTTCGAGACCATCCACTTCCTTGGGAAACTTGTCGCAGGTAAGGATGATCTGCTGACCATTTTCCAGAAGGGCATTGAAGGTATGAAAGAACTCTTCCTGGGACTGCTCTTTGCCTGCAAAGAATTGAATATCATCAATCAGTAGCGCATCTACCGAACGATAGAAGCGCTTGAACTCGTTGATGGTCTTGTTGCGCAGGGCAGAGATCATGTCCGCCACAAAACGCTCACTGTGCAGATAGACCACCTTGGCATTGGGGTTGCGTCGCAGCAACTCGTTGCCCACTGCGTGCATCAAGTGGGTCTTACCCAGGCCCACGCCCCCGTACAACAGCAGGGGGTTGTAGCCATGACTGGCCGGGTTCTCCGCCACCTGTTGGGCCGCTGCCGCCGCCATGCGATTGGACTTGCCTTCGACAAAGGTAGCAAAGGTGAACCCGGTGTTGAGGTTGCTGCGATGTTTGCGGGCGCCTCCCAGCTCCGTAGGCTGCGGTTTGCTCTCTGCCAGCTCCGGTGTGCGCATATGACCAGAAGATGGCGTAGCGGGGCTGGCAGGGGCAGGGGATGACGACTGGGCAGACGGAGTGGGCATCCGGCTGGACCCCACCTCCAACCGTAACTGGGGCAGGGCGCCACTTTGCAGCTCGCCCAGCACCTCGCCGATACGGTCCATGTACTTGTCACGAACCCAGTCAACCACAAACCGATTGGGTGCAAACAGCGTCAGCTCGGCGCCATCCGCAGATGCAGCCACCTGTAATGGCCGTATCCACATATTGTACTGCTGTGACGGCAACTCATCCTCGAGTCGAGTCAGGCAGCGTTGCCAGAGCTCTTCAGACACGCACACGCCTTATTATCCTGGAACGATACCGTCCTTTCCTCTTCCACTGAGACGGGAAGAGGAAGAACACAGGGCCCGACCGCGACAGAAATCACAGTCCAGCGGCACTCTTGAGCCCTGAATCGTCTTTTATGAACTGAATGAAAATTCGGTCAATGAACCGGAATCGAGCCCGTCATTCTACCCCCTCCGAGCGATAACTATCCACAGGGCAGTCAGGATTTTTCCGGCTTTATTTCTGTGGATAACTAGGGCCATAACCCTGTGCGGGAATGCAGGTACAACCCGGTGGACAATTGGAGGGACAACTTATACCCACATTTAATGACAGGTCGTCCCCCGCTCGTCCCCAGTACTTACACACAATGGTACGCAAGTTATCAACGACGCAAACTAATGATATAAATAGCCTTTTCGCGCTTATCCACAAAAAGTGCCTTCCCCTATAATAACTACTACTACTAAAAAACATTTAAATATTTAAGTTCTATTAACAGTTCTCTCCAGCAGGTCTTGAACTTGTCTGAAAAGCCGATTGACAGGGGATTTCGCTTTCCCTAGACTTGCCGGCCTTCCAATTGCTGTCTCATTCCATGGGGAAGACACCATGAAACGCACATTTCAGCCCAGCGTACTCAAGCGCAAACGTGCCCACGGTTTCCGTGCTCGCATGGCGACCAAAAACGGTCGCAAAATCCTGGCCGCTCGTCGTGCCAAGGGTCGTAAGCGGTTGGCTGCCTGAGCCAACCGTCTTACTCTGCCCTCCTGGCTGAGGTAACAGTGCCAACAACCCAGGCTTTTACCCGCCAGCACAGACTTCTCACCGGACCCCAATATCAGACCGTATTCGACCACTCCAAATGGAAAGTGGGCAATGCGGCGTTTCTGTTGTTGGCTTGTCCCAACCAGCAGGCTCTGCCCCGGTTGGGATTGGTGATTGGTCGCAAGCGTGCCAAACGTGCCGTCGACCGTGGCTGCGTCAAACGCAGAGCGCGGGAACAGTTCCGATTGCGGCAGGATCAGCTGGCAGGTCTGGACATTATTTTGCTGGTTCGAGGACGTGTGGATCATCCTGACCCGGCAGAAGTCACCGACCAGCTTGGCAAGCTATTCGACAAGCTGCTTGCTAAGTGCGGGCAAGCTTGAGAAACTGCGGCCCGTTTTTCTCGCCACAGAATAGTCTGTTATGGAAATCCAGCGCGCCCTTGTAATCACCGGCATTGCCATCGTTTCCTACCTGATGATTCAGGCCTGGCAACAGGATTATGCCAACCCGACCCAGCCAGCCCCCGTTGAGGAGGTTGCGCAGAGCGCGCAAGGCAATGGCGACGGACTCGACCTGCCTTCCCCCCAGGCAGATGATGTGGATAACGGTATTCCCTCTGCACAGTCAGAGCGGGTTGATGCCCCTTCTGCCGAATCCACTGAAACTACAGCCCGCCAGGAACGCATTCGGGTCAATACCGATGTGTTGCGCGTGGAGATCGATCCTCAGGGCGGCGATATCGTTCGTCTGGCGCTGCCTGAGTTCCCCCATCATGTGGATACCCCGGACCAGCCCTTCGTGCTGCTCGAACAGGATGCAAGCCGCACCTATGTGGCTCAGAGTGGCCTGATTGGCAAGAACGGCACAGATTCCAGCGCTGGCCGTCCACTATGGAGTGCTGCCCAGCAGAGCTACCAACTGGATGACGGCACCCAGGAACTGAACGTGGATCTGACCTTGCGTCAGGACAATGGCGCCGAGCTGGTCAAGCGTTTCACCTTCGAACGCGGCAGCTACCTGGTACGTGTCAGCCATATTGTTCGTAACCAGGGCAGCAGCGAGTGGTCCGGTGCCTTGTATGGCCAGATCAAGCGTGATGGCAGCGAAGATCCTGGTCTGTCCAACAGTGGCTTTATCCCCATGCCCACCTATCTGGGTGGCGCCTACTGGGACAGCGAAAAGCCTTACAACAAACTCGATTTTGAAGACATGTCAGAAAACCCGCTGGACCTGACCGTCCAAGGCGGCTGGCTGGCCATGGCGCAGCACTATTTCGTGTCAGCCTGGGTGCCTGATGCCCAGCAAAAGAACCATTACTCCAGCGTTCACCTGGAAAAACGCGGTCAGTACCTGCTTCGCTTTGTGTCCCCCACCATCAAGGTGGCGCCGGGCGAAGAGAAGGTGCTCTACGCCGAGTTCTATGCCGGGCCCAAGCAGCAGGACAAGCTGGAGGCGATTAGCCCCGGTCTGAATATGACTGTGGATTACGGTTGGTTGTGGTTTATCTCCCAGCCGATCTTCGCCCTGCTGGTATTCCTGCAAAGTGGTGAAGTGTCCGTGTTCGGCATGGATATCGACATTGGCATGGGCGTCGGTAACTGGGGTGTTGCCATTATCCTCCTCACGCTCATTATCAAGGCGATCTTCTTCAAGCTCAGTGCCACCAGCTATCGCTCCATGGCGAAAATGCGCAAGGTGGCGCCGGAAATGCAGCGCATCAAGGAGCAGAACAAGAACGACAAGCAGAAAGCGCAAATGGAAACCATGAAGTTGTTCCAGCGCGAAAAGATCAACCCGCTGGGTGGTTGTCTGCCCATGCTGGTTCAGATGCCAGTGTTTATCGCTCTTTACTATGTGTTGCTGGAATCCGTGGAGCTGCGTCAGGCACCGTTCTTCCTGTGGATCAACGATCTGTCAGTAATGGATCCGTACTTCGTCCTGCCAATCCTGATGGGCGCCTCCATGTTCCTGCAGACCCGCCTCAATCCCACCCCGGCCGACCCCATGCAGGCCCAGGTGATGAAGTGGATGCCGGTGGTGTTCTCCGTATTCATGCTGTGGTTCCCGGCGGGTCTGGTGCTGTACTGGCTGACCAACAACATTCTCTCCATTGCCCAGCAGTGGGTGATCACCCGCAAGATCGAAAACGAGGGATAACGGGCTCGCCCCGCTGTTCTTTGCAAACCGGCCGGGATTTCCCGGCCGGTTTTGTTTTATGCTGATGCTCCCGTTACGGCCTTCCAGAATCACTCCATGTCGAATACTGCCCAGGACACCATTGTTGCGATTGCCACTGCGCCCGGCCGGGGTGGGGTTGGCGTGGTGCGTCTGTCAGGGCCTAACGCCGAAAACATCGCAGGCAACATTGTTGGTGGTCGCACACTGACGCCGCGAATGGCGCATTTCGCCAAATTCAGGGATGGCAAGGGCGACGTTATTGATGAAGGACTGGTGATTGCCTTTCCCGCCCCTCATTCCTTTACCGGCGAAGATGTGGTGGAGCTACAGGGCCACGGCGGCCCGGTGATCCTGGATATGCTGGTGGCTGCCTGCATTGCCGCCGGCGCCCGCCAGGCCCGGGCCGGGGAGTTTTCCCAGCGGGCATTCCTTAACGACAAGATGGATCTGACCCAGGCCGAGGCCATTGCGGACCTGATTGACGCGGGCACCAGCGCCTCTGCGCGGGCTGCTCTGCATTCCCTTCAAGGGGTATTCTCTGACCAGGTGAATCGTCTGGTGGAGGCATTGATCGGATTGCGCATCTATGTAGAAGCAGCAATCGACTTCCCGGAGGAGGAGATCGACTTTCTTTCCGATGGCAAGGTGGCTGGCGATCTGCATGACGTGCGCGAGCAGTGCCTGCGGGTGCTGGAGGAGGCCAACCAGGGCCGCCTGGTCCGGGAAGGCATGACCCTGGTGATCGCCGGCAAACCCAACGCCGGCAAGTCTTCCCTGATGAATGCCCTGGCCGGTTTCGATGCTGCCATCGTCACGGATATCGCCGGCACCACCCGGGATGTGCTGCGCGAATCTATCCAGCTCGATGGCATGCCGCTTAACCTGATCGACACCGCCGGCCTGCGTGACAGCGCTGACGTGGTGGAGCAGGAAGGGATTCGCCGCGCCTACGCGGAAATGAGAAAAGCGGACCGTTTGCTGGTCATGGTGGATTCCCGCGAGGGTGAAGTTAATCCACAAGATATCCACAGCTTGCTGCCGCAGAGTCAGCAACAACTGGAGAATCTGGATCTGCCGGTTACCGTGGTGCTCAACAAGGCCGATTTGTCCGGCATGGCCACCGGCCCCCGTGATGACGGCAGCTTCGTGATCTCTGCCACCACCGCTGAAGGGCTCTCTGATCTGCGCGATCACCTGAAAGACGCTGCGGGGTTTAAAGGGATGGGCCAGGGCGAAGGGCAGAGCCGCTTCTCCGCCCGCCGCCGCCACATCACTGCCCTGGAGCAGGCCCTGGCCGCCCTGGACAAGGGCGAGCAGCAATTGCACGGTCACGCTGCTGGCGAATTGCTGGCAGAAGACCTGCGCGCCGCCCAGAAAGCCCTGGAAGAAATCACCGGTGCCTTTACTGCCGATGATCTGCTGGGGCGTATTTTTTCCTCCTTCTGTATTGGTAAATAAAAGAGCGCTATCTCTGCCATGGAGTCAGGCGCAGTGCTCTCCGCCTACAATAGTTACCCACAGCCTTTCTGGTTGACCCAATATCCTCCATTTCTGACCAAACCGCTCATCGCATAAAAAAGCGGCGAAGCCCTTTCAAATCAAAAGCCTACCTGTACGGTAAACACATTGTTTTATTTTGAGCATTGAGTTGCATATTGGTTGCGTTAGTTTCGTATGACCGAGCAGTCACAAAAATGAATGGCTGTACATAAAACAATAACAACGCAATGAGGTGAGCATGCTCACCAGACTCAATGACAGAACCTGCATCAGGTTATCCCGTGTTTTGATGGTTGTGCTCGCGGCTGCCCCGATGCCAGGGATGTCTGCACTGCAATCCCTGGATGAAGAAAGCCTGTCTCAGGTGACCGGCACCGGGCTGGCTATCGGCTTTGAGGATTTCCGCTGGCTGATCAAGCCCACCAGTTATTTCGAGCAGGTGGGGTCAGATCCGGTAGGCAGCACCACGCTGCAACGGGGGGATCTGCGCTGGTATGGCGTGAACATTTCCGGTGCGGGTACCGGTGGATTTCACTGGGATGAAACTGGCGGCAATTTCGGCACGTCCTGTGATGCCTCAAGCCTCGGCTGCCCCAGAGGAGGGTTAATCAGTGACTTTGCACCCCATGATAACCCTTACCTGTTACGCGCATTTTCACCCAGGGGAGTCAGCTACGATGGCAACGTCCTCAACAGTGATCCCAATAACCCGGACAGCACCATCTATGAATATCTGGCGCCCAGTGCCCAGCCGGATTACACCTTTTCCTTCTGGGGAGAACTGGAAGTAGGTCGCTCCGGCAATAATGACAACCTGGCCGTGGGTACCGGGGATTTGTTGAAAACCCAGACCATCATTCGCGGTAATGCGGCCAATTCAGCCTTCCGTCTTTTCCAGTTTACCCAACCGGGTAACGAAACCTTCGCCATCCTTTACCACAGTCGCCTGCAGGGAGACTTCCGGTTTTCTGCGGCACAGCATGATGGTCCGGGCGCTAGCGATGTGGTGGGGCAACCGGTCAGGTTTGATGCCCTTGAAGGTCTGCATTTCAAAAATGTGGATGCCTATGTTCCGCTGGGACAGCTTTACTATCAGGCGCTGACCCTGGATACGGTGCCGTCCCAGGATGGGAATTTCATTCTGGAAATTCCCCGTCTTCCCGATGTTCCTACCCATACAGCGGTTCATGATCATTTCTATTCTCTGGCAGTACCGGACAGTGCCGATGCCGGCTATATCACTGCCCGGGCAGCGTTATTGAGCAATACGCCTGGCGCAACGCCTTCTCATGCGGTGGATGATTCGTATTTTGTCACCCATGGCTATTCACGTTGGGGAGACTGGTATCCCTGTCGAGGGGTTGGATGTCCACCGATATCGACAACGGTTACTCCCAATCGCAATGCCTATAACGACACCGATGACGGCATCTTCTTTCGCAAGTGTGAAAGCTGTGATGACTTCGATGCGTTCGCTTACATGATCACGGCGGTGGATGTTCGGCCTGGACAGGATCAGTACTCCTGCCCGGGGGGAAGTAATTGTGGTGATTATGCCCCGCGTGGAGGCACCGGAAGTGTTGCGGATCGCTACTATCGTCAGGCGGTTAATTGTACCGCCAATAACGGGAGTGATTACCAGTGTGGCTACGGCGGCAGCTACAACATCAGTGCCGGGTCTGATTACACGACGGTGAACAAGATTAACCCATCAACGCTATTGGGAGTTCCCGGCACCAACACTCTTCCCGTTATTCGTACTGGAGCTGCAAACCTTGGGGATGCCAGAGCGGAAGGTTTACAGGTGAATTACATGAAATTTACCAGCTATGGTGCGGGGAACTAGGCAATTTTCATGAAAAATAAAATAAAAAAAATATCAGCCGCGATCATGTTGTTCCTGGTTTCATCTTGCTACGCGTTCAATGCTGGAGGGATGAGTCCACTTGATGAGGATCAGATGAGAGCTGTTACGGGTCAGGGGCTGATCGTTTCCGACAAAATATCGGGCAGCGCATTATCCAATCCCAATGCCTACTCAACACCCTTTGAGTTCTATCGGATTGGTCTGGACGGTGAGCTTCAGTTGAATCTTAACGTTTCAAAGTTACAGCTTGGCTGTGGTGGGATTAACGACCACCTTTCTGGTCATGCAGGTTGTGATATCGATATTGATTACCTGAGCCTGATGGGAAGAAACGGCACCGATATCGGCGATCCAGGAAGCCCTTTTACACTGGACAGGCCTTATATCGAGTTCGCGGTTAAGAATGATGACTCAACGACATTACGCGAGATTGCCGGGATAAAAATTGGCGCGCAATCCGCAGATGGGGCAATCAGTGCAGGGCGGCGGTATTACACGAATAATGCTGTGAATCAGGAAAACACAGCGTTTGCCACTACCTGTAATACCGGTGCGGTGACAGGCTCTGGCGTTGTGGGATGCCATTCCGGGATAAACAGCGTCAGCGGTTTTCTGGGCTCCGAACTGTCACTGACCATGGATATTGAGGCCAGATTGCTGAGTATCTTTACTATAAGAGCAACCGGTTGTACGGGAAGGACCAGCATTGGACATGATGACTGCGGTAATAATCTTGCTGATGCACTCTTTGTCGATATCGCCGGCACCAGAATGCAGACGCTTGGCTTGCAAGCTGCGGAACTGAAAACCAACAATCTCGAGTTCCTGGGGGGAAGTTGTGGTTTTTTTAACCCCCTTGCCTGTGCCGCGGAAGCAGTAATGGATACGGTTTTTGCAAGCCTCAATACCGACCTTCGTAACGTTCATAAACTGACCTTTGAAGATACCTCGGATTTCTTTCTTTCCTTCCAGAGAGAGCCTATTGCCTACCCGCGTTACAGCAAACTGACGCCGACGGCAGAGTTACCTCCTGGCGCCTTTGATATCTGTGCCACCAGTAATGCCACTCCCCGTTGCTCAAGCGGCTATGCGGTTCCGGCCAATACCGGTTGGTGGCTCAATGCCCCTTCCGTGAAACTGCTGGATGTTTACAACCCCAATGCAGATCTAGGCAACCGCGGCATTGATGAGGCTATTGCATTGCTCGGTGCGCCGGGGTTGTTGCTGGAACACCCGGAGTTTGATCTGGCGCCGAAACAAAACTGCTACGGCAGCACCCTGTTCTGCTGAGAGAGGGAAATATGTCTGGATACGGTATGCCTTCGAAATACATTCCTGTTCTGTTGGTGCCGTTGTGGTTGCTGCTAAGCGTTTTCTATCCGCAAATCGGGAAAACCGACTCCATGGTTCCCTTGGAAGATAATGAACTGCAACTTGTCACTGGGGGTGATGCGATTCAGATAACTCTGCGATTGCGAAACAACGTTGGGGAGAACAATACGCCCGATATCGGTTGTAACGGCACCCCGGACCCCTGTCGTCTGGGGTTGGAGTTTGTGGCCAGGGAAGGGAACTGGCTGGTGCTGAAGGAATTCTATGGCAGCCTGGCCATTGAAGATGTCCGGCTGGAAGGGGCCTATCTGAGTAATAGCGGTTCCAGCTACCGGGACCTGAGTCGTTTTGAAGATGCTGACGGTAACTGCCTGCTTTCCCCCTGTAACCCGGATGGCCTTCCGGCAATTCAGATGGATTATCCGTTTGCGAAAGGGCCGGGGGAATACCAGGACATGCATACCTTTCTGAATATCGGACGCATGGCTGTGGAAGTGGACGATGGCGCTACGCCCGGTTTCATGCTGGACAACAATCCTGGTAGTGCACTGGCGTTTAGAATGAGTGATTCGGCGAGCGCCAACGGCGACATGCAGATGCGGTTTGACGGGAGGGCGTTTTTGTATGGTTTCTGATAACCGTCTTCTGTTGGTCATGACACTATTACTTCTTTCTGCTGCGCTCACTGCCATGACGCCTATCGATGACACTGGCCTGGCCAATATCCGTGGCCAGGACGGTCTCACCGTCAACCTGGAAAACAGTGGCGTCATCCAGGCCCAACAGCTGAACTGGATAACCGATAGTGGTAACGCCCCATTCGGATCTTGCAGTGGCGGTGTGACGGACCAACATGCCTGCACGCAACTGAATGGCCTCACCCTGCAGGGCGACGGCAATCCTCTGAGTGCACAGCTGCAGCTGGATGTAGGCAGTGATGGCACTGTTCCTCTAGTGGCATTGCAGTATGGCTGGCAGCCCTCCTTGTTCACCCTGGACGGGATGACCTTGCAAACCGGGACCAACCCCGCTTATGCAGGGCACTCGCTGGGCCAGGTCGGGTTGTATTCGCAAGGCAACCTGGCGCTGGTGAACCGGGGGCTTTTCAGCGCGAATAGCCAGCACGCCAATCTGGATTTTTCCATGACCGGTGACTGGATATACCGCCAGGGCGAGGCAGGCAGTGCCGAGATGAGCATTGGCAATCTGATGATACAGAACCGTTTTACCAACGGCCCGGCCGGGGGGCATGCGCCCGCCACTGGCATCATCGGTATCGACAGCAATGGCTTGCTGCTGGAAGCGGATCACACCTATACCGCGCTGGAATTCGACCTGATGTACAAGGCGGCGCCGACAAATTTTGATCGAACGGATCGTCAGCCCCTGCTTTACGGCGCCTGGCTAGGTGGCCTGAAAGACGCCCGTGTGCGGGTGTCTGCCGGTGGGGTCGGCTATGGCTATGACGGTACAGCGCCGAATGGCAACTGGGATTATGCCGGAAGCAATACGCCACGCTCAGAGGGCCTGATGATTCAGAGCCAGTGGGACTACGACACGGATTTCCAGCTTCGCCTGGGCCATGCGGACGGGGATCGTACCCGCATGGAGCTGGTGAATTGGCGCCGACTGGGGAATAGCCCCGGCCCCATGTTCGCCGTGGATGCGATTCTGGATGTGGTGCAGAACAACACCGGCCCGGCAGGCCTGTGCTTTGGGGGGGGCTTTACCAGCGGCCAGCCGGATAGTGGTTTGTGTACCAGTGCGGGGGGCGGGTTTCATCCCACCCGGGTCGCCCCCGGTGAATCGGCGTTTGCCGTCCTGCTGCGCAATGGCCACCTGCATGCCTACAGTGAACAGTTGACTGTCACCAATCCCACCAGCGACTGGTCAGATAGCTATGACTGGGGCGTTGTCCTCACCCTGGGCAAGCTCGATGCCGATATCCTGGCTTACCCGCAAGGGCCCACCGGCAATGTGGGGCTGCGGGCAGACGCTACCGTGATGGTGCAGTCGCCAGGATTCTGGGACGCGGCCAATAGCGCAGACCCGTTGGTGCGTGCGGCGGCGGCGAATAACTGGCAGACCCACTCCCATTTCCTGTTCGCCAATACCAGCAGCGAGGTGGCCGTGGGTTTGATGAATAACGATCTACTCTGGAAAGCCCGGGATCTTTATTTAACGCTGGGAGAAACAGATACCGCCTTTCCGGACCTTGCGTCAGGAATCATGTTGCGCACCGATACCCTGTCGCACTATCAGGTGCGGGGTCTGCTCGGGGCGGGCAATCTCAGTGACCTTGGCGGGTCCACCGCCAAGGTGGCGCTGTGGGATTTCAATTTGTCCGCGGACCAGTTTCGTTTCGTACTCTACCCGGCCACTGCCGATGGTCTGGCAACCCTGGGGTTTGATGGTTATATGAACCTGGACGGCAATGCGTACCTGTCACTGGCAGAGGTATCCAGCCCTCAGTCAGCGTTCCGGCTATCCAATGTCAGCGGTAGCATCGGCTGGCGAAACGGCAACGTGGTGTTGAAATCCGGCGATCAGAACAGTGACGGCTTGCCCAGCCTGACCATCGAAAATGAACTGTTGCTGGGGCAGAGTGCCGACTTTGGTCAAAGCGGCGGTGGCAACCCGCTGGTGGGGCAGGTGGGATTCGGTGATCAGCAGTATGGTCGCATCGCCTTGCCCGGCGGCACCTGGCACAGTGAAATCATTGCCAAGGTACCGCCGCCTTAGTTGTCTGGCGCCAACACAAAATGCTCGATTCCCTGATTCAGAAACCGGATCAGCATGCGGTAACTGTCCAGATCGAAACTGGCATCTGTATCCGGCATCACCGCCGCCGTTTCCGGCTCACGCTGCACGGTGGTGAGATGACACCACTGATCAATCAGATGGTAGTCCGTTTGTTGCCCGTTCTCCTCACGGATCACCAGCACCCCTGTATAGGGCCAGGCCTGGATATGCTGATCTTCCAGAGTCGCCCGTAACCGCTGATCATGACTTTCCACCGTTTCCTTGCCGCAACAGGCTCCCCGGCACCGGCCCAGCTGGTGCGCAAAACAGGCGCCCTTGCCGCTGCCTTCCAGGCCACAGATCCGCGGGCAAAGTCCGGCATCGCGCACCTTGCTGTCGAGCATGGCTTTTGCCTGCCGTGGGCTGCGAAACAGGCCATAGCTGTCCTGGTGCCAGCCGTCGTTGTTTGCCAGCGGCCGATATAACACCGGAACCAGAAAACCACGAGCATCGGTTTCCAGTCGCCAGGTATGCAGCTGGCGATACCGGCGCTGGCGGCGGTTGAAGATCGGTTGGCGTTGCTTTATCTCCCGGTTTTCCAGCAGCAGGGCGCCCAGTTCGCCGGCGGTGACCTGATGCTCGATACGGCGGGTCAGGTAGCACAGCCGGCCTTCCTTCTTATCCCGATGCCGGGCAGAAAAATGGCTTTTTGCCCGTTGCCGCAGGTTGATGCTTTTACCCACATAGAGCAGCTCGTCCTGCTCGCCGAAAAACCGGTAAATACCGGGGAGGGCGGGCAGGTCAGCAAACAGGGTTGGATCGACCGGGGAGCGCTGGGAATCTGGGACCATACCGGTAGTGTCCATGGCGAAACGCCATGATGTGGTGAAGGCGAGATGGATGATCTGATATTTTTCCCGTGCCATGATGAAGAAAATGCATTGCCAGGAGGCAACCATGAGCGGCCACGACACCGACACCCGTATCGAAACCGATTCCCTGGGCGAGGTGCAGGTACCCAAAGCCGCTCGCTGGGGCGCGCAGACTCAGCGAGCAGTGGATAATTTCCCCATCAGCGGCCGCCCGTTACCGGAGCGTTTCATTCTGGCAGTGGTGCGCATCAAGCGCTGCGCAGCGGAAGCCAATCTCAAGCTGGAACAATTGCCGGCGGACAAGCAGGCCGCCATCGTCGGTGCCTGCAATGATCTGCTCGCCGGCCACCATCTGGACCAGTTTCCGGTGGATATTTTCCAGACCGGTTCCGGTACCAGCACCAACATGAACGTGAACGAGGTGATTGCCCACCTGTGCGCCGACGCCGGTGTCGAGATTCATCCCAATGATGATGTGAATCTGGGGCAGAGCAGTAACGACACCATTCCCACTGCCATTCATGTGTCGTCCGTGCTGGCCGTCACCGAGCAATTGCTCCCCGGTCTGGAGCACCTGATCGCGACTCTGGGGCTGCGTGCCCGTGAAGGTCGCGAGCTGGTGAAAACCGGCCGCACCCATCTGATGGATGCCATGCCGGTGACCGTAGAGCAGGAACTGCAGACCTGGGTGCTGCAATTACAGGATGCCAGCAGCCGGCTGGCCCGGGCCCGGGACGAACTGCTGGCCATTCCCCAGGGCGGTACGGCGGTGGGCAGTGGTATCAATGCCCCCCCGGATTTTGCGACCAGCTTTGCGGAGCAACTGGCGGACGAAACCGGGCTGGCCTTCAGGCCCATGCCGCACCCCTTTGTGGCCCAGAGTGCGCTGGATGCACCGCTCAATCTGTCCGCGGCCCTGCGCGGGCTGGCGGTGGTGCTGATGAAGATCAGCAACGACCTGCGCTGGATGAACTCAGGCCCCATCCATGGCCTGGGCGAGCTGCAGCTGCCGGCCACCCAGCCTGGTTCCTCGATCATGCCCGGCAAGGTGAACCCGGTGATCTGCGAATCGGTGACCATGGTGGCGGCCCAGGTGATGGGGCTGGACCAGGCCAATGCGGTGGCGGCCCAGAGCGGCAACTTCCAGCTCAATGTGATGCTGCCGCTGGTAGCCAGCAACCTGCTGGACATGACCGCCTGGCTGGCCAACAGCTGCCGTAATCTGGCCGACCGGGCGATTACCGACATGACCTTCAATGAAGACCGTCTGGCCGAGGGCGTGGGCAAGAACCCGATTCTGGTCACCGCTCTGAATCCGGTGATCGGCTATGAGAAGGCGGCGAAGATTGCCAAGGAGGCCTTCGCCAGCGGCCGGCCGGTGATCGACGTGGCCGAAGAGCAATCAGACCTGTCTCGGGCCGAGCTGGAAAAACTGCTGGACCCGAAAACCCTGACGCGCCCCTGAATCCGTAGGGTGCAGTTCGCCTTAGGCTTAGTGCACCCTACGCACAGCTTTTCGCTCCTCGTGACTCGCTTCTCGCAACTCGCGCTAGACACAGCGTCTACACCGGGTAGTATTTTGTTACCTCGGGCGCAGCTGAACGGATGACCCGTGCGGGGGACTGTGTCAGTCTTGAACGCCTTACATACTCACAGGTATGGGCGCCTTGCCCCGCCCATATCGCCAGAATAACAAGGTAACGGAGCCACTATGAGCAGTAACCTCACCATCCAGCGCAGCCCTTCCGCCGTGGAGCCGCCGCTGGTGATCAACCGTATTCTCGAAGCGGGCGTGCAAAAGGCGCCGGCACAGACCATCACCTACGGTGACCGGGATTTCACCTACCGGGAATTTGAAGAGCGGGTACACCGTCTGGCCGGTGCCCTGGCCGCCCAGGGCATCAAGCCCGGCGACACCGTGGCAGTGATGGACTGGGACACCAACCGTTACCTTGAAGCCTTCTTCGCCATCCCCATGATGGGGGCGGTGCTGCACACCGTGAACGTGCGCCTGAGCCCGGAACAGGTGCTCTACACCATCAACCACGCCGAGGATGATGCCATCCTGGTGAACAGCGAATTCCTGCCGATCCTGGAAGCCATCAAGGATCGCATCGAGCCGGTGAAGACCTACATCCTGCTCGACGACGATGGCGTAAAAAGCAGCGATGCGCTGCCCCTGGCTGGCGAATACGAAGAGCTGCTGGCCAAGGCGCCGGCCCGCTTCGACTTCCCGGAGCTGGACGAAAACACCCGTGCCACCACCTTCTACACCACCGGCACCACCGGCCTGCCCAAGGGCGTGTACTTCTCTCACCGTCAGCTGGTGCTGCACACCTTTGCCGGCCGCTCCTCCATGGCCGGTGTGGGCCAGGGACGTTTCAACGAAGACGACGTCTACATGCCGATCACCCCCATGTTCCACGTACATGCCTGGGGCATTCCCTACATGGCCACCCTGATGGGCGTGCAGCAGGTGTACCCGGGTCGCTACGAGCCGGCCTCCCTGCTCAAATTGCTGGTCACCAAGAAGGTCACCTTCTCCCACTGCGTGCCCACCATCATCCAGATGTTGTTGCAGGCGGAAGCGGCCAAGAGCATCGACCTGAGCGGCTGGAAAGTGATCATTGGTGGTTCCGCTTTGCCCAAGGCCCTGGCCATGGGCGCCCTGGAGCGCGGCATCGACATCTACACCGGCTACGGCATGAGCGAAACCTGCCCGCTGCTGACCCTGGCGCAACTGACCCCGGAACTGGAAAAGGCCGACCTGGAAACCCAGGCGGACTATCGCACCCGCACCGGTCGCCCGGTGGCCATGGTGCAGCTGCGTATCGTCGATGCGGAAATGAACGACGTGCCCCACGACGGCAAGAGCCAGGGCGAAGTGGTAGTCCGTGCCCCCTGGCTGACTCAGGGCTATCTCCACGACAAGGAAAAATCCGAAGAGCTGTGGGCCGGCGGCTGGCTGCACACCGGCGACGTGGCGGTGATGAGCGAAGACGGCTGGCTGAAGATCGTCGACCGCATCAAGGATGTGATCAAGACCGGCGGCGAATGGGTCTCCTCCATCGACCTGGAAGGCATGATCCTGCAGCACGCGGGTGTGGGTGAATGTGCCGTGGTCGGTGTGCCCGACGAAAAGTGGGGCGAGCGCCCGGTGGCCCTGGTGGTCAAGAATGGCGAGGCGGACGAAGAGGGCATCAAGGCCCTGATGGCCGACTATGCCGACAAGGGCATCATCAGCCGTTACGGTATCCCCGACCGCGTCATCTTCGTGGATGAGCTGCCGCGCACCTCCGTGGGCAAGCTGGACAAGAAGAAGATGCGCGCCGAAATGGTGTAATGCCTCCACGGCGTCACACTACCGAGAAGCCCGCCACCCGGCGGGCTTTTTATTGGTGAACCAAGCAGACGCTGAATCAAAAGCCTTTTCAGCACAGAGGGCACAGAGCACACCGAGGCAAAGAAGGTTTATCGTGGCGTAGAGTGAAAAATGGCTGCTGTGCCAACTTGCTGGCGATGGTGGTTGTGGTGCAGTTCGCCTTGAGCTCAGTGCACCCTACGCAATCTGTGGTGGTGGGCAGGGATTCAGATTGCAGCTGCTGTCATCCGCCAGGCGAGCAAATTTGCGATAAACAAAAGAACTGGGTTTTTCTCGGTGTGCTCTGTGCCCTCTGTGCTGAAAGCGCCGTTGGTTTTCTGCCCCTACGGCAAGAATCTGCGCGTAAACTGAATTTCCTTCATAATTGCCTGTCACTTTAACCTGGACCCGTGATTTCAGCGTGGATGAATGGCGTAAGATTTTGTTGTCACAGGGGATTTTCTGAAGAAGCGTCGTATCAGGGAATACGATCGACTGAAGAAAATGTTCTGTGGCGGCAAAGGCTTCCGTCAGGCGCCGCGATGAAGTCACGGATCCAGGTTTTACGCTCCCTCTACAAATTGCTTGCATAATTGGGCGTTAGACTTCCCTTACGGCTTGTTGCGACTAACACTTTGGAGACGTTCATGAAGCGGATTATCGCCGCCCTGGTATTGGTGGTGCTGGTAGGTGCTGGCCTCTGGTGGGCCCTGGCGCCAGCGCCGGCACCCATGGGGCAGCGTCCGCCCACGGTGGTCAACCTGGCGCCGAGTATTGAACGTTCCCTGTTTGATCGGGTGGAAGCGGTGGGTACGGCGCGGGCCGCCCAGGCAGTGACCATCCTTACCGAAGTGCCCGGCCGGGTGGCGAAGATCCATTTCCGCCAGGGCCAGAAGGTGGAAGAAGGTAAGGTGCTGGTCACTCTGGATGATCGCAATGCCAGCGCTGAGCTGGCGCGCAGCGAAGCGGAATACCAGCGTGCGCTGAATGATTTCCAGCGCGGTCAGAAACTGGTCAAGAGCCGCGCCATTTCCCAGTCGGAAGTGGATAGCTTCCGCACCACCCTGGATGGTGCCAAGGCCAGCCGCGATGCCGCCCGGGCCAATTTCAACGATCACACCATTCGCGCCCCCTTTGCCGGCGTGGTGGGGTTACGGCAGGTGGATGCGGGGGGTTACCTGCAAACCGGCGATGCCATCACCACCCTGGATAACCTGGGGTACATCGAAGTAGATTTTCAGGTGCCGGAACGCTACCTGGCCCGGCTGGTTTCCGGCCTGCCGGTACAGGCTCGCAACGAGGCCTTTGCGGATCAGGTGTTCGAAGGCAACATCACCGATCTGGATTCCCGAGTGAGCACGGCGAGCCGCAGCCTGACGGCCCGCGCCCGACTGGAAAATCCCCAGGACCGGATTCGTCCCGGACAGTTTCTGCGCGTGTCCGTACAGCTGGCCGAGCGCGATGCCTTGTTGGTGCCCGAGCAGTCGATCATTACCCAGGGGGCGCAGAGCTATGTGTTCACCGTCACTGCGGACAACACGGCCGAACGTCATCCGGTCACCCTGGGTGGCCGTCGTGATGGCTGGGTGGAAATCACCAGTGGCCTGACCGGCAAGCCGGATGTGGTGGTCAATGGCCACTCACGGCTGGGTAGCGGTCAGGCGGTGCAGGTGCTGGATAACCCTGAGGCCTTGCTGCCGGGGCAGCGGGCCCTGCTGGACCCCCCCTCGCCGGACGCCGATAAGGCGGACAGCGAGGCCGCTGCATGATTCTTTCCGATATCTCCATCAAGCGACCGGTCTTCGCCACGGTCATCAGTTTGTTGATTGTGGTGTTCGGCATCAGCGCACTGATGAAACTGTCGGTGCGCGAATACCCGGACATTGATCCGCCGGAAGTGTCCATCTCGGTGGACTATGCCGGCGCTGCGCCGGAAGTCATCGATACCCAGATTATCCAGGTGATCGAAGGGGCCGTGGCCGGGGTGGAAGGGGTGCGCAAGATCGAATCGCGCAGCCGGCTCGGCTCCGCCCGTACCAGTGTGGAATTCAATCTGGACCGGGATGTGGACGTGGCCGCCAACGACCTGCGTGATGCGGTGTCGCGGGTGCTAAACCGGCTGCCGGAAGAAGCGGACACCCCGGTGATCGCCAAATCCGACGCGGATGCCCGGCCCATCATCTGGGTAACCCTGACCAGCAGCACCCTGGCCCCCCAGGAGCTCACCGACTTTGCCGAGCGTTCCCTGGTGGATCGTTTCGCGGTGCTGGATGGTGTGTCGGAAGTCTTCATCGGCGGCGAACGCCGCTACGCCATGCGCGTCTGGCTGGACCGCCAGAGCATGGCTGCCAACCAGGTCACCGTCACCGATATTGAACAGGCCCTGCGCAGCAACAATGTGGAGCTGCCCGCCGGGAAGCTGGAATCCCAGTCCCGCGCCTTTACGGTGCGGGCGGACAATCGCCTGTCCTCGGTGAACGAGTTTGAGGATCTGGTGGTGCGCCGCCAGGGCAATTACCTGCTGCGGGTGGGCGATGTGGCCCGGGTGGAGCTGGGTGTGGAAAGCGATGACACCGTGTTGCGCGCCAATGGGGAGACCGCCATCGGCCTGGGTATCATCCGCCAGTCCAAGGCCAATACCGTGGCGGTGTCCGATAACGTGCGGGCGGAAATCGAGGCGGTGAGCAGCAGCTTGCCGGCGGATATCAGCCTGGATGTGAACTACGACGAATCCCTGTTTATCCGCGCCTCCATCAAGGAAGTGCTGGTCACCCTGGGCATTTCCGTGGTGCTGGTGATCGCGGTGATCTTCGCCTTTCTGGGCAATCTGCGCGCCACCCTGATTCCGGCGGTGACCATTCCGGTATCGATCATCGGCGCCTTTATCGGCCTGGGCATCATGGATTTCTCCATCAACGTGCTCACCTTGCTGGCGCTGATTCTGGCCATCGGCCTGGTGGTGGACGATGCCATCGTCATGCTGGAAAACATCCAGCGGCGTATCGACGAAGGCGAGAGTCGTCTGGTTGCCGCCTATCTCGGTGCCCGCCAGGTGGCCTTTGCGGTGGTGGCTACCACCCTGACCCTGGTGGCGGTGTTCGTGCCGATCTCTTTCATGGGCGGCGACGTGGGCCGCCTGTTTGGTGAGTTCGGTTTCACTCTGGCCTCGGCAGTGATCATCTCCAGCATCGTCGCCTTGAGTCTCGCGCCCATGCTCTGTTCCCGCTGGTTGCACCGGCACAGCGTCAAGGAGCTGCAAGGCGAGGGCAATGCGTTTGAGCGTGCCCTGCAAAAACTCAACAGCGGTTATGCCCGCAGTCTGGCGGCGGCCCTGGGCAAACCCTGGCCGTTGGTAGTGGGCTGCGTGGCCCTGTGCGTGGTGGCGCTGCTGGTGTTCCGTGGGTTGCCCCAGGAGCTGGCTCCCACCGAAGACCGGGGCGTCTTTATTATTCCGGCCTCAGCACCCCAGGGTTCCACTGCCGAATACAGCCTGCATCATGTGAAGGAAGTGGAAAAGATCATGGCGCCGCTGGTGGAAAGTGGGGAAGCGGAGCGGGCCCTGTCCATCGTCGGTTTCCGTGGCGTCACCGAGCGGGCTTTCAGTATTGTGCGGCTCAAGGACTGGGGCGAGCGTGACCGCTCCCAGCAGGAGATCGTCAACGAAGTGCGAGGCAAGCTGTCCCAGGTGGCAGGTCTGCGTGCCTTTGCGGTGAACCCGCCGGGGCTGGGTCAGAGTGCGTTTAACCAGGCCCTGGAAGTGGTGGTGGCCGGGCCGGACTATGACCAGGTGTTGGCCTGGAGCGAAACACTGATGGAGGCCATGGCGGAAAACCCGGGGCTGACCAGTATTGATACGGATTTTGAACAGACCCAGCCACAGCTGGACGTAAAGCTGGATCGGGAGCGGGCCGCGGATCTGGGCATCACCGCGACCGATGTGGGTCAGACCCTGCAAGCCATGTTCGCTACCCTCACCGCGTCCACCTACGTGGACCGGGGTCGTGAATACGATGTGCTGCTGGAAGCAGAAAAACGCAACAGCCAGGGTCCCGACGATGTGTTGCCGATTTATCTGCGCGCCGCCAACGGTGAGCTGGTGCCGTTCTCCAGCGTGGTAGAACTGACCACCACCGGGGATGCGCCGGAATTGCGTAGGGTGGATCGGCTGCCGGCCATCACCCTGTCCGCCAACCTGGCGGACGGCTACGACCTGGCCACGGCCATGACCTATGTGGAAGATCAGGCTCGGGAGCGCCTGCCACTGGACGCACGTATCGGTTACAAGGGCATGGCCGAAGAACTGCAGGAATCCGCAGCGGCGATCCTGGTTACCTTTGCGCTGGCGCTGGTGATTGTATTCCTGGTGCTGGCCGCCCAGTTTGAAAGCTGGATACACCCGCTGATCATCATGCTCACCGTCCCCCTGGCCCTGGCCGGGGCGGTGCTGGCGATCTGGGTCACCGGCGACAGTCTCAACATCTACAGCCAGATCGGCATGATCATGTTGCTGGGGCTGATGGCCAAGAACGGCATCCTCATCGTGGAATTCGCCAACCAGTTGCGCGACCAGGGGCTGGCGGTGAAAGAGGCGGTTTACCAGGGCGCCATCGTGCGCTTCCGCCCGGTACTGATGACCGGCATCTCCACCATCTTCGGTGCCATTCCGCTGGTGCTGGCCACCGGCGCCGGCGCGGAAAGCCGCTTCACCATCGGCGTGGTGATTCTCGGCGGGCTGCTCTTTGCCACCGTGCTGACACTCTTTATTATCCCGGTGTTGTACCAGTGGCTGGCCCCGTTCGCCTCTCCGGCGGATGCGGTGAAGCAGCAGCTGGATAAAGAGATGGGCCAACCGCAGGAGTAGGAGCGTCGTTGGCGGCGTGATCCAGATGGCGTGCTACTAGAGGGGACGGAGTTGCAAGCTACAAGCTTCAAGCTACAAGGCGCGAGAAAAGGTGCGGCTGTATTAAAGGCTGTGCCCGCGACCATAAAGCTTGGGGCGCGGAATCCATTCTTTTCAGGTTGGCTACGCGGCAGTTTCGCGTTGCAGCTTGAAGCTTGTAGCTTGCCGCTGTATCCATGACCGACTACGAACTGATCCGCAGCAAACGCCGCAGCCTGGAGCTGCGCGTGCTGGAAGATGGCCGGGTGCAGGTGCGGGCGCCGCAGCGGGCGCCGTTGCGCATGGTGCAGGCGTTTGTGGACAGTCGCCGCCAGTGGATTCGCAGTCAGCAGCAGCGCCAGGCCAGCCGGCCTCGTCAGCGTTGGCAGGATGGCGCGTCCTTCCCGTTCCGGGGCCAGCCGCTGACCATGGATGTCTCTGCCGGGCGGAGCGCGGTGGCCGTGTCCGGTGGCTACCTGCAGATTCGGGTAGCGGACCCGGACAGCGAGGCGGCGGTGCAACAGACGCTGGAAGGCTGGCTGCGCAAACAGGCCCGCTCCCTGTTTGAAGACAGCATCACCCGCCAGTTTCCCTGGTTCGCCAGCCAGGGCTATTCACGGCCGGCATTGCGAGTGAAGAAAATGCGTACTCGCTGGGGATCATTGTCGGCCAAGGGCTACATCAACCTGAACATGGCGCTGCTGCAGTATCCGCCAGCGGCGCTGGATTACGTGGTCATGCATGAGTTGTGTCACCTGCAACACATGGATCACGGCCCCGGCTTCCACGCCCTCATGGACGCCCGCATGCCCGACTGGCGCCAGCATAAACAACTCCTCGACCAGCCGTATTACCAGCCCTGAGAGTCGAGTTGAAAGTTTAAAGTTGAAACGCGGGGTGTTCAGTCAGGTTCGGCAATGCTGTGCCCGCGATTAATGGTAATGGTGCGCTGGCACGGCCTTTCAACGCTCGAGCACCCGTTCCGCGCTTTTCAACTTTAAACTTTGAACTTTCAACTGCTTTTCGCCAGACATAAAAAAAGCCCGCCGAAGCGGGCTTTTTCTTGCTAATGCAATCGCTTATTCAGCAACTACGTTAGCAGCCTGCGGACCTTTTGGGCCCTGCTGGATCTCGAAGGAAACCTTCTGACCCTCGGCCAGGGTTTTGAAGCCTGAGCCGGTAATTGCGCTGAAATGAACGAATACGTCCGCACCACCATCGTCCTGAGAAATGAAACCAAAACCCTTGGACTCGTTAAACCACTTCACAGTACCTGTAGCCATGTGAATCTATACCTCGAAACTATTACTTTGAGTGTTGCTTGCAAACCATGTTGGGCGGTGTTCGGAGACAACTTCAGCTTCACGCAGGGAAGACAATTACCAAACTAATCCACGGCCATAATTCGCAGCCATTTCCGACTTTACCCTCCTTTTTTGGCGAGCACCACCCCTTTTTATGGCCGGTTAAACGGGTAGTTATAACGCCGTTGTCACAAAGCGAACCACCATGCTGTGTTGCTCGTCAGGGCCCAGCAACAGGGCGTTGTCGAGGACACGAGCGGTTTCAATACAGAGCATTCTCTGCCAGGCATCATCAGCAAACTGCGTCAGGCGCTGACTTTTGTCGATCCAGGGATTCCATACCACCGCCGACCGACTGCCGGAGGCCGACAGGGTCAGCCGACGCTGCCAGCCGGGATCATCAATATGCACAGTGTCGGGCAGTTGTAGATACAGCCGGTCGGTCTCTGCGACAAAAGTCAGCGGACTTTCCTGTCGATGGGATTGCCAGTCATCCAGGGCGTCCACGTAGGGGCAAGTCTCCAGGCCATGTACCGTCACCTGCCGCGAGTCTGATACCGCAAAGTAACTGTGCAGAGCCTGGCTGATCCATACCGGCGTGTTGCCATGGTTATGGTTATTCAATGCCAGACTCAGGCCATCGTCCAGGCGTACGGTCAGAGTGGGCTCCACGGCGGGCAAGGATTGCCGGTCGGCCTGATCCGACAGGCCGAAGTGCAGAGTGATGCCGTCGCTATCTTCCCGGGTGTGTTGCAGAGTCCAGGGCTGCTGACGGACCAGGCCGTGGGCGGGAGGCTCTGCCAGTGCATATTGCTGGCGGATCTCTTCCGGGTTGAAATCCAGGCCACCGAACCAGGGCCAGCACACCGGCACCCCACCGCGAACACCCTGCCCCCGCTGATAGGCGGCCTTCTCACTGAGCCAGATCAGCGGATGCTCACCGTCCCGTTGATACGACAGCACCTGGGCGCCCTGTTCGGCAATCACCAGGGTCTGGTGACGGTGGCGAATTTCCCAGCAGGGCAGGTCGCCGCGGATAATCTGTGTAACGGATGCGGTCATGCCTTCTCCGGGAAAATGCAGGAGTGTTGCTCTGTCTGCGCCACCAACCACGTGGCTCTGGGGGCGGGGTTATTTAATCCCCGCCGCAATCTCCAGCTCACGGATGGACTGCTCCAGATAGTCCAGCAGTCGCTGCATGGAAGGCAGGGTGCGACGGCAGGCAATCAGGCCGAATTCCAGCTGATCCTGATAGCTGGTCAGGGTGATGTTGAGGGCGATGCGATCCAGCACGATGGACACCGGATACATGCCTTTCAGCTTGGCCCCGTTCCAGTACAGCGGCTCCTTCGGTCCGGGCACGTTGGAGATCACCACATTAAAGGCTCGCCATTTTGGTGCCAGCCCGGTGAGCAGGTTGAGACCGGTGGGGGCCATGGTCAGAGCGGTGAAGTTGAGGATTTCCTCCGGGCTCATCTGCGAGAAGCGCTCTTTCGCTTCCTGTACCGAGTCGTGTACCACCCGCAACCGGTTGGCCGGGTCGCAGATGTGGGTGCCCAGGTTGGCCAGGATCATGCCGATCTGGTTGCCCCCAGCGCTGTCATCCTGACGCAGGCTCATGGGCACCATGGCAATCAGCGGCTCGTCGGGCAGGGCGTTCTGGCTGATCATGTACTCACGCAGGGCATGGCCGCACATGGCCAGTACCACCGTATTGACGGTACAGCCGAACGCCTTGGCGATGACTTTCAGCCGTGACAGGGAATAGCTCTGCGCGGCAAAACGGCGTGACCCGGTAACGGTCTGGTTGAACACGGTGTCCGGGGCCTGAAAGATGGACACATAGTTCTCATCCTTTTTGGCTTTTTGGCTCACCTTGTAGATCTCGCGGGCGAGGCCCGGCACGGTGGCCGCCTGTTTGCTCAGGCCTGCGCCGAGGCGCGCCAGGCTGGAGGCCACATCCACCGGGTTGCTGGGCAGTGAGCGGCTGCGTTTTTTCGGCTCATAGGCCCACACCGGCGGCAGTTCCCGTTCATCCGGATCGGTGGACAGGGCGCGCATGCCCATGCGCATGGCAGAGATGCCATCCACCACGGAATGGTGAATCTTGGTATAGAGGGCGAACTGGCGGCCGCGGATACCTTCGATCAGATGGGCTTCCCACAACGGCCGCTCACGGTCCAGCAGGTTGGAATGCTCGGCGGAGACCAGCGACAGCAGCTCACGGATGCGTCCCGGCTTGGGGAGGGCCTCGTGGCGGAAGTGATGGTCGATGTCGAAGTGCTTGTCCTCGGTCCAGTAATACTGGCCCAGGCGCCGGGTCAGTCGCTGATTAAACGGCGCCACCGGGGAGCAGTAGTCGCGCATGTGCCGGGCGAGCTCGCTGACATATTTCGGGCCTGCATCTTCCGGGAAGGAAAACAGCTGCAGACCGGCTACATGCATGGGCTGCTGGCGTTTTTCCAGCCACAGGAAAAGTTGATCCACCGGGCTAAGCGCTTTCATAGAGTCCCCTTCGTCATTTTTATATCCCTGAACACAACCACAACAATTACCTGATAACGGCAATGCACTCTCTATGCCAAGGGAAGATCATAGTAGCAAAGCCGCATTCGGGTCACTGTGTGCAAGGTGTAAATCGGCGGGCGATGCGGTAAATGCCGCCGGATGGAACATTGATCAATGGCAGTGTGTCCGGGAAAATGGACAGACACCTCCACCCTGAAGACCGGGTTGTCGATTGGCAAGCCGGGCGGGCGATGGCGCCGTCGGCAAGGTCGTTGCGGCAAGCAAAATGACCGGCGCAGGCTACGAAATACGCCTTACATTCACCAGGAAAATACCGAACATAGATCATATTGATTATGTTTATGGGTCTACTGCCTCTAGAATGCGCCGCATCGGTAGACCGGCATGTGTCCGTCTGGCATGAGCAGGGTTGCCCCTCCCGGTATCGATAAACCAATTTGTTAATCAGAGGTTCACCATGTCATACACCAAAGACATCGAAGCACTGAGTTCTGTGGTTGGTGCCAACAGCACCTGGAAAGATATCAACCCGGAATCTGCTGTTCGCATGCGTCTGCAAAACCGTTTCAACACGCATCTGGACATCGCCAAGTACAACGCCAAGATCATGCGTGAAGACATGGCGGCCTATGACAAGGACACCAGCAAGTACACCCAGTCCCTGGGTTGCTGGCACGGCTTCGTAGGTCAGCAGAAGCTGATCTCCATCAAGAAGCACTTCGGTACCACCAAAGGCCGTTACCTGTACCTGTCCGGCTGGATGGTTGCTGCGCTGCGCTCCGAGTTCGGTCCGCTGCCTGACCAGTCCATGCACGAGAAGACCGTTGTTGCTGACCTGATCCGTGAGCTGTACACCTTCCTGAAGCAGGCTGACGCCTGGGAACTGAACCACCTGTTCCGCGCTCTGGACGATGCCAAAGAAGCTGGCGACGAAGCCAAGCAGAAAGACATCATCAGCAAAATCGACAACTTCGAAACTCACGTTGTTCCGATCATCGCTGACATCGATGCTGGTTTCGGTAACCCGGAAGCCACCTACCTGATGGCCAAGCAGCTGATCGAAGCTGGCGCGTGCTGTATCCAGATCGAAAACCAGGTTTCCGACGAGAAGCAGTGTGGTCACCAGGACGGTAAAGTAACCGTTCCTCACGCCGACTTCCTGTCCAAGATCAATGCTGTGCGTTACGCGTTCCTGGAGCTGGGTATCGACGACGGCGTAATCGTTGCCCGTACCGACTCCCTGGGTGCTGGCCTGACCAAGCAGATCGCTGTAACCAACGAGCCGGGCGACCTGGGCGACCAGTACAACGCGTTCCTCGACGGTGACGTGGTTGAATCTGCTAGCGACATCAACAACGGTGACGTTGTAATCAAGTCCAACGGCAAGCTGCTCAAGCCGAAGCGTCTGGCTTCCGGCCTGTTCCAGTTCAAAGCCGGCACCGGTGTTGACCGTGTGGTTCTGGACTGTATCACCAGCCTGCAGAACGGCGCTGACCTGCTGTGGATCGAAACCGAGAAGCCGCACGTTGGCCAGATCGCAGAGATGGTTAACCGTATCCGCGAAGTGGTGCCGGACGCCAAGCTGGTTTACAACAACAGCCCGTCCTTCAACTGGACCCTGAACTTCCGTCAGCAGGTATTCGATGCCTGGGAGAAGGAAGGCAAAGACGTATCCGCCTACGATCGCGATCGTCTGATGAGCGCCGACTACGACAGCACTGAGCTGGCCGAGCTGGCTGACGAGTGGACCAAGAACTTCCAGCGTGATGCGTCCCGTGAAGCAGGTATCTTCCACCACCTGATCACTCTGCCGACCTACCACACTGTTGCTCTGTCCACTGACAACCTGGCTAAAGGCTACTTCGGTGACGAAGGCATGCTGGCCTACGTTGCAGGCGTTCAGCGTAAGGAAATCCGTCAGGGCATCGCTACCGTGAAGCACCAGGACATGGCCGGTTCCAACATCGGTGATGACCACAAAGAGTACTTCTCCGGCGAAGCAGCACTGAAAGCTGGCGGTAAAGACAACACCATGGGTCAGTTCGAGAACACCTAAGTCTCGATAGATTCTGGTAAGTCTTAAAAGGCGGCCCCCGAAAGGGGGCCGTTTTTTTTTGTGCCGGAAAAACCCGTCTCCTTTCCAAACCCGCCGCAGGAGCGTCGCTTGAGGCGCGAAGCAAGGAAATCCCCACAGGGGATAGGGGATCAGGCACGCCAGCTCTTCTCCAGAAATGCTCGTCCGCGTCGGGAAGGGTTTGTCGCCTCGCTGCGCTCGGTTCGCGCCTCAAGCGGCGCTCCTGCGAGGGCTTTCCCATGATGCAGAGGTGTTCGCGTATCAGCGTTGGCCACAAAAAAAGGGCGGCCCGAAGGCCGCCCTTTTCTGTGTCTGACGTGCGTATAGCGACGTCCGACCGTCTCCTTACTCGTAATCGAAGGAGAAGTGTTCCGGCTTCAGCTGCATGGTGCTCTTGGTCGGCTTCAGCGCGGCATCCGCGTGGGCCTTGGCAGAGGGCAGCATGCGATCGAAGTAGAACTCGGCGGTGGCCAGCTTGGCCTGGTAGAACTCCGCCGGCTCTGCGCCGCCATTTTCCAGCTTGTCCTGGGCAACACCGGCTTGCAGGGCCCAGAAGTAGGCCATCATGGCGTAGCCGCTGTACATCAGGAAGTCGTAGCTGGCGGTGGAAACGATATCGCGGTCCTTGGAGGCCACCAGCATGATGCGGGTAGTCAGGTAGTTCCACTCGGCGGCGATCTTCAGCAGCTTCCAGGCGAACGGACGCAGCTTGGGATCACGCAGGTTCTTGGTGCCGAAATCCACCAGCTTCTTGCTGAAGTCACGAACACACTTGCCCTTGGTCAGCAGCAGGACCTTACGACCCAGCAGATCCAGTGCCTGGATGCCGGTGGTGCCTTCGTACAGGGTGGAGATGCGCGCGTCACGGACGATCTGTTCCATGCCGTGCTCTTTGATATAGCCGTGGCCGCCGAATACCTGCATGCCGTCGTTGGCCACTTCCAGACCTTTCTCGGTGAGGAAGCCTTTCAGGATCGGCGTCAGGAAGCCCAGCTCGTCATCCCACTTCTGGTACTCTTCGTCGTTGTCGGCCTGGGCAGCGCTGATCATCTTGTCCGCGTACTGGGCGGCAAAGTAGATCATGGCGCGACCGCCCTCGGCGATGGCCTTCTGCTTGAGCAGCATGCGGCGCACGTCACCGTGGTGGATCAGGCTGTCGGCGATGGCATCCGGCTCTTTCTTGCCAGACAGAGCGCGCATGGACTTACGCTCCTTGGCGTAGGTCAGGGCGCCCTGGTAGGACAGCTCGGCGTGGGCCAGACCCTGGATGGAGGTACCGATACGCGCGGTGTTCATGAAGGTGAACATGCACTCAAGGCCCTTGTTTTCCGGGCCGATCAAAAAGCCGGTGGCTTCGTCGAAGTTCATCACGCAGGTGGCGGATGCCTTGATACCCATTTTCTTTTCCAGGGAACCACAGTGCACACCGTTATCTTCACCGATCTTGCCCGGCAGGTACTTGGGCACGATGAACAGGGAGATGCCGCGGGTGCCTTTCGGCGCATCGGGCAGGCGGGCGAGAACGATGTGGACAATGTTCTCGGTCAGATCGTGCTCACCGGAAGAGATGAAGATCTTGGTACCGGAAATTTTGTAGGAGCCATCTTTCTGCGGCTCGGCCTTGGTTTTCACCTGGCCCAGGTCGGTACCGCACTGCGGCTCGGTCAGACACATGGTGCCGCCCCAGATACCTTCGGTCATGGGGACCATGTAGTCCTGGAGCTGCTGCTCGGAACCGTGCATCTGGATGGTGTTCATGGCACCCATGGACAGGCCCGGGTACATGGTGAAGGACCAGTTGGCGGTGGCCATCATTTCGGATTTGATCAGACCCAGGGATGCGGGCAGGCCCTGGCCGCCGAATTCCACCGGGTGGCTGAGACCCTGCCAGCCGCCGGCCACGAACTCGTCGTAGGCTTCCTTGTAGCCTTTCGGGGTGGTAACCACGCCATCTTCAAACTTGCAGCCTTCTTCGTCGCCGCTCTGGTACAGGGGCGCGAGGGTGTTTTCACACAGCTTGGCCATTTCGCCAATAATGGCTTCGACCATATCCGGGGTGGCTTCTTCGCCTTCCGGGAAAGTCTTGTAGTGGCCTTCGAAATCGAGCACTTCGTTCATCAAAAAGCGCATATCGCGCACGGGAGCCTTGTAAGTCGGCATAACAGTTACCCTCGTCAGGCAGAAATCGATTCAACTGTCAGTAACGGACAGCGCAACAGGGCGGGCATTGTTCGGCAATTCAAGCGCAAACACATTGACTGTCAAGGCGGGCGCGGGCGGGCGTTAGGGTGAATGGGCGTTCACGGGATGTTGAGCTTCAAGTAACCACAACCCTTTCTACGAAGCCGCTGTAGGAGCACTGCTTGAGGTGCGAACCGAGCCACAGCGAGGAAATCGTTGCCGTTCCTCGCCTTGCTCTCAGAAAACCGTTCCCGCAACGCCAACACCAAGATCGCCCTTCGGCCGATTCCGCACTGCGTGCGATTCGCCATGCAAGCATAGCTCCTACAGCGGCTACGTAGTCAGGGGGTTTTTATAGTTGGACGTTATTTCTTTCCTTTCCAGCTATACATAGACGTGGACACCCCGGTCCGTCGCGCCACTTCGTCCCAGATGCCCTGGGGGAGCAGGGCTTTCATCAGTTCCACGGACTTGGCCATGGGCGGTTCGATGACAAAGGCGTCTTTCTTCTGCATGCCTCGCATGATGCTTTTCACCACCTTCTTCGGGGTCAGCATGGGAGAGAACAGCGGCGTCTTCACGCCGTCGAACATGCCGGTGGAGATATAGCTGGGGCAAACGCTGGTGACGTGCACATGCTTGATCTTGCGTACCGCCAGTTCCAGCCGAAGGGACTCCGAGAAGCCCACCACCGCCCATTTGCTGGCCGCATAGGTGCTGCCGTAGGGCAGGCCGATAAAGGCAGAGGCACTGGCGATGTTGACCAGGAAAGCCTCGCTGGCCTGAATCAGGTCTTCCAGGAACGCATGGGTAGTGGCCATCAGGCCTTCGCTGTTCACCCGGAAGGTGTTCAGGTGCTGTTCCAGTTCGACGGTCTCGAACTCGCCACCGAACACCACCCCGGCGTTATTGATCAGGCTGGTGATGGGGCCCACTTCCTGGTGCAGCTTATCGCGGAATTTGGCGATGGAGGCAATCTTGCTCACATCCAGCACATAGGGATGCGCCTTGCCGCCGGCGGCCTGGATGCGATCGGTGACTTCACGAGCCGCGCTGATGCGCCGGGCGGTAACGATGACTTCTGCGCCCTGTTTGGCAAATTCCTCGGCCATCAGGGCGCCAATGCCGGCACCGGCGCCAGTGATCAGAATGCGATGCTTTTCGAAACGGGCCATAACAAACTCCTTGAAGACAAGCTGCGAGCGACTAGCTTCTAGCGGCTAGGCGCGTGAAAGGCGTTGAGCGTTTTAACCTCTGTGCCCGCGCCCTGCCGTTAATCGCGGCGAATAACGTATCAAAATGATTAACGCTATCGTCGTGTCGCAGCTAGCAGCTCGACGCTAGTAGCTGCTTTATCCCGGCAGCTTCAAGCCGACCAGCACCACCTTGCCATCTTCCACCGAGCGGGCCCGCAAGCGCAGGCCGCTGACACGAACCGTATCACCGACCACGGTCTGCTTGCCTACCTGTTTGGTAAACAGCTCCGCCACGGTGAGCCCTTGCCAGAGCGGCGGCGGGGGGTCTACGCCGTAGATGGCGATCAACTGGGCCACCGGTGTCTTGCCGAGCACGGTGAAATCGCCGTAATAGCGTTTCTCGTCGTTGCTCATCTTGTGGCACAGGTCGGACAGGCCGGACTTATGGGACAGGGGCGCCAGCCAGGCGATCAGGTCGCCGGCTTCGATATCCGGGTTGTCGCTAAGGCTGAGCACGTGTTGATTGCGGTAGAGGATCAGCGGGGTGCGTTTGTCTTCGCTGAGTTCCGCCAGGGGTTTGCCCACGGCCCGGGCACCGGCTTCCACCTCGAATTGCATCAGATAGCGATCCCGCGGCGCGGCCAGTGGCACCATCTGTTTCGGTTCGGTGGTGGGCGGCACCGACACTTTCAGTTTGCGCGCCACATAGCGCAGGCTGGCGCCCTGGCCGAGCAGGGAAATCAGCACCACCACCAGGGTGATATCGAACAGCAGGTAGGTCTGTTCCACCCCGGCCAGCAACGGGAACACCGCCAGGACAATGGGCACCGCGCCGCGCAGGCCGGTCCAGGCTATAAAGGTTTCCTCCCGCCAGGTGAAGCGGAACGGCAGCAGGCTTACCCACACGGCGATGGGGCGCGCCAGCAGCATCAGGAAGGCCGCTACCGCCAGGGCCCAGGGCAGGTTTTCGGTCAGCCGGGACGGCGTCACCAGCAGACCGAGAATCAGGAACATGCCCGACTGGGCCAGCCATGCCATGGAATCCATGGCCTTGAGCACATTGTCGCCGGTGCCACCGCGGCGGTTTCCCGCCACCAGGCCGGTGAGATAGATGGCCAGAAAGCCGGAGCCACCCACCAGGTTGGTGAGGGCAAATACCATGGCGCCGCCACTGCACAGCAGCAGGGCATGCAGGCCTTCGTTGCTGCGTACCCTGAGCAGCAGCTCACTGATCACCGCGCCCAGCAACAAGCCGAGCAGGGCGCCCAGGCCGAACTGTTGCAGCAGGGTCCACAGCATGCCCACACCCCAGTCGGCCGCGGGGTCCACCAGCAGCCCCACCAGCATCAGGGTGATAAAGATGGCCATGGGGTCGTTAAGCCCGGATTCGATTTCCAGGGTGCTGGCCACCCGTTCATTCAGCGTCACCCCGGCGCCCTTGATCACGCTGAATACCGCCGCCGCATCGGTGGAGCCAATAATGCCGCCCAGCAGCAGCCCCACCCGCCAGTCCACGCCCATCATCCAGGTGGCAAAGGCTCCCACCAGGGCGGCGGAAATGGCGACGCCAAAGGTGGCCAGGCTGAGAGCCGGCTTCAGGCCCAGCCTGAAAGTGCTGAGCCGGGTGCGCAGGCCGCCGTCGAGCAGGATGACTGCCAAGGCAATATTGCCGATCACATAGGCGGTGGAGAAATCATCGAACTGGATACCGCCGATGCCGTCCTCGCCGGCGAGCATGCCCACCACCAGGAAAATCAGCAGCGACGGCACCCCGAACCGGGCACTCAGCGAGCCCAGCAGCAGGCCGGTAAACATCAGGCCGGTGCCGATAAGAAGAAACAGGTTCAGAGAGTCCAAGCGGAATCCATGCCAAGAGAATCAGGGTTCTATAGTAGAATAGCTTACACGCAACGCGCTGCACGCTACATGGCAGAGGTTGAGTCGCGCCGGGTATGTTTCGGTAGACGCAGAGCGAATAACGCTGCTGGCGGCGCGATCACCTCAGTTGCGAGGTACGAGTTGCGAGAAGCGAAAACCGGACCTTCCCGAATACCGGGTTTATGCCTTTCGTAACTCGTACCTCGTTACTCGCGACTTCTTCAATCGCGCCGCCAGCGACGTGCCTGCGGCAAGGTGGGTTGCGCGATGCTTGCAGCGTGAAGCATTGCCATTATACTAGCGCGCCCTTCTGGCTATATTTTGAACAGCAGACCCCTGCAAGGCGAGTGTTGAGATGGATTTTTCCCAGCGATTTGGTGTGATTGTGATCGGCGGCGGCCATGCCGGCACCGAGGCGGCGTTGGCGTCCGCGCGCATGGGCGTTTCCACCCTGCTGCTGACTCACAATATCGAAACCCTGGGTCAGATGAGCTGCAACCCGGCCATCGGCGGCATCGGCAAGAGCCACCTGGTGCGGGAAATCGACGCCCTGGGCGGCGCCATGGCCCGCGCCACCGATAAAGGGGGCATCCAGTTCCGCGTGCTCAACGCTCGCAAGGGCCCGGCGGTGCGGGCCACCCGCGCCCAGGCGGATCGGGTCCGTTACAAGGCCGCCATCCGCGCTACCCTGGAAAACCAGCCCAACCTGACCCTGTTCCAGCAGGCGGTGGACGACCTGATCGTGGACAACGGCCGCTGCGTCGGTGTGGTCACCAATATGGGTCTGCGCTTTGTGGCCGATGCGGTGGTGCTCACCGCCGGCACCTTCCTGGGCGGAGTCATTCATATCGGCCTGGATAACCACCAGGGCGGCCGCGCCGGCGATCAGCCCTCCAATGCCCTGGCCCGTCGCCTGCGCGAACTGCCGTTCCGGGTCGACCGCCTGAAAACTGGCACGCCGCCGCGCATCGACGGCAAGACGGTGGATTTTTCCGTGATGCAGGAGCAGTGGGGCGACAGCCCGCTGCCGGTGATGAGCTACCTGGGCAAGGTGGAAGAGCACCCGCAACAGGTGTGCTGCTACATCACCCACACCAATGCCCAGACCCACGACATCATCCGCAGCGGCTTTGATCGCAGCCCCATGTTCACCGGTGTGATCGACGGGGTCGGGCCACGCTATTGCCCGTCCATCGAGGACAAGGTGAACCGCTACCCGGACAAGGACAGCCACCAGATCTTTGTGGAGCCGGAAGGGCTGGATACCCACGAGCTGTATCCCAACGGCATCTCCACCAGCCTGCCGTTCGATGTGCAGCTGCAGGCGGTGCGTTCCATCCGTGGTTTCGAGAACGCCCATATCACCCGGCCGGGCTACGCCATCGAATACGACTACTTCAATCCCCAGGATCTCAAGCACAGCCTTGAGACCAAGCACATGCCGGGCCTGTTCTTCGCCGGTCAGATCAATGGCACCACCGGCTACGAAGAAGCCGGTGCCCAGGGGTTGCTGGCGGGCCTGAACGCGGCGCGGTTAAGTCAGGAGAAAGATGCCTGGACGCCCCGTCGCGATGAGGCCTACATCGGCGTGCTGGTGGATGACCTGATCACCATGGGCACCCAGGAGCCCTACCGCATGTTCACCAGCCGGGCGGAATACCGCTTGCTGCTGCGTGAGGACAATGCCGACCTGCGCCTCACCGAAAAAGGCCGTGAGCTGGGCCTGGTGGACGACGAGCGCTGGGCCGCCTTCAACGCCAAGCGCGAGGGCATGGTGAAAGAGGAGCAGCGCCTGAAAAGCACCTGGGTGCAGCCGAAAACGCCCCAGGCCGAGGCGGTGAATACCCTGATCGAGAAGCCGCTGACCCACGAATACAGCCTGCTGGATCTGCTCAAGCGCCCGGAGTTGAGCTATGCCACCCTGGCGGACGCGGTGGCGCTGGACGACCGCCCGGACGCGGCAGTGATCGAGCAGATGGAAATCCTCGCCAAGTATGCCGGCTATATCGAACGTCAGAGCGACGAAATCGAGAAGCTGCGGGCGGCGGAAACCACCCGGCTGCCGGACGACTTCGATTATGGTCAGGTGAAAGGCTTGTCCAACGAGGTGAAGCAGAAGCTCGGCGATATCCGCCCCGAGACCCTGGGTCAGGCGGGCCGGATTCCCGGGGTGACCCCGGCGGCGATTTCCCTGCTGATGATCTATCTGAAAAAACACCAGCACCAGCAGAAGGCGGCCCAGCAGGCATGAGCCTTTCCACAACCTTATCCGATACTCTGGCTCGGGGCGTTGACGCCCTGGGCCTGTCCCTCAGTGATGACCAGCAGCGCCTGCTGCTGGCGTATGTGGACCTGTTGGTGAAGTGGAACCAGGCCTACAACCTCACCGCCATTCGCGATCCGGCGGAGATGGTCACCCGTCATCTGCTCGATTCCCTGGCGGTGCTGCCTTACGTGGCCGACACCGACACCCTGGACGTGGGCACCGGTGCCGGCATTCCAGGGATTATTCTCGCCGTATCGCGGCCGGATCAGGCCTTTACCCTGCTGGATTCCAACGGCAAGAAAACCCGCTTCGTGCGCCAGGCCCGTCGCGAGCTGGGGCTGGACAACGTGGAGGTTGTGCACGCCCGCGTGGAACAGTACGGTAAGAGCCCATCACAGATAATTTGCCGTGCCTTTGCCTCCTTGTCGGACATGCTGGCACTCATGGCGCCGATAATTACCGATAATACCCGGGTACTGGCCATGAAAGCGGCCAGCACAGAGCGGGAATTGGCGACCATGCCGCCGCACTGGCAAGGCAACCACCATAGTCTGAACATTCCCGGGCTCGATGAGCCCAGGACACTGGTGGTGGTACAACAGCGCAGCGATTGAAGGCCACCGGGGTGGCCTCCATAAGGAGACAGCAGTGACCACCGTATTTGCCGTAGCGAACCAGAAAGGCGGCGTGGGGAAGACCACCAGCAGTGTGAACCTGGCGGCGTCGCTGGCAGCCACCCGCAAGAAAGTGTTGCTGGTGGATATCGACCCGCAGGGCAATGCCACCACCGGCTCCGGGGTAGACAAGTTCGAGACGGATTACACTATCTACGATGTGCTCTGCGATGACGTGCCCATCGAGCAGGCGGTTACCGGTACGCCGGAAGAGTCCGGCTTTGCCCTGATCGCCGCCAACGGCGACCTGACTGCCGCCGAAGTCCAGATGCTGGACCTGAAGTCCAAGGAATTCCGCCTGCGTAATGCGCTGGCGCGGATCCGTGACGACTACGATTACATCCTCATCGATTGCCCGCCGTCCCTGAACATGCTCACCGTCAATGCGTTGACGGCGGCGGATTCGGTGATCGTGCCGATCCAGTGCGAGTACTACGCCCTGGAAGGTCTGACCGCGCTGATGAACACCATCGAAAAGATCCGCTCGGTCCTCAATCCCAAGCTGCACATCGGCGGCCTGCTGCGCACCATGTACGACCCGCGCAACAGCCTGTCCAACGATGTGTCCAACCAGTTGATCAGCCACTTCGGCGACAAGGTGTATCGCACCATCATTCCGCGCAACGTGCGGCTGGCGGAAGCGCCCAGCCACGGTGCGCCGGTGATCACCTACGATCCGAAATCCCGCGGTGCGGTCAGCTATCTGGCATTGGCCGGTGAGATCCTGCGTCGTGAGCAGGCCCTCAAGGCCCAGCCTGCAGCAGCTTCATAAGGAACGAAACATCATGGCGGCAAAGCGTAAACGCGGTCTCAGCAAGGGCCTGGATGCCCTGCTCAGCAGCAGCGAATCCTACCAGCAGCACCAGGACGAAGTGCGCATCAAGCAGGAGGAGGAAGACCGAGTCAGCGGTGTGGAATATCCCCCCCGTGACGGCGAGCTGCGGCACCTGCCGGTAGATTGCATGGAGCGCGGTCGTTACCAGCCGCGCCGTGACATGTCCCCGGATGCCCTGGAAGAGCTGGCCGAGTCCATCCGCGCCCAGGGGGTCATGCAGCCCATCGTGGTGCGTCCTCTCGGCGAAAAGCGCTACGAGATCATTGCCGGTGAACGCCGCTGGCGTGCCGCCAAGATGGCCGAGCTGGACACCATTCCCGCGGTAATCCGCGAGGTGCCCGACGAAGCCGCCATTGCCATGGCGCTGATCGAGAACATCCAGCGGGAAAACCTCAATCCCATGGAAGAGGCCATCGCCCTGGGGCGCCTGAAGGAGGAATTCGGGCTGACCCACCAGCAGGTGGCCGACGCGGTGGGCAAATCCCGCGCCATGGTCACCAACCTGCTGCGCCTGATGAGCCTGGAATCCGACGTCAAGAAGCTGCTCGAGCACGGCGACCTGGAAATGGGCCATGCCCGAGCGCTGCTGGCGCTGACCGGCAACAAACAGGTGGAAGCGGCGCGCACCGTGGTGGCCAAAGGGCTGTCCGTGCGTCAGACCGAAGAGCTGGTCCGTGATTTCGAAAAAGCCAAACCCGCCAAACCGGCACCGCCCAAGGAAGATCCCAACGTGAAAGCACTGATCGGCGACTTGTCCGATCGTCTGGGAGCGCCGGTGCAGATCCAGCAAGGCCAGGGTAACAAGGGCAAACTGGTGATCAGCTATAACAACCTGGATGAACTGGACGGCATCCTGGCCCATATCAAGTAATCCGTCCGGCGTGTTATCCAGGGAAAGGATGAAGGGATAGTGGGGCGGTTTCTTTACCGGGCCGAGGCCGACGGCAAACCGGTTTCCGGTATTCAGGATGCGGCTAGCGCCGCTGAGGCGCTGACCTTGCTCAAGGAGCAGGGTCTGCAGTCCGTGCGTCTGCAGAACGATGCCATGAGCGCCGCCATGCCCCTGGATACCCGCGGACTGGGGGATCGGAACTACGCCGAACTACGCCACTATTTCCAGGCCCGTCACGGGCTGCTCCCCTTCCTGTTGATGCTGCTCAAGCAAACCTGGCTGCTCTGGCTGTTGGCCGTGCCCGGAGCGGTGCTCCTGTGGCTGGCCGACTATCGATTCTGGGCCGGTCTGTTGTTGCTTCTGCCCCTGACAGCGGCGGCCATCTCCCTGTGGAAATACCGCGACGCCCGGGATTTTGATGCCATGCTGTCCGCCATCGCCCTGGGCCACTGGCAGAAAGCTACCTCTCTGGGTGACCGCCTGAGTCGCCGTATCCGTGATGAGTCCGTGGCCATGGAATTGACGGTGCAGCGCGCCTGTGTGCAGGCGAGGGTCGGCGATACCGACGAGGCACTCGGTACCCTCGCCCCCTGGCAGCCGGTCATGGATATGTTGATGCCGGGCATGTATGCCGCCCAGCAGGCGCGGGTCTACCTGGCGGCGGGTGAGCATGAGGCGCAGCTATGCTGCCATCGCGAGGCCGTGGCGGCCTCGCAGCAGGATCCCAGCCAGACCCTGGACTATGCCCTCATGGAAGCCCGCTACGGCTCCGCAGCCCGGGCCCACTGCCTGCTGCTCGAGGTAGACCCGGCGTTACTGCCGGAATATGGCGATGCCTTTGTGCCCTGGGTGGAGGGCATTGTGGCATTGCGCCAGGGGCGCTATGAGCCAGCGGCTTCACACCTGCGCGAGGCCCTTGACCGGCTGGAAGCGCTGGCCGGCAATCCAGCGGTGTGGTGCACCCTGGCCATGGTCGCCGGAGATGCGGCGCGCGTCCTGCTGCGGCTGCGGCAGACCGATGAAGCGACGGCCATGGTAGAAGCCATCTGGCCGGTGCTGGCGGTCCATGGCGACCGGGATCAGCTTGCCGCCCTGGCGTCGATTTTGCCTGCCAGGCCATAGCGGGTGGCTTTTGCGGACCGGTAAACAAAAGAATTTTAATGTTTACCAAAATGTGTGAATCAGGTTCATAATGGGCGTGGCCCCGTTCTCACCACTTTTCCCTTCCGCAATTGCTCTGACATTGACTAACAATCCGCCCTGCACGGTTGCCAGTGGCCTGCCAACTCCATATACTTCGCCGCGCTAAAGATCAGGGGTGCCATGACCTTGCGCCTGGTGCGGCATCGACTTGCATCGGCCCAGAGGCTTTACGGTGACCAGCAACGAATTTCAGCCCAACAGAACCTTGTTCTGGGGCTTAATGCGCGCCCAGCTTGCAACGCTGGTGATATTCGCGCTGCTGGTAACTTCCCTGGCCGGTACGCTGGCCGGTCTGGTAGCGGCCTGGGGAGGCACTATCAGCCTGATCGCATACGCCTGGGGCGGCTTTCAATTATGGATGCACCCCGGTAACCGCGCACCGAAACGCATGGCGACAGCGGCGATTCGGGCAGAGATGGGCAAGATCGCAATTATGTTGTTGCTGTTCTGGCTCACTTTCTCCAAGGTCCCTGAAGCGCGGGAAATGAAGATTGCAATGGTTCTGCTGCTGGGTTTCATGCTGACCCAGATCGTGGGCTGGGTTCAGGTGGCACGCCTGGACGGGCAAACAGCGGCAGAACAAGACAGTCAAGACGACTGAGACTGTAGGCATCGGCTCTCTAACAGAGGTTTGACATGGCAGCGAACTCCGCCGGCGAGTATATCAAGCACCATCTGGGTAATCTGACCTATGGCAAACTGCCCGAAGGGTATGTCCGTGAATGCCATGGTCACGCGGAGACGCTGACCGAGACTACCTGGACCTTCGCCTGTAACGGTAACGAAGCCAAAGACATGGGCTTCGCCGCCTTTCACGTGGACTCTCTGGTGTGGTCTGGCGGCCTCGGCATTATCATGTGCCTGTTGTTCTGGCTCGGCGCCCGTAAGGCGACTGCCGGCATCCCTTCCGGTTTCCTTAATTTCGTGGAAATCATTATCGAGTTTATTGATACCCAGGTTCGCGACTCTTTCCATGGCAAGAGCAAGCTGATCGCCCCGCTGTCACTGGTGATCTTCTGCTGGGTCTTCCTGATGAACCTGATGGATCTGGTCCCTGTGGACTTTATCCCGAAGACATTTGAGTGGGTAATGGTGAGCTTCTTCGGCTGGAGCGCTCACGAAGCCTACTTCAAGATTGTTCCGACCACGGATCCGAACATTACTCTTGGCATGTCATTTAGCGTAATGTTCCTGATCATTTTCCTCACCATCAAAACCAAAGGTGTGGGCGGATTTGTCGGAACTCTGGCACTGCATCCTTTTGAATCCGGCAACCCGGTGGTCAAAGCACTTCTGATCCCGGTGAACCTGCTGCTGGAAACCATTGCTCTGCTGGCCAAGCCGGTATCTCTGGGCCTGCGACTGTTCGGTAACATGTACGCGGGTGAGTTTGTGTTTATTCTGCTGGCAGCCATGATGGGCACCTGGCAGTTCGTAGGTGCCTGGCCCTGGGCGGTATTCCATATTCTGGTAATCACCCTGCAGGCATTTATCTTCATGGTTCTGACCATCGTGTATCTGAGCATGGCGGTCGAAGAGCACTAAGTTTTTTTAAACCGGTTTTTAATTAAACCAACCAAGCACTTAACGGGAGTGTAAAGATGGAAGGCATTCAATTTCTTGCTGCTGCTATCGTAGCTGGCCTGGCGGCCATCGGCGCAGGTCTGGGCTTCGGCATGATGGGTGGTCGTTTCCTGGAGTCTGTGGCTCGTCAGCCTGAACTGGCTCCGATGCTGCAAACTCGCATGTTCATCATCGCCGGTCTGCTGGATGCTGTGCCGATTATCTGTATCGCCATCGCGTTCCTGCTGATTTTCCAGTAAATCGCGCTTTACTTTTTAAGCCCCGATTTTGGGAAATCTAAGCAACGCGGATTGAGGTGTTGGCATGAATATTAATGCGACACTAATTGGCCAGGCCATTTGGTTTGCCCTGTTTGTGTTCTTCTGCATGAAGTTCGTTTGGCCTCCGATTTCTCGGGCGCTCGAGGAACGTAAGCAGAAGATTGCCGAGGGCCTGAGTGCCGCGGATCGGGCAGAGCGTGATCTGGAACTGGCGCAGGAAAAGGCGACCGCCAATCTCAAAGAAGCGAAAGAGAAGGCGGCCGAAATTATTGATCAGGCCAATCGTCGGGCTAATCAGATTGTGGAAGAGGCTAAAGATGCAGCGCGCACCGAAGGTGAGCGTCTGGTAGCCAAAGCCCACTCTGAGATTGACCAAGAGGTTAATCAGGCTCGTGAGCAGCTGCGTAAAGAAGTGGCGGCCCTGGCGCTGAGCGGTGCCGAGAAGGTACTGGCTGGCGAAGTAAACCAGGACGCGCACAAGCAGATGCTTGAGCAGCTGGCGGCTGAACTCTGAGACTACGGGTAACCCATGGCTGAACTGACCACCATCGCACGCCCCTACGCCAAGGCCGCCTTTGTTTTTGCAAAGGAACAAGGCGACCTGGGCAAGTGGGAAAAGATGCTGGGCTTGGCAGCGGCAGTGGCAGGTGATGCCACCATGCGTGCCTACCTTGACCAGCCGGAACTGGATGACGCTGCCAAGGTTTCTGCTTTTGCAGAAGTCTGTGGCGATGAACTCGACGAAAGTGGCAGCAACTTTGTTGCCCAGCTGGCGCAAAACAAGCGCCTGCCGCTTTTGCCGATCATCCTGCAACTGTTCCACGAGCTTCTGGCCCAGGAGCAGCGGTTCACCGATGTGGAGCTTATCTCCGCATTCGATCTGGACGACGCTGCAACCGAGAAGCTGGTAACAGCGCTGAAGAAACGCCTTGGCACGGACGTGAATGTCACCACGTCCGTGGACCAATCCCTGATTGGAGGCGTGCTGGTGCGAGCCGGCGATACCGTAATTGATGGCAGTGTGCGCGGCCGACTGAATCGTCTGGCAGAGCAACTGAACTCTTGAGTTTGAGGGATTAGAGATGCAGCAACTCAACCCGTCCGAAATCAGCGAGATTATCAAATCGCGCATTGCGAAACTTGATACCTCCACCGAAGCACGCAACGAGGGTACGGTTGTATCCGTATCCGATGGTATCGTGCGTATTCATGGTCTGGCCGACGTGATGTTCGGCGAGATGATCGAGTTTGAGGGCGGCATCTTCGGCATGGCCCTTAACCTGGAGCAAGACTCTGTGGGTGCCGTGGTCCTGGGTGATTACCTGGGTCTGGCCGAAGGTCAGAAGGTACGTTGTACCGGCCGCATCCTGGAAGTCCCGACTGGCCCCGAACTGCTGGGCCGTGTGGTGGACTCCCTGGGTAACCCGATCGACGGCAAAGGCCCGATCGATGCCAAGCAGACCGACGCAGTGGAAAAGGTAGCGCCTGGCGTTATCTGGCGTCGTGAGGTTAACGAGCCTGTCCAGACCGGTTACAAGTCCATTGATGCCATGGTGCCGATCGGCCGTGGTCAGCGTGAGCTGATCATTGGTGACCGTCAGATTGGTAAGACCGCGGTAGCGGTTGATGCGATCATCAACCAGAAAGACTCCGGCATTAAGTGTGTCTACGTTGCCATCGGTCAGAAGCAGTCCACCATTGCTAACGTGGTGCGCAAGCTGGAAGAGCACGGCGCGATGGACAACACCATCATCGTTGCGGCCTCCGCTTCCGATCCCGCTTCCATGCAGTTCCTGGCACCGTTTGCCGGCTGCACCATGGGCGAGTACTTCCGTGATCGCGGTGAAGATGCACTGATCGTTTATGATGATCTGACCAAGCAAGCCTGGGCCTATCGTCAGATTTCCCTGCTGCTGCGTCGTCCTCCGGGTCGTGAAGCTTATCCTGGTGACGTGTTCTACCTGCACTCCCGTCTGCTGGAACGCGCCGCCAAGGTAAACGAAGATTACGTAGAGCAGTTCACCAACGGTGAAGTGAAAGGCAAAACCGGTTCTCTGACCGCACTGCCGATCATCGAAACCCAGGGTGGTGACGTTTCCGCTTTCGTACCGACCAACGTAATTTCCATTACCGATGGTCAGATCTTCCTGGAAACCGACCTGTTCAACTCCGGTATTCGTCCGGCGATGAACGCGGGTGTATCCGTATCCCGTGTAGGTGGTTCCGCGCAGACCAAGATCGTCAAGAAGCTCGGCGGTGGTATTCGTCTGGCTCTGGCTCAGTACCGTGAACTGGCGGCATTCGCCCAGTTCGCATCCGACCTGGATGACTCCACCCGCGAACAGCTGGAGCATGGTCAGGCGGTTACCGAGCTGATGAAACAGAAGCAGTACAGCCCCATGAGCGTTGCCGAAATGGGTGTTGTTCTGTACGCAGCGAACGAAGGCTACCTGAAAGGGATGGAAGTCGAGAAAATCGGCGCCTTCGAAGCGGCTCTGCTGGACTACATGAACAGCGAAAAGAAAGCGTTGATGGACAAAATCAACGAGAAGGGTGACTACAACGGCGAGATCGAAGCCGAGATCAAAGAATCTCTCGATCAGTTCAAAGCCACCCAGACCTGGTAATTCGCTGAAAAAGGGTACTTCCTATGGCCAGCGGTAAAGAGATCAAAGGCAAAATTGCCAGCGTCCAGAGCACGAAGAAAATTACTCGTGCAATGGAAATGGTGGCAGCCTCCAAGATGCGTAAAGCGCAGGAGCGTATGGCGGCAAGCAAGCCCTACGCGACTCGCATGCGTCAGGTGGTTGCACATCTGGCCAATGCCGATCTGGAATACCGGCACAGCTACCTGCAAGAGCGGGAAGTGAAGAACGTTGGCTACATCGTAGTGACCTCCGATCGGGGTCTCTGCGGTGGCCTCAATGTAAACCTGCTCAAGAATGTCGTCAAAAGCTCGCGAGAGTGGGAAGAAAAAGGCGCCAAGGCCCAGTACTGCGTAGTGGGCTCCAAGGGTGTTTCTTTCTTCAAAAGTGTTGGCGGCAATGTGGAAGCGACAGTGTCCGGTTTGGGGGATGCCCCTCACCTGAACGACCTGATCGGTTCCATCAAAGCGATGCTGGATGCCTACGATAATGGTGAGATCGACCGCTTGTACATCGTGTACAACGAGTTCGTGAACACCATGACCCAGGCGCCCAAGAACATTCAGATGCTGCCGCTGGAAGCAGCAGATGATGAAGAGTTCAAGCGCCACTGGGACTATATTTACGAGCCGGCCCCGAAAGCACTGCTCGACGAGTTGCTGGTGCGGTTCATCGAGTCCCAGGTGTATCAGGGTGTGGTAGAAAACAATGCCTGTGAGCAGGCAGCGCGAATGGTAGCGATGAAAGCGGCCAGTGATAACGCCGGCGACATCATTCGTGATCTGCAGCTGGTGTACAACAAAGCACGCCAGGCTGCTATTACGCAGGAAATCTCCGAAATCGTTGGTGGTGCTGCTGCGGTCTGATTTGTCAGCAGACTGGTAGAAAGAACGCGGCAAAAACGCAAGTTAAGAGGATGCAAGCATGAGTAGCGGTCGTATTGTTCAGATCATCGGTGCTGTGATCGACGTGGAATTCCCGCGCGACGGCGTACCGAAGGTATATGACGCCCTCACCGTGGACGGTACTGAAACCACGCTGGAAGTTCAGCAGCAGCTGGGCGACGGCGTTGTCCGTACCATTGCCATGGGCTCCACCGAAGGTCTGAAGCGTGGTCTTGACGTGATCGACTCCGGTGAGCCGATTCAGGTTCCGGTAGGCACCAAGACCCTGGGCCGTATCATGGACGTGCTGGGTCGACCCATCGACGAAGCCGGCCCGATCGGTGAAGAAGAGCGCATGCCGATTCACCGTGCTGCTCCTACCTATGCGGACCAGGCAGCCACCAACGAACTGCTGGAAACCGGCATCAAGGTAATCGACCTGGTTTGCCCTTTCGCCAAAGGCGGTAAGGTTGGCCTGTTCGGTGGTGCGGGTGTAGGTAAAACCGTAAACATGATGGAGCTGATCCGGAACATCGCGATCGAGCACTCCGGTTTCTCCGTGTTTGCCGGTGTGGGTGAGCGTACTCGTGAGGGTAACGACTTCTACCACGAAATGAAGGACTCCAACGTACTCGATAAAGTATCGCTGGTTTACGGTCAGATGAACGAGCCGCCAGGTAACCGTCTGCGTGTAGCGCTGACCGGTCTGACCATGGCCGAGAAGTTCCGTGACGAAGGCCGTGACGTACTGTTCTTCGTGGATAACATCTACCGTTACACCCTGGCCGGTACCGAAGTATCTGCACTGCTGGGCCGTATGCCTTCAGCGGTAGGTTACCAGCCGACCCTGGCGGAAGAGATGGGCGTTCTGCAGGAACGTATTACTTCCACCAAGACCGGTTCCATTACCTCCGTTCAGGCCGTATACGTACCTGCGGATGACTTGACTGACCCGTCTCCGGCAACCACCTTTGCTCACCTTGATGCGACCGTGGTACTGAGCCGTGACATCGCCTCCAAGGGTATCTACCCGGCGATCGATCCGCTGGATTCCACCTCTCGTCAGCTGGATCCGCTGGTGATTGGTCAGGAACACTACGACGTGGCCCGTGGCGTGCAGTCTGTACTGCAGCGCTTCAAGGAACTGAAGGACATCATTGCGATCCTGGGCATGGACGAACTGTCTGAAGAAGACAAGACCATCGTTGCCCGTGCTCGTAAGATCGAACGTTACCTGTCCCAGCCGTTCTTCGTGGCCGAAGTATTTACTGGCTCTCCGGGCAAGTATGTTTCCCTGAAGGACACCCTCACCGGTTTCCGGGGCATCCTTGACGGTGATTACGATCACATCCCGGAGCAGGATTTCTACATGAAGGGTTCTATCGACGAAGTGGTAGAAGCCTACAACAAACGTAGCAAGTAACCTGCACCGGGAGACAAGCAAATGGCGATGACCGTGCATTGCGACATTGTTAGTGCAGAACGCCAGCTGTTCTCCGGTCTGGTTGAAATCGTGGTGGCCTCCGGTGTGGAAGGCGATCTCGGTATCATGCCGGGCCACGCCCCGCTGCTGACCCGGCTCAAGCCGGGTCCGGTACGGGTGAAGAAGCAGAATGGTGAAGAAGAAGTGTTCTATGTATCCGGCGGCTTCCTGGAAGTGCAGCCGAAGCTGGTAACTGTGCTGGCCGATACCGCAGAACGTGCCGACAACATGGATGAAGCTGCTGCCGAACAGGCAAAACAGCGCGCCAAGGAAGCACTGGAAGGGAAGAACTCCGAAATGGATTATTCCCGTGCCGCCGCTACCCTGGCCGAGTCCGTGGCCCAGTTGCGCGCAATTCAGCAGTTGAAGAAGAAAGGGCGGTAAGCACCTTTTGCAATTCTTCAACACAGAGGGGGGTAGCCAAGTGCTACCCTTTTTTGTTTCTGTCATAGACCTGAGTCCATGACTTGATCGCGGCGCCTGACGTAAGCCTTTGCCGCCACAGAAAATTTTCTTCAGTCGATCGCATTCCCTGATGCGACGCTTCTTCAGAAAATTCCCTGTGACAACAAATTCTTACGCCATGCATCCACGCTGAAACCATGGATTCAGGTCAAGAGACAGAAATGTCACGATGTCATGCTATAAAGCCGCAGGGCAGATCGCGACAAGGGTAAAACATAAGGACAGGGTATGAGTTCAGGGTCTATTGCAGTCGTCATTCTCGCCGCCGGCAAAGGCACCCGCATGAAAAGTGCGTTGCCCAAGGTGCTGCATGAAGTGGCCGGCAAAGCCATGGTCCAGCATGTGGTGGATGCCGCCAGCAGCCTGGCCGCCGACAACACCATCATCGTCTACGGCCACGGTGGGGATCAGGTGAAAGAGATCGTCAACGGCGATCACCTGCAGTGGGCCGAGCAGGCCGAGCAGCTGGGCACAGGCCATGCGGTGGCCCAGGCGATGCCCCTGGTCAAGGAAGATATCGTACTGGTGCTGTACGGCGACGTCCCCCTGATCCGCCCGGAAACCCTGCGGGATTTTGTCGCCTCCGTGGATGACAAGACCCTGGCGCTGATGACCCTGACCCTGGACGACCCCAGCGGCTATGGCCGCATCGTTCGCGATGGCCAGAACAATGTGCAACGCATCGTCGAACAGAAAGACGCCAGCGAAGCGGAACTGGGTATCCCGGAAATCAACACCGGCATCCTCGCCTGCACCCGTGGCTTCCTGGATGACTGCCTGCCCAAGCTGTCCAGTAACAATGCCCAAGGCGAATACTACCTCACCGACGTGATCGCCATGGCGGTGCAGTCCGGTCTGACCGTGGAAACCCTGCAGCCGGAATTCGCCTGGGAAGTGGACGGTATTAACGACCGGGTGCAGCTGTCCCGCCTGGAGCGCATCTACCAGCTGGCCCAGGCCGAATCCCTGATGCGCGACGGCGTCACCCTGCGCGACCCGAACCGCCTTGATGTACGCGGCAGCGTGCAGATCGCCACGGATGTGATCATCGATGTGAACGTGGTGCTGGAAGGCGACGTCACCATCGAGGAAGGCGTGGTCATCGGCCCCAACTGCATTATCCGCGATACCAACATCGGTGCTGGCACCGTCATCGAAGCCAACAGCCTGGTGGATGGCGCCATTGTCGGCGAGCACTGCACCATCGGCCCCTATGCTCGCCTGCGCCCCGGCACCGAGCTGGCGGACAAGGCCAAGATCGGCAACTTTGTGGAAACCAAGAAGTCCTATGTGGGCGAGGGTTCCAAGGTGAACCATCTCACCTACATCGGCGACAGCCAGATCGGCAAGGGCGTCAATGTGGGCGCCGGCACCATTACCTGCAATTACGATGGCGCCAACAAATTCCAGACCGTGATGAAAGACGGCGCCTTTATCGGCTCCAATTCTTCACTGGTGGCACCGGTCACCATCGGCGAAAATGCCACCGTGGGCGCAGGCAGCACCATCACCAAGGATGTGGACGACAACGGCCTGGCCGTCGCCCGTGGCCAGCAGCGCAACGTCAGCGACTGGAAACGCCCGCAAAAAGGTTAATACCAGGTCCTCTCCCTGTCCCTCCCCGGCAAGTTGGGAGGGAGCCCTCCAGAACGGCGGGTGTTTAGCTCCCCTCTCCCGCTTGCGGGAGAGGGGCTGGGGGAGAGGGCTCGACTTCAAACAAAGGACTAACGCAACATGTGTGGAATCGTCGGGGCCATTGCCCAGCGTAATGTGACCAACATCCTGATCACTGGCCTCAAGCGCCTGGAATACCGGGGCTACGACAGCGCCGGTGTGGCGCTGCTCAATGATTCCGGCATTACCCGGGTGCGACGCCAGGGCAAGGTAGCTGGCCTGGAAAGCGCCACCGTGGACGAGCAAACCACCGGTTTCACCGGTATTGCGCACACCCGCTGGGCGACCCACGGCAAGCCCTCTGAAGACAACGCCCACCCGCACATGTCCGGCAGCGATCTGGCCCTGGTGCACAACGGCATCATCGAAAACTTCCAGGAACTGAAAGACGAACTGGAAGCCGCCGGTTATGACTTCCAGTCCCAGACCGACACCGAAGTCATCGTGCACCTGCTCCACCAGATACTGGCCACCGGCGTGGATCTGTTCACCGCCGTCCAGCAAGTGGTGAAGAAACTGGATGGCGCCTACGCCCTGGGCGTGATCCACAAGGACGAGCCCCATAAACTGGTCGCCGTGCGCTCCGGCAGCCCGCTGGTGATCGGCCTGGGCATCGACGAAAACTACATCGCCTCCGACCAGCTGGCCCTGCTGCCGGTGACCAACCGCTTCATCTTCCTGGAAGAAGGCGACCAGGCGGAAATCAGCACCGACAGTATTCGTATCGTCGACGCACAGGGTAACCCGGCCAATCGCGATACCCACGAATTCGACGGCACCCACGAAGACGCGGAAAAAGGCGAATATCGCCACTACATGCAGAAGGAAATCTTCGAGCAGCCGGCGGCCATCCAGAAAACCCTGGAAGGCCGCATCGACAGCCCGGCGAGCCTGATCGACGCCTTCGGCGAAAAAGCCCCGGCCATCTTCGACCGGGTGAAAACCGTGCAGATTGTTGCCTGTGGCACCAGCTACCACGCCGGCATGGTGGCGCGTTACTGGCTGGAAGACATCGCCGGCATTCCCTGCCAGGTGGAAGTGGCCAGCGAGTTCCGCTACCGCAACCACGTGGTACCGGAAGGCACCTTATTCGTCACCATCTCCCAGAGCGGTGAAACCGCCGACACCCTGGCGGCCCTGCGTGATACCCAGTCACCCAACTACGTGGGTCGCCTGGCCATCTGCAACGTGGACAGCTCCTCCCTGGTGCGCGAATCCGAACTGGTATTCCTCACCAAGGCCGGCCCGGAAATCGGCGTGGCCTCCACCAAGGCATTCACCACCCAGCTCACCGGCCTGCTCATGCTGGTGCTGGCCCTGGGCCGCCAGAAAGGCCTGGATGATGCCCGCATCGAAGGCATCCTCGACGAACTGCGCCAGCTGCCCAACCTGATCGAACAGACCGTTGCGCTGGACAAGCCCATCGAGAAGCTTTCCGAAGCCTTCGTGGAAAAACACCACACCCTGTTCCTGGGCCGTGGCGTGCAATTCCCGGTGGCCCTGGAAGGTGCCCTCAAGCTCAAGGAAATTTCCTACATCCACGCCGAAGCCTACCCGGCCGGCGAGCTCAAGCACGGCCCCCTGGCCCTGGTAGACAGCGACATGCCAGTGGTCTCCGTGGCGCCCAACGACGAACTGCTGGAAAAACTCAAATCCAACCTGCAGGAAGTCCGCGCCCGCGGCGGTGAGCTGTACGTGTTCGCCGACAAGAATGCCCACGTGAAAGAAGGCGAGGGCATCCACGTGCTGAACATGCCGGCGGTGCCGGAAACCATTGCCCCGATCGTCTATACCGTGCCGTTGCAGTTGCTTAGCTACCATGTGGCCGTGCTGCGGGGGACGGATGTGGATCAGCCGCGGAATTTGGCGAAGTCGGTGACGGTGGAGTAATAATTGATAATTGAGAATGGATAGTTGATAACGAAAGCCCGGCGATGCCGGGCTTTTTTGTGGGGGACAGGCTGACAAGAATCAGCTTGCTGTAGAAGCGTCGCTGGCGGCGCGGTCGCAGGAGAGAGTGAGGAGAGACTCCGGGCTGTAACCGGGGTTCTGGCCCAACGCATCCCCCAAATTGGGGATGCGTATACAACCTGTCGCACTGTAAAATTGAATTCATGAAGTGAAATAGTGTGTCACAGCATAATTTCGCTTGGGGGATCTTCTTCGTCTAAAAGATCACTGCAGCCGCATGCTAAAAATACGGCTGCTGATTGCCGGTGTCTGGAAATTGGGGAAATATAATGCATAAATTCATGCCTTTCTTGTTTGTTTTGATCTTATTCGGGGGGTGTGCGCTTTCGGATACACGAATGACTGCTAGCAGTAAGACGTTCAAGAATAGCGAAGCACTTGATAATTATTCGACGGCTGATTTACAGGGAATGCCAGTATCTAAGAGCAAGGTTTACCTAAAAGGTAAAACCAAGTGGTGTGCCGTTGGAAGTGGTCACCACGCGGAAGGTATAGAGGTTCCATTTTCAATGCTGGCCGGACGCACTTACCCGATCGGTTACAGGCTTCAGGGTGACAAACTGGAAACCATGATTCGTAGCCAGCTGGATTCTCTCGGTATGGATCTTGTCAATAGTGAAGCTGAAGCAGACTTTGTTCTTACCATGAAACTAGAACACAAGGACATTGATGTTGTTATTGAAAATGCACCAACGATCTTGTCTCTTTTTATGTTGTACCCGTTAACGAAGGGCGATGCATGCATGGCTTCAGGTCAGTTGATTGACAGGCGGTCAGGCAGAAATGAGGTTGTTATTGCTTTTGACTCCTGGGAGGGAGCGCAAAAGGGTGAAAAGCCAATTCGCACTGATATTGCGCTACATGTCACACCGCTAGCTATCGTGGTACATACCCCTATCAACTATATCTTCAAAAAGGATCTTCTTGAAGCCAATACCTACCTCGATAATCAGGTGGTTAATGGTTATGTTTCACGGGTTTATCAGCTCATGCAGCAAGGGATGTTTTACTGATGCGTTGGATATTCATGAAAAAAAATATAATTGCCATGTGCGCGACACTGCTGCTGATGTCCGGTTGCTCAATATCGCCAAAGGTTGAACCCGTTGATATAGGTCATGCAGGTATTGATGCAGGCATTGCCGTAGTGTCGTCTGCTCAGTATAACCTGTTTGCGCTACACCAGTTTGATGGTGATGTGCCGCCTGGATTTAAGCGTCGCTTTCGCTATTACGAAGGAACAAATCGACCTGAAGAAGACAGGGGAAGCATTCCTGATATTTATAGTTATCTTGGTGATGATTTTTTTGTCGAGCAAGCCAGCAAAACCCTTCGAAAAAACGGCTACAAAGTGGTAACACCAGATCAGGCGGACTATTTTCTGGTCTATAGTGATCTGGGTTTTCGCAAGACACCGACCTATGGTAGTGGGGTAGGTGTTGCGGCAGTGTTTGTTACCGCTTATACGCTGGGCCTTCTCCCTCCTCTATGCGACGACTTTGCTTTCACACTTCAACACAGCCTGTATCGTGCCGGTGAACTGGGTAATGCACTCGATGCAGAACAGAACGTACATGTTACGCGTAACTGTCTTAATCCATGGGCCCATGGATTTTTTCCGAGTAAAGAGTCGGAGGATGAGTTAGAGGAAATTTATGCCAACCTGATTGAGAAATCGATCAAGAGCATCCAGGTGAACTATGTTCTTTATTAGATTGCTATCGATGGGGATAATATTGTTGGCCGCTCAGCATTTACAGGCGCAAGTATTATACGAGGGAAAGCTCGGCCCGATTAAGTACGAAATGAGTGGTGTAAAAAAGGAGGTCAAGCCGCAGCTACGCAATGCCGTACGTAAACGATTGAAGCCGATGTTTTCAGGTAAAGGTGAAGTAGTTTACCGAATAGATTTCAAGGTCCGCTCTGACGATCTGGTTGGAATATCACCCAAAAAAGGAACGATAGGACTTGTGAAAGCAAAATGGCGGGTGACCATGGAGATGTCACGTTTTCGTCCCGACCAGGAGTCACTCGCTGTAGCCTCATTTCCGCTTTGGGCGAACCTTCTGACGACTGAATACCGCTATCACCACATCAAACGTGGAGGACCAACCGGTACTGCACACCCCCAGTACCAATTGATCAAGTTGCTTCCTGCCCGGATGGAAATCGCGTTAAGGGATTTTCGTGATCAGGATGTATCTATGTCACTTGCTGGACTTAACAGAAAAATGGACAAGCCGATCCATGTTACTGATGGTATCGCGCGGGCGTTTTCCGGGATTACGGTTGGCGTAAGCACCGCTGGCGATGCAGGTATGAGTATTCTGGAAGTGATCGGAGACCCGGCTGTGGCAGGGGCAATTAATAATGGCTTGCAGCAGGCCAATCGGGATATGGCTGCGAGAGATCGTACGTTCCAGCGGCAGGCTGTGGAAATCCAGGCCATGGTTCACGAGGCCCGTAATGAATCGTTAGAGGATCTGCAACGGCGAACGGCATTGCAGCGTCAGCAACAGGCAAACGTGACGAACAATGGCAAAATTATCGTGGCCCAAGCTAACAGTGCAGCGCAGGTGGATACGGCGAAACAAAAATGTCTGGCTCGAGGCGCCCAATGGGTTGCAGACAAACGACACTGTCTGTTGCAGCGATCACTTGCCGAGCGGCGTGCGGCTTGTGAAAGTAACGGTGGCGTCTTGTTTGCAGAAGAGGGTATCTGCTGGCGTGGTACTGTTGGCGGTAACGCTTATGTGTCGGAAAGTATCGAGCGCACGGCAAATGGAGAGTTGACGGGTAGCCGTACAATGCCAGATGTTAAAGTAAGAGGGAGTGGTGGCGGAAATAATGTTGCCTTGTCTTCGTCTGGTATGTCTCAATCCTCGTCAAAACGAGGCGGCGATGCGGCTGGTGCCACCGTAGGCGCTGATTGTGAGCCGATTAACCAGCAGGGAGTACGCATTCCAATGAAGCGAATTCCCAAACGCTATCATTGTTACAAATTTTCTGATGAGCGTCTGCTGGCTTGGCAAAAGGCGGATATGAGTGCCGGTGCCTTCTTTTATGAAGCAAGTAGTGAGCAGCGTGCGCGCAGTGATGCTTTGAATCGGTTGCAGGACAAGGCAATCAAGCAATGCAAATCGATGGGATTTGGTAGTAGTGTTAGTCTGTTCGATGAACAATTCAATGCCGGTGGACTTGTTCGGGGAAAGGCTAAAAATTGCTATAGCAATAACCGTATGGGAACAACGTTCTGGATGTGCGAAGCGGAAGGAAGTTTTCGCTGCGGTGAGCGGCAATGACGACACAAGCGTATGAGGGGGGCTTTACCTCATGCGCTCTTTTCTGACCTAAACATAGCTAACCGTTCCCATCCACCCGAATATTTCTGCCGATTGATAAGCCCCGCTCGTGCTCGACTCGAGTTCAGGTCTGAATGGCACTTACTTAAGTCCAAGCCTTTCATGCTGCTGACCGGTTCCATTCCCGTTGCTTTGGAGGATGGCCGTTCTTGCGTATATCGGCTTGTGCTTCATGTCTGGGCCGCGTCAGTAGTGGTGTAGGCTTTGGCCGTCGTTTGACCGCTCTCGGTTCAACTCTTCCCGAGCGAGGAACCTTGAGGGTCAAGTCTCCCATTTCCCATCATGGTTCTAGTTAGGGGCTCGTGGAGCCGTAGATTCTGGTTCAAGTAGTCCTGCCTCTTGTGCTTTTCTTGTGCCCAGCAACAGAGCCGCTTATTCCCAGCCCTATCATCCAAATAGTGAAACACCAAACAATTAGCTGTTTAACCCTCCTTGCACACCACTACATCAAGGCTTAGAAATGAATCTCTGATAACGAATAATCGGGGACACGCCGAGCGCCGGGCAAAGCTGGCGATAAATCAAGCGGTGAAAGTCCGCTGTTCGGTAAGGGCGATAGAAACAAGGGACACGCACCAATTTAACCAAGCTAAACCCTGACTTGCCGCCTCGCTAGACTTCGGTATACGGACTCAATGCTGACTTGATGGCCTTTTGAGCCAGCGAATCAGCATTAACCCAATGCATACATCTCCATGCACCCCGATCAATGCCATCGATAACCCCAACTGGCTACACTGTGGTCTTTGCCGTCGAATCTAAGACTGGAGTCCGCCGTGCCCGTCCCGTTTGCTGCCATCCTGATTGCCAACCGTGGCGAGATTGCCATTCGTATTGCCAATGCCTGTGCGGATCTGGGAATTCGTTCCGTGGGGGTGTTTGCGGAGGATGATCAGCACTCTCTGCACACTCGCCAGGTGGATGAGGCGGTAGCGTTGCTGGGCCGGGGTGTGCCGGCCTATCTGGATGGGGCGCAGTTGATCGCGGTTGCCAGGGAGCAGGGTTGTGAGGCGATTCACCCCGGCTACGGCTTTCTGGCCGAGAATGCGGAGTTTGCCGAGCAGTGTGCCCGGGCCGAGCTGACGCTGATCGGGCCGGGGGCGGAGACTCTGCGGTTGTTTGGCGACAAGGCGTCCGCCCGGGCGTTGGCGGCCCGTTGCCGGGTGCCGTTGGTGCAGGGCACGGAGCAGGCGGTGACGCTGGAGGAAGCCCAAGCATTTATGGCGTCGCTGGAAGGCAGTGGTGTGATGATCAAGGCCCTGAGCGGTGGGGGCGGGCGCGGTATGCGAGCGGTTACTGACTTGGTAGGGCTGGAGGCGGCCTTTCAGCGTTGTCAGTCGGAGGCGAAGGCCGCGTTTGGCAACGAGGCGGTCTATGTGGAGCAGTTGGTACCCGCCGCCCGCCATATCGAAGTGCAGGTGCTGGGCGATGGCAGCGGGGCGGTGAGCCATCTGTGGGAGCGCGACTGCACCTTGCAGCGCCGTCACCAGAAGCTGGTGGAGTTCGCCCCGGCGCCGGGTCTCGATGCTGGCCTGCGCGACCGCATCATCGATAGCGCGCTGACATTGGCTAGAGCGGTGAACTATCAGGGCATCGGCACCTTCGAGTTTCTGGTGGAGCCGGCGCAGAACCGTTTCTATTTCATGGAAGCCAACCCCCGGGTGCAGGTGGAGCACACGGTCACCGAGCAGGTCACCGGGGTGGATTTGGTGCAGAGCCAGATTCGGCTGGCGGCGGGGGCCAGTCTGGCTGACCTGAATCTGCTTACCCCACCGGCCTGTGATGGCATGGCGGTACAGCTGCGTCTCAACCTGGAAACCCTCAAGGCCGATGGCAGCACCGCGCCTTCGGCGGGCACCCTCACCGCCTATGAGCCCGCCAGCGGGCCGGGGATTCGGGTGGATGGGTACGGCTATGCCGGTTACCCGGTCAGCCCGGCCTACGATTCCCTGCTGGCCAAGTTGATCGTCACCGGCGCGGACTATCCCACGGTGCTGCAACGGGCCCGCCGGGCCCTGAAGCAGACCCGCATTGAGGGCGTGCAAAGCAATCTGCCGCTGCTGCAGGCCTTGCTGGCCAGCGATGCGGTGCAGGCCAACGCGGTGACCACCCGCTATGTGGAAACCCACCTGCCAGAGCTGTTGCGGGCGCTGCCCACTGACGTGACCCCGGACTTGCCGTCTGCCGACCCATCACCACAGACCGGCACCCTTGCCACCCCGGCGGGTTGCGAGGCGCTGACCAGCCCCACCACCGGCGTACTGGTGTCCCTGCTGGTGCAGCAGGGCGACACGGTGCAGGTGGGCCAGGTAGTGGCGGTGCTGGAAGCCATGAAGATGGAATTCGAGGTACGCGCCGCCATCGCCGGCCAGGTGCACAGCCTGGCCGCCCAGGAAGGTGATGCCCTGAATGAGGCGTCGCCGTTGTTGTTTGTGGAACCCGGTGAGGTGGCAGGGGACGCCATCGCCACGGAAGAAAGCGTGGACCTGGATCATATCCGCCAGGATCTGGCGGAGGTGCTGGATCGCCATCAGGCCATCAGCGATGCGGGCCGCCCCCAGGCGGTGGAAAAACGCCACAGCAAAGGCAAGCGCACCGCCCGGGAAAATCTCGACGATCTGCTTGATGCGGACAGCTTCCAGGAATACGGCGCCATGGCTCTGGCGGCCCAGCGACGTCGTCGCAGTGCCGAAGAGTTGCAGGCCATGAGCCCGGCGGATGGCCTGATCGGTGGCACCGGCACCGTCAATGCCGACCAGTTCGGCGACGAGGCCGCCCGGGTGCTGGCCATGAGCTACGACTACACCGTGTTCGCCGGCACCCAGGGGATGATGAACCACAAGAAGACTGACCGCCTGCTGCAGCTGGCCGGCCAGTGGAAGATGCCGCTGGTGCTGTTTGCCGAAGGTGGTGGCGGGCGTCCCGGCGATACCGACTTTGTCGGTGTGGCCGGGCTGGACTGCCATACCTTTGCCGCCATGGCCCGCTTGTCCGGGCAGGTGCCGCTGGTGGGCATCGGCTCCGGCCGGTGCTTTGCCGGCAACGCGGCCTTGCTGGGTTGCTGCGATGTGATCATCGCCACCAAAGACGCCAGCATCGGCATGGCCGGCCCGGCCATGATCGAAGGCGGCGGCCTGGGCCGGTTCACCCCGGAGCAGGTGGGGCCGGTGACGGTGCAGGCCCCCAATGGGGTGGTGGATGTGGTCGTGGAGGACGAGAAGGCTGCGGTGGCAGTGGCCAAACAGTACCTGTCCTATTTTCAGGGCCGGGTGAGCGACTGGCAGGCCGCCGACCAGCGCGAGCTGCGTCATCGTATCCCGGAAAAACGCACCCGGGTCTACGACATCCGCCAGGTCATCGACACCCTGGCGGACCGTGGCTCGGTACTGGAACTGCGCCGTGAGTTCGCCCCGGGGATGATCACCGCGCTGGTACGCATTGAAGGGCGCCCCTTTGGGCTGATCGCCAATAACCCGGGCCACCTGGGCGGCGCCATCGATGCGGTGGGCGGCGACAAGGCCGCGCGCTTTATGCAGCTGTGCGAGGCCTTTGGCCTGCCCATGGTGTCCCTGTGCGATACCCCCGGTTTCATGGTGGGGCCGGAGGCGGAGCAGCAGGCCACGGTGCGCCATGTGTCACGGATGTTTGTCACCGCCGCCAGCCTGACGGTGCCGTTCTTCACCCTGGTGCTGCGCAAGGGCTACGGTCTGGGCGCCCAGGCCATGGCGGCGGGCAGTTTCCATTCGCCGTTGTTCACCGCCGCCTGGCCCAGCGCCGAGTTCGGCGCCATGGGCCTGGAAGGGGCGGTGCGACTCGGCTTCGCCAAGGAACTGGCCGCCCAGCCCACAGCGGAGAAACAGCAACGCCTGTTCGACAAGCTGGTGGCCAAGGCCTACCAGCAGGGCAAGGCCCTGAACATGGCCAGCTTCCTGGAGATCGATGCGGTGATCGATCCCGTGGAGAGCCGCCAGTGGTTGCTGCGCGGGCTGAATGCGTCCGGGCATCGGGGAGGGAAGGGTGGTCGGCCGTTTGTGGATACGTTTTGAAAAGGCCAGCAGCGAGGTACGAGTTTCGAGTTGCGAAAACATGGCTACGAAGCCGCTGTAGGAGTTCCCTTCCAGGGGACGAACCGAGCGTAGCGAGGCGACAGAGATTCGAGCGGCAGCAATCATTTTGAAACCTGTCGAGCTCTGCCGTCCCTGATCGCCCTGCGGCCGATTCCGCGTTCGCACGCGGTTCGCGCCTCAAGAGGCGTTATTCGCTTTGCTCACCCTTCGGGCCGCACGGAACTACGTGCGTTACTCCGCTGCGCTCCGTTCCTACAGCGGCTTCGTAGATGACACCGGGATATCCTCCGTCTTTCGCTTGCAGGCAAGCTCCTACAGGTAGCGCAGGTACCGCCCCCGGCCGGGAATCTCTACACTGTTCGGAAATTACCGCTGATCCGGACTGATCCATGACTCAAGCCCCTGCCCGCGCCTGGCCTTTGTTGCCGCTGCTGTTTTTTATGGCGGTGTTTTTCGGTAGCGGGATCTATTACAGCCTGCAGGGCACCGAGTTCGCCTTTTACCAGATCAAGGCGCCGGTGGTGGCCATGGCGGCGATCGTGCTGGGCTGTGTGCTGGCGCGCCAGGCATTGAGCCGCAGTGTGGAGCGCCTGCTGGCAGGGATCGGCCATCCCAATATTATCCTCATGTGTTTGGTGTTCCTGCTGGCCGGGGCCTTTGCCAGTGTCAGCGACAGCATCGGCAGTGTGGATGCCACCGTGCAGTTTGGTCTGCGCATTATTCCTTCCGACTGGGTGTTGCCCGCCCTGTTTCTGATTGCCGGTTTTATTGCCACGGCCATGGGCACCTCCATGGGGACCGTCGCCGCCACCGCGCCCATTGCCGCCGGGTTTGCCCAGGCCACCGGGCTGCCCATGCCGCTGGCGGTGGGGGCCGTGGTGGGTGGCGCCATGTTCGGTGACAACCTGTCGATGATTTCCGATACCACCATTGCTGCCACCCGCAGCCAGGGCGTCTCGTTGAAGGACAAGTTCCGGGTGAATATCTGGATTGCCCTGCCGGCGGCGCTGGTGAACGTGGCGGTGCTGGTGCTGCTGGGCGGCGGTGACCATCAGGTGCAGGCGGAGCCTTTACAGCCCTGGCTGGTGTTGCCGTATCTGCTGGTCTTTGCCCTGGCCCTGAGCGGGCTGAATGTGTTGGCGGTGCTGATCATCGGCATCGCCGTGGCCGGGGTCACCGGCATGGTGCAGGGGGCGGGCTATGGGCTGGCCCAGGTGAACGGGGCGGTCTACAGCGGTTTCGAAAGCATGTTCGAGATCATGCTGCTGTCCATGCTGATCGGCGGGCTGTCACAACTGATGACCGATCAGGGCGGCACCCGCTGGTTGATCGAACGTATCCACGGCCTGACCCGCTGGCTGAAACTGCCGCTGCAACGGGCCGGGGAAGTGGGCATTGCCCTGCTGGTGGTGGTGGCCAATGTGTTCGTGGCCAACAACACCGTGGCCATCGTACTTACCGGGGAGATGGCCAGAGACATCGCCGAAGACCATGGCGTGGATCTGCGTCGCTCGGCCAGTGTGCTGGATATCTTTTCCTGCGTGGTGCAGGGGCTGATTCCCTATGGCGCCCAGGTGTTGCTGGCCTGTTCCATTGCCGGGCTGTCACCGCTGGAGCTGATCGGCGCCATCCATTACTGCTGGGCACTGGCGGTGGCCGGGGTGATCGCCATTGTCATCAACCGGCCACAGCTTCCCTCACTCAAACAGGGATAAATACTCCCCGTAACCCTGTTTTTCCATCTCGGCCTTGGGCACAAAACGCAGCGCGGCTGAATTCATGCACCAGCGCTGGCCAGTGGGCTCGGGGCCGTCGCTGAACACATGGCCGAGGTGGGAATCCGCGTAGCGGCTGCGTACTTCCGTGCGGGTGGCCCATAGCTTGTTGTCTTCCTCCAGCGTCACGAATGCCTTGTCGATAGGCTTGGTAAAGCTGGGCCAGCCGGTGCCGGATTTGTATTTATCCGTGGAAGAAAACAACGGCTCGCCGCTGATCACATCCACATAGATACCCTCGCCTTTATGGTCGAAGTATTCATTCTGGAAGGCCCGTTCGGTGGCGTCTTCCCGGGTCACCTGGTAGACCAGCTTGGGCAGTGATTTTTTCAGTACCTCATCGCTGGGGCGCTGGAACTGATCCGCCCCCTGCCAGCGCTGAGTGACCTGGTCGGTGAGCCAGGGGCGATGCTTCGGGTCGTCCCAGTGTTCCTGCAGAAACTGGTCGCGACCGGAGCGATAGCGGTAGTACTTGTACTTCAGGCTGTGGGTCTTGTAGTAATCCTGATGGTAATCCTCCGCCGGGTAGAAGGCGTCCAGCTCGGTAATCTCGGTGATCACCGGTTTGTCGAAGCGACCGCTTTCCTCCAGGGCCTTACGCGAGGCCAGGGCAGCGGTTTTCTCCGCCTCGGTCTGATAGAAAATCGCGCTGCGGTATTGCTGGCCGCGATCCACGAACTGGCCATTGGGGTCAGTGGGGTCCACGTGCTGCCAGAACCAGGTGAGCAGGTTGTCGTAGCTCACCACCGCCGGGTCATAGATCACCTTCACGACTTCCGTATGGCCGGTGCGGCCATGGGCCACGTCCTCATAGCTGGGGTTCTTCTCGTCGCCGCCGGCAAAGCCGCTGATGGCCTCGCTGACGCCATCGAGCTCTTCAAAATCCGATTCGGTGCACCAGAAGCAGCCTCCGGCAAAATAGGCCTCGGCGGCCAGTACAGGGGCGCTCAAGGTGAGAGCGGCAAGAAATAATAGTGTGCGCATGGTTGTTACCTCCTGAAGCTTGGATGCCCGACAAACGGATTTGTTGCAAAACCGGTGATCTCTTACGCACTGGCGCTGCGATTGCGCACAGAGCCGGGCCTGTCCTTCAGGCACAGTCTGGGGCCGCGAGCGAGAATAAAGGGAGAAGACCGTGAAAATACCGGCAAGACAAGGATGTCTGCGGGTTGGCCTGATGATGCTCATCTGCCTGCTGGTGACCGTGGCCCGGGCCAGCGAGCCGCCTTTGCAGCTGGCCAAAGTGTACCAGGCCGGGATGGATCTGCAGGGCTACTGGGTCAGCGAAAAGCTGGACGGGGTGCGGGCCTACTGGGATGGGCAGCAGTTGCTGTCCCGGGGCGGCAATATTATCGCCGCGCCGGACTGGTTCCTGCGCGGTTTTCCCGCGCAGCCTTTGGATGGCGAGCTGTGGATGGGGCGCGGCCGCTTTGCCCAGGTGTCGGCAGCGATCCGCCGGCTACAGCCGAAGGCGCAAGAATGGCGGCAGATCCGCTTTATGGTGTTCGATCTGCCGGCCAGTGGCGTGCCATTCAGCGAACGGGTGGAAAAGATGCGTGGGCTGGTGGAGAAAACCTCCTCCTATCACCTGACCATGGTCGAACAGCGACGGGCCACGGACCACGGTGCCCTGCTGGCACGCCTGGATCGGGTACTGGCGGTCGGCGGAGAGGGCTTGATGCTGCATCACGGTGACAGCTTCTACAAAGCCGGCCGCACGGCGGCGCTGCTCAAGGTGAAAACCTTTCAGGATGCGGAAGCAACGGTGGTGGATTACAGCGAGGGGAAAGGCAAATACCAGGGCCAGGTAGGGGCGCTGGTGGTGAAGACCGGGGATGGTCGCCGTTTCAAGCTGGGCAGCGGCCTCAGCGATCACGAGCGGGCGGACCCGCCGCCGCTGGGCAGTACCGTGACCTATAAATATTACGGCCTGACGGCTACCGGGTTGCCGCGCTTTGCCAGCTTTCTGCGGGTAAGAAACGACGAGCCGGCGGCGCCGGCTCGTCGGGTGTCGCAGTCCGATTGATCAGGGCTGCAGGTTCAGTTCGTAGATGGCTTCGTTGCCACTGTCATCCAGTAGGCTGGCCATGAAGCTGCCGCCGGCCCCGGCCACTGCGTCGGCCACGAAGTTTTTGGCGCGGTCGGTGTTGGGTACCCGGAAGACGATTTGCAGATCACTGCTGTAACCCAGGATCGGTGCAAACGACCAATTGTTGTCGGCGGTGGGGGTCACCGGGCTGTTGGCCTGGATATAGTTGCCAACCACCTGGCGGTTTTCGTCCGGAGATTCGATCACCACATGGTCGCCACCGGTGCCGGCAAAGTGGCCGCCGGTGGCACGGTAGTTGTTGCTGGCGATGAGGAATTCCTGGGTCGGATCGATGGCGGCGCCGTCGAACTGCAGGTCAACGATGCGGGTGCCGTCGCTGATCTTGGCGCAGTCACGATCGTAACGGGCCGGTTCGGTCACATCGATCTGGTAGGTGACGCCGTCGATGACATCGAAGTTGTAGGTGGGGAAGCCACTGAAGTCCACCAGCTCCTGGCGGTCGGCGGTATCGGTGATCTGGAAGAACTGGGAGGCGGAACATTCCAGCCACTGTTCCAGTTCGGCACCGGTGACTTTTACCGCCATCAGGGTGTTGGGGTAGAGGTACAGGTCGGCAATGTTCTTCACTTGCAGTTCGCCGGCCGGCACCACGGTGAAGCTGCTTTCCTCGGCGCAGACCCCGTCACGGTCACAGGCCTTGAACGGGGCCGCAGCGGATAGCACCGGCAGACCATCCAGCTCGGTGCCGACAATAGCGTCTTCCACATAGGCCTTCTGGGCATCGCTGACGATCTGGATGGAAGGATCATCTTTCACCACCGCCAGGAAGCTGAAGATGTCATCGGTAGATTCGCCGATCACCTGGCCCATGTAGTCCAGGGTGGCGTCGTGGTCGGGTTTAACCAGGGCAGTCAGGGCCGCATCGGCCTCACCCTCCGGGTCCAGGGCCCGGGCCTCCACTTTGCTGTCCACTACGGTCCAGCTTTCGCCGTCTTCATTGAGTGCCAGGCTCAGGTCGATGATACCCAGGTGGCTGCCCCAGTAGCCGGGCATCACTGAGGGCACGCCCTTGATGGTGCCTTTTTCCAGGTCCACGTTGGCGGTGCCGGCAAAGCTGTCCGAGGGGAAGGTCAGGTGGCTGTGGCCGAACATGATGGCGTCGATGCCGTCCACGTCCGCCAGGTACCAGCTGCTGTTTTCTGCCTTGGCCTCTTCCGAGTAGGCGGTGGTGTTGATGCCGGAATGGGGAATGGCGACGATGATGTCCGCCCCTTCCGCCTTCATCTGTGGCACCAGTAACTCCGCGGTGGCCTTGATGTCTTTGGCGGTGACCTTGCCCTCCAGGTTCTTCTTGTCCCACTGCATGATTTGCGGCGGCAGGAAGCCGATAAAGCCCAGGGTTATATCGTGGGGGTTGCCGTCCCGGTCGTAGACCGTCTTGGTGATCAGCTTGTATTGGTCGAAGTAGGGGGTGCTGCCGTCGGCGCTGAACACATTGGCGCTGATGTAGGGGAAGGCGGCGTCGTCCACGCTTTCGGCGAGGAAATCCAGGCCGTAGTTGAATTCGTGGTTGCCGTAGTTGCCCACGTCGTAGGCCATTTCATTCATCACCTTGTAGACCGGGTGCACTTCGCCGCTGGTGAGCCCTTGCGCCTGGCGCCAGTCGCCCATGGGGCTGCCCTGGATCAGGTCGCCGTTATCCACTAACGCAGAGTTTTCCGGGTGGGTGATTTCGGCACGGGCCTGCTTGACCAGCATGGCGGTACGCACCAGGCCATGGCCGTTATCTACGCTGTCGCTGTAGTAGTTGTAATCCATCACGTTGGCGTGGATGTCGGTGGTTTCCATCAGACGCAGATCCACCCGTGGGGTGGTGTCCTGTTGGGCGGGGGTGTTGTCGTTATCGCCGCCGCAGCCGCTGAGCAGGGCGCCGCCGGCCAGAGACAGGGCCAGCAGGGATCGCAGTGAAGCCTTCATGGTGTTTCCTGTGTTTGGGTTCAAGGAAGGGCGGCGCGAACGCCGCCGAGAATTTTTTAAAACGAATCAGGGGCAGTTGCTGATCACGGTGAGTGAGCTCACCGATTCCAGGCTGGGGTAGCTCATGTAGAGGTCGCGCACGCCGTCCACTTCCAGGGTCTGGCCGACCATGGCCGGGTTGTTGGCGGGGCTGTACTCGGCGCGTTGGTCGGATTCCAGCTTCACGTAGACGCTGGTGCTGCTGTTCAGGTCGCCCAGCTCCAGGGCGTAGGGGTCGTTAACCCCGCCGATCACTTCGCCCACCACGGTGAGGGGGGTGCCCTGGCTGCTGGCGTAGGCATCGCTTACCGACACCGCGCCGCTGCTGCCACAACTGCCGCCCCCGCTGCTGCCATCTACCAGTTGCATGTCGGTGACGTACTCGATGCTGGGCTCGCCCATGTAGACGTCACGCTCGCCGCTCACCTGCAGGGTTTCACCGATCACCGACGGGTTGTTCTGGGGACTGAAGTCATTGCGGTACTGGCTGTCCAGTTTCACGTAAAGGGTGGCGCTGCCGGCACTGTCCTCGATTTCCAGAGCGTACTCGCCGTTGATGGCCTGGGTGATCACCCCTGACACGGTGACGGTGATGCCGGTGGGTTCGGCCAGTGCCTCGCTCACGGACAGCACCTCACCGCCGCCGCCAGTGCTGCCACCGGGGCCATCCGGAGCACCGTAGGCGCCGTAGTCAAAGGTGCTGGCATCCCAGGGGTTATAGCCACCGGAGGGGGTGTTCCAGGGCTGGCCGTTGTCCGGGTCGTCCAGCTCTTCGCTGGCCATGGGGGTGGGTGTGGCGGTGCCGGCCGGGTGGGCGCTGCTGTTGAACTGGGTGTAGCTTTCCGGGGTGGCCAGCCAGTCGATCAGGTTAATGCTGAGCTGGGCGGCGTTGCCGGCATCGGTCCAACCCGGGTAGGTGCTCTTGGTGTTGCCGTTGTCCTGGCGCTTGTACTTGGGCGAGGCATCTTCGATGGGGCTGGAGTCACCGATAAAGGCGGCCTTGCCGGGGCCGGATTTGGCAATGGCCACATAGGGGCCTTCGGCGGTGCCGCCGAAATAGAGCCCGGAATCCACCGCGTGGGTCCAGCGGCTGGGGCTGTCGCTGGTGGAGAAATACACCAGGCCCTTGGCCCGGTTCGGGTCGGTGATCGCCAGGGTGGCGCCACCGGCCATCAGTACCGGGCCCACACCGGTGGTCAGTCCCTCTACCTGGCTGGCCGGCTCGATGCCGCTGGCGCCGCTGTGCCAGTCGATGGCATTGAAGCGAAAGCGAATGCCGAACTCCTGGGCCAGCCAACCGCTGGCGGTACCGGGATTGCGCAGGTCGCCGTAGCTGCCGCCCACATTGAACTGGGACAGGGTGGAGCGGTTATAGCCGTTGAACACTTCGGTGCTGTCCCAAGTGTTCAGGTTACGGTCGGCGTTGTAGTGGTCAGCCACAAAGAAGATGCCCTTGCCGGCGGCCACAAAATTTTCCAGAGCCTGCAATTCTGATTGGGTAAAAGGGCGGTTGCTTTCCGCCAGTACCAGCACATCCGCGTGGCTGATAGCGGTATAAGTGATCACTGCTTCATTGGCATTGCTGTTGGCGGTGGTGGGGGTGGTGTAGTCATCCACGAACTGGATAACGCCGTCGCTGTTCTTGTCCACGCCCCGGTATTCCTGCACCGTATAGCCTTCGGCCACCAGCGCATCGGCGAAGTCGGAAAAGGCGCCGTCGATCACCCAGTCCGCGTTGCCCTCGGTGCCACCGTGGGATACATCGAACAGCACCACCTTGCCGTTGTCGTTGGAGCCGGGTGTCTTGATGGGGGCGGGGTAGTTCCACTGGTAGGCTTGGGCCGATCCCAGTGAGGTGGCCAGCAGGCCGGCGAAGAGAATTCGCTTCATGAGTGTTCATCCCTGAGCAGTAAATGGAGTGCCCAGAGGGTGGCGGTGCGACAAGTCCCGGCGGTAAAAAACCTGTGAATTTTCGGTGAACACTGTTCGTTTTATGGCAGGGTAGGCACTACGATCAAAAACAGGAAAATCGTCATGGGCCGGTCATGGTCGGGTCATGGAGACAGTCGATAGAGAGGTGCGGGTGAACAGGGAGATAACAGCGTGAGTGCGGTGACCAGCCCGATGATGCTTTCCTCCCTGTCGCTAGTGGCTGACAGCGATCAGGCCTTTACCCTGCGCATCACCCTGGCCCGCCTGGCCCGGCGGACGCTGGATGTGCAGTACTACATCTGGGATGACGACACCACCGGCAAGCTGCTGATCTACCGGGTGCTGGAGGCGGCACGCCGGGGGGTGAAAGTGCGCATGTTGCTGGACCACGCCAACCAGCTGGGCCGGGATGTGAAGTGGGCGGCGCTGGATGCGCACCCCAATATCGAGGTGCGCCTGTTCAACGCTTTCCGGGGGCGCTACAAGCATTTCCTGCAATGGCTTCATCACATGCCGTTGCTGAATCACCGCATGCACAACAAGGCCTGGATCGTGGATGGCGAACGGGCGCTGGTGGGTGGCCGCAATATTGCCGATCACTATTTCGGCGTGAATGCGTCCACCAACTTTCGCGATCTGGACCTGTACGCCTGTGGCCCCATCGTCGCTGATACCCAGGCGGCGTTTGACTGCTACTGGGACAGCCCGCTGGCCATGCCCATGAAGACCCTGCGTCGTTACCGGGAGTCGGCGGCGGAGCGTGTCTGGCAGTGGCTGCGACAATGGCGCCGCTCCCTGAAAAACTACCCCTACCTGTTTCCCCAGTACGAATCCTTCTTCACCGATTACCTGGCAGGGCAGGATCGCCAGTGTGTGCAGGCCCATGCGGTGTTGCTGTTCGATAGCCCCGACAAGGCGGCTGGAGTAAAGCAGACCCTGATGGGGGATCAGCTCGCCCACCTGCTGGCCCGGGACGATCATCAGGAACTGCTGATGGAGGCCAGCTATTTCATTCCCGGCGATGCCTTTGTGGCGGAACTGGCGGAGATGAAACAGCGCGGTGGTCGCGCGGCGGTGCTCACCAATAGCCTGGCCACCAATGATGTGATTGCGGCCCACGGTGCCTATGCCCGTTATCGCGATGGTCTGTTGAAAGCCGGGGTGGAGCTGCATGAGCTGACGCCCAACGCCCGTGCCCTGCATCGGCAGGTGCGGTTGTTCAAGGGGCGCTCCCGGGCCAGCCTGCATACCAAGGCCATGGTGCTGGACCGGCGCGAGGTCTTCGTGGGCTCATTCAATATCGATCCACGATCGGTCCATCTCAATACCGAGATGGGCTACTACGTGGTGTCTGAAGAGCTGGGCCAGCAGGTAGCGGCCTTTATCGAAGAGGGGCTGGCGCCGGAAAACAGTTATCGGGTCGACAACGAACAGGGCACACTGACCTGGGCGGGGGATGGCCCTGACGGTCGTCCGCTAGTGCGTCACAACGAACCCGACGTGACGGTGTGGCGGCGCATGCTGGCATGGTTACTGTCGCTATTGCCCATTGAGCGAATGCTGTAAGGCCGGCAAGCTCGAGCAACGCCAATGACCATCTTATTGCCACTGTAGGAGCCATGCTTGCATGGCGAACAATGCACCATTCGCCATGCAAGCATGGCTCCTACAGTCGCTTCGTAGAGGGATCTTCTGGCGGCCCTGCATTAAAAATTTTTGGAGAGTGTCATGTCCCAGCCGTTCTGTTTCCGCTTTCGGGTTCGTTACAACGAATGCGATGCCCAGCAAGTGGTGTTCAATGCCCGTTACGGGGACTATGTGGATCTGGCCATGACCGAATTCATGCGCGCCATGGGCTGTGACTACAACCAGTTGCTGGCGCAGGGGCTGGATAATCAGGTGGTGAAGCTGACCACCGAATGGCAATCCTCGGCGCGCTTTGACGATGTGCTGGACGTGTTCGTGTCACTCCAGCATCTGGGTAATACCTCCTTCACCCTGGAAGCGGATATCCGCCACGCGGACGAAGGGCGAGCCATTGCCCGCGCGGAGGCGGTGTACGTAATGATGACCACGGAACCCTTCGCAAAAACCCCGGTGCCCGACGATTTTCGCGAGTTGCTGCAGGCCGGAGCGCCGGGTGTGGTGATTGATCAGAGTGGTCGATAAAGAGCAGGAAAAATTGAACTGGGCCGCTGATGGCCGTGACTGTCGTCCGGTCTCCTGGTAGTGCGCCACAAGCTACCCTTCGTTATGCAAGCATAGTCTTCGGTGCGCTCACTCTTCGGGTCCCGACTGCGCTACGTTCTGTTCCAGCAATCGCTTCGTAGAGTGATCTTCGGGCAGCCCTTTATTAAAAGTTTTGGAGAGTGTTATGCCCCAGCCGTTTTGTTTCCGCTTTCGGGTTCGCTATCAAGAATGTGATGGCCAGCAAGTGGTTTTCAATGCCCGTTACGCGGATTACGTGGACCTCGCCATCAAGGAATTCATGCGCGCACTGGGGTGCGAATACAGTCAGTTGCAGGCGCGAGGGCTGGATAATCAGGCCGTGAAGCTGACCCTGGAATGGCAATCCTCGGCGCGTTTCGACGATGTGCTGAACGCGTTCGTGTCAGTGAAGCAACTGGGCAATACCTCTTTCACCCTGGAAGTGGAAATCCGCCACGCGGACGATGACCGCGCCATTGCGTCTTCGCAAGCGGTGTACGTGATGATGACCAACGAACCCTTTGAAAAGACACCGGTGCCGGGCGACCTGCGCGAATTGTTTCAGGTCGGGGCACCGGGTGTGGTGATTGATCAGAGTGGCCGTGGCTGATGATGCCTCAGCGGTAGGCGCGGTGATCGTGACGTAGGGTGGATTAGCCGCAGGCGTAATCCACCATGCTGTCCTCTGCGAATCATCACCACCCTGAAAAAGGTGGATTACGCCTTAGGCTAATCCACCCTACGCCATTTTGTTGCGTTACAGGTCCGCCGCCTGAATGGCGGTGAGGGCGATGGTGTAGACGATGTCGTCCACCAGGGCGCCGCGGGACAGGTCGTTCACCGGTTTGCGCAGGCCCTGCAGCATGGGCCCCACGCTGATGCAGTTGGCGCTGCGCTGCACCGCCTTGTAGGTGGTGTTGCCGGTGTTCAGGTCCGGGAAGATGAACACGGTGGCGCGGCCGGCCACCGGGCTGTCCGGGGCCTTGGCCTTGCCGACGCTGTCGATGGCGGCGGCGTCGTACTGCAGCGGGCCATCCAGCAACAGATCCGGGTTGGCCTCGCGGGCCAGGCGGGTGGCATCGCGGACCTTGACCACATCGTTGCCGGTGCCGGAATCGCCGGTGGAGTAGCTGAGCATGGCCACCCGCGGGGTGATGCCGAAGGCTTTTGCCGAGGCGGCGCTCTGCCGGGCGATCTCCGCCAGCTGCTCGGCGTCCGGGTCCGGGTTGACCGCACAGTCCCCGTAGACCAGCACCTGCTCGGGCAGCAGCATGAAGAAGATCGACGACACCAGGTTGTATTCCGGGGCGGTCTTGATCAGCTGCAGGGCTGGGCGGATGGTGTTGGCGGTGGTGTTGATGGCGCCGGATACCAGGCCATCCACTTCGTCCAGCGCCAGCATCATGGTGCCCAGCACCACGGTATCTTCCAGCTGGGCGCGGGCCATGGGGGCGTTCAGGCCCTTGTTGCGGCGCAGCTCTACCATGGGTTCCACGTACTGTTCGCGAATGCTGTCCGGGTCGAGAATTTCCAGGCCTTCCGGCAGGGTGATGCCCTGGGTGCGGGCCACGGATTCCACCGCGTCCCGTTTGGCCAGCAGCACGCAGCGGGCAATGCCGCGCTCCTGGCAGATGGCCGCCGCCTGTACGGTGCGCGGTTCGCTGCCTTCCGGCAAGACAATGCGTTTGTTGGCTTCGCGGGCACGCTGCACCATGCGGTAGCGAAATGCCGGCGGTGATAGGGTCAGCTCGCGGGGGCTGCCGCAGCGTTCGCGCAGCCATTCATGGTCCAGATGGCGGGCCACAAAGTTGGTCACTTTCTCCACCCGCTCGCTGTCGTCCACCGGGATTTCCCGGTTCATGCGATTCAGGTTGGTGGCGGTTTCGTAGGAGCCGGTGTCCACCGTCATCACCGGCAAGCCCGCATCCAGGGCGCTCTGGCACAGGCGCATTACCCGTGGGTCCGGCTGGAAGCCGGTGCACAGCAGCAGCCCGGCCAGGGGCACGCCGTTGCTGGCGGCCAGGCTGGCGGCAACGATGATGTCGTCCCGGTCGCCGGGGGTCACCACCAGCACCCGTGGCTGGAACAGCTCCACGGTATTGGGCAGGGCGCGGGCGCAAAGCACGATCTTTTCCATGCGCCGGTGCTCGTCATCGCCGGCATGCAGCACGGTGGCGCCGAGCAGCTTGGCCACGTCGCGGGTGCGCGGAGCGTTCAGTTCCTCCTGCCAGGGCACGCAGCCGAGCAGGCGCAGGTCGCCTTTTTCCAGGGCGGGAAATTGCTGCTTGAGTTGCTCCGGCAGGTTGTCGTCATGGACCTTGTTGAGCACCACCCCCAGCACCTTGTCATTACGGCTGCCGCCAAACTGGCGGCAGTGGATTTCCAGGCTGTCGGCCAGGGTGGACACGTTACCGTCTTCCGGTGCCGCCACCAGAATCACGTCCGCCCCCAGGCTGCTGGCCAGTGCCGCGTTAAGACGAGCGGCATAGCTCACCGTGCGCGTGGGCACCATGCCTTCCACCACCATCACGTCCTTGCCTTCGGCGGCCTGATGAAAGCGCTGCACGATCTGCTCCAGCAGGTCGTCGAGCTGCCCGTCACCAAGGTACTTTTCCGTCTGCTCCAGGGGCATGGGCGCGGGCGGTTCGATGGAGAAGGTGCGGGTGATCAGTTCACTGGATTGTTCCGGGCCGGTGTCGCCGGGGTGGTGCTGGGCGATGGGCTTGCAGAAGCCGATCTTCAGGCCGCCCTGTTCCAGGGCGCGCAGTAGCCCCAGGCTGGTGGAGGTGAGGCCCACGCCGAAGCCGGTGGGGGCAATAAAGTAGATCTGCATTATGTCTCCTTATTGGCGCCGATGGCGGCCAGGGTTTCCTGGGCGATCTGGCGTTCCTCGTTGGTGGGCACCACCAGAATGCGGGGGCTGTTGTCGGCCTGGATTTCGCCGCTGGTGCCGCCCACGCAGCGACGGTTGGCATCGTCGTTGATGGCAAGCCCCATGAGCCCCAGATGGGCCACGGTCTTGGCCCGTACCAGCGGCGAGTTCTCGCCAATGCCGCCGGTGAAGATCAGGCCGTCCAGCCGGGTCAGGGCGCAGGCCTGACCGGCCAGGGATTTGGCCAGCCGATAGCAGAACACCTCGATGGCCAGGGTGGCGCCCTCGTGGCCTTCGTTGCTGGCCTGTTCCAGGGTGCGCATGTCGTTGGATAGCCCGGACAGGCCCAGCAGGCCGCTTTCCCGGCTCAATACCTGGTCGGTGTGTTGGGCCGACCAGCCCCGTTCCCGTTCCAGAAAAGCGTGCAGGCTGGGGTCCACATCGCCGCTGCGGGTGCCCATCACCAGCCCTTCCAGGGGCGTGAAGCCCATGCTGGTGTCGCGGCTGTGGCCATCCTGCACGGCGCAACTGGAGCAGCCGTTGCCCAGGTGGGCAGACAGCCAGCCACTGGTGTCCACCGGTAACCCGGTGAGGCTCGCAGCCCGACGGGTGACATAGCAATGGCTGGTGCCATGGAAGCCATAACGGCGAATGCGCTGTTGCTGATACAGCTCGATGGGTAGCGCGTAGCGGTAGGCGTGTTCGGGCAAGCTCTGGTGAAAGGCGGTATCGAACACCGCCACCTGGGGCAGGTCGGCAAACAAGGCCCGGGCGGCGTCGATGCCCAGCAGGTTGGCAGGGTTATGCAGGGGCGCCAGCGGGCTGGCGGCGCGGATCGCCGCCAGGGCGTCGTCATTCAGTAGGCCGGCGGCGGTGAACTGTTCGCCGCCGTGGACCACCCGGTGGCCGATGGCGGCCAGCCGATCCCCGGCGTAGGCCTGCACCCGGGGCAACAGGGCCTCCAGTGCCTGGCGGTGATCCGCGTCGGCCAGGGGCTCTTCCTGTTGCTCGCCATCCTGCTCCCAGCGCAGTACTGCCTCTGGGCTGTTCAGTCTTTCTGCCAGCCCTTCCAGGGGAAACTCGCTGCTGTCTTCGTCCACCAGGGCGAACTTGATGGACGAGCTGCCACAGTTGATTACCAGTACCAGCGGTGTGCTCATTCCTGCCTCCTTGCCATAGCGAGCTTCCACTATATACAAGGTAAGGCGGAGCTGTATCACCGGGTTGGTGGCGTTAGTGTATGCAGGGTGAAGCTGAGGGGCGAGAGCGGGGAATAATCGATGCTTGTATCGCGAATGAAGGCTGTGTTGCCAACATCTTCGCGATGCAAGCATCGATTATTCGCTACGCTCACCCTTCGGGCCGCCCTCCGGGCGTTACTCCGCTTCGCTCCGTTCCCACAGGGTCAGGTGCCGGCAATATCCAGTACCACTTTGCCTTTGGCGGTGCGTGAGGTGAGCGCGGCCAGGGCCTGCTCGTATTCCTCGAACGGGAACACCTGGCTGATGCGCGGGTTGATCTTGCCCTGATTGAACAGCTGCATCAGTTCCATGATGTTCTGGATGTTGGTCTGTGGTTCCTTCTGGGTGAAGGCGCCCCAGAACACGCCGATGATGGAGCAGCCTTTCAGCAGCGCCAGGTTGGCGGGGATCTTGGGGATATCGCCAGCGGCGAAGCCGACGATCAGCAGGCGGCCGTTCCAGGCCATGTTGCGGATGGCCGCTTCGGTGAACTTGTCGCCCACCGGGTCGTAGATCACATCCACGCCTTTCGGGTAGCGCTGCTTGAGCGCCTCTTTCAGGTCTTCTTCGGCGTAGTTGATCAGGTCATCGGCGCCGGCCTCTTTGGCCACTGCCAGTTTCTCGGCGCTGCTGGCGGCGGCGATCACGGTGGCGCCCATGGCCTTGCCCAGCTCCACGGCCGCCAGGCCCACGCCGCCGCTGGCACCCAGCACCAGCAGGGTTTCCCCGGGCTGGATGTTGGCGCGCTGTTTGAGGGCGTGGTAGCTGGTGCCGTAGACCATGGAGAAGGCGGCGGCGGTGTGGTCATTCATGCCGTCCGGCACCGGGATCAGCTGATTTTCCGGCACCAGGATTTCCTCCGCGAAGGCGCCGTAGCCGGTCAGGCCCATGACCCGCTGGCCGGCTTTGAAACGCTGAACGCCTTCGCCAACAGCCAGCACTTCACCGGCCATTTCGCCGCCTGGTGAAAACGGCAGCTCCGGCTTGATCTGGTACTTGCCTTCAATGATCAGGGTGTCGGGGAAATTCAGCCCGGCGGCCTTTACCCGTACCTTTACCTGGCCTTTGCCCGGCTCGGGGGAAGGGATGTCGTCGATGACCAGCGTATTCGCCGGCCCCAGTTCCTTGCACAAAATCGCGCGCATGTGGTGCTCTCCCGGAAATCAGTTTTTTATGTGTAGGAGACGCTAACGTCGTTGGGGGGATTAGACAAATGCATGGGGTGGATGGGGGGAAATAAAGGCGGCTTATAAAGAATTGTAGGAGCCATGCTCGCATGGCGAATAGCCCTGGGGATGGGCTATCGCGAGCAGGTTCGCCATGCAAGCATGGCTCCTACAGAGGGGGCTTACCGATGCCCGGTGAACTCCACCACCTGCTGGAAGGTGGGGCGGTTTTGCCAGTGGATGGCGGGGACCGTGGCCAGGCCGATGGCGCGGTGCTGGATCTGGTCCTGGCTTTCGTCCACGTTCCAGCTGTCCATGCTGGCGATGCCGCCCAGTTGCTCGATGGCCTGGTTGAGGCTGTCGGCCAGCGCGCTGCGGCAGGTGGCCAGGGCATCGCTGTCGGCGCAGCGCAGGGCCCGGTAGGGGCTGGCGCTGTTGCCCGCAGCCTGTTCCAGCACCCGTTCCAGATAGCCGTAGTAGCCATTGTTGTAGGCGGAGCCGCCGGCACCGGGTTTGTTGTCCCGGCCCATCAGGGACAGGTTGCGGCCATCCACGTCTTCCACCGCGGTGATCTGTGGCAGCAGGGTGTCGATCATCAGCGGGTACCAGGCATCCATCAGGGCCACGGCGGCTTCCTCGTCGTAGTTGCCGTCACCGTCCCGGTCCCGGCGCAGGGCACCATTGGTTACCCAGTCCTGCATCAGGCGGATGGCGCTGTCCTGATCGCCGGTGACCGGTGCGCTTGCCAGCAACGCCAGGGCGGCGGGGACGATTTCCTGGCCGCGCAGGTCCACGGTGGCGGCATCGCCCATGGCTTCCACCATGCGCGCGCGGGTCACGCTGCCTTCCTGCACCAGTTGCTGCAGGCGCACGTCGAGGATGTCGTTGCGGTGGGCGGAGCCATAGGGGGCATGGGCGTCGGCGGCCCACCAGTCCCGCGCCGGACGGTTATTCCAGCTGGCCAGGTAGCCACGCGGCGGGTTGCTCTCCTGGGGGTGGGCCTGTTGCGGAATAAAGCCGTTCCAGTCGTACTGGCCGTTACCCCAGCTGGGCAGTTCCGGGTGGATACCGTTGGCCCGTTGCGGGTAATCACCGGAGTGGAAAAAGGCGATGTCCCGGTCATCGATATAGAACCAGTTGAAGCTGCCGGTGGTGTTGTGGAACACATCGTAGAAGCTGTCTACGTCGTGCACGTCATTGCGGCTGGCCTGCAGGAACGGCAGGGCGGTATCCAGCTCGGCAAAGTAGGTGCTGCGCTGGCGGGTCACCGCCACGGGCAGGCCGGACACGGTGGCAAAGCCGATCACCGGGCCGTATTCCTCGGTGCGGATTACCCGGCGGGTGACCGCTTCGTTCTGACCCACCGCTTGCGGGTCGGTGGAAGAGGCCAGGTTCCAGCGGGCCACCCATTGCTCGTCGATCACATCGAAGGGCTGACACTGGCCGTTGACCTGGTAGCCGCCTTCACCGTGGGCCGGGGGCTCGGCCGGTTCACAGCGCTGCACTACCCGTACGTCGGTGAGGTCGGAGCTGCCGGAGGTGGCGCTCCAGGCGAAGTCCGGGCCGCGCCCGATGACCACATAGGGCAGGCCGGTGAAGGTCATGCCGCGGGTGTTGATATCGCCACCATGGACGGCCATTTCCAGCAGCAGCTGGGGTACAAAGTAGCTGGTCTGCGGGCCGAACACGGCCAGTGGTTGGCCGCTGGCGGAATGCTCCGCATTCAGCAGCAGGGCATTGGACATGACGCTGGGGAAGCCGTCGCGCAGCCCCTGGATACCGGTTTCGATGGCGGCGATGCGCTGCATGGCCTGTTGTTGCTGTTGCTCGGAGAGCGTCTCGTGACGAGTCCAGAGTGCGGGCAGCTGGCGGGTCAGGTTGGCCCACTGCTGTGACAGGGCCTGGCCGCCATCGTCCAGGAAGGACAGGGACAGGATGCCGCCGAGCAGATCGCCCACGGTATCCACCAGGCCGCCGACCACACCGGTGCCGGGCAGGGCCGGTACATTGCCCAGCGCTTCGGGACACTCGGGCTGGCCGGGGCGGCCGCAGGGTTCATGGCTGAGCGGGTCAAAGGTCTGGAAGGAGCCGGCATCGAACAACACCGCGCCGGGGAACTGGCCGGCCAGCTCGCCGCTGAGCGGGCAGATCTCCGGCAGGGTGGGGGGTGACTGGGTGGCGAAGGATGTGGTGGTGGTCACGGAGGATTCCGGATCGGTGCCGTGGCGCAGGTCCTTCCACAGGTCGCAGGCGATCTCCTTGCTGCCGGTCTGGGCTTCCAGGGCCTGCAACAGCAACACATTGTTGTGCTCGTTGCCGCCGCCGCCGGCGAAGATACCCTGGATCAGGGTGGCGATGGCGACCACGTCTTCAATCACGAAAGGTTCCAGTTGTACCCCCAGGGCCACATATTCCACCGGCACTTGCAGCAGCCCGCTGCGGGCGTCGGCCACGTACTGGTTGAGGCCGGCCACATAGTTGGTGGCGTCGTCGAAGACCTGGGCGCCGTCATCACCGAAACGGGCGATGGTGTTGGCGATCATGGTGGTGCGGTCCTCTTCCCGGTAGGGCGCATTGACGGCGATATCCTCATCGAAGGAGAAGTCCGCCGGTCCCAGAAAACGGGACAGCTCGCCACGCCCGGCGCGACGCAACACATCCAGCAGGAACAGGCGGTCGGCGGCGGTCACATAACCGACACCGAACAGGGCATCGCGGCGGGACTCACCGAAAATGTGCGGCACCCCGAAGTTGTCGCGTTTGATATCCACCTGATAGCCGGCGGCATCCAGTGTCTGTTCGCTTTCCCAGTTGCCCGCTTGCGGAGCCAGTAGTGGGGCCGCTTTGAAATAGTCGCCGAGCTGGTCATCGGTCAGCCCGGGTTCGCTGCGCACCAGGGCATCGTAGAGACCCAGCTGATCGTCGAAGTGAGGCTCCTTGCTGAGGGCCGGCACCAGCCCGGTTTCCGCCACCAGGTCGTCGAACAGGGTGCTGAGCAGATCCCCGAGACCGGGAATGTCTGCGCTCAGATTGGCAACGCCGCCGATGTCATCCTGACCCGGGGGCAGGATGTTGAGTACCGTGCCGTAATCCGCAAAGGGAGCGGTGACATTGGAGGGGCGCGGTTCCGGGCCTGTCGGCACTTCCGGTGTTGGCGGATTGCTGGGTGTGGGGGTGTTGCTGACAGGTGCCGGGTTGCTGGAGCCTCCGCCGCCGCAGGCGGCAAGCAGGCTGGTGCTCAGCAAGGCACTGAGTAACAGGCCGGGTTTCATGATGCTCTCCTCGGGACATTATTGTTTTGGTCGGCGAACACTGTTCGCACTAACGTCCCAAGATTGGCATTCCCGCGAGTATGAAAGGAGCCCCGGCAACAAAACAGCAAGAAAAGCCTACCGGCGACTAATCATGTATCGGTGTGTAAAGGAGGGAGGGGCATTGCTGTAGGAGTGTCGCTGGCGGCGCGAACCGGAACGCAGTGCATAAACCCAAAACCTGAAGATCTGTATTTACCACAGAGGGCACAGAGATCACTGAGGAAAAACAGGGTTTTCTCTGTGTGCTCTGTGCCCTCTGTGGTGAAAAGGCTTTTGATCTTGGGTTCGGCTATCGCGCCGCGAGCGACGCTCCTACGGAGAGGGGGGTCAGATATTCTTTTCGATGTGCGCCAGCACGTTGGCCAGGCGGTCGACCAGAATCTTGTTGATGCTCTTTTCCAGTACCCGGCCCAGCTCGTCGCTGACTACTGCGTCGGCCAGTGGACGGATGCGGGTGATGAAGTCGGCCAACTTGGGCACGTCTTCGCCTTCCGGCAGGGCTTCGTCACCGTACTTCTCGTCCACCAGGTGGTGGATGATCATGCCGATGAAACGCTCGGCCAGCTTGTCCACTTCCTCGCGGACCAGGGTCACGTGGGTGAGCACCGCGTCCAGGGGCACGCCCGCTTCGCTGAGTTCCTTGCCGGCGTTGTAGATGCGCGGGTAGGGAATGCGCAGGCGCATGCCCTCGGGAATGATGTAGCCCAGCTTCACGGCCTTGGTCATCACTTCCGGTGTGATGTCTTCGCCGAAGTCATCCAGCAGTTCCTGATAGTCCAGGTAGGACGGTACGCTGGGGGTCTGCCAGGAGGTGACCGCCACTTCCAGGCCGAGAATATCGTTGAGCTCGCGGCCCTGTTCCCAGGCGCTGAGCAGGTCGCGGATATTATTCAGGGTGTAGCCGCGCTCCAGCAGAGCGCCGATGATTTTCAGGCGCGCCAGATGCACATCGGTATAGATACCGGTGCGGCCGCGTTTTTCCGGTGGCGGCAGAATGCCGCGGTCCTGGTAGGCACGCACATTACGCACCGTGGAGTCGGCCTCGCGGGCCAGTTCGTCGATGGTAAATTCCTTGTGGTTGCCGGCTTCGGCCTGAAGCGCGCCTGTCACAGGCTGGGTGTATTTCTTCAGGCTGCGAAGGATTGCGGCGGGATTGCGGTCACTGGTTTTCATGCCCGCGATGATAGCCCGCTTTTTGCACAGGCGCCACAGCCCACAGTCGTTGCAGGTTGGTGATTTAAGACATAAACGTGACGGTGGTCACTTGCGCAGAGGCTGCAATGCAAGAGCAGGGGCAAGGGAAGCGATGTCTGGCATCGCTTCCCATAAAAACAATCGGGCTCAGGGGGTAATGTCCACCAGAGCCAGATTGCGGGCCAGGGACGGGGTGAAGCGTCCCAGCCATTGCATGCCCCGCGCCTCCGGGCTTACCGGCACCACCGCGCGGTTTTTCTCCACCGCCTCGACGATGGCCTGGGCCACCCGGTCCGGAGTAAAGGCGCGGCGTTGATAGAAGGTGTGCGCGTGCTGGCGGCGCCGTTCCTGTTCCTCGTTGTCCACGCCCACAAAACGGGTATTGCGGGTGATGGGGGTATCGATGATGCCCGGGCAGATGGCGCTGACGCCGATGCCGTGGTCGCCCAGTTCGGCGCGCAGGCATTCGCTGAACATCAGCACCGCACTCTTGCTGGTGGCATAGGCAGGCAACATGCGCGAGGGCATAAAGGCGGCGGCGGAGGCCACGTTGACGATATGCCCGGCACGGCCCTGGTCGATCATCTGGCGGGCGAACAGGCGGCAGCCATGAATGACGCCCCACAGGTTCACGCCCAGCACCTGCTGCCAATCCTTCACGCTGGTATCCAGCAGCGAGCCGGACAGGCCGATGCCGGCGTTGTTGACGACGATATCCGGTGCGCCCAGTTCCTTTTCCACCCAGGTCGCCAGGGCTTCCATGGAGCGGGTGCTGCTCACGTCGCACTTGCGGCTGAGCGCATCACCGCCTTCGGCGGTGATGGTGCGGGCGGTGGCAGCAGCGGCCTCGGTGTTGATATCGGTGCATACCACCAGGGCGCCGCGACGGGCGAAGGCCAGGGCGGTTTCCCGGCCAATGCCGGAGCCGGCGCCGGTAATCACCACCCGCTTGCCGCTGTCCGGGCCTTTTATCTGGTTGGCGCTGACTTCACTGCGTTGCAGCGGGCCGGAGGCGGGGGTGCCGTCGATGTGCTGAATAAATTCACGAATCCAGTCGGCGGTTACGTCCGGGTGTTGCAGCAGGGGGCCCCAATGGCCGCAATCCAGCTCCCGACGCCACAACCGGTCGGTCCACTGCGCCAGGTCTTCCAGCATGGCCGGGCGCACATAGTTGTCCTGGCGGGCGACAATCAGTTGTACCGGCACTTTGGTGTGTCGCTCGCGGGGCTTGAGCAGGCAGGGCAGCATGTTGGCCCGGTACAATTCGATGCCGTGGGTGCCGTCCTGGAGCTGGGTGGCACTGGGTTCACTGTCCAGGTTTTCGGTGCGGCGCAGCACTTTCGGCCAGGCCTTGGCCAGGCCGGCTTTCCACAGGGCCGGGGCCAGTACCGGTAATTGAAACGCGCCGATGTACCAGGAGTGGGACAGCTGGTTCAGCACAACGCCGATTTTCTGTTCACGTAGCCGGGCCTTCATCCACTGGCCCACGTGGTCCAGGCAGGGGCCGGACAGGGTGGTGTAGGAGGCGATACGGTTTTCGGCATCCGGGTCGGTCACCGATTCCCAGGTCTGGATGGAGCCCCAGTCGTGGCCCACCAGGTGTACCTTGTCGTTCGGGCTGACGGCGTCCATGACGGCATGCAGATCGTCGCGCAGTTCACGCAACTTGTAGGCGGCACGACCTTGCGGCACGGAAGAATTACCGGCGCCGCGTACGTCATAGGCGACCACTTTGAAATCCCGGCTCAGTCTCTCGGCCACCTTTTCCCAGACGTGATTGGCGTCCGGGTAGCCGTGCACCAGGATCACCGTGGGGCTCTTGTCCGCACTCCAGGTGCGTACGGCCAGATCCACGCCATCACGGCTTACCGTTGTATCGCGCCACTGCACCATCAGGCTGCTTCCTCTTGTTTGTCGTTATTGCTGTTGTCGAGCAGGTGGGCCGGGGTGGCGGTCAGCCAGCGCGGGCCCTGGTCGTCCATGAGCAGAAATTCACTGCTGGCGACACTGTGTTGGCCATCGCTCAGGGTCAGTTGCCACTGCCATAGACCCGCTATCAGCGGGGCTTCGTCGATGCGGTTGCCCTCTGGCAGGGTGCCGGTAAGTGGCACCAGCCGGTAATGCTGGCGCAGGCCGGGGAACTGGCTGGCCAACTGCTGCGGGGTTTCACCCTGATGGAGAGTGCGCGGCAGTTGCTCGCGGATGTCACGCAGCCGCGCGTGCAACGGTGCCAGCACGGAGGCCGGGCCGCTGAGGCTGGCTTTGGCGACATAGCCGTTCTGCACCGCATCGCAACGCAGTATATAGCTCATACCGATCCGGTAGCGGCGCTTTCCCGGTCTGTTCAGGCCAAAGCGACGGCGTGTTGGCTGGCCGGCAAAACGCACCCTGGGCGGGCGGGCCGGATCAAACAGTTGATGGGCGCGCAGCCAGTCGCGGATAAGCAGCTCACAATCCTGTTCGCTCATGCCCGGTTGCAGGGATGCGGCGATAATCTGCAGGCATTTGTCGGCCTGCTCCCGGTTGTGGAGATAAGGGGCCAGAGCCTGGGAAGCCGGGGTCCAGAATGCGCTCATTAACGCCTCCGCCATGTTGTTATGGAATGGAGTCCGATAATTACAGTGGACAATGTCACGGTCAACCGGTGCGATTGGCATTCCCTTGCCGGTAATACCTCCCCAGGGTCAATGCGGCGTGACAATTGCGGTACAGAGCGTTCGCGTGATCTTCACAATTTCCCGGGCCTCCCTTGTTAAGGTGTGCGTCTGAATATGCTTCACACATAGCGGTTGACCCGGCAAAGGCCGGCACTAAGGAGATGAGTGTGCGCCATCAAGCCCAGTCGTTGCGGGGCCTGACAGCCCTGCTTTCCCTGTTGTTAGTGATGCTGACGACAGCATTGCCCGCCCAGGAGGCGCCTTCTTCGGGCCAGGATTATGCAGAGCTGGCGACGCTGCTGGAGAATGATGCCACTCGCCAGCAGCTGATCGATCAGCTGCGCGGTCTGCAGGCTGCAGCCAACCCTGCCCCACTGGGGCTGGAGAGTGAGGTTCCGGTCAGCGACATTGCTGCCCAGTCTCCCAGCGGGCAAACCGCCGAACAGGTATCCCTGGCCCGCCGCATGGCGGCGGCCACCGGCAATCTGGCCGGTGACATGGGGCGCCAGTTCACGGCATTGAGTGGTCTGGTTGGCGGCTGGTTCGTCAGTGATGACAGTGCCGTAGAAGCGGCTGCCACCACTTCGGTGGACATGAAAGCGGTCACCGCTGCGTTGTTGAATCTGGCCATTCTGGTGGTGATCACCTTTGCCGTGTTCTGGGTGCTACGAATGCTGGCGGGTTCCGCCTCTGGCCGGCTCAGCAACTGGGCCCGGGGCGGTTCGGAAAAGCTGGCCATTCTGCGCACCACGGTGGCCGTGGCGGTCGCCGCGCTGCTGGATATCATCGTGGTGGCGCTGGCCTACCTGGGCGGTACCTTCGTGGCGCCGGTGCTGACCGAGCAGCTGGGGGCGGATGCCACCCGGCTGGCCCTGTTCCTGAATGCCTTCCTGATCGTGGAGCTGGCCAAGGCCGGTCTGCGCATGTTCTTTTCCTCCCAGTACGAGGGTCTGCGGATGCTGCCGGTGGCGGCGGAGCAGGCGCGCTACTGCAACCGGTTTCTGGCCCGGGAAGCGGGATTGATCGGCTACGGCATGCTGGTGTTGGTACCGGTGCTCAACTTCAACCTGTCTCCGGCCGTTGGCAGTGGGGCTGGTACCCTGATCATGCTGGTGGCGCTGGCCTATGCCGCCATCGTGATTGTCCGCAAGCGGCAGGTGCTGCGTGAGGCTCTGACTGAGCGTGCCAATGCCAGTTACGGCCCCCTGCGTCTGTCGCTGCTGTTGCTGGCGCGCATCTGGCACTGGTTGGCTCTGGCCTATGCGCTGCTGGTGTTTGCGGTCACCGTGCTGCACCCGGAAACGGCGTTGCCCTATGTGGCACTGGCGACACTGGAGACCCTGATTTATGTGGGTGTCGGGCTGCTGGTGTCGGTGGCGCTGGGACAGCTGATCGGCAAGGAAATCCAGCTATCCGACCGTCTCAATGCCAGCATGCCGCGGCTGCAGGCCCGGGTGAACACCTATGTGCCCACCGGCTTGAAAGTGATCCGCGCACTGATCCTGATCCTGGTGGTGGTACTGTCGCTGGATGCCTGGGAGTTCTATGACCTGGCCGCCTGGTATGCCACTACGGCGGGTGCGCAGACGGTTTCCGCACTGATCGATATCCTGATTATCCTGGCGCTGGCGGCCCTGGTGTGGGTGCTGCTGGCGAGCCTGGTGGAGCACAAGTTCAGCCCACGCGAGGACAGCACTCCTGCCGAGGCAGCCCGCGGCGAGACACTGCTGGGGCTGTTCCATACCACCATGGCCATTACCATCATCATCATGACGACGATGATCGTGCTGTCCGAGATCGGTATCGAGATCGGTCCGTTGATTGCCGGCGCCGGTGTGCTGGGTCTGGCCATTGGTTTTGGTGCCCAGAAGCTGGTTCAGGACGTGATCACCGGGATCTTCATTCAACTGGAGAATGCCATGAACACCGGCGATTTCGTCAGCGTGGGTGGCAATTCCGGTACCGTGGACCGGGTGGGGATCCGCTCGGTGGCCCTGCGGGATCTGTACGGCACCTACCACATCGTGCCGTTCTCCTCGGTGGATGCGGTGTCCAACTTCACCCGTGAATTTGGTAACCATGTGGGCGAATACGGCATCGCCTACAGAGAGAGCATCGATGATGCCATCGTTCAGTTGGAAGCCGCATTCGAAGAACTCAAGGAAGGGGCCCACAAGGACAATATCCTGGCGCCGATGACGGTTGCCGGGGTTACTGCCCTGGCAGACAGCTCGGTGAATATCCGTGTGGTGATCAAGACCACGCCGGGGAACCAGTGGGCCGTGGGTCGTGCCTTCAATCGTCTGGTGAAGATGTACTTCGACAAGGCCGGCATCGAGATCCCGTTCCCCCATACCACCCTGTACTTCGGCGAAGACCGGGACGGCAAGGCACCGGCGGGCAACATCCGCCTGGCCGACGAGCGGGTGGTGTCTACTCAGGATGGCAACGAGGGGTAAGACAGGCGCCTGCCACGGCAGGCGTTGTTGAACATCATTTTTTCACCACAGAGGGCGCAGAGCACGGAGGAAAACCTTTCCTCTGTGCTCTGCGCCCTTTTTGATGATGCTGCCTTTGAATCCCGGAACGTTGCCATTGATTGCGTAGGGTGCACTGAGCTTAAGGCGAACTGCACCAATCCGGCGTTTGCAATGTTGCGGGGCGTTTGCGGCCAAAAAAAAGGGCCGGCATAAATGCCGACCCTGGAGTCACCGGAAAAGGGAGAGCTCGGTGATGGAAAGCGTCAGGCGGCCTCCTCCTTGAGGAGGTCGCCCAGCAAGGCGTCAAAGTTCTTCAATTGTTCGCTGTTGTCGTGATCCCAGGGGTGGAAACCGGGCTTAAACCAGTCGAACCAGGGTTTGGTGATATTGCGGAAAATACCCTTCTTGCCCCAGGTATGCTTCGCCACTGCGCGCCAGCCTTTCAGGTCGGTCAGGCCACCCTTGATACGCACGTTGTGCACGTAGAAGGGAATCATCAGGGCAAAGAAGATGCCGGTGGCGGCCACCAGGGTGCCGCTGCGCAGGGCATAGGCGCCCAGGTTGCTGTCGTCGCCGATGGCTACCTGGTACACGTCGAAGGCCACTGCCTTATGTTCCGTTTCTTCCAGGGCATGCCAGTTCCAGATGGCCTTGTAGCCGTCGTCGGCCCCTTCCAGGATTTCCGGCAGATCGAGCAGGCCGCCACCGAGGATGGCGGTCAGGTGTTCCAGCGCCACCGTGGCGGCCAACTGGAAGGATTGCGGGGAATAGTCCTGCACGGCTTTCAGCAGGCGGGCCACGAAGGCTTCCTGGGCGTACAGGGGAATACCTGCCTGGGCCACGAAATCGTTGTACTCTTCGTGCTCACGACCGTGCATGGCTTCCTGGCCGATAAAGGCAGTAACGGCCTTTTTCAGCTCGGGATCCGTGATCTGGTCACGGTAATTGCGTACGCTGTCGATGAAAAAGCGTTCCCCCACCGGGAAAAACAGGCTCATGGTGTTCATGAACTGGCTGACATTCAGACCGTCCCGGTGCCAGGTCAGGGCCTTGGCCGGGTTCAGGTTGAATTTCAGATTGCGGCGGATGGGAAGAATCGAGATCGCCATGGTGCGTACCTCCGTAACTGTTACATCATTCGATGATACAATTGCTGTGTAACACAGCAAGTTTTTTCCACCGGGAAATGAAAAAAATGGCTCATGATAAACAGGAAGTTGCCAATCGTTTACTGGATGGCCTGATTGACCACCTGCTGGCCACACTGTCGCCGGGGCAGCTGGACGGGCTGATCGAGCAGGAGCTGGATTACGCGTTGGATGTGGCCACCCGCTACACCCTGAACGACTGGGTCAGCGCCGAGCAGATCCGCATTACCGCCCAGAAATATGCGGCGGAAATGGACATCAGTGGGGCCATCCCCGAGCTGGTCGGTGACATGGTGGAGCAGTTCTACGACCACGGTATACAGAGTGACCGCCTCATCGGTGATGTGGTGGACGAGGATGTGGTCATGGCCCTGCTCGACAAGGTGCTGGAGATTCCCCTGTCCCGTCAGAGCATGGCCTGGTTGGGTCGTAACCCGGTGCTGCTGGCGTTGCTGGCCGGTGGCGCCCAGCTGGGGCTGAAAACCCTGCTGCACCAGGGTTTGCCGCCAGCGCTGCACGAGCAGCTGCGCAAGCGCCTGCCGGCCCGCTGGCTGGGCAGCCTGGAAGTGCGTTTGCAGGAGTGGTTGATCAAGCGCACTGAACAACTGCTCAGTGACCCCTGGCTGTACCGGGATGAAAACCTGGACGAGTTGCGTGAGCTGGTGCTGGTGGCCTGGCAGGAATTCTCACTGCGCCCGGTTGCCGAGCTGCGCGAACTGATCAGCAGCGAGGATATCCAGGAATTGTTCGTGATCGGTTTCGAGTACTGGCGCGATCTGCGTCATACCGACTACTTCATCGCCATGCTGGAGTCCGGGGTCAACGCCTTCTTCGACAAGTACGGCGACACCACCCTGATGGACCTGCTGGACGAATTGGGCGTCACCCGCGAACTGATGCTCGACGACGCCCGCCGCTTCCTGCCCCCGGTCATGGAAAAACTGCGCGCCGAAGGTCTGCTTGAGGCGTGGCTGCGCAGACATCTGGAGGGGTATTTTCAGCGGCCGGAGACGCTCGAACTTCTTTAGTGAACAGTTAACAGTGAATAGTTAACAGCCACGCGATCAGCGTTGGGCTGTATCTGAAACGCAAGAGGCCGCGCCCAGAATATGGGCGCGGCCTCTTGTGTTTCAGACCCCACGGCGAGATCGCCGCGCGCTGTTAACTGTTCACTATTAACTGTTAACTATCCAACGCCTTCCTATACGCCTGCGTATGCAGCAACTCCACCAGCTCTTTCTCCGGCACCGGGCGGCTGATCAAAAAGCCCTGGATGCTGTCGCAGTGCATGTCGCGCAGGATGCTCAGGTGGGCTTCGGTTTCCACCCCTTCGGCGACTACGTTCATCTGCAGGCTGTGGGCCATGTCGATGATGGCGCGGGTGATGGCAGCGTCGTCCGGGCTCTTGTCCAGATCCATGATGAAGGAACGGTCGATCTTCAGGGTATCCACCGGGAAACGCTTCAGGTAACTCAGTGAGGAATAGCCGGTGCCGAAGTCGTCCAGGGCCAGCTCGATGCCACGGGTACGCAGCTGCTGAAGCAGTTCGATGTTCTGCTCCATGTCTTCCATGATCAGGCTTTCGGTGAGCTCCAGTTCCAGCAGGTGGGCGGGCAACTCGGTGCTTTCCAGTACCCGGTCGACGATCTCGGCCACATTGCCCTTGCGGAACTGGTGCGCCGACAGGTTCACCGATACACAGATATTGCCCAGCCCCTGTTTGTACCACTGGTGGGCCTGGCGGCATGAACGTTCCAGCACCAGCTCGCCAATGGCGGAGATCAGCCCGGTTTCCTCGGCCAGGGGAATGAAATCCGCCGGCGGCAGCAGGCCCATGGTCGGGTGTTGCCAGCGCACCAGCGCTTCTACTGAGGTAATGCGGTTGCTGGCCAGGTCCATCTTCGGCTGGTAATAGACCACGAATTCGTTCTTGAAGATGGCCTTGCGCAGGCTGGTTTCCAGGGCCAGCTGTTCCACCGAGGCCACGCGCATGTTGCTGCGGTAGAATTGGAAGTTGTTACCGCCGCTGCGCTTGGCCTGGTACACCGCCATGTCTGCCTGATTGATCATGCTCTGGGCTTCCTTGGCGGTGTCCGGGAACACACTGATGCCAACGCTGGCGCCTAGCAGCAGTTCGTGGCCATCAATCATGAAGGGCTTCTTCATGGCATTGATCAGCTTCTGGCAATGCTGGCTGATGGCCCCTTCGCCGCCGTGGTTTTCCAGCAGCAAGGTGAATTCGTCACCGCCCACCCGGGCGAGATTTTCTTCGCCACCGGCGTGCTGGCCCATGCGCTCGGCGGCGGCCTTGAGCAGACGGTCACCGATTTCATGGCCCAGGGATTCGTTGATCGGTTTGAAGCGGTCCAGGTCGATCATCAGCAGCGCCACCTTTTCCCGGTTCAGTCGTGCCAGGGTCAGGGACTTGTGCAGGTGTTCGCGGAACTGGGTGCGGTTGGCCAGGCCGGTGAGGCGATCGTAATTGGAAAGGAACTGTAGCTGCTGTTCCGTTTCCTTGCGGGTTGTCAGGTCGGACATCATGCCGACAAAGCGGATCACCTTTTTGTGTTCGTCGCGAACCGCACTGACCTGAAGCCATTCCGGGAAGGGCTCGCCATTCCGGCGGGTTTCGTTGATTTCCCCTTCCCAAAAACCGTTCTCTTTCAGGGCGGCGGTAATCATCTTGTAGGTGTCGCGGTTGGCGGCGGTTTCCTGATGATCCAGCACCTGCTTGCCCAGCACCATGGATTCGCTGTAACCGGTAATCTGTTCGAAGCGCGCATTCACCGCCAGGAAACGGAACTTGTGGTCGAGGATGAAGATGCCTTCTGGGGCGTTGTCGAACACGGTGGCGGCCAGCCTGAGCTGCTCCTGGCTCTGGCGGTCTTCAGTGATATCCCGGCGGGTGCCGATCATGCGCAGGGCGCGGCCCTGATCAGACCATGTCACCACCCGGCCCTCGTCCTCGATCCAGCGCCAGCTGCCATCCGCATGGCGCAGCCGATACACCGCATGGTAACGGTCATCCTGGCCTTTGAAGTGGGACACCATGGCGCGGCGGATGCGGGTCAGGTCTTCCGGGTGAACCAGGGTTTCCAGATCGCCAAAGAAGTTCTTGAAGTAGGCGCCGTCGTAGCCCAGCAGGCGGTCGAAGTTGGTGTGGTAGTTGCGACCGGTATCCAGCATCCAGTCCCACAGGCCGATATTGCTGGCTTCCAGCGCCAGTTCCAGCCGTTCACCGGTGGCCGCCAGGGCCTGGTTGGTTTCGCCCAGGGCCCGGGTGCGCTCCTGCACCATGGATTCCAGTCGCTCGTTGGTTTCCTGCAGGCGCTGGCGGGCTTCCTTGCGTTCGTAGATTTCCTGGGCCAGCTTCTCGTTGAGTGCTTCCGCGTCGCTGCGAGCCCGGTTCAGATAGTCGATCAGCGAGCGGTTGCTGGCCTGCAGCATCATGGCCTGGTGGCCGGTCTGATTGATGCGTCGGGCGGCGAACAGGAAGAACAGCGCCAACAGGAACATCAGCAGCATCAGCGACAGCTGGCCATGGGCCTGGGTTTCCGAGAGCCGCAGCATGCCGGGACCGAGCAGCATCAGCAGATATAGAAAAACGGTGGGGAAGTGACTGCTATAGGCGGCCAGGGCCATGGTGCTCAGGCCCAGTCCCAGGCAGGCAATGGTTAGCTGGGCGGCCAGCATGTCGCTGGCAAACAGGGTATCCAGTGGATTGAACAGGTAACCGGCCGCGCCCAGGATTAGCGGGGTGCTCAGGGCGATGGCAGAAAGAATGCGACGGCAATGGGGGGTGGCCAGGTCGTCGCGCAGACGCCGATGGCAGAGGGGCAGGGCGATCATCTTGCCGACCTGAACGGCAGCCACCAGGCCCAGCCAGATCAGCAGGTGCTGGCGGGGAATGGGTGTGCTCCAGTAGGCCCATACCAGTGTGACGGCACTGGCGATTTCCAGCAGCATCAGTACCGCAATGCCACTGAGTAACAGTTGGCACTGTTCAGTGACCACGCCATTGAACGGCGGAGCGGTTCGGGTTTGCGGAGACTGCGAAGACACCTTGATTATTATCCTCTGGCTTTTAGCCGAGTGTTTTTCTTTGTCAGTTTACCTATCGGCGATGCCAAGGGAAACCGCCATCTCACTATCGATAGTGGCGTATTGCCATGTCACAGGGATTCCTCTGGCCGGGTTCAGTATGCAGGCATCGCGCCAGCGGACATTCTGCTAAACTCCCGCGCCATGGATGACGTAACTTCCCTTATTGATGGCCTGAACCCGGCCCAGCGCGATGCGGTGGCTGCCGATGACCGACATTTATTGGTGCTGGCCGGTGCCGGCTCGGGCAAGACCCGGGTGCTGGTGCACCGCATCGCCTGGCAGATCGCCACCGAGCAGGCCTCGCCGTTCGGTATTCTGGCGGTGACCTTTACCAACAAGGCCGCTGCCGAAATGCGCGGGCGTATCGAGCAGCTGCTGGACATGTCCGCCGACGGCATGTGGGTGGGCACCTTCCACGGCATTGCCCATCGCCTGCTGCGCGCCCACTGGCAGGAAGCGGGCCTGCCCCAGGGGTTCCAGATCATCGATGCGGATGACCAGATTCGTCTGATCAAGCGGGTGATCAAGGAACTGGGGCTGGACGAGCAGCGCTGGCCGGCCCGTCAGGCCACCTGGTTTATCAACGGTCAGAAGGATGAAGGCCTGCGTGCCAAGCACATGGACGCCAATGGCGACCTGTTCGTGCAGACCATGCAGAAGATCTACTCCGGCTACGAAGAAGCCTGCGAGCGCAGTGGCCTGGTGGATTTCAACGAAATGCTGCTGCGGGTGCTGGAGCTGTTCCGCGATAACGATGGCCTGCGTGGCCATTATCAGCGCCGCTTCCGGCACATTCTGGTGGACGAGTTCCAGGATACCAACAGCATCCAGTACGCCTGGCTGCGGTTGCTGGCCAACGACGATAACGCCGTGACCATCGTCGGTGATGATGATCAGTCCATCTACGGCTGGCGCGGTGCCAAGATCGAGAACATCCACAAGTTCAGCCGCGATTTCCCGGATACCCGCACCATTCGCCTGGAGCAGAACTACCGCTCCACCGGCACCATCCTGAAAGCCGCCAACGCCGTGATCGGTAACAATGCCGACCGGCTCGGCAAGGAACTGTGGACCGAGGGCAGCGACGGCGACCCGATTCGCCTCTATGCCGGTTTCAATGAAGTGGACGAAGCCCGCTTTATTGCCGGGCGGGTGGAGAAGCTGTTTCAGGAAGGCACCGCACGGCGGGAAATGGCGGTGCTGTACCGCTCCAACGCCCAGTCCCGGGTACTGGAAGAAGCCTTTTTGCAGGCCGGCATTCCCTACCGCATTTACGGTGGTCAGCGCTTCTTCGAGCGTGCCGAGATCAAGAATGCCCTGGCCTACCTGCGTCTGCTCAGCCATCGCGATGCGGACGCGGCCTTCGAACGGGTGGTGAATACGCCCACCCGGGGCATCGGCAACAAGACCCTGGAAAGCCTGCGCGAGCTGGCGCGTCAGCGTGGCGTGTCCCTGTGGGCGGCGGCCCAGGCGCTGATCAGTGAGCAGTTACTTACCGCTCGTGCCACCAATGCCCTGGCGGTGTTCCTGAACCTGGTGGTGCAGCTGGAGCAGCAGTGCGACGGCCTGTCGCTGGCGGAAACCACCGAACACGTGATCGAAGCCAGCGGCCTGGTGGATTTCCATGGCAAGGAAAAAGGCGAAAAGGGCCAGCAGCGTCTGGAAAACCTGCGCGAACTGGTCTCTGCCACCCGGGAATTCGGTGACGAGGATGAAGACTCCGAACTGGACAGCCTCACCGCCTTTCTGGACCACGCCGCTCTGGAATCCGGCGAGGGCCAGGCCGACGCCCACGAGGACGCGGTGCAGATGATGACCCTGCACTCCGCCAAGGGCCTGGAGTTCCCGGCGGTGTTCATCTGTGGCATGGAGGAAGGTCTGTTCCCCCACCAGATGTCCAGCCAGGAGCCGGGCCGCATGGCCGAAGAGCGGCGTCTTTGCTACGTGGGCCTGACCCGCGCCATGCGCGAGTTGTACCTGACCCATGCGGAAAGCCGTCGTCTGTACGGCAATGAAAACCACAATCCGCCCAGTCGCTTCCTGCGCGAGATCCCCGCCGAGTTTCTGGAAGAAATCCGCGCCCGGGCCGGCTTCAGCCGGCCGGTGGGCGGCGCGTCGCGGCCGATTCGGGAAACCGAGTCCAATGGCATCAACCTGGGCGCGCGGGTATTGCACCCGAAATTCGGCGAAGGCACCGTATTGCACTTCGAAGGCCAGGGCCCCAACGCCCGGCTGCAGATCAATTTTGACGGCGCCGGCACCAAGTGGCTGGTCAGCCAGTACGCCCGGCTGGAAGTGATATAACGCCGAATGCCTGAGGCAGGACGCTACACCAGCGTCCTGCCTCAGGCATCCGGCGAGAAAAATAACCCGAAAGCGGCAGTGTGCTGCCGCCCTTTATCGGAGGAACTACCTTGGATCGTCGTAAATTTGTTTCCGCCCTGGGTCTGGGGTTGGGTGGCCTGGCGCTGGCCGGCTGCGAACAGAAAGATTGCCCGCCCGTGGACGGTCAGGCTGCCGCCGGCACGCAGCCGGAAAAGAAAAAGCCCGAACAGCAGACCTACGAATGGAAAATGGTCACCACTTGGCCGAAGAACTATCCCGGCCTGGGGGCTGGCGCCAACCGCTTTGCCAAGCGGGTGGAAGAGATGTCTGCCGGGCGTATCAAGATCAAGGTCTATGGCGCCAAGGAACTGGTGCCGGCCTTTGAAGTGTTCGATGCGGTGCGCCAGGGCAGCGCCGAGATGGGTCATGGGGCCGCCTACTACTGGAAAGGCAAGCACCCGGCCACGCCGTTCTTTACCGCCGTCCCCTTCGGGCTTACGGCCCAGGAAATGAATGGCTGGTTGCACCATGGTGGCGGTCAGAAACTGTGGGACGATCTCTACGCTCAGTTCAATCTCAAGCCGTTTGCCTGTGGCAACACCGGCACCCAGATGGCGGGTTGGTTCAACAAGGAAATCAACAGCGTGGAGGACCTGAAGGGTCTGAAGATGCGTATGCCGGGCCTCGCCGGAGAGGTGCTGGGCAAGGTGGGTGCCACGCCAGTGCAGTTGCCGGGTGCCGAGGTGTTCACCTCCATGCAGACCGGTGCCATTGATGCGGCGGACTGGGTCGGCCCCTACAACGATCTGACCTTTGGCCTGCACCGGGTCGCCGAGTACTACTATTACCCGGGTTGGCAGGAGCCGGGCCCGACTCTGGAACTGACCATCAACAAGACGGTATGGGACAGCTTGCCGGCGGACCTGCAGGCGATCATCCGTTACGCCGCCCAGTCGGAAAACCAGGACATGCTCGACGAGTACACCGCCCAGAACAACGCGGCCCTCCAGGAGCTGGTCAACAAGCACGGGGTGAAACTGCGCCGGTTGCCCGATGATGTCCTCAAGGCACTGAAGGAGGCCAGCGACGAGGTGATCGAAGCGCTTGTGGCCGACAACAGCGAAGCGCGCAAGGTGTACGAGTCCTACCGCAGGTTCCGCGACGAATCCGTGGAATACATGGCGGTGGCCGAGCAGTCGTATATGAACGTGCGGAGTGAGTTAGCCAAGGGTTGAGCGGAGACTGCTCTAGAGAAAACCGAACCCCAGCCGTAGGAGCGTCGCTGGCGGCGCGATAAAAGACCAGGATCAAAAGCCATTTCACCACAGAGGGCACAGAGCACACAGAGAAAAACCTTTCTTTTCCTCAGTGATCTCTGTGCCCTCTGTGGTAAATACCGCTTTTCAGGTTTTGGGCTATCGCGCCGCCAGCGACGCTCCTACGGCGGCAGGCCTTGGTCAATCCCTTGGCACCGCCCGGGTCCGCCCGGTGTCATCAATCGCGACAAAGGTGAAATGCCCTTCGGTCACTTTCGACAGGGTGCCGGTGTCTTCGCGGATCCACACTTCCACCAGAATCTGCATGGAGCTGCGGCCCACATCCTGCAACTGGGTGTAGCAGCTGACTACAGCGCCCACCGGCACCGGGCGCAGGAAGGCCATGGAATCAATCGCCACGGTGGCCACCCGGCCACGGGCTTTCTTGCGGGCGGTGACAGCACCGGCCAGGTCCATCTGCGATACCAGCCAGCCACCAAAGATATCGCCATTCCAGTTGGCGCTCTGCGGCATGGCGATGGTCTGAATGGCCAGGGTGCCGATGGGCTGGGGCATGTCGTCGGTGTTATCGGTCATGTTTGTTATCCGTAATATTTTGAGCCGGTTTGGAGTCTATACACAGCCGCGCCGAAATTCATTTACCCGTACAGTTGATCAGGAAGCCAGGTGGCCAGTTCCGGGAACAGCGCCAGTATACCCAGCATCAGCAGCTGGATAATGATAAAAGGTATCACGCCCTGGTAAATCTGCGCGGTTTTTACCTCTGGCGGCGCTACGCCGCGCAGGTAAAACAGGGCAAACCCGAAGGGTGGGGTCAGAAAACTGGTTTGCAAGTTCAGGGCGATCATTACCCCCAGCCAGATCGGGTCCAGACCCATGGCCAGCAGTACCGGGCCGACAATGGGCACCACCACAAAGGTAATCTCGATAAAGTCGAGGATAAAGCCGAGCAGAAAGATCAGCAGCATCACCAGCAGGGTGGCGCCGATCACCCCACCGGGCAGGCTCTCGAACAGGGCATGGACCGCTTCCTCGCCACCGAAACCGCGAAACACCAGGGAAAACAGGCTGGCGCCGATCAGGATCATGAACACCATGGCGGTGACCCGGCTGGTGGCGCGCACCACCTGGCCGAGAATCTGTCCGTTCAGGTGCCGGTTGCCGGCCGCCAGCAACAGCGAACCAAACGCGCCCACGCCGGCGGCTTCGGTGGGGGTGGCCTTGCCGGTGAGAATGGAGCCCAGCACCGCCGCAATCAGCAGCAGCGGCGGAATCAGGCCGCCCAGCAGGGGGCGCCAGCCGCGCGGCTCGCCATCATTGGTCTGAAACGCGGGTGCCCACTGCGGTTTCAGCAGGCTGATGGCTACCACATACAAGAGATACAGGCCCACCAGAATCAGGCCGGGAATCAGCGCCCCGACAAACAGATCGCCCACGGACACCGTGTCCAGGGACCACAGCCCCTGCTTGAGCTGGGCTTCCTGATAGGCGTTGGCCAACACATCGCCAAGCAGCACCAGCGCAATGGAAGGGGGGATGATCTGCCCCAGGGTGCCGGTGGCACAGATCAGCCCGGTGGACAGCTGCGGCTGGTAGCCCTGACGCAGCATGGTGGGCAGCGACAGTAGCCCCATGGTCACCACGGTGGCGCCGACGATGCCGGTGCTGGCGGCCAGTAGCGCCCCTACCAGAATGATGGCCACGCCCATGCCGCCGGGCAGGCCGCCGAACAGCTGGCCCATGCTGGCCAGCAGCTTTTCCGCCACCCGGGATTTCTCCAGCATCACCCCCATGAACACGAACAGTGGCACCGCCATCAGGGTGGTGTTGTCGATGATGCCGAACAGCCGGTTGGGCACAAAGGTCAGGTCCGCCGGGCTGAACGTGCCGGTCACCATGCCGGCGGCGGCGAACAACAGGGCGGTGCCGCCCAGTACAAAGGCCACCGGGTAGCCGCTGAGCAGCACCAGGCAGACCACCACAAACATGAGCAGGGGAACCCATTCCATCACAGGCCCTCCCCGGGATGGTCCTGGGGCGCTGGCGGTACTGCCCCCAGCAGAGTCAGGCTGTGGCGCAACAGCTCCGCCAGAGCCTGCACGGTGAGCAGGGCGGGCAGGATCAGCAGCAGGGTTTTCAGCAAATAGACAAAAGGCAGGCCGCCATTGGCGGAGGTTTCCTGCTCACGCCAGCTACTGATCACATAGTCCAGCGACAGCCAGAAAATGGCCGCACACACCGGCAACAGCAGGAACAGGGTGCCCAGCAGATTGACCCAGGCCCGGCCCCGGGGGCTGAAGCGCTGGTAGAGCACATCCACGCGCACATGCTCGTCCTCGGCCAGGGTATAGGCAATTGCCAGCATAAAGAGGCTGCCGTGCAGATAGGTGAGCGATTCCTGAAGGGCGATATTGCCGATGCCGAAGCCATAACGCAGCACCACCACCAGCACCGTGCCCAGTACCAGCAGCAGGGCCAGCCAGGCGCTGCTGCGGCCCACCAGGGTGGTAAAACCGGCCAGACGTTGCTGCCAGCGTAATAGTTGTTGTGTCATAAAAACCTGTGCCCCGGGAGACTGGCTCCGGTGCCATCTGTGATACGGATGCATCCCGCGAAAACCCGCATTATACGGGGGCTGCCGGCTAGAACCAGAGTATCGGGCGGGATTGCCGGTAAAACTGACAGATCACAGGGGCGCAATGATCCTGTAATGTTGCTGTCATAAACCCTCTCTAGCATGCGCTGTGCTGAAACATGAACTGGTTTGCAAAGATTGCAAGAACAAAACCGGGGTGGGGTCAAACCTGACAAGCGCCGGTGCCATGTAACTAGGAGGCTTAACCGTGAACTTCAAGATGAAAGCAACTCTGGCAGGTGCCGCCGCTGCACTGGCCATGGCCAGCGTACCGGGTACTGCCATGGCGCGTGACACTATCTCCATCGTGGGTTCCTCCACGGTATATCCGTTCGCCACCGTGGTGGCCGAGCGTTTCGGTCGTACCGGCAACGCCACCCCGAAAATCGAATCCACCGGTTCCGGCGGCGGCATGAAGCTGTTCTGCCAGGGCGTTGGTACCCAGCACCCGGACATCACCAATGCGTCACGTCGCATGAAGAAGTCCGAGTTCGAGCTGTGCCAGAGCAATGGCGTGAAAGACATCACCGAAGTGAAGGTCGGCTACGATGGCATCGTTATCGCCAACTCCGTGAAGGGCGAGCACATCGATCTGTCCCTGCGTGACATCTTCCTGGCCCTGGCCAAGGATGTACCGAACCCGGATGGCAGCGAAGAGCTGGTTGCCAACCCTTACAAGACCTGGAAAGACGTGAACCCGGCGCTGCCCAACACCGAAATCGAAGTACTCGGTCCGCCGCCGACTTCCGGTACCCGTGATGCCTTCAACGAGCTGGCCATCGAGGGTGGTTGCAAGACCTTCCCCTGGCTGAAGGCCATCAAGAGCGAAGACAAGTCCAAGTACAAGGCCATCTGCCGCAGCGTTCGTGAAGACGGTGTTTATGTGGAAGCCGGTGAAAACGACAACCTGATCGTGCAGAAACTGGAAAAGAACCCGGCCGCCTACGGTGTGTTCGGTTACTCCTTCCTGGATCAGAACCGCGGTGTGGTACAGGCTGCCAACGTGGATGGTGTTGAGCCGACCTTCGAAGCCATCGGCTCCGGCGACTACCCGGTATCCCGCTCCCTGTTCTTCTACGTGAAGAAAGCCCACGTGGGTGTGGTACCCGGTATCGAAGGCTACGTGAAAGAGTTCACCAGCGAGAAAGCCTGGGGCGACCAGGGTTACCTGGGCGAGAAAGGCCTGATCCCGCTGGGTGATGACCTGCGCAAGAGCATGGCCAAGCAGGCCCGCAGCCTGAAGTCCATGACTGGCGAAGAGTTGTAAGGGAATAACAAAAAGCATGGATGCTTTCGGCCCGGTGGTGTTTGCCACCGGGCTTTTTCGCCCCTGAAAAACCTGTATTTGTTCCACCAAGATCATTGCGGTGATTTTGTTTGAGCAAATCCGATCGGAGTACTACATGCAAACCGGAAACCTGCTGTTACTGCTGGTGGTGATGGTGGCTGGCGCCTACTTTGTGGGGCTTCGCCGCTCCTACGCGCTGGCCCGTCCCCTGGGGGGGATTCGCCACCTGCACTCGCTGCCGTTTTACTTTGCCATGCGTTCGGCCATGTGGTGTGCCATTCCTGCTCTGGTGGTGCTGGGCCTGTGGCTGGCGTTTGATGACAGCATTATCCGCCAGCAGGTGCTTGCCGGCTTGCCGGCGGAGCTGCAGCCGACGGATGCGTCCAGCTATAACCTGACGCTCAGCAAGATCCAGAACGTGGCCAGCGGTGCGCTGCCTGCTAATTTCGTCGAAGCGCCCATTGCTGCCGCGGCAGAGAACCTGCAGGCCCTGCGCCAGACCAGCGCCATGGCCCTGACCGTGGTGATTATCGTGCTGTGCATGTTCGGCGGCGCCTGGGCCTGGCTGAAAGTGTCACCGCAGTTGCGCGCTCGCCAGCAGGTGGAGCGGGTACTGCAGACCCTCTTCATGCTGTGTGCCACGGTGGCGATCCTGACCACCGTGGGCATTGTGCTGTCGGTCCTGTTCGAATCCATCCGCTTCTTCGGCAAGGTGCCGGTCACCGATTTCCTGTTCGGGTTGCAGTGGAGCCCACAGACTGCCCTGCGCGCCGATCAGGTAGCGTCCGGCGGTGCCTTCGGTGCCGTGCCATTGTTCATGGGCACCATGCTGATTTCCGCCATTGCATTGCTGGTGGCGGTGCCGGTGGGACTGATGTCCGCCATCTACCTGGCGGAATACGCCAGCAACCGGGTTCGTACCGTGGCCAAGCCGGCACTGGAAGTACTGGCCGGGGTGCCCACTGTGGTGTACGGCTTCTTTGCCGCCCTGACGGTGGCGCCTTTCATTCGTGGCATGGGCGAATCCATCGGCCTGGATGTGGCGTCGGAATCCGCTCTGGCTGCCGGCCTGGTGATGGGCATCATGATTATCCCCTTCGTGTCTTCCCTGGCGGACGATGTGATTACTGCCGTGCCCCAGGCCATGCGTGATGGCTCCCTCGGGCTGGGCGCCACCAAGAGCGAAACCATCAAGAAGGTGATTTTCCCGGCGGCCCTGCCGGGCATCATGGGCGGCATCCTGCTGGCCGCCTCCCGGGCCATTGGCGAAACCATGATCGTGGTGATGGCCGCTGGCCTGGCGGCCAATCTGACCGCCAATCCGCTGGAAGCGGTGACCACCATCACCGTACAGATTGTGACTTTGCTGACCGGCGACCAGGAATTCGACAGCGCCAAGACCCTGGCGGCCTTCGCCCTGGGCCTGATGTTGTTCATCACCACCCTGGTCATGAATATCTTCGCGCTGCATATCGTGAAGAAATACCGCGAGCAGTACGACTAGGAGCCGGAGAGAGACCATGAGCGAAACCACGGAAAAAGTTCGCAAGACGCTGGCCCGGCGCTACCGGGCCGAGAAGCGCTTCAAGGCATTTGGCATCGGCTCCATCGGCATTGGCTTGATGGCCCTGGTGCTGCTGTTCACCGACATTATTGGCAAGGGTCACAGCGCGTTCTTCGAGTATGAAGTCCAGCTGCCGATCACCTTTGACGCCGAGGTGCTGGATGTCAGCGACCCCCGCGACGAGGATGAACTGAACTACGGTAATTATCAGGGGGTGATCCGCGACGCCCTGGCAGAGCGCTTCCCCACCGTGGAAGGACGCCAGGATACCCGGGCGTTGAACCAGCTGGTGAGCACCGGCGCCGGTTATGCCCTGCGCGATATGTTGCGCGAAGATCCTTCCCTGCTGGGCGAGACCCGCACCCTGTGGTTGCTGGCCGATGACGACGTGGACCTGTTCCTCAAGGCCAGTGAAAAGCAACGCGAAGACAGCCGCCTGAATACCAAGCAGCAGCAGTGGGTCGCCGAGCTGGAAGCCTCCGGGGAAACCCGGATGGTATTCAACCAGTCCCTGTTCAGCTACGGCGATTCCCGTGAGCCGGAACAGGCCGGTATTCTCGGCGCCATTCTCGGGTCGCTGTTCACCATGATTGTGACCCTGGTGTTGAGTTTTCCGGTGGGTGTGGCCGCGGCGATCTACCTGGAAGAATTTGCCCCGAAGAACAAGTTCACCGATTTCATTGAAGTGAACATCAACAACCTGGCGGCGGTACCGTCGATCATCTTCGGCCTGCTGGGTCTGGCGGTGATCATCGGCCTGTTCGGCCTGCCCCGCTCGGTGCCACTGGTGGGCGGTATCGTACTGACGTTGATGACGCTGCCGACCATCATCATTTCCAGCCGCGCCGCCATCAAGGCGGTACCGCCCAGCATTCGCCAGGCGGCCATGGGGCTGGGGGCGTCGAAGATGCAGGTGGTATTGCACCATGTGCTGCCGCTGGCGCTGCCGGGCATGCTCACCGGTGCCATCATCGGTATGGCCCAGGCCCTGGGTGAAACCGCACCGCTGCTGATGATCGGCATGGTGGCCTTTATCGTCGATCTGCCCGCCGGCCCGCTGGATGCTGCCACGGTACTGCCGGTACAGATCTACCTGTGGGCAGACAGCCCGGAGCAATCTTTCGAAGCGTTGGCGTCCGCCGCGATCATGGTGCTGCTGGCCTTCCTGATCACCATGAACACCCTGGCGGTGGTACTGCGCAAGCGTCTTGAGCGGCGCTGGTAACGGACCGGTAACGAGGATTTGAGTGATGGAAACCGCACAGCAACTGGACAAACCGTCTCTGGGCAACAATGATGCGGCCAAAGACAAGGCCATAAACGAGCGTGACGCAATGACACAAGACACTCCCTATCCCGATCAGACCGTGGGTCAGCCCTTTGTGGACAACCCGAAAATGCGCCTGCGTGATGTGGAGGTGTTCTACGCCGATAATCAGGCTATCCATGGCGTCAGCCTGGATATCGGCAAGAACGAAGTGGTCTCGCTGATTGGTCCGTCCGGTTGCGGCAAGTCCACCTTCCTGCGCTGCCTGAACCGCATGAACGACACCATTGATATCTGTCGGGTGAAGGGCGATCTGCATCTGGAAGGGCAGGATCTTTACGACCCGAAACTGGATGTGGTGGAGCTGCGTGCCCGGGTGGGCATGGTGTTCCAGAAACCCAACCCGTTCCCCAAATCCATCTACGATAACGTGGCCTATGGGCCGCGCATCCATGGCCTGGCCAACAAGAAATACGACCTGGATGAGATCGTGGAAAACAGCCTGCGCAAAGCCGGCCTGTGGGATGAGGTGAAAGACCGCCTGCATGCGTCCGGCACCGGCCTGTCCGGTGGCCAGCAGCAGCGTCTGTGTATTGCCCGCACCATCGCGGTGAGCCCGGAAGTGGTGCTGATGGATGAGCCCTGCTCCGCGCTGGACCCCATCGCCACTGCCAAGATCGAAGAGCTGATCAGCGAACTGAGCGAGTCCTACACCATCGCCATCGTTACCCACTCCATGCAGCAGGCCGCGCGGGTGTCACACCGCACCGCCTACTTCCACCTGGGTCGTCTGGTGGAAATGAATGACACCGAGACCGTGTTCACCAAACCGGAACACGATCTGACGGAAGCCTATATCACCGGGCGCTTCGGCTAAGCGCCGCTCGGAGGAAAACAGATCATGGATCGCATGCATTTTGGTGAGCACAGCTCAACCCAGTTCAATGAGGCGCTGGAATCCATCCGCAACAATCTGATGGAGATGGGTGGCCTGGTGGAAAAGCAGGTAGTGGATGCCTTGCAGGCGTTGCTGCATGCGGATTCCGACCTGGCCCAGAAGGTGCTGGAGACGGAAGACAAGGTCGACAAGCTGGAAATGCTGATCGACGAGGAATGCACCCGGGTACTGGCTCTGCGCCAGCCTGCGGCCTCCGACCTGCGTCTGATCATTGCCGTCACCAAGGCCGTCTCCGACCTGGAACGGATCGGCGACGAATCGGCCAAGATTGCCCGCATGGGCCAGCAGCTTGCGGAAGAGGGCGAGTCCCCCCGTGGCTACGTGGAAGTGCGGCACATTGGCAACCACGTGCGCAACATGCTGCGCGATACCCTGGACGCGTTCGCCCGTTTCGATGCCAAGAAAGCCCTGGCCGTCGCCGCTGAAGACAACGAAGTGGACATGGAATACCGCAGCGCCATGCGTTCGCTGGTGACCTTCATGATGGAAGATCCGCGCTCTATTACCCGGATCCTCAACATCATCTGGTCCCTGCGTGCTTTGGAGCGTATCGGTGACCACGCCCGCAACATCGGCGAGCAGGTCATCTACCTGGTGGAAGGCAAGGACGTACGCCACATCACCGTGGACGAGATCGAAGCCAAGCTGAAGAAGTAAAAGACAGCTGCGAGCTACGAGCTTCTAGCCACGAGCAAAACCCTGCTACGTTGCCGCTGTAGGAGGGTCGCTTGAGACGCGAACCGAGCGCAGCGAGGAAATCGCCCGCAGAAGCGAGTGACGAGTTTCGAGTAACGAAAAGCAAAACCGGTTTTGATCTTCGAAACTCGCTTCTCGCAACTCGGAACTTTGCATCATCGCGCCGACAGCGACGCTCCTACAGGACCCTTATAAAGGCTGTGCCCGTTTCGGGCGCGGCCTTTTTCGTTTCGGGCATCGTCACAAAACCTTCCCGCATTGAGCCTTGTATCTTGCAACGTGCGTCTTTAATATCCGTATTTCCGAATATACGAATACAGGGCGGCCCATGCTCACTCCCACCCAGCTCTGCAAATGCCTCGGCGATGATCTTCGCTTGAGTCTGGTCTGTCTGTTGCACGGTCAGGGCGAGGTTTGTGTGTGTGATTTGGTGGATGCGGTCAGTGCGCCGCAGTCCACCGTGTCCCGGCATCTGGCCCAGTTGCGCCAGTGTCAGCTGGTGGTGGCGCGGCGCCAGGGCACCTGGATGCATTACCGCATCAACCCGGAGCTGCCCGCCTGGGCCCAACAGACGTTGGCGAATCTGGTATCACCGGCCTGCGAGGCCCTGTCTTTGACCCTTCCTGTCCCTGCCTGCTGCGAGAACTGACATGCAACTGCAACCCGTGACGATTCTGGTGCTGTGCACCGGTAATTCCTGCCGTTCCATTATCGGCGAAGCGTTGATCAATGCCCTGGGCGAAGATCGTTTTCGGGGGCTCAGTGCCGGCAGCCATCCCACCGGTCAGGTGAATCCCGGGGCGCTGGCGGTGCTGGCCCGCCATGGCATTACCCCGGCTAACCCGGCCTCCAAGTCCATGGACGACCTGGCCGATGAAGATATTGATCTGATCATCACCGTCTGCGACAGCGCTGCCGGAGAAGCCTGCCCGGTGTGGCTGGGGGATGTGCCCAAACTGCATTGGGGTCTGCCGGACCCGGCCCATGTGCAAGGCACGGACGAGGACATTGCCGCCGCCTTTGAGGCTACCTACCAGCAACTGGAAAAACGTCTTCAGGCACTGTTCGCGGTGTCGCTGGATGACCTCAATGAGAAAGGCCTGGTGGCCAGCGGTGAGCAAATCCACCGGGACCTGGAGGACCACTGATGCCGTTTTTTGAACGTTACCTCAGCGTCTGGGTGGGCCTGGCGATTATTGCCGGGGTCGGCCTGGGGTTGGCAGTGCCGCCCCTGTTTCAGGCGGTGGCCGCGTTTGAGTACGCCCACGTGAATCTGGCGGTGGCGGTGTTCATCTGGGTGATGGTCTACCCGATGATGATCCAGATTGATTTCACCGCGATCAAGAAAGTGGGACAGAACCCACGGGGGTTGCTGCTCACTCTGGTGATCAACTGGTTGATCAAGCCGTTCACCATGGCGGCGCTGGGCTGGCTGTTCTTCAAGGTATTGTTCGCCGGCTGGGTGGACCCGCAGACTGCCACCGAGTACATCGCCGGCATGATCCTGCTGGGCGTGGCGCCCTGTACAGCCATGGTGTTCGTGTGGAGCCACCTGACCAAGGGCGACGCTAACTACACCCTGGTGCAGGTGTCGGTGAACGACATCATCATGGTGTTTGCCTTTGCCCCTATCGCCGCCCTGCTGCTGGGTGTCAGTGATATCACCGTTCCCTGGGATACGCTGTTGTTGTCCGTGGTGCTGTATGTGGTGCTGCCGCTGATCGCCGGTTTCCTCACACGCCAGATGCTGGTGGCTAAAGGTGGCGAGGCGAAAGTGGAAAGCTTCGTTGGGGCGCTCAAGCCGATCAGCGTCATGGGTTTGCTGGCCACGGTGGTGCTGCTGTTCGGCTTCCAGGCGGAAACCATCCTCGCCAAACCCATGGCCATCGTGCTGATCGCTATCCCGCTGCTGATCCAGACCTACGGCATCTTCGTGATTGCTTACTGGGCGGCTCGTCGCCTGCGGCTGAAACACAACGTGGCCGGCCCTGCCTGCCTGATCGGCACCAGCAATTTCTTCGAACTGGCGGTGGCCGTGGCCATCAGCCTGTTCGGTCTGCACTCCGGCGCGGCGCTGGCCACGGTGGTGGGGGTGCTGGTGGAAGTACCGGTGATGCTGACCCTGGTGGCGATCGTGAATCGCACTCCCCACTGGTTCGAAGAGAGCAATGAATAGTTAATAGTGAATAGTTAATAGCGAAATCAAAACCGTTTGTGATCAAGGGTTCGTCATTCCCACAGAGGCCCTTCGGCCACTTGTGGGAAGCGATGCCTGCATCGCGAAGACGGCCTCCATTATTGCGAAAGAAGTCACCGTGCCATGAAAGATATGCCTAACCTCGATAACGATTGTTTCCAGGTCCCGACTACCGACAGCGTATTCCGGGATCAATCGTCCACCCACAAGCCGCGCATCCTGTTGTTGTACGGGTCCCTGCGCCAGCGTTCCTTCAGCCGATTGGTGGTGGCCGAGGCGGCGCGTCTGCTGGAGGCCATGGGGGCGGAGCCGCGGATTTTTCATGCCGATGGCCTGCCGCTGCCGGACAGTGAAGATGCCAGCCACCCAAAGGTGCAGGAACTGCGCGATCTGGTGACCTGGAGTGAGGGGATGGTGTGGTGCTCGCCGGAGCGCCATGGCGCCATGACCGGCATCATGAAAGCGCAGATCGACTGGATTCCCTTGTCCCTGGGCGCAGTGCGTCCTACCCAGGGAAAAACCCTGGCGGTGATGCAGGTATGTGGCGGCTCGCAATCGTTCAATGCGGTCAACCAGCTGCGCGTGCTGGGCCGCTGGATGCGCATGCTCACCATCCCCAATCAGTCGTCGGTGCCCAAAGCGTTTCTGGAATTCGATGAAAACGATCGCATGAAAGCCTCAGGCTTCTATGACCGTATTGTTGATGTGATGGAAGAGCTGGTGAAGTTCACGCTGCTTACCCGCGACCGCAGCGACTACCTCACCGACCGCTATTCCGAGCGCAAGGAAAGTGCTGAAGAACTGATGAAGCGAGTGAATCAGCGCAGCCTGTAGGTCGTAAAGATTTTTTTACCACAGAGGGCACAGAGGACACGGAGATAAACATTTTCTCGGTGGGTTTGGAGTCCTCTGTGGTAAAACCGCTTTTCCGCCTTTTATCTTTTCGACAACCGCGCACTACTTCCGGTGCTGGGTGACCGGCTTGCCGCGGATCATTTTCTTTTCCACGAACGGTGAGGTCATGGCGCGCACCAGGGCGCTGTAGTTGACGCCGAAACGCACTTCGTCCCCCACCCGCAGGCGCAGTTTGCCGCAGTCCAGCAGCAGGTGATCGCCGCTGGCGCCGAGAATGGTCAGACCCTCGGGTGCAAGCAGTCCGTTCGGGTCCAGATCCTGTTCCCCCACCGCCAGAATCGCCCGTGTCATGTCGCCGCTATCGGTGGAAACCACGTCGCCGCCGAAGGCGGTTTCGGCCAGCGTGCCCCAGGGCAGGGACGGTTTGGTTTTCGACTCGATTACTTCCGCCACCAGGGTGATGGCGTCGGTGTGCAGGCCGTCAACGGGCTGACGATGCAGGGGCTCGCAACCGAGCAGGATGGCTTCGCCGAGGCGCAGATGGTTGATGCGGCCGGTGGCGCTGTTGCCCAGTGCCCAGTCCAGGTTGGCGGAATTGCCGCCGGAAACCAGTCGCAGCTGGATACCCAGCGCGGTTTCCACCTCGCCGGCCAGGGTCGACAGGGCGCCCATGTTGTCCGCATCCGGGGCCATGCCGCTGTGGCAGGCCAGGTTGGTGCCGATGCCGGTGAGCTCCAGGTTGGGCAGCCGCACCACTTCGCGGGCGGCGCTGATCAGATCTTCAGGGAGAATGCCCTCACGCAGATCTCCCAGTTCCACCATCAGCACGATACCGTGGCTGCGTTCGGCTTCCTCGGCGGCGGCGGACAGTCGGCGTACCACCGACAGTTCGGTGTTGAAACTGATATCCGCGTTGCGTACCACCCGCTCCACCTGGCTGAGCATGGGCGAGCGGATCAGCATGATGGGGGCAGAAATGCGCTGCTGGCGCATGGCCTCGATATTCTCGATGCGCGAATCCCCCAGCCCGCTCATGCCGGCGCGCAACATGGCCTTGGCAATGTCCAGGGAGCCCAGTGCCGCCTTGGTGACGCCGGTGACGGCGATGCCCCGGTCGCCCAGGTCTTCCACCAGCATGCGGGCATTGTGGCTGATCTTGTCCAGATTGATGTCCAGTCGCGGCGCGCTCATTGCGGCGCGCCTGTCAGTTCTTGGCGCAGGGCAGGAAAGGCGGCAAACACCATCTCCAGCAGGTGCCGGGCCGGCCGGTTCAGGGCGTCGGTGACCGGGATGCCCAGTTCCTGGCCGAAGCGGACCATGGCCAGGCTGACCTGGTCGTCATCCATGTGCTCGTGGTTGAGGGTCATGCCGATCACGCGGGTGTCGGCAAAGGTCTCGATCAGGGTGATTTCGTCCGCCGGGTTCGGCATGGCCATGTTGTCGAAGTCGCAGCGGGACGTTCGCCCGGGCGCATGCTGCAGCACCACCGCCTGCGGGCAGGCGCCGCGCAGAATAAAGGAGGTGGTAGAGAAGGCCGGGTGACTCAGGGCGCCCTGGCCTTCAATGATGATCACGTCCGGCTGCTCGTTGTTAAATGCCTCGACGATGGTGGCTTCCAGTTCGCCGGCACAAAATTGCGAGGGTACTGAGTCCAGCGCGACACCGTAACGGGCGCCCTGGATCAGCCCGGTCTGGCCGGTGCCTACCATTACTGCCTTGAGGCCGATGGCATTGAGGGCGGCGGTGAGCACGGTGGCGGTGGTGCGTTTGCCGATGGCGCAGTCGGTGCCCAGTACGGCAATGCGTGGGCAGGTGACCTGATGGATGCTGCCGCTGAACATGCGCAGAAATTTCTTTGGCCGGGGTCGGCGCACATCGACGATATCCACCTTGTGGGCAATGCGGGCGGCGGCGAATTCCGGGTCGTCGTTGAGAAATTCATGCAGGCCGTTAACGATGCTCATGCCCTTGCCCATGGCGGCCAGCACCACCTCGCGCTGGGCGTCGGAGAGCAGGCCGCTGGCCGGCGCCATGCCGAAAATCAAAAAATCCGGGAGCGTCGTTGTTTGACTGAGGGCGTCGTCCATGTCGCGGCATACCGGAATACCGTTGGCGGTGCCGTCCAGAATCATGCCGCTGTCGAGCCCGGCCTGGGTACTGTCGATCACTGACAGCACGGTATATTTTTCCGAGTGACGAATCAGGCCGTTGGCGGTTTTGCCGTCGATGTCACCGAACTGGCCTTCGCAATAGATGATCGCGGTGGCGGTGCGGTTGCTGGTGGGGTGGGGCAGGGTGTGGGCGTTATGCAGGGCGGGGTCGGGCAAGGAGGAAGCGCTGGTGGGTGGTGCCTGGGCGGAATAGGGGCGTGGACGCAACGAAATCGGGGAAACGGTACTCATGGTGGCTCCTCTGGCGGCACTAAGCTTAGAGGGGCAATGGCGATGAGGTCGGCCTGAGGCACCGTAAAACAGCGAGAGGACCCCACTAAGCGGTGGGGTGAAACGGCGCACACAGTAGCACGGATGCGGCCCGGGCGTGGGAATTATACCGGTGGCATCCGCACTGCTGGATGAAAAGTCAGACCGCGCGGATCAAAAACCCCTGACGCGGCAGGTGCACATGTACCCGGCCCACGGCATCCTCGTCCCGCGCCACGATCCAGCGCTCATTGGTGCTGGCCACCAGGGTGCCTTCTACCGGAATGCGCCCGTAGTCGTTCGGGACCACGCTCACGGTCTTGCCGATCAGCGCCTGGTCCTGGGTGGAATCGGGCAGTGGACGGGGGGTGGCAGCACGGGCCTGCTCCAGGGCCTGGTCGGCACTGATCTCGGTGCTGTTGCCCTGGCCATAGGCCTGCAGGCGATCCATCCAGGCATTGACCTTGGGAAACCGTTTGAAGCGAGGCTGTTCGGCCAGGTCACGCTGGAACCACAGGCTGTGGTAGGCGGAGAAATCACCGGCGTTTGGGGTGTCGCCAAACAGGAAGGGGTGTGATTCCAGCTTCCCTTCCAGATCGGTAAGATGCGCTTCCACCATGCGCTTCATCTGTTTCGGGCTGTTGGTTTTCACCTTGGCCTTGCTGCCCATGGCGATGCGGTCCCACAACAGGCGGCCGAGATCCAGCAGCGAGGATTCCTTGAGCACCTTGCGCAGCAGGGTCAGGTTGCCGGCGGAAATAATGCAGGCGAGAAAGATATCCAGGTCCACCCGGGCGACAAAATCCTGCACGTTGACACCGGCGTTGCTGGCGATCAACTCCGGCTTGCCGGCCAGCGCGGCGATCTCCGCGCCGATAATGCGCGTGTCACAGAATACATCGGCGCCGTTTTGTGCCACCGGAATTTTCCGGTAGCCACCGGCCAGGGGAGCCAGCATCGGGCGCGGCGGCATTTCCCGCACGGTGACCGATTGCCAGTCCAGACCGGCATAGCCGAGCATGGCCCGTACCTTTTCGGAAAAGGGGGACAGGGCGTAGTGGTGCAGAATCAGGTCTGACATGGGGGCTCCGTGGTCAAAGAAATCGCGGCGACATTACTAACATGGGGCGCTTGTGCACCGCGTGAAGATTTAGTGATGGGGGCTGGCACCGAACCAGGTTGTCAGGCCCATCTCCATGGATTGCTCGGTGCTGCCGAACCAGATTTGGCCATCCTGAATCATGCATTGCAGTTGCATGGTGCGCTGCATCAGTGGCGCCAGGGTTGCTTCGCTGTCCGGGTCCACATGCACGATGTGCAGGTTGCTGAAGCGGGTCACCTTGTTCTTCATGCTCTCCCACCATACCTGTGGTGCCCGGGCGCCATAGGTGTAAAGCGTCACCTGTCGCGCCAGGCCGCACGCCTTGCGCAGGCGCTTTTCGTCTGGCATGCCCAGCTCGATCCAGTGTGCCAGGGTATCGTCCGGGTTGCGCTGCCACAGGTCCGGCTCGTCGGTGCTGGACAGGCCACGGGTAAAGGTCAGGTCTTCGTGGGCATTGAGGGCAAAGGCCAGCAGCCGCAACATCATCCGCGATTCGGTTTCCGACGGGTGCAGCGCCACGGTCAGATTATGGGTGGCGTAGTAGTCCCGGTCCATGTCAGACACGGTCAATTCGGCTTTGTAGATAGTGGCGGTGAGGGCCATGGGGTGGGACTCGCAAACAGGCAGCACGCAACACGCGTGCACGCAAAAAACGGATTGTATCAGGCTTTATGCGTGTCGCGTGGCGCCTGTTCAATCAGGCTTACAGCAACGCCCACATCCCGAAGCCGACAAACAGCACGGCACTGATTCGGTGGGCCCAGGTTTCCAGTTTGTCGCCGCCGAACTGATGCGCCAGCCAGATCACCGGCAGATTGGCGGCGATCATGCCCAGGGTGGAGCCGCCCAGCACCGGCCAGAACTGATCCTTGAACTGTACCGCCAGGGCAATGGTGGCGAACTGGGTCTTGTCACCGATCTCGGCAATGAAGAACAGCACCAGAGCAGTCAGGAAGGGGCCGAAGCGGGGGTTCTCATCCACTTTCTCATCGCCGTCCGGGATCAGCATCCACAGGCCCAGGGCGATAAAGCTGATGCCGAGAATCCAGCGCAGCCAGTCGCCGGGAATGGCGCCGGCCAACCAGTCACCAAACCATACCGAGGCGCCATGGTTAAGCAGGGTGGCCACCACCACGCCAGCCAGAATCGGCCAGGGCTTGCGGAATTTGAGGATCAGGGCCAGGGACAGTAGTTGGGTCTTGTCGCCAATCTCGCCGAGGGCAACCAGCAGGAAAGAGCTGAACAGGGCTTCCATGAACGTTTCCAGAGGGGCGGGATTGCGACACAGAGACACCACCGGTCAATCCCGCCCCAGCGGAATACCAGTGATGTCTCAGGTCTCGTCAATCCTGGGGGAGCCTCTGACTACTTCCTTGCGTACTCAGCGTGTCCTGAAGCGTGCAGCTGTTGTGTCTTGTCTCGACGGCAAGGGTGGTTCCCTTTCCTAGAGGCAAGGCGCAGCAGATGTGCGCTTCAGGGCACGCCCTTCGGGGCTTTCATGCTGGCCCGCACTCGTCGTTGCGCTTTCTCTACAGGCAACCAGCCTGCCTTCAAAAGCGCGTCTAGATTGCGAACCAGCATGAAAGCCTGAGCATGCAAGGAAGTAGTCAGAGGCTCCCTAGACGCGGACGCGGCCACCATGCGCATGCGGCGCAACTATGTTGATGACCGCCAAGGGGTGAAAACCGAGCGACTACTCCCCCAAGACGGGGCAAACCTTAGCGGCAATATTGTTTTCGGGCAAGTACAATGGGGCCAATGTTAATGACGCGGATTGTAGGAGCTATGCTTGCATGGCGAACCGTCGAAGGCGATCACCGCAAGCAGGTTCGCCATGCAAGCAGCATAGCTCCTACAGAAAGAGGGTATTTCATGAGCGACGCAGAACGGCTGGTCGATATCGAAACCAAACTGGCCTACCAGGAAGACCTGGTCCAGCACCTGAACAAGGTGGTCAGTGATCAGCAGGGAAAAATCGACGAGCTGGAAAAGGTGTGCCGCAAACTGGTGGACCGGGTGCTGGATCTGTCCGAGGAAATGGCGGCGTCACGTATCGAGGATGCACCGCCGCCGCATTACTGAGGGTTGTCCCACAGGGCCTTGGCCTGCGTCGCGGAAAGCGGCTCCTTTTCCCAGATGATGGCATCATGAGCGCCTGCCCCGAAAGCAAGATCCTGCAGCACCCGTGTTTCTACCTCACAAAGACCGCCTTCTGCCTTGTCCCGCGGGTGCATGATAAGGCGATAGCTTTTCAATCTGGATCCGCCGTTCATTTGCCCGAGCGTGGCTCGCAACAGTGTTTCGGCAACAAGGAAATGGCCGACCAACAGTCGTGACGTACTAAAGGCATCTGTGGCAGGAAAACGTCGCGACTCCCCCGGGTTGTCCAGGGAGGTGATGACGTAGCGATTTTCGTGGATCTGGACGTAGAAGTCTTCAGAGAACCATCGGCGAATGGCGGCCAGCAGCATAGGGTGGCTCTATTACAGTTGCGGGATAGCTGGTGGGGTAGAAAGCGGAGCAGGCCGGCGGCCTGCTCCAGGTGTGATCAGGCAGGAACCGGCTCGCCCTGAGCGGTTTCGCCGTTGCGCTCGGAGACCTGGCCGTTGAGGGTGAACAGGTCATAGAGCACCCCGAAACCGAGCAGGCCCAAGGTCAGAAGGTAGAGCACCCCGGTGCCGATCTTGCCCATGTAGAAGCGGTGGGCGCCGAAGATACCCAGAAACAGCATCAGTACCCAGGCCACGCTGTAATCGGTCTCGCCGGTCTTGAACTGGTTATTGGCATCCCGATTCATGCCCGGAATCAGGAAGGCATCCACGATCCAGCCGATAAAGAAGACCCCGGCGGTCAACATCCACAGCAGGCCGGTGAGCTGACGACCATAGTAGAAACGGTGGTAACCGAAGATACCGCCGAAAAACCACAGCAGATAGCCGATGGGTGTCAGGTGCGTTTCTTTTTGTTGTTGCATGGGTTTTCCCCTCCATTGGTAAAGTAAAAAAGCGTCCCTGCTATCGCGGGGTTGGGCGCGGGCGGGCAGGGCCCATCAGTCCGTAATGAGCTCCCCCGCGCAACTATTAACTATTCATTGTTAATTATTAACTGTCGTTACTCGGTGTCCTCGATGCTCAACCCTCGCGTGGCGATATCCAGGCTGGAGGCATCGGTTTCGTTGCCGAGCTTGATCATCAGGCGCAGATCATTGGGGGAATCCGCGTGCAGCATGGCGTCTTCGTAGGTGATCTCGCCCACGGAGTAGAGGTCGTAAAGGGCCTGGTCGAAGGTCTGCATGCCCTGTTCCCGGGACTTGCTCATCAGCTGCTTGAGCATGTGCACTTCGCCCTTGCGGATATGGTCCTGCACCAGTGGTGTGCCCAGCAGTACCTCGATGGCAGCGCGGCGACCCTTGCCGTCCGGGGTGGGAATCAGTTGCTGGGCGACGATGCCTTTCAGGTTCAGGGACAGATCCATCCACAGCTGGCCGTGACGATCTGCCGGGAAGAAGTGGATGATCCGGTCCAGCGCCTGGTTGGCGTTGTTGGCGTGCAGGGTGGCCAGACACAGGTGGCCGGTTTCCGCGAAGGCGATGGCCTTGTCCATGGTGTCCGGGGTACGGATCTCACCGATCAGGATCACATCCGGCGCCTGACGCAGGGTGTTCTTCAGGGCGACATCAAAGGACTCGGTATCGATACCCACCTCACGCTGGGTGACGATGCAGCCCTGGTGCTGGTGGATGAATTCGATGGGGTCCTCAATGGTGATGATATGGCCCTTCGAGTTTTTGTTGCGGTGGCCGATCATGGAAGCCAGCGAGGTGGACTTACCGGTACCGGTGGCCCCCACGAAGATCACCAGGCCCCGCTTGGTCATGGCCAGTTCCTTGATCACCGGCGGTAGACGCAGGTCGTCCACGTTGGGAATCTTGGTTTCGATGCGGCGCAGCACCATGGCCACCAGGTTGCGCTGGTAGAAGGCGGACACCCGGAACCGGCCGATGCCCCGGGCGGAGATGGCGAAGTTGCACTCGTGGTGGGCGACGAATTCCTTGCGTTGCTGTTCGGTCATGACGCCAAACACGATGTCCCGGGTCATGTCCGGGGTCAGCGCGCTCTTGGTCACCGGCAGGATCTTGCCGTTCACCTTCATGCTGGGTGGGACCCCGGCGGTGATGAACAGGTCGGAGCCGCCTTTCTGTACCATCAGTTTGAGGAGCTCTTCGAATTCCATCTGTGTTCTCCTCGTTAGATTGAGTCCGGGCTCTTGGCTTTTTCCCGGGCTATGTCGCGGGCCACGAGGCCTTTATTGACCAGCCCCTGCAGGCACTGATCCAGTGTCTGCATGCCCAGCGCGCCGCCGGTCTGGATGGCCGAGTACATCTGCGCCACCTTGTCTTCGCGGATCAGGTTACGGATCGCCGGAGTGCCCATCATGATTTCGTGGGCGGCCACCCGGCCGCCGCCGTTTTTCTTCATCAGGGTCTGGGATACCACCGCCTGCAGGGATTCCGACAGCATGGAACGGATCATGGATTTTTCTTCGGCGGGGAATACATCCACCACCCGGTCAATGGTCTTGGCAGCGGAGGTGGTGTGCAGGGTGCCGAATACCAGGTGACCGGTTTCCGCGGCGGTCAGCGCCAGGCGGATGGTTTCCAGATCCCGCAGCTCGCCCACCAGAATAATATCCGGATCCTCCCGCAGGGCCGAGCGCAGGGCTTCGGAGAAGCCCAGGGTATCGCGGTGGACTTCCCGCTGGTTGACCAGGCATTTTTTCGATTCGTGCACGAATTCGATGGGATCCTCAATGGTGAGGATGTGCTCGTAGCGCGAATCGTTGATGTAGTCGACCATGGCCGCCAGGGTGGTGGACTTACCGGAACCGGTGGGGCCGGTAACCAGCACAATGCCCCGGGGCATGTCGGAGATTTTCTGGAACACCTTGCCCATGCCCAGGTCTTCCATGGTCAGTACTTTCGAGGGAATGGTCCGGAATACCGCACCGGCACCGCGGTTGTGGTTGAAGGCATTCACCCGGAAACGGGCCACGCCGGGCACCTCGAAGGAAAAATCCGTTTCGAAGAATTCTTCGAAATCCTTGCGCTGCTTGTCGTTCATGATGTCGTAGATCAGCGCGTGGACTTCCTTGTGTTCCATGGCCGGCAGATTGATGCGGCGCACGTCGCCGTCCACGCGGATCATCGGAGGCAGACCGGCGGACAGATGAAGATCGGACGCGCCGTTTTTGGCGCTAAAAGCGAGCAGCTCGGTAATATCCATGGGTTTCTACTTGCGTTGTCTGGTATTGAAAGGGAGCCCGAAGCCCCCTTTTGTTATTATGGCGAGCGCCGGAAATTGGCTTCCTCAGAAATTCGTCGCATGCCTAAAGTAACCCGACCTCTTGAGCCGTTCAATAATGACAGACTCCAAAAGCCCACTGATAGAGATCAATGCGCAAATTAGTGCATTTTGTGAGCAATCCGGCCGTAATTCCGACAGTGTGCAGCTTTTGGCGGTCAGTAAGACCCGCACACCGGACGAGTTGGCCCGCCTGGCTGACCAGGGGCAGCGGCATTTCGGCGAAAACTATCTGCAGGAAGCCCTGGACAAGATAGCGGCACTGCAGGGCCGCGGCCTGGTGTGGCACTTCATCGGGCCGATTCAGTCCAACAAGACCCGCGATATCGCCGCTCACTTTGACTGGGTGCACTCGGTGGACCGGCTAAAAGTGGCTCGCCGCCTCAGTGAGCAGCGCCCGGCGGATCTGCCCCCGCTGAATGTCTGTATTCAGGTGAACGTGGACGACGAAGACAACAAGAGCGGTATTGCGCTGGAGGCGGTGCCCGCCCTGGCCGCCGAGATCGTCACTCTGCCCAACCTTCGTCTGCGTGGCCTGATGGCCATTCCCCGGGCGGGCAGTGAGGACAGCAGCCGGGGGGCTTTCCGACAGCTCGCCATGACACTGTCACAATTGCGCAATACAATGCCGTCCCTCGATACGCTCTCCATGGGCATGAGCGCGGATTATGGCGTGGCCATCGAAGAAGGCGCCACCATCGTTCGGGTGGGCACCGCCCTGTTTGGTCCGCGCACCGCCTGACGACACCTGCAAGTATCGTCAGCGCATCGAGACACCGTACGCGTTACAACACAAGACAAGGATTGCGCAGTTATGGCACAGCAAAGCATCGGATTTATCGGCGCCGGTAACATGGCCACCAGCCTGGCCGGCGGCATGGTGGCGAAAGGAATTCGCCCCGCCCGCATCTGGATGAGTGACCCCTCCCGGGATCGCCTGGAAGAAGTCTCCCAGCTGCACCGTGTGCACGTGAGCACCGAGAACCGTGATGTGGCCGGCCGGGTGGATGTGCTGGTGCTGGCGGTGAAACCGCAAATGATGCAGGCCGTGTGTGAAGATCTGCGTGACCTGATTGCCGATCGCCAGCCGCTGGTGATCTCCATCGCTGCCGGTGTCACCGTGGCCAACCTGCGCAGCTGGCTGGGGGAGACGCCGATTGTGCGTTGCATGCCCAACACGCCGTCGCTGGTCCAGGCCGGTGCCACTGGCCTGTATGCTGCCGAGGGCGTGAGCGATGAGCAGAAAGCCATGGCCAAGGACATCCTCGGCTCCGTGGGGCTGACCTTCTGGTTTGCCGAGGAAAAGGAACTGGATGCGGTCACCGCCGTCTCCGGCTCCGGCCCGGCCTACTTCTTCCTGTTGATGGAATCGTTGATCGAAGCCGCCAAGGCGCAAGGGCTGGACCCGGCCACGGCCCGCCAGATGGTGCTGCAGACCGCCTGGGGTGCGGCGCAACTGGCTATCGCCAGCGAAGCGGGCCCGGATGTGCTGCGCCAGCAGGTCACCAGCCCCGGCGGCACCACCGCTGCGGCGCTGAATGTCTTCGAGGAAGCGGGCTTCCGCGAACAGGTCCAGGCCGCCGTCGCCGCGGCGCGGGAGCGGTCGGAAGAGCTGGCGGGGTAAGAGCAGCTACAAGCTTCAAGCTACAAGGCGCGTGAAAGGTAGTCAGGTCTTGGCATGCTGTGCCCGCGTAGGTCGTTTGAGCGCGGGCACGGCCTTGTTGAAAAGAGGGGATATGACGTGTTGCAGCTTGCAGCTTGTAGCTTGCCCCTCGCAGCTTGATTTTCCTGTCCCAAGCCCCAAACTCTTCCCCTGTTGCGAACCACGGAGTAATCCATGAACCCCCAGGGCGCCCTGTTTTTCCTGCTGGACTTTGTTTTCAGCGCCTACATCTTCATCGTACTGACCCGCTTTGTGCTGCAGCTGGCCCGGGCGGATTTCTATAATCCCATCTCCCAGTTCGTGCTCAAGGCCACCAACCCGCTGCTCAAACCCCTGCGTCGGGTGATTCCCGGTTACGGTGGGCTGGATATTGCCGCGCTGGTACTGGTGGTGGTGCTGATCATCCTCAAGACGGTGATCCTGTTGAGCATCCAGGTGGGAGGCTTCCCCAGCGGTATCGGTGCCGCCCTGGTGCTGCATGCCTTGCGGGAACTGGCCAGCCTGATTCTCAATTATGTGTTCTGGACGGTGCTAATCCGCGTGCTGCTCAGCTGGGTGGCCCCGGACCCCTATAGTCCGGTGGTGCGGGTGATCGTGCAGATCACCGAGCCGATCATGGCGCCGGTACGCAAATTGCTGCCGCCCATGGGAGGCTTCGATTTGAGTCCGCTGTTTGTGTTGCTGGGCATCCAGCTGTTACAGATCCTGTTCCAACTGCACTAAGCATAGGGATCCAAGAAGGCGCCTCATGGCGCCTTTTTCATGTCTGCATAAGAAATATTGTGCAAGGTTTTTACTTGCACCTGACAAGCGTATAAATAACGTCTGCGAAAATGTTGCCTGGAAAAGGAACGATGATCATGGAAGAGGGGGTGGACCTGCGTCTGGTGGGCCTGAAGGAACTGCATCGGTTGTCATTGCTGGATGGTGCGGATAGCCGCGAGTTGTATCGACAGTATCTGGAAGTGGGTTGCCGCCTGCTGGGGTTGTCTGTCGGCATCATCAGTCGCGTGCAGGGCCAGGACTATCAGGTGCTGGCGGTGCAGTCTGGCAACGACGCCATCCGCACCGGTGACCATTTCGCCCTGGGCGATACCTATTGTGCTGAAGTGCTGGAAAAGCAGGGCTCAGTGGCGCTTTTCGATGTGGGCGCTCTGGAATCCATGCGCTCTCACCCCAGCTATACCGGCTTGAACCTGCAGGCTTATATCGCCACACCCATTCGGGTACAGGGTGACGTTGTCGGCACCCTGAACTTCAGTGACACCCGGCCCCGTCCGGAGCCCTTCAGCATGGAGGAAATGGAATTCCTGGAACTGATGGCCCTGTCTCTGGGCCATGGCCTGGAACGTTCCTGGCTGGAAACCCAGCGGGTGCGGGCGGTGGAAGACATGGAAACCAATGTGGCGCTGTTCGAGGGGGCATTCCGCCACGCCGCCATTGGCATGGCCATCGTCGCTCCCAATGGCCGCTGGTTGCGAGTCAACGAGGCGGTGAGTCAGATTGTCGGCTACAGCGATAGCGAGCTGCGCGAGATTGATTTCCAGGCCATCACCCATCCGGATGACCTGGAAAAGGATCTGGAGTATGTGGACAGCCTGCTGCGTGGCGAAGCCACCACCTACCGGATGAAAAAACGTTATACCCACAAGGATGGCCGCGAAGTGTGGGTATTGTTGGCGGTCTCGCTGGTGCGCAACAGTGATGGCACTCCGCGCTATTTCCTCTCCCAGCTCGAAGACATCACCGCCCAGGTGAACGGCGAAATTGCCCTGCGCGAGCAGCGCGACGAATTGGAACAGCTCAACCGCGAACTGGCCGGCCTGGCCCGCCAGGATTCACTCACCGGCCTGAGTAACCGCCCGGTGATTCTGGAGCAGCTGCGCCAGCATCTGAAGCTGGGCCTGCGAACCCGCGAGCCCCTCTCGCTGGTCCTGGTGGAAGTGGGCAACCTGGACCAGCTGAACCAGCAGCATGGCCATGCTGCCGGCGATGATGCCCTGGTGGCAGTATCCGAGGCGTTGGACACGCTGGGTGGAAATCATGCCTGCCTGGGGCGCTTCACGGGTAAACAATTTCTGATGCTGCTGCCGGAGGCCGGTCTCAATCAGGCGGAGAGTGTGGCAGAGGATTGTCGCCAGACGGTGTTGTCTTTGCCCGAGGTGCCGGTACCCCTGACGGTGAGTCTTGGTGTGGCTACCCTGATGCCGTGTGACGCGGATCAGGAAGACTACGGCTCTACGGACACTGCCCTGCAGGCGGTGGAGACCGCCCTTGCCGCCGCCCGTGAGGCGGGCAGGAACTGTTTCCGGACGGTGACGTTGTAGGGCGAAGATCAGCTACTAGCTGCGAGTTGCGAAGAGCAAACCGGTTTTGCCTTTCGCTTCTCGTAACTCGCGAAACCACCTGCGTGAAGTCTCAGCCCTTGATGGCGGGGCCATCCCTTTCCGATCCCCCTTTCTGTTTTTTTGCCTGATCTGTTCCTGCCGTTCGCCGGGATACGCCCTGTATCATATTGTAAGTTCCAAAAAGGAACCTACAATGACTGGCATTCCCTACCTAAGGCAAACAGGACATTCCCATGAACATTGCGACTCTGACCGGCCTGGAAATCATGCAGGCCTTCGCCGCCGGCAAACTGCCGCGCCCACCCATCTCCGAGACCATGCCCATGGAACCGGATCGGGTGGAAGAGGGCCGGGTGGTTTTCCTCGCTACCGCGGATGAACGCCACACCAATCCCCTGGGGGGCGTGCACGGCGGCTTTGCTGCCACGGTGCTGGACTCGGTCACTGGCTGTGCCACCCACACCGTGCTGGCCGCTGGCGAGAGTTACGGCACCACCGATCTGAACATCAAGATGTGTCGGCCGCTGCCGTTCAACAAGACCCTGCGCGCGGAAGGCCGGGTGATCAATGTGGGCCGCAGCCTGGTGATCAGCGAAGGGCGCATCGAAGACGAAGACGGCAGACTCTATGCCCACGCCACCGCCACCTGCATGGTGATCCGCCAGCGCTGAGTGCCCGCCCCCGGGTTGTCTCTGCGCCTCGGCGGTGTAGCCTGAAGGCAGGGTCCGGCGACCCTGCCGGGCTTGTACCGGAAGGAGGTGCTATGGAGACACAGTGGTTTGATCAGGGCTGGGGCCGTCTGGAGGACGATGGTCGGCTGGCCCGGGAAATGGAGCTGCGCAGCCGTCTGCTGATGAACCTGCAACAGGGCATCACCGACAAGGGCTGGAATCGGGATCATGCCTGCCGCTGGCTGGATCTGCCCGGCACCCGGGTGGACGCGCTGCTGGCCGGCAAGATCGGGGCCTTCAGTCTGCACGAGCTGGCGACACTGATGGAGCAGGCCGATATCCACTGGCGGGTGTCAACGCGGGATCGCGCCCTGCTGGATCACCTGATCCGCGAGCAACAGGCCGGTGTCGGCGCCTGATCCGAGCCTGCCTGCAGGCTCCTGTGGGGCTGAATAATAAGGTCGCTAGTCGGCTGGTGCGGGTCTGCCACTGTCACCACAGGCAGGGCGTCTTGCCCTGTTTCTCCTGGGAGGCCATCCAGTCGAGGATGCGCCCGCCCAACGGGCGTTGGGTGGCGTCGGCGGCCAGTGCCACGGCCTCGCGCAGGCCTTCAATATCGATGCCGGTGTTCAGGCCACAGCTTTCCAGCAGGTAGACCAGGTCTTCCGTGGCCATATTGCCGGTGGCACCTGGCGCGAAGGGGCAACCGCCCAGGCCGCCCACCGAGGCATCGAATTTTCTTACCCCCAGATCCGCGGCTTCCCAGGCCATGGCGGCGGCCAGCCCGCGGGTGTCGTGCAGGTGCACATAGAACCGTTCGGCCCCGAAGTCGCGAATCAATGGCGTCATGATGGCCTTCATCTGCTGCGGGTTGCCGGCGCCGATGGTGTCGGCAATGGCCACCTCGTCACTGCCGGCGGCGAACATGCGCTCGGCCAGCTGCCGGGGCAGGCTCTCGGGCACCGGGCCGTCGTAGGGGCAGGCGAAGGCGCCGGAGATATAGGTGCGCGTGGCAATGCCGTCTTTCCTGGCCGCCGCAATGATGGCCTCGCAGCTCTGCGCCGCCTGTTCCAGGCTCATGCGCAGGTTGCGTTCGTTGAAGGAATCCGTGGTGGACAGCACCAGCGCCACCGTGGGGTAGCCTGCTTCTTTGGCAAGCTGGTAGCCCTTCAGGTTGGGGACCAGGGCGGTGTAGTGCAGGTGGTCGCCCTGCGGCAGCAAGGGGGTGAGCGCGGCGGCGTCGGCCATCTGCGGAATGGCCTTGGGGCTGACAAAGCTCACCGGTTCCAGATAGCGCATACCGGCATCCACCAACAACCGGGCCAGCCGGGCCTTGGTGTCCGTGTCCACGGTCACCGGTTGGTTTTGCAGGCCGTCGCGGAGCCCTACTTCGTTGATGATTGCCTGGTCTGCCATTTGCGTTGCCGTGCTGCCAATTAAGGGGCGGACAGTTTGCCATCGTCGCCGGTCTGGCGCGAGTGGCCAGAACTGACAGGTTCTTGGTGGTTTCGGTTTTCAGTTCCCGGCCAGCCTGTGACAACAATAGCCCCCGAATACAAACAACAATCGGGAGCCAACCATGAGCAGCCTGCCGGATTGCGCCATGCTCAAGCATGTGCACCACAGCGCCTACCGCTGCCGCGATGCGGAGCAGACCCGCTGGTTTTACGAGGATGTACTTGGCCTGCCGCTGACCCTGGCCATGGTCTTCGATGAAGAGCCGGGCACCGGGCGCAAGATCGACTACCTGCACCTGTTCTTCAAAATGGGTGACGACAACTTCATCGCCTTCTTCGATGCCCCGGAAGGCGCCGACGAAAAACTGTTCCGCCCGCGCAGCGCCTTCGACCTGCACCTGGCCTTTGAAGTGGACACCCGGGAAGAGCTGAAAGCCTGGCGTCGCCGCATCAACCAGGCCGGCCGCCCCTGCTTTGGGCCCATCGACCACGAGTTCATCCATTCCATCTATTTCTTCGACCCCAACGGCATCCCGCTGGAAATCACCATCAAGGACGCCAGCTATGAGGAAGTGGTGGCGGAAGACGCGGCCAACGCCCACAGCGTTCTCAAGGCATGGACCGAAAAGACCCGTGCCCTGAAAGAGCAGACCTTCGGTGCCGACGCCCTGGATCTGCGCGGTATCGACATGAGCAAGACGGACTTTTCAAAACTGAAGGGCTCCAGCAACAAGGACGCGCCGCAATGAGCAAGCATTATGACCGCACCCCCTATCTGGTGACCTTCACCGAACCATCCCGTTTCAAGGATACCTACGCCGGCCCCATGGATATGGTGGCGCTGGAGTCCCACCTGCTTACCCCGAAAAGCGGCCCGGGTAACACCGTGGTGATCTTCATGCACCCGGTGGGCGGCGGCGCCTACCTGCCCATGGTTTCGGCGCTGGCGAAAGCGGGGTTGTCGGTGATCTATTGCAACAGCCGCTACCGGGGCGCCGACAGCGCCCTGTTGATGGAAAAGGTAGTGGCGGACCTGGGCGCCTGCGTGCGAAATGCCAAAGAGCGACTGGGCTTTGAAAAGGTGGTGCTGGCGGGCTGGTCCGGCGGTGGCTCCCTGAGCCTGCTCTATCAGGCGGAAGCGGAAGACCCGCAGATCACCGAGACCCCGGCCGGTGACCCCTATGACCTGACCGCCCGGAAACTGATTCCCGCCGACGGCATCATGCTGCTGGCCGCCCATGTGTCCCGGGCCATCACCATGACCGAATGGCTGGATCCGTCCGTGCTGGATGAGAACAACCCGGAGCAGCGGGACCGGGACCTGGATATCTACCATCCGGACTGCCCCAACCAGCCGCCCTACAGCGAAGATTTTGTGGCCCGCTTCCGCCAGGCGCAGATCGACCGCAACCGGCGCATCACCGACTGGGTGAAAAGCAAGCTGGCGGACTTTCGTGCCCGGGGCCTGGCCAACGAGGAGTACGGCTTTATCGTCCACCGCACCATGTGCGACGTGCGCTGGCTGGACCCGCAGCAGGACCCTAACGAGCGTACCCCCGGCACCTGTTATCTGGGCGACCCGCAGACCGTCAACAACGGCCCGGTGGCCCTGGCCCGCTTCAACACCCTGCGCGGCTGGCTGAGCCAGTGGAGCTATGACGATTCCCGCGCCAACGGCCCGGCCTGCGCCGGGCGCATCCGCGTGCCCGCCCTGGTGATTGGTAATACCGCAGACAATGCCTGCACCCCCAGCCATACCCGTCGGCTCTTCGACGGGTTCCAATCAGGTCAAGCCACCCTGCGCGAGGTGGCCGGGGCTAACCACTACTACTTCGGGCAGAACGACAAACTGGTTGAAGCGGTGGAGCACTGTACGACCTGGCTGCAAGAGCAGGGGCTGCTTTCCTAGCCAGACAAAGCTCCAACAGGTAAGGGCGCGGCCAATTGTGAATTCTCTTCACACCTTGTCTGACAGTCATACCAGCGCCGCTTCATCCGCCCCGGCACTGGCCTAGCGTCGGTAAAAACAACAACGGAGTAATTACGGGATGGGTCTGATCATTTTTCTTCTGGCACTGGCGGTGCTCACCACGGTGTCCATCACCCTGCTGTTCTATATGTGCTGGTTCTACGACCGTCGCAGCTTTCCCGAGCAGGCACAGCTTCCCGATGAGCAGCCGCTGCGGCTGTTGCCGACAGTGGTGGGCATCATCAAGGAAGCCGCCAGCCTTACCGTGCTGGTGTTCAGCTACCCGCTGCGGCTGATTCACGATGCCTCGCCGGTGCGCAGCCGCCACCACGGGGAAACCCCGCTGATTCTGGTGCACGGCTACGGCGGCAACAGCGCCAACTTCCTGTTCATGCAGTGGCGGCTGAAATGGCGCGGCTGGGGCAATGTGTACTCAGTGAGCTACACCCCCCCGCACATCAACGCCCGCAAACTGGCCCAGCAGGTCAACGATCATGTGGAGCGTATCCTCGCTTCCACCGGCGCGAAAAAAGCCCATATCGTCTGCCATTCCATGGGTGGCCCGCTGACACGCTACGCCCTGAAAAACCTGGGCCTGGCCGGCAAGATCGACCGGGTGATCACCCTGGGCAGCCCTCACTACGGCTCGCGCATCGCCGGCCTGTTCCCGGCCCAGGGTTCTGCCGCGCAGATGCGCTACCAGAGCCCCTTTGTGCAGGAGCTGGCGGAAGGTGGCGGTTGCCCCGGCGGCGCCCGTTTCTTCTCCATCTACTCCAACCTGGACAACTTTGTATTGCCAGTGTCCACCGCTGTTCTGGAGGGGGCGGAAGCCAATATTAACGTGCCGTATCTGGGTCACTGCGCCCTGTTGTACAGCAATCGCGTGCTGGATCAGGTGGAGCGTTGCCTGTTATCGCCGAAGCCGGAGATTTGATCCGTGACAATGTTGCATTAGCGATTGGCTGGGATCATGGTTAAAGCAGGAGAACAGAAAACCGTGATGCAACAGAGGGAGCGAATCATGAGTGAATACGGTGCAACGGTTGCCTGGCATCTCAAGCCGGGCGCGTCGTTCGATTACGAACACTTCAACCGGGAACACGAGTGGACCTTCGCCGGTGGCGAAGTGGTGCAGGCCTCGGCCTCACCGGAATACTTCGGCTGCGGAAACCGGGTGAACCCGGACGAGGCGGTCATTGCCGCCACCTCCAGCTGTCACATGCTCACCTTCCTGTCGATTGCGGCCAAGCAGGGCCTCAAGGTGCTCAGTTACATCGACCAGCCTGTCGGCACTGTGGAAAAGGCCGGCGATGGACACCTGGCCATCACCCGCATCGTGCTGCGCCCGCGGGTGGTGTTCGATGATGGCCAGGAACCGGATGCCGCTGCGATGGACAAGCTTCACGCCAGTGCCCACCGCAACTGTTTTGTGGCCAATTCCCTCAAGGCCGATATCCGCATCGAGCCGATCTGACCTAACCCATCGCTCCTGCAGCGGGAAAGTCCGTTGCAGGAGTGTCTTTAGAAAGGCGCGACGCGACGTTAGCGCCCGGGAAAACGGTATACAGCGGACCGGACAGTCACTCGCGGATGATGTTGCCTTCACACCGTGCCGCTAGAATGTTGGCCATAGTTTCGCTGGCCCCCTGCCCGGGGGCGGCGCCGTTGACCAACAGGACTGTCTGAAATGCTTGATCAAAACGAAATCGAACTGTTCCGCGACAACGTCAAAAAATTCCTCGAAAACGAAGTGGCTCCGCACTACGACCAGTGGGAAAAAGCCGAGATGTTCCCCCGTGAGCTGTGGAACAAGCTGGGCGAGAATGGCCTGCTGTGCGTGGACGTGCCGGAAGAGTACGGCGGCTTCGGCGCCAACTTCCGCTTGTCTGCGGTGATCGTGGAAGAAGCCTCCCGCGCCGGTTACGGTGCCCTGGCCTCCAACATCTCCGTGCACTCCGATATCGTTGCCCCCTACATCCTGCACCTGGGCACGGAAGAGCAGAAACAGACCTGGCTGCCGAAAATGGTCAGCGGTGAAGCCGTGGGCGCCATCGGCATGACCGAGCCAGGTGCCGGTTCCGACCTGCAGGGCATGAAAACCCGTGCCGACAAGGACGGCGATGGCTACAAGATCAGCGGCCAGAAAACCTTTATCACCAATGGCCAGCACTGCGACGTTATCGTGCTCGCCACCAAGACCGACCCCAACGCCGGCTCCAAGGGCATGACCCTGTTTACCGTGGATTGCTCCCTGCCGGGCTTCGCCCGTGGTCGTAACCTGGAAAAAATGGGCCATCACGCCGCTGACACCTCCGAGCTTTTCTTCGAAGACGTGAAAGTGGGCGCCGACCAGATTCTCGGCGGTGAAGGCAAAGGCTTCGCCAACCTGATGAACGAACTGCCCCGCGAACGCCTGATCCTGGCCCTGGGCGCCATCGCTGCCTGCGAAGGCATGATCGAGCGCACCATCGAATACACCAAAGAGCGCCAGGCTTTCGGCAAGCCGATCTCCAGCCTGCAGAACACCCGCTTCGTGCTGGCAGACCTGCACGCCCAGGTGGTGGTTAACCGCGCCTACGGCGAGCAGTGCATCGACCAGTATGACCGTGGTGAACTCACCGCCACCAACGCCTCCATTGCCAAGCTCACCACCACCGAGCTGCAAGGCGTGGTCGCTGACAAGTGTCTGCAGCTGTTCGGTGGTTACGGCTACATGCAGGAATACCCCATCTCCCGCGATTACGTGGATGCCCGCATCCAGCGTATCTATGGCGGCACCAGCGAAATCATGAAAGAAATCATCTCCCGGGAAATTATCGGGCGATAAATCCTCAGGATTTCAGCACCAAAAAACGCGGCCCCGGCCGCGTTTTTTTATGCCTTCTCGTTTCTGTAGGAGCACCTCTTGAGGTGCGAACCTAATGTAGCCAAACCCTGACTACCCCTGTGCTCAACAGATGGCTCTTCCTGGCTTGTAGGATATGTCTTACAGAAAATGCTAACGGGTTGATATAAAGTGGATTTGTAAAGGGGGGGGGGGCTTTGCCAAAAAGCACGCTCGTACTGGCATTATGTCGAACGTTCGCGATTTGTCAGTTGGGATAAATTCTCAACCTGGTGGTAAGTCACTAACCAATATCAAATTATTCGTGGCCAATGTGATAAGCCCAAAATAATTATGTCGAATTGAGTTAAGTCGATTCGTTCGTCCTAATACGCTGTTAATGAGCCTATGAAAAAGTTCAGCTCCAGAAATATGGTTAGTTTCGTATGCGATCATGTCTTTAAGAATGAGAGACCTATCCTTCTCGTAGCCCATGAGGATGGCGATTGGCAGTTTCTGTGTGGTGTTGGAGATGATGATTTCGAGTCACCGGATAGCCTGCATGTAGTCGGTGTGGGGCATTTAATCGACCGAGACCCAAGTATAAATCTGTGTGCTGACTTGCCGAATGGGTATGAGGCAGAACGTAGCGAAATCAACGAGCCCTGGGTACGAACCAAGATCGATGGAGAGGCTCATTAACAAGCGCATGTTGTCGGACTGGTTTTCCGCTGCGCTCCAAATCAGCCGCAAATACGGGCGTTATGTGGTTTAAATGACGATGAATCTACTTTTTGTATGTAGTGAAAACCGCTTGCGAAGCCCTACCGGAGAAGAGGTTTTTTCTAAGTATGAGGGCGTTAATGCAATTGGTGCTGGCACAAATGCCGATGCCGAGACTACGGTAAGTGGAGACCTCATCGAGTGGGCGGACGTTGTCTTCGTTATGGAGAAGTCCCATAGAAATAAGGTCTCAAAGAAGTTCAAAGAGCTTCTCAAAGGCAAGAAGCTGGTGTGCCTGGATATACCTGACAATTACGACAGGATGGACCCTGTCCTTATCCGGCTACTTAAAAACAAAGTGGCCAAGCATGTTCGCTTTAGGTAGGCCACCTGGTATCAATTTTGAACCGTGACAGAAAACATCTTAACTAAGGCTACGACGTGAAAAAGAGAGAATTTCCCGAAATGATGAAGCCTGCGTTACTTCCCCTTATTCTGGCTGTGCTCGTCGGCTGCACAAATGTGACCGGTGATACCCCCAGGACCATTTCCTCACAGGAAGCAGAAAATCTGAGCGCTGTGCGCCTCTTCTCAGTAGCAGATACATTTTTCTCCGAAGCGGGCTATGCGTGCAGTGCTGATGCGGACGCTGGCCAATTTCGCTGTTCCAGAGCACTTCGGGATCTTTATATTCATCAGACAACCGCCGAGGTGAACATTTACCCCGGTGATGAGGGTAACAAAGCCCACAGGATCATCGCGACCCGCTGGGATGAGGGGTTGATTCCCAGTGAGCTGATTTCCAATACCTATGCCAACGATGACGTTGAGGCGTTCTGCGCTTATCTTGCCAGCGCCAAAGTTGCGTTATGTAGTGAATATAAAGGTTAAAGGCTGGTCTCCGATTACTTAATTTCCGCATTTTTTCTGATTGCCCGTTGGCACTCTTCAAGCAACGCTCCAACGGGATCCGGTTGAGTCTTCTGAAAGTGCCGCCCAGGCAAAAGGTCTGTATGAGACTGGGATCGCGCCGCCATTCACGTTATTTGCTGCCTTCACCCTTTGGAGTGACCTTGGTTCGTTGCTCCGTCTCGCTGCGTTTCATCAGGGTAAGTGTGAGCGGCTACGACGTAGCGTAAGGGTCCGCCGGGGGTGATGGCGTCGAAGGGGTAGCAGGTGATCAACAGTAGCTGTTGGTCGTCCAAGGGGATGTGCAGGGGCTGCTTTTGGCTGTTGATGACCTGCTGGGCGGCGACCTGAAACTGGTGTCGTGAGCCGTCGGTAAATTGCACGGTGAGGGCTTCGCCGGTGTTCAGTGTTTCCAGAAAGGCAAAGTGGGTGTCGCGGTGACCGGCCAGGGTGAGGGCCTGGTCGCTGCCGATGCCGCCGGCCAGTCGGCCGGGGCCGAAGGCCAGGGCTTCGCCGCTGGTGCTTTCCAGTACATAGAGGTTTTTTCCGGCGGGGGTGGTGAGCCGCGCCACCGGCCAGGTGTCCGCCCAGGGCCAGGGGCGCTGGGGGGCGCCCTGGTCCAGGGTGGTTTGCCAGGCGTGGGCGATCAGGTGCTGGGCCAGCCAGGCCTTGCCGTCCAGCCAGCTGGCCCAGCCTGCCAGCCCCAACAGGGCGACCAGGCTCAGTACCAGCAGGCCGCGCTCATACCGCGCCATGGGCCTGTCTCCGCTGGCGCAGCCAGAGCAGCAGGGTGACGATCAGCAGCACGCCGGCCAGCCGCCATAACAGGGGCGCCGGGGTGGCGGTGCCGGGCCAGGCGGTGCTTTGTTGAGTGCCATGGGGTGCCTGGTTGCGGACGGTGTCGTGCAGCAGGGGTTCATGGGCCGGGCGGGAGACGGTTTCTTCCACGGCGATAAAGCTGGTGTAGCGGCTGACCAGTTGATGGCGCAGGGCCACCTGGGTGACCAGAGGGGCGATATCCGTTTCCGGGGCGCCGAGGGTGATGCGGTCCATCAGGTCGGCGATCTTGCGACGGGCCCACAGGCTGGCGGTGCCCGGATGGTTGCTGTTGTTCGGCAGGGTGACCGGCTGTTGCCAGTGTTTGTCACTGTAGCCGCTGACGGTGATCTGGTCCGTGGGGCCGGAGAGTTTCATGGCCACCAGCAAGGGCTCACCGGCGTACAGATCTGGCAGCTTTTGTGGCCAGCGTTCAGCGACGATGCCCTGCGGCAGTTGCACCTGCAGGTTGCGCATCAGCGGAGATTCCAGGCGGCGGAACAGGGTGTCCATGCCTTGCTGTACCTGGTTCTGGTCGTTGATATAGGTAAAGCTGCCGCGCCCGAATTGGGCGGCGCGGGTCATGAAGTGGCTGTTGGGGGCGGAGCCGATGCCCACGGTGAACAGGCGCGCTTCGCCGAGCTGTTGATGCAGGGCCCGGAAGATGCCGTTCTCGTTACCCACGGCGCCGTCGGTGATAAAGATCACCTGGCGCAGGTAACCGTCGCTGGCGGGTTGGCTCAGGGTGGCGCTGAGTGCCGGTAGCATGTGGGTGCCGCCGCTGGCCTGCAGGCTGTCCACGAAACCCTGGGCCTGTTGGCGACTGCTGTCGTTGACCGTGGCCGGCGCTTCAAACAGCAGGGTGTGCTGGCTGTCGAAGTCGGTGATGTTGAAGCGGTCGCCGGGCTTCAGGCGTTGCAGGGCCAGTTGCAGGCTGGCCTTGGCCTGGCGCATGGGGGCGCCGCCCATGGAGCCGGAGCTGTCGATGATGAACAGGGTTTCCCGGGGCAGGGCGCTCGCTTGCTCGGTTTCCGGGGGAACCACCATCAGCAGGGCATAGTGCTCGCCGTCGATTTCCTCATAAAAGCTGGTGGCTAGCGGTTCGCCGGTGTCTTCCAGTTCCCAGTTGAGCAGCAGATCCCGGTCCATGGGCACGGGGCCGGCTTTCGGGGTGATGGTGTAGCGTCGACCGTGGCGTTGCGAGTGGATGGCATGGCTGGGGCTGCCCAGGGTTGCCAGGCGGTTGCCGGCGTCCAGATCAATATGGATGGACGCGGTGCCGGCCTCGGCGGTGCCGCCGGGGTTCGCCACCGTATTGCGCAGCAGGGAATCCAGCGGATGGGGCGTTTCCGTAGCTGGGGTGAAGCGAGGCGTCAGGGTAAGCGGCAGGCGCAGCTGGAAGCGGCGTCCGTCCACGTCCAGAGTCTGCTGGTAATGCAGCTCCACCTGAATGGTTTCGCCGGGGGCGATATTGGCCACGGCGGTGGTGAACAGGTTGGGGCGCTGCTGGCTGACCAGGCTGGCTTTCTTGCCGCTGGCGCGGGCCTGCCGATACGCCTGTTCCGCTTCGGCTTTCTTGTCGATGCGGCCGACAATGCGCCTTTCTCCAATGGTCAGCACCATGCCGTCCACGGCGGCGTTTTCCGGTAGAGGAAACAGGTAGCGACCCTCACGAAACTGCTGGCTGGCATTGCGAAAGCGTTGCGTCAGAGTGACCCGCGCCAGAGGTCCACTGGCGGTGATGTGAGCGTCAGTGTCGAGCAGGGTGGCGGCGGAAATATTTCCCCGGTCATCCGCCAGCAGCAAGGCGCCGGTGGCGGCTTCGTCCTGCCAGTCCGCCCGGGCGGTGAATGTCAGTAGCAGTAGCGAGAAGAAAAGCGTCAGTTTCATGGTGGCCTCCTTGTGATGAGGGCCAGCATGGCAAGGGGAGAAGGGGGCTTTGTGGGGATTGTGTGGGGAGGAACCAGTGAACAGTTAATAGTGGACAGTTAACAGCGCGCGACCGGTGTTGTGTCTGGTTTTAAACGTGGAAAGCCGCGCTCAGGGGCTTGGGCGCGGCTTTCAATGCTGGCAGTTGGCTGAGAAATCAGTTCGCGAACTATTAACTGTTCACTGTTAACTATTCACTGCCTATTAAGCTGCGTTGCGGCGTTTAGCGATGGCGCGCAGGACGATCTGGCACTGGTTTTCGCCGTATTCGCGAATGTCTGCTTCGGCATCAGCGGTGTTGCGGCCGACCACGTTGATCAGCAGGCGCTTGAACAGCTGCAGGGAAACGTCGAACTCGGAGGTGTCTTCCTGCAGGGCGATAAACGTATAGCGCTTGAGCAGGGGGATCAGGTCGACAATGTCATCGGCCAGGTAGCGGTTGTTGGCGAATCGTTCGGTGGCGATTTCCACAAAGCGGAAGGCCAGCTGGTGGGCGGCGGGCAGGTCGTTGCCCTGATAGTGCTGCTCCAGTTGCGGCAGCATTTCCACCATGTCCTCGATCTGGCCGGGCATCCAGTTGCTGGCAGCCTGGCCTGCCAGTCGCGACAGCAACATGAACAGGAAGTCGTAAAGGTCGTGAACCTGCTCATCAGTGACGTCGCACACCCGTGCGCCCTTGCGCGGCTGCAGCTCGATCAGGTGCTGCTTTTCCAGCACGCGAAAGGCCTCCCGAAGTGAGTTAGTGCTCACATCAAGTTGCTTGGCCAGATCATTTTCCGGCAGGCGGGCCCCGGGTGCCAGGGTGCCAGTGATGATCTGCTCGGCCAGGTGCTGGGCGATTTGTTCGCTCAGGCTGACGGCTTTCAACGACATGACAACGGTCCTTTTCAGCTTCGGCGGGAATTATCCTCCGAGGTTGTTACTATGTCACTAAATGAGTTGTTTGACAATTCAAGAAATCAGGGATAGCCTAACCGTCACATTGAAGACTGTTACTTTTGGCTTGAACTAGCGAGGTATGAGCCATGTTCGAGAGCATGAATGCTGACGTAATGCTAAAAATGAAAAAATACGGTTACCTGACTTTCTGGGCCTTGATGGTGCCGCTGGTGCCGTTTTCTGCCTTTGTGGGTGTAGAGAGCGGCACACAGGACTACTGGGCGTGGTTCATGTATGTCTTCATCTTCGGGATTATTCCGATCCTGGATTTCCTGGTGGGTAAGGACCCGAGCAACCCGAACGAGGAAGTTCAGGTGCCGACCATGAGCGAGGAAATCTTCTATCGGGTGTCCGCCATCGCCATGGGCTTTGTGTGGATCGCGGTGCTGTTCTACGCCGGCCACGTTTTCATGACCAATGATTACGGCCTGCTCGGCAAGATCGGCTGGATCGTGTCCATCGGTACCGTGGGTGGCATCATTGCCATCAACCTGGGTCACGAGCTGATCCACAAGGATCCGAAGGTGGAAAACTGGATGGGTGGGCTGTTGCTGTCCACTGTGACCTACGCCGGCTTCAAGGTGGAGCACGTGCGTGGTCACCATGTCCATGTATCTACGCCAGACGATGCGTCTTCCAGCCGCTACAATCAGAGCCTGTATGACTTCCTGCCCAAGGCGTTTGTGCGCAATTTCAAGAATGCCTGGAGCCTGGAAAAGAAATACCTGGAGCGTAAGGGCAAGAAGAACATCAGCGTTCATAACGAACTGATCTGGTGGTACAGCATTTCTGCCTTGTTCGCGGTGACCTTCGGGCTGCTGTGGGGCTGGCAGGGTGTGGTGTTCTTCCTGGGCCAGAGCTTCTTCGCCGCACTGGCACTGGAGATCATCAACTATATCGAACACTACGGTCTGCACCGTCGTGTAAACGATAAAGGTCGCTTCGAGCGGGTAACGCCGGCCCACAGCTGGAACTCCAACTACCTGCTGACCAACCTGGCCCTGTTCCAGCTGCAGCGTCACAGTGATCACCATGCTTACGCCAAGCGTCGTTATCAGGTGTTGCGTCACTATGACGAAAGCCCGCAGCTGCCGGCCGGTTACGCCACCATGTTTGTGCTGGCAATGATCCCGCCGCTGTGGAAGAAAGTGATGAACCCGCGGGTGGAAGCCTACTACGAAGGTGAGCTGGACCAGCTGTTCCGCGAATCCAAGCGGGTTAACAATATCGCGTAAGAGCAGTTAACAGTTAATAATTAATAGTTAACAGCTAGAACAAGAAAGCCCCGGCATTGCCGGGGCTTTTTCGTTTCTGCGAAGCTTACTGTGGGAAGCGATGCTTGCATCGCGAATAGCGGCGTTTCTGTGAATCCTTTCGCGTCTCAAGTGGCGTATTCGCCACGCTCACCCTTCGGGCTGCACTTCGTGGGTTACTCCGCTACGCCCCGTTCCTACACCGGGGGCCGTGGGTTCGTGCCGTTCTGTTGGCGCGGGCAAGCCCTCTCCGTTGGCAGGGCACAGCCCCGCGCAACTATTAACTATTCACTGTTAACTATTAACTGCTTTCATTGTCGCCAGAACATGGGCGTAAACAGCACGAGCAGGGTGAATACCTCAAGTCGCCCGGCAACCATCAGTACCGTCATCATCCACTTGGCACTATCGGTAATGTTGGCAAAGCCGCCGCCAACCTGGCCGATACCGACGCCCAGGTTATTGAGGCTGGCAGCCACGGCGCTGACGGCGGTGGTCAGGTCCATGCCGGTCATGGTGAACAGCAGGGTGAAGATGACCGACAGGGTGATATAAACCCCGACAAAGCCCCAGACCGCCTGTAAAACCCGATCCGGCACCGAGTGGCGGCCAAAGCGCAGGGCAAACATGCCGTTGGGGTAAATCAGCCGTCGCAGTTCGCGCACGCTGTGGTGGAACACCAGGGCGGCGCGCACCGCTTTCATGCCGCCACCGGTGGAACCGGCGCAGCCGCCGATGAAGCTGGTGAAGATCAGCAGGTAAGGAATAAAGCCCGGCCAGGCGGCGGCGTTGGTGCTGGTGAGCCCGGTGCCCGTGCTGAACGACGCCACCTGGAAAGCGGAGTGGCGCAGCGCATCATCGGCAGTCACATCGACTTCGAAAGCCAGCAGGCCCACGGTAATCAGCCCGGTATAAAGCAGGAACAGGGTCATGAAAAAGCGGAATTCCGGGTCTAGTACATAGGCCATTAGTGAGCGACCGCGCCAGACAGCAAAGTGCAATGCGAAATTAAGGCCGCCAATAAGAATAAACAGGGTGGCAGTCCAGTCGATCCAGGGGTTGTCCCAGTAGGCCATGGAGGCGTCGTGGGTGGAGAAGCCGCCGGTGGCCACGGTGCTGAAACTGTGGCAGATGGCATCAAATATGGTCATGCCTGCCGCCCAGTAGAGCACGGCGCAGGCCATGGTGATAAACAGATAGAGCAGCCACAGAGCCTTCGCGGTTTCGGCAATACGCGGGGTGAGCTTGGCATCCTTCATGGGGCCGGGAATTTCTGCCTTGTACAGCTGCATGCCGCCAACGCCGAGCATGGGCAGAATCGCTACCGCCAGTACCACTACGCCCATACCGCCCAGCCACTGCAGTTGCTGGCGATAGAAGAGAATGGATTTGGGCAGGAAATCGATGCCGGAAAGAATGGTGGCGCCGGTGGTGGTCAACCCGGACATGGATTCAAACACTGCATCGGTAAAGCCCACCGGCACGTCATCGCTGATATACAGCGGCAAGGCCCCGATCAGCCCCAGTACCGACCAGAACAGGGTCACTACCAGAAAGCCGTCGCGGGTTTGCAGCTCTTCCTTGTGCTTGAAGAAGGGCAGCCACAGGGCCAGCCCCAAAAGCAGGGTGATGACGAATGACACTAGGAAGGGGCCTTCGCTACCTTCCTGATACCAGTAGGAGACAGCGACGGGCGGCATCATGGTGAAGCTGAACACCACCAGTAGCAGGCCGAGAATTTTCGAGATCAGTGCAAAGTGCATGCGCTGGCGTGGCCTCGGCCGTCAGAAGAAGGTAAACCCGACCTGGAACAGTTTTTCCACGTCCCGGGTGCGGCGTTTGTCGATCAGGAACAGGATCACATGATCATCGGGTTCGATGACCACATCATCGTGGGCAATCAGCACCTTTTCACCGCGCACGATGGCACCGATGGTGGTGCCTTCCGGCAGGTCGATGTCTTCAACAGCTCGGCCCACTACTTTGGACGATTTGCTGTCGCCGTGAGCGATCGCCTCGATGGCTTCCGCGGCACCCCGGCGCAGGGAATAGACGTTGACCACATCGCCCCGCCGCACATGGCTGAGCAGGCTGCCGATGGTGGACTGCTGGGGCGAGATGGCGATATCGATATCGTGGCCCTGGACCAGATCCACATAGGCCGGGTTGGAGATCAGCGTCATCACCTTGCGCGCGCCCAGTCTTTTGGCCAGTAATGAGGCCATGATGTTGGCCTCGTCATCGTTGGTGAGGGCGCAGAACACGTCGGTGTTTTCGATGTTGGCCTTGAGCAGTTCGTCCCGGTCCGTGGCGAGCCCTTGCAACACCACGGTCTGGTGCAGTTTTTCGCCGAGCCATTCCGCGCGGCCGGGGCTGCGCTCAAGAACTTTCACGTTATAGCGGTGCTGGATGCTCTTGGCGAGCCGGTAACCGATGTTGCCGCCGCCGGCGATAAGAATGCGTTTGTAGTTATGTTCCAGGCGACGCAGTTCGCTCATCACCGCACGGATATCGTTCTTGGCGGCGATGAAGAAGACCTCATCATCTGCTTCGATCACCGTGTTGCCTTCGGGAATGATGGGGCGGCCGCGGCGGAAAATGGCCGCCACTCGGGTGTCCACATTGGGCATGTGCTTGCGCAGTTCGCGCAGCTCGTTGCCTACCAGTGGCCCACCGTAATAGGCGCGCACCGCCACCAGCTGTACCCGGCCACCGGCAAAGTTCACCACCTGCAGGGCGCCGGGGTGCTCGATAAGCCGTTTGATATAGTCGGTGACCACCTGCTCGGGGCTGATGATCACATCAATGGGCAGGGCGTTTTCGTTGAACAGCTTGTCGGCGCGGCTGGTGTAGTGAGCGGTGCGGATGCGGGCGATTTTCGAGGGGGTGCGGAACAGGGAGTAGGCCACCTGACAGGCGATCATGTTGACCTCGTCAGAGTTGGTGACCGCGATCAGCATGTCCGCGTCTTCGGCGCCGGCATCCTTGAGCACCGCCGGGTAACAGCCCATGCCGCGCACGGTGCCGATATCCAGGCGGTCGCCCAGTTCGCGCAGACGTTCCGCATCGGTATCGATGACGGTAATGTCGTTGCGCTCGTTGGCCAGGTTCTCGGCCAGGGTGCCGCCCACCTGGCCGGCACCGAGAATAATGATCTTCATGCGCTTTGCTGTCTCTCCAGTCCCCGAACAGCGCGATTTCCTTCCCTGTACATACCAGGGGAGGGGTAGCGCCTCGAGCGGCGCTCTTACACGACTTTTCTCACAAGGGAGAAAAACGCTGCCCGCTCAAGTGTCCTTTCGCAGGCACGCCAGATAAAAACCGTCTGGCCCATGGTGTTGCGGGAACAGCTGCCACCCCGCGCTGACCATTGTGGCCTCTTCCGGCCGTGGCGTCACATCCCGGGCCTGTGGCTGGCGTTGCAGGAAGGCGCTGACCTGATGATCGTTTTCGTCCCGCAGTACCGAGCAGGTGGCATATACCAGCATGCCGCCGGGTTTGAGCAGCGGCCATAGTGCATCCAGCATGCGCGCTTGTAAATCAACCAGTGCGCGGATGTCGGACGCTTTGCGGTGCCATTTCACATCCGGCTGGCGGCGCAGGATGCCGGTGGCGGAGCAGGGGGCATCAAGCAGGATGGCGTCGAAGGGTGTGCCATCCCACCAACTCGACGGGTTGCTGGCATCGCCTTGCAGCAAGGTAACGTCGGCATTGAGGCGGGCCAGGTTTTCTTTGATGCGTGCCAGCCGTTTGCCTTCCAGTTCCAGGGCGACCAGCTCCGCGTCGGGGAATTTCTCGCAGAGCTGACCGGTCTTGCCGCCGGGGGCGGCACAGGCATCCAGGATGCGGCCGGTGGGTGGGCATTGCAGGACTTCGCCGGGTAACTGGGCGGCTTCGTCCTGTACCGACAGGGCGCCCTGTTCAAAACCGGGCAGCTGGAAGACCGGCCGCGCCGGACTCAGGTAGATGCTCCAGGGGGACAGCTCGCCGGCGCGGGCGCCGTCGCCGAGGGCGGCGATGGCGCCGGCGCGCTGCTGCTGGCGGCGGTTGACGCGAAGGGTGAAGGGTGGCGTTTGCAGGTTGGCCCGGGCCATGGCTTCCGCGTCGGCGGGCCAGTCCTGTTGCCAGCGCTTGAATAGCCAGTCCGGCAGGCTGAGGCGGATGTTGGGGCTGGCGTCGGCGACGGCATCGTCAATCGTCAGCTTGCTGGCCTTGCGCAGAATGGCATTGCTGAGCCCGGCGGCCCAGGGGGCTTTCAGTTTGCGACACAGCTGGGGGTAGGCGTTGACGATGGCGTGGGCGGGCCGCTCGCTGAACCACAGTTCGTAAAGCCCGGCGAGTAACGCCAGTCGCACCGGCTGGGCACTGGCCTTGAGGGGTTTGCCCAGTTGCTGGTTGAGCCAGTGGTTGAGTGGGCGCAGGTGGCGGCAGACGCCGAAACAGATGTCGCGCATCAGGCCGCCGTCGGCGCCCTGCAGGGGGAAGTCGCGCAGCACTTCGCGCAGGCTTTCCCCGTCGCCTTTACCGGGCAGCACCCTGTTGAGGACACGTACCGCGGTCAGGCGCGGGTCAGACGTTGTCAATGGAGTCACCCAGCGGTTCGCCTGCCTTGAACAGATCCGGGTTGCCGCGAAGCAGGTCGGCCACGGCCATGCGTCGCTTGCCGGGCAATTGCAGTTCTTCAAGAATCAGCATGCCATCGCCGGTGGCCACGTGGATGCCGCTGTCGTCCACGTTGAGGATATGGCCGGGTTCATCGCTATCCCGACCGGGCTGGGGGCTTTCGCTGGCTTTCCAGATACGCATGGGCTGGCCGTTCAGTGGGACCCAGCTCACCGGAAAGGGATTGAAGGCGCGAATGCGGTTGTAGAGGGCACGGGTGGGCAGGCGGAAATCCAGCCGCGCTTCGGCCTTGCTCAGTTTGTGGGCGTAGGTGACGCCGTCGTCCGGCTGCGCGGTGGCGTTGGCCAGGTAGTGCTCAAGATCGTTCAGTACGGTGACCAGCAGGCGGGCGCCCTGGGCGGCGAGCCGGTCATGCAGTTCGCCCCCGGTTTCGTTATCACCAATCGGCAGGCTTTCGCTGAGCAGCATGGGGCCGGTGTCCAGGCCTGCTTCCATCTGCATGATGGTGTTGCCGGTTTCGGTGTCGCCCATGGTGATGGCGCGCTGGATGGGGGCCGCACCGCGCCAGCGGGGCAGCAGGGAGCCGTGCACGTTGAGGCAGCCCAGGCGCGGCATATCCAGCACCGCCTGGGGGATGATCAGGCCGTAGGCCACCACGACCAGAGCATCCAGATTCAGGTCACGCAGCTGCTGGCGGATCTCGTCGCCCTTGAGGTTTTCCGGCTGCAGTACCGCAATGCCGTGGCTTTCGGCCAGCACCTTGACCGGGCTTTGCTGCACTTTCTTGCCGCGCCCGGCGGCCCGGTCCGGCTGGGTGAGTACCGCAACCACCTCGTGGTTACTGTCCAGAACCGCCTGCAGGCTGGCGGCGGCGAAATCCGGGGTGCCGGCGAAGGCAAGGCGTAAGGGTTTCAAGGTGAACCTCTGATGAGTTGTGAGCGGCAAGCTTCAAGCTACAAGGTGCAAGGCGCGGATCAGGACGGTGCTAGCTGATATGCGCCCTGCCCGCGTTTAAAAGGACGATTCGCGATGCGAGCATCGTTTCCCACAACGGTGGAAGGTGCTGGGGCGCGAAGATTTTGCCTTTCCTTGCGGCTTGTTCCTTGTGGCTTGGAGCTGTCTTTAAGCTTGCTGGCGGTGGATCTTTTCCAGTTTCTTCTTGATGCGATCGCGCTTCAGCCGGGACACATAGTCCACGAACAGCTTGCCATCCAGGTGGTCGATCTCGTGCTGGATACAGGTGGCCAGCAGTTCGTCGGCTTCTTCCTCGAAGGTATTGCCGTCACGATCCAGCGCCTTGATACGTACCCGGGCCGGGCGTTGTACCTTCTCGTAGAAGCCGGGCACGGACAGACAGCCCTCTTCATAAGGGGCCACCTCATCGGTGAGCGGGGTGATCTCCGGGTTGATGAACACGCGGGGCTGGGTCTGGTCCTCGGACAGGTCCATCACGATCAGCCGCTGATGCACATCCACCTGGGTGGCGGCCAGGCCGATGCCCGGGCAGGCGTACATGGTTTCGAACATGTCGTCGATCAGTTTGCGAAGCTCGTCATCTACCTTTTCCACAGGCTTTGCTACCGTGCGTAGCCGGGGGTCAGGGAATTCCAGTATTTCCAGTTTGGCCATGTACCTTCTCGGAAGTTGCGATAGCACTCGAATTTCGGTTGCTAAATATATGATCGCATTGCTAATATCCAAAAGAAACCGTGTCCGTGAAAACCGGTCCACGGCCGCTCTCGGGGATGAGTCCAATAATGATAAAAGGAATCCGATGATGATGAAATCGGTCCAGCGCGCCCTGGCCTTCGGGCTGTTAGTGTCTTTATCCGGCCTGGCGGCTGCCCAGGTCATGCTCAAAGAGGGGCATCCCGGCAAATATTTCGTCAAGAATGGCGATACCCTTTGGGATATCAGCGCCCGTTTTCTGCAAGAACCCTGGCAATGGCCAGAGATCTGGCAGATCAATGAAGAAATCAGTAATCCCCATCTTATCTATCCCGGTGATGAAATTCGTCTCACCTATGTGGATGGAGAGCCCCGGCTGTCGGTCAAGCGTGGTGTGGAAGAGAAGACCCTGCCCAACGGCACGGTCAAGCTCACTCCGAAAGTGCGCGAGATTGCCAATGATGAGGCTATCCCTGCCATTCCTGCCGGCGCCATTGCTGCTTATCTGAAGGAAGGCTTGGTGGTCAGCCGCCAGGAGATTGCCGAGGCTCCCTACATTGTCGGGGGGCGTGATCGCCGGGTGATCTACGGCGAAGGCGACACCGTTTATGCGCGTGATGCCCTGACTCAGTGGGAAAATCTGGATCAGAGCTATGGTATCTACCGTACCGGTGAGCAGTATGTGGACCCGGATACCAACGAAGTGCTTGGCTATGAGGCCCGGCAGATCGGTCTGGGTCGGGTGGCTGGTCAGGAAGAGGATATGGTGACCCTCAGGGTAACCAAGTCCAACGAAGATCTGCGTATCGATGATCGGCTGTTCTCTACCGAAGATCGCCGGGTTCGCTCCGTGTTGTACCCGTCGGCGCCGGATACCAAGATCGAAGCCAAGATAATCCGCTTCTTTGATCGCATCAACAGCGTGGCCCGTAACGATGTGGTGGTGATCAACAAGGGTCTGCGTGATGGTCTGGAAGAAGGCAATGTGCTGGATGTGTTCGGCCAGGGTGAGGTGGTCCGTGATCGCCAGCGTGGCGACCGGGTGCAGCTGCCCCGGGAAAGAACCGGTTCCATGGTGATCTTCCGTGTCTTCGACAAGGTCAGCTATGGCTTGATCATGGAATCCCAGCGGCCTATCTACATGAATGATGTCGCCGAAAGCCCGGCGGGCAGCTACTGATTTATTAAATCGCGGTAGCGCTCACCGCCGGAGTTTCGGCTCCTGACAACCCGTCAAACGCACACAAGGAGGTGGGCGATGGACGGACAATACAAACGCCTGCTATTGCAGGCGTTGTTTTCCCCGTCTTCCGCGGCCCTGGGCCGTGCTCTGAAACAGCAACCCATCGACCGCACTGCGCTGGCCGATTACCTTCCCCTATTGCCGGCTGGCCTGAAAGCGCGGCGCAAGCTGCTGGATAATACCGGTTCCCTGACCGCGCATTACGAGCATCTGCGTGAGCAAGGTTGGTACTGGCTGGCGCTGGGAGATGCGGGTTACCCATCCCTGTTGGCCCAGCTCGGGGATGCCCCCGGGGTGCTGGCGGTGCGCGGCAGTGTGGCGGCGCTGAATGCGCCCGGTCTTGCCATCGTCGGTGCGCGCAATGCGTCAGCGGACGGGCTGGACAACAGTCGCCGTTTTGCCCGGGATCTTGCTGGCAGTGGTTTCGTGATCGTCAGTGGTCTGGCTCTGGGGGTCGATGCGGCGGCGCATCGGGGGGCGATCAGCAGCGGACGTACCGTTGCGGTGCTTGGTAGTGGTCCGGATCGCATTTACCCGCCCCGCAATGCGGTACTGGCTGGCCAGATCGTGGCGGCCGGTGGTGCTCTGGTCACGGAGTTTGCCCCCGGTGCACCGCCACTGCCGGCCCAGTTCCCCCAGCGCAATCGGGTGATCAGCGGGCTGAGTCTGGGCACCATTGTGGTGGAAGCTGCCATCAAGAGCGGTTCCCTGATTACCGCTCGCACGGCTCTTGCCCAGGGTCGCGAGGTATTCGCCATTCCCGGCAGTATTCACAATCCCTTGAGCAAGGGCTGTCACCAGCTATTGCGTGATGGTGCCAGCTGGTTGGAATCCCGAGAGGATATTTTCCACGCCTTTGGGGACTTCCGGCGCAGTGTGGAAGCGGCCGGGGTTGATGAGGCGGACTTGCCTGCGCTGCTCCAGTACCTGACCGGTGGCCTCAATTCCCTGGATGCCCTGCAGGAGCGCACCGGGATGCCAATCACTGACCTGGCCGGGCAGCTTTCAGAGCTGGAACTGGAAGGCTGGGTAGAGCGAGTGGCCGGCGGTTATCTGAAGCGCAGCGGTGCGGCCTAGCGACGATCACCCTGCAGGAGCCGCCCGAAAGAATCGTTCCTGAAGGAGGCTTCCCGGATTTGACCTTTGCGGGCCAGGGGCGGAATGTTGAAGGTGTCAGGGAGTCTGTATTCGAGGTGTGCCATGTTCGAGATCTATGTGCCCCTGCTGCGAGGACAAGGAGAGTGGCGTGTGGTGGATGCGGTCCATGTGGGTGGTATGCGCTACCGGATTATCGGCACCATGCCAGACGGTGAGGAGTGGGCGTTCACACCGGGTGAGGAGGTGGAGTGTGAAACCACCGAGGTGAAGAAAGGCAAAAAGGCGCTCACGGCAAAACGCCTGTCACCGGTGCCACTTTAGCCAGGCAATCATTAGCTCTCCCTTGAGCCGGCATCCCATGCAGGGTATTTTCCCGTCTTTCTTTCAGGGCGAGTTCGTCATGTACCAGCATCTGCATAGCGCCGCACAGATCATTCAGGCCGGTGGTGTGGTGGCTTATCCCACCGAGTCGGTCTATGGGCTGGGCTGTGACCCTTTCAATGAAGAGGCAGTATTGCGGCTGTTGGCCATCAAGGAGCGCCCGGTGAGCAAGGGCCTGATTCTGATCGGCGCAGACCTGGCACAACTGGAGCCCTATATCCGCCTTACCGACAGTCAGCGTAAGCAAGTGTCAGGACAATGGCCGGCACCGCTGACCTATCTGATTGACGCCGACGATAGCGTGCCCGCCTGGGTACGCGGCGCCTTCAGCAAAGTGGCGGTGCGGGTGCCGGATCACCCCCTGGCCCGGGACCTGTGCCGGGCGGTGGGTCAGCCGATCATCTCCACCAGTGCCAATATCAGTGGTCGCCCGGCGGCCCGTAATCAGTTCCAGGTGGCCCGCCAGCTTGGCGAGCGGCTGGACTTTATTGTCAGTGGCGCCTGTGACCGGGCCGCCAAACCCTCTACCATTATTGATCTGGAAAGTGGCCGCACCTTGCGCGCTTAAGCCAAGTATTCGAACCGGGAGACGGCATGTCAGAGGTATCACTGCAGGCGGTGAAGGACTACCTGCTGGGCCTTCAGGATCGCATTTGCGCGGAATTGGCCGAGGAAGATGGCAGCGCCACCTTCCGTGAAGACAGTTGGGACCGGGAGCAGGGCGGCGGCGGCCGCAGCCGGGTGCTGGAAAACGGTGCCGTGATTGAAAAGGGCGGGGTGAATTTTTCCCATGTGTTCGGCAATCAGTTGCCGCCGTCCGCCACCGCCGCCCGCCCGGAATTGGCGGGTCGCAGTTTTCAGGCCATGGGGGTGTCGCTGGTGATTCACCCGAAGAACCCCTACGTGCCCACCAGCCATGCCAACGTGCGCTTTTTTGTCGCCGAAAAAGAGGGCGAAGACCCGGTGTGGTGGTTCGGCGGCGGTTTTGATCTAACGCCTTTTTATGGTTTCGAAGAGGATGTGGTGCACTGGCACCAGACCGCCAAGGAGGCCTGTGACCCTTTCGGTGACGATATCTATCCGGAGTTCAAAAGCTGGTGCGATGACTATTTTTATATAAAGCATCGCGACGAGCCACGTGGTGTGGGCGGATTGTTTTTCGATGACCTGAATCGCTTCGATTTCGATACCAGTTTTGCGCTGATGCGCAGTGTCGGTGATGCTTATATCCAGGCCTATCGGCCCCTTGTGGCCCGGCGTAAAGACCATGATTATGGCGACCGGGAGCGCCAGTTCCAGCTCTATCGGCGAGGGCGTTATGTGGAATTCAACCTGGTCTACGATCGCGGCACCATCTTCGGGTTGCAATCCGGCGGGCGCACCGAATCCATCCTCATGTCCCTACCGCCACTGGTGCGCTGGGATTATGACTGGCACCCGCAGCCGGACAGCGCGGAGATCGAGCTCTACCAGAAATTCCTGATTCACCGGGAGTGGTTATGACAGCCCTGTATTGTGTGTTCGGCAATCCGGTGGCCCATTCCCGCTCCCCGGATATTCATCATGCCTTTGCTGCCCAGCGCGACGATGATCTGCGTTATGAAAAGCGCGAAGCGCCACTGGATGATTTCGCCGGCACGGTAAACGCCTTTCGTGAAGAAGGAGGCCTGGGCGCCAATGTGACCGTGCCCTTCAAAGAGCAGGCCTTCGATCTGTGTGATGCGGTCACCGAGCGCGCTGGCCAGGCGGGTGCGGTGAACACCCTGTGGTGGGATGGCGATCAGCTCCATGGCGACAACACCGATGGTGCCGGGCTGGTGAAAGATATCCGCGACAATCTTGGCTGGTCCATTCAGGGCAAGCGGGTGCTGGTACTCGGTGCTGGCGGTGCGGTGCGTGGTGTCATGGGGCCGTTGCTGACGCAAGCACCGACGCTGGTGCGCATTGCCAACCGCACTGAGGAAAAAGCCGCGGTTCTGGCTCGCGGTTTTATGGATGGAAAGAACCCGCCGGTACTGGGTAGCGGACTGGATAACCTGACCGGGCAGTTCGATCTGGTGATCAATGCGATCTCTGCCGGCCTTCATGGCGAGATGCCGCCTTTGCCGGAGGGACTGCTGGCAGCAGGCGCCGTGGCTTATGACATGGTGTACGGCAGCGAGCCCACGCCTTTCATGCGCTGGGCGCAACAACAGGGCGCGGCAGCCACCGCCGATGGTTTGGGCATGCTGGTGGAGCAGGCCGCAGAAGCCTTTGAAATCTGGCGTGGCTGGCGCCCGGACAGCGCGCCGGTAATTGCAGGGCTGCGCTAGCGTTATGGCGGAAAGTGCGGTGATGAGTGAAGTGCTGTTTGCCTCCATGGTCAGTCTGGCCATGGTGCTCACCACCGTGACACTGCACTACTGGGCCCTGGCGGGTTTGTCCACATTGCTCAAGCGCTGGTCGAATTTCCGCGGTGAGATCCTGCTGGTGGTAATGGTCATGTTTATCGCCCATATGGTGGAGGTAACGCTTTATGCCTGGGTCTATCTGATTCTGGATCGGGGCGATACCGCCATGGACCTGGCCGGTGCGGTAGATGGCAGTTTCCTGGATCACCTGTATTTCTCCACCGCCTGCTACACCTCACTGGGGCTGGGTGACCTGTATCCTCTTGGGACGTTGCGACTGATTGCCGGCGTAGAGGCGCTGAACGGACTGATACTGATCACCTGGTCCGCATCGTTCGCCTTTCTGGTCATGCAGCGGCGGTGGCGTTTTTGATGTTGATCGCGGGGAACGTCATTTTACCGAGAGGAATGGCCATGCCCCCGCGTGTTCTGTTGGCCCTTTCCTGCTTGTTTCCTCTCTCTTGCCAGGCGTCCACCTTCGGTTTTTCCTGGGATAACGATCTGTTTGTCGGTTCCGACGGCCAGTACACCAATGGCGTGCGCATCAGCTGGGTGGGTGATGCCCATGACCGTTGTGATCGCAATGGGACGTTTACCTGCGGTCTGGCCGCTGCGCTGGACCCACTGCCCGGCATCGGCCTGGATGATGAAAAGCATGCACTGACCCTGAGCCTGGAACAGATCATGATTACGCCGTCTGACATTGCGCGTGAGACGCCGGACTTCAATGATCTGCCCTACGTGGGCTACAGCAATCTGGAGCTGGGGTTGTTCAGCTGGAATGGAAATAGTTTGTTCGGCTATGGCGTGCGTGTTGGCGTTGTGGGGCCTGATTCAGGCGCTGAGCAGTCGCAGAAAGTGGTACATAAAGTGACGGGCTCCACGGAGCCACAAGGCTGGGATAACCAGCTTGGCTCAGATTTGATCGGGGGAGCCTACTTTATCAATGCCCGTCGTCTGATGCGCTATTCCGGTCGCTCGTTGGAAAGTGAAGTGGGTTACGCCTGGGGAGTGGATGCCAATAACTTCAACGGCACCGCCAAGGTTGGCGGGTTCTGGCGTATCGGTCAGAACCTGCCGCGTAACTTTATTCCTGATTATGCGGGCATTGGTACCGCCGGTTCCCTGGTGGGGTTGTTCGATGGTGAGGGGTTTGGCTGGGAAGTCTTTTTCGCCAGCTTTGGCGAATACATCGGTTATTCCTATCTGGAAGAAAACAGTGGCCCTTATGATGTTGAGTCCCGTGACGGTATTCTCGGGCTGGTTCTCGGCGGCGGCATCCGTCTGGATGATTTTTCCTTCACGCTGACCTTGCAGGGGTCTTCATCGCCGATTCGTGACAGCGACGATATTCTGAGTTTCGGGAATATGTCGTTTATGTGGAGAATTTAGCTACGAGCTACGCTGGTTGGATAGGGAAAGGCCAAGAAGTTCCCACGAAATCCGTGTTCTCTACGAAGCCGCTGTAGGAGCTATGCTTGCATGGCGAACCGCGCTTGCGCGGAAATCGCCCGCAGGGCGATCAGGAATCTCAGAGCTCGACAGGTTTCAGAAATAACAGAACGACGGCTAGATTGATCTTCATTCCCCTCGCTACGCTCGGTTCGCGGCTCTAGTGCAGCTGCTACAGTTAGTCTCTTTACCCCTCCTCACCCAGATACCGATCCTTCAGCCGCACATAATTCCCGGCCACATAAGGCAGAAATTCCCGCTCTTCCTCGGTGAGGGCACGCACCTGCCGGGCCGGCTGGCCGCGGTAGAGGTAACCACTTTCCAGCCGTTTCCCTGGCCCCACCAGGGAGCCGGCGGCGACGATGACATCGTCTTCCACCACGGCACCATCCATGATGATGGCCTGCATGCCTACCATCACCCGGTTGCCCAGGGTGCAGCCGTGCAGCATGGCCTGGTGGGCGAGGGTCACATCGTCACCGATCTGCAGGGCGAAGCCGCCCGGGTTGAAACGGGAATCGTGGGTGATGTGCAGCACCGCGTTGTCCTGGACGCTGACCCGGGCGCCGATGTGGATGGCATGCATATCCCCGCGAATCACCGCCCGCGGCCAGACGGAGCAGTCATCCCCCAGGGTCACGTCACCGATTACGGTGGCATCCGGGTCGACAAATACCCGTTCGCCCAACTGCGGGGCCTTGTCTTCAAAGCGGCGAATCCCCATCACTGATAAACTCGATAGCTGAATGTCATCGTCAGGGAGGCCCATGAACAAGCCCCCCACCCGTATACTGATTGCCATACTGATCTTGCTTGGCGTTTTCCTGCTGAGCAAGTGGCTGATTTTCCAGACGCTGCTGCAGCCGGACGAGAGTGCTCGTCAGCGCTTGCCGGCAGCGCAGACAGAACCAGGACAGGACACCCATGAGCAACAACCCGCTGATTGACTACCCGGAACTGCCGCCGTTTTCCAAAATCCAGCCGGAGCATGTATTGCCCGCCGTGGAGCAACTGGTGGCGGATGGCCGCGAACGCATCCAGCAGGTGCTGGCCCAGGGCAAGTTCGATTACGCCCATCTGGTGCAAGCCCTGGATGAGGAAGACGACCGCCTGGGCAAAGCCTTTGGCCCCGCTGGGCATCTCAATGCGGTGGCCCAGAATGAAGCCCTGCGTAATGCCTACAACAGCTGCCTGCCGCTGCTCAGCGAGTATGGCACCGAAGTGGGTCAGAACGCGCAGCTGTGTGCCGCCTACCAGGCGCTGCGTGACAGTGATGAATGGAGCTCGCTCAGCGAAGCCCAGCAGAAAGACATTGAAAATACCCTGCGCGATTTCCGCCTCTCCGGGGTGGATTTGCCGGATGACAAGAAAGCGCAGTACATGGCCAACTCCAAGCGGCTCTCTGAACTGACCAGCCAATTTTCCGACAATACCCTGGATGCCACCCAGGCCTGGACCAAACACATCAGCGATGAGGCGGAACTGGATGGCCTGCCGGACAGTGCCAAAGCCGGTGCCGCCGACCGGGCAAAGGCTGACGGCAAGGACGGTTGGTTGCTGACGCTGGATGCGCCGGTCTTTATTGCCGTCATGAGCCACTGCAAGAACGCCGAGCTGCGCAAGGAAATGTACGTGGCCTGGACCACCAAGGCCTCTGATCAGGGTCCCCAGGCTGGCCAGTTCGACAACACCGCCATCATGGATGAGATCCTCAAATTGCGGCACGAGCAGGCGCAACTGCTGGGGTTTGCCAACTTTGGTGAAGAGTCCCTGGCCACCAAGATGGCCCGTGATGTGAACGAAGTGATTCAGTTCCTCGAAGACCTGGCCAAACGGGCCAAGCCCCAGGCGGAACAGGAGCTGGCGGAGCTGAGAGCCTTTGCGGCCGAGAAGGGTGCCGACGATCTGAACCCCTGGGATATCGGTTTCTGGAGCGAGCGGCTGCGTGAAGAGCGCTACAGCATTTCCGAGGAAGAGCTGCGCCCCTGGTTCCCGGCGGATACCGTGATTAACGGCATGTTTGCCGTGGTCGGCAAGCTGTTCGGGATTCAATTCCGGCAACGTGACGATGTGGACCTGTGGCACGAGGATGCGGGTTTCTACGAACTGGTGGACGATGATGGCAGCGTGCGTGCGGCCTTCTATCTGGATATGTATGCCCGCACTGGCAAGCGGGGTGGTGCCTGGATGGATGACGCCCGTATTCGCCGCCGTCGCCCGGACGGTAGCCTGCAAACGCCGGTGGCCTACCTGACCTGTAACTTCGCACCGCCCGCCGGTGGCAAGCCCGGCCTGCTGACCCACGATGAAGTGGTCACCCTGTTCCACGAGTTCGGCCATGGCCTGCATCACATGCTTACCGAACAGGACGTGTCCGGTATTTCCGGCATCAACGGTGTGGCTTGGGATGCGGTGGAGCTGCCCAGTCAATTCCTGGAAAACTGGTGCTGGACGGAAGAGGGCATTGCCCTGATTTCCGGCCACTATGAGACCGGTGAACCCCTGCCCAAGGAAAAGCTGGACAAAATGCTGGCGGCGAAAAATTTCCAGGGCGCCATGCAGATGGTGCGGCAACTGGAATTCTCCCTGTTCGACATGCGCATCCATGCCGAGTACCGGGAAGGGCTGGATATCTATCAGGTCCTGAACGAAGTACGTCAGCAGGTGGCAGTGATACAGCCGCCCTCGTTCAACCGTTTCCCCAACAGCTTCGGGCACATTTTTGCCGGCGGCTATGCGGCGGGGTATTACAGCTACAAATGGGCAGAAGTGCTTTCCGCGGATGCCTATTCCCGTTTCGAGGAAGAAGGCGAATTCAACGAAGACACCGGCCGCGCCTTCCGTAGCGAAATTCTTGCCAAGGGAGGCAGCCGCGAACCCATGGAGCTGTTCAAGGCCTTCCGCGGCCGCGAACCCAGCGTGGAACCCTTACTGCGCCATTGCGGTATTAACGGTTAGAAAATTTCACCGCAGGAGCGGCTCGAGCGCCGCTCTTGCGGAGGGATAGGGAGCAACCATGAAACGCCAATTTATCGCCGGTGCCACCTGCCCGGAATGTGGGCAGATGGACAAGATCCAGCGTGTCATCGACGGCGACACACAGTGGATGGAATGTGTTTCCTGCGGGGCGACAAAAGATCTGGATGCCAAGCCACCAGAAGCTAGCGATGCCCTGGCTAAACCGGTCACCCTGCAGCCGGCAAAAAAATAAGGTTTTCGGGTCGTAGCAACGATCGAGCGCTTGGTCCGCAGGAAAACGACCAGGAACCAAAAGACTTCCAGCACAGTAGGGCACCCTCTTACATTTGAAGGCGCCGGAGACAATCGGCAGCTGGCTTCTATCCTTTCCCCTTCAGCGGGTGCCAGTGGTGTTATTAATCTGCCGCCACTGGCGGTCACTGCATCACATCCCTTCCCCCCGCTGACATCGCTTATCCCGACCTGCGACAGGCAGTTTCAATGCCCTCGTGCGTATCAACGGTCGACCGTTTTCCCGGCCAGTGCGGGGGGGGACCCATTGCTCATAGCTAGAGGCATATAAATATCGAATCATGTTCATATTTTAATGGGTTTTAATAATAAAAGCGTAGTCACTAAAAAATAAAGTAGGTGCTAATAACTATAAAAGTGACATCAGGGTGATTAAACGTTATTAGAGTGTGTAAAAAAGTAAGCAAAGGTATCCAATTTTACAAATAACTTTTCTCGAGTCGTGCTAAGTTCCATTCCGCTGTCTGTTATGTGAACTATTTCACTAAAACAAATGGCGAACTCAGTTGCGATCACCCAAAGAGGGAACTTTTCATGCGCGTGAACAAGCTTATTCTGGCTTCTGCCATCGCGGTATTGTCTGCACCGGCCCTGGCGGTAGACGGTACTATTACATTCAATGGCCTGGTGACTGATCAGACCTGCGAAATTACCACTCCTGCGGGCAAAGACTTCACCGTCACCCTGCCCACAGTGTCTGCCAGCACTCTGAACGCGGCCGCTCAAACTGCCGGTCGTACGCCTTTTTCCATCAATCTGTCTAACTGCAGCAGCGATGGCAAAGTAGCAACTTACTTTGAGCCGGGCCCCACTGTTGATTTCGATACTGGCCGTCTGGTTAACCAGGCAAACGCTGCCGATGCCGCCACTAACGTACAAATCCAACTGCTGGGCGAGAACAGCCTGTTCATCCCTGTTCAAGCTGCTGGTGCTGGCGGTGCGCAGGACAACTCCCAGTGGGTTGACGTAACCGCGGGCGGTGCTGCTGATCTGAACTACTATGCTGAATACTATGCTACCGCTGCAGCGACTGCCGGTACGGTTAATACCTCTATTCAGTACACCATCATCTATCAATGATGACGTGATGGCAGCTCTCGTTTCCTGGGGGCTGCCAACTCTCTGAGCTGGGTAATTCAATGTTATTAAGAGTGAAACTGTTCTTGCTGAGCGGCTTTCTGCTGTCAGCAGAGTGGGCGAGTGCCAGTGTGATTATTGACGGCACCCGTGTGGTTTATCCACAAAAAGCCCGAGAGGTGACTGTGCAACTTCACAACACAGGTGAATCACCGTCGCTGGTGCAATCGTGGGTAGACGAAGGCGATAAGGATGCAACACCGGATTCCAGTTCGGCGCCATTCATCATTACACCGCCTATTTCCCGTATAGAAGCAGGCTCTGGGCAGGCATTGCGATTGACCTTTACCGGTAGGGATTTGCCCTCTGACCGGGAATCCTTGTTCTGGCTGAACGTTCTTGAAGTGCCCCCGGCACCGGAAAGCGCCGAGGACAAAAACCTTATGCAGTTGGCATTTCGTTCAAGACTGAAGATTTTTTATCGACCTGCTGATCTTGCAGGTAGAGCGAACTTATCAAGTCACTCTCTAGAGTGTGATTTTAAATCAGAAAAAAGAGTAATGAGTTGCACAAACCCGACGCCCTACCACATAAGCGTGGTCAAGTTGGAGCTGGCTCATGAAAGCGGAGAAACGGATCAGGTTGAGACAGGGCTGATGTTTTTGCCTTTCTCAACGCATGATTTTGATATCGGTTTCAAAAAAGATGTCAGGCAGGGAACAAAAGCCGTTTTTACATCGATAAATGATTTTGGTGGCGCAGTAGAAATCAGCATCGATATATCCCAACGATAACGAAATAAACGGCCTAGAGGTCTGGTAAGGATGCCAATGCTGTCGGCGTTATCAATCAATAAAAGCTTAGCTATCGTTATGGCTACCCTGGCTGTCGGGGCTTGGTGTGGTAATTCCTATGCACAGGATAAGCCGGCATCGTTCAACTCATCTTTCCTGATGGGTTCAGCAAGAGACATGGATACCTCCTTGTATAGTCACGGCAATCCTGTATCGCCTGGTGAGTACCGGCTTGATATGTATGTGAATGGCCAGTGGTTTGGCAAACAGGATATTGTTTTCAAGTCAGTACCAGGAGGAAAAAGCGCAGAAACCTGCTTTGGCGCTGAGGATCTTGAGTTCTATGGTGTCGATTTTGAATCTATCGGGGCGCCAGTTAGTGAGATAGAGAAGTGCAAGCCCATTTCCGAATGGATTGGGCAGGCGCAATCTCGTCTCGAGATTTCCTCGCTACGCATGGACCTGACAATTCCTCAAGAAAATCTGCGTCGCGAAGCGAGGGGTTACGTGAATCCTGAGCTATGGGATCGTGGTATTAATGCCGGGTTTATCGGCTATGATCTGAATGCGACAACTATCCGTGCTGACGAGTCGGGATCTGGCATTTCAAACAGTGACAATCTTTATCTTGGTCTGAATTCCGGTGTCAATGTTGCGGGTTGGCAGCTCAGGCATAACTCCAGCGTATCGCGGCGATCCGGTGAAGGATACGATTTTCAGAAGACTTCAACATTCGCACGTCGTGCGTTCTCGGAAATTCGCAGCAACCTGACCATTGGTGACAGCTTTACCAGTGGTGAGTTATTCGATTCCGTAGCGTATCGAGGCATGAACCTTTCCAGCGAGGATCGCATGCTGCCCGATTCCATGCGGGGTTATGCTCCAGTGATTCGGGGCGTGGCTTCTACCAATGCCCGTGTCGAAGTTCGCCAGAACGGTAATCTCCTCTATAGCACCACGGTATCACCCGGAAACTTTGTTATTGATGATCTTTACCCCACAGGGTTCGGGGGGGATCTGGATGTGCTTGTCACCGAAGCTGACGGCCAGCAGCGCTCCTTTAGTGTGCCCTATTCCTCCATTGCGCAATTGCTGCGAGAAGGAATCAGCCGACATAGCGTTACCGTGGCGCAGCTGCGTAATGACGAACTGGAAGATGAGCCGCTGTTCATGCAGGCCACTTACCAGCGCGGTCTATATCATGACATTACCGGTTACCTGGGTAGTACAGTCAGTCAAGGTTATCGTTCTGTTTTGGTGGGTGCCGGCCTGGCCACAGAGCTGGGTGCCTTTTCGTTTGATGTCACCCGCTCACAAACAGAATTCAGGAATAATGACGACAAGTTTGGCAACAGTGTTCGCATCAACTATTCGAAGATGCTGAATCAGACCAATACCAACTTTACGCTTGCCGCTTATCGTTACTCCACAAAAGGGTTTTATGGCCTGTCGGATGCCATGTTTGCCAGAGAGTTTGATGAGCAACAGTTGAGTCTGGCCGCCCTGAGAAGCCAGAAGAGTCAGTTTCAGCTGACATTGAATCAGGCCCTTGGTCGCCGCTACGGGTCTTTGTACTTCACCGGATCCGTACGTGATTTCTGGGATGTTGAAGGGGAAACCAAGCAATATCAGATGGGCTACAACAACCGGTTCCGATCTGTTAGCTATGGCGTTTCTGCAATCCGAACCACGACCCAGGAAGGCGAGGCAGATAATCAGTTTGATCTTTCTTTCACCATGCCTATCGGTGGTGGTTATAGCGGGCAATATATTGATGGCGGCGTTTCACTGGATGATGACGGCTATACATCCAGCCGGGCCGGTATCAATGGCTATGGCGGTGACCGGAACCAGTACAACTACGGTATGCGGGTAACCGACAACGAACAGAACGGTTCCACCGTTGGGGTAAATGGTGAGTACCGTAGCCGCTTTGCTTCTGTAAATGGTTCTTACAGTTACAGCGACGATTATCAGCAGGCCTCTGCCGGTGCACGGGGTGCCTTTGTCGCGCACAAGGATGGCATCACCATGACGCCGCAACACGGCGACACCATGGTGCTTATTGAAGCCAAGGATGCCAAGGGAGCCGGAGTGGTCAGTGCCTCTGGTGTGGAAGTCGATGATTTTGGTTATGCGGTATTACCTTATGTGACCCCTTACCGGATGAATCGAATCACGCTGGACCCCAACGGCATAGACAGAAATGTTGAGCTGAAAGGAACGAGTCGCAAGCTTGCTCCTTACGCCGGCTCAATCACCAAGGCGACATTCGAGACAGAAAAAGGACTGCCGATACTGATAAAAGCACATCGCCGTGATGGCATCAGCCTGCCTTTTGCTGCCCGAGTCTTTGATATGTCTGGCAATGAAGTGGGTGTGGTTGGCCAGAGTAGTGTCATTTTTGTCCGCAGTGAACAGAGACAAGGAATGTTGACGGTGAAGTGGAGTGGGGAGCAATGCAGGTTGACCTATCAACTTGGTGATGCGTCTCCGGAACAGGAGTTCGGTTTTGAAAAAACCAATGCGATTTGTCACTGAGCGCCTTGATAGGCTGGCAGCGTACTGTTTGTCGATCAGTATGTTGTGTTTGCTGAGTATTACAGGTCATGCGGCTTGTTTTGTATCATCCGGATTTAGCGCGCAGGATGTGCGGATGGAATTGGGCCGTGTTCTGATCCAGCCGGACTTGCCCGTGGGGGCGATCATTCAGACGCTGCAAGTGCCGATTACCGCAAAAAACAATGCCGGGTCTTGTAACTTCGGGGGCTTTTCCAGAGGCGAGCTGGTGCGCAATCCTGCCGCTGTCCCCGGGTTTTCGAATGTCTATCAAACGGATGTGCCAGGTGTGGGGATCCGGCTTTACCGGGAAGCGGGTGATATCTCGACCTACTACCCTCACCAGATAAATTTCAGCGGCAACCGGCAGTTAAACCTGATTGGCGGGTACTTCAAAGTGGAGCTGGTGAAGACGGCGGCGGTTACCGGCTCCGGCCCTGTTGGCCCACCGGGATTGTTTTCAACCTATTACCTGGATGGCTCTGGTATTAACCGGCCGGTTCTCACCTCCACGCTGACGGGGCAGGGGATCACGATTGTGACATCATCCTGCCAGGTTGAGGCGGGATCCAAAAACATTGCCGTTAACTTTGGCTCGGTTTCCAACCGTGATTTTAGCGGGGTAGGGTCGAGGGTGAATCCGAGAGATTTCGAGATCCGCATGCGCTGCCAGGGCGGCAATGTCGTCGGCCTGGATCAGGGGCTCATCAAGGTAAGGTTTGATGGAACCCAGGATTCATCAAACATGCCGGGCGTGCTGGCCATAGATGGTGGTCCCGCATCAGCTAGCGGCATTGGTATTCAACTTAACCAGACCCTGGGTGGCACCGAGCAGACGGTTTCACTCGGTGAAGGCGTTGCCCTTGGCCGTACTCCTATTAACGATTCGGCCGAGTTTATCCTGCCCATGCGCGCTTACTATATCCAGACCGAGCTAGGCACCGTGGGCGCTGGAACCGGTAATGGCAGGGCCACATTCACCATTGAGTACCATTAATGGTACTCAATGACATAGCGCATGCTGGCCGGCTTCGCACCAGAAGACGCAATACGCTCCTGAAGGTGGCCTGACTGGCTCTCAACCACAACAGATTGGGCGTGGCTCTCTCCGACAACAGGTTCCAGGTAAGTCTTGGCAATGTGCTGGGCGGCTGATAGCCCCTGATTACCGCAGGAATTTACGACTACCTCTGTATAGCCGGCCTGGCTCTGCGCGGCCGTTTGGCAGGACGCATACACAACCGCTCCCTGGAATGAGATCGTATTGCTGGCCATGGCTGCGGAGGTAGAAAGTGCGAGTAACGCGGCGATCCCTGTGCGGCGTGCAGTGTTCATAGTGCCCCCTTCGATCACTGATTAGTTATTTTGTCTAAGTGCGAAGGTTTACTTCTAGTACTTTTTCATTGGTTTTATGTAGTAATTGTCGTGCTCTTTTACATTTTTGGCACTTAAAGGTGGAAAATGGAGGATGACCGGTTACGGAAGAATGATCAGTCGAGGAGGGAGTGTTTCAGACCCGCCACCGTCTTTGCCATCTGCATCCGCAGCCATGGCACTCTCTCCATGACAGGAAAGAACAGGTCTCGCCCGGTGGATACCGTGCGGCTGTGGGATTGAAACGCCGGTGTCAGCCAGCGGCTCATGCGCTGGTAGAAGCGGATCTGTGGTTCGCGTTGACGATGGTAGTGCGCCCAGGCCTGGGGCCAGGTGTCCGACGCTGCAACGGCCTGGCCGAGAGCCCGGGCATCCAGCAGGGCCATGTTGGCGCCCTGGCCCAATTGCGGGCTCATGGCATGGGCGGCATCGCCAATAATACCCAGCCGGTTTTCCCCCCAGTGATGCATGATCACATCCCGATAGGTGGCGGGTAGCAGTTGTTTCTGGTGTGTCAGGGGCGCCAACAGCGTTTCCAGCTGAGGCCAGAGCATGAGTGCCTCCTGACGCCAGGCGGAAAAATCAAAATCCGGCTGCTGCCATTCGTTCATCTGCGCCACCGGCAGACTCCAGAAAAAACTGGCCAGCGCCTGGTCTGGCTGATCCGGGCGGCAGCCGGTGGGCAGGATACCGGCCATCTGGCCAGCCTGGTGGTAGCGCTGTTGCAGCAGCGGTGCCGCAAACGACGCCACCATGGGCTGCATGGCCCACATGGCTCCCCAGGGGTAAAGCCGGTCATAGCGGGTCCAGGCGGCCGGGCGAAGATGGCTGTGGCTGCCGTTGGCAATCAATACCGCATCAAAGGACAGCCGGCAGGGCTCGCCTGCCTGCTCGGCGATCACGGTGGCGCGATCCGCCATGGTGTCCACGGCACTGACCGTGCAGCCCATCCGTCGTTGGTGTGGCAGTGTCTGCAGGTGCTGGTCCAATAGATGACAGAGGCTGGCGCGATGCACGCCCAGGCCGTGGCTGTGAGTGTCCAGGCTGCGGTAGGCGGTGTTCATGATGCGCCGATCGTCGCGGGTGTGGCCGACCAGCGCATCGATGCGGGCGCCGTAACCGAGCATCGCGTGATAGAGGCCCATTTCCTGAAGCACTGCCAGCCCGCTGGGCTGCAATAGCAGCCCGGCACCGACTGGCGTTAGTGCCTCAGCCCGTTCTATCAGGGTAATGCGGTGGCCTTGCCCGGCGAGCAGGGCGGCCGTGGCCAGGCCGGCGGTGCCGGCGCCGATAATGGCGATGGTTTGTGGTTGCACAGATGGGTATCCCTTCCCCGAAAAAGCCAGCCCATGCTAGCAGGCCAGCTCGATATGGTTGGGGACGGGGTCAAAAAAACGGGCCGCAAAGGCGGCCCGTAGCGTACTGAATGAAGCGTGTCTTGTTACTTCTCCACAAACGCTCGCTCGATCACATACTCACCCAGCTCGCCGCCGCGGGTTTCCTTGAAGCCCCAGCCATCGAGAATCGCCTGGGTATCCTTGAGCATGGCGGGACTGCCGCACAGCATGAAGCGATCGTTCTCCAGGCTCGGCGTGGGCAGGCCGAGATCCGCGAAGATCTTGCCGCTGGTCATCAGGTCGGTGAGCCGGCCCTGGTTGCGGAACGGTTCGCGGGTCACCGTCGGGTAATAGAGCAGCTTGCCTTTGACGAATTCACCGAAGAATTCGTTGTTGGGCAGCTCGCTCTGAATGGTGTCCTGATAGGCCAGCTCGGACACATGGCGCACCCCGTGGGTGAGAATCACCCGGTCGTACTGGTCGTAGACCTCCGGGTCCTTGATGATGCTCATGAACGGCGCCAGACCGGTGCCGGTGGACAACAGCCACAGGTTCTTGCCCGGCAGCAGGTGGTCGGCTACCAGGGTGCCGGTGGGCTTGCGGCTCACATAGATCTTGTCACCCGGCTGGATGTTCTGCAGCTGGGAGGTGAGCGGGCCGTCCGGCACCTTGATGCTGAAGAACTCCAGTTCTTCCTCATAGTTGGCGCTGGCGATGGAGTAGGCACGCAACAGCGGGCGGCCGTTGTCCTGTTCCAGGCCGATCATGGTGAAGTGGCCATTCTTGAAACGGAAACCCGGGTCCCGGCTGGTGGTGAAGCTGAACAGGGTGTCGTTCCAGTGGCGCACGCTGGTGACGGTTTCAGTATTCAAATTAGACATAATTAATTCAGCGCTTATTCCAAAACTCCAGATGATGGAAATTTAATCGAAATGGGTTTATCGGTAAAATGGGTAATTCCGATGTATTATATCGGCATTAACGATATAGGAGTCTGATTCGACTGTAGGGAGCCCCCGTGAAATTTACTCTGCGACAGCTACAGGTGTTCCTGGCCACGGCGCACCACGAGAACATCAGCAAGGCGGCGGAGAGTCTGAGCATGAGCCAGTCCGCCGCGTCCGGGGCGCTCAAGGAGCTGGAATCCCTGTACGATCTGAAGTTCTTCGAGCGGGCCGGCAAGCGCCTCAAGCTCAATGAGCTGGGGCGCCAGTTCTGGCCGCGAGCTGAGGCGTTACTGGCCCAGGCCCGGGATCTGGAGGCGGACCTGCTCTCGCACCGGGATCTGGGGCGTCTCAATGTGGGCGCCACCCTGACCATCGGCAATTATCTGGCGGTGGGCATCATGGCCGATTACATGGCCGAACAGCCCGGCGCCCGGGTGCATCTGGAGGTGGCCAACACCCGAACCATCGTGGAGCGTGTGCTGGCGTTCGAGCTGGATCTGGGGCTGATTGAAGGTGAGCTGAACCACCCAGATCTGGAGTTATTGCCCTGGCGGGAGGACGAGCTGGTGGTGTTCTGTAGCCCGAATCATGCCCTTGCCGGTAAGGAAGCACTTACCGACGAAGACTTGCGGGCGGCCCACTGGATTGTCCGCGAATCTGGCTCCGGCACCCGGCAGACCTTTGAACGTGGCCTGCATGGCCTGGTGCCGGAGTTGGATCTGGCCCTGGAGCTGGAGCATACCGAGGCGATCAAGCGGGCGGTGGAAGCCGGGCTGGGCATCAGTTGCCTGTCGCGGGTGTGTCTGCGTGAGGCCTTCAAGCGCGGGTCGCTGGTGGAATTGCCGGTGCCCCAGCGGGATTTCAGTCGTGATTTCTACTTTGTGCTGCATCGTCAGAAATACCGCAGCCCGGGCATTGAGAGGTGGCTGGAATTATGTCGCGCTTCCGCCGGATAACCGGTTACAGCCTGATCGGGCTGGCACTACTGCTGGTTCTCGGGTTGCTGCTGCCGGAGGGACGGCAAGTTCCCGTGCAGGGCGCCGATAGCAAAGACTGGCATCCGCAGACGTTCTGGTATCACCCCTGGGGCCAGTCCGGAGTGCACAAGGGCGTGGATATTTTTGCCCCCAGCGGCACGCCGGTGTTGGCCAGTAGTGGCGGTCTGGTGCTATTTCGCGGCGAACTGGCTCGGGGCGGCAAGGTCGTTCTGCTGCTCGGCCCCCGCTGGCGGCTTCACTATTATGCGCATCTGGCAGACATAGCCGAGACCGGGCCCTGGTTATGGGCCGGGGAACCGGTGGGCTCCGTGGGCAGTACTGGCAATGCGACAGGTAAGCCGCCCCATCTGCATTATTCGCTGGTCAGCATGCTGCCGCTGGTGTGGCTGGCAGATGGTGCTCCGCAGGGCTGGAAGAAGATGTTCTACCTCAACCCACTGATGCATTTCGATGTTCAATAAGGAGTTGCCGTGAAACAGGAGTGGCAGGCCTTCTGGCTGGCCCTGGGCTTTCTGACCCGGATTCCCATGCCGGTGAAGATCGACTATTCACAGACGTTGATGAACCGCTCAAGCCTGTATTTTCCGTTGGTGGGGCTGTTGCTGGGCGGTCTTTATGCGGCCCTTTTTACGGGCCTGGCCGCGTTCTGGAGCCTGCCGGTCTGTATCGGTCTGGTGTTGGCCTTCCATCTCTGGATTACCGGTGCCTTCCACGAGGATGGCCTGGCGGACAGCATGGATGCCCTGGGCGGTGGCTACACGGTGGCGTGGCGGCTGGAGATCATGAAGGACAGTCGTATCGGCACTTATGGTGCGGTGGCGCTGGTAGTGGCGCTGGGCCTGAAAGCGGTATTGCTGATGGATGCCGAGCCGGTCTGGCTGGCCCTGCTGGTGACGCCCGCCATCGGGCGGCTGACGCCCTTGCTGCTGATGCGTTTTCTGCCCTACGTGACCGACCCGGATACCAGTAAAAGCAAACCGGTGGCGGAAGCCTTCAGCGGACAAAGGCTGCTACTGGCCACACTCTTCACCGTGGTTGTGGCGCTGTTGTTTTCGGTGTGGCTGCCAGCCTTGCTGGCGGTGGGGGTGGTTGCGTTGCTGTGGGGCGCCAGCCTGAAGCGGCAGCTTGGTGGTTATACCGGGGATGCATTGGGGGCCAGCGTGGTGTTTACCGAGTTGGTGTTCCTGTTGGGCCTGACTTTGTAGGGTGGATTAGCCGCAGGCGTAATCCACCCTGCGTTTTCATCAGGGGTTCAGGTATTCATCGCGCACAATGCCATCGAGTTTTTCATAGGGAATCGTCAACTCCGGCTGCCCCATGGCGTAAGGGGCAATGTGGTAGACATTGTAGTGCAGCACCAGGCCGCCCTTGCCGAAGTAGACATTGTCGGTGCGATCGAAGGGCCAGCTGTCGCGAAAGGTCTGGTCCAGCTTTTCCTTGTCCAGCCATTGCTGGTGCTGGTTTCGGGCCAGCTCCCAGAACGCCTGTTGTTTACCGGGTTCCAGCAGGTCAGCAAGGGCCAGTTTTTGCTTGCGGGCCAGGTCCCAGTGAAAGTACTGCACGCCGGGCTGGCCATGGGCGCCACCGGTGTATTCGTAGCTGTCCATGCGCAGGGTGAGCAGGTCGCCCCGGCGGGTCTGGCGCTTGATGGTGGCATTCAGCTCCCAGCCTTGTTGGGACGCCATGGCCATGTCTGACGCATCGGCGAGGAAGGCATCTACCAGGCTTTCGATGGTGCCGTCATGGGGAGTGCTACCCTGGTTCTGAACGAGCATGCCGGCAAGTTGGGTGGTGATCGCGTCGTTGAGGGTCGGCTGGTTTTCAAAGGTTGGCCAGGCCAGATCCACTTTCGGGCAGCCGTCGCCCTGGCATTGTTCATCCGTTTTTTCCAGGGTATGGAGAACGCGCACCAGCTCACCGGTATGCCCCTGCCCGTCACCAGACTGTGGGTCGGCGGTGCCCTGCTGCGCGCCAGCCGGGTCGGTATCCTGATTGTTGTTATCACAACCTGCCAGCAGTGCGGCTGCGAGCAGGAACACAAATGTCATGCGCATGAGATAGCCTTTCGGAAAATTCGGGATGCGGGCATTTAACGGCAGGCGCCTTGCCTTTTGCAACCATGGACCTGGCAGGCTACTGAAAAACCCGTTGCATGCTCAGCGTGGCCTGAAGTGTGCAGCTGTTGTGTCTTGTCTTGACGGGCAGGGTGGCTCCCTTTCCTAGAGACAAGGCGCAGCAGATGTACGCTTCAGGCCGCGCCCTTCGGGTCTTCCAGGCTGGCCCGTACTCGTCGTTGCCGTTCTTTGAAGGTAGAAGGATCGACAGGCAACCAGCATGCCATCAAAATTGCGCCCTCTGTGCCCTGCGGGTATAGATTACGAGCCAGCCTGAAAGACTGAGCACGCAACGGGTTTTTCAGTAGCCTGCTATGCTGGCCGGGCTTACTGACACTGTTATTGATGGGAGAAATGCAATGAGCTTCTGGACGGTTTACCTTTCCGGGGAAATCCACACCGATTGGCGCGAGCGGATCATTCAGGGGTGTGCCGAGAAAGAACTGGATATCGAATTTAGCGGTCCGGTGACCGATCACGAAGCCAGCGACAAGGTGGGAGTGAATATTCTCGGCGCGGAAGAAAAGCGCTTCTGGGAAGACCGCCTGGGTGCCGGAATCAACGGCATCCGAACTCGCAAGCTGATCGATGAGGCAGATCTGGTTATTGTCCGTTTCGGCCCCAAATACAAGCAGTGGAATGCGGCCTTTGATGCGGGTTACACCGCTGCTCTGGGCACGCCCATGATCATTCTTCACGATGAAGAACACGACCATCCCCTCAAGGAAGTGGATGCCGCCGCCGATGCCGTGGCGCGCACTCCCGAGCAGGTGGTGGAGATGCTGGTTTACATCCTCAACGCCTGACGGGGCGCGGGGTCAGAGCTTCCTGGCAATGGTCAGTTCGGGCCCCGTTTTACCCCATTTTTCATCTCCTCAGGAGCATTTCCTGTGTTCTGCTTGTCCTATCGGATGACAGGCATTAACAGGCAATACTAAGGAGTGCTCCGATGACACACCGTTTACTCGCCGCCGCCGCATTCATGTTGGTAACCACGGCCACCTCCTGGGCGGACACCCAAGGGGTGCCCAATGTGAAGACCCCGGACCCGGATAAAGTCGCCGTGCAGATGGAAGACACCCTGGAGGATATTCAGGAATTCACGGTGGAACAGAAAAACGATGCCATGCGCACTGCCCGCCATGCGCTGGATGATCTGGATCGGCAGATCACGCTGCTGCAGAGCGAAATTGACAGCGGCTGGAAAGAGCTTTCCCAGCAGGCCCGCCTGGACAAACAGTCCGCCATGGCAGCCCTGAAAGAGCAACGCGCGGAGCTGGAAACCCGTTACCAGGCATTGCAGCAGGCCGGTGCGGATAACTGGGAAGCTGCCAAGGCGAAATTTTCCCAAGGTTGGGAAGCCGCCAAACAGAGCTGGCAGGCGTTGAATGCGCCCGTGGCTGAAGGCACGGATAATCCTGAGTAAAACTGAGGGCCGTGCAGCACACAAGGAGGAGCTGGCATGCTGACGTTGATTCCGTTCGAGGATGACCGGGTGGTTGGGGCAAGAATTTCCGGCAAGATCACTCGCCCGGAATTCGATGCGGTGGCAGAGGCTCTGGAAGCGGCGCTGGCGAAACACGACAAGGTGCGCTTCTATGCGGAAATGGAGACCTTTGGTGGTGTCGCCATGGATGCTCTGTTCCAGGACCTGAAGTTCGGTTTGCGTCACTGGCAACAGTTCGAGCGTGAGGCCGTGGTCACCGATCGGGACTGGATGCGGCGTCTGGCGCTGCTGGCCGACAAGCTGTTGCCTTCCATCGACGTAAAGGTTTTTGCCGGTGATGATGTGGACAGTGCCAGGGCATGGATCTGCGCGGACTGATCGCACCATTTTGTTGCCGCACCCGCAGATAAAAAAGAAGGGCCATCCGGCCCTTCGTTGATTTCTCCTTCCTGTGCATCCGGCAGGCGCACCTGCAGGTCCTCGAATTCGTCCAGCGCCTGGCGCCAGTCCATACGGGGCCGGGTCTGTTCCCTGGCGGTTTGATGAGCGCCGCCCTTGCGCATCAGTGGATCCATTGCCGCCCAGTTGCGCAGCGGTTTGGGGCCTTTTGCCATTGCCGTTTTCCTTTTTAAGTCAGACAGTTGCTGTCTGGTAGTGGAAATCCTCCCGTATCAGTCTGGCTGCATCTGGAAGGCGGCGCGATATTACGCCGCGGCTGCGCGATTCACTAGCGTCGGCAGATAAAAAAAGCGTTATAAATAATGGCTGACAGGGTTGTCAGCCGCTTGCCGCCCGAGGCCGCCGTGGCGGGCCATCCGGGCCGAGGATTTTTGGCCTGTGAGGGAGGTGGTACCGGTCTTCGGTTATGGGGATACTGGACGTTCCCGGCCGACAGGCCACGCCTGGCCACTATCTACCGCCGGGCCGACCAAGGAAGAGGATAGCCAATGACAGGGGTGTCACCGGCAGAGCGGCGCAGGATCAGTCTGACGGCAATCGGCGAGTTTCTGCTGGTAGTCTTGTTTGTTGTCAGCCTGCCGGTGCTGTTTATCTGGACCCTGTGGTTGTTCTGGGCTGTGCTGGCCGCCGCCCTTGTAGTGGGTTTGCTGGTGCGCGGTCTGGCATTGCTGTTAATGGGGACGGAGCGTCGTGGCCATACCCTGGCGACCCTGATTGTTACCTTCAGCCTTCTCACTATCGCCGTTGCCTTCCCCATTTACTACCTGATCTACAAGGTAGAGGCGGACCCGCCTCTGTTACCCAATGTGGTGCTCACCAATGGAGAAAAGACGGTAGTTTTCCAGGGTATGGTTCATGTGGGCATGGAAAGTTTCTTTAAATCCGTGGTCTATGACCTGGAATCCGCCATGCAGTCCGGCTATCGACTCTACTACGAAGGCATTCAGTCTTCGCCGGGGGAGGGGGACGATTGGTACAACGCCAATCAGGCTGGTGGCGGTGACCTGGCGGAGCATTTCAAGGCATTGGCGGATGCTTGTGGTGTGACGTTTCAGATGGACTATTTCTCGCTGATGGAGGAGTCCGCCCGGCGCAATCCTGGCCGTCATGTGGTGGCCGACGTGACGACCCTGGATATGAAGCAGGAATACCAGCGTCTGATCATGAACGATCCGGAATTCGATGAACGCATGCGCCGCCGCGGCAAGCTCCCCACGCCTCGCCCACCGAATCTGGTGGACCGTCTTCTGGACTGGCATGGTCAGGCCAACGATTCCCAGCGGGAACTGATCGGTGTGCTGTGCCGGGGTTTTATTTCCATTGCGCTTGATGAAGATAATATCCGTGACCGGGATCTGGACAAGGTGGTGCTGGATTTCCGCAATCGCAAGCTGGTGGAGCGGCTGCTGGCAGATCCGGCAAACAAGATCTACATCACCTATGGCGCGGCGCACCTTCCCGGCGTAGTTGCCTTGCTTCGCGAACAGGATCCCGACTGGCAGATTCTCTCGGTAAAATGGGTGCGGGGGCTGGCGACGCCGGAAAACTGGGAGGGTTCCCTGGATATTCCGTTACTACCGGTACAGGCGGATAGTGGCAGCAATTAAGCACGCTCAGATATCTGCGTAATCCTGCCCGCCCTTGAGCCAGCGACGCAGTAGCGGCTCCACGCTTGCCGGGCAACGTTGCAACAGACTGTCTGCCACGTCCCGGGCGGGCTCCATCAGCGCTTCATCGCGCATCAGATCAGCAATGCGAAAGGCCATATCGCCGGTCTGGCGGGTGCCCAGCCACTCGCCGGGACCGCGCAATTTCAGATCTTCCTCGGCAATCACAAAGCCGTCGGTGGTGTCGCGCATCACTGCCAGGCGTCGTTTGGCGGTGAGCGACAGGGGCGTCTGGTAGAGCAGCAGGCAATAACTTTGCTCGCCGCCCCGGCCCACTCGACCACGCAGCTGATGGAGCTGGGCAAGGCCCAGCCGTTCCGCATTTTCCATCACCATCAGGGTGGCGTTGGGCACATCCACGCCCACCTCGATGACGGTGGTGGCCACCAGTAGTTGGGCCTCGCCACTGGCAAAACGGGCCATGCGTTCGGCCTTTTCCTTTGCCTTCATGCGGCCGTGTACCAGCTCCACGGTGAGATCGGGCAGGGCGGCCTGCAGCTCTGTGAATGACGCTTCCGCCGCCCTGGCCTGAATTTCCTCGGACTCCTCAATCAGCGGGCATACCCAGTAGGCTTGCGTACCCTGCTGGCAGGCGTCGTTGATGCGCTCGATCACCTGGGGGCGGCGCCCTTCCGGCAGCACCAGGGTGTCGATGGGTTTACGCCCGGGGGGCATTTCATCGATCACCGAGGTATCCAGATCACCGTAGACGCTCATGGCCAGGGTACGGGGGATCGGCGTGGCGGTGAGCACCAGTTGGTGGGGCACCTGGATGCCATGGCGGGTATCGAAGCGGCCTTTTTCGCGCAGGGCCAGGCGCTGTTGCACGCCGAAGCGGTGCTGTTCATCGATGATGGTCAGGCCCAGGCGATGGAACTGCACCGCCTCCTGGAACAGGGCATGGGTACCCACCACGATAGGGGCGCGGCCATCAGCCAGCGCCGCCTGGGTGTCCCGGCGGGCCTTGGCCCCCAGGCTGCCAGCCAGCCAGTGCACCTCAATGCCCAGCGGCGCCAGCCAGTGGTGGAAGTTGTCCCGATGCTGCTCGGCGAGCAGTTCCGTGGGCGCCATCAGCGCCACCTGGTAGCCGGATTCAATAGCGGCCAGCGCTGCAGCCGCGGCGACCAGGGTCTTACCCGAGCCCACATCCCCCTGTACCAGTCGTAGCATGGGGTGGGGCTGGCCCATATCGCCAAGCAACTCTCCAATCACCCGCTGCTGGGCCCCGGTGAGGGTGAAGGGCAGGCTGGCCTGTAGTTGTTGGAATAAATCATCCGCGTGCAGGCGCGGGGCGTGGAAGGCTTTCTGACCCGCCCGTTTCTGCAGCATGCCCAGCTGGTGGGCCACCATCTCTTCCATGACCAGTCGCTTTACTGCCGGGTGCTTGCCGTCCAGCAGCAGGTTGACCGGATCATCCGGGCGCGGGTTGTGCAGCTTGCTCAGCGCGTCGGTGAGTGACGGCAGGCCGCGTTGATCCAGCAGCTCCCCGGGGATCAGTTCCGCCGGCGGGTGACCCTGCAGGTACTGCAGGGCCTGACCGGCCAGGTTGCGCAGCAGTTTCTGGCTGACACCTTCGGTGGTGGGATAAACAGGAGTCAGTGCTTTTTCCAGCGGAGGCAGGCTGGTGCCGATTTGATATTCGGGGTGATAAAACTCCAGCCCGGCGGCCCCGGGGCGCGGTTCGCCATACACGCGAATGGGCTTGCCCCGTTCCATGTTGTTCTTCTGCGCGGCGCTGAAATGATAAAAGCGCAGGGTCACCATGCCGGTGCCATCGGCCACCTTGCACAGCAACGAGCGCCGGCGCCCGAATACCACATCCGCCGCCATCACTTCGCCTTCGATGACCACCCCGGTTTCCGGGCGCAGGCTGCCGATGGGGGTAATCCGGGTGCGGTCTTCGTAGCGGAACGGCAGATGGAACAGCACATCCTCCAGGTTGTGCAGGCCCAGCTTGGCCAGCCGTTCGGCAGCAGCGGGCCCGACGCCTTTCAGGCGGGTGATGGGTAGGGATGCGAGATTGTCACCGGACATCAGTCAGCCGTTGATTCCTGTGCGAGTAACGAGGTTCGAGTTGCGAAAAGCAAAAAGCGGTTCGGGTTTTCGCAACTCGAACCTCGCTTCTCGTTCCTTATCAGCCGGCCAGTCCTTCCTTTGGCACCGCCTGGCGTAGCACCTCGATGGCTTTCGGCCGCGGGAAGCTGTCCCGCCAGATCAGGGCGATGGTGCGCGCCGGAACCGGGGCCTTGAAAGGGCGCACCGCGAAAGTGGCCTTGTCATAGCCATGCTGGTGGAGCGCCGAGTTGGGCAGCACGGTGATGCCCAGGCCACTGGCCACCATATGGCGGAGGGTTTCCAGGGAGCCACCTTCAATTTGTACCAGATTGCGTTGTCGCTGGGAGTCGATGGCCGGGCACAGCTCCAGCACCTGATCGCGGAAGCAGTGGCCTTCGCCCAGCAGCAGCAAGGTTTCGTCGAGCAGTTGATCCGGCGCGATTTCCGTCTGGCTGGTCCAGGGGTGATCGCCGGGCAACAGCACCGAGAAAGATTCCTCATACATGCGTGCCCGTACCAGCCCGCCGCCGGAGAAGGGCAGCGCGACGATAATGGCATCCAGGTCGCCTTGTTCCAGCTTGCGACGCAGCACGTGGGTGTAGTTTTCTTCGATGAACAGGGGCATTTCCGGGGCCGCGGCGCGAACCTTTGGCACCATGGTGGGGAACAGATAGGGGGCCACAGTAAAAATGGCGCCTACCCGTAGTGGCGACCCCAGTTGATCCTGCTGGCTCATGGCCATCTGCGTCAGCAGGTCTGCCTGTTCCAGAACCCGTTGGGCCTGGGCGACAATGGGCCCCGCCTGGGGTGTCACCACCACTTCCCGAGGGCGGCGTTCGAACAGCGGCATGCCGAGCTGGTCTTCCAGCTTCTTGATGGCTGCACTGAGGGTGGGCTGGCTCACGTTGCAGGCCTGGGCGGCGTGGCCGAAATGGCGCTCCCGGGCCAGGGCGACGAGATAGCGTAGTTCTGTTAATGTCATGGCACTGATTCGCTTATCCAATTACTGCTCATTGTGCCTAGAAAAAAAGGCAGTGAATAGTTAACAGTGAATAGTTAATAGCGTGCGAGAAAGGCTAGGGGAGTGCGGTCATGGGAGATGCGTGTGAACCTGGGATTAAGGGTGTCTTTCGCTGTTAACTATTCATTATTAACTATTAACTGGTTGTGCATTTATGTCCCACATTCTGATTGCCGGTCTGGGTGACCTGGGCACCGGCCTGGCGGAGCAATTTCTGGCCGAGGGTCACCGGGTCAGCGCCATTCGACGGGGCAGCCGCTGTCCCGCCGGTGTGGAGCTATACAGCCAGGATTTGCTTGCAGGCGCCGCCATGCTGCCACCGGACCCGGTGGATCTGGTCATTATCATCATGACGCCGTCTGAATACAGCGAGGAAGGGTATCTGAAGGCCTACGTGCGGGCGCCGCAGACCCTGCTGGATGCCCTGGCGGCCCAGCAGCCGCTGCCGCCGGTGGTGTTCGTCTCCAGCACGGCGGTCTTTGGTGACGTTGAAGGCGACGTGGACGAGCTGACGCCGCCAAAGCCGTCTCGCTACAACGGCAAGGTGCTGCTGGCCGCGGAAGAGGAGCTCAGCATCCGCTCCCATTGCACAGTGGTGCGCTTCTCCGGCATCTACGGGCCGGGTCGTTATCGTCAGATCGACAAGGCGGCGCGCCTCGCCCGGGGGGAGGAGGCACTGCCTCGCGCCCAGTGGACCAATCGCATTCATCGTGACGATTGTGTGGGCTTGCTGAAGCAGGTCGCCGATGGCTGGTTGGCGGGACAGGACATGCCGCCGTTGGTGATCGGTACCGACAACGTGGGCGGACGCAATCTGGACGTGCTGCAATGGCTGGCTCAGCAACAGGGGCTGACTCTGGCGGTGCCCGGTGACGCGCCTGCTGGCAAGCGGATCCGCAGCCAGTACATTCGCCAGGGGCATTACACCCTGCGCTATCCGGGTTATCAGGATGGGTACAGCCAAGTGCTGGCGGAAAAAGAGTGGCAGGTTAAACGTTGAAAATGGAAAACCGCGTAGGTTGGGTTGAGTGCAGCGAAACCCAACAATGCCGGGCGTTTGACCGATATCTGGTTGTGATGTTGGGTTTCGCAGAGCTCAACCCAACCTACGCCGCCCTGATCAGCCGATAAACGGCGCGATCCATCAAAACCGGGGGAAAGTGCTCAAATGATCGGTAACCAGTTGAATTTATAGTTTATTTTTAACTTTTAACTATTAACTATTCACTGTTAACTATTCACTGCCTCTAAAGCGGACTTGCCTCCCGCGCACGCGCTAGTAAAGTGTGCGCCTCAATTTTTTCTGTGGCGGGCCCTGGGTCCGCAAAAGCCCGTGGTGGGCGCGATGGAGTGAAGCGAATGAGCACACCGGTTGCCGTGGTAATGGGCTCCCAGTCCGATTGGGAAACCATGAAAGAAGCCTGTGACGCCCTGACCCAGTTCGGTGTGGGCTGGAAGGCGGAAGTGGTGTCTGCCCACCGGACCCCCCAGCGCATGTATGACTTCGCCAAAAGCGCCCACGACAATGGCTATCAGGTAATCATTGCCGGCGCCGGTGGCGCCGCTCACCTGCCCGGCATGATTGCGTCCCTGACTCCGCTGCCGGTGCTGGGCGTGCCGGTGAAAAGCCGCACCCTGTCCGGCTGGGACAGCCTGCTGTCCATCGTGCAGATGCCCAAGGGCGTGGCCGTGGGCACCCTGGCCATCGGCGCCGCCGGCGCCTGGAATGCGGGCCTGCTGGCGGCGCAGATGCTGGCCGCCGGCAACCCGGAGCAGTTGCAGAAGATCGCCGACTGGAAAGCGTCCCGTGCCGACGATGTGCTGGCCAACGCCGAGCTGGGTGAAGGCTGATGAATCGTGTACTCGTTCTCGGTGGTGGCCAGCTCGGCCTGATGATGGCGGAAGCAGCGGCGCGTCTGGGCCTGGTGGTGGATCGTTACGACCCGGAGCGGGCCCTGCTGCTGCCCGGTACCTCGGATCTGGCCGTGCCGATCAGCTGGGAAGAATGCCAGGAACGCTATCCGGTGATCACCGTGGAGCGCGAAGCCTTTCCGGAAGCCGGCCTGTCCGCGGATCTGGCAAAAAGCGACCGTTGTGTGGCGCGCGGCGCGCTTGAGGTGATTCCCGATCGCTTCACCCAGAAAACCATGCTCGACAAGCTGGGCATTCCCACTGCTCCCTGGGTGACCCTGGATCGGCCGGAAGATCTGGCTGCGGCCGTGGAAAAGTTTGGCGGCGTGGTGGTCAAGGCTCGTACCGGCGGTTATGACGGGCGAGGAACCTGGATCATTGGCGAAGGCGGTGATCTGAGTGCGGTGCCTGCCAGCGAGCTGGCTGGCAAGGCCATCATCGAACAGAAAATCCCTTTTCGCCGCGAGTTGTCCATTGTCGGTGCCCGAAGCACCAGCGGCGAAACCCTGTTCTACCCGCTCACCCGCAATTGGCATGTGGACGGCATCCTGCGCCTGAGTCTGGCGCCGGCCAACGCCTGCGCAGAGCTGCAGAAGCCCGCGGAGCAGATGCTCAAGGGCATCATGGAAGAGTTGGACTATGCCGGTGTGATGGCGGTGGAATTCTTCGAAACCGATGGCCAGCTGATGGTCAACGAAATTGCCCCGCGGGTGCACAATTCCGGCCACTGGACCCACGAAGGCGCGGACTGGTCCCAGTTCGACCTGCACGTCCACGCCCTGGCCGGGGTGCCCTTGCACGCGCTGAACGTGCATGGCCCCACTGCCATGGTGAACCTGATCGGCACCCCCTTTGAAAGCGCCTGGTTGCAGCACCCGGGTGTGGTGCACTGGTACGGCAAGGGCGTGCGCCCGGGGCGCAAGCTGGGCCACGCCAATCTGGTGGCGGACAGCCTGGAAGGTCTGCGCGCCGGTCTGGATGCCTGGGCAGATGTGCTGCCGGAGGGCTATCAGGCCGTCCTGGATTCCGAATTGGCGCTGGGGTGAGTTGCAAAAGTTCAACGTGAAACTTGCAACTCCTCCGACCCCTTCACGTTCCCGCTTTCCCCCAATCGGTTACACTGGACCCTGACTTTGAGACAGGAATCCGGATGTGGCCTTGCCGCTTGCCATGACACGTTATCGACGACTGATCCTGCTGGCCGTGGTGCTGGTGACAGTGCTGTTATTGGTAGAACTCACCGGGCTGCGTGAGCAGTTCTCCCTGCCTGCCTTGCGGGCGTTACTGGAAGCCAACCTGGCGGCGGGGGTCCTGCTTTTTGTGTTGGCGTTTGCCATCGGTAACCTGATTCAGTTGCCGGGCTGGCCGTTTCTGGCGGCGGCGATACTGGCCTTGGGTACGGTGGCCGGCGGGCTGGTGACGTATGTGGCGGCCTGCGTATCCTGCCTGGTGACCTTTCAGGTGGTGCAAGGCGTGGGCGGCAGTGCCCTGCGCGATATCGACAAGCCCCTGGCCAGAAAGATTCTCGCCCGCCTGGACCGACACCCGTTACGCAGCGTGGTGTTGCTGCGGCTGCTGTTCCAGACCATGCCCGCCCTGAACTACACCCTGGCATTGAGTGGGGTAAGGCGCCGCGATTATCTGCTTGGCTCGCTGCTTGGCCTGCCGCTCCCGCTGCTGGTGTACTGCTTTTTCTTCGATCGTATCGCCCGGGTGCTGCAACTGGCTTGAGACTAGTGGCGCAGCAGGGCACTCAGGCTGTCCACGGCTTCGGCCCAGTCCGCGTCATCGCGTATGGCATCAGCCAGAAAGCGTGCCTGAGAATCGTTCCAGAACGGCGCCTGATGTAGATGCATGCTGTCTTTCAGGGTGCCGGCGTACTGATGGATGAAGTCTTCGATGGCCGCATCGCTGTTATCCAGGCCAAGCTGGGCAAACAGGGTGGGTAAGTCGTGGGTTGCGGTGTCCATATCGCAGTCCCTCCGGGTCGGATGACGTTATATCCAGATGGTGCGCTTTTGGGGCGCTGTTGTCTTCCCCTTGAGGCGTAGAGATTGGTAACAAAAACGCCCGCGAGTAGCGGGCGTGTTGCATGGTGAATGCGGCCTGTTGCGGCGGTTATGCAATATCCATGATGCCGTCCATTTCCACCCCTGCGCCCTTGGGCAGGGCGGCCACGCCGATGGCGGCCCGAGCGGGATAGGGTTGTTTGAAGTGGCGGGCCATTACCTCGTTGACCAGGGCAAAGTGGCTCAGATCGGTGAGGAAAATATTCAGTTTGACGATGTCCTGCAGGGTGCCGCCGGCGGCTTCGCAGACGGCGGTCAGGTTGCTGAATACCTGTTCGATCTGCGCTTCCATATCCCCGTCCACCAACTCCATGGTGTCAGGAACCAACGGAATCTGGCCGGACAGGTAAACGGTGGCGCCTGCCTTGATGGCCTGGGAATAGGTGCCAATGGCTTGAGGCGCCTTGTCGGTGCTGATAACGGAATGGTTGGACATGGTCGGTTCTTCACTTGGTTGAGCTGTCAGCGCCGCAGCGCTGGCAGGCGGAAATCAGGAAAGGCGCTATGCTTGCACGCAGCAGGCCCGCACGCAACATGGGAGGTTCCTCCCTGTTTGTAGGAGCGTCGCTGGCGGCGCGATAACGACCCTCTGGAAAGATCGATTTACCACAGAGGACACAGAGCTCACTGAGAAAAAGAAGGGGTTTCTCTCTGTCTCAGTGCCCTCTGTGGTGACAATGCTGTTGATCCGGGTTGGGTTTATCGCGCCGCGAGCGGCGCTCCTACGAGGCGACGGGTGGCGTGCTATTAAAGCCGGTGAATGCGGACGATGCTGTCCAGCGTGCGTAGCTTCTTGATGATGCGGGCCAGGTGGATGCGGTCTTTTACCGTCATGGTCACGTTGAGGGAGGTGAGCGTCGGGTCCTTCTCCGCCATGTCGATGGTGTCGATGTTGGAGCCCAGTTCGGAAACGCTGTTGGCCAGGGTAGCCAGCACGCCGCGCTTGTTGATCAGCTCGATGCGCAGGGCGGCGGTGAACTCCTGCTCGACCTGTTTATCCCAGCTCAGGGCGATGCATTTTTCCGGGGCGTTGCGCATTTCCGCCAGCAGGTTCTTGCAGGTGTCCCGGTGGACCACGATGCCGCGGCCGGCGCTCAGGTGGCCGATGATGGTATCGCCGGGCAGCGGCAGGCAGCACTTGGCATAGCTGACCATCAGGCCTTCGCTGCCGCGGATGGCCAGCGGGCGGCGGTCGTCTTCGTGCTGGCGTTCGTCGTCATCGCGGGCGCCGGCCAGTTTGCGGGCCACCAGCGGTGCCAGGCGGTTGCCCATGCCGATATCTTCCAGCAGGTCGTCCAGTTCCACGTAGCCGTTGCCGGCCAGCTCGCTCACCACCCGCTCGATGGGCAGCTCGTCCATGCCGATGTCATAGGAATGCAGGGCCTTTTCCAGTAGCCGTTCGCCCAGCTCCACCGCGTCTTCACGACGCTGGTGCTTGAGGAAGTGGCGAATGTTGGTGCGGGCCTTGCCGGTGACCACGAAGTTGAGCCAGGCCGGGTTGGGGGTGGCATTAGGGGCGGTGATGATTTTTACCGTCTGGCCGGATTCCAGGGGCGTGGAAAGTGCCGCCAGTTTGCCGTCGATACGGGCTGCCACGCACTGATTGCCCACCTTGGTATGCACCGCATAGGCAAAGTCCACCGCGGTGGCGCCGCCGGGCAGCTCCTTGATGTCGCCCTTGGGGGTGAACACGTAGGCCTCGTCCGGGAACAGGTCCACCTTTACGTTCTCGATGAACTCCATGGAGTTGCCGGCTTTCTGTTGTAGCTCAAGCAGCCGCTGCATCCAGCTTTGGGTGCGGCTGTGGGTGGGTGAGCCGGGCTCGTCCTCGGCCTTGTACAGCCAGTGGGCGGCGATGCCGTTGTTGGCCATGGCCTCCATTTCCTCGGTGCGGATCTGCATTTCCAGGGGAATGCCGGAGCGCGCCTTGAGGGTGGTATGCAGGGACTGGTAGCCGTTGGCCTTGGGAATGGCGATGTAGTCCTTGAAGCGGCCGGGGATCGGGGTGAAGTAGTTGTGCACCGCACCCAGCACCCGGTAACAGGTATCCACCCGGTCGACGATGATGCGGAAGCCGAATACATCCATGATGTCGGCGAACGGTTTGTGTTGTTCCTTCATCTTGGTGTAAATGCTGTACAGATGCTTCTCGCGGCCCAGCACCCGGGCTTCGATGCCTTCTTCTTCCAGGCAGTGTTCCAGGCTGGCCTTGATGGTGGTGAGGATTTCCTTGCGGTTGCCACGGGCCTTTTTTACCGCCTGGCCGATCAGGCGGGCACGCATGGGATAGATGGCGTGGAAGGCAAGATCCTCGTATTCCACCCGCATGTTGTACATGCCCAAGCGGAAGGCGATGGGGGCGTACAGTTCCAGGGTTTCGGTGGCGATGCGGCGGCGTTTTTCCGCGCGCATCACATGCAGCGTGCGCATGTTGTGCAGGCGGTCGGCCAGCTTGATCAGGATGACGCGGATGTCCCGGGTCATGGCCAGCATCATCTTGCGCAGGTTTTCCGCCTGTTGCTCCGCCTTGGACTCGAACTTGATCTGGGCGATCTTGGAGACGCCATCCACCAGCTCGGCGACTTCCTCGCTGAATTCCCCGGCCAGCTGTTCCTTGGAGATGCCGGTATCCTCGATCACGTCGTGCAGCATGGCGGCCATCAGTGAAGAGTGGTCCATGTGCATGTCGGTGAGGATGTTGGCCACGGCCAGCGGGTGGGTGATATACGGATCCCCGGTGCGGCGGTACTGCCCCTCGTGCGCTTGCTCGGCAAAATGGTAGGCGCGTACGACCTGGGCGATCTGATCATCGTCCAGATAACTGCGTAACCGTTTTTCCAGGTTATGGATGGTGGGCAAAAGTCCTCGTCACGCCCGGGGCGGAGTAATGATTAGGGATTAACCTTAGCTTAGATTTGAGGGCGAGGTTTGTCTATGACAAGCGCGATAGTCACGGGCAATCAGTTTTGTGGCAGGTGCCGGAAAGGAAAAGCAGAAGAGAGGGGAAATGCAGGCAAGCGCCCGGGCGGGCACTTGCCGGAAACAGTGTTACTCGCCGAAAGACTGGGTCAGCAGAGCCAGCTCGTCTACGTCGGCGCTGCGGTCAGCAATCGGGTTGTCCACGGATTCCGCGGTCACGTGACCTTCGGCGATTTCGCGCAGGGCGACCACGGTGGGCTTGTCGTTTTCCCAGGCCACGCGGGGCTCTTTGCCGCCAGTCTGCAATTGACGGGAGCGCTTGCCGGCAACCAGTACCAGCTCAAAGCGGTTGTCCAGTTTTTCCAGGCAGTCTTCAACGGTTACACGGGCCATGCTGTTCTCCTACAGGGTGGCGGTGCCGAAGTCGGCAGCGCCTGAAATTCGCAATGGGCGATTTTACTGGTGAATCGGTGACCAGTCCAGCACAAGGGCCTGCCGCGGGGCGGAAAGGCGGGCAATGGCCCTGTTTCGCCGGGTTATCGCTGGGCGAGCAGGTTGCTCAGGGTGTCGGCCAGCCGCGCGGACTGACGGGCGGTGATCAGTCGACGGGCTTCCAGGATGGCTTCCAGTTCGTAGAGCGCGCGCTGGAAGTCGTCGTTTACCACCAGATAGTCGAATTCGCCGTAATGGCTCATCTCGTCCTGGGCGCCGTCCAGACGTTGCTGGATCACCGTCTCGTCGTCGGTGTCACGGCCACGCAGGCGTTCGGCCAGAGTTTCCAGAGAGGGTGGCAGAATAAAGATGCTCACCGAGTCTGGCAGCTGCTTGCGGATCTGCGTGGCACCCTGCCAATCGATTTCCAGAATTACATCTTCGCCGCTGCGCAGGGTCTGGGCTACCCAGTCGGCACTGGTGCCGTAGAGGTTGCCAAAGACTTCGGCATGCTCCAGGAATCGCCCCTGTTCCACTTTCTGGACAAAGCTGTTGCGGTCGGTGAAGTGATAGTTCACCCCGTCTTCCTCACCGGCACGCATGGCGCGGGTGGTATGGGAGACGGAGATGCGCACCTGCTCCAGCTTGTCGACCAACGCCGCCACCAGGCTGGTCTTGCCGGCGCCGGACGGGGCGGAAATGATATACAGCGTGCCTTTGTCGGCCATAGTGAGGACGGTCCTGTTCGCGATCCCGGTAAAGCGCGCATTATAGGCGTAAAGGGGGCGGCACGTCATATGCGACTCGATGCCGGGGCCATGGCAGGGTACCGTATGCAATGCTGTGACGAGCCCGCCACGAATGAGTCGGACACTTCCCGGCACCGGACAAGGAGAGATTATGAGTGATATCCAGGACGACCCGCGCCGTCGTCATTCATCGAAGGTGGTAGATGGCCCGGGCAAGTCGGCCGGCCGAGCCATGCTGAGGGCGGTGGGCTTTACCGATGAGGATTTTCGCAAGCCCCAAGTGGGTATTGCTTCCACCTGGAGCCAGGTGACCCCCTGTAACAGCCATATCGGCGAACTGGCAGAGCGGGCCTGTGAAGGCGCTGACGGTGCCGGCGGTAAAGGGGTGATATTCAATACCATCACCATTTCCGATGGTATCGCCAATGGCACCGAGGGGATGAAGTATTCGCTGGTGTCCCGCGAGGTGATTGCCGATTCCATCGAGACGGTGGCCGGCTGCGAAGGCTTTGATGGCTTGGTAGCCATTGGCGGTTGCGACAAGAACATGCCCGGCTGTCTGATCGGCCTGGCCCGGCTCGACCGTCCCAGTGTGTTTGTCTACGGCGGCACCATCCTGCCCGGCAAGGGTCACACCGATATCGTCTCCGTGTTCGAGGCCATGGGCGCCCATTCCCGTGGTGACATGGACCTGATTGAGCTCAAGCAGATTGAAGAAACCGCCATCCCCGGTCCCGGCTCCTGCGGTGGCATGTACACCGCCAATACCATGGCCTCGGCCATTGAGGCGCTGGGCATGAGTCTGCCGGGCAGCTCGGCGCAGAATGCGGTGTCCGAGGAAAAGCAGGAAGACTGCGTGCGAGCCGGTGCAGCGGTATTGCACCTGCTGGAGAAGGACATCAAGCCCTCCGACATCATGACGCGCGAGGCCTTTGAAAATGCCATCACCATCGTGATCGCCCTGGGCGGTTCCACCAATGCGGTGCTGCACCTGCTCGGTATGGCGCGCACGGTGGGGGTGGCGTTGTCACTGGACGACTTCACGGAAATCGGCAAGCGGGTACCGGTGCTGGCGGACCTGCGTCCCAGCGGCCAGTACATGATGAGCGAGCTGGTGGCCATCGGTGGCATTCAGCCGCTAATGAAAATCTTGCTGGAGGCCGGCCTGCTGCACGGTGATTGCCTGACCGTCACCGGTCGCACCCTGGCGGAGAACCTGGCCGGGGTGGCGCCGTATCCATCGGAGCAGGACATCATTGCGCCGCTGTCCGCACCGCTGAAAGCGGAAAGTCACCTGCGCATTCTCTACGGCAACCTGGCCCCGGAGGGCGCGGTGGCCAAGATCACCGGCAAGGAAGGCACCCACTTTTCCGGCTCGGCGCGGGTGTTCGGTTCGGAAGAGGAGGCCCAGGCGCGCATCAATGACGGCACCGTGGTTGCCGGCGATGTGGTGGTGATCCGCTATGAGGGCCCCCGCGGCGGCCCGGGCATGCGCGAAATGCTCACCCCCACGTCGGCGATCATGGGGCGGGGTCTGGGCAACGATGTGGCCCTGATCACCGACGGGCGTTTTTCCGGCGGCAGCCATGGTTTCGTGGTGGGCCATGTCACCCCGGAAGCGTTCGACGGCGGCCCGTTGGCACTACTGGAAGACGGCGACCGCATCACCATTGATGCGGAGGCTAACAGCCTCACGGTGGATCTGTCCGATGAGGAGCTGGCTCGGCGACGAGCCAACTGGCAGCAACCGCCGCCGCGTTATACCCGTGGTGTGCTGGCAAAATATGCGCGCCTGGTTGGCTCCGCCAGCGAGGGGGCGGTGACCGACGACTTCTGAGCCGGAAGGTCCCGGCTTCCGGTATCGCTGACGGCGCGAAATTGCACTGTTCGCGATCCCGGCAAAGCGCGCATCATAGAGAGTCACCGGGGGCGTGACAGACGCCCCCGCCACCATTCTCAGCCCCGGACCCGATGCCGTTATGCAAGACAGCCCCATCACCGCCACCGTGGACTTCGACCGGGACGGCGTTCAGCACGGTTTTCTCAAACTGCCTCATTCCCACGACGGCTCCGCCTGGGGCAATGTGATGATCCCGATCACCGTGGTTCGCAACGGCGAGGGGCCCACCGCGCTGCTCTCCGGCGGCAATCACGGTGACGAGTACGAAGGCATCACCGCCCTGCTCAAGCTGGCTAATCGTCTGCAACCCGAAGACATTCGTGGGCGGGTGATTATCGTGCCCATGCTGAATCATCCCGCGGTGCTCAACGGCACCCGCACCTCGCCCCTGGATGGCGGCAATCTGAACCGGGCCTTTCCCGGTAATCCTGCGGGCACCCTGACGGAAAAGATCGCCGATTACCTCACCCGCTACCTGGTGCCGCTGTGTGATCTGGCGCTGGATATCCACTCCGGTGGCCGCACCCTGGATCTGTTGCCCTTTGCCGCCACCCACCGCATGGCGGACCGGGAGTTCGAGGCTCGTTGCCTTGCCGCCGCCACCGCCTTCGGTGCGCCCTACACGCTGTTCATGGCAGAGCTGGAAGGCGATGTGCTTTACGACAGCGTGGTAGAGGGGGGTGGCAAGGTGTTTGTCAGCACGGAACTGCGCGGCGGCGGCACCACCACGCCCGAGACTGTGGCGCTGGCGGAACAGGGGGTGGAGAACCTGCTGCGGTTTGCCGGCATCCTGCCCGGCGATCCGGAGGTAGTGGCCTCGCAGGCCCTGGAGATTCCCGGCAGTGAGTATTACCGGGTCAGCGAACATCGTGGCCTGCTGGAATTTGCCGTGGCTTTGGGTGATGCCGTGCGCGCCGGTGAGGTGCTGGCCCGGGTGCATTCCCTGGAACGTACCGGTGAGCCCCCGGTGGAGTATTGCGCTCCCTGTGATGGTCTGTTGATCGGACGCCGGCATCCGGCGTTGGTGAATGTGGGGGACACCTTTGCGGTGCTGGCTGTGCCGCGTTGACTGGCACTTCCGTGCACGTTAACAGGGCATAACAAAGCACAAACACCCTTGCTGTGAAAGCGCTGCTAATGTTCAAGTCCTATCAAGAATAACAGGACTGACGGAGCAGCCATGAGCGATACCAAGTATGCCCAGAAGGGTATGTCATTTCGGGAAAGCGTTGAACACATGGTCGACCATGCCATCGGCATCATGGGTCTTGATGCCGGCATGGGCAATGCCATGAAGGTGTGCCAGAGCGTGGTGCAGGTGTCCTTTCCGGTGGAGATCAACGGCAAGGCGGAGATCTTCACCGGCTGGCGCGCCACCCACAGTGATCACCGGCTGCCTTCCAAGGGCGGTATCCGTTACGCCCCGATTGTGGATCAGGATGAAGTGGAGGCGTTGGCGGCGCTGATGACCTACAAGTGCGCCATCGTCGATGTGCCTTTCGGCGGCTCCAAGGGCGGGCTGGTGATCGACCCGAAAAAATACCAGCGCCACCAGCTGGAAGCCATCACCCGCCGCTTTGCCCGTGAGCTGATCAACAAGGGCTACCTGAGTCCCTCCCAGAATGTGCCGGCCCCGGATATGGGCACCGGTCCCCAGGAAATGGGCTGGATGGTGGACACCTACAAGCAGATGTTCCCCAACGACATCAATTATATGGGTGCGCTGACCGGCAAGCCGGTGGAGCACGGTGGCGTGCGTGGCCGAAATGAGGCCACCGGTCGGGGCGTGCAATACGCGCTACGCGAGCTGTTCCGTCACCCGGAAGAAATCAAGCGTGCCGGACTCTCCGGTTCACTCTCCGGAAAACGAGTCATTGTCCAGGGGTTGGGGAACGTGGGTTATCACGCGGCCCACTTCCTGGAAACCGAGGATGACTGCCTTATCACGGCGATCATCGAGCGTGATGGCGCCCTCATTAATGAAGACGGGCTGAATGTGGGCGCGGTGCGTCAGCATATTGTCGAAAGCGGCGGGGTGAAGGGCTTCCCCGGGGCCGAGTATCTGGAAGATGGCATCAAGGCCCTGGAAAGAGAGTGCGATATTCTCATCCCGGCGGCCCTGGAAGGGGTCATCACCACGGAAAACGCGCCACGCATTCAGGCCAGTCTGATCGCGGAAGCGGCCAACGGTCCGGTCACCTTTGAAGCCGACCGGATTCTCCGCGAAAAGGGCGTGGAAATCATTCCCGATGCCTACTGCAATGCGGGTGGCGTGATCGTTTCCTACTTCGAATGGATTCGTAACCTGAACCATGTGCGTTTCGGGCGCCTGGACAAACGTTTCCACGAAGCCCGCGGTCAGCATGTGATTGATGCCATTGAACAGGCCACCGATACCAAGGTGCCTGAGCATATCGTCAAGAAGCTGGCCCGTGGCGCCGACGAGTTCGACCTGGTGCGCTCGGGCCTGGATGATTCCATGCGTCTGGCCCTGCAGGAAATCATCCGTACCCGTAACGAGAATCCGAAAATTGACGATTATCGGATGGCGGCCTATGTGATTGCCATTGAGAAAGTATCCCGGCATTACCGGGATATCGGCTTCTGAAAAAGAAGCGGCGCGCGGGGCTTATTCGATATTCTGGATCTTCTTGTTGGTTAAAAATTAAAAATATTTTAAAATCAGTATCTTATTGTGCTATTTGCATGGTGATTTTTGCTTTGCCCACCATGCTGCCCACCACTTTTAAGCCCTTGATTTAGCTTAATGAGCAAATGCGCGGCGCCTTTTTGTCTGCGCGCAACTGGTCAAAATTTAACCGATTTTTTAGGTTTATGAGGAGGGTTCTCTGCCCCTGCTGTTGCTACTAGAGTGATGATTGTGGCGTGGTTGTCTATGGCACTAGGTGCTATACTTTGACGAGGCTGGCAAGGGCATGAGATGCGGATATTCAAGAACAGGCCATTCAGTAAGTGGGCATCAAAAGAGGGCTTGAATGACGCCTTGCTGCTTGCGGCGGTTGATGAAATGGAGCGTGGCCTGATTGATGCGAATTTGGGTGGCCATGTGGTGAAAAAACGTGTGGCTGTCGGTGGCCAAGGCAAAAGCGGAGGGATGAGGACCCTGCTGGCGTACAGGGTTGGTGATAAGGCCTTCTTTGTTTATGGCTTCGCTAAAAGCGCACGCGCGAATATCTCTGCTGATGAGCTGAGGGCCTTGAAATATTTGGCAAAAGAGCTGCTGAGCTATAGCGATAGGGCATTGGCCAAAGCGATAAAGAGTGGTGCGTTAATTGAGGTGAAGAGCGATGAGTAAGTCAATACTGGACGCAGTGCATGAATCGGCGAAAGATCTGCACGAAGCGGGGGTAATGAAAGAGGCGACTCTCCGTGAGTTCGATGCGCTCTGTCTGCCGCCTGTGAAAGAGTATACGGCGGTGCAGATCAGGCGTATCCGCACTCGAAATCGCGCCAGCCAAGGCGTGTTTGCTGCCTATCTGAATACCAGTGTGTCCACGGTGCAGAAGTGGGAGCAAGGCCAGAAAAAGCCGAATGGCCCTTCGCTAAAGCTGCTGAATCTGGTGGCGGAAAAGGGGCTGGAAGTGCTGGCCTGAGTGGCTTGTGTGGGGCGCTCTGGTTACTTGATGCCGAGCGTCCTCCAGCGTCCGTGTTGTCTGCGTAAAACCCATCAGCCCCTTTGCCACTGCCTTCATCGGGCGTAATGCCTCTACAGCTAGCTTATGGCTCCAAGATTCTGGGTCGCAGCAATACTTGGCAGTCGGGATAGGGGGGGTATGAAAAGACATAATAGTGTCTATTTTTTGTTTTTGTGCAATAATTGGACATCATTGTGTCTGATTTGGAATGATATGACACCGTCCCTGATTGACGATGCCGATGTCCAGCAGGCATTTGCCGCCCATCTGCGACATTTGCGCAAGCAGGCCAAGCTGTCTCGCGATGCGCTGGCTGAGCGTAGTGGGGTGCCTGCCTCCACCATCAAGAAATTCGAGCTCACCGGCCAGATCTCGTTCCGGCAGTTGCTATTCCTCTGGCAGAGTCTGGACGATTTGCGTCGCCTGTACGCGCTAACTCGTCGCTCCCTTGATCAAGTGGAGATACCATCCAGTATCGATGAGGTGTTGAGCGATGACCTTTAAGCCGGTCCGTAAGCTCACGGTGACCCGCACGCTGGCAACGGGGCAGGCAGTGACGGTTGGCGTGCTGGCGCAGAACCGGCAGGGCGTCTTCTTTCAGTACGATGCCGATTATCTCGGGCGCTTCGGGAACCTGTCGCCCTTTGGCCTGAAGGCAACCACTGAGCTGCAGCTTGCTCCCAAAAGGCCGCATTCCGGCCTGCATGGCCTGTTCGGCGATAGTCTGCCTGATGGCTGGGGTTCCTTGCTGCAAGACCGTGTGTTCCGTCAGCATGGTATTCTCCCTGCCCAGATCACCGCCATGGATCGCCTGGCGTTTGTCGGGGCTTCCGGGATGGGGGCCCTGTCATTCTCGCCGACCTCGGAATACCGGCTTGCCTCAACCGGCGACATCGACCTGGCGACGCTGGGTATGGAGGCACAGGCGTTTTTTGACGGTCAGACGGAAGAGGTGCTGGCGGATCTGGTGGCAGCAGGCAGCTCCGGTGGCGCCAGACCCAAGGCGCAGCTCTACATCTCCCCGGATGAGCCAGATCGCTGCCGCACGGTGGCGAGGCCAGGCGATGAGGCCTGGCTGGTCAAGTTTACCTCCCGGAATCTGCCCCTCGGCCATGAAGAAGGGCTCTGTGAGGCGGTTTATCTGCACCTGGCCGGAAAGCTGGGGCTGGAGCCGCCTGAGTGGCGATTGTTTGAGGCGCCAGAGCAAAGTGGTGCCCGTGCCTGGCTTGGGGTAAAGCGGTTCGATTGGGTAAGCCATCCCCAAAAGGCAGGTCGACTCCATATGCACAGTGCCTGTGGCTTGCTGGATGCGGATTTCCGGACGCCCAGCCTGGACTACGAAGATCTGATCAAGGCCAGCCGCCATCTTTGCCGGTCGCCAGCGGTCGGCAAGCTGCAGTTCCGCAGAGCCATGTTCAACCTGTTTGCCTGCAACCAGGACGACCACAGCAAGAACTGGGCTTTCCTGCAGGATGATGCCGGCGACTGGGTGCCTGCCCCTTTCTACGATGTGACCTTTAGCCCTCACCCATACCAGGAGCATGCCACTGCCTATGCCGGTTTCGGCAAGAATCCGCCGCTGAAAGCCATCCAAGCGCTGGCGGCGCGGGCGGGCTACGCCAAATGGGAGCAGGCCCAGCGCGATATTGAGGAGATCGTGACTTTTCTCGCTGATTTCGCTGTCGTTGCCAGAGATTTCGGAGTGGATAGTGGTGTTGCTGAGCTGATTGACCGGCAGCTTGCTGGTTTGAGGGATGGGTATGGAGGTTAAGCCTGCCCTCTACTCAAGAGGGGCTGAGACCAGGTGCTGTGGCTGTTCCTTCTCAGGTTTTCTGTGGTCTGGGTCCTTGATTGGTGCTGCTGTGGTTCTCGGCTTGAGCAAGTGAGGCCGTCGCTTTTAACTGCTTGCGGAAGTAGTCGAGCAGAGACTGGTGTCTGTGCAGGGCTTCTTGTTTCTCATCTGGTGTTAGCTCAAGGCTTTCCTCTGCTTGTATGTTAAGGGCGACCTCAAGCTCGACCAGTCTAAACAATATATTGCTCATCTCTTTCTGGGTTTCCGAGAGCTCCGCCTGGAGCTCTTCATTATGAAATATCAGCTTCGAGCGTTCCTTCTGCAGGTGGTCGAGTTTGCCTGCGGCGGACTCTTCGTGACGCTGAATATGCTCCTGAATCGCGTTCTGGATTGCTGCATTCCTGTCTTTGAAATAGCCGACTTCCTCCTTGATTAATCTCTCAACAGTTTCGGAAACACTTGTTCTCTTGGAGAGGTTGGCAAGCTGTCTTTTCACGCGTGGACTGAGCCTGACTTGGACCACCTGGTTTCCGTGCTTTTTGTCTGATTTGTATCTTCTCCATGCGGCCTTGAGGTTCATGAGCTCCTTCTGGCTGCTGCTATTGATGATCAAATAATGAGCGGCATCGAGGAGCGCTGGGCGAAGGTTATATGGGTTTAAAACCTGGATGGGCGCGCCTTTTCGTCTCAAGTGCTGCTCCAGCCAAGTCAGCATTTCTTGATCATTCGTGAGCCAATCCTCTAGAGGTATTTCTGACCTTGCCATGCTGAAAACCCCGAAAAATTAAATAGTACGAGTAAGACGTATTATAGACGTATATTCGTACTGCTAAAAACATGCCATCTGGTATAATTACGACAAATAGAAAGAGATGACATATTTCGGGGGGGTTGCGTGCTTGGGTTGCTAGGAACATCAGCGGAATTTGATCGGCGGAATGGTCTCGCGTCTATTGCAGGGCCAACCCGTTACTTCTTGTATCGGCTGCTTTGCGACGATGAGGGGCGTGGCGTTGCGTTTACAGTCCAGGACTATGTCGAGCGCTTTAAGCTAAACGACAGGGTGGTGAGTAAAGCAATCCGGGAGTTGTCTGAGAGCGGGGTGTTACAGAAACGATTTGTCGATGGGGGGCTGGGAAAAAGAAGGAGGTGCTTGGAGTTGGAGCCTCAGCTTGAGGAAGCGCTTGCTGGTCTGGAAAGTGAGCAGCCGGTCGTTGAGCTCCGCAGTCTTGCTGAACATGTGTTAACTGCGACAGGAGATGATACAGGCAAACCAGGCCAGAAATGGTTGACTCCCTACAATCGTTTGGTGCTGGCGGCGCTGCTGGTTGGGTCCAATTCAGCGGGCGCAGTATATGGGGTTGGGGGGAGTGATCTGAAGCGCTTGGCGGGCCTGACCGATGACGGATTGAGATCCCAGTTGAGTACGCTGATGCAGCGTGGATACCTTCGAAGCAGGGTTGCAGGAGTAACCGGGAGGTATTTGTTGGGAATGTCGAAAGGCGCATATTTCATTAACCTCGCTCACCCTGACTTTATGGGTATAGGTGGCGCTGCCTGCTTTCTAATCAGGGAGGCCAAACTAAGTAGTAAAGAGAATCGGTACCGTACGGCTTTTGGTATGTACAACGCAGCCAAAGTGATTGGTAGTTTGCAGCAGAAGGAGGCGAGGGAGGCTAATAAATCGGCTAGGTGGAGAGCAGGTGATACGGGAATACTACCTAGCACCCAGACGGCCATGGAATTTGAGAGGGCTTTTACTGCAAGGGGAGAGTTGAGGGCTCCTTGCAACTTGCATGAGAACTTTCGAGATACTCCCCGTGAGAGATTTTCCCGATACCTGCAGATGCTCATCAACCGATATGCCAGCCTGATTGTTAATAGTTGCCTACATCATGGAGGCTGGGATGGTAATGATGAAAATGGAGAGCTTCGGACCGAAATAAGGCAGCATTTGGGTACCAAGGCGGCTCAGGCACCTTTGGCTGTGGTGGATGCGATTGTCTGTGCTTCAATCCACGAGGCAGTCAGGGTATGGGAAGTTTTGGTTTCGGATGCGGAGATCTGGAGGGTGGTCATGTCAGGGGCACGTTGCCTTATACTGCCACTATTTGAAGTGCGGGACGCTCACGTGGTTACTCCTATTGTCTTATCTGGTGAAGGGATTCCTGACGAGATGAGGGGGGAGTGCTGGAAAGTGAGCATGCTGCCTGATCTGGGAAGGCGGCTATATAGGCAATCGTACAGGAGGCATGCGGGGAAAGAGCAAGAGTTAGGTGCTCAGGCCGAATTATGGGGGTTGCGAGGTGTCGGGAAGAGATATCCTCTGAATAAATCACATGGATCCGGCCTGGCTGAAGATGCGAGTTTCAGCAATTTGGTCACCGGAGCCCCTCCCACTGAAGGCGATTGATTTGGTTTAACCTTTGAGTGGGCTGCAGTCTACAGCTCAGAGATGCTGCGGCTCGTTCAGCTTTGTGGAAACGGTAATAGTAATGATAAGGCAGGTTGGCCTCTTGGGTATTTACTGTATATCGTAACTCATTGATAAGTATGACCAAAGCACATAACTTCATTAATAATTACTCGATAGCTACCTCTTATGGAGAATTCCCTCCTCATTTCTTAAGAGGTAATCATGAGAAAGCGTCATCCCGAGAACACCAACCTTACCCTTCACCACTCTGGCCCCTGGAATGGATATGACGTCCAGCTACAGCGGGGACCGCTGTTCATTCCGTATCTGGAAAGAATTCATCAGGCCATGGAGCGAGAGGCAGACCGCCAAGCCAGGACAATGGCCGTAAGGGTGGATCTGAAATTGCCAAGGCACGGCTACATGCGTGATGGCGATCTGTTTGGTTTCTTTATCCAGTCCCTGCAAGCACAGATTGATGCTGATATGGATCGGCGTAGACGAGAGGGGCGCCGAGGGCCTGCTTGCAAGGTTGGCTATGTCTGTGTGAAGGAGACGGCAGATGCCTTCCATCACCATTACCACCTGTGTCTCTTTCTGAATGGAGAGTGCTACCGGGGATTGGGGCGGATGCCAGAGGGGTGCAGGGCCGGAGCTCAGGATTTCGACCCTGACTTGCCGGTAGATCCTGCTGCCGGGGAAGCCGACAGTTTGGCCAAGAAAATCGTACTTGCCTGGTCCAGGGCGCTGGGCTTGAGCATGGAGCAGGCTGTGGGGCTGGTGCACTTCTGTGAAGGCGGAGTGTACTGGGTCAGGCGTGGGTCTATGGAGTGCGATAGCCAGATAGCGGGGCTATTCAATCGTCTTAGCTACTTTGCCAAGCAGGAGACAAAGCAATTCGGAGACGGAAGCCGGAATCTGCGTTGTAGCCGGTAGGAGATGAGAGGCTGGGTGGTCGTCCGCCCAGTCTTATTTTACCAACATGCCGCATCTCATGAGATGAAGGAGATTGCTCATGAGAATCATGCGTTTGAAAGAAGTGATGGATACCACCGGCTTGGGACGGTCCTACATTTACAAGCTGATTGCGGACGGGGTCTTTCCAAAGCCGGTTCCGTTGGGTGCCCGTGCAACGGGATGGGTCTCGGACGAGGTGGAGTCCTGGATTCTGGAGAGAATTGGAGAGAGGGATCAGGCAGGGTGATGTCTTTGGTAATGCGGTTGCATTACCATTTGCGTGTCATCCCCCATAGTGCAGGAGGCGGCCATGGCCACGCTTGAAGTCGAATCCACGCTGACAGATCGGTATCAGACCACCGTGCCGGAAACGGTTCGCCGTGCTCTCAAGCTCAACAAGCGAGACAAAATTCAGTATGTCATCCGCCAGAATGGCGAAGTGGTCTTGACGCGGGCTACCAGCGAAGGCGATGACCCGGCTCTGGGGTCGTTCCTGGATTTCCTGGCGATTGATATCGCCGAGCATCCGGAGCACATCCTTACGGTTGAGGATGCGTTAATGCAGCGTATTCAGTCGCTGACGAAGGGTGTCGAGGTTGATCTGGATGCGCCTTTACAGGAAGACGATGAATGAGTGGGAGGCAATCGACCACTCTAACTATCAGTGGGTGGGCGGTTTACGCTCACCCATTATTTATGGAACAGCTTGAAACCCTGGCAAGACAAGTCGAAAGTCACAAAGAAAAAAATGCCGAGGGGTTCGCCAAGAAAAATGCTACCAAGCGATTGGCTGCGATTGCCAAGTTAGCATTCGAGGTTATCCCGCAGGACCCTGCAAGGCCGGAGTACCGTCAGGGTGGTACGCTTGGCGCTGATCACAAGCACTGGTTCCGCGCGAAGTTTTTTCAGCAATACCGGTTATTCTTTCGTTATCACGCCTCAAGCAAGGTGATTGTCTATGCTTGGGTAAATGATGAGGGCACCAAGCGGGCGTATGAGAGCTCCGATGATGCCTGCCGGGTTTTCCGCAAGATGTTGAAAAGTGGCCACCCTCCCGATGATTGGGATCAGCTTTTGATCGAAGTAAGACGGGATGAGCAGAGTCAGGAAGCCATGCGTTCCCTAGCCGAGCAAGCCCAAAATCAGGACATGGGTTACTGATCTTCTTTGCCGTTGTTTCGAGTTCGCAAATTCTCTTGATGTTGTAGGGTTTTGCCATCCCGAATATGTATAAGAAGAGTTTGTGCACCAACCTGAAGTGGGCTGATCGACTAACTGATTCTGTGGAGAATCAGTCCTTTTTGTAAATGACGGTGACTTTGCCGGCAGGTTTGTTCTTACCTATCTCATAATCAGGGTTGAAAGTGGCGAGGTTATGAGCGGCGATGCCAATCACTGAGGCAAAGCCAGTAACCTGGGTAAAGCCGGTCGGGATAGCGAAGCTGGCTAAGGAGGCCGCTCTGTATTCCGTGTACACGCGGCAACGTAGTCCTTTCTTTTCAATAGCGCCCTCGACTTTGTTTACCACGGAGCTGATGTTCTTGACCGCGACAATTTGAAAGGAAGCTTTCTTGGCAATGAGTTCAGAGAGCTTTTCAGTAGTGA
>NZ_CAMYIV010000011.1 GCF_947258575.1 uncultured Alcanivorax sp.
GAAGGAAAGGAGCTAGCTTCTAGCTGCTAGCTCCGAGGTAAGACATTTTGTACGAGCGGCGCTTGAGCCGCGAACTGTTTTGGGGAATGCCTTAGCAAGTAAGTTCGCGGCTCAAGCGCCGCTCGTACAAAATGTCTTACCTCGGAGCTAGCAGCTAGAAGCTAGCTCCTTTCCTTCACCCCACCAACGCATAGCACGGCACGTAATGACTCCCGGGCAGCTTCATGCGGTGTTGCTCCACAAATGCCTGCAGCAACTCATCAAGGTGCTTCATCAACTCGCCCGGGGCGTGCAGGCGGTAGGGGCCGTGTTGTTCGATGGCGTGGATGCCCTGTTCTTTCACGTTGCCAGCGACGATGCCGGAGAAGGCGCGGCGCAGGTTGGCGGCCAACAGGTGGACCGGCTGATTGGCGCTGAGATCCAGGCTGGCCATGGCCTCGTGGGTAGGCTCGAACGGTTGTTGGAATTCCAGGGGGATTTTCAGTCGCCAGTTGAAGTAGAAGGCGTCGTCGTTATCCCGGCGGAACAGGGTGAGGCGATCAATGCCGGCGCACATGGCCAGGGCCACGGCCTCCGGATCATCAATGATGATCTGGTAGCGCTCGGCGGCTTTCTCTCCCAGGGTATAACGGATAAAGGCATCCACCTGGCGAAAATACTCCGCGCTGCTGGCTGGCCCGGTCAGCACCATGGGCAGCGGCATATCTGCGTTGTCGGGATGCAGTAACACGCCGAGCAGATAAAGAATTTCCTCGGTGGTGCCTACCCCGCCAGGGAAGACAATGATGCCGTGACCCACCCGCAGAAACGCTTCCAGTCGTTTCTCGATATCCGGCATGATCACCAATTCGTTGACGATAGGGTTGGGGGCCTCAGCGGCGATAATGCCCGGCTCGGAGATTCCCAGGTAACGACCGTCCTTGAAGCGTTGTTTGGCATGGGCCACATGGGCGCCCTTCATGGGCCCTTTCATGGCGCCGGGCCCGCAGCCGGTGCAGATATCCTTGTGGCGTAAGCCGAGCTGGTAGCCCACGCTCTTGCTGTAGTCATATTCGACCCGGGAAATACTGTGGCCCCCCCAGCACACCACCATATTGGGGGACGCCCCGGCTCGAAGCGCCCCGGCATTACGGAGGATATGGAACACCGCATTGGTGATGCCCTGGCTGCTGCTCAGGTTGAAGCTGTCGTTATTCTGGATTTCGTTGGCCACATAAACCAGATCGCGCAGCACTGCAGACAGGTGCTCGCGAATCCCGCGAATCATGCGCCCGTCCACAAAGGCCCCGGCAGGGGCATTGTCCACCTTGAGTCGTAGCCCCCGGTCCTCCTGGATCACCTCGATATCAAAATCCTTGTAGGTCTCCAGCACCTGACGGCTGTCATCGGTGGGGGTGCCGCAGTTGAGCACCGCCAGGGCGCAACGGCGTAGCAGCTCGTGCAGGCCGCTGCCGGAGGTGTCACGCAGGCGTTCGACTTCGTGCTGGCTGAGTACTTCCAGGCTGCCTTCCGGAGCAACAATGGTGGATACCGTTTCGGTCATAGGGTCGGGTCCGTCGCAAAATAATCGTTATTCGGGGGCTGCCGGGCAGCCCGTGCGGCTACGAAGCCGTCGCCGCCCATCCCAAAGACAGGGGCACTTTACAAGAGTACCCCAGATGACAATCCCTGTGAGTGAAGAGTTGCAGGCCCGGCGTCCCTGGGGTTACGACAGACTCTTTTACAATTTGCCGGGAACGCCACGCCGCCCCAGGCGTCCGAATCTTTATCAAGTCTGGCACACTGACTGCATGGTTGATCTGTGTCATATGGCTGTCGCTAAGCGTCGCCATACTTGGTCGATTGGGAACCGGCACAATGCCGGCCCGTTAATGAGGTTTTATCTGGAGCAAAGCATGTTGCTCAAATATCTGAATCAGCTGGAACAGGCGGTGAAGGCCGCGTCCGAACACCCGGATACGGATTCCATGAACCGCTGTGCCGATTGTGTGGCCACCCTGGATGCCTACCTGGATGCCCAGATGGAGCCGGTACAGCGCCGGGGCCGGGAACTGATGGATGGGCTGATCCCTTCGGATTTGCACAGTCGCGTCTGCCAGCGGGTGCATTGAAGCTCCCACGTTCCCGGTAGGAGCGTCGCTGGCGGCGCGATAGCCAAAGGCCGGAAAAGATAGATTTACCACAGAGGGCACAGAGCTCGCTGAGGAAAAGAACGGATTTTCTTGGTGAGCTCTGTGCCCTCCGTGGTGAAAATCCTTTTGATCCGGGTCTGTTATTGGCGCCGCCCCTAGAGCCGATTACGCTGATGCCGCAGCGCTTTTTCCCTTTCTTCCGGAAACAGGTCCGGCTGCTGCGGGGCTTTCAGGTCGCGCAGGCGAGCGCCGATACCGATCAGGCGGGCAGGGCCCTGGCGGCGTTCCCATAGCTGTCGCAGAAGTGCCTCGAAATGGGCCGGGTCCAGATCGTCTCCCACTTTGTCGCAGCTCAGGCTGACAAAATCCTGATACTTCACCTTGGCGGTCAGCCCGCTGATCAGATAGTGCTGGTCGAGCTTGTCGAAGCGGGCCTTGAGCTTTTCCAGCAGGCCATCCAGCTCTCTCAGCCAGGCATTCAGATCCACCTGATCCTTGTCGTAGGTTCGCTCTACAGACACGGATTTGCGACGCCGGCCGGTTTGCACGGGCCGATTATCTTCGCCACGACTCAGGTGGTAAAGCCGCTCACCGAAACTGCCGAAGTGCTGAGACAGTTCCAGCCGACTCATGTTCTGCAGGTCGCCGCAGGTATGCAGGTTTAGCCCGGCCATGCGCTCGCCGGTAACCCGGCCCACGCCGGAAATCTTTTTTACCGGCAGGGCCGCCACAAAGTCGTCTACCTGAGCGGGGGGAATCACAAAGAGCCCGTCCGGCTTGCGCCAGTCGCTGGCCACCTTGGCGAGAAACTTGTTGGGGGCCACGCCAGCGGACACGGTAATTCCCAGTTCCCGACGAATGTCCTGCCTTAACGCCTCGGCAATGCGGGTTGCGCTATTATCGAACTGGTCGCTGGCGCTCACGTCCAGAAACGCCTCGTCCAGCGACAAGGGCTCGATCAGGCTGGTGTAACGGCGAAAGATGTCATGGATCTGTGTGGAGACCTTGCGATACTTGTCGAAGTTGGGCGGTACAATGACCAGTTCCGGGCAGAGTCGCAGAGCCTGTGACGAGGCCATGGCTGAATGCACCCCGAAATGACGGGCCGGATAATTGCAGGTGGCGATAACGCCGCGTCGGTTAGGGTCGCCCCCGACGGCCACGGGACGATGACGCAAGGTCGGGTCATCACGCATTTCCACGGCGGCATAGAAGCAGTCGCAGTCCACGTGGATAATCTTGCGTGAGGCCTGTGCCATGAATGAACTCTGGGATGTGGCAGGATTGAAAATCGGGTTGCCTGTGTCACACGGGCAGCCCTAAGGAGAGTGTAACATCGGCATTACCGGTAACCGCACACCGCAGGTCCTGATTGTTGGCGCCGGCCCCACAGGCCTGGCGCTGGGGATCGGCCTGCGTCGACACGGCATTGATTGCTGCATTATCGACCGGCTCGCCGAGCCGTCCCCCTGGTCCAGGGCCCTGGGGCTACACGCCCGTAGCCTGGAAATTTTTGCTGCCCTGGAAGTGCTGGCACCGATCCGCAAGGCCTCGCGCACCATGCGCGCCGTGTCTGTCTATGGTGACAAGGGCTTCCTGTTCGAGTTGGATCTGACCAGCCTGGATGCCCCGTATCCCTGGGTGCTGAGCTGCCCCCAGTCCGATGTGGAAAAAGCCCTGACGGAACGCTATCGAAGTCTTGGTGGCGAGCTGATCCGTGGCACAGAGTTGCTCGATTTTACCCAGGATGGTGCAGGCGTCCGCGCCCGGATACGGCAAGGTGCCGACGTGGAAACGGTCAGCTGTGATCTGCTTGTCGGCGCAGATGGTGTCGGTTCCACCGTGCGTCAGCAGTTGGGCATCGGCTTCAATGGCGTCGATTACGACGAACATTTCCTGCTTGCGGATGTGGACTGGCAAGGGCCCTGGCGCAGTGATAGCTCCCATGGCTTTTTGCAGGAGGACGGTCTGCTGATCGCCTTGCCGTTACCAAAAGGCTGGCGGTTGATCATGGCCAGGGAGCAGGCCTGGGAAGGTGAACTGAGCCTGCAGCCCTTTACCGACCGGCTGACGTCTATTCTTGGCGAAACGCCGGATCTGGGTGAGCCTCGCTGGATCAGCCGCTTTTCCGTGCAGAGGCGGCTGGCGCATCATTACCGGCGCAACCGGGTGTTTCTGGCCGGCGATGCCGCCCATGTACAGAGTCCGCTGGGCGCCCAGGGAATGAACACTGGCCTGGCAGATGCCTTTAATCTGAGCTGGAAACTGGCGTTCTACCTCAAGGGCTATGGCAGCGGTGCCTTGCTCGACAGCTACGAGCAGGAACGCAAACCGGTGGCAGATAAGATGCTGCACGGGGTGGACATGTTATCGCGGGCCTCGTTGGTGAAGCTGCCCATGCTGCGGCGCACCCGCGACTCCCTGTTGAAAATGGCGGGAGGACGGACCGGTCTGTCCAGGCGCTTGCTACGCAGGGCCAGCCAGCTGGATGTGCATTATCGGTCCTCGCCGCTGGTGGGCTGTGGCCCGGAAGCAGAGCTGGGCTGGCGCAATCGGGGACCGTTGCCCGGTGACCGGCTTCCCGATGCGGCGCTTCGCTCTGTGCGCACTGGCCACCTTCACCAGCTCCATGATCTGTTGCGAAAACCGGTTCATCACCTGTTGCTGCAACTGGGCGATAACCCCGAGCACAATGAACGGCTGGTGCTGTATGCACTGAGCGATCGTCTTGGTCAGGAATATCGTGAGCGTGTTCACCTGACGGTTATCGTGGCCCCTGATACCCCGAGTGAAGAGATCCCCCGGGAGGGCACCACCCGTATTTGGCAGGATCATCAAGGAGAGTTTGGCAAGGCCTTCGGCGACGGGCCGAGAATGTGGCTGATGCGCCCTGATGGTCATCTGGCCTACCGGGCGCCGGTGAGCAATGCCAACCATCTGCTGGAGTATCTGGATACGGTGCTGGGGAGAGGTAACAGTTAACAGTGAATAGTTAACAGCGACGCGCGCAGTGTCGTTTCTGTTCGTAAACGCAAGAAGCCGCGCCCAGCCTCTGGGCGCGGCTTCTTTGCTATGAATACAGCAAGCGTTTTCCGCGCAACTGCTCACTATTCACGGTTAACTGTTCACTGCTTTTGTCCATCGCTGAATCACAAAGTGCGCATTCATGGCTTTGCCGGCCAGCTTGCCGATACCAGCTTTGGCCTCGGGCTTGGCGCGCCAGTGATGTGGCGTCATGGCCAGCAGGTTTTGTAATTCCTGCTCGTCATCGGGAGTCCACTCCAGGTGGATATCCTGGCTATCGATCTGCGTAAAACGTTCATCCAGAAACTTGCCTGCATCGAACCCGGATTGACGAACCTCCTCATAGAGGGCTTCGCGCAAGGGCAGTAGATGCTGTTCTCCGGTGCCCACCACAATCAGTTCGCCACCGGGTTTCAGTACCCGGGCAATATCATCGGTGAATAGCCGTGTGAACAGCACAAAAACGCGCTGCTGGCTGGCGTCGAAGAGAGGCAACCGAGCGCCACTGGCCACCAGCCAGGTCAGTGCCTTGTCCCGCTTGGCGGCTGCATCCACGGCAAACTTGGAAATATCAACGCCCATGCCGTTGTCGCTTCCCAGCCGTCGGGCGAACTGGCAGGTATACCAGCCTTCTCCGCAACCGATATCCAGCCAGGGCTGGTCATCGTCGTCCAGCCCGGCCAGCAGCGCATCGGCGAGGGGCTGATAACGCCCCATTTCCAGAAATGCCGTACGGGCCTGCACCATGGCTTTGTCATCACCCGGTGCGCGTGAGCGGCGGTGCTGGGCCAGCAGCAGGTTGGTATAGCCGCGTTTGGCCCGGTCGAAGCGGTGGCTGTTGTCGCAGAGCCAGCTATTGCCGGTGAGTTGCAGGGGCTGGTCGCAGCTGGGGCATTTGAGGTTGGGCATGGTATGGATGCGACCCGGGAAGGGCGCATTTCACTGTGGAAGAGGGCTGCATTGTCGCAAATTATCCAGACAATAAAAAAGGGCCAGCAACGGCTGGCCCTTTTTGTGCTTCCGGTTGATGGTCAGGCTTTACGGCGATAAAGCCCTAACAGCATCAACATGGACAGTAATCCAGCCGGCAGGCTACCGCCGCCACCGCCAGAACCGCCCGGTGCCAGAGTAGCAGGAGGCGCCACACTGGGGCATTCCTCAAGGTCTTCGCGGCTGAAATCCAGTGCAACGTTAGCTTGCAGAACGGAGCCTACCTGCGCCCCGTTGTCGCTATCCACATTGATTGAAATAGTTTCGGTAGTTTCAGCTGCGGCCTTGATCGCAATGGTTGAGGTTTGTTCTGCACCGGCTTCCAGTAGGCCGAGCTGACATTCATAGTCGCCGGCTTCCACGGTACAGGATGTGCTTCTCTTGCTGACCAGAGTGATCGTTTCCGGTAGTGAGCCGAAGGCAAAAGTGCCTGTGGAATCAATCACATCGTCCAGGTTGGCCACGCTTGTTTCGATGCGCATTTCCACACCGTTATTTCGGTTGGACAGACAGACTGGCTCTGCGGTAATGGACAGTTCGGGCTGGCCCAGTTGCAAGGTGACAGTGCCGCTGTTGTTAAGACGGTGGTAATCCCGGCTGTTATCCAACTCGACAGAGACCTGGAAGGGAACAGCGATGCCGCTCTGGCTGTTGGCATCAACCGCTGTAAAGGCCAAGGGTTTGGTTGAGCCGCCGGAGATGGCCTCGCCGTCATAAACGCATTCGGTAACGTCATTGTCAGAAGGGGAGCAGGACAGCCCGGCTTCTGCCGCAGAGGGTGTCAGGGTGAATTCCTTGGGGTGTTCAATGACAAGAGAGAAATCAGTCGCTCCTCGGGTACCTGCGTTTTCTACCGGAACCTGGAAATCGATATTCACGAATCCCTGAAAATTGTTGCTTCCATCAGCAATAGTGAGGTCACGGAGCGCCAGGTTTTCACTGCTGGTTTTTCGTTCGATCCAGTCGAGATATTGTGAGACCCGGGTGTAGACAGACGGGATCTCCGGGTCGCCACATTTGTCATCCAGGGAATAGCCAAAACTGGTAATGCCGACCTGGGGGCTGTCATTCAGTGTCGCGCTGGTCAGGAACAGTGGGCCGCCACTATCGCCCTGGCAGGAGTCTTCGCCAAAAGGGTCGCCAGCATCGGGTGACGGTTCATTGGCGCAGAGCATGGTATCCAGAATCTGGTCGCCATTGGTATAGAGATCAATGATGGTCTGGCACGATGCATTGGTGACATAGTCCAGGGCTACTTCCTGAAGCTCCACAAACGCCACGGGTTCCAGGTCGGGGTCTTCGTCCCGGTTCTCATAGGTGGCGATCCCCCAGCCTAATACGCTGAGAATGTCATCGTAGCTGACAAGGTTTTCCAGGGCGTTATCGGTATCAAGCTTGGCCAGCACCCCGGTCTGGATAGTGGCAGTGCCTGTATCGGCTGGTTCTGCCAACCGGATCAATGCAATATCGTTTTCAAACGTATTTTCGTTGAAGCCGGCGTGGACGATGATATTCGCGGCGTCGAGCAAGAGCGGGCTATCTGGGGAGACCTCCAGAGTTTGGCTGCCGACCAGGAGTTCGAGTTCACTGGCCGGGGTTGTAACGATGCCGGAGCGGACACAGTGTGCTGCGGTCAGCACCCAGTCCCGGGACAGCAAGGTGCCGCCGCAGACCTGTCCTTGACCAACCGGGAAAGGTTGCTCTGCATCGATGGCGTCTTGTTTTCTCTGTTTATCAATCAGAGCAACCAGTGTGTTCCAGTTAGTGTCAGCGGTCTCCCCGCCGACAACTCTTGGTGAGGCGGTTGCAGCGAACAAGGTGCTGCAGGCCAGTGTGGAAGCCAGTGCGGCAATCAAGCGGTACTTCATGTGAAATTCCCCAGATGAATCAAAATGCCCAAAAAGCGGCATTCTAGGTGCGGTTAGCGCTGAAAGATGTAGGAAAAACGCCATACTTTTTGTAGTCAGCATGACTGGTGTGACGTGCTTCACATTCCTTGTCAGCGTTTCCGAGAGGGGTTAAGGGCTTTTTGGTAGTGGATTCCCGAACCGTTCCAGATACACCTTGCCAATCTCCGTTGACCCCACATGGTTAAGATGACTTTCATCCCGGTACAAGGGGATGCCATTCAGTACGGTCTGGCAGCGGTTTTCGCCGCAGACGGCCTGTCTCGGATTGATCCAGATGATCTCCGGGAAGCGTTCCTGCACGGTTTGCTTGAAGCGATAGAAGTTGGCCAGGCGCTTTTCGGCTTCCACCGCATCAATGGAGCAATCGTCCATATTTTTCAGCAGGCATTCCGCGTAGGACGCGGAGGGCAGTTCCGGGACGTCTTCAATGAGGATAACGGTGTGACCCTGGGCGTGCAGCCAGGCCACGGTGTCCACAAAGTAGGTCTGGAACGAGTCGTTTTGCAGGTAGGCATTCCACCAGGCGTTGACGAAGACGGTCATGGGACGCTGTTGCAGATACTCGGCCAGGGCGGCGTTGCGTTCGGTTTTTTCCGGGTCGCCGAAGGCGTTGGCGGAGTGTTCGGGGATCACGAAGGGTGTCGAGGCGCGGGTAACCACCAGCATGGAATGGCGGTTACCGATCAGCTGCTCCACGAAACCCAGCAGGGCGATGGCGTGGGAATCACCGATCAGCATGGTATCCGGCTGGCCGTTTTTCGGCTCGGCGCCGAACATGCAGGCTTTGCCCTTGTTGAACTCCGTGGGATCTCCCTTGAAGCATCGCTTGTAGAGGTCTGCGGCATTGTTCTCGGCGATGATGCTGTAAAGCTCGCGGCGATCTTCCGGGATGCGGAAGCTCAGGTCATCGGCGATGCGGATAGTGGACTGGATCGCCCAGATGATCAGCAACGGCACGAAGATGAACACCATGAAGGATTTCTTGAAGCTCCAGGGGCGGTTGCGGTAGCGGTTTTCCACCAGGCGGTAGCTCAGCCACGACAGCGCCACGACGACGGCCATCAGCAGCAGACGATTGCTCCAGGTCAGTTCTATCAGCTGATAGTGCAGCAACGCCACCGGCGGCCAGTGCCACAGATACAGGGAGTAGGAAATGCCGCCCAGAAACACCATCACCGGCAGGCTGAGCAGGCGGGCGGTTAGAGTGCCGGTCTGGTGCAGGCCGGCATAGATCACCATGGCGGTCCCCAGGGTGGGCCACAGGGCGTTATAGCCGGGGAAATGGTCATGCTTGGTCAGCAGCAGGCCGGTGGCGATGATCATGGCCAGTCCCAGACCTGCGAGAATTTCTGCACTGGGCCGGTTCAGGGCCGGAAGCTGACGGCTGAACAGGGCCACGCCGGTGCCCAGCATGAATTCGAACAGGCGGGCGGGTAGCAGGTAATAAGCGGCCGCAGGGTAGGCGCTGGCCAGGTACACCGACAGCGCAAAGGTGCCCACCAGGGTTATGCGGAACGGCCAGTGGCCGTCACGCCCCTTGCCGAACCGGTAGGCAAGGTACAGGGCCAGAGGCCAGATCAGGTAGAACTGCTCTTCCACAGCCAGCGACCAGGTGTGCAGCAGCGACAGGGAGCGGGTTTCCGGGGCGAAGTACTGGGCCAATTCCTGGAAATAGTAGATATTGCTCAGGCCTACCAGTGAGGACAGCCAGCTCTTGGCAAAGATGTAGTAGGCATCGCCGATATAGAAGGGCGAGATCATCAGGAAGGTGACGGTGGACACCAGCAGGAACAGGGGCACCAGACGGCGGATACGACGGGCGTAGAAATCGCGAAACTGGAAGGTGCCTTTTTCAAAAGCCCGCTGCAGGAGCTGGGTGATCACGAACCCGGAAATGACGAAGAACACATCCACGCCGATGAAACCGCCGGTGATGCCAGGGACGTCGTAGTGGTAGAGAATCACCAGCACAACGGCCAGCGCACGCAGCCCTTCGATATCGGCACGGTAGCTTGGCGTGGTCTTCAAGGTGTTCTCCCCGGAATGATCAGCAAAGCGGGGAGAATATAGGGCGGTGGCAGGGCAAACAAGACTGGGCGGGCTTGCCCACGCAGGGATAACGTCCTTCTCGCGTTTACCGTTTGAGCGTGACGGAGCATGGCTCGAACATGATTCAGGGTGGCGTTGATGCATGGTAATGTGAGCGCCGAGCCAATTCCTCCGGCTGTTATCAAGGAGCATTCTGTGGCGACATCCCTGCCGTTTTCCCTGCTGGAACTGGCTTCGGTCCGTGAAGGCGACACCATCGGCCAGACCCTGGCCAACAGCGTGGCCTATGCCCGCCATGCGGAGTCCCTCGGCTTCAGCCGGTTCTGGTTGGCCGAGCATCACAACATGGAGGGCATCAGCAGTGCCGCCACGTCGGTGTTGATTGGTCACATCGCCAATGCCACGGAAACCATACGGGTGGGCTCAGGTGGGGTGATGTTGCCCAATCATCCGCCACTGGTGATCGCCGAGCAGTTCGGCACCCTGGAAATCCTGCATCCCGGCCGGATCGATCTGGGGCTGGGCCGGGCCCCGGGCACCGACCCGATGACCAGCCGCGCCCTGCGCCGGGAAGGCCTGGGTGCCGAGCAGTTCCCCCATGACGTGGCCGAATTGCAGCGGCTGCTGGGGCCGCTGGATCGTTCCCGTCCGGTCAATGCCATACCCGGTGCCGGCACAGAAGTGCCGATCTGGTTGCTGGGCTCCAGCCTCTACAGTGCGCAACTGGCGGCCCAGCAGGGGCTGCCCTATGCCTTTGCCGGGCATTTTGCGCCGCGTCTCTATCGCGAAGCGCTGCGCCTCTACCGGGAGCAATTTCAGCCGTCGGCCCAGCTGGACAAGCCCTACGCCATGCTGGCGGTACCGGCGGTGGCGGCGGATTCCGATGAGGAAGCCCATTTTCTTACCACCACCAGCTATCGACGTATCCTGTCCCTGTTTCGCGGCCAGCCTCTATGGATGCGTCCGCCGGTGGAAAGCATGGAGGGGTACTGGAATCCGGAAGAAGAGGCGGGCGTAAGGGGGTTTCTGGCGCTGCAATTGCTGGGCACTGCCAACACTATCCAGGGGCAGCTGGATCAATTGCTCGATAGCGTAGAAATTGATGAATTGATGGTGACTGTCGATCTCTACGATCCGGAAAAGCGTCGCCACGCTCTGGATATTCTGGCGTCGCTGCCGCAGTTTTGTCGCGAGCAGTAGCGACAGCGCCAGACTGTGTTGTTGCAAAGCGAATGGTCCTTCGCCTTGTGAAAAAGGCGCCAACAGGACAGGAAGGGGCTAGCGGTGTTGTGCTTTGGCGCGCGTGTTGCGCAACACCAGTAGCAGCCCGGCCAGCAGGGTGAGGATGCCCGGGGCTCCACCGCCACTGCTGCCACCTCCCGTCTGCGTCGGGGCCGGGGAGGGGTATCGCAAGGTCAGTGTGACCCTGCTGTCGCTATCGTTTGGCACGTCCCCATTACCAGAGAAACCGGTAAAGGTAACGGCCTGGTTGTCTCCGGTGTCCGAGACAAACGTCAGATTCAAGGTTCGGCTGCCGCTGGCGGCTAAATTGCCAACCGGGCAGCGCAACGGGTTGGACAGGGTGCAGCCCAGTTCGTCAGCGTTTGCCAGGGTTGTATTGAGCGGCAGGGAAAAGCGGATTTCTCCATCGGTTGCGCCATTGATGGTGGACCGATTGCTGAGCGTTACCGCTACCCTGGCTTCACTGGTGTTGCCGCTCTGCTGGATGGCGGACAGTGCCAGATCCGGCTGGTTGGAGAACACCACCTTCTGCGTAATGCGGTTATTGCGGCGTCGGTAATCATCCTGATTGGCAGTGGCGGAGATGGCCACAGTGACCACCTGATCGGCGCCGCTATTGCCATCAATCACCAGATCCTGGGTAACACTGCCGCTGGCCGCGAGGCTGGCGGCGGGCCGACAGCGGTTGCCGGAAAGCAGGCCGCCACACCCGAACCAGCCCCCACTGGCAAAGGTATTGCCAGTGAGACTAAACCCCAGGATCGGATTGGTAACAGTGTTTTCCTTACTGTCGTTTTTCAGGGTCAGGGTCAGCGTCTGGCTGCCGCCGGGGGGCTGGTAGTAATACTGCGGTGGTGGTGTGAGCCATTCAGGGAGTAAGTCCACCAGAGGGATACCGGCGGAAGCGGTCAACACTTCCAGCTCCCGGGTTTCCGCAGACAGATGCGTATAACCCGATGGCGCGCCGGTGGCACAGTTACGCAGGCCAAAACTGGTCAGGCCGACCAGCCAGGGTTGTCGGTCCCGGTCCAGAAAAAGGGGGCCGCCGCTATCACCAAAGCAGGAGTCTTGCTGGACGCCGTTGACCGGGTTCAACTCGGCGGCGCAGACCGCAAAGTTGGTGATGGTAAGACTGGATAGCTCTCGACAGCGCTGCTGGGGGATGTAGTCCAGTTGCACTTCTCGGAGCACATTGCTGAGGTTGCCAGCGCCGGTATCGCCCCATCCCAGAGCAGTGACAGACTCATCCAGCGCACCGGTACTTCGCCGCTCCAGATCGTCAAAGTTGTCCTTGCTGATGATGCTGGGCCACAGAGTATTACCACGGGGGTCGATACGCAGGAGGGCCAGATCGCGGTCCAGATTTTCGTACTGACGATGTACCAGGATCTGTCGGACGGGAATGCCGTTCTGTGGGACATTATTGCGATCGGTGTCACCGATAAAAACGAAGGTTCGATTCGCTTCCGCGCGCTCGCCGCTGAGATATTCCATGCAATGAGCCGCCGTCACCAGCCATTCCGGACTGAGGTGGCTGGCGCCGCAGAGCAAATAGCCGCTCACGCTGGGGTCATCCACGGCCACTTGGGCCATCCAGGGCCAGCGGTCGACCGGTGCCGGTTCGCCACCCACAATTCGAGCGGTGGCGGTGTCTGCGAGGGCGCTGGAGAAGGGGAGTGTGGCGAGCCCTGCCAGCAGAGCGATACGACGGAACATGACAGCTGCCTTGCACGTTTCCCACCATTTTATCGGCTTTCACGGCAAGGCAGTGTGAGCTTATGTATCTGACCCGAATTCACTAATTCGGGTCTTGTTTTGGGGCCTAGGGTTCAGTGCATGGGCGGGGCGTGGGCCAGCCAATGGTCGTTGTCGTCCCGGGTGCGGGCCATGGAGCTTTGCAGGTGGGCCAGCGCCTGTTCCAGAGCGGCATCACCATCAGTCAGGGTCATGATGGCGGCGCGCAGGCCAGGGTGGCGGTCGCGCAGATCATTGAGTAGCTGCTCAGCGGCGGCGGTGGCGGTGCAGGGCAGCAGCAGGGCCAGATGCTGTTCGTCATAGCGCGCGGCCACATCGCTGCGGCGGATACGGTGGGCCACCCGGTTGGCCAGCTGGGGCAGCTCATCGTGATGCACCAGCGCCAGGGTCATGGGTGAGGAAATCCGGTCGTGCAGCGGCACCAGCCAGCCGGCGGTGCTGATCAGCGCCTCGCGGCTGATGAAATCCGTATCCGGATCCCGCCAGGTGGCTTCCAGGGCCGCCCGGGCCAGGGCCTGGTTACGCCATATCATCAGCCCGAAATAGAGCATACAGGCGCTCAGGGCGATGACCAGAAACAGGCTCGCCGAGGCAGACGGCGTGGTCACATAGCTCAGCCGGATCGGCAACACGAAGGCCAGCACGATTTCCGCACCGGCCAGCATGATCAGGAAGCGTTTGATACCGTGCAGCAGGCCGTTGCTGAGTACGGCAATAAACAATAGCGCCATGGTGGGCGGCGGGTTGCCCGGGTCCAGCAGTAGCACAATGCCCAGGGTCAGCAGATCCAGACCGGAAGCAAACGCATCGCCATTGGCAGGCCGCCAGAACAGCAGCAGTAGCTGCAGGCCCACATAGGCAGCAAACAGCAGCCAGGGCGTGGCCTTTGGCAGCGCAAAGAAGAAGCTGTCCGCGTGATGGAAATAAATCACGGCCAGGGCGGCAAACAGGGCCCGGGCCAGGTACTGCATGATCACCACACCCTGATCCGAGGTGATACGGCTGGAAGTCGTCATGATTCATCGATCCCCGGTTACTGAGCCGCCTATGTTGCGTCAGGGCCCCCCGGGAATAAAGATGTGATGCACGCTAATCTTGTTAAAAATGCGTTTTTTTGCGGTTGTCATGGCCAAGTCGAATGTGCTCAGGCATAAATGAAGGCCATACCGTTCGGCAGTTATGAAGGAGCCACAGTGGATAACAGTGTCAATACGCCCCTGAGAGATGATGTCCGTTTACTGGGGGACTTGCTGGGCGAGTGTCTGCGTCAGCAAGCCGGTGAAGATCTGTATCAGACCATCGAAACCATCCGCAAAGCCTCGGTGGCCACCCGCGGCGAGCAGGGAGCCGCATTGTCTTCCCTGCGTGATCTGCTTTCCCCCCTGGATGACGCCACCCTGCTGGAAGTGGCGCGGGCCTTCAGCCAGTTTCTCAATCTGAGCAACATTGCCGAACAGCATCACCGTGAACGCCTGCACCGTCAGCATCAGCGTTACCCCGGAGATCCCGGTGGTGATCAGGGGATCGCCAATGTGCTGCAACGCCTGCAACAGGAGCAGATCAGCGCTGATGTGATCGATGGCACCCTGCAAGACCTGTCCGTGGAGCTGGTGCTCACTGCTCACCCTACCGAAGTGACCCGTCGCACCCTGATCCGCAAATACGACCAGATGGCGGATCTGCTCGGCGAACTGGACCGGCCGGACCTGACCGATGACGAGCTGGCCTTTCGTCGTGAGAAGCTTTACCGGCTGATCCTGGCTGCCTGGAGCACCGATGAGATCCGCCGCGAACGGCCCACCCCGGTGGACGAAGCCAAGTGGGGTTTCGCCACCATTGAGCAATCCCTGTGGCAGGCGGTACCGGAAATGGTGCGGCAACTGGAGCGGGAGCTGGCCGAGCAGGGCCTGCCCCAGCCGCCGGCGGACTGGGCGCCGGTGAAGCTGGCCTCCTGGATGGGCGGCGACCGGGACGGCAACCCCAATGTGACCGCGCCCGTGACCCGGGAAGTGTTGCTGCTGGCCCGCTGGATGGCCGCGGACCTTTACCTGCGTGACGTGGAAAACCTGCTGGCGGATCTGTCCATGGAAGCCGCCAGTGAGGAATTGCTGGCAGAAACCGGCCCCAGCCATGAACCCTACCGGGTGATTCTGCGCCAGGTGCGCCAGAGGCTGAAGCTCACCCGGCGGCAGATGGAAGCCCAGGTAGAGAATCAGCCGGTGCCCGAGGGCGAGGGGTTCCTGCGCCGTGAGCAATTACTGGCCCCCCTGCAACTGATCGACCGTTCCCTGCGTGAGGTGGGGTTGGGCGATATCGCCGATGGCGATCTGAAAAACACCCTGCGCCGGCTTAATTGCTTCGGCATTACCCTGTTGCGGCTGGATATCCGCCAGGAATCCACTCGCCATCGCGATGCCGTGGATGCGGTCACCCGTTATCTGGAGCTGGGCAGCTACGCGGACTGGCCGGAGGAGCGCAAGCAGGCGTTCCTGGTGGAGGAACTCCAGGCTCGCCGTCCACTGATAGATGACAGTTTCCACGCCAGTGAGGCATGCACCGACGAGGTGGCAGAAGTGCTGGCCACCTGCCGGGTGATTGCCGAGCAGGGCAGTGAAGGGCTGGGTGCCTATGTCATCTCCATGGCCCGTGCCCCCTCGGATGTACTGGCAGTGATGCTGCTGCAGAAAATCGCCGGCGTCAGCAATCCCATGCGGGTGGTGCCGTTGTTTGAGACCCTGGATGACTTGGACAATGCCGAGGCCACCATGTCGGCCTTGCTAGCGGTGCCGTTCTACCGCCAGCGAGTGGCCGGGGGCCAGGAAGTGATGATTGGCTATTCTGATTCTGCCAAGGATGCCGGCTTTCTCGGTGCCGCCTGGGCTCAGTACCGCTCCCAGGAAAAGCTAACCGCCCTGTTTGCCGAGCACAAGATTCCACTGACCCTGTTCCATGGTCGCGGTGGTTCCATCTCGCGGGGTGGTTCGCCTACTCGCATGGCGTTGCTGTCCCAGCCGCCGGGCTCGGTGGCCGGGCGCATTCGTGTCACCGAACAGGGCGAGGTGATCCGCTTCAAGTACGGTCGCCCGGCGGTGGCCGTGTTCAACTTGGCGCAATATGTGGCCGCCACCCTGGAAGCGACCCTGTTGCCGCCCCGGGCCGCCAAGCCGCAATGGCGGGAACAGATGCAGACCCTCACCGACGTGTCCGTGGCCGGCTACCGCAGCGTAGTGCAGGAAGAGCCGGAGCTGGTGCGCTACCTGCGCACGGTAACCCCGGAAACCGAACTGTCCCGGCTGGCCCTGGGCAGTCGCCCGGCGCGGCGAAAGCAGGATGCCGGCATCAGCTCCCTGCGGGCTATCCCCTGGGTGTTCGCCTGGACCCAGATCCGCCTGATGCTGCCCGCCTGGCTGGGCACCGGCGCGGCGCTGGAAGCGGCCCAGGCGGATCCGGCGCAGAGCCGTACCGTGCAGGAAATGGTGGCGCAGTGGCCCTTCTTTCAGGGTGTGGTGGACATGCTCGAGATGGTGCTGGCCAAGGCGGACCTGCGCGTGGCGGCCTGGTACGAGCAACGCCTGGCCGGGGATGACGCTGATCTGGCCCGGTTGGGTGAGGTGTTACGCGAGCGACTCACCGGCACGGTGGATGCCCTGTCTGCCCTCACCGGGCGTGAGGATCTGCTGGACAACAACCCGGTGATGCGCTGGTCCATCCGTGTCCGCGACCCTTACACGGACCCCCTGCACCTGCTCCAGGCAGAACTGATGGCGCGCCTGCGCCAGCAGGATGGCGATAAAGTCCTGGAAAGCGCCTTGATGGTGACGATTGCGGGTATTGCAGCGGGGCTACGAAACACGGGGTGAAAACAGTGAACAGTGAATAGTGAATAGTTAACAGTGACGCGAATGGACGCGTCCCAAGCTGCAAGCGGAGAGGCCGCGCTCATACATTGGGCGCGGCCTCTCCGCTTTCTGATTCAGACATTTCTATTTCGCGCCGCTGTTACTTGTTCATTGTTCACTATTCACTATCTTCGAATGGCTGCCATCACAAACCGGCCCCTTGCCGCTGTGCTTGCAGCCGCAGAAGAACACGATCTTGTCCCGTGGGGCGGTGTAGGCCACCGGGGTGATGCCGGTGCCTTTGTGGCTGCCATCACAGTACGGCTGATTCTCGCTGCGGCCACAGGCACACCAAAACACCTTTTCCCCTTTCTTCACCGGCAACGGGTAGGGAAACCGGGAAGCAATGACAGGCTTGTCCATAGGGTCTCTCCTTTTCAAAAATGGCCGGGGCGTTGTAATTGCTACGCGCATTGCGGCGGGATCGCGCCTCCCTATTCACCCCGGAATGTCGCTCCCCCGCCTTTGCGCGCGGTCTCATGCGTTTCAGCAGCCACAGTGCCACTTCCGCGCAACTATTAACTATTCACTGTTAACTATTAACTGCCTTTAACCCCTGTCGCACAAATGTCACTCAAATGTCACTGCTGTGCCACGTCCACTGGCGAAACTGCCCGAAACTGCCAGTGGAGTACACTATGCTTGCGCAAGCCGCAGGAAAGATCAAAGCCCTTAGCCCCCACTTAAGAGGGGCCCTGGCCAAGCCGTTTACGGCCACTGCCGATATTCTCCGTTTCCCCAGGGACATGACGGCGGATGCGGAAAATGCTGGACGGTTCAGTGCCTACTTCACCCGCTCCCGACGGGAAATCATCAAGGTCCAGCGTCTGCGCTACCGTATTTTCTCCCAGGAATACGGCGCCAGTTTCAGTGCTCCCTTCGGGCTGGATCGGGACCGCTTTGATAAGCACTGTCTGCACCTGGTGGTGCGCGATAACCAGAGCGGCGAGATCGTCGGGTACACCCGGGTGTTGCCCGGTGAGCGCCTGCATCGCACCGGCGGTTTCTATTCCAGCGGCGAATTCGATCTGTCCATGCTGCGCCATCTGGATGGCCGGGTGGCAGAGATCGGCCGCACCTGCATTCATCCCGCCCACCGCAGCGGTGCCGTGATCACCGTGCTGTGGGCGCGGTTGGCCCAATACATGCTCGAAAACGATGTGCGCTACCTGCTGGGCTGCGCCAGCATTGCCCTGAGTGAGGGCTACAACGTGGCCGCCATTCAGCAGCGCATCAACCAGCGTCACCTGAGCGAGCCGGCACTGCGGGTGCAGCCGCACCTGCGTCTGGAGCGCCTGCCGGGCAATGCCGACGACGAGAGCGTGAAAATGCCGCCGTTGCTCAAGGCCTACCTGCGCATGGGCGCCCGGGTCTGTGGCGAGCCCTGCTGGGACCCGGATTTCAACTGCCTGGATTTCTTCGTGCTGATGGCGGTGGATGACCTACCGGCCCGTTATGTGCAGCACTTCCTGCAGCCCGCCCAGGCGGTTTAACGACCATCGTTTTCCCGTAGGAGCGGCGCTTGAGTCGCGAATGTACTTGCGACACACCTGCCATCTTCGCGGCTCAAGCGCCGCTCCTACGGGGCCTATACGATTCGGCTCAGGCTCTGAACTATGAGTGAAATGAACGATAGCGTCAGCGTCAGTCCTGATATGCAAAGCGGCCTCTGGCCGCAACTGCGCAGGGTGCTACGGGTTGCCCGCATCGTGCTTTATCTGCTGTGGGGTTTTGTGCTGGCATTTTTGCTGGGGGCGTTCTGGTCGCCTTATCGGCCGGTGGTGCTGGTGGCCAAGCAGCGTTGGTGTCGTCGCTTTCTGCGCATCCTCGGCGTGGAACTGACCGTCACCGGCACCCCGGTCGACGCCCCGGTGTTTCTGGTCAGCAATCATGTGTCCTGGCTGGATATTCCGTTGATCGCCAGCCAGCGCCATCTGTATTTCCTTTCCAAGGCGGAAGTGGGGGATTGGCCGTTAATCGGCACCCTGGCCCGGGCCATGGGTACCCTGTTTATCAAGCGGGGCAGCGGTGAGTCCAGCCGCAAGGCCCGGGAAATTGCCGACCGCTTGAAGCAGGGCCACACCGTACTGGTGTTCCCGGAAGGCACCACCACCGACGGCACCAGCCTGCGCCGTTTCTTCCCACAGCTGTTCGATGCGCCGCTGATGGCCGATGTGCCGGTACAACCCCTGGCGGTGCGCTACCTGGATGACAGCGGCGCCCCGGATGCCGCCATGGCCTTCATCGGCGACGACGAATTCCACCACCACCTGTGGGCCATGCTGCTGCGCAATCGCATCCGCGTGCGCCTGCACTTCTGCGAACCGCTATCGGCACAGGGCACGGATCGGAAGGGGTTGTGTGAGGGGGCGTGGGGTAAGGTGGCGGAGCAGTTAACAGTGAATAGTTAACAGCGTCGCGAATTGGGCCGTCATGGTTTCCAAGCGCAAGAGGCCGCGCCTGCATGTTGGGCGCGGCCTCTTGCGTTTGAAAACCCGAAGAGCTGCTTTCGCGCCGCTGTTAACTATTCACTATTCACTGTTAACTGGCTAGCATCGCCCTTTCCAACACATCAAGGATCTCCCCCAACCATGACCCGCGCCAGCGATCTGAAAAAATCCGACGTTATCGAAGCCAACGGTACCCTTTACGCCATTCGCCAGATTGAGGTGCAGTCGCCCTCGGCCCGGGGCGCGGCGACGCTGTATCGGGTGAAGGCCAGTGCGGTCGGTGGTGGGCCCAAGTTCGAGGAGCGGTACAAGGGGGATGACGACGTGACCACGGTGGAGTTGTTGCGCCGGCCGGTGCAGTTCTCTTATCTGGATGGTGACGATTACATCTTCATGGATAACGAGGATTTCTCCCAGTACCTGCTCAAGGCCGAGGACATTGCCGACGAGTTGGCCTTTATTACCGAGGACACCGAAGGCCTGCTGGCGCTGCGGGTGGAGGATGCGGTGATCGGCCTGGAGCTGCCTGCCTCCGTGGTGTTGGAAGTCACTGAAACGGCTCCGGCCATGAAGGCCGCCTCTGCCTCCGCACGGACCAAACCGGCCACCCTGAATACCGGGCTGGTGGTGCAGGTGCCGGAATATATCGTGGAAGGCGAAAAGGTGCGGGTGAATACCGCCGAGCGCAAATTCATGTCCCGGGCCTGATCCCGGATCATGAGGGTATTGCGGGTCGCCACGCTGGCATGCATGACCCTTCTGGGCGGCTGCCAGCTTGGCTACTACAGCCAGGCCGCCAAAGGTCACCTGTCGCTGATGGGCCAGCGTGAACCGCTGGAGGCGGTGCTGGCGGACCCCCAGATACCGCCGCAGATCGCCGCTTCCCTGCAGTTCAGCCAGCAGGTGGTCCGCTTTGCCGGGGATCAGCTGGCGCTGCCCGCCGAGGATGTTTATCACCAGTATGTGGCCCTGGAGCAGGACGCGGTGGTGTGGAATGTGCTGGCGGCCCCGGCCTGGTCCTTGACCCCCAAAACCTGGTGTTACCCGTTGATCGGCTGCGTCAGCTACCGGGGTTACTTCCTGCGCCAGGCGGCGGAAAAGACTGCCGCCAAACTGGCCGGGCAGGGACTGGATACCTATGTGGGCGGTGCCATTGCCTATTCTACCCTGGGCTGGTTTGCCGATCCGCTGACCACGCCCATGCTGCAACGCTCCCAGCCGGCGCTGGCGGAACTGTTGATCCACGAGCTGGCCCACCGGCGCCTGTATATCAAGAATGACACCCGTTTCAATGAATCCCTGGCTACCCTGGTGGGCCGTGAAGGCGCGGTGGATTTCTTCGCCGCCAGTGGCGAGCCGTTGCCGACGGATTTCTGGCAGCGCCGCGAGCAGGTCCGCCAGGCCTTTATGGCCATCGTCACCGATACCCGTGAAGCGCTGAAAAAGCTCTACACTGCTGAGCAGGATGTGACGGTGCTGGCCCGGGAAAAGGCCCGCATCCAGCAGCAGGCCCGCGAGCGCTTTGCCCGTGAGCAACAAAGCCTGCCGGCCCTGGCCGGTTACCAGGGCTTCTTTGACGGGCCGCTGAACAATGCCCAGTTAAACGGTGTCAGTGACTACAATGATCATGTGCCGGCCTTTGCCCGCCTGCTGGAACAATGTCGGCGGGACTGGGACTGTTTCTGGCAGCAGGTGGAAAACCTGGCTGCGCTGACGCCGGCACAACGTAACAACGCCCTGGAGGGCCTCGCATGGAACTGATCCGCACCCCGCAACCGGAACTGGCCGAGCTGTTTGAGCATACCCTCAAGCGCAATGGCTTTGCGGTGGCGCGCCGGGAGGAGGGCAGTGAGCAGATCATCGAGCTGCAGGACCCGGCGCAGTACAACCATGCCAAGGCCCTGCTGGAAGAGCTGATCACTGATCTCAAACATCAGCAGGGTCGCCAGCCGATTGAGCCCCTCACCGGGCGTCCCCAGCCGTTGATGTCCGGGGGCTGGTTCGCCAGCCTGGGCTGGGTCACCCGCATCGTGCTGATTGTCAGCGTTCTGGTGTATCTGACGCCGTACCTGATGGGCGATGGCGTCTACCGGGCGCTGCTGTTCCCGGCGGCACTGGACGGGCTGGAAAACCAGCCCTGGCGGCTGGTGACCCCCATGCTGCTGCACTTTTCCCTGCTGCACCTGCTGTTCAACCTGCTCTGGTGGTCGGACCTGGGCCGCCTGATCGAGCGGTTCCAGTCCAGCGGGCAGCTGGTGCTGGTTACCCTGGTCACCGGTATTACCGCCAATGTGGCCCAGTTCTTCCATACCGGGCCCATGTTCGGTGGTTTGTCCGGGGTGGTTTATGGGCTGCTCGGTTACCTGTGGATTTACGGCAAGGTGAATCCCGAGTCTGGTTACCCCCTGCGCCGGGAAATCGTTATCTTCATGCTGGCCTGGATGGTGATCTGCTTTGTGGGGCTGTCCAGTGTGGTAGCCAATGCGGCGCATCTGGCGGGGCTGGTCAGTGGTTGTCTGCTGGGGGCCGGTTTCGGCCTCTGGCGGCGGGCCCAAGGGGCCGGGGGCGTTTGAGTTACCCCGGTCGTACTGCTATAAAGACTGCCAAAACAAATGATCACAATCATGAAAGGATACCGGCGACCTATGCAGTGGCGCTTCCTACCCGGGTTTGTCCCCTCACTCCTTGTTGCAGCGGTGGTTTCCTTGCAGGGCTGTTCCCTGGCCAGCATCGACGACAACCTGCCCTATGGCGTACTCAACAACAATGACCTTGAGCTGGTGGCTGAGGGCCTGCCCACCTATCTGTTGATGGTGGACGGTCTGATCGAAAACTGGCCTGACAGTGCCTCCATGCTGGCCAGTGGGGCAGACCTTTATGGCGCCTATGCCGGCCTGTTCGTGGAAGACCCGAAACGGGCCCGCAAGCTCAGCGACAAGGCGCTGGGTTATGCCTTCCGTTCCGCCTGTGCCCACGATAGCGATTACTGCGACCTGCGTGATTTGTCCGTGCCCGAGTTCGAGGAATTGCTGGAAGATGCGGACAAGGGCGATGTGCCCATGCTGTTCACCCTGGGCAGCGCCTGGGCCGGTTACATTCAGCAGAACACCAATGACTGGAATGCGGTGGCCGAACTGGGCCGCGTGGAAGCCATCATGGAGCGCGTAGTGGTGCTGGATGATGGTTACCAGTATGGCCAGGCGCACATGTACCTGGGCGTGCTGAGCAGCATTCTGCCCGCTTCCCTGGGCGGCAAGCCGGACCAGGCAAAAGCCCATTTTGAGCAGGCCATGACCCTGTCAGAAGGCAAGAACCTGCTGGCGCCGGTGCTTTATGCCGAAAAGTACGCCCGTTTGGTGTTTGACCGTGAGCTGCATGATAGCCTGCTTGAGGATGTCCTTGCCGCTGATCCGCAGGTGCACGGTCTGACCCTGCAGAACACCTATGCGCAGGAGCAGGCCGAAGCCCTGCTCGCCGACGCTGACGATTATTTCTAGGAGTACTTATGCTGCGTCTTGCCACGATTCTGGTCGCGTTGTTGCCGGTCTGGGCTTCGGCCGCCAACACCCTGAAAATTTCCACCCTGTACCCGGACGGCACCACCATCGTCACCGGCCTGAAAGAGGCGGGTAAGGAAATCGCCGAAAAGACCGAAGGGCGAGTCAAGCTCAAGGTGTATCCCGGCGGGGTGATGGGCGATGACCGGGCGGTACAGCGCAAGATCCGCATCGGCCAGCTGCACGGTCAGGTGGCCCAGGGCGGCGCCTTTGCCTCCGCCTACAAGGACAGCCAGATTCTCAACGTGCCGCTGGCCTTCAACAACTACGACGAAGTGGATGCGGTGCGCGCCGAACTGGACCCGGTGATCAAGCAGGGCCTGGAAGAGGGCGGCTGGGTCAGCTTCGGCCTGATCGACGGCGGCTTTGCCTACGTGATGTCGGAGAAGCCGGTGAAAAGCATTACCGATCTGCGCGACCAGAAGCTGTGGTTGCCGGCCAACGATGAAGGCTCCGCCAAGGCCGCCAAGGCGTTTGAATTGTCGCCGATCATGCTCAACATCGGTTCGGTGCTGACCTCCCTGCAGACCGGGGCGGTCAATGCCTTCGCGGCCCCGCCGGTGGCGGCGCTGACATTGCAGTGGTATTCCCGGGTGAACTACCTGACCGACATGCCGCTGCTATACACCTTCGGCACCCTGGGGATTCACGAAAAGTTCTTCAAGCGACTCAGCGCCGAGGACCAGCAGGTAGTGCGTCAGGTGCTGGACAGCACCTTTGCCAAGCTGGATGCGCAAAGCCGTCAGGAAAACCTGAGTGCCTTCCAGGCGGTGAAACAGCAGGGCCTTGAAGTGGTCGAGCCCTCCCCGGAACAGCTGGCCGAATGGCGCAGCTACGCCAAGCGCGCCACCGCAGAACTGGTGGAAGAGGGCGAAATCTCCCAGGACATGCTGGACCGGCTTAACGCCATTCTGGCCCAGCAGCGCGAAGGGCAGTAATGGCGGCCTTGTTACACCGGCTCCACCGTACCCTTCACCAAATCGAGGACGGCCTGATCGTGGCCGTCCTTTTGTTTATGGTGCTGCTGGCGGTGGCCCAGATCGTGCTGCGTAATTTCTTTGGTACCAGCCTGGTATGGATTGAGCCGCTACTGCAGAACGCGGTGCTGTGGATCGGCCTGCTCGGCGCCATGATCGCCTCGCGCAATGATGAACACATCCGTATCGATGTGGCCTCGTCGCTGCTGCCGGAAAAATACCATCCTTTCCTCACCACCGTTGTGGACCTGTTCACCGCCTTTATCTGTGTACTGGTGGCCTGGTACAGCGTGGGGTTCGTGATCGAGGAATACGACTACGCCGGGGCGGCCTTTGCCAATGTGCCGAGCTGGCTGCTGCAGAGCATTATTCCGGTGGGTTTCTCGGTGATGGCCCTGCGTTATGTGGTGCTGTTTGCGCTGGGCTTGCTGGGTAAACGGCCGAAGATGCAGGAGCCGGTGCCATGATTACCGTCGCCATTATCCTGTTGGTGTTGCTGGCGCTGATGGGCGCCCCCCTGTTTGCGATCATTCTCGGCGCGGCGGCCCTGGGTTTTTATACCCTGGGCATCGAAATGTCGGTGCTGCATATCGACATCTATCAGCTCAGTAATTCCGTGGTGCTGATGGCGCTGCCGCTGTTCACCTTTGCCGGTTTCCTGCTCAGTGAATCGAAAACCGCCGACCGCATGCTACGCCTCAGCCAGGCGGCCTTCGGCTGGATGCCCGGCGGTATGGCCTTTGTGTCGCTGATCGCCTGCGCCTTCTTTACTGCCCTGACCGGTGGCTCCGGGGTCACCATCGTGGCGCTGGGTGCGCTGCTGTTGCCGGCGCTGGTAAAAGGCAATTACCCGGAAAAATTCAGCCTGGGTCTGGTGACGTCATCAGGTAGCCTGGGGCTGCTGCTGGTGCCTTCCGTGCCGTTGTTGATCTACGGCATCATCGCCCAGCAGATGTCCCAGCAACTGGACATGCCGTCGGTGGAAATCGTCGATTTGTATCTGGCCGGCCTGGTGCCGGCGCTGCTGATGGTTGTGCTGATGTACGGCTATTGTGTGTGGGCGACGCGCGGCACCACCGTGCCGCGACAGAGTTTCGATTTCCGTGAACTGGTGGATGCCCTCTGGGAAGCCCGCTGGGAGCTGCCGCTGCCGCTGGTGGTGCTGGGCGGGATCTTCTCCGGCTTTCTGGTGATCAGTGAGGCGGCAGCGGTGACGGCACTCTATGTGCTGGTGGCGGAAGTGTTCCTGTATCGGGAAATTACCCTGCGCAAGCTGCCAGGCATCATGCGTGATTCCATGATCATGGTGGGGGGGATCCTGCTGATTTTGGCGGTGGCCCTGGCCTTTACCGATTACCTGGTTTACGCCGGGGTGCCGGAGAAGCTGTTCACCCTGATCCAGACCCACGTGGAGAGCAAGATCACCTTCCTGATCCTGCTCAACATCCTGCTGCTGTTGCTGGGGGCGGTGCTGGATATCTTTGCGGCCCTGGTGATCATGGTGCCGCTGATCCTGCCGGTGGCGCTGCGCTACGGTATCGACCCGGTGCATCTGGGGATCATCTTCGTGGCCAACATGCAGATCGGCTACATCACCCCGCCGGTGGGCATGAACCTGTTCATCGCCAGCTACCGGTTCAAGAAGAAAGTCACCGAGCTGTTTGCGGCGACGTTGCCCTTCATGATGGTGCTGATCATCGCCTTGTTGATGATTACCTATATCCCGCAGCTCAGCCTCTGGTTAGTGCGGTAAAAGGCAGTTAATAGTTAACAGTGAATAGTTAATAGTTGCGCGGTCAGCGGTTGTTGATTGCTGGAATCGAGGAGGCCGCGTTCATTATCTGGACGCGGCCTCTTGCGTTTCAGCTGGTTGGTGAAGAAAAAACGTTATTTTCGTAGCGTTTTTACCTGAATGCTTTTGCCTTGCCCTTTTTGTATCTGGAACCACTTGGGGTAGGCGCGGATCATGTCGCTGAGTTTCTTGTGGCCAAACAGGCGGGTGTCGAAATCCGGTTTGCGCTTGCTCAGGTGCTGGCCCACGGTGCCCAGGTTGGCCCAGTCATCTTCGTCGGAAATGTCGTCGATCACGTTGGCAATCAGCTGCAGCGGGGGCGGTTCCTTGCTGACCGGTTCGCTGGGGGCAGGCTCATCGGTTTTGCCGGCGGTGTCTTGCGGGGTGTCCGAACGCAATACCTCGGTATAGATGAACTTGTCACAGGCGGCTACAAAGGGGCCCGGGGTTTTGCGTTCCCCGAAGCCGTAAACGGTCTGCCCCTCTTCGCGCAATCTGGCCGCCAGACGGGTGAAATCGCTGTCGCTGGATACCAGACAGAACCCGGACAGTTGTTTCGTGTACAGCAGATCCATGGCATCGATGATCATGCTGCAGTCCGTGGCGTTCTTGCCCTGGGTGTAGGCGAACTGCTGGATCGGTTGTACGGAGTGTTTCAGCAGTACGTTCTTCCAGCCACCCAGGTTGGGTTTGGTCCAGTCGCCATAGATGCGCTTGACGCTGGCAGTGCCGAATTTGGCAATTTCCTCGAACAGGCCATCGACGATTTTCGGGGGCGTATTGTCTGCGTCGATCAGCACCGCCAGCGAGGTGCTGCTGATAACGGAAGAGTCCGTGTCACTGTTGCTGCCTGCCATGATGCATTCCTTTTGCGTGGAATACCGTCAACATAACGGATTCGGTGGGGTAGAGTTAACAGTTAATAGTGAATAGTTAACAGCGTCGCGAGATAGTGTTTTCCTGGTTTCAAACGAAAGAGGCCGCGGCCAAGTGATGGGCGCGGCCTCTTCGCTTTCAGAAAAAAACATGCTGCTGGTACGCGTAGCTGTTAACTATTCACTATTAACTGTTAACTGCTTTCACCGATTTTCGGTAGACAAAATTGGCCATGGCGCGCAAAGGCATTATTCGGATCCAGATGCTTTGCAGGGTCACGGACAGGCCGGGGAGGGCGTAGCGCTTGCCCTTGTTGAGGGCCGCGTAGCCGGCTTTGGCCACCGCTTCCGGGGTGGCGATTTGTGCCGAGACAAATTCTCTGATGCCGCTGGAGGAGGTGTGTTGGCTCTGGGCGGTATCCAGAAAGGCTGTCCTGGTGGTGCTGGGGCAGAAGCAGGTGACCTGCACGCCATAGGGTTTCAGCTCTTCGTGCAGGGAGGCGCTGAAGTTGATCACGAAAGCCTTGCTGGCGCTGTAGGCAGCGAAGAAGGGCATGGGGCAGAAGCCGGCCAGTGAACCGATGTTCATGATCTTGCCGTGGCCACGGGCCTTCATGCGCGCGCCCAACAGCATGCATAGCTTGCTGAGCGGGATGTTGTTGAGGGTGAGCATGCGCTCCAGTGTCTGGCTGTCCTGTTCCACGTGCTCGCCCATCATGCCGAAGCCCACGTTATTGACCAGTACGTCCACGTCCAGCTGTTGCTGGTCCAGCCACTGCATGATCGCTTCGGCGGCACCGGGTTGGGACAGGTCCATCTGCACGGCATGGTATTCCACATCAGGGCGTTGCGCCTTCAGATCGTTGCCAAGCGCGTCCAGTTCCTCCTGCAGCAGGCTGAACACCACGATGCGATAGCCGTCCGCGTTGAACAGCTTGCAGAATTCCCGACCAATGCCGCCGGCGCCGCCGGTGATCAGAACGGTTCTTGTCATGGAGGTTCTCCTGTCAGGCGTTGCCGGGGTTGTCGTCGGGGCCAAGCTGGAACGGGCGGATAATCATGCTGCCGGAATGCGCGCGGTGATATTGCTCACGGGCCTTCCAGGCCTTGCCGTAGCGGTAGAAGGGAATGGTCGGGTAGAGGTGATGGATCAGGTGATAGTTCTGATACATCAATACCGGCGTTAGCAGCCATTCCTTGCCCATGCGCATCAGCGCGGTGGTGTGCGGGTCCACGTCCTGGCGACCGGTGTGCGGGTAGTGGGGCAATACCATGAACACCAGGCACATCAGGTAGAAGGAAAAATAGGACGGGATTAGCCACAGCATCATGGCTTCATAGGGGCGCCAGAGAAACAGGGCGGTGAGCGCCACGCCGGCTACGGCCAGTTCCCGCCAGATTTCTGCGGGTTTCACATTGGGCAGCACCTGCGGATTGCGCAGGAAGTTGATCAGATAGAGGAAGGGCCAGAAGCCCCACAGGGGCATGGTCCACAGGCTGCTGGCCATCCAGTGATCCGGATCTTTCTGCGGATCATTGGCAAAGCGGTGATGGCGCATGTGCATCAGCCGGAACATCTTGCCCTTGCCGAACGGCACCGCCACAAAGGTGGCAATGGCGAGGACCAGGTCGTTGTGCTCGGGCTTGCGGGCGGCACAGCGGTGGATGGCTTCATGGGCTGGTGTGAACATCACATAGCCGGCGATGCTGTTGATGACCAGGCCCACCCAGGCAGGCCAGAGGCCGTTGAGCACCATCACCCAACTGAGGATGTTGGCCCCGTGGGACAGCACCATGAGGGTCACGGTGGGCCAGGCGATCCGGGGGGATACCTTGAGCCGGCTCAGGGTCTTCAGTTCGTCGTGTTGCGGGGCGGTTGTCGTTGTCATGGGCGCTCTCCTGCAAGATGCTGAAACAGAGTGTTTACTTTTTGCAGGGCGAAGATAAGAGCGGAAAATGCCAACAGGGGGATAAATAATGACAATTATCAGGCGCAGAGGTGAGGAACTACGGAACCCTATTGCTCCCCACTGCGAAAGCGGCCGGGGCTGGTGCCAAACCAGCGCTGGAACGCCCGGCGGAAGCTGGCCACGTCGGTATACCCCAGCTCCTCGGCCACCATGCTGACGGTGTAGTGGGGCAGGCTGAGCAACTGGGTGGCCCGGCGGCTGAGGGTCTGGTCCCGCAATTGCTGAAAGCGGGTGTCTTCCCGTTTCAGTTTACGGATCAGAGTGCGCGGGCTGAGATGCAGGCGCTCGGCCATGGCGTCCAGGCTGGACTGGCCACGGCACTGATGCAGCAGGGCGAGCACCTGATCGCTGAGAGTGCCCTGTCGCCGCAGGCTTTCCTGGCGGGCTTCACATTGCTGCACGGCCATCCACATCAGGTCGCGGTCATGGCCGGGCAAGGGCTCGTCGCCATAACGGGATGGCAGGCAGAGCGCCACCGCCGGGGCATCAAAGACGATGCGGGTGCCCTTGAAGGTTTGCGGATAGAAGTCGGCGTGGGGTGGCGCCGGGTAATTGAAATGGGCTTCGCCTTCCTCGATGGGCTTGCCGCGCAGCACCAGATGGCAGGCATAGGCGGAGGCCATGGCGGACTCGGTGAGAAAGCGCACCACCTCATCCTGCGGGTAGGCGAATGACAGCACCAGCTTGAGGCGGTCATCGGTTTCCTGCATCTCGGAACTGAACACCCGGGTGCGGGTGTTGTTGAAGCGGGCAAACAGCTGCATGGCATCGCGCAGGGTGGGGCTGGCCATGGCGGCAATACCCATGGGGCCGTGCATGGCCGGCAGGGCGCGTAGGCCGGTTTGCAGGGCGATATCCGGGTGCTCGGTGAGCTGCAGGGCGTTACGGATCAACTGACGGGCACCGGGCCAGTCGATAAAGCCGTCGCTGTGCTGCAGGGTTTCCACATCCACGCCAGTGCCGGCTACCAGGGCTTGCAGCCCCACCTGATCCAGCCCCAGGGTCTGGGCGATCATGCGGCAGTAGGTCATTGCCAGGTCCGGAGTCATGGTCGAGCGGGTCCTGTGCGGTGGTGGTGATGCGGAACTGAGGAGAAATAGATAGTCGCACCTGGGTTTCGGGCAGGCAATGACAGAACCGCGTGGCTCATTGAGCGGCAGATCAAGGCAGACAAAAAAACGGCCGTCAGGGGTGACGGCCTAAGGGGGGGAAGCATGAACCCTCACGGGTTCCGGGTATCTCTATCTCAGAATCAACGCATGGATGTCTGTTCGGACGGCGATGGCGCCATCCGATAGGTACACAATAGCGACAGGCGCGGGGAGAACCCAGAAGGCTGGATTGAGCGATGTGATCAGATTTTTCGATCAATTAGAGGGTTTGGGGCGGATTTCAGACCAGTGACTTGCGCATGGCATGGCGAGTGAGCGTGATGCCGTCCCGGTCTGCCTGTTCCTGGCCTTCGCTGGCAAACCCCATATAGGCAAAGAAATCGTGGGCGGTGAGGCTGGCGTGGGTGGTCAGTTCGGTGATGCCCTCGATGCGGGCGCCGTCTTCCAGGTGCTGGTAGAGGAGGGTGGCGATGCCCACCCGGGAGGCCTCCGGGTGCACGAACACCATGTTGATGTAATCGCGAATGCGGTGGGCAAACCCCACCAGCTTGTCGTCCCATTCCGCCACCACGGTATCGCCTTCGCTGAGTACCGAGATCAGGCTGTCGTAGCTTTGAGCCCGGCTCCAGGCATCCCGTTGCTGCTGGTCATAATCATCCGCCGCACTGACCTGGATGGCCTCGCGGAACACGCCCAGCAGCTCGGCCATGTCCTTGCTGTCCAGGGGGCGTATCTGGAAGGGCATGAGGGCCGCGATGGGATCCGGCTCCGACGCGCGGGGAGCGGGTTCCGGCTCAGGCTGAGCGGCGGAGTGGGCCGGGGCCTCCGGTTGAACGGGGGTGCGGTGAAAAAGCTGGCGTAGCCATTGCAACATCACTGATCTGCCTGGGCAGTGTTATCTGCCTCTTCTGAGAGTTTTTTGAGTGCCTGGATTTCTTGCTGTAGCGCGTCCAGGTACTGGTCCTGTTGGCGGAGAAGTTGTTGCGCTGTGTCCTGGCGATCTTGTAATTCTGCCGCCCGCTCTGACAATTCCTGCTGTTCACGCAGGCGAGCGTCGCGCTCCTCTTCCGTGAGCAGACGGGCGTTGCTGTCCTGCTCGGCAAACAAAGTGCCGGACAGGATCAGCGCGGTAGCAGCAAACAGGTAACGCACGGACTTCCCCCAAACTGGCCGTGAAGGGAATCAGCATAGCAAAAACGGGGCGCCAAGGGGGAGGGCTAGCTACGCTCGACAGGATAGGGAAAGGGTGGAGGGTTCCCCGGATCCCGTCATTTCTACGAAGCCGCTTGTAGGAGCTATGCTTGTCCCCCAGGGGATCTGCGACATGCGAACCGCGCTTGCGCGGAAATCGACCGCAGGGCGATCAGGAATCTCAGAGCTCGACAGGTTCCAGAAAGAACGGCGGACAGACCTTTGCCTCTGTCGCCTCGCGACGCTCGGTTCGCACCTCAAGCGGTGCTCCTACGGGGCGGGGTAGAGCGGTGCAGTTCGCCTGAGGCTCAGTGCACCCTACGGTGGGGCCACAAATGCAGGAGGCCGCGTCCGGTGTTCGGGCGCGGCCTCCTGGGTCAGAGCAAGCGACACGGCTTGCCCGCGTTCCTGCTCGCAGCTAGCAGCTCGAAGCTAGCCGCTTCTCTACATCATCTGCCGCAGCACATAGTGCAGGATGCCGCCGTTTTTGTAGTACTCCACTTCCGCAGCGGTATCCAGCCGGGAAAGGGCCTCGACTTTCTGTTCCTTGCCATCCTTGCGGAATACCACGGTGACGGTGTCGCTGGGCTTCAGGTCATTGCCCAGGTCCGGGATATCCACCTCTTCCGTGCCGTCCAGGTTCAACGTCTTGCGGTCGGTGCCTTCCGGGAACTGCAGTGGCAGCACGCCCATGCCGATCAGGTTGGAGCGGTGAATGCGCTCGTAGCTTTCCGCGATCACCGCTTTTACACCCAGCAGGTTGGTGCCCTTGGCGGCCCAGTCGCGGCTGGAGCCTGTGCCGTATTCCTTGCCGGCGACCACCACGGTGGGTATGCCATCCTTCTGGTAGCGCATGGCGGCGCCATAGATGGAGATTTGCTCCCCTTCCGGCAGATGCTTGGTGAAGCCGCCTTCGATATCCGGGGTCATCTCGTTGCGGATGCGGATATTGGCGAAGGTGCCACGCATCATCACTTCGTGGTTGCCCCGGCGCGAGCCGTAGGAGTTGAAGTCGAGCGGTTCCACGTCATGGCCCTGCAGGTAATGGCCGGCGGGGGAATCCGCCTTGATGGCCCCGGCGGGGGAGATGTGGTCGGTGGTGATGGAATCACCCAGCAGCGCCAGGATGCGGGCATCCTTCACCGGCTGCACATCGTCCATTTCCTTGGTCAGCCCGTCGAAGAAGGGCGGGTTCTGGATGTAGGTGGAGCTGCTGTCCCAGGCGTAGGTTTCGGAGTCCGGGATCGGCAGGCTCTGCCACACCTCGTCGCCTTCAAATACGCTGGCGTACTGGTTGCGGAACATGGTGTTGTTGATCTTCACCAGCTCATTCTGGATCTCCTCGGAGCTGGGCCAGATGTCTTTCAGATAGACCGGCTTGCCGTCCTTGTCCTTGCCGAGAGGGTCCTTGTCCAGGTCGATCTTCACGGTACCGGCCAGGGCATAGGCTACCACCAGCGGTGGCGAGGCCAGCCAGTTGGTGCGTACGCTCTGGTGCACCCGGCCTTCAAAGTTACGGTTGCCGGACAGCACCGAGGCCACCACCAGATCGCCGTCGCTGATGGCCTTGTCGATTTCCTCGGGCAGCGGGCCGGAGTTGCCGATACAGGTGGTACAGCCGTAGCCCACCAGATCAAAGCCGATATCGTTGAGCGGTTTTTGCAGGCCGGTCACGTCCAGGTAATCGGTGACCACCTTGGAACCCGGCGCCAGGGAGGTCTTCACCCAGGGCTTGCGGTTCATGCCTTTCTCGGCGGCTTTCTTCGCCACCAGACCGGCGGCCAGCATCACGCTGGGGTTGGAGGTGTTGGTGCAGGAGGTGATGGCGGCGATCACCACATCGCCGTGGCTCATGAAGTGTTTCTGGCCGTCGATCACCACCGGCACCTGGCTGCCGCTGGGTTCGTGGTTACCTACCGCGGTCTGGCCGCCTTCGCCTTCCAGCTTGCTGATTTCGTCGTCGTTGAGCTTGAGGGTCTCGGTGACCACATCAATGAAGGTGCGCTTCACGGCGGTGAGTGGTACCCGGTCCTGGGGCCGTTTTGGGCCGGCCAGGCTGGGCACCACATCGCCCAGATCCAGTTCCAGCACGTCGGTGAATTCCGGGTCCGGGTCGCTACTGGAGCGCCACAGGCCCTGGGCCTTGCAGTAGGCTTCCACCAAAGCAATGGTGTCCGCGTCGCGACCGGACAGCTCCATATACTCGGTGGTGCGCTCGTCGATGGGGAAGAAGCCACAAGTGGCGCCATATTCCGGCGCCATGTTGGCGATGGTGGCGCGGTCGGCCAGGGTCAGGTCGGCCAGGCCGTCGCCGAAGAATTCCACGAACTTGCCCACCACACCGCGACGCCGCAGCATCTCGGTGACGGTGAGTACCAGGTCGGTGGCAGTGATGCCCTCGCGCAGTTTGCCGTTGATCTTGAAGCCGATTACCTCGGGAATCAGCATGGCAATGGGCTGGCCCAGCATGGCGGCCTCCGCCTCGATACCGCCCACACCCCAGCCCAGCACGCCCAGGCCGTTGATCATGGTGGTGTGAGAGTCGGTACCTACCAGGGTGTCCGGGTAGGCGTAGGTATTGCCGTCGTCGGCCTCGGCGGACCACACGCCCTTGGCCAGGTATTCCAGGTTCACCTGGTGGCAGATGCCGGTGCCCGGTGGTACCACCCGGAAGTTGTTGAAGGCTTTCTGGCCCCAGCGCAGGAACTGGTAGCGTTCCCGGTTACGCTGGTATTCGATGTCCACGTTTTCGGAAAAGGCCTGGGCATTGCCGAACTTGTCCACCATTACCGAGTGGTCGATGACCAGATCCACCGGTGTCAGCGGGTTGATCCGGGTAGGGTCGCCGCCGGCCTTCTTGATGGCGTCGCGCATGGCGGCCAGGTCGACCACGCCGGGTACGCCGGTAAAGTCCTGCATCAGCACCCGGGCCGGGCGGTAGTTGATTTCCTTGTCGGAGCGTTTGTTCTCCAGCCAGCGCATTACCGCTTCCACGTCGGCGGTGCTGACGCTGTCGCCGTCTTCAAAACGGAGCAGATTTTCGAGAAGGACTTTCAGGGAGAAAGGGAGCTTGCTGAGATCACCCCAGCCTTTGTCGGCGACCGTATTGATATCGAAGTAATGATAGGTCTTGCCGTTGGCTTCCAGCGTTTTCTTGCTGTTCAGGGTGTCCTGGCCAATCCGTGTCACTACACACCTCCTGGGCTCTGATTGGAGTCCCGCGCAGGCGGATAGAGCGACCGCCTGCGGGAACACTGGCGCAGGATCAGTACAGCATTGCCACAAACCGAGGCACTGATGACCCTGCGTTATGACGTTAAGTCATTTCATACTACGCCCTTATGGCGGGGACATGAAACTGCCGGGCAAGGTCTTTGGCGATATCCTGGATGTGGAATGTAACGGCTTGTTGAATAAAGGGGTTTTGACGTTGCGGGGGGGGGGGTCTTGCCTGGGTAAGGGGCGGAAAGAGCCCTTGCCGGCGTTTATAGAAGCAGGGTTGTCAGCCGCTTGCGATGTCCTGCCAGAGTAGCCAGAGGCGGGTGTCGAGCTCCAACTGGTGGTAGTCCGGCGCCATGTGCGAGCAGAGCTGGTAAAACGCCTTGTTATGGTCCGTTTCTTTGAAGTGGGCCAGTTCGTGGACCACGATCATGCGCAGAAAGGCTTCCGGCGCCGCCTTGAACTGGCTGGCGATGCGCAGGCTGTTATGGCTTCGCAGTTTGCTGCCGTGGATACGGGTTTGCCGGGTGTGCATGCCCAGTGCCTGACTCAGCGTCTTCAGCTTGGCGTCGTAATGGGCCTTGCCCAGCGGCGGTGCCTTGCGCAGGTATTGTTGCTTGAGGCTGTTGGCATACTGGAACAGGGCCTTGTCGCCCTGGATATCATGTTTGTCCGGGTAGCGCTGTTGCAGATAATCACCCAGCTGCCCGCGGTCCACCAGGGTTTGGGCCTGCTGCTGGATCTGGGTGGGGTAGCCGGTCAGGTAATGCAGGGGATTCATGGGCCGGTTATCGCTTCCTGGATGCGTTGGGCGTTAGTGCCAATGTGATCATTGAGCTGCGTGGGTATGATCGCCGCTCTCTTTGCAATGGACAATCCCATGTCTTCACCCCAGGACTCTGATTATCCCCGTCGCGGCAATGCCTTTTCCCGGTCGCTGGCCCATGGTTTTTTGCGCCTGGCAGGCTGGCGGGTGACCAATCCCATGCCGGCAGTGCCCAAGGCAGTCATCATCGGCGGGCCGCATACGTCCAACTGGGATGGTATCTATACCCTTGCGGCGATGATGCAGCTGGGGCTGGATGCTCACGTGATGATCAAGGATAGCGCCTTCAAGGGGCCGTTTGGGGCAATGCTGCGCTGGATGGGAGCGTTGCCCATTGCCCGCCACAAGGCGGGTGGGGTCGTCGAGCAGACCGTGGCGCAGTTCAACAGCCGCGACAAGCTGGTCATGGTGGTGGCGCCGGAAGGCACCCGGGGTGGGGCCACACAATGGAAAACCGGCTTCTATCGTATCGCTGAGCAGGCCGGTGTGCCCATCGTGTTGGCCACAGCGGACTACCAGAAAAAAGAGATTACCTTTGCCCGGGTGATTGAACCCTGTGGGGATGTGGAAAAGGATCTGGCGGAAATTTTTGAATGCTATGCGTCCATTCACCCGCGTCATCCGGATAAATTGTCGGCACCATTGAAAGCCCTCCGCGAGCGTCGTTAATACCTGTCAGAGCATGAGTGGCAGATCTGCCCCACTGTTCGGGACTGCCCCTCATCGCTCTTATGCAACTTCGATCTAGAAACCGCCTTCCGGTACCGGAAAGGGTTGGGTTGCGCAGCTGAAGAAGTAAGGGAGCTCGTCGACGGCGGCCAGGATAAATTTTGTCTGTGGTCCAACAACGGTCTCTTTCGTTTCCGGGTGCTGCCAGCAACCGCTCGGAAAATAGACGTCGCGTCCGTCAGTGTTTGCGGATACCACTGGTGCCACGAGTACATTCGGCCCCAGCATGAACTGCTGGTCCTGACGGCCAGCCTCCGGGTCGTTCGGGTACTCAAGCCATAGAGGCCGGGTTATCGGAATGCCGGTGGCCAGTGCTTCCTGCCAAAGACGATAAATTAGCGGTTGCGCAGCGATGTGCCTGTTCATCGCTGCGCGATAGTGCTCGACAACCTCGGGATCGTCGAATCGCCACGGCATGGGAGTGCCATTGACAGGGCCTCCATGTTGGCGGAATACGGGCATCAGGGACGCATGGTTGGCCCAGCGAATCAATAATTCCGAATCGATGGAACCGAATAGATCAATGTAGCCGCCAATCTCGGTGACAAAGCCATAGGCTCCGCCAACACTGCGATTCAGCATGTCAGGAATGACCGAGCCAAGGCCCGAGGCACGGCTCCAGTCGGCGGTGTTGTCGCCAGGCCAGCTCGCGGACTCGTAGTGTGCTGAGCCTCTACGCCCGGAGTTGCCAAAACGCACGAAGAACCACGGTTCCCTGTCCGGATTATCGGCAACAAATTCATCAAAGGCCTCCCGGGTTGCCTGATGGAACAGTGCAGCATTGCGGTTGTGCATGGCGATCCCTGAGCTGCCGTCATGGAAAACCATATCAACCTGAACCTGCTCGCCGAAGTCTTGCATAAAGCCTTCGCTGCCTTCTTCGAGACCCTTCTTGATCCGCTCTTTCCACCACTCGACGGCTTGCGGGTTTGTGAAATCAATCAGAGCGGCGATGCCACCCATCAGTGGGGAGCCAAAAATGTAAGGCAGCCCTGATGCCCGCTTTGTGACATACCCGCGGGATAGTGCTTCTTGATATACCTCGGGTTCTTCAAGCTCGTCCTCTGTCTGCCCCACAAATCCCCGATAATAGGTCAGAGGCTTGATGTTCTGTGCGCGCAGCCGCTGGATAATATCCTCGAAGGCGCCTGTCTTTTTGGTGCCAACCCACCCTTCGAAAGCAAATGCAGTGATGGGAAGTTCCAGTTCTTCGATTTGATCCAATGATTCCTTCACTTTTTCGGTGTAATTCTCCGGAGTGTCTGTGAACTCCTGAATGGTTTCAGACAGCATTGGGCCCAGTGACCAGCGTGGTGGAACCCGGTGCCGACCGTTTATTCCTGAGAGTCGGCTCACGACTTGCTTTTGATTGCCGGGGACGACCAGGAAATCCAGTTCGCTGCCCGCTACTTCGACACGCCAGGCATCGTTGCGGTCTGATGCCATTCGCCAATGAGAAAGCTCATCGCGATCCAGCATAAAACCGTAACCTTGATCTGAAATGAAAAGCGACTGGATGTAATAAGCCCCCTGGGGGCCGGTGGGGAACTGGTACTGTTCGCCGAACGTATCGCCAATAAGAGGCTCAAGTTGCTCAGGGGTTTGTGAAAACTCTTCCGCCCAATTCAAGAAAGCTTCATGGCGTTGATCGATTTTGTTGCGTCTGCCGCCAAACCCCCTGAACGCCTCATCGGGCGTTGAATCGAAACTGGCTGAGATCAGGGGGACTTCCCGGAGGACGTGATTCACCTTGACGGAGACATGGAAGCTGCTGTTTTCATCGGCCTTGACGGTGACGCGTGCCTCACGCCCGCTGGGGTCAGAGGTTCCTACGCGCAATACTAGCTGACTGCCGTCAACAGACAGGTCTTTCACATTGGTCAGACGAAACTCGACACCGGTGGATGCTGAAGCCAGCATATTTCCGACCCAGAAGGTCGCCGGGAACTGGAGGTTTAACTGATCGCCAACAACAAATGTGAAGGGTGCATACAGCGCGGGTGCTTCCGGCATGATCTCGGTCCAGCCACCCAAAAGCCGGCTTGGCAGCGGTGTTCTCAATAGCAGTGGGATCGGCGGTTGCTGCCTGTCGCTGCTTAATACTTTGTTGCCATTCTCGTCGTAAAAGCTCATGGATAATGGCGCGCGTTTTATTTCCACGTGCCCATAGTCTGTTCTCAATGTAATGAGCTCAGGGCCATCTTCTATCTGGATGTTGTCAGGTGGCGTCGTGGCGGGTGTTTCATTTTTTGCTTGCGTGGGGGCGTCTGGTTCAGAGGCCGTGATGTCGGGAGGCAGGGTAGAGGTTGACGGTGGGGGTGACATTGACGTTGGAGAAGACGAGTCGTCTCCACTGCCGCATCCCCACAATAGACCTGAGAGAAGAAGAATGAATTGGATATTTTTAGTCATGTTAGGGGCCCCATTCCAAAAACATAGCCCTGCCCTGGTGCTCTGAGAGCTGCTGTTCGGATAGTTAAAAAATAAAAACCCTCCCCTTGCGGGGAGGGGCCAAACGCTCCTCCCGGAGACAAGGGGAGGAGGGAGGGGGAAAAGCGCAGCGCTAGTTGCAGGCGCTGCCGTTGGTGTAGCTACTATCCACGACCTGATTGATCCACTGGTCCAGTAGCGTGGTGGCTTCGTCGTGGGCCACGCTGCGGGCGATGGGGGGCATCATCCGTTGCGGATCGTTTTCCGCGGCCAGGCGGCAGGAAACGATGGAGCTGTTCGCGCTGCCCGGGACCACCACATGCTGGCGACCGCAGGAGCCACCGCCGGTGGCGGTGGGCTTCTTGCAGATGCCGTAGCTGGCGTCCACTTCACGGAAGTGGTCCAGGTAGTAGCCCGTGTTGGAGGCGGCGCCCTTGTCGTTGTGACAGTGCTGGCAGTTCACTTCCAGGTAGGCTTTTACCCGACTTTCAATATCCGCATCGGAGTTGGCGGTGTTGCCGCTGTCGCCGGGCACGTTCCAGTGCGGCAGGCGCTCGATGTTGCTGGCCACGCCGTTGCTGATCTGCAGCTCCGGAGTGCCACTGAGGATGCCCACGTCAGTCCAGTACTGCAGCTGGTTGAGGCGCGGGAAGCCGGCCTGCCCAGTGTTACCCATGAAGGCGGATTCCGGTTTGTAGGCACGGTTCAGGTTGCGCGGCTTGGGGCCGATAGGGGCGCTGCCGCCGGCCTGGTCGTCGTTGCCATGGCAGGTGATGCACTGGTTGGCGTTGGGCACGGAGTAGTTGTCAGTGCTGCCGGTGAGCAGGGCACCGGAGTCGCTGTCGCGGTAATGCCAGCTGGCCGGAGTGCTGCCACCGCCCATGCTCAGAAATGCCACCGGTTTGCCATCTTCTTCGCCCCAGATATAGGGAAGACCTTCCCAGAAAGGTTTGCCGCTGCTGCTGATGCGTTTGATCAACAGGCGGGTCTCCACCAGCGTTTCATTGCTGTTGGCCTCATCGGTGAAGGCGAAGGTCTTGGCAAGCACGGTGCCGGTGGGGAAGTGAATGCCGCCATTGGGGTTGCTGCCGCCCTGGCCGTCCCGGTACACCGCCTTGGTGCCGGGAGGAACAAAGGCTACCCGGTATTTGGTGGCGTAGTCGGAGAACAGTTTGGTGTTCAGCACATAGGGCACGCCGCCTTCATTGGGCAAGCTGCGTGGGTCGCTGGCATCGGCAAACAGGTTGTACTGTTCCAGGCGCGGGCAATTTACTGCCAGGGCGTCGCGATTGATTTCACCGCTGGCCACTTCGGTGTTGCAGAGTGCTTCCACCACTTCCGGTGACGGCGCAGGATCGAAATCACCGCTGGGTTCGAAGGGGGGGATTTCCACCCGTGGCAGTGACGGTAACAGTTTGCCGAAACGGGCCTGACAGTCGTGGTCGGACAGGTTGGTATCCGAAGGCATATTGAGCAGACCCTCCAGGGCATCAAGCAGACCACCGGGGGAGAGAATCGAGAAATCCTGCTCTGCCAGCGCCAAGACCAACTCCAGTCCATCGGTACCGTGGAAGTTCAGGTAGGGTTCGCTGTCCTCGGAAAAATCGTTGTCGTGGAAACAGGAGCCCCAGGTGGGCTGGATACGTGCATTGTTTTCATCGAATTTGTAGGCGTTGTAATGACATGCCGGGTTGGGGTGCTCATTGGTGTGCAGCGGCTTGCCGTTGCTGTCCATGGGCACCGGCTCGCCATTACTGTCCACCGGGTAGGGGCAGTCTGCATCCAGGTCATCACGCAGGCCGTCCCAGACAATGTGGGCGCCTTTACCCAGGTTGAGGATGTTGTCCAGGCTGCCCAGCAATTGGGTGGGATCATTGATGATGGGCAGGTTCTTCAGGCCGATCAGGGTGGGCAACACGCTTTCTACTTCGCCGTTGGCTACTTTTTCCAGGTCCGGTGGCGGCAGGTCGTAACCGGAGTTTTTCATCACGTTGTTGTGGATGTGCAGCCCTTCGGTATAGGGGTCCAGTTTCTTGTCGGCGGTGTTGTCTTTGCCATCAATCAGTTCATAGCTGGTATAGATGACGGCGGCGGTGCTGTGGTCTTCAAATGTGTTGTTGAAGACCTCGATGTTGTCGTAGCCCAGGGTGATAAAACCGGTGCCGCGCGGCACCGCAGAGACCAGCCCGCTCTGGGCGAAGTTGTAGGTGTTGTTGTTGCGGGCCAGGTTGTTGAGCATCACCGAGGTATCGCCGTACTGGGTGATATTTTCCAGATCGTAGATCAGGAAGCCGCCGGTATTACACTCGGCCACGTTGTTGTCGTATTCGCCGCCTTGCACATTTTCGATTTCGAAACCCATGACGTTATAGACGGCACGGCTGTCACGAATAATGGCGGTGTTGGTCTGGCCCACGTAGATGCCGGCATCGGAGGCGCCCACGGATTCACTGCCTTCCACCAGGATGTTTTCCGATTCCACCGGGTAGATGCCGTAGCGGCCGCTGGTGGCACTGGGTACGTAATCGGGGGTAGGGTCACCTTCGTTGAAGGGCGGCTTGGTACAGGCCACATGCAGCCGGTCGCCGTAGTTGTCGGCGGTGATCGGCTCACCGCCACCAGACCACATGGCGCGCACATTGCGCAGGGTGCCCCATTTCACGCCCTTGAGTTTGAAGGCGTCGCCGGGGGAATCCAGGATGGTCAGGTCTTCCACGGTAATGCCGCGAATGTTGAGCGCTTCCAGGCCGGTGACGTTGGCGCTGTCTTTGAACGACAACACCGTTTCGTCCTTGCCGCAGCCTTTGATCAGCACGTCCTCGGTGGCCTGGATCAGCAGCCCCTGATCCAGGTCGAAATAGCCGCAGTCGAACTGCAGTGTGTCGCCGGGGCGCAGCTGAATCATGGCGTTGACCATGTCTTCAGTGGCGCTGTCGCCGGGGGAAATTATAAAGGTGCGGCCTTCGCCGGTGGGCGGGGTAATCGGGTCGCCACCGTTATCGCCGCCATCACTTCCTCCCCCGCCATCATCGCCGCTGTTGGCGGTAGGGGTGTTGGCTGGGTCGCTGCTGCCGCCACCACCGCAGCCGACTACGAAGGTGGTCAGTAACAGCAGAAAGAGTGACCGGGCTGTTAGTGTTTTCATGGTATTCCCCAACGGTTCTAGTTTTTGGCTCTCTTCTCTCTTGATAAGAGAAAAGTTGGGGGAGTTGGGGCATTGCGCCAGATGACCGAGCAAGCCTTGGCGCCTCTCACCCTCTCCCTGTCCCTCTCCCCTCAAGGGAGAGGGGACCTTTCTTGAAATGCTCTGGAATAGGAGCTTCCTTGATAGTTACTCATTGCGCCGCTTGTTCAAGCCGTTCCCACATGCGCAGGTAGGCTTCCGCCGAGGTGAATAACTGGTTGATGGCGTCGTCGATCTGTTCCGGCGGGCGGTCACTGTTCGCCACCATGTCGGCGATCTGATCCGGGTAGAGGCCGTAGTGGGCCACACCCCGGCCTTCATACAGGCTGAAGGCGTGGTCACCGGTGACTTGCTTGTCGAACACCACACGACCATCCACGGAGGTGAATGGATAGAGGCTGTCTTCCTGATCCGGTGTCCCCGGGTTACCGGCCAGGGCGGCGATACCGTTCACATCTGAGGCAAAGGGAGCGCCGCCGAAGGGCCCCACCTTGAAGGCATCCGGGCGCGGGCGGTTGCCATCGCGGGTGAGCTGGTCCACCCAGTCATCGCGGACACTGCCAAAGGAGGCGCTGATACCGCCCTGGGCGGCGACACGGTCACGCAGGGTTTCGGTGCCGCCCCAGTTGCCGTGGCTGTTGATGATCGGGTAGCCACGCGGGGCGGTCAGGTCGAGAATCTGGGTGGCGGCCTTGCGGCTGATGTGGTCGGTTTCAATCATCATGCCGCGTTTAGCCAGCTCTTCGATCAGGAAGAAGCCCAGGTCAGTCAGCCCGCGGGTGTTGCACAGGTGGTCGGTGCCCCGGCGCGGGTCGAGTTCGGCAAGCTCTTGCGGACTGGCCGGGAATCGCTCGCCCACATAATCCAGCTGGAACAGCAATTGCTCGAAAATGCCGTAGGGTTGCAGCGGGTTGGCCAGCGGGCTGTCATTCACCGCGTGGTCGTGATCCGGGCATTCTTCGAATTCCACGGTATGACCGGTTTCCAGCAGGTTGCCGCCGTACAGCACGGCGCCAATGCCGATGCCGTCGGAGAGATCCGGCAGGTGGCCACCGAAGGCGTTATCGAATTTGTGCACCGGGAACAGGCTGCGCACATCCATGGCATAGAGGCGGTCCAGTCGCTCCACAATTTCGTCACGGCTGCATTCGGCCACGCCCAGAAATTCTCCGCAGTTGAGAGCCTTGGAGGCTTCCACGCCGAGGATCACTGCCATCTTGCCTTCGCCGATGACCTGGCGAGCCTCGCTGGGGCTGGTGACGATGCGGAACCAGCCTTCGCCGGGGCCGCCCTGTTGGGCGTCGATGTAATCCTCCATGCGATGCATCAGTTCCGCCTGCTGCTCAATGGCGGCCACGGTGTCGCAGTCATTCTGTTTCTGCGGATTGATCTGGCAGAGGATTTCGTTGTGCACCAGGTGATTGACCAGAATCTTCAGGCCGGACAGGTGGGCCCGTTCAATCCATTTGTAATAGCTCTGATGGTGTTGCAGGGAGTCGTTGCGCGGCCAGAAGGGAAAATCCGGCCAGCCTCGGGTTTCGTGGGGGCCCGGATTGCTGGTGACCTGTTCCACCAGGCCGGTGAGGCCCTGGGGGCCATGGTTTTCTGCGCAATCGTGGAGGGCGTGATCGACACCGAATTTGTGGAAGGGGTCGCCATAGTTAACCCGGCCGCCGATGAATTCGTAGGCGGAGATATGGCTGTGGGCATCCACGTAGCCGAACAGGTCGTCGTTATCGATGCCCGGGGTGCCGCGGAAGCGATCCACCTCTTGCAGGTAAATGGCCGGGCCGCTGTCGGCCACGGTGGCGCTCAGTTCGGCTTCCGGGTAGCCGCTGCAGCCGTCGGCGTCGTTGAGCACAAAACGGGTGTCGGCGTTTTCCAGACTCGGTGAGGTAAGGGTCAGCCCGTCGTCGCCGGCGGTGAGCAGAAGGCCGGTGACCTGGGAGGCCAGGGTAAAGCTGTCGCCCTCGCTGGGATTGAGATTCCATACCGCCAGATCGTTGGCATCGGAGACCATGGCCAGAGACGGGCGCAGGGTGGTGTCGCCCAGATTGTTGCCGATACCTTCCAGGCTTTCCCCCAGTTCCCGCAGCAGGCCGCCCAGCGGCGCTACCGGGTCCAGCACCAGATTGAGCGTGTCGCCCAGGCCGGCCACCAGGTAGCTGAGTTCGCCGACGAAGTTGCCGCCCTGATCCAGCAGTTCCCCGGCGGGATCGCTGATGCCGAGCAGCTCCTTTTCCCCGGTGCTGCCGGTGGTGCGCTGGTAATCGGACACCAACAGATAGCGGCCCAGGTCGGTGGGTTTGAGGGTAAAGGCCGTAGCTTGTGCCGCCTCTGTGGTCAGGCTGTAGGCACTGCTGGCGGTGTCCGCCTGCAGGAAGCGGCCGTCGCTATTCAGGGTGTAGCAGCCATTGGCGAACTGGAAGCGATTGAGCGGTTGTGGTTCTGGTGCCGGTTCCGGGCCGGGTTCCGGCGTGGGGGCCGGGTTCTCGGTATCGGGTTGGCGCGGTTGCTCTGCGGTAGTGGTGGCGGAAGTACCACCACTACCACCACCACAGCCGGCCAGAAGGCTGGCGGCCAGTAGCAGCGAGCAGGGCAACGCAGAAGCAGTCAGGGCCGGAGCCCGGGTCAGTTGTAGCATGGCTAACCCCTTAAGGGAGTCCTCGCGATGCGGGGCGCCCGTTGTTGTTATGGGTACGTACGTTCTTATTGGTACGTTTGTACAACTAAAGGCTTGGGGGAGGCTGTAGCGTTATTGTCAAAAAGGGGGAGGGGTTTGTTACTGGAGGGGCTCGGGGGGAGATCTAGCGATAACTGTGTAGGGTGCACTGAGCCTAGGGCGAACTGCACCATCCCGGCGTCTGATCGGTGCAGTTCGCCTTAGGCTCAGTGCACCCTACGGAGAGGGGGAGAGTGGGTTGGGAGAGCGGTCGCCCCCCACAGGGCGGGCAGGCGACAGCTTCCACAAAAAACGAAAAAAGGGAGCTTACGCCGCCTGCTGGTTATCCAGCGGACGGGTCAGGTAGCCCAGCACCAGAGCGGCGATATCCACCTTGGGCTGGTAGTGCAGGAAAAAGCCGCCCAGGGTGCCGAACACCCGCGCCAGCATGATGAAGTCGCCGGGCATTTTTTCCACCGGGTCATGTTCCAGCCGGCCCAGCAGGTGACTGACCTGCTGCATCATTTCCTCGGCGCTGGGCCAGCCCTTGTCCGGGTCCGGGTAGATGATGGCGTTGCGCACCTGATCGAGAATGGCGGCGACGAACGCCAGCAGGGTATCCGGGTTGCCGCTGCGGGTGGTGAAGCCCATGGCGGTAAGGGTGTCGGCAATCACTTTCTGATCATCCACCACGCAGGCCTGCAAGACCCGGAAGTAGCCGTGCCGTGCCGCATCGCTGAGGCTCTGGGCACAACCGAAATCCAGCAGTACCAGGGTATCGTCGTCGGTGATCATGATGTTGCCCGGGTGCGGGTCAGCATGAAAGACGCCACCATGCAGCACCTGGGAGAACCAGGCATCCAGCAGCCGATGCAGCACTATACCCAGGCGCTCCGGGTCGGTGTGGTGCAGTTCATCCAGCACGGTGGTGAGCTTGCGCCCGTGTACGAATTCAGTGGTCAGCACATGGCGGCTGCTGTGTTCTGCCACCAGGGCTGGTGTGGTGATGCCGGTGACGCCGGCCAGCTGCTCGCCGATCTGTGTCATCACCCGGGCTTCGCGCTGATAGTCCAGTTCTTCGCGTACGGTGCGCTGGATTTCACTGACGATGGTGTCCATGTCCATGGGCGGCAGGGCGGATTTCACCGCGTCCATGAACACTTTTAGCAGGGTCATATCCAGCTCTACCACTTCGTCCAAGCCCGGACGCTGTACTTTGACGGCGACCTCGCGGCCATCGTGCAGCTGTGCCCGGTGTACCTGCCCGATGCTGGCTGCGGCCAGCGGCTGCGGGTCGAAATCGGCAAACAGTTCACCCAAGGGCTGACCGAACTCCTGCTCCAGCACCCTGGCAATGTCATCGAAGGGCACCGGGCTGGCTTGATCCTGCAAGATCGTCAGTTCATCCACCCAGGCCTGGGGTAACAGGTCCGGTCGGCTGGACAGCAGTTGGCCGATCTTCAGGAAGGCGCCGCCCTGTTCCAGGGAGGTATCGCGGAAGCGGCGGGCATTGCGCTGGTGCAGGCTCTCCAGGGCGGCCTCGCGCATGCTGGTTGGCAAAAAGGCAGAGCGGGTGCCCCACAGGCGGTAGCTGGCCACCACCTTGGTGAGCATCCAGCCGGTTTTGCTCAGGCGCTTGAGGCGGGTCGGCCAGCGGCGCGCCTCGTCAGCCAGGATCTGCATTTCCTCGTTCACGGCGTTGGCGCCACGGCCCACCGCCTTGCAGGCCTTGAGCGCCTGGTCGGCGATGTCGCGACCCTGCCAGGCGGTTTTCTCGATGGCCCGGATACAGCCCTCCACCACGGACAGCCAGGCCTTCAGGCCACTGTCTTTCTGCTTGCGCTCGGCAAAGTCGTTGAGCGGCTGCCAGTTGGGCTCTGCCGGGGTGGTCGGGGTTTGTTGCAATGACGTGTTTTTCATAAGGCACGCCTCCGCTTTGTGAATAGGTGTTCACAAAATAGGGATGAAGGGCTCGATTGGCAAGCAAAAATGTTTACGACCGTTCACTTTGTAGGGCAATTCAGGTCGGGGCGTTGATGCAACGGGGTTCCAGTGCGTCAGGGAATGATGGCTTGGTGCTACCACGGGTAACCTTTCTTTGGTTCTTTCGTACTAAATTCAAAGGGTTACGTGTTTCGGTGTGATGGGCGGTACAGCCATATGGATAACCGGCACTGCAGGCAACGTCTCCCTCACCCACAGTGGACAGACTCCGATACCGTTTGGGAACGGCGGGTCGGTGCCCTTAACGATAATAACAACGTAATCAGAGGAACCTGATGACAACCACTACCAGGATGTTGGTACCAGCCGTGTTGTTGCTGGCACCGGTGGTCCAGGCGCAATCTCCTGCGTCGCTGGAAGACATGGAGCGGCGTCTTGAGCAACTGGAAATGCAGCAGTACGAAAAGCAGAACAACTGGAGCGACCGTATCTCCGTTAACGGCTTCATGACCTATGGCGTTACCCGTCACGATGTTCATGTTCGCGCTAATAACGGTGAGCCGATCGATTACATTGATCGTACTAGCGACGAGATTTCCCACCGGGAGCTGTCACGGGCGGGGATTCAGTTCAATGCAACCATCAGCGATGAGACCAGTGCTACGGTCCAGGTGCTGGCCCGGGGGCGGGATGATTACGATGCACAAGTGCAGTGGGCTTACCTGAGCCATGATCTGTCGCCGTCGGTGACGGTTCGGGCCGGCCGTATGGTGTTGCCATTTTTCATGCACACCCAGTACAACAATGTGGGTTACACCTACCACTGGGCGACCTTGCCCGGTGAGGCCTATGACGTGGTGCCGTTTGACACCATGGAAGGGGTAGACCTGAGCTGGAATCTGAACACCGGTCCCGTCTCCCATCGTCTCAATGTATATGGCGGTGCCACCGATGTGCCCAGTTTTTCGCTGCCGGCCCCGGTGGTGTATGAAGTCAGCGAGTTGACCGGCATCAATCTGACCAGCCAATGGCGGGACTGGACCAGCTGGCTCAGTTACAGCCACGCGGAAGTGACCCTGGATCTTACCGACCTTGCCGGCCCTACCGGTTTGCCGGTGGCGGCATTGGAAGAGCCGGTCAGCCTGGATGAGGCTCAGACCTATATCAGTAGTGTGGGCTTGCAGTATGACAATGGTGCCATGGTGCTGATGGCAGAGCGCACCCAGCTGGGTATCGAGGGCTGGTTTCCCACCAAGTGGGGGGGGTATGTCAGCGCAGGGTATCGCTTTGGGCCGTGGATGCCGCACGTGACCTGGGGCGCTGCCAATGCCCACGGCGTCAGTGAAGCACAAAGCGAAGGACCGGTAGCTGCCAATTTCTCTGCGGCCAATCAGGTGCGCAGTAAAAGCTGGACGCTGGGTTTGCGTTACGAATTGGAAGTGGGCGTTGCCGTGAAACTGGAAGCGCAGCGCTTTTATGACATGAGTAACGACAAGATCATGACTAACGGTCTGTTCACTCCCCAGGGGTCGGCACCTTCCATTGAAGAGGAAGAACCGACGGTATTCCGGCTCACTGTCGATGCGGCCTTTTAAGGGAGAATGATCATGTTGCAGAAATTAAGTGTTTTCTTCCTGGCTCTGTGCTGTCCCGCCCTGTCATTCGCCGGCTTGTTGGTGGTGGTGGCGGAATCGTCGCCACTGGCAGAGATGGACCGCCATGAGGTGCGTCAGCTCTATATGGACAATGCCTCCCGCGTCGACGGCCATGCTGTGACCGTGCTGGATATGCCGGAAGGCAGCCAGCAGCGCGAACGCTTTTATCAGGGCGCCACCGGCAAATCCGCTTCCCAGCTGAAGAGCTACTGGGCAAGGATGATTTTCACCGGCCAGGGTATGCCGCCGCGGCAGGTGAAAAATGCCCGGGATATGGTGCAGCAGGTAAAACAGAATCCCCGTGCCGTTGGCTATGTGCAGGAAGCCGATATGCAGGAGGGGTTGCGGGTGTTGTTACGGTTGCCATGACAGGGAGTTGCAAGTTCAAAGTTGAAAGTTGCAACGCGTAAGATGACGAGCCAACCGAAACCATGACCGCCGCGATCCTGCGGCGGTTTTTTATGATGTCATAACCCGCCTTGAATCGCGGCCACTGCCGGTGCAGCGTCTATTACCGCTGTCGCGCGTTGTAACTTTCAACTTTGAACTTGCAACTGCTTCACCCCCCCAGCAAGCGGTTTTCCGCCGCTTCTACCGCCTCCAGTGGACCATAAAGAATCACCGTATCACCTGGTTCGAGAACCAGCTCTTCGTCAGGACTTTCCAGGGTCTTGTCTTGCCGTTTTACCGCCCGGATTTCCACATCCCGTAATGCACAGCGTGCAATGCTCCGACCGATGCCCCGGGCCTTGTCGGATAACGTCACTGCATGCAACAGCCGGTACGGGTTACCGGCACTGTCGGTAGTGGGCAGGGTGTCGCCGTGATAATACCCCTGCAACATACGGTAGCGTTCCCGGCGGGTCTTGCGCAGCGTGGCCATGACCCGGTCGAAGGGCACATCCAGCATCATCAGGGCATGGGCAACCAGCATCAGGGAGGCTTCCAGTACTTCGGGCACCACTTCTTCCGCGCCGGCGCTGATCAGGGCGTCCAGGTGGGTGTCGTCCCGGGTGCGCACCAGCACGCGGATATTGGGATTGAGCTCCCGTGCTGTGTGCAGAATGCGCTCTGCCAGGCGCGCGTCATCAAAGGTCACTACCAGTAGGCGAGCATGCTGAATGCCGGCGTTGACCAGGATTTCCTTGCGGCTGGAATCACCAAACAGGATGTGTTCACCGGCGGCGCTGGCTTCCTGTAGCCGTACCAGATCTCGATCCACCGCCACCGCCTTGAGGTGGAAACTGTTCAGGTAGCGCATCAGGTTCTGACCCACCCGGCCATAGCCGCAGAGGATCACGTGGTTGCGGGTTTCATCGGAGATGGGCGTGTCTTCGGGAATCTTTTGCCAGCGTTGCAGCAAGCGGCGGGTAAGGCGCCCGCTGTTGTCCAGCAAGGCGGGCGTGAACACCATGGTCAGCACCACGATGGAGACCAGCAAGCCAGCCTTGTCCGGCGTAATCAGCTGATGAGAGACCCCCAGTGCAACCAGCACAAAACCGAACTCCCCCGCCTGGGAGAGAATCAGCCCGCTTCGCATTGCGGTATCGCTGCGCTCTTTCAACAAGCGCAGCAGCGTAAATATCAGCACCCCCTTGAACAGCATCAATGCCGCAGCGGCCAGTATGATCCAGTGCCACTGATCGGCGAACAGGTTCGGGTCCACCAGCATGCCGACACTGATAAAGAACAAGCCCAGCAGCAGATCCCGGAAGGGGCGCAGGTCGGCTTCGATCTGATGGCGGAAGTGACTTTCGCCCAGCATCATGCCGGCCAGAAAAGCGCCCAGTGCCATGGACAGGCCCAGCCAATGGGTCACCCAGGCCGCCAGCAATGCCAGCAGCAGGGCGGTCATGACAAAGACTTCATCGGAACGGGCCCGGCCGGTTTCTTCCAGCATGCGTGGCAGCACCCAACGGCCGATCACATAGATACCGGCAAACAACAGCAGGGATTTGCCCAGCGTCAGTGACGCCACGGACCACATGGGGCCGCTGTTTTCTTGAGTGAGGATCGGCAACATCACCAGCATGATCACGGCGGCCAGATCCTGGAACAGCAGTATGCCGGTGGAGGTTCTGCCGTAGCCGGTATTGACCGATCCCCGGGATATCAGATCGCGGATCACAATGGCGGTTGAGGAGAGGGAGAGAGCACAGGCGGTAATCAGAGAGGGTGTGTAGTCAAACCCGAGTAACCGCATGATAGCGAACACTGCCAGGCCGGTTAGGGCGACTTGCAGCGGGCCGGCGCCGAACACAATGCGGCGAAGGGTCATCAGCCGGGGAATGGAAAATTCCAGCCCCAGGGTGAACAGCAAAAAGACGATGCCAAACTCGGCCAGATGCTGAATGCCTTCAGTATTACTGACCCAGCCAAAGCCGAATGGGCCGGCGGCCAGGCCGCAGAGCAGGTAGGCCAGAATGGGCGGCATGCCAAGGCGCCGAAACAGCACCACGGCTGCCACGGCGGTGCCGAGCAGGACAACAATGAGTGTCAGGGCATCATGCATAAACGTGTCGGGTTCCCCAAAATTCAGACTACCAGTGTAGCAGCCCGGTCATGGCAGGCCAGAACCGTATCTTGATCGGTATCAACAGGATTGGGGAAGGATTCAGAAACAGCTGAAACGGAAGCTGTCGTCCAGTGCCAGGGGCAGGGTCATGGAGCGGTAGCCTAATACATCCATATGTTCGCAGTGGAATGCTCTCTCTCCGGCATCCTGGCTGAACCGGTAGTCGATGTGCAGCACCGGTTTGCCGGCATCAATGAAGGGTTGCAGCAGATGGCACTCGCGCCATTCATGGCAGGATTCGTTGATGGCAAAGTCAGCGTAGTCCACCAGCTCATCCACTTGCTGCAGGTCGTTTTTCAGGGACACGGCCAGGCCATGCTGGTGGGCGGTGCGGAACAGGAAACGGTTATAAGACAGTTGCTGTTTGCCATTCAGGGGGAAGCCGGTTTCATTGGTGTAGCCATCCACATTGTCCGGATCGACCCCGTCGCAGCCTTTTTCAGCAGCCAGTTCAATGCGGTCCGCCATGCGCTTGCGAACATTCAGCGAGCGGATATCCAGCCAGCGTTCTCCCGGCCAGTTACCCAGGCGTCGGCCCTTGTCCGTGGGCAGGAAACGGTAGCGGTCCGGGCGCCAGTTTTCGTAGGTGCCGGCGGAAAAATAGCAGATCACCTTTTTGCCGGCGGCCTGCAGGTCATGAATGACACTCTCTTGGGTATCGAACAGGTCTACCACATACAGTTCCACGTCATAGCCGGTGTTGATCGCACCTTGCAGCTGGATCTGCCACTGCACATCCACGGGCGGCTGGTACCACTCGGGCGCCAGATTGCCGCCATCGGTGGGTAATGGCAGTAGCAGAGCTGAGACGAGACTGAGCGAAAGATGCATGGCGACATACCGGAATTGAACACCTGGATGCTAGCGGGTTTCCGGGTCGGCGAATGTTACGTTATGAGATTTCTTTGTAAGAATGGGGCAGGGTGCGCGGCCTCATTAGAGGCCCCGTTATTATCTCTGTTCCATGATTTCCCGGGATGCCTCGATGATGGCTTCCACACGCCGGTTGCGGGCACGGCCCTCTTCGCTGTCGTTGTCAGCCACCGGCTGGCTCTCGCCCAGGCCGAGCGTATCAATGCGGGTTGCATCAATCTGGAAGCGGTCAATCAGTACTCGCTTGACCGCCCCGGCTCGGGCCTGCGAGAGGGCCTGGTTGTAGACGGCGCGCCCTACGCTGTCCGTATGCCCCTCCAGCATGAGCTGGCTATTCGGGTATTTCACCATCACGGCGGCGATTTTTCCGATGTCAGTCAGGTAGCGCCCCGGGACCTCGGTACTGTTGAATGAAAACTCGATATCCAGGGTGATGTTGACCGATTCGGTCAGCATGATGGGGCAACCTTCCGCATCCACTTTGGCGCCCTGTGGTGTGTCAGGGCATTTGTCCTTCCGGTCTTCTACCCCATCACCATCACTGTCGACCCAGGGGGCAGGTTTCGGTGCCGGCTTGGGCTCAGGTGCGGGCGCGGGAGGATATTGCTGACCCAAACGGTAATTGAGGGCAATAAAGGGGTGCTGGTCAGTAAAGTTATCGCCGGTGTCGACCAGATGACGGTAGCCCACATCCAGCATCAGGTGTTGACCCAGCAAACGTTGCACGCCGAGTTCCAGCAGGGCCATGTTTTCCTTGACCGGGTCCTGCGACTCCGTGGACAGTTCGTGACGTGCATAGCCCAGCCCCAGGTAGGGATGGGTGGTGAACAGATTAATGCCATTGCCGTGTAGCCTGGCCTGCAGGATTAATTGACTGTGTTCCACTTCCCGTTCGTCATCGCGCAGGGTTCTGCCGGCCTCTCCATACTGAACCTGGGTGGATAGATACCGGTTGAAACGGCGGCCAACCTGGAAGGCTGGGCGCCAGAAATCCGGCAGTTGGCCTGTTCTTTCGTCATCCTGCTCGATCATGTAATAGCCCACTTCACCCCCCACGTACCAGTAGGAAACAGGCTTCTTTTCGTGGCTTCCCATGTCAGCGAATAAAGTGACAGGAGCCAACAGAGCGGCCAGGGCCAGACGCGGGAAACCGAAGTGCGTATTCATTGTGGAGTTGCCGCCATAAAGAGACCTTCAAAGCATGCCGATGACATATCCGGGTTAGTTGAACTCCAGGGTGACGGTCACCGTGTCGCTGTATTGTCCGGCCGGCCCCCACTGATTGATGGGGATCCTTCCGTACACGGTCAGTAACCGGGTGCAAAGTAACAGGCAACTGCCCGAAAAAGTGGTAGTGCCCACGGTTCCATCGCCCAGAATCTGGGTCCGTTGAATGTCGGTGTATAAATTGTAGTTGAGCGTGGCGCCGGAGCTATGCATGAGCTGCCGTGGGGTAAAGGTGCCGGAATTGCCTTCGTCGACGCTGATTTGAAAAGTAACAGGAGTAAGCAGGTCCGGTGAGCAACTGAATGTGATCTGTCCCTGGCCATCGGCAGGATTGCTTTGCAAGGACATCACGGTATTGAAGTTGACCAAGGTGCTGCCATCCGGAGTAATGAAACTGCAGGAGGCAGCAAACAGTGGCAGAGGCAGGCTGCTGGCGAGAAGCACGAGTAGGACAATGAATCTGGGCATGCTGAAGTTCCTCGTCATGGCGCCATTACGCAGTTTACCGGTGAAAGCTGCGGGGTTCGCTCGCCGGCGGGGGGGATCGCCACGGTGATTTCACATGATTGGGTTCCGTCTTGGTTCACAGACAGTGTGACGTTTTCCTTGGCGGTTTTCACATAGACCAGGCCATCAAACCCGACAGGGTAAGGCTCCGCATCAGGAGCACTGGCGTCCGTGACAAGCGCCGCTGCAGACAGCGGCTCGCTGACGCCATTGGCATTAATAACGACAACGGGTACCAGCGCATCGCGATAGATAATGAAATCCGGGGTAACACGAACCAGCGACAACGCTTTGGGCGCGGCCAGGATTCTCTCGTCGCCCAGTGTGGTGTTGTAGGGAAGGTCGCGTTGGTTGATGTGCAGCTCTGTTTCCTGAAAAGGGGGTAGTCCGACCAGCATGGACCGGCCTTTCTTGTCGGTGGGAATGGCGTTGACACGAACGCCGGCAAACTCCGGGCCAAGATCGATCAGGGCAAAACCACCATTGGCAAAACGAGTGGGTTTGATGAAGCCTTCGCTCATCACGACACCACCGGCAACCCCGGCACGATAACTGCGAATGCCTGCCGCATCCACGGCAGAGGCAAAGGCGCCATAGGCAGGGCGCTCCACGGATGCGGAAATGGCTGTCAGGTCGCCGCCCTGCAATCGGTGCCTCACCTGCACGCTGGGATACCCTGCCTTCCCTAGTACCCGCAACTGAGCATCTACCACAGCTTCTTCATCGCGCGCCTTGCTGGCTTCCAGGCTGCCACGGGTGCGGGGCCTGCTGGACAGGGGCATTTCGAAGCTGGCCAGGGTCAGGCCGTCCCTGTCGGGTTTCAGCTGTTCGGTATGGGAAAGGCGAACACGCAGTTGTCGGCGGATATGGAAGTAGATGCCGGTGGTCAGGGCTGTTCGCACGGGGGCACTGTCCGGATCGCGATACTGGAAGCCGAAACGCAGCCCCACACCCTGCCAGGGCTGGCCGGCAATACTACCAACCCATTGCTGGAAGCCGTCCGTATCTAGCGGGGTGGTGTCCAGCGAAGGGGTAAAACCATTCTGCTGCTGTTCGTAGGAAAAGGCGTAGCTATAGCCCTTGTACTGGTTGCTCAGCGTAGCGGCTGCGGCCCAGGGCTGGTCCGCATCGGGCAAATCCCGGGAGGTGGCAAGGTGGGTTTGCAGGGCGCCGATTCGGGGCAGGGTGGTTTGCGCGAAGATCCCGCCATTGACGTGCTGCTCCGAGGCGGCGGCTGCGCCGACCCCGAGGGTGAGCCAGCGGCTCATGCCCCGGCGATAACTGAATGATGAGACCAGTTGATCGTAGTCATTGCTGAAGCCCTGACGTTGCAAGCCTGCCGAGATCTCGAAATCATCAAAGCCCTGTCGCAGCTGGCCCACCGTGAAGTAGGAAGGAATCTCAAGCGTACTGATGGTTCCATCCGCTTCACGCACGGTCAGGGTCTGGATGGTGTTGCTGAACAGGGGCTGGTTGATCACATCCACGGGACCGGGAGGCACCTGGTATCCGCTGCCGAAGTAGGCATTGCCGATGACTTCGGGTTGGTCGAGCCCTCGCTGGGCGAGCAGCAATTGCGCCTGGGTATCGACGATAGCCTGGAAATCGATCACCGGCCCGGTGACCAGTTCGGGGCGGGTGGCGTAGTTACGGGTAATCTGGAAACCGGCCAGCGCGGCACCTGTGCGCCATGGCGTGCGCCCGGCAAAGGCATCGCCGATACGGAAGGTGGTGGTTTCATCCGGGTTGTCGAATTGCCAGTAGGTGGCAATGCGTTGTGTCACGGTGTCATCGCCGATGACATAGCCGGAATGCTGGCTTTGCAGCACGCCCCAGTCGCCAAAGGCGCCCAGGCCAAGAAAGCCGTTATAAGCGGTGTCAGTATTTTCTGTCTGGCTGGCAGTCACGTTGTAGTTCACAAAGCCACCGGTTTGAGGCTCTCCCAATCTGGCTCTTGGCGTTTGCGCTGACATATCAATGCGGGTGGGGCAGAAAGAGTCGGCTGTCGCACTCAGGATGAGAGTCTGGTTGCTCTCATCAATATGCAGCGCAATGCCATCCTGTTTATCAAGGCGTCGATAATGGCGCTGATCAACGGTGGTGACAGGAGCTGTTTTCAGGGCACAGAGTCTGGCCTTGCGCAGGTCTTCGGTCAGTGCGAGGACGGCGCCACAGTTATCACGCAGGATAAAGTGCTCCCCCAGGTCGCGGCCGTTGACGATCCATTTCAGCAGGCGCATGGACGAGTCGTCGTAGCGGGTGCTTTCCCGTTGCGGGTTATCGCAACCTGGCTGTGGACCTGTCGAGTCTGCAACGGCGCCTTGATGACCAGAAACGCTGAACAATAAAAGCAGAACCGGTCCGGTCAGCGTCAGGGACCTTTTTTGTTTTCTGGCGCTCCCAGCCATACAGTCCCTCTTTCATCAAACCCCTGGCTGCGATACCCGTAAATATCGGTACGAAGGCGAATCTGGGCATTAGCCGGGGCTTTCACGTGCCATTCCCGGGTCTGGTCGGCAAACACATAGGGAAAGCCTTGAACGGGCTGGGTGGACTGTTCCAGCAAATCGTTTTTTGTCAGATCATCACGGTCGGCGTTAGCTCGAAAGGCATCCAGACCGATGACCCGAAAGTTGGCACTGCCGACATTGCTGACACGGACTTGCCAGATGCCGTTCTGGTAACCGGTGACGATTCTGGGTTCTGGTTCAATGTTGTCAGGCGATACAAAAACAGGAAGGCCGATGCGCACTGCCATATTAGCGCCACCAGATTGCCGGGCCCGGGCGGCGGTGTCCTGAAGGTAAAGCCGGTAGCCTTTCTCTTCATCGGGCATGGCCGGCATATGGCGTAAACGGATGACCTGACGGCCCCCGGGCTTCAGCATCAGAATCGGCGGCGAGACGAAGATGTCATTGCTGGGCGTGAGATTGTCCTGATCACCGTCCTGTTGCCATCGCATCACTGTGGTTTGTAGCGTCACGGTGCTGTCGCTGTTGTTCTCGATGCTGAGTTGCGTGGTCGGGTTGTTGTCGTCGAACTGAACCCGCAACGGCGTGATGCGAAAACTGCCGGCTTGTGAGGAACAAGCCAGCAGGAATGACAACAAAAAAACAAGCAGGCGCGGGCGAAATGCCAGGCAATACCTGGCTCCGGCGACGGGCATCCAGAGACTCCTCAGAATTCTACTGTGGCAGTCAGAACGTCCGTATAGTTACCCGCTACGACGGTGTTGCCGGTTTGATCCCCGGGAATGCTGCCGATAGAGGTATAGAGGCCAGTGAAGAGATTGACCAGCCCAAGCACATCCTGGCTGACCACGGTTTCCGTGAAGCTCAGCTCGTAGTTGACCTGGTTGGTCGTGGCGACCGCACCGCCACCCACACCATCCATGATGCTGGTTACGATCGGGCCCTGTGAACCTGCGGTAGTGGTGGTGGTGAAGCTGACTGACCCGCCTGTCACTCTCGGGCCTTCCAGGGTAACGCTGACTGGTGAAGTGGTGCAGGCCACGTAAACCCCGGGTATCGTCAAGGCTTGTGCTGTCAGGGGATCCAGAATGGCGGCAAGGGCAGTGTTGAGCACACCGATGGGGGTGTTCAGCGTCAGCGTATCATCATTGCCTGCGCCGCCATCTGCGCCAGCATTGGGATGCGCATCGTTACCGGTAATGGCATTGCCGGTAGCGGTATTAGCGGTGATCACGTTGTTCACACCTCCTGACGGGATCGGCGCGGACAGCACACCAAAGTCAGTACCAATAGCTGCCACGTCACAGGCATCTGCCAGGGTCACGATATTGGTCATGGTGTTGGTGACGGCCGTAGCATTCATGGAAGCGGCTACCAGAATGGAGCCAACGCCGGCTAACTGGATATGTTTTTTCATCACAACAAGCTCCTTGCCTGGAGGTTTCCCTGCGCACATGGTGGTCGGCACGATCACAAGTGGTCGTTAATCTGCCGCTACTTTCCGATTGCGCAATACACGAAAAATAGTGAACTACTTCACAAATAGCATAAGTCTATTGATGTACAGAAAAATAGTTAAAGATTGTGTTTTTCGTATGAATGGCGTTCGCCTGACGTTTGCCGCGTGCGCTGATGGAGGGTTGAAGCAGGGTAGAGGGGGCGCGGTTAACTAGCCTGTTCGGGTCGGTATCATAAAAACGGGCCCGCCATCTTGCGATGACGGGCCCGTGCTCCCTGGTCCTGAGGGAGGTAACCGGTCAGGGCTGCGGTGTGCGAATCACCAGCAGCCGTTCTTCTGTCATGTCATTGATGGCCCAGCGGATGCCTTCGCGGCCCAGGCCGGAGTCCTTCACGCCGCCGTAGGGCATGTTGTCCACTCGCCAGCTGGGTACGTCGCCGATCACCACGCCACCCACTTCCAGCTCGTCCCAGGCTTTCTGGGCCTTGTACAGGTCGCGGGTGAAGATGCCGGCCTGCAGGCCGAACTTGGATTCGTTGACGGTGTTCAGGGCGTCGTCGAAATCACTGAAGCGGCTGATCACTGCCACCGGGCCGAAGGCTTCCTCTTCGACGATGTTGGTTCCCTTGGGGGCGTCTTCCAGCAGGGTAGCCTGCAGCATGGCGCCGTCGCGCTTGCCGCCCACCAGCAGGGTGGCGCCGGCATCCACCGCTTCATTGATCCATTTTTCCAGGCGGGTGGCTTCGCCTTCGGAAATCACCGGGCCGATAAAGGTGTCTTCGTCTTTCGGGTCACCCATTTTCAGGGAGGCGGTTTTTTCCACCAGTTTGGCTTTCAACTCGTCGTAGATGGCGTCGTGGATCAGGATGCGCTGTACGCCGATGCAGCTCTGGCCAGACTGGTAGAAGGCGCCGAAGACGATACGCTCCATGGCATCGTTCAGGTCTGCATCTTCATCGACGATCACGGCGGCATTGCCGCCCAGCTCCAGAATCACCGGTTTCTTGCCAGCGCGAGCCTTCAGGTCCCAGCCCACGTCCGGGCTGCCGGTAAAGCTGAGCAGTTTGAAGCGCTCGTCGGTGGTGAACAGGTCGGCGCCTTCGCGATGACAGGGCAAAATAGAAAACGCGCCCTTAGGCAGATCGGTCTCCGCCAACACTTCACCGATGATGATGGCGCCGATGGGCGTGCGGCTGGCCGGCTTGAGCACAAAGGGGCAGCCGGCGGCGATGGCCGGGGCCACTTTGTGAGCCGCCAGGTTCAACGGGAAGTTGAACGGGGAAATAAACGAGCACGGGCCGATGGGTACGCGCTTGACCATGCCGCGATAGCCTTTGGCACGGGCGGAGATTTCCAGGTTGGGCATTTCGCCATCGATGCGCACGGCTTCTTCGGCGGCCACCCGGAAGGTGTCGATCAGGCGGCCTACTTCACCACGGGCATCCTTGATGGGTTTACCCGCTTCAATACACAGGGCCAGGGCCAGCTCTTCGTAGCGTTCTTCAAAACGTTTCACGCAGTGGTAGAGGATCGCCTGGCGCTCGTAGGGAGCCAGTTTTGCCATGGCGCCAGCGGCCTTGTCGGCGGCGTCGATGGCTTTATCAATAGTGGCCGCATCGGCCATGGCCACTCGCGTGGCGACTTCACCGCTGTACTTGTCGGTGACATCCAGATCCTGGTTGGCGAAGACCGCTTCGTTGGCCAGGTAGTAGGGGTAGGCGTCTTTTAGCATGTCGGTTCCTTAATGGTGTTGCAGGCCACTACCATTCGCGATGCAAGCATCGCTTCCCACGGGGTGCAGGTGTTTGTGGGAAGTCATGCTTGCATGACGAAGCCAGTGGCACCTCGATCACAGCTTGCTGCTTAATTCGCGGATTTCCTGATTGAGAATGCGGCTGTTGTCGCGGTAATCCACCATGCAGTCGATCACATGCACGCCGCCGGTCTGGTAGCACTCTTCTACCAGGGGCCCCAGGCCGGCAGTGGATTCCACTCGGTGGCCATAGGCGCCGTAGGAGCGGGCGTAGTCGACGAAATCCGGGTTGCCGAAATCCAGACCGAAGTCCTGAAAATCCATGTCGTTCTGTTTCCACTTGATCATGCCGTAGCCATCATCGCGCAGAATCAGTACCACCAGATCCAGCCTCAGGCGAACAGCGGTTTCCAGTTCCTGGCTGTTCATCATGAAGCCACCGTCACCGACGATAGCCATGACGCGGCGGTCCGGGTTCACCATCTTGGCGGCCATGCCGGAGGGCAGGCCTGCGCCCATGGTGGCCAGGGCATTGTCCAGCAGCACGGTATTGGGTTTGGTGGCCGGGTAGTTACGGGCAAACCAGATTTTGTACATGCCGTTATCCAGGGTGAGGATGCCATCCTCGGGCATGATCTTGCGGATCTCGTCCACCAGCCGCTGGGGGCGGATCGGGAAGCTGTCGTCCACGATGCCTTCGCGGATGTGTTTCTGCAGCGCATCACGAATGCGGTGGAAGTCTGAAAAGCTCCAGTGCTCCTGGGGATCGAGACGTTCCTTGAGCTGCCACAGGCTGTTGGCGATGTCGCCCACCACTTCGATCTGCGGGAAGTACACCGGATCCACCTGGGCGGAGTTGAAGTTGATGTGAACCACTTCGGCGCCACCGGGGCGCATGAAGAAAGGCGGCTTTTCCACCACATCGTGGCCCACGTTGATGATCAGGTCGGCCTGGTCGATGGCGCGGTGTACGAAGTCGCCGTCGGACAGCGCGGTGTTGCCCAGGAAGTGCGGGCCAGTTTCGTCGACGACACCTTTACCCATCTGGGTGGTGATCACCGGAATGCCCAGTTTTTCCACGAACTGGCGCAGCATCTTGCTGGTCAGCTTGCGGTTGGCGCCGGCGCCGGCCAGCAGCAGTGGCTTGCGGGCGCCCTGGATGGCTTCGATGGCCTTGCAGATGGCCTTGTCTTCGGCAATCGGGCGGCGGGTTGAGCTGGGCTCGGTGACCGGCATGGTGGAGTGTTCGCGGGCAATATCTTCCGGCAGCTCCAGGTGAGTGGCGCCGGGTCGCTCTTCCTGGGCCAGGCGGAAGGCCTCGCGGATGCGGGTGGGGATGCTGTCGCCGCTGACCACCTGTTTGGTGAACTTGGTCAGCGGGCGCATCATGTCCACCACATCGATAATCTGGAACTGGCCCTGCTTGCTGGTCTTGATCGGCTTCTGGCCGGTGATCATGACCATGGGCATGGCGCCCAGCTGGGCATAGGCAGCGGCGGTCACGAAGTTGGTGGCGCCGGGGCCCAGGGTGGACATGCAGACACCGGCCTTGCCGGTGAGTCGACCATAGGTGGACGCCATGAAACCGGCGGCCTGCTCATGGCGGGTAATCACCAGTTTGATTTTCGAGCCGCGCAGGGACTCCAGCAGGTCCAGGTTTTCTTCCCCGGGGATGGCGAAGACGTGTTCAACCCCTTCGGCTTCCAGGGCGCGAACGAACAAATCTGATGCTTTCATGGTGCGTTGTCTCCAGTTGATCCCGCTATCGGTTTTGTCTGTTAGTGGGAGTCCACGATGCGTGGCTGTCAAAATTCACCGCGGTTAATGCAAGGATGGTGCCGCATTTTCCTCATGCTGGTGCAGGAAAGTTGCTTTAAGTTGGTGCGCCACCTGCACGACGGGCTTCACTATAGCGCGCCGGGGCCGGGAACAGGTATGGGGTAATCTGATCTGTTTCATTAACAAATGTGATATTCCCGCTTGAGGCCGCAGGCGGGTCACGGCAGAGTCTGCGCTAGCAGGCTGCCAAGGAGCGATCACTATGAAAAAAATCTGGTTTATCGGGGCCGTATCGCTACTGGCGTTGCTGGCAGCGGGGGTAGCGGGTGTGCATCGCTGGTTCAATCCGCCACCGCCACCGGTGCAGCTGTTTACCAACGGTACCATCATGACCATGGATCCGGGCAATCCTCAGGTGGATGCCATGCTGGTCAAGCGCGGCGAGATCGTGGCGCTGGGTGACAGCGATGCCCTGCGTGATCAGGTGAGTCGCGATGTGCGGGTGGTGGATCTGCAGGGTGGGGTGTTGATGCCCGGCTTTATCGAGGCCCACGGCCATTTCCCCGGAGAGGGACTGTCGGCGGTGGCAGTGGATGCCAACAGTCCGCCAATTGGCGACCTGGACAGTATTGCCACCTTGTTGGAGCGGTTGCGCACCCTGGCCCAGCGACGCCCGGACGGAACGCTGATGGCCTTCGGGTTCGACGACACCACCGTGAGCGACCAGCGTTATCCCACCCGGGCGGAACTGGATACCGTCAGCGACAGCCGACCGATCATGGTGATGCACATCTCCGGCCATCTGGGGGTGGTAAACACGGCGGCTCTGAAGGTCATGTCCATCACTGAGAACGTGCAGGATCCGCCCGGTGGCTATTATGGTCGCGACAGTGAAGGCCGCCTCAATGGCTTGCTGGCAGAGACCGCGTTCAACCCGGTGCGTGCCAACCTGTTGAAGCTGTCGGCCATGGATGGCTACCGGGTCATGCGCCGGGCCTCACGGTTGTACCTGTCACGGGGGATTACCTTTGCCCAGAACGGCCTGGCCGATACCACCACCATCAAGGCGTTAGTGCCGGCGTTGCGGTTCGGGCTGATCCCGCTGCGGCTCAGTGTCTGGCCGGATGCGGCCGCCGAGCAGGCAAGGCAGGACGGCCAGTGGACCCTGCCGGAGGGTGAGCGAGTTCATCTGGGGTCGGTGAAGCTGGTCAGTGATGGTTCCTTGCAGGGCTATACCGGTTTTCTCAACGACCCTTATTTTTCCGTGCCCGAGGATCACCCGCCGGAATATTTGGGTTTCCCCAACCAGTCGCCGCAGCAGCTCTCCGATCAGGTGGTGCAGTTCCATTGTGCCGGTCGGCAGACCGCGATCCATGCCAATGGTGATGCGGCCATCAGCATGAGCCTGGATGCGGTGGCGGCGGCCCGCCAGCGGTGCCCGGACGTGACCGTGCAACCGGTACTGATCCATGCCCAGATGGCCACCGGCGAACAACTGACGCGTATGCAGGCGCTGGACGTGATTCCCTCTTTCTTCAACAACCATGTGTACTACTGGGGCGATCGTCACAGGGATATTTTCCTGGGGCCGGAGCGGGCAGCACGCATCAGTCCACTGGCGGAAGCGGCGGATGCGGGGCTGCGCTTTACCCTGCATGCGGATTCACCGGTAGTGCCGTTCCAGCCATTGCAACTGGTATGGAATGCCACCCAGCGTCGCACGGCATCCGGCGCCATGCTGGGGCCGGAGCAGGCGATTGCGGTGGAGCGGGCCCTGCAGGCGGTGACCGTAGACGCCGCCAGTCAGCTGGGCGTGGCAGATCGGGTCGGGCAATTGCGTCTCGGCATGCGCGCGGATCTGGTCTGGCTGGATCGCGATCCGCGAGAATTTATCGGTGACTGGTCGTCTATCCAGGTGCGAGGGACCTGGGTGGATGGGGTACGCCGTTATCCGGAAAGGATCGCGGAGTAGGTGAGAGTGGGGCCATCGATGCGGCCCCTGTCACTTCACACTGAGAGGAACTAGTGCCAGGTGCCTTCCAGGTTCTCGCACTGCTCCAGAAATTCCTCGGCGCTCATTTCAACCGTGTACGGGTCAAGGTGTGAGGCCACCTGTTCCTTTAGCTGCCCGACTACTTTGGACATGACTGTCAGGGTTTCTTCTACCTGCTCAATCGTTTCCAACAGGTCTTCGGCTTCTTGCTGGTAATCATCTCTGTCGTCGTAATCGCTCATGCGAAGCCTCCTGCAGTTAAGGTGAGCCAGTTTGTTGTGCCTTGTCCAAGCTCCACTCCATGTTGCCAACGATGCCGGCACAAAACAAACGGGAAATACCCGGTGTTGGTGAATGTTTCGCCACTCGGGACGGGTGGTCGCAGTTTCTGTCTCAGCGTGTCGATGGTTGATTGCCGCACAGAGAGCAGGAAATACCCGGATTAAAATGGCAGGCCAGATTCACGTTTGGGCTGTTTTCTCTGTGATCTTCTGTGCTGGAAGGCCAAAAAAAAGGGCGCCGAAGCGCCCTTGGTGTACCACGATCACTCCCAGGAGAGCGCGCCGCCCACCTGGTATTCGGTCACCCGCGTTTCGAAGAAGTTTTTCTCCTTGCGCAGGTCCATGATTTCGCTCATCCACGGGAAGGGGTTGTTCACGCCTTTGAACTGCTCCGGCAGGCCCAGCTGGACCAGACGGCGGTTGGCGATGAACTGCAGGTACTCTTCCATCATGGCGGCGTTCATGCCGAGCACGCCGCGGGGCATGGTGTCGCGGGCATATTGAATTTCCAGCTCGGTACCTTCCAGGATCATCTGGGTGGCCTTGTCGCGCATCTGGGAATCCCACAGGTGCGGGTTTTCCAGTTTGATCTGGTTGATCACGTCCACGCCGAAGTTCACGTGCATGGATTCGTCACGCAGGATGTACTGGAACTGCTCGGCCACACCGGTCATCTTGTTGCGCCGGCCCATGGACAGGATCTGGGTGAAGCCGCAGTAGAAGAAGATGCCTTCCAGTACGCAGTAGAAGGCGATCAGGTTTTCCAGCAGCGCCTTGTCGGTTTCCACGGTGCCGGTTTTGAATTCCGGGTCGGACAGGTCGCGGGTGTATTGGATACCCCATTGCGCTTTCTTCGCTACTGAGGGAATCTCCTGGTACATGTTGAAGATTTCGCCTTCATCCATGCCCAGTGACTCGATGCAGTACTGGTAGGCGTGGGTGTGGATGGCTTCTTCAAAGGACTGACGCAGGATGTACTGGCGGCACTCCGGGTTGGTGATCAGGCGGTAGATAGCCAGCACCAGGTTGTTGGCGACCAGGGAATCGGCGGTGGAGAAGAAACCCAGGTTGCGCTTGACGATACGACGCTCGTCGTCAGTCAGGCCGTCGGTTTTCTTCCACAGCGCCAGGTCGGCGTTCATGTTCACTTCCTGGGGCATCCAGTGGTTGGCGCAGCCATCCAGGTATTTCTGCCAGGCCCAGTCGTACTTGAACGGCACCAGCTGGTTCAAGTCGGCGCGGCAGTTGATCATGCGCTTGTCGTCGACTTCCACGCGGCCGGCGGTGCCTTCCAGCTCGGCAACGCCTTCGCTGGCATCCATTTGCGACACAGTGGCGCGGGCGCGAGCTACGGCGTCGGTGGTGTCTCGTTCGGTTCGTCCTTGTCGCTGTTCGTCGGCTCCGCCTGTAATCGGCGCACTTCCCGCTCCCGGTGCTTTAGCTTCAGGTGCCGCTTGGTCAGATACCGTCTCAGGTTGCGGCGGCGTTGCGGGGCTTGGCTGCGGTTTGGCGACAGGCGTCTCTTGCGCATTAAATTCGTCCCAGTTCAGCATGTGCTCTCTCCATATTCTTTCAGGGATGACGCCGTGGCGTCATCGATGGTGCATTGTTTTAAGTGGCTTGGGGCCGGCAGCTGGACGCTTGGCGCTCGAAGAATGGCAAGCGTCGAGCGTCCGGCAGCTGGCACCTTACTGACAAGCCTCGCAATCCGGGTCATCAATGGAGCAGGCCTGCGGTACGTCAGCAGCCTGGTTGAATTCGGCAGGGGCCTGCGGGGCGGCGGAGACCCGGTTGAGCTTGCCGTCATTGATGGTGGATTTTTCCGTTTGGGTTGCCCCGATGGCGCGCAGGTAATAGGTGGTTTTCAAACCCAGCAACCAGGCCATCTTGTACGTCACGTCCAGTTTCTTGCCGTTGGCTTCGGCAATGTACAGGTTCAGCGACTGAGCCTGATCGATCCACTTCTGGCGACGGCTTGCCGCTTCCACCAGCCAGCGCGGTTCCACTTCAAAGGCGGTGCGGAACTGCTCTTTCAGGTCGGCCGGGATCCGTTCGATGGGCTGTGCAGAACCATCGTAGTATTTCAGGTCGTTGACCATTACGTTGTCCCACAGGCCGCGATCTTTCAGTGCCTTCACCAGGTAGGGATTGACCACGGTGAACTCGCCGGACAGGTTCGATTTCACATACAGGTTCTGGTATGTGGGCTCAATGGACTGTGAAACCCCGGTGATGTTGGCGATGGTGGCGGTGGGGGCGATGGCCATGACGTTGGAGTTACGCATGCCTTTCTTTGCCATCTCGCGCACGTTGTTCCAGTCCAGGGACTGGCTGCGATCCACCTTGCAGTATTCCTCGCCACGTTGCTTGACCAGAATGTCGATGGAGTCGATAGGCAGTACGCCCTGGCTCCACAGGGACCCTTCGAAGGTCTGGTAGGCGCCACGCTCTTCGGCCAGTTTGGCGGAGGCCTGGATGGCGTAGTAGCTCACCGCTTCCATGGAATTGTCGGCGAATTTCACCGCGCCTTCGGAGGCGTAGCTGATGCCCTGCTTATACAGCGCGTCCTGGAAGCCCATGATGCCCAGCCCGACCGGACGGTGCTTCATGTTGGAACGTTCTGCCTGGGGCACGCTGTAGTAGTTGATGTCGATCACGTTATCGAGCATGCGCACGGCGGTGTTGATGGTGCCTTGCAGCTTCTCGATATCCAGGCCGTTTTCGTCCACGTGCTGGGCCAGGTTCACGGAACCCAGGTTACACACGGCGATTTCTTCCTGGTTGGTGTTCAGGGTGATCTCGGTGCACAGGTTGGAGGAGTGCACCACGCCCACGTGCTGCTGCGGGCTACGCAGGTTGCACGGATCCTTGAAGGTGAACCAGGGGTGGCCTGTTTCAAACAGCATGGAGAGCATCTTGCGCCACAGGTTGATGGCGGGGACGCGCTTGAACAGCTTCATTTCGCCGCTGCGGGTTTTCGCTTCGTATTCCAGGTACGCCTTCTCGAACGCTTCGCCGTACAGATCGTGCAGGTCCGGGGCGTCGTTGGGGCTGAACAGGGTCCACTCTTCTTCGTTGATTACGCGCTTCATGAACAGGTCGGGAATCCAGTTGGCGCTGTTCATGTCGTGGGTGCGACGGCGGTCGTCACCGGTGTTCTTGCGCAGCTCCAGGAATTCTTCGATATCCATGTGCCAGGTTTCCAGGTAGGCACAGACGGCGCCTTTGCGCTTGCCACCCTGGTTAACGGCAACGGCGGTATCGTTGACCACCTTCAGGAACGGTACCACGCCCTGGGAGCGACCATTGGTGCCCTTGATGTAGGCGCCCAGTGCACGTACCGGGGTCCAGTCGTTACCCAGGCCGCCGGCAAACTTGGACAGCATGGCGTTGTCTTGAATGGCGCCATAAATGCCGTGCAGGTCGTCGGGCACGGTGGTCAGGTAGCAGCTGGACAGCTGCGGGCGCAGGGTGCCGGCGTTGAACAGGGTCGGCGTGGAGCTCATGTAGTCGAAGCTGGACAGCAAGTTGTAGAACTCGATGGCGCGGGCTTCGCGGTTGTCTTCTTCCACGGCCAGGCCCATGGCCACACGCATGAAGAAGCACTGGGGCAGCTCGATGCGGGTGTCGTTGTGGTGGATGAAATAACGGTCGTACAGGGTCTGCAGGCCCAGGTAGGAGAACTGCAGGTCGCGGTTGCCATCCAGAGCGGCGCCCAGCTTGTCCAGGTCAAACTCGGCCAGTTGCGGTGACAGCAGTTCCAGCTCGATGCCTTTGCCGATGTAGGCTTTCAGCGCTTCACCGTAAAGGGCGTTCATTTCATCGTGGCTGGCGCGCTCGGCGACATTCAGAAATTGCAGGGCTTCGGCGCGGATCTTGTCCATCAGCAGGCGTGCAGTGACCTGGGAGTAGTTGGGCTCCACTTCGATCATGGTGCGGGCAGTAATCACCATGGAGGTGTTCACGTCATGGATGGACACACCGTCGTACAGGTTCTTCACCGTTTCGGTGATGATCTTGTCGGCGTTCACGTCTTCCAGGCCGGAGCAGGCCGCGCGAATCAGGTGCTCCAGGCGTGCCATGTCCAGCGGTGCCTTGCTGCCGTCTTCCATGGTGACGCTCATGTCCACCTGATGGGTGGGCTCGGGCAGGTCGTGGCTTTGTTCGGCGCGCTTGGCGGCCTGGCGCTCACGATACAGCACGTAATCACGGGCGACTTTCTGCTCGCCGTTACGCATCAGGGCCAATTCTACCTGGTCCTGAATTTCCTCAATGTGGATGGTGCCACCGGAGGGCATGCGACGCTTGAAGGTGGCGCTGACCTGCTCGGTGAGGCGCGCCACGGTTTCATGGATACGTGAGGAGGCGGCTGCGGTGCCGCCCTCTACCGCCAGAAACGCCTTGCTGATGGCCACGGTGATCTTGTCGTCATCGTAGCCGACCACTTTGCCATTGCGCTTGATAACGCGAAGCTGGCCCGGGGCGGTGCTGGCAATGGACTGGTCCTGGCCGCTGTCGTCGCCTGCCGGGGAGCCGGTGTGGTTGGGGTTTTGGCTCATATCCGTCTGCATGGTGCGCTCTCCGTTGTTTGTGCTGTTCTGTCTGTTGTCGGATTTGTGTGGTGGTGCCGGCGTGGTCTGGTGCCGCGTATGGCAACACCACGCAAAACGCCACAGCCGTCAGGCTATGGCGCAGTAAAATCTGTGTTGGATGGTGCCTGGTGGTCTAATTTGGATGTGGACCACTATATCTTGTGTCTTGTCCATGACGCTGATCTTGCCCCTGGTAGCCCGAAAAGCTCTAAATGGCTGATGTGACTCTATTTTTCGGTACGCTGGATGGTGTTATCCTGGGGTGGCAGCGATTTCACAAAAACCCAATATGTTGGGGTCGCCGCCTGACTTCAGTACAAGTTATAGTTGCGTCCGCGGATTTGCAAGCACTTCGCCTGGGGAAATTTTGTGGATAAGTTGTGGACCATTGTGGGTGCATTTAGCGCGCGCTTTTCCGGGGCAGGCCAGTACTAGATATTGTGTTTGTCAACTGTAAAAACTCTGCCGTGAAGCGGCTTCAGTGTACCTTTGGTATCAGCAAGGTTGCCGTGGACAGTGTCTATGCGTATAAACACCTGATAGGGATACGTTTGTTACAGTTTGCCGCCTTGTGCACTGTGTACGACGACAATAATGATACGAAGTGAAAAAGGATAAGGACGGGATGACAACGGTGCAGGATAACCCGCCAGCAATCATGATCGTGGAAGACGACGAACGACTTGCCGATCTTACCTGTGAATATCTGCAAACCAATGGTCTCAATGTGACGGTTGTCAGCGATGGCGAAGAAGCCATTCGTCGCATTCGTGCCGAGCAACCGGATCTGGTGGTACTGGATTTGATGTTGCCCGGGGCCGACGGCTTGACCGTCTGCCGCGAGGTTCGCAGCGCCTACAAGAATCCCATTCTCATGCTCACCGCCCGCACCGATGATATGGATCAGGTACTGGGCCTGGAGATGGGGGCCGATGATTATGTGGCCAAACCGGTAAAACCCCGGGTACTGCTGGCACGCATTCGTGCCTTGCTGCGCCGGGTGGAAACCGATAGCGAACGTGACAGCTCACCGGCGCGCCTGGAATTTGGCGCCCTGGTGATCGATAACTCTGCCCGGGAAGTAACCCTGGCCGGGGAATCGGTGGACCTGACCAGTGCCGAGTACGATCTGCTCTGGCTGCTGGCGTCCAATGCAGGCACGGTGCTGTCCCGGGAAACCATCTTCGAGAAGCTGCGTGGCATTCAATATGACGGCCAGGATCGTTCTATTGATGTGCGCATTTCCCGTATCCGCCCCAAGGTAGGGGATGACCCGGAAAACCCCAAGCGTATCAAGACGGTGCGATCCAAGGGCTATCTGTTCGTCAAGGAAATCGGCGCGGCCTGAGCGTTTCTGTGCCGTGGCGTGATGCTGGGTGACGCTTGAATAGTATTTTCCTGAGGCTCTACGGAGGCTTGTTGCTGGCGCTGTGTTTTATCGGCGCCATCACCTATGCCGCCGTACAGCTGGTTAACAGCTATCGCTCGGATATCTACCGGGAAGAAATGGCGCGGGGGACCTTCTACCTGATGGCGGAAGGGTTCCAGCGCTATGAACCCGGTGAGCGCGATCGCTGGAGCCAGGTGCTCAGCAAGCTGTTCAGTGCGGATATCCAGTTGCAGTCAGCCGCCGATCTGGAGTTGGGCTACCGGGAAACCCTGCAGCTGGAAGACGGCCTGGTGGTCATGCGCCTCAATGATGAAAAAGGGTATGCCGATATCCTTTTTCAGCTTCCCGGTGAGTCCGAGTACATCACTACCCGCATGACCAAGGTCTCCGAGCAGCAGGCCCGGGCCACTGCGGTGCTGGTGCTCAACCACCTTTCCCATTTCCCCGAAGACGAATGGGAGCAGGCCTTGGGGCGGCTCCAACAGCACTTCGGTTACCCTCTCAGTCTGGTGTCCCGGGACGATGTGCCCCTGGATCCGGAGCAGGAACAGCGCCTCAACCGCCGCGAAGTGGTTATCGGTCTGGATGACAGTACTCGTAGCGACTCCAGCATCCGTATTTATGCGCCGGTGGCGCAGACCGGCAAATTGCTGGTGATTGGCCCGCTCAGTCTTTTCGATCAGTTTCCCATGGAGTTGCTGCTGGTAGCGGGGGCTCTCAGCCTGCTGGCGGTGGCGCTGGCGACCTACCTGCAAGTGAGCCCGCTGCAACGCCGGCTCAAGCAGCTTGACCAGGCGGTAAGTCAGCTGGGCAGTGGTGATCTGGGTGCTTATGCAAACATTGAAGGTAATGATGCCATCGGCCAGGTGGCGGCCACCTTTAACGGTATGACCGCGCACATACGTCGCCTGATCGAATCCCAGCGGGAAATGACCCGGGCGGTGAGCCATGAACTGCGTACCCCGGTGGCGCGGTTGCGTTTTGGTTTGGAGATGCTGGCGGATATCGAGTCGGCGGAATTGCGCCGGGAAAAGCTCAATGCCCTGGATCATGACATCGAGCAGCTGGATAAGTTGATCGACGAAATCCTCACCTATGCCCGTCTGGAGCAGGGTACCCCCAATATCGAATTCAAGCCGGTGCTGCTGGGTGAGCTGTGCGAACAGTTACGCGAAGAGCTGGAAACCATTCGCGGCGACACCGTGATCACCGTGGACTGTGATCAGCCGGCCCTGGAAGTGGAGGCGGAAGAGCGCTACCTGCATCGGGTGCTGCAGAACCTGGTTACCAATGCTCTGCGCTACGCCGGCTCACAGATCGTCATGGTGGTTGGTGGCGACGAGGACCAGGTTGTTATCCATGTGGATGATAACGGCCCGGGGATTCCTGAGCATGAGCGGGAGCGGGTATTCAAACCCTTCGCCCGGCTGGATAAGAGCCGCCACCGCGCCAGCGGGGGCTATGGCCTTGGCCTGTCCATCGTCAAACGGATTGTCGACTGGCATGGTGGAGACATCCGCGTGGACGAGAGCCCCATGGGCGGGGCCCGGTTTACCGTCATTCTGCCGCGCAGCCAGCAGGGCCAGCATGTGCTGGGCCGGGTGAATTGAGCTACGAGCTACGCTCGTTGGATGGCATCGTAGGGTGGATTACGCCTTCGGCTAATCCACCCTAGGTTCAGCGGCTCCTCAATCGCCGATAAGGTCTATTCGGTTGTCCGATATCGTTCAATCTGTCATCCGGCCTTCATGTAAAATACGGTTCTCGACGCATCCCCGGGGATCGTCTGTCTGATCCAGCCACCAATACTGATAACAGGGTTAGCCGAGCCATGTCTTACATCCTTTCCATTGACCAGGGCACCACCAGTTCCCGCGCCATTGTGTTCGACGGCAGTGGCCGGGCCTGCGGGCAGGCGCAGAAAGAGTTCCGCCAGCATTTTCCCCATGACGGCTGGGTGGAACACGATGCCATGGAGATCTGGAACGATACCCTGGCGCTGTGTCAGCAGGCCCTGCGCAATGCCCATTTGGAAGCCCAGCAGTTGGCGGCCATTGGCATCACCAACCAGCGGGAAACCACCGTGCTGTGGGATCGCAAGACCGGTGACCCACTGGCCAAAGCCATCGTCTGGCAGGACCGGCGAACTGCCGGGCTCTGCAAGAGCCTGCGTGATGGTGGCCACGAGGACATGGTGCGCAACAAGACCGGCTTGCTGCTGGATCCCTATTTTTCCGCCACCAAACTGGCCTGGCTGCTGGATAATGTCCCCGGCGCCCGGCCGCGCGCCGAGGCGGGTGAGCTGGCGTTCGGCACCATCGATTGCTGGCTGCTCTGGCAATTGACCCGTGGCAAGGTGCATGCCACCGACGCCACCAATGCCTCACGCACCTTGTTGTTCAATATCCATGAACAGGCCTGGGATACGGCACTGCTGGAGCTTTTTGATATTCCCGCAGCGGTATTGCCGGAGGTGCGTGACAGCGCCGGGGAATTCGGGTCCACCTGCCCCGAGCTGTTGGGCGCCGCGGTCCCTGTGGCCGGCATTGCCGGGGACCAGCAGGCCGCGCTGGTAGGGCAGGCCTGTTTCCAGCCGGGTATGGTGAAAAGCACCTATGGCACTGGCTGCTTCATGGTGATGAATACCGGTGAGGCAGTGCAATCCCATAATCGCCTGCTCACCACGGTGGGTTACCGGCTCAATGGCAAAACCACCTATGCCCTGGAGGGCTCCATCTTTGTGGCCGGTGCAGCCATCCAGTGGCTGCGCGACGGCCTCAATCTGATCCGTGATGCCAGCGAAACCGAAGCGCTGGCACGCCGCGCCGGTTCCGCTGGGGGCGTCTATCTGGTGCCGGCCTTTACCGGACTCGGTGCTCCTTGGTGGGACCCCCACGCCCGGGGTGCCTTATTGGGATTGACCCGCGATACCGGGATTGCCGAAGTGGTAACGGCGGGACTGGAAGCAGTGTGCTACCAGTCCCGGGACTTGCTGGATGCCATGGCAGCGGACTGCGGTGCCCGGCCGACTACCTTGCGGGTGGATGGCGGCATGGTGGTCAATAACTGGCTGAGCCAGACCCTGGCGGATGTGCTGGGTGTTTGCGTGGACCGGCCCATGGTCACCGAAACCACGGCGCTGGGTGCGGCCTATCTGGCGGGGCTGGGGGTGGGTCTGTACGACTCTCTGGATGCGGTGGCCGAACAGTGGCGCTGCGAGCGGGAATTTACGCCGCTACTGGAAGAAGGCGAGCGCCAGCGGCGCTACCAGGGATGGCGTGAGGCGGTGGCACGGGTCTGCCAGAGCCCGGCGAGTGAATAGGCTTTGAGGTAAGTGCCCGAAAAATCAGGGACTTTTGTGCCACTTTTTTCATTGGCATGGCGATGGACGGTCCGGTTTCAGGGATGAAAACTGTGACGCGGTAGACATTTAGGGTTAGAGTTCACCCAACAATAATACTAAATTGCTACCAACGGGTGCGACTGATAGTGGGGATGGTCGCACCGGATCGGGAATCCGGCATGGATCAATCGTTAACGCTTAACCCTGCAGCCTTGCAGTCCCAGCGACTGCGCCGGGTACTGTTCGCCATACTGGCCGGTGGCAGTGCCCACACCCTGTTGTGCTGGATCTCCCTGCAGCTGGACTTCTTCCGTGGCGGCTCCTCCCTGTTTTATGCCTTGTTCGGTGCCATCTGGGTGGGGCATCTGGGCTTCATCCTGTTTATGTTGCTGGGGCTCAATCGTCGTCTTTCCGAACCGTCCATGATCATGCCGCTAATGGTCTGGTCCACCACGGGTATCCTGTTGACGGCCCTGGTGGTGGACCAGGTGCGCCTGTGCGTGATGATGATTTTCTTTGCCATTGTCCAGATGGGGGTGTTGCAGGCGTCATTCCGGCAATTTGCCAGGCTGGCCGCCTACTGCGTATTTGGTTATGCGGTGATTCTCGGTGTCGTCTCCGGGTACTGGCCGGAGGTGGTGGACCTGCGCGGTGAATGGATTCAGTGGGGCCTGTTTTCGGCCATGGTACTGGCGGTGATTCTGCTGGCATCGGAAATCTCCACCATTCGCTCCCAGTTGAGCCGACGCAACCTGCAACTGGCCGACATTGTCGAGCGTATCCACGACATGGCGGTGAAGGACGAGATGACCGGATTTTATCGGCGCCGCCACGCCATGGAGCTATTGGGTAAAGCCTGTGGGCAAGCTGCCCGGGGCGCTTACCAACTGGGCGTGGTGTACCTGGACCTGGATCACTTCAAGCGCATCAACGACCAGTATGGCCATCGGGTGGGGGATCTGGTGCTGGAGCGGTTTGCCGAAGTGTCACGCCGTCATTTGAGTGGCCAGGATTTTGCGGCTCGTCTGGGCGGTGAAGAATTCATGCTGGTCTTGCCGGTCAGTGATCCGGAAGAGGCCAGCAATCTGGCGGAGGGGATCCTGCTGGGCATGCGCAGCCAGCGTTTCAAGGAAGCGCCGGGGCTCAGCGTCACGGTGTCGGCGGGCCTGGCCATGTACCATCGCGAGGAAACACCGGAGCAAGTGGTTCTGCGGGCGGATCGGGCTCTCTATCAGGCCAAGGAATCCGGTCGCGACAAACTGGTGGTGGAGCAGGGCGCATGAATCAGGATTTGCGGCAGGCGGAAAAGCTGACCCTCAGCGAAAAGCGGCTGTTAAAACGACACAGTCGTTCGGCCATGGCGATCATGGCCATGCATACCTTGCTGTGTGTGGTGTATTTCCAGTTCGGTTATTTTGCGGTGGAACTGGAGCAGGGACTGTTGATGCTGTTTGTGGTCTGGGCATCGCTGTTTGCCTACCAGTTACTGCTTGCCACGGGTTGGACCCTGCGCCTCAGTGAGCCCAGTCTGTCGCTGCCCATGGTGCTGCATTTCATGGTCGTCTTCATGGTCTCCGGCTACTACGTGGACGAGTTTCGACTCAGTGTCGTTACCCTGTTCTTCGCCGGTTTGTTGCTGGCGTCGTTCCGGCTTTCCGGCAAGGTGATGATCGGAGTGGCGATGCTGGCCAGCGTCGCCTACGCGATGATGTTGTGGTTGGCCATGAATGACCGCTGGGTGGAGCTGAGCTTTTCCGTGGAGGCCTTGCAGTGGCTGGTGTTCTCCATGATTTCAGTAAGCTTTGCGATCACCGGTGGTGGCATCAATCGTCTGCGCGATGCGCTGGCCGACAAGAATCATCAACTGGCCCGTGCGGTGGAGCAGGTCCGCGAAATGGCGATCCGTGATGACCTGACCGGCTTGTTCAATCGTCGCCACCTGCTGGAAATACTGGAGCGCCAGCGGGCACTGTTCAGCCGCAAGGGCCTGCCCTTTGCCATCTGCTATGTGGATCTGGATCACTTCAAGCAGATCAATGACCGCCATGGCCATGATTGGGGTGACCGGGTATTGCGTCGCTTTTCTGCGCTGGCGCTGGCGGGCATGCGTGACGGGGATTTCTTCGGCCGTCTCGGCGGCGAGGAATTTCTGCTGATCCTGCCGCAAAGCAATGAACAGGGCGCCTTGCGGGTCGCCGAGCGGCTGCGTGAGCGTTGGCGCGAAGAAAGCTTCGGCCAGGAAGGCGGCCCCAACGTCGTGAGTCTCTCCGTCGGCGTTGCCGCCTGCCAGGAAGACGAAACCGTGGACGAATTACTCAATCGGGCGGATCAGGGACTGTACCGGGCCAAGTCCGGGGGGCGGAATCAGAGCCGAGTGGCGTGAAAAGGCAGTGAATAGTTAACAGTGAACAGTTAATAGTTCGCGCCTGACTTTTGTTCTGTCTTCAAACGCATGAGGCCGCGCCCGAAATCTGGGCGCGGCCTCATGCGTTTGAAATTCGCGGTCGTCTTTCTCGTGCGCTGTTCACTGTTCACTGTTAACTATTCACTAACCGTGAACGCTACCAGATGCTTGGTCGCCAACCGCACATGCAACGCATCGCCTTCCACCACATTAGTGTGGCTGTCGGTCTGGCAGAGCAGGGTTTCTGCGGCGCCGACGCGCAGGTGGTAGAGGATGGTGGCGCCGGTGAACTGGCGGCGGGTGACAGGTAGCGCCAGTTGCGCGCTTTCGTCGGCGATCACATCTTCCGGTCGTAACAGTACGTCGACGTTGCCCCCGGGGGTCAGGGTCGTCTTGCTGCGTCCGGTGAGCTCTCCCAGACTGGTCCTGACCGTGTTTTCATCCACTACCTCACCACGCAGAAAAGAACCATAGCCGGCGAACTCCGCCACGAAGCGGTTGGCCGGGGCGTGGTAAATGTTGTACGGCGTGTCCCATTGTTCCAGCTGCCCCTGGTGCATTACGCCCACCCGGTCGGCCAGGGCAAAGGCTTCTTCCTGATCGTGGGTAACCAGCAGGGCGGTGACGTTCTCCTGGCGGAGAATGTCGCCCAGCTCGCGGGCCAGTGCCCGGCGCAGGTCCAGGTCGAGGCTGGCAAAGGGTTCGTCCAGCAGTAGCAGGGCAGGGCGAGGAGCCAGTGCCCGAGCCAGCGCCACACGCTGTTGCTGGCCGCCGGACAGTTCATGGGGGTAACGGTCTTCCATGCCAGACAGTCGCACGCGGTCCAGGCATTCGCTGACCCGCAGGCGCTGTTGCTCACGGGGTTGTTTGCGCAGCCCGAAGGCCACGTTGTCGGCCACGGTCAGGTGGGGGAAAAGAGCGTGTTCCTGGAACACCATGCCCAGTCCGCGTTTTTCCGGGGGGAGCTGGCGACTACGGCTGGACACCTGGCGACCCTGGATATGAATGCTGCCACCGGTGACCGGTTCCAGCCCGGCAATGGCGCGCAGAGTGGTGGTTTTGCCACAGCCGCTGGGCCCCAGCAGACAGGCAATTTCACCGGCTGCCAGTTCCAGGCTCAGATCCTTTACCACGGCCTGCTGGTGGTAGCCGCAGGCCAGGTTGTCGAGGGTAAGCAGCGGCGGGTTCATAGCGTTGGCGCCTCTCGGGATGTTGGAGCCTGGGCTCGCGGGGCAAAAGCCGTAAAGCCTTTGCCTTGCAGGCAAGGCTGCAACGGTTACGGGGGAGTGTCAGTGCTGACCTGTCAGCAGGAACTCCAGCAGGGCCTTCTGGGCATGCAGGCGGTTTTCCGCTTCATCCCACACCACTGAGCGCGGGTCGTCCATCATCTCGTGGCTGACTTCCTCGCCGCGGTGGGCAGGCAGGCAGTGCATGAAGAGGGCGTCCGGATCGGCACGGTCCATCAGTTCCGGGGTGACCTGGTAGCCTTCAAACGCATTAAGACGGGTCTGCTGTTCGTCTTCCTGGCCCATGGATGCCCACACGTCGGTGACCACCAGATGCGCCCCTTTTACCGCTTCGGTGACGTCTGCTTCGAGACTAACCCGTTCCGGGTAACGGTTGAGCAGTTCGCCGTCCGGTTCAAAGCTGGTGGGGCTGCTGATCACCAGTTCGAAGTCAAACTGGTTGGCGGCGTTGATATAGCTGGCACACATGTTGTTGCCGTCGCCGACCCAGACCACTTTCTTGCCCTGAATGCTGCCGCGATGCTCCACAAAGGTCTGCATGTCGGCCAGCAACTGGCAGGGGTGGAAATCGTCGGTGAGCGCATTGATCACCGGCACCGCCGAATGCGCGGCAAAGGTTTCCACGGTGGCGTGGTCGAAGGTGCGGATCATGACCGCGTCCACCATGCGTGACAGCACGCGGGCGGAGTCCTCGATGGGCTCACCACGACCGAGCTGGGTGTCCCGTGGCGACAGGAAGATGCTGGAGCCGCCGAAGTGGGTCATCGCCACTTCAAAGGACACCCGGGTGCGGGTGGAGGATTTCTCGAAGATCATGCCCAGGGTCTTGCCCTGCAGTGGCGTATGGCTCTGGCCATTGCGCAGCATGGTTTTCAGTTCAATGGCGCGCTGGATCAGGTAGCCCAGCTCGTCCCGGCTCAGATCGGTGAGCGTCAGGAAGTGGCGGGTCATGCGACCTCCTGTTCGTTGGCGAAGTCATGAATGATCTGGGAGAGGGTATCTACCAGGTGTTGCATTTCTGTCTGGCTGATCACCAGTGGCGGCAGCAGCCTCACTACAGAACCTGCAGTGACGTTGATCAGTAGCCCGGCTTCCCGAGCCCGGTTGACCAGCTCGGCGCAAGGGCGATCCAATTGGATTCCCATCATCAGTCCACGCTGACGGATTTCGGTAATCATAGGCAGATCGGCAAAAGACCGGGTGAAGGCCTCTTTGAGCCAGGCACCCTTGCCGGCCACGCCATCCACCACGTCGTCGGTGAGGGTGTTGACCACGGTCAGGGCGGTGGCGCAGCCCAGCGGGTTGCCGCCGTAGGTGCTGCCGTGGTTGCCTGGGCCGAACACGCCGTCGGCCTTGCCGGCCACCAGGCAGGCGCCGATAGGGAAACCGTTGCCCAGGCCCTTGGCGGTGGTCAGCACGTCCGGGGTGACCTTGTCGCCCAGGCAGGCGAAGTAATCGCCGGTCCGGCCATTGCCGGACTGGATCTCGTCCAGCATCAGCAGCCAGTCCCGTTCATCGCACAGGGCTCGCAGGCCGGGCAGATAATCGCTGGCAGGGATATTGATGCCGCCTTCGCCCTGTATCGGCTCGACCAATACGGCGACAACATCCGGGTTGTCGGCCAGGGCGCGCACCGCGTCCAGATCGTTAAAGGGCACCCGGACAAAGCCGTCGAGCAACGGCGCAAAGCCTTCCTGCACCTTGGCATTGGCGGTGGCGGACAGGGTGGCCATGGTGCGGCCATGGAAACTGCCTTCCATTACCACCACGGTGGGACGACTGACGCCCTTGCGCTGGCCGAACAGGCGGGCAATCTTGATGGCCGCTTCATTGGCTTCGGCGCCGGAGTTGGAGAAGAACGCACTCTGCATGCCGCTCAATTCGCACAGTCGCTCGGCCAGCGCTTCCTGAGTTGGAATCCGGTAGAGGTTGGAGGTATGCATGAGCTGCCCGGCCTGATCGGCCAGGGTGCGGGTCACCGCTGGATGGCAGTGCCCCAGGTTGCAGACCCCGATACCTGAGATGGCATCCATATATTTGTGGCCGGCTTCATCAAAGAGCCATACCCCTTCACCGCGCACAAACGCCAGTGGCTGCCGTGCGTAGGTGGGAATCAGATATTGCGACATAACAGGCAATTGATAATTGGTAATAGAGAATTGATAACGGGCACCGGACCGTTGATCACAGCACCGTCTGTACGCGTCCCAAATAAAAAACGGCAGCCCAAGGCTGCCGGAACCGCTGATAATAGCGCACAATTCAGTGAATAGTTAACAGTGAATGGTGAACAGCGGTAGGCTGTTGTTCTGTTTTTAGTTATTCACTATTCACTATTAACTGTTAATTGCCTCTATGAATCCTGTCCAGCTCAGTATTTTTGCCAATCGCCTGTCAGGGGTCTGTGATGAGATGGGCGCAGTGCTGAGGCTCAGTGCCCTGTCTCCCAATATCAAGGATCGCCTGGATTTCTCCTGCGCCATTTTCGATGCACAGGGCCGGCTGTGTGCCCAGGCGGCCCATATACCGGTGCATCTGGGGTCCATGGCCTACGCCATGGCGGATTTGGTCAGCGATCGGGATTGGCAGCCGGGTGACCTGCTGGTGGTCAATGATCCGTATCTGGGGGGCACTCACTTGCCGGATGTCACCGTGGTGGCCCCGGTGTTCGGGGCTGCCAGCCTGATCGGCTTTGCCGTGACCCGGGCCCACCACGCCAATATTGGCGCCCACAGCCCAGGCTCCATGCCGGTGTCCACCTGCCTGGACCAGGAAGGGATCGTTATTGCTCCCAGTTGGTTGAAACGGGCGGGCCAGTGGCAGGTGCCCTTGTGCCGGGAGTTGGCCGGGCTGGAGGAGAGCGGGGCTCTGCCGGTGGAGAGTCGCCGCTTCGCCGACTTTGTCGCCCAGGCCAGTGCCTGTGAGGCTGGTGCCCGGCGCCTGACGGAGTTGGCCGGCCAGCAAGCGGATCTGGTCGCCGCCTTTGATGCGCTCAACCGCTATGGCGAAAAGCGCGCCCGGGCCCGTATCGCGGCGTTACCGGATGGCTGTTTCCGGTTCCAGGATTACATGGACGACGATGGTCAGGGCCAGCAGGACATCGTCATTGCCGTCACCCTGACCATCGCCGGGGAGCAGGCAAGTCTGGATTTCTCCGGTACCGCTGACCAGGTGGCAGGCAACATCAACTGCCCGCTGTCGGTGGCGGCAGCCGCGGCCTATTACTGCTTTCGTTGCCTGATGGACGATGATGTGCCGGCGTGCGATGGCTTGTTCCGGCCCATCAGCCTGTCCGCCCCGCAAGGTTCTTTGTTGAATGCCAATCGTCCGGCGGCAGTGGCTGCGGGCAATGTGGAAACCAGCTCGCGGGTGGTGGATGTGGTGCTGGGGGCGCTGGCCCAGGCGGCACCCCAGGCGATCCCCGCCGCCAGCCAGGGCACCATGAACAATGTCGCCATGGGCGCGGCGGGTGACGATGGCTGGGACTATTACGAAACCATGGCTGGCGGCACGGGTGCCCATGCACGCGGAGCGGGGCTATCGGCGGTGCACAGTCATATGACCAATACCCTCAATACTCCCATCGAAAGCCTGGAATCCCATTATCCACTGCGGGTACACCGTTACCAGGTGCGTCGGGGCAGCGGCGGCCACGGCCAGTTTGTGGGCGGTGATGGCCTGGTGCGTGAGCTGGAGTTTCTGGGTGATGCCCAGGTGACTCTGCTCACCGAACGTCGTCGTCATGCTCCCTGGGGGCTGGCTGGCGGAGAGAGCGGTGCGGTGGGGGAAAATCGCCACAATGGCAAGTTAATGCCGCCGAAAATCAGCTTTACTGCTCGCGCCGGTGATCGTTTGCTGGTGGGGTCACCCGGTGGGGGCGGTTATTGCGATACGAAATGTAAATGAGAATGATAGTGGATTGCCATTGATTCTTTTTCATTGTATCTTCCCTGCGCTTACCATCTTTACAATTTTTGCAATTGCGTTGGGAAGGACAAAATCATGCATTTACAGCGTCGCTTGCTTTGCTGTGCCATCGCCTCCGCCGTGGCCTCCGCGGCTGCTCCGGCTTTTGCCGACCAGGCCAATGAGCTGAAACCGGTACAGATCCTCGGGGATCGTCAGGACACCTTCAGTGTCAGTGGCTCAGCCCACGTGATCTCTAACGAAGATCTTGAAGAAAAAGAATATACCGACGTGCACCGTATGCTGCGGGATGTGCCCGGTGTGTACTTCCAGGAAGAGGAAGGCTACGGCCTGCGCCCGAACATCGGTATCCGTGGTTCCGGTCGTGACCGCTCCAACAAGATCTCTCTGATGGAGGACAGCGTACTCATTGCTCCGGCTCCTTATGCTGCTCCGTCTGCCTATTACTTCCCCAGTGCCGGTCGTTTCTACGGTATTGAAGTGCTTAAAGGCCCGGATACCCTGCGCTACGGCCCCTTCACCGTGGGCGGTGCCATTAACTTGCTGTCCACCCCGATTCCTGATCGTGCTTCCGGCATGGTGAATGTGGAAGGTGGTGAAGACGGTGCCCAGCGTGCTCACGCCTACTATGGCGCTACCGAAGGCCAGCTGGGCTTTCTGCTGGAAGCTCACCAGCAGCGCACCCAGGGCTTCAAGGACATCGATCGCTCCAACCGCGATGCGGGTTTCGACAAGCGTGACTACGTCGCCAAGCTGCGCTGGCAGGCGCCGGAAACCGCTGATATCCAGCAGGCGTTTGAACTGAAGCTAGAGCATTCCAGTGAAGTCTCAGACGAAACTTACCTGGGGCTGACCGACCGTGATTTCGCGCGGGATGCCAATCGCCGTTATGGACTGACTGATATCGATCAGATGGATAATGATCGTGATGCAGTTTCCCTGCGCCACACTCTGGCAATTGATGAAAATACCACTTTGAATACCGTGGCTTATCGGAACGAGTTCCAGCGCAACTGGTTCAAGCTGGATAAGATTGGCGGCGTCGGCATTGGCAGTTATGTGAATACAGCGAACACTTCTGGCGGCGTCAATCAGTCTGTGTTGCGTGGTGATACAGATGCCACCGGGTTGGAGTTCAAGAACAACAATCGTGAGTACACGTCTCAAGGTGTTCAGTCGGAGCTGGGCTACGCTTTCTCGACGGGTGATATCAGGCATGACTTGGTTGTGGGCGCCCGTTACCACGAAGATGAAGTGGATCGTTTCCAGCCGGTAGATGTTTATGACCAGATCAATGGAAGCCTGGTTTATCAAAGCACTACGGCCGCCACTGGAAGCAATAACCGGGTAGAAAATGCCGATGCTATTTCCGCCTGGATTGTGGATCACGCCTATATTGGCGATGTGATTGTTACTGGCTCCCTGCGCTACGAGAACGTGGAAACCGATGCCAAGCGCTGGCTTGATGCTGCTCGTAATAATGAAGATGTGAATTGGAGAAAAAGCAATCGTAACGAAGAGCTGATGGCGGGTCTGGGTGCTACCTGGTTGCTGGATGATAATTGGTCCTTGCTGGCCGGTGTTCATCAGGGCTTCGCGCCTGCCGGTGCTTCTGAGTCTCGTGGCACTGAAGCGGAGAAAAGCCTTAACTACGAGGCCGGCTTCCGCTATTGGCAGGAGAGCTTCAGTGCAGATGTGATTGCGTTCTACAGTGACTATGAAAACACCCTGCAGAATTGCTCCGTCGCCAATAGCTGCACACTGGCCGACAGCTCGATTAAAACCTCAGGCTCTGTGAGCCTGGGTGAGAGTGAAATTCAAGGTCTGGAAGTTGGTATCAACAGTGTTGTTTGGGAAGGCGATAGTGGTCTTCGTGCCCCGGTACGTCTTGCCTATACCTACACCGATGGTGAAATCACCAAAGCCTCCGAGGGTGCAGACAGCAGCGTAGAGCGTGGCGATGTACTGCCATATCTGCCCAAGCATCTGGCCAGCCTGACCTTCGGCCTGGAAAAGCCGGCGGCCTGGTCGGCGCTGATGTCCGTCAGCCACACCGAGAATATGTGTGTCGACAACACCTGTGATCGTCCTGGTCAGGTAACTACGTTCAAGCGCACCAGCGATTATGTGATCGCGGATGTAGTGGCCACTTACCACGTGAACAGCGATATGGAAGTGTATGCCAAGGTGGATAACGTGTTTGACGATCAGGAAATCGTCTCCCGCGATCCCGCTGGCGCCCGTCCCAACAAGCCGCGTACCGGCTACCTGGGCATGAAAGTGCGCTTCTGAGGCATTAATCTGTCGCAGCAAGAGGAAAAGGGGGCTTCGGCCCCCTTTTCTGTTGTGGAATACCCTTGAAGCCGCATTGTTCCGGCCCCATCTGGGAGGGGCAGGGCCATCAGTGGTAGAATAGTGGCCAACCACAGCCAATACACCCCAAACCGCCAGGTAGTCAGTATGGATGTTATCCAGGTCATCAAAGACCAGATCGAAAAGAACCCGGTGATCCTCTACATGAAGGGCACCCCGCAGTTCCCCCAGTGCGGTTTCTCCGCTCAGGTGGTGGAAGCCATGACCGCTGTTGGCAAGCCGTTTGCCTATGTGAACATCCTGGAGGCGCCGGAAATCCGTCAGAGCCTGAAGGAATACGCCAACTGGCCGACCTATCCGCAGCTGTGGGTGGGCGGTGAGCTGGTCGGCGGCTGCGATATCATTATGGACATGTACCGTTCCGGTCAGCTCAAGGAGCTGGTTGAAGATGCCGCAGTGGATGCCGATGCGGGCGATAACGCCTGATAGCATCGTCCTCCCGCGTACAAAAGACCCGGCCTCGCGCCGGGTTTTTTTGTGTCCGCCGTTTGTGTGCTCTTGACGGTTTTGTTCAGCGGTCTGGTTGTCCTGGTGTTGGCACGGGTGTTGTGGCGCCTACAATCGAAGCGGATTGTTACCGCTTATTGAGGAAGCCCGGTGAAACAACGCAAACCCACAAGCCAGTGGCGTCGCTGGCATCGCTGGCTGGGCCTGCTGGTCGCCTTGCCGGTGCTGGTACTGTCGGTCACCGGGGTGCTGCTGAATCACATTGAGTTCCTGGACTGGGCCGATGACCCCTTGCCGCCCTGGTTGGCGCGTAGCTATGGCGTGTCGCCAACGGAACAGATTCACGGCAGTCAGGTTGACGGGCACTGGTATGCCCAGGCGGGTGAGCGTCTGTTTATGGATGGCAGTGCCGTGGCGTCTTGTTCGGCGCCGTTTCAGGGGGCGGTAGCGGCGCAAGGTCTGACCGTGGCGGGTTGTGGCGGCGATCTTCTGTTGTTGCAGGGCGACCAACAGGTGGAACGGCTGCGGCCGGGCCAGGGCGTCCCTGTATTTACTCGCCTTGGAGTGACCGGGGGAGCGCTGGTCCTGGAGACAGAAAGCCGGCTGCTACGGTTCGATCTGGAACATCTGAACCGCGTGGTGCTGGCAGTGCCTGACTGGCAGCCTGCTGTAATTGAGCCGTTGCCGGCGGTGCTGCAACCCGGTTTGCAGGCTGCCAGTGTGCCGGCGTCGCTGAACTGGCAACGGCTGTTGCAGGATCTTCATGCCGGCCGTGTATTCGGTTGGGCAGGGCAATGGGCGATGGATCTGGCAGCCTTGTTGCTGGTGGTACTGGCGCTGACCGGGGTGGTTATCTGGTCGCGCAGCCGGTGATTATTTGAGCAGGTATGGTCGATTCCGGCCTCAAAAGCCACCGGGCCATTGAAAGCATGGCCATAATCCCCATGATAGTGCCATGCAGCGCGGCGACAGCCGTTGTATTATCGCTGCTCAGATTCAATGTTGGTTCCGGCATTCTGAATTGCCGGATAGTCAATCAAGTCACAATGGAGAGAAACAATGGGCGTTCTGGTAGGTAAACCGGCACCTGATTTCACGGTTCCCGCAGTACTGGGCGATGGCAGCATCGTTGATGAATTCACCCTGTCCGAAGCCATCAAGGGCAAGTACGGTCTGGTGTTCTTCTACCCGCTGGACTTCACCTTTGTGTGCCCTTCCGAGCTTATCGCTTTGGATCACCGCATGGACGCGTTCAAAGAGCGCAACGTGGAAGTGATCGGTGTGTCCATCGACAGCCACTTCACCCACAACGCATGGCGTAACACCCCGGTCAACGACGGCGGTATCGGTCCGGTGAAATACACCCTGGCCGCCGACATGAACCACGGCATTGCCCAGTCCTACGACGTTGAGTCCGAAGGTGGCATGGCATTCCGCGGTGTGTTCCTGATCGACCAGAACGGCGTGGTGCGCAGCCAGATCGTTAACGATCTGCCCCTGGGCCGTAACATGGACGAGCTGATTCGTCTGGTCGACGCCCTGCAGTTCCACGAAGAGCACGGCGAAGTGTGCCCGGCGGGTTGGCAGAAAGGCGACTCCGGCATGAACGCCTCTCCGGATGGCGTGGCCGAGTACCTGTCTGGTAACGCCGACAAGCTGTAATAAAAAAGCAGCACAAAAAAAGGGCGGCCATTGGGTCGCCCTTTTTTTGTGGTCGCAAACTTTTGCGGCTTTCTAAACGTAGGGTGCACTGAGCCTCGGGCGAACTGCACCGATCCGGCGTTTGATGGTGCAGTTCGCCCGAGGCTCAGTGCACCCTACGCAATCAAAGGTGGCGTTCCGGGATTCAGAGGTGAGGCCCAGTCTTTTCTCGGTGTTCTTAGTGCCCTCTGTGGTAAAAGCGCAGTTCAATCCAACTGCTTTGCCAGCGTCGGTGGCATGTCCCGCGCCGGTGGTGGTGGCCAGCCGCCCAGGTCCTTGAAGCGGTTTACCATGGAGCAGAACAGCTCTGCGGTTCGGGTGGCATCGTAGAGCGCCGAATGTGCCTCGCGCTGGTTGAAGCGGATGCCGGCGGCTTCACAGGCCTTGGCCAGTACCGTCTGGCCATACACCAGCCCTGCCAGGGCGGCAGTGTCAAAGCTGGAGAACGGGTGGAAGGGGTTGCGCTTGATATCGGCGCGTTCCGATGCCGAGTTCAAAAAGCCCTGATCAAAGAAGCTGTTATGGCCCACCAGTACGGCGCGGGTGCAGCCATGGTGTTTGATGGCCTTGCGGACCGGCTCAAACACGCCTTTCAGGGCGGTTTCCTCGGGCACGGCCCCGCGCAGGGGGTTGTCCGGGTCAATGCCGGTAAAATCCAGCGCAGCCTGCTCGATGTTGGCACCCGGGAAGGGGTCCACATGAAACTGGATGCGGGTGGACGGACGCAGGTAGCCCTGGGCGTCCATATCAATCAGGACGGCGGCAATTTCCAGCAGCGCGTCGGTCTGGGCATTAAAGCCCCCGGTTTCCACATCTATCACTACTGGCAAAAAGCCCCGAAACCGCAGCGCCAGGCTGGGGTGCTGATCATTCATGATCACTCCATCAGACACACAAATCCCGTCTGACTGCGCTGGGCAGCCGCGAGAGGGGGCTATGCTACCGGAAAGCCCGCAGGGGCAACAGGCGCGAAAGCGGATCAGAGATGACGCCAGCCGGGCAGGGCGGGTACAATACGCGGCCTCGATTCACCGGGGGGCGCCTGATCCGGGGCCTCTCACATGCGGAGTCTTTCAATGTCCAAGATCAACAAGGTGGTACTGGCCTATTCCGGCGGCCTGGATACCTCGGTTATCGTCAAATGGCTGCAGGATACCTATGACTGTGAGGTGGTGACCTTTACCGCCGATATCGGTCAGGGCGAAGAAGTGGAGCCGGCCCGCGCCAAGGCAGAAGCCATGGGCGTGAAGGAAATCTACATTGAAGACCTGCGCGAAGAATTCGTGCGCGACTACGTATTTCCCATGTTCCGCGCCAATACCATCTATGAAGGTGAGTACCTGCTGGGCACCTCCATTGCCCGTCCGCTGATTGCCAAGCGCTTGGTGGAGATTGCCGAAGAAACCGGTGCTGATGCCATTTCTCACGGCGCCACCGGCAAGGGCAACGATCAGGTCCGCTTCGAGCTGGGTGCCTACGCCCTGGCCCCGGGCATTCAGGTGATTGCTCCCTGGCGGGAGTGGGATCTGAACTCCCGCGAGAAACTGATGGCGTACTGTGAAGAGCGCAATATCCCGGTAGATTTCTCCAGCAAGAAGAAAAAATCCCCGTACTCCATGGATGCCAACCTGCTGCATATCTCTTATGAAGGCGGCAACCTGGAAGATCCCTGGTGGGAAGCGGAAGAAGACATGTGGCGCTGGAGCGTGAGCCCGGAAGCGGCTCCAGACCAGCCCACCTATATCACTCTGACCTATGAGAAGGGTGATATCGTGGCCATCGACGGCGAGAGCCTGAGCCCCGCCGACGTACTGGCCAAGCTTAACAAGCTGGGTGGCGACAACGGCATCGGCCGTCTCGACATCGTCGAGAACCGCTATGTGGGCATGAAGTCCCGTGGCTGTTACGAAACCCCGGGCGGCACCATCATGATGCCGGCCCACCGCGCCATCGAGTCCCTGACGCTGGATCGTGAGTCTGCCCACCTGAAAGACTCAGTGATGCCCAAGTACGCCGAGCTGCTCTATAACGGCTACTGGTGGAGCCCGGAGCGTCTGGCCCTGCAGAAGCTGATCGATGCGACCCAGGAGCACGTTAACGGCGAAGTGCGCATGAAATTGTACAAGGGCAACGCCATTGTGGTCGGTCGTCGCTCTGACAATGACAGCCTGTTCGACGCCTCTATCGCCACGTTTGAAGACGATGCTGGCGCTTACGATCAGAAGGACGCGGAAGGCTTTATCAAGCTGAACGCCCTGCGCCTGCGTATTGCTGCCAAGAATGGCCGCAAGCTGAGCTAAAGAAGAGACGCGGCACGCTTCACGCCGTATGCAACACGAAAAACCGCCGTAGCCGAGAGGCTGCGGCGGTTTTTTTGTGCTCGGTATTCGGTCTTTGCGGTTACATAACGACAAGGAAAATGCATTTAATTTGCACGGTAGTCTCAATTAGCCTGAGGGTAGCAACATACTCACAACAACAGGCTGATCGAGGACCTTGCCATGACTATCGGGCAAAACCGCTTTTCCATTGTTCACTTGGGGATACTGACTCTGCTGACCGCGTCGCTACTGGGTGGCTGTGGCGGCGGGGGCAGTGATTCCGCAACGCCTGCTGCTACCGATGTGGATGAGGCCCAGCGCGAGGCGCCACCACAGGAGGACACCCCGGATGAGGTGGCCGAGGAGGTGCCGGAAGAGACTGAAGATGGCCCCCGGCGGGTGATCTTTGTGGGCAACAACTGGGAAGGTGTGATCGATGTTATCGATGCTAATAGCTATCAGCGCCTTGGCCGTATCAGCGGCATCCCGGATCAGGCGGCAAGAGAGAAGGAAATTGCCCTCAATCCACTGGATCTGTTGTTCTTTCAGGGCATTCGCGTACTGATCGGCGAAGGTAATCACCAGTATGTGGACGATATGTACAGTTCGCCGGACGGCCGTCTGCTGATCGTTTCCCGGCCCAGCTATGCGGATGTGGTGGCCATCGACGTGGTCAGCGGCGAGATCGCCTGGCAATTCCTGGTGGATGGCTACCGCTCGGACCATATGGCCCTGTCGCCGGATGGCACCCAGGTAGCGGTATCCGCTTCCACCGGCAATGTGGTGCACATTCTGGATGTGGAAACCGGCGAGGAGCTCGGCCGCTTCCCGTCCGGGGATTCTCCCCACGAGAATATCTATTCCGAGGACGGTGAGCGTATCTACCACGCCAGTATCGGCACCGTTTACACACCGCTGGATAATCAACTGATCGGTGATCTGACCGACGGCCTGCTGGGGCAGAACCTGCTGGATGCCACCAAGGGCGAGCGGGTGTTCCAGGTGGTGGACGCCAACAGCCTGGAAATCATCAAGCAGCTGGATCTGGAAGCGGATCTGGCAGAGGCAGGTTACGACAACCTCAGTACGGCAGTGCGGCCCATGGCGCATACTGCCGACGAGCGTTATTTCTACTTCCAGCTGTCTTTCCTGCACGGGTTTATTGAGTACGACATGCAGGAAGAAAAAGTCCTGCGTCTGGCCGAGTTGCCGGATTTGACCAACGGACTGCCACGGGAGTTCTACGTCAATGATTCCGCCCATCACGGCATTGCCCTGAGTGCCGACGATTCCACTCTGTGTGTGGCCGGCACCATGAGCGACTACGTGGCGCTGGTGGATCGTGAAGATTTCTCCCACCAGCTGAAAACCGGAATCGGCGAGAAGCCCTACTGGGTGACCACCAGCGCCGACGGCAACCACTGCTATGTGTCCTGGAGCGGTACCGACCAGATGTCTGTGTTCAACTACCAGACCGGCCAGGAAGTGGCCCGTGTGGATGTGGGCGATCACCCCCAGCGTATCCGTGAGGGCAGTGTGCCGGAGGCGTGGGTAGAGGCGCAGGGCAGCCTGTTCTTGCCCTGAGCCACGATGCGATAAAACGCTGCCCGTAGGAGCGTCGCTGGCGGCGCGATCACCGCAAGCCCGCCCGTCTACAACGAAGCCGCTGTAGGAGTTCCTCTCGAGGGACGATCCACGCATGAGCGTGGAAATAGCCCGAAGCGCCGATCCAGGATTCGGTTCGGCGCAGATTCGTCCCTCAAGAGGAACTCCTACAGCGGCTTTGTCGATATAACGGTTAGCGCTGCCAGCAACGCTCCTGCGGCAGGATGGCGCGCAGAGTATCTGCTATGAGTGGCAGTTACCTGGATGTTTTACAGTGTTCACCTGCGCAAACCCCACTTTTTCATTGTCAATCCTGCTTTCTGCCACCACTATTCGCCCTGTAACGAGTCAGGGCTCCCGTGCCCGCTGAAATTGCTGCTATCAGGAGCGAATGACGCATGCGAATCCTGCATACCATGCTGCGCGTGGGTAATCTGGATCGATCCGTGGCCTTTTATACCGAAGTGCTCGGCATGAAGGAGCTGCGTCGTAAGGAGTATCCGGAAGGGCGCTTTACCAATGCCTTTGTCGGCTACCAGCCGGAATCGCAAGGAGCGGTGCTGGAGCTGACCTGGAACTGGGATCAGACCCGCTATGACCTGGGGGATGGCTACGGCCATGTGGCCCTGGCGGTGGACGACGTGTACGCTGCTTGTGAGCGTATTCGCGACCGGGGCGGGCGCATTAGCCGCGAACCCGGCCCCATGAAACACGGCAGTACCATCCTGGCGTTTGCAGAAGATCCGGATGGCTACAAGATCGAATTGCTGGAAAGGGACTGAGGGGTTCTCGATTGGTAAACAAGGTCACCGTCGGTTGGCGGGAATGGGTAGCGTTACCCGAACTGGACATTGAAGCGATCAAGGCCAAGGTGGATACCGGGGCCCGTACTTCTGCGTTGCATGCCTTCCAGGTAGAAAGTTTTCAGCGTGATGACCAGGAATGGGTTCGTTTTTCCATCCACCCGATCCAGGGGCAGGACCAGGTCAGCCATTGCGAGGCAGTGGTGCTGGACCGCCGGGTCGTCACTGATTCCGGTGGCCACAAGGAAGAGCGCCCGGTGATCCTCACCCATATCGAGTTAGGGGGGCGCCGTTGGCCCATCGAAATTACCCTGACTGATCGCGAAAACATGAAATTCCGTATGCTGTTGGGACGAACCGCCATGGGCGAGATTGCTGTCGATCCCACGGCATCTTTTCTTCTAGGTGGAAATAAAGACCAACCATGAAAATTGCCATTCTTTCGAGAAACAAGCGACTGTACTCCACTCGCCGACTGGTGGAGGCGGGCGAGGCGGCCGGCCATGAAATGCATGTCATCGATACCCTGCGTTGCTATATGAGCATGGTGTCTCACAAGCCGGAAATTCACTTCAAGGGTGAAGTACTTGAAGGCTTTGATGCGGTGATTCCGCGGATCGGCGCCTCCATCACCCATTACGGCACGGCAGTCCTGCGCCAGTTCGAGATGATGGGTGTGTTTCCTGTCAATGAATCGGTGGCCATCTCCCGCTCGCGGGACAAGTTGCGTTCGTCGCAGCTGTTGTCGCGCAAAGGGGTTGGCCTGCCGATCACCGGGTTTGCCCACTCCCCGGATGATATTCCCGACCTGATCAACATGGTTCGCGGTGCCCCCCTGGTGATCAAGATGCTGGAAGGTACGCAGGGCATCGGCGTGGTGCTGGCGGAAACCCGCAAGGCGGCAGAATCGGTGATTGAGGCCTTTATGGGGCTGAACGTATCGGTGATGGTGCAGGAATACATCAAGGAAGCTGGCGGCGCCGATATTCGCTGCTTTGTGGTGGGTGGCAAGGTGATCGCCGCCATGAAGCGCCAGGCTCTGCCCGGCGAGTTCCGTTCCAATCTGCACCGCGGCGGCAGTGCCAGCCTGATCCGTATTACTCCGGAAGAGCGCGCCACCGCGGTGCGCGCCGCCCGAATCATGGGGCTGAATGTGGCGGGTGTAGACATCCTGCGTTCCAACCATGGTCCGTTAGTCATGGAAGTCAATTCCTCCCCAGGGCTGGAGGGTATCGAAACCTCCACCAACAAGGATGTGGCGAGCATGGTTATCAATTTCATCGAAAAGGATGCGCGCCCCTACCGGACCCAGACAAAAGGCTCCAAGGGGTAAGGCAGTTAATAGTTAACAGTGAATAGTTAATAGCGAAAACCTCCCAACCTTGTTGGTTTCCCTGCCTGTTGTCGGGGCCATCAGGGGCGGAGCGCCGGTGTTGGCTCGGGTAAAAAATGAAAAACACGAAAGAACCCAAAGTATTGCCGTTTGAACTGGATGGCGTCAGCGTCAAGCCTGGCACCCGTGCCAAGGTGGAGCTGCCGTTGGCGCAGCTCTATACCCAGACGCCCCTGAACGTCCCCATCCATGTGATCCACGGGCGCAAGCCCGGGCCGGTGCTGATGGTCAGCGCGGCGATTCACGGTGACGAGCTCAACGGGGTGGAAATCATCCGTCGCCTGCTGCGACATTCTGCCCTGAAAAGCCTCAGCGGCACGCTGCTGGCGGTGCCGGTGGTCAACGTGTTCGGCTTTATTCACAAGACCCGTTACCTGCCGGACCGCCGGGATCTGAACCGTTGCTTCCCCGGCTCCGAAACCGGCAGCCTGGGCGCGCGCATGGCCTGGCAGTTCAAAAGCCAGGTGCTGGACCGGGCCACCCACGCGGTGGACCTGCATACCGGTGCCGTGCACCGGGCCAACCTGCCGCAGATCCGCGCCGACCTGTCCAACGAGGGCACCGCCGCCATGGCCAACGCCTTTGGCGTGCCGGTGGTGATCAACTCGGTACTGGGCGAGGGTACGCTGCGGGAAGTGGCGGAAGCCCAGGGCATCCCGGTGATTACCTATGAGGCGGGCGAGGCCCTGCGTTTCGACGAGTCCTGCATTCGCGCTGGTGTCAAAGGCGTGCTCAACATCCTTCAGCACCTGGGCATGACTGGCGCTCGTCGCGCCAAGGTGCCCAGCGAGCCCTATATCGCCCGCTCCTCAAGCTGGGTGCGTGCCGAGCGCGATGGCGTTTTCCTGCCACTGGTGGCACTGGGTGCCTGGATCAAGAAAGACGATCTGATCGGCCGTATCTCCAGCCCTTTCGGTGGCGATGACGTCAACATCCACTCTCCGGCCGCCGGCATCCTGGTGGGGCGCAACAACATGCCGCTGGTGAACGAAGGCGAAGCCCTCTACCACATTGCCCGCTTCGAGGAAGTCAGTGAAGTGGCGCAGTCCCTGGAAGTGTTTACCAACGATATCGAAGAGGGGCCGACCCTGTCCGGTGAGCCGCCGATTGTGTAACCCGGTATTGTTTGGCTGAATAATATGCCATTCTGCTCATACGCTCTTGGTTAGAAAAAATTGGCTAGACACAGAAATAATGAGGCCAGATTAGCCTTGAGTCCCTGGTGTCATTCGACAGTCTGAAAGCTTTTGCGTCAGCGGCAGGCAGCTGCTGGATTGCCGATCAAAGGCTGTTGGCCAGGAGTTTTGATTTGGCGGAAAGCGGGTAATACAAAAGGTTGAGTCGACAGAGGCTATGCTTGCTATGCCGATGCATGAGCGAAAAAGTGGGCCGCTGAATATCGCTAATGTTATTGTAACTATTTGATTTTATTGGATTTGTTTTTTTGTTTCCGCTTTTCCCGCTGTTGTCACTCTCTCCGGGCCGACCTGTTGCCGATCCTTTGCTATACTGCGCCGCGATATGGACACCCCGTTGATTGAGCATTTGGAGTAATTAGATGGTCGCTTTGGTCAAGCCGCATGGTGCGGACGCATTGAACCCCTTGTACGTCGCCGATGAAGCTGCGCGCGTTGCCTTGCAGCATGAAGCGGAATCACTGCCTTCAGTGGTGATCAGCTCGGCAGCTGCCGCCAATGCGGTGATGATGGGGGCCGGCTATTTCACCCCGTTGTCCGGCTACATGAACAAGGCTGACATGCTGTCAGTGGCGGAAAACCTGACCACCGCCAATGGCCTGTTCTGGCCCGTGCCGATCGTCAATATGCTGCAGGATGTCAGCGCCATCGCTGGTGCCAAGCGTATTGCCCTGCGTGACCCCAATGTGGACGGCCAGCCGGTGATTGCGGTGATGGATGTCGCCGCCATCGAAGAAGCGTCTGACGCCGAACTGGAGGCAGTGGCCGAGCAGGTTTTTGCCACCAACGACAAGCAGCACCCGGGCGTGGCCAATTTCCTGGCGGCAGGCAACTTTATCGTTTCCGGCGACATCCAGGTGTTGAACTACTCCTACTTTGCGGATGACTTCCCCGATACCTTCCGCACCGCAGTTTCCATTCGTAATGAGTTTGTTGAGCGTGGCTGGAATAATGTGGTCGCCTTCCAGACCCGTAACCCGATGCACCGGGCCCACGAAGAACTGTGCCGCATGGCCCAGGAAGCGCTGAACGCTGACGGCATCCTGATTCATATGCTGCTGGGTAAACTGAAAGCGGGTGACATTCCGGCCGACGTGCGCGATGCCTCCATTCGCAAAATGGTGGAAGTGTATTTCCCGCCCAACACCGTGATGATTACCGGTTACGGTTTTGACATGCTGTACGCCGGTCCGCGTGAAGCTGTCCTGCATGCGGTATTCCGCCAGAACTGCGGTTGCAGCCATTTGATTGTTGGCCGTGACCATGCCGGTGTCGGTGATTATTACGGCGCCTTCGACGCACAAACCATCTTCCAGGAAAAAGTGCCTGCTGACGCGCTGGAAATTAAAATCTTCGAGGCCGACCACACTGCCTATTCGAAGAAGCTCGGTCGCGTGGTGATGATGCGTGACGTGCCTGATCACACCAAGGACGACTTTGTTCTGCTGTCAGGTACCAAGGTGCGAGAGATGCTGGGTCAGGGTATTGCGCCCCCGCAGGAATTCTCCCGCCCGGAAGTGGCACAGATTCTGATGGATTATTACCAGACGCTGGACGCTGGCAAGTAATCTTTCCTGAGCGTTTGTGCGCTCAATGCGCATCGGGAAAAGCCTCTTTTTAGAGGCTTTTTTCGTTTCCGGCCTGTGCCTTTCCTCGATGGCTCGACGTCCCTGTTAAAGGTGCGTCTGCAGGAGGGGTTGCCCCGGTTCGAGGAAGTGTTGCCTGATTCATCACTCCCTGACCCCCTCAAAACGGGCCAGAGGGGCCGAGCAGCGGCAGTAAATTACCGATGTGCCTCCGGTTTTACCGGCTGAATTGAGGTAAAATCACGCCCATTCATTTTCCGGGTGGCCCGTTTTGTGGGCAGTAAAACCCCGTTGGCAGAATAAAGGTACAGGTTATGGCCGTTATTGTGGTCTGTGTGCTGCTCTATGTGGGCTGCATTGTGTTTATCCGGGCGCGCAATCGCAAGCCGCTCGGGCTCAAGCGGCAGCTCTCGGATTTTTCCACTTTCATGGTGCCCTTCAATATCCCGGCCTACCTGCTGTCAAAGGTGCCTACTTCGCCGCGCATCGGCCTGGCCCATTTTCCCGAGCTGCAACTGATCGAGGACAACTGGGAAACCATTCGCGACGAGGCGTTGGCCCTCTACCACGGTGGCAATATCACCGCCAAAGATGATCTGCCGGCAAGCAGTTTCTACAAGGACAATCGCTGGACCAGCTTTTATCTGAAGGTGTACGACAACAAGTTGCCCTCTGCCTACGATCTGGCGCCGAAAACCATGGCTCTGCTGGATCAGCTGCCGTCCATGAACATTGCCCTTTTTGCGGTACTGATGCCGGGCAAGAAACTCAATCGTCACCATGATCCGTTCGCGTACACCCTGCGTTATTCCATGGGGCTGAGCACGCCCAATGATGAAGGCTGTGGCCTGACAGTGAATGAGGATGACTACATCTGGCGCGATGGCGACAGCATCATTTTCGATGAAACCTACATCCACTCTGCCTGGAACCGCACCGATACGCCGCGGATTATCCTGATGACCGACGTGGATCGACCCATGAAATGGAAGTGGGTGCAGAAGGTGTACTGGTACTTTGGCTGGTTCTTCAATCGCTTGTTTTTCATCGATAATCTGGACAGCAGCCATACCGGAGTGGGTAACAAGCTGGGCAAAGGGGTAATTGCCTACAAGGGCTTCCTGAAATCGGTAAAGCGGAAAAACAAGACCTTCTACGTTACAGCCAAGTGGGCTGTGGTGCTGGCGGTGCTGGGCAGTATCGGTTACCAGCTGGTGTAGACCGGCGAAAAGAAAAACTGCCGAGCGGTCGTGGTTTTGCGTCAGGCTGGCTTGGGGCGCACCGCTCCATCATGCCAACATGCCGGTGAACACATCGGTAGGGAATAACAACAATGATAAGGAACATCATTGCCGGGGCGGTTTTGGCCTGGGCGTGTGCCGGGGTGGCCAGCGCAGACGTGAAGGTAGCGCCGGCGGGGGCGTTTTCTGCCAGCGGCAAACTGGCCATGAAGAAAGGCGCTATCCCGGTCAGCTGCCATACCACCTTTAACGGCCAGGTCAGTGAGACGGGCGCCATCCGCGTTACCGAGGTCATCTTCGGAGGCATGAATCCGTTGTGCAAAAGCATCAAGGCGCTGGCGTTGCCCTGGCAAGGCCAGGTGGATCATCCGGACCGGCTTACGGTGGACGATATGCAGGTCAAGGTCAGGGTGCCGTTGCTGGGTGGTATCTGTGGTCCGGGGCCGGTAACGCTGGCCTGGGGCAACAAGGATGGATCGGCCACGTTTGATGCAGTGACCCTGGGCCCGGACTGTGCCATGGACGGTACCATGATCACCTCCCCCCAGGTGGATATCCGTCGTGCCGAACAACCCGCCGTCCCCTCAGAAACGGTCCGCCAACCCGGTGTTACTCAGCACACCAGTTGATCCCGCCTGCGTATAGGCTTTGTTATTCCGGCCCGATCGGCGTTTCCCCTCGGGCCAACGCCCAGCTATCATGAGTTTTTTCAGTGACAGCAACTGTTTGCAAGGCAAGGATATAACAATGCAGAACGTGGTGGCGATTCCCGCTAACCCGGCGCTGGTCAACAGCACCGAAGATTTCCTTCATGCCGTCGAGCACGATCGTAAAGACAGTGCCGAGAAGTTCATTCACATGGTGGATCATCTCACCGACCGGATTCTCAGCCTGTTCCTGGTGGAACCGGCCAACATGACCGAGCTTTCCGGTGGCCAGAAGAAGGTGATCGACTTTGCCGTGTCCACCGCCGGCAAGGCGTCCAGCATGCTCACGCGCCAGATTTTCAAAAAGGTGTCTAACGCGGAATTCGCCCCGGTGGTGAAGAATGTGAAGGACATGTACTGGCAGGCTGGCGACGACAACGACAATCACGCCAGCATTGCTTTCCCGGTGGAAGACAGCTTCGCCGCTGATTTTCGCAAGGCCACCGAACTGTGTGCGGCAGGCAAGGGCACCGAAGACGTTGCCTTGGTGACTCGGGTGATGAGCGCCATGTCGGACAAAATTATCGATGAAGTCTTTGTCGCCAACACCAAGGAAGTGAAAATCGGTTTTGTGACCCAGAAAGCCCTGAATGTGGGGATTGATGGTAGCCGCAAGGCTGTGCACGCGGTGAACAACAAGGTGCTCAAGGATCTGAGCAATGACGAGCTGAAAGGGTATATGGCCCACTATCAGGGGCTGTTGCGGCAGAGATAAACCAATCAGCTGCGAGCTTCTAGCTACGAGCTGTAAGGAAAACCGATGCTGTCGGGGTTGTGCTGCGTTTGCAGCGGCGCACCATTCTGCAAGCTAGAAGCTAGAAGCTAGAAGCTAGAAGCTAGAAGCTAGAAGCTAGAAGCTAAAGAAAAGGCGCCGATTGGCGCCTTTTTTCGTTCAGGACTGCTGGGCTTGCGGCCGGCGGTTGCCTGCCGGGCGACGGCGTCGCTGGCTGTTGCCGCCGGGGCGGCTGTTGTTATTGGCCGGGCGAGCCTGGCGGTTCTGGCCATTGCCACCTCCGCCGTTGCCATTGCGGGCCTGGCCGTTTCCGCCACTGCTGTCTGAACGGGCATGGGCGGGTTTGGCTTTCTTCGGGCGTTTGCGCTTCGGTGGCTGCAGCGCCCCCGCTGCCGGTAACGGCTCGCCAGGCTCGAAGCCGGCCACGATCTTGCGCTCCAGCTGTTGCTGGGTAAGCCGTTCAATATCCTTCAGCTGCTGGGCTTCATCGGCGCTGACCAGGGAAATGGCCTGGCCGGTGGCGCCGGCACGACCGGTGCGGCCGATGCGGTGCACATAGTCTTCCGGCACATTGGGCAGGTCCACGTTTACCACCTGTGGCAACTGCTCGATATCCAGGCCCCGGGCGGCAATGTCGGTGGCGACCAGCGCACGTATCTTGCCGTTCTTGAAGTCTGCCAGGGCACGGGTACGGGCGTTCTGGCTCTTGTTGCCGTGGATAGCGGCGGCTTCGATGCCGTTGCTTTCCAGCTGCTTGGCCAGCTTGTTGGCGCCGTGCTTGGTGCGGCTGAAGACCAGCACCTGGAACCAGTTGTTGTCCTGGATCAGGTGGGTGAGCAGGGCCGCCTTGCGCTGTTTGTCCACCGGGGCGATCCACTGGGTGACCAGCTCGGTGGTGGTGTTGCGCGGGCTCACATCGATTTCCACCGGATCGTTCACCAGGCCCTTGGCCAGGGCGCGGATCTCCGGGGAGAAGGTGGCCGAAAACATCAGGTTCTGCCGTTTTGGTGGCAGCTTGGAGAGAATCTTGCGGATGTCATGGATAAAGCCCATGTCGAGCATGCGATCCGCTTCATCCAGCACCAGTATTTCCAGGTGATCGAATTTCACCGCATTCTGCTGATACAGATCCAGCAAGCGCCCGGGAGTTGCTACCAGGATATCGGCGCCGCCGCGCAGGCGCTGCATCTGAGGATTCACCTTCACACCGCCGAATACTACGGTGGAGGTGAGGGGCAGATGCTTGCCGTAGGTGGCCACACTTTCGGCGACCTGGGCGGCCAGCTCCCGGGTTGGGGTCAGTACCAGAGCGCGTACCTGGTTATTGCTGGCGGCCTTGCCGGCGCGCAGGCGCTCCAGCAGGGGGAGGGTAAACCCGGCAGTTTTGCCGGTGCCGGTCTGGGCAGCTGCCATCACATCACGGCCGCTGAGTACGGCGGGGATGGCCTGGGCCTGGATCGGTGACGGGGTGTGATAACCCTGATCGGCAACAGCGGCCAACAGGTCATCCCCCAGTCCAAGGGAAGTAAAAGGCATGAAATTGGGTCTAACTTAAGAAGGGGCGGCAAGCCTACCCCATCCGCGGCAGGAACACGAGCCCGGTGGTCTGGTTGCCGGTAGCGTTGATGAGCGGCGAAATAAAGGTGATCAGACGAGTGGCGGAGTGTTGCTGAGCACTTCATCAACCCCGGAGCGAAGCGCCTGGCGCTGCTGCTCCTGCCCCTCAGGCAGGAATGCCAGTACCCGACCGCCAAGGTGGTGGTAGGCATCCACCAGTGAGCGCCGGAACAGGGGGAGGCCATGGAAGACCGGTGGCAGTGAGTAAGTGCGCCCGTTGCGGACGGCTGCCAGCGGCCTGAGGCCCATCAACAGGGACAGGCCGGCCCGCCGGCATTCGTTCTGGGGCGCCATGGTAATGGCGGCAGGGAACAGCTTGCGCAACAGTCGTGTGTGCTCCGGGTGCCAGAGTAGAAAGCGTGCCTGGCGGCATAGCCAATCGCCTTTTTGTTGTTGATCCGCCCAGTTGCGCAGGGCGACCAGAGTCCTTTCGGCACTCTCGGGTTTGATATCAAGTACCCAGCGTTGGTCGGTAAAGGTGCGGGCGAAGTCATCGAAGGTGAGCAGGGACTGGCCATCGTTGAGGCGGTGGCCCAGGCAGCGATCCGAATCCATTTCTTCGATGATGGCATCACTGCCGGCGGTGCGAATCAGAGCGGGGTCGTGATGCAGGACGATGAGTCCGTCACGGGTGGTGCGAAGGTCGGTTTCCAGGGTATGAAAGCCGGCTTCGGCGGCGGCCTCGAACGCGTGCAGGCTATTTTCCACATGGCGCTGGTGCAGGCCGCGATGGCTGATCCAGATTACATCCATGGGGACATTGTCTCCCGGAAACTGGCTTGGTTAAAGCACCATAAGTCGGGAGCGTGCTTGGCGGTGACGCTCAGGCGGCGTGGGCGCTGGCCATTTCCGCATCAAAGGATTCCCACTGGCCGGGATAATCCGCATGCGCATCTTCGAAAATACCGTCTACTGCCTCGGGTACCCATTCCAGATCCAGTTGCTCTTCGTATTCCATGAATTACCCCGTTGCTTGTTTTTTAAACAAGGTCAAGACTAGCGTGCCGGGCCTGAATGCTCTGTTGTTGCGCTGTAAGCTTTTGCTTACAGGGTGTGACAAAAAGGATTGCAATAGTTGGCGTAGCCAGGGCCACAATGACAGCTCTGACTGAGAGGGAGGAGGCTTGATGCAAGAGCTGGACTGGAATCAAGTCGTTATCCATCTGTACCAACTGGGTATTGCCTTTTTGTTGGCACTGCCGGTGGCCTGGAACCGGGAGCAGCGAGCCCGTGGCGCGGGGCTGCGCACCTTCCCGCTGGTCTCTGTGGCGGCCTGTGGTTATATGCTGGTGGGCATGCAGGTGTACACGGGCTCGGATGCGGAGGCCCGAGTCATGTACGGAATCATCACGGGAATGGGCTTTATCGGTGGTGGTGCGATTTTAAAGGATGGCGCCAATGTGAGCGGTACCGCCACGGCGGCCAGTTTGTGGAATACCGGCGCCATCGGCATCTCGGTGGCCTACAGCCGGTATGAAATCGCCCTGGTGCTATCGTTGATCAATTTCCTGATCCTGCAGTTTTCCCGTTCTTTAAAGCGGCTGCCGGTGGATGAATGATCCCCGGCTTATACCGTGGCGAGAATGGCCTGGCGTACACAATGCAGCACTCCGGTGGGCCAGTCGTCGGCCAGCAGATCTTTCAACTGCCGGTAGCTGAAGGTGTCTTCGGCCAGGTTGGGCTGGCTGAGCAGGGCATCCTGGATAATGCCGATCTCCATTTCGCTGATCCCCAGTGCCTGCTCCAGGCTGAGTTGGTTGGCGGTGACCAGTTGTGCCAGTTCCCGGTACACGGTTTGCTCGTTCAGGTTCTGCTGGCGGGCAATGGCTGACGGGCTCATGTTGGCCTGGGCCAGGGCAAGGATCTCGTTGCCATTCGGGCCGGCGGGCTCGGCGACACCGGCGGCATCATCACCGTTGAGAATGGCCAGAAACTCATCCCCGTAGCGTTCCAGCTTGCGGTCGCCGACACCGCTGACCGCGGCCATTTCCATACGATTGCGCGGGCGGATCGCGAGCATGTCCATCAAGGTGGCGTCGTGGAAGACAACGTAGGGTGGCACGCCTTCTTCGTCCGCCAGCCGTTTACGGCAGGCACGCAGGGTTTCCCACAGCTCACGGTCGGCATCGGCGATGCTGGAGTGGGTGCGCCGTGTGGTGGCTTTTTTGGCCTTGGCCAGTTCCTTGCGCAGGTGCAGGGGCTGCTCGCCGCGCAGGTAGGGGCGGCACAGGTCGGTGAGTTGCAGGGCGCCGAAGCCGTTCATGTCCACGGTGAGCAGGCCGCGGGCTACCAGTTGCCGGTAAATGCTTTTCCACTGGTTGGCGCTGAATTCATTGCCGATGTTCCAGGTGGACACATGGTCGTGGCCGGCACTGGCCACTTTGTCGGAACGGTTGCCGGTGAGCACATCGATCAGGTGATTGGCGCCGAAGCGCTGGCCGGTGCGGTAGACACAACTCAGGGCTTTCTGTGCGGCTTCGGTGGCATCGAAGGTCTGTGGCGGGTTCAGGCAGGTGTCGCAGTTGCCACAGGGCTTCTCCAGCGTTTCGGCGAAATAGTGCAACAGCGCCTGACGACGGCACTGAGTGATTTCGCACAGCCCCAGCATGGATTCCAGTCGCTGGTTTTCGTTGCGCTTGTGCTGCTCGTTGCCGCTGCTCTGGGCCAGCATTTGCTTGAGTTTGATGGCGTCTTCCAGACCATAGGCCATCCAGGCAGTCGCAGGCTCGCCATCGCGCCCGGCGCGGCCGGTTTCCTGATAGTAGGACTCGATGCTTTTCGGCAAGTCCAGGTGAGCCACGAAGCGCACATCCGGTTTGTCGATGCCCATGCCGAAGGCAATGGTGGCCACCATCACCAGGCCATCTTCTCGCAGGAAACGCTGCTGATGGGTTTCCCGGGTTTGTGCGGGCAGGCCGGCATGGTAGGGCAGGGCTTTCACGCCCTGCTGGCACAGCCATTCTGCCACCCGCTCCACCTTGTTGCGCGACAGGCAGTAAACGATACCGGCGTCGCCGTCGTGCTCGGCACGAATCAGGCGCAGTAGCTGGTTGCGGGCACCGTCCTTGCGTTCGATACGGTACTGGATATTGGGCCGGTCGAAGCTGGAGACAAAATGGCGGGCCCGGGTCAGGTCCAGTCGCTCGGCGATTTCCGTACGGGTGCGTTGATCCGCCGTGGCGGTCAGGGCAATGCGCGGCACATTGGGAAATTCCCGGTGTAGCAGGGACAGTTGCAGGTAATCGTTGCGGAAGTCATGGCCCCATTGGGAGACGCAGTGAGCTTCGTCGATGGCAAACAGGGCAATCTGGGCCTGGTGAAGCAGCGACAGGGTGCGCGGCTGGATCAGTCGCTCCGGAGCGATGTAGAGCATGTCCAGCTCGCCCTTGAGCAGGGCGTCTTCCAGGGCCCGCTGCTGTTCCATGTTCAGCGTGGAATTGAGAAAACCGGCATTGACACCCAGTGCCTTGAGCGCATCTACCTGGTCCTGCATCAGTGCAATCAGCGGGCTGATCACCACCCCGGTGCCGGGGCGCACCAGGGCCGGAATCTGGTAGCACAGGGATTTGCCGCCGCCCGTGGGCATCAACACCAGAGCATCGTCGCCCTGAATCAGGTTGTCGATAATGGTCTGTTGTTCACCGCGGAACTGGTGATAGCCAAAGACGTGCTGGAGAACGGAGTGGGCATCGGATTGCATCGGGCGAGTATACCTGCCGCCGCCCGGCACTGACATCCGCCTGCCAGCAAACTGTGCTAGGTTCAGGTGAAATTTCAGTGGGAATGCTTGTACGTGATAACCGATATCTTTCGTCAGTTTCTGGTGCTGGGGCTGATCAGCTTTGGCGGCCCAGCGGCCCATGTGGGTTACTTCCATCGTCGTTTCGTGGAGGAATTGCAGTGGCTGGATGAGTCGGAGTTCGCTCGCCTGCTGGCATTGACCCAGTTTCTGCCCGGGCCGGCGTCCAGTCAGTTGGGCTTTGCCATCGGTCGGGTGCGTGGCGGTGTACCTGGGGCTTTCGCGGCGTTTGTTGCCTTTACCTTGCCGTCTTTTTTGTTGATGGCCCTCTTGGGGATTTACGCCACGTCTCTGCCGGACTGGCTGCAGGGTGGGGCGATCACCGGGCTCAAGTGGCTGGCGGTGATCGTGGTGGCCGATGCGGTGTGGAATATGGGCCAGCGCTTCTGTGCCCGGGGGCTGACCCGCACGATCGCCGCGCTGGTGGCCATGCTGTTGGTGCTGTGGCCGGCGCTGGCAGGGCAGATGCTGGCCTTGCTGGTGGCCGCCGCCATTGGCTGGCAGCGGTTACGCCCGGAACAGGGGGTGCCAGCCAATGGCAAGCCGGTTTGGCGTCGCTGGCCGTTGGTGACGTTTGTGTTGCTCGCGTTCGTTGCCCTTTTTCCCGCGGCGCGGGGGCTGGGCCTGTGGAATGATTTCTTTGCCGCCGGCTCTCTGGTGTTCGGTGGTGGCCATGTGGTGCTGCCCCTGCTGCAGGAACTGGTTGGGCCACAGATGTCCCCGGATCAATTTCTCACTGGCTATGCCGCTGCCCAGGCAGTGCCCGGGCCCATGTTCTCGCTGGCGTCTTACCTGGGGGCGGTGTTGTTGCCTGCCAGCCCCTGGTGGGGTGCCCTGATCGCCACCCTGGCCATTTTTCTGCCCGGTTTCCTGTTGGTGCTGGGGCTCATGGAGGGCTGGCAATGGCTCTCTTCCCGACCCGCTCTGGCAGGTGCGGTAGCGGGGATCAATGCGGCGGTGGTGGGGCTGCTGCTGGCGGCCCTGTACCAGCCGGTATTTATCTCTGCGGTTCATGATGTGTGGGATCTGTTGATCGTGGTGGCGGGGTTTGTGGTGCTGCGCAGCAAGACGGTGCCGTTGTGGGGGATGGTGCTGGGCATGGCGGCGCTGGGGGTGCTGACCAACCTGCTGTAGGAGCGCCTCTCGAGGCGCGAACCCGAGCCTTGTGCGAGGGAATTGTCATCCGATCTGGCAAATTGCCAATAGATTCGCTGGTGCTATCTGCAGCCGGTCCTTCGCCTGGGCTCAGGTTCGCGCCTCGAGAGGCGCTCCTACGGGGGGCTGGGGTGCGCGATAGGCGGCGCTTGCCTTAAAGTCGGAATCATGATTCACTTCTTTTAAGAAATGAATACGGATTCCGATCATGGCTTACCGGGAAACCGCCAACGTAAAGGCACGCAAGGCGGCCCAGCGCGACCATCTGTTGCACAGTGCCGAGCAATTGGTGCGCGAGGGTGGCTTTGCCAATCTCACCATGCAGACCCTGGCGGAGGAAGCCGGGGTGGGGGTGGGCACCCTGTACCGTTATTTCGACAACAAGGCGGTGCTGGCGGCGGAAGTGTTTCGCGTGGCTACCGAGCGGGAAGTCGCAGCAGTGGCAACAGCGATGGAGCACCCCGGCAGCTTTACCGAACGGCTCAGCCGTGTGCTGCAGATCTTTGTCCAGCGTGCCCAGGCGGCGCCCCGACTGGCCTGGTCGCTGATCGCCGAGCCGGTGGACCCGGCGGTGGACGCCGAGCGCCTTACTTATCGTCAGCGTTATGCAGAGCTTTACCGGCAGTTGCTCAGCGATGGGGTTAGCCAGGGGGCGCTGCCCATTCAGGATACGGCGATCAGTGCGGCGGCCCTGGTAGGCGCGATTGCCGAAGCGCTGGTAGGCCCGTTGTCCGATCCTTTGCCAAAAGCCAATCTGGCGGGATCCCTGACCCAATTTTGTCTGCGAGCCGTGGGGATATCCCCGGCGCAGGCCCAGCTTATTGAGCAGCAACAGACTGCATGATTTTTTCGGGAGAGCGCGAATGAATGCGAAGCACGAGACCCTCCACAGAGGGGCGCAACAGGGGAAAGCAGACCCGTTGGCCCAGACCCATGAGGTCTTCAATCAGGCCAGGGCGCTGGAGGATTACAACGCCTTCGACAATGACACCGCCCTGCGCGAGGCGGTACGCCGTCACGGGGCCGGCTGGGCGGAGGACAGGTTGTCCGCCCATGGTGCTAAAACCGGCAGTGCCGAGGTGATCGAGTGGGGCTTTCTGGCCAATGAACACAAGCCGCAGTTCTTCTCCCATGATCGCCAGGGCTATCGGGTAGACTTCGTGAAGTACCACGAGGCCTACCACCGCCTGATGACCCTGGGGCTGGAATCCGGCATTCACTCCGCTCCCTGGGCAGACCCGAAGCCGGGTGCCCATGTGGCCCGGGCGGCTCAGAGTTATCTGCAGGGCCAGGTGGAGGCCGGCCACGGCTGCCCGTTGACCATGACCTTTGCTTCGGTGCCCTCCATCAAGCTGACCCCGTCGCTGGCAAAGGAATGGTTGCCCAAGATTCTCAATAATGCCTACGACCCGCGCAATGTGCCCCACACCGAAAAGCAGGCTTTGACCATCGGCATGGGCATGACCGAAAAGCAGGGCGGCTCCGATGTGCGCGCCAACACTACCCGGGCGTATCCGGTCGGTGCCGAAGGCCCCGGTGAAGCCTACGAACTGGTGGGCCACAAGTGGTTCACCTCGGCCCCCATGTGTGATGGCTTCCTGGTGCTGGCCCAGACCGACAGCGGCTTGAGCTGTTTCCTGGTGCCGCGCTGGCGTCCGGACGGCAGCAAGAATCCGATCCAGGTACAGCGTCTGAAGAACAAGATGGGCAACGTCTCCAATGCCTCCTCCGAGATCGAATTGCGCGGCGCTCTTGGCTGGATGGTCGGCGAGGAGGGGCGCGGTGTACCGGCCATTATCGAGATGGTGGCCATGACCCGTTTCGACTGCATGGTGGGCTCCACCTCCGGCCAGCGCCAGGCGGTGGCACAGGCGGTGAACCATGCCATGGGCCGTGCCGCTTTCGGCAAGACCCTGATCGATCAGCCGTTGATGCGTAACGTGCTGGCGGACCTGCAATTGGAGGTGGAGGGCTCCCTGGCCATTACCATGCGTATGGGCGAGGCGCTGGATAACACCACCCTGGACCCGAGCAACGAGCACGAGACACTGCTGCTGCGGCTGGGTCTGCCGGCGGGTAAGTACTGGATCTGCAAGCGCACTCCCTTTCATGCCTACGAGGCCATGGAGTGCCTTGGCGGCAACGGCGTCACCGAAGACTTCATCATGGCGCGCCTGTACCGCGAAGCGCCCATCAATGCCATCTGGGAAGGCTCCGGCAATGTGCAGGCCCTGGACATGCTGCGCGCCCTGGCCAAGACCCCGGCGGTGCTGGATGTGTGGTTCGCCGAGCTGGCGAAAACCACCGGCAGTGATCCCCGCCTGGACAAGGCGGTGACTTCGCTCAAGCAGGAATTCGTGGACATGGATGAAGCCGAATACCGGGCCCGGGTTATCGTCGATCGCCTGTCCCTGACCATGCAGGCCAGCCAGCTGGTAGCGGCGGGCAATAGCGCCGTGGCAGACGCCTTTATTGCCTCCCGCCTGGGAGAGCATGGTGATCGTAACTATGGGACCCTGCCGCGGGGGCTGGATCTGGGGGCGATTCTGCGGCGGGCAAACCCTTGGGAGAGCAGTTAGAAAACAGTTAACAGTTAATAGCGGCGCGAAGCGGCGTTATCTGTTCTGAAAGCAAAGAGGCCGCGCCCATCGTTTGGGCGCGGCCTCTTGCGTTTCCGTTGCGAGGGGCTGTAGCGCGTCGCTGTTAACTATTCACTATTAACTGTTCACTGCCTCTACAGTTTCAGTTTGCCCGCGATCTCAAACCACATGGCCCGGAAGGCCTGGGCGGAGGGGGTGTAGGGGGCGAATTCACCGACCGGGGCGCGGTGGTCGCCCATCTGCTCCACATGAGTGGAGTAGGGGATCCAGGTTTTCAGGCCGCCTTTCATGCTCTTGGGGCGCTTGACCAGCATTTCCACATGCAGGTCACGATGCCGATCCACCATGTTGAAAAAAGGCACCACAGTGAGGTTCTTGTAGTTCTTGTTCTCCAGCCAGTTCAGAACCTGTTCAAAGGCGCGTACCGACAGGTGGGTGGGGATCACCGGCACAAACAGGTAGTCCACCGCCGCAAAGATACTTTCCGCCACCGGGCTCAGGGTCGGCGGGCAATCCAGGATTACCAGTTCGTAGCTTTCCCCCAGCGGCGCAATCAGCTGTTTCAGGCGGTTCTTGGCGCCGCCGTTTTCCATCAGTTTGATATCGGCATTGCGCATGGAGATGTCGGCGGGGATGGCATCCAGATTGGCCCAGCGGGTTTCCCGCTTGAGTCGGCCGATGGGTTGTTTCCCCTTGATCAGGTTGCCGGCCTTGTAGCCGTCACCGTCATCCACCCCCAGATAGAAACTGGCGGCCCCCTGGGGGTCCAGGTCCCAGAGCAGGGTACGGTGCTTCCAGCGTGCGGCATGCCAGGCCACATTCACGGCCGAGGCGGTTTTGCCCACGCCACCTTTCAGGTTGTAAAAGGCTATGGTTTGCATGACGTCCCATTCCTGTAAGCTTGCAAAAAGCGCTACGATATTGGTTATTGGCACTGGCGCCGCCGGATAACCGGCACAAAGGCTGGGCTCAGGCTAGCATGAACCGGATGGATGTCCCACGACCAGACTGCCTACAGCGGTCCCCGGGTTGTGATGAGGGCCCACAGGCTGTTTAATAGCCAGCCAAAAACGTGCCCGAGAGGGCCATAACTCGACGCTACAGGTACCCAGGGTGACAGCGACGAAACGCTACCAGGTCTTTATCAGTGCCACCTTTCCCGATATGCAGGGGGCGCGCCAGGCATTGATGTTGCCGATGATTGAGCACGGCATGATACCCACCGGCCTGGACAGTTCTGCCGCAGATGGCAATACCCTGCTGCCGGTGATCCAGAAGCTGATCGAAACCAGCGATTATTTTGTCCTTATTGTGGGTGGGCGCTACGGCACCCTGTCTCCCATGGGGCTCAGCGAGCTGCATCGCGAATATATTTTTGCCGCCACCAAGCGCAAACCCATCGTTGCCTTTATCCATGATAATCCGGCCATGCTGCCTTCTGACCAGCAGGAGCCTACCCGTGATGGTCAGGTGCGCCGCGATGATTTTGTCCGCCTGCTGGAAGAAAAGGTAGCCTGTTTCCGTTGGACCACGGAAAACGGCCTGGCAGAATTGGCACACAAGGTGATTCCCAACCTGATGCGTGAGCATCGCACCGCGGGCTGGGTGCGTGCAGACCAGGCCGCCCTCGGTGGCAGCGGGGCAGAAGTCGAGGCGCTCAAAGCCCGAATCGAGATGCTGGAAAAAGAGCGCGAAGACAGCATGAGCCAGGCCCGGCCAGCACTGAAAACCCTGTCCCGGGGTGGCGATCTGGTGGCACTGGATTACTCCTGCAACGTTTACGAAGGCGGTGATTGCAAACTGGCCATGGTCACCACCCGGATCAGCTGGGATCAGGCGTTTTCCTGTGTGGCTCCGCTGATGCTCAATCCGGCATCCGAACCGGTGATGCAGAAGGCCCTGGAAGACTTCATTGGCCGCAAGGCTCTGGGAGATGTGCAGCAGGACTTCCCCCGTGCCCATGCGGTGCGCAACGTGGTGCTGGCTGCCCATGCGTTCAACCAGATCAAGATCCACTTGCGAGCGCTTGGGTTGATTACCAAATCGTCGGAGAAGGATAACCGCGGCCTGCCGTTGTGGCAGCTGACCGCCCATGGGGACAACACCATGAGCCAGGTGATGGCGGTTAAGCGGAGCGTTAAAATCTAGTTAATAGTGAGCAGTTAATAGTTAACAGCGGCGCGGAACAGCGTTGTCTGTTCTGAAAGCAAAGAGGCCGCGTCCAGGGTTTGGACGCGGCCTCTTGCGTTTCCAGTCACGAGGCGCTGGAGCGCGTCGCTGTTAACTGTTCACTATTAACTGTTAACTCAGCCCAGCTTCGCTTTCAGGAACGCCACAACCTCACCCATGGCCACCTCGGTTTTGTCTGCATCTCCGCGCCCTTTATATTCAAGCACCCCATTGTCCATGCCGCGTTCGGCGATGACGATGCGGTGGGGGATGCCGAGCAGTTCGCTGTCGGCCAGTTTTACGCCGAGGCGTTCCTTTTCGCGGTCGTCGAACAGTACTTCAATACCGGCGCCGGTCAGTTCGGCGTACAGCGTCTCGGCCAGCTCGCGTTCGCGGGGGCTTTTCTTGATGTTCACCGGTACCAGGGCCACCTGGAAGGGGGCGATGGCTTCTGGCCAGATAATGCCGCGGTCGTCATAGTTCTGTTCGATGGCGGCGGCCACCACTCGAGTGACGCCGATACCGTAGCAGCCCATGGGCATGACCACGGACTTGCCGTTCTCATCCAGTACCTTGGCTCCCAGGGCTTCAGAGTACTTGGTACCCAGCTGGAAGATGTGGCCCACTTCGATGCCGCGCTTGATGGTCAGGGTGCCCTTGCCGTCCGGGCTGGGGTCGCCTTCCACCACATTGCGCAGGTCCGCCACCTCTGGCAGCGCCACGTCGCGCTCCCAGTTGATGTTGAAGTGGTGCTTGCCGTCTTCATTGGCGCCGGCGCCGAAGTCACTCATCACTGCCACACTGCGGTCAATGACAACGGGAATCGGAAGGCCCACCGGGCCCAGGGAGCCCGGGCCTGCGCCGATGACCTGACGGATCTCCTCTTCGCTGGCGAATTCCATCGGCGTGGCCACTGATGCCAGTTTTTCCGCCTTGATATCGTTCAGCTCGTGATCGCCGCGTACCAGCAAGGCGACCAGCTGCCCCTCTTCTGCCCCTTTCACCACCAGGGTCTTGACCGTTTTCTCGACGGGCAGATCAAATTGCGCGACCAGTTCTTCGATGGTTTTGGCGTTAGGCGTATCCACCTTTTCCATGGCCGCACCCGGGGCGGGGCGCTCAATGGCAGGAGCCAGGGCTTCGGCCAGCTCCACGTTGGCGGCGTAATCGGAGCTGTCGGAGAAGGCGATGTCATCTTCACCGGAGTCGGCCAGCACATGGAATTCATGGCTGGCGGCGCCACCGATGGCGCCGGTATCCGCTTCCACCGGGCGGTAGTCCAGACCCAGGCGATCAAAGATGGCGCAGTAAGCCTGGTGCATGGTCTGGTAGGTGGCGGCCAGGGATTCCATGTCGGTGTGGAAGGAGTAGGCGTCCTTCATGATAAATTCCCGCGAGCGCATGATGCCGAAGCGCGGACGGATCTCATCGCGGAACTTGGTCTGGATCTGGTAGAAGTTGGCCGGCAGCTGTTTGTAGCTGTGCAGTTCATTACGAACCAGATCGGTAATCACTTCCTCATGGGTGGGGCCCAGGCAGAAAGCATTGTTATGGCGATCTGTGATACGCAGCAGCTCCGGACCGTAGGCCGGCGCCCGGCCGGACTCCTCCCACAGCTCCATGGGTTGGACCACCGGCATCAGCACTTCCTGGGCACCGGCCCGGTCCATCTCCTCGCGGACAATGTTCTCCACCTTGCGCAGCACGCGCAGGCCGGTGGGTAGCCAGTTATACAGGCCGGAGGCCAGCTTGCGGACCATGCCGGCCCTCAGCATGAGCTGATGGCTGATGACAACGGCATCGGCAGGGGTTTCTTTCACGGTGGCAAGCAGGTACTGGGAAGTGCGCATAAGGCTCAATTCGGGCTATTTCAACAGGGAACGGCTGATTCTAGGGATAAAGCGACGGCGACTCCAGCCTTGGCTTTTGTGGTGCAGGTTGTCTAGAATCTGTCTAGGAAAAAAATATCAGAGAAAGTCATATCGCTGGCAATGGGGGAAGCATGGATAGTCGGATCAAGTGGGCACTGGGATGTGCCCTTGGGTTGTGTATTAGTTCGGGGGCACAGGCGACTTTGCTGGATTCTGTCCGGGTGGCTGATGAAGCTTTCCTGCTCTCGGATAGCCATTTATATCGTTATCACTCCGTTTCCGGAAATGTGCAGCAGACAGATCTGAGCTCTCAGGGCTCACCTGTTGCCATGGCACTGGATGACGATGCGGTATTTATCGCGTACAGCAATGGTCGTCTTGAAAAGCGTGATTTGACCGGCGCTCTGGTTCCTGACTCGTCAGGCGGTGATGTGACGCGTAATTTTCAGGATATTACTGACATTGCCTTGCATGGTGAAAAGCTGTTCGTGGCTTTTACAGAGGGTAATGAGCTGCATGTACTGGAAACCTCTGACCTCAGTGCATCCAATGCTTCTTACAGTCTTTCTGAAACTATGCAGAAGCTTGTGCCATATGTATCAGGCAGCAGTGATCTGACTTTCTTTAGCCCTGACGGTGTAGATCTGAATCTCCTGAATTGGCCGCCAACATTGGTGGATGATGAGGTTGAGGTAGCACAGTTTGATATTGCTCAAGGGCATGGCAATTATCTGGAGACCCCCGACGATCTCTTTATCATCGATAACAACGATGGTGCCTTTGTCGTTATGGATAATGGCTCATATTGGAGTATTAACGGACCTTACCTCAGCTGGATTGCTGGTCAGGAGTTTCGTTTTCTGGATCAAGCTGAAGACGGTAAGTGGTCTGTGGTCCGTGGTCGCGTAGCTGCCTGCGAGAGTGGCGATGATCTGAACTGGACTACAGATCTGACGCATTACAGCACGGCTGTGTCCTTTGAAAGTCGCAGCAAACTCGGCTCAGAAGGAGTGATTTATGAAGTGGCCCACCTATGGGGTAGTGATCCGAAGACGCACCTATTCCGCGAAGCCGGATTGGGTAACCTGGTTGTAGATACCGTGATGCGTAGTGAGGGCTTGCCTTTTGATGACGGTAAGCAACCTTACAGTGTGGCAGCCAATGCCCCACTGAGTATTTACCAGCAGGTGCTGGGTGTCAGCAGTCAGCATGTGGCACTGGACGATGAAAGTAACAAGGCCTATGTCTTGCATCAGGGCAATAATCGTTGTGAGGCGGCGATTCGTGTCTTCGATCTGCAAACCAAGACCTGGGCTAGCACCATTCCGTTGCGTTGGCGGCCCCAGGCTATTGCCATGGTAGGCGGTGATAGCCCCGATGCCAGTGATGACAAATTGGCGGTGGTCTATGAACAGTCCTTCAATGCCTATGGACGTAGCCAGATGCTGGTCAGCTATATTGATGTGAATGCTTCCAGTCCACAGGAAGATCCGGCCAAGGATTTCGATGATTATGGTGTTTTCTTCTCCAACTTGAGCACAGTGCAGGCTAGTCGCCATGCCGTACTGTTTCAGATGGAATTCAGTAATGAGGGCAGCGTGATTACCGCCTGGGGGCCTAACGGAGAGCTTGATTTTTATCAGGATTGTGAAGGAAGCGGGACCTGTAGCAACCCCAGAGATATTGAGTTTTGGCAGTCTCGAGCCGCTCCTGGGGAGCAGACCGTTCTGGTACTGAAAGCCGGCGATGATGTTCGTTTGCTCCAGCTGGATGATTTTGCAGGTAATGTTACCTTTCTGGATCCCGGTGCCGGCTGGACGATGACGCTCGCGGATAATTTTACCGACGTCGAGGCTCCGTTGGTGTTTTCCCCCGGCAATAATGAATTTGTTGCCTTGAATCTGAATGATGGCGCAGCGGGCTTTCAGCGTGGAACCCCGAATTTCAATCAGGGTAAGCCTGAGGATTTCCTGCCAGTTTCGCTGCAGGTATCGACCTGGTCAGAGTCAACTCAGGGAGACGAAGATAATTACGTGCTTTACAACCTGAGCGGCGGTGATCCTGATACAGATGCTCCTGCTCTTATTCAACGCTGGTCAATGGTGCTCGGTTCGGATGGCCACTTCGAATTCGACAATGAGGATCAGGTTGAGGTAGCAGGTCGACCGATTATGGTTCGGGTGGTTGATCCGCAGGAGGATAACTTGCTGGTGGCTACTCTCCATCAAGAGCAGGTTCGCTTTACGCCTTTTGATCGGTCGCTGGGTGTCACTCCCGGTGACGATGGCGGAGGGGATTCTGGTGGTGATGGTGACACGGGTGGTGACACGGATGTGGACAATCCTGGCTCGGGTAATGGAAGCGGCGGAGGTTCAAATGGCTTCGGTTCCAGTGGCGGAGGTGCGACGATCTGGATTATTGCCTTGCTTGGCTTGCTGGTTTCCCGGCGCCGCAGTCCAGGAATGAATCATTGCTGATTCAATAAAATAGCGAAGTGGAACGGGCCCAAGGGGCCCGTTTTTGCAGGTGATAAAAATGTTGAATGCACAGGAAGTACAGGACGTGATCTATCAGGGGTTGCCGGCGGCGTCCGAGGAAGGATTGCGGGTTGAAGCAGTGGGTGAGCGGCGTGCACGGGTGCGTAGTCCATTCCGGCCGTCCACCATTCGTCCGGGCGGCACCCTGTCCGGGCCTACTATGATGGGGCTGGCGGATGCCGCCATGTATGCGGCGATTCTCGGCGAGCTGGGTCGAGTGGAAATGGCAGTGACGCAGAATCTCAATATCAATTTCCTGTCCCGTCCGGCCCAGAAGGATCTGATTGCCGACGCCGTGATTCTGCGCTTGGGACGGCGTTCTGCCGTGCTGGAAGTACAATTGTTCAGTGAGGGTAGTGACGAGATGGTGGCCCATGTGACCGGGACGTATGCGCTGCCGATTTCTCCGTAGTCATGCAGGAGCGTCGCTGGCGGCGCGATAACCCAAAACCTGAAAAGGCGGATCTACCACAGAGGGCACAGAGATCGCTGAGGAAAAACAGATTTTTCTCTGTGTGCTCTGTGCCCTCTGTGGTGAAAACGCTTTTTATCCTGATTTGGGTTTATGCACTTCGTGCACCTTGCGGGCCACCTTCGTGGACGTTACCTGCATTTCGTTCCGAATCGCGCCGCCAGCGACGCTCCTACAATAACGGGTTCCTATTCACTGCAACTCTTTCTCCCAGATCAGATCCAGACTGTTCGCCTTGGTGCTGGAACGGGCTTCCAAGTGAAGCTGTCGGGTCAGCGTATAGCGCAGCATGACGGTGGAGACCGCATCGAACAGGCCTACCGCATAGGTCAGATACAGTCGGTCGGAAAGCTGTTTGCCCAGCATCAAGGCCGCGTCGTCGGTTTCCCAGTCGCTGCCCACGGTGATTTCATCCACACCCAGTTTGTCGCCGAGTTTTTCGGTGACGCCGCTGCCTTTCTCCAGTCCGTATAACGCCAGCGCCTGAGCGATGCGGTTGTTGTCGCCTTTCGATCCCCGCTCCAGTGGCCGGCCGGTGAGCAGGTAGGACATGGCCTGGCTTTGCTCCATGCTGGGCTCTGAGAAAAGGGTGGCTTCCGGCTCCTGTAGGGTGCCGCTGAGCTGCACCCCGACCACAACGTTTTCACTGGGGATCTTGCGGATGGCACGGATGTCCAGGCCGGGGTTGTCCGGCGGTCCCTGGAAAATCAGCTGGCCATCACTGATTGCTAGGTTCTGGCCGTAGGCCCGATAGCGGCCTTCACGGATGACCAGCTCGCCGTTGAGTTGCGGGGGGCGTTGCGGCTGTTGTTCTACCTGCAGGGTACCGCCGAGCATGGCGTCCAGGCCAAAGCCCTGGAAGTGCACTTTGTCTCCCAGGCTGACTGTGACATCCATACCCAGTGGCAGACCACTGCGTTGTTCGCTTTCCTGGTGCACCAGCACCTGATCCTGGCTAACAGTGACCGCGCCCTCGGGAAGTTGCGTCGGGCGGATTTCCGCTTCCGGGATCGACAATCGGCCGCCCAGTTGCAGATCACTCAGGTCTCCCTTGAGGCTAAGGGCGGGGTTAAGCAAAACGCGGGCATCGGGCCGGTCTGCCACCAGTAACCGTTCACCCTGCAAAGACAGATCTACCCTGGCCGGCCATTCCCTCGGGTCCAGGCTGCCGGTCAGGGTCATGGTGCCTTCGCCCAGGGTGGCCGATCCGTTGACATCCAGTTTCCCGCGGGGCGACCCCTTTACGTCCACCTGCAGATCGGTAACGGCCACCCCCAGAACGGGGACCAGGGCGCGGCCGTTATCCAGCCGGATGCTGCCTTTCATCAGTGGTTGGCGAAAGGTGCCGCCCAGCGCAACGTCGCCACGAATCTCGCCACTGATCTCGCGCAGATCGGTGGTGAACAACGCCAGTGGAGCAAGACTGGATACCCGTAATGCCACCTCACCGGTCAGGGACGCGTCGGCATCCAGGCCGTGTTCCAGGGTAGCGTCGATGGTGGCCAGGTCGGACATCAGTGTCAGCTCGCTGCTCAGACGACGGTTTTGTAGCGTGCCCTGTAAGGAGAGTTGCTCGATCACAAGCTCCTGGGGGGCATCCGGAGCGCGCACAGCAATTTGTGCCTCCCGGGTTTCCAGCCGGTATTGGCCACGGGGGTTGTCCAGTGAGCCTTGCACCGTAGCCTCGCCGTCCAGGCTGCCCTGCACGGCAAACTCTGGCCCTAGCAGGGCGCCTGCCAACGCCAGTGGCAAAGCCTTGAGGGAGGCGCTGGCGTCGATCTGATCGTTGCTGTTGCGGTTGCCTGTCAGACAAATCCGGCTCGGTGTCTGCTCAAGACAGAAAGGGCTGATGGACTGGGCCGTGGCAGAGAGCTGCACCGCCGTGTCCTCGGCCTGTTGCCAGCGGCCCAGTTGCTGATGAATCAGGCCGGTATCGGATAGGTTGCCCTGCCACTGGGGCGAGTGGTTGAGCCCTTTCAACGTGCCTTGCAGGTTTGTCTCCAGGCTGAGTTCGTCGCGCCGGAAGCTTGCCGTGGCCGTATGGCTGCTCAGGGTGCCCTTGGCGCTGATGCGGGCGGCGGCGAGCTGTTCGATGTTGCCCTGCTGTAGGGCCTCGCTGTTCAGCTCAAGCGACATGGTCTGGTCGCCCATACCGAATGCCTGGAAGCGGGTTTGCAGGGAGGCCAGCGACCACTCCTGCCAGCCGAGCTGCTGCCCGTTCAGGCTGCCGCTCAGCGTGGGAGTGGCGAGGGCGCCGCGCACTTGCAGCTGGCCGCTGACCTGGCCCTGCAGATCCGGATAAAGCTGGGCCAGCTGTTTCAGATCCACGCGGGTGTCCAGGGACCAGTCGGGCAGGATGGCCCCGCGTGCGCTGAGCCGGTTGTCACCCCAGCGGATGTTGCTGTCGAGTCGCAGGCGTTGCTGGTGGCGCTCCAGGGTGGTGGTGGCGGTCAGGGGTTGTTGCCGAACCCGGCCTTCCAGCCGTACCTGGCTGGGGGACAGGGCCCATTGCTCATCCTTGTAGCTGCCGCGGCTGTTGCCCTGCACGCTGAGCAGGCCCGGGAACAACGGATGTAGCAGGCCGGTGTCCAGTTTGCCCGCTACGGTCAGATCCCAGGCCAGGGGGCTGAACAGCAGCTCACCCCGGCCCTCCAGTTGCTGCTCGCCATCATCAAGCTGCAACTGCTGCAGTGCCAGGCCGCTGTCGCTCAAATGGCTATCCAGGGTCAGGTTGACGGTTCTGTCGCCGCTGGTCAGGCTGCTCTGCCCGGCTATTTTCAGGGCCGCCAATGGGCCCTGCGTGGTGAGCTTGCCGTGGCCCAGTGATAGCGGCTGTGGCAACGACAGGGGTAGTGGCTGGGCCGGCCACAGATGTTCCAGGTCCAGTGGCCGCTCCGGGTCGCCCAGTCGCCATTGGCCCTGGCTGTGAATTTCCAGGGGGCTTTGTAGTTGGTGGCGCAGTTGCAGGGCTGCGAGAGAGCCGCTGATATCAAGCTGGCCTGCCAATCGGTCTGCGTTGACCGTATCGCTCTGCGGTAACGGCATGTGCCAGCGGGCCTGCCCCTGAATCTCAATGGGGGCTGCCAGGCTGCCCTGGGCGGTGGCGTCCACGCTGATATCGGCCACCGTGCGGGTGGTCAGGCTGGCCAGTTGGAAACGGCGCCAGGCTGCCAGTTGTCGGGCATCCAGTTCGCTGACCAGAAGGGTGTCGTTGAGATGCAGGGAGGCCAGGCTAAGAGTGTCGATGCGTACACCCAGGGGCAGTGCCAGGCTGTCCGGCAGCTTGCCCGCAGGTGAATCGTCGGACGCCTGGCCGGGCGGCAGAGACAGTCTCAGGTTACCCAGAGACAAGGTGGTGAACTCCAGCCAGCCGCGGGCGAGGGAAGCGGGTACCAGCTCCACTTCCAGGCGATCCAGACTGACTGACAGATCGTCCAGCTGATAGCGCACCCCGGTGGCGCTAACCCGGTCCAGCAGACTGCCTTGCCAGTCATCCACCTGCAGTTCACCGGGTATCAGCCCGCTGACCTGACCAAGCAGCCAGCGGTTGCCGGTGGCGGTGCCCAGCAGCAGCCAGGAGGTGACAGCCACTATCAGTATTACGCTGAACAACAAGCCGAGCAGGCCGATGCTGAAGCGCTTGAGGACTCGTTTGATCACAGGTCCGGCCCCATGCTCAGGTGCAAACGCCAGTCGCGGTGTTCATCCACGGCCCGGGCCAGATCCAGCCGGATCGGCCCCAGCGGGGAGCGCCAGCGGATGCCGAAACCGGCGCTGCGGCGAATTTCGAAATCATCAAAGTCATTGAACGCATTGCCGCCATCGGTGAACACCGCCAGGTGCCATTTCTCGGTGATCGGGTGGTCGTATTCCAGGCTGCCGGTGGCCAGGTGCCGGCCACCAATCACTTCCCCATTGGCTGCCCGTGGGCCCAGGGATTCATAGGCGAAACCGCGCACGCTGGAATCACCGCCGGCAAAGAAACGGATAGAGGCGGGCAGTTCGCGCACATCGGTCACTTCCGTATAGCCCAGATCCCCGCGCATCAGTACTCGTCCGCCGAGTAACGGGAAAAGAATCTTGCCGTTGCCAGTGAGCTGCAAAAAGGAGGCCGTGGAAGACAGATTGCGGTTGGCGAAACGGATCTTGCTGCTCAAACGCCAGCCAAATGACGGGTAGATGGGGTCGTTAGCCTTGACGCGACTGAGCTGGAAACCGGGAATGATCAGCTCGGCCTGATCCACTTCTTCGGCGATTTCATAGGTTTCGCGCAAGTAGGTCAGCGAGGTAGTGGTGACCCAGCGATTCTGCAGCTCGACAATATAATCGGCACCGGTGGTCCAGCGTTCATTGTCCTTGCTGTCGGTGACCTCATTCACGTAACTGGTGTGAAAATCCAGTCGCTCGCGCTGAGGATCTTTCAGCGGAATCTGGTAGCTGGCGCCGGCGCCTTGCTGCACCTGGGATACCTCCGTTTCCGCCCGGAAGCGGTGGCCGGCCTGGTTAACCCGGCGATTTTCCACCCCCAGGCGTACCCGTGGCCCGGTATCGGTGCTGGCGCCGACACCGGCGAGCAGTGACCAGCGATTGTTGTCTGTGAGAGTGATGCTGACGGGAATGGTGCGGGTGCTGTCATCCGGGGTGCCTTTCTGCACCCGAACGGCGCTGAAATAGCCGGCACCGAGAAAGGCCTGCTGGGTTTCCAGCAGCTGTTTGCTGTTAAAGGGCTCACCCTGATTAAAGCCGAGATAGGCATTGATCAGCTTGTCTCGCAATTCGCTGCCGGTAATGGTGACGGCGCCGAAGTCATAGCGGGGGCCGCTGTCCACATGCAATGTCATGGTGGCCTGGCGTTTGCGGGTGTCCACGCTGAGCCGATGCCGGGTCAGTTTGCCCTGCACATAGCCACGGCTGATTAAATTCTGCTGCAGGTTCTTTTTCAGGGCGGTGTACTGGTCGTGTTGCAGGCGCTGGCCAATGGCCAGTTGTGCATTGTCGACCAGCTGGTTGAAGACGGGATCGTTGGCGGCATCGCCGCTGATGCGAATATCGACCCGTTGCAGGATCACCGCAGGCCCGCTATCCACCTCCAGTGTAACTCGCACACACTCGTCTTCCCGGTCGGTACTCAGGGACAGGGTGCTTTCGTAGTAGCCCATGGCCTGCAATGCTTGCTGGCTGTTGGCGAGAATCTGTCGGCGGATCAGGCCATATTGGGCGGTGGGCGGCTCGCAGGGGTAGCGGGACAGGTCTACCAGGGCGCGGATATTAGCGCTGACCGCATCGCTGGCATTGCCGGTGATGCGCAGTTGTGGGGTGTCACCAGCGAAAGCCGGCATGGCGAGCAGCATCAGCAGTAGGGTGGCTAACCAGGTTGTCTGCTGCGGTGCCCTCAAGTCCTGCATCCCTGTGCGCTGTTTCCCGGTAGCAGGCAATTCGTTGCTGCCCCCTGGGGAAGGTAAGTTGTCACTTGTACAACAGTGTAAGGCAAGTTGCGACAGTCAGTCTTCGCGAAAGTGCTTGTCGCGCTGGTAGTCACTGGCAGTGGGGCGTTTTTTCAGTCGTCGTTGCAAGGTGCGGCGATGAATACCCAGCGCGTCGGCGGCACGGGAGATGTTGCCATCATGGGCATCCAGTGTGCGTTGGATATGCTCCCATTCCAGCCGTTGCAAGGATGGTGGCGTAGCGGGTAGAGGTAAGGTCGGATTGGTCGGATCCGCATCCAGTGCCAGCAAGATGTCAGCGGGGCTGGCGGGTTTGGTGAGATAATTACGGGCACCACGGTGGGTGGCGGCTACTGCCGCAGTAATACTGCCATAGCCGGTTAGCAGGATGACCCGGCAATCCGGAAAATGCGCAAGAACAGGTTCGATCAGGTCCAGGCCGTTGTCGTTGCCCAGGTTCTGGTCAAGGATGGCGCCATCAAGATGGTCCAGGCCGCTCAGCGCTGCCAACGCCTGTTCTGCATTATGGGCGACGGCAACCCGGTTGCCGCGCAGCTCCAGGGCGCGGGCGGTCTGTTTGGCCAGTGGCTCGTCGTCCTCCACCAGCAGCAGTTGGCGCTCGCTCATGTCATTGGTTCCGGTAGCTTTGGCCAGTCCATGCGGGCCTGGGTCCAGCGCGGCCCGAATTCCATCTCCAGATTGGCGCCCATTTGTTGCAGCGTGGTGCTGACCAGGGTCAGGCCGATCCCCATGCCTTCCCGTTCCGATGCGGCATGGCCGGGACCGTCGTCGCTGACCTGTAATCGGTAATGCTGTCCCTGATCCTGCAGGGTAATGGCCAGCCGGGTGGCGCCAGCGTCCATGGCGTTATAACCGAGATTACACAGCACCCGAAACCAGCCTTCCGTGTCGGCGACACAGGGGTCGCTGTCCAGCTGTTGGCTGACCGAGAGGGTGGGCGCCAGATGACGAAGGTGCTGTTGTAGCTTTTCCATCAATGCACTGATGGGCAGGTATTCCGGCAGCAGAGGTTCATTGCCCTGTTTCAGGCGCTGGGCCACGTTACGGGCCAGTTGCTCCATCTGGGAGACTTCATCGCGGAGGGCGCCTGGTAGTTGTGGCGCATGCAGCAGGTTATCGGCCAGCATCACCAGGGTACCCAGTGGCGTATTCAGTTCATGGGCCTGATCGGCCAGGGTGGCGGCAATCTGGTACATATGCTCGCGGCGACCGGCCAGATCAATGGCCTGTTCCTGCTGGCGTTGCTGTTGGCGCATCAGGCGCTGAATCACCTGGCCCAGCAGGGTGAGCATGACCAGCAGGGCAATGAAAACAGCAGCCATGCCCATGCCATGCAGGCCGCTGAGCTGGTGGCTTAGCGCATGGAGGGGGCTATCCATGGCTGGCATCTGATACCAGCTCATGGAGACCATGTAACCGCCCAGCGCCAGTGCCGCCACCAGCATGCCGTTTTTCAGTGGAAGGGTCAGGGAAGCCAGCAAGGCAGGCACCAGCAAATAGAACGACAACGGGTTGCCGGCACCGCCGAAGCCCTGGATCAGGCCAGTGAACAGGATCGTGTCCAGGGCCAGTTCCAGCGTCAGTAGCGGTGTGTGGCGCTGATGGGTTACGCGGTGAGACAACAGCGTGATCAGGCTGGGCAATAAGAGCGCCGCCAGCCAGCCCAGTTCATTGAGACGATAGCCACTATGCCCCTGGCTTTGCAGCACCATCAGGGCAAGGGTAATGATCAGCACCAGCAGGCTGCGTAGCCAGATTAGCCGCAGGCGCCAGTTCAGTAAGGGGGGGCGGGTATCCATGGGGGGTATTGTAAAGGCAAAGTCGTGCGAGGGGGTGTGGCAGATTGTCCCGGTTAGGGAGCTACAAGCTTCAAGCTGCTAGCTACAACGCGAATCAGGGATGTGCTAGCCGAAGAGCGCCGACGCCGCGCCGGCCCGTATTTTTGTATATCTTGTTTTTGTCATGGGTTAAACGCTGAGACAGTGGCCTATCGGTTGGCTATAGACCAGTCCGTGTTGCAGCTTGCAGCTGCTCTTCAGGGACGCAGTAGTGCCCCATCAAGCAACTCCCCGGCAAAGGCGGGTAGTTTCGGGTGACGGCGGTGGCTGGCCTTGTGTAGGCGGAAGCCGGCTTCGCGGAAGATGCTGGCGGTGTCACGGGTGAGCTGGCAGCCGCAGGCCAGATGTTTCCAGGCCGGGTTCATGCCTTTTTGCAGCCGCTGTACCCAGCGACGGTCGCTTAGCACGTGCTCGAGCGCCAACAGGGTGCCGCCGGGCTTGAGTACCCGAAAGGCCTCCGCTGCGGCTTGTCGGGGATCTGGAATGGTGCAGAAAACCAGGCAGGCAACCACCGTATCAAAATGGTGGTCAGGGTAGGGGAGTTGCTGGGCATCACCGGTGCGCAGGATAAAACGGCCCGGGTGAGGGCACTGGTCGGCGGCTTCCCGGGCCATGTCCAGCATCGCCTCGACCGGTTCGATACCGTGGATTTCGGTGGCGGAATCACCATAAAAGGCAAAATTGCTGCCGGTACCCACGCCTAACTCCAGAACGCGTCCGTGCGCCTGGCCGACTATCCGGGCACGGTCCCGGTAAACCGGACGGGTTGCCCAATCCAGTAATACCGGGAACAGCCTGTCTTCATAGAGTGACATTAGCCACGCTCAGGGAGGACATATTTTTCCGGGTTATTCAGCATGTCCATGCTCAGCGGTTCGCTGATGATGCTGGTCAGGTTGCGGTCTGTCTGCTTGCTGAACTTGCGACGCAGCTTTTCAAACTTGCGGAAGCTGCGGAAGTTCAGGGCATAAAGCCGTACTTCCTGCAGGCGCTTGTAGGAATACATCACGTCCAGGGCGTCCATGGAGAACTCGGGACGGATCTTCATGGCCTTTTCCAGGTAGCTGATTGCCTCGTTGAGGTCGCGCTTGCGGTTCATGTAAATCAACGCATTGGCGTACTCATAGTTAACAATCGGAATGTCGCCGGCCATTTCCAGTGCTTCGGCGAAGGAATCTTCCACCGTGGTGGTGCGGGCACCGTAGGTCATGCGGCCGGTGAATTTGCCCACCCGACGCATGATGCCGGCATCGACGCCAGCGCGGAAAGCGTGCGCCAGAGGTTGTTCCGGCATCACTTCCACAACTTCTTCGGCGCTGTTCTTGATCTTGCCGATATAGCGGCGAGCCACCACGATGGGCACCGGGGATTCTTCGGCGATGCGGGCGATGGCGTAGGCGTAACCCAGTTTCACGGTGGCCACGATCGGGGCCACTTCCGGGTCATCCTCGGCCTCTTTCATGACTTCGAAGTATTCCTGTGCCTGGTTGGCCACGTCCTGCAGCATCATGTATTTGGTGCTTTGACGGTCCGCCAGGTAGATCGCATACATCAGCTGGGAGAACAGGGAAGGAATCTTGCCAATCGCGCCCAGTTTCAACCCTTCTTCCCGGGCTTGCTGGAAATCACCGGCAAAGAACATTCTCCACACCGCCAGATAACGGCGCTCCAGGCCATCATAGTCCTTGCCGTCCCAGTTCTGGATGTCTTCCGACATGAACGGATATTTCTTGAACTGGGTACGCATGTAGTCTGCGGAGGGGTAGGGCACCTTGAGTCCACGCATCAGGTAATCCCATTTCTCGCGGATCTGCGCGTCGGTGTAGGTGAAGTAGCTCTTCTTGTAGGGAACCTCGTTCCACTTTTCCTGGAAGATGCGTTCATCCACCGGAATCTCCTGCATTTGCAGTTCTTCCGCGGTCACTTCATCCATTTCATCGTCATAGTCATCATCGCGTGCCGCATGGAGTTGCAAGCTCAATGTGCAAAGCGCGACCAGACACAGGGAATGCCAGAATCGTTGAGGGTATGCTGTCATGATGGTTTACAGCTCTTGTTGTTGTTGTGTGTTTTATCAGGGTATGGAATACAACCTGTGATCGCCTTTGCTGCGTATGCCTGCTGGAGGCAGTTGCCACAAAAACGGACAGGAAAGCCGTTTCCGGCTCTCTCAATACCCTGTTATTAGAGGCGACATGGTCGCCGGGCCCCGATAGCCCTTGTAATGGCTTAACAATGCCATGGGCTTGGGCGGTGAACAAGTTCCTGAGGGTATGTATTTTTCTTGGGAAATGTATCTGGCTGGTTGCCGCCCGACAGAAGGTCAGGCGGCGGGGGAGAGGGTCTTAATCCTGGCGTGTGCCACCGGCATCACGCAGTAACTGAGCATAGTCACTGCACTTCGGGTGGCCGTCGATATGGGTCAGCAGCGTGCGGCCCTGGGGGTCGCGGGCATTGATATCCCGGCCCTGTGCCTGGAAGAACCCGATGAAACGACCGAAATCTTCGGACCGCAAGGCACGGTAGGCCTTCTCAAGGACGTGGAAGTCGGCGTCCACACCCTCCTCGCTGGAGAAATCCAGGAAAACCTTGATCTGTTCGTCGGTCATCGGCTCGCCGATTACCTTCTTCTTGTCTTTACGCTCTGCCATGGGCGCGCTCCTTGAATTCCGGTACAGAAGAACGGGGCTGATGCTGGCGCCTAGGATGGCTGCGGTTGGCCAGAGAACAACCAGGGTCAGTCAGCGATATGTCGATGGGCGCGGATTATAGAGGCTGGGGTGGCCAGGGGCCAGTGGAGGAGAGAGAAGGTCAACCGCCGGGCCGGAGCCCGGCGGTGGCAAGCGGCATCAGGATGCCATGTCCTTGAGCTTTTTCAGCGGACGCACTTTTACCATGGTGCGGGCCGGCTTGGCGGCGAAAGTGGTTTCTTCACCAGTGAACGGGTTGATGCCCTTGCGTGCCTTGGTGGCGGGTTTCTTCTGGGTCACGATTTTCATCAGGCCCGGCAGGGTGAACTGGCCAGCACCGCGTTTCTTCAGATGACCTTCCATGATATCTGCCAGCTCATCGAATACGGCGTTGACGTCTTTCTTGGTCAGGCCGGTGGTATCGCTGATCTGGTTGACGATCTGGGTTTTGTTCATCGGTTCGGTGATGGTTTTAACCTTGCGAGCCGCAGTAGCGCTGGTGGCTTTGGCAGCTGTCTTTTTCTTTGCAGCCATGGATTACTTACCCCTTTTTGGTGTCTTCCTGAGAATGTATGTCTCCGCCGAAAGGCGGGGAACCGGTCTTGCTTCCCTGTCAGGTACGCCCCTGGACTGCGCAAACTCAGAGGGCCACTGAATTGGTTCGCATCTGTTATATGCCATGAATTTTCACTGCACAAGCCGTCAAACCACTATTTTTTACGGACTTTCAACAAAAAAGAGGCGGATGTGGCCTGTTTGGCAGGGAATCGCCCCCCGGCATGGCTCGCAGGCGGTGGAATCGCTATACTGTGGCGCCTTTTTCAGCGACCCGGGGACTGGCACTGCCGACAGATGCGGTCGGCTCCGGGTGGCGCCCTCAGAAATACAAGCGGAAGTTAAGCATGCGAAGCCATTATTGCGGTGATTTGCGAGCCTCCCACGATGGAGAAACAGTTGAGCTTTGCGGTTGGGTCAGTCGCCGCCGTGACCACGGTGGGGTGATTTTCCTCGACCTGCGAGACCGTAATGGTCTGGTGCAGGTGGTGTTCGATCCGGACACCGTGGAAGCCTTTGCGCTGGCCGACAAGGTTCGCAGTGAGTACGTGGTCCGCCTGAGCGGCCGGGTGCGTATGCGTGACGAAGCGGTGCGTAACAGCAAGATGTCCACTGGCGATATCGAAGTGCTGGGCAAGGAACTGACCATTCTCAACGAGGCAGAAACGCCGCCGTTCGAGCTCGATGCCCATTCCGCCGCCGGTGAAGAGGTGCGCCTCAAGTACCGCTACATGGACCTGCGCCGGCCTGAAGTGCTGCGCAACTTCCAGTTCCGCTCGCGTCTTACCCATGTGGTCCGCGCCTTCCTGGAAGGCGAAGGCTTCATGGATGTGGAAACGCCGATCCTGACTCGTGCTACCCCCGAGGGCGCGCGCGACTACCTGGTGCCCAGCCGTACCCATCCCGGTAGCTTCTTCGCGTTGCCGCAGTCTCCACAGCTGTTCAAGCAGCTGCTGATGGTGGCCGGGTTCGACCGTTACTACCAGATCGCCAAGTGCTTCCGCGATGAGGACCTGCGCGCGGATCGTCAGCCGGAATTCACCCAGATCGATCTGGAAGCCTCCTTTGTGGAGGAAGAAGACATCATGGGCATCACCGAACGCATGGTCCGCTCGGTGTTCAAGGAGCTGCTTGATGTGGAGCTGCCGGACTTCCCGCGTATGCCGTTTTCCGAAGCCATGCAGCGCTTTGGTTCCGACAAGCCGGATCTGCGCATCCCGCTGGAACTGATCGACATCGCCGACCTGCTGGCCGGTGTGGACTTCAAGGTGTTCTCCGGCCCGGCCAACGATCCGAAAGGCCGGGTGGCGGCCATGAAAGTACCGGGTGGGTGCAGCCTGTCGCGCAAGGATATCGACGGCTATACCAAGTTCGTCAGCATCTACGGTGCCAAGGGTCTGGCCTATATCAAGGTCAACGACCTGGCTGCGGGTGCAGAAGGCCTGCAGTCGCCGATCCTCAAATTCCTCACCGAAGAGGCGATTCAGGGGATCCTTGAGCGCACCGGAGCCGAGACCGGCGACCTGATCTTCTTTGGTGCCGACAAGGCCAAGATTGTCAACGAAGCCCTGGGGGCGCTGCGCGTCAAGGTCGGCCACGACCTGAACCTGGTGCAGGGTGACTGGTCGCCGTTGTGGGTGGTGGATTTCCCCATGTTCGAAGAGGATGACGGCCAGTACTACGCGTTGCATCACCCCTTCACCATGCCCAGCTGCAGCCCGGAAGAACTGAAAAGCAACCCGGAAGGGGCGCTGTCTCGTGCCTATGACATGGTGCTCAACGGCACCGAGCTGGGTGGTGGTTCCATCCGTATCCACAACCCGGCGATGCAGCGCACAGTGTTTGAGGCGCTGGGTATTTCCGATGAAGAGGCTGATGAAAAATTCGGCTTCCTGCTCGACGGCCTGAAATACGGCGCGCCGCCACATGGTGGCCTGGCCTTCGGTCTGGATCGCATGGTCATGCTGATGACCGGCAGCGAGTCGATCCGTGATGTGATTGCCTTCCCGAAGACACAGACTGCAGCCTGCACCATGACCAACGCGCCTTCGCCGGTGGACAACAAGCAGCTGCGTGAAGTTGGTGTACAGGTTCGCAAGGACGATAACTGATTCGATAACAACCGGCGGCGCGACTTATCTCGCGCCGGTCTGTTCGTAGCAATTACGGGAGACACCATGGCAGGACACAGTAAATGGGCCAATATCAAACATCGCAAGGCGGCCCAGGATGCCAAGCGCGGTAAGATCTTTACCAAACTGATTCGCGAAATCACCGTGGCGGCCAGAATGGGCGGCGGCGAGCCGGCCGACAACCCGCGACTGCGGGCAGCGGTGGACAAGGCGCTGGGTCAGAACATGACCCGCGACACCATCGACCGGGCCATCAAGCGTGGTGCTGGCGGTGATGACGATGGCAACATGGAAGAGATCACCTACGAAGGCTACGGCAAGGGTGGCGTGGCGGTACTGGTGGAAACCATGACCGACAACGTGAACCGCACCGTGGCCGAGGTGCGTCATGCGTTCTCCAAGTTTGCCGGTAACCTGGGTACCAGTGGCTCCGTGGCCTTCCTGTTCACCAAGCGCGGCGAGATCTTCTTCGAGCCCGGTGGCGTGGACGAAGACAAGCTGATGGAAGTGGCCCTGGAAGCCGGTGCCGAGGACGTTGAAGAAAACGACGACGGCAGCTTCCTGGTGATCACCACCCCGGACAAGCAGTTCGGTGATGTGATCGATGCCCTGCGTGAAGCCGGTCTGGAGTTTGCTGATGCGGAAGTGACCATGCACCCTTCCACGGAAGCGGAGATGGATACGGATACCGCCGAAACCGTTCATAAGATGATCGACATGCTGGAAGATCTGGACGACGTGCAGAACGTCTATACCAACGCCAGCTGGCCGGCGGAAGAAGAGGGGTAGCTACGAGCTGCTAGCTACCAGAAAAACAAAAACCCCGCAGAGTCGGGGTTTTTTGTTATCTGGCTTGTGTATCTTTCGGTCCGGGCCACAATCCTGTTAGAAGCTAGAAGCTAGAAGCTAGAAGCTAGAAGCTGCTTCAACTGGACATATGGACAGCTGTCAGGTACAACTGGGCCAGCTTTTTATTTTCGGGTCAGCGGCTTATGGCATTACTACTGGGGATCGACCCCGGCTCCCGGCGTACCGGCTACGGGCTGGTGGAGCAGGTGGGGAACCGCAGTCGGGCGGTGGCCTTTGGCACCATTGCCACGACCCACAAGGAGATTCCCCCGCGCCTGGGCGAGATCTTTACCGGCATTCATCAGGTGGTGATGGAATACGGCCCGGCGGAAGTGAGTATTGAAAAGGTGTTCATGGCTCGCAATGCGGATTCTGCCCTGAAACTGGGGCAGGCCCGGGGGGCGGCCATTGCGGCGGTGATGCAGGCCTCGCTGCCGGTGTTTGAATATTCTGCCCGTCAGGTGAAGCAGGCAGTGGTAGGGCGCGGTGGCGCGGAAAAAGGGCAGGTGGCGGAAATGGTCAAATACCTGCTGGGTCTGGAAAAACGCCCTCAGGAAGATGCGGCTGACGCGTTGGCCATCGCCCTGTGTCATGCCCACATGCGCGTGTCGTTGGCGCGTATGGGCGGCGCCACCGCGGTAAGAAACGGACGAATACGGTGAAAAGTACGGTGATGACACAGCCATGATAGGACAATTGCGCGGAACCCTGCTCGAGAAACGCCCGCCAGTGCTGCTGCTGGATGTGAACGGGGTGGGCTACGAAGTGGAAGCCCCCATGACGGTCTTCTACGATCTGCCGGACACCGGTGAGTCTTTGACCCTGCATACCCATTTCGTGGTGCGCGAAGATGCCCAGTTACTGTATGGCTTTGCCGATCGCTATGAGCGGGAACTGTTTCGGGCGCTGATCAAGGTTAATGGCGTGGGGCCGAAAATGGCCCTGGCCATTCTCTCCGGCATCGAGGCAGACCGGCTGGCACAGTGCATTCATGATCAGGACACCACCTCACTGGTGAAGGTGCCGGGTATCGGCAAGAAAACCGCCGAACGACTGGTTATCGAAATGCGCGACCGCCTCGACAAGATTGATGGTGGTCCCACCTCCCTGCCGGGCCAGGTGTCGCTGGCTCAGCCCGACGATGCCCGCTCCGACGCCATTGCCGCCCTGGAAGCGCTGGGGTATCGCAACAAGGATGCCGCTGCTGCCGTTGGCAAGGTGGCGCAAGAAGGTGCCAGCAGTGAGCAACTGATCCGGCAGGCGCTGAAAAGCCTGGCGCGCTGATCGGGTGCTGTCCCGCCTTTCAGCTTTAACCTTTGAACTTTCAACTTTCAACTGTTCGCATCCACCGGGTGACTGCCGGGAACAATCCGTCTACGCTAGCTCAAAATCATTCTCATAACGCTGGGTTTCTCTACTGCAAGCATGGAAAACGACCGTCTGATTTCAGCTGCCGCTGTCGGCACCGGTGAAGAGCAGCAGGACCGGGCTATCCGCCCGGCCAGTCTGGCTGATTACAAAGGCCAGCCAAAAGTCCGCGAGCGCATGGAAATCTTCATTGATGCCGCCCGTGGCCGTCATGAAGCCCTGGACCATACCCTGATTTTTGGCCCCCCCGGTTTGGGCAAGACTACCCTGGCGCACATTATTGCCCGGGAAATGGGCTGCGAACTCAAGTCCACTTCCGGCCCCGTGCTGGAAAAGGCCGGGGATCTGGCCGCCATCCTGACCAACCTGGAAGAGGGTGATGTACTGTTCGTGGATGAAATCCACCGCCTGTCACCGGTGGTGGAGGAAATCCTCTACCCGGCCATGGAGGACTACCAGCTCGATATCATGATCGGCGAGGGGCCGGCGGCCCGCTCCATCAAGCTGGATTTGCCACCCTTCACCCTGGTGGGTGCTACCACTCGGGCGGGCCTGCTTACCGCGCCCTTGCGTGACCGCTTCGGCATTGTTCAGCGGCTGGAATTCTATTCGGTGGAGGATCTCTCCGGGATTGTGATTCGTGCCTGCGACATTCTCTCCATTCCCATTGATGATGCCGGCGCCCTGGAAGTGGCACGCCGCGCCCGCGGCACACCCCGTATCGCCAACCGGTTGTTGCGCCGGGTCCGTGATTACGCGGAAGTAAAAGGCGATGGGCGTATCACCGAAGCCATGGCCCAGCGGGCGCTGGACATGCTGGAGGTGGATAGTTGTGGCCTGGACGGCACCGACCGGCGTCTGCTCGACATGATCATGCACAAATTTGATGGTGGTCCGGTGGGCCTGGAGTCCCTGGCGGCTGCCCTCAATGAAGATGCCGGCACCCTGGAAGAGGTGGTGGAGCCCTATCTGATCCAGCAGGGCTTTATTCAACGTACCCCGAGGGGACGGGCCACCACCAACCATGCCTGGCGTCATTTCGGCTTGCAGCGCCCTCGAAAAGACGGTGATTTGTTTAATGATTGAAAAAAAGCCGAGAAATGGGGAATTTACCCTGCCGGTGCGCGTCTACATCGAAGACACTGATGCCGGTGGCATCGTCTATTACGTGAATTACCTGAAATTCATGGAAAGGGCGCGCACGGAGTTTTTGCGTACTCTGGGCTACCAGCACTATGTACTGGCCGATGAAAATTTTCAGTTCGTGGTCCATTCGGCCAATGTGCAATACCGTCAGCCGGCCCGCATCGACGATGCGCTGGCGGTGACCGCCCGGCTCAAGCAGCTGGGCAAGGCGACGTTGTTTTTCGACCAGCAGGTACGCCGGGGCGACACGCTGCTGTGTCAGGCGGAGATCAAGGTGGCCTGCGTCAGTGCTGATACTCTCAGGCCCACCGGGATACCGGTTGGCCTGTACAACAAATTCAAAGCCGCCAGCGAAGGAGAAGGGCTCAATGGTTGAGGCATCGAGTATGTCTGTCGTCAGTCTGATCAGTAACGCCACCATTGTGGTGCAGCTGGTCATGGTGCTGTTGATAGTGGCGTCGTTGACGTCCTGGTACATGATTGTCAGCCGTTTCCGGGTAATGGGGCGGGCTCACAAGGCGGGACGTACCTTCGAAGAGAAATTCTGGTCCAGCGACGATTTGGCCTCACTGTACAACCAGAGCCGTAAGGACCCGGACGTGGATGCGGGCCCGGAGTCTATCTTTCGCGCCGGCTTCCAGGAGTTTGTGCGGCTCTCCAAGAGCACCCGTGGCGCTGAAGCCGTCATGGATGGCAGCCAGCGGGCCATGCGCGTGGCTTTGCAGCGCGAGCAGACCCGGCTGACCAAGCACCTTCCCTTTCTGGCTACTGTCGGTTCTACCAGCCCGTATGTGGGTCTGTTCGGTACTGTCTGGGGCATCATGAATTCCTTTATGGCCCTGGCCAACGTCAAGCAGGCTACCCTTAGCGTAGTGGCGCCGGGTATTGCCGAGGCGTTGATTGCCACGGCCATCGGTCTGTTTGCGGCGATTCCGGCGGTGATGGCCTACAACCGCTTCTCCGCCCAGAGCGATGCGCTGCTAACCGAAAACGAAATGTTCGCCGAGGAGTTTTCCTCGGTGCTGCACCGTCAGGTTCACGGACGCGAGGGGTAAGCCATGAGCGGCGTGAAGATCAGGGTGCCGCGCAAGCTCGTTGCCGAGATGAACGTGGTGCCCTACATCGATGTGATGCTGGTGCTACTGGTGATTTTCATGGCCACGGCGCCGATGATGACCCAGGGCATCAATGTGGATCTACCCGACAGCAACAGCGAGCCCATTGATACCAACAAGGATGAGCCGGTGATCATTTCGGTGACCGCCGACGGCAGCTACTACATTGATGTGGGCAGCGACAGCCGTAAGTCTGCCAGTCTGGAAACGGTGCAGGGGCATGCGTTGCGTATTCACAAGCAGAAACCGTCCACCTTGTTTCTGGTGGAAGGGGACAGCCAGGTGGCCTACGCCAAGGTGGTCCAGTTGATGGGTGCCTTGCAGGCAGCCGGCATTACTCAGCTGGGTTTGGTGACTGAACCGCAGGGCAGCAATGAGTGATCGTGGCGCCGCGCTGCTTTTTACCGTCCTCATTCACCTGCTGGTGTTTGGGCTGCTGGTGTTCAGCTGGAGCACGGATCCGTCTCTGCACAAGGCGCCGGTGATTCCTCCCCATGTGAAAGCCACCATGGTGGAAACGTCGAAACAGAAGACGGCGCCGGTAAGCAAGCCGAAGCCGGAGCAAAAGCCCGCGCCGAAACCGAAACCGAAACCCAAGCCAAAGCCCAAACCGGAGCCCAAGCCAGAACCCAAAAAGCCTGAGCCCAAACCCAAGCCGAAACCGGAGCCGACCAAAAAGCCGACACCTAAGCCAGAACCGAAACCGGAACCCAAGCCCGATCCCAAACCGGCTATCCCCGATATTGAGGAGCCGAGTCTGGAGGAAATGCTGGCCGAGGAAGAGCTGGAGATGGCAACGCCGACGGAGCCATCACCCCAGGAGTCGCAGGAAGCAGCCAGCAACGCGGATCAGTCGGATGTGGAAGTGGCCAGTTTTACCGATGCCATTTCCGCTCAGGTGGGACAGCGCTGGCGTATTCCCGGGAATTACCGGAACCGGGATGACATCAAGACGCAGGTTCGTATACAGATGATTCCTGGCGGTGAAGTCATTAACGTGTCGGTGGTAAAAAGCAGCGGCTACCCGGATTTTGATGAATCGGTAATGAATGCGGTCAAGCTGGCAAGCCCCTTGCCGGTGCCTGATGGCCCCCTGTTTGATAAACAGTTTCGCTCACTGGTGATCGAATTTGATCCTGGAGTTGCACAATGAAGTTGGAATGTAGGGCACAGAAAATGTGGCGGATCGGTCTGGCGGCCATCCTGGTGTTTGGCGCTGCGATGGCCCGGGCAGAATTGTTGATACGGGTCACCGAAGGGCGTGTTGATGCGGTCCCCATCGCCGTCGTGCCCTTTGAGGGGGCACAGAATGCGCCCGAGGACGTGTCACAGATTGTGCAGGCAGATCTGCATCGCAGTGGCCAGTTCAAGCCGCTACCGGCGGAAGATATGCTCAGCAGGCCGCGTAATGAAAGCGAAGTCATCTACCGGGATTTCCGGGTGCTGGGGGTGGAGTACATCATCACCGGTAGCATGAAAGCCCAGGAAACCGGTGGTTACGAGGTCAGCTATGCCCTGTTCGACGTAAACCGCCAGGTGAAGCTGATGTCGGAAACCTATCGGCCCCCCGTGTCCCAGCTGCGCGATGTGGCCCATGCCATCAGTGACCGGATCTATGAACAGCTCACCGGTATCCCCGGCGCGTTTTCCACCAAGATTCTCTATGTCACGCATAATCGTAATGACAAAAACCCTTATCAGTTGCAATATGCGGACGCTGACGGGCACCGTGTAACGACTATCCTGCGCAGTAAAGAGCCCATCATGAGCCCGACCTGGTCGCCGGATGGCAGGAAAGTTGCTTATGTCTCTTTCGAGGATGATGGCATGCCGGGGGTCTATACCCATGACCTGGCGACCACCAACCGGGAAAAGGTGTCCAGTTTCAGAGGTATCAATGGGGCTCCTGACTGGTCACCGGACGGCCAAAAGCTGGCCCTGACCTTGTCGCGGGACGGAAACCCGGAAATCTACATGCTGGATATCGCCACCAAAAAGTTAACACGGCTGACCCAGCATTATGGTATCGATACGGAGCCGCGCTGGCTGCCGGATGGGGAGCACCTGGTGTTCACCTCCAGCCGTTCCGGCGGGCCACAGATCTACAAACTGAACATAAATGATAAGTCGGTCCGGCGAGTGTCGTTCCAGGGTGCGTATAATGCGCGCCCGGATGTCACACCCGACGGCCGTTATCTTGTTTATGTACACCGACGAAACGGAAATTTTAACGTCGGGGTGCAGGACCTCCAGCGGGGCACATTCAATATTGTGACCCGTACAGACATGGATGAATCGCCCAGTGTTGCGCCCAATGGAAGTATGGTAATTTACGGGACGCAAGATCGGGGGACGGGGGTTCTGGAAGCCGTATCCATCGATGGCAGAGTCAAAGTGAAGCTGCCGTCGAAGGAAGGGGAAGTCAGAGAACCGGCCTGGTCGCCGTTCCTCTGAGTCATTCTCGGAGTCCAATACTAGGAAATTATAGGAGCTTTACGCATGCGTTCATTTCTTAACCCGCTGTTTGCCCTGATGTTGGCAGCTGCCCTGGCAGCCTGTTCCAGCACCCCGACTGAAGACGACAGCTCTGCCACCGACGATATGTCCCAGCAGACTGATACCTCTCCGGTAACTCCGGTTGAGCCGTCTACTCCGTCCAAGCCGGACACCAGCAGCATCCCGCTGACAGCTGACAACTTCTACAACCATCCGTCCAACTACGATGGCACCACCGACAGCCGGGTGATCTACTTCGCATTCGACAGCAACACCGTTCCGGCGGCGGCTTTCGAAACTCTGCGTGCCCACGCTACCTACCTGAAGAACAACTCCAACGCCAAACTGCGTCTGGAAGGTCACGCTGACGAGCGCGGTACCCGTGAGTACAACGTGGCTCTGTCCGAGCGTCGTTCCAAGGCGGTAGAGAAGTTCCTGCGAGTTCAGGGCGTGTCTTCTTCCCAGCTGGAAATCGTTTCCTACGGTGAAGAGAAGCCTGCAGCCTTTGGTCACAGCGAAATGGACTGGGCCAAGAACCGTCGCGTAGAAATCAACTACACTGCCGGCCGTCCGTAAGGCATGAAAGCAGTGAAGCGAACGCGCCTGCTTGCAGGCGTAGTGCTCGGCTCCCTGGTGTTCTGTGCGCAAGCACAGAACACCGGGCCGCTGGCCGTTGAAGAGAGAAGTCTTGCTCAGGCCCGCTCCGGTGGCAGCAGTGCTGGTGCAGCGGCAAGTCAGGATGGGTTGTTGCTACTGATGCAGCAGCAACAACAGTTTGAAGAGCAGATCCAGGATTTACAGGGGCAGCTTGAAGAGTTGCGCCATGAACTACAGGTCATGAAGGACGCCGAGCGTGAGCGTTATCTGGACCTGGATACCCGAATCAATACGCTGGCTGAACAGGGCAAGACCGAGCAGCCAGATGATAGCGCCGATAGTGCGGCGCCCAATGACCCCGAAGCAGACCGTGACGCCTACAGTGCCGCCAAGGACAAGCTGATCAAGCGAGACTTTGATGCGGCGGCAGAAGCCTTCGAGGGTTACCTGAACGATTTCCCCAACGGGCAGTTTCGTGCCCACGCCCACTTCTGGCTTGGCAAGGTTTACAGCAACCTGAAAACCCCGAAGCCGGACAAGGCCCAGGCCCAGTTCCAGTCGGTAGTGGATGACTATCCGGATCACAGCAAGGCGCCCACCAGCCTCTATACCCTGGCGGTGATGCAGGCCCGTGACGAGCAGGTGTCCCAGGCCAAGGTCAATCTGCACAAGCTGATAAAACAGTATCCGGATAGCTCTGAAGCCAGCCAGGCGAAGACGCTGCTGGAACAGCTGAATAAGTAATACCCCTCTATCCGTCTTTTGCCGGCGGCACAGACGCCGGCAAAAGTGATAGAATCCGCCGCATTTCTCCCTCCCGGGTACTCAGGAGATGTTGTGGACCTCCGTCTGACCGAAATTTTTTATTCCCTTCAAGGCGAAGCTCGAACTGTGGGTCGGCCCACGGTATTCGTTCGCCTGACCGGCTGCCCGCAGCGTTGCGTGTGGTGCGATACCGAGTACGCCTTTTCCGGTGGGGAAAAATGGTCGCTAGAGGCGATAGTGGAGCAGGTAGCCAGCTACCAGGCTCATTACGTGACGGTTACGGGTGGCGAACCTCTGGCTCAGCCCAATTGCTTGCCGCTGCTGACTGCCCTGTGTGACCGGGGCCTTGATGTGAGCCTGGAAACCGGTGGCGCCATGGATATAGCGGACGTGGACCCGCGGGTGTCCGTGGTCATGGACCTGAAAGCCCCGGGCTCCGGCGAGCAACACAACAACCGGCTGGAGAATATTCCGCTGCTTCAGCCCCATCATCAGGTCAAATTTGTACTGGCCGACCGCAAGGATTACGACTGGGCCCGCTTCATGCTGGACCAGCACCAGCTGCACCAGCGTGTCAGCGACGTGTTGTTTTCCCCGGTACAGGGGCAGCTGCCACCAGGTGAACTGGCTGACTGGATCGTGGCAGACCGCCTGCCGGTTCGCTTCCAGCTACAACTGCACAAACTACTCTGGAATGACGCCCGCGGGCGCTAGTTAGGGGTTGAAGGAGAGCCATCAATGAAAAAAGCCGTGGTATTGCTGTCTGGTGGCCTGGACTCGGCTACCTGCCTGGCCATCGCCCGGGATCAGGGTTATGAGTGCCATACCATCGCCTTTGACTACGGCCAGCGGACCCGGTCCGAGCTGGATGCGGCGGAGCGGGTCTCCGCTGCCCTGGGAGCGCTCAGCCATCGGGTGATTGAGCTGGGCATGGGTAATATCGGTGGCTCAGCGCTCACAGATCACTCCATTGACGTGCCGGAAGAGGGCGGTGACGGGATTCCGGTGACGTACGTGCCGGCCCGTAACACCGTTTTTCTTTCCCTGGCCCTGGGGTTGGCGGAAGTGGTGGAGGCCGAAGCGATCTACATCGGTGTCAATGCGGTGGACTATTCCGGATATCCGGACTGTCGCCCCGCCTTTATTGAAGCCTTCCAGGCCATGGCCAATCTGGCCACCAAGGCTGGTGTGGAGGGATCCCCGATCAGCGTGGAGACGCCACTGATGCACTTGAGCAAGGCGCAGATAATCCAGCAGGGCACCGCCCTGGAGCTGGATTATGGACTCACGGTGTCTTGCTACCAGGCTGACGAGAATGGCAATGCCTGTGGCAAATGCGACAGTTGCCGCCTTCGCAAGCAAGGCTTTGATGAGGCATTGGTCAAAGATCCAACAAACTATCAGTAAAGGGGAAAAAAAATCGGTTTTCCCCTTGTCTCCCGGAAATAAATCCGTATTATTTGCGCCTCCTTCGGGAGCGGGTCGTTAGCTCAGTTGGTAGAGCAGTTGGCTTTTAACCAATTGGTCGCTGGTTCGAATCCAGCACGACCCACCAAATTTAAAAGGGCTCGCCTACGGCGGGCCCTTTTTCGTTCTGCTGATGCTCTTCCCGCTCTTATTGCCCCCTGATCCCGGCAGGTTTGATCCATAGCCTGGCGAAGCCTGATTTCACCACTGCGCTCACCGAGCACACAGAGAGTGTGTTCTTCCTCCGTGAGCACTATGTCCCCTGGGGTGAAGCCGCTTTCCTCTCCGGCTGTTGCCAACCCCGTGATCCTCAGCGTGCCATCAGCCCCTGCGCTGAGGGAATGCCATCCTCGCCGTCCAGTGCCGGCTGCCAGACTGGCAAGCCGGCGTCTTCAGCCAGTTGAATCATATTGGCGGTGCCCCGCCCGCCAGGAAAGGCCACCACCGCCTGGGGGCGGCCGTGATGGAGCATGCGCCGATTTCGCATGGGGCCGGCGGCGCGACCATGGGCTACCCAGTTGGCCGGGTAGCTGACCTGATCCACACCGCTGTCATGGGCCCACTGGCTGGCCAGTCGATCCGCGCCACTGGCATTGCCGTGGATCAGCAGGCTGAAGGTGTTGTCACGCAGTAGCCGGGCCAGACTGCGGGCCAGTAATGGCTGATCGGCAAAATCGCGCCCGCCACACACAAGAATACGCATTGCACTGTCCATATGATCAGTTTGTTTGGCAGTATAAGCATAGCTGCCCGAGATTGCATCTTCACTGGCCGATGCAGGAAAGTGGCTCGAACGGGAGCTTCACGGCGTGTTGACTGTACATTGGCCTAAACTTGTACAAACATCATTTCTTGTACAGGTATGGGGTGACACATGAACAGCTCCGCAAAAATCCCGGTCGGTATCAGCGCCTGTTTGCTGGGCTTGGAAGTGCGTCACGACAAGGGACACAAGCATTCCCGCTATTGCACTGGCGTTTTGTCCCGCTATTTCGAGTTTCGTTCCCTGTGCCCGGAAATGGGGGCGGGCCTCAGTGCGCCGCGCAAGGCCATGCACCTTGCCGAGCAAGGTGGAGAGCTGCGGCTGATCACCACCGATGGGCGTCGCGACCATACCGACCTGATGGAGGATTTCATCACCCGCACCATGCCTTCTCTGGCGCCGTTGCGCGGTTATATCCTGATGGCCAAATCCCCCAGTTGCGGCATGGAGCGCATCCGCGTCTACAACGATGACGGCAATGTGCAGCACCGTGATGCCAGTGGCCTGTTTGCCGCAGCGCTGCAAACTCATTACCCGCTCATGCCCCTGGAAGAAGAGGGAAGGCTTAACGACGATACCCTGCGGGAAAACTTTATCGAGCGGGTGTTCCTTTACGATGACTGGTGTCAGCTCCGTGAGCAGGGGCTCACCGCCCAGCGGTTGATCGACTTCCACAGCCGACACAAATTCCAGCTACTTGCCCACTGCCAGAAAACCTATCGTCAGTTGGGGCCCCTGCTCAGCGACCTGAAAAGCCGCCCGCTGGAGGAGATCGCCGAGGAATATATCCACGCCTTGATGATCGCCATGAAGAAGCGGGTATCGCGAGGTGCACACGTGAATACCCTGCAACACCTGGCGGGTTTTTTGCGTGAGGGCCTCAGCGATACCGACAGGGCGTTGATCAACGAACAGATTGAGGCTTACCTGCGCGAGGAAGTGCCGCTGGTTGTGCCCATGACCCTGCTGCGTGGCGGCATGCGCAAGGTGCCGCAGCCCTATCTGGAAAAGCAGGGCTACCTGTCGCCGTATCCGGATGATCTGGGGCTGAGAAATCGGGTATGAGCGACGTGCTCACCATCCAGCAGGCCAGTGAGCAGTGTGGCGTCAACCCGGTCACCCTGCGTGCCTGGGAGCGTCGCTACGGCTTGCTGAAGCCGGAGCGCACTGCCAAGGGGCATCGCCGTTACCGATCCGCTGAAGTGGACCAGATACGGCGCATTGTTCATTGGGTGGAAAAGGGCGTGCCCATCAGCCAGGTGGCGTCCTTGCTGTCAGGGGAGCAGGAGCCGCTGCTGTCAGCCGATAACGGTGTGCCCTGGGCCCAGGCACGCCAGGATGCGTTACAGGCGCTGGAGACCATGAATGGACGGCGCCTGGAGCAACTGCTCAACCGGCTGCTGGCCGACTACAGCCATGCGCAGGTGATCCGCGAACTCAGCGATCCCCTGCGTGAGCAGCTTGCCGGTAGCCCGTCCCTGTCTGCCCATCTGGCCTTGCTGGAAGCCGTTCTGACCCAGAAGTGGGCCGCTCGTGCCTTGTCCCTGTCACCCAAGCGGCGGGAGTTTGGCTGGCTACTGGTGCCGGTGGGGGACGTGTTGCCGGCTCTGGAGCTGGCCATGGTGCTGCAGCGACCTCTGTGGTGTTTGCAGCGGGACGTGGACGTGGATGCCTTGAGTGCGCTTGTGGCCGATCGTCAGCCCTGCGGGGTGCTCTGGGTGATTGATCGCTGGCCTACCGCCGGCCAGCGCCAGCGCCTCTGGCCGCAACAGAACCAGCCATGGCCCGTGGCCTGCTGGGGCCGGCTGGCGGAAGCGCCGCCTGCCTGTGTGACCAGGCTCACCGGGGACCGTCAGGCGGTGGCGGAACAATTGTTGACCCTGGAAGGGCATAGAGGCGTTTTATGAATTTGCTCTGGTATCGCAACGACCTACGTATCCACTCGCACCGTGCCCTGCAGCAGGCGCTGGAACGGGATGAACCGGTTATCGCGGTCTATTTTCTCTGTGATCAGCAGTGGGATAGCCACGATGTGGCGCCGCTACGCCGCTGGTATGTGCTGCAAAGCTTGCTTGAATTGGGCGAGGCCCTGGCAGAGCGGGGTGTGGATCTGCATGTGCTGGACGCCGGCGACTTTGCCGCCGTGCCTGCGCTGATGGCTGACTTTGTGCGGGAGCACGGCATTGAACGCCTGTTCTGTAGCCGCGAGTACCCACTTAACGAACTGAACCGTGACCGGGCGGTGGCCCAGGCCATGGAGCCGCTGGGGGTGCAGATAACCGGCTTTGATGACAGCGTGCTGGTGCCTCCGCGCACCCTGAACACCGGCAAGGGAACGCCTTACACGGTCTTCAGCGCCTTCAAAAAACGCTGGGATGTATGGCTCGACAGCCACTTCGAGCCGGTGGCCACATTGCCTGCAGCTCGCGCCGGTAACGGCCGCTTTGTCGGCAAGGGCGTGGTGGAACGTGCCCTCAAAAAGCTGACAGTGCCTGATTCTCTGACCCGTCACTGGCAACCGGGCGAGGCGGCGGCACTGAAACAACTGGATGATTTTACCGAGCATCATCTGGCCGGTTATCGCAAGCATCGGGATTTTCCGTCGCAACCGGCCACCAGTGCCCTGTCCGCCGCTCTTTCTGCGGGCACCCTGTCTCCGGCCAGTTGCTACCGGGCGGCGACTCTGGCCATGGCCGATGCGGGCGCCCGGGACGGGGCTGCCTGCTGGATTGGTGAGCTGGCCTGGCGAGACTTCTATCGCCAGATCATGGCCCGTTTCCCCCGGGTCAGTCGCGGTGGCGCGTTTCGGCCGGAAACCGAGTTGCTGCAGTGGTCCCGAGACCCTGACTTGTTCCAGGCCTGGTGCGAGGGTCGCACCGGCTACCCGCTGGTGGACGCGGCCATGCGGCAATTGGTGGCCACTGGCTGGATGCATAATCGCCTGCGCATGGTCACGGCCATGTTCCTCAGCAAGCATCTGTGGCTGGACTGGCGGATGGGGGAGCGTTTTTTCATGCAACACCTGATCGACGGAGATTTTGCCGCCAACAATGGCGGCTGGCAGTGGAGTGCGTCCTCCGGTACCGACGCGGTGCCGTATTTCCGCGTCTTCAACCCTGTCCGCCAGAGCCAGCGTTTCGATGCGCAGGGCGAGTTTGTCGCCCGCTGGGTGCCGGAATTACGCGAGCTGGATAACAAGACCGTCCACGAGCCCTGGAAACAGCCTTTACTGGCGCCTGACTATCCGCCGCCGGTGGTGCCCCATGCCGGTGTGCGCGAGCGGGTTACCGAGGCTTTCAAGGCCGCCAAGGCCCAGTACGACGACAGTAATCACAGTCCCACTAGCAGAAAGGAACAGGCATGAGTCAGCGTATTGCCATCGTCGGTGCCGGTATCAGCGGTCTCACCGCCGCCTGGTATCTGTCCAGAGATCATCAGGTGGACGTCTTCGAGGCCAACGACTACCTCGGTGGCCACACCTGTACCGTGCCGGTGAGCCGGGAGCACGGTGACTACGCCATTGATGTGGGCTTCATTGTGTTCAATGACCGCACCTACCCCAACTATCTGCGCCTGCTGGATGAGCTGGGTTTGCAGGGCCAGCCCACGGCGATGGGATTTGCCGTCAGTGATAAGCGCAACGGACTGGAATATTCCGGCGATGGCCTAGGCGGGATTTTTGCCCAGAAGCGCAATCTTCTGAGCCCATCCCACTGGCGCTTTATCGGCGACATCCTTCGTTTTAATCGCAATGCGCCCGGGTTGCTGGACACTGAGGCGGGGGAAATGCCGCTGGGTGAATACCTGCGCCGGCATGGTTACGGGGGGCGTTTCTGTCGGGATTATATTCTCGCCATGGGTGGTGCCATCTGGTCCTGCTCCCTGGAACAGATGGAAGTGTTCCCGGCAAAGTTCTTTATCCGCTTTTTCCAGAATCACGGCCTGCTTTCGCTCACCAACCGGCCCCAGTGGTATGTGGTGCCGGGGGGCTCCAATCAGTATGTGAAACCCTTGGTGGAGCAATGTTCAGCCCGTTTTCACACCCGTTCAGCGGTTAGTGCGGTACGCCGCCATGAGCAGGGTGTCACTCTCACGGTGAATGGTGAACAGCGAGAGTTTGATCAGCTGATTCTTGCCTGCCACAGCGATCAGGCCATGGCGCTGCTCGACGACCCGGATAGCCGCGAGACAGAGTGCTTGTCACGGCTCGGTTATCAGGATAATGAGGTGGTGTTGCACACGGATATTCGCTTGCTGCCACGGCGTCAGCGGGTCTGGTCAAGCTGGAATGCCCTGCTTTTCGATGACGATCAAGAGCGTGTACAGGTCACCTATGACATGAATATTCTGCAGGGCATCCAGGCACCGGAAACTTTCTGCGTGACGCTGAATGCGACGGACAAAATTGATCCGGAAAAAATCATTGCCCGCTATCATTTTGCCCATCCACTGTTTACACCGGATACAGTGGCAGCCTGTGAAACGCTACTGGCGGGCAATGGCGAAAGGCGCACCTGGTATGCCGGAGCCTGGTGCCGTAATGGTTTCCATGAAGACGGCGTGGTGTCGGCCTTGAACGTGGTGCGGGCATTGTCCCCGGAGTCTGCCCCGTGATTACCCAGGCGATAGCAAGGGGCAAGGTATGGCACCAGCGCCTGGTGCCGTTCCGTCATGGGTTTCATTACCCCCTGTGGATGGTCTGGTGTGATCTGGCGGAAGTAGACGCCATGCTGGCCCGGCATCCGGCCTGGGGCCGGCGCTGGCGGCCGGTGGTGTTTCGCGATAGCGACTTTGTGGATGCGCGCCCGGATAGCCTGAATGACAAGGTGCGTGAAAAAGCCGTGGAGCTGGGCCTGGATTGGCAGGCGGGCAGGGTAGTGATGCTGGGCCAGTGGCGCACCCTGGGCACGCTGTTCAATCCTCTGGTGCTTTACCTGCATTTCTCCGGGGACAGCGAACAGCCGGACAGTATGCTGGCGGAAGTGCAGAACACCCCCTGGCGGGAGCGGCATTTCTATCCGCTGAACCTGCAAAAAAACGAACAGGGTGGTTGGGTGGTGAGCCACCCCAAGGCCTTTCATGTGTCGCCCTTTCTGCCTATGGCACTGGATTACCACTGGGATCTTCACGTGGCCTTACCCGGTCTGCGCCTAATGTTGGAAGACAGAAAGGAAGATCAGGTCGTGTTTGTGGCTGGGCTGCAGCTGGACCTTAAGAACCCTGGTAAAGGCAACATGGGGTCGGTGATCTTCCGCTTCGGTGCCCAGGGCGTGGCGACAATGCGTGCCATTTACTGGCAGGCATTCCGGCTCTGGCGCAAGGGGGCGAGATTTCATTCTCACCCCGGCAATAACAGTAACAATCGGTACGGAGATTGACCGCATGCTGTCTGGCGAAAAAGCCACAACAAACTCATTACAACACAGTGTGACAATCAGCTGGGCACAGTCCGTGGCTCGCAAATTGGTGCTGGCTCGGCTCAACGCTCTGCCGCATGGCGCTCTTCGTATTCACGAACCCGATGGCAATCAGGTCATGCTCGGCAGCCATTCCCACGGCGAAGCGGCCATTATCCGCCTGCGTGATTGGCGCACCTATACCATGATGATGAGTGGCGGTGCCCTGGGCGCGGCAGAAGCTTACATGGAAAAAGGCTGGGATAGCCCGGACCTGGTGGCAGTCATTCGTTACTTTGCTGCCAACGTAGATGCCATGAAAGCCCTGGAAGGTGGCATGGCATTGTTGTCCAGGCCGGCCCTGAAAATGCTGCACCGCTATAACCGTAATTCCTTGCAGGGCTCACGCCGCAATATCTCTGCGCACTATGACTTGGGCAACGATTTCTTCAGCCTGTTTCTCGATCGCAGCATGATGTACTCCAGCGCGGTGTTTCCCCGTCCGGATGCCCCGCTGGAAGAAGCTTCCGACTACAAGCTGGAAAAAATCTGCCAGTACCTGTCACTGGCTCCAGGTATGACCTTGCTGGAAATCGGCACTGGCTGGGGCGGTCTCGCCATTCATGCGGCCAAGCATCATGGTGTTCAGGTCACCACCACCACCATCTCCCGGGAGCAGGCTCGCCATGCCCGTGAAAGGGTTCAGGCTGAGGGGCTTGAGGGCAGAGTGACGGTGCTGGAAGAGGATTATCGGGAGCTCACCGGTCAGTATGATCGGGTGGTCTCCGTGGAAATGATCGAAGCGGTGGGGGCGGAGTTTCTGCCGAGCTATTTTCAGGTGCTCGGAGAAAGGCTAAAACCGGATGGCAAACTGGTATTGCAGGCCATCACGGTGCCGGATCAGCGCTACGAGCATGCCCGCAATCAGGTCGATTTCATCAAACGCTATATCTTCCCGGGCGGTTTCCTGCCCAGCGTGTCGGTGATGTGCCAGCATCTGACTAAGCATACCCGCATGGTCGCCACGGAGCTTCATGACATCGGCCATGACTACGCCCTGACCCTGAATCACTGGCGTCAGCGTTTTCTGGCGAACTTGCCGAAAGTCCGTGAGTTGGGTTTTGACGAGCGCTTTATCCGTATGTGGGATTACTACCTGTGTTACTGCGAGGGCGCGTTCCTGGAGCGAGCCATCAGTACTGTGCATCTGGTGGCTGCCGGCCCGGACTATCGTCCGGCATCTTGAAAAGCCGCCCGTCCGGGCGCATTTTAACGCTTAAGGGTATCTACGCGGCGCCGCCCCGGCGCCACGTTGTGGTATTATGCCCGCCCTGATTTTCTGGTTATTACCTAAGTTATTGATATCAGGGGGAAACCCCAGGCGGTGAAGCCAATGACTGCAGAGGCACAAGCACTGGTACAGGCCCATCTGGCCAAGGTGGTACACGAAGACTCGCTCAGCGAGGAACAGCGTGCATCCTACCGTCAGCGCATTAAGGAATTGTTACGCCAGCGCGACGCGGTACTGGTGGCCCACTACTATACCGATCCTGAAATTCAGTCCCTGGCGGAAGAAACCGGTGGCTGCGTGTCCGATTCCCTGGAAATGGCCCGCTTCGGCAAGGAGCACCCGGCGTCCACTCTGATCGTGGCCGGGGTCAAGTTCATGGGCGAGACCGCCAAGATTCTCAGCCCGGAAAAACGCGTTTTCATGCCTACCCTGGAAGCGACCTGCTCGCTGGATATCGGCTGTCCTGAGGACGAATTTGCCGATTTCTGTGATCAGCATCCGGATCGCACCGTGGTGGTGTACGCCAATACCTCGGCGGCGGTGAAAGCCCGCGCCGATTGGGTGGTCACCTCCTCTATTGCGGTGGAGCTGATTGAGCATCTGGACCGCAACGGTGAAAAAATCCTCTGGGCCCCGGACAAGCACCTGGGCAGCTATGTGCGCGACAAGTCCGGTGCCGATGTACTGTGCTGGGATGGCGCCTGTATCGTGCACGAGGAATTCAAGGCCAAGGGCCTGCAGGATCTGAAAGCGGCCTACCCGGACGCTGCCATTCTGGTACACCCGGAGTCACCGGCGCCGGTGGTGGAAATGGCGGATGTGGTGGGCTCCACCTCGCAGCTGATCAAGGCTGCCTGCGAGATGGATAACGACACCTTCATCGTCGCTACCGACAAGGGCATCTTCTACAAGATGCAGCAACTGGCTCCGGGTAAAACCTTCCTGGAAGCCCCCACTGCCGGCTCCGGTGCCACCTGCCGCAGCTGTGCCCATTGCCCGTGGATGGCCATGAATGGCCTGCAGAACATGCTGGCGGTGCTGGAAGACGACAATGGCATGGGCCAGGAGATCTTCGTGGATTCGGACCTGGCAGATAAAGCCATGGTGCCGCTCAATCGCATGTTGGATTTCGGCAAGTCGCTGAAGTCGTAATGACACGACAACTGAAAAAGGCGGCACACCACGTTGCCGCCTTTTTTAGGATCTCCCTGTGCTTGTCTCGTTGGAGCTTTGCTTGCAAAGCGAAGATTCCAGAGGGCACCGGGGCTGATAGAACCCTTCGCCTTGCAAGCAAGGCTCCAACGGGTCGGCCTAATCCCCCCCTAAGTCTCAGAACCTCTCTTCCGATAACCTCTTCATGGTTTGCAGCCGGCCATTGAGCTTGCTGTACAGCGCAAAATCATTTTCCGCATCCCGCAAGGCATATTCCATCTGTTGCATCGCCTGCTGGTCCCTGCCACGCAGGAACTGGCTTTCTGCCCGCGCATGCAGGGCACGAACCTTGTCGCCGCTGTTGCCGTAGGCATCGGCGGCCAAATCCCAGATATACGGGTTGTTGGGGCGGTCTCCCAGTAACGGTTTGAGTAGCGGCAAGGCCCTGGCCGGTTGCTCACTGCGCAGCAGTGCCTTGCTCAGCAAAATGGACGCCGGGTAATTGTTCGGTGACAGATCCAGCACCCGCTCCGCCTGGCTAATGGCCACGTCGTAGTCGCCCTCGTCCATGGCAACTTCCACCAGACCCAGCCGGAACCACAGCTGGTCCGGGTGCTCCTCGGCGAGTGCCTGCATGATTTTCCTGGCCTGGTCATAGTGGTCAGCACGCAGATAACTCAGCGCCAGTCCATAGCGGGCGGCCTGCAGGCCCAGGGCATTGCGTTCGTTGCTGTATTGACGGAAATGGTCGATAGCATGATCGTCGCCCTGAATGAAGGCCGCCTGCAGTCGTGCCTGTACCAACAGGAAATGGACAGACGGGGCGAGCCTCGGGGTTGGCAGGGAGCGCGCCCGGGATCGGCTGTCGGAAATACGGCTTTCGGTGACCGGGTGGGTGAGCAGGAACTCGGGCGGATCACCGGAAAAACGCTGGCTGTTGTGCATACGTTCGAAGAAACGAGGCATGGCATCCGGGTCCATACCGGCAGCGACCAGGGTCTGCATGCCCACCCGGTCCGCTTCCCGTTCGTTCTGGCGGGAGTAGGCCAGCTGCGCCTGGATGGCACCGGCCTGGGTGGCGGCGATACCGGCCATGCCGGCTTCACCATCACCGGCAATGGCGACAGCCAGGCTGGCCAGCATGGCGGCCAGCACGGCGGTGTTCATCTTTTTCGAGTCCAGATAACGGCGGGCAAAATGCCGCTGGCTGACGTGGGCAATTTCGTGGGCCACCACGCCGCCCACTTCGTCTTCGTCGCGGGCATTGAGGAACAGCCCGGCGTTAAGCCCGATCACGCCGCCGGGTACCGCAAAGGCGTTAATCTGACGGCTGTTGATGACCACGATGTCCAGATTGGGTTCTTTCAGGTCACTGTAGGAGGCGAGCCGGTAGACCAGGCTTTCCACATATTCCTGCACCAGCGGGTCGGACATGATCGAGGTCTGCCCGCGCAGGCCGCGCAGCCAGCCGCGACCCAGACGGTACTCCTGGTCGGCGGACATCAGTGCGGCGGTGGGATCACCCAGAACCGGCAAGTCGTCATTGGCGCTGGTGGCTGCCAGCGTGCAGCAACTCAACAACAAGACGGTGCGTAACAAAAACTTCAAGTAAGATGCTCCCGTAAGTATTCGTGCAAGTCGGCACAACCCACCCTTATTCCGTTGTCGGGTTGTGACTATAATGCAGCTAGAGCCGCAACGAATGAAGCCGCCTGTATGAGCGACCAGCCTATCGACCTGCAGATTGATGCCTCCAGCCTGCAATGTCCCATGCCGTTGTTGAAGACCCGGCAGGCGCTGAGACATCTCAAACCGGGGCAGCTGCTGGAGGTGATCGCCACCGATGCTGCTTCCGCCGATGACATTCCTGCCTATTTGAGACAATCCTGCCACGAGCTGGTTCGCATGGGCGAAAATAAGGGCCACTATGCCTTTGTGATTCGCCGTGGCGAACAGGAGAGCTGATGTTACGTATTCTCAAAAACTGGTCCGAACGGTACTTTTCCGATGAGGAGGCAGTATATCTTCTTGTGGTATTGCTGACCGCCGGACTGGTCATTCTGTTTTTCGGTGGCATGTTGGCGCCGGTGTTTGCATCAATCGTGATTGCCTACCTGATGCAAGGGCTGGTTTCCGGGCTGGAGCGTCATGGCATGCGCCGTCTACTGGCGGTGAACCTGGTTTTTACTCTCTTCCTTGGCCTGCTGATCGCGACTCTGGTGGTGCTGTTGCCCATGGTCTGGCGACAGACTCTGCTGCTGGTGCAGGACCAGTTGCCGCATCTTCTCAAGAATGGAGAAACCTGGCTCAGACAGTTGCCGGAACATTATCCGGAAGTGATCTCCATGGAGCAGGTGAATTCCATTGTGTCGGTGATTCAGCGCCAGGTGGCGGAAGCAGGGCAGGGGGTGCTGACCCTGTCGCTGGCGTCTATTCCCAACCTGGTGGAGGTGATGGTCTTCCTGGTGTTGCTGCCATTGCTGGTGTTCTTTTTCCTCAAGGATCGGGAAACCATCATCAACTGGCTGATGCGTTTCCTGCCCCGTCGGCGCCGGATTCTGGATCACGTCTGGCATGAGATGGATGATCAGATTGCCAACTATGTGCGCGGCAAGGCCATCGAGATCCTGCTGGTAGGCAGTGCCACCTTTATTGCTTTCCTGCTGCTGGGAATGCACTACACCGTGTTGCTGGCGGTGCTGGTAGGCTTGTCCGTGGTGGTGCCCTATATCGGCGCGACAGTGGTAACACTCCCGGTGGCGGCTGCGGCCTATGTGCAGTTTGGCTGGAGCGGGGATTTTGCCCTGGTGATGGTGATTTACGGCGTCATCCAGTTTATCGATGGCAATATTCTGGTGCCGCTGCTGTTCTCGGAGGCGGTGAACCTTCACCCCGTAGCAATCATTACCGCGATCTTGCTGTTCGGAGGGTTGTGGGGATTGTGGGGTGTGTTCTTTGCCATCCCGCTGGCGACCTTGATCAAGGCGGTGATCAATGCCTGGCCCAGTCAGTCAGATTACCCTGACCCTGAGCAGAAGGTGCAGGAGGATTCATAGCAGCCAGTTAAGGGGCGCGGTGGCGCCCCTTGCCATGCAGAGGTTTTCTAGATTCCCAGCTCGTCCAGCTCAGCCAGCAGATCCTCGTGATGGCTCTTGGTTTTGAACTTGTCCATTACCTTCACCAGTTTGCCGTCCTTGCCGACGATAAAGGTGGTGCGGATGAGCCCCATGAATTCCTTGCCCATGAACTTCTTCATTCCCCAGCAACCGTATTTTTCCGCGATGGCGTGGTCCTCATCGGACAACAGGGTGAAGTTCAGATCATGCTTGTCGATAAATTTGGGCAAGCGGGCAACCGGGTCCGGGCTGATGCCGAATACCACTACGCCGCGTTTTTCCAGCTCAGCCCTGGTATCGCGAATGCCGCAGGCCTGGGTGGTACAACCCGGGGTCAGTGCTTTGGGGTAGAAGAAAATCACCACCGGGTTCTTGCCCTTGAAGGATTTCAGTTCAACCGTATTGCCGTCCTGATCAGGCAGTTTGAAGTTGGGTGCCAGATTACCAATCTTGGGATGTGCCATATGGGGTCCGCTTCTCTTTCATGCTGTTGATGGTTTTGCCATGTTGTGTGCTGCGGTGCTTAGCGCTTCGGTGTCATGGTGGCGTCCAGATTGCGCTCCTCACAGAAGTCCAGGAAAGCCTCGCGTAATTCGGCCACTGATTGTTCCGCGTTCATGCTCAGTACCAGGTGAAGGCTGAACATGCTGGTGCCGGTGTGGGGAGCGGCATAGGTGCCGGTATGCAGATCATCGATGTTGATGCTGCGCCGGGAAAAGAAGTTGGCAATTTCGTGGACGATGCCCGGGTTGTCCATGGCCACCACTTCCACCTCGTAGGGTAGGGCGCGGGCCTGCAGATCACGTGGGCGGGTACGTTTCAGGGTGATCAGCAGGTCCAGTTCACCCGCCAGCTTGTCCCGGTCCGTTTCCAACTGGTCCAGGGTGGCATCGCTGCCGGACACCAGCATCAGCACGGCAAACTCACCGCCCAACACGGTCATGCGAGAGTCGAGGATATTGCCGTTGTGTTCCAGTACTGCCCGGGAAAGGGACTCCACGATGCCCGGGCGGTCTGACCCCAAGGCCGAGATAACGATGAGTTGTTCCATGATGCGCTCCGCAGGCATTGTCTTGTTTGTATTTTGAGAGTTGTGTGATGAGAGTTTAGAGGTTTTCTGCAGAGAGTGCAGAGACCAGAAGACTCATCCTGGGCTGTGGAAATCCTGAAGAAAAACCATGGTAAGGGGTAAGTTACGAGGAGCGAAACGCTGCCGGCGTTGTCTCTAGCCCCGTGACTCGCCTCGCCCTGGTGGTGGGGGAGAGGCTGCCTGGTCCCGCCGGCTCCCTTCCCACAAAGGGAATTGCCGAGTGTCAGGCATCTGGCGTCCAGCGTTTTCGAGGTTTACCATAGCGCCCTTCACCCGACGACAGGGTCCGGTGCACCGGAATAATCGCGATTGCGCCGATTGGCGTAAAACAGGAGACAGGCATGATCCGTGGCAGCATTGTAGCGCTGGTAACCCCCATGCGCGCAGACGGAGCAGTGGACTGGGAGCGTTTACGCGCCCTGGTGGACTGGCATGTGGAGCAGGGCACCCACGCCATTGTGGCGGTGGGCACCACGGGCGAATCCGCCACCCTGGGTTTTGAAGAGCACGACAGCGTGATCCGTGAGGTGGTGGCCGCGGCCAAGGGCCGCATCCCGGTGATCGCCGGTACCGGTGCCAACAACACCGAAGAAGCCATCCGCCTGACCCGTGACGCCAAACGTGACGGCGCTGATGCCTGCCTGTTGGTCACGCCTTACTACAACAAACCGCCCCAGGAAGGCCTCTACCAACATTACCTGGCGGTGGCCCGGGCGGTGGATATTCCGCAGATCCTCTACAACGTGCCCGGCCGTACTGCCTGTGATCTGTTGCCGGAAACCGTGGAGCGGCTGAGCAAGGTGCCCAACATCATTGGCATCAAGGAAGCTACCGGTAACCTGGAGCGGGCCCGTGAAATCCGCGAGCGTTGCGGGGATGACTTCATGCTCTACTCCGGTGACGACGCCACGGCCATGGATTTCATCCTGGCGGGCGGCCATGGCGATATCTCGGTGACCGCAAATGTGGCCCCGGCCAAGATGGCGGCCATGTGTGAAGCGGCCCTGGCGGGTGACGCGGACCAGGCCCGTGTATTAAATGCGGAACTTGAGCCCCTGCATCGTGATCTGTTTATTGAAGCCAGTCCGATCCCGGTGAAATGGGCACTGTATGAAATGGGCCTGATTGATCTTGGTATCCGCCTGCCGTTGGTGTCGCTGTCAGAAGCGGCCCAGCCGCGGTTGCGTGAGACCATGCGTCAATGTGGCCTGCTGGAGGTTAAATGAAGAAAGCGGCGTTAACGCTCGCACTGGTGGTATCCGCAGCATCCGGCTGTAGCTGGTTGCCGGACAGCAGCCTGAATTATCGAAATGCGCAAATGCTGGAGCCTATCCAGGTTCCTGAAGACGGCGTATTCATCGGCGAGCAGCCGCTTTATGCAGTCCCGCGTCAGGAAGAACGCCTGGTGGGCCGTGGTGAAGACGAGAAGCGCTTTGAGGTGCCTAAACCGCCCCAGCTGGTGGTTCTGGGTGGCTCTGACGAGGAAGAGTCACAGCAACCGGCCCCCAAGGATGCGTCCTCGAAGGCGATTCTGGCCCGTGATGGTAATGGCTATCCGATTATCATGATGTCCACCCGCTTTGCCTGGGCCTGGGAGTATGTGGGCGACGCCCTGGGTAACACCGATCTGAAGATCAGCGACCGGGACCGTGAAGTGGGTATTTATTACCTGAAGGTGCCTGAGCGCTACACCCTGGGTGCCAAGACCGCGCAATTGAAGCTGAGCCATACCACCAATGGTATTCAGGTGGCGGTATTGAATGAAGAAGGCTCTGCGCTGGTGGAAAAGACCCCGGGCCAGGCCATCCTTGAACGCATTTTTGAAGAACTGAATTAAGTATTATGAAGCTGGCATCCCTGGGCAGTGGCAGTAAGGGCAACGCCACCCTGGTGGAAGCGGACGACACCCTGGTGTTGATCGACTGCGGGTTTACCGTCAAGGAAACCGAGCAGCGGTTGGCACGACTGGGGCTGGCAGCGGATCAGCTCAGTGCCATTCTGGTAACTCATGAGCACGGCGACCATATCCGTAGTGCCGGAGCGCTGGGCCGCAAGACCGGTTGCCCGGTCTACAGCTCCTTTGGCACCGCCAGCGCGGTGCAGGGCAAGCGCACCAGTCTCAGCGGTGCAAACTGGCAGGAAGTGCGGCCGGGGCGTGCCTTTACCGTAGGGGCATTGCAGATTCTGCCGGTCCTGGTGCCCCATGATGCCCGCGAGCCTTGCCAGTACCGCTTTACCTGGCAGGGCCGCACCCTGGGCGTGCTCACCGACCTGGGGGCCATTACTCCCCATGTGGTAGAGGCTTATCAGGATTGCGATGCACTGGTGCTGGAATGCAATCATGATGCGCAGATGCTGGTTCACGGTCCCTACCCACCGTCGTTGAAACGTCGTGTGGGTGGTATGTTGGGGCATCTGAGCAATGACCAGGCTGCAGCGCTGCTGCGCCAGGCCAATGTGGACCGCCTGCAGCATCTGGTGCTGTCGCACCTGAGTGAGCAAAACAACACGTCCCGGCATGCACTGGATGCCATTGAGCGGGTGGTGACCCGCGGGCGTGAACGAATTGGCGTTGCCAGCCAGACGGAAGGGTTTGGCTGGCTGCAAGTACATTAATACTGACCCGAGTAAAGGCCTTTCCATGGAAAAACGCGACGAGTTGTATGCCGGCAAAGCCAAGTCTGTGTACACCACCGATGACGCGGACAAACTGATCATGCTGTTCCGCGACGACACCTCGGCCTTTGACGGCAAGAAGAAAGAGGCGCTGGCGCGTAAGGGAGCGGTGAACAACCAGTTCAATGCCGCCATCATGGAAAAGCTCAAGGCGGCGGGTATTCCCTGTCACTTCGAGCAGATGCTGTCGCCGGTGGAATCGCTGGTGAAAAAGCTGGAAATGATTCCGGTGGAGTGCGTGGTGCGCAATATTGCCGCTGGCTCCATCTGCCGTCGCCTGGGTGTGGAAGAAGGTCTGGAACTGAATCCGCCCACTTTCGAATTCTTTCTCAAGAATGATGATCTGGGTGACCCCATGGTCAACGACTTCCATATCCGCAGTTTCGGCTGGGCCACCGACGAGCAGGTGGCGCAAATGAAAACCCTGACGTTCCAGGTTAACGAGGTGCTCAAGCAGCTGTTTCTGGACGGGGGCATGTTGCTGGTGGATTACAAACTGGAATTCGGCGTGTTTAATGGTGAGGTGCTGCTGGGCGATGAATTCAGCCCGGACGGCTGCCGGCTGTGGGACAAGGACACCCGCGAAAAGCTGGACAAGGATCGTTTCCGCCAGGGCCTGGGTGGCGTGGTGGAAGCCTATGAGGAAGTGGGGCGTCGATTGGGGATGCAGTTTCAATACTGATTCACGGCGTCTCGGTACACGTGCGGAACAACACTCTGAAGAATAATAAGGAGCAACTATGAAATCGGTAATGCGTCTGGCAGTGGTAGGCCTGCTGGCAGCCACTCTGAGCGGCTGTTTCCTCACCAAACTGGCGACAACGCCCATGCGACTGGTCGGCGCCGCCGGCTCCGTAGTGGGCGCGGTGCTGTCGATTATTCCGGTAGCCGGTAACGCCGCGGATGAAGCGCTGGAAAAAGTGGATGGCGCCATCGACACCACCGCCGACAGCATCGACAAGATCCCGCTGTAATGCTGGCTCCTGGCCCCGCTGACGTCGGGGCCGGGGTTTCCATGCTTGTAATCCGCGAGGGGGTTGTGAAAAATACAGGCTCCCTGGCGCGCTTGCGGCCTGACCAGGCGCAAACAGCCCTGGCTGAATAACAACAATAACCGGAGTTTGCCATGCACCGCTGGCTACTATCCTTCCTTATGCTCATGCCTGTGCCGGCTGTGGCAGATGATCTGCTTATCGGCCTGGGCTACCTCAATGGTCTCGCCGGGTTGAATCTGGAGTGGGCCACCGAGCACAACAGCTTCTACGCCATGCCGGCCCTGTACCTGGATTCCGGTGGCCTCGACACAGATGAACCTCGCTGGGTGGCGGGCTGGCGCCATAAGATGGAGCGTGGCCTGATGTCCGAAAACGGCTTCTACACCGGCCTGATGGCGGGAGATCTGGGTGGTGAGCGCCACTATGAGCGCCTGGGTGTCGGGGTGGAGCTGGGCCACCAGTGGGTGAAACCCTATTCCCGCTGGACCGTTAGTGCGGCGGTAGGAGCCATCGAAGCCCTGGATTGTGACGAGTACAAAGCAGCGTTTCGTTGCGACACCGAAGAAGAGCGCGACAATAATGACCTGGATGTAGAGCCGGTCGTCGTGCTGGGCATCAGCTTCAGCCTGCGGCGCTGATCCCGATCCCCGAACCTTCCTGCGTTTTCCTTTACAAGTGACTGTGGCGGCTTAATAAAGCCGCACGGGCGCTTGCATTTTTCTGTTTGCTCCGATTCAGGGCAAGAGTTTTGCACAGCGTTTAACCGTTTTTCAGGCCTTGTGTGAATGTTCTTGTCTAACTTGTTGATTTGCGGTAAATGATTGATAAGTTATTGTTTTAAAAGAATTTAATAAAACGGCCATTTTTTCATCATTCTGGGGGAAGGGTAGGAAACATCGGTGCTCGCGGCAGTTCCTGACAGTCTATACACAAAGTTATCCACAGATGCTGTGAGTAACTTTTTGTGGTCAATATAGTGGCAGCAAACGGGTTTGCCGTGGCATTTGTCGCGTAATCATATTACAGCGTATACGGCAAACAAGAACCGGGGCTCAGCGTTTCAGCATGGGCAGTGGTCGCCAGGGTTGGCTGAGCAATTGCTGGCCGCTGAGTTTGAGCAGCAGGCGATGAAAGCCCGCGTTGGGGAAGGCCCGTTTGATCAGTCGAACCCGGGCCATGGGGACGCCGAAGCGCATCAGGCCCAGGCTAACATCCATCCAGTCTGCGCGTCGAAACACTTCAGCCAGGTTTGTCGGGTCGTCGTGATAGCGACTGATCTTGTGGTGATTCAGGATCATGGCGCGCACCATGGTGCGATGGTGGCCGAGTTTCTGCTCTTCCAGATAATGTTCCGCCAAGCGGGCAGAGGGCTGGAGATAATCGAACGTGCCGGCCAGCCAGATGCCGGCGTCGTGGAAGAAGGCGGCAATCTCCAGGGCTTCCTGCTCCTGGTCGTCCAGTGTCTTCTGAGCGGCCACCAGATTGATAAGACGGTAGACATGGTTGCGGTAAGGAGTCTGTTGCTTGCCAAAGCGTTCCGTGTACTGATCAAAGAGTGAATCCACACGGGGTAATTGCGTAATCAGGTTTTGGGACATCCTGTGTACCTGGTGATTCTTTATTGTTGTGCCCGCAGGCAGCCTTTCTCTTTCATACTGGCCAGTAATACCACTGAAATCCAGAGGACCGGGGGAAAATTGCGAGCGTGGACACATCTTGTTGCCGGTCATTGTAGGCAATTAGTGTCCAGCTATTGGAGCCCCGTCACCCTTGTTCTATAGTCGGACAAGAATTTTGGGATTGTTCAACAAGCAATGGCGCTGTACCTGTGCCGGCAAGTGCGGTGAGGAAGCAGAGCGTGCTGTTGAACGCTGATAGAGATCCCTCTAAGGAGTACCCGTGAGCTTCAAAGCCAAAGAAAGCCTTTCCGAGCAGATTGCCCAGCACCTGGCCAAGCAGATTATCCATGGTGACATGCTGGCCGGTGATCGTATCCAGGAGTTGCGTGTGGCCGGCGAGCTGGATGTGAGCCGCGGCTCCGTCCGCGAGGCACTGCTGATCCTGCAGCGGCGCCAGCTGATCGATATCCTGCCGCGCCGCGGGGCAGTAGTGAAAGAAATGTCCGAAGCCCATGTGCGCAGCCTCTATGAGGTGATGCAGGTATTGCTGGGGCTGGTGATCCGCAAGGCCATCAAGGTGGTGCGAGAAGAGGATCTGGACGCCTTTATCGAGCTGGTTCATGGTCTGCAGGTGGCAGCGGAAGAGCGGGATCTGGATGCGTTCTTTGTGCTCAGTTTCCAGTTCCTCGAGCATGCTTATCCGTTTGCCCGCAATGTGTTTGTGGAAGATATCCTTATCAACATGCAGCCGGCCATGCAGCGGGCCTATTTTATGGCCCTGCACCTGGAGGCCGACGAAGTGAAGGAATGCCTGTCGTTCTTCAAGGCCCTGGTGGAGACCATCTTCCGCCGGGATGTGCGCTCGGCGCTGGAAATCATCCGTGAGTTCGCCGAGCACCAGTCAGAGCTGGTGGAAGAATCCATCACCCGCGCCCGCCAGATCGAAACCGCCTGGGGATCTCGCCGGCGCAAATAAATTGACCCTTGCCCTGCGCGGCCAAGCTGCATAGAATTGCCACCCTCTTCAGGCACATGGCACCAGCGCGTTGCCCTGAAGGTTGCCATAGAACCGTAGCTCAGTTGGTTAGAGCGCCGCCTTGACATGGCGGAGGTCGGCGGTTCGAATCCGCCCGGTTCTACCAATATTCAGGAAAAAGGGTTTGTCGCAGTGATGCGGCAAACCCTTTTTTCGTTTAGCCCCTTTTCCACGCTGCGCTGTAGAATGCTGACACCCTGGAGCCGACGAGAATGTTGGGATGCCTGACGCCGACTATCTTGGGGCTGCCCGCCCGTCATTAATTCTGTATCTGCCTCACCGGCCGAACGGCCTTGAACGTTTACAGCAATATCCTGACGCTGCCGAATTGATAGCCGCGAACTCCAATCACTGGCGCAAGATCGTCAATTTACTTGCCAAGGTGGCCTGCCCGATGACGCAGGAGTGGCGGCATTACCGGGATACGTCCCTGTTCCAGGAAAACGCTCTCAGCTTTGCGCCGGCGCTGGCGAACGGTGAATGCTGGCACTGGATCGGCGGCAAGGACAATCTGCTGCGGTTTACCGGGTTGCAGCACAGGGCCCGCCTACTGGATCGTGCTCCTGAAGTCTCTGTTGACGCAGAACGGCGCTTGTTGCTGACCCCGTACCCGGATTACCGCCAGCTCAGTAATGCGGTGGTGGCGCAGTTGCGATTGTCCCTTGAGGGGCAGGGTTTCTATGGCAGGGCTCGCTCATGAGGCAGCCATATTTTCTGGGGTGCCCGCAGTGGCAGCACCCGGCCTGGAATGGGCTTCTGCCTGCTGAGCCAACCCCTCTGGCCCGTTATAGCCGTGTGTTTAATAGTGTCGAGGGCAATACCTCCTTCTATGCCATGCCGTCATACAGGCAATGTGAACAATGGCGGGGCCAGGTGTCGGAGGATTTCCGTTTCCTGTTCAAGTTTCCCCGACAGATTACTCACGATTGCCTGTTGAGGGGTGTGGGTGAGCAGGCGAGAGGCTTTCTGGAGGTGCTGGCACCGTTGGCAGATGTGCTAGGCCCCATGTTGCTGCAGCTTCCTGCTGCCTTCGGGCCGGAACGGCTGGGGGACTTGTGGCGCTTTGTGGAGATGCTGCCGGCACCGTTTGGCTGCACGGTAGAAGTGCGTCACCCGGATTTCTTCGCCAAGGGGGAGGCTGAAAAGGCGCTTAACCGCGGCCTGCGTGAGCGCCAAATAGCGCGGGTCTGCTTTGACAGCCGGGCCTTGTTTGCCGCCAGCGCGGAGGATGCGGCCACACGAGAGGCTCAGCGCAAGAAGCCCCGGCTGCCAGTGCATGTGCTGCCCGGTGACGCGTCGCCAGTGATTCGTTACGTGGGGCATCCTGAGCTGCGGGCCAATCGATCGTTTCTGGCGCCCTGGGTGGACCGGGTGGCTGGCTGGATAGCGGCGGGAGAGCGTCCTTACGTGTTTATTCACATGCCGGACAATGGCGATGCCTTGTCATTGGCATTGCTGTGGCATGAATTATTGCAGGGTCGAGTGGAGGGCCTGCCGGATCTGTCCATTGATCCGATGCAGGCCCAGCCGGGTTTGTTCTAATCGCTATCTGTAGTGCGCTGTTGGAAATCCGGTGATTGACTCCGGAGGGTGGGGAGGCTGTCTGCAGCAGAATCGTTCGAGTGCAAGCTACGCTCCTACAGTTTCAACGAAGCACCTGTAGGAGCGCCGCTTGAGGCGCGAACGATGACGGGCGGAAAGGGCTTAATTCAGCGCGATCAGGGTGTCGTCACGACGACGGCTGTTTTCCGCCCACACCAGCAGGTCGTAGTAGCGGCGGATGTGGCGCACGTAGATCACGGCCTGGCCACCGCGGGCATTGCCGTAGCGCAGCTGGCCGGCGTAGGCCGGGTTGGCCAGCATGGGCAGGCGCTGTTTCACATCCTGCCAGTTGTCCGGGTTGCCACCCTGGCTTTGGGTGAGCACGCGAGCGTCTTCCAGGTGACCGAAGCCCACGTTGTAGGCGGCCAGGGCCATCCAGGTGCGGCTCGGCTCGGGAATCCGCGCCGGGATACGATCGTGGGTGTGGCGCAGATAGTCGGCGCCAGCCAGGATGCTCTGGGCCGGGTCGGTGCGATCACTGATGCCCATCTGGCGTGCGGTGTCGTTGGTGAGCATCATCAGGCCCTTTACCCCGGTGGGGGATATGGCGCCCGGATCCCACAGGGATTCCTGGTAAGCCAGGGCGGCCAGCAGGCGCCAGTCGAAACCGCTGTTGCCTTCCGCCTTGCGGAACAGTTCCTCATAGCGGGGCAGGCGATCTTCCAGGTGACGCATGAAGCTGCGTGCCGCATACAGATTGAACTGTTCCACATGGCCGTAGAAACGATCTTCCAGTTTGGCAGTGGTGCCGTTGGCCTTGGCCTGAGTCAGGTAGCGCTGGGCAGCCAGGTACAGGCTCTGGTCATCCTTGGGGTTGAACGCCCAGGCCAGCGGCATGTCGGTGGCGGCGGTGTAATCGGCAATCAGCTCGGGCCACAGGGCGCGCTGCAGAGAATAGTTGTTGGAATGGATCAGGGTGTAATCCACCTGGCCGTCTTCCACCAGAGCCAGCAGCTGTTCCGGGCTGGCGTCTTCCACTTCCTGGAATTCCAGGCCCGGATTCTCCAGTTGCGCCTTTACCAGCAGTTCCGCGTGGCTGGAGCCGGCGGCCACAGCTACTTGCTTGCCAGTCAGGTCTTCCATACCACGGATGCGCGGGGTGTCCAGGCGGCGCACCACCAGGGAGTCCACTTTCTGATAGTCGGTGGTGAAGTGCAGGCTCTCGCTGCGTTCTGCGGTGGCCACCAGGCCGGCTGCTGCCATATCGGCAGTGCCTTTACGAATGGCATAACGGATATAGGAGGGATCGTCGGATTCCAGCATGCGCAGCTCTACGCCCAGGCTGTCGGCAAAGCCCTTGGCCAGCTCGTATTCCATGCCGGTGTAACCGTGCTGGTCCTGATAGTAGGTGGTATTGGATGGACGGGTCATCACCACTAGCTCGCCGCGGGTCATTACCCGTTCCATGGCGGTGGGAGTGGGGCGCATTGCCAGCATCATGCCTAGTACGCTGAACAGGGCCAGCGAGGCCAGTAGATGCTTACTGTGTCGAAAGAAAACCGTCATCCTTGGTGTACCTCTGTCAGGTTGTCCAGACAGGTCGATACTGCTACCGCCGACCGGTTAGGGATTGTTTCATCCCCTGCCTGTGATCTATATCACGTAAAAGTGGCGCAACTCTATCAGTGGCAAATGGCTGTTATGTAAAGCTTTGTCGAACAATTGAGCGTTTTATGCACAAATGCGACAAGTCCGGAAGAGAGCATTAAATTGCTTATAAGACAGGTGGCGTAGGCGATTGCCCCATGGCGTAGGACAGGGCTGACAAGGGTGAAATTGGCTGTTTCCGGAGGCTGCGAGCGGCGGGCAAATCCCGTATCATTGCGACCCTTACTCTCCACCCCCACTGGTAATCATATAAGGCGCACTATGCTGATCCTCTCCGGAAGCCCGGCCCTGTCCGCATTTCGTAAGGAAAAACTGCTGGAGTCCCTGACGGGCATTTCTGCGATCTCTGCCCGCTACGTGCATTTTGTGGCGCTCAAGGCGCCCCTCAGCAATGAACAGCAACAGGTGCTGGAAGGGCTGTTGCAGTACGGTCCCAGCCTGGAAGAGGACGACGTGGACGGGCAGCGCTTTGTGGTAGTGCCGCGTCCGGGCACCATTTCGCCCTGGTCGTCCAAGGCTACGGATATCTGTCACAACGCCGGCCTGACCCAGGTGGAACGCGTGGAACGTGGCATCGAGTACCGGCTCGCCGGTGCAGGGGAGCGATCCGCCCTGGCGTCAGCCCTGCACGATCGCATGGTGGAAGTGGTGCTGGCAGAGCTGGAAGACGCCGAGGCCCTGTTCTCTCATCACGCCCCCCGCGAGCTAACCACGGTGGATGTGATTGGTGGTGGCCGTGAGGCCCTGGCAACGGCCAACAGCGAGCTGGGCCTGGCTCTGGCCGATGACGAAATCGATTACCTGGTGGAGCGTTTCACGGCCCTGGGCCGTAACCCCTCCGATGCGGAACTGATGATGTTTGCCCAGGCGAACTCAGAGCATTGCCGCCACAAGATTTTCAACGCGGACTGGACCATCGACGGTGAAGACCAGGATCTGAGCCTGTTCGGCATGATCCGCAACACCTACAACAATGCCCCCGAGGGCGTATTGAGTGCCTACAAGGACAACTCCTCGGTGGTAGCCGGACCAGTGGCTGACCGGTTCTTCCCGGTAGCCGGCAGTGAAGAGTACCAGTTCGTCAATGAACCGGTGCATCTGCTGATGAAGGTGGAAACCCACAACCATCCCACCGCGATTGCTCCCCATCCGGGCGCGGCTACCGGTTCCGGCGGCGAGATCCGTGATGAGGGCGCCACCGGCCGTGGCTCCAAGCCCAAGGCCGGCCTGAACGGTTTCTCCGTGTCCAACCTGAATATCCCCGGCTTCGAACAGCCCTGGGAAAAGCCCTACGGCAAGCCCGGTCGCATTGCCTCGGCACTGGATATCATGATCGAAGGCCCCATTGGTGCCGCGGCTTTTAATAACGAATTTGGTCGTCCCAACCTGTGTGGTTACTTCCGCACCCTGGAAATCCAGGCACCGGGTGTGAATGGCGATGAACTGCGTGGTTATCACAAGCCGATCATGATTGCTGGTGGCCTGGGCAATATCCGTGAAGGCCATGTGGAAAAGAACCCGATCCCTGCCGGTGCCAAGATCATCGTGCTGGGCGGTCCGGCGATGCTGATCGGCCTGGGCGGCGGTGCAGCAAGCTCCATGGCTTCCGGCGAGTCCGACGAGACCCTGGATTTTGCCTCCGTGCAACGGGACAACCCGGAAATCGAGCGCCGGGTGCAGGAGGTCATCGACCGCTGTTGGGCCCAGGGCGACAACAACCCCATTGTTTCCATCCACGATGTGGGCGCGGGGGGCTTGTCCAATGCCTTGCCGGAACTGGTCCACGATCACGACATGGGTGCCAAGCTGGAACTGCGTGAGATCCCCAGCTCCGAGCCCGGCATGAGCCCGGTGGAGATCTGGTGCAACGAAGCTCAGGAGCGCTATGTGCTGGCGGTGATGCCGGAAGACGTGGATCGTTTCGATGCCATTTGCCAGCGCGAGCGCACTCCCTATGCGGTGCTGGGTGAAGCGACCAGTGAAGAACATCTGACGGTCAGTGACGAGCACTTCGGCAAGGCGCCGGTGGATCTGCCCATGGACCTGTTGTTCGGCAAGCCGCCGAAAATGCAACGCAGCTTCGATCGGGAAGATTTCCTGCGCCAGACCTTCACCACCGACGGCATCGACCTGAAAGAAGCCGGCGAGCGTGTATTGCGTCTGCCCACAGTGGCGTCGAAAAGTTTCCTGATCACCATCGGCGATCGCTCCATCACCGGTCTGGTCCATCGTGACCAGATGGTTGGCCCCTGGCAGATACCGGTGGCTGACTGTGCGGTGACCGCCACCGGTTTCAATCAGAACACGGGTGAAGCCATGGCCATGGGCGAGCGCACCCCGGTGGCCCTGGTGGACGCAGCGGCCTCCGGTCGCATGGCGGTGGCGGAATCTATCACCAATATTGCCAGCGCCCATATCGGTGATCTGGGCCAGATTCGTCTGTCCGCCAACTGGATGGCCGCCGCCGGCCACCCGGGCGAGGACCAGGCCCTGTTCGATACCGTCAAAACCGTGGGCATGGAATTGTGCCCGCAGTTAGGTATCGCCATTCCGGTGGGCAAGGATTCCCTGTCCATGCGCACGGTGTGGAATGAGAAGGGTATCGACAAGAGCGTCACCGCCCCCTTGTCTCTGGTGATCTCGGCATTTTCCACGGTCACCGACATCGACCTGACCGTCACCCCGGAACTGAAAACCGGCGTGGACAGCGAACTTCTGCTGGTGGACCTGGGCCGTGGTCGCAATCGCCTGGCGGGCTCCGCCCTGGCTCAGGTATTCGGCAAGGTTGGCGATGTGCCGCCGGACCTGGATGATGCCAAGGACCTGATCGCCTTCTTCGAGGTGACCCAGCAGCTGCTGGCCGAGCGTAAGCTGCTGGCCTACCACGATCGCTCCGACGGCGGTCTGTTTACTACCCTGGTGGAAATGGCTTTTGCCGGTCGCACCGGCCTGGACATCAGCCTGGATCATATCGCCGGCGACAACCCGGAAGCGGTGGCGGCATTGTTTGCCGAAGAACTGGGTGCGGTATTGCAGATCAGCCCGGCCCATCGGCAGGAGATCCTGGCCCGTTATGCGGAAGCCGGTCTCAGCCAGTGCGTTCACCACCTGGGTCAGCCGGACGGCGACGATGTGATTCGCCTGCGTCTGGGCGGCGGCATCCTGCTGGAAACCCCGCGCCGGGAGCTGCAGCGCATCTGGGCGGAAACCAGCTACCAGATCCAGTCCCTGCGCGATAATCCGGATTGTGCCCGTCAGGAATTCGAGGCCATCCCGGACAATAATAATCCGGGCCTGAATGTGCGCCTGACCTTCGACATGACCGAGAACCCGGCGGCGCCTTACATCAACACTGGCGCCAAGCCGAAGATGGCGATCCTGCGCGAGCAGGGGGTCAACGGTCAGACCGAAATGGCGGCGGCGTTCGACCGTGTTGGCTTCTCTGCCATCGACGTTCACATGAGCGACCTGCTGGCAGGGCGAGTGCAACTGGATGACTTCAAGGGTCTGGTGGCCTGTGGCGGTTTCTCCTACGGGGATGTGCTGGGTGCTGGCGGTGGCTGGGCCAAGACGGTGCTCTACAACCCGGAGCTGCGCGAAGCCTTCAATCGCTTCTTCTTCCGCGTAGACACCTTTGCCCTTGGCGTGTGTAATGGCTGTCAGATGCTGTCCCACCTGAAGGACCTGATCCCCGGTGCCGAGCACTGGCCGCGCTTTGTGCGCAACCTGTCCGAGCAGTTCGAGGCGCGCACCTCCCTGGTGGAAATCCAGGACTCTCCCTCCATTCTGCTCAAGGACATGGCCGGTACCCGCATTCCCATCGCAGTGGCCCACGGCGAAGGCCGGGTGGAACTCGGCGATGAAGCCCTGAATCGCAACATCGAACAGCGTCTGGTGGCCCTGCGCTACGTCAATGGTCAGGGCAACCCGGCGGAACAGTACCCGGCGAACCCTAACGGCTCACCTCAAGGCGTCACCGGCTTCACCACCAACGACGGGCGCGTCACCATCATGATGCCGCACCCGGAGCGGGTGTTCCGCGTACTGCAGAACAGCTGGATCCCGGACGACTGGCGCGGCCACGAAAACGGCCCCTGGCTGCGGATGTTCGCCAATGCACGCAAGTGGGTCGGTTAAAGGCAGTTAACAGTTAATAGTGAACAGTTAACAGCTGGGATCGAAAACTGAAGAGAAAGGCGGAAATAGCTTGGCTATTTCCGCCTTTTTTATGTCCTTTTATGAGCTTGAGCTGAAGAGCGGCTCCCCTCAGAATCAAACGCTTGTTTAGATTTCGCTAATAACTGTTCACTGTTAACTATTCACTACCTACTGGTGTTCCTGTGTCAGAAAAAACCTTCGGCCCTTTCGAGTTGCAAAAGGCCTACAACAACGAGCCTGTGCCTGCGGATTTTGTGCAGCGTCGGCGTATCAGTACGGCCATGCAGACCCTGGCGGAGCGGTTGATTCGGGCCGAGGGCGATATCGACACGCTCAGCGGCTGGGCGGACCAGCTGGAGGCACTGGTGGCAACGGTGGGGGAGCCGGAGCGGCGCGATACCCGCGCGGCTAATCGCAAGCTGTTCACCGGCTCGGCCACTGCCGAGGATATCTTCCACATGATGGACTACGACCCGGTGGGTGGGCCTTCCAACCCCATTGCCCCCCAGGTGGAGTGGCTTCAGGAAGATCAGAATGGCATTGAAGGCGCCCTACGACTGGGCTTGCAATACCAGGGCCCGCCGGGACGGGTGCACGGCGGCGTGATTGCCTGGCTGCTGGATGCGGCCTTGTCCCGGGCCTTGCATGCGGCCTTCCGGTTGGGCGTCACCGGCACCCTGAATATCCGTTATCTGGCAGCCACTCCCATCGAAGACACCATCCACTGCCGGGCGCGTATTACCGGCCAGGAAGGGCGCAAGATCTTTGTGGAAGGCGGCATCTGGCACGGCGAGACCCAGACGGTCAGTGCGGAAGGCATCTGGCTGACTCCGAAGAGTCTGGGGTAACGATGAGTGAGCAACGCTATCACTTCCGCGACATTCTCGTGGCGGAAACGCCGGAACCTTCGCCCCGGGCGCTACTGCACCGGGAACTCGGCCAGGAACTGGTCGGGCTGACCGAGCAGGCCTTACGCCTGGATGCCCCGGACGACAAGCTCCACGAGTACATTGCACATATCCGCCAGCTGCGTGCCGACCTGGCCCAGTATGGCCAACGGGACTATAACGGCATTCTTCAGCGGCTGCTGGCAGGAGAAGGCTCCGCCGATGATGTGACCGATCTGGTGGATTTCGAGATCCTTACCGGCAAGGCCTCCGCCATGTCACCACCGCTGGAATTGTGGCTGGACGGGGACCGGGTGCGTGGCCGCGCCACCTTCGGCTTGGCCTTTCAGGGGCCACCCGGGCGGGTACACGGTGGTGTCCTGTCTCTGGCGCTGGACATGCTGATGGCGAAAACCCAGGATTTCGTACGCCAGATCGGCATGACCGGTACCCTCAATATTCGCTATTTAGCCGGTACCCCCATCAATACACCGGTGGAATTCGAGGCACGGCTGGTCAGCCTGGAGCGGCGTAAGCTGCGTTGCGAAGGCAGTGTCTGGGTCAATGGCCAACAGACCGTCGCCGCCGAAGGTATCTGGATTTCTGCCCACGGCGATTACGCTCTGAAGCCGGAATTTGCCGCGTTGGCTGATAATCTGTAAACCACTAAGTCTCACCACAGAGGGCGCAGAGTTCACAGAGGAAAACGGTTCTTTCCTTTCGGCGTTTGTCGCTGATAAACCGCTCTCTACGCAGTATAGGGGGCTTTTTCTCAGTGAACTCTGTGCCCTCTGTGGCAAAAACCGTTTTACTGAACCGCGAGCAACAATAACCAGGAGGCCAGCCCATGGACGAGCTGTTGTACTACAAACTGTGCTTTTACGTGCCCACCAGCCATGTTGAGCAGGTAAAGAACGCCATCTTTGAAGCCGGGGCCGGGCATATCGGCGATTATGATTGCTGCTGCTTCCAGACTCTGGGGCAAGGGCAGTTCCGTCCCCTGGAGGGCAGTAACCCTTATATCGGTGAGACTGGCGGCGACGTGGAAGTGGTGGAAGAGTATCGGGTGGAGACAATCTGCCCGGCATCGCGGGTGCAGACCGTGATCAGCTCTCTGCGGCTGGCACATCCCTACGAAGAGCCCGCCATTGACCTGTGGCGGCTGGAGCCGTTGCCGGGCTGATCTGGCGAGGGAGCCTCGAAGGCACCCGTAGGAGCTATGCTTGCATGGCGAACCGAGCGTAGCGAGGAAACTGCCCGGCGGGATCAGGAATGTTCGGACGCTATGGCCTCTGCAGTGCGGACAGCGGCAAGCTGTATCGCCTTCCTCCTCGCTGAGGCTCGCGGTTCGCCATGCGAGTACCCGCAGGGCATCTTCGACATGCTCCTAGAGAAGCATTATGCGTCCTTGGTCAGGTGCTTCTTCCCTATCGGCGGCACTTCCTGAATGCGTACCGGGTACTCGTCACGCTTGAGATCATCGATATAGAACTTGAGGGTGCGACCCACCACCGGGAAGGCCAGTTCATCCCAGGGGATTTCATCCAGGCCGAACAGGCCCGCATCGCTGCTTTCCTCGCCTACGTCGTACTTGCCGTCTTCCAGTTTGCCGAGAAAGAACACGTAGACCTGATTGATGTGTGGCAGATTGAATACGGTGTAGAGGTCACCAATAGCCACCGTGGCACAGGCTTCTTCCCATGTTTCCCGGGCGGCGCCTTCCTGCAGGGTTTCCCCGTTTTCCATATAGCCGGCGGGCAGGGTCCAGTAGCCTTTGCGCGGTTCGATGGAGCGTTTGCACAGCAGTACCTTGCCTTCCCACATCGGTACCGCCCCGACCACGATCTTGGGGTTCTGGTAGTGGATAGTCTGGCAATCGGGGCACCAGTAGCGGGGCCGGTTGTCCCCTTCCGGAATGCTGAAACCGATCTGGTCGCTACCGCAGTGACTGCAGAATTTCATGAAACCTCTCGCTCCGGACGCGGCAAAAACCTGATGATACAGGAGAATCCCCGGCGGCCCCATCTGCCCGGCGATGATGTTACTGTCATCACAGGCTTGCCGCCGACGGCCCGGCTGTTCAAACTACCGTTTGAATTGAAATGTACTACAGGAGAAGGCTGTGCTCGATCAGCTCAGGCAGCGACTGCCGGACTACAAACGCACGGAGCTGCCGCTGGCACTGCCGGAGGCGGCGGTGCTGATGCCGCTGATTGATGATCCCGAGCCGCGCCTGATTCTGACCGTGCGCTCCAGCACCATGCCTACCCATGCCGGTGAGGTGGCGTTTCCCGGGGGCAAGCGGGACCCGGGGGACAAGAGCCTGTTGATGACGGCCCTGCGGGAAAGCCAGGAAGAGGTTGGCCTGGACCCCGCCTACGTGGACGTACTCGGCCAGCTGTCGCCGTTGGCATCGCGCTATGGTATGAAGGTGACGCCCTTTGTGGGGATTGTCCGCCCCGAAGCGCCGCTGGTGGCAGAACCGGGTGAAATCGAGACGATTTTCCAGGTGCCGCTGCAATTTTTTCTGGATGAAGTCCCGGAATTATCCAGCCCCATCGATTTTTTTGGCCGGCGTTTCCGCATTCCCAGTTATTACTACGAAGACAAGCGCATCTGGGGGCTGACGGCCTTCATGATTCTGGATCTGATCAACCACGTTTATGATGCGAACATCGAGTTTGAAGTGACGGACTGACAACGAAGGAAAGCACTGATGATTTATAAAATTGGCAGTCGGCAGCTGGAACAACGCGGCGCCGGCCACTGGATCGCTGACAACGCCACCGTGATCGGCTCGGTGATCATGGAAGCCAACACCAGTATCTGGTTCAACGCGGTACTGCGTGCCGACAATGATGTGATCGAGATTGGCGAGAACACCAATATTCAGGACGGCTCCGTGTTGCATGTGGACCCGGGCGTGCCCATGAAAATCGGCCGTGATGTGACCGTGGGCCACAAGGTCATGCTGCACGGTTGCACTATTGGCGATAACAGCTTGATCGGTATTAACGCGGTGGTTCTGAACAAGGCCGTTGTGGGCAAGAATTGCATTGTCGGTGCCAATTCCCTGGTGCCGGAAGGGATGAAGATTCCCGACAATTCCCTGGTGATGGGCTCCCCGGCCAAGGTGGTCAAGGAAATCACCGATGGCCACAAGGCCATGCTGACCATGAGCAGCATGCACTATGTGGCCCACGCCAAAGAATTCGATGAGCATCTGGAAGTGGACGAACGGTTTCCGTCATGAGCCAGTTGATATCCCCCTGCGTTTCCATCTGTGCCCTGGATGAAAATGATATCTGCGTGGGGTGTTTCCGCAGTGGCGGAGAGATTTCCATCTGGGGACTGCTTTCCGATGAGGAAAAGCGGGAAGTGTTCCGTCGTATTGAACAACGCATGAAGGGTGAACCAGCGCCCTGTGTGGTCCGCAAGGAGAGAAATCCATCATGACCGATATCGGTGATCAGGCCCCTCACAAACCCGTTGTCGGTTTGGCTCTGGGCAGTGGCTCTGCTCGCGGCTGGGCACACATTGGCGTCATTCAGGGGTTGGAAGAAATTGGTGTGCGGCCCCAGGTAGTAGCGGGTACCTCCATCGGTGCCCTGGTGGGCGGGGCCTATGTGACAGACACCCTCAACGAGTTTGCCGACTGGGTGCAGTCACTGACGGTCAAGGATGTGTTCGGGTTGCTGGATATCAGCCTCTCCGGGGGTATGGTGAAGGGGGAGAAACTGTTCAATTTCTTCCGTGAGCACCATGACAACCCGGATATTGAAACCCTGGAAAAGAAACTGGTTACCGTGGCCACGGACATGAAAAGTGGCCGAGAAATCTGGATTACCAAAGGCACCATGCTGGATGCCGCTCGCGCCTCCTGTGCACTGCCGGGTCTGTTTTCGCCGGTGAAAATGCAGGGCCGCTGGATGCTGGACGGGGGGCTGGTCAACCCGGTGCCGGTGTCTGCCGCTCGTGCCATGGGGGCGGATGTGGTCATCGCCGTTAACCTCAACGCCCAACTGGTCGGCGCCCACCTGTCCCGGGATACGCGCAGTCAGGCCGAGGGAGAAGACAGCAGCGATGAAGAGCGCAGTATCTGGCACAAGATGATGGGTTACTTCATTTCCGAAGAGGGTGATGATCCGGGCTTTTTTGATGTGGTGGCATCCAGCATCAACATCATGCAGGATCGCATCACCCGCTCACGCATGGCAGGCGACCCGCCGGAGGTGACGCTGGTGCCCATGCTGGAAGATTTCGCCCTGATGGATTTTCACCGCGCCAAAGAGGCCATTGAAGAAGGGCGTGCCCTGGTTAAGCGCTATGAATCGGATATCCTCGCCTGGGTGGGGTCGCCGGTGGCGGATAGAGTTTGAAGGGCAATTGACAGTTGATAGTGGACAGTTGACAGCTACGCGTTCCGAGTTAGCTTGAAACTGAAACGCAAGAGGCCGCGTCCAAAGCATGGGCGCGGCCTCTTGCGTTTCAGTTCAAAGCACCCTTTATCGCGACGCTGTCAACTGTCCACTATCAACTGTCAACTTACCCTGCTCTCCTGGCCTTCACCGCCTTCACCATATTGTCTTTCACCTGCAGGATCTCGATCTGGTATTGATCGATCTTTATCGAGATATTGGCGTCGGGGATGTCTTGCAGGTATTCCAGGATCAGGCCGTTGAGGGTTTTGGGGCCGTCGGTGGGCAGTTCCCAGTCCAGGCTGCGGTTGATTTCGCGCAGGGTGGCAGAACCGTCGATCACGTAGCTGTCGTCATCCTGGGGATGAATGTCCTGACTGCTGGCGGCCAGGTCGGTGGTGAATTCGCCGACGATCTCTTCGAGAATATCTTCCAGGGTAACCAGCCCCAGCACATCGCCGTATTCGTCCACCACGATACCGATACGGCGCTTGGCATTCTGGAAGTTGATCAGCTGTTGGTGGAGGGAGGTGCCTTCCGGGACAAAGTAGGGCTCCACCGTGTGCTGCATCAGCTCCGCCTTGTTGATGTCTTCCTTGAGCAGCAAACGGCTCAGTTTGCGCAGGTGCAGCAGGCCGATCATGTTGTTCGGGTCGCCGTTGAATACCGGTAGGCGAGTGTGCTGGCTGGAACGCAGGGTGGTGAGGATTTCATGCATGTCATCCTCGAGATCAATGCCCACCATTTCGTTACGAGGCACCATGATGTCTTCCACGGTCACCGTTTCCAGGTCGAGGATGTTGAGCAGCATCTTCTGGTGGTTTTCCGGGATCAGACCGCCGGCCTCATTCACGACTGTGCGCAGTTCTTCCGGACTCAGGTGATCGTCGTCCTGATCATTGGGACGGATGCCGCCCAGTCGCAACAACATCATGCTGACGCCGTTGACCATCCACACCAGCGGTGCAAGCAGCACCTGCAAGGGTTTCAGCAACACACTGGCCGGGAAGGCGACCCGTTCCGGTTTCATGGCCGCATAGGTCTTCGGGGTGATTTCGGCAAACACCAGCATGATGATGGTGATTACCACCGGTGCGACGGCGGCGCCGCTGTCGCCGAGCCAGCGGATCGCCAGAATGGCGGCCACGGTGGCGGCGAAGTTGTTAACGAAATTGTTGCCGATCAGGATGACGGATAGCAGCCGGTCGGTACGCTTGAGCAGACCCTCCACCCGGGAGGCGGCCTTGTGGCCCTGACGGGCCAGATGACGCAGACGATAGCGGTTGATCGCCACCATGCCGGTTTCACTGCTGGAGAAGAAGGCAGAGCCAAGAATCAGGGCAATCAGGGCGCCTATCAGCCACCCGTCAGAATAGGTATCCAAAGGAAAAGTCGTTTATCCGCCAGTCGGCCCGCTATTGTTCGGGCTGGGGGTTGGGGGTGTCAAGCAACGAGCTGCGCTTGTTGGGGCAGGAAAGAGTGGAGAATATCACCAACCTCGCCCGCCATTTCTACGAAGCCGCTGTAGGAGTACCTCTTGAGGTGCGAACCGCGCTTGCGCGGAAATCGCCCGCAGGGCGATCAGGAATATCAGAGCTCGACAGGTTTCCCTGCAATGCGTTGCCACAATAAACGACCGAATCGCGCCGCGAGCGACGCTCCTACGGGCCTTTGCTGGTTCGCCTGCAAGCAGCCTCCTACAAAAAACGCGGACGGAGCGCTATTCGATTCGCGCCGCCCAGCCCGCGTTGCAGCTTGTTACTGCCTCACCGCTTGAGAATAAATTCCAGCACCAACTGACTGCCGAAGAAGGCCACCAGCAACACAGCAAAACCACTGAGAGTAAAGCGAATGGCGGTGCGCCCGCGCCAGCCGCGCAGATAGCGGCCGGTGAGCAGGATCGCGAAGACCACCCAGGAGACCAGCGTCAGGATGCTTTTATGGGCCAGGTTCTGCGCAAACAGGTTGTCCACGTAAAGAAAGCCGCTGAAGATCGCCACGGTGAGCAGTATCTGGCCCAGCCAGATCGCCTCGAACAGCATGGATTCCATCACCTGAATGGGTGGGAAAACCCGCATCACGCCACGAATATGGCCACTTTTCAGCTGGCGGTCCTGTACCCACAGCAACACTGCCTGGCAGGCGGCGATGGCCAGCACCGCGTAGGCAAGAATTGAAAACAGCACATGCACACCCAAGCCATGGGCCAGGGGATGAGCAATATAGCCGGTGTTGATCCAGAGCATGGCGGGGATGGTCAGTGCTGCAAACGGATAGACCAGCGCAGAAATCCACTCGAAGGGACGGTAGAGGCTGGAGAGCAGCACCACGATCGCGCCTGCAAACGCCACTGTTGACGCCACCGGGAACACGCCCAGCTGCAGCCCCTGAGGGGTCAGGATGATTTGCCAAAGGCAGAGGCCATGGGCCAGTACGGCCAGGCCGCCAGGTGCCAGTACGGATGCCCGGGAAGGCCGCTGTTGTCCGCGGTACTGTCGGTAAAGGATCAGGCAGGCAACCCCGTACAGGATAAAGGCGGCAAAGCCACTGATCACGGAAAGGTTCATAGGTCGTTGTTATCCGTCGTCATTACCCGAATAAAGTGGCGGGCTGCTGAAGTCTGGCATAGGCATATCTTCACTATCAACAATCATTCTCATTTTCTGGTTCCGGGGGTGGCGCGAGACGTTAGTGTCAGGCGTCAGGCGTTTCAAACCTGCCCCATGACGTTGGCCGCCAAGGAAGGCTATAATCGCGCCCCTGTCCCTGCGGTGGCTGAAGCTGGCCGCAGACACGGTGTATTTGGAGGTAACCCCATGTTCGAGAATCTCACCGACCGGTTGGGATCGTCGCTTAAAAGCCTGGCAGGTCAGGGTGCCCTGACCGAAGACAATATCCGCGACACCCTGCGCGAAGTGCGCAAGGCACTGCTGGAGGCCGATGTGGCCCTGCCGGTAGTGAAAGAGTTTGTCGAACAGGTGAAGGAAAAGGCCCTGGGCCAGGAAGTCCTGAAGAGCCTGAACCCCGGCCAGGCGTTCGTGAAGATCGTCAACGACGAGCTTGTCCATACCATGGGCGACGCCAACGACGGCCTGAATCTGGCTACCAAGCCCCCGGCCATCATTCTGATGGCGGGTTTGCAGGGTGCCGGTAAGACCACCTCCGTGGCCAAGCTCGCCCGTTTCCTGCAGGAGCGGGAAAAGAAGAAGGTCATGGTGGTCTCCGCCGACGTGTATCGCCCGGCGGCGATTGAGCAGCTGAAAACCCTGGCCGGTGAGGTGGAGACCAACTTCTTCCCCTCCACTGGCGACCAGGACCCGGTGGATATCGCCAACGGTGCCCTGGAAGAAGCGCGCCGCCGCTACATGGATGTGCTGATCGTCGATACCGCCGGTCGTCTGCACATTGATGAAGACATGATGGGCGAGATCAAGCGCCTGCACGGGGCGATCAACCCGGTGGAAACCCTGTTCGTGGTTGACGCCATGACCGGTCAGGATGCTGCCAATACCGCCAAGGCTTTTAATGAAGCGCTGCCGCTGACTGGTGTGATCCTCACAAAGGCAGACGGTGATTCCCGTGGTGGTGCCGCCCTGTCGGTTCGCCACCTCACCGGCAAGCCGATCAAGTTCATCGGCATGGGCGAGAAGACCGATGCCCTGGAGCCCTTCCACCCGGATCGTATCGCCAGCCGCATTTTGGGCATGGGCGACGTGCTCTCCCTGGTGGAAGAGGCCGAGCGCAAGCTGGACAAGACCAAAGCCGAGAAAATTGCCAAGAAGTTCAAGAAAGGCAAGGCGATGGACTTCGAGGATCTTAAGGACCAGTTCCAGCAGATGCGCAATATGGGCGGCATGGCCGGCCTGCTCGACAAGTTGCCCGGCATGGGCGGCATGATGCAGGCCGCTCAGGACCCGGCGTCCATGAAGCAGATGAAGCACATGGAGGCGCTGATTGACTCCATGACCCCGAAAGAGCGGCGTAACCCGGATCTCATCAAGGGCTCGCGCAAGAAACGCATCGCCGCGGGTGCCGGCCTGGATATCCCGGCCCTGAATCGTCTGATGAAGCAGCAGAAGATGATGGCCAAGATGATGAAGAAGATGCGCACCAAGGGTGGCATGAAGAACATGATGCGTGGCATGGAAGGGATGATGGGCGGCAATGGTGGCCCCGGTGGCCCTGGCGGCATGGGGGGTATGGGCGGCCCGGGCGGTATGCCGCCTATGTAAAAAGCGGCAAGCTTCAAGCCGCAAGCTGCAACGCGGGCAGAGTGGGTGGTTAAGCCGCCTCTCTGCCCGCGCTTCGTTTGGGGCAGAGGTTGTTGTAGGAGCGGCGCTTGAGCCGCGAATGCGAGCCTGGGTGAGCCTGTCAGCCCGGCAAGCCCAGATTGCCTCCGTATCGAGTCCTGGCAGGCTCTGCGGGCAATTTCCTCGCTGCGCTCGCATTCGCGGCTCAAGCGCCGCTCCTACAGGTGCTTCGCAGGAAATATGGCGGTTGAGGAGGCTTGTTGCCCGCCGCTTCTCTCTGTATAATTCGCGCCCTTCGCGGCCTTCCCTGTGTCAGGGCTGGCTTTCAAGCGGATACGATGGCTTATCAAGAGATAGGCCGGGAAACCGGATTGATAAAAGGTAAATGAACCATGGTAATTATTCGTCTTGCCCGTGGCGGTTCCAAGAAGCGCCCGTTCTACAGCATTGTTGTTGCCGATAGCCGTAACGCACGTGACGGCCGTTTCATCGAGCAGCTGGGTTTCTACAACCCCATCGCCCGCGGCGGTGAAATCCCTCTCAAGCTGAACCTGGAAAGCCTGGACGCCTGGGTTGCCAAGGGCGCTCAGCTGTCTGACCGTGTCAAAACCCTGGCTAAGCAGGCCCGTAAGGAAGCCTGATGGCAAGGGGAGGGCAGGTGTCCTCTGAACTGGAGGTAGTCGGTCGCATCCTCGGGGTGCACGGCGTCCAGGGATGGGTAAAGGTGTATTCCTATACTGACCCCATGGACAACCTCCAGCACTACCAGCCCTGGCACCTGAAACAGGGTGGCCACTGGAAGCCGGTGAAATTGACCGGCTTTCGCCCCCAGGGCAAGGGGCTTATCGCACAGATCGACGGCATTACCGATCGAGATGGGGCGGCAAGCCTGGTGGGGCAGGAAATCGGGATTCCCGGTGATCTGCTGCCCACGTCCGGGGCGGGCGAGTACTACTGGCGCGATCTGGTCGGCCTGCGCGTTCACCACGTGGACGGCATGGATTTGGGCAAGGTGGTGCGAATGCTGGAAACCGGTGCCAACGATGTGTTGGCGGTACGCGGCGACAGCAACAGCCTGGATCGGCGCGAGCGCCTGATTCCCTGGCTGCCGGACGATGTCATCACCGAGGTGAATCTGGCCGAAGGGCGGATGACAGTGGACTGGGATCCGGAGTTTTAGATGCCTTTTTCGGTAACGCTGGTAACTCTGTTCCCGGAAATGGCAAAAGCGATTACTGACTTCGGTGTGACCCGGCGTGCGGTGGAAAACGGCCAACTGCAGTTGGAAACCGTGAATCCCCGGGATTTCACCGAAGATCGTCACCGCACCGTGGATGATCGCCCCTTTGGTGGTGGCCCCGGGATGGTGATGAAGGTGGAGCCGCTGGCGAAAGCCCTGCAGGCTGCCCGCGCTGCCAATCCGGCAGCCACGGTAATCTACCTGTCCCCTCAGGGGCAGCCGCTGACTCAAGCGAAAGCCGTGGAGCTGGCGGAAAAGCCCGGCCTGATATTACTGGCGGGGCGCTATGAAGGCGTGGACGAGCGGTTGCTCGAAGCCGAAGTGGATGAGCAGATCTCCATCGGCGACTACGTGATCAGCGGCGGTGAACTGCCGGCGCTGGTGCTGACCGATGCGGTCAGCCGACTATTACCCGGAGTGCTGGGACACCAGGATTCCGCCGAGCAGGATTCGTTTTCTGGTGAATTCGAACACTTGCTCGATTGCCCCCACTACACCCGCCCGGAGGTGTACAACGGGCAGGCAGTACCGACGGTACTGCTGAGCGGCAATCACGCGCTGATTCGCCGCTGGCGCCTGAAACAGGCGCTGGGACGGACCTGGCAACAGCGTCCTGACCTGCTGGAAGCCCGCCGGGCGCGGGGTTTGAGCAACGAAGAGCAGCAACTGCTGGATGAGTACATCGCCGAGCAGTCGCCGCATACAGCAAAAACGAGAGACTAGGAGCACTGCCATGAGTGGCAAGAACCTGATTATCCAGGGCATTGAAAACGCCCAGCTGAAAACCGAACTTCCGGAATTCGGCGCCGGTGACACCGTTACCGTGCAAGTGAAAGTAAAGGAAGGCACCCGTGAGCGTCTGCAGGCGTTCCAGGGCGTTGTGATTGCACGTCGCAACCGTGGCCTGAACTCTGCCTTCACCGTTCGTAAAATCTCCCACGGTGTGGGCGTTGAGCGTGTATTCCAGCTGCACAGCCCGCTGATCGATTCCATCGAAGTGAATCGTCGTGGTGACGTGAGCCGCGCCAAGCTGTACTACCTGCGCGACCGCTCTGGCAAGTCTGCCCGGATCAAAGAAAAAATCCGGTAAGACGCCACGCTTATCTTCTGTCGCGAGCGAATGTCGGTTTAGCCTTTGCTGTAGGGCATGCGAAATCGACCTCTGGCCAGACAGAATGCTCCATACAAAAAAGCCGCTCCCGAAAGGGGCGGCTTTTTTGTGTCAGCAAGCACGGTGTTTATCGCGCAAGTTCACTGCGGCCGTGAATAGACCACCACCCGATCTCGCCCCTGATGTTTGGCGGTGTACATGGCTCGGTCTGCCTCTTCTATCAGGGTATGCGCGTCCATGGCGGACTGTGCAGACGCGCTGCTGACGCCAAAGCTGGCGGTGAGCTTTATTGCCGGCGAACCGGTGATCGCCATTGCGTTGTGCCGAAGTGCTTCCGCACAGCGCTCTGCGACATTGTGTGCCTGTGACAGCGTGGCCCCGGGGAGCAGCATCAGGAACTCCTCGCCACCATATCGGCCAAGCAAATCATTATCCCGCAAATTATCCTGCAGCGTTTCGGCGACATGAATCAGTGCCTGGTCGCCAGTGGCATGGCCGTATCGGTCATTGATCTGTTTGAAAAAGTCCACATCCATCAGTACCACCGCCAAGCCCTTGCGGGCACGTGTTGGCATGGCCAACTGATGAGTCAGGGTTTGCAGCAGATGTCCGCGATTGGCTACACCGGTTAGCGGGTCGCGAATGGAGCGGTCAAAGGTGGAGGCCTCGCGATGTCGCCAGGTAGACGTCAGGGCGGCGACGGTAAAAGCGTCTTTGATGATGATCAGGCCGGCAGCTATGATCGTCATCAGGTCATACCACACCTGCGCCGGTTGGTAGTCCACAGGTGACAGCAAAGGCCGATACAGGGTGCTATCCAGGCTGATCGCAATGGCATAGGCCAGTATGGCGCCCATTGAGAGGGCGAACACCAGAGTGATCTGGGGTGCCGGGAATAATAGCAGGCCGATTAGTACACAGCCTGTAAGCACAATGCCAGTGACCAGATTAAAAGGCCCTACCAGTAACAGCGAGACGATGCCGCTCAACCCGAAAAACAGGATGGTAAAATTGGCAAAACGGTTTTCCTGGGCGTCTGACATTTGCCGCCGGCTGGCAAACAGGGCGATAGCAAACCATACCAGGCTGGCAATGAGTCCCCAGGCCAGTCCTGCCCATAGCAGCGGATTGTAGACCCCCTCAATGAAGCGGGAAATGATCAGGCCTGAGGCGCATCCCAGGATGATAACCCAGTAAATTGGTTGCCCGATCCAGCATATGAAGATGCCTTTTTCTCGGGGAGTTCCATTAATTTGCCGACCGATGAGCCTGTAGAGTTCTTCTAATTTTTTTATCATGGCTGTCGCGGTTGAGGTGCGGCTCCGCCGGTAGCGAAACCGCACGAAATGTTTATGCCTTCCTGAGCATTCGGTAGAGCGCCAGCAGGATCAGCGCGCCGACGATGGCGGTGACAAAGCTGCCCAGGCTGAAGCTGCCCATGGAGCCGCCAATTCCGGTGATGGAGCCGAGCCAGCCGCCGACAAAGGCACCGGCGATGCCGATCAGGATGGTGACGATAAAGCCGCCGGGATCCTTGCCCGGCATGATCCATTTAGCAATGATGCCGGCGATCAGGCCGAATACAATCCACGATAGAATGCCCATATTTCCTCTCCTTGGTAGTCATTTTGAATTTGCATGGCGCCACCATTGTTGCCGCAAAATACGGCCTCTGTCGTTAACCTGACCCGCTTTCAGACGTAATTTTTGGTAAAAGGCGAACGGGGTTTCGTCTTTGATTTTCGTTTAACTCATTGTTTTTTATTGCTGTTTAGGGCCTTATTCAGAAATGAACGAGTTAAACGATGACCATGGGCGCCTGATTGACAGCTGGCTGGATCAGCAGTGGCTGGAAAAGGGGCTCAGTGAACACAGCCTGGAGAGCTATCGGCGCGATATCCGCCAGTTGGCGGTGTGGCTGCAGGGGCAGCAAGGCTCCTTGCTGCAATGTGAGCGTTACCAGCTGCTGGAATTCCTGGCAGACCGCCATCAGCAGGGGGTGGGGGCTCGCTCGGTGGCCCGGCAATTGTCAGCGGTAAAGAGTTTCTTTCGCTGGTTGAAGCGGGAAGGGCGAATCGAAGAAGATCCGGCACTGCTGATCGAGCGCCCCAAAACCGGTCGCCCGCTGCCGAAAACCCTCACCGAAGCGGACGTGGAGGCGCTGTTGGCGGCGCCGGATGTTTCCACTCCTCTGGGGCTGCGTGACAGGGCCATGCTGGAGCTGATCTATGCCACCGGGTTACGGGTTACCGAGCTGGTCACCCTGACCCAGAGCCAGATCAACCCCCGCCAGGGGCTGGTGCGGGTGATCGGCAAGGGGGACAAGGAGCGACTGGTGCCCCTGGGTGAAGAGTCGCTCCACTGGCTAGCGCGCTATCTTCGTGAGGCACGTCCGCTGCTGTTGGGTAACAATCAGGAGCTGCTGTTTCCCAGCCGACGCGGCACCTGCATGACACGGCAGACCTTCTGGCATCGTATCAAGCAGATGGCCATGGTCGCCGGGGTGGAAAAAAAACTCTCACCCCATACACTGCGTCATGCGTTTGCCACCCACTTGCTGAATCACGGGGCAGACCTGAGGGTGGTGCAGCTGTTGCTTGGGCACAGTGACCTGTCCACTACCCAGATTTATACCCATGTGGCCCAGCAGCGGTTACAGGATCTGTACCAGAAACATCACCCCCGTTCGGGAACCTGAGGCAGGTAATCCGGTTCCAAGTGGGTAAATGAGGAGTAACGACAGAATGAATAAATGGGTTTTGGTGGTACTGACGGGGCTGATGTCCGCTTGCGGGGCGGATTCGAATTCCGAATCAAAGAGCAATCAGCCGGTTAACGGCGACAAGGCCAAGGCGGCTTTCGAGGAAGCGTTTGATGGCATGGAAGTGACCGAGGTAAGTGCTGCGCCGATGCCGGGAATGGTCGAACTGAATGTTAACGGCCGCGAAAGTGTCTACATGACCGAGGATGGCCGCCACATCCTGATCGGCAAGCTGCTGGAGATCAAAGACGGCGAAGTCGTGAATCCGGCGGAGCAGCGCTTTGAGAAAGTCCGCAAAGAGGGCATCAAGACACTGGATCCGGCGGATATGATCACCTACGCGGCGGAAGACGAAAAAGCTGAAGTGTATGTGTTCACTGACATTAGCTGTGGTTTCTGCCGCAAGCTGCATCGCCACATTGATGAGTACAACGCTGAGGGTGTCACCGTCCACTATCTGGCTTTTCCTCGTGGCGGCCCGACCACCGAGGCGGCGGCGGCAATGCGTCACATCTGGTGTGCGGAAGATCGTGCCCAGGCGCTCACCGATGCCAAATTTAAGGACGAGGTAACCCAGGCAGAGCTGACCGAGTGCGCCAAACCGGTGGATGAACAGTACCAGCTGGGCAATACCTTCGGCGTACGCGGCACCCCGGCCATTTATTCCACCGAAGGCGAGCAACTGGGGGGCTATGTGACTCCGGCGCAGCTGCTCGAGCGGCTGGAGTGACAGGCTGAACCCCGCGTAATCCGGCGCTTTGGGGCCGGGAATACAGCGTGAATACATTGACGGCGCAGAGATGCGCCGTTAATGTGTCCGCCTTCATTTTTCCCTCACCCAAGGTGCTGTCGTGGAAACAGATTTCCAGCGCATTCGTCGTCTGCCGCCCTATGTCTTCAATATCGTTGGCGATTTGAAGAAGGCTGCGCGGGCGCGGGGTGAGGACATCATCGATTTCGGCATGGGCAATCCGGATCAGCCCACCCCGAAGCACATTATCGACAAGCTCACTGAGACCGTGCAGCGGGGGGACACCCACCGTTATTCCCAGTCCCGAGGCATTCCGCGCCTGCGCAAGGCGATTGCCGACTGGTACCAGCGCCGCTATGACGTAGATCTGGACCCGGAATCCGAAGCCATTGTCACCATCGGCTCCAAGGAAGGCCTGGCACACCTGGCGCTGGCCACCATGGGCCCCGGGGATACGGTACTGGTGCCCAACCCCAGTTACCCGATCCACCCCTACGGTTTTGTGATCTCCAATGCGGACATCCGCCACGTGCCCATGGTGAAAGGGGTGGATTTTTTCGTGGAGCTGGAGCGGGCCATCAAGGAATCCTGGCCCAAGCCGAAAATGCTGGTGCTTAATTTCCCGGGTAATCCCACTGGCCAGTGCGTCGACCTGGAGTTCTTCGAGAAGGTGGTGGCCATTGCCCGTGAACACCAGATCTGGGTGGTTCACGATCTTGCCTATGCGGATATCGTCTTTGATGGTTACAAAGCGCCTTCCATCCTGGAGGTGGAGGGGGCAAAAGAGGTGGCGGTAGAGTTCTTCTCCCTGTCCAAGAGCTATAACATGCCCGGCTGGCGGGTGGGCTTCTGCTGTGGCAACAAGGACTTGATTCATGCCCTGGCACGTATCAAGTCCTATATGGATTACGGTACCTTTACCCCGATTCAGGTGGCCGCCATCGCTGCCCTGGAAGGGGATCAGACCTGCGTGGCCGACATCTGCGAGATGTACCGAAAACGAAGGGATGTGCTGGTGGACGGCCTGGCGGAGATCGGTTGGCAGGTGGAAAGACCCCGTGCCACCATGTTCGTCTGGGCGGAAATTCCCGAGCCATACCGGGAGATGGGGTCGCTGGAGTTTTCCAAAAAACTGCTCACCGATGCCGGTGTAGCGGTGTCTCCGGGCATCGGCTTTGGTGATTACGGTGACGACCACGTGCGGTTCGGGTTGATCGAAAACGAACAACGGACCCGGCAGGCCATCCGCGGCATCAAGAAGATGTTCCGCCAGGACGGCCTGCTGGGCTGACTTTTGCCTTTGCGGCAGGTCGCAAGGGTAGCGTGAAAAGTTGCGACAGGGCTTTTCAACACACTGATAAATGAAACGAGGATAGGCTGTGGATTCGGTGAAGGTGGGTATTGCTGGTCTGGGCACTGTGGGCTCAGGCACCGTCAACGTTCTCAAGCGCAATGCGCGGGATATTGCCCGCCGCGTGGGACGTCCGATTGAAATTACCCACATTGGTGCGCGCCGGGACAACCCCGCCTGCGATACCCAGGGTATTCGCCTGTCCCGGGATATTTTCGCCGTGGCCACGGACCCGGATATCGATATCCTGGTGGAGCTGATCGGTGGCATTGATACCGCCCGCGAGCTGGTGCTTACCGCCATCAAGAACGGCAAACATATTGTCACCGCCAACAAGGCGCTGATCGCCGAGCACGGCAACGAGATCTTCCAGGCGGCCCAGGACAACGGCGTGGATGTGGCCTTTGAAGCCTCCGTAGCCGGCGGGATTCCCATCCTCAAGTCCCTGGGCGAGGGGCTGGCGGCCAACCACATCAACTGGCTGGCGGGCATCATCAATGGTACCGGCAACTTTATCCTCACCGAGATGGAAGAGGGCGGCCGTGCTTTCGAGGATGTGCTGGACGAAGCCCAGCAGCTGGGTTACGCGGAAGCGGACCCCACCTTCGATGTGGAAGGCATCGATGCGGCCCACAAACTGACCATTCTGGCGTCCATCGCCTTCGGTATTCCGCTGCAGTTCTCCCAGGTCTACACCGAGGGGATCAGCCGCATCACCACTGAAGACGTGGCCAGCGCCGCTCACTTCGGTTACCGCATCAAGCATCTTGGTATCGCCAAGGACACCGGCAAGGGCATCGAACTGCGTGTGCATCCGACCCTGGTGCCCAAGGAAACCATGTTGTCGGCGGTCAACGGGGTGATGAATGCGGTGATGATCCACGGTGATGCCGTGGGCCCGACCATGTTCTACGGCGCCGGTGCCGGCGCCGAGCCCACCGCGTCAGCGGTGGTGGCCGATATCATCGAGCTGGGCCGCGCCCTCACCGTGGACCACGACGAGCGGGTGCCATACCTGGGCTTCCACACTGACCACATGTCCGATGAGCCGATCCTGACCATCGACGATGTGTCCTGCTGTTTCTACCTGCGCCTGCATGTGCAGGACAAGAAAGGCGTGCTGGCAGACGTGACCCGCATCCTCAGTGACAACAATGTCAGCATTGATGCCATGATACAGCGGGAAGTGGATCAGGGGCTGGTGCCCATCGTGATGATGACCCACGAAGTCCGCGAGGGTGACATGAACCTGGCGTTGGCCAAGATCGGTGCCCTTGATACCGTGGATAGCGATATAATGCGCATCCGGGTGGAAACGCTGGACGCTTGATGCCACGCGGCCGGACGCCAGGTTTTCAGCGTCCGGCGACAAGCATCTGGCGTCTGATGCGCCGACTAAAGCGACCAAATTCAAGAACAGCAGAGCCTGCCTCAATGGCTTTGCACTAGCAGCAGAGACCAACACCATGCCTTTTCGTGACCGTTACACCGGCTTGATCAACCGTTACCGCGACCACCTGCCGGTGAATGATGACACGCCCATCATCAGCCTGGGTGAAGGGAATACGCCCCTGATTCGCCTGAAGAACATCCCCAAAATGCTGGGCAAGGACGTGGATATCTACGTCAAATACGAAGGCCTGAACCCCACCGGCTCCTTCAAGGACCGGGGCATGACCATGGCGGTGACCAAGGCGGTGGAAGAGGGTAGCAATGCCATCATCTGCGCCTCCACCGGTAATACCTCTGCGGCTGCCGCGGCCTACGCGGCCCGTGCTGGCATCACCGCTTTTGTGCTGATCCCGGAAGGCAAAATTGCCATGGGCAAGCTGGCCCAGGCGATGATGTATGGTGCGGTGATCATGCAGATCCGTGGCAACTTCGATCAGGGCATGGAGCTGGTCAAGCAGGTGGCGGAAAAGGCGCCGGTGACCATCGTGAACTCTGTGAACCCCTATCGTCTGCAGGGCCAGAAGTCTGCTGCATTTGAAATTGTCGAAGAGCTGGGCCGTGCCCCGGACTTCCACTGCTTGCCAGTGGGGAATGCGGGCAATATCTCTGCTCACTGGATGGGCTACAGCGAATACAAGAAGGCCGGTGTGGTAAACAGTGCACCGAAGATGGTGGGTTATCAGGCAGAAGGGGCTGCCCCCTTCATGCGTGGCGGACCGGTGAAAGACCCGGAAACCGTGGCCACGGCGATCCGTATCGGTAACCCGCAATCCTGGGACAAGGCCTGGGCTCTGCAGGAAGAGTCCGGCGGCTGGTTCGACGAACTGACCGACCAGGAGATTCTGGCTGCCCAGAAGTTGCTGGCCGAGAAGGAAGGTATCTTCTGTGAACCAGCCTCTGCGGCTTCCCTGGGTGGCGCCATGCGCGACATCAAGGCCGGCAAGATTCCGGAAGGTTCTACCATCGTCTGCACCCTCACCGGTAACGGTCTGAAAGACCCGGACACCGCTATCGCCCAGTGCCAAGATAGCCGCATGGTCACCATCGATGCGGACCTGGATGCGGTGAAAGGCGCCATCCTGTCCAATATGTCCTGATCTGTTATACCGGTCGACAAAAAACGGAGCGCATAGCGCTCCGTTTTTTTATCTGCCTGCTGCGCTGTGGGCGCTGCGATCGCAAGGTGAATCCCATCCGCCTCTTTTTATTTATTCGCTTAGTGAATAAAACGTCAACAAAGGAATTGGCCTGAAATTTTTCATTTGTTTTGGTGGCAGGAAAAAATCCCTGGCCAGAATATGTTAGGATACTTTTTCTTTTTGGGAAGAAAGGGAACCGCGACTCCGTGTCGAGATTACTGAAACCGCCTACCTTTATCGTGTCTTTTCCGGGCTGATTACTCGCCCATCTCCTGGCCCTGTGCGGCCACTCCTCTCCATGTATTGTCATTACAACATCCGCAAATACCTTTGTTTCAACACAACAGGTGTCACGCTGTGATTTGACTTTACTTGGTCAATATTTAGTCTGTAAAGAAAATCAGAGAAGGGAGCGTTAGATGAATAAGCGTGCTTTTGCAAAGCGCACTGGCTATCTGAGTTGTTTGCTTGCTGCGTCCATTCCCCTAAACGCCCACGCCGGTGCCGAACTGAGTGCCGGTGTCTGGTGGGTCTATCAATATGTCACTGATTCCGATTTTACCGGTGCATCGTCCGCCTTTGATGAGGATCTGGACAACACCACTGGTGGTAACTTTGCCGACCCGGCATTGATCCTCTACGCCGATGATGATGGCTCCCATGGTCCCTGGCGTTTCAGTGCAGAGGGGCGTCTCGGTACTGGCGGGTTCACCGATACCTCGAACAACAATTCCGGCGATACCTTCACCATGCACAAGGCATGGATCGGTTACGAATTTGATGACGACACCCTGCTGACCGTGGGTAAAAGCCAGGTGCCATTTGGCTGGAAAACCGTCAATTTCTGGCCCGGTGAAGGGGTGTTGGGTGGTTATGGCGATCAGATGGATGTGGGCTTCAAGCTTAGCTCTTCCTTGAATGCCTTCGACTATGACGTGGCCTATTATCACCAGGATGACTGGGGTGAAACCAGCACCGACACCGTAGATGACAATGGTCACTGGGGCAGCGCAACGACTTACCGGAAGATCAAGACCGGTGTCGTCAATGGCGATTGGAATTTTATGGAAGGCCATACTGTAGGGGCCTCTTATCAGAAGGGGCGTCTACAGGACCTGACGGCTGCCGTTGCCAAGGCACGGGATGATGAGGGTGATCATCAATCGGTAAATTTGCATTACACCTTCAACATGAATGACTTCACTGCCCGCTATCAGTTCATTGATGCAGAGCGGGACTTTGGCGGTATGGATGCGTTTTTGCTCGGTGGCACGGCACCCGCCGATGAAGAGGTGAAAACCCAGGTGCACATGGCTCAGCTGATCTATAACCAGAATCGCTGGAGCTATTATCTGGATGCGGGTGTGGCGAGCACTGATACCCGCGGTAACGACGCCGATGATGTGGAATTCTATGCGCCCGGCGTCAGCTACAAGTACGGACCAGGCTGGCTGTACCTGGAGTACCTGTGGTCTGATGGTGACGTGGATCGTAACGGTGATATTTACGAAGCAGACTTCCGTGCAGTCTACGCGTCGTTTGATTTTTATTTCTGATTGCCGGTAGCGGCCCTGCGGGGCCGCCTACTCGGGTTCAGATGATGAAGTGCGTTTTGAGGAGTGCATGTTTCGGGGAAGCGATCCCGACATCGTCCGGACCGACTGGCTGTAAGTTGCGGCATCCACTGCGCACCCTAAAGCAAGACGGATAACGGAGCTAAGATGAGTATTGATTACGAGACCGACTATGATGTCGGCCAGGATAATGTGCAGGTCATGGGGATGGACCTGCACAATCCGGTTTTCTTTATCAGTGCCTTACTGATTATTACTTTTGTGGTTGGCACTCTGGCATTCCCGGAAGCGGCCAACAGTATGCTCAATGGCGCCAAAGCGTGGGCTATCGAGCATTTCGACTGGTTGTTCATGGTCAGCGGCAATATTTTTGTATTGTTCTGCATCGCTCTGGCCGTGATGCCCACCGGTAAAATTCGGTTGGGCGGGCAGAAAGCCAAGCCGGAATTTTCCACTCTTTCCTGGTTCGCGATGCTGTTTGCCGCGGGCATGGGTATTGGCTTGATGTTCTGGAGTGTGGCGGAGCCGGTGGCCTACTACACCGATTGGTATGGCACGCCGCTGAGCGTGGCGCCCAATACTGAAGAAGCCAAGCATCTCGCTATGGGCGCAACCATGTACCACTGGGGGCTTCACCCATGGTCCATTTATGCGGTGGTAGCGCTTTCATTGGCCTTTTTTGCCTATAACAAGGGTATGCCGCTGACGATCCGCTCCGCCTTTTATCCTATTCTGGGTGAGCGTTGCTGGGGCTGGCCAGGTCATATCATTGATACGCTTGCCGTCGTTGCCACCATTTTTGGTCTGGCAACGTCTCTTGGCTTGGGTGCCCAACAGGCTTCCGGTGGCTTGCACTTCCTGTTCGATACGCCAAACGCAATCAATATGCAGCTTGCGGTTATCTTCGGTGTCACCTCCATTGCGGTGATCTCCGTGATGCGAGGGCTTGACGGCGGCGTCAAACTTCTCAGTAACATCAATATGACGTTGGCGCTGTTCCTGTTGTTCTTTGTGATTGTTGCTGGCCCAACCATGCTGATCATTACCGGGTTTGGTACAACAGCAATTGATTACGTGTCCAATATCATTCCGCTGAGTAACTGGATTGGCCGTGAGGATGACACCTGGTTCCACGGTTGGACGGTGTTTTACTGGGCGTGGTGGATTTCCTGGTCTCCGTTTGTCGGCATGTTCATTGCGCGTATTTCCAAAGGCCGCACTGTACGGGAGTTCATTACCGCTGTTCTGCTCGTCCCAACCGTTATCACCATTATCTGGATGTCGACCTTTGGTGGCACCGGTCTGGATCAAGCGGTGAATGGCGTGGGCGAATTGTCCAATGGCATTGGTGATGTGTCCCTGGCATTTTTCCAGATGCTGGAGAACCTGCCGTGGTCCGGCATCATTTCCTTCTTGGCGATCACGTTGGTGCTGGTCTTCTTTGTGACCTCTTCGGATTCCGGGTCATTGGTGATTGACTCCATTACCGCTGGCGGCAAGCTGGATGCACCTGTACCCCAGCGTGTATTTTGGGCCGTGATGGAAGGTGTTATTGCCGGTGCTCTGCTTTACGGCGGGGGTAAGGAAGCGCTGAAAGCCTTGCAGTCTGGCTCTGTGGCGACAGGGTTGCCCTTTACGTTTGTGCTATTGCTGATGTGCGTCAGCCTCTACATGGGGCTCTCCGCAGAGAGTAAGCGGCTCAAGTCTCTAAAGGCCACTTGATTGTCACAGTCAGGAAAGAAAAAATGCCCGCATCAGCGGGCATTTTTTTGGGTGATATCATGACCTGGCAGGCCACGGTTACCGGTTTTACGCAGGATGAGCACCTGGATTGGGTGATGCTGCTGTCATGCGGTCATCGCCAGCATGTTCGCCATCAGCCTCCGTTCATGAACCGTCCCTGGGTTACCAGTGAGGCCGGACGGGCACGGCATCTGGGGATGGTAGTTACCTGTACCCAGTGCCAGCGGGGCATGCCGATCCCTTCAGGCAGTGATTGGTGAGGTCCCCTCGCGTAAACGTGTGTGGCGGTTAATCGTATGCTGAAGCCCGAACAATGCGGGCAGATGGGGACCAATCAAGCCCTTGCCGGTGGTCAGCAGAGCGCCACTCAGTGCCCGTTGCGGGTCCGCCCAGCAGTAGATGCTTATGAAGCCCAAGTGCCCATAAGCCTGAGGTGCCCCCGGTCCATATAGACTCATCCCCCTATTGCCGAGCATAAAGCCGTTAGAAAAATTCAGTGGAAGAACCAGCGTGCGGTCGATACGAGGCCGATGGTAAGCAGGTTGAAGAGCACCGGCCACTGTTTCCGGCTTGAAGATTTGCTGGCCGTTGTAGTGGCCACCGTTGAGCAGCATCTGGAAGAAACGGCTGGCTTCCTCGGCGGTGGCGTAGAGATTGCCCGCCGGCACGATGATGTCCTGAAAGCGGTCATCATTGGTCACTTCCACCACCTCATCGATGCTGCCGCCCACCGCGTAGGTCAGGAACAGGTCGACCAGTTTCATGGGAACGCCGGTAGAGACATCCCGGGCGCGCTCAGCGCCGGTCTGTCCAAAGGTGAAGTATTTCATGCCCATGGGCTGGCGGATCACCCGGTCCAGGGTGGCATTGAGATCTTCGCCGGTAACCGCTTCGACAATGGCGCCGAGGATAAAGCCGGCGGTGATGGCGTGGTAGGCCTGGGTGTTGAGGCCACTGGGTTTCGCCTCGCAAAGTAGATCAATGATCTCCTGGGGGCGGTACAGGATGTCCGGCTCCACCTGAGCGGGCGGGCGGGGAATGCCGGCCTGATGGGTCAGCAGGTGGCGAATGGTGGTGCGTCCCTTGCCGTTCTGGCCGTACTTGGGCAGGTAGCGAGTAACCGGGTCGTCCAGGTCCAATTCGCCGGTTTCCACCAGATGATGGACTAGCATGGCGGATACCGCCTTGGAGGCGGAAAACAGGCAGACCGGGGTGTCCGGCGTCATGATTCGCTGATGCTCCGGGTCCGCATAGCCGATGCTGCGATCCAGCATAATTTCGCCGTGGCGACGCAGGCACAGACTGATGGCCGGGCTCATGCCGCTCCGGTAGAGCTTGCGGGTGGCCCGCCAGATGGCGTCCACCTGTTCAGAGCCCATACCGGTTTTTTCCGGCGGCGCTTCCTGCCCCTGACGGACCAGGCCGTCCAGGCTGCGGGGTATGGGAGTGCCATGTTTGCTGAGCAGGCGGTTGATGCGAGGACGTAAGGCCATAAAAGTCTCTGGTAACAAGTCGTGCCGGACCCGAAATGACGGGATAAGTATCAATATAGTGTTTATTGTGAATGGACGACATTGTCCACGCAGAAGGCTCCCCTGCAATGGTCGCCCGTGCCATCATGATGGCGCCAAATCACAATATTTTGGCCGGACCGGCCGGTGGGGCTGCGTTACACTGTCAGCTAACCGCGTATGACAGCCGCAGGTTACAAGACTTTGTGTCCCGCGCCTTGAATGATCAAGGTGCCCCTACATTCATAATAACAGCGGCATTTTTCAGGAGGTTACGTGAATACCATCAAGCAGTCCGATTTTCAGAGTTTCGCCGAATTCTATCCGTATTACCTGCAGGAGCACGGTAACCCCACCTGCCGCCGCCTGCATGTGGTCGGGACCACGCTACTACTGCTCTTGCTGGCAACCATCATTGCCGGGGTGTTGAGTGCCTGGTGGCTGTTTGCGTTGCCGGTGGTGGGGTATGGTTTTGCCTGGGTAGGCCACTACTTTTTCGAAAAGAACCGTCCCGCCACCTTCCAGCATCCCTGGTACAGCCTGATGGGTGACTTTGTCATGTACAAAGACATCCTCACTCGTCGTATTGATTGGTGAATAACCGCACCACGCAACAGGCTTCACGCTTACCGAGCGTGAAGCCTGTTGCCTGCCAGCACGAAGCGAAGTAATGACCGCAGTTCAGTATTTTCAGCCTGGAAATCACAGACACGATGAGAGCGAGCTTCCCGATCTGGATTGCCGGGAAAATATTGATGCCATGGTGCATGGCTTTTATCGCCGGTTACTGGATGACCCGGTAATGGCGCCGCTGTTTCTGGACGTGGCCGCTATCGATCTGGAAAAGCACCTGCCAACAATCTGTCAGTACTGGTACAAGATGCTGCTGGGTGAGAGTGACTACCGGCGCCACATGATGGCAAAGCATCGCGCACTGGATGACAAGCAGTCCCTGACCGGCGAGCACCATGAGCGCTGGCTGCAGCATTTCATGAACAATCTCGACGGCCGTTTTGCCGGGCCCTATACGGACCGGGCGCGGCATATTGCCTTTCGGGTGATGGATAATCTGTATGCGCAGCTGAGCAAAAGGCGAGGGGAATAGTTGCAAGTTTCAAGTTGAAAGTTGCAACGCGGTTGATGTGCGTTGCCAACCGGAGAGCAGGGTGGCCGCGCTTCATTACAGGTGAAATTTTTCTACGAAGCCACTGTAGGAGCGCCGCTTGAGGCGCGAATCACTGTGGCTGTTCGCGCCTCAAGCGGCGCTCCTACATTCGTTTTTCCTGAAAGCGTCTGAACGCGGCCTTCGCCCTTGTTGTTAGGGAAGGCCGTCACCGTGTTTCAACTTTGAACTTTACACTTTCAACTGCTCTCCTACCCGATCACTCCTTCCGCCTTTAACGCCGCAAACTCCTCGTCACTGAGCCCCAGCTCTTCACGCAATACCACGTCGTTATGGCTGCCCACCTCGCCACCCGGCCAGCGGGTTTCGCCAGGGGTGTCGGCGAGTCGAGGAGTGATGGCGGGCACCTTGAGGGGCTTGCCGTTGATTTCCACCTGTTGGAACAGGCCGCGGGCCTGGAAGTGGGGATCGTTGAACATGTCGGCCACGGAGTAGATGGGGCCCGACGGGACCCGGGCCTTTTCCAGCAGAGTCAGTACTTCCTCGCTGGGCAGACTGCGACACCAGCTGTCCAGGGCGGTGTCGATCTCTGCCTCGTGTTCCACCCGCCCGGCGTTACTGGCCATGGCCGGGTTGTCTGCCATATCCGGGCGGCCGGCGGTGGTCATCAGGCGTTTGAAGATGGAATCGCCATTGCCGCCGATCACCACGAACTTGCCGTCGGCACAGCGGTAGGTATTGGTGGGGACGATGCCGGTGACAGTGGAGCCCGCCGGTTCACGGATCACTCCGGCACCATCGAATTCCGGGATCACGCCCTCCAGCAGGTTGAAGACAGATTCATACAGGGCCACGTCCACCACCTGGCCCTTGTTGCTCTTTTGCCGCTCAAACAGGGCCAGCAGAATCCCCAGGGCCGCGTGCAGGCCGGCAATGGTGTCGCCCAGGGACAGGTTGGGGCGAACCGGGCGCTCGCCGGGGAACCCGTTTACATAACGCAGCCCGCCAATGCCCTCACAGACCGACGCATAGCCGGGCTTGCTGGCATAGGGGCCGGTCTGGCCATAACCGGAGATGCGAGTGTAGATCAGCCCCGGGTTGTCCTCAGCGAAGCTGTCCGGGCCCAGGCCCCAGTTTTCCATGGTGCCGGGGCGGAAGTTCTCGATCACCACGTCGGCGTTGCCCATCAGCTTGCGGACCAACGCCTTGCCCTGATCGGATTTCAGATCCAGGGTCACCGACTTCTTGTTGCGCCCCAGGCTACGCCACCAGTAGGAGGTGCCATCTTCATCCAGTTTGCGCCAACCGCGTATGGGGTCGCCGCCGGGAGGTTCCACCTTCACCACATCGGCACCGAAATAGGCCAGCAGGGTGCCGGTAAAGGGGCCAGCCAGCAGCTGGCCCAGCTCGATAACACGGACACCGTCCAGGGGAAGGCGGCGGGATGAGGTCTCGGGCATGGGGTCTCCGTAGGTTGCGGTTAGCTGGGCCACAAGCCTAGCGGATTGGGTTGCGCAGTGGCAGTGCCTGAAATGCTCGAAACCGATTGTCTGGGGTCAGTTTCCCCGGGGGTAGGGAAAGATCAGAGCGAGCAACGAGGTACGAGTTTCGAATTGCAAAACCCGGTGGCCTTTCGCAACTCGTACCTCGCTTCTTGTGAGTGGATATTCGCGGTTGAACGACCGCTCCCACCGGGCGGTTGTCCGACCGGAGATTTTGCCTGTCTGCCCGCAGGCTATACAATCCGCAGCCTATTATAAGGAAAGCCCATGACCCCGGAACGCTATCGTCGCATCTGCGACACCCTGGACCGCCGCCAGCCTGATCTCACCGTGATCATGGATGGCGTCCACAAGCCCCACAATATCGCCGCCATTGTGCGCACCTGCGACGCGGTGGGCATTCTCGATGTGCATGCCATCTTGCCCAATAACCGGGCGCGGATGGCCGCCGGCACTGCCATGGGCTCCCAGCGCTGGGTGCAGGTGCACAAGCGTGACGAGAGCAGCCGTGTGATTCGTGAATTGCAGGGGCAGGGCGTGCAGGTGTTGGCGGCGCATTTGTCTGATACCGCAGTGCCCTATCGGGAAGTGGATTACACCCGGCCCACGGCTTTGCTGCTAGGCACTGAAAAATTTGGCGTCAGCGATGAAGCCGCGGCGGCGGTGGACCAGCATGTGGTCATCCCAATGATGGGCATGGTGGAATCGTTCAATGTGAGCGTCGCGGCGGCCATCATTCTGGCGGAAGCCTGTGAGCAGCGCCGCGCCAAAGGCTACTATGACCAGCCGCGTATTGATCCGGCCCGTTACCAGGAGTTGCTGTTCCGCTGGGGCCACCAGAAAATTGCCCGCCTGTGTGATGCGGAGGGGGTTCCCTACCCCGCGCTGGACGACGAGGGGCAGGTGAAAGACAGTGCCGCGCTTACGGCACTGTTGCGACGGAGGCACTCACCGGACCCAGAGGTTTAGCACTGGGTGCATGGCTGACCTGCCAGTGGAAATCGGCGGCACCGCCTTCGCCCACCCAGGCCGGGAACCACAGGGTATTGTCCATGGTGGCGTAGCGTAGTCGGGCGATATCGATGTCCCGTTCCTTGGCCAGTGCCACCATGCGCTGCAGCACTTTGCCGTGGTGGACCTGATCCACCTGCTTGGTGGTGTCCAGTATGGCCTGGCGCATCAGGCTATTGAAATCATCGCGAGCGATACCGGAAAAATTCATCCGGTTAAGGTCGGCCAGAAAGGCATCGGCGAGAGCGGCTATCGTGGGAAAACGGCCTTCCTTTTTCAGTTCCCTCAATCGCTGGTTGACCACCTCGTCGTACTTGTCAAAGGCACCGTCTTCCTCCGCATCCGCCAATGCCAGAATGGCTTCGCCAAGGCTGTCCATGTCCAGATAATCCAGTTTGGGAATGGCGCCAAGCAGATCAATGACCGTGCGCGGCATGCCCTCACTCTCAAAACCCAGCCGCGGGGTGGCACCCGGGTGGCGCTCGTATTTGGTGGTGCTTGCCTTGTCGTCCTCGTAGAACATGTTCATGGACATGCCATTGAGAAAGGCATCGAACAGACCATCAGGCACCACCGGCATATGGTTGCTGAAAAACATTTCCCAGCCCTGGTTGGAATCCATATGCAGCCAGTCGCCGGGTAAGCGAGTCGCGCCGAGAGTATGCTCGAAGTCGTTCATCTCACCATCGACGATGCCGTATTGGCCCTTGCCATAGACGGAATCATAGGTGATGCGAGCTCCATCCAGATTGTGAAAATCGATGGCAAAGTGGATGCGGGGTTCGCGCAGGAACATCATGAAAAATTTCAGTACCTTGACGCTGCCAATGGCAAAGCGGGAAGGAATGGTGACCGACTGTTCGTAGAAATCCACCTGGAATTTCTGGCTGAAAAACGTCGGCATAAAAGCGTACCAGATGCGCGCCTTGACCAGGATTGAGGCCCTCACTGCACCGTCCTTCACGGCAATGGGGGTGGCCTTGATGTTTTTGCGGGTATCCAGATCCACGCGCAGGTTCTGGTTGAAAATACCGGTGCTGATGTTGACGTAAATGTTGTCGATGACATTCTCGTCCTTGTGCGGGCCTAGCCGGGGGGACATGGCCCGGATCTGGGTGAAATCCTTGGCGTCGTAGTCCATTTGCATCAGCGTGGTTTCAATGCGGCCGCTTTCCAGATCCACCTGCACATAATCTGCCCGCGAGCGTTCGTTGTTATTGCGCACCAGGTAAATGTAGCGGGGCTGGTTGCGGGGGGAGTCCAGGCGGATTTCCTCCAGCAGGCGGCCTTCTTTCAGCGCATGTTGCTGCGGATCGAAACGGTCCCAGCCGCCGTCACGGAACATGAAGGCCAGCTCGTCGAAATCATCAAAAATACCGGGCTCACCTTCCGGCTTGTGATCATTGTGACCCTCAATCCAGATCAGGCCGGTCTTGTCGAACTCGTCAATCTGGAAGGGAATCGGGATCAGCTTGCCCGCGCGCACGGCCATCAGTGATAGCTCTTCGGTGGGGATGCCGTTATGTTCCGCCAGCTCGAAGCCCTTCATCTCCATGGGGTAGAGGTAAGTGAACTGGGTGGTGTCCAGGGCCTTGAGGGTGCGATCCAGCTGGTCGGTGGAAATATTGCGCAGACCTGAGGCCCAGCGGCCCATGGCGCTGGGGTCCGCCTTGTAGAAATCCAGGAAATGCTCAAAGTAGGGATCGGGGACGCCCTCGGTCCAGATTTCCCGTGCCTGTGATGGGCTCACCAGGGTGAGAAGTAGGGCGGTGAGACCGATCCATGCCTGTCTGCCGGTCATTTTGTTATTCTCTTGGACGATTTGGATTGGCGAAACAAGGCCCTAGGGTATGACAAGCAATCAGGAAAGAGTAGGCCTTGACGCCTTACATGAACGGCTCCAACGCGTATTACCGGCGGTATCCCTAGTCTGCCAGGCACTGCCGAAGACACCACAGATCCGCTTATGGCTGCTGGATGAACTGTTCCCCGAACAGGCCCTGGACCCGCACATCGTCAATGCGATCATGGAAGAGCCGCCGTACTGGTCTTTTTGCTGGGCCTCCGGGCAGGTGTTGGCCGAATACCTGCTCAGCCACCCCGAGTGGGTGAGGGGCCGTTGTGTGGTGGATGTGGGGCCGGGCTCCGGGGTGGTTGCCATTGCCGCCGCCCTGGCAGGGGCGTCACGGGTGATCGCCTGTGATCTGGACCAGGATGCGCTGACCGCCACCGCGCTCAACGCGGCAGAAAACCAGGTTGATATCGAACTGAGCCAGGATCTGGACAGTGCCTTGGCCGCGGCGGATCTGGTAACGGCGGCGGATATCCTCTACGACCGGGAAAACCTGCCGTTGCTGGCTCGCTTCCAGCAGGTCAATCGGGTGCTGCTGGCCGATTCCCGGGTGCCTGACCTGGACCCGCCCGGCTACCAGTTGCTGGGGCAGTGGCAGTCCTGCACCTGGCCGGATCTGGGGGAATCCAGCGAGTACAACGGGGTGAGAGTGTTTGCCTCGGAACCGTCGCCCTGAAGGAATGTCAGAAAAGCAGTACGGCGTTGCTATCCGCCCTGGGTGACCGATGCATCTGCCGTAGGGAGGAGGGAAGGCCTCCACCGATATAACCCGCTTATTGCTTGTTTTCTCAGTACAGGAGGAACGACGTTGTTGAATTCCAAGAATCCGCTGCAACCTGTTGTCTGGATGCTGGCACTGTGTGTCATCGCTTTTTCCCCGGCTCAGGCGGCGTTGCCATCTGTGACGGGCGACGGCCAGGCGCTGCCATCGCTGGCGCCGATGCTGGAAAAAACCTCCCCGGCGGTGGTCAATATCGCCATCGAAACGCGGATCCGTACCGCCCGTAATCCCTTGATGGAAGATCCCTTCTTCCGCCGTTTTTTCAATATCCCCGAGCATCAGCAACGTGAGCGCCGTGCCGCCAGTGCCGGTTCCGGCGTGATTGTGGATGCCAAGGAAGGCTATGTGCTGACCAATGCCCACGTGGTGAAGAACGCGGACTCCATTGAGGTTACCCTCACCGATGGTCGGGAGTTGTCTGCCGAGCTGGTGGGTACCGACGAGGAAGTGGATCTGGCGGTACTCAAGCTGGAATCCGCTGAGGATCTCACCCAGATTGCCATTGCCGATTCCACCGGCTTGCGGGTGGGGGATTTTGTAGTGGCCATTGGTAACCCGTTCGGACTGGGGCAGACCGTGACCAGTGGCATTGTCTCAGCGTTGGGTCGAACCGGCCTGGGCATTGAAGGCTATGAAAGCTTTATCCAGACCGATGCGTCCATCAATCCGGGCAACTCCGGTGGCGCCCTAGTAAACCTGCGCGGCGAACTGGTGGGCATCAACACTGCCATCATCGCTCCCGCCGGCGGCAATGTGGGTATCGGCTTCGCCATCCCCACAGAAATGGCCGAGAACGTGATGCACCAGCTGATCGAGCATGGTGAAGTTCGCCGCGGCGTGCTGGGTGTCACCATTCAGGATCTTACCGCCGAGCTGGCGGAGGCCTTCGGTGTAGAGCGCAAGAACGGGGTAGTGATTACCCAGGTCATGGAGGAAAGCGCGGCGGAAAAAGCCGGCATTAAAAGTGGTGACGTAGTGATTGCCGTGGACGGCCGCCCGGTGAAGCGGGCTGCGGATCTGCGTAACAAGGTTGGCATGGCGCCGGTGGGCGAGAAGGTGACGTTGACGGTCCTGCGCGATGGCAAAAAGCGCGAGATGACAGCGGTCATCAGTGAGTCGACCCAGCAGGCATCCAGCGGCGAGTCGGTTTCCAAGTATCTGCAAGGCGCCAACCTGCGCGACCTGCGCAAAGGTGAGCTGCAGCATGCAGACAGTGGCGTACTGGTGGACGATGTGAAGCAGGGCTCTCCCGCCTGGCGGGCCGGGTTGCGTCGTGGCGATGTGATCATCAACGCCAATCGGCAGGATGTGGTGAACACGGCGGAACTGCGCAATGCCATCGGTGACAAGGATGGCACCCTGTTGTTGCGGGTCAATCGTAATGGCGGTGTGTTCTTTGTGGTGATTCGCTGATTCAGTTGCGTTGAAAGTGGATAAGCGCGGGCGGGCCTGTTGGATCAAACTGTCAGGCGGTGCCCGCGTTTCATTTCTACAGAAGCGCTGATGGCACTGTAGGAGCTATGCTTGCATGGCGAACCTTGGCCCGAGAAACCGGATTGGCTGCTAATATTTCACTGCCGAGATGGTCATTCCACAAAACTCACTCTTCAAATGTCCCATGCCGGCCGGCGCCTTGCCGGAAACGTTCGGCGCCACCGATGGCTTCTTCGAACACCACCGGATAGCCGCCGGCGCCTTCCCGGCGCAGGGCTTCATCCAGGGGCAGATCCCATTGTTGATAGGCAGACAGCCGGTCGGCCTGCAGGCATTGCTGGGGGAAGGCGGCGATTTGCCGGGCCAGGGCAATGGCTTCATCCAGTGCCGTACCGTCGGCAACCACCCGGTTGGCCAGGCCGATCTGCAGGGCTTCATCGGCCGCCACCGGCCTGCCAGTCAGAATCATATCCATGGCGCGGCTGTGGCCGATCAGTCGAGGCAGACGCACGGTGCCGCCATCGATCAGGGGCACGCCCCAGCGCCGGCAGAACACGCCGAACGTGGCGGACGTTTCCGCCACTCGCAAGTCGCACAACAGCGCCAGCTCCAGGCCGCCGGCCACGGCAAAGCCGCTCACGGCGGCAATCACCGGTTTGCCTAGCAGCATGCGAGTGGGGCCCATGGGCCCGGGGCCGCTGCCGGCTTCGTCGATTTCATTGCGTCGTTGCGGATCGGACAGGGCGGACAGATCGGCACCGGCACAGAAGTTGCCGCCGGCGCCGGTGAGAATGGCTACCTTGAGATCGGCGTTCTGCTCAAAGGTCTCGAAAGCGGTACGTAACGCATCCGCCGTGGGGCGATCCACCGCGTTACGCTTTTCGGGGCGGTTGAGGGTGATGATGAAAAGGTCGTCGCGGGTCTCGGTGATTACCGGTTGTTCAGTCACAGGGCTTTCCGTTCTCTGCCGTTTCCCGCATCTAACCATAAAAGAAAGCCGAAAGGGGAGCGGTGGTCGTTACCGCTCCGCTTTTCAGTTTTCAGTAGGCCAGGGTGAAACGCTGACGTTCATGTTGCGGATGGTCCACTTCATCCAGCAGTGCCACGGCATAATCCTGAACAGAAATCCGGCTGTTGCCCTGGTCATCCACCAGCAGATCGTCCTGGCCCAGACGGAACTGGCCGGTACGCTCACCGGGGAAGATTTCCGCCGCCGGCGACAGCATGGTCCAGTTCACCGCCGGCTCTGCCTGCAGCAGGGCCAGGGCATCCTGAGCACCCAGGGCGGTGGGCTTGTACTCCTCCGGGAAAGCCGGGGTGTCGATCAATAGCCTATCCGCCGCCACCCGCAGGGATCCGGCACCGCCCACTATCACCAGGCGGGCCACGTCAGCGGCTTTCACTGCCGCGATAATGGATTTCACGCCCTGCACGTAATAGCCACGGATATCGTCCTGGGCGTGGCCGCTGAAGGCGCTGATAATCACATCCGCGCCGGTGAGCGCCTCAGTCAGTTGCGCGGTGTTCTGTACATCCACCTGTTTGACGCTCAGGTTGGTGGCGGTGGCATTCAACTTGTCCGGCTGACTGACCAGGGCCGTTACCTGATGGCTGCGACGCAGGGCTTCTTCGCGCAGGGAGGAACCGATAAAACCGCTGGCACCAATCAATGCAATTTTCATGGGGGTAACTCCTGATCCAATTCGTTTCGACATGATCAGTATCGGTGTTTGCACTGATCGGAAAAATAGCCTAATAAGTAAATCAGTGTTGTTGATTTCTAAACAGTGAGTCTGATGTGGAAGCCGAATTTGATCTCAATGCCTTGCCCCTGTTTCTGGCCCTGGCCCGGGCTGGCAGCTTCACCGGCGCGGCGGAACGGCTGGGGTGCAACAAGAGCAAGATCAGCCTGTCCATCAAGCGGCTGGAGCAGCGCCTGGGTGTGGCGCTGGTGACTCGCACCACCCGCCAGGTGCAACTCACCGAAGCCGGGGAGCGGCTGCTGGCCGGGCTCACGCCCCTGTTTAGCGAACTGGAAGGTCTGCTGGATCAGGTGGAGACCGACCAGCAGACCCTGCAGGGGGAGCTGCGCATTACCGCCCCGGAAGATTTCGCGGCCCAGATGGTGGCGCCGGCGGTGGTGGCCTTCAGTGAGCGTCACCCGCAATTGGAGATCGAATTACGCACCGGCGATAGCGTGGCAGACATGGTCAAAGAGGGTATCGATCTGGCCATTCGCCTGGGCTGGTTGAAGGACTCGTCCCTGCGCGCCACTCGTCTGGGGGAATTCGAGCAGTTTCTGGTGGCGTCGCCGGCGTTCATGGCAAGCCATGGGCCGGTAAGTCACCCCCGGGATCTGGCCGCCTTGCCCTGGGTGACGTTTACGCCGCTGCCGTCCCCGCTGACCTGGACCTTTTCCCGGGCAGACGAGCGTTGCACAGTACGCATGCAGGGAGCCTTGAAGGCCAATACCACGGCGGTGACCAAACAGTTGTTGCTGCAACAGGCGGGCCTGTCGGTGCTGGCGGATTCCATTGCCGCTGACGAACTGGAGCGGGGTGGTCTGCAGCGAGTTCTGCCAGATTGGGATCTGCCCGGTGGGGGTATTTACGCGGTCTACCCGCCGGGGCGCCATACCCCGGCCAAGGTGCGGGCCTTTGTGGAATTTTTGCGCGAGCGGTTATGAAATGAGTTATGTGAAGACCTATGAAGAGGAAACCCTCAGCCGCGACGCGGTGGCGCAACGGCCGGGCACCTGGGTCCTGGAGTTCGGCGCCAACTGGTGCGGCTACTGCATCGCCGCCCAGAAAGACATCGAAACGGTGCTGTCGCCGATGACCGAGGTGCACCACGAAAAAATTGCCGATGGCCCCGGCCGCCCCCTGGGTCGCAGCTATCGCGTCAAACTGTGGCCCACGCTGATCCTGATTCGTGACGGCAAGGAAGTGGATCGGGTAGTGCGCCCCACCAGTGCCGAACAAATCCGCCAGCTTTTCCCGTAGGCGCGTCGCTGGCGGCGCGATTCCAGACCTGGATCAAAAGAATTTCACCACAGAGGGCACAGAGCACACAGAGAAAAACCTGTCTTTTCCTCAGTGATCTCTGTGACCTCTGTGGTAAATACGGATTTTCAGGAATTTGGGTTTATGCACTTCGTGCACCCTACGGGCCGCCCTAGCGGGCGTTACCTGCACTTCGTTCCGGTTCGCGCCGCCAGTGACGCTCCTATGATAGAAAAATAGATAATATGTACTGAAAATTCATAAAAGACCCAAGGAATGGCAGGGGAGGGAAAGTGAAATCGTTGGCCGCCAGGCAATTTGGCTATTTGGTGATCTCTTTTTTTGGCTTGGTGCAGGGGCTCTATTATTTTAGTGAGCCTGATGAACCATTCTCTCAGAGGAGGAGTTCTCTTTGGATCTTTGAAATGGCCCAAAATATGGGTTTTGGTTGGGTGGCGTTATTTCATTTTATCGCCGTCGGTTTTTTTATTTTCTTGCTGATCGCGGATTCCCGAAAGAACAAATAGTTTCCCTTCTGGTTTCTGTTCGCCATGCAAGCATAGCTCCTACGGTTCAACGGGGTTAGATGCTTCCAGCACAACCTTGCCCACAGACTGCCCTGAGCGCAGCAGCGCTAAAGCTGCGTGGGCGTCTTCAAAAGCAAAGCGATGGCCCACATGGGGCGGTGGCAGGGGGATCGTCTGCAACTCCTCCAGCAGTGCCTGCATCTTGCCTTTCTGTTCCCATAACCAGATCAGGTTGAAGGCCAGCACCGAGCGGTTGCTGCTGATCATCTCCATCACGTCGTAGCGGGGACGGCGCAGGTAGCGCCAGGCGGCTTTCAGGTAGTTGGGGCGGTTGTGGCTGGGGGTGAATTCGGCGGCGCCGAATACTACCAGCCGGCCCATGGGGTTCAAGGCGTCGAAGCTGGCGGTCTGAACCTGGCCGCCGATGGCATCCAGTACCAGGTCGAAGTGCCGTTCGTCTCGTTGCAGTTGTCCGGCAAAGTCGGCCTCGCGGACCAGCACATCCGCAAACCCTTGTTGCCGTAGCCAGGTGGCTTTCTCTTCGCTGCCCACCGTGCCGGTGGGGCGGGCGCCCAGCGCCTGTACCAGTTTCATGGCCTGCAGGCCTACGCCCCCAGCGGCGCTGTGGATCAGCACCTGCTGGTCCGCTTGCAGGGCACCAAGATGGATGAGGGCGTACCAGGCAGTCAGGGTCTGTGCCGGCCAGGCGGCGCCCTGGGCATAGTCCCAGTCTGCGGGTAGGGGGATCAGGTAATCCGCCTCGCTGTCGATAACCGTGGTGTAGCCACCGAAGCGGGTGACGCCCATGACCCGGTCGCCCACGGTAAACCCTTGCGTCTGCTGACCGACTTCCTGTACTTCGCCGGCAAACTCCAGGCCGGGGGTAAAGGCGCCCTGGGGGGTGGCGGAATAGAGGCCAGTGAGGGCAAAGATATCGGCGAAGTTCAGGCCCACCGCATGGACTTTGACGCGCATCTCGCTGTCCTTGAGCGGTGGCAGGGTGTTCGTGTGCAGGGTCAGCCGCGCCATATTGCCCGCGCGGGGTGTCTGCCAGTAACGAAAAGTGCCCATCCCTTACTCCGTCGCAAAAGCGGGAGTATGGGACGGGGAGGGGCAGAGCTCAATGGACCTTATTGCAGGGCCTTGTTGAGCGGCTGGTCGGCGCTGAAACGGCCACCACCGGAAATGGCCAGTGACACACTGGCGGCCAGCAAGGCCAGGCCGAACTCGTAACCGTTGTTGCTCATGAACAGGCCGTTGTCGAGGTGCACGGTGACGATAGCCACGATCATGGTGAAGGCTAGGGCCACGGCGGCCGGGCGGGTGAGCAGGCCGATCAGCAGTGCCAGGCCGCCGAGGAATTCGGCGCTACCGGCGCCCAGAGCCATCAGGTAGCCGGGTTCCAGGCCGATGGAGGCCATCCACTGGCCGGTGCCTTCCAGCCCATAGCCGCCGAACCAGCCGAACAGTTTCTGGGCGCCGTGGGCCATGAAGATGATGGCCACCGGCAGGCGCAGGGCCAGGGGGGCGAAGGTGCTGTCGGTACGGGTCAGAGAGGCAAGCAGGTTTTTCATGGGGGATCCTTTTCAATCAAGTAGCTGGTAGTGACGTGATGGGAGTATTTAATCATCAAATAAAAATGGATAAATCGAGTTTTGTTGCAGGCTTTGTCCTGATAATTCGATATGTTTGGCATGCTATCGATGAGCTTCTTGTGCGAGGGGGTATTGATTCGAGCTTGCTGGCGCTTTTCTTTTACCCGGCTAAACGGTTGAATGACGGGCAATTCGATTTCTTCACTGGGAGCAAAGATGGTCAACAATCCGGATATCGGCAAGCTGGTGCTGCGTTTGACGCTGGGGTTACTGATGCTGCTGCACGGCATTAGTAAGCTGCAACATGGCGTCGGCTGGATTTCAGCGGAGCTGGCCTCTCACAATTTGCCAGGGTTCCTGGCCTATGGGGTCTTTATTGGGGAAATCATCGCCCCTTTGATGGTGATCCTGGGCGTGCATACCCGCATTGGCGCAGTGCTGATTGCCGGCAATATGCTGGTGGCCATTGTGTTGGTGCACATGGGAGAGCTGTTTGCATTGAGCAAAACAGGAGGCTGGGCACTGGAATTACAGGGCTTTTTCCTGTTCACCGCCGTTGCGGTGTTCTTCCTCGGGGCGGGGAAGTATGCCGTCAGGAATTGAGAGCTAAGCGAGTGTAGCCCAGCTAAGCATGTTCCAAGGCCGCCCCCGATCGGGGCGGCCTTTCTTATTAGGGCTGGCGTTCAGGTGCAGTAGCGACCGTACTGGCTTAGTGCCTTGCTGCTGTGCGGGTCCACAAGATCCACCCACACCTGCATGGAAGCCTGATCCCGGGTGTTCTGCAATTTGGTGAAGTCGCCAGCGACGATATTGCCTTTCAGGGTGTCGCCCGCCTCGGGGGTGGCGCCGTCCAGTTGCTTGACCAGCACCATGCCGCCGCGAGTGTTGAGCAGCATGTATTCGCAGCTCTGACTGAGGATGACGGTAGCCTGTTGCTGGTTGGCGTGTGCTGTCTGACCGAGCAACATACAACCCGCCAGACCGGCACCGAGCAGATGCAGTTTGAGTGCTGACATGGTGATCCCTTCCTTTTTTATTGTTACACCTACACCTTACTTCGGCGCACCAGCCCAGCCTGTTGTGCAACGGCAGTAAAGCTGTAACCGGGGTGTAGTGTTTTTTTACATTCCATCGGCCTTCGATGGTGGCACAGACGATGTCACCGCAACATCATCGTTATGTCTCTTTATGCAGTAGGGAATTCGGGCGATTAAAACCGGTTTGAGTAATAGGAAAGACATGGGTGAGTCGGAAGATGCAGGTTGGGCCAGACGTGGGAATCAGAAACAAAAAAGCCGCACCCGAAGGTGCGGCTTTTTTGTTGGCAAGACTGCCAGGAGACGGGTTATTTCAGCTCCTTGGAGCTCAGACCCAGTACCCGACGGGCGATAACCAGTTGCTGGATTTGCTGGGTGCCTTCGAAGATATCCAAAATCTTCGAGTCGCGAGCCCACTTTTCCAGCAGTTCGTCTTCGGTGTAGCCGATACTACCGGCCAGTTCCACGCAGCGCAGGGTGATCTGATTGCCCACTCGCCCGGCCTTGGCCTTGCAGATGGAGGCTTCCAGGGTATTGGCCTTCTTGTTGTCGGCCATCCAGGCGGCTTTCACCGCCAGCCAGTAGGCCGCTTCCCAGTCCGCTTCCATCCGGTAGATTTCGGCTTCCACCGCGGAGCAGTTGTCCACCGGTTTGCCGTAATCATAGGTCATGCTGTCCTTCAGCAATTCCTTGATGCGCTCCAGTGACGCCTTGGCACAGCCGATGGCCATGGCAGCTACCAATGGACGGGTGTTGTCGAACGTCTCCATGACCCCGGCAAAACCCTTCTTGGTATCCACTTCCGGGCTGCCCAGCAGGTTTTCCGCCGGCACACGGCAGTCGATGAAGTTGATGGCGGCGGTGTCGGAAGCGCGAATGCCGAGCTTTTTCTCCAGACGCGCCAGCTCCATGCCCGGGGTGCCCCAATCCACGACAAAGGATTTGATGGCTGCACGGCCCAGTTTTGGATCCAGTGATGCCCACACCACCACACAGTCAGCCCGGGAGCCTGAGGTCACATAGATCTTCTCGCCGTTCAGCACATAGTGATCCCCGTCTTTTTTTGCGGTGGCACGAATGGCCGCAGAATCGGAGCCGCAGCTGGGTTCGGTGATGGCCATGGCGGCCCACTTGCCCTTGAAGCGCTCCAGCTGCTCGTCGTTGGCCACCGCAGCGATAGCCGCATTGCCCAGGCCCTGACGGGGCATAGCCAGTAGGAAGCCGGTATCGCCGTAGCACATTTCCATGGCACCCAGGCAAACGCCCATATTGGCGCCATTTTTGATGCTGCCGTCGTCCTGCACCTTGCCGCTACCGGTGGTGGCGGCGCCGGCGGAGTTGGCCGGGTCACCTTCGTTGAAGCCATCCAGTACCGACGCCAGCATATCCAGCTCTTTCGGATATTCGTGCTCGCCACGGTCGTACTTGCGCGAGATTGGGCGGAGGGTGCTCTGGGCCACCTGATAAGCGTTGTTGATCAGGGGTTTGAACTTCTTGGGAATTTCGATATTCATGGTTGTCTCCCTCCTTACAGGTGCAGGCCGCCAAAGGCGACACCGATGGCACGCAGATCCCGGTACCAGCGCTCCACCGGGTATTCATGGGTGAAGCCGTGACCGCCCAGCAATTGCACGCCGTCGGTGCCGATCTTCATGGCCTTGTCCTTGACCAGGGTGCGGGCCAGGTGCGCCTCGCGCTGGAAGGACTTGCCCTGTTCGGCACGGCTGGCAGCGCGGTAGGTGAGCATGCGCATGGAATCCAGCTCGATGGCGATGTCGGCAATCATGAACGCCACTGCCTGGCGGTAACTGATCGGCTCGCCAAAGGCGGTGCGCTCGTTGCAGTAGGGCACCACATAGTCGAGCACGGACTGACAGGTGCCAATGGCAAGCGCACACCAGGCCAGGGTGCCCAGGTCCACAAAGGCACGGTAATCGAAATCACCGTTACCCAAGCGGTTTTCCACCGGCACGCGAACATTGTCCAGCTTCAACGGACGCTGGCCGCTGGCGCGGACCCCCATGGAGGGATCATCGCCGGCGACCAGGCCGTCGCTGCCACCTTCCACGATGAACACCCCGGGGCCGTCATCGGTCTGGGCGGCCACCAGAAAGATTTCTGCTTCGGCGGCCAGCGGCACCAGGGATTTTTCGCCGTTGAGTACATAGCTGTCACCGTCCTTTTTGGCGGTGGTCTTGAGTGCCATGGGGTCGAACAGCGGATAAGGTTCGCACACAGCGATGGTGGCCTTGGGGGGGCTCTCTTCCGCGAAGCTGCTCAGGTACTTGTCTTGTTGTTGCGCGGTGCCCCACTGGGTGAGGGCATTGGCCACACCCATGGGAGCAAGGATGGCCACGGCCTGGCCCATGTCACCGTGGGCCAGGTCTTCGGCCACCAGCATGCTGGTCACGGTGGAGCGCTCGGTGGCGGCGCCGCCCAGGGATTCCGGTACGGCAAAATAGTTGAGTCCCAGTTCCAGCGCCTGGGCAATCACCTCGTCGCTGGTCTTCTGGGTGGCGTCAGCTTCTTCCGCCTTGTCACGCAATACATCACGGGCAAAGGACTGCACGCTGTCGCGAATCATCTGTTGCTCGTCGGTGATGCTCAGATCGAACAGATCGCGGGTGTGGCCCGGTGCGTTCAGCCGTTCAGGCTTGTTGCCCGGGTTACTGGACTTGAAAGTGCGGGCAGTGGTGGTGAGCACCTGAAAGCCGCTTTTGGTGAGCGTGTAGGCAAGCCGTTCCACGGTCTTGCGCATGCCGATCTTGTCCAGCACTTCCGAGCTGGCCAGACGGTTAAGCGCGGTCAGCGCATAACCAACTGCATCTTTTGCCATGAGAGTTCGCCTCGTTGTTGTGTCTATTTGCACTCGATTATGGACCGGAGGGGCTCAGTCACATTGACCAGTGTGACCGATAGGTCGGGCCAAGTGGCAACCGGGGGGCGCTGTAGACCTAGCCACAGCGGGCAGGAAAGGGTAGAGGCGGTCGGCTAAGAGCTACGCTCGTTTAATAGGGAAAGGCTAAAAAGCTCCTCAAGCTCTGAGATATCTACGAAGCCGCTTGTAGGAGCTATGCTTGCATGGCGAACCGCGCTTGCGCGGAAATCGACCGCAGGGCGATCAGGAACAACAGGGCTCGACAGGTCTTTCCAGGAACAGTGGTGCCTTGGCGTTTATCTCTGTCGGCTCCCTACGCTCGGTTCGCCATGCAAGCATAGCTCCTACAGTGGCTTCCAAGATCAACGTTGCGGGCAGGGCGCTATTCGATTGGCACGGCCCAACCCGCGTTGCAGCTTGTAGCTTGCAGCTGCCTTTACAGATTCTCGTAGCGATTCATATCCAGAACCGCTGCCTCGCTGGGCTGGTGTTCCTCCAGATAACGGGTCAGGTCGTGGAAGTAGGTCCAGAATTGCGGATGGGTACGGCGGATGCCGAAGCGGCCAGTGAGTGCGGTGAAATCCTTTTCCTTTTCCACTGCCTGCATGGCGGCGACAAAGTCACCTACCTCATCCGCCTGCACGTTGAACATGAAGTTGGGGTAGCTGGCCAATACGCCGGGGTAGATGGTCAGGGTATCCAGCGGTGGCTGGTAGCGCAGGGATTCCCCCAGCATGAAGGCCACATTGGTGTGAGCCCGATTGCGAATCAGGGTATAGATTTCCCGCTCGCCGTTTTCATTTTCCACCCGCAGCATGGTGACCTCAGGCATGAAGTTTACGGCTTTCAGATCTTGCGCCATGGTAGAGGCAATACCGACCAGAGTGGTTTCCGGCTCTTTTAACCAGTCAGCAATGTGATTGCGGTGGCAGTCTTCCCCATCGCAACGGTTGATCGGATCCGGACGGGCGTTGATCGCGGCAAAGCGTTTCAGCAGGCCATCGTTGAATTCATTGACCGGAGTATTGGTCTGATAGTCGATGTCGGTAGGGTGTTTGGTGTCCACCGACGCATAGCTCACATACAGGCGTAATTTGCCGGTGTTCTGGTACCAGTTGTCTACCACTGGCTTGCGAAGCTCGCGGGGAAAGTAGCGCAGGGTATTCTGTTCTGCGCCGTTGCGAATCAGGTCGAAGTAGAGACGGGTCTGGGCCTGATGGGACACAGAACCAAATACATTGAAGTTCACCACCAGGTTGTAATAGCTACGCTCAAACAAGGGATAATCCATTACCCAGGTGGTCAGTGGCAGGTCACCGATCAGGCCTTTTCGCACCGAAGCATTATCGTGGTGACGGAAGATGGTCAGCAGGGCATTGCGGTTTTTGCCATCGCCGTCCCAGAGACTTTCCCAGGTGGGTCCCTGAGGGTCTTTTTCTCCATAAGCCTGGTGTCGGGCGTTCAGATATTCATTGCGATTGCCGCTGTATTTGAGCCATTGAGGCCCCAGTGACAGTAAATTGTCTTCCTGGCCGGGCAGGCCGAGGAGGCCACTGACCTTGGCGCGGTAATTGTCATCGGTAATGTAGAGATCGTGATCGGGGTCCTGGAACACGGCCCAGAAGTGGTCGCGTATCACATCGGTGGCTACCTGGCCCCGGCAGACCGGTCCGCGAATAAAGGTGCGCACAAAGTATTCCGCTTCATCCAGCATGAACTGGTAACGGGCCCGCGCGGGAATATCCGCAAAGGTTTGAAAGGGATTGGCGCGTTGTTCGTAGCTGTAGCCCGGTAGTGTTTCCACCTCCCAGTCGCCGGCAAAAAACTGCTCACGGGTTCGGGCCAGTTTTTTGTCGTTGAGTGCAAAGGTGATGTGGGTCTTGTGTGCCAGGCTGCCACGCACTGGCATCAGGCGGTACCAGAAGTGCTCGGGCGGCATATCATTGGGGCGCACGCTGTTCACCGGTTTCAGAGGTTCGCCCGGTGGGGTGCTGGAGCGGTACAGCTTGTAGAAATGATCCGGTTTGTCACTGCCATCGCCGAAATAGAGATGAGCCAGGAACAGGTGTTCGTAGAGCCAGCGAGCCACCAGTTGATGGCGCTTGTCTTGCTGGTTGAGCATTTTTTCCCAGGCCTGGATTTGTCGTTGCTGGTCTTCCGACAGATCGAAGGTCTGGTAGGACAACGGGGCTCCTTGTTTCAGCCACTGGCTGACCGTGGCGAATTCCTGGTCGGTGAGGCCGGTAACGGCCAGGGGCATGCCGCCCATGGGATGTTTGTCGGCGTAGTCGGCAAATTCCTCGGGCTTGGGGCAGGCATTGACTCGCTGCAGCCCCAGGGTGATGTCATCGGGTAATTTTTCGTTGTCGGCAAAACGGTGCTTCCGGCCCAGCTCAAGCATGTTGTAGAGCAGTGATGACTGCATGCCGTCGGTGCTGTCGATGACGGAAAAGAAATCCTTCTCCCGCCATTGCGCGGTGGTCAGCGCGTCCTGAAACAGCCGGGTAGGCGCCACGGATTCGGTGCGGGCTCCATTGTAGACCTTATCTTTGCTGGCGCCACGATCCAGCCCCTCGGGGGCTTCCAGTTTCAGCTGGCAGGGGGCGTCATAGCAGCCGTGGCAAGCCAGACATTTGCTTTCAAAAATGGGCTGGATATCAGTCTGATAACTGAGGGGGCGTTCGGCAGTGACAACAACAGGGAGGAACAGGAACAAAACACTGAGCAGGGGCAATCGGACCCGATAGCGTTGCAACAAGAACATTTCACTGTCTCCCTGTGAATTTGAATCAGTCTAGCTGTGCCTGCCTGGGGTGGCTACGGTTGTGTCGTCGGGTGGAGGTAAACCTTGTAAAAGGACACGTGTCGGGTGTGCTCAGAACATGGGGACCATGGTCGCGGCCCAGCCAATCAGCACAGCGATCACGGCGGCGGCAGTGAGTTGATGTCGCAACTGGCGGTACCAGCCGGGCAAGGCTTCGGTAAAAACCATCTGCTCTGTGCCCCAGACAAACACCAAGCCTGCCGCCAGCATGGGCAGGGAGAATTCCAGGGGTAAAAGTAGCGCAAACCAACCCAGCACCGCCGGCATGATGCCAAACAGCAGGGTGGGGAACTGGTTACCACGATCAAACTGATTCAGTGCCCGCCCCCAGTGCACCGCGCCCAGAAAGGCAATGATTATGGCGGCATAGGCAGCCACCCCTTGCAGGGCCCACTCGCGACAGGTATCCAGCCAGGCCAGCAGCGCCAGGCCGTAAAAGGGAATGAGCCCGCCGTAAGCAAGCCAGCGAGCACGACGAATATTGTTGTCGGTATGAGAGCCCAAGGCGGTCATCCATGACGTGGAGAATTCACACTATTATCTTGCTGCTGGAGTGAAGGTCAGGACAAGGTTATTCAGAGGTTGCCTGGTGCCAGGGCCGGGCGGTCAGGTGTTTGGGCAGGTACAGGGGGTGAGCGGGTTCTCCGGAACCATTCAGGCGTATGCAGTGCATGGCAGGTAACTGGGCTGACACGGCGCTGGCCCGGTCCATGAAACGACCATGATTGCCCCAGGCAGCCACTACCAGATCCGCCTGACGGGCCAGCTTGCGCAGCCACGGGTCGTTTTTCGGACCCACCGGGTCGCTGGCGGCAAACAGGTCATCGGGGTAGGTGGCCCGGTAGGCAAACAGGTTGGCCACGCACAGGCCCGAGTAGCCCCAGTCCCGGGCGAAGCCCATGCAGCGGCGAATGGTAGGGTCATCCTGGCGATGGTCGGCGGTGGAGGGATTGAGGCCGATCAACAGCAGAAAATCATCGCCCGGGCCCCAGTGTCGCCACAGGGCATAGCGGTATTGACGGCAACGGGAGAAATTGGCGCCTCGTCGCAGGGTGGGGTTGGTCTTGGTCATGGCCGGGTATTGTAGGCATCTGCCATGATATGGCCAAACAGGAGTGGATAATGGAATTTCGTGATGTGATTCGCGCACGCCACAGCGTGCGTGCCTTTACTGATCAACCGGTCAGCGATGAGCAGCTGCAAGCCTTGCTCACCACTGCCACCACGGCACCGAGCTGGTCTAACACCCAGCCCTATCAGATTGCCATTGCCAGAGGGGACGTGCTGGAGAGTCTGCGCCAGGAGTTGCCGCCACGGTTTGACAAGCTGGCCGCGCTACAGAAAGCACCCATGACCAAAAAGGTGCTGGCCTGGTTACGCAAGGATGGGGTTCCTGATGGCGATTTTCGCCCGGTGGTGGACTATCCAGATGATCTGCAACCGCGCCGGGTAGCCACCGGCCGGGGGCTTTATGAGCTGCTGGACATCGGCCGACAGGATAAGCAGGCGCGCCACGAACAGATGCGCGACAACTTCCGTTTCTTCAATGCCCCGGTGGCATTGTTTGTCTTCGTCCATGAAGGGCTGGGTGTTTACAGTGCCCTGGATGCGGGGATCTTTTTGCAGAATCTGATGCTGGCGGCCACCGATGCGGGCCTCGGCACCTGTGCCCAGGGGGCGTTAGGCCTGTGGCGTTCGCCGCTGGAGCAGCATTTCCAGTTGCCGGACAACTATAAATTGCTGTGTGGATTGTCGCTGGGCTATGAGGCGGATAACCGCATCAATCAGTTCCGGCCGGAGCGTCAACCGCTCAGCGAGTTGCTGATCAAGGAAAAGTAGCGCTCAGCGTGCGGTGAAGATGCGCAGGATGGGAAAGCGGTGATAGCCGAAAAAAACCATCTTGCGCTGTAGCTCGCCGGCGGCGAAGGAGCCCTCCAGACCGGTAGGGTGGCGCCGTTCGCCATTGGCGAATTCTGCCACCAGATAATTATCCTGCAGGATGCGTTTGCCGCCGTCGTTGTTCTCCAGTGTGACCAGGGCCCAGCGCTCTCCACTGTCACTGCTGAGAGTGTTGGCTTCCCGAATTCGAAAGCTGCTGGCACTGGGTTGCAGCGGGCTGTCCCGATCAAAGCGGGCGTCACCATCGATCTGCACCGGTGTATCGAAACGCAACACGGTGTCATTGTCTGCCAGCGCAGCCACGCTGGCGGCGGTGAGCAAAAGGCCCACTAACACTGACTTACTGATCTGCAAAACCCTGCCGGGCCAGATCGCGTGTATGGGTAAGCAGGCTGGCATCGCCAATTTCTCCATGGCCGGGGACTACGATACTGGCAGCGCCATAACGGGCCAGTACGTTTTCCATGGCAACGGGCCAGTGGTTGGCGTCCGAGCCTTCCACATAGCCGATAGCAGTGGCCGAGCCTCCCTTCACTGCGCACCCCCCGATCAGTACCTCGTCGCGGGCATACCAGACAAGGATGTTGTCAGGGCTGTGCGCCGGGCCCGGGTAATAGAGTTCCAGATTAGCGAACTTGATCCGTGATTGCTCCGTGAAAGCCTCGAGGAGTCGAGGTAGGGGAATGTCCGGATCATAGAAAGTGTCGGGATCGTTGCGGGCGATGGTCAGGGTGGCCGGGTGAGCCCAGGCGGGGACGCCCCGTTCCGCCAGCGTCTGGGCGCCGCCCATGCGGTCGTCGTGGGAGTGGGTGAGAATGGCCAGATCCGGTGCCTTGCCAAACTGCTGTTCCATCCAGTCCAGTAACAACGCTGTGGGGGCTTCGCCCCAGGCGGTGTCGATTAGGGTGAGGGTGTCGTCTTCGATGATGATCAGCCCGTTGGAGGGATAGCGCTTACCCTGAATCACTTCCCAGGAGCGGTGCACCCAGGTGTGCTCGGTCAGCGGATAGACCTGCAGATCATCGCTGAGGCGGATTTCATCGGCCTCCAGCGGCAGGCTGATAAGTAGTAACAGGGCAAGGGCAATACGCATCATGGGTCTCCTGATCAGCGAACCCATGGTACGACGGTTTACCATCGGGCGTGTGACGCGCTTGGCACCGGGAAAGAATTCCTCATTTTCGCAGGGTGCAGTTCGCCTTGGGCTCAGTGCACCCTGCGGTGGTATTGGTGCCGAGCCCTAATGGATCTCGATGGTCTTGCTGCCTTGCCCATGGTGTTCGTGGCGAGGAATGGTCAGAGACAGTACGCCGTTGTGAAACACTGCTTCCATGGCCTCGCCGTCTGCGTCTGCAGGCAGATTGAGCATGCGCCGGAATTGTCCGAAGCGCCGTTCACTATAGTGATAGCCATCCCGCTCGGAGCTCTGCGCCTCCTGCTTATGACCAGCGATGGTCAGGGCATCATGGTGCAGGGTGATTTGCAGATACCGCTTCTCCACACCGGGGAGTTCAGCGGTGATCAGGTAATGATCATCACGCTCGAGAATATCCAGGTTGGGGCGGAACGGGATGCTGGGCTCCGCGTGTGGTGCCGGGGTGGTCCAGGCCATATCACCCAGCATCTGCTCAAACCAGTTATCGAACTCTCGCTCCCAGCGCAGTAGCGGATGCCGTGGTTGTCGCTGGGGCAGGGGGCGTTCGCGGCTGCTTTCCTGGCTCAGCCAGTTCCAGGGAGTCATTTTGTGCATATCCATCGCATTGCCTCCTTCGAGGAAAATTGCCTTTCCTGTTTCCTTTGTGGGGCAAATGACGGCCCCTTTCAATGATTTATTGATGGATATTTGATCAACTTCGTGAGGGCTACCCTTGTAATGCCTGCTCGGTGATGTCACAGATGAAGTCACCGAGGACAGAAAAGGAGAGCGAAATGTCCGATCATCATGTTTACAAGAAAGTGGAACTGGTGGGCTCATCCAAGACCAGTATCGAGGACGCCATCAATAACGCCCTGGCGACTGCCAGTGAAAGCCTGAAAATGATGGACTGGTTCGAAGTTACCGAAACCCGCGGCCATATCGTGGATGGCAAAGTGGGGCATTATCAGGTGAGCCTGAAAGTGGGATTCCGGATTTCCGGCTCTTGAAGTAATGAAAGCTACGAGTTACGAGCTACAAAAAAACCGCACCCTTTCGGGCGCGGTTTTTTTGTTTTGCAGCTAAAAGCGAGAAGCTAGCTGCTAGTCGCTTATACCGCTTCCAGATCCAGGGAGCGCTGGCAGACCCGCGCGGTGCGGATCACGTGGAGCTGACGGGGAGACAGGTCTTCCGGCAGATCTACGGTGCTGTGGTCCTGGTGAATCTTGATCGGTCCGATCAGGCGGCTGGGCAGTTTGGCTTCGTTGGCGATGGCACCAACGATGTTGCCCGGCTTGACGCCATGGTCATGACCGACCTGGATGCGGTAACTGCGCATGACCTTGTCGCTCTTGCCCTTGTTGCCACGGGAAGGACGGTCTTCACGACGGCCGCCTGACGCGTGGGCAGGTTCGCGACGCGAGCGTGTTTCCTTGACCATTTTCGGTTCTTTCAGGATCAGCGGTTCACGTTTGAACATCATCACGGCAAGCGCCGTTGCCATGTCGTTATCGCTGACTTCCATGCTGTCGCGCAGCTGGTTGACCAGTGCACGGGTTTCTTCCTGGCTGTTGCCTTCCAGCAGGGCGGTCAGTTGCTCCTGGAAGCGGGCAATGCGCTTGGCGTTCAGGTCGTCCACGGACGGCAGGGTCATCTTTTCGATGGCCTGGCGAGTGGTGCGTTCGATCTGACGCAGCACATGCTGCTCACGGCGGGAAACGAACAAAATCGCGTCGCCTTCGCGACCGGCACGGCCGGTACGGCCGATACGGTGTACATAGGCTTCCGGGTCACCGGGCATATCGTAGTTGATCACGTGGGTGATGCGTGCCACGTCCAGACCACGAGCCACCACATCGGTGGCGATAAGCAGATCGAAGCGCTTGTCCTTGAGGCGCTGGACAGTCTTTTCACGCTGTTGCTGCGGGATGTCGCCATTCAGGGCTTCAGCACGCAGGTTACGGCGGTTCAACTGTTCAGCCAGCTCCAGGGTAGCCTGCTTGGTGCGCACGAAAACGATGATGGCATCGTGTTCTTCGGCTTCCAGAATACGGCACAGGGCATCCAGTTTGTTCAGCCCGGCCACGGGCCAGTAGCGCTGACGGATGCTGGTGCCGGCAGTGGCGCCGACGCCATTGTCGATGCGCACCAGCTTTGGATTTTTCAGGTGCTGATCAGCAACCTTGCGAATCACCGGTGGCATGGTGGCAGAGAACAGGGCCAGCTGGCAGTCGTCCGGAGTACGTTCGAGTACCCATTTGACGTCATCAATGAAGCCCATGCGAAGCATTTCATCGGCTTCGTCGAGCACCATCGCTTGCAGGTTGTTCAGGTTCAGGGAGCCACGTTCGATGTGGTCCATTACGCGTCCAGGGGTACCGACAATCACCTGGGCGCCGTCACGCAGGCCTTTCAGCTGCGTACGATATTCACCGCCGCCATAAATCGGCAGTACCTTGAGTCCTTTGATGCCCTGGGCAAACTCTTCACAGGCTTTGGCCACCTGGATAGCGAGTTCACGAGTGGGGGCAAGAATCAGCATTTGTGGTTGACGCAGGGATGCATCCAGCCGTGCCAGCAGTGGCAGGGCGAAAGCGGCGGTTTTACCTGTGCCAGTTTGTGCCTGGCCCAGCAGGTCGTGACCATCGAGCAACAGCGGGATGGCTTGCGCCTGAATCGGCGACGGCTCCTGGAAGCCCTGACGGGCAATCGCAGCGAGCAGAACCTCGGGCAGGCCTAAATCGGCGAACCCGGAACGGGAATCTGACATGTGTTACCTATGAATTGGGAGGAGGGGCCGAGCGAGCGTCGGCGAGGACGCGAAAGTATACGCGTGTTACGCGACTATTGCACGTTTTTTCGCCAATGTGGTACGAGGAGGGGCCCCTGTCTCCCGGTAGGCGCCCATCTCCCGTGGCGGGCTCCCTGAGTCTTCAGAGGCCTTTCGCCAGCGCGATCATGGCGCCTATCTATGCCGGGGTGTGTTAGTTCAGAGGATAGGCGGTCCAGCCGTCGGTCCAGTTCTGTACGCTGCCGGGGCGCACTGCGCCGAGATAGGAGGCGGCTTCGTCCCAGAATTCGCCTTGAGGAATGGGGCTGGCGCCATTACGGGCCGGAGAGCGTGAGGTGGGGGCGAAGTCCGGGTGGGAGGCGCTGGTGGCGTCCCGGGTCAGCAGTGGATCTGTGCCAAACTGGGCGGCCACGGCACTGCTCTGGAAGTAACGGCGTTCGTCGAAGTCCCCGTCGTCATCGTTGTCACCGCTTTCGGGTTCAAAGAAGGTCAGCCCGCGGCTGCCGATCCGGTTCACCATCATGCTTTGAAAACTGAGCTCGCCTTGCTGGATACGGGCCACCGTTTCTGTGCCTTTCAGGTCAATGGTTTCTCCGGAGAAGCCGTCGATGATGATGTTGTGGAAGTGGCCCCCGGAGCCGGCTTTGAGGGTCATGGCACGGTGATACTTGTCGTGACTGCGCGGGCTGATCAGCGTCACGTTGTACATGGTCGGCGCGGATAGGGGGCGGGCATCAGGGTTGCCCGCCTGATTGTCGCCTTCGAAGGCATTGTCACCGGCATCGGCATGCTGCTGAATGGCAAGGAACTGGACCCGACCGCGCCAGCCCATGTCCCAGTCCAGGGAATCGTCGCCGGCGCCGGTGATGACGATATGCTGCAAATCCACGGTGCCGCCAAACACTTCGATGCCGTCGTCCAGGGCCCGATGTACCTGAACATGGCGCACAATGGTGCCGTCACCGCAGCCACCCAGGGTCAGGCCGTTCAGTTCGTTGTTGGCATAGACTTCGAAGCCGGCAAATTCGATGCGGGTGTATTCCATCATGCCGCACGAGGAGCCCGGGTCGCTGCCGCCGAAGGCGCCTCGGGCATCGCCATGGGGAACCCCTTCTATCTGGGCGTCAGCCTTGTTGACCGGGGCGTTGCCCAGCATCACCACACCGCCCCAGTCACCGGTGGCGCGGGTGCCTTCGGGCTGATGACTGGTAAAGACGATGGGGGCATTTTCCTGGCCACGGGAAAACAGGGTGGCATCGCGGGTAATGACCAGCGCAGAACCGGGGCGGCCCTCAATGCGGGTGCCCGGTTCTATGGTCAGATTGGCTCCGGCTTCCAGGTAGACGATCCCGTCGAGGATCCAGGTGGTGCCGGCATGCCAGGTCTGGTTGCCAAACAGAGAGCCTTTGACCACCTGTTTGCCGGCAACCAGTTGATGAAGAGGCTGATAAGCAAAGTAGCCAATCACGCCGAGCATCATCGCAGCCAGGCCTAGCCAGGCATACATCCATTGTGATCTTGCGCTCTGCCCGCTACCGGCGGATGCGCTTCCCAGGGTTTCGGCGATATCGGGGTTGGTGAGCGGCAGTGGTGAGCTGTTTGCTGGTGGGCGCTTGTGCAGCAGCATGCCGTCTCGGTTGGCGTCCTGCAGTTTCAGGCCCAGGGCCCGGATTTTTCGGTTGTCGCTATTGACCGCCCGGTTAATGACCTCGGCCCGATAGACCGGATCGTTGAGCAGTGTATTGAAATGCACAAAGCGCAAGCTGCTGTCATTTTCCTGGTCAAAGTTCTGCTTCAATTGCCACAGCAATTCCACCAGCTGCGCACGCGGAGACGATACTGCATCCACCATAAATCCCCCCAATCGGATCAGGCGATATTCGAAAGAGGCAGTGTGTAAAAGAAAGATGACAGGAAGGTGAAAAGCTACGAGCTACGCTCGTTGGTTAGGGAAAGTATGGAAAGCTCCTCGACCCCAATGCTGTCTACGAAGCCTCTGTAGGAGTACCTCTTGAGGTGCGAACCTTGCGGAGCAAGGAAATCGACCGTAGGGCGATCAGGAATGGCAAAGCTCGACAGGTCTCTCCAGAAAAAATAGTGCTTTGACGTTGGCCTCTGTTGCCTCGCTACGCTCGGTTCGCACCTCAAGAGGTGCTCCTACATCATCAACCCTGACCAATGCCCGAATCATGCCGCGAGCGACGCACCTACAGAGCCTCCCATAAAAAACGCGGGCAGGGTGCTATGTGATTAGCACGGCCCGGCCCGCGTTGCAGCTTGTAGCTTAAGGCTTGCAGCGATTACTCGCCGAGGATCGCGTCAGCGCCTTTCTCGGCAATCATCACTGTCGGCGCATTGGTGTTGCCGCCGATCAGGGTTGGCATGATGGAGGCGTCGATCACGCGCAGACCTTCCAGGCCATGGACGCGCAGCTGGCTGTCGACGACGGCCATGTCGTCGCTGCCCATCTTGCAGGTGCCCACCGGGTGGTAGATGTTGTCGCACTTCTGACGCAGGAAGTGACGGATATCCTCGTCGCTTTCCACCTCATTGCCAGGGAAGATTTCATCGCCCCGCCAGTCGTTGAGCGCATCCTGGGCCATGATCTTGCGCATGGCCTTGACGCCGCGGACCATGCCTTCCATGTCATCCGGATGCTCCAGGAAGCGCGGGTCGATCAGCGCCGGAGAGCGTGGGTTGGCATCACGCAGGGTGATGTTGCCGCGGCTCTTGGGACGCAGAATGCAGACGTGACCTGAGTAGCCATAGCCCATGCTGAACAGCAGGTTGAGGCCGTGGTTATCCAGTTTGGCGGCGGTCAGATGCAACTGCAGATCGGGAATCTCTTGCTCCGGCCCGGATTTGATAAAGCCCCCGGCTTCGGCCACGTTGGAGGTCAGCTGACCGGTGCGACGGTAGAAGAAGTCGATAAAGCCTTTCAGGCCGGTAGTGAGCAGGGCGCCCGGCGCCAGGCTCAGGGTGTCCTTGCGCAGGCTCTTGTGTACCACCAGGGCATCCGGGTGGTCCTGCAGGTTCTCGCCCACGCCGGGAAGGTCGTGGACCAGCGGGATGTTGTGCTCGGCCAGTTCCGCTGCCGGGCCCACGCCAGAAAGCTTGAGAATCTGCGGAGAGTTGATGGCGCCGCCGGAGAGGATGACTTCGTTGTCGGCCTTCAGGGTGCGGATCTGACCCTTGTGCTCCACTTCCACGCCGATGGCTCGTTTGCCCTCGAACAGTACCCGATTCACCAAAGCGTCGGTCATGATGGTCAGGTTGGGCCGGTCCATGACCGGGTGCAGATAGGCACGGGAAACACCGCAGCGCTCACCGTCCTTCTGGTTCACCTTGTACATGCCCACGCCTTCCTGGACATCGTTGTTGAAGTCGTCGGTAGCGGGGTGCCCAGCCTGAACGCCCGCTTCAATAAAGGCGTTACTGACAGGGTGAGTGAAACGCAGGTCGGCGATGTTGAGCTTGCCATGGGTGCCGTGGAATTCACTTTCTCCGGGCTCATAGTGCTCGCAGCGTTTGAATACCGGCAACACATCGTCGAAGCTCCAGCCGTCGTTGCCCAGTGACGCCCAGTGGTCGTAATCCCACTTGTGACCACGGGTATAACACATGGCATTCACCGCCGAGGAACCACCCAGTGTCTTGCCCCGGGGGATGTAAATCTGGCGATTGTTCAGGGCTTTTTGCGGTACGGTGTAATAACGCCAGTTTCGCGCATTGGAGCGCATCATCAGAATGATGCCGGCGGGAATGCGGATAAACAGGCTGTTGTCTGCCGGGCCAGCTTCAAGCAGGCAGACACGGTTGTTGGGGTTTTCGGAAAGACGATTGGCAAGTACGCAGCCAGCAGAACCGGCGCCGACAATAATGTAATCAAACTGCATGATGTCTGCCTTGAGCTTGGTTGAGACAGGAAAATCCGGTGAAAGCTCCCCCTCAACAGGAGGAGTAAATATCCGTAAACAGGATGTCTATTCTAGGAAACGCGGCCATGAAAACGAGACCTGTTTGTGACCCGTTGGTCCAATGTATACCGATGCTACTGTTTTTGTCTTTGGCTCTGTTGCCTGTGAGGGCGGTTTCGGCGGCGCCGGACGGCTGGCAAGAGGTGGTTTTCGAGGGCAGGACCGATTATCGCCTCGAAGCCGGTTGTTGGCAAAGTCGGGCCCGGGGTTCTGCCTCCGGCCTGGCCAGGGAAAGCGCGGTGGATGTAACGCGTACGCCCTATTTGCACTGGCAGTGGCGTGCTGACCAGATTGCGGACTGGCCAGAGGTCGATGAGCGGATCAAGGCCGGGGACGATTTCCAGGCCCGGGTCTATGTGGTGAAGAAGGGTTGGCTGCCCTGGCAAACCCGGGCGATTAATTATGTTTGGTCCCGGCAAGCGGCGCCGGGCACGAACTGGCCCAACCCGTTTGCCTCCCAGGCGGTGATGGTGGTGGTGCAGGGGCCGGGCGGTGCCGGACGCTGGCAATCGGTGACTCGAAATGTGCGCGAGGATTTTCGTCGCTTTCATGGCATGGACGTGGATAGCGTGGATGCCGTGGCGATCATGACCGATGGGGATAACACGGGCACGACGGTGGCCAGCTGCTACCGATTGCCTGAATTTCGCGCCAGCCCTTAATGTGTGCAGTTGCAGTGCGGATGCCGCCCTGTTTATTATTTGTTCAATCCGGTGTTTGTGATCAGGCGGTTGCGGCTGTTTGATCAGAGATAACCGGGCAAAGGCACCACCATTGTGTGGACCCTATCCAGAAGACAGTCGTTACGCCTGCTGCAGACACCACAGTCTGTTCGCGCCTCTGTCTTCTTTTCCCGCTGTCGCAGAATCGTCACTGGTTTACGAGATCCTGTTCCGCGCCTCGGCATCGAGCCGTACCAGGAAGGTTGTGCCTATTGGGGGCGCAGCAATGATCGTGAGGTAGCCCATGAGTGAACGCATTCTGCGTCTCGACAAAGCCGGCACTCCGGTGGAATGGCTGGACTGGCAGATGGCCGCCACCCTTTATGCGCGCGGGCTGGTAACCTGGACGCTGGGGGATGTGATCTACCGTCTTCGCGGCGGGACCTGTCGGTTTTCCGGGGAGCGTTCCAGCCTGTCTCTGCACTCCATTATTGCCTGCGATGGTGTGGCCAATCCCCACAAGCGCCCGGCACCGCCATTGACCAACCGGGCGCTTTTCCGCCGTGACCAGCATGTGTGCCTCTATTGTGGCAAGCCTTTCCCGGAACATGTCCTGACCCGTGATCATATTGTCCCCACCTCGAAAGGGGGCCGGGATCGCTGGTCCAATGTGGTATCTGCCTGCCGGCGCTGTAACCAGCGCAAGGGCAGCCGGCGCCTGGAAGAGATCGACATGGATCTACTGGCGCTGCCCTATGTGCCGAACATGGCTGAATATTTGGCATTAATAAACAGCCACCGTATCCGCGGGGACCAGATGGCGTTTTTACGCAGCCAGTTTGGTAAGAACAGTCGGCTTTTGTGAGAGGGAGTTTTTACACAAATGCCCTTTTCGTCGTATTTGGGTTACATCATGTTTCCCCCATTATTCACGCTGCCTTGAATAGGTATATAAGAAGATTCGGTTTTATGTGAATTGGGGAATTCATTGATCCGCTGCTATCTGGCGATTCTGCTGGCTTTTTGGGGTTTTTCTGCATCGGCGCAAGCACCGTCAGGCCTTGCTGCGGCATTTTATTACGGCCCTCACATCCCCTGGCACACTCTCTCTGTCTATGATTTCCCTGTTGTAGAGCCGGATCAGGCCAGTGGCGTGCCCGATACGTTTCGCGAGCAGCGCTTCTATGCCTATGTCAGCCTGGGTGAAGTCCTGGCATCGCGCCCGTATTTCGCAAACCTGAAACCCGAGTGGCTGCTGGGGGAAAACCCGGACTGGGGCTCCCATATTTTCGATCTGTCTTCGCCGGGGTTGCGAGATTTTCTCCTCAAGCAGGTCATTGCGCCGCTGTGGCAGCAAGGCTACCGGGGTTTTTTCTTCGATACCCTGGATAGCTACCAGCTAGTTGCCAAGACACCTGAGCAGCGGGAGCAGCAGCGGCAAGGGTTAGCGGCGTTAATCAACCAGATATCCCAGCGTTATCCCCGGGCACGCTTTATTTTCAATCGCGGCTTTGAACTGATGCCGCTGGTTGAGGCGCCGGTGGATGCCATCGCGGCTGAGTCTCTTTACCAGCGTTGGGAGGCGGGCAAGCAGCGTTATGCGGCGGTTCCCGAGGAAGACCGCCAGTGGTTGCTGAATCAGTTTGCCACTATGCGTGACCAGTACCAGGTCGATACCATTGCCATTGACTACGCGCCGCCTGCTGAGCGTGAGCAAGCCCGAGAGCTTGCCAGGAAAATTGCGGGTCACGGTGTGATTCCCTGGATCACCAATCCGGAGCTGGACATGCTCGGGCTGGGCGTGCGCGAGGTGCTGCCCCGGCAAGTGTTATTGGTTCATGGTGGCAGCAATGAGCGATTCTGGGAGCTTTCCGATGCGGTGCGTTATGGGCTGATGCCACTGCAGTTCCAGGGGCTGGTTCCTGATATCCGTGCCATCAATTCCACCATGCCAGCTGGCACACTGCAGGGACGATACGCCGGTATTGTCGTGTGGCTGGAAGAGGAAGAGCTGGCCGATGCGGATTTTGAGGCCTGGCTGGTGGAACAAAAAGATGCGGGCGTTCCCATTGCCATGCTGGGTTACCCGGCGGTGGACCCGGTGGGGCCCAATGCGCAGACTTTCGGTTTCGAGGGTCGGCCTACACCCTTGTCACCGCCGACGGTTACCCGTCAGCATGAGGCCATGGGGTTTGAGCTGGCACTGCCCAAACTGATAGAGCTGTCGTCGCCATTGCACAATTCGTCCGCCCAGCCCTGGCTGGAATTGCGCGCCGGGGAACATACCTACACGCCAGCGGCGACGACCCCTTGGGGCGGTTATGTCTTCCAGCCCTTCATGATCCGTTCGATATTGCCCGGTGAGAAAGGTGAAGGACTGGATCGCTGGGTGGTCAATCCGCTCACCTTCATTCGCGAGGCATTACAGCTACCGGTCATGCCGATTCCGGATGTGACGACAGAAAATGGTCGGCGCTTGCTCTTCGCGCATATGGATGGTGATGGTTTTCCCAGCCTGGCCGAGGTGAAGGGTTATCAGGGGCAAACCGATGCCCGGGTATTGCTGGAGGAAGTGCTTAAACGTTTTGATGTGCCCACTACCATCTCGGTGATCGAGGGCGAAGTGGCGCCTCATGGCCTCTACCCGAAAATGTCCGCCGAGCTGGAGCAGATCGCCCGGGAAATGTTCGCCTTGCCTCAAGTGGAAGCGGCTACCCACACCTATTCGCATCCTTTTTTCTGGTACGACGCCCAGCAAATGCCAGGGGAGCTGTATGGCCCCGAAGGGCAATTGCGCCTGCCTATCCCCGATTACCAGATGGACCCGGTGCGCGAAGTGGTCGGTTCGGCACAGTACATCAACAACAACCTGCTGGCCGACGGCAAGCGTACAAAAATGGTGCTGTGGAGCGGGGATACCCTTCCCACTCCTGAAGCGCTGGCTGCGGCACGCCGGGGCAACCTGCTGAACATGAACGGTAGCGATACCATCATCACCCACAGTGCACCCACCTGGACCCTGATCAAGGGAATCGGTTTGCCCAAGGGGGACGAATACCAGGTTTATGCACCCAACCAGAACGAAAATATTTATACCAATGAGTGGAGTGGCCCTTTCTACGGTTTTGAGCGGGTACTCGAGACTTTCGAACTGACGGAAAGCCCCCATCGCTTCAAGCCGGTGAACATCTATTACCACACCTACATTGCCAGCAAGACGGCAGCTCTGGAATCCTTGCTAAGGGTCTATCGCTGGGCGCAGTCGCAACCGCTTCATCCGGTATTTGCGTCTGACTATGCCCGCAAGGTGCTGGATTTCAACACTATGGTGATCGCCCGGGATAATGATGGTTGGAGGGTAAAAGGCAATGGCGAACTGCGCACCCTGCGATTACCTGAGGCGCTGCCGCTACCGGCCCTGACCAATAATACCCATGGGGTCGCCGGCTACCGGGAAGACGGTCCCGGCCGCTACCTGCATTTGTCCGGCGCTGACGCTCACTGGCAGCCCGGTTCGGACTCGTTGCCTTACCTGCAACAGGCCAATGGCCGCCTGACCACATTTGCTCGCAATGACGACGGCATGCAATTTTCTCTGGCAGGACACACCAACCTGGAATTTGCCATCGGCAATGCCGATGGTTGCTCGCTCAACCATAACGATGAACCACTGAAACCAGTGCGTCGGGACGGAACCCTCTATCACTACAGGAGTGCGAAGCATGAGCTCGAAGAGCTACGGCTACACTGTTCGCACTGAGCGATTACGGGTTCTCGGCCCCACAGAGTTGTTCGCTTGTCTGTTGTTGATCCTGGTGGTCTGCTGGCTGGCATTTCCCCGGGACTTGGCCGTCACGTTGCGCAATGCGCGCCTGGATGCGGTGACCTTGAGTTATATGCAGGCCTGGCTGAAAGCTAAGCCGGATGATCATGAGCTGCGTTTGTTGATGGCCCGGGAATTGATTGTTCTGGGGCGATTTGACGAAGCTGATGTGCAACTGGACCGGGTAGAAGCCGCCGATGCGGGTTACCAGTCGGAGGTTCGCTGGCTGAGATTGCAGTGGGATTTCAAGCGGCTGATGGCCATGGATCCGGAGCTGCGTGGGTCTTCCCGATTGCAGGCTGAGACCCTGGCAAGTGTGCGCAGCCAGGACTGGTCGACATTGACTACTGAGCAGCGCCGGGAACTGGCGGAAATGGCTCTGGTGCTGGGGGAGGTGCAACAGACTGTGCGCTATTACCGGCTGCTTGCCACTGAGGCCGAGCGGCCCGGCGAATGGTATGAAAAAGCCGGACGGGTTCTGTTAGGGCAGGGTAATTACCTGGCGTCGGGGCTTGCTTATGAGCAAGCCATGGAAGCGTCTGCTGACGCGGCCGTGCGAAAACAGTATTTTCTAGAGACGCTGGCGGCCCTGGAAGCCGGTAGCTTGCATGACGTTGCCTTGCGTTTTGCGTCCCGCCACGAACACCTTTATTTCCAGGACAAGGCTGTGTTGTACCGCCTTATGCGCCTGGCCCAGGCCGGCGGCAACCTGGCCCAGGCCCAGCGCTATGCAGTGCGGTTGTTGCGTCTCAATGGCCGTGGGGAGCAGCGATGAAGCGGTTGCTTCTCACTCTGGTATTACCTTTGCCATTCCTGTCTGGCCTTGTTCTGGCCCAGGCGCCGGAGCCCTATGTGGAGAGCTACTACGACCATAGCTATGAGGTCTTTGTGGCGGCGGGTAATCTGGGACGGGCTCGTCAGGTAGTGGACAACGCTCTTTACTGGCGCCCCGAAGATATTCGCTGGTTGCTGAGGCTGGCGCAGATCGCCGACTGGCAGGGAGATAGCAGTACTGCCCTGAAAGCCTGGTGGAAAGTAGCGGAAAACACTGACGATCCGCAGGCCTGGCAGCAGGTCCGCCAGCGGGCGCCGCTGGCCTACGATTACCAACTGACGTTGCGGGTTTATAAGGAATTGCTGGAAGTGTCTCCCCGTGACCGGGATTTGCTGGCTACCATCGCCAGGCAATATGAGTTGCTCGGCACACCGGATGAAGGCCTGCGCTTCCTGGCTGACTGGCATCGACGCCATCCGGGCCAGGCTGTGCTGTGGGAAATGCAGCGTCTGGCCTGGAATCAGAGTGACAGAGAGCAAGCCGCTCGCTATTCGCGGCAGTACATGAATCGCTACGGCCCGGAACGGGACATGGCATTGCAAGTCTCTCGCTACCATTGGCTTGAGGGCCAGCGAGAGACGGCTTATGCCGATTTGCGCAGTGATGCCGAAAGCCTGCCCTATGACCCGGATTTGACTCGCCGTCTGGCGGTGATGGCCAGCGAGCTGGGGCATTGGCAGCCGGCCATGAGTCATTACCAGACCTTGCTGGATCAGGGTGACGACACCCTGCCGGATCTGTACCAGTACATTACTCTGGCTCGTTATTACGACCGCGACAGAGTCGTGGCGCTGATGGAACGGGCCTGGCAGCGCAATGGCGATCAGGCTTTTGCCATGGGGGCCCTCTATCAGATGCAGGATGCCGGTCGCTGGCAGGCCATTGACGACTTTCTGCAACAGCTGAGTGACGCCCAGCGCCAGCAACTACAGCAGGACCCGGCGTTTCTGCGTTTTTATGCCAATCTGCTGTTGCGCAAGGGCGAGATGGAACGTGCCGCGCAATGGTTGCAGCGGGCGCTGGAACTGGCTCCCGGGGATCGGGAAACCCGCATCGCCTGGTTGTGGCTGTTGGTTGCCAGTGGTGATGATACTCAGCTGGCACAGACCCTTGCCGCCTGGGAGGCCGTTATCCGCCTGGACCGGCGTTATTGGGAAGTGCTGGCCGCCGCGCATATGGCGCTGGGTCATGCCGAGCAGGCGGTGCGTTACGAGAGTCGTCTGCTGCAAACGGCACCCGGAGACTGGGAGCGACAGTGGCAGTACGCCCAGGCACTGATTGCCGCGGGCCGGGATGGTGAGGCCTGGCCAGTGCTGCGCAATCTGCATCAGCGCTTGCCGTTTACGGTCAGTGACGACAAACAGAACCAGTACCGGTATATGCGCCTGGCGCTCAGCCAGCGTTTTGAGGGCGGTGACACTTCCCTGCAACTGGCGCAACAGATTCGCCAGCAGCAGGGTGCAGACGAAGCCCGTGCCGAATGGCTTGCCCAGTGGGCCTTGGGCCATAGCGAGCCGGAGCTGGCACGCGCCTGGTATCTGCGTAAGCAGCAGGCCGCCGGTAGGCTGCATGCCGGGTCGGCGCTGGCCTATGCCATGCTCAATAACGACCGTGATGCCGTGGCCCAGATTCGTGAACGTTATGCCGGCCAATTGACGCTGTCTGAGCAATTAGGAAGCCAGTTGGAACTGGGCGAAGAACGACGCGCCACCGCGACGCTAATGGCCATGCAGGCGGGCTCTCCGGAACTGGCTGGCGCCAACAATCAGCAGGAATCCCTGTTGTTGCCCAGTGCTCGCTCCAGCGCTCTGGCGGTGGAACAGCGCCGCCTGGGTGCCTTGCAAATGACGGACTGGGCCTTTACCCAGAGTCAGCCATTCAGTGACCACAGCACCTTGTCCGCGCGCTACCGGCAACGGCAGTTCGCCAGTAACGATCGGGCCCAGCTGGATGTGGATGAAGCGGAACAGTGGCTGACCCTGGAGTGGCACTATCAGCGCGAACGCTATCGTCACCGTTTTTCACTGGGCCAGCGCCAACTGTTGGATAACAGCGAAACCACCGCGGATCTGGAAGTGGCCGGCAACTGGCACTCCGACTGGTCTGCCAGCTGGCGTTACCAGTGGCAGATGCCGGCGGATGAAACCTCCTTGCTGCTGTTGGGCGGTTCCCGGACCGGTAGCCAGTTCCAGCTGAATTGGTCGCCCCAATCTACCTGGCAGAGCAGTGTAGATTGGGCGGATTACCAGTATCGTGATCTGAATAGTCAAAACCTGGGGGAGGGCAGCATTATCAATGTGCAAAGCACCTGGCGTCCCTGGCTGTCCCGTTTCTCACCCGGCTTGCGCCTGCGCCATACCCGCGCCGATTTTGCCGAAGCCGGGGACAGCATGGCTGAGGTTCGCGCCTTGCTACCCGTCGGCGCGGACACGGCGCCCTTGCCCGAGGATTACCGTGAATCCGGGGCCTCCCTGCTGCTGGGCATGCCGGACGTGCATATTCGCCCGCATCGACTGCAGGGCTGGGGAGAAGTGGGTTACGTGAATAACAGCCTGTCCGGTGATGGTTTTATCGGCCGCTTGGGCCTGGCCGGGCCGCTGATCGGTCGCGATGCCTGGCAGCTGTCTGTGGAGCGCCAACTCAATACCGGTGGTAACGATGAAGATAGTTACCGGGCCGAACTGCAATACAGGATTTACTACTAGGAGCATGAGATGAAACAGGTTGTTGCTTTGTTGCTGGCGCTGATGCTGGCCAGTTGCACCCATGTACGCAGTAGTCAGGGAGTTTCCCTTGACGCGGAAGGTACCTGGCTAGTGTTGCCGCTGGTAAATCGCACCGCCACTCCCCAGGCGGGGCTGCGGGCAGCGGCTATCGTGGAAGCCGTGCTTTACCGACAGGGTGTGACCGCGGTGGAAAGTTATCCGGAAACCGGTAATGACGGCCTGTTGTTCGAGGCGTCTTCCTCCGCTAACCGGGAAAAAATGGATCGCTGGGTGCAGTCGCAATCGGCCCAGTATGTGGTCAGCGGCGTGGTGCATGAATGGCGCTACAAGACAGGTGTGGATGGCGAGCCGGCGGTGGGTGTGATGCTGGAAATCCGCGAACTGCCTTCCGGTAACATCGTCTACAGCGGCACCGGTGCTCGTGCTGGCTGGGCAAGAACGTCGCTCAGCCAGACCGGGCAAAAAGTCATCGACAAGCTGCTGGCTCCGGTCATTCGCTGATGCGGAAGTGGCTGGCTAACACCGTCATCCCCGCCCTGGTGGCTCCGCCGGCAAGACCCTTGTGGGTGGTGCTCGAGGCGGTGCTGTTGACCCTGGCGGCAGTGGCCATGGGCTTGTGGTTGCGTTCCGAGGACCCCTTGGCGCTGGATGCCAACTTCCGTTGGGGCTTGTTCGTGCCCATTCTGGTGTCGCTGCGTTACGGTAGCCTTGCCGGTGTGTTTGGCATGCTGTGTCTGCTGGCCAGCTGGCTGGTACTCCGCAATATGGACTTTTATGCGGACTGGGATTTCCCCGAAGGCACCATGCTGGGCGGTTTTATTCTCAGCCTGGTCTGCGGTGAATTCGCTGACCTGTGGCGGGTGCGTCTGCAGCGGGCGGAAAGCGCCGCCAGTTACGCTCTGGAACGTCTGCAAAACCTGACCCAGCGCCATGTACTGTTGCGTCTTTCCCATGATCGCCTGGAAGAGAATCTGCTGGTCAGGCCCTATACCGTGCGCGATGCCCTGTTCCGTCTGCGCGATCTGACTCTTGATGAAAGCGACAGCACAATCCTGCCGGCGGCGGATGATCTGATCAATTTGCTGGCGGAGTACTGTCAATTGCAGCGCGCCGCTCTCTATCCGGTATTGGACGGCAAGATCAGTGACCAGGCCGCCGCCCTGCTGGGGGAGAACAAGCCCCTGGATCAGCACGATGCTCTACTCGGCCATGCCCTGGATATCAAGATGCTCGCTCATGTGCAGCAGAATACCCAGGATGACGCCTATGTGGGCCGCTATCTGGTGGCCGCACCGGTGACCAACAGTGCCGGGGAAATGATCGGTGTGCTGGTGGTGGAGCGGTTGCCGTTCCTGTCCATGAATTATGAAAACCTGCAGTTGCTATCTGTGCTGCTTAACTTCTATGCGGATGTGGCGCACTACGGGGAAGAAGTGGACAGCCTGCTGGATACCTGGCCCAACCTGCCCACCCGTTTTGCCAGTGAATTGACGGCGCTTTCCCGGTTGCGCGGTGAAGCGCGGGTGGACACCGCCCTGACCCTGTTTGTGGCTGACGACAGCGAACAGGCTGCGCAGATTCTGGAAGCGTTGGCGCGGGGCCTGCGCAGTCTCGATCTGGCCTGGTGGGTTCATGACAACGTGCTGATGATCATGATGCCGATGACAGGTGATTCCAGTCTGGAAGGTTTTGTACTGCGCACGGAGAAATGGCTACAGGAAGATTATGCCTTCTTCAGTCTCCGCCAGGCCGGGGTGAAGTACTACCATCGATTACTGGATGAGCGCGATTCTGGCGACCAGCTCCGCGAGTTGCTGGGGGTGGCCGGTGTCTAGCTGGAAGCTGCTTATCTATGCGATCAGTGCGGAGTTCGGCTCCCTGCTGCTGTTGCTCAGTCAGAACAGCTCGCTGTCGTATTTTCTGCTTTACCTTGTCGCCCATGGTCTGGCGTCGGCCTTGTTATCCGCCGTGGCGTGGACCTTTCTTCCGGCCCGTTTTCGGGAGCCGAAAGTCTTTTCACTGGCACTGATTTTTTCCTTTGCCTTTTTTATCCCGGCGATCGGGCTGCTGACCATTGTCGGTGGTATTGCTCTGGGTGTGATGCTGCCGGCATTGTTCATGCCGCTGCCGTTTTCCCAGGTGGCCAAGCCCTACTTTACGCCGGTGAACAATCAGCAAAGCGCCGGTTTTCGGCAGATTGATCTGAAAACGCTACTCACCAGTGAGACGGCGCCCAACGCTTTGCGTATTCAGGGGATGCTGGTACTCAAGGACATGCCCGGGCGCATTACCGGCCGACTGTTGCGCGATTCGCTGGGGGATTCCTATGAGGATTTGCGTCTGCTTGCCTACGGTATTCTCGATCAGAAGGAAAAGGAAATTACCCGCGATATTGACCGTGTTCTGCAGTTGCTGGAGCGGGCCAGGGAGTCTCGTCGCTACCGGCTTGCCCGGCGCCTTGCCGAGTTGTACTGGGAGCTGAGTTATCAGGACCTGGTTCGCGGCGACATCATGACCCTGACTCTGGAACGGGCAAGCTTCTATGCCGATATGGGGCTGATGGAGTCCCCCGAAGATGCGGGGCTGTGGTTATTGCGCGGGCGTATCAAGATGAGTCAGGGAAACCTGGGGGAATCCCATGAATCCCTGATATTTGCCCGCAGGCTAGGGTTGTCTCCGGCCCAGGTAAATCCCTGGCTGGCGGAAATCGCCCTGCAACGACGGCAACTGCCGATGGTGCGCTTACTAATGGAACAGATTCCGGAGGGCAGTCAGTTTACTGCCCTGAATAAATCCGTGGAGTACTGGAGGGGCTATGGCGCTGCCCAGAGCGGATAAGGCGGACATCTGTCTGTTGCTGGAGGGGACCTTTCCCTATGTCAGCGGCGGGGTGTCGAGCTGGGTAAACCAGATCATTCGCGGTTTTCCTGAATATACGTTTGCCTGCTGTTTCATCGGCAGTCGCCCGGAAGACTATGGCGAGATGAAATACACCCTGCCGGACAACGTGGTGCATCTGGAGGTGCATTATTTGCATAACTTCCAGCGTGGCGCGCAGAAAAAACCGAAAAAAGGGGACGCCGCCGCCTATCATCGGCTGAGCCGTTTCCACGAGCTGATGCGCTCCGGCAAACATTCTTCGGAGCGGCAAGCCCTGCTTGGCGAGACGTTGGATAACCTGGGGGATGGCTGCTGTTATTCTGAGGAGTCATTTCTGTACAGCCGGGCAAGTTGGGATTTCATTTCCGATGCCTACCGGGAGTACAGTCGGGACCCGTCTTTTGTGGATTATTTCTGGACGGTTCGCATCATGCATGCACCGTTGTGGGTGCTCAATGACATCGCTTCGAACCTGATTCCGGCGCGCATGTATCACACCATCTCCACCGGGTATGCCGGTTTTCTGGGCACCATGCTGAAACGGCGCACCGGCAAGCCTTTGCTGCTTTCCGAGCACGGCATCTATACCAAGGAGCGCAAGATTGATCTGTTCCAGAGTGAATGGATCAGCGATAACCGCGGGTTGGTGGAAAAGAACAATGCGGAAATGGCGTACTTCCGCGAGAAGTGGGTGAACTTCTTTACCGAGTTGGGCCGCGAGTGTTACCAGTCATCCAACCGCATCGTGGCCCTTTATGAACGCAACCGGCAACGGCAGGTGGAAGATGGCGCGCCCGCCGAGCGCACGCTCAATATTCCCAATGGCATCGACCTGCCACGCATGGAAAAGGTCCGTGCTGCCCGGGGTGCCGAGATACCCCAGTCGGCCTGCCTGATCGGCCGGGTAGTGCCTATCAAGGACGTCAAAACCTTCCTGCGTGCCATGCGTACTCTGGTTAACGAAATACCGGACGCCAAAGGCTGGATTGCCGGTCCCGAAGATGAAGACAAGGAATACGCCGCAGAGTGCCGCTCTCTGGTAACCAGCCTGGGCCTGGAAAAGAATGTGGAGTTTCTCGGGTTTCAGAAGATCGATGAGTTGCTGCCAAAAGTGGGCGTGGTAGTGCTCAGCTCCATCAGTGAAGCCTTGCCGTTGGTGTTGCTGGAAGGCTTCGCTGCGGGCGTGCCGGCGGTGTCTACGGATGTGGGCTCCTGCCGGCAATTGATTGAAGGGCTCGATGAAGAGGATCGGGCGTTTGGCAAGGCCGGTTCCGTGGTGGGTATTGCTGACCCGGAAGCCCTGGGCAAGGCGGTGGCCAAGTTACTCAGTGACCCGCAGGCCTGGCACGAGGCGCAGCAGGCCGGCATTCGCCGGGTGGAAACCCTGTACACCCAGCAGCAGATGTTTGGCTCCTACCGTGAGCTGTATCAAGGGCTGCTGGAAGGGGAGCGCTAATGGCAGGTATCGGGTTCGAACTGCGAAAACTCCTGCGCAAGGATACCTTGCTGGGTCTGATCCGTGCCTATGCCTATGCCGGTGTGATCAGCTCCGGGCCCTGGGTGTTGTCGATTATCGGCATCCTGATCATCGGTATTTTCAGCCTGGGGGCAGTGGTACCGGATATCGCCGTGTCCCAGTTCCAGGTCACCGTCACCTATCTGATCGCGATCAGCCTGGTGCTCACCGGTACCGTGCAACTGGCCTTTACCCGTTTCTGTGCTGACCGCGCTTTCGAGAAGCGCGAGGACCTGATTCTGCCCAACTATGGCGGCGTGACGCTGCTGGTCACGGTGATTTCCGGGGTGCTGTCGTTAGCGGCGGCGGTGTTCCTGTTCCCGGAACAGAGCATCCTGTTCCGGGTGTTGATGGCGGCCAGCTTTGTGGTGCTGTGCAACATCTGGATTGCCACCGTGTTCCTGTCGGGTATGAAACAGTACAAGGCGATACTGGTGCTGTATGCCCTGGGCTACGGGATTACCGTGGTGGGGGCACTGTTACTGCGATTTCTTGATCTTGAAGGGTTGTTGCTCGGGTTTCTGCTGGGGCAAGTGACCTTGCTGGCCGGCATGCTGGTATTGATCGTGCGTGGTTATCCGGCACTCAGTATGGTGTCCTTCGAGATGTTCGGACTCCGCTACTTGTATCCCAGCCTGATGTTGGTGGGTTTTTTCTACAACGCCGGGGTATGGGCCGACAAGGCCATGTTCTGGTTTTACAGCGGTACCGGTAGTCAGGTGATAGGTCCGTTGCACGCCTCGCTGATCTATGACATCCCGGTGTTCCTGTCCTACCTGTCGCTGATTCCCGGCATGGCCGTGTTTCTGGTGCGTATGGAAACCGACTTTGTGGAGTACTACAGCAATTTCTATGATGCGGTGCGCGAAGGGGGCTCACTGTCCTATATCGAGGACATGCGCAACCAGATGGTGTTCGTGATCCGCCAGGGCATCTTTCAGATCCTCAAGATCCAGGCCATCTCCGCCTTGGTGATCATGGTGGCCGGCGCCCAGATCTTCGCGGCCCTGGGCATCACGGATCTCTACCTGCCTTTGCTCAATGTACAGCTGGTGGCCACCGCCCTACAGGTGGTGTTCCTGGCCATCATCAACGTGTTCTGCTACCTGGACCAGCGCCGCATGCTGGTATTGCTCACCGGCCTGTTCTTCGTGCTGAACGTGATCTTTACCGGCATCAGCCTGTACCTGGGCCCGCAATTCTTCGGCTTCGGTTTCCTGCTGTCGCTAGCGGTGTGTGTGATGCTGGGGTTGTGGCTGGTGAACCGGAAGATGGGGGAACTGGAGTACAGCACATTTATGCTGCATTGAGCTACGAGCTACGCTCGGTTGGATAGGGAAAGGTTGAGACGTTCCCGAGACCTCGTCATTTCTACGAAGCCGCTGTAGGAGCCCATGCTTGCATGGCGAACCGTGCGAAGCACGGCATCGTCCGCAGGACGATCAAAGCTAGAAGCTAGAAGCTAAAAAAAACGGCGCCATAAGGCGCCGTAATAGTTTGGCTCGGGAGAGCTATCACGGAGTAAAACTCCGGAGTCGATGGATGGGACCTCATCGACGCCTGGGATTATGTGGACACTTGTTCGCCGAAACATTCGCTTTGTAGACTTTTTGTTTAGCCCGCCAGGTCAATTTTTGCACGGAAGTGCATATAAACCCCGTATCAGGGCTTTTCTGGCATCAATCCGCAGGCCCGCAAGTGCTCCTGCCACAGGGTTACATGGCGCTCCAGAGCATGCTCCATGCGGCTTTCCACCCCATTCGGGCCGAAGTAATGCTGTCGCCAGCGGGTGAAAGGGGCGGGGGCCGAACCCAGCAGACCGTTCATCTGTTCGAGGCTGTCAGCCAGTGATTGGCGCTGGCGACGGCTTTGCGCCAAGGCCTGCTGCACCTTGGGGCCCCACACCTTGTCCAGCACATTGCGCAAGCGCCGGGCCCGGGTGCTGGCCTGGTTGCGCGGACAAAGACGTTGCGGATCAATGCCCGCCAGGAGTTGGTTACCACGCTCCAGCTCACGCAATGAAAGCGCCATGCGCCGCAGCAGGTAGCCGCCGGATTGATTATGGGCCAGGGTTTCCAGCAGCGGCTCCAGATTCAGCGGCGTCACCGCGCCGCTCTGTTTATGGGCAATCACGGTGTGACTCAGTTGTTGCAGGCTCTGCAAGGCCGCGCTGGTGTCGCCGACACTGGCGGACGGGGACTGACTGAAAAAGCGCCGTATTTCCTCGCTGTTGGCAAGCACATTCCAGTACAGGGCCGGCAACGCGGCTTCCTTTTCGGCCACCACCTGCGACATGACCGTTACCAGCTCCGGGTCGTCCAGGGTGTTTTCCTCCAGGCAGGTGCGTGCCTGTTGAATAAACGCCAGTTCATGACTGAGCCGTAAGGAATCCGCCTGCAGCTTGCCCAGCGAGCTGTTGCGCTGGCTGATCAGTTCCATCAGACCGCAGTGCCGCAGCTCCAGATAGTCGAGCATATCCACCCGGTGTTCCGGTAGCGGCAGCCGCAATTCACGGGCACCGGGGTAGGGCAGGAGGGGGAGCGGGGCACGTTCGGGAAGCGCCTGTCGGCTCAGCCGGGCAATGCGGTCAAGGTAGTCCTCCCAGCGCGCCTCATCCGGGTCCTGGGGGGCCAGCCACCCGATGGCCAGTAGCGACGCCATGGCCAGGGCTGCCAGCCCCCAGCCGGTTTTTTTCTGCATCACGACAGGACTCCGCTTAATCCGGTGTTTCGCTTATGCCAAACCGTTGACACTGTGGTCGATCTGTCCGCGAATTGCAGGACGGTTGTGCTATGTTTGGCCTGATCATCAATTTGCATTGGAAGCGTATTATGTCAACGAGGGGATTGCCGTTTTTTCGGTTACTGATGCTGTGTCTGGCATTATCACTGGGCGCCTGTGATACCGGAGAGAAGGGAGGCAGCGACTCACCACCCAGGCAGGATAAAGCGGACACGCAAACCACGCAGCCCGCGCCTGCACAGCTGGATGACCGCTGGCAGGCTCACCTGGCGTCTGCTCCCTCCGGGGTGATCAGTGCCCGGGCCCCGTTGGTGGTGCGCTTCAATCACCCGGTCATTGCGGCAGAAAAGCTTGATCAGCCGGTCTCCGGTGTCGCCCGGCTGGTGCCGGACATACCGGCAGACATTCGCTTTACTGCTGAAGACCGTCTGGAAATACGCCCCTCAGAGCCGCTACCCGCCGGTGAAAACGTGACCCTGATCCTCTATGCCCAGGGGCTGAACGGCGTGGATGAAACCCTGCCCACCGCACAATTGCCGTTGCAGGTCATGCGTCAGCAACTGAGCCTGACCGTGCAATCCCTGTTGCCCGCGGATGACGGGGAGCAGATGGTGCTAACCGGCAGCCTGGAAACCCGGGATCTGGCAGACGCAGAGAGGGTGGAAAAAAGCCTGCGCGCCAGCCAGGACAATCAGACCCTGCCGATAAGCTGGGAGCACGACAAGGCCGGCCTGCGCCATGGGTTTACCGTATCCGGTATCCGTCGGGGCGACCAGGCCAGCCAGGTGACCCTGGGCTGGGATGGCAGCTCCTTGGGCGTGGAAAATCAGGGTGAGCGCCATTACAACGTCCCTGCGATAGCGGCCTTCGAAGTCACCAATGTGCGGGCCGTGAACTACCCCAAACCCCATGTGGAAGTGAATTTTTCCGAGGCGCTGCAAGGCTCCCAGAACCTCAATGGCCTGGTCACCCTGAACGGCAAGGCGCCACGCCTGGAAGTGGACGGCAGCCGCCTGCGGGTCTATCCCCAGGATGACAAGGAAGAGGATGTAGCGCTGGTGATCGATGCCGGCCTGCGCTCCGCCAGCCATGGCCGGCTGGCGGTGAAACTGGAAAAAACCGTCACCCTGATGATGACCAAGCCCGGTGTGCGCTTTGCCGGCAAGGGCACCATCCTCCCGGACGGCAAGCAGCTCAGCGTCCCCTTTGAAGCCGTCGGTATTCGCTCGGTGAAGGTGCAGGCCTTCCGGGTGTTTGACGACAATATCGGCCGTTATTTGCAGGGCAGTGAGCTGGACGAAGGGGACATGGACACCCGCACCGGTCGCTACCTGTGGCAGAAAACCCTTGAGCTTCCCGCCAACGGCGACGGCTGGCAGCGCTACCATCTGGACCTGACCGAGCTGATGGCCAAACACCCCGATGGCCTGGTGCATCTCACCCTGACCATTGATGGCGACGACATCACCTATGCCTGCCCGGATAATACCCTGACCCGCAACACAACCCTGCCGGACAACTACGAAGGCCCGGGGCAGGAACAGGAGCAACCAGACAGCCTGGCCAACTATTATCGCGATGCCGGCTATCTGAGCTGGTACGAACAGGACAATCCCTGCTCCGATAGCTACTACCGCTATAACGACCTTGCCAGCAGCACTCGCGCCTTCCTGGCCTCTAACCTGGGCCTGATCGCCAAGCGCGGCCAGAACGATATCCTGCACGTGGTGGCCACCACCCTGGACAACAATGAGCCCGCCGCCGAGGTGGTGGTGAAGGCCTACAATTACCAGCAGCAACAGGTGGGCATGGGCCTTACCGATAAAGAGGGCATGGCCAGCCTCAAGCTGGATGGCACGCCTTTCTATCTCCAGGCGGTAAAAGACCGCGACACCGGTTTCCTGAAAGTGGCTCGCAACCGTGCGCTGCCCACCAACCAGTTCAACACCAGCGGCCAGACCGTGCGCGACGGTCTGAAAGGGTTCTTCTACGGGGAAAGGGATGTGTGGCGCCCGGGCGATGACATCCACCTGACCTTTATTCTCGAAGATAAAAACGACGTGCTGCCCGACGACCACCCGCTCACTCTGGACTGGTTCGATCCCCGTGGAAACAAGGTGAAAAGCTACACCCTCGACCAGCCAGTGGGGGACTTCTATGCCTTCACGCTGAGCACCAGTGAAGACGCGCCCACTGGCAACTGGCGCGCGGTGGCCCGGCTGGGGCAGCGCTATTTCGATACCCCGGTGCGGGTGGAAGCGATCAAGCCTAACCGGCTGAAGATCGACCTGGAATTGCCCGAGCAGTTGCCCGCCAATGAAGCCGCCCAGGTGGGCCTGTTTACCCAATGGCTCAACGGCGCCACCGCCGCCAACCTGAAAGCGGATGTGAAAGTGCGGGTGGCGGCGACCACGACTCGTTTCGATGGCCTCAATGCCTACCATTTTGACGACAGCACCCGCGCTCTCAGCAGCGAGCCCTTCACTGCCTTCGAGGCCCATGTGGACGGGCAAGGCAAGGCCAGCTTCCCGCTTACCATTCCGGTGGAACAGACCCCGGGCATGCTGCGCGCTACCCTCACCACCCGGGTGTTCGAGAACAGCGGCGACTACAGCACCCAGATTCGCAGTGTGCCGGTTTACCCCTTCAAACATTGGGTTGGCATGCAGGTGCCGCAGGGCAGCGGCTGGGGCGGCGCCCTGTCCCGCGAGGGCAGGCACCCGATCGACCTGATCAGCGTGAACAGTCAGGGCAAGCCGGTGGCTGGCCGGCCGCTGGATATCACCATCTACGAAATCGACTGGCGCTGGTGGTGGGACCGCTCCGGCGACGACCTGAGCAATTTCATCAGCGACCCCAATACCAAGGTGGTTACCCAGGCACAGCTGACCACGGATGCACAAGGCCGGGGCCAATGGACTCTGGATGGCAACAACTATGACTGGGGTCGTCACCTGATCCGTATCTGCGACCGGCAAAGCGATCATTGCACCTCGCAGACGGTGTATCTGGGCTGGAGCAGCGACCAGGCCAGTGGCAGCCAGGATGCCGCCACCCGCTTGTCCCTGTCCGCCGACAAGGAAAGCTACCAAGTGGGAGACACCGCCCGGGTGGAACTGCCCGCGGTCAGTGAAGGTCGCCTGCTGGTGAGTCTGGAGAACGGCTCCCGGGTGCTGGATCACTACTGGCTGCCGGCCAGTGGCCAGGCGCAGACTTTGGAGATTCCGGTCACCGCCGAGATGGCGCCCAATGTGTATGTGCATGTGGCCCTGCTGCAGCCGCACCAGCGGGACAATGATCGCCCCATCCGCCTGTATGGCATCGTGCCGTTACTGGTGGAAGACCCGGCCACCCGATTGCAGCCGCAGATCAAAGCCCCGCAAAAAGTGAAGCCGGAAGAAAACTTCACCGTGGACGTCAGCGAAAAGCAGGGCAAGGCCATGACCTATACCCTGGCGCTGGTGGACGAAGGCCTGCTGGGACTGACCAACTACCGCACCCCGGACCCCCACAGCGCCTTCTATCGCCGCGAGGCCCTGGGCGTACTCACCTGGGACCTGTTCGACATGGTGGTCGGTGCCTACGGGGCCGAGCTGGACCGATTGTTGGCCCTGGGGGGCTCCGATGGCGCCGATGATGGCCGCGAGAAACAGCGCCGTCGTTTCCCGCCGGTGGTGAAATTCCTCGGCCCCTTCACCCTGGACGCGGGTGACAAGGCCAGCCATGAAATCACCTTGCCGCCCTACATGGGCCAGGTACGGGCCATGGTGGTGGCCGGCGACAACGGCGCCTACGGCAAGGCGGATCAGGACATCACCGTCACCCAGCCGCTGGCCGTGTTGAGCACCTTGCCACGGATCATGGGCCCCGGCGAAACCGTGGATCTGCCGGTGACCGTGTTCGTCACCGACGACACGGTGAAACAGGTCACGCTGTCCGTGCAGGCGGATGATGACCTGTTCAGTGTGGAAACCGGTGCGGCGGAGATGACCTTTACCGGGCCGTCGGACCAGATCGCCATGCTGCGTCTGCGTGCCAACGATCGGGTGGGTACCGGCTCCGTAACGGTGACAGCCACGGGCGGCAAGCATCGCGCCAGCGAAACCGTGCACCTGCCGGTGCGGGCAGCCAACCCGCCCACCACCCGCGACACCTTCAAGGTGCTGGAGAAAGGCGAAGCCTGGGCGCTGGATTACCAGCCCCACGGTATGACCGGCACCAACAGCGCCAATCTCACCGTGAGCGCCTTGCCGGCCATGGGCCTGGAGAGGCGGCTGAACTACCTGCTGCGTTATCCCCACGGCTGTATCGAGCAGACCACCTCGTCGGTGCTGCCGCAGTTGTACCTGAAACAGCTGGTGCAACTGAACGAGCAACAGCAGCAGGAGATCCAGACCAACATTACCGCCGGCATCGAACGGCTCAAACGCTTCCAGCTAGCCAATGGCGGCTTTGGCTACTGGCCCGGTCAGGCACAGGCCAATGACTGGGGTTCTACCTATGCTGGTCACTTCCTGCTGGAGGCAAGAAGGCTGGGGTATGCGGTGCCCGCGGGCATGATGAATGACTGGGTCGACTATCAGACACGTCGCAGTCAGACCCTGGGGGACCGTCCCTGGGAATGGAGCGCGGAAGCCTATCGCCAGTACACCCTGGCTCTGGCCGGCAAGCCCCAAGTGGGTGCCATGAATCGCCTGCGTGAGCGCCTGCAGATGGCGAAGCAGGATTACCCTCGCAGCGCCAGTTACCACAGCGGTCGCTGGTTGTTGGCGGCGGCCTATCAGCAGATGGGGCTCAGCGATGTGGCAGCAGAGCTGACCACATTGAATGTGGATGACCTGGACTATGACGGTGCCAGTTACACCTATGGCTCCTCCCTGCGTGATCAGGCCATTCGCCTGACGGTGGCTCAGGCACAGAATCGGGAGCAGCAGGCCTGGTCGTTGGCCCGCGATATTGCCGATCAGCTATCCGGTCAGAGTTGGTACAGCACCCAGACCACAGCCTGGTCACTGATGGCCATGGCCCGCTATGCGGGCAGTCAGGGGGGCGATCACGGTTACCGCTTTGCTTGGCAGGAAGGCAAACAGGGCTGGCAGGATATCGCCGCCACCTCGCCGCTAACCCGCCAGCCGCTCAATGCCGGCGGCAGGGAAGGGGATGACAAACAGTCGCTGAGTGTGCGCAACGACAGCGACCGCAAGTTGTTCGTCACCCTCAGCCAGACCGGTACCCCGTTGCCGGGCAACGAAGCGCCGGTGAGCGAAGGCCTGAGTCTGACAGTGCGGTTCCTGGTGGGTGACACGCCGATCAATCCGGCCAGCCTGACTCAGGGGCAGGATTTCACTGCGGAAGTGACGGTGACCAACACCGGCTCGCGCACCCTGGACGATGTGGCGCTCACCCAGATCCTGCCCTCCGGCTGGCAGCTCACCAGCAGCCGTCTGGATGGCAGCGCGGACAACAACGAGAAGGTGACGTATCAGGATCTGCGCGATGACCGGGTGATGCATTACTTCGACCTGAAACCCGGTAGCAACAATGCCCTGACCTTGAGGGTGGGCCTGAACGCCTCCTTCGCCGGCCGCTTCTACCTGCCGGCCTGGACCGTGGAAGCCATGTACGACGGACGCCGTCAGGCGCGTAGCAAGGGCCAATGGGTGGAGGTGAAAAAGTAGAGGCCGTAAAGGCAATGGATTTACCACAGAGGTCACAGAGCACACAGAGGAAAACAGGCTCGGTGAACTCTGAATCTCTGTGGTGAAGACCCTGCTTGCGGTTTTTTTCGTGGTCCGAGACACCACCCTCATCGCGTTGATTATGCGTGACAGGGTTGGGTGGTGGATTACGCCTGCGGCTAATTCACCCTACCCAGCTAGCTGGAATTTTCCGGTTATATCGTTCACTAAAGGTCTGTGCCGGTGCAGACCCTTCGCGATGTAAACATCGCTTCCCACAAACCCCAGCGTCAGGGTTTGTGGGAAGTCATGCTCGCCTGACGAAGACGTTGGCACAGTGCTGCTTCTTCAAGAATTTCCTTAAGCAAAAAGCCCCGGAATGTTCCGGGGCTTTTTTGTGGGTGCTTTATCGCGTTGTATCAGGCGGCTTCGTTTTTCTGGTAACCGTCCGCGTCGCCGATCAGGGTATCCATTTCTGCCAGGAACTCCCGGTTGTCGTGGTCCCAGGGGTGGAAGTTGGGTTTGAACCAATCCAGCCAGGGAATCACCACCCGGCGCAGGCCGCCCGGTTTCAGCCACTGGAACTTGAAAGATAGCCACCAGCCTTTCAGGTTAAACAGCTGGCCCACCTTCCAGGTGTTGATTAGGAAAAACGGGTAGAACAGTGCAAAGAAAATGGTGGTGGCCAGGATCAGGCCCACACTGCGCAGGGCCCACGCCTTGATACCGCTACCGAATACCGTCTGGTAAACATCAAAAGCGACCGCCTTGTGCTCGGTTTCTTCCAGGGCGTGCCAGTGCCACAGGCGCTGGTAGGCCTCGTCGGAGTCATCGATCAGGTCCGGCTCACGCAGCAGGATATCGGCGAGAATGGCGGTCAGGTGTTCCAGTGCCACGGTGGCAGACAGTTGCAGGGCATTGGGGGTGTATTTGGAAATCACATCCAGCAGTTTGGAAACAATGGCTTCCTGGGTATCCACCGGCAGGCCGGCCTCTACCATCTTCTGGTTGTAGTCCTCGTGCTCGCGCCCGTGCATGGCTTCCTGGCCGATAAAGGCCCGCACGGCCTCCTGCAGCTCCGGGTCGTCGATGCGGTCGCGATACTTGCGCACGCTATTGATAAAGAAGCGCTCACCTTCCGGGAAAAACAGCGACAGGGTGTTGAAGAACTGGGTCACCGTGGGGCCCCAACTGTGCCAGTTGAGTACCTTTTCATCCGGAACATGGAACTTCAGGTTCCGGCGAATTGGCATGATATGCATTTTCATTGTTATATCACCTTTCTCCAATGGTCCTGCCATCCACTTAACGCCTGTTGGTCGAAAATTACAATTCCACTGTGACAGTAGGGGGCCCCTGCGTAACTCCTTGTATGCTCAGGCTTTCAGGCTGGTTCACAATCTAGGCGCACTTTTGAAGGCATGCTGGTGGCCTGTCGAGGCTTATACCTTCAAAGAACGGCAACAACGAGTGTGGGCCAGCCTGAAAGCCCCGGAGGGCGAGACCTGAAGCGCACATCTGCTGCGCTTTGTCGCTAGGAAAGGGAGCCACCCTGTCCGTCACGACAAAACACAACAGCTGCACACTTCAGGTCTCGCTGAGCATGCAAGGAGTTACGCAGAGGCCCCCCGGAAAACGGAATTGAAACAATGGATTTTAAATCGCTGATAGAGGTCGGCAATGACAGGTAAATGGCGTCTGCTGATAAGCGCTGTGGTGTGTCTGGTGGCGATTGCCAGTGCGTTTCACTTTCTGGTGATGGAGCGTTATGGCGTGCCAGACAGTGGGATCCGGGTGGTGAATCAACGTAGTGATGATGGTGGTCGGGACTGGGTGATTCGCTTGTATCAGAGTGATAGCCGTCACCACTGGCAGGCCAGCGGTGACGGCTATGCCGTGGCCATCGATCGGCTGGGCAGCAACAGCTTTTCGCTGGATATTGCCTACGGCAGCAGTGGTGACGGCCGCCACAGAATTCGCCAGCAGGTGCGTCTTGGCGAAGGCCTTACCCTGGTGGCGGCCTTCGGTGCCGGCCCGGCAGAGGCCGGAGACACCCGGGTTATTGTTGATCGGGTGAAGTAGGCGGCGTCCGCTCGGCGCTTGCTGCATCGTCCGGAGCGCGCTTGTGCAGCATCACGGCCACCAGTACGGCGGTCATCGCCAGAATCCCTGCTCCAATGGCGGAATTGGTATGCAGGGCCAGGCTGAACCCCTCACGGGCGGCGGCCATCACCGACGCACCCAGCTCCGGTCCCAACTGTGCGGCGGCACCGATGGCCCCGCCCAGGGTATCCCCGGCAGCCAGTGACAGCTCGTCAGGCAATCCTGCAGGGAGTTGCTCCAGCATATGTTGCCGGTAGACGGCCGCGCCAATACTGCCGATCACCGCAATCCCCAGTGCCATGCCCAGTTCCGTGGCGGTTTCCGAGGTGGCTGAGGCAGCGCCGGCTTTGCGTGCCGGTGCGGCGCTGACCACCATGTCGGTGCCCAGAATCATCATCGGCATCACGCCCACCCCCATCACCGTCATCCCCAGGATCAGCAAGGGAATCTGGGCCGGGCTGTGCACCAGCAGCAGGATCAGCAGACCGATTGCCGCCATCATCAGCCCGGCGCTGACCAGTTGCCAGTGGGGCAGGTAACGGGTCAGCCGGGGGACCAGTAACGACGCCACGGTCTGCACCAGCGCCGGCGGCAGCATCACCAGCCCGGCCTCCAGCGGCGACAGGTCGAGCACGCCTTGCAGGTACTGGAACACCATCAGCCAGGCACCGGACAGGGCCAGGATAGTGAGCAGCATGGCAGCCACCGAGGTGCTGAAGGTGCGGATAGCAAACAGCGAAAGATCGAACATGGGCTCGGCCAGCCGCCGTTGGCGACGGACAAACAGCACGCCGATAGCGAGCCCCAGCGCGATGGAGAGTAGTGGCATCAATGACACTCCGTTACGGGCCATGTCTTTCAGGCCGTAGATCACCGCCAGTACCGTGACCACGGACAGCAGGGCGCTGGTCCAGTCCTGGGCGCCGGCATCCTCATCGCGGAATTCCGGTAACAGCAGCGGACCGCACACCAGCAACAACAACATCACCGGAACCCCCAGCAGGAACACCGAGCCCCACCAGAAGAACTCCAGCAGCGCACCGCCCACCAACGGGCCAATGGCGCTACCGACGATGAAACCGGTCATCCATACGGTAATCGCCACCGTGCGCTCCTGCTCCACCTGAAACATGTTTCTCAGCAGCGACAGGGTCGACGGCATCAGCGTGGCCCCGGCAATGCCAAGTAACGCGCGGGTGGCAATCAGCATTTCTGCACTGGTGGCAAAGGCCGCCATGGCCGAGGCAATACCGAAGGCGGTGGCCCCGGTAAGCAACAGGCGCCGCCGACCTATACGATCGCCCAGAGTGCCCATGGTCACCAGGAAGCCGGCAATCATGAAGCCATAGATATCCAGTATCCACAGCAGCTCGGCGCTGGTGGGTTGCAGGTCGGCACTGAGATGGGGGGCTGCCAGATGCAGCACGGTCATATCCAGGGCCAGCAACACGGTGGGCAGCATCAGCACCGTCAGTCCCAGCCACTCGCGACGGGTGGCGGCTTGGGGGGTGGGCATGGTGTCTTCCTCGCAACAGGGCATATCAGGTTGTCGTTTCCGATGCCCGTTTTTCGACACGGCAGCGGTTAAAGAACCCTAAAGTCTCAACCTGACTTGAGGTCAAGCTGGCTGCGTAAAAAAAGCAGCCGGCCAGTATCCTTTCTGGATTTCGCAAAAGCTAGTGTCGGTTGCACGACAGTGTGAAGCCTGCCCGGGAAATAGCGGCGAGGACGGGCAGATGGCGTAGGGTGCCACTGAGCCTAAGGCGAACTGCACCGATTCGGCGTTTGATGGTGCAGTTCGCCTTAGGCTCAGTGACACCCTACGTCCTGGGTATCGCAGGTGTTTGCGATCAAAAAGGTCATCGCAGCATTTTCTCTCCGCCGCGAAGAACCAAAGAAAAGGGCGCACTTAGGCGCCCTAAAAAAACACTCTCCCGTTATTTTTCTTGTTTTGCCAGATTCAGAGTCCGCGGTTCTTCAGCCGGTTGGCATGCTGGCGGAACACGGCGGTGGGGTTGGTTTCAAAGGGGCTGACCAGACCCGCGATCTGGTTCACTTCATCCAGGTGGTTCATGCGGTAGTCATCGCGGATCACCAGGCCCAGATGACTGGAGCAGCTGGACACCAGACCGTCGTTCTTCTCGCCCAGGTAGAGCAGGGAGATCAAGCCGATACCGGCGTCGCTGATATCCAGCACATTGGTCAGCGGCTTGGCGCCGGACCAGGAGTAATAACGCACGCCGTTATCTCCCTGTTCCGGTGCGTGGCCGCAGGCATCTTCCGGGAGGCCTTCGGGGTAGTGGTTGTTGAATTCCGTGCTGCCCTGAGTGGACAGGGAATAGAGGGCTGCCAGTGAATCCTGCTCGTAGCCACCACCGGAAATCAGGTCCAGAAATCCGGTTGCCGCATTGACGATACTGCCGAGGAGATTCGCAGCTACAGGCAAGGCTTCTTGCACCCCAAGCAATACATCGGCCATGCGGGCACCGGTATGTGGTCCGGCCACGGCGGTGGCGGATGCCACATAATCCGGGTACACCGACGCCACGTAGCGAACCGTGGGGCCGCCATGGCTGTGGCCCAGCAGGTTGACCTTTTCCGCACCAGTGGCGGCGAGGATGGTCTCTACCTGACGGGCCAGTTGCTCGCCGCGTACTTCCGTGCTGTTGGCGGCAGCCACCTGGGTGACATACACCTCGGCACCACTGCGGCGCAGCTCTTCGGGAATTCGGTACCAGTAGTTGTAGCCGGCAATGTCATCAAAGCCGAACAGGCCATGGCTGAGCACGATGGGATAACGGGTTTCGGTATAGGTATCCTTGAACAGCCAGTCGAACCATCCGGCGTGCGCGGGCAAGCTGAGAGCTGACAGCAGCAGACAAAGGGGTAGACTTAGCGCCCGTAGCGGCGCTCTTCGGGATAAAATCATTGGCATCACCTTGTTGTTTATTGTTATCGGCGGTACTGCCAGGTCTTCGCCGAGCGCTCCCTGGTCAGGAGTGAATCCACCTTAAAGGAATCGCAATCATTAATTAACAGTAGTGTTAATATTTGTTTGTTATAAGCAAGGAAAGGTTCGCTGTTAACTGTGCACGGATTACGAATAAAGTACTGGAGCCAAGAAAGCTGGCCTTCCTTGGGGGGTGACTGGAAAGGTCGGCCAGTTGTAGTAAAGTAACATGAGTGTTAAGGATAAGAGATATGCAGCCTGCTTCAGGGCAAAAGAAGCGGCGGGGAAGGCCTGCCGGAAAAACCGTGGACACCCGGGAACGCATCATCGACGCGGCCCGGGAGGTATACGGGGAGCATGGCACTTATGGCACCACGGTGGCGTTGATTCTCAAGCAGGCGCAGGTGTCCCGGCCAACCTTCTACAAATATTTTTCCTCGGCCGTGGATGTGATCGACGACATTGTTCGCCTCTGTAACGAGGATGTGGAGCGGTTATTCGTAAAAGTCTTCCAGCAACCGCAAAAAGAATTCTATGACTATCTGCCCATGGCCCTGAGTGGCTACCTGAACTGGGGACGATCACAGGGCCTGCTGATGGAGGCGCGGTTTCGCGAGTTGCATGACCTGTCATCACCGGTTTCGCGGTATCGCGATGAACACAACCAGCGCATCGTTGCCATTTTGCACGACAGTATGGTCAAGCATGGCCGGACGCCGCCGGATGATCTGGCGCTGACCTCCCTGGTACAGGGCATCGAGCATCTCGGTTATCAGTTTTGCATGCAGGCGGAACATACCGAGATGCCCCGATATATTGAGGTCATGGGGCGTTTGTGCATTGCCATGCTGGGCAACCGGCACGACTGGCAGGAAATGATGGCGTCACCGTTCTTCAGTCGCCTGCTGGGCCTGGAGGAACGTTGACGAGAGTGATCAAGGCTGAAAAACCCAAAGAACAACAAAAAGGAAAAGGCCATGGGAAAACGTTACCTTGCGGGTGTGGTTCTGCTTGTACTAATGGCGTCATTACTGATCTGGGGCTTGCCGGGACCCTCTGAACCGGATAGTCCAGAAGATCCGTCGACGGGCAGCGTCAGTAACACCGCTACCGGTCCTGCTGCATCAGTGCCTGCCGACACGACTCGCTATGATCATTACCGCCAGCGGGCTACAGAACTGGGGCCGATACCGGCTTCTCTGAGCGGTACCCGGGTGGACGGCAACCTGCAGGTCAATGCCAGTGGTGATCTGCTTATCAATCCTGCCATTCGCCAGGTGTTTGATTATTTTCTGACGGCGTTGGGCGAAGAGTCTCTCGAGGATATTCAGGCGCGCCTGGCAGGACACTTGGCAGAAGAGTTGCCACCGCAAGCCGCGCAGCAAGCCTGGGCGCTCTATGAGCAATACATGGGGTTGCGCGAAGCCATGGCGCAATTACCGGAACACGATGGCAGTGTGACGGCCATGCGCGCGGCCATTCGCCAGCGTCATGATATGCAGCAGGCCTATCTGGGTCCGGAAGTCGCCGATGCCTTTTATGGTCTGGATATGACCTACGACCGTTACATGATTGAACGGCAGGCGCTGCTTGAGAATGAAGGGCTGTCGGCGGAGCAACGTGACAGGCAGTTGAGCAACCTCGAACAGGACCTGCCGCCGGGCATGCAGCAGATGCTTCATGATACCCGCGCACCAGTATGGCTGGAGCAACGCACCCAGAGGTTGAGGGAGCAGGGTGCCAGCGACGCGGAAATCCGGGCACTGCGGGAGCAGACGTTCGGGGCCCAGGCCGTGGCGCGTTTCGAGGCACTGGAACAACAGCGACAGGACTGGCAGGCACGCTATGAGGCGTATCGGCAGCAGCGCCAGCAACTGATCAGCAGCGGCCTGTCGCACACTGATCAGCAGGTGGCCCTGGCACGGCTTCAGCAGCAGTTATTTGAAGACAAGGAACTGGCCCGGGTGCAGGCCCTGGATCGGATCAACACCCAGACACCCTGAAGACGGTACTGGTAGGAGCTTGCCCGCAGTCGGCCAATCAGGTTTGGCTGCAAGCCGGCTCCTGCAAGCTATTTGCTGACCGGGTTTGTCATCAAAAATGGTAACGCAAACCCGCGCCGATCATATCGACGCCGACATCATTATCGAAATGCACGAACTCGCCATACAGGTACAGCTTGTCGAGCAGATCCACGGTGGCACCGACCCCGCCGAAGGCATCCGTGGATGAATCATCATCCTTGCTGGCGCCATTGCTGATATCAAAATCCGTATCTGCCACACCGGCCTTGCCATAAAGGCCTACCGGGCCCAATTCGAAACTCAGCAGCCCGGCTAGGGTAACGGCACCGCCTTCAATTTTGGTGCCGTTGTCAGCTTCCTGCTTGCCGAAGTCGTAATAGCCCACTTCCGCCCCAAGCAATTCAATGGGGCGCCAACCCAGGAAGAGGGCGCCGGTGGTATCGCTATCGTCAAAGTTCAGGCTGTCCACTTTTTCATCTACGGAGGCGTTGTAGAGTCCGGCGCCGATATAGACGCCGCCAGCGCTGGAGAGAGGGGCCAGTGACAACAAGGCCAATCCGCTGAGTGCTTTTGCAAAGCGTTTCATGAGCATCACTCCTAAATAACGTGAGGGTCAGTATCTCCCAGTTTGATCCTTGTGAATAGCAAGCTTGTTGCTGCTTTCACGTTGGCTCGGGGTACACTGCAATGATGAAAATACCTGACACTAATACGCTTTCCTCGATTCAGGGAGTGATCTTCGATCTGGACGGTACCCTGGTGGATTCGCGTCTCGACTTTACCGCCATTCGTAGCGAACTGGCTTGCCCGGAGGGAGTAGGGGTACTTGAATATATTCAGTTACTCCCTGAGAGTGACCGACGTGCTGCCGAGCAGATTGTTCTCGATCATGAGCGCCGTGGTGCCGAGCGTGCCGAATGGATACCCGGTGCTCGCGAATGCCTGCAGTTTTGTTCCCGCCGTAACTTGCCTACCGCCATTCTCACCCGTAATGCCCGTGAAGTCGCAGACCTGACTATGACCCGTCTGGGAATACAGGTGGATATACTGCTGGCGCGGGAAGACTGCCCGCCAAAACCCGCTCCCGACGGCCTGTTACAGATCGCGGCTGCCTGGAGCCTCAGCCCGAAGCGTCTTGTCTATGTGGGCGATTTTCTTTACGACCTGCAGGCGGCGCGGCGCGCCAATATGATCAGCTGTTTCTATGATCCCGCACTAACCGACAGCTACCCCGACGAAACTGATTGGCACCTTGCCGATTTTGAGCAATTTACCGAGATGCTTGCGACGGCTTGAGATATCGCTTGGCCGCTTGATTGACCTTCGGCGCCAACAGCAGGGCAGAGGTCATAGTGGGAATCGCCATCAGCGCGTACATGGAATCGATCAGGCTCACCACCAGCTTCAGTGATGCCACGGCACCCAACACCACCAGCACCAGATACCACCATATGTAATGGTGCTGGTATTTCGCCCCAATCAAAAAGCCCAGGCACTTGCTGCCGTAGTACCAGAAGGTGAAAACCGTACTCAGGCTGAGCAGGGACACCAGCACTGCCAGAATGACGGCGCCGCCATGGGGGAACAGGTCGCCAAAGGCGTTGGCTGTAAGCGTGACCCCGTCGCTTTCCCCGCTTTGCCAGACGCCGCTGATCAGAATGACCAGAGCCGTGCAGGTGCAGACGATGAGTGTATCGATCACCGGCCCGAGCATGGCGACCATGCCTTCACGCACCGGCTCCTTGGTCTGGGCGGCACCATGAGCCATGGCTTCGGTACCAATACCGGCTTCATTGGAAAATGCCGCTCGGCGAATGCCGGTGATTATCACAGCCCCCACCACGCCGCCGGCAACGGCATTGCCGCTGAAGGCATCCTCGAAAATCATCGCAAAGGCAGCAGGAATGTCGCTGGCATGGCTTGCCAGTACCACAGCTGTCAGCATCAGATACCCCACCACCATGGTCGGTACCAGCATGCCGGTAACCTTGCCCAGCCGGGGCAATTTGCCCAGGGCCACAGCCATTACCAGCAGCGCGAGCACCAGGCCCAGCATCAGGTCAAACGTGAAATGGGCATCGGCGCTGGCCAGGCCGGCGGGGATGGCCAGGGTGTCACGCAGCACCTGGACCAGTTGATTGATCTGGAAGATCGGCATGGTGCCCAGCAGCCCGGCCACGGCGAAGAAATAGGCCAGCGGCAGCCATTTCTTACCCAGCCCTTCGCGCACCACATACATGGGGCCGCCCTGCCACTGGCCTTCACTGTCCTGGCCGCGAAACATCACCGCCAGGGTGCAGGTATAGAATTTGGTGGCTATACCCACCAGGGCACTGACCCACATCCAGAAAATCGCCCCGGGGCCCCCCATGGCGATGGCAAGCGCTACACCGGACACATTGCCCATGCCCAGCGTGCCGGAGAGGGCGGTGCTCAGGGCCTGGAAATGGGAGAGCTGACCGGGATCACCGCGGTCTGGTTTACGCCACAGCAGACGCACGCTTTGCGGCAAATAACGATAGGGCAGTAGACGGGAGTAAAGGAGGAAGAACAGGCCGCCGCCCACCAGTAGCACCACCAGCGGTGGCCCCCAGAGAAAGCCGACAATCTGGCCCATGGCCGTTTCGAGTTGTTTGATCGTATCCATGGGGCTTAACCCTAGCATGCCGCTTGCTGCGCGGTCAGGTCTCTGCAAGGGACGTTGTAATCTTTCTTTTTCTGCGCAAGCTGACACACTGAAAGAAAAACAACGGGGGGATGATGATGGGATTGTGGATGATTCGACGGCTTGCTGTGCTGGTGGTGTTGCTGTCTCTGGCGCCCTGGCTACAGGCGGATCCGGTCTGGGAAATCAGTAAGGATGGTAAACGTATCCGGCTGGGAGCCACCGTGCATTTTCTCCGCCCGGCGGATCTGCCGCCACCGTCAGCCATGCAGCAGGCCTATGACCAGGCGCAGCAGGTGTATCTGGAATCCAATCTGGCCGAATCTGCCTCCCCGGCCTTTTCCCGGCGATTGACGCAGATGATGATGCAGCCAGCTGGCCGTACCCTTAAAGAGGATCTGTCCGATCCGGTCTGGCGGCAATTGCAGGATTATGCCGCCCAGGCCAATTTTCCGCTGGCCACCTACCAGAGCTTCAAGCCGGCCATGGTCTCCATGGCCATGACGGTTCATGAACTGGGCCGTCAGGGCTTTGGTCGGGGTGTTGACGAATACTATTTCACCCGGGCCAACCAGCATGGCAAGGCAATGGGGTTTCTGGAATCCAGCGATACCTTGCTGTCCTTCATGGCGCAGCTGAATGAAGAGAACAGCGACGCTCTGATCGAGTCCTCCCTGGAAGGCATCGAGCACATGGATGGCATGATGGAAGAGGCGGTCAACGCCTGGCGAAAAGGCGATATGGATGGCCTCTACACCTTACTGGGTGCCGATGAAATGGAGGCCGAATATCCCAGTATCTACCGGAACCTGATTATCGAGCGTAACCGCCAGTGGTTTCCGAAAATCCAGCAGGCCATGGCGGCCGATACGCCGAATCTGGTGCTGGTCGGCGCCTTGCATCTGGGTGGCCCGGACAGTCTGCAGGTGATGTTCGAAGAGGCGGGCTACCAGGTCGTGCCTTTCAACGCGGGTTCCGAGTAGGGGAACTGTCAGCAAGTTCGTTCAACGCCCGGGTGAACCAGGCCCGGGTCTGTTGCCAGTGGGATTCCCCATACAGGGCGATAAATTTTCGGGTCATGTGATCGTTTGAATTTTCCAGCGCCGCCAGGCGCTGGTGTATGAAGGCGTTTGTCAGCGCCAGTCCGCAAACCTCAGTAATGCAGTGCCGCCATTCGTCATAACTGGCAGGAATCGGGAAGGCCATGGGCGTGATTTCCGGCAGTGATTGCGTCCATTAAATGTTATGTTATAACATAACTTAAAAGGAGGCCATCATGCCGGACGTGCTCAGTGAAAAGGCCCTGCTCGCCATGCCCGAGGCGGACTACATGAATGACGCCCAGCAGGCATTTTTCCGCGCCCTGTTGCTGCGTCTCGCCAGGGACTGTGAACAGGAGCTGGCCAGTGCCAGGCAGGTATTACAGACCCCGCCCCAGTCGGACCCACTGGATGCGGCCGTGGACGAGGAGGCCTGCCGGCATCAATTGCGCTTTCTGGCCCGACGCCAGGGACTGCTGGAAAAAATCCGCCAGTCCCTGCGGCGTCTCAACAGCGGTGATTATGGCTACTGTGAGATCAGTGGTGAGCCCATCGGGCTGCGCCGATTACTGGCCCGCCCGACGGCGCAATATTGCGCCGAGGTGAAAACCCGGCTGGAAGAAAACGAAAGACACTATGCCCATTCACGAACCGGATAATTCCATGACTACCCAGCAAGCTGCTCCCGCACGCCAGCTACCCGTTACCGTGCTGTCGGGTTTCCTCGGCGCAGGGAAAACTACCGTCCTCAACCACATTCTCAACAACCGTGCCGGCCTGCGCGTGGCGGTGATCGTCAACGACATGAGCGAGATCAATATCGACGCGGCGCTGGTCAGCAATGAGGTGTCCCTGAATCGTGCTGAAGAAAAACTGGTAGAAATGAGCAACGGCTGTATCTGTTGCACGCTGCGCGAAGACTTGCTGCTGGAAGTGACCCGGCTGTCCCGGGAAGGGCGCTTTGATTATCTGGTGATCGAATCCACCGGTATTTCCGAACCCTTGCCAGTGGCGGAAACCTTTACCTTTGAAGACGAAAACGGTGACAGTCTGTCCTCGGTGGCGCGGCTGGATACCATGGTCACCGTGGTGGATGCAGTGAATTTCCTGCGCGACTACCGCAGTGCCCGCACCTTGCAGGAAGACGGTGAAAGTCTGGGAGAGGACGATCAGCGCAATGTGGTGGACCTGCTGGTGGAGCAGGTGGAATTCTGTGATGTGTTGCTGATCAGCAAAACCGACTTGGTCAGCGAGGCAGATTTGGACACGCTCACTGCCACACTGCGGCTGCTTAACCCGGAAGCGCGCATTATCCCCATCAAGAATGGCATGGTGCCCCTGGACGCAGTGTTGGATACCGGTCTGTTCGATTTTGAAAAAGCCCAGCAGGCGCCGGGCTGGCTGAAGGAAATGCGTGGTGAACACTTGCCGGAAAGCGAGGAATACGGCATCAGCAGTTTCAGCTATGAAGCCCGTCGTCCTTTCCATCCACAACGGTTCTGGGAATTTCTGCAACAGCCTTGGCCCTACGGCACGCTGCTGCGCTCCAAGGGCTTCTTCTGGCTAGCCAGCCGCCCGCAATTTGCCGGCAACTGGAGCCAGGCCGGCGAGATTGCCCACCATGGCCCGGCGGGTCTGTTCTGGAAAACCGTACCGGACCACAGCTGGCCCACGGACCCGGAATACCGCGCCATGATCATGGAAAAGTGGCAGGAACCCTTCGGCGACATGCGCCAGGAGCTGGTGTTCATCGGCCACAACCTGCAACCGGAAGCTACCCGCCAGGCGCTGGACGCCTGCCTGCTCACGGAAGAGGAAATGCTCGCCGGGAAGGAACTGTGGCAGCAACTGGAAGACCCGTTCCCGCAGTGGGAGATGGCCGGATGATTGACGCAAAGACCTCGCCAAAGGCCTATGCCGCACCGGGCCTGGTGATGCGCGATGATGCCGGGGTGCTCGCCGATGTGATGATGGACCCGGTGCAGGTCTCTGTCTGGGATCGGCGCAGCCCTATCGATCAGCAGCTTGTGCAGCAGGCATGCAGGAAAAAACTGGCGGTAAAAAGCTGGCTGGATGTGAAAGATTTATCAGCTTCCATCGAATGCTCGCTGCCCGGTGAGGATTTCGCGCCACTGCGTGAGGACCTGGTGCTGCTGGCCGACATGATGGCCTGCCTGTTCGGTGCCACTGGTGTGGGCCTGCGGGTGACGGCCCTGGAAAAACCCATGTGCCCGCGCTTCCATGTGGATCGTATTCCCGTGCGTCTGCTGTGTACCTATGGGGGCCCGGGCAGCCAGTGGCTGCCGGCCCCGTCGGTGCCTGCCGGTCTGCTGGTGCCGGGCGTTGAGCAGGAGGGCCGCTATGCGGTTGATAGCGTGCAACAACTGCAGGCCGGTCAGGTGGCCCTGTTCAAAGGCGACACCTGGCGGGATAATCCGGGCTCGGGCGTGGTCCACCGGTCCCCGCCCGTGTCTCCCGGTCAGCAACGCTTGCTGGTCACACTGGATATATAGGAACTGTCATGAGCCGCACCGACCGTATTCTCGCCAGCGCCGAACAGCATTGCCGCGAGCAGGGTGTGCGCATGACTCCGCAACGTCGTCAGGTGATGATGTTGCTGCTGACCCAGTCCGGCCCGCAGAGTGCCTACCAGTTACTGGACCAGTTCAAGACCCAGTACCAGAGCAACGCCCAGCCGCCCACCATCTACCGGGCGCTGGATTTTCTGGTGCAACAGGGGCTGGCCCACCGGCTCAGCTCCACCAACCAGTATCTGGCTTGCGATCACATCACCTGCCATCACGGTCACCAGGGCACCGTGTTCCTGCTCTGTGACGATTGCGGTGCCGTGCAGGAAACCCCCATGGCGGGGTCGGCCATCAGCGAGTTGCAGCAGAGCATCAACAGCCTGGGCTTCGTGACCCAGCAGAACCCCTTGCTGGAGGTTCATGGCCGCTGCGCGAACTGCAACGTGCATTAAAAAAGCAGGCAGCACTTGTTTATAAACCCCCTATGGCGATAGCGGGGCGCGATTGTTTGCAATCTCTACCTTAGGAGCGTCGCTGGCGGCCCGATAAAAGACCAGGATCAAAGGCATTTTCACCACAGAGGGCACAGAGCACACAGAGAAAAAACCGTCTTTTCCTCAGTGATCTCTGTGCCCTCTGTGGTAAATCCGTCTTTAAGATTTTGGATTGAGCGCGTAGCAGTAGAACGGAACATTATCGAGGCGTTTTTTTCGCGTTGCAGCTTGAAGCTTGCTGTTTTTTAGAAAACCGGGAGACAACCATGTCACGTTTACGTCTGGATCAGGCGGCCATCGCCCTGTCCGGTTTGTGTATGATCCATTGTGTGGCCAGCGTCGCCGGGCTGTTTGCCATTGGCTTGCTGTCGGTGGTTGGTGGGGTGGATGAGCTGTTTCATCAGGCACTTCTGGCGTTGATTGTGCCGGTCAGTGTGCTCGCCATGGTGGTTGGCTATCGCCGACATCGTCGGCGTCGGGTGTTGTTGCCCGGCCTGGTGGCGCTGATGGTGCTGTGCCTGCTGACTGTTTTCGAAGCGGCGCTGCACGACACGCTGTGGGAACCGCTGCTCACCAGCCTGGTCGGAATCTGTCTGGTTGCCACCCATGTGGCGAACATCCGGGCCTGCAAGGAATGTGAGAGTCACCATGAAGAAATTCGTACTGCTTGAGAGCCTGGTCGGGTTATTGCTGTTGGCTGGCAATCCGGCTGTCGCCGCCGAGGTACATCAGCACGGCCTGGCCGAGGCGGCGGTGGTGGTGGAAGGGCAAAGCCTGACCGTCAGTTTCCGCGCGCCGCTGATGGATATTCTCGGCACCGAACAGCCGCCAGTGGATGCCGCCGCCCGGGTCCGTTACGAGGATCGTCTGAAACAGGTAAGCGAACCGCAACCGTCCGCCCAGGCCGACTGCACACTCAGCCATGAAACCCGCACCGGAGTAGCAGTGCTGTTTCCGGATAGTCACCAGCACGACCACGATCATGAGCATCATGCGGACGTGGAAGCGGAATGGACCTTTCAGTGTCAGTCCCCGGACAGGCTCACCGATGTCACGCTGCCGTTTCTGGCGACCTTTTCCGGCCTGACCACCGAGGTGATCCTGTTATTGCCGGCCGGGCAGGGCGCTCTGCGCCTGGCCCCCGGCGACACCCGCATTCCCCTGGAGTAACCGTGGTTCTTGAACTGGATAACCTGCGTTACCAGCACCCGGGACAAGCCCGGCCTTTCATCCATATCGACCACTTTGCCCTGCAGGCCGGTGAGCGGGTGCTGCTCCATGGGCCCAGTGGTTGTGGCAAAAGTACCCTGTTGTCACTGGTGACCGGGATTCGCCCGGCCCGAGACGGTGATATCCGGGTGGCAGGCAAACCGTTCTCCGCCCTGTCGCAACGGCAACGGGACGCCTTTCGGGCGGACCATATCGGCGTCATCTTCCAGGCCTTCAATCTGCTGCCGTACCTGAATGCGGTGGACAATGTCTGCCTCAGTGCCGGCTTTTCCCGGCGACGCTGTGAGCGTGAAGGCGCCAGCAACAACCGGCAGCGCAGGATCGCCGCACAGGATCTGCTCAGCCGCCTGGGACTGGATGCGGCCACCTCGGCCTTGCCGGCCTGGCAGTTGTCGTTCGGGCAGCAGCAGCGGGTGGCCGCCGCCCGGGCCCTGTTCGGCAAGCCGGATCTGATCATCGCCGACGAGCCCACCTCCGCCCTGGATGCTGACAGCCGCGATACCCTGCTGGCGTTATTGTGTGAGCAATGCGAACAGGCCGGCAGCGCCTTGCTGATGGTCAGCCATGACAGCCAGGTGGCGGACCGCTTCCATCGCAGCGTGGCGTTTTCCGCACTGAACGGGGGAGAGCATCATGCTGCCTAGGATCATTCTCGCCTCCCTGCGTACCCGTAAAACCTCGGCGTCTCTGATTGTGGTGGCCATCGCCCTGAGCCTGGTGATGATCGTCGGCATCGAGCGTCTGCGCCATCAGGTACGCGCCAACTTCGCCAGCACCGTGTCCGGTATCGATTTGATCGTCAGCGCCCGTGGCGGCCCCATGAATATCCTGCTGTACAGCGTGTTCCGGCTCAGTGACCCCACTGCCGGGATTCGCTGGGACACGGTAGAGCACCTGGCCGACCACCCGGACGTGAAATGGTGGATTCCCATCGCTCTGGGCGATTCCCATCGCGGTTTCCCGGTGGTGGCTACTAACGACAGTTATCTGGCCCATTACCGCTACGGGCGTGATCAGGCCCTGACGCTGGCAAGCGGCGAGTGGTTTGCAGGGGCGGATCAGGTGGTGCTGGGCAGCGCGGTGGCGCAGCGGCTGGGTTATCGGCTCGGTGACGATATGGTGCTGGCCCATGGTGCCAGTGGCCCGGCCATTATCGAGCACGACAATCATCCCTTTACCGTGGTGGGCATACTGGCGCCTACCGGCACCCCGGTGGATCAGAGCGTGCATATCTCCCTGGCCGGCATGGCCGCCATTCACAGCGGTGGCCAATTTCGTTCCGGGTTGCCGCCCCGACCCGGGCAGCAGTCGGACACCCCGGGTTCCGTGAATGCGGTGATGCTCGGCCTGGAGCGACGCATCGCCGTGCTCAGCCTGCAGCGGGAACTGTCCCGTTACAAAGCCGAGCCACTCAGCGCCATTATTCCCGGTGTCCAACTGCAGCGGCTGTGGCGGATGACGGCGGTGGGGGAAAACGCCCTGCGGGCCACCTCCATGGCCGTGTTGCTGGTGGCCCTGCTGGTGCTGGTGTCCACTATCCTTGCCGCTCTGGAAGGGCGCCGCCACGAACTGGCGGTGCTGCGTGCCGCTGGCGCGGGCCGGCTTGCCGTCTATGGCGTGATTGTCGGTGAGAGCCTGTGCCTGACGGTGATCGGCAGCTTGCTGGGGCTGGCGTTGCTGTTTGTGGCACAGTGGGCGCTGGCGCCGCTGGCCCAGGCGGAATGGTCCCTGCGCCTGCCGGACAGCTTCCTGTCCCTGCGCGAATTGCCGACCCTGGCGGCCATTCTGCTGGCAGGCTCCCTGGCCGGCCTGATTCCGGCGGAAAAGGCCTTCCGAAACAGCCTGGCCGATGGCCTGACCCCGAGGAACTGACATGCGTACCCTGATCATTCTTCTCTGCCTGCTGGTCAGCCTGCCTACCTGGGCGGCCCGCGAACTGGAATGGGACGACCTGGTCCCCGCCGATTACGACGCCAATGTGGTGTACGAGCAACTGTTCAGCAAAATCTATGGCGATAAACCGCCGGAAGACGTGGATGATGGCGATGCCCGTGGCGAGCAGATGATGGATGCCATCGACAAGGCCTGGCGCGAAGCGCCCTTGAAGGCCGAACTGGATAACACCGTCGTGCGCCTGCCCGGCTATGGGGTGCCACTGGATGGCGACGAGGAATACGTGCGCGAATTCCTGCTGGTGCCGTACTTCGGCGCCTGCATCCACACGCCACCGCCACCCCGTAACCAGATCATCCTGGTCAAGATGAAAGGGCAGGGCGTGCCCCTGGATCTGGTGTTCGAGGCCCTGTGGCTGGAAGGCACCCTCAAGGTGTCCAGCCAGGACACCGAATACGGTACCGCCGGCTATGTACTGGAAGGCGAATCCGCCGAGCTGTTCACTGGTTATTAGCACCGTTCTACCCCGTAGGGTGCACTGAGCCTAAGGCGAACTGCACCATCCGGCGTCTGATCGGTGCAGTTCGCCTTAGGCTCAGTGCACCCTACACTCGCTTCTGGCTCTGTCCCGGAGGCGGCTGCTGTGCGACAATGCGCGCGCTTCGCGCACTCCGCCGCCGTTGACGCCTGTCAGCGGCGCTTTTCGCTTTTCCAACCGGTACAAAACATTGCTCACAACCGCCAACCTCACCATGCAGTTCGGTGCCAAGCCGCTGTTTGAAAACGTGTCCGTGAAATTCGGCAACGGCAACCGCTACGGCCTGATCGGCGCCAACGGCTGCGGTAAATCCACCTTTATGAAGATTCTGGGGGGTGACCTGGAGCCGTCCGCCGGGAATGTGTCCAAGGACCCGGACGAGCGCATCGGCAAGCTGCGTCAAGATCAGTTCGCCTACGAGCAATACTCGGTGGTGGATACCGTGATCATGGGCAACGAAGCGTTGTGGAAGATCAAGGAAGAGCGCGACGGCATCTACGCCAAGGCGGAAATGAGCGAGGAAGACGGCATCCGCGCCGGTGAGCTGGAAGCAGATTTCGCCGAGCTGGACGGCTACACCGCCGAATCCCGCGCCGGGGAACTGCTGCTAGGGCTGGATATTCCGGTGGAGCAGCATTTCGGCCCCATGAGCGAAATCGCCCCGGGCTGGAAACTGCGTGTGCTGCTGGCCCAGGCCCTGTTCGCCGACCCGGACATCATGTTGCTGGATGAGCCCACCAACAACCTGGACATCAACACCATCCGCTGGCTGGAAGACGTGCTCAACCAGCGTCAGTGCACCATGATCATCATTTCCCACGATCGCCACTTCCTCAACAGCGTCTGCACCCACATGGCGGATCTGGATTACGGCGAGCTGCGCGTTTACCCGGGCAACTATGATGAATACATGACCGCGGCCACCCAGGCCCGCGAGCGCCTGCATTCTGACAATGCCAAGAAGAAACAGCAGATCGCCGAGCTGAAAACCTTTGTCAGCCGCTTCAGCGCCAACGCCTCCAAGTCCAAGCAGGCGACCAGCCGCGCCAAGCAGATCGACAAGATCAAGCTGGATGAAGTGAAACCGTCCAGCCGCCAAAATCCCTACATCATTTTCGAGCAGGACAAGAAGTTGTTCCGCAACGCGCTGGAAGTGAAAGGGCTGGCCAAGACCTTTGACCAGGAACTGTTTTCCGGCCTGGACCTGCGTGTGGAAGTGGGCGAGCGCATCGCCATCATCGGCCCCAACGGTATCGGCAAATCCACCTTGCTGCGCTGTCTGGTGGGGGAGCTGGAGCCCACCGCCGGGGAAGTGAAATGGTCCGAGAACAGTGAGCGGGGCTATTACGCCCAGGATCACGCCCGCGACTTTGCCGACGATATGGACCTGTTTGCCTGGATGAACCAGTGGGGCCAGGAAAAAGACGACGAACAGATCATCCGCGGCACCCTGGGGCGGCTGCTGTTTTCCCAGAAAGACATCGGCAAATCCGTGAAAGTGATCTCCGGTGGCGAGCAGGGGCGTATGCTGTTCGGCAAGATCATGCTGCAACGGCCCAACATCCTGCTGCTGGATGAGCCCACCAACCACATGGACATGGAATGCATCGAGTCCCTGAACCTGGCACTGGAAAACTACCCGGGCACCTTGCTGTTCGTCAGCCACGACCGGGAATTCGTGTCCTCCCTGGCTTCCCGGATCATTGAAATCACCCCCACCGGGATCGTCGACTTCCACGGCAGCTACGACGATTACCTGAAAAGCCAGGGCGTAGGCTGAAAGGCAAAGTCGGGCGAGTTACGAGTAACGAGTCACGAGGAGCGAAAAGCACCCCGCCGAAATCAGTGAGGTGCTATTCCTCCGTAGGGGGTTGCCTTTCGCAACTCGCTCCTCGCAACTCGTAACTCGCTCGTTAGCTTTTTCCCCGCACCATCGCCCAGTGCCGCACATCCGTTCCCGGCATCACTGCCTCATGCACCACCTCAAACCCGAAACGTCGGTACAGCGATACATTGTCCGGGTTATGGGTATCCAGATAGGCCGGCTGTCCTTCCCGGTCCAGCCTCTCCAGCGTCGGCTGCAACAGCCGTGTGGCCAGCCCCTGGCCCTGCTTCTGCGGATCAATCCCCAGCAATAACAGGTAGGCGTGAGGTTTTTGCATCAGTGCGTCATGCACCTTTTGCATGGCGTCGCCGGCATCCAGCTGCCGTTTCACCGCCGCCGGCCCCTGGCGCAACATGGGCAGGGCACCAAAGCGCACCATCTCCAGCACACTGCGATGCAGCGCCCGGGACGGCAGCCACACGGCGGCGCCGTCTACGGTACCCGGTGTGGTGCAGATTTCTCCCCGGTGATGGGCATGGCAGGCCAGAAAGTGGAAGGTATGGCGTGACAGTGCCAGACGGCGCTGGTCATCCGGGAAGAAATAGCAAAAAAGCGGATCCTGATAAAACGCCTGGCTGAGAACCCGGGCGGTGGCATCAATGCGATGGCGGTCATTTACATTCATGGTCTACTGGGGTCTGCTGAACGACAGCCAAGCATACCGGAAGTGGCGGCGAATGCAGGACCAGCAAGCCCCTTCAATCTCATTCTGATCCTGTTACATTTTACATACTGGTGAGAATGTCGGACTTCCGCTAGGCTCGGATCCATTGAATAAAAAAGCAACAGAATAATAACCCCCCGGGAGAGAGGGACCATGGATATACTCCAGCTGCTGGTCAGCGGGATTGCCAATGGCTGTATTTACGGGCTGTTGGCGCTGGGTTTTGTATTGATCTACAAGGCATCCGAAGCGGTCAACTTTGCCCAGGGCGACATGATGATGCTGGGGGCCTTTCTCGGCGTTACCTTCATCAACACCAGCTATGCGGATCTGCCTTTTCTGGTCGGCATTACTCTGGCGGCGTTGATCCTCGGCCTGTTCGGCTACCTCCTCGATCGTTTCGTGTTGCGCGCCATCTTCGGGCAGCCGCAATTCGCCATGGTGATTCTTACCATCGCGCTCGGCTTTCTGATCCGCTTTGTGGCCGGGGTGATCTGGGGCCATGATCCTACCTCCCTGGAAACCCCCTTTATCGGCCTGGTCTGGACGGTGGGAGAACTGATGATCCCGGTGGTGGATGCGGTGATCATCATTACCACCGTGGCGCTTACCGCCATTCTCTATTTCTTCTTTGCCCGCACTCGTCTTGGCGTGGCCATGCAGGCCAGCAGCCAGAACCAGATGGCGGCCTACTACATGGGCATCCCGGTGAAACGCATCAACGCCATTGTCTGGGCCCTGTCCGGGGTGGTGGCGGCGATTGCCGGGGTCATGTTCGCCGCCAAGGGGGCGGTGGAGCCTTCCGTGGGCCTGCTGTTCGGGATCAAGGCCTTCGCCGCGGCGGTCATCGGCGGGCTGGGCTCCTTGCCCGGGGCGCTGCTGGGCGGCCTGCTGGTGGGTATCGTGGAGCCGTTCGCGGGCCGCTATCTGCCTTCCGGCGTGGGCCAGATTGCCCCCTATGTGTTGATGTTGCTGGTGCTGATCCTGCGCCCCGGCGGCCTGTTCGCGCAGATCAGCCAGAAGAAGGTGTAGGCCATGAGCAACCGATTCAAAAGCCGTTACGACGACGATATCAATCTGTTTGAAGGGCGCTGGCACCTGGCTCAGTACGCCATCCTCATGGCATTGCTGCTGGCCGCGCCCTGGCTGCTTGGCACCTATTATCTGGGTGAACTGACGGCTGTGCTGGTGTGGTCCCTGGCGGGGTTGGGGCTGATGCTGATCAGCGGCCATACCGGCCAGGTCAGTCTGGGGCATGCGGCCTTTATGGCCATTGGTGCCTTTACCAACCTGGCGTTGATGTTGCGCGGTTGGCATTTTATTCCCGCCCTGCTGGCCAGCGCGGTCACCTCCGGGATTATCGGCGCCATCATCTCCCGGCCGATTCTGCGCATGAGCGGCATCTATCTGGCTATCGCCACCCTGGCGCTGAGCATTATTATTGAGGACGTGGCGATTATCGCCGAGCCGATTACCGGCGGGGTGGCCGGGGTGTTTGCGCCGCCCATTGCCCTGTTCGGCATGGAGATCGATCGCTATGCCACGCCGCACGCCTTCTACTATCTGTGCCTGGCAGTGTTGGTGATGGTCACCCTGGGTTACCTGAACCTGCTGCGCAGTGCCTCCGGCCGTTCCTTTCTGGCGGTGCGCGACAGTGAAGTGTCCGCCCGGGCCCTGGGGGTCAATGTGGCCCGTGCCAAGACGTTGTCCTTCAGCCTGTCCTGCGCCATCACCGGCTTGGCCGGGGCACTCTATGCGCACCTGGCCCAGGCAGTGAATTACGAAAGCTTCCTGGTGCTGATTTCCATCACTCTGTTGCTGCAGGTGGTGATCGGCGGGCTGGGCTCCGTGCATGGCGCCTTCTTCGGTGCCATTGTAGTGGTGTTGCTGCCCCAGTTGATCGCCATTGCCCGGGATTTTCTGGATAACGCTGCCGGCATCAAGATCGCCGCCTACCCGGGTATGGATACCGCCCTGTTTGCCCTGCTGATTCTGCTTATGGTGATTTACGAACCGCGCGGGCTCTACGGCGTCTGGTTCAAGGTGCGCACCTGGCTGCAGCTGTTCCCGCTGTATCGCAAGGGCATGTTCCGCCGCACCCGCACCTACCTGAAAACGGAGCGCCAACGATGAGTCTGTTACAGGTAAAGGATCTCTCCATTTCCTTCGGCGGCGTTAAAGCGGTGGACGGTGTCAGCTTCACCGTGGAGCCCGGCGAAGTGTTCACCCTGGTTGGCCCTAACGGGGCAGGCAAATCCACCATCTTCAATCTGATCAGTCGCCTCTATGAACCGAGCGCCGGGCAGATCGTATTCGATGGTCAGGACATTACCTCCCTGCCGGCTCACAAGGTGGCAGGGCTGGGTATCGCCCGCACCTTCCAGAATATTGAACTGTTCGATCACTCCTCGGTACTGCAGAACCTGTTGATCGGCCGCCATTGCCGCCGCAATACCCGCTGGTTCGAGGAGCTGTTGTTTCTGCCCAAGGTACGGCGCAGTGAACGGCAGCATCGTCTGTTGGTGGAGGAGGTGATCGACTTCCTCGACCTGGCCGCCTACCGGGACAAGCTGATTGCCGGCCTGCCTTACGGGGTGCGCAAGGTGGTGGAAATTGCCCGCGCCCTGTCCAGCGAGCCGAAGCTGATCCTGCTCGATGAGCCGGCCTCCGGCCTGAGCGTGGAAGAAACCCAGAACATGGCCTGGTGGATCGAAGACATGCAGAAAGACCTGGGCCTGACGGTATTGATGGTGGAGCACGACATGAGCCTGGTATCGCGGGTATCCAACCGGGTGCTGGCGGTGTCGGAAGGCCGGCCGCTGGCCATGGGCACCGCCGCCGAAGTGCAGGCGGACCCCAAGGTAATCGAAGCCTATCTGGGCACGGAGGCAACCTCATGAGTGCAGTGCAGAAAGACGCCATGAATGATGCCCAGCCGCTATTGCAGGTCAAAAACCTGGAAGCCTTCTACGGACCGGTGATGGCCCTGCGCGGGGTGTCGATTGATGTGTTCGAGGGCAAGGTGGTTGCCATCCTCGGCGCCAACGGCGCCGGCAAGACCACCCTGATGAAAACCATTTCCGGGGCGCTGGCACCGCGCAAGGGCAGCATTACCCTGGCTGGCGAAGCCATCGAAGGGCGCGAACCGGATGCCCTGGTGCGTCAGGGCATCGCCCACGTACCGGAAGGCCGGGAAGTGTTTCCGTTTCTGACCGTGGAAGAAAACCTGACCATGGGCGCCTATATCCGCCGTGACAAGGCGGGCATCCGTCAGGACATGGAGATGGTGTATGACTATTTCCCGATCCTGCTGGAGCGCCGCAATCAGCCCGCCGGCACCCTGTCTGGTGGCCAGCAACAGATGCTGGCCATCGGCCGCGGGCTCATGTCACGGCCGTCGCTGATGTTGCTGGATGAGCCGTCCCTGGGCTTGTCGCCGCTTTTGGTGCAGGAAATCTTCGCCATCGTTCGCCGGCTCAACAAGGAGCAGGGCGTGACCCTGCTGCTGGTGGAGCAGAATGCCCAGGTGGCGCTGAATACGGCGGACCATGGCTATGTGCTGGAAACCGGCCGCATCGTCATGGACGGTAGCGCCGAGGAGTTGCTCGCCAGCGACGATATTCGCGAGTTCTATCTGGGCCAGTCGGCGGGGGATGACCGACCGGAAAAACGCTGGAAACGAAAGAAGACCTGGCGCTGATGATGACAACAACCAACAACGCACCGACCCTTCTCCACGGTTGCGACACCGTGGTCAAACTGTGGCGCCAGCAATGCCTGGAGCGAGGAGCGCAAATCGCTCACCGTGAAAAGGACCTGGGCATCTGGCAGAGCTACAGCTGGCAGGACTATTACGAAAAGGCCCGCGCCATCGGCGTGGCGCTGTTGTCTCTGGGCCTGGAACGGGGGCAGCCGGTCTCCATTCTCAGTGAAGACAACAAGGAATGGCTGTACTGCGATCTGGGCATTGCCGGCGCGGGCGGCATCAGCAATGGTGTCTACACCACCGACAGTGCCGAGCAGCTGGCCTACCTGGTCAATGACAGTGGCTCCGCCTTCCTGTTCGTGGAAAATGATGAACAGCTGGACAAGTATCTGACCGTGCGTGATCAGGTGCCCACCCTGAAAAAAGTGATCGTGTTCGATCGCAAGGGGCTGCGGGATTTTGACGATCCCATGGTCATGTTCCTGGATGAGCTGTACGCCCTGGGCGAACAGGTCCCCGATGCGGAAGCCCAGTTCAGCGCCAGCATTGCGCACAGTGAGCCCGATGATATCCGCATGCTGATCTACACCTCCGGTACCACCGGTGCCCCCAAGGGTGCCATGATCAGTCACCGCAATGTGCTGTTTCAGCTGGCCGCCGGCGAGCAGGTGCTGGAAGCCCACGAGGATGACGACCAGCTCTGCTTCCTGCCCCTGTGTCATATCCTGGAGCGGCTGGTGTCGGTGGAAGTACCCATCTACAAAGGCTGTACCGTGAACTTTGCGGAAAGCCCGGAAACCGTATTCGAGAACCTGCGCGAAGTGTCGCCCAATACTTTTGCCGCGGTGCCGCGACTCTGGGAAAAGATCTACAGCTCCATGATGACCCTGCGAGATGAAGCCACCGGTTTCGGCCGCTGGTGTTTCGACCGGGCGCTTGCCGCCGGGGATGGCTGGCACTGTGAGCGCAAACGCTCACCGTTTTCCTGGCTGCATTACCAGTTCTGGAATCTGCTGGTGCTGCGCAATGTACGCGACCTTATCGGCATGGCCCGTCTGCGTCGGGGCACTACCGGCGCGGCGCCGATCTCGCCGGACCTGATTCGCTGGTTCCAGGCCCTGGGCGTGCCGCTCTATGAAGGCTACGGCATGACCGAAACCACCGGGGTGGTATCGCTCAACAGCAAGGACCGGGCAACGATCGGCTCCGTGGGTGAGCCGTTACCCGATACCCAGGTGCGCATTGCCGACAATGGGGAAGTGCTGGTGCATGGCGACCATGTGTTCGCCGGTTACTGGCGCAAGCCGGAAAAAACCGCCGAGGACATCCGCGACGGCTGGCTGCACACCGGCGATGTGGGGCGTCTGGAAGATGGCATGCTCACCATCACCGGCCGTTTGAAAGACATCATCATCACTGCCGGCGGCAAGAATATCACGCCGGCGGAAATCGAAAGTCGGATGAAGTTTTCCCCGTATATTTCTGATGCAGTGGTGATTGGTGATCAGCGCAAGTATCTCACCTGCCTGATCATGATCGATCAGGAAAACGTGGAGAAATATGCCCAGGACCGCCAGGTGCCGTTTTCCAACTTCGCCTCCCTGTGTCGTGCCAAAGAGGTGGTGGACCTGATCGACAGCATCATTACCGATGTGAACAAACAGTTCGCCCAGGTGGAACAGATCAAGTATTTCCGCCTGATCGACGTGCTGCTCACCGCCGAAGATGAGGAGCTGACTGCCACCATGAAGCTGAAGCGTTCCTTCGTGGAGAAAAAACACAAGCACCTGATTGATTCCATGTACTGATTGCAATGAATTCGAGAGGAGAGTGCATCATGAAGAAGCTTTGCCTGGCGGCTCTCGCCGCAGCCACCCTGATCGGGTGCAGTGATAACAAGGAAGAAGAGAGCGCCGCCGCCGAGTCGGTGCGTGGCGTCAGTGATACCGAAATCAAACTGGGTGGCATGCACGATTTGTCCGGCGTGTTTGCGGCGTTTTCCTCACCGGCGGTGCAGGTGGCCAACGACATGTTTGCCGAAGTGAATGCCGACGGCGGTATTCATGGGCGCAAGATTCGTTACATCGTCGAGGATCATGCCTACCAGGTGCCCAAGGCCACCCAGGCCACCAACAAGCTGATCAGCCGCGATGAAATCTTCGCCATGGTGATGAGCCTGGGGACGCCCCATAACCTGGCAGCTTTCCCTCTGATGGACCGCAATAACGTGCCCAGCATTCTTCCCCTGGCCCTGTCCCGGCAGATGGAAGAAGAGGGCGACTTTTCCCATCGTTTCGTTTTCGGTCCCAGCTACCACGAAGGGGTACTGAAAGGCGTTAACTGGATGACCGATGAGTACGGCATCGAGAAAATCTGTGTGATGTACATTCCCTCGGATTTCGGCGAGGAAGTGAACCAGGCCATCACCGATGCTGCCGCCGGCAAAGAGACTCTGACCCTGGCGGAAAGCACCTCTCACCGTCCGGACGAGAGCGATTTCACCGGCACCCTGGCGCGCCTGAAGGATGCCGGCTGTCAGCTGGTCGCCGTGGCCCTGCCGGTTCGGCCGATCATTTCCGTGGTGGCTACCGCCAAGGAAATGGGTTGGGATGATGTGAAATTCGTGGTCTCCCAGGCCGGCTTCCATTCCGCAGTGGCGGCGGCGCCCGGCGGTGTCACAGAAGGACTCTACGGTGTCTCCCCCTGGCAGGATATTGTCAGCCGCATGAAGGATGTGCCGGAAGCGAAACAATGGGCAGATGAGTACCAGGCGCAGTATGGCTCGGTACCCAGTGGTGGTGCGGTGCTGGGGCGTGTCGGTGCCATGGTGACCATAGAGGCATTGCGCGAGGCCGGACCGGACCTGACCACCGATTCCTTCCTGGCGGCCATGGAGTCCCTGGATTTCAGTGATCCGGTCACCGGGGTGGATATCAAGATGAGCGCCACCAATCATCGTGCCGGTAACGATATGATCCTCTCCAAAGTCACCGACGGTGTCTGGGAGCCCGTGGTGACCCTGGAAGACTGACCGCGTACTTTCCCGTTGGAGCTTTGCTCGCAAAGCGAATGGCTCGGGGTCTGATTCCGGCTTTTCGCCATGCAAGCATGGCTCCAACGACCCTATCAATCCCCCCTCCCGTATCAGGTATACTCGCGCCTCCTGGATTATTCGGTGATTGTCCATGCAGGCCTCTTCAACTTCCGTATCCTCCGATGGCTGGCGACAGCGCCTGGCCACCTGGCTCAATACCCCGTTCTTCGGTCACACCATTACCGCTCTGATCCTGCTCAATGCGATTATTCTGGGTGTGGAAACCTCCGCGGTGGCACAGGAGCGGGCAGGGCAGTGGTTGAACCTGCTCAACCAGATAGTGCTGGCGGTTTTCGTACTGGAAATTGTGCTCAAGCTGGTCGCCTTCGGGCCGCGCTTTTTCCGCTCCGGCTGGAATGTGTTCGACTTTCTGATCGTCGCTATTTCCCTGGCACCGGCATCCGGGCCCCTGGCGATTCTGCGGAGCCTGCGTATCTTGCGGGTGTTGCGGCTGCTGTCATCGGTGAAACGGCTGCGCATGCTGGTGGAATCCCTGATGCAGGCGTTACCCGGCATCGGCTGGACCGCAGCGCTGTTGCTGATGATGTTCTACATCTTTGCGGTAATGGGCACCGAGCTGTTTGGTGAGGCGTTCCCGCAGTGGTTCGGCACTCTGGGAGCGAGCATTTACAGCCTGTTCCAGATCATGACCCTGGAAAGCTGGTCCATGGGCATTGCCCGGCCGGTGATGGCCGTCTATCCCATGGCCTGGATCTTCTTCGTGCCGTTCATTCTGATCTCCAGCTTCATGGTGCTGAACCTGTTCATCGCCATCATCGTCAGTGCCACTCAGGAAGTGCACGAAAGCGAACAGCGTGCCGAACGGGACGCCAACAACCAGATCGCCCACGACGAGCGCCAGGAAATGCTCGACCTGATGCGCACCATGCATGAAAAGATTGCCTGCCTGGAAACAGCGCTGCAGAAAAAGTCGGATCAGTAGTGGAATAGCCGTTGGCTGGCTTTGTTGGAGCCTTGCTTGCAAGGCGAAAGGCCCGGAAACACTCCGTGCCTTCTTCTGGGAGGTAGGGTGGATTAGCCGCAGGCGTTATCCACCCTGTCGTTCGGCAGGTTTGGGTGACCGCAAGGAAGGTGGATTACGCCTGCGGCTAATCCACCCTACGCATCGATCACGGCTTTCCTAGACGGTTTCCACCAGCACGATCTCGCTGTCTGATTCTGCCACCACAGACAGCCGGGCTTCGTCACTGATGGCCAGGCCATCGCCAGTTTCGGCCAGCACCCCATTCACCCGCACCCGTCCCTTGGCAGGCACCAGGTAGACCTTGCGAGTCGGGTCGAGCACGTATTCGATGTCCTGACCATGACTCAGCGTGGCCGCTACCACCCGCGCATCCGCCTGAATCGCCAGGGCGTCCGCGTCTTCCGGGTAACCACTGGCCAGCACCTCAAAGTGCCCGTCGCGGGAGGCCTTCGGGAACGGCTTGCTGCCCCAGGTGGGCGGCAGCCCGGTGGCGTTCGGAATAATCCAGATCTGGAAGATCTGTGTCTCCGTATCCTCCAAGTTTTGCTCACTATGAGTAATCCCGGTGCCTGCGGACATCACCTGCACATCCCCAGCCTCGGTACGGCCACTGTTACCCAGGCTGTCCTGGTGGGTGATCGCCCCCTTGCGCACATAGGTGATGATTTCCATCTCCCGGTGGGAATGTGCAGGGAAACCGGTCTGTGGGGCGATGGTGTCATCGTTCCACACACGCAAATCTCCCCAATGCACCCGTTGTGAGTCATGGTAGTTAGCAAAGGAAAAGTGATGCCGGGTATCCAGCCAGCCGTGCCGGGCATGGCCCAGTTCATTGCGTGTGCGAAGCTCGATCATGGCGTCCTCCTGTAACAGGCTCTATTACCTGTCCCTCGATGGAGTGACTATATGATCTGAAATAATGATTAAAAATAGCGCTTTTTCGTTTAATAAGACCAATAAAGTGGATGTATTCCTGTTGGAGCCATGCTCGCATGGCGAACTGTCGAATCCCCCTCTCCGTATTCGATAAACCCGTGCCCTCCCTGAAGAGAGGCGCCACATCCAACAAGGAGAATCATCATGTCCGGTAATACCGCCCGTCTTCATCTTGTCCTGCGCGCCACCCCCAACCTGCCCGGCGAAATGCAGGTAACCATCACGTTGAAAGAGGTGCTGTGTGGCACCGATCTGACCATCACCCAGGAAGGGGTGCCGGAGGTGATACCGGTGGAATTCTGCTATCAGGGCTGGCAAGAATCCCTGGAAATGCTGGCGCAACTGGTGACACCGGAAATTCCGGACGACGGCTGAACGGATCTTGCTCCTGGTCTGTTCACGCGCAGAGGAGGGTGATGGTGTAGAGTTGCCGGGTAATCATTTACCAACACCTCTCAACGTCGGAGTGACCATGTCCAACTCGCCACAACAATGGTTGCAGGCCTTCACCGGGGGCTTCATTGCTACCCTGCTGTTTCACCAGGGGGTATTGGCGCTGTTCTGGCTGGCGGGCCTTATCCCGGCGGCGCCCTGGAACATGACCCCGGTACCGCCCCTGGGCATTCCCCAGGTTTTGTCACTGGCATTCTGGGGCGGGGTCTGGGGTATTCCGGTCTGGTGGCTGATCCGCCGCTGGCAGGGTATCCGGCACTGGCTGGGGGCGCTGATTCTCGGTGCCATCGGCCCGACACTGGTGGCCATGCTGCTGGTGTTCCCCTTAAAAGGTCTGGACGTGAACGCCACCAAGGTGGTCGGTGGCCTGATCGTCAATGGCGCCTGGGGGCTGGGGCTGGCCGCGTGGATGTGGCTTAACCGGTCGCGTTGGCAGAATTGATTCTTTTCCCTGGAAACAGGCGCCGCTGGCGCCTGTTTTCGTTGTAATTTCTATTGGCCGCACAGTCATGGAATGGCACGAACAGCCCTAGTCTTGTTTTGCCATCATGGTAGCGTTGGCCTTCTTTTTATCGGCGGGAGCCAAGCATGCCCAGTAACACTCATACCGTGATGGTCACCGGCGCTTCCGGCTACATTGCCGGCTGGATCGTCAAATACCTGTTGGAAGCGGGCCATACCGTGCATGCCACGGTGCGTGATCCCAACAAGGCCAAGAGCGTGGATCATCTGAAACGCATCGCCGACGCTGCCCCCGGCACCCTGAAACTGTTCAAGGCTGACCTGCTGGATGCGCAGAGTTTCGATGCGCCCATGCAGGGCTGCGACATTCTCATGCACACCGCCTCGCCATTCGTGCTGGATGGCTTTACCGATGCCAACGAGGCTCTGGTGCGCCCGGCCGTGGAAGGCACCCGCAATGTGCTCAATGCCGCTAACCGCTGCGACACCCTCAAGCGCGTGGTGCTCACCAGCAGCGTGGCCTCGGTATACGGTGATGCCACCGACATGAAGGGCAAAAGCGCCTTCACCGAAGCGGACTGGAATACCACCAGCAGCGTCGACCACAACCCCTACCAGTATTCCAAGGTGGCCGCCGAGCGCGAAGCCTGGAAGATCCACGATGGCCAGGGGGGCAGTGTAGAAAGCCGCTGGGACCTGGTGACCATCAATCCGGGCATGGTCTATGGCCCCTCACTGACCAACGCCAGCAACTCCGCCAGCATTGGCACCCTGCTGGACATGGGGCGCGGCAAACTGAAAACCGGCGTGCCGGCGCTGGAGTACGGCATGGTGGATGTGCGTGAAGTGGCCCAGGCTCACCTTTTAGGTGCATTCAATCCGGAAGCGGAAGGTCGTTACATCCTGGTCAGCCAGTCCGTGTCCATGCTCGACATCGCCGGCATCCTGCGCAAGCAATTCGGCAAGCAATACCCCTTCCCGATGATGAAGGTACCGAAACCAGTGGTGTGGGCTGTTGGTCCGTTCATGGGCCCGGTCACCCGCAAGTTCATCAGCCGCAACGTGGGCTACCCGCTGCGCTTCGACAACAGCCGCAGCAAAGCGCTGGGCGTTAACTACCGCCCGGCGGCCGACACCCTGAAAGATCACTTCGAGCAGGTGCTGGAAGACGGGCTGGTAAGACGGCGCTAAAAGCGGTGGCTTGCTGAGAGAACCTTCGCCTTGCGAGCAAGGCTCCAATAGCTCCTCTTGTCCGTTGGAGCTTTGCTCGCAAAGCGAAGGTTTGGACTAGGAAAAGCCTACTCCGATCACCAAAACGTAGGGTGGATTAGCCGGAAGGCGTAATTCACCTTTTGAAGCGTTGGAGGGGAGGGTGGATTACGCCTTAGGCTAATCCACCCTACGGTTTACGTCAGGACTGGCTGGCTTCCTCACGGCGTGGCTCGTAGGGTTCGCCGCCGCCGGGGAAGGCCAGGCGCAGGTTGTTCAGCCAGGTGGTGCCAAACTGGCGGAACAGGGAGGCGCTGTTGTACGGAATGCCGTAGCGGTCAGCCAGCGCCCGTACTCGCGGTGCCACTTCCTTGTAGCGGTTGCTGCACATGTCCGGGAACAGGTGATGCTCAATCTGGTGTGACAGGTTGCCGGACAGAATGTGGAACAGCTTGCTGCCCTCGATGTTGCAAGAGCCCAGCATCTGGCGCAGATACCAGCGCCCGCGGGTTTCGCCTTCCACCTGCTCCAGGGTGAAGTTGTGGGCGCCGGCGGGGAAGTGCCCGCAGAAGATAATGGTGAATGCCCAGATGTTGCGGATCAGGTTGGCCACCGCATTGGCGCCGGCCACCATGCCGAACACCAGCAGGGGCGAGAAGGGCACATAGAAGGAAATCGGGATCGCTACCAGCGCCGCGGCCAGCGGCCAGGCAATATAATCCTTGGCCACTTGCCGCCATACCTTGTAGCCAATACGTTTTAACAGCGGCGTGAAGTCCTTCAGCTTGTTCTTGCCTTTCAGGTGGTCATCAATGGCCTGCTCATGAATGGCCACGCCTTCCTCGAATAACAGCATCAGCAGAATGAAATAGATCGGCTGCAGCAGAAACGCCGGCTTCCATTTCTGCATGGGCGTCACCCGCATGATGCCGTAGCCCACATCCAGATCTTTTTCCAGCACATTGGTCCAGGTGTGGTGCACCACATTGTGCGAATGCATCCAGCGGTCCGACGGGCTCATGGTGTCCCATTCCCAGGTGTTGGACTGGATCTCCGGGTCCTTCATCCAGTCCCACTGGGCATGCAGCACGTTATGGGCGATTTCCATGTTCTCCAGGATCTTGGCGATGCCGAGCGCGAAGACGCCCAGGCCCATAATGGTGAGCGCCACCGGCCAGGTTGCCAGCGCGTGCCCCCAGGCGGGAATAAAAAACAGTGACAGGTAAATCACAAAGCGGGAGCTCACCGCCATGGTGCGCTGGGTCTTGATCACCTTGAGGATGTAGGCGCGATCCCGGTCGCCCCGGGAATCAAACACCTCGTTGCGAATGGCTTCCAGCTCGCGGCCGAATTCTTCGATCTGTTCATCGGTCAGGTCGACCGGGTATTGATGGGTTTTCATTATTATTCCCTCACAAATCCAGTTCGCAGTCGCCGGCGGCGGCGCAGATGCAGGTCTGTACAATGCTGCCTGCCTCGTTCAGTACCTCACCGGTACGCAGGTCTCGCACACACCCGGATACCAGGGTGGTGTTGCAGGTATGGCAGATGCCCATGCGGCAGCCGTGGGGCGGGTTCATGCCTGCCTCTTCGGCCACTTTCAGCAGTGGCGTCTCGCTGTCGCCATCCGTTTCTACATCGCTCTGGGCAAAGCGCACTCGGCCACCCACCGCATCGTCGGGAATGTCGGTAAAGGGTGCACGGAAGCGCTCCACATGGAGCTGGCGACTACAGCCGGCGTCTTCCATGCATTGCTCAATGGCTTCCAGCAGGGAAGGGGGGCCGCAGGCATACACATCCCGTTCTTTCCAGTCCGGGCAGAGCGCATCCAGCTGGGCCGACGAAAAGCGGTTGCGGCTGGGGTCGTCGCCCTCGCGGCTATACATCAGGTGCAAGTGATAGCGATCGTTGTAGCGATCCATCGCCTTCAATTCCTTGCCCAGCACCACATCAAACTCATGGGGTGCATAGTGAATATGGCAGGTGTCCGGCAGGCGACCCTGGGCAATCAGGCTGTTGATCATGCTGAACGCAGGCGTGATGCCGCTGCCCGCAGTAATGAACAGCGGCTGAATCGGCTGCGCGTCGGGCAGATAGAAATCCCCCTGCGGCAGCCCGATGGGCAGGTAATCGCCCACCTTGATATTGCGCACGATGTGATGAGAGATGGTGCCCTTGTCGATGGCCTTTACGGTGATGGTAAAGCAGTCGTCTTCCCGCTCCGGCGGGGAGGAGATGGTGTAGGTGCGGGTGTAATGCTTGCCGTTGGCGGGAATCCCCACTCGCACATGCTGTCCTGCACGGTGGCCGCGCCAGTTCAAGCCGGGGCGTAGGGTAAGAGTGCGCGCATCCTTGGTTTCATCCCAGACTTTGACGACGCGGGCCTGCATCTTGTGAGTGGTCCACAGCGGGTTCACCAGCTCCAGGTAATGAGAGGTGCGCAAGGGCCAGGCGAAATAATCGGTGATAGTACTCAGGCGAGACCAGATGGAGGGTGATGCACCTGGCTCAGGCTGGGCGGGTTGACGCATAACGGTTCCTCGATCGTTGTCATTATTTGAGGTGAAGCTCGCCTGGCGTGCCAGGCTGGCGGCGGGCAGCCGGGGCGGCTCGCCATAATCCGTTTAGTCACTGTTGTTGTAGCTGTCTCATGTCAGGTTCGGATTTCAGTATCCGCTTGTGCGGGGCGCTGTGACCAACCCCTTTTACCGAATCCCTACGCAATACCCATGCAGACACACAATTGGGGGCAGCGCAGCAAGTGCACATCTGTATGTGTACAAGTGTTTACAAGACTAGAATGAGTATGGCCCGATTGTCCAGCCTGTTTTCACTTACATGCCTCATCGTTGTGACCGTCAACGATGTTGATAGCGAATACATCCAGATGTTGAGTTACCCGAAGCCTAACTGGAGAGTCCCCTCTCCCTTGAGGGGAGAGGGTGATGCTACGAAGCTGCTTAAGCACAGAGCGCCATCTCTGCTCCGGATTTGTTAGTCTGCCTGGGGGTCGTAACAGGCAAAGTCGGTTACTAATCGCCCCGCCCACCACGTTTTTTCACGCTATAGAAACGAGCTCCAGATAGTCCCCCTGCAAAATCCATCGCCCCCGGCCCAACAGTTGGTACACTGCACGCCTGATTTCCTGCCACCCGGGCCCGTTACGTGACTGATACCCTGTTTTCTTCCTTGCCTCTCAGCGGCGACATGCTCGCCAACCTGGACACCCTGGGCTACACCGCTATGACGCCGGTGCAGGCGGCCAGCCTGCCGCCCCTGTTGCAGGGCCGGGATGTGATCGCCCAGGCCAGCACCGGTAGCGGCAAGACCGCCGCCTTCGGCATCGGCCTGCTGCACCCGCTGAACCTGCGCTATTACGGCTGCCAGGCACTGGTGCTGTGCCCCACGCGGGAACTGGCCGACCAGGTGGCCGCAGAGATCCGTCGCCTGGCCCGGGGCGCCGGCAACATCAAGGTGCTGACCCTCTGTGGCGGCCAGCCCATCGGTCCGCAGATCGGTTCCCTGGAGCATGGCGCCCAGGTGGTGGTGGGCACCCCGGGGCGGATACTCAAGCACCTGAGCAAAGGCACTCTCAGCCTCGACGGGCTCAACACCCTGGTGCTGGACGAAGCGGATCGCATGCTCGACATGGGCTTCTTCGACGACATTGCCGAGGTGATCCGTCAGACCCCGTCCCGTCGCCAGACTCTGCTGTTCTCCGCCACCTATCCCGCCGGCATCAAGCAGCTGGCAGAAACCTTCATGCGCGATCCGGAGCATGTGGAAGTGGAGGCGATGCACGACAACACCCGCATCGAGCAGCGCTTCTACGAAGTGGAGCCCCTGCAACGCTACGAAGCCGTGGCCGAGGCCATCGCCTGTTTCCGGCCCACCAGCTGCGTGGTGTTCTGCGTCACCAAACAACAATGCCAGGATGTGGTCAGTCAGCTATGTCGGCAGCGATTGTCCGCCAGAGCCCTGAACAGCGACCTGGAGCAGCGCGAACGCGACGAGGTGCTCACCCTGTTCGCCAACCGTAGCCTGTCAGTGCTGGTCGCCACGGACGTGGCCGCACGGGGGCTGGATATCGACAGCCTGGATATGGTCATCAACGCGGAACTGTCCCACGACCCGCAGACCCACATTCACCGGGTAGGCCGCACCGGCCGGGCAGGGGAGAAGGGCCTGGCCATCAACCTGGTGGCCCCCCGCGAAAGCCGCCGGGCCATGGCGATCGAAGAACTGCAGGGCGAAAAGCTCAACTGGCACCCGGTCTCCAGCCTCAAGCCCCGTGCCGGCGACACCATGTTGCCGCCCACGGTAACCCTGTGCATCGGTGCCGGCCGCAAGGACAAACTGCGCCCCGGCGATATCCTTGGAGCCCTCACCGGTGACGCCGGTATCCCCGGCAACCAGGTCGGCAAGATCACCGTCACCGACTACCAGGCCTACGTGGCCATAGAACGCGACAGCGCCGACCTGGCACTACAGCGGTTACTGGATGGCAAGATCAAGGGCAAGAACCGGCGGGTAAAGAAGCTGTAGCAGGCCCGCCAGCCAGGGCTCTGCCTTGTCTTTTGTGGGAGCTATGCTTGCATGGCGAATACGGCGGTGACGAACGGGCAAATCCTGCCAGTCACCGAAACCGCCCAAGGTAGCCGCCCAAAAAATTTTGCACGCATCTGGTGCAAAAAAAAGGGTCATCATGGCGCCCTGAAAACGAGCAAAAACAGCCAGATTACCCAGCCTTCCTGCTCAACTCAGCCAGCTTCTGATCCAGCATATTCAGAATATGACGGCGGCTGATCACGCCAACCACCTTGTTTGCGCTATCCACCACCGGGTAGATCTTGGGCTTGGCGTTGAGCATCTGCTGGGCCAGGTTCAGCACATCGTCTTCCAGCGACACCGTCAGCACTTCGCTCTGCATCAGGTCCTTTACCGTCGCCACGCGCTGGTTGTGATACACCACCTGCAGCGCGGCCTGCAGGCACTCGCGCTCACTGATCCAGCCCACCAGAGTGCCGGCGGCGTCGGTGACCGGGCTGCCCAGCATGTCCAGCTTGATCAGGTTGCTGGACGCTTCCACCACCGGCATCTCCGGGTGGATCGTCGCAAAACGGGTGCACATCAGGTCTTTGATGGATACAGAATCCATGGGGCTACCTCTCTTTCCCTGTCAGGGGCAACAAAACAGTTCTGCCGGCTTTTGGCCGGCCGCTGAACCTGATTACTGCGGGAACCGTGCCAACTATGGATTAGTCAGGACTCGTAGGAGCAGCGCTTGAGCCGCGAACCAAATTGGCGTGTGCCACAAACAGCAAGTGCAGGTCGAACCGGGGAGGTGCCTGTTATCTTCTATGGTCATCACTTGATAGATATAGAGATTTGCGGCATACCTTGAGATATATGCCCACTACTAACTGCATAAGGTTGAAAGAACAGGACACCCATCCATTCAGCCATTGGCAGCCTTGATTCTCCATGCATGGGTGTCCGGTAGGTTTTCGATGAATGGGTGTCCGGTAGGTTTTCGTCGATGTGGCGTGATGTCACTTGGGCGAAACCCGCCAGCGATGTTCCGCCTTGGCAACCGTATCACCCTGTTCATCGAAGATACGGGTTTCTCCCCGAACCTCGTGGCTGCTTGACCAGTCCTGCCCCCCCAGGATCGTTTCTGCAATCAGCACGCCGCGTGCCTTCTTTTGGTATTCGATATCCATGCCGGTAACGATCCAGCGCCCATTATCGGGGGTGATGCTCATCAGGGCGAGATTGCCCGTTGTCTCGGCAAGGGTAAACAGGGCGCCCGCATGAATCGAGGAGAGGTGGTTGCGGACGGCGCGTCGGTCACGCATTCGCCCGCGAGTATGGCCTGGTGCCAGAATCTCCAGCTCCGGTTTTATGCTGGCAGAGAAGGGCACCATCCAGCGCATGGCCAGCTGAATGAACTGCTTCCCGAATGGCCATTGTTCGGTTTTTTGCATGGTGCTTACCATGTTCGACATCGTATAACCCCTTGGTATGTTTAAGGCCGGGGAATCCCTCGGCATTCATTGTTCCGCTCTTTGAGGCAAGCCCTGCACCGCAAGACCGCTAACCGCTGTGGCTGGCGATGGCGGGTTCCTTGTTGGCCATCCAGGCCAGTTGTTCTTCCCAGAAAGGGTGACCACAGCTCTCACGAAAGAACCCCATATGACCGATTACCGGTCTGCCCGCCGGCTTGCGCCGCACGTCGATCTGCAGGCTCGGGTAGCTGTCATATAGTTTCCGTGTCGCCGCTTTGGGAGCAATGTGATCATCCGCGAATTCAAACGCCAGGGCGGGAAGACTCAGTTCGCTGTAGGCCTGTTTGGCATTGAGATGAAAGCGTGGGGATAACAGATAGTCTTTCTGCGAGGCCCACTCGGCCCAGTCTCTAAGCAACCGGCTAGGCATATCGGCATTGGAAAGCCCCAGTGCGCGAGCAGGGAAGGGCTCGCGCAGGCGGCCAAGTATCGGCACCAGGCAGTAATAAAAACTCAATAGTTTGAGACGATACGCGAGAGGCCCGCGGCTCCAGTAAGGGAACGATGCGCCGACAAAGATCACTGCGCTCAACTGCGCCGCGCGCTTTGCAAGACCTACCAGTTGCCCGCCAATACTGTGGCCGACCAGATAGACGGGTTGGCTGCCCGCGATCTTCGTTGCCTTGCCGATCATGGTGTCGAGATCCTGGCTGCCCCACTGTGCCAGGCGGATTACATCGGGATCCGCCTGTTGGCCAGAGAGTCCGATACCTCGATAGTTAAAACTGAGGACAGTAAAACCCTTCATGGCCATGAAATTGGCATACGCGCGATAGAACCTGGCGGGCACGCCGAGTGCGCTGGCAATCAGGATGACGCCTTGGTATGGCGCTGCCCGGTCCGCGCTGTGTTCGACATATTCCAGCGCGGTACCGTCGGGGCAATGTTCCCACCGGGAGCTAGCGGACACGGTTTCCGCCTCCTGTAAGACGTTTTGTCAGCGCCTGTATGGGCGTAATGACACGGGGAGGGCGCAGGTGCAGTTCGCCGCCACATTTTGGGCAGATGTGATCCATCTCAGCGCTACACTCCGCGCAAAAACTGCATTCGAACGAGCAAATCAGAGCCTCTCCGTCCAAAGGCAGCGGCGCGGTGCAGCGCTCACATTTTTTCTTCATCTTCAGCATGGTTGGGCCTCGCTGGGCATTCGAATGAGAGTTACATACCGACGGTATGTATGACATACTATTGGTATGTCAGTCAAATCACCCACACCAAAATTCGCGGAAGAAACACGCGATACCCTCATTCAAGAGGCTCTTGAACTGTTTGCCAGACACGGCTATGCAGGGACGTCTATTGACCGTATTGCTGAAAAAGTCAGCATGACTAAAGGCGCGGTTTACTACTATTTCAGCAGCAAGAAAGAGGTGTTAATCGCGTGTTATCAGCTCCAGGCACAGTGGGTCGCAGAGGCGGTGGGGGCGGTTCCTGAAACCGATAACCCCTGGGATGACACCTTGCTGCTTTGCGACACCTTCCTCGATTTTGTGGTGAGCAATGGACGCCACACCATGCCACTGCAAGAGGTGATTACCTTTCTTGGCTGGGAGACATGGCGTGATATTGATAGTGGCTACACGATGGGTACGCTGGCTCGCACCATCTCACGCTTACAGGACGGCGGGTGGCTCAAACCCTATCCCCGCAATCTGCTTATCAGCATGATTTATGGTGTCCTGGTTGAGGCCGCCATCAATCTGGCGTCCTCGCCGGATGACTACACCTTGCAAGATATGAAGACATTGATCGCGGACTTTCTGGGGGGGATGCGGGCATAGGGGCGTTATGACAGTACACCCCTTTTTAGCCAGTACCCAGACTGGCGCACAAGACGACATTGTGATGCATCGAGGCTCCCGGGACGGGGCGCCGCTTCAATAGCATCCTTTCCCTGCGCGCACTCTGTGGGTTGCGTTCATCGATACCCCTTTTGGCGGTGAGCAGAAATATCGGTTCCCCGTTGCGCAAATACACCCCTGGTTCAGTTGTGAAGTATCGCTATGACGGCCTCATTTGATTGTCTGTATTCCTTTCGGCGCTGCCCCTATGCCATGCGCGCCCGCCTGGGCGTGTTGTTCGCTGGGTTGCAGGTCGAGCTGCGGGAGGTGACCCTGAAAAACAAGCCCGCGCCAATGTTGGCGATAAGCCCTAAAGGGACCGTGCCTGTTTTGCGGCTTGCCGATGGGACTGTCATTGATGAAAGCCGGGACATCATGGTTTGGGCGCTAGAGCAGCAGGATCCACAGGGGCTGTTAGACGCAACGGTCCTGGATCAGGCGAATGCGCTGATTGAGCAAAACGATAATGAGTTCAAGTATTGGCTGGACCGCTATAAATACGCCGACCGCCATGTGGAGATGACTCAGGCAGAGTATCGGCAACGGGGAGAGGCCTTTCTTCAGGTTCTGGAGTCGTTGCTGAAGAGCCGCACTTACCTGCTTGGGGATGATCCGACCATCGCGGATATTGGTGTGATGCCCTTTGTCCGCCAATTCGCCCATGTCGATCGCGATGTATTTAGCCAGCTGCCTTACCCGAATCTGCAGCGGTGGTTACAGGGCTGGTTAGAGCATTCACTCTTCCTGCAAACCATGATCAAGGTGCCGGTATGGCAGGAGGGCGATGAGGTGGTGGTGTTTCCTTCTCAAGACTGTGCGTCAATCCTCTAGCAACGAGAGTGCAGCTCCGGCCCAGTGTTCACCCTGTATTTTCTTATCAAGGCTGGGGTAATCGATACCGTGCATTGTCCACCAACCAGTGGAAGATCCTGAATTGTGACTGCAGGTAGATCATGTATTCAGGGTGCCACTGAACGCCGAGGACGGGAATATTGCCGATGGGCTCAATGGCCTGGGTGATCTTGTCCAGATCCCAGCCGGTGCGGCGCAGGGGCTCGGCCGGGCGCTTTACGGCCTGATGGTGCAGGCTGTTAACGCGGAGTTTGGTTTTGCCGGTTATGTGGGCGAGTCGGGAATCGGGTTCGAGCCAGACTTGTTTGGTCGGCAGCAGCCCGGGCCGGTTGTAGGTCAGACGGCGAATATGGCGGATGTCATTGTGCAGGGTGCCGCCGAGGACGGTGTTGATCAGTTGCGCCCCGCGGCATATGCCAATCATGGGGATATCGTGTTTCAGCGCGTGCCGAATCCATTCGATTTCCAGTGTGTCTCGTTCTGGATCGAGCTTGACCCGGGCATCGACTTCACCGCCGTAATGCTCCGGGCTGATATCGTTACCGCCACCGATCACCAGGGCATCCGGTGGCGCCCCCTGCCACGGGTGATGAACCGAAATGCGTTGGGGAACCGCACCACACAGGCGTAACGCCAGCGCCGTGCACCACCAGGCCGGCGCCCAGCGGCGGTGGTTGCCGGTAACGCCTATGTGTGGTCGTCCAGCCATCGGGATATCCTTTTTCCCCAGGCACCACGATCCACACCAATCAGCGGCCTGTCCGCCGCCAGGAATTCGTCGCCCAGCTGCTGGAGCGAGGCGTCGTCGTTGGCGAGTTGTTCAACCCGGCACCAGCGTATCCAGGAGGATGCGAGGCTCCATTGCGGGTCGTCAATCTGGCAATTGGGCAATCGGTAATGAAAGGTCGGCCGTGATTTAATCTTCGCGTCATCGACAGTGGCGCGAACACGGTCAGCATCGATTTCGGCAAACAGGGGCAGCATGTCCAGCGCGCGGTTGCGGCTGGGGTTATGCTCAAGATAATCGTCGATCAGGGTATTGATATCTGGCGCTTCTCGCGTCAGCAGGACCTTGATATATGACTCCTCGAACAAGTCGATGTAAGGGCTGATCCGTCGTGCCAGGTTGACATCGTTGGCCTCCACCTGCCACCACTGCAGCAGCACGAACGCGCGCAGGTAACGGTGAATGGTGGGCGCATCCAGTGCCGGAATTTCCGTATTGATATGCACGCCGTAGGCCGCAATCAATGATTCTTCGGTACCGTTTGCGCCGGCCTCGCGCAGCGCCTCGACCAGATCGTCAAGTATATGCAGTGATGTGACGGGCAGTGGCGGGCACACCACTTCGACGGGTACCAGGAGCTCTGCCGCCTTTGACAACGGATGCAGCAGCTCATCCACGGCCTTACCCGCGTTGGCCGCCATGGTCTTGAGAAAATCCCAGTCGAGCTCGACATTGAAATCACCGTGATCGGTTTGCACACACACTTCCGCGGCGGTTTCGTCTGTCATCTTTCCGTTAAGCGTATCGCACACCACGCGGGCGGTATCGCGGAATGCAATACCGGAGAACTCAAGCTCGAAGCCCACAGTGCGGACTTTACCTGCGGTATTTTTGAGTGCATTCAGTGATTCCAACCGGGAACTGTAAGCATCCATTGATGAACGACCTCGCTGCTTGTTCAGGGGGACCTTTCCTCGAGTTGGGTTCACTGACTCGATGCGTTTTGATAACACTACGCTGCCTGCCGAGGGAACAACAACCACGAACAGCGAACATCAGGACGCCTACATCTTGGCAGGCCACCTACGGATCTATTAATGGATAGTCTGCATGAGGCGGTGTATGGCTAAGGTGAAGAAGAGCATTACGGTGACAGATCAGCAGGCTAGTTGGATCAAGGCCCAGATCAGGAACGGACATTATGGTGATGAGAGTGAAGAGGTGTGTGAGCTTATCCGTATGGAGATACGGCAGAGATCATGCGGGTGCCAGATCGTCAGGATATGATGGCAATGTATAAATCCCGCACAAAGAAAAACCCCGGCGGGTAGCCGGGGTTTTTTGTTTCCAATCCCGCCCTTGTGAGGCAGGGCCGGAAATTGGTGTGGGAGCAGGGCGGTTGTCAAAAGCGCCCTCTCCCCAAACCCCTCTCCCGCAAGCGGGAGAGGGGCTTAAGATCACACCCGCTCGATCACGGTAGCAATACCCTGACCCAGGCCGATACACATGGTGGCCAGGCCGAGCTTGCCGCCTTTCCATTCCAGTACGTTCAGCAGGGTGCCGGTGATACGCGCACCGGAGCAGCCCAGCGGGTGACCCAGGGCGATGGCGCCGCCGTTCAGGTTCACTTTCTGGTCGGCTACGTCCAGCAGCTTCAGGTCCTTCATGACGGGCAGGGACTGGGCGGCGAACGCTTCGTTCAGCTCCACGTAGTCGATGTCGTCGATGGTCAGACCCGCGCGGGCCAGGGCCTTCTGGGTGGCCGGTACGGGACCGTAACCCATGATGGCGGCGTCGCAACCAGCCACGGCCATGGAGACGATCCTGGCGCGGGGCTTGAGACCCATTGCTTCGGCCTTGGCGGCGCTCATGACCAGCATGGCGGAGGCGCCATCGGACAGGGCAGAGGAGGTACCGGCAGTCACCGTACCGTTGGCCGGGTCGAATACCGGACGCAGTTTCTGCATGTCTTCCAGGGTAGCACCGGGGCGGATCACTTCGTCGATCTCGCACAGGACCTTGTTGCCTTCCTGATCGTGACCTTCGATGGGAACGATCTCGTTCTTCCAGCGACCTTCCTGAGTGGCTTCCCAGGCCAGGCGGTGGGAACGCACACCGAATTCGTCCTGCTTCTCACGGCTGATGCCGTGCATCTTGCCCAGCATTTCCGCAGTCAGGCCCATCATGTTGGAGGCCTTGGCGGTCACTTTGGACATTTCCGGGTTCAGGTCGATGCCGTGATCCATGGCCACGTGGCCCATGTGCTCCACACCACCGATGACGAACACGTCGCCGTTGCCGGTCTGGATGGCCTGGGCGGCGGAGTGCAGGGCCTGCATGGAAGAACCGCACAGACGGTTCACGGTCTGCGCAGCGCTGGTGCGCGGTAGGCCGGCCAGCATGGAGATGTTACGGGCGATGTTCATGCCCTGTTCTTTGGTCTGGTTTACGCAGCCCCAGATCACGTCTTCGGTCTGCTGGATGTCCCAGTTGGGGTTACGCTCCATGAGCGCTTCCACCAGCAGGGCAGACAGTTTTTCGGCACGCACATTACGGAACTGGCCATTACGGCTCTTGCCCATGGGGGTACGGACCGCATCGACGATGACTACGTCATTAGGATTCAAACTCATTTCTCTAACTCCTTTCAGTCCGTGGCTTAGGCGAAGAAAGACTCGCCCTTGGCGGCCATGTCTTTGAGCATCTGCGGTGCTTCGTAGATGCCACCCAGGTGCGCGTACTTGTCACACAGCGCGACGAATTCTTTCACGCCGAGGCTGTCGATGTAGCGCAGCGGACCACCACGGAAGGGAGGGAAGCCGATGCCGTAGATCATGGCCATGTCGGCCTCGGCAGCGGAACCTACGATGTTGTCTTCCAGGCAGCGAACGGTTTCGGTGCACATGGGAATCATCATGCGGGCGATGATTTCTTCCGCATCGAATTCCTGGGTGTCGGCGACGTGGGGCTTGATCAGTTCGTAGGTCTTTTCGTCGACCACTTTCTGAGTCTTGCCTTTCTTGTCCTGCTCGTACTTGTAGAAACCAACGCCGTTCTTCTGGCCATAACGCTCGTTTTCGAACATCACGGTGGAGACGTCTTTGAAGTCGTACTGCATACGCTCGGGGAAGCCGTCTGCCATTACCTGGGCGGCGTGAACACCGGTGTCGATGCCGACCACGTCCATCAGGTAGGCGGGGCCCATGGGCCAGCCGAACTTCTGCATCACTTTATCAACGGCCTGGAAATCGGCACCGTCGCGCATCAGCATGCCGAAGCCGCCGAAGTAGGGGAACAGTACGCGGTTAACCAGGAAGCCGGGGCAGTCGTTGACCACGATGGGGGTTTTGCCCATTTTCTGGGCGTAGGCCACCAGGGTGCCAACGGTTTCGTCGGAGGTCTTCTCGCCACGGATCACTTCCACCAGCGGCATCATGTGTACCGGGTTGAAGAAGTGCATACCGGCGAAGTTTTCCGGCTTCTTCAGGGCTTCGGCCAGCTTGGTGATGGAGATGGTGGAGGTGTTGGACGCCAGGATAGTGCCGTCTTCCACTTTCTCTTCGGTTTCGGCCAGAACGGACTGCTTGATCTTCTGGTTCTCGACCACCGCTTCCACGATCACGCCAACGTTACCGAAGTCGCCGTAGTTCAGGGTGGGGCGGATGTTGGACAGCACTTTGCCCATGCCGGCCGCATCCAGTTTGCCTTTGCTGACGCGCTTGGCGAGCAGCTTGGAGGCTTCGTTCATGCCCAGGTCCAGCGCCTTGTCGGCGATGTCCTTCATGATGATGGGGGTGCCTTTCAGGGCGGACTGGAAGGCGATACCGCCACCCATGATGCCGGCGCCCAGTACGGCGGCCTGCTCAAAGCCTTTGGAGGCCTTGGCGGTTTTGCCGTTGACCTTCTTCACCTGCTGGTCTGCCAGGAACAGGCCGACCATGGCGGTGGCTTGCGGGGTCTTGGCCACTTTGGCGAAGCCTTTGGCTTCCACTTCCAGCGCCTGGTCGCGGTTCATGCCGGCGTGAGCCTGCATGGTTTTGACGGCAGCGACGGGAGCGGGGTAGTTCTTGCCAGCCTGACCCTGGACCATGGCCATGCAGGTCTGGAAGGCCATCATGTTTTCCATGGGCGGCAGCTTCAGGGGCTCGAGCTTTTCCTGACGCTTGGCGCGGAAATCGATCTTGCCGGCCAGGCACTGCTTGACCAGGTCGATGGCAGCGTCGTTGACCTTGTCGTGAGCAACCACGGCATCGGCAACACCCACTTTCAGGGCCTTGTCGGCGCGATGCTGACCGCCAGCGGCGATCCACTCAACGGCGTTGTCCACACCGATAACACGGGGCAGACGCACGGTGCCGCCGAAGCCCGGGTACAGGCCCAGCTTCACTTCCGGCAGTCCCACCTGGGCTTTTTCGCTCAGTACACGGAAGTCTGCGGCCAGGCACATTTCCAGGCCGCCACCCAGGGCGATGCCGTTAACGGCAACCACTTTGGGGATGTCCAGATCTTCAAAGGCATTGAAGACCTGGTTGGATTTCAGACACCAGCCGGCGATTTCGTCTTCCGGCAGTTTGAACATGTCTGTGAATTCGGTGATGTCGGCGCCAACGATGAAAACCGACTTGCCGGAGGTCACGACCAGGCCCTTGATGTCGCTGTTGCCTTTAATGGCATCGACGGCCTTACCGAGATCTTCCACGGTTTCCTGATTGAACTTGTTAACGGACTCGCCCTGAAGGTCAAACTTCAGTTCGGCGATGCCGTCGTCAAGCAGTTGTACGCTTACGGCGTTGCCTTGATAGATCATAGCTTCTGCTCTCCAGTCCCAAAGTACGCGGCTAACTTGGCCGCTTTGGTATTGCCCCGGTCCCCGAAAATGGGGGAGGCGGCGTCATTCATGTGAGTGTTTGCTTACATAAACAACGAAACTCGTAGGCCCGCAAGTATAGGGAAGGTGAATGACTTTTTTAGCCCCAATTTGTGACTAATTAGTCGTGGGGCCGGTGGATGGGTGGCGGTTGGTGAAAAAAACATCACTTGCGACCTGTGATAGTGCTGTTCCGGGTGCGGCGTGGCAGACTGCCTGCCTTGATGGTCAACCCCGTTCTCGTAGGAGCTATGCTTGCATGGCGAACCGTTGAGGCATGTTTCCTGTCACGTAGCTACTAACCTGAAAGCCTTTCGCCATGCGAGCATGGCTCCTACAGCGTGCGTGATAGCACCGAGCCCATACCGAGCCTTATATACCGATGCCCGTAGACAAACTCAGCCTGCCCGCCATTACCCGCCGCCCACGGCACACCCCGGATTGGCCGGATGTGCCGCCGTTGCTGGCGCGGATTCTGGCCGGGCGGGGGGTGGATGACCCGGCGCAGCTGGACCTGGCGCTCAAGCGCTTACCGCATCCGTCTTCCTTCACAGGACTGCGTGGGGCCGTGGAGCTGCTGTTACAAGGCCGATCCGACCACTGGCGTATCTGTATTGTCGGCGACTACGACGCCGATGGCGCCACCGCCACCACCCTGATGGTGCGCGGGCTGGAACTGCTGGGCTTCCCGCGCCCGGAGTTCCTGGTGCCGGATCGTTTCGAATACGGCTACGGCCTGTCGCCGGCCATCGTTGAGCTGGCCCAGCAGCAGTACCAGCCGGACCTGATAGTTACCGTGGATAACGGCATCGCCAGCGTGGATGGCGTGGCTGCTGCCCGGGCCCGGGGCATCAAGGTGCTGATCACCGATCACCACCTGCCCGGTGACACCCTGCCGGACGCCGATGCACTGGTGAACCCGCGCCTGCCGGGCTGTGAGGATTTCCCCGCCGCCAACCTGGCCGGTGTCGGTGTCGCCTTCTATTTATTGATGGATCTGCAACGGGCCCTGCGCGAGCAGGGTTTTACGCCTACGGCACCGATCACCGATCTGCTGGACCTGGTAGCGCTGGGGACGGTGGCGGATGTGGTGTCCCTGGACGATGCCAACCGGGTTCTGGTGGAGCAGGGCCTGCGCCGTATCCGCGCCGGCAAGGGCTGCCCGGGCATCCGCGCCCTGTTGCAGGTGGCCGGGCGCGACCCGAACCGGGCCCTGGCGGCGGACATGGGCTTTGCCGTGGGCCCGCGTCTGAACGCGGCGGGGCGCCTGTCGGACATGACCCACGGCATCGCCTGCCTGCTGGCGGAGACCGACGCTGAGGCTCTGGAGATGGCCCAGGAGCTGGACACCATCAACCGCGAGCGCCGCTCCATCGAGCACGGCATGCGCGATGCGGCCATGGTGGAAGTGTCGCGGCTGAACCCGGAAAACCTGCCGGCAGGGCTGTGCCTGTATGGCAAGGAATGGCACGAAGGGGTGGTGGGGATTCTCGCCTCGCGGGTGAAGGAAGCCATTCACCGGCCGGTGATCGCCTTTGCCCCGGCCCAGCAGCCCGGTACCTTGAAGGGCTCTGGCCGCTCGATCCCCGGCCTGCATCTGCGTGATGCCCTGGATGCGGTGGCCACCGCCAACCCGGGACTGCTGAGCAAGTTCGGCGGCCACGCCATGGCGGCTGGGCTGTCCCTGGAGCGAGACAAGCTGGACCAGTTCAAGGTGGCCTTTGAAAAAGCGGTCAGCGAGCTGTTGTCGCCCAAGGCACTGGAAAAGGTGGTGGAGACCGATGGCGAGCTGGATGACCACGAGCTGTCATTGAGCAATGCCGAGCTGCTCAGTCATCGCTTTCCCTGGGGGCAGGGCTTCCCGGCCCCAAGCTTCGATGGCGAGTTCGAGGTGCTCAAGCACCGCATCGTCGGCGAGCGTCACCTTAAACTGACCCTGGGCCTGCCCGGCGTCAGCGGCATCATCGATGCCATCCACTTCAATGTACCGGTGGAAACCCTGCCCAAGCGGATCAGCCGGGTGCGCGGCGTCTATCGGCTGGAAGTGAACGAATTCCGCGGCCAGCGTAACCCGCAGTTGCTGTTCGAGCATTTGATTCCGCTGTAACGCCGTCCCGTCACTACATCGCCCCTGTAGGAGCGGCGCTTGAGCCGCGAACCGGTCACCGGATAACACCGAAAATTCCGGGGGGCTTGGTGATCTCTGCGCCCTCTGTGATGTCATTGTGGTAAATCGAACTTGGGGTTCGCGGCTCAAGCGCCGCTCCTACGGGGGAGGGAGGTAGGGAGGTGTGAAAGTAGCTGTTTCGTAAAATTGTCGACAATGCTGTCGGCGGCCCGGGTTTTTGCTAGCATTGCGCCTCGCGCTCACCATCGGGCGCCTGTTTTACCAGGGTGCGGCCCAAAAGGCCGTGCCGGCATTGACTGCGCGGGGTGGCTATCGTCCACCGTCGTGTTGTGTCCTTAACGGAGGGGACTCAAATGAAGACCATACACAAGCACCGCCTGAAGGTGGTCAACGAGGTGCAGGAGCTGCGCCTGCCCGAAGAAGGCAAGGTACTGCGGGTGGATTACATCCCCCAGGAAGCGGTGATTTTCATGTGGGTGGAAGTGGACGCGGACACCGTGATCGACACCCCGAAAGAAGTGCGCACCTTCAAGGTGTTCACCACCGGTTCCGGTATTCCCAATAATGCCCGCTATATCGGTACCACCATTGATAACATGAAGGGCGAGGCTCACCACGTCTACGAGTTGAGAGACTGATCTGGCCGCGTCGTTGGCGGCACGATCCGTGACATCTTCAAAGCCGCTGTAGGAACGGAGCGTAGCGGAGTAAAGCACGCATTTCCGTGCGGCCCGAAGGGTGAGCGAAGCGAATAACTCCTCTTGAGGGACGAATCCGAGCCCTGGCGAGGAGACAGCCGATGTGGGCGTCACCTGATCCTTCTGGAGGCCCGGGTTGCTCTGCTACTCCGAACCGAATCTGGGGTAGGCTCTGCGGACGATTTCCACGCTGATGCGTGGTTCGTCCCTCAAGAGGAACTCCTACAGCGGCTTCGTTATAAACGTGCGGGCCGCGCTCCTGCGGCGAAGGCGGAGGTGCCGCCCCTCGTCAGTTAACCCGCAAACCGTTAGACTGCGCTGTTTTCCGCGTATCAATTCTGCCAAGCACTGATTCTAGAGAGACGTAATGGAAGTCAATCCGCTGCGAACCCATCTTTCCGACCTGTCTGAGCGTGTCGAAGCGCTTAGGGGGTATCTTTGACTACGATCAGAAGAGTGAACGTCTGACCGAAGTCGAGCGCGAGCTTGAAAACCCGGATGTCTGGAGCGACCCGGACTATGCCCGGGGCCTGGGCAAGGAACGCGCCCAGCTGGAGCTGGTCGTCAACACCATCAACAACGCCTCCCAGGGGGTGGAAGACACCTCCGGCCTGCTGGAGCTGGTGGTGGAAGAGGGCGATGAAGACAGCCTGCCGGAAGTAGAAAGCGAGCTGGCGCGGCTGGAGAAGATGGTGGCAGATCTGGAATTCCGCCGCATGTTCTCCGGGCAGATGGATGCCTGTAGCGCCTACCTGGATATCCAGGCCGGCTCCGGTGGCACCGAGGCCCAGGATTGGGGCGAAATGATGCTGCGCATGTACCTGCGCTGGGGCGAGGCCCACGGTTTCAAGACCGAGCTGGTGGAAGCCTCTGCCGGTGATGTGGCCGGTATCAAGTCTGCCACGGTGCGTTTTGAAGGTGAGTACGCCTACGGCTGGCTGCGTACCGAAACCGGCGTGCACCGACTGGTGCGCAAGAGCCCGTTCGATTCCGGCGGCCGCCGCCATACCTCGTTCAGCTCGGTGTTTGTGTCCCCGGAAGTGGACGACGATATCGACGTGAATATCGACGTGGGCAGCATGCGGGTGGACACCTACCGAGCCTCCGGCGCCGGTGGCCAGCACGTTAACCGAACCGATTCCGCGGTGCGCCTGACCTATGATTACACCGACGAAGGTGGCGAGAAGCACACCCTGGTGACCCAGTGCCAGAGCGGGCGAAGCCAGCACCAGAACAAGGACCAGGCCCTGAAGATGATGCAGGCCAAGGTCTATGAAGTGGAAATGCAGCGCCGCAACGCGGAAAAGCAGGTCCAGGAAAGCAACAAGTCGGATATTGGCTGGGGCAGCCAGATCCGCTCCTATGTACTGGATGATGGCCGCATCAAGGATCTGCGCACCGGCGTAGAGAGCCACAATACCCAGCAAGTATTGGACGGTGCGCTGGATCAGTTTATTGAAGCGTCCCTGAAAGCAGGATTGTAATTCCGGGAAGCGGGGACCCCTGGCGGCCCCCGCTGTATTAACAAGCAGCATCAGCCTTGCCAGCAGGCAGGCGAGAGACCGAATTAAGGTAACCCGATGGCCGACGAGCAACAGACACAGACTGATCCCCAGGAAACGTCTCAGGACGAAAACCGCCTGATCGCCGAGCGCCGCGCCAAACTGGCCGACCTGCGTGAGGCGGGCAACGCCTTCCCCAATCACTTCCGTCGCGATTTCCTGGCCGCTGACCTGCAGGCGCAGTATGGCGAGTTCAGCAAGGAAGAGCTGGCTGAGAAGAACATTCAGGTCGCTGTTGCCGGCCGTATGATGCTCGATCGCAAGGCTTTCAAGGTGCTGCAGGACATGTCCGGGCGCATTCAGGTTTATGCCTCCAAGGACGTGCAGAAAGACACCAAACACTGGGATCTGGGCGATATCGTTGGTGTGAAAGGCATCCTGTGCAAATCGGGCAAGGGTGACCTGTACGTGATGATGGATGAATACCTGCTGCTCACCAAGGCACTGCGTCCGCTGCCGGAAAAGCACAAGGGCCTCACCGATACCGAAGCTCGCTACCGTCAGCGCTACGTGGATCTGATCGTTAACGAAGAGACCCGCAAGGCCTTCCAGATCCGCTCGAAGATGGTGGCGGGTATCCGCAACTTCCTGGTAGAGAAAGACTTCGTGGAAGCGGAAACCCCCATGCTGCAGGTGATTCCTGGTGGTGCCACCGCACGGCCCTTCATTACCCACCACAACAGCCTGGACATGGACATGTACCTGCGCATCGCGCCGGAACTGTACCTCAAGCGTCTGGTGGTAGGCGGTTTCGAGAAGGTGTTCGAGATCAACCGCAACTTCCGCAACGAAGGACTTTCCACCCGTCATAATCCGGAATTCACCATGCTGGAGTTCTACCAGGCATTCGGTGATTACCACGATCTGATGAACCTGACCGAGGAAATGCTGCGCAAGCTGGCCCAGGACGTGCTGGGTACCACGGAGGTGAGTTATCAGGGTGATGTGTACGATTTTGGTAAACCCTTTACCCGGATAACGGTTTTCGATTCGATTTTGCATTTTAATCCGGATATCGACCCGGCGAAGCTGGCGGATCTGGACGGGGCCCGCGCCATCGCCGAGTCACTGGGGATTGCGCTGAAGGACGGTTACGGCCTGGGTAAGGTGCAGATCGAGATCTTCGAGAAGACGGTGGAGCACCGCCTGAAAGATCCGACCTTCATCACCGAGTACCCCACGGAAGTGTCGCCGCTGGCCCGTCGTATGGACGATAATCCGTTTGTGACCGAGCGCTTCGAGTTCTTCGTGGGTGGCCGCGAAATCGCCAACGGCTTCTCGGAGCTGAACGATGCGGAAGATCAGGCTGAACGTTTCCGTCAGCAGGTAGCGGAAAAGGATGCCGGCGATGATGAAGCCATGTTCTACGACGAGGACTATGTGATCGCGTTGGAACATGGTCTGCCGCCGACAGCCGGTGAGGGCATTGGCATCGATCGGCTGGTAATGTTGTTTACGGATTCACCGTCCATTCGGGACGTGATCCTGTTCCCGCACATGCGCCCCCAGGGGCGCTGAGGCTGAATTGGGGCACGGTTTGTGCCCCGGCTTGCGGTTAAGAAAGTGGGAGAGCGACACAACACATCCCCTCAGGGGGGAGTACCGGGCTGAATCAACAAAGGCTGACTGTGTCCATGAGTAGTGCAATTCAATACCAAGGAAGAAAAGCGCGTCGCGCCGGCAGTGAACAGCGTCGCCAGGCAATTCTCGAAGCCGCGCTGAATATTATTGTCAAAGAGGGTATCCGTGCAGTACGTCACCGGGCGGTGGCCCGTGAGGCGGAGGTGCCCCTGTCGGCAACCACCTACTACTTCAAAGATATCTCCGACCTGATCGCCGATACCTTCACCCTGTTCGCCGAACGGGCGCTCAAGGATGTCATCGAGCCGTTCAAGGAACGGGCCTTTGCCCTGTTGTCGCAATTTTCCCGTGACAGTCTTGCCGATGCGCAAGAGCGCCAGCGCCTGATCGATATGATGGGCAAAATGATGGCGGCCTTTATCGTCGACGAGCTGAATACCCGCCGTGGTCACCTGGTGGCGGAGCAGGCGTTCATGCAGGAAGCGATCATGGATAGCCGCCTGCGTGAGTTGGCGGATCTGTACCTGCACCAGCAGCTGGAAAGCCTGATGATCGCCACGGAACTGTTCGGCAGCAGCAATCCGCGCCTGGATGCGGAGCTGATTCTCATGGCGATGATGTCCATCGAACAGCGTCTGCTGGTACACCCGGAGAAAATCTCCGAGGAGTTCGTCGAGGTACGTATGTGTAACCTGCTGGACAAGTTGTTGCCCCGTGGCTGACAGCAGCGCAGAGAACGTACAACTGGAGCCTGGCTGGAAGCAGCACCTGGCCGGGGAGTTCGAACAGGACTATATGGCCCGGCTGCGGGCTTTCCTGGCCGATGAAAAGCGGGCCGGGAAAACCGTGTTTCCGCCCGGCCCGGATATCTTCAATGCCTTCAACCTGACGCCCTTCGACAAGGTGGAGGTGGTGATCCTGGGCCAGGACCCATACCACGGTCCGGATCAGGCCCATGGCCTGTGTTTTTCCGTGCAGCGAGGCGTCAAAACCCCACCGTCGCTGGTCAATATCTACAAGGAAATACATCGGGATCTGGGTATCGAGATCCCGCCCCATGGCAATCTGACTCACTGGGCGGAGCAGGGCGTGCTGCTGCTCAATGCGGTGCTTACCGTGGAGGCCGGCCAGGCCGCCTCTCACCAGAAGCAGGGCTGGGAGCAGTTCACCGACCAGGCCATCGAGCACCTGAACCGGGAAAGAGAGGGGCTGGTTTTCCTGCTTTGGGGCAGCCATGCCCAGAAGAAGGGGAAGCTGATCGACCGCAACAAGCACTGCGTACTCACCGCCCCGCACCCGTCGCCCTTGTCCGCCCACCGGGGCTTCCTCGGCTGCGGCCATTTCTCCAGGGCCAATCAGTATTTGTTGCAGCAGGGTAAGACGGCCATCGACTGGAAAATCAGTTAATAGTGAACAGTTAAGAGTGAATAGCTCGCGAGAGGTTCTTTTGTTTTTCAAAGCAAGAGGCCGCGCCCAGAATTTTGGCGCGGCCTCTTGGCTATCAACATCACTAGCCCGCGCGCTATTAACTGTTCACTATTAACTATTCACTGCTTTATGGAGTTGTCGTGTCTGACTGCGTGTTGTTTTCCGAAATCGAAACCCGCTGCGGCCGTGTGATCGCCCGGGCCACCCTGAATGCCCCCAAAGCCCTCAATGCCCTGAGCCTGGAAATGATCCAGACCCTGAGCAAGCAGATGGACGAATGGGAGCAGCGTGACGATGTGGTGGCGATCTGGCTGGACGGCGCCGGGGGCAAGGCGTTCTGTGCCGGCGGTGATATCGTGCAGATGCACAAGTCCATGGTGAAGCATGCCGGGCAGGGCAGAAATCCCTTCACGGAGCAGTACTTCGCCGAGGAATACGCCCTGGATTACCGCCTCCACACCAGCCGGATCCCGGTGGTGGTGTTTGGCGATGGCATTGTCATGGGCGGTGGCATGGGGCTGCTGCAGGGCGCGGATTTCCGTCTGGTGACACCGCGTTCGCGCATGGCCATGCCGGAAATTACCATTGGCCTGTTCCCGGATGTGGGCGGCAGCTGGTTCCTGAATCGTTTGCCGGGTCGCGCGGGGCTGTTCCTGGGCCTGACCGGTGTGCACATCAATGGCCGCGAAGCGGTGGAAATCGGCATGGCCGACCGTATGGTGGATGGCGATGCGGATAACCTGCTGGCGGCGCTGGCGGAGCAGGACTTCGCCGATGACGTCACCGACAACCGGGCCGTGCTCTATCGTCTGTTCAAGCAACAGGCCGCGGACATGAGTGAGCTGCCTCAACCGCTGATGGATCACCTGCCGCAGATTAATCGCCTCTGCGACGGCGAGAGCCTGCCGGTGGTGGTGGAGCAGCTGCTGACTGCCAAGGATCGCGATGCCTGGCTGGACAAGGCGCTGGGTAACCTGGAGCGCGGCTGCCCGCAAACCGCGCACCTGGTGTGGGAGCAGCTGGCCCGTTCCACCTATTTGTCCCTGGCCGATATTTTCCGCATGGAATGGTGTCTGGCGGTACAGTGCTCTCTGCACGGCGACTTCCGCGAAGGGGTACGCGCCTTGCTCATCGACAAGGACGGTAACCCCGGCTTCCGTCACCGCAGCGTCAATGATGTTCCTAGAGAATACATTGAGGGTTTCTTCGAGTGCCCGGCGCCAAAGCACCCGTTAGAGGCAATTGATAGTTGATAATAGATAATTGATAACGGCGCGAGCCGGGCTTTCATGGTTCGTAAAGCAAAGAGGCCGCGTCCGCTGTTTGGGCGCGGCTTCTTGCGTTTGTGGCCACTGCCACGACCAAGCTGCAGGCTATTCACTGCTCACTAATGACTAGACCCCTTCGCCCTCATTGCTGTGAATTTTTTATAAATGCCTTGTTTATTGTGTGGGTTTGGTAAAAAATCAGCCCGCAAACAATATGCAATAAATCACACTTTTGGGGAAAGGGATGATACAGAGTCCATGGACGGTCAGTGGGGTACTGGCGTGTCTGTTGCTGCTAGGTGGTTGTGGTGGTGACAGTAATGACAAAGCGAGTTTCCAGCCAACGCTGGATGAACGAGTGTCCGCAGTAGCACAGCAGCAGGGAATCAGTGGCGACCCGAGTGTGGGCCGGAGCCTACCGGATATTGCGTCGCCCAAGGCGCAGCTGGGCATGCAGCTTTTCTTTAGCAAGGGCCTGGGGGGAGATCTGGACTCCGCTTGTGTTTCCTGTCACCACCCCATGCTGGGTGGCGGTGATGACCTTTCCCTGTCGATTGGCGTGGAAGCAGTTCAGCCGGACCTGCTGGGGCCAGGGCGCCTGCATTTGAGCACCGGAACGCATTTTGACGGCGGGCCGACGGTGCCACGTAATGCGCCTTCCACGTTCAATATCGTGTTCTACGATGAAGTGCTGTTTCACGACGGCCGGGTAGAAAGCCTGGACAAGACTGCCGGCCTGAATGGCGCCGGTGGGGGCATCCGCACGCCGGACAGCGCCTTTGGAGTGGCGGACCCGGATGCCGGAGCCAACCTCTCCATAGCCCAGGCTCGTTTCCCGGTAACATCCCCGGAGGAAATGCGCGGTTTCAGTTTTGAGGCTGGCAATAATAATGCCGCGTTGCGTACCCACCTTGAGCAGCGGTTGCGTGGCAGCGATGTTGAGCTCGCGCTAGTGACCAATCAATGGCTGGATGCCTTCCGTCAGGGGTTTGAGCAACCGGCAGCGGATGCGAATACCCTGATCACCTACGACAATGTGGCAGAGGCGCTCGCCAGCTACCAGAACTCTCAGGTGCTGATCGACTCACCCTGGAAGGCTTACCTGGAAGGGGAGCTACAGGCGATTAGCGATCAGGCCAAGCGTGGCGCCTTGTTGTTTTATAACGGCAAGGAGCAAGGCGGCGCGGGCTGTGCGGGTTGCCACAGTGGTGATTTCCTGACCGACGAGCAGTTCCATGTGGTGGGAATGCCCCAGGTGGGCCGCGGTAAGGGTGATGGTCCGGATGGCAGTGAAGACTTTGGCCGTTTCCGGGAAACCGGTGATGCCGACGACAAGTACGCTTTCCGCACCCCGCATCTGCTTAATGTGACCGAAACCGGTCCCTGGGGGCATGCTGGTGGTTATACTTCGCTGGAAGCCGTTATACGCCATCACCTGAATCCGCAGCAGGCCATCGACAACTTTGATTTCAGCCAGCTGGACCCTGCCGTGCAGGTGAGCAATATGACAGCCAATACCCAGAAGGCGCTGGACCAGTTGGCCAGCCTGCGACTGGCAGGCAAGTCACAGCTGCCGGACACCGTGCTGAGCGATGAACAGGTGGATCAGTTGCTGGCGTTCCTGGAGACGCTCACCGACCCTTGCCTGAAAGATCGTGACTGCATGGCGAAATGGATCCCGGACAACACCGTGGCCGACCCGGACGGGTTGCGGCTGCAGGCCCAGTCCACACTCTAAGGTTGAGTGTCGCTTGTGGCGCGATGTTGTTGTGGCGAATGCCGCCATCGCGACGCCAGTGCTCCCCTCATTGATAGGGGCGTGGTTTTCGTAGGGTCCACTGCTTTACAACCCAAGAGGCCGCGCCCAGGCATTAGGCGCGGCCTCTTGCGTTTGAAGATAACAACGATGCGGCCTCGCGCCGCTGTTAACTATTCACTATTAACTGTTAACTGAATTCTCACTCTTTCCACGGCAACGAATAAGGCAACGCGCCAAGCTGGCTCTCCAGCGCCTGTTCTTCCCGGAATAGCACCCCATCGGTATCCCTTCGCAGCACCACCAGAGCGGCACCGCCATGTGGGGTGCGGGCGGCGCTGACCACCTCGCCGGCGGCTTTGCTGTTGCTGTCGCGCAGGGTTTCGCCCGGAGTCAGCTCCACATCGGCGCTGTAGTTGATTCGCTGCATACGCTGCTTGAGCTTGCCCTTGAAGTGCATGCGGGCGACGACTTCCTGGCCGGTGTAGCAGCCTTTCTTGAAGTTCACCCCGGCGGTGACGTCGTAATTGAGCACCTGGGGCAGAAACAGGTCTTGCGCACCGGGGTAGACCATGCCTTCGCCAGCATCGATGTCGGCGAGCTGCCAGCCGTTGGCGCCAGTGGTGGCCCGATCAGTAGCGAGGGTCTGCCAGACGTGTTCGGCGTTGTCCTGCTTGACGAGCAGCAAGGCATGGTCGGTGAAAGGGTAGCGCAGCCACAGGCCCTGATCGGTCTCGGCGCTGTTGCCGTGATCGGGGGCTTCGGCGGGGAGATTACCGGCCAGACCCAGCACCACGACATCGTCGTCCACAGTGAATTCCACCTTGGCGCGCAGCCGGTATTTCATCAATGCCTTGATCACCGCGTCGCTCAGATCCGCAGGGCATAGCAACAGGTAATCGTCGCCATCCCGGGCAATACGTGCGCTGATCAGGCCGCGGCCTTTGAGAGTCAGGTGCATGCCGTTGCGGTGGCCCTGTTGATCCACTTCGCGCAGATCGCAGGACACCTGGCCCTGCAGATAATGGCCGGCTTCTTCGCCATGGGCGCGGATCACGGCCAGGTGGTCGCAATGACTGATGTAGGGAGCCTCGGCACTGTTGGCCAAGGCCTGGGCGGCAATGAAATCGGACCAGCTCATGGGGCTCCTGTTATTGCTCGTTTGGCGTGCGATAGAGATGAAAAATCATCGGACATGGTACCTGAATCCAGGCCTGCCGCGTGGTTCCATGAGGCAGGAATTTGCTGTCTCTGGCAATTTTTTGACGGCAAAGACCGGGGCTTGACGCTGGAGTCAGTAGGGCAGGTGTTGGATAATGGGCATACGGCGCGGAACGCGGTGCCGCAATTTCTGATCAGGATAATGCAGTAATGAGTCATGATGACCTGAAACGTCAATATCGTTGGCAGTGCCGCCGCGGAGCTTCGGAGGCAGAGGTAGTGTTGTTCGCCTACCTGGACGATCACTTCGATAATGAATCGCCGGAGCATCAGGCCTGGTTCCCGAAGCTGCTCGCCTGTGAAGATGCGGACATGTTCGAGTGGTTTACCCGCCGCAGTGAGCCACAAGACCCGGCATTGCGTGAGTATGTACGGCATGTCCTTGCTCTGGTCTCCGCGAAAAAAAGTTGAGCTGAATTCCTCTCGCTATCCCGCCCGGATTCGCTGGCTGGCGATGGCGGCGGTGGCCCCGGCGATTTTGCTGGCGCAAATGCCGTGGTGGGCGTCGGTATTGATGCTGCTGGCGTTGCCGCTGTTGGTATGGAGATGGCGGCCTGCCCAGCTCGCCCAGATGGAACTCCACGAACAACGCCTTACCCTCATCGGTCGCCACTGGCAGGAGCTGGAGAGCCCCCGCCGAGTCCTGCGCGCCGGCCCCTGGATGGCCATCCAGACCCCCAAAGGTTGGCTACACCTGTTCGACGACCAGGCCCCCCGGGAGCAATTGCAGCCGTTTTATCAGTGGCTGTGGACCAACAGGAAAAGCAGTTAATAGTTAACAGTGAATAGTTAACAGCGCGCGCGACAGGTTTCCGGTTCTGTTACGCAAGAGGCCGCGCCCAGAGTCTGGGCGCGGCCTCTTGCTTTGAAAATAGCAACAACGCCAACTCGCGCGCTGTTCACTATTCACTGTTAACTGTTCACTACTGTTCCGGCGTCAGCACCGTATCCACAATCTCATCATTCACCCCCGGGAAGTCGCGCATGAAATGCAGCCCCCGGCTTTCCTTGCGTTGCATGGCGGAAAGGATGATGAGTTCGGCGATGACGACCAGGTTGCGCAGTTCCAGCAGGTCGTTGCTGATGTGGTAGTTGCTGTAGTACTCGGCAATTTCGCTTTTCAGCATGTCCACCCTGTGCTGGGCGCGCTGCAGGCGTTTTTCGGTGCGTACGATGCCCACGTAATCCCACATGAAGCGGCGGAGCTCGTCCCAGTTGTGGCTGATGACCACGTCTTCGTCGGAATCAGTGACCTGGGATTCGTCCCATTCCTTGTGCTCGCGGGGGTCGGGGACGTCGGCCAGGGTGGCGCCGATGTGTTCGGCGGAAGCCTTCCCGTAGACCAGGCATTCCAGCAGGGAATTGCTGGCCATGCGGTTGGCGCCGTGCAGGCCGGTGAAGCTGGTTTCGCCGATGGCGTAGAGGCCGGGCACATCAGTCTGGCCGTTTTCGTTGATCATCACGCCGCCGCAGGTGTAGTGGGCGGCGGGCACCACCGGCATGGGATCGCGGGTGATATCCAGGCCCAGTTGCAGGCACTTGGCGTAGACGGTGGGGAAGTGCTCGATGATGAAATCTGCCGGTTTGTGGCTGATGTCCAGATACAGGCAGTCGGCGCCAAGGCGTTTCATCTCATGGTCGATGGCGCGGGCCACCACGTCCCGGGGCGCCAGTTCGCCGCGCTCGTCAAAGCGATGCATGAAGCGCTCGCCGCTGGGCAGTAGCAGGTGGCCGCCTTCGCCGCGAATCGCCTCGGTAACCAGGAAGCTCTTGGCCTTGGGGTGGTAAAGACAGGTGGGGTGGAACTGCATGAATTCCATGTTGGCCACCCGGCAGCCGGCCCGCCAGGCCATGGCGATGCCGTCGCCGGTGGCCACGTCCGGGTTGGAGGTATACAGGTACACCTTGGAGGCCCCGCCGGTGGCCAGCACCACGGCTCGAGCCAGGATCACATCGGTTTCGCCGGTGTCGATATTATGTACATAGGCCCCACAGCAACGCTTTTCGCCGTTGTGCTCCTGCAGGATCAGATCTACCGCTACCCGGTATTCAAAGCGGGTGACGTTGGGGCGGTTGCGCACCTGGCCGATCAGGGTGCCGGAGATAGCCTTGCCGGTGGCGTCGGCGGCGTGAATGATGCGCCGATGGCTGTGGCCGCCTTCGCGGGTCAGGTGATAGGGCAGGGAGCCTTCGTTGTTGCCGGCCAGACGGGTGAAATCTACCCCCAGATCAATCAGCCAGCGGATCGCATCGGGGCCGTTTTCCACGGTGTAACGCACCGCATCGTCATGGCACAGGCCGCCCCCGGCCACGTGCGTATCGGCCACATGGCTTTCCAGGGAATCCTCCTGATCCAGCACTGCGGCGACACCGCCCTGGGCATAATAGGTGCTGGCGCTGGTCAGCTCGCCTTTGGATAACAGGGCGATCCGGCAATCATCAGGCAGGCGCAGGGCGGTGGTTAATCCCGCCGCTCCGGAACCAATGATGAGTACATCGTGTCGGAAGGTGGCCATGAGCAATCCTTAGAACGCCCGAACAAATGTTCAAGCAATGTGAAAAGGGTAGGCAAAACAGCCCCATAGTATAGCCGGGACCCTCACACCTGCTACAATGGCCTGCTTTAATTGGTCGTTATGCGACCATTGCCATGTATCCGCGTTTCGCGAAAGATCCGGGGGATCGGTGTCAGACGAAGAGTTGGTCAAGAAAGCCAAAACCGGCGATCAGCGTGCCTTTGAAGTGCTGGTGCGTAAATATCAGCAGCGTATTTTCGCCCTGATCAGCCGCTATGTGCGTGACTCCGATGAAGTGCAGGACGTGGCCCAGGAAGCCTTTATCAAAGCCTGGCGTGCATTGCCCCGTTTCCGGGGTGATAGTGCTTTTTACACCTGGCTTTATCGTATTGCCGTGAATACCGCCAAGAACCATTTGGTGGCCGCTGGTCGGCGGCCACCCGGCTCGGACCTGGATGCGGCCGAGGCCGAGCAGTACGCCGGTGCAGAAATGCTGCACGAGATTGGAACCCCGGAGTCCCTCGTGTTGTCACAGGAATTGGAGGCAGTAATCCATCGAGCCATCGAAGAGCTGCCCCATGAACTGAAAACTGCCGTGACCCTGCGTGAATTCGAGGGTCTCAGCTATGAGGACATCGCGGCGGTAATGGAATGCCCGGTGGGAACTGTTCGTTCCCGTATCTTCCGGGCCCGGGAAGCAATTGATACGGCTGTGCGCCCGCTTTTGGGCTCCCAGCGTGGCGACAAAGGGTGAGTGTATGAGCAGGGACCTGGAAACACTGTCTGCGTTCCTTGATGGGGAAACCAGCGAGCTGGAAACCCGTCGGGTAATGCGTGATATCGACAATGCCGATCTGGATGCACTGTCTCGTTGGCAGCTTGCCCGGGATGTGATGCATAAGCAGCCATCCACGAGCGTGCCCGCGGGCTTCAACGCCAGCCTGTCTGCGGCACTGGCCGCCGAACAGGCGCCAGCGCGTCGCCCGGCCTGGCTGGGCAGCGTGAGCCGTCTGGCGGTGGCTGCGTCCGTGGCAGCGGCTACGGTGGTGGGCTGGCAGAGCTGGGATGCAACCCAGTCTCCCGGTGCTGCGCCGGTGATGGCGTCGGCCCAGGATAGCCGCATGAGCCGTCCGTTTGCGGAGGCGTCGCTGGTATCCCGGTCTTTCAATGGCAACAATCCGGTGGCAACACCGGCAGCCCAGGTCCAGCCTCGTGGTAACGACATGTTGCTGCGGCACAGTGAGTTTGCGGCCCGTAACAGTGGCCAGGGGATGATGCCTTTTGCTCGCCTGGTCAGTATGGACGCACGCAGTGGAGCCCGCTAACGGATGATGCTGCGCGCACTCGCCCTTTCCCTGTCTCTATGTACGCCCCTGGTGGCGCTGGCGGATGATTCGTCGGCGCACAACCAGCTTCAGGCCATGGCCGAGGCCAACCGTTCCCTGAGTTACACCGGTCGCTTTCTTTATCAGTTCGGCGCTGAAATCAGCACCATGGAAGTCAGCCACGCGGTTATCGAGGGTCGCCAGTACCAGCGTCTGACCCATCTGGACGGCCGCCTGGTGGAAGTGATCCGCCGTGGTGACGAGGTGCTCTGTCTGCACCCGGATCGCAGTCTCACCCGCCTTAATAGTCAGCAAGCCGGCCCCCTGGCATTGGGGGATCGCCTGGCCAGTGACCTGCCGGAACAGTACAACATCCTGGTGGATGGTGATGGCCGGGTAGCCGGCCGCCATGCCACTCGTATGCGGGTGGCGCCGCTGGATACCCATCGTTACGGGTATCGTTTGTGGCTGGATCAGGAATCCCGCCTGCTGCTCAAATCCGAAATCGTGGATGGTAGTGGTGTAGCCCTGGAGCGCGTGGAATTTGTCACTCTCACCTTGTCACCGCAGCTGGGTCTCGATCATTTCGCAGTGCCGGAAGCTCGCCATGAAAAAGCGCTGGCGCCGGTAGCCGAGTCTCATCCTTCCATGAAGCTGACCGTCAGTCCGGAATGGCTGCCGGCCGGTTTCCGTGCCATGAAGCAGGATTGGCGGCAGGCGACAACGGATCGCGCGCCGGTGGCGGCCCGTGGTTTCAGTGATGGCCTGGCGGCCTTCACGGTGTTTGTGGAAGCTATTGGCGAGAACAGCGTGGAAGAGGGGGTCAGCCGGGTTGGGCCGACGGTAGCGGTAAGCCGCCGCCTGGCCGCCCCCAGCGGTGTTTATCTGGTGACCCTGGTCGGTGAAGTGCCTCAGAGTACGGCGCTGCGTGTGATCGATGGCATCAGCGTCAGGGACAGCCAACCGTAATGCTTCTGGAGCAGGGCACAGTGGTCGCGGTGGAAGCCGAAGCCATCTGGGTAGAGACCATACGTGCCTCGACCTGCGGTGCCTGCAAGGCCAAGGCCGGATGCGGCCACCATCTTGTCAATCAACAGCAGAGTGGGCAGCGTGCCCACCTGCGTGTTCCTGTTTCTTCCCGTGAGATTCATCAGGTCGGTGATACGGTGCAATTGGCACTGCCGGAAGGCGCGCTCATGCGTGGCGCCCTGTGGGTCTATGGTCTGCCGCTGGCTCTGCTGGTGGGCGGGTCTGTGCTGGGGACGTTGCTGCCGGTGACGGCGTTTGATGCATCGGCCCTGTTTGGCATGGGTGGCCTGGTGCTGGGGTTTGTAATCAACCGTGTACTGAGTCGAAGCGCGAGTCATAATCGGGCTTATCAGCCGTATCTGGTGACATCCGGGGACGACGGTTGCCAGGCGGTTGTGGTGCAGCCTGCAAAATAAAAGGAGAGCCCAATGAGCGGATTTCAGCGAGTGGCGACACTGTGTCTGGTGATTTTCACGGGCCTGTTGGTGGCTTGTGCCGAGCCGGAGAGCAAGGCTTCCCGGGAACGGGCCGAACCGCTGGTAACCGGCCTGCCGGATTTTACCCGCCTGGTGGAGAAAGAAGGCCCGGCGGTGGTGAATATCAGCACCATCACCCGTCAGAGCGAAGAATCTGTTCGTGATCAGCTTGATCAATTGCCGGAATTCTTCCGTCGCTTTTTTGAACAGTTCGGAGGTGAAGACGGCGTGCCCTCCATGCCTCAGGAACGAGAGGCGCGTTCGCTGGGGTCCGGTTTCATAATTTCCGCCGATGGCTATGTCCTCACCAATAACCATGTGGTGGCCGAGGCGGATGAAATCATTGTGCGTCTGCAGGATCGCCGTGAGCTGAAGGCCGAGCTGGTCGGTGCCGACGAACAGAGCGATCTGGCCTTGCTGAAGCTGGATGGCGAAGACCTGCCGGTGGCCAATATCGGGTCCTCTGACGATCTCAAGGTCGGCGAGTGGGTGCTGGCCATTGGTGCGCCTTTCGGCTTCGACAGCAGCGTCACTGCCGGGATTGTCAGCGCCAAGGGCCGCAGCCTGCCCAATGACAGCTATGTTCCCTTTATACAGACCGATGTGGCGATCAACCCGGGCAATAGTGGCGGCCCGCTATTCAATCTGAGCGGAGAAGTGGTGGGCATCAACTCCCAGATCTTCAGTCGTTCCGGTGGCTATATGGGGGTCAGTTTTGCGATTCCCATTGATATGGCCATGGACGTGGTCAGCCAGATCAAGGAGTACGGTAAGGTCAGCCGTGGCTGGCTGGGTGTGCTGATTCAGGAAGTGGATCGCGATCTGGCGGAATCCTTCGGGCTGGATCAGCCAAAGGGGGCGTTGGTCTCCCAGGTGCTGGAAGGCTCCCCCGCTGAGGCGGCCGGTATCCAGGCCGGTGACATCATTGTCTCGTTCAACGGTGAAACCATCTATCGCTCCTCCGAGCTGCCTCGCTGGGTTGGTCGGGTGAAACCGGAAACGGATGCCGACATGGTGGTCATCCGCGACGGCAAGGAAAAGGAACTGGAAGTGACTATTGGGCTGCTGCCGGACGACCCGGAGATGGCTCTGCGTGGTGCCGCCGGCCAGGCTGCGCCGGATGGCGCCAATGCTCTGGGGCTGAAAGTGCGCGCCGCCAGTGCCGCCGAGCTGAGCCGCCTGGATCTGAAAGCCGGGGTGATCGTCACCGAGGTGGGTGATGGCCCGGCCGCCAAGGCAGGCATTGCCAGCGGGGATATTCTGGTGACGCTGAACAATGAACCGGTGAACGACCCGGAATCCTTCGGTGAGGTGGTGGCGGCTCTGCCCGAGAGCGGCACCGTGGCCGCCCTGATCAACCGGGACGGCAATCCCCGTTTCCTGCCCATAAAGTTGCCCTGAGGGCCTCCCAGCAGACTCACAGCGCTGCAGGAACGGAGCCGTGGCCCAGTACGCACGTATTACAGTGCGGCCCGAAGGGTGAGTGTAGTGAATAACCTATGCTTGCATGGCGAAATTGGGCCTCTGCCCCGTTCCCATGCAAGCTGTTGTCATGCGCTGGCGGGCACAGGATAGCCAACCCCCGTGCAACCCCCTCCCGTTCAGGCTAGAATCGCGCCCCACTGCGTGCCGTTTTCACGGCAACACTCTTTTGTGCAACAGGCCCTATGACTGACATCAAGAATATTCGCAATTTCTCCATCATCGCCCACATTGACCATGGCAAATCCACCCTGGCGGACCGCTTTATCCAGGTCTGCGGGGGGCTGACCCAGCGCGAGCTGAAAGAGCAGGTACTGGATTCCATGGAGCTCGAGCGTGAGCGGGGCATCACCATCAAGGCCCAGAGCGTGACGCTCTATTACAAGGCCCGGGATGGGGAAACCTACCAGCTGAATTTCATTGATACCCCGGGACACGTGGATTTCTCCTATGAGGTATCCCGTTCCCTGTCCGCCTGTGAAGGGGCCTTGCTGGTAGTGGATGCAGCCCAGGGCGTGGAAGCCCAGTCCGTGGCCAACTGCTACACCGCTATCGAGCAGGACCTGGAAGTGCTGCCGGTGCTCAACAAGATTGATCTGCCCCAGGCTGAGCCGGATATGGTGATCAACGAGATCGAAGAGATCATCGGCCTGGATGCTCACGATGCCTGCCGGGTTTCCGCCAAGACCGGGGTTGGCGTGGATGATCTGCTGGAGCAGTTGGTGGAACGCATTCCCGCCCCTGAAGGCGAGCGGGAAGGGAATATGCAGGCGCTGATCATCGATTCCTGGTTCGATAACTACCTGGGCGTGATTTCCCTGGTGCGGATGAAGCATGGCCGCCTGAAAAAAGGCGACAAGATTCTGGTGAAATCCACCGGGCAGACCCATGTGGTGGATCAACTCGGTATCTTTACGCCGAAACGGACCGAGACCAAACACCTGGAAGCCGGGGAAGTGGGCTGGGTGAGCGGCAGCATCAAGGATATTCATGGTGCGCCGGTGGGCGATACCCTGACTCTGGCCAAGACCCCGGATGTGCCGGCTCTGCCGGGCTTCAAGAAAGTGAAGCCACAGGTGTATGCGGGTATGTTCCCGGTCAGTGCCGATGATTACGAAGACTTCCGTGATGCCCTGGCCAAGCTGACCCTCAACGATGCCTCGCTGTTCTATGAACCGGAAACCTCCGATGCCTTGGGCTTCGGTTTCCGGGTGGGCTTTCTGGGCATGCTGCACATGGAGATCATCCAGGAGCGTCTGGAGCGCGAATACGACCTGGACCTGATCACCACCGCGCCCACGGTGGTCTATGAAATCCTGCTGGTCGATGAATCCGTGCTTTACGTGGATAACCCCTCAAAGCTGCCGGACGCCAACAAAATTGAGGAATTCCGTGAGCCCATCGCCCGCGTCAACATCCTGGTTCCCCAGGAGTTTGTGGGCAATGTGATTACCCTGTGTGTGGAGCGCCGGGGCTCGCAGATCAATATGCAGTATCTGGGCAAACAGGTGGCGCTGACCTACGACATCCCCATGGCCGAAGTGGTGCTGGATTTCTTCGATCGCATCAAGTCCGTGAGCCGGGGTTTTGCCTCCATGGACTATGCCTTCGAGCGCTTCGAAGCCACCAAGCTGGTGCGGGTTGATGTACTGATTAACGGCGACAAGGTGGATGCCCTGGCGATGATTTGTCACCTGGACCAGTCCGCCTATCGCGGCCGGGCCCTGTGCGAAAAGATGAAGGAGCTGGTGCCGCGGCAAATGTTTGATGTGGCCATTCAGGCGGCCATCGGCAACAAGGTCATTGCTCGCCAGACCGTCAAGGCATTGCGCAAGAATGTGACCGCGAAGTGCTACGGCGGTGACGTATCGCGCAAGAAAAAGCTGCTGCAGAAACAGAAAGAAGGTAAGAAACGCATGAAGCAGGTGGGTAATGTGGAAATCCCCCAGGAAGCGTTCCTTGCAGTACTCAAGGTGGATGATTGATGGATATCGATATTGGTTTCTGGCTTTCCCTGGCGCTGCTGCTCACCGTTACAGTCTGGGTCATCGACAAGATCTTCAAGCTCAAGCAGAAAGGCGGGCGCGTGGAAGGGGCTGTGGAAACCTCAAATTCCCTGATTTCCGTTTTCTTCGTTGTGCTGGTAATTCGCTCCTTCATCATCGAGCCATTTACCATCCCGTCCGGATCCATGCTGCCGACCCTCCAGGTGAACGACTTCATTCTGGTGAACAAATTCGCCTACGGCCTGCGCCTGCCGGTGACCAACACCAAGATTGTCGAGACCGGTGAACCCCAGCGTGGCGACGTTCTGGTATTCAAATTCCCGGAAAATCGCAGCCAGAACTTCATCAAACGAGTGGTTGGTCTGCCTGGTGATAGCGTGCAGGTAAAAGACAACATGGTCACGGTCAATGGCGAACCGGTGAAGCGGGAGCTGGCCCGGGAGTGGGAAGGCTCCGGTGCCTGGCGGCGCGAGTATGTGGAGCAACTCGGTGACAGCCGCCACCTGATATGGCAGGAAGGCAAGATCAACCCCTTCACCGGCCGCAAAGTGCCGCAGAGCCGGACTCAGGGTGAATGGCAAGTGCCGGAAGGCGCCTACTTTGTGATGGGCGACAACCGGGATAACAGTAACGACAGCCGATTCTGGGGTATAGTCCCGGAAGAGCTGGTAGTGGGGGAGGCTTTCCTGATCTGGATGCACTGGAAGCCGATCTTCTCGATACCCAGTTTTTCTCGTAATGGCGCCATAGACAAGGTGGAGGCGAACTAACAATGATGACAAAGCCATCACAGCAACGTGGGATCTCTTTGGTGGGTTGGGCGGCGATACTGCTGGTTGCTGCTGTCCTGGGCACTGCAACACTGCGAATGGTGCCCGCCTACATGGAACACAACACCATCTCTTCGTCAGTCAAGTCCTTGATGCAGGATAGCAAGACCGCATTGATGTCACCCCGAGAGGTGCGTGACGCGCTGAGAAAGCGGTTCTCCATCAATCAAGTCACCGTGATAAACGTCGAGGATCTGGCAATCACCAAGGATGCCGGGGTGCTCAAAATTACTACTGATTATGAAGTCCGCGAACCCATGTTCTACAACGTCAGTATCGTGATGACCTTTCAGGACGAGTTCAGCAAAGACGTTCGCCAGTGAATAATGATCTCGACAGGTTGATGGCTCGCTTGGGCTATCGTTTCAATGATATTGAACTGCTGGCACTGGCACTGACCCATCGCAGTGTCAGCCGCCATCGCAACTACGAACGCCTGGAATTTCTTGGTGATGCCCAGCTCGGGCAAATCATTTCCATTGCCTTGTTTGAGCGCTTTCCGGATGCGGCAGAAGGGCAACTCACCCGGATGCGGGCCTCGCTGGTTCGCGGCCAGACTCTGGCCCTGGTGGCGCGAGAACTGGGCCTGGGAGATTATCTGGTGCTGGGCGGTGGCGAACTGAAAAGTGGTGGCTTTCGCCGCGATTCCATTCTTGCTGATTCTCTGGAAGCGATAATCGGTGCCATCCTGCTGGACGGTGGTGAGTCACCCTGCCGGGACGTGGTGTTGAACTGGTTTGATGAACGGCTGCAGATCATTACTCCGCAGAGTGCCCAGAAAGATGCCAAAACCCGCCTGCAGGAGTGGCTGCAGGCCCGCAAATTCGAATTGCCCACTTACCAGGTCACTCAGGTGGAGGGTCTCGCTCCCAAGCAGACCTTTGAAGTGACCTGCGAACTGGAGCAGATGCAACAAACCTTCAAGGCCCAGGGAGCCAGTCGCCGCAAGGCCGAGCAGCAGGTCGCGGCCACTGTCCTGAGCTGGCTGGAGCAGCAGTATGACTGACGTAACACCGACCCGTTGTGGAATGATCTCCATCGTTGGTCGCCCCAACGTGGGTAAATCTACCCTGATGAATCACCTGATCGGGCAAAAGGTCAGCATTACCTCGCGCAAGCCGCAAACCACCCGTCACCGTATCCACGGTATCCATACCCGTGACAACTATCAGATTATCTTTGCGGACACCCCGGGGATTCATACCGGTCAGGAGCGAGCGCTTAATCGGGCCATGAACGAGGCCGCAGTATCCACGCTCAGTGGCGTGGATGTGGTCTGCATGATGGTGGATGGCCTCAAGTGGACTCCGGCAGATGAGTATGTGTTGTCGCTACTGCCCGAACACCCGGAAATGCCGGTGCTGCTGATCATCAACAAGGTGGACAGCCTGGACGACAAGGCCCAGTTGCTGCCGCATATAGAAGCGCTTACCGAGCGTTACCCTTTCGATGCTGTGGTGCCTGTGTCTGCGCTCAAGGAACAGAACCTGATGGAGCTGGAAAAGGCGCTGGTCGAGCGCTTGCCGGAAGGGGAGTTCTGGTACGACGAAGACCAGCTAACCGACCGCAGCCTGCGCTTCATGGCGGCAGAAATTATTCGTGAAAAAGTGGTGCGCCAGCTGGGCCAGGAGCTGCCCCATCAGGTCAGCGTGGAAGTGGAAATGTGGGAAGAGGGCGCCCGCGTCACTGAAATTTCTGCCGCTATCCTGGTGGAACGTCGTGGCCAGAAAAAGATTCTCATTGGTGATGGTGGTGACCGTATCAAGCAGATCGGCACCCAGGCCCGGGAAGACATTGAGCGCCTGATTGATCGCAAGGTAATGTTGAATCTATGGGTGAAGATCAAGGCTGGCTGGTCCGACGATGCCCGGGCGTTGCGCTCGCTTGGCTATGACGAACGGAATTGAGCTGCGAGCTTCTAGCTACTAGCTGCTAGAAAATATTGTATTTGGCTTTAGGCGAGGCACCATTCTGAAAGCTAGAAGCTAGAAGCTAGAAGCTAGAAGCTAGAAGCTAGAAGCTAGAAGCTAGAAGCTAGAAGCTAGAAGCTAGAAGCTAGGAGCTGTCCCCCGTGAACCCCACCCTGCAACCCGCCTGGCTCTTGCACCGCCGGCCCTTCCGTAACACCAGCCTGATCGTGGAACTGTTTGTGCCCGCGCTGGGGCGTGTGGGGGCGGTGGTGCGAGGTGGGCGCAAGGATCCGTTGCTGGCACCCTTTACCCCGCTGTGGATCGAACTGAAAAGCGCCGGCGAGCTTTACAGCTTTCGTGGCTGCGAACCTCGTGGCCAACGCCTGGCCTTGCAGGGCAAGCCTCTGTATTGCGGCTTTTACCTTAATGAGCTTCTGACTCGCCTGTTGCACCGGGACGACCCGCACCCGGGGCTCTGGCCTCTTTATGAACAGGCGCTCAATGCTTTGCAGGAAGGGCAGTGGCTTGATGTGGCTCTGCGGCAATTCGAGTTGGGCCTGCTGGAGGAAATGGGCTACGGCATCGCACTGGGGTACGATATTCACGGCGAGGCATTGCGCCCTGACGGATACTACCTGCTGGACCCGCAGCAGGGCCTGTTGCCCGCACAAGAGGGGTATCAAGGCAACGATTTACTGGCCATCGTCAACGGTGACTGGCAACCGCCAGCCCGAAAAACCGCCCTCCACCTGTGCCGGGCTTTGCTGGCTCCGCACCTGGGGGACAAACCCTTGAAAAGCCGCGAGCTGTTTCGGGAGAAGTGAAAAGCAGAGTCTAGCTTTGAGCTACTAGCAACTAGCAACTAGAGAAAAAAAACATTGTGTGCCGATTCAGGCGGAGCTCCATCCTGAAAGCTAGAAGCTAGAACATCGAATTGCCCGCTACGCAAAGAATCCGTTTTAAGGTGAGTATTATGTCCAGAGTATTGCTCGGCGTTAACATCGATCACATCGCCACCCTGCGCCAGGCCCGTGGCACCCGCTATCCGGAGCCCGTGCAGGCGGCGCTGGTAGCGGAGCAGGCGGGGGCGGATGGGATTACTGTGCATCTGCGTGAGGACCGCCGCCATATCAATGACCGTGATGTGGAGTTGCTGGCGCAGACCCTGCAGACCCGCATGAACCTGGAGATGGCCGCCACCGAGGAAATGGTTGCCATTGCCTGTCGCATCAAGCCGCCCCATTGCTGTCTGGTGCCGGAAAAGCGAGAAGAGCTGACTACGGAAGGTGGTCTGGATGTGGTGGGTAACCAGGCATGGATTGCCCAGTGCTGCCAGCGCCTGGGGCAGGCGGGTATCGATGTGTCCCTGTTTATCGATGCGGATCCGGCGCAAATCCGTGCCGCCCGGGAATGTGGTGCGCCGACCATCGAAATTCATACCGGGCATTACGCCGATGCCACGGACCCGGCCAGCGAGCAGCAGGAACTGGCAAAAATTCGTGATGGCGTCGCCTATGCGCTGGAGCAAGGTCTGGTGGTTAACGCCGGCCATGGCCTGCATTACCACAACACCTTGCCCATCGCCGCTATCCCGGGCATCAACGAACTGAACATCGGCCATAGCATCATCGCCCGGGCCGTGATGTCCGGGCTGGATGAAGCGGTGCGCACGATGCGGGGTCTGATTGACGGGATTAGCCGCTAGCTCGAGCCACGCTCGTTGGATAACGAAAGGCCAAAAACTCCCAGGATCTCTGCATTTCTACGAAGCCGCTCGTGGGAGCTATTCTTGTCCCCCCGGGGGATCTGCGACATCCGAACCGAGCGTAGCGAGGCGACAGAGCTCAACCTCTATTTACCATTATTTCTGGAGAGACCTGTTCCGCTTTGGGATGCCGGATCACCTTTCGATGATTTCCGCGCAAGCGCGGTTTGCGACCCAAACTCCGTATTCGCTACGCTCAGCCTTCGGGCCGACCTACGGTCGTTACTCCCCCTACGCTACGTTCCTGCAGCGGCTTCGTAAAAGAATTAGGGATAACTGTCGCGGACAGGGTGCGGGCCGTCTGGCTCGGCCCCTCCCGCCTTGTAGCATGAAGCTTGTGGCTCGCAGCTGTTCTCTTCACATCGGCAACACTTCTACCGTTCCCAGATACTGCAGCCGTCGCTGATCGGCTTTTTTGTTGCTGACCTTGTCATCAGAGCTGGAGGCTTCCAGGTAGTAGCGACCGGCCTGGGGCCAGGTGATGGACAGCATGCCCTTGTCGTCGCTGGTCACGATCCAGTTGTCCTGGCTGTCGCGGTAGCGGGTGCCACCGGAGACCAGTTCCATCTCCACACCAGAGGCCGGTTCACCGTCCACCAGCAGGCGCCACTGTGCGGTCTCGCCGGCATAAAGGTCGTTGGGGTGAGTGAGCATTTCCAGTTCCATGCCCTTGCCGGTGGGCCGGATGGTCGTCGGCGCGCCCAGGGTGATCACGGTTTCCAGACGGTTGTGGACTTCGCTCAGTGTCACGTCACTGGCATTTTCCGGCAGCTGGGCTAACAGTGTGCCGGCATCCATACCGCGGGCGCGTTTGCGCTCACCATCCACCTGGTACATCAGAAAATAACCGGGTTTGGCCACGGCGATGCGATAGCTGCCGGGCTTGTCCAGATTCACATCGAAGACACTTCGACGGTGGCCCTTGAGGAGATTTTCCACAGTGGCGGCCTTGCCATCAGGCCCGGTCACTTCCAGGTCGTCCAGCGGGTAGGGGCGCTCTACGCCGAAGATTTCGTTGGAAATGCTGGCATCCACGGTGACCCATTGCGGTTCGGAGACACTGGTGTGGCTGGGTAGCAACCAGAGTTTGTGAGCCTGGACCGGCAAAGCGGTTGCCAGTAGCGACAGCATGCCGAGGCGTTTTAGCGTGATGTTCATGGCGTTTTTCCTTTTCATGTTTATTGGCTTCAGGGTTTTACGCTGAGCGTGACGGTGCCCAGCTCGCTGGTACCGTCAACCTGTCGTTGCTGGTGGTTTTTGGCCGGCCATTGGAAGGGCAGGTGCACCACTTCCCGGCCGCCGACTTCCCGGGAGGCTTCCACTACCAGTTGGTAGTCACCCGCGGCAAGATTCTGCAGGCTTTGCAGGTCGCTGAAATCCATCGGGTGCTTGCCAGGGCTGCGGGTGGCGCCGGTGAGACCGTCATAAGGTTTTTGCTGGCTACGGCCGGTACGTCGCCACCACTGGCGAATATCCTTGAGCCACTTTTCCTGGTCGTCGTACCACAGGCCCAGGGGCACGATGGTGCTGCGGTCGGCGTTTTCCACCCAGAAGGCCACGTAGGGAGCGTGGTATTCCGCCACCCGCAGCCGGGGGACTTCGACTTCTACCAGGAAGGTGTCGGCGCTGGCATAACTGGCCAGCAGGGAAAACAGTGCGAGGGGGAGTAAACGCATAGGACTGTCCTTTTAATGCATGAAAACCACGATCAGCAGCCAGGGCAGCACCAGCCCGGCCAGTGTGACCGGCCAGGTGGCCGGCCGGCGTTTGGCGTGCAGCATCATCAGTCCCAGGCCGGTGAGTGCGAACAGCAGGCTGGCCACGGCAAAGATGTCGATAAACCAGGACCAGGCGATGCCGGTGTGCCGCCCCTTGTGCAGGTCGTTGAAAAACGCGATCCAGCCTCGGTCGGTCTGCTCGGCCAGCACGGCACCATCATCAAGATCAATGGCCAGCCAGGCATCGCCGCCGGGCCGGGGCAGGGCCAGGTAGACTTCCCCGGCAGACCATTCGGCGGCCTTGTCGCCGACGCGGATCTGCATCTCCCGATCCAGCCAGTTGCGCACCGCAACGGGTAGGGCACCCGCTTGGTGAAAGCCGAGCTCTTCCAGTAGAGGCGCGGGCAGGGAGGCTACCTGTTCCCGGATGGCCGGGTCGGCGCTGATGGCACTGGCATGGTTCAGCGTGATTCCGGTGATGCTGAACAGCAGCAGACTGATCAGGCACAGGGCCGAGGTAATCCAGTGCCACTGGTGGAGCTGTTTTAACCAGAAGGCTTTGCGTTTCTTGTTCACCACGGAAAAGGGCTCGGCATATTTCGATGGCAGCGATGTTAATGAGAATGGTTCTTTTTAAATAGTCGTGAGGGTGTAAAGAATGTAAGGGATATTGGCGGGCAGTGAATTAAGTTCAAATAACCCTGGATTTGTTAAATGATAATTTCTATCATTCGCGAATGAATGCTGTTGCCCAAATTCCCTCCCGTTTGCTGGTCATCGAAGACGATGCTGTGCTCAGCGCGCATCTCCATGATTTCCTGTCTGAGCGCCGTTATCAGGTCACCCTCTGTATGGATGGCACGCTCGGCTTGGCGGCGGCGTCATCTGGAGACTTTGATCTGGTATTGCTGGATATTTTGCTACCCGGGATGAATGGCCTGGAGTTGCTGGGCCAGCTTCGCCACAGGAGCCCGGTGCCGGTGATCGTGGTTTCTGCACTCGGTGATGAGCAGGCCAGGATTCAGGGCCTGATCGGCGGGGCGGATGACTACCTGCCCAAGCCGTTCAGTATGGCCGAACTGGCGGTGCGGGTAGAGGCAGTGCTGCGCCGGGTGAGCATGGAGCGACACCGGGCGGTGCCGTCGAATTCAGTGGGTGGGCTGGTTCTGGAAGAGGCGGCCGAGACCGCTTGTTATCGCCAGCGTGATCTGGGGCTGACCACCACGGAATTTCGTTTGCTGCAGGTCCTGCTGGAGCACCATGACCAGGTTCTCAGCAAACCCTTTCTTTACCAGACTGTGTTATATCGGGGCTGTGGTCGCCATGACCGGAGTCTGGATCTGCATGTAAGCCACCTGCGTCGCAAGTTGCGTGATGCCGGCGTGCCCGAATCCTCTGTTCGCACCGTCTGGGGCCAGGGATACACCCTGATTACCGAGAACTTGTGATGCTGCGCCGACATTCCCTGTTGTGGCGGCTGGCGTTGCTGTTGATGGTGACGGTGGTTTGCACCGTGACACTGAGCGACTGGCTTAACCGCACTCTCAGTAGCCGTGCCCTGTTACTCAGCGATGAGGCGAAAAACGTCATGCGCGGTTATGCCGCCGACGCGGAGCAGGCCTGGCGAGTGAACGGTGCAGCGGGGGTGGAGCACTGGATCGCTGCCATGCGTGATCGTGAACCCGGTGACATCATGGTAGTCAGCCAGGATGACCAGTCACTCAGTGGCATTCCCCTGACAGAATCGGAACGGGCCGGCCTGCGATTTCAACGGGGTCTGGAGTGGCGCATGAGTTTTCGCTATCGCTCCATGCCCTATATCGGAGTGCCTTTCCCTGACAACGCGGAGCAGGGCAGCCTGGTGATGCAATTGCCACCCCGTTATATGCCCGGGCAGGACTGGCCACTATGGAAGTCCTTGCTGATGGTGGGTCTGCCGGCATTGGTGGCACTGATTCTCGGTCTGTTGCTGTTTTGGCGCCTGCGTGTGCCGCTGCGAGAATTGCAGCACCAAGTGCTGCAATTCAAGGATGATCCGCAGGCCCGGGTCCAGCCGTCGCTGAGCAACCGTCGTGATGAATTTGGCGATGTGGCGCGCAGTTTCAATCACATGGCCGAGCAGGTGTCGGCCATGCTGGCCACCCAGCGTCAGCTTCTCAACGATATGTCCCATGAGTTACGCACGCCACTCAGTCGTCTGGCGGTGGCATTGGAGGGTGATCTGGATGAAGCGAGGCTACGACAGCGGGTGGCACGTGAGCTGGTCCAGATGCGTACCCTGGTCAACGATACGCTTACCCTGGGTTGGCAGGATACGGAATCCGTTGACGGTGGGCAGGAGCCGATCCCGTTGCAGGCTCTATGGGATGTGGTAAGCGACAACGCCGCCTTCGAAAGTGGCTGGCTCCAGTCACGCTTTCCCTGCGACCTTCCTGCCGATGCGCAGGTCCGTGGCAATCTCAATGCGCTGGCTCAGGTGCTGGAAAATCTGGTGCGCAATGCGGTGCGCTATTCTCCGGCGCAGGGGCGGATTTCCCTGTCGGGGACCCGAGAGGGGGAGTGGTGGCATCTGTGGGTCACTGATCAGGGACCCGGTGTGCCTGCGGATCGGCTGGAGGACATCTTCGCACCTTTCGTCCGTCTGGATAGTGCCCGGGCCGGCAACAGTGGTTTCGGGTTGGGGTTGAGCATTGCCCGCCGTTCCGTGCAGCGGCTTGGCGGCCAGTTGTGGGCAGAAAATACCGTCCCCGGCCTGCGGGTCCACCTGCGATTGCCGGCCGCTGTATAGTTTGTAAATCTGCTTTATCTGCAAATAAGAATCAATATCATTCTTTCCCGTGAAGCATGTCCCTACATGCCCTGTGCGGCCCTATGGCCGCGTTTCGGGGGATCAGTCTCTGTCTGACAGTCAGGGGGTGTCTGGGCCCCGACCGTATGTCGAGATAATTGAGGAGAGAAGGAAGATGGTAATGCGTTTGGGGAACCTGGGGTTGGTGCTGGTAGCGACCAGCGGTATTGCCTGGGCTGAGCAGGAAAGCCACGAACTGGGTCAGATTTCGGTGACTGCCGGGGGGTATGCCCAGCAGGTGGAAGATGCGCCGGCTTCCATCAGTGTGATCAACCGGGAGCAGATCGAGCAACGCTATTACAAGGATGCCACCGATGCTCTGCGGGATATCCCCGGGGTGATCGTGACCGGTGGCGGTTCCGGCGATCGCGGCACGGATATTGTCATGCGTGGTATGCCTTCGTCATACACCCTTATCCTCGTCGACGACAAACGCGTCTCCACCCGCGAAACCCGCCCCAACGGCAGCGCCGGTTTCGAGCAGGACTGGTTACCGCCCTTGCAAGGCATCGAGCGAATTGAAGTGGTGCGCGGGCCCATGTCCACCCTGTACGGCTCCGATGCTCTTGGTGGCGTCGTTAACATCATCACCCGTAAAGTGGCTGACGAGTGGGGTGGCTCGGTCCAGCTGGATACCATCATCCAGGATGATTCCCGATCAGGAGATATCAAGCAGGGTAATTTCAGCCTCAACGGCCCCCTCAAGGAAGGGCTGGTGGGGTTGCAACTCTATGGTCGCTTTCAGGACCGGGAAGAGGATTTGTTTGAAAACGGTTTTGAAGAAAAATCCCTGAAGAACCTGACTGCCAAGGTATCGGTGACGCCCAGCGAGGATCATGACCTTGTGCTGGAGGCCAGTCAGGTGGATCAGCGTCGTCGTTCGCTGGTCGGTTACAGCGCTCAGGCCACCGGCTGTCGTGGTGGCTGTACGGATTCCGATAATCGCAGCAGCCGCGAAGCGTTCTCGCTGAGCCATACCGGGCGCTGGGCGATCGGTACCTCCGACACCTACGTGCAACGGGAAAGAGCGGAAAACGAAAACCGCGAGATGGTGATTACCAACACCACAGCGAAATCGTCACTGGTAATGCCGCTGGGTAATCATAGGGTCACCATGGGGGCGGACTTTATTGAGGAAGCGCTCTCGGACAAGACGTCCAACCGGATTTCCGACCTAACCCGTATCGATACCGCAAAATATGCACTGTTCGCAGAAGACGAATGGATGCTGACTGATACCTTCTCTCTCACCGCCGGGGCGCGGATGGATGACGATGACAATTTTGGTAGTCACTTCAGCCCCCGACTTTATGGCGTGTGGGGCTTCAGCCCTCGCTGGACCCTGAAAGGGGGTGTCTCCACCGGTTTTCGTTCTCCCTCGCTGCGGGAAATTACCCCGGACTGGGGACAGGTGAGTCGTGGTGGCAATATCTATGGCAACCCGGATCTGGAACCGGAAACGTCGGTAAACAAGGAGCTGGGGCTTTACTTCAATGCCGGACGTAGCCTGATGGCGAACGTCACCGTTTTCCATAATGATTTTGAAGACAAGATAACCCGCATTGCCTGCCCGGTTGCTATTTGTACTGACGGTGCCAACCAGTTCGGCTCTGACCCCACCTACCGAGTCAATGTGGACGAAGCGGTAACCCGGGGGGTGGAAGCTGCCCTGTCGACTACGCTGTATCGAGTGCTGACACTGAACCTCAGCTATACCTATACGGATTCCGAGCAGAAATCCGGCGAATACAAGGGAGAACCGCTGAATCAGTTGCCGGAACATCTGGCCAGTCTGCAAGCCAACTGGCAGGCCACAGATACCGTATCGCCTTGGGCGACTGTGCGCTACCGCGGGGAAGAGAGTCAGCCGACTACCGGGCCTTCCAGCAGTGCCATTATCGCGCCGTCAAATACGCTGATCGATGCGGGGGTGGGGTTCCGGTTGTCGCCGCAGGCAAAGCTGAACACTGGCATCTATAACCTGACGGACAAGGAAATCCTGATGGATGAGTATGGTTATGTGGAAGATGGCCGGCGTTACTGGTTGGGGGTAACCGTGAATTTCTGATGGTTTTTGAAACAAAAAAACGCCGGCTAATGCCGGCGTTTTTTTGTCTTCAGCCTTACGGTTACAGTTTTTCCTGAAGGCTGGCGCGGAAGTCCGCATCATACTGTGCCAGACGAACGATCTGGTTGTATTTTTTCAGTTCCAGGCCGTTGTCTTCCACGGCTTCTACCATTTTTTGCTGGGCTTCCTGCTGTACTTCCATCGCTTTCTTGGGCTTGTCCTGGTTGGCCTTCAGCTTCTGGGAATACTTTTGTTGAATGCCTGCCATGTCTTTCTGAGTGGCAACAAATGCATCCAGGTCAGCATCGGAAAATTCGGATGCATCCGGCAGGTTCTGTTGCTGAGGCATGTTCTGGGATTGCGGAGCGCCTTGTTGCGTGCCGGGCTGCTGTGCGGTGGCGGTGGCGGTCAGAGCGCTGGAAAATAGCAGTGCGGCCATGGCGATTATTGGCTTTTTCATAGATCAGTCTCCTTTACGTCTTCATGCCCCCCTGCATGGGTGAGAGGGCAATGTTGTACCACGGCGTATCGATTCGTCGCGTATGGCACCTGCCAATTCCGACAAGTCTGACAGTATCCGTTCCGTGTCTTTTGTTAAGTTATGTAAATAAGTGCTGCAGTCGTCATTCACCGCGTGTCACTGGTAATTGACCGTCAAACATCCCGCTACGCCCAACACTTTCCTTTTGACGCTATGACCGTTTCAATAGGTATGTGGACTTTTGTCCACGATGGGACTGATAAGAAAAACCAAGGAGAGCTGAATGTTGAAAAGATCCGGAATTTTTCGCGGAACGCTTGCAGCAGGAATGTTGTTTGCCGGCACGGCGGCACAGGCAGAGTTCTACACCGGTGCCCAGGTCAATATGATGAACATCGATCGTGGTTCGGTCAGCAATGTGACCCTCACTGGTCTGACACTGCGTGGTGGCATGGTACTGCACGAGCTGGTTAGCGCCGAGGTTCATGCCGGCAAGGCATTCGATGATGATTCCTACCGCGGTGTGGAAGTGGAGAACGACTTTCACTACGGCGTCTACGCCCGGCTGACACCACCGCTGGCCGGTCCGGTTCGCCCCTATCTGATCGGGGGCTACAGCTATGTGGAAAATGACTTCAATGGCGAAACCCTGCGTGACGATGGCGCCTCCTACGGCGGTGGCTTTGATCTGGGCATGGAAGAGCACATCAGCATGAGCCTGGAGTATTTGCGTCTGGTGGATAATGACTTCGGTACCCAGGAACTGATCGGACTGGGGCTTAACTACAAGTTCTGAGGCAGTAAATGTCGGGTCGTACCGGGGATAAGGCGAGTAGTCCATGTTCCCGGTGCGATTACCGGTTGCCGTTTCATATGTCTCATAGTTATAAAAGTATCACTATATATTCCTTTATCTTCTTCGCTGACCCCCTATCATGGCACTCGCAATTCCTGTTTTGAGGTGCTGTAGATCATGGGTAGTGCACAGCTTATTACACGATTCGGAGACAACACCGCCGGCCTGTCCAAAGAGGCACTGGAGGAGCTGAACCGTGTCTATGGTCCGTTGAGTTTTGAGGAACGTATCGCCCGCGTATTCGAGGATTTTTCCCCCGAGCGGATTATGGTTACCTCTTCCTTCGCGGCGACCTCCGCCTATTTTCTGCACATCATCTCAACGATTCGTCCTGAACAGCCAGTACACTTCATCGATACCGGCTATCACTTTGAGGAAACCCTCAAGTATAAGGACTACCTGGTGGAGCGCTTTGGCCTGACTGTCGTTGACGTGACGCCGGACCCGGATCATCACCAGGTGTCCCTGGAAAACCGCATGTGGGAATCCGATCCCGATCTGTGCTGTCAGGTGAACAAGGTGAACCCCCTGGATGAGGCCAAGGAAAACTACGACCTGTGGATTTCCAGCCTGATGGGTTGGCAGACCGAGCACCGCGCCGGGCTGCAGGTATTCGAAGAGCGTGGCGGGATGATCAAGTTCAACCCTATGATCGACGTCACCAAGGAACAGCGCGATAGCTATATCGAAGAACACGATCTGCCGTTCCATCCGCTGGTGGCGGAAGGCTATAACTCTATCGGCTGCAGCCACTGTACCTTCAAGGGCGAAGGCCGCGAAGGTCGCTGGAAAGGTCAGCAGAAGACTGAGTGTGGCCTCCACCTTTAAGTCCTTCCTGAACCACACAAACCGGGCGCTTAATGCGCCCGTTTTTTTGTTCGGTCGACCCTCTCCCCATTGTTGAGTAGGCTTTCGGTTTCTCTCTCTCTGCCTGCCAGCCCATGAAGCGACAATATTCCAAAAGACGATTTCTTCTGACAGGCGTGTTGCCTGGGTTGCTACTGATGCTGGCGGCCCTGCAATGGTGGCCACTGCCCGAGCGACTGCATAACACGCCTTATGCCACCTTGATGCTTGATCGTAACGGCCGTTTGCTGGACGCCCGGATTGCCGAGGATCAGCAGTGGCGCTTTGTGCCGGTGGATCAGCTGCCTGACAAGTACGAGCAGGCGTTACTGCTGTTCGAAGATCGACGTTTCTACCAACACCCGGGCATTGACCCGCTAGCCATCGCCCGCGCCATGCGCCTGAACCTGGAAGCGGGCAAGGTGGTCAGTGGCGGCTCCACCCTGACCATGCAGCTGGCCCGCCTATTGCGCGATGACCCGCCGCGAACCCTGATTGAAAAAGCTCGTGAGGCGCTACTGGCATTGCAGCTGGAGTGGCACTTCAGCAAGCCGGAGATCCTTGTGCAGTACGCCAGCCGGGCTCCCTTCGGTGGCAACATTGTCGGTTTGCGTGCCGCATCTTGGCGTTATTTCGGCCGCCAACCGGGTGCCCTGAGCTGGGCGGAAGCGGCCTTGTTGGCGGTGCTGCCCAATTCGCCTTCGCTGATCCATCCTGGGCGTAATCGCGAACGCCTGCTGGCCAAGCGCAATGCTTTGCTGCAGCAGCTTCACCACCAGGGTGCCATGGCAGAGGCAGATCTTCGCCTGGCGCTGATGGAGCCTTTACCTGCTGCGCCCAGGCCCCTGCCGGGTCTGGCCCCTCACTTGCTCAACACTTTGTCAAAGGCTTCCTCGCGGCGACTACTGACCACAACGCTGGATGCGGATATCCAGCAGCGAGTTCAGGAGCTGGCCCGGCAACATGGCCGGCGGTTGGTCCGCGATGGAGTGCATAACGTGGCAGTGGTGGTCATTGATCATCAGCAACGGGAGACCCGCGCCTATGTGGGCAATGTCTCCCACGGTAATCCTGTGGAATACGGGGCTGCCGTGGATATCGCCAGTGCCCCTCGTTCCACCGGTAGCGTGCTCAAGCCGTTACTGTATGGTTTGATGCTGGATGACGGGCGCTTGCTGCCCGGCACCCTGGTGGCGGATCTGCCTACCAACTACGGCGGTTTCAGTCCGGAAAACTTTGACCATGGCTATCGGGGGGCGGTGCCAGCCCACCAGGCCTTGAGCCAGTCGCTGAACATTCCCGCCGTACGCATGCTGAAAGACTACGGGTTGGGCCGCTTTCATAGCGAGCTACGGCGTCTGGGCATGACAACCCTGTTTCGCAGCGCGGAAGACTACGGGCTCACTCTGATTCTCGGCGGCGCAGAGGGGCGCCTGGATGAGCTCACAGCAATTTATGCACAGATGATGGCGAGCGCCAGCGGGCTACCAGCAGACCCGGTGCGAACACTGGCAGGGCAGCAGACTGTGACAGCACCGGGAATGGCAATGAGCCCCGGCGCTGCCTGGCTGACCCTGGAAGCGTTGCGAGAGGTCGCCAGACCGGGCACGGCACAACAGTGGCGACTGTTCACCTCCAGTCAGCCGATTGCCTGGAAAACTGGCACCAGCTACGGTTTGCGCGATGCCTGGGCCATCGGCAGTAATGGGCAATACACGGTGGGTGTCTGGGCGGGTAACGGCAATGGTGAACCTGCTCCGTCCCTTGGCGGGGCAGCGACGGCTGCACCACTGATGCTGGATGTGTTTAGCCTGCTGGGCACGGCGTCCTGGCCACAGCCGCCACTGGGTGAACTGAAAACCGTTCAGGTCTGTGCCGATGATGGCTACCTGGCAGGGGGGCGGTGCGAGACCGTGGACCAGTGGGCGCCGAGACAAAGCCATTTTCAGGCCGTCACGCCACACCATATCCGTGTGCACCTGGATGCTAACGGCCAACGGGTGCACAGCCAGTGCGAATCAGTGAGCCAGATGCATCATCAGGACTGGTTTGTGCTGCCACCGGCCCAGGCCTGGTTCTATCGCCGTCACCATCCTCGTTATCGGCCCTTGCCCGCCTGGCGTGCCGACTGTGTAGCCGGCGCCCGCGCCATGCAAAGCGAGCCACCCATGGCGCTGGTTTATCCCCACGCCGGCACCGCCATTTATATTCCTGTTGAGCTGAATGGTCGTTTGGGCCGGGCGGTGTTCCGCGCCGTCCACCAACGCAGCAAGGCAGAACTGTTCTGGCATCTGGACGACAATTTCCTGGGAAAAACCCGACACTTCCACGAACAGGCCATCGTCGCCGAACCCGGCTGGCATACGCTGACACTGGTCGACGACCAGGGGTTCCGGTTACGTCATCGCTTCAAGGTGTTGGGGAAATAGCAGCTGATTTTTCTGCAAATAGAAAATCAGTATTGCAAGCCAGGCTCTGGATAATGACCGCAATTTAAAGAGTTTATCCTAACTTCGTGTAAGCAATATCTGACAGTCTCTGTAGGTGAAATTTCTTCCCTTTGTAAATACCAAGCGACTGCTCGTGAGACATCTCACACTAATGCATGTACTACCGTTTCAACTGGCTTAAATTTGCTTAAATAACAAGCAGTCGAGAGGAATTTCATCACACTTTCGATAAATTTTGGGTTTTTGACTCTGCTCTTCATTACCGAAAAAATCGCCCCCGGATTTTGATCATCGACTGGATTTGTCGAGCAAATCTCTGGGGGCGGCATGGATAGCGGCACAAAAAGGAAAAACCGAAAAGCATTGTCATCACGCTCAATCAGCGCATTGGTTTCTGGCGTGTCCCGTCTGGTAGATGGGCAGAAGCAGTTTGCTGACGAAATGGGTTTGCCTTATGCGCGTATCTTTCAGGACGGTTTTGAAGCGTTCAAGGATGCCCCGGTCGAAGAGGTAATTCTTTCCTGGCTGGACTCCGGCAGCGGCGGCCATGAAAACATTGAGCAGCTTTTCGTGGATCTGCTGGGCCACCAGATGGCGTTGGTGGAGGCCCTGGCGGAAATTCGCAGCCAGCCGCCAATGCGCCCCGCCTCACTACAAAACCTGTTCGGGCTGTTCCAGTCCGGCAGCAATCATCACACACAAGCATCGCATCGCAGCTATATGGAAGTGACCGCACCTGCGTTCATCGCTGCGTATGCACGTGCCCGGGAGCAGGGACGCTTCGACAGGCCGTTAATGGATAGTCGTTCAAGATAACTTCACTTTGGTAGGTCTCATTATGCGTTTATTCGTTGTAATAGCGTGCGCTTTTCTTTTGTCCGCTTGCGGTACCCCTGCACTGAAATTCGGCGTGTCGTCCACCGCAGACATCAACAAGAACGAGTATGGCGAACCCCTGGCCGTGGTGGTCAGGGTCTACCAGCTCAAGGACAAGCGCAGTTTCGAAAATGCCAGTTTTGATGAGCTGTGGAAGGAGGATTACAAGGCATTGGGTAACGACCTGGTGATGAAAGAGGAAGTCACCATGGACCCGGCCTATCAGCGCCACCTGGAACTTCCCCGTCATGATCAGGCCGAGTATCTGGCCGTCATGGCGGTCTACCGCGAACCGGAAAACATGAGCTGGCGGGACATCGACGAGATGCCGGGTAATTTCTTCACCCGCCGTTTTGACAAGAAAGTGCGCATCACCCTCGAGAAGAATCGCATCCTCCTTGACTGAATGACCTTGATTTGACGAGTAGTGCCATGAGTCAGCGACAGCAGAAAATTGTTTGGGCAGAGGGCCTGTTTCTTGGACAGCAGCATTTCCAGCAATGGGACCGGGTATTCCAGCGGGAGCTGCAACAGCGTAGCCAGCTCACCACTCCACACTGCTGGGGCCTGGTATCGCTGAACCTGCTGGAAGAGGCGCTGGAAATGGGTCAGTGCCGCCTCGAATCCATTACCGCCATTCTGCCCAACGGTCAATGGGTTGTGCATGACAGCCAGCGCGATGGCGGTCCGCTGTTGTGTGATCTGACCGCAGGAGGCGACCGGGTGGATGTGTGGCTGGCGTTGCCGGATAACGATCGGGTGGCCGGCATCAATGGCTACCGGGAGCAGGGCAGGCTGTGTGCCTGGCGGGCGGATTACCAGGAAGTGGCGGATGAACACGACCCCTCCCGTACCCGCGAAATCATTGTCGGCAAGCCCAACCTGTCCCTGCTGCGGGGCGATGAAAGCCGCGAGCATTATTCCTGTTTCAGGCTGGCCAGCTTTGAGCAACAAGGCGATGGCCGTTATGCCCAGGTGGAAAACTATATTCCCCCGGTGGTCACGTTGCAGGCCAGCGAGCAGTTGCAGGCCTGGATGGCACGCATTCGTGACCTGCTGTCTGCCCGGGTTCGCCAGTTGTCGCAACAGCGCAACAGCTATGGCGATATCGCCGATATGGGCAGCCGGGAAATGGGCCAGTTTCTGCGCCTGCTGCAACTGCGGCCCGCGCTGGCCACCCTGGATCATTTGATCCAGCAGGAAAGCAGCCAGCCGGAAACCCTTTACCGGGAGATGCTGCGCTTGATCACCGGCCTGAGAGATTTTCAGGCGGATATGCCGGAGCTGGAGTTGCCGCTGTATCAGCACGGGGATCTGGGATCGGTGTTCGCCACCCTGGAAACCCTGTTGCGTGAATCCCTGGCGCAAAGTGCCAAAACCGCCAGTACCGCACTGTCTCTCAATCAGGAAAGCCCGGCCCTGTTACTGGCGGAGGGGGTTCCCTGGAGCAACCTGGACAAGCAACACCTGTATCTCGGTGTATACCACGAATCCGAAGACCCGAACTGGGTCACCGACTTTTCCCGTCAGGCTAAATCCGGCAGCCGTGAGGATCTGGAGCTGATTCTGGCATCCGCATTACCCGGTATCAGGCTGGCCCATACCCAGCGTCCGCCCAACAAATTGCCGGTGAAAAGTGGCTTCGAATATTTCCGTTTCGAACCCAGCGGCGAATTCTGGCCCCGGGCCATGGAGGCGGAAAGCCTGGCGGTGTTCCTGCCCGGTCAGTTCCAGGGTAGCCGTTTTGAACTGCTGTGCGTGGAGGATTGATTATGAGCGACTCACTCGTAGCAACTACCAATCCTTTGCTGGAATGTACTGCGCACCTGTTCACTCTGGTTATGCCTCTCCGGGCGGGCGGCAGCGACGCGCCGGATGATCTTTACGAACAGGTATTGAATGGGTTCGATCTGTTCGAGCGGTTGGCGTTTGAACGGCAGATTCCCACCGCCGATGTGCAGAACGCGAAATTTGCTATTGCCGCTTTCATTGATGAAGCGGTCATGGCCTCTTCCTGGGCACGCCGTATGGAATGGATGTCCCAGCCCTTGCAGCTGAAGCTGTTTGGCGAACATCTGGGGGGCGAAGCATTTTTCATCAAGCTGGGAGAGCTGCGCCAGCGTGGTGAGCAGAACCTGCACCTTCTCGAACTGTATTACGTCTGTCTGCAACTGGGGTTTGAAGGCGTCTACAAGTTACGCGGCCTGGAACAGTTGATGGCGTTGCAGGTAGATCTGCGCAGCCAGATTGATGGCCACCGTGGTGTTCCCGATCCGCGTCTGGCACCCAACGGTGCCGCCCGCGAGCATGTGCTGGCCCGGGTGGGGCGCCAGATTCCCTACTGGGTCATCGCAGCGGTGACCGTGGCCATCGTCTTCTTCAGTTATACCGGCTATACGGCCGTCAGCATGAAAAGCGCCAGTGATGCCGCCGCGGACATTGCCCTGTTTCGTGAAAACCTGTTGACCTCGCCTTCCTACTCCTCGCTGTCAGAAGGGGACCTGAAATAATGTCGCTGGGCTCATTTTCTCAAATACTGAAAAAACTCGTTCTGTCACGCTTTGGCAGCTCCGCCATCGGTCTGCTGGCGGTAGTTGCCCTGATCTGGTTTGCCGGCCCGCGTCTGGGGCTGACAGGTACCAATCGTTATCTGGCGGTGGCCGCCGTTGTCGGGGTTTTTGCCCTGATCATGGGGATTCGTTTCCTGCTGGCACGTCGACACGGCTCACGGTTGCAGAAAGAAATCGGTGGCAACGAGGGCAGCGATGATGTGGATGCCCTCAAGGAAAAAATGACCGATGCCATCTCTTCATTGAAGGCGTCGCAGCTGGGGGCCGGTTACCGGGGCAGTGCCGCACTCTATGCCTTGCCCTGGTACATGGTGATCGGCCCGTCTGCAGCTGGCAAAAGCACCTTGCTGCGCAATTCCGGCCTGCACTTTCCCTATGCCGATGCGGACGATCTGCATTTTCGTGGCGTGGGCGGTACACGTAACTGCGACTGGTGGTTCTCCGATCAGGCGGTGCTGCTGGATACTGCCGGGCGTTACACCACGGAAGAGGATGATCGTCAGGAATGGTTTTCTTTCCTGGAAATGCTGCGCAAGGAGCGCAAGCAAACGCCGATAAACGGTGTCATGGTAGCCATAAGTGTGGCGGACCTGCTCACCGCTGACAGCGAAGCCATGGAAAGGCATATCAAGATCATCCGTGAGCGCATCAATGAGCTCATGGAGCGTCTTGGGTTGTTGTTCCCGGTGTTCATCGTCTTCACCAAGACGGATTTGATTCCCGGTTTCGAAGAGTTTTTCGAAGACCTGAGTCACAGTGAAAGGGAACAGATCTGGGGCGCTTATCTGTTGGAAGAGGGCGCTGATTCCAGCCCCGCCGAGCAGTTCGAAAACCATGCCCAGGAGCTGTATCAGAAGCTCTGCGACCTGCGCCTGCGCAAGCTGTCCATGCAGAGAGACCTGGAGCGCAAAGCCGCCCTGTACGGCTTTCCTGACCAGTTTCAGGTGGCCGCAGAAAAACTGTCGGAATTCATCAACCTGTTGTTCCGGGACAATCCCTATCAGGAAATGCCCCGTTTTGCCGGCGCCTATTTCACCAGTGGCACCCAGGAAGGCACCCCGTTGACCCGACTGGTGGGCAATATTCGCCAGGCCTTCGGTCTGCCCAGCCAGGAACGCCCGGCATGCAGTACTCCACCCAAACCCTTTTTCATCCACCGCTTTTTCACCGAGGTGGTCATCCCGTTGCAAGGCGTGGCTCAGGGCAACCGCCGAAGTTTGATATGGCAGCGTGGCCTGAAAACCCTCTCCATAGGGGTTGCCCTGTCGATGGTGGTGGGCACGCTGCTGTTGCTGGGGGCTTCTTACGGGACCAACAAGATGCTGCTCGACAAGGGAGTGGCCCTGTCCCAGAAGGCAACCCTGGCCCTGCAGGATGACCGCTACGACAGCCTGGAACGGTTCCAGGTGCTGGACGCGCTTTACCAGCATTACCAGCAGCTCAAGGCCTATGAAGACCACAAGCCCTGGCGTTTTCGCTTCGGGGTCTATACCGGAGATCGCCAGCTGCCGGAGTTGCAAGACCTGCTGATGACGTCCATGGACGTGCTGTACCGGGATACCGCTATCCAGTCACTGGAGTATGCACTGGAAAATCATGCCAGAGCCTGGGAGTCCTCGGACCGTCAGGGCCAGGAAGCGATTCGGGAAGATTACTATGCTGCCCTGAAAAGTTATCTGATGCTGTCACGGGCGCCGCAGCGCATGCAGGCGGATCAGGCTGTCCCGGTGCTGAATCGTTTGTGGCTGGACCGTAAGGGGCTGCAGAACGAAGCGGTGTTCAAGGAAGCAGATACCGATAGCTCTCATTCCCTGTACGGCATTGCCCATTTTTATCTGACTGAACGGGCAGAGCGGGACCAGCGCTGGAAAGCCCGCCAGGAACTGATCGACCAGGGGCGAGCTCACCTGAAAACCCCGCCCAATGCCCAGCAAATGTATGCCCAGGTGATTTCCAAAGGCAGCACCGAGCTAAAACCCTATGGCATCGAGGACATGCTCGACCGCAATGCCCGCAAGGTAATCGGTGCAGGCACCAAGGTGGAAGGGGTGTACACCCGTCACGGCTGGGAAGACTTTGTGATGCCGCAGATTGATGCGCGCATCGAATCTGCCACTCGCGGTGACTGGGTGCTTACCGGGCAATACGGTCTGCGCGAAGGCGAAGATGCGGATGGCCAGCTGATTGATGAAGCCCTGGCGACGGAGCTGCGTGCGCAGATTCGCGATCTGTACTTCAGCGACTATGCCAAGGCCTGGCTGAGTTTCCTTTCTGATGTGCGTATCAAACGCTTCACCTCCCTGGATGACGGGGTGAAAAAGCTTGATCGCCTGTCTCGGGGGGATGGCCCCATCGGCCAGCTGATGAACCAGACCAGCAAGAACCTGGCGCTTTATGAAGCCGCGCCGGATCTGGTGGATGGCGCTGTTGAGGCGGCGGCGCTGGAGCAGCGCAGCACCATCAAGGCACTGGATGAGCGCACCACCGAACTGCGCCGTTTCACCAAAGCCGCGGAAGAGCGCTCGGTCAGTGAGCTGATCCATCAGTATCTGCTGATCGTCTCTGCCCTGAAAACTGACATGGAACGCTTGTCATTGTCCGTGGATGTGGGACGTGAAGCAGAAGTCTATGCAGGTAGTATTCTCGGGCGGGGTGGCTCGGAAACCGAACTGTACAAGAGCTGGGTCACCATCAGCAGTCTGCTCAGCGGTGCAGACGTTACCACCCGTGAGGCGCTGCGCCCGCTGTTTGAAGGTGCGATGCGGGAAAGCTGGCGCAATGTGCTGGTGGAAGCCCGTGGCGGCATCGCCGACCAGTGGCAGACCGAAGTGGCCAGTGTGTTCGACAGTCGGCTGCGCAAGAAATTTCCGTTCGCCGAAAAAGGTCGTGATGCCACCCTAGATGACATGGCCGATTTCTTCCAGCCGGGCAATGGCCGGCTGTGGCGGTTTGTCGACGACAGCTTGAGCCCCTTCCTGGAACAGACCCGCCGAGGTGGCTGGACAGAGCGGCAATGGCTGAACCAGGGGCTGGGTCTGTCCAGACAGTTCATGGGTAGCCTGGCGTCGGCTCAGGTGATTACCGAGAGTCTGTTTGGTCGGGGTGGGCGCCGTCCGGAAATGAGCTTCTATCTGTATCCGCTGCCGGCCCGTGGTGTCAGTGAAATCATGCTGGAAAGCAATGGCCAGTCCTACCGTTACCGCAATGGCCCCCAGGAATGGCGCCGGTTTACCTGGCCGGGTGATCAGAACACTCTGGGTGCACGGGTAGCAGGGGTGTCCCGCCGTGGGCAGGTTCGTGACGAGGTGAAGGTCAGCGGGCCCTGGGCACTGTTCCGCCTGCTGAATCAGGCCGCCATTTCCCGGGAAAGCAGCTCCGAGTTCGTATTGAAGTGGGAGCTTAACGGCGGGCTCAGCGATCCGCTGGTGGTGCGCTATCGGCTGCGTGCTGATCGTCAGGCCAATGTTTTCAGTCAGCGGGTGCTGAGCAGTTTCAACCTGCCCCATGACATGTTGCGGCCCCTGGTGCCGTCCGCTGGCAGTGTGCTGGAGGCGGGCTGATGCTTGGATTTCTGAAACAGCCCAAGCCGGTTGCCGCCAGTATGGCGGTGGCGAGCAAGCCGAAAATCGCTGCCTTTGGCAAACTTCCCATTCGTGCGGATTTCATCAAGCTCAATGTGGTTGAGCGGGAAATTCGCGAACTGGACGGTTGGGTGCAGGAAGGCTATGCATTGATCTCCCGGCGCCTGAATGGCGCCCAGGGTGAGCAGGCGTTTCCCTCTGCTGGCATCCACCATCTGGTGTTCTCGGCCACGGAAGAGCGGCGCCCGGTGCTGGCCACCATTGGCCCGGGCAGTGACCAGAGCGGGCGCTGGTATCCCTTTCTTATCAGCACCGTTACCCAGATTCCCTACCTGAAAGAAACCCAGGCGGCCGTGCCGGTGGTGTATCAACGGTTTTATCAGCAATCCGCCTCTGTGATCGGGCAGCGCTGGAAGACCGAACCACTGGATATTCTGCTGGGCTGCCTGGAAACCATTGCCGGTGAATGCCATCAGGATGAGCGCTCCCAGGCGGTCAAGCAGGAGCTGGGGTTGCTGCGTGCCACCTCGGTGGATTGTATTCATGAGCTGGCCGCAGCCTACGGCGATACCGCGCTTTTTTATCAGGGAGTCTGCGACCTGCTGGCCAATGTCATGCGCCGTGGACCGGCGAGAACCGGTTGGGGGATTCGTCTGCCATTACCGGGCGGCGAGCACGGTCAGGTGTGCCTGGTGTTCTGGCTGCGGCTGATTGACAGCCTGCTGGGTGGCAACTGGTCGGCCAACTATTTCTGGCGCTGGGGACAGGAAGGGGCGCAGGGGCAGTTGATCCTGTTTTTTCGCCGCGTTCCCCCCAGCTTTCTGCCTTACCTGTTTGATCCGACCCTGCGCGACGGCAATGTGCAGACCCTGTCCGACATGCTCAAGGGAACGGTGACGCCGTCCCAGCGAGCCAGAGACCTGGCGGCACTGGAGCAGGGCAGCTTGCTGGATCTGCTCAGCCGCTTTGTCAGTGGAGGCCGGCTATGAGCAAGACGCAGAGCGAACTGCTGGCAATTCTGTCGCAGTGGGAAAACCGGGAAGCCGGTGAAGACCCCCGTTACAGCGATGGCTTTGCCCAGCTGCGCGGTGAAGTGGAAAAGCTCAGCGGCAACGACTTCGAGCGCATCCGCGATCTCTCCCATGCGGTGCTGCGTGAGCAGGCCCTGGATCTGCGGGTGCTGGCGTATACGTCACTGGCCTACGCCTACTTGTATGGGGTCAAAGGCCTGGCGGATGCGCTGGCGGGATGGTGCTGGGCGATCGAGTATGCCTGGGAAAACTGTCATCCCGCTCGCCCCAATGCTCGCCTGGGCGCTTTTGAATGGCTGAGGAATGAGCGCTTCCCGGTTTATCTGAACAAGCATGTTTGCAACCAGGATGATCTGGAACAGCTGGAAACCCAGCTGACACGTTTTCACACCTTGCTGGATTACAAGATTGATGACGGCCCCCGTCTGAAAGCGATTACTGACTGGTTGGCCGAGCAGAAGAAAAAACAGCCGGCAGTTACCGAGTCGGCTGCTCCAGAAGAGGACAACGCTGATCAGCCACAAGCGGAGTCAACACCGCAGACATCCACACGGCAGGAATTCGCTGCCGGCCCGGCGACACCGGTGGGCAATATCGACAACGACAAGGCAGAGCGGAAGGCCCTGCGCGAATTGCTGGCCTGGTATCGCCACGAAAAACGCTATGAACCCATGGTGCGTCTGTCTCGCTCCATGCGCTGGTCTGCGTTGGCAGTGCCTCCCGCGGACAAGGGAAAAACCCGTATTGCACCGCCGCGCCCGGCTTCGCTGAATGCAGTGTCTTCGGCATTGGATCGACAGCAATGGGATGAGGCCCTGTTGGCTGCCGAGCGCACTTTCCTGGAACCGGGCGGGCAGTTCTGTCTGGCGTTGCAGCACGCTGCCTTCCAGGCCGCTCAGGGTTTGGGGCTTGGCAACCTGGCGGATCTGATCAGCCGAGAATGCCGGGCCCTGCTCACTGCCCGGCGCGATCTGATCAAGTTGCAGTTCAGTGATGGCACTCCCTTTCTGGATGGCACCGCCGCCAACTGGGTGGAATCGCTGATGACCGATGACAAGGACAGTACCGCCAGCGATGACAGCCTGTGGGGCCAGGTGGGGGTGGAAGCCGCCGCCGCCAGCCAGCAGGACGGCTTGGTGGCCGGGCTCAAGGTAATCGATCAGACACCGACCCGGGGGCGAAAAGCCCGCTCCGAGCAGGATCTGCTCAAGGCCGAGCTGTGTTTGGTGAACCAGCGCCATGATCTGGCGCTGCCCTTGCTGGATGCCGTTGCAGAACGTCTGGACGACCACGGCATACCCGCCTGGGAGCCCACGTTTGCACTGCGCGTCTGGCGCCTGCTGCAGCAGGCGCTGCGTGCCCAGGATAACAACGAGCAGGCGCAGATGCGTCTGGAGCAGATCGGCCAGCACATCAGCCGCACCGATATCACCGCCGCCGCAGCCATGCTGTAACGGCACTAATGTTCATGGATCGACAAGTCAACGAGGGGAATCATGTCTAAAAGCTTTCAGAATGAAGTGCCGCGGGCACGGGTCAATATCACCCTGGATCTGGAAACCGGTGGCGCCAAGAAGAAACTCGAACTGCCGCTGAAACTCCTGGTCATGGGGGACTACAGCAATGGTCAGGCGGAAGGACGGCTGGCCGAGCGCGAACGGGTACGTATTGATCGCAACAATATCGATGATGTGCTCAAGGACATGGCTCCCCGGGTGAAATACACGGTGGAGAACCAGCTCCGTGAAGACGGTTCCGAAATAGAAGTGGACCTGGCGTTCGACAGCTTCAAGTCATTCAAACCGGAAGCGGTGGCCCAGAGCATCCCGCAGCTCAACGACATGCTGGCCATGCGCAGCCTGCTCAAGGATCTGAAATCCAACCTGCTGGATAACAGCAAATTCCGCCGCGAGCTGGAGCGCATCGTCAAAAATCAGCCCGAGCTGGAATCCCTGATGGGCCAGCTGGAATCCCTGGTGCCACTGGATGGCGAAAGCAGCGGCGAATAAGTGCAGTGCAGCAAGGAGAGATCGCATGAGTACACAACAGACACAACAGGCCACCACCGAGGTGGAAAGCAAGGAAGAAGGCAGCATCTACGAGCGCCTGTGCAGCATGGTGGATATCGATCCGGTGGGGCAGCCACTGACCCTGCAGACCTTTCACCACAGCGAGAACCTGGCAGAAGTGCCGCTGGAGCAGCGATTGACGGCGGCGCTACAGGTCTTTCTCGACCTGGCCAGCCGCAGCGACAAATTCGATCGTATCGACAAGACCCTGCTGGACCAGTACATCGCCCGCATCGACAGCGCCATCAGCACGCAACTGGATGCGGTCATGCACCACCCGGAATTCCAGAAAGTGGAATCTGCCTGGACCTCCCTGAAGTTCCTGGTGGACCGGGCCGATCCCAAGGCCAACATCCGCGTGGAGTTGCTGGATTCCAGCAAGGAAGACCTGGCCGAGGATTTCGAGGATGTGCCGGATGTGACCCAGTCCGGGCTGTTCAATCATCTCTACATCCAGGAATACGACACCCCGGGCGGTGAACCCATGTCCGCGGTGATTTCCAACTTCGAGTTCGACTGTTCCGCACCGGATATTTCCCTGCTCACGGAAATCTCCCGGGTGGCCGCCGCGTCACATTGTCCCTTCCTGGGCAGTGCCGGCAGCAAGTTCTTCGGCAAGGATGCCATTGAGGAAGTGCCGAAGATCCAGGATATCGGCAGCTACCTGGAAAAAGCCGAGTACACCCGCTGGCGCAGTTTCCGGGAAAGCGAAGATTCCCGTTATGTGGGCTTGGTAATGCCGCGTTTCCTGCTGCGTCTTCCCTATGGGGAAAGTAATCCGGTGCGCCAGTTCAACTACCAGGAAAGCGTGGCCGGCGAAGACCACGAGAAATACCTGTGGGGCAATGCCACTTTCGCTTTCGCATCCAACATGGCGCGCAGTTTCAAACAGTACGGCTGGACGGTAAACATCCGTGGCCCGGAAGCGGGCGGCAAGCTGGAAAACCTGCCGCTGCATCATTACGACGTGGGCCGTGGCACTCAAGCCAAGATTCCTACGGAAATCCTGATTTCCGAAACCAAGGAACTGGAATTCGCCGAGGAAGGGTTTATTCCACTGAGCTTCTACAAGAACAGCGACTACGCCTGCTTCTTTTCAGCCAATTCCGCCCAGAGACCGGCTGAATATACGACAAAAGAAGCCACCGCTAACTCACGCATTAATTCGCGTTTGCCTTACATCTTCCTGGTGTCGCGTCTGGCACATTACCTCAAGGTTCTGCAGCGCGAAAACATTGGTGCCAGCAAAAGCCGCCAGGAACTGGAAAACGAACTCAATGACTGGCTCCAGGGCCTGGTCACCAAGATGAACAATCCGGACCCGGAACTGGTGGCCAATTACCCGCTGCAGGATGGCTATGTGAAAGTGCAGAGCATTCCTGAAAACCCGGGCTACTACCGGGTGGACATGGCCGTCATGCCGCATTTCCAGATAGAAGGGGTGGATGTGCGCCTGTCACTGGTGTCCCAGTTGCCGGCAGGCAAAGACGGCTGATCACTTTAGCAGGCAGAGAGCTAAAGACGCTCCTTGCCTGCATGGAACACATCCTTGAGCCGTGAGTAACAACAAGGTTGTTGCCCTGGGGGGAGGGTGTGCGGGGCTGGCATCAGCCGGCCTTTGATAAAACTGAAACTGAACAGGAGGTTTTCCTATGGCGATTCCCGCCTATATGTGGATCAAGGACGATCAGGGGAGCGAGATTGAAGGGTCTGTTTCCATTGCAGATCGGGAAGGGAGCATCGAGGTGCTGCATTTCGATCATGAGCTGCGTATCCCCACCGATGGTGATACCGGCTCCCTGACCGGCACCCGCAAGCATGAACCCTTTGTCTTCACCAAGGGTTTCGACAGTGCCTCACCGTATCTGTACAAGGCTTGCAGCAACGGTCAGACCCTGAAAGAGCTGGTGCTGCGTTGGTTCCGCATCGACGATACCGGTACCGAGAAGGAATATTTCCGTCACACCCTCAAGGACGTGAAAATCACTTCCGTGAAGCCGGTGATGCACAACGTGAAGGACATCGACAAGGAAAGCTATCCGCATCTGGAAGAGGTGTCCGCGCGCTATGCAGCGATCACCTGGACCTATGTGGACGGCAACATTGAGTTCTCCGACTCCTGGACCGAAGGCCGCTAAGAGCCCGGGGGCGGATTTTGTTCGCCCCCACCCAATCCATTTTGTTGCATCACGAGGGATTATGTCCGCTGCCCTGTTCGAGATCATTCATGGCCGGTTTGCCGATGGCACACCGGTGGCATCGCTGGAAGGTCGCGAGGCGCGCCTGCGTAGCATTCACGATCATCTACAGCGATTGCTCAATGCCCGCTATGACGTGCTGGAGCACCTGCCCGAACACGGCTTGCCGGATTTGCCGTCTCTCTATGATGCCTTGCCCTATTCAATCGACACCCTTGCTCGCCTGGTGCGCGAGACCATCGTTCGCTTCGAACCGCGCTTGCAACATATCCAGGTAACGGCGCGACGGGAGAGCTCCACGGACTGTGTAGTGCAGTTGGAAGTGACCGGTGTGGTACCGGAAGGCGGCGTGGCCCGTTTCCGTACCTATTTCCAGAGCGACGGGGGTGCCGATATCAAGGCGGGAGCAGCCAATGCGCGAGTATTTTGAATCCGAAATGCGGTTGCTGCATGAGGCTGCCGCTGATTTTGCCAAAGCCCATCCCGAGCAGGCCAGGATGCTGAACCTGGCCGAAGTCCGTGACCGCGATCCCTATGTGGAGCGTTTGCTGGAAGGGATGGCATTTATCGCAGCACAGATCCGCACCCGTATTGATGACAGCGAAAACGCTATCAGTGAGCAGCTGCTTGAGCAGCTGTGCCCAGGGCAGTTGCGTGGCTATGCCAGCCGCACGGTGATGAACTTTGCCCCGGATGCCAATGCCCAGGGTGGCAAGAGCCTGCCGGCTGGCAGCATTATCCGTTCCGCTCCGGTGGGGGAGGGCAGGCAGCAATGTCACTTTTCCACGCTGGCTGACTTACAGATCCTGCCATTGCAGGTCAGCGGCGTTCAGACCCACGAAACCGGTAATGGCAGCACTGAACTGACCCTGACACTGGCCCATGCTGGCGCCGGTAATCTGGCGGATCTGGATCTGTCTACTCTGGAAATTTACCTGCACTGCGACCCGGCCCTGGCGCTGGCGTTGTGTCATGGCCTTAGCCGGCCGAAAGGAAAGCTGGGCTTTTCGGTGGATGGCTCATCCTGTGGTGAACTGGACGCCGCTGATGTCAGCATGCCGTATCTGGAGGAGTTGTCCCATACCGGTCACCACCGTGGGCTGCCCGGTTTTTCCCTGCTACAGGATTATTTTGCCTGGCGGGAACGGTTTTTCTTTATTCGTATTGCCGGTCTGTCGCAGCTGACCTTCCCGGACAAGGGGCGTGAATGTCAGTTGCAAGTGGAACTACCTTTGCAGCTGCCGGCGGAGCATCAGCTCAAGCGCGAGCATTTTCAGCTTAACTGTGTGCCGGCCGTCAACCTCTACGAGCTGGACGCGGACCCCCTCGATGTGGATCAGAAACGGGCGGAATACCGTTTCCTGCCGGACCAGAAATACCCGGATACGGTGGTGCTGCATGAGATCCTGTCGCTGACCGGCCGCGATCATCGCAGTGCCCGGCTTACCGATTATCAGCCGTTCTATCGTGCCCATGATTTCAGCCAGGGCGAATACTGTTATCGATTAACCCGTCGTGATCTTGGGCTGGCCACTCCACAACCGTTTATCAGCCTGTCTGGTCCCGGCCTGATCCCGGCGCAGACGCTGTCTGCTCGTGTCAGAGTCAGTGACGGCTATTTGCCACGCCGTTATCTGGCGGAAAACCAGATTACCCGGCCCGGTGAGGGCGTGCCGTCGTCCCTGTCGATCCGTAACCTCAATCGCCCCTGCAGCTACCTGCCGTGCCCGGACAGCAGCGCCTACCGTTGGCAATTACAGGCCCTAATGCAGCTTTCTGCGGTGGGGCTGGCCAACCGTAACAGCCTGCAATCACTGATGGGTTTGTTGGACTGGACTGACCGGCAGGAAAACCAGCGCCGGCGCCAGGCCCTGCAGGAGGTGAGTGTCACGCCGGTGACTCGGATGCTCAAGGGAATGCTCTACCGGGGCGCGGTGGTAACGGTGCAGCTGAGCCAGGGTGATTTTTTATCGCTGGACGATATCTACCTGTTCGGCTGCGTACTACACCGCCTGCTCAGCCAGCTTGCACCGATCAACGAGAGCGTGGAATTGCGCGTTATCGCTCAACCCAGTCAGAAGGAGTTTGTATGGGAACCTCAGGTGGGTTGCGCGGCGCCGATGTAATGCAGGGGCTGTTACGAACGCCCCAGCAATTTGATTTTGCCCAGGCCATGGAGTTGCTGGAAGCCAGTGACCCGGAAGGGGCGGTGTTTGGTCAGGGGTTGGAAAAGCGGGTACGCCTGTTGCCGGATGACAATCTGGTCTTTCCGGCTTCCGATATCCGTGGCTGCCAGCAACAGTCAGCACAGTTGACCTTGTTGATGGGCTTTTTCGGTTTGTATGGCGTTGATGCACCGGTGCCCCATTACCTGCTCGACCGGACCACTGCCGAGGATGACGATGCCGCACGCATGCGCGACTTCCTCAATATTTTCAATCCACGCTTTTATGCCCTGTTGTATCGGGCCATGCAGATTTCACGGCCGGCGGCGGGGCGCTTACCCGCCGCCTTCCGCGGCAGTGCAGATGCGCTTTCCGGCCGGCTTGGCGGAGGCAATGATCAACAAGGTGAAGCTGACAGGGACAGACGCTATTTCCCGGTAACGAAAATCCGCAGCGCCGGTGGCTTGCAAATCCTGCTGCAGGATCGCCTGCCCGGCATCGACGTGGATGTGCAGGATCGGCAGCCCGCCTGGCAAGCCCTCGGCGAGGGCTGTGTGCTGGGCCGCAATGACTGCGCCCTGGGGGATAACGCCATCCTCGGCGGCCAGGCTTATATGGCCAACGGCAATGTGGCCGTCCGCCTGGGACCGGTGGATTCCCGGGCCGCACAACAATTGCTGCCCGGTCACAGCCAGGGCGACAACCTGAGACAACAACTGGATGACTACCTGCAAGGGCAGGTGGGGGCCGAGCTGCAAATCCGCGTGTGTCCCTCGCGGCGTCGCAGCGTGGGGCTGGGCACCGATGAACAGCGTCTGGGCTGGTCTGCCTGGCTGGGTGAGCGCCTGCAACAGGAATACGTCATCCGCGTGGCACCGGAAACGGCGCGCAGTAACGGGAACTAATCCATGGAGGGGAACATGCAAGGTCAAACCATCCGCCGGCTGGTGGAAAAACTCAACGATACCTGTGCCCGTGCACTGGAACAGGCGGCGGTGTTCGCTGCCGCGCGCAGCGATTACGAAGTGCGCATTGAGCATGTGCTGATCAAATTGCTGGAAAGTGATCTGCGCAATGACCTGCAACTGGCATTGGCCCACAGCGACATCAGCGCCGATCAGGTGTTCGAATCGCAGATGCAGGCCCTGTCACGGCTGCGCACCTCCAACCCGGAAAAACCGGTGTTTTCTGCCCGTCTGGTGCAATGGCTGGAACAGGCCTGGCTGGCTTCCAGCCTGTATTACCAGGGCGACACCATTCGCAGCATCAGCCTGCTGGATGCCTTGCTGGAACTGCTGCCGCGCCTGGGCGACAACGCTTTTGCCTTGTTGGAGCCCATGTCACTGACGCAATTGCGCGAACACTTTACGACCTGGACGGCGGCTTCCGTAGAGCAGCCGCGCAGTGCCACGGATGTTGCCGGCGAACCGGGCAGTGCCGGCGCCGCATCCCGCCCGGCAGGTGAAGAAGCGTTAGGCCAGTTCTGTCAGGATTTTACCGCCGAGGCCCGTGAAGGGCGTCTTGATCCGGTGGTTGGTCGGGGTGACGAAATCCGCATGGCGATCGATATTCTCTGTCGCCGTCGCAAGAACAACCCGATCCTGGTGGGTGAACCCGGGGTGGGTAAAACCGCGGTGGTGGAAGGTCTGGCCCAGCAAATCATCAACGGTGAAGTGCCCGAGGCACTAAAAGACGTGCGCTTGCTGGGGCTGGATCTGGGCCAGTTGCAGGCCGGGGCCAGCGTCAAAGGGGAATTCGAGCGTCGCCTGAAACAGGTGATCAGCGAAATCCAGCGTTCACCCACTCCGGTCATTCTCTTTATCGATGAGGCCCATACCCTCATCGGTGCCGGCGGCGACGCTGGTCAGAACGATGCCGCCAACCTGCTCAAGCCGGCCCTGGCCCGGGGCGGCATGCGCACCATCGCCGCCACCACATGGGCGGAGTACAAGCGCTACTTCGAACGGGATGCGGCCCTGGATCGCCGCTTCCAGCGGGTTCCCGTTGATGAGCCCGATGGCGAGCGGGCTCTGCTGATGCTCAGTGGCCTGAAGGACAAGTTTGCCGACCACCATGGCGTACACCTGACCGACGAAGCTCTGTCTGCCGCTGTCACCTTGTCCCAACGCTATATCACCGGTCGCCAGTTGCCGGACAAGGCCATTGATGTTCTCGATACCGCCGCTGCCCGGGTGCGACTCAGTCAGGCCAGCCAGCCCCGGGGTCTGTCACAGGGCGCCGAACGTCTGCGTTATCTGGAACAACGGCTTGCCGCCCTGCAGCAGGATCTGGCTCAAGGGCTGCCTGCCGATGAACGTCTGCGCCAACAATTGACGGCAGAGCAGAATCAGGTAGCCGCCGAAATGGAAACCACCGAACAGCGCTGGCAGCAGGAACAGGCCACCGTGGCCGCCCTGGATGGCAGTCGCGAACGGCGCGAGGCGCTGCATGCGGTGCAGGCCGGTGAGCCCATGATTCACCCGGAAGTGAATGCAGCCACGGTAGCGTCGGTTATCGCAGACTGGACCGGGGTGCCGCTCGGGCGCATGCAGCGTGATGAAGTGTCGGTGCTGCGTGACCTGGAGCAGCGCCTGTCGCAGCGGGTGGTGGGTCAGGATGGCGGGCTGAGCATGCTGGCGCGGACCCTGCGCGCCGCCAAGGCGGGGCTGCGGAAAAACGAAGGCCCCCTGGGTGTCTTCCTGCTTGCCGGCCCCAGCGGTGTGGGCAAAACCGAAACGGCCCGCGCCCTGGCCGATGAACTGTTCGGCGGTGAACGATTCCTGGTCAGTATCAACATGAGCGAATACCAGGAAGCCCATACCGTGTCCCAGCTCAAGGGCAGCCCGCCGGGGTATGTGGGGTTCGGTGAAGGCGGCGTGCTTACCGAAGCAGTGCGCCAGCGTCCGTACTCGGTGGTCCTGCTGGATGAAGTGGAAAAAGCCCACCCGGATGTGATGAACCTGTTCTATCAGGTATTCGATCGCGGTGTATTGCGCGATGGGGAAGGGCGGGAAATCGATTTCCGTAACACCGTTATTCTGATGACCTCCAACCTGGGCAGCGACACCCTGCAACAGCTGGCGTTGCCACCGGAAGAAGAACCGGCGCAGGCACAGGACGATCAAGCCGATAATAACGATAACGACGGTGAAGAGGAGAACCCCTGGCAGGCACCAACCGATGCACAGCTGATCAGCGCCATCGAGCCGGATCTGCGCCGCCATTTCGCCGCAGCCTTGCTCGCCCGCATGCAGGCGATTCCTTTCCGTCCCCTGGATCAGGACATGCTCAATGCGGTGGTGGCCATGCGCCTGGATGCGGTGGCCCAGCGGTTGATGCAGGCCCACGGCATTACCTTCCGGGTGGACCAGAAAGTCATGGAGCAATTGTCGCGGCAATGCCAGGTGGCCGAGAGCGGTGCCCGCCAGGTGGAATCCGTCATCGAGCAGCAACTGATGCCGGGCCTGGCCCAGCAACTGCTGGGCTACATGGCCGACGACGACATGCCCGATATTCTGACCCTGGAACTGGATGAACAAGGGCAGATCACGGCCGTCTTCGCGGACCAGCCGGTGCCGGAATCCCTGAGCGCCTGACGATAACCACAACACAACAAGGACAGTTCCATGGGTATCGACAAGTATCTGGACCGAGCCAAAGACCTGATAGGTGACGCAGGGATTCCCTCATCGGGCAAGTCGGCACTGTCCGGCTCGGGTCTGCCTTCCGTTGATGGTGGAGGTTTGCTCAATGGCAATATGTTGTCCGGGTTGGCTAACGGGGACGTTTCCCTGGACAGCCTGAAAGCCTCTGTCATGCAGCAGCTGGAGCAGGCCGCCGGTGGTGCCATGCAGCAATTGATGGACGCCCCCAAGTGTCGTTTCTTTATTGATGTGGCGGGCATGGGCGAAGAGGCCCTGGCCGTGGAGTGTTTCGCCTCGCAGGATCTGGCGCTGTCTTCCCTGGGGCGCATGCAGGTGGATGTGCTGACGCGTATCGAGCCTTCGCTAGGCTCCTTGCCCGGGGAATCTGCCATCCTGCGAGTGGAAGGAAGCGGCGGTCAACAACAGCACTTTGCCTTCATGGTGGAAGCGGTGGAGGAGCTTAGCGCCAGCCCGGAAGGTGCCCGCCTGCGCCTGCATCTGGTGTCGCCGTTGTTCCCGCTGGCCCTGAATCGTCACAACCGGGTCTTTCTCAACAAGACCGTGCAGGAAATTATCGAACAAGTCCTGGAAGAAGCGAGTTTCAACGCCGATGACATCACCATCGAGTTCAGCCAGCCCCAACCTGCGCGAGCCATGACCGTGCAGTATGAAGAAAGCGACCTGGATTTTCTGGAGCGGCTGCTGGCCCGTGACGGCGCCTTTTACGCCGTAGTCCATGGCGACAGCGGCCCACACTTTCACTTTCATGATGACAGCGCGGCCCTGCAGGAAAACCTGGGCAGCGCCATGCTGGAATTTCATGCCGAAAGTGGCCAGGCAGCCGGCAGTGAGCGCGTGTTTCAGGTTACCCGAACGATTCGCTGGCGCAGCGGTACGTTCAATGTTTATGACCATAACCCGGACACGCCGGATAACCCGCCCCAGGGCTATGCCGAAGGCCTGGGCGGTCGGGGCGACCAGTGCCATTGGGGCGTTAACGCCGTGGACGCGGAGCAGGGTAATGCCATGGCCCGCGTTCGCTGCGAAGTGGAAGATGTACAGCGGCAGACGGTGATCGCGAGGGCTGACACTGGCCAGTTCGTACCTGGCATGAAGCTGATCCTCGCGGGCCACCCCAGCCACGACGGCGAATGGCTGGTGTCAGCGGTGAGCATTCAAGGTGACCAGCGCGTGGGCCACGCCTTCGGCCAGAACAGTGACCGTCCTGGCCTGCAAAGCGAACTGACCCTGGTACCGGTATCCATCCCCTGGCGCAGCGCAGCGGCCTGGCAGCGGGCACCGGTTCACGGCAGCTTTTCTGCCGTGGTGGAAGGGGATGGCAGCGATTATGCCTACCTGGACGATCAGGGCCGTTACCGTATCCGCCTTCCCTTTGATCTCAGTGATTCACCGCAGGGGGAAGCCAGCCCGCCGGTACGTCTGATGCAACCCTACGGTGGCCCGGACAGTGGCATGCACCTACCCCTGCATGGCGGTACCGAAGTGTTGCTCAGTTGCGTCAACGGCGATATCGATCGCCCCATTATCCTTGGGGCTCTCAGTAACCCGACCACGCCGGGGCCGGTCACCGCGTCCAACCCCAGTCAGCATATCCTGCGCACCCGTGGTGGCAACGAACTGTTGATGGAAGACCGGGCTGGCGAAGAACGCATCGAACTGTTCACCCATGAACGAAAAAACCGTTTGAGCCTGGATGCCCGGCAAGACGCCCATCAGGCAACCCTGGAAAGCGTGGAAGGGGATATGGCACTGCGTGCCGGTGGCAACATGACCACCGAAGTGGGCGGCTCGCAGAATACCCAGGTTGGCGAAGATCAGACAGTGACCGTGGCCCGCCATCTCAAGTTGATGACTCAGGAAGGCGAGGTGGAGCTACAAGCCGGCTCGGACCTGCTGTTCAAGGCCGGCGACAATCTTCGCATGGCAACGGACAAGGGCGATATGACCCTGCATGCCGGCAAGGACCTGATTGCGAAAGCCGAAGCCAACTTCTCCATGGACGTGGTGTCCGGTGACGCAACAGTGGTGGTGGATAACGGCAAGCTGGGCATGGATGTACAGGGTGCCATCACGATTCGTGGTTCAGGCAGTGCGCCCATTCGCCTCAGCCAGGGCGGCGGCACCATTGAAATCACTCCCGGGGGGGATCTGATTATTGACGGCCCCAATGTGGAAATCTCGGGCGGCTCCATCAAGGTGGATGGCCAGATGGTAGGCAGTAACTAAAACCTTCACCCGAAACAAAAGTAGGGTGGGTCAGCCGCAGGCGTAACCCACCACCCCAGGATCGACGTAATACGCATAACCAAGCAATCAGGGAAGGCTGCGATGGGTTGGCTGGATAATATCGAAGGCAAACTGGACGACGCTCTGGATGACGTCAAAGAAGAAATCGGTGAACGTCTGGAGCAGGCCGGTGCGTCATTGTTTGGCAACGGTAATGAAGGCCTCGGCGGGGGTGAAATTATCCTCACCGTTGATGGGCTGCCATTGGAACCCTATGCCCTGACTGCGAATTCTTCTCTCAGCCAGATCAGCGAATACCGGTTTTATTGTGCGGTTGCTGTTGGTGTGGAAGCGGGCAGCTTTCTGGATAAACCTGCGCAATGGAGCTGTACCAGTGCAGACGGCCTGAGCCGGGATTATGCTGGCAAGGTGACCCGTATTGATCAGGGGCGGATCCTGCCTGATGGGCAGGAGGAGTGGGTGCTCACGGTCTCCTCAGGCCTTGCGGCACTGCGACAGCAATCCCGCTATCGCATCGTTCATCGCCGTACCGTCATCGAACTGGCGGAAGTGTTACTGCAGGAATATAGCCTTACGGTGGACAACCGCACCCATGAACACTATCCGCCCATGGACTGGACTGCGCAGGTAGGAGAAACCGACCTGCAGTTCCTGCAACGCCTTCTGGCCCGGGATGGCATCTGGTTCTATTCCACCTTGGCAGAGCAGGGCGAGGTTATCGTTCTGGCCGACGATCAGCATGGCGCCAGCCGCGCAGACCGGGGTGAGCTGGCTGTTACTGCAGAAACCGGCGGGAGTCGCAGTGTGGCTGGCCATGCCACGGTCGCATTGCGCCAGTCACGTCGATATTACCGCTGGCAGCCCGACCGCAGCCGGGTTCATCAGCAAGTGTGTCCATCGGAAGCCGCTGCCCTGACAAGGGAAAGTCAGTCATCGGCAGGCAAGGTGGCAACCCGGCAAACCTTTTTCCAGTCTGGTAGCGGTGATGCCCATGCCAGTCTGACGCAAGCACGTCTGGAGCAGGAAAGGCAGCAATGTCGGTCCCATACCATTCTGGTGTCCGGTGCGGTGGGGGACTTGCAGGTTGGCCAGTGGCTGCCCGTTGCAGGGCATGGCCCTTGCCTGATTACCCGTGCCGCTCTGACGTTCTCCTCTCCCAGAAACCACCTGGGTAACAGCCCCAATGGATTTACCTGGGAGGCTGAACTACTACCGTTAGCGCAGCCCTTTCGCCCGGCGTTGCCTGCTCAAATCTCGCTACCTCTGGTCTTCCCGGCACGGGTCGAAGCTGGCGGCCCCTATAGTCATGTGGATGGCATGGACAGCCGTAAAGCCCGCATTGATTTTGACGATGGCGACCAGCCTCTTACCGAATCCAGCCCACCCCTGCGCCAGCTACAGCCCCACGGCAGCTTGCCCGGCAAAGACGGGCAAGCCACTGGTTGGGACTGGCCGCTGAGAAACGGTGCTGAAGTGCTGTTGACCTGCCTGAACAACGACCCGGACAAGCCGTTGATACTGGGCTATGCACCAGCAGCATCCCAACCGGGCCCGGTGAGTAACCGAAACGCGCCGGAAAATCGTATCCTTACCCCGGCCGGTCATTTGTTGAATCTCAATGACAGAAAAGAGGCGCAAGCAATTACCCTGAACACCCCGGATGGGCAATGTCTCCTGGACCTGAACGCCAACAGCGAAAGCCCGCTGGTGACTCTCGCCTGTGAGCAGGGAGCATTAGTGATGCGCGCAGGCCAACATCAGAATATTGACGTCGGGAAAAACAGCCAGATCCGAATCGGCAGCGACAGCACAACGCAAGTCCTGAATCGCTCTGTGATCCACACCGATTCCGGTGTGATACACCACCAGTCCCAGACCAACACCCATCTAACCGCCACCGCCAATGCCACCCTGGAATCCGGCAAAAACCTGGAACTGTACAGCGCTGCCAACAGCCAGCTGCGGGTGCAGGGGAGCGCAGCCATTACTGCCAGCAAAGGCCTGGCTAGCAAGGTCGGCAGCAACCTGCACCTACAAGCGACCGACGCCATCGACATCCGTGGCGATGGCAGCGGAGATCTCACCCTGCATCAGGGTGGTGGCGGTATCACCATTAAAGCAAATGGCACGGTGCGCCTGTTCGGCAATACGGTGACCCTGAAGGGGAAAAGTGGCGTCACTTTTAACGGTAACAAGGAATACAGTGTTCCGGCTGGCGTAAAGGCGGACAGCCCAATGCCTGAAGTGCCCAAGGCGCCAGAAGCGATTGTTGCGATAGAGGCAGAGGCACAATCAGTTTCACAGGGCGATTTAGTGGAGCTGTGTTATGTCCCCGCCGAGCAATGCTTTTACGGACTCACTGCTGAGGAAATGGAACAGCTGGACGAAGAAGAGCGAATCCTGGCTAAACCGATGCAGTCATTGCTACAGGCCAAGCAAAGCAGAGATAAAGATGCCATTGCCAGTGCCCAGGACAAGGTGGCGGAAGAAATAAAACCCGTCATCAATGGTGCAAGTGTCGATGGCTTGACCGAGATCGTTCGCCTACGGGGCAAGAAGTATACCTATGTCCGTTCAGACAAGATGAAAAACCATGTTCGTTCTTACAAGTTGGACGCGGACGACCGAAAACGCCGGGCATTACGGGATAAAGACGGCAACTATGACCTTGAGAAAGTTAAAAAGCAGTTGAGCCAAGTGACGGGTAAGGTGACTTGGGGGCTCGGAAAAGCCGAGACCAGCGGTGCCTTTACCGAATGGGCGCGAAGCATCAATAAAAACGCCAAGGCAGGGACCGACAATCTGGACGACCCGTTGCGCACCTATGATGCCACTGCCCAAGCGCAATTGATGCGCTACTATGCCGGCGCGTCCGGCGCCATCAATTTCAATCCACAGAAAGGCCAGTTCGGTATTGAAGGGCAGGTGTCCGGCAGTCTGGCGCTGGCAGAAGGCAAGGTGACTGCCAACGGCTATTTCCCCCATGCCGACGGCCATCATATTGTCTTTGATCACGAAGATGCCAAAGACGGCAAACCTGTGCAGCTTGGCAAGGTTCGCGCCCACTTCGAGATGAGCCTGGCCGGCTTCGCCGGGGCCAGCGCCATGGCCTGCGGAAAACTGGAATTCCAGCACAGGGGCGGCGGACTGATGTTCAAGGGGGCCGACGCCGGTGGTAGGTTCAGCGGTGAAGTATTCGCTGGAGCCAAGGTGGAATGCCAAGCCAAGGGCGCACTGGAATGGGCCAATCCGGATGAGCATTATCAATTCAAAGCGTTAGCGAGTACTGGTTACAAAGCTGCGGCTCAGGCAGGTGTAGGTGCTGCCGCCGGTTTTACCCTTAGCTATGAAGAAGGGCGTTTCATGCTTCGAGCCAAGGCGGGTATTGTCTGCGGCATTGGAGCTCAAGGTGGCTTGGAATATACCGTTGATGTGAAGTATATCAGTGCCTTCGTGGCCTTCTCCTATCACTCACTGCGTGATGCGGACTACACCGTGGGCATGATTATGGAAGAAAGCGCCGAAGAGGCGATGATGGCGCTGGTGTATTGTCTGGTATGGAAAGGGAAGAACACCGTGGAGGAAGTGCAAGACGCTTACCAACAAATGACCACCAACATTTTGAACTGGAGGGATGAAGCGTCTCAGGTTTTGTCTAAAGCTAACGATATATTAGATACTCTGAATGACTCTTTCTGGTTCCGCTATTCTCCGCCGGCACTGCTAATCCGACTTATGGAGAGCTTTATCAACCTGGGCGAACAAGCCCGGCTCAAGGGTGATGACTCACTGCAACATAAGGTAGACAAGGGGCTGGTGGCCATTGGCACGCACAGCCAGGGGGAAAATGAATGGCAAACCATCGTGCGTGGCGTGGCAGCCCGTACGAACAGCAGTCCAAGAGAGGTAGAAATGCGGCTGGCTCAGCTTCGCCTTAACCGTACCAACCAGATGCTGGCAAGAAGGCGTGATGTGCTGCCAGACGTTGCCCAGGCTAACCACCCCCTGACCATAAAGGATATGGTATGAAGTGCTCATTATTGATGATCGTCGCAATTTTCTTGCCTCTTGGTGCCTGCGCAGATGCCGGTGAAAGCATGACTGAAGCAACCATTAGCCAGGAGATACCGGAAGATGTGCAAGAGTTGTTGCGCGGCTCTGTCAAGAACCAAGTGTTCGTGAAAGGGGGGGGCTTTCAGATGGGAGACTTCGGTACTTATATAACGAAGAAAAGTTTCAACGAAGGCAGTTTTGATTATAAGTATGTTGATAAAGATCATCCCGATGCTATGTGGCTCCCGTGGCTACGTCCTGATTTTGATTTAAAAAAACAAACTTCCGAACCCGTTCACAAAGTCACTCTATCCAGCTATTCGATAGGAAAATATGAGGTGACGTTTTCGGAGTATGATGTTTATACTCGCTCTGAAGGAAAGGCTACTCTGGCAGAGCATAAAATAGGAAAGCAAAGTCGTCGCCCTAAAAATCCTGCGCACATGATGACATGGGAAAATGCGCGTAATTATTGCCTATGGTTGGGAAAACATACCGGCCTTTCTTTTGACCTTCCCACCGAGGCGCAGTGGGAGTACGCAGCCCGGAGCCGAGGCAGGGATGTTGCCTACGGCACGGATAGCGGAATGCCCCAAAAAGGAACTAATATTAATTCGAGCCTGGGGGTAAAAAAAGTAGGCTCCTACCCACCAAACCCTCTTGGATTATATGACATGAGCGGCAATGCCAAGGAATGGGTGTTGGACTGGTTCGATCCAGACTATTACAAAGTCTCGCCCGAGAACAACCCAAAGGGGCCGAAACAAGGAGAAAAAAGAGTAGTTCGAAGTGCAAAAGTTGTTTTAAAGCGGTTGCATGAAAAGCCGAAGGCTGACCCCGATACCGCCAAGGAATTCGGTTTTAAAGGCCACGCTTATGTGGGCTTCCGCTGCGCGGTTAACGAAGAAAAGCCTGTGACTCTGAAATAATGGGGTGCGATGAATCCAGTCGCATTCTATCCAAGGCAAAAGAAATACGGGGTAACGTATCCAGTTCACCCTGGTTCCGCTATCCCCGACGGGTCTGTTGATCCGCCTGATCAAAAAAGAGAATAGGGACACGCACGACTTGGAGAATCTCTTACACTGAGCGGGGAAAATTGCTGATTTTATGCTGATTATTTGGTCAGTATTGTCGAGTCATGGATATGCAAGGAGGCAACCCATGACCCGTGCTCGCTATACCCAGGTATCCCTGGACTCTACCCCTTACTATCACTGTATCTGTCGCTGCGTACTACGGGCCTTTCTTTGCGGGAAGGATCGCTACTCCGGCCAGAACTATGAGCATCGCCGCCAGTGGGTGGTGGATCGTCTGGCCGCCTTGGCGGAGGTCTTTGCTATCGATCTCTGTGCTTATGCCGTGATGTCCAATCACTACCATCTGGTTCTCCGCATCAATCAACAAAAGGCGCTGGACTTGACAGATCAAGAGGTTGCGGAGCGCTGGATGCAGCTGTTCAGTGGTCCTCTTATCGTGAAGCGTTGGATCAAAGGACAGACTGAGGAGGGGGAATCCCTCAAGGCTCTGGACATGATTGGTCAATGGCGTGAGCGGCTTCATGTGGAGGGTACGGGCAGGGCGATACTAGACGATAAACGAGGATCAATACCCAGGAAATCGATGAAAATACTGGATCGCTTGGGGATAGATGAGAAAGCCTGGCTTTCCCATATGAGATCACGAAAACAGCGCCAGCCTGTTGCGGTCGGCGCCTTGGCGAGGGTCCGTGAGTATGTCCAGCAAACTGGCAGGAAATGGGTGGCAGGGCAAAGCCTGGCAGGGTGGTAGGCTTTGCTTTTTCATAGTTGAATTTATGCGTGTCCCCTATATCGTGCTATATCGTGCTGATGAAGCCCGCTTCAAGGGTGACGTAACCATGCAACAGAAAGTGGACAGGGGCCTGGCAGCCATTGGCCATCACAGCCAGGGTGAAAACGAGTGGCAAACCATCGTGCGCGGCGTGGCTGCCCGCACCAACAGCACCCCCGAAGGGGTAGAAACCCGACTGGCCCAGCTCCAACTCCCGCGCACCAACCGTATGCTGGCCCGACGTCAAGAAGTTCTGCCTGCCATTGCTTTGGCAGACCAACCGCTACAAGCCCAGGAGACGGCATGAAGTATTTAGTGCTGACCATGTTGGCAGTTTTACCGTTCGGCGCGTGCGCTGGTGCCGATGTACCCAAAACTGAAGTGACAATCAACCAAGAGCTACCGAAAGAGGTGCAAACGGTATTGCGTCGTTCCGTCGAAAATCTGGTTTTTGTGGAGGGGGGGGCTTTCAGATGGGTGATGTTGGCGCCTACATTACGAGTAAAAGTTTCAATGAGGGGCCATTAGGCTCTTATGAATTTGTTGATAAAAACCACCCCGATGCCATGTGGATGCCTTGGGTATTTCAGGTTGCAGGAGAAAAACGCACTGCAGAACCCGTCCATAAAGTCACCCTTTCCAGCTATTCCATGGGGAAGTATGAAGTGACGTTTGAAGAGTTTGATGTTTATACCCAATTTACAGAGAAGCCGCTGCTGGTCGAACGTAAGTTGGGAAAAAGAAGCCGAAAACCTGCAAAACCGGTTCGTTATATGACATGGCAGCAAGCCCGCGATTATTGCTTTTGGCTGGGAGAAAACACGGGCCTGAATATTGACCTCCCCACAGAAGGTCAGTGGGAATATGCGGCGCGCAGCCGGGGCAAAAAGGTGGCGTATGGCACGGATACCGGCATGCCGAAAAAGGGAACCAATATCGGGTCTGGTCTCGGTGTGGAAAAAGTTGGATCTTATCCGCCGAATCCACTCGGTTTTTACGACATGAGTGCTAACGTCAAAGAGTGGATTCTGGACTGGTTCGACCCGGATTATTACGCCAATTCTCCCGAAGTGGACCCGCAGGGGCCGGAAAGCGGCACTGAGAAATCAGTACGAGGTGGCAAGGTGGTTTTGCAGCGCTACCACGAACCACCAAAAGCCGCCCCCAGAATCACCAAGGAATTTGGCTATGAAGGGCATCCCTATGTCGGCTTCCGCTGCGTTGTTAATGAAGACAAGCCTATTATCCTGAAATAATTCTCTGTGAATGAAACATAATAGCGCTTCGAGTCACGTTAGCTTTTCCCGCCACAGTGAAATGCACTGAAACCTATGCCCAACGGGGCGGCCAGGGGCGCCTTGCCTTCGACCACATAGAACAAGCCCATGGTGGTCAATGTGGATACGCCTACGTTGATCATTCCGGTTACCAAGCCAGAGCATGTGCTGGCGGCGAGTTTGAATGCGGAGCGGTGGGCCGATCTGTTTGGTGGTGTCTATACCTCGGAATTGTTCCTGTTTGCACCGGGGAGTATTACCGGTAGTTCGGAATTTCATGGGCGCTTGCTGAACCCGAACCTTCCCCGGGATGTGTTCCCTCCCATCGGTAATGTGATGCCGGAATTTATAGCCTATCTGGCGGAGCAGCAGGATACCGCTGCGGGGACGCACACACTGTCTATTGATCGGGGGAGCTCTGGTACCCGCAAGAGTATTCTGCATGCGGAGTTCGACAAGAAGCCGGGCAAGGAAGTGAAGTGTCGCATTGGTGGTAACGTGATCAAGATGGGGGTGGGTGAGCTGCTTTACAGCTGATTTCAATGGTCTGCGATTTATCGTTTGTTGGACTGATTCTTCAGATAAACAATAAATGCCACCACGGCAATGCCGCAGAGAAACAACACGAAAGCGGTAATTAATTGTTCCAGTGTCATGATGCTGCGCTCCTGTCTGTTATGTCGACATTATCACGGGACCGGCGCCTTTACCGAATAGGCGCCGGTTTCGTGATTTGCATCAATTTTTCCGGCAGATTCGTCCCTCTTAACCGCTCTAGTCAATGCCACAGAGTAACTGCTCTGTCCTGTCCCAGCCCAGGCAGCCATCGGTGATGGAAAGGCCGTATTGCAGCGGTTTCTGCAGGGGCTGTTTGCCATCTTGCAGGTGACTTTCCAGCATCACGCCGGCGATTGGGTTTTCGCCTCTGGCACGCTGTTCAAGCAGATCACGCAGTACCTCCGGCTGTCTCAGTGGGTCTTTGCCGCTGTTGGCATGGCTGCAATCCACGATCAGTCGCGGGTTGCGGCCTTTGCTCTGCAGGGCATCGACGGCAGTGCGGATGCTATTGGCATCGTAGTTGGGGCCATGGTGGCCACCGCGCAGTACCAGGTGGGTATCCGGGTTGCCGGCGGTTTGTAGCAGCGCACTGTGGCCGTTGTCATCGATGCCCAGGTGCGTGTGGGGATGCTCGGCTGCTCCCATGGCGTCACTCGCCACGTCGATACTGCCGTCGGTTCCGTTCTTGAAACCCACTGGCATGGGCAGGCCGCTGACCATTTCCCGGTGGATCTGGGATTCGGTAGTGCGCGCGCCGATGGCCGCCCAGCTGAGCAGGTCGCCCAGGTAGTCGGCGGCCATGGGGTGCAACAGTTCGGTGGCCAGGGGCAAGCCCAGCCGTGCCAGGTCCAGCAACAGGTGGCGAGACACGTTCAGGCCGGTGGCGATGTCGTTGCTGCCGTCCAGGTGCGGGTCGTAGAGCATGCCTTTCCAGCCCACGGTGGTGCGGGGTTTTTCCACGTAGGCGCGCATCACCAGAAAGACCTTGTCGCCCAGCTGGCGGGATAGTTCGCTCAGGCGATGGCCGTATTCCAGTGCGGATTTCGGGTCATGGAGCGAGCAGGGGCCGGTGATCACCAGCAGGCGGTCGTCGGTGCCGTTGAGAATATCGCGTACGGTCTGTCGATGGGCCGTGATCTGTGCTGCCAGCTGGGCGTCCACTGGCAGGCGTTCGCGCAGCACGGTGGGGGAGGGCAGCGGCAGGCTGCGTCGCGGGCTGATGTCGGCCTGGCTGGCGGTAGAGCTCTGAGTCTGTTGCATGGTCGTTCCTTACTGTTCGGTGCGCGGTTACCGTCGCGCGTGATTCGATCGTAGTGTTCGCTGGAGTGGGCGTTGCCACTGGCTAAATAGCGTGTCTTTGTGGTGCTGGCCATATCGATACATGGTGTTTGTCCTCTGTGGTGCGGTTGTCTGGGCAATAAAAAACCCCGGGCGGGATACCGACCGGGGTTTTCGTGATTCGGCAGGCGTCCCGTAGCGGGCGCGCCTGGGTAACGGTCAGGCGCGCGAGCGGCTAAACCAATACCCGTAATAGAAGGCAGCGGGCACAACCGTGCCGACCGGCTTGCGGTCTGCATTGATGCTGTGATTGTGCAGGGCTGCGTTCATGGTGAAATCTCTTTGAATTCAGTTCTCAAGCCTAGCGATGGCGCCCGCCAGAAGCAAGAGGGCGGGCCTCTCTCCTTGATAGGTGGTCAATATGCCGGGTCGGCATGACAGGATCGTGACAGGACAAGGCAAAAAAATGCCCACCGAAGTGGGCAAGGAAGGTGGAGACAATCAAGGAGAAAACAGGATCAGAAGATATCGGCCTTACCGATGGCGTTGGTGATGACCTGGGCAAAGTGGCCTGCGCCTTTTTCCAGGCCCTTGAAGCCGCCGGTATTGAAGCTGACGGTGTTGCCTTGCCAGATAATCGCTTGCTGGTTCACGTCCCAGAGGTCCAGCCGAACCACATAGATGTCCTCATTCACAAAAAAGTCATCGCTGAATACCTGAGGACGCATGGTCATGGTGCCGGCGATCGGTACCGCGGCGCCGGGATCACCTTTTACTTCCAGGGTTTCGCTGCGCTGTTCTTCCAGGTGAATGGCCAGGGCACTGTCGAAGCCGTTTTCTTGCATGCGTTCTGCCAGATAGTCGCGGCTTTTGCCTTCGATGCCTTTGTCACCAAAGACCGTATGGGCGGCGGTGGCCTTGATGCCTTGCTCGGCAAACCTGGCAACGATGGCGTTTTCCAGGTGGCCACGCAGTTCGTGCTCAACGAGGACCCCCACCACCAATGACTGGTAGGGACCCTGTGGGTCTTTTTCTACGCCGGTCTGGGTGTTGACCATACGGGTGTCGTGGTAGCCGGTGACACAGGCGGCGAGCAGTGCAGCGAACAGGGCCACCATGGCAAATTTCACTTTTCTCATCGTTCCATCCTCATTCTGGTTGGCAGGCCACTGAGGAGCAGCCTGCGGTGTCCTTGCCTTCTCAGAAGTTGTAGGTGGTGCTCAGGGACAGATAATCCCGGTCGTTGACCACGCTATAGCTGGCATCGTTATAAGTGGTGTAGGACAGGTCGGCGCTGAGTTTCTTGTAGCTCATGCCTACACCCAGACCCAGGCTGCGTTCGTCTTCCTGCAGGGCGTCATCGCTGGAATAGCCTTCCACGCCATGCTTCATGGTCAGCGACGGGGTCAACGCCACCGGACCAATGACGTTGGCATAGGTGGATTTGAGCGTCAGTTGGTAGCCCCAGCTGAAGTCAGTCACATAGCCATCCTCTCCGAGCTCGCCAACCCCGAAGTTGGTGTGGCGGCGGAAGCGCATGTCTTCCTGATCCGGCAGGTCATCAATGAACTCGGAACCTACCTGAGCTGAGACAATGGTCTTCTGTGCACCCAGCAATTTGGGAATGACTGTGGTGAAGGTCACTTCGGCACGCTGGATATCGAATTCCTGGAAACCGGTGACTTCGTTGCCGGAGCCGTAGACATAGTCGATGGTGTCCTGGGGAACGGTGGCAAACCCCTGTGCGGCGGCTGCTGGCACGCCATTGGCTTCCAGTACCCGCGCGGTAGTCAGATCCGGGGTGTTGATCTGGACTGGCATATCCGGCAGGTAGCTCAGGTTCATGGCCAGATTGCCGACACCCTCAAAGGTCTTGTCAGCGGTGAGGCCGATCACCTGAATGTCTTCCGGGTATTCATAGAAGTAGGCGATGTCGTTGCCAGCGGTAATCCCCTGCGCCAGCGGGCTGTCTTCCTTGGTCACCGAGTAGATCGGTAGACGCATGTGATAGTTCAGGAAGTAGGCGCCCACCTTGGCCTTGGATTTCGGGAAGGCATAGTCGAATTTCAGCCCGTACTGACCGCCATCATCCGGCTCTTTTTCGTCCCGGCGTGGAATGTAGACGCCATTTTCGTAGGCGGTCTTGTTGGGAATAATCACCGAGCTGGAGAAGGTGGCATCACAACCGACGGCGGTGTTGTCGAGGGTGGAAAAGAAGGTGCCGCAGCCATCCAGGTTCGCGGCCCGCCACTCATACTGGTAGAAGGATTTCATGGAGAGCCGGTCGGTAAACTTGTAGTCAGCGGTCACCATGCCAGCGGGCTTGAAGAACTCGGTGTACTCGGCACCGGGGCGGTGCAGGGCTGCCAGGTCGATGGCGTTGAGCGCACTGAGGGAACCACGGGAATACAGGCTGCGTCCCCACAGCAGAGTCTGACGACCCGCCTTCAGTTTCAGGGGCTGCTCATTGACCTGAAAGGTACCGTGGACAAAGACATCCTGAAAGGTGGCTCCCTGGAATTTGGAGTTGCGATCAAAGCCGTCATCGCTGAGCGGCTCGCCGCCGACAAATTCATTGGGGAAGTTGCCGTGGGGAACATCCTTCTCTTTCTGCACGTAGTCGTACCAGCCCTTGGCGCGCACAAACAGGCCATAGTTCTTGTACTGCAGGTTGACGTCGCCCACTGCCTTGGCAACGGCAGACACCACTTCACCACCATCATAGTTCAGGTTGCCGTCGTCAGAGACGGCGGAACCGGACGTGCCGCCGGGGGTATCACCGGCAAACAGATTTTCCTTGCGGGCAGACTCCATACGGGAAATAGCGCCCAAGGAGGCTTTCAGGTTCCATTTGACGCTGACGTCTTCATTGAACTGTTTTTCGCCAGCCATGGCCGGGGCTGCGGCTGTCAGCAGGCCCAGAGCCAGGGCACTGCTGCAGCCGACAGCGATCGCTTTGCTTTGCATTATTTTGCTCTCCCACTACCCGGTGATGAGCCGGGTAGAAATTCCGTTTGTTGTTGTGAACGTTGTTGTAGCGCACTTGTTGTCACGCCCGGTCCCATCGGGCGCTAAAATCCTGACTCTCGCTTTTTTTGAACCGTTATTTCAAAAAGCGATGTGTCGGATTCAATTCATACATACCGGTGGGTATGTGGTCAAGACAGACCAACGTCGAAGTTGAGGGGGAATGGGGAGCGAAGAGCCTGTTTCTGGAATAAAGACGTTAGCTTTTATGGATTTTCGTGATTCAAGACCACGATAAAGAAACGATATTAAAGGGGATGTTTACCGTTCTCGGTGATTCGTTACCCAGGGTAACAAATAAAAGAAGATTTCATTTTAGTGTTATTTGTGAGCGTTGACACATTTGCTAAAGAATTCCATCGCAGAAAACACAGTAAGGTTTGTCCCGGCAGTGGACCCTGATCATGAAAACAAAAAAAAGGCGCCGTAAGGCGCCCTGAAGGGGAAGTCAAAACAGAAATCAGAACACTTCAAACAGGCCAGCGGCGCCCATGCCGCCCCCGATGCACATGGTGACAACCACATACTTGACGCCCCGGCGCTTGCCTTCGATCAGGGCGTGGCCGGTCATGCGGGCACCGGACATGCCGTAGGGGTGGCCGATGGAAATGGCGCCGCCGTTCACATTGTATTTCTCCGGGTCGATGCCCAGGCGGTCGCGGCTGTACAGGCACTGACTGGCGAAGGCTTCGTTAAGCTCCCAGATGCCGATGTCATCCACGGTGAGACCGAAACGCTTGAGCAGCTTGGGTACCGCAAACACCGGGCCGATGCCCATCTCGTCCGGGTCACAGCCAGCGACAGCCATACCGCGGTAGGCCCCCAGTGGTTGCAGGCCCAGGCGCTCGGCTTCCTTCGCTTCCATCAGCACGCAGGCGCTGGCGCCGTCGGACAGCTGGGAAGCGTTACCGGCGGTGATGAAACCGCCTTCCTGTACCTGCTGGCCGCCCTTGAATACAGGCTGCAGGGACTGCAGGCCTTCCAGGGTGGTTTGCGGGCGATTGCCTTCGTCTTTGCCCAGGGTGACTTCCTGATCGGAAATCTCTTTGGTTTCCTTGTTCATCACCTTCATGACGGTGGTCATGGGGACAATCTCGTCATCGAATTTGCCTGCTTCCTGGGCGGCGGCGGTACGCATCTGTGACTGGAAGGCGTACTCGTCCTGGGCATCGCGGGATACGTTGTAGCGGTCGGCCACGATCTCGGCGGTTTCCAGCATGGACATATAGATGTCCGGGCGATGTTGCTTCAGCCAGGGGTCGGCGGCGCGGAAGGTGTTCATCTTGTCGTTCTGTACCAGGGAAATGGATTCCAGACCGCCGGCAACAGCCACATCCATATTATCGACGATGATTTCCTTGGCGGCAGTGGCAATGGCCATCAGGCCGGACGCGCACTGACGGTCCATGGACATGCCGGACACGCTGGTGGGCAGGCCGGCACGCAGGGCGCACTGGCGAGCCACGTTGCCACTGGTGCTACCCTGCTGCAGGGCCGCGCCCATGATCACGTCCTGAATGGATTCCGGGTCGATGCCGGCGCGATCAACGGCGTGCTTGATGGCATGGCCCCCCAGCGCCTGGGCCTGGGTGTCGTTGAAGGCGCCCCGGTAAGCTTTGCCAATGGGGGTGCGGGCGGTGGAAACGATGACGGCTTCTCTCATGATGCCTCTCCAGATTGATATTCGGTCGGTGTCTCACTGCAGGAGCTTGCCTGCAGCCGGTTGCTGAGCTGCTGCGTCTAACCCAGCTTGATGCCTTTGGCCTGAGCTGCCTTGGTAAGAATCTTGGTCACATGGTCGCCGCCGGCAAGAATCTCCCGAGCGTTATCCATGTTGCCGATCTGTTCAAAATGGGCGGCGACGCCATCCACATTTCGCTCGTCTTCATTCAGGTAGACGCCTTCGCTTTCCATCAGGCGAACCATGGCGTAGCAGCCGGCGCCAGCCAGTACGATGCGGTGGGTGGGGGCGTTGTTACTACACAGGAACAGGACCGCCGGGGTGATTTCCTTGGGCTCCAGCATGGCCAGCACTTCCGGGGGCATCAGGTCTTCGGTCATGCGTGTGGCTGCAGTGGGTGCAATGCAGTTGACCTTGATGTCGTATTTTTCCCCTTCGATGCAGAGAGTGTTCATCAGTCCTGCCACGGCCATCTTGGCAGCGCCGTAGTTGGCCTGACCGAAGTTGCCGTACAGGCCGGAGGTGGACGTGGTCATGACGATACGGCCGTAGCCCTGTTCGCGCATGATCGGCCAGACTGCTCTGGTGCAGATCTCGGAGCCGGTCAGGTGAACGGCCACCACCTTGTCCCAGTCGTCCTGGGTCATTTTCACAAAGCTCTTGTCGCGCAAGATGCCGGCGTTGTTAACCAGCACATCAATGCGCCCCCAGGTGTCCATGGCCTGCTTCACCATGGCATCCACCTGTTCTGGGCTGGAGACATCAGCGCCGTTGGCAATGGCTTTGCCACCAGCGGCCTGGATTTCCGCGACTACCTGCTCGGCAGCGTCGCTGGAGCCGCCACTGCCATCGCGGGCCCCGCCGAAGTCATTGACCACGACCTTGGCGCCGAGACGAGCCAGTTCCAGCGCATGGCATTTGCCCAGGCCGTTACCGGCGCCGGTGACAATGGCCACCTGATTGTCAAAACGGATTGTCATGTTTCTCTCTCCGGATGTTTTGTGAGTTGAAAGTTCAAAGTTCAAAGTTGAAACGCGCGTAACGGCACTGCCAAACGATTGGCTCCAGTGCCGCGACGCAGGCGTTAACTGGCTGAACGTTTCAACTCACTGGAATAGGGCTGCGGGTAAAGGCGTTTCGTTCAGCACGCCTTCTCCCGCGCTTTTCAAATTTAAACTTTGAACTTTCAACTAATTATCGCCAGGCTCAGCCATTCGGCGATCAGAGCGGGTTTATCCTGCCCTTCGATTTCCACTTCCACACCATGGCGCAGTTGCCATTCTTTATCGGAGCGCTGCTTCACTTCCAGCAGTGTGAATTTGCCGCGCACCTTGCTGCCTTCACGCACCGGGTTCATGAAACGCACCTTGTCGAAGCCGTAGTTGATGCCCATTACTTGCCCCTTGATGGTGGGCAGCACGTCCATGGCCATGGCGGACAGCAGCGACAGGGACAGAAAGCCGTGGGCGATGGTGGTGCCGAAAGGGCTTTCCTTTGCGGCCCGCGCCGGGTCTGTGTGGATCCATTGGGGATCTTCGGTCAACTCAGCAAAGCCGTCGATGCGCTGCTGGTCCACGGCTCGCCACTGGGACACGCCCACAGCTTCACCGGTTTTTGCCTGCAGTTCCTCAATCGTAATTTGCGCTCTGCTCATGCGGCTCTCCCTGTAGAGGCGCGAATGCGCCATATTTTCAGAATATCATTTTAAAAATAATAGTATGAAAGCGGCGTAATTGGCCGTAAAGGGTGAAAAGCGCCACGAAGGGCGAGAATTCCGTCACTGCTGTGCGGGAGGGTCAATGGTGGGCGGGCCCGGTTATGTCACTATTTTCCGATAATATTGGTCTGCACCGTTATTGAGGAGCACCATGTCAGAACAAAGTGAAGCCCTGCTTACCGACCCCCGCGATGCCATTCTCGACGCGGCGGCCCTGTGTTTTATGGAGAGGGGTTTCAATGCCACCAGCATTGATGACATTGCCCGGCGTCTTTCTGCCACCAAGGGAATGGTATATCACTACTTCGACTCCAAGGCGCAGCTCTTCTTCGAAATTCATCATCGGGCCATGGATGCGCTTTTTGAAGAGCTGGAGCCGGTCGTCGGTTCCGGTCTGCCGGCCCCGGAACGTTTTACCGAAATGGCTCGCTGTTATGTGCGCACCCTGATTCGTACCCAGCCTTACCAGCGCACGGTCTCCGAAGCGGTGCAGATGTTGCTGCGCAGCAGCACCACCGAGGCCCAGCGGGCCCAGCTCGAGCGCCTGCAGGAACGACGCAAACGCTGCGAAGGGCTGTTCCTGACGGTGCTGGAAGAGGGCATTGCCAACGGCTCCATGCGTGCGGCTCGCCCGAAGATGTCCATCAAACCCGTCTTCGGCGCCATGAACTCGGTGATCAACTGGTATCAACCCCGCGACACGGAAACGCCGGCACAACGGCAGGATGTGGTGGATGAGGTGGTGTTGGTGGCGCTGCGGGGAGTGATGAAAGGCAGTTAACAGTGAATAGTGAATAGTGAATAGTTAACAGCGCCGCGCGTCAGAGCGTAATGGTTTCAACGCAAAGAGGCCGCGCCCATCCCCTGGGCGCGGCCTCTTACGTTTGATAACAGCAACACAAGATTCGCGTCGCTGTTAACTGTTCACTTATTTCCCGCCTTTCAAGAATCCCGCAAACCGCTCCCTTGTATCCTCACTGAACATCCTTTCCGCAAACAACACACTTTCCTTTTCGATCTGGGTCTTGATGGCTGTCTCGCTCTGGCGCAGTAGCTGCTTGGTCATGGCCATGGCGGCCGGGGATTTCTCGGCCAGCCGCTGTGCCAGAGCCTGGGCGGCGGGCTCCAGTTCGTCTGGCGTTACCCGGTAGGCGACCAGGCCACAGCGCTCCGCTTCTTGCGCTGTCAGGGTATCGCCGGCCAGTAGCAGGCGGTTGGCGTTCTGGCGACCGATCAGGGCGGGTAGCAGCAGGCTGGAGCCGGCTTCGGGTACCAGGCCCAGATTGATAAAGGCGGTCTGGAAGCGGGCATCGTCGGCGGCTACCACCAGGTCCGCATGGAGCAGCAGGGTGGTGCCGATGCCAGTGGCGTTGCCCTGCACGCCAATCACCACGGGCTTGTCCAGGGCCATTAGGGCATGCACCAGCACCATGGCAGGGCTGAGAGTGCCGTTGTCCCGGCTGGCCGGGTCCGCATTGAGGAAATCGCCGATATCGTTGCCGGCGCACCAGGCGCGGCCGTTGCCGGTGAGCAGTAACACATGCAGATCGTCCCTTTCTGCCAGGTGGTTCACCGCACGGGTCAGGTCCTGGTACATGCTGGCGGTCATGGCATTGAGCTTGTCCGCTCGATCCAGCGTCAGATGCAGGACGGCACCCTTTTCCCTGGCCTGCACAAAGCCGCTGCTGAAGGTCAGATCTGTCATAAGGGCGCTCCGGCTGTTAGGTGTGAGGGTCGAAGATATCGAAACGTTATTTCGAATAACAGTCAAATCGCCATGCAGCATATTCATTCTGCCGGATTCAAAATATCAATTTCACTAACTCAAGGGGGTGCACTAGGCTGGGGTAATTGCTATTCGATCTCTTGCCCGTTGTAAGGATTCCACATGGCCCAGTTCTATCTTGTCCGTCACGGACAGGCATCGTTCGGCACCGACAACTATGACCGCCTCTCGGAACTCGGCCATCAGCAGGCTCGCTGGCTGGGGGAGTATTTCGCCGAACGGGACATGGGTTTCGACGCACTGCTGTCAGGAGACCTGGTGCGCCACCGGGAAACCGGCGCGGGCATCTGTGAAGGGCTGGGCGTGGCGTTACCGGAAGATATTCACGCCGGGCTTAATGAGTTCGATTTCCAGTCTATCGTCGATGCCTACCTGACCCAGTACCCGGAACAGGCACCCGGGGAAGGGGCGCCTGTGGCAGCATTCTACAAGGCGCTGAAAACGGCCATGAAGCATTGGCGCCTGGACGAGCTCACCGGTGATCTGCCGGAAACCTGGCAGTCCTTCTCTGACCGGGTACTGGCGGCCCGCCATCATATTCAGCAGCAGTACAGCGACAGAGATCGCATTCTGATTGTCAGTTCCGGCGGTGCCATGGCCATGTTTCTCAAACATGCCCTCAATGCCGCCGATGACACCGTGGTGGAATTGAATCTGCAGATTCGCAACAGCAGCGTTACCCACGGTTTCTTTAATAACAAGGTGGTGCGTATGGCCAGTTTCAACAATGTGCCGCACCTGGATCGTCCGGATCGGTTCGAAGCCATTACCTATTTTTAATTTTCAACGCAGCACAAAGACTGTAACGAACAAGCGACAAGGGAGAGCGTCATGGATTTTCAATACACAGAAAAAGTGCAGGACCTGATCAACCAGGTACGTCATTTCATCAATACCGAGATTCGCCCGGTGGAAGGGCTTTATCACGAACAGCTGGAAAAAAGTCCGTGGGAAACGCCGCCGGTAATGGAAGAGCTGAAAGAGAAAGCCCGGGCCAAGGGGCTGTGGAACCTGTTTCTACCCAGTGAATACGGGGAATACAGTGCTGGCCTGAGCAATCTGGAATACGCGCCGCTGGCCGAGGAAATGGGCCGAAGCCGTATTGCCTCCGAAGCCTTCAACTGTGCCGCGCCGGATACCGGCAACATGGAAGTGCTGGCCAAATATGGCAATGAGCAGCAGAAGAAAGACTGGCTGCAGCCGCTGCTGGAAGGGCGTATCCGCAGTGCCTTTGCCATGACCGAGCCGGAAGTGGCGTCGTCCGATGCCACCAATATCGAAACCCGGATTGAGCGTGACGGCGACGACTACGTGATCAATGGCCGCAAGTTCTATATCAGCGGTGCCATGCGCAAGACCTGCGAAATCATGATCGTGATGGGCAAGACCGATCCGGACAATCCGAATCGCCATGCGCAGCAGTCACAGATTCTGGTGCCCACCAACACTCCCGGGGTGAATATCGTGCGCCCGATGCAGGTGTTTGGTTACAACGACGCACCGGAAGGTCATGCGGAAGTGGTCTTCGACAACGTGCGGGTGCCCAAGGAAAACATGATTCTGGGTGAAGGCCGTGGCTTTGAAATCGCCCAGGGTCGCCTGGGGCCGGGCCGTATCCACCATTGCATGCGTCTGATCGGTGCTGCCCAGGAGTCCTTCGAGCTGATGGCCAAGCGCGTCAACGAGCGTGTGGTATTCGGCCAGCCCATGAGCAAGCAGGGCTCGGTGCGTGAAGATCTGGCTCGTTCCTACTGCGAAATCGAGCAGGCACGGCTGATGACCTTGAAGGCGGCGGACACCATGGATCGCGAAGGTAACAAAGTCGCCAAGGATTTGATCGCTATGATCAAGGTGGTTGCGCCCAATATGGCGTTAAATGTCATTGATCGGGCGATTCAGGTCCATGGGGCGGCGGGGCTGAGCCAGGATACCCCGCTGGTCAACTTCTTCAGCTATGCCCGCACCTTGCGGCTGGCGGATGGACCGGATCAGGTGCACATGATGCAACTGGGCCGCAACCTGGCCAAATACTTCGCCTGAGAAGCGGTGTTTGCCCGGGGTGTTTACTGCACTCCGGGCTTTGCCTATTGCGCAGCAGACAGAATAACAGGAGAGCTCCATGTCCCAGGTGGATACGCTGGATACACAGAAACTGGCCGAATACCTTGAGCAGCACATCGGTGGCTTCAACGGGCCCATCGAGGCTGACAAGTTCGAAGGCGGTCAGTCCAACCCCACCTTCAAGATCACCACACCGTCCGGTGCTTATGTGTTGCGCCGGCAGCCGCCGGGCAAGCTGCTCAAGTCAGCCCATGCGGTGGATCGCGAGTTCCGCGTCATGGCGGCACTGAAAGACACGGATGTGCCGGTGCCACGGGTACTGCATCTGTGCGAAGACAGGGACGTAATCGGTTCCATGTTCTACGTGATGGAGTTCTGTGAAGGCCGCATTCTGTGGGGCGCCTCGTTGCCGGAAGCCGGCGAGGGGGAGTCAGGCAATGCTACCCGTGCGGCCATGTACGAAGAAATGAACCGGGTGCTGGCGGCCCTGCACAGTGTGGATCTGGACAAGGTTGGCCTGGCGGATTACGGCAAGCCCGGCAACTACTTCGAGCGGCAACTGGGTCGCTGGACCCAGCAGTACGAAGCCTCCAAGTTGCAGGACATCCCTGCTATGGACGAGTTGATCGCCTGGCTGCAGGCCAACCAGCCGGAAGACGATGGCCAGGTATCGCTGGTTCATGGCGACTATCGGCTGGACAACATGATGTGGCACCCCAGCGAACCCAAGGTCATCGCTGTGCTGGACTGGGAGCTGTCCACCCTGGGACATCCGCTGGCGGACCTGGCCTACCAGTGTATGGGGATGCGCATGCCACAGCGGGGCGCCAAGATGGCGGGCCTGCAGGGGGTTGACCGCAAGGCACTGGGGATCCCCACGGAAAAAGAGTATGTCGATCAGTACTGCCAGCGTCGCGGCATCGACCGCATCGACAACTGGGAATTCTATCTGGCCTTCAGTTTCTTCCGTCTTGCTGCCATCTGTCAGGGTGTGGCGAAACGGGCCGTGGATGGTAATGCCTCGAGTAAGGAGGCTGCTCAGGTCGGTGCGCTGGTCGAGCCGCTGGCGTCCATGGCCGTGCAGATTATCAAAGAAGGGGCGTAAAGCCTCATTGTAGGAGCCATGCGAGCATGGCTCCTACAGCATTATTTTTGCTTTTTATCGGGAGAGTAGTAATGAGTACCACCCTTTTTAATCTTGAGGGCAAGATTGCCCTGGTCACCGGCGCCAGCCGCGGGATTGGTGAAGAGATTGCCAGACTGCTGGCGGAGCAGGGCGCCCACGTGATCGTCTCCAGCCGCAAGATCGATGGCTGTCAGGCGGTGGCAGACGCGATCCAGGCAGACGGTGGCAGTGCGGAAGCCTTCCCCTGCCATATCGGCGAAATGGCACAGATCCAGGCGATCTTTTCCCATATCCGCGAGACTCACGGCAAGCTGGATATTCTCGTCAACAACGCCGCAGCCAATCCCTTCTTTGGGCACATTCTGGACACCCCGGTAGATGCCTTCGACAAGACCGTGGATGTGAACCTGCGCGGCTACTTCTACATGTCCGTGGAAGGCGCCAAGCTGATGCGCGAACATGGCGGTGGTGCCATCGTGAACACCGCTTCGGTGAATGGCCTCACTCCGGGCGACATGCAGGCTATCTATTCGATCTCCAAGGCGGCAGTGATCAGCATGACCAAATCTTTCGCCCAGGAATGCGCCCCGTTCAATGTGCGGGTCAATGCCTTGCTGCCGGGCCTCACCAAAACCAAGTTCGCCGGTGCCCTGTTCACCAACGAGGACATCTACGATTCCGCCATCAGCCAGATCCCCATGCGTCGCCATGCCGACCCGAAAGAGATGGCGGGCACCGTGCTGTATCTGGTCTCCGATGCGTCCAGTTATGTGACCGGGGAGTGCGTTGTGGTAGACGGTGGCATGACCATCTAATAGCTACGAGCTACGAGCTACGAGCTACGAGCTACGAGCTACGAGCTACAAGCTACAAGCTACAAGCTACAAGCTACAAGCTACAAGCTACAAGCTACAAGCTAGAATTGGGAAAGCCAAAGAGTTCCTGAATTTGGTGTTTTCTTTTCACCTGGAAGCGCGGGCAATGCGTAATTTGGTTAGCACGGCCATGCCCGTGTTGTGGCTTGAAGCTTGAGGCTTGTAGCTGTTCGACGAAGGAGAACACAATGGATCCAATTCTGGATTTTACCGGCAAGACAGCGCTGATTACCGGTGCGGCCAGTGGTTTTGGCAAGTTGCTGGCTGAAGAGCTCGGCAAGCGCGGTGCGGCGCTGGTGTTGGGGGATATCAATATGGATGCCCTGAACACGCAAGCCGAAGCGCTGGCCGATCAGGGCGTTAAAGTGGCGGCGTTGCGTTGTGATGTGTCCAGTGAAGCGGACTGCAAGGCCATGGTGGAAACCGCGCTGGCGCAGTTTGGCCACCTGGATATGGCGGTGAACAATGCCGGCATCGCCCACGGTTTTATTCCTTTCGATCAACTCACCGAGGAAGTGCTGGACCAGCAGGTGAACGTGAATGTGAAAGGGGTGATGTTCGGCATGAAGCACCAGATTGCTGCCATGAAGGAAAACGGTGGCAGCATCGTCAACGTGAGTTCCATGGCCGGGCTGGGTGGCGCGCCGAAAATTGGCGCTTACTCCGCGGCCAAGCATGCGGTGATCGGGCTGACCAAAACCGCCGCGGTGGAAGTGGCAAAGCGCAATATTCGTGTCAACGCGATCTGCCCGTTCTACACCCACACGCCCATGGTGGACGAAGGCAACCTGTCCGAAGACAAGGCCACCATGCATGCCATGCTGGCGTCCGGTTGCCCCATGAAGCGGCTAGGTCAGCCGGAAGAAATCGTTACTGTTATGTTGATGATGCTGTCCCCGGCCAACAGCTACATGAATGGTCAGGCCATTGCCGTGGATGGTGGCGTGTCTGCGTTCTGATTGTAGTTAGCGAAAAAAGCACCGGTGGCGTTTTCGCGGCCGGGGCTTTTTTATGTTCGCAAAACCGGTGGTTTTTCAGCACGTAGGGTGCACTGAGCCTCAGGCGAACTGCACCGATCCGGCGTTTGATGGTGCAGTTCGCCTTAGGCTCAGTGCACCCTACGCAATCTGTGGCGACGGTCAGGGGTTAAGCTTTAAGGCTCTGCCATCAGGCATCCAGCCCCGCAAGCCGCCTGACACCTTAACCAAGAGCAGGTCGCTTCGGTCCACGCTGCCTGGGTTTTGTAGGAGCGCCGCTTGAGGCGCGAACACACCGCCTACCACGAAGCCGCGTAGGAGGCTGCTACCAGTCCAGCGTAAACCCGGCGTAGTAACCGGTACCCGGGCCGGGCTCGAAGTAGCCGCGATTTTCCACCGGCCGGTCGCTGTTCGCATTGATGCGCAGGTTACTGTAATAGTCGCGATCCAGCAGATTGTCGATGCCGGCAAACAGGGTCAGCGTTTGTCGATTCAGTGTCCATGCCTTGCCGCCCCGTACGTTCACCAGCCACTCGCTGCCGACCCTTGTGCGATTGGTATTTTCCGCATAGCGGTGGCTGCCGAGTAGCGATTCCACTGACGCAAACAGACCGCTGTCGGCCTGCCAGTCAATCCCGGCAAAGAGCTGGTGCTGCGGGATACCGGGTAGTCGTTCGCCGCTGACATCCGCATTCTGCTGGGTGTCGTAAAATTCCTGGAAACGAAAGTCGGACCAGGTCCATGAAAAAGCCAGGGTCAGATGGTCTGTGGTGGCGTGTTCCAGGCCCAGCTCCAGGCCATCGCGGCGTGTCTGGCCGGCGTTTTGGTAAAAGGTGCGACCGCCGATTTCGTAGGGAGTGATTTCATCATCCACATCCACCCGGAACAGGGCTGCTTCGTAAAAGAGCCGATCGCCCAGTGCACCACGGGCGCCCACCTCCCGGTTCAGTGCGGTTTGCGGTTCCAGGTCCGGATTGAACCCCCCCGCTCCGGAAGGGTTAGCCAGCTCGGTAAAGGTGGGGCTTTCAAAGGCAGAACTGACCGTTGTGTAGAGTGTGTGCGCGGGGCTGACTTGCCAGCTTAGCCCGGCGCTGTAGCTGTTTTCTGCAAACTCACGGCGACCACTATCGTTGCCATCAGTCAGTAATGCATCGTTGATGGTCATGCGCAGTCGGTCTGCGCGCCCCCCGATTGTGAGCATAAGGCGATCGGACAAGTGACTGTCCAGTTGCAGAAAAATGCCGTTGGCGCTGGCCTGTTGTTCTTCGTCAGCGGTGACAGCAGTGATGTTGCCAGTGGGGCTGACCGCCCGGCGACCACGGTCGTCTTCCTGGCGATCCATATCGACGCCCAGTAACAGACGGTGCGGTAGCGTCAATACGGTAAAGGGCAGGGTGTAATCCAGCCGAGCGCCGTAAAACAGCCGCTGGTAATCAATCAGGCTGCTACCGGGAAAGGGCAGTTGCTGGCGAAAATCCCGTTGGCTGATAAAGGCGCGGGCATTGAGCAGCCCGTTGGCGAAGGCGTCATCACGATAATGCAGCCCCAGACGTTGCTGGTCGACCTGCTGACCGGCATTCAGCCGGGAGGCAAAGCGGCTGGCTTGCCGCCGATCCTGGTGGGCCTGTTGGCGGGTCAAGCCCCCCGGGTCCTGGGCAACGGGGGTATCCATGGCGGTGAGAAAGACTGTGACCGTGCGGGTGTCCGCAAGATCCCAGCCGGCCTGGCCGGTGAACTGATATTTACGAACCTCGCTCTGTTCGCGAAAACCCGGGTAATCCAGAGCTGTCAGGCTGAGAGCGTGATGGCCCTGATCATGACGGCCTGTGGTCTGCACATTGGCTTGTTTCAGCCCGTGGCTGCCGCCGACCAGCGATACGCTGGCACTATCATTGCGGGTTTTTCCGGATTGCGTGGTGATGTCCACCACGCCACCGGTGGCGTTGCCGTAGAACAGCGAGCTTGGGCCTCGCAGTACCGTGATTTGTTCCACTGCAAACAGGTCGATGCTGTCCAGTTGCGACTGGCCGTCCGGCAGGGTTTCCGGGAAACCGTCCACATTCAGGCGCAGCCCCCTGACCCCGAAGGGGGCACGGGAACCAAAACCCCGTGATGACAGGCGCAAGCCCTGGGCGAAGTTGTAACGGTTCTGCAGATAAAGCCCCGGGACACGGTTGAGGCTTTCATCCAGTTGCAGACGGGGCTGGCCCAGTTTGCTCCCTGCGTCTACCACCGTAACAGCGGCTGGTGTGTCGGCCAGAGGCCTTTCCATACGGGTACTGGTAACGGTCACCGGTTCCAGGGTTGCCGGCTCGGCAAACAGTGACAGCGGTACCAGCAGAGGGAAAACGGTTAAATGCAGACACTTCATGAATGACATCCCATGGTTGCTACTGTTCTACAGGACGTCGTCGTGGAAACAAGTGAATAAACGCAGAAATCGGTGGGCAGATTGAGCTTCAAGCGAACTGCACCGATCAGGCGCCCGAATGGTGCTGTTCGCCTGAGGCTCAGTGCACCCTGCATATTGCGTGGAGCATGAAGCGTGGTACGTGCTGGGTCTGCCAATAAAAAAGGCCGCATAAAGCGGCCCTGAAGAGGAGAGAAACAGAATGTATCAGTGGGCTTTCTTGCCCTTGCGCTGGCTGGCCTGGGCATGTTGCTCGGTGAGCAGGCCTTCGGCGCCGAACAGCTTTTCCCGCCACTCGTCCAGCAACGCGTCGGTGTCGTGCTGGGAGGGGTGGAAGTCGCGCTTGAAGAAATCCAGGTACTGGGGCGCCAGCTTGGTGAACAGGCCCTTGCGACCGAACAGGAACTTGATGCCGTTCCAGTTGTTTTTCACGTTCAGCAGGTGGCCATCGGAGGCCAGCATGCGAGCCTGAAATACGCCCAATACGGCGAAGAAAAGCACCGTGGTAGGAATCATGGCACCGGCACGGATGGCATAGCTGCCACTGACTTTTTCGTAAACGTCATAGGCAACGGTCTTGTGTTCGTTCTCTTCCAGCGCGTGCCACAACCACAGTTTTGCGGTGGCATCGTCGAGAATGCGGGCCTGGTGCTCCGGCTCACGCAGCAGCTGCTCGGCGATGATGGCAGTGTAGTGCTCCAAGCACACGGTGGCCGCCAGCTGGAAAATCTTGGGGGTGCGTTTCTGCACCAGGCCAAGCAGCTTGCCCAGCGACTTGTCCAGCTTGTCGGTGGGGTAGCCGAATTTCACGCCCATCTCGTTCCAGGCTTCATGCTCTTTACTGTGCATGGCTTCCTGGCCAATAAAGCCCGCTACCTGAGCTTTCAGTTTGGCGTCGGTAACCTCTTTGCGGTAGTGGCGCACGGAGTCCACGAAGAAGGCTTCGCCTTCCGGGAACAGGGCAGACAGGCTCAACCAGAAAGCGCTCAGGAAGGGGTCGTTATCGTAGAAATAGCGCGCCGTGGTCTTGTCGTCGAACTGGAAGTCCAGACGACGAGGGGGGATGTTCACGGTGGCGCCCAGCGGCACCTTCTGTGCGTTCTGTTCACCGGCCTTGATGTTGCTGGATGCTGTTGTTGTCATGTGTCCTCCTGGTCCCGACCGGTTATCACCGGTGGATGTCAAACTGTGACATTAAAGAATGTCACGATACTCAGGGTTACAGCAGGACAGGTAAATGGCACTTTCGCGCCCCGGACGGGGCGCTAGTGCCAGTACACAAAACAGGCCACTTTGTGTCCGTAAATGACGGGTGAAGCTTTGGGCCGGGATCAGCCCGGCAGGAACAGTGACTGAGTCTCCAGGAATTCTTCCAGCCCGAAACGGCCCCATTCGCGACCGTTACCGGATTGCTTGTAGCCGCCGAAGGCCCCCTGCAGATCCGGGCCGGCGCCATTGATATGCACCATGCCGGTACGCAACCGGGCCGCCACCGCGCGGGCTGCGCTGTCCTCCCCGAACACATAACCAGAGAGGCCATAGTCCGAGTCGTTGGCGATGGTCACTGCCTCGTCCACATCCTGATAGGGGATCATCACCAATACCGGGCCGAAGATTTCCTCGCGGCCAATGGTCATGGTGTTGCTGACCTGGCTGAAGACAGTGGGGCGGGCGAAATAGCCGGCTTCCAGTCCCTCCGGCTTGCCGGTGCCGCCGGCAACCAGTTTGGCCCCTTCTTCCACGCCTTTTTCGATCATGGATTGCACCCGCTGGTACTGGCGGCCATTGGCAATGGGGCCGATTACGGTGCCTTCGTCCTGCGGGTCGCCCGCCACAATCGTACTGCAGGCTTCGGCGGCAATGGCCTCTGCCTCCGCCAGCTGCTCGGCGTGCACCAGCATCCGCGAGGGCGCGTTACAGCTCTGGCCGGTGTTGTTCATCATTGCCCGCACCCCGTGGGTAACGGCCTTTTGCAGGTCACAACCGGGCAGCAGGATGTTGGCGGATTTGCCGCCCAGTTCCAGGGAGACCCGCTTGATGGTGGCGGCGGCCTCGCGGCTGACGGACTCGCCGGCCCGGGTGGAGCCGGTGAGTGACACCACATCAATACGCGGGTCACTGGACAGCAGCGGACCAACCTGGGCGCCATCACCATGGACCATATTGAACACCCCGGCCGGCAGGCCCGCTTCGTCAATGATCTCGGCCAAAATCTGTGCCGACAGTGGGGCAAACTCACTGGGCTTGAGCACCATGGTGCAGCCAGCGGCGATGGCGGGTGCCACCTTGCACATGACCTGGTTCATGGGCCAGTTCCAGGGGGTGATCAGAGCACAGACCCCGGCAGCGGCCCGCCGAATCTGCGCCTGACCGAGCTGTTCTTCAAAGGGGTAATCCCGAGCCACGGCCAGGGTGGTTTTCAGATGGCCGAGGCCCATGGGGGCCTGCACCTTGCGCGCCAGACTGATGGGCGCGCCCATTTCCTGGCTGATGGCCTGGGCGATCTCTTCCAGTCGCGCCTGGTAACCCTCGGCAATCTTTTCCAGGTAGCCCAGCCGGGTTTCCAGTGGCTCGGCGCTGAACGCCGGAAAGGCCGCCGCGGCGGCACTAATGGCGGCATCGATATCCGCTGCGCCGCCCATGGCCAGCTCACCCAAGGGACTTTCCGTGGCCGGGTTGATCACGGTATGACTGCTGGCGCCATCAGCCGGGTTGACCCATTCACCATTGATATAGAACTGTTGCAGCGAGCCCATGGGGATGTCCTTTTGTCGGTTGCTTATTGAGTCAGAATGCCCACAATACAATAATGAAACGAAGTTTTAAAATATTGACCACTCGGTCCGTGGCATGACATGGTTAAGTTGCCTGCAATGTGGATTCCATTGTGCGCGAGGCCTTGGGTCATGACCATGACTGGCTTATGCAGGTGAAACCGCTTTTTGCTATATTTGCGCGGTGAATACATAACTATAAGTGGAATCTATGCCCGCTGTGCCGGGGAACGGTTCCCGATCCCGAAGCCTGAAAGGAAATACAACAATGCGCAGAGCTGTTGCCGACGTGGGCACCAACGACAAAGACCGGAATTTCGTCACCGCCCTGGCGCGGGGGCTGGATATTCTCCGCTGTTTCGGTCCGTCCGATGAATACCTTGGCAACGCGGAGCTGGCCAAGCGCACCAATATCCCGCGTCCGACGGTATCGCGCATGACAGCCACCCTGACCCAGCTCGGTTACCTGCGCTATGTGCCGCAACTGGAGAAATACCGTCTTGGCCCGGGGGTGCTGGATCTGGGCTACCGTTATCTGGCCAGCGAAGGGGTGCGTGAACTGGCCCGTCCCTTTATGCAGGAGCTGGCCGATGCCACCGATTGCATGGTGGCCATCGGCGCCCCGGATGGCGCCCAGGTAACCTACATTCAGGTATGTCAGGGCAATGGCCCGCTGGTGCTGCGCCTGAACATCGGCTCCCGCGTGCCCATGGCCACCTCGGCGCTGGGGCGTGCTTTTCTGGCGGCGACTCCGGAATCCGAGCGCGAGCAATATCTCGAACAGATCCGCCGGCAGGACCCGGCGGCTTGGCCGGAACTGGAGCGCAGCCTGCAGTCCGCCTATGAGGAGTATCAGGAGTACGGTTTCTGCATTTCTGACGGCGAGTGGAACCGGGATGTGAGCGGCGTTGCCGTGCCGCTGATTCTGGATGGCGGTGCCCAGGTGGTGCCGTTCAACTGCGGCGGTTCGTCACTGCGTCTCAGCCGCCGTACCCTGATTGAAAACCTGGGGCCCAGACTCAAGGATGTGGTGGCTCAGGTAGAACAGATGGTGCAAGGGCGGGCCTGATCCCGCTTCTGCCGAGGACAATACATGTCAGCAGTACCGCCGTCCGCGTTTTCCATGGAAGACGCCAATGCGCGTTTCAATAATGGTTTCCCCGCCCTGGTCGGGCTGCATTTTCTGGAATGGCAAGAAGACCGGGCGGTACTGGGGCTTCAGGTACGTCAGGAACATCTGAACCTGGGCGGCGTCATTCATGGCGGTGTACTGGCGACGCTGATGGATGTAGCCGGTGCCTGCGCCGGCACCTATTGCCCCTATCCCGAGCGCGTCCGCAAGGCGGTTACCCTGTCCATGACTACCACCTTTACCGGGCAGGCTGGTGAAGGCTTGATCCGTGCCATCGGCACACGTCGTGCCGGTGGTTCCCGAATCTATAACAGCACCATGGAAGTGTTCGATCAGCAAGGACAGCTACTGGCCATTGGCGAGGGCACGTTCCGGTTGCGGTCCAGTAGTGCGGGGCCGGATGGCGAGCCGGTCTGAGGCGAGCTACACTTGTTGTATAAGGAACGACTGAGCGGTTCTCTGGATTTCTACGAAGCCGCTGTAGGAACGGAGCGTAGCGGAGTAACGCACGTAGTTCTGTGCGGCCCGAAGGGTGAGCGAAGCGAATACCTATGCTTGCCCCCCAAGGGATCTACGAAATGCGAACCGAGCGTAGCGAGCCGGCAAAGATCAAAGTCTGTCCGCAGTGTTCTGGAAGCTGTCGAGCCCTGATAGTCCTGATCGCCCTACGGACGATTCCCGCGCAAGCGCGGTTCGCCATGCAAGCATAGCTCCTACATGAAAGGCCTCAATGCTCCGCCGGCTGCAGGCTGATTCGCAGCATCCCCTGACGATCATCGAATAACTGTACATCCACATTGTTGCGATGTTCGCTGGGCAGTACTGCCAGTGGCACAGGTAGCGATAGCTGGCTGGGGCCGGGCAGGATGGCCTTGATGTTGCCGGCAATGATGTTGGTCAGTTCGGTGAGTGCGTCGACCACATCTTCACCGGTCACCGCGTCATCTTCTTTCCTGAACATCTGGCCGGCGATTCGTTGGCCCAAGTTTTCGCAGGTGCTGACGGTAACGCTACCTTTCCACTTTCCCGAAATCGAAATCTCTGCGCCATTGTGAATCATCGGTGGCGGGCCGCTCTGGGCGCGCACCGGAATTTTCAGAAAATCGCTGAGCACATTGGCGCCGATACGGGCAATTTTCTGTGACAGCATGGCGGGTTGTGACGACATATCCATGTGAGCACCTTCAAGCGGGTTGGTAAAAAGGGCGGTGATTTCCCGGAATGGCCGGGACAAAGCCGGCGGTTTTTTCCAGGCTTTCGGTGGAGCCAAGCAGCAGGTAACCGTCATTGGCGGTATGTTTGCGCACTCGGCCCAGTACCCGCTGGCGGTCCTCCATGGAAAAGTACAGCAGCACATTGCGCAGTAAGACGATGTCGAACACGGGCAGGTCCTCCGGCCATTCCCGCACCAGATTGATTTTCTGAAAGCTGATTCGCTCGCGGATTGCCGGTTTGACTTGCCAATCCAGGCCCTGCTGCTCGAAATAGAGCGCCATGTTGCGGGCGGGCAGTCCCCGGTTCATTTCGTTGAGGCCATAACAGCCTTGTTGCGCTTTGTTCAGTGCGGACTGGGAGAAATCGCTGGCGATCAGGGTGACCTGCCAGTCTTTCAATTGCGGGAAGTGTTGGTCCAGCAGCATGGCCACGCTATAGGCTTCCTGACCGGTGCTGCAGGCGGCGCTCCAGATGCGCAAGATCTTGTCGCGTCGCCGTTTTTCCAGCAGGGCAGGGATCATGGTGTCCAGAAAGCTCTGGCTGAGAATCGGGTCGCGGAAAAAATAGGTTTCGTTGATTGCCATGGCTTCCACCAGCTCTGTCCGCAAGGCATCGTCAGCGACAGTGGAGGCTTTTTCGATCAGCGCATTGATGTCGCCATGGGTGTGTTGTTTGGCCAGGTTCTGCAATCGGGCCTCGGCCAGATACACTTTGTCCGGCGGCAAGCTGAGCGCGATCTGGTCACAGAGGAGATTGCACAGGGTTAAATAGCTGCTTTCGTTGATACAGCTCATCCATGTACCTCGGGATTCATGGCGGCTCGCTGTCGTGCACGAAACGTGGGCCGGCCACGGTTAACCCGTCGCATAATCTCCGCCGCCATGTCCTGCAACGGGAGCTCCGCGCAGGCAAGGCCGGCCCGTGATACCACCCCGGGCATTCCCCATACCGCGCTGGTGGGTTGGTCCTGCACCAGGATCTGTGCGCCGGCCTTGGCCAGTTGGCGACAGCCTTCCAGGCCATCCTGGCCCATCCCCGTCAACACCACAGCCAGCACATTGGGACCATAGGCTTTGGCGGCGCTGGCAAACAGAATATCCACGGCGGGCCGGCAGAAATTCACCGGCTCGCTGCGCTGGGGAGCGACCAGGGTGTTGTCGCCAACCTTATCCACGGTCATGTGATAGTCACCGGCGGCCAGCCAGACCTGGCCTGGCTCGGCCCGCTGACTACTGTCGCACTCTGCCACACGTAACGGCGCGTTCTGATCAAGCCGTGTGGCCAGGGCGCGGGTGAACACCGCCGGCATGTGCTGCACCACCAGAATGGGAACCGGAAAATCACCAGGCAGGGCCGGGATCAGCTGGCCCAGGGCCCGTGGTCCGCCCATGGAGGCACCAATCACCACCAGATCCACCCGGGAAGGAATGCGATGATGCGGGAGCTGTGAGGCTACCGGGCGGGGGCGTGGTGGTGGTGCGGCTGATGGTTTGCTCTCCCGTCGCAACAGGGTTTTGATTTTTCCCAGCAGGCTGGTCTTGATGTAGTCCCGGGCTTCGGCGGCAGTGCCCACCATGGCGGGTTTGGGCACATAGTCGCTGGCGCCCAGGGACAGGGCCTCAATGGTTACCATGGCGCCGCGTTCGGTAATGGAGCTGAATACCAGCACCGGAAGTTCCGGGCGGCTTACTTTCAGTTCCTTGAGCATTTCCAGCCCGCCCATGCCGGGCATTTCCACATCCAGGATCAGCAGATCCGCTTCTACCCGTTGCAGACGATCGAGGCCCTGGCGTCCATCGCAAGCCGTGCCCACCACAACGATGTCAGGATCTTCTTCCAGAATCTGGGTGAGGATATGCCGCACGGCGGCGGTATCATCCACCAGAAAGACACGAATGTTGCTCATGCTCTCTCTGCTCTGTGCAGCCCCATCATTTCCAGCTTGCAGGCAAGAGCCTCCGAGGAAAACGGTTTCATCAAGTATTCATCGGCGCCAGCAGTCAGGGCTTCCACCATCTGGCCCACTTCCGCCTCACTGGTAACCACCAGTAACTTCATATCCCGATAGCACGATTTCTGCCGTACGGTGCGGATAAATTCCAGGCCGTTCATGACCGGCATGTTCCAGTCCACCAGGGCCAGGGAGGGGATGCTGTCATCCCCCTCCAGCAGGGTGATGGCCTGCTGGCCATCACCGGCTTCGGTAGTTTCATAACCCAACTGCTGAAGCAGGTCGCCGAGGATCAGGCGCATGGCCCGGGAGTCATCAATGACCAGTGCTTGTGTAGTCGTCATGATTTTGCTCCCTCATTATTTCTGGTTGTCCGCGCGTCCGGTGCGCTCTGCATCCACCACCAGGGTCTGCAGGTCTGCGGCCAGTTTGGCCAGATCCGTGGCTGCCTGACGCATGCTGTCCACGCCGGCATTGGTGCTTTTCGCCGCTTCGGCAACGCCACCGATATTACCGGCCACTTCGTTGGTGCCCTTGGCGGCGTCGGCGACACGACGGCCCATTTCGTTAGTGGTGATGGTCTGTTCTTCCACCGCGGAGGCAATGGAACCCTGAACCTGGCTGATGTGGTGAATGACCTCGCTGATACGGGCGATGCCTTCGATGGCGCCTTTCACATCCACCTGGATGGCCTCGATCTTCTGGCCGATGTCTTCGGTGGCGCGGCCGGTTTCCTTGGCCAGTTCCTTCACTTCATTGGCGACCACGGCAAAACCGCGACCGGCATCCCCGGCACGGGCAGCCTCAATGGTGGCATTGAGTGCCAACAAGTTGGTTTGCTGGGCAATGCCGGTAATTACCTTGATCACCTTGCCAATCTCCGCGCTGCTGGTGCCCAGGCTGCTGATGGTGGTGTTGGTGCCTTCGGCAATGCTCACTGCCTCGTCGGCCACGCGGGCGGCGTCGGTGGCGTTCTTGGCGATTTCCTTGATGCTGGCACCCATTTCCTCGATACCACTGGATACTGCCTGCACGTTTTCGTTGATGTCTTCGGCGGTGCGAACCGCGGAATTGGCCTGGCTACTGGTAACGCCGGCGTTGGAACCCATCTGGTCACTGGTGGCAATCATTTCCTCGGAGGAGGTGGCCAGCACTTCCACGGTGCCGCGAATACGTTCTTCCAGCAGCACTTTTTCGGTGATGATTTCCCAGGTGAGCATGGGGCCCACGTAGTTGCCTTCCGCGTCGTAGATCGCGTTTACCAGCAGGTCAGCCTTCTCGTCACCAATATTGATGCGTGCACGATAAGGCAGGTTGGTGGGATCGGACAGAATGCGGCGCTGGTGCTCTGGCTGTTTGTGGAAAACATCAATGTTGGCGCCCAGCAGTTCGCTTGCCTTGATCGGCAGGTAGGATTCCAGCTTTTCCATGGTGGCGGTGGCGGCCGGGTTCAGGTAGATGATTTTCAAATCCCGGTCACAGAGGAAAACATTGGTGGGCATCTGGTCCACCATGTTCATCACACGCCGGAATTCGTTTTCCTGGCGCAGCTCCGTGGTCACGTCTTCCCAGCAAACGGTGTAGCCAATGATTTTTTCTTCCGAGCTAATCACCGCATTGATGCGGGTGCGCAGAGTCACGCCACCGAAGTTGAAGTCGGCAGAGTGAGGCATGGCCTTGGGATCGCGGAGGATGGTTTCCACCCGTTTCGGGTCGCGGTGAAAGCGGTGGATATGGCCGTTGAGGATGTCCTCGATTTTGACCCCGAAGGTTTTGAAAATCGGTTGGGCAATAGTCGACAGGGTTTCTGCGGCACGGGGGTTGATGTAAACGATGTTGAGGTTGGTATCAGCGACAAACACGTTGGCTTGCAGGCTGGCCATGGTGCTTTTTACGCCTTCCAGGCTGTCGGTGACGGACTTGCTGGTGTCCACATCGCGAAGGGCGCTGTCGCTATGGGTCGGCTGGCTGCTGCCGTTGGTTGTGTCTGTGGCGTTTTCGTTCACGATGTCCCCCTTCAATGGCGCAACGGTATTCATGATGGTATCGATGTGGCTGGACTCCACACCCAGAGACTCCAGTGTCTCTTTCAGGTGAACGGCGACCCGGTCGAAGTTTCTGGCGGTGATATGCAGGTTCTTGTGGGCGTCGGCCATGGACGGGCCCTGATAAATCTTCGGCCCACCCAGGGCCTGGGTGAAGAACTGCACCTGGGATTCTTCCAGGCCTTTGCGCTGTTTGTGGCGAAAGTAGGGGGCCAGGGCCTGATCACTCAGCACCCGGTTGTAAAACTCGGTTACCACGGCGCGGACAGCGGCTTCGCCACCTACCTGGCTATAGAGAGAGTTATCGTTTGCGTGATCCAGATTATCTGTCATTGCTGTCTATCCCCGTGTTGTCCTTGTTATTGCAATACTGAGTGTGAAGCGCGACTGGCTGAGCGGCTGCACAGTTCGTCCGCCAGCAGGGTGTCCAGGTCCAGTAACAGATAAAGCGTGCCCTGGACCGGGAAGACGCCGCGCATGAATTTTCGTGGTGCCCCCTTGAGTGTTTCCGGTGGTGGTTCGATCTCTTCTGGCTGCACGCTGACAATGTCACCGATGCAGTCCACCATCAGGCCCACCTGTTCGCCACCGTGATTGATGACGATGTTGATGGTGTCTTCTTCATCGCTTTCGCCGGGCAACCGCAGCACCTTGCGTAGGGCGATGGCCGGCACGATACGTCCGCGGATATTCATCAGCCCGAGTACCCCGGGAGGCGCCAGCGGAATATTGGTAATCTGGTGGTTGGCGAGCACTTCCTGAACATTGTCGACCACCACGCCGTAATGCTTTCCCGCAACGGAGAACGTGCAGATCAGTTGTTTAGTGTCCATTGCTGTCCTCACTTCGGTGCTTGCCATGGAACTGGCTGAACAGGGCTTCACAATCGATAAAGTCCGTCACATGGCCTTGCAGGATGCCAGCGCCAAGAATGCCTTCGGTCTGGGCGCTCTGTTGTATGGCGGCTTCGTCGTCACTGACGATATCGATGATGTCGTTGACCACCAGGCCTACTTCACCGAAGTCGGTGGGTTGCACCACAATGCGGATAATCTCTTGGTCAGAGGGAGTGCTGCGGTTGGCGTCGCCAAGGCGAATCAGCGGCAGAATGCCACCGCGATACTGAATCACTTCCCGGCCGGCGGAGTATTCGATCAGATCGGTACTGATTTCCTCCAGGCGTGACACTCTCGACAGGGCGATGGCAGAGCGGCCAGTACTGTCATCCGGGCGTACCAGCAGGTAGCTCTCGGCGGCGCGAATGGGTTTGGCTTCTGCGTCTAGTGGGTTTTCCAGCTGGCGCAGTTTGCGCTCGTGGCGGGTAACGCCGGCAAAGTCGGCAGTGGACTTAACATCCAGAATCAACGCTACCCGACCATCACCCATGATGGTGGCGCCGGCAAAGCAGGGGTTGTCCTTGAGGAGTCTACCCAGGGGTTTGACCACGATTTCTTCCGTATCGCGAACGTCGTCCACCAGCAGTCCAAATTCCTGCTGGTCGGCGGTGAGCACCAGAATGAACTGATCTTTATGGGTTTCCTTGTCGCCCATCTGCATCAGCGAGCGCATGTCGACCAGCGGCAGCAGTCTGCCGCGAAGCCGATAGACCAGGGCGTCGTGGACTGTCTCGATATCCTTTTCGAGACGGTCGGCTTCTACGTAGACCACTTCCATCAGGTTGACCTGGGGAATGGCGAAACGCTGATGGAGGCAACGCACGATCAAAGCCGGGACAATGGCGAGGGTGAGCGGGATTTTCAGTTTCAGTGTCGTACCACGGCCGGGGATGCTCTTGATATCAATGGACCCGCCGATGCGCTCCACATTGGTTCGCACCACATCCAGGCCCACGCCGCGGCCTGACAGGTCGCTGACAGTGTCTGCAGTGGAAAAGCCGGGTTCGAATATATAGCGGATCTTTTCCTGTTCGGTGAGCTGTTCCGCCTGCTCCGGGCGCACCAGACCGACCTCCATGGCTCGCCGGATAATTTTGTCACTGTCCAGGCCGGCGCCATCGTCGCTGACCTCTACGGTGACGTTGCCACTTTCGTGATAGGCGCTCATGGTCAAGGTGCCGGTTTCCGGTTTGCCTCTGGCGCGACGATGTTCCGGCGTCTCGATGCCATGATCGACGGCGTTGCGAACCAGGTGGATGAGGGGGTCGCGAATGGCTTCGAGCAGACTGCGATCCAGTTCTGTATCCCCGCCCCTGAGTACCGGAGTCACCCGTTTGCCGGTTTTTCTTTCCAGATCCAGAAGCAGGCGAGGGTAGGTGGACCAGGCATTGCGGATCGGCTGCATGCGGGTTTGCATCAGGCCTTCCTGCAGCTCACTGGTGACCATATTCAGGCGTTGGGACAGGTTAACCAGTTGAGCATCGTTCTGGTTGGCGGTGTGCTGCAAAAGCTGGTTGCGGGTGAGTACCAGCTCGCCTACCACATTCATCAGCTTGTCCAGCAGCATGACATCCACACGTACGGTGGTATCGCTCTTTCCTGCCTGTTGCTGGCTGGTGATTTCCGGCTCTGCTTTTTCCGGCGAGGAATGGTCGCTCGTCGGCATGACATTCTGTTCGCTGGTTACCGCTGGGTTTGTATGCTCAGGCTTCGCCGGTTCAGTGGGGGGCTGTGTGATTTGAGATGGACTGGCGGCAGCCTCATTTTCCGTGCGGGTGGGGATCAGTGCATGTAAGCGGTCGATCAAGGCCTGTGGTGCCGGGTCTCCGTCTTTACCATCATTGTGAATACGCTTGAGGAAAACACGGATTTCATCCACCCCGTCCAGTAGCGCGGTGGCATGCGGAAGATCCATGTGTTGATCTCCGTCGCGCATGGCGCCGAGGATATCTTCCAGAGCATGGCTTAGGGTCTCCAGCTGCGTGAAGCCGAAAAAACCGCAGGTGCCCTTGATGGTATGGATTGCCCGGAAGGCGCTGGCAATACGCTCACTGTCATGGGGTAAGCGCTCCAGTGCCACGATATCCTGTTCCAGTTGCCCCAGATTTTCGTCACTTTCGATCAGAAAACTTTGCAGTGCCTTGTCGTTTTCCTGCATTGGGCCTTCTCCCCCTTGAACCTGTCATGCGTTGTTATTGGTATCGACGTTGCTGTTCAGCCGGCGGCGAGTTTGCGCAATGAAGCCAGTCGTAAGATGGAACGCAGATCGGCGTCATGCGGAGGTTTGACAAGATAGTTGTCACACCCGGCCTGGCGACCGGCCAGGTGAGCTTCTGCGGAGGTCATGCTGGAAAGCATGGCGATGCGGGCCGGGCTGCCTTTCTGGCGCAGGGCGCTGCAGGCTTCCAGGCCGCCCATTACCGGCATCTCCACATCGAGGAAGATTAGATCAAAGGGGCGTTTTTCGGCGCACGCCAGTGCCTGGCTACCGTCAGCGGCCTGGGCGATGTCCAGGTCGTAGGAGCCGGCGGCCAGTTCGTGCAATTTGGCGGTGATAAGGCTTCGTATGGCGGTGCTGTCGTCCACCACCAGGATGTTGAGTCTATCCATGACCCTTCCCCGTGTAGCTGCTACTTCCATTCTGTTCCCCGGATCCCGGTTTATACCGTTAAAGCAGCGCGGGCTGCTTTCCCCCTTAGAACAGGCGCAACTATTTTTATATATGCAGAATATGGAAATGAAAGTGAGGAGGGACGAACGGTGCCGTTTCGTCGATGTTCGCCCGGTACCTTATTGGTATGCTTTTTTCCAAATCTGCTTCACAAAAAATGGCCATGCCCTTGGTAGGGGAATAAGTACCATGGTTCATTTCACGCAAGCTTCACGTAGGGGATAAACGAAAACCGGGAGGCGACGAACGGGCGTCGGAAGAGGAGAAATAGTGTTGCGGGGAAGGAAGAGCAATCTGCCAGGCCCACCCGGGGCCCGGCAGATTGAAAGCCGGATCAGTGGTCTGCTGTTTCCTTCGGCTTGCCATTCAGCGGAACGCCAGCGAGCTTGCGGACGACCACATAGAACAGCGGAATAAAGAAAATCGCCAGCACCGTAGCGGTGAGCATGCCACCGAATACCCCGGTACCGATGGCGTTACGGGCGCCGGCGCCAGCGCCGGTGCTGATCATCAGCGGGGTAACCCCGAGCATGAAGGCCAGTGAGGTCATTAGGATGGGCCGCAGCCTCATACGTACCGCTTCCAGGGTGGCCTTGACCAGGTGCTCGCCCTTCTGCTCAAGCTCCAGGGCAAATTCCGCAATCAGAATGGCGTTCTTCGCCGATAGCCCGATGGTGGTGAGCAGGCCAACCTGGAAGAACACATCGTTCTCCAGCCCGCGGAAGGTGGCAGCCAGCACGGCACCGATCACGCCGAGCGGGACCACCAGCATGACGGCGAAGGGAATGGACCAGCTCTCGTAGAGCGCCGCCAGGCACAGGAACACCACCAGCAGGGAAATCGCATACAGGGCCGGCGCCTGATCACCGGACTGGCGTTCCTGATAGGATAGGCCGGTCCATTCGGAGCCGAACCCGGCTGGCAGCTTGGCGGTCAGTTCTTCCATGGCATCCATGGCGTCACCGGTACTGTAGCCGGGTGCCGCGTTGCCCTGAATGTTCACCGAGGAAACGCCGTTGTAACGCTCCAGTTTGGGTGACCCGTAGGTCCAGTGGCCGGTGGCAAAGGCGGAGAAAGGCACCATTTCGCCCTGATTGTTGCGCACATACCAGTCATCAATGTTTTCCGGCAGCATGCGATAGGGCGCGTCAGCCTGCACATACACCCGTTTCACCCGGCCCCGGTCGACAAAGTTATTCACATAGCTCGAGCCCCAGGCAATCTGCAGTGTGCTGTTGATATCGCTGATACTGAGCCCCAACGCCTTGGCTTTCTGTTGGTCAATGTCCAGTTGATATTGCGGGCTGTCTTCCAGGCCATTGGGGCGCACGCCGGCAAGACGAGGGTCCTGGCTGGCCATGCCCAGTAACTGGTTACGGGCCTGGATCAGCGCTTCATGACCACGACCGGCCTGATCCAGAAGCTGAAAGTCAAAGCCGCTGGCGTTACCCAGTTCGGGGATCGAGGGCGGGTTGAGGGCAAAGATCATGGCTTCACGAATGCTGGCGAAGAAGCCCATGGAGCGGCCTACCACCTGGTTGACGCCATCGGTTTCCAGATTCCGTTCGGACCAGTCCTTCAGGTTGACGAACGCCAGCCCGGCATTCTGGCCCTGGCCGGTAAAGCTGAAACCGGCCACGGTGAACAGACCATCCACGGCGGAGGTTTCCTCGTTGAGGTAGTAATTCTCCATCTTCTTCAGGACGTCCACGGTCTGCTCCTGGGTGGAGCCCGCCGGCAGCGTGACCAGGGTAAACATCATGCCCTGATCCTCTTCCGGCAAGAAGCTGGAGGGCAGGCGCATGAAGGAAAAGCCCAGCACACCGACAATCACCACATAGATCGCCAGGTAACGCCCGCGGCGGCCCAGTATTTTTTCCACCCGACCCTGGTAGGCCAGGCTGCTGCGATCGAAAGTGCGGTTAAACCAGCCGAAGAAACCCTTGTTGGTCTGGTGCTCTGCATCCTTGGCCTTGAGCATGGTGGCACACAGGGCGGGGGTGAGGATCAGGGCAACCAGCACGGACAGCACCATGGCGGACACAATGGTGATCGAGAACTGCCGGTAAATCGCCCCGGTGGAGCCGGGGAAGAACGCCATGGGGATAAATACCGCTGACAGTACCAGGGCAATACCCACCAGGGCGCCGGTGATCTGGCCCATGGATTTGCGGGTGGCTTCCTTGGGGGGCAAGCCTTCTTCGTGCATGACCCGTTCCACGTTTTCTACCACCACGATGGCATCGTCCACCAGCAGACCAATAGCCAGCACCATGCCGAACATGGTCAGGGTGTTAATGGAGAAACCAAAGGCTGCCAATACACCGAAGGTGCCGAGTAGTACCACCGGCACCGCAATGGTGGGAATCAGGGTGGCGCGGAAGTTCTGCAGGAACAGGTACATCACCAGGAAGACCAGGATGATGGCTTCGAACAGGGTGTGGACCACTTCCTCAATGGAGATCTCCACGAACGGGGTGGTGTCGTAGGGGTAATCCATCTCCATCTTGTCGGGGAAGAAGGGCTTCAATTCTTCCAGGCGAGCGCGCACCGCATCCGCGGTATCCAGCGCGTTGGCGCCGGAGGCCAGGCTGATGGCCAGGCCGGCGGCAGGCTGGCCGTTATAGCGCCCCACCACATCGTAGTTCTGTGCGGCCAGTTCCACCCGGGCCACATCCCGCAGGAACACCTGGGATCCATCCGGGTTTACTTTGAGCAGGATGTTCTGGAACTGTTCGGTACTTTGCAGGCGCGTCTGGGCAATGATGTTGGCATTGAGCTGCTGGCCTTCCACTGCAGGGGCGCCACCCAACTGGCCACTGGCCACCTGGTTGTTCTGTACCTGAACCGTCTGGGTAATGTCCTGGGGCGTCAGGTCGTATTTGTTCAGTTTGTTCGGGTCCAGCCAGATACGCATGGCGTAGGGGGAGCCGAACAGCTGGATCTTGCCGACACCCGGTACCCGACTGATCGGATCCTGCACATTGGAGGCCACATAGTCGGCCAGATCGGCCCGGCTGAGGCTGCCGTCCTCGGAGGAAAAGGACACCACCATCAGGAAGGAATCCGAGGATTTGCTTACCTGGAGACCCTGTTGCTGCACTTCCTGGGGGAGTAGGGGGGTGGCCAGTTGCAACTTGTTCTGCACCTGAACCTGGGCGATATCCGCGTCGGTTCCCGGGGCGAATGTCAGCGTGATCTGGGCGTTGCCGAAGGAATCGCTGCTGGAGCCGATGTAGAGCAGGTTATCGATGCCACTCATCTGCTGCTCGATCACCTGGGTGACCGAGTCTTCCACGGTTTTTGCCGAGGCGCCGGGATAGTTACCGGCAATGGTCACCGCTGGCGGGGCCACTGCCGGGTACTGTTCCACCGGCAGGGTATAAATGGCCAGGGCACCCGCCATCATCATGATGATGGCGATAACCCAGGCAAAAATCGGGCGGTCAATAAAGAATCTGGCCATGGTATTCCCGTTTCTCGTTACGTCGCGTTATTGCGCTGCGCTTTGATCCCCGCCTTGAGTGGCGGGGGCCTGGGATGCTTGAGCCTGCTGTTCGGTATCCACGGGACTAACCGGAATGCCGGGCTGGATTTTTTGCAGCCCATCCACGATCAACCGGTCTCCGTCTTTCAGGCCGCTGGCGATCAGCCACTGACTACCCACGGCGCGTTCGGTGACCACGTTCACCTTTTTTACCGTGTTGTTGTCGTCGATGAGCATGGCGCTGGCCTGGCCGGTGGGGTCACGGGTAATGCCTTTTTGGGGAACCAGAATGGCATCTTCTCGCTGGCCCTCGGGCAGGCGACCGCGGACAAACATGCCCGGTAGCAGGTCGCCGTCCGGGTTGGGGAAGAGTGCGCGCAGGGTCACCGAGCCGGTGCTTTCGTCCACCGCATACTCGGAGAACTGCAGCGCGCCGGGTTTGCTGTACTGGCTGCCGTCTTCCAGGATCAGGGTAATACGCGCTTCATCGTCGCTGACCTGCTGCAGTTCGCCGGCTTCCATGGCCTGGCGCAGGCGACGCAGCTCGATGCTGGACTGGGTCAGATCCACATAGATAGGGTCCAGCTGGCGGATGGTCGCCAGGGCATTGGCCTGGTTGGCGGTGACCAGTGCGCCGGCCGTCACGGTGGATCGCCCGATGCGGCCGCTGATCGGCGCCTCGATGGTGGCGTAATCCAGGTTGATCTGTGCGCTTTGCAGATTGGCTCGGGCGGCGGCTACAGCGGCCTTGTTTTCATCCAGGGCGGCTTTGGCTTCGTCATATTCCTGCTGGCTGACAGAGCGGCGTTCCAGCAGCGTCTTGAAGCGTTCCACACGCAGGGTGTTGGAGTTCAGGGTGGCCTGGGCCCGGGCAAGCTCCGCCCGGGCAGACGCTACGGTTGCCTGGTAGGTGCGTGAATCGATCTTGTAGAGAGGTTGCCCGGCTTCGACTTTCTGGCCTTCTTCGAACAGGCGCTTTTCGATCACGCCGCTTACCTGCGGGCGCACTTCAGCAATCTGGTGAGCGGTGGTGCGCCCGGGCAGCTCCCGGCTAAGGGTGGTGGATTTGGCCTTTACCGTAATAAAGCCAACCTGCGGGGCCTGTTGCTGTTGTTGCTGGCCGGCCTGGTCAGCGTCACTGCAACCGGCAAGCTGCAGGGCAAGGGCGCCCGCCAGAAGGGAGAGAATCAAACCGCTGCGCATAATCACCTCTGTTTTCAATACACGCCGTCAGGCACCGACTCGACGAAGGGGCGGTGCTTGCAGGAAATATGAATCAGGTTCAGTATATACATTCAGCAATGTATGTATAGGCCCGAAAGTGAAATCCATTCAATTTTCTTGAGTCCATTAAGAGTCTTCCATGGTCAGGCGAACAAAGGCAGAAGCGCTGCAAACCCGGGCTCAGATCCTGGATGCCGCCGAGCAGGTTTTTCACCGTAAAGGGGTACTGTCCGCCTCTTTAAAAGATATTGCCAGTGAGGCCGGGGTGACGCGAGGGGCGATCTACTGGCACTTCAAGAACAAGCATGATGTGTTCATGGCCATGGTGGATCGCAGTCGCTTGCCATTCGACAGTCTGGCGGAGCGCGCAGAGGATGCCAGTGAGCCGGATCCGCTGGGTCGCCTGCGTGAGTTTATGGTCTATCTGTTACAGCAAGCGGTCTGTGATCCCGGCCAGCGGCGGCTTTTCGAGATCATGTTCCAGAAATGCGAATTCAGCGGCGAAAATGCCGATTTGCTGGATCGTCAGCGTGACGCCTGCCGAGACTCCGCCGGGCGACTGACGCGGACCTTTGCCAATGCCATCGCCCGTGGGCAACTCCCGGAAAATCTGGATAGGGTGAAATCTGTTACCTGGTTACACAGCCAGCTCACTGGCGTGATCATGTACTGGTTGCTTGATCCGCAGGTGTTGGATCTGGAGCGGGCGGCCACGGATTTTGTCGATACCTGTCTGTTTGCCCTGCAGCATTCTCCTTCCCTGCGAACGTCTCCCGAGCTGTAATTCCAAGCCACTGAATTGGCAACTGAAATACCGGTCCGCATTTCCGATAACTGGTCTGTGCAGAGCACATACCCGGTGGTATGTTTTTGGTCCCTCCTTGAGAGAATCCTCTTTCTAGCCTTTGTCAGATTTCGTTTCAAAAAACGAAACGTCATTCCAAAATAGTATTGACGACCCTCCCGAGCCATGTCAGATTGACTGGCGAGTCAACATCTTGTTTCCGCTGAAGGGCGGTGGGACCGCCGATTCCCTTCAGCATTCGCTACAGCAGCAACACAAATAAAAGGCGTTCATTGAAACGCCGCGGGAGAGCTCAACATGTTTGATCGGCACTATGCGGTCTGGCCGGAGAATATGCCGCGCCACCTCAGCCTGCCGCAGACCAGCCTCTATACCAATTTGGAGGTCTCGGCCCTGCGTTATCCTCACCGGGATGCAATCAACTATTACGACAGCCCCATCACCTTTGCCGAACTCAAGCAGCAGGTGGATGCCCTGGCGGGCTATCTGCAATCGCTGGGGATAGAGAAGGGCGACCGGGTGCTGCTGTTCATGCAGAACGCGCCCCAGTTCATCATCAGCTACTACGCCATCCTCCGTGCCAATGCCATCGTGGTGCCGGTGAACCCCATGAACCGGGCCGCCGAACTGGAGCATTATCTGGAGGACACCGAAGCCGCCGTGGCCATCTGTGGCCAGGAACTGTTGCCGCCCGTGGCGCCGGTGGTGGGCATGGTGAATCTTCGCCATGTGATCGTGGCGGCCTACAGCGATTACATCACCCGTGATACGGACCTGCCGTTGCCCGCCGAGGTGGAAGCACCGGCGGTGGCGCTGAACAATCCGGCGCACATTGCCTGGAAAGATGCCATTGGTGCCGGTGAAACCCCCAGTGAACTCTTGGTAGGCCCGGACGATCTGGCGGTGTTTCCTTATAGCTCTGGTACCACCGGTGCTCCCAAGGGTTGTATGCATACCCATCGTTCGGTGATGGCCACCTGTGTGCAGGGCGGTGTCTGGAGCCACGGCACCACCGAATCGGTAACCCTGGCCACGCTGCCGTACTTTCATGTGACCGGCATGCAGGGCTCCATGAATACGCCGATCTACGGTGGCTCGCTGATCGTGCTGATGACCCGCTGGGATCGCCGTGTGGCGGCAAAGCTGATCGAACGCTACAAGGTCAGCCGCTGGGTGAACATCGTCACCATGGCCATCGATCTGCTCTCCGATCCGGACGTGGAGAAGTACGACCTGTCCTCCCTGGAGAATATCGGTGGCGGCGGGGCGGCCATGCCCGCGGCGGTCTCCGACAAACTCTTCCAGCTTACCGGCCTGCGTTACATGGAAGGCTATGGCCTGTCCGAAACCATCGCCGGTACCCATATCAATCCCACCGATAACCCTAAGTCCCAGTGTCTGGGAATTCCGGTGTTCGATATCGATTCGCGCATTGTGGCGGTTGAAGACGACGGCCAGACCGGCAAGGAACTGGGCCCCGGCGAGGTAGGGGAGATCCTCATCCATGGCCCGCAGGTGTTCCAGGGCTACTGGAAGCGTCCCCAGGAAACGCAAAAGGCGTTTACCGAACTGGATGGCAAGCGTTTCTTCCGCACCGGTGATCTGGGCTACTACGACGAAGAGGGCTATTTCTTCATCGTCGACCGGGTCAAACGGATGATCAACGCGTCCGGCTTCAAGGTCTGGCCGGCGGAGGTGGAAAGCCTCATGTACCGCCACCCGGCCATTCAGGAAAGCTGCGTCATTTCCACTCCTCACCCGCGTCGCGGTGAAACCGTGAAAGCCTGCGTGGTCCTGCGCAACGAGATGAAAGGCACGCTTACCGAGCAGGCCATCATCGATTGGTGCAAGGAAGAAATGGCCGCCTACAAGGTGCCGCAGGTGGTGGAGTTTCGTGATGAGCTGCCCCGTTCGCCCACCGGCAAGGTGATGTGGCGAGCCCTGCAGGAGCAGGAATGGGCCAGCGAACAGGAACAGCAGGCTTGCTAGTAGGCAGGAACAAACCCCAGTCAGCACCACAATAAAACCTACGCGGCAGCGCTACGTCGCAGGGGCTGACATAACAAAGGAAAAACGGGAAACGCGATTGCCGCTTGGCAACCGTTCCCACACACAGGAGGCTTTGCCTTGGACTTATTCATGCAGCAAGTGCTTAACGGCCTGACGCTGGGCAGCATCTACGGGCTGGTGGCCCTGGGGCTGACCCTGGTGTACGGCATTTTGCACGTACCGAACTTCGCCCACGGGGCGCTCTACATGGTGGGCGCCTATGTGTCCTACGTGATCATGGTCGATGTTGGCGCCAACTACTGGCTGGCCATGCTTGGCGCCGCCGCTGCGGTGGCGTTGCTGGCGGTGTTGTGCGAACGGCTGGTGTTCAACCCCTTGCGTGATGCGCCGCCGATCCACGACAAGATTGCCGCCATCGGCATCATGCTGTTTCTCGAGGCGCTGGTGCAGATGCACTGGGGCGCGGAATTCCGCCGCATGCCCACGCCTTATACCGGCATCGTCGAATTTGCCGGCCTGACCATGCCGGCCCAACGGATACTGATCATCGTCGGCGCCTTCTCGCTGATGGCGGTCCTGCATCTGTTCCTGAAAAAGACCATGACCGGCTCCACCATTGTGGCCATGGCCCAGAACCGGGAAGGGGCCTTCCTGGTGGGGATCGATGCCAACCGGGTGGCGATGATGACCTTTGCCATCTCCGGGGTGCTGGCGGCGGTGGGGGCCACCTTGTTCGCGCCGATTAACCTGGTCTACCCGGCCATGGGGCATCTGCTGATCATGAAAGCCTTTGTGATCATCATCCTTGGCGGCATGGGCTCCATCCCTGGTGCCATCGTTGGCGGCTTGATCATCGGGTTTGCGGAAGCCTTTGGTGGCTTCTACATCTCCACTGACTACAAGGACATCATCGCCTTCGCCTTGCTGGTGGTGATTCTCTCTATCAAGCCCACCGGTCTGTTTACCAAGGGGGTGCGCTAATGAACGCCCTGCAGAAGATTTCCGAGTTCTTTATGACGCCGGCGATGAAGATCGTGATGATCCTCGCGGCACTGTTGTTCCCCTTTGTGGCGAGCAATGAATACCAGATCTATGTGATGGCGCTGGCGTTTGTCTGGGCTATTGCGGTCTACGGTATGAATATCATCACCGGGCTTTGTGGCCAGTTGAATCTGGCCCATGGCGGCTTCTTTGCCATCGGCGCCTATACCCTGGCGATTCTCACCGTGGATCATGGCTGGGCGTTCTGGTGGGCCTTTGTGGCTGCCGGTGTGTCCGGTGCGTTGTTGGGCTTCCTGGCCGGGGTGGTGTCGCTGCGCCTGAAGGAGCATTACTTCGCTATTTTCACCCTGTGTGTGGGGTTCATCATTTATCTGCTGATCGATAAGTGGGAAGAGCTGACCCACGGTGCCCTTGGCATTATCAATATTCCGGCGCCATCAGGTTTCGGCCTGGTGGATTTCACCGAGACCACGCCGTTCTATTACCTGGCTCTGGTATTCATGGTGCTGTCCATCTGGTTGGCCGCACGTATTGCCAATTCCCTGCTGGGCCGCAGCTTCCGGGCCATTCGTATCAGTGACGAGCTGGCCGCGTCCCTGGGTATCAACCTGATGCGCAACAAGGTTCTGGCGTTTGTGCTGTCCACCACCTATGCCAGCGTGGCCGGTGCGCTGTATGCCGGCATGGTGCGTTTTATCGGCCCGGCGGAAGCCGACGTGGTGCATACCTTCGACATGATTACCTTCCTGCTGGTGGGGGGCATCGGCACCCTGATGGGGCCGTTGTTCGGCACCCTGGCGATTACCTGGCTGACCCAGTCTCTGCAGTTCCTGGAAGAGTACCGGATGATCGTGTTCGGCCCGTTGCTGGTGGTGCTGGTGATCTTCTTCCCACGAGGCGTGGTGGGCACGTTCCTGACCTGGCGTGGTCGCCGTCTGGCCGCAGCTCATGAAACTGCTCAAAAGGAATCTGCCAGCGAAAAAAAGCCGTCGTCGAACAAGGCGACGACACCTCGCAATCAGGAGGCCGGTAACCATGCTTAAGATCAATAATCTGACCAAACGGTTCGGTGGCCTGGCGGCGGTGAACAACGTCAGCATCGAATTCGAAGCCAACAAGATCAACGCCATCATCGGCCCCAACGGGGCCGGCAAGAGCACCTTCTTCAATCTGGTGGCCGGGGCCATGGCGCCCACCGAAGGTTCCATCGAATACCAGGGTATGGATATCACCGGTATGGCCTGTGATCGCATCGCCCGGCTGGGTATCGCGCGAACCTTCCAGACCACTTCGCTGTTTGATGAGTCCACGGTGCTGGACAACCTGATCGTAGGCCACCGTCTGCGCACCCAGTCGCGCCTGTGGGATGTGATCATCAACTCCAAGCGTCTGCGTGATGAAGAGAAGAAATGTCGTTCCCGGGCCCAGGAAGTGCTGGATTTCGTCGGCCTGTCCCATATCGGTCATCGCATTACCGCGGACATCAGCCAGGAAGAAAAAAAGCGCGTGGCCTTTGCCCTGGCCCTGGCCACCGATCCGGAGCTGGTACTGCTGGATGAGCCCGCCGGTGGCATCAACCCGGAGGAGACCGAGAACCTGGCATCGCTGATCCGCAAGATGGTGGAGCACGGCGTCACCGTCTGCCTGATCGAGCACAAGATGGACATGATCATGAACCTGGCGGACAAGATCATGGTGTTGGATCACGGTGAAAAAATTGCCGAAGGCACCCCGGAACAGATTCGAAGCAATCCGGTGGTAATCGAAGCCTATCTGGGGAGTGATGACGATGCTGCAGCTTAACGATGTGGAAGCGCGCTACGGCAGCTTCAAGGCCCTGGAAAAAGTCTCCATGACGGTGGGGGAGGGTGAACTGGTGGTATTGCTGGGAGCCAATGGCGCCGGCAAGAGCACGCTGTTCAACACCATAAGTGGCCTGCTCAAACCCACCGCCGGCAAGATTTCCCTGAATGGCAAGGATGTCACCGGCCTGAAGCCCTCCGGCCTGGTACAGAGTGGCGTGGTGCAGTGTCCGGAAGGGCGCAAATTGTTCCCGGAAATGTCGGTGCTGAAAAACCTGATGCTGGGTGCCTATGTGCATCGCCGGGACAAGGCCGCCATGAAGAAGACGCTGGACCAGGTGCTGGCGCTGTTCCCGATTCTCGACGAGAAAAAGGACCATGCGGCCGGATCTCTCAGTGGTGGCCAGCAACAGATGGTGGCCATTGGTCGCGCCATGATGGGGCGGCCCAAACTGCTGCTACTGGACGAGCCTTCCCTGGGGTTGGCTCCGCTGGTGGTGAAGCAGATGTTTGAAACCATCAAGGGCATCAACGAACAGGGCACCACGGTGTTGCTGGCGGAGCAGAATGCCTTCGCCGCACTGAAAATTGCTCACCGCGCCTACGTGATCGAAAACGGTCGCCTGGTGATGGAGGGTGATAAGGACGCGATGCTGGGTAACGAAGAAATTCGCAAGGCCTATATCGGGGCCTGAGACATCTTCACCAAACCCGCACCGTGTGCGCTACAACAAGCTTGAGCAAAACAATAACGGGAGAGTTTCATGAGCAACGGAAAAAATACCCTGGTTAAGCGCTTCTGCCGTCTGGCCTGCGCCAGTGCCATCGCACTGGCTGCCAGCGGCGCGCAGGCGGCCGAAACCGTTACCATCGGCTTCACCGGCCCACTGAGTGGCGGTGCTGCCTTGTACGGCCAAAACACCCTGGAAGGCCTGCAAATGGCCGCCAAGGAAATCAACGACAAGGGTGGTTTCAAGGTGGGTGATGACACCTACGAGATCAACCTGGTATCCCTGGATGACAAGTATGCCCCCAGTCAGGCGGCGGTGAACGGCAAGCGCCTGGTGCAGCAGTACAATGCACCGGTGATCTTTACGCCGCATTCCGGTGGTACCTTTGCCCTGCAGGCGTTCAATGAGCGGGATGATTTCCTGGTGATGTCCTATACCTCGGTGCCCACGGTGACCGAGAAGGGCAATGAATTGACTGTGCGTATCCCGCCCACCTTTACCGGCTACATGAAGCCGTTCACCAAGATCGCCATGGAGCAGAATGGCAAGAAAGTGGCCATCGCCAATGCCACCCATGACTACGCCAAGTACTGGACCAAGGCATTCGTCCCCACCTGGGAAGCCATGGGCGGTACCGTGGTAGCGGATAACCCCATGGACTACAACAAGTCGGCGGACTTCTATACCGGCGTGAGCAAGGTACTGGCAGAGAAGCCTGACGTACTGTTCATTGGCGGGGCGTCCGAGCCCACTGCACTGGTGGCCAAGCAGGCCCGCCAGCTGGGCTTCAAGGGTGGCTTCGTGATCATGGACCAGGCCAAGATGGGTGAAATGTCCAAAATCATTGGCGGCTACAAGATGCTGGAAGGCTCCGTGGGTGTGGTCCCGCTGACCATGTACGAAGAACAGGGTGCCAAGGACTTCGTCGCCAAGTACCAGAAGCAGAATGATGGCGAGGATCCGACCACGGAAGTGGCCTACAACTACTTCGCCATGCACACCGTGATTCAGGCCATGAAGGAAGCCGGTACTGTGGAGGACTCCAAGGCAATTCGTGCGGCTATGGGCGATGCCCTGAAGAGCCTTGCGGAAGAGCATAATCCCTACGGCGTGACGGAAATCGATGCCAAGGGCGGCATGATGGCTGACCCCAACATCGCCACCGTCAAGAAAGGTGGCACCGTAGAGCTGCAGCGTATTTCCGAGGTGCTGGGGGAATAACCCGGCGAGGAGGGGAAGCAGGGCGCCAGGCGCCCTGTTTTTCGGCCTGTTTCAAATAATGAAATATAATTCCAAAATAATTGAAACCGGTTCGCCTTTGCTTATACTAGAGCCTGTTGGCAGTCATGTGCGTTGCCCTTGAGGCATCGCAGATCAGTGTCAACATATCCATATCTTCCTGACCCGGCGTGAGACCGGGCGGACACTGTCATGCTTCACCGAAGCATGGCAGTTCAATGAGGAGAGTACTATGAGTCATCCGGTCAGCCTCAGTCGCGATAGCGATATTGGCGTAATTCGAATCAACTATCCCCCCGTCAATGCGCTTGGCCATGGGGTCCGGGAAGGACTGCAGAGCTGTCTGCGCGAGGCCCTGGCGGACGACGGCATCAAGGCGGTGGTGGTCATTGGTGAAGGCAAGACCTTCCCGGCCGGCGCCGATATCCGTGAATTCGGCAAGCCGCCCCAGCAGCCGGTACTGCCGATGGTGATCGATGAATACGAAGCCAGCGACAAGCCGGTGATCGCTGCCATCCACGGCACCGCACTGGGTGGCGGGCTGGAAGTGGCGCTGGGCTGTGATTATCGCGTGGCCCTGGATAGCGCCCGCCTGGGCCTGCCGGAAGTGAAGCTGGGCCTGCTGCCCGGCGCCGGTGGCACCCAGCGCTTGCCGCGTCTGGTCGGGGCTCAGAAAGCCCTGGAAATGATCGTCGGCGGTAACCCGATCAAGGCAGCCGAGGCCCGGGAACTGGGCCTGGTGGACGAGGTGGTCAGCGGCGATCTACTGGAGGGTGCACTGGTCTTTGCCCGCAAGCTGGTGGCTGGTGGCGCGCCGCTGCGCAAAATCTCCGAACTGGACGTGCCCGGTGATACCAGTGCCGAGCTGTTCGACCACTTCGAGCAATCCATTGCCAGAAAACAACGGGGTTTAAAGGCGCCGTTTTCCTGTATCAAGGCGGTCAAGGCAGCGGTGGAGCTGCCCTACGACAAGGGTGTTGAGCGCGAACGGGAGCTGTTCTTCAAGCTGATGGTCTCCAGTGAGTCCGCGGCCCAGCGCCACGTCTTCTTTGCCGAGCGGGAAGTGGCCAAGGTGCCCGGCCTCGACAAGAACACGCCCAAGCGTGAGATCAAGCTGGCGGCCGTGATTGGCGCGGGCACCATGGGTGGTGGCATCGCCATGAACTTCGCCAATGCCGGCATTCCGGTGAAGATTCTCGAGGTGAAGGAAGAGGCCCTGGAAAAGGGCATCGCCATCATCCGCAAGAACTACGAAAACACCGCCAAGAAAGGCCGCATCACCCAACAGCAGGTGGAGCAGCGCATGGCGCTGATTCAGCCTACCCTCAGCTACGATGACCTGAGCGATGTGGATCTGGTGATCGAAGCGGTGTTCGAGAACATGGATGTGAAGAAGGCCGTGTTCAGTGAGCTGGACCGGGTTTGCAAATCCGGCGCCATTCTTGCCACTAACACCTCCACCCTGGACGTGAACCGCATTGCCAGCTTCACAAACCGTCCCGAAGACGTGATGGGCATGCACTTCTTCAGCCCCGCCAACGTGATGAAGCTGCTGGAAAACGTGCGCGGCGAGAAGACCTCCGACGAGGTGATCGCCACTGTCATGGATCTCAGTCGTCGCATCGGCAAGGTCGGGGTACTGGTGGGCGTTTGCCATGGTTTTGTCGGCAACCGCATGCTGCACAAGCGCCAGGCAGAAGCCATTCAACTGGTCAACGAAGGCGCCAGTCCCCAGCAGGTGGACAAGGTATTGTTCGATCTGGGCTTCCCCATGGGGCCCTTTGCCATGTCTGATCTGGCCGGTATGGATGTGGGCTATCGCATCCGCGAGGAACTGCGTAAGGAAGACCCGGACACTGCGCCACCGCGCAACTGGACCGACGAACTGGTGGAAGCCGGCCGATTGGGCCAGAAAACCCAGGCTGGCGTATTTGACTATAAAGAAGGCGATCGTACCCCTGTGCCTTCACCGGATGTAGACGGCATTATTGAACAATACCGTAGTGACAACGGGATTGCCCCGCGCGAGATCAGCGATCAGGAAATCCTCGAGCGCTGCATGTACGTGATGGTCAACGAGGGCGCGAGGATCCTGGAAGAGGGTATCGCCGCCCGGCCGCTGGATGTGGACGTGATCTGGATCTATGGCTACGGCTTCCCGGTGTATCGTGGTGGGGTGCTGTTCTGGGCGGACCAGGTGGGCGTGAAAACCATCCATGACAAGATCAACGAGATCTACCAGCAAACCGGCTCGGATGTCTGGAAACCGGCCAAACTGCTCAGCGATCTGGCAGAGCAGGGCAAGGGCTTTTACAAGTAATCTGAATAACGAACGGCTGCAGAGGGAGTTAGTTGAAAGTTAAAAGTTGAAAGTTAAAACGCGAATTAGTGGGGTTGCCAACTGAATAGGGACTGAGCCGCGCCGCCTGACTTTAATTTGTAGCAAATAAAGTCTGGGTCGCGGCCACCGAGTTTCTCGATTGCTGGTGACCTTGACCGCGCTTTTAAACTTTGAACTTTATACTTTCAACTCGATGACCACGGTGGTGAAAACGCTCAACAACCTTTCAAGAGGTTCTGAAAGATGGATATCAATTACACCCCGGAAGAACTGGCGTTTCGCGATGAAGTGCGCGCCTTTCTGGACGAGAAGCTGCCCAAGGAAATTGCCAGCAAGGTGAAAAAAAACCAGCACCTGGGCAAGGAAGACACCATCCGCTGGCAGAAAATTCTCAACGAAAAAGGCTGGATGGCCCTGCATTGGCCGAAGGAACATGGCGGCACCGGCTGGTCCCCGATCCAGAAGCATATCTTCGAGGAAGAGTGCGCCGAGTACGGTGCCCCCACCGTGTTGCCCTTTGGTGTGAACATGGTGGCGCCGGTAATCATCAAGTTCGGCACTGAAGAGCAGAAGAAAACCTATCTGCCCTCCATCCTTAACAGTGATGTGTGGTGGTGTCAGGGGTATTCCGAGCCGGGTGCCGGTTCGGATCTGGCCGGGTTGAAAACCAAGGCCGTCCGTGAAGGCGACCACTATGTGGTCAACGGTCAGAAAACCTGGACCACCCTGGGCCAGCATGCGGACTGGATCTTCTGTCTGGTACGCACCGACCCCAACGCCAAGAAGCAGGAAGGCATTTCCTTCCTGCTGATCGACATGCAGACCCCGGGCATCACTGTGCGTCCGCTGATCACCCTGGACGGCGAGCACGAAGTGAACGAAGTGTTCTTCGACGACGTGAAAGTGCCGGTGGAAAACCTGGTCGGTGAAGAGAACAAGGGCTGGACCTGCGCCAAGTACTTGCTGACCTTCGAACGTACCGGTATTGCCGGTGTGGGCCAGTCCAAGGCGGCGCTCAAGCATCTCAAGGACGTGGCTGGCAAGGTTCAGCAGAACGGCAAGCCGCTGATTGAAGACCCGCTGTTCCGCAACCGTCTGGCGGATGTGGAAATGGAGCTGATGGCCCTGGAAATGACCAACCTGCGTACCGTGGCAGCAGCCCAGGCCGGCGGTGTCCCCGGCGCGGAAAGTTCCTTCCTGAAAATCATGGGTACCGAGCTGCGTCAGGAAATTACCGACCTGTTCCGTCGTGCGGCGGGCCCGTACGCCCAGCCGTTCCTGCCGGAAACCTTTGAAGCGGATTACGACGGCGAGATGGTGGGCCCGGACTTTGCCAACAGCGTTTCCACCAAGTACTTCAATATGCGCAAGCTGTCGATCTTCGGTGGTTCCAACGAAATTCAGAAGAACATCATCGCCAAGATGATTCTCGGTCTGTAAGGAGTATTGAGCATGGATTTTAAACTGAGCGACGAACAACGCATGCTCGAGGAAACCGTGGGCCGTCTGGTTCGCGATGGTTATCCCTTCGACGTACGTGAAAAAGCCCGCACCAGCGAGTTGGGTTACTCAACAGAAATGTGGCAGCAGTTCGCCGAACTGGGTCTGCTGGGCGTGCCATTTGCCGAAGACTTCGGCGGCTTCAATGGTGGTGGCCCGGAGCTGATGGTAGTGGCCGAAGGGTTTGGTCGTGGCCTGGTGCTGGAGCCCTATCTGGCCACTGTGGTGCTGAGTGGCACCCTGATCGATTCCCTGGGCAGCGACAGCCAGAAAGAGGAATTGATCAGCGCCATCGTTGGCGGCGAAGTACGACTGGCCCTGGCCGCCTACGAGCCGGAAGGCCGTTATGACCATACCCATGTGGCCACCAGCGCGGAAAAGAGTGGCGATGGCTATGTGATCAACGGTAGCAAGGCGGTGGTCCTGCACGGCGATAGCGCCGACAAACTGGTGGTGATTGCCCGCACCGCTGGTAGCACCAATGATCGTAATGGTCTGTCTGCCTTTGTGGTGGATGCTTCCGCCGATGGTGTGAGCCGTCGCGGTTACGAAACCATTGATGGCCTGCATGCGGCGGAAATCACCTTCAACAAGGCGCCGGCGGAGCTGCTGGGTGAAGAAGGCAGCGCCATTGACGCCCTGGAGAAATCCCTGGCGCTGGGCATCGTTGCCCTGTGTGCGGAAGCCACCGGTGCCATGGAAGTGGCCTGTGACCACACCTTGAACTACATCAAGGAACGCCAGCAGTTCGGCGTACCCATCGGCAAGTTCCAGGCCCTGCAGCACCGTATGGTGGAAATGCGCATGGAACTGGAAAAGGCCCGCTCCATGACCATTCTGGCCGCCTGCTCCCTGGAGCTGTCAGCGCCGGTGCGCGCCAAGCGCCTGGCCGCCGCCAAGGCCCTGATCGGCAAGTCTGGTCGCAAGGTGGCGGAAGAAGCCATCCAGCTCCATGGTGGCATGGGCATGATGGAAGAAACCGCACTGTCCCATTACGCCAAGCGTATCGTGATGATCGATCACCAGCTTGGTGATCTGGGCTACCACATGCAGCAGCTGGAAAGCCTGCTGGATGTGGACGAAGACGCAGCGTAACGCAAAACACCAAGGCGGCTTCGGCCGCCTTTTTTGATAAATAATATTTCTTACCCGTAGGAGCGTCGCTGGCGGCGCGATAAAAGACCAGGATCAAAAGCACTCTCACCACAGAGGGCACAGAGTACACAGAGAAGAACCCGTTTTTTTCTCAGTGATCTCTGTGTCCTCTGTGGTAAATACCGCTTTTCAGGTTTTGGGTGATCGCGCCGCCAGCGACGCTCCTACAGGTAGGTTTGAAATCCGGGAGAGCACCATGACAATTAACCGCCAGATCATTCTGTCCGAATACCCCAAGGGCATGCCTCAGGCTGAGCATCTGCCCATGCGCGAAGGGGAGATGCCGTCTGCGAAAGACGGGCAGGTTCTGATTCGCACCATTTACCTGTCCCTGGACCCCTATATGCGTGGCCGCATGAGTCCGGCCAAGTCCTATGCCGCCAGTGTGGAGCTCGGTGATGTGATGCAGGGCGCCACCGTGGGCCAGGTGGTGGAATCGCGCCTCGAAGGCTATGAAGCCGGCGATTACGTGCTCGGCTTTGGTGGCTGGCAGGAATACTCCGTACAGGGCAAGGAGATGCTGCGCAAGCTGGATCCGAAGCAGGCGCCCATCAGTACCGCCGTGGGGGTGCTGGGTATGCCGGGCTTTACTGCCTATGCCGGGCTGCTGGAAATCGGCCAGCCGAAAGAAGGCGAGACGGTGGTCGTTTCTGCCGCCAGCGGCGCGGTGGGTCAGGTGGTCGGTCAGATCGCCAAGCTCAAGGGCTGCCGTGTGGTGGGCGTGGCCGGTGCGCCGGATAAATGCCAGCACGTGATCGACACCTATGGCTTCGATGCCTGTGTGAACTACAAGGACGACGACTTTGAAGCCCAGCTCAAGGCGGCGTGCCCGGACGGCATCGATATCTATTTCGAAAACGTGGGCGGCAAGGTGTTCGATGCGGTGATGAAGCTGGTCAACGATTTTGCCCGCATTCCACTGTGTGGTCGCATCGCCCACTACAACGATACCGAAGCGCCCCAAGGGCCGGATCAGTTGCCAGCGTTTCTGACCAAACTGCTGGTCAAGCGGATCCTGATCAAAGGGTTTATCCAGTTCGATTATGCCCACCTGATGAAGGATTTCGTCCGTGACATGGGTAGCTGGATGCAGGCCGGAAAAATCCAGTATCAGGAGGATATTGTCCAGGGGCTGGAAAATACCGTGGATGCCTTCCAGGGCCTCCTGGAAGGGCGCAACCGGGGTAAATTGCTGGTGCAGGTCAGCGAGGATACTTCACGGTAACGGCGACAGAGGGTGCGCAGTTCCAGGCGCTTTTCGCGTTGCATACCGTGCACTATCACTGGCCAGCCTCGATAACGGTGAGGCTCGGTACAGGTTGTTGTTGATCGTTATCCTGCTGACATAGTGCTTTTGCATGTCATGCGGCAGGGATTGTTCAGAGAGAAACCCTTATGACGAATAAACCCAGCATCCTGGTCGTCGGCGCGGGCGCCATCGGCAGCTTTTACGGTGCCATTCTCAAGCGTGCCGGCTGTGAGGTGAGTGTGGTGCTGCGCTCGGATTATGACGCGGTAAAGGAGGGCGGGTTTCGCTTTACCAGCCCGCTGGGCGACTTGTCCTGGCAGCCAGACCGGGTGTATCGCCCCGATGACACACCGGACGCGTTTCCTGACTATGTGCTGCTGTGCGTCAAGGTGCTGCCGGGCGTGGATCGTGCCGCGCTGGTCCGTCCCTGGATGGGCGAACACACCGGCCTGGTGCTGATCGAAAATGGCCTGGATATCGAACGAGAGTTGGCTGATGCCTATCCACAGCATCCACTGGTGAGCTGCCTGGCATTTATCGCTGTCAGCCGCACCGGCCCCGGTGAGGTCCATCATCAGGCCTATGGCCAACTGGTCATGGGCAATTTTCCCGCTGGCTTTGATGATCACTGCCGTCGGTTGAGCGGCCTGTTCAAGGAAGGGGGCATTGACGTCAACGATAGCGAGGCGGTGGTGGGCGAACGCTGGCGCAAGTGTGTCTGGAATACACCGTTCAATCCCCTAAGCGTGCTGTGTAATGGCGCCGATACCCTGTCGATTCTCGACGCCCCTGGTGGTGAAGATCTGGTCCGTACGATGATGGAAGAGGTGATGGCCGTGGCCGCTGCCGATGGTTATCCATTGCCGGTAGATCTGGTGGAAAAGAATCTGGCAGGCACTCGCAAGATGGGTGCCTACAAAAACTCCATGGCGCTGGATTATCTGAACGACCGACCCATCGAACTGGATGCCATCCTGGGCAATGTGGTGGCGATTGCCAAACGATGCGGGGTAGCTGTCCCACACCTGACGACGGTGCTGACAGCACTGCGTATCCGTTACCAATGAGGCGTCATTCTGACCGCAGCATGATACAAAACGTCATGTTGCGGTTTTTCTTGTCAACGAAGCATTACGAACAAAGTTTTAGTGCAGAAATCCTGATGGCAAAGTCGGTTTTCAAAAGCCGTTGAATTGCTTGATAATTTGCTGCGTGAAGTATACGTGAATATAAAAATCGTCTATTTATCAGGTAGATAAAACGCACCAATATGTCGATTTTTGCTTACAAACGATAACTTGTCCCTGTCCGCTCCCCGCTTAATCCTGTCCCGGTAAACAGAAAAATCTGTCGCCAAAAACAAGAAACGTGTGAAAGGATGCGCACAACAACTATTCAGCGTCTGGCTGTCTTATCCCTGCTTTATCCCTTACTGAATGCCTGCGAAGACGACCCGGATTTGTTTATCCCACCGGAGCCCGGTGACGCACTGATCTATGCCTATCCCTCGGACGGTATGGTGGATCTGCCTCTGGGCAGTAAATTGCTGCTGACCTTTTCCAGTGATATCGACGAAGCAGCGGCCAAGGCGGAGTGTCAGCCTGACGGCGATAACTTTGTGGGTACGCTGTGTCTTGCCGACAGCGAGGGGAGTCTGGTGGATCTCAGCAGTGCTGAAGTCTCCAACCGGAAACGTACCCTGACGTTCTCCATGTCTGGTCTGCGTGCCGGTGAAGAATACCGACTGTGGGTGTCGCCGGAGATCGCTTCCGGAGTCGTCAACCTGGATGATCAGGACGGCCCGCTGATTACCTTCCGTACCCGTCAGTACAACCCGCTTCCCGACCAGGCGCCCCAGGTGCTGGCCATCAATCAGGAAATGCCCAGCGTTTACCTGCCCGAGCCTGTCGGTGAGGAACGCTTTCCGTTCATGGATTTCTCGCCAGTGCGGATCACCTTTACCGAGCCTCTGGTGGAAACCACCGTCCGCTACGGTGACAGCGTCAAACTGGAACATCAGGAATCAAGGGAACTGGTGGATGTAAGGATTCTCAATGAGCGTCACTACATCACACTGGATCCCAAGGAAGATCTGATCGGTGGCGACACTTACACACTGACCCTGCAAGGCCTGGAAGATTTTGATGAGGACCTGCTGGAGACGGTGACCTATGAGTTGACGCCCACGCTGTCCAAGGATGACGTGGTCGATCTCAACCCGCCGATCAAGCAACTGATGAAAGCCCAGCCGGCACTGGGGGACCCGGGCTACCCGCAAACCTCGCGTCTGCATGGGTTACCCCTTAACCAGTTCAACCTGGTTACCGAAGCGCTGGGTGTGACCCAGGTAAATGCCATGCCGCTGGTGCTGGAAGGCTGGATGGGCCGACCGGATGTGCATGTGGATGCTGTTCCAGTGGTTGCTCGTGCCGGCCAGCAGCTGCGCATTGCCGGCATCGATCCGATCAAGCTCGGTGGCGAGGTGCGCACGCCCATGTTCACCGGTGACATCATCGGTACCTTTGTGACCGACGTGACGGGCTACCTGGTGACTAACCCCTATCGCCCGAAGGGCTTTCAGCCCGATGACGATTATGCGCCGATGTTTGTTTACATGAATTTTGACCTTGCCATGCATGCGGAAGAACCACGCGGCAATGCCTCGGTAAATCAGAATCTGATGCATATCCAGGCGGTTGGTGTGGTGGATGTGAGGGATGGTGCGCTGACATTCGAGGTGTTTCGAACCCTGGAACTGGACGTGCTTAGCGGTGCCGCCAAAGTCAGTGCGGACTTTGCACTGGGGGTGCGTGCGGATGTGGATTTCGAGTTCGAACAGCTCAATCGCGATCCGCTTCAGGCAACCGGGTCGTTTCCCGAACACAATCAGGCCCAGGTAGAACCGAGTAACAATATTGTTGTGGTATTCAACGAGCCGGTACACGACGAAGGAATGGAACAGGTGAAGTTGTTCCGCCAGGACAGCAACGAACCGGTGCCGGTGCAGGTGCGAAGCAGTGGTTCCAACCTGGTGATTACTCCGCTCAATGAACTGGCAGCGGGGCAGCGCTATTACCTGGATCTGGGCGATGGCCTGAAAGACCAGGATTTGTTCGATCCTTCGCACCTGCAGTTCGTGCCCGGGGATGCCACTGATGGCACTGGCCAGATTGTTTTCGATACCGCCAGTTATGCGGCCAACGATGATGCGCCGGTGCTGCCGCCGGTAGTACTGGGGGCCTACCCCGGTATCGGTTGTGCGTTGCAGGACCGCGGTGTTGAGCGCCAGGATGCAGACGGCAACACGGTGAAAATGGCTGGCCGGTGTGTGGGGGGGCTGGCGTCGGATTCGCTCTTCTACCCTTTCTTCTATGACGTCAGTCGCCCCATCGAGATCAGTTTCAATATGCCCATGGAAATGGCCTCCATGACTTTCGGCACCATTGCCGCTGACGGTGAATCCTGCGAAGGCGGGGCCATGTGTCTGGGCGAACAGGCCAATGGACAGTGGCAGAATATTCCCATGTCGGCACGGCGCAACAGCCTGCGTCTGCGGGCACTGCCGGCACCGGACACCATTGTCCCGGGTAATGCCTACCGGCTGGTGATCAACGGTGGCGACAATGGGGAAGCGGTATTCCGCAGCCACGACCGCTTCGGCAACCTGGATATCAATACGGACCCGCTCAACGGCATGGGTACCTGCGGTCCTCTCTCTAACCAACCCTGTGAGGGTGGTCCGCCGATTCTGCTCGATTTCACCGCCACGCCGGATGAAGGCGCCGCCTATGCCACCGTGCTGACCCGGGAATACACCGACGTCAATGGCAATGGCAACTGGGATGATGATGAAGTGGAAGCGGTCAACAACCATGCCCGTGGCCATGTGAAAAGCACAGGAGGGCTGATTGGTGGCGCCAACCTGGATGACGGCGACCAGATCTTTACCCATGCGGCTCTGCCCATGGCGTTCCTGCCCAAGGAACCCCTGGACCTGAGTTATATCGGTCTGGTCGATGAAGGCAATGGCCGCTGGTGTGCCACCCAGGAAGATGCCGATGGCGATATCTTCTGTATCCAGACCGTGGGGGAGTCAGCGATCCCGGTGGAGATCAATGCCCAGCATGTGATGGGCACATCACTGACCGCCAACGCTACCCTGGCCATTCCGGTTCTGGGCGATCTGATTCCGTTACCGCTGGAAACCGGAGCACTGGTGCTGCGTTTTCGGCCCTATGACGACAAGCCCCCGCAGCCTTTGCGCGGGTTTGTGGTGAACCAGATTGACCCGGACACCGGTGAGGAAATCGACAATCCGATCTTCATCACCCGCCTGGATGCCTGGCTGGATGCACCGGACCTGCGGCTGCTCTCCGCTTTGATCCCCGGTGGGCAAGCTATCCCCAATGTGGCGGATGCCAACGTGAGAAGCCTGCCGGTCTCTGCCTACCTGACCGGGCCGGTGAAATTCCTGCGCAACGGGCAGATCACGCTGGAGTCGCGTAATGCGTCCGCCATTGCCGCAACGCTGAACCTGTCGGTGGATCTTGGCGCCCTGATTCCGGTGCTGGGCGATCTGCTTGATCTGATCATCGGCGGCATCGTCCCCGAAGAAGGTGTGGGCTCTCTGGAGCTGGGCATTGCCAAGGACGACTTCCGCATCCGTGTGGTCAACAACCCGACCCACGCACGCCTCACTACGGCTGGTCAGGAAAATGCGGGGGAGCTTTGATAATGAGAAGAATAATGGATCATAAAAAACGGTTTCTCCTGTTTGTCGTGCTGGGGCTCTTTTCTGCCAATGTTGCCAGTCAGGACAAATACGGCCCGGATTATCCCGGAGTGAAATTTACCCAGAAGATTTTTGGCGAGGACCGGCTGTATTTCCGCTTCGGCGCGATCCACATGTCCCCGGACATAAAAACCCGCTCGATCACTCTCAGTAATCTCTCTGAAATTGCTGAAGTGGCGGTGGAGCCTGGCGAGCAGGAAGGGGAGGCGTTCAGTGACCCGCTCACCATTCCGGCCGCCATCATCGGCTACAAGCTGCGCTGGGGGGATGGAGGCTGGTCCATTGAAACCATGGTGGCATTACCGCCCACGCTGGAGCTGAAGGCCAAGGGCAAGCTGGCGGATGAGCCCCTGGTCACCGAGGCCAACGGCATTCCCACCGGGGTGCCGGCACTGGGCGAAAAGGTGGGCGAAACCAAGGTGGCACCGCCCATGGTGACCCTGGTGAAGCGATTCCGCATGGATCACAACTTCCGGCCCTATGTGGGCCTGGGAGCCGTGTACCTGTTTACCTACGATAGCCACGTCACCAACCCGATTCTCACGGAAGTGGGAGAACCGGAGCTGGAGATTCAGGATAAATTCGGCTGGGTAGGGCAGATCGGCGCGGATTGGCGGCTGAGCGATCACTGGTGGCTGGCGGCGGATGCCAAGTACATCAGCGTCAAGGAAGTGAAAGCCAAGGTGGATCGCACCTTCATCCGCGCCCCGGGCCTTCCCCAGTATCAGTTCGCGGAAGTGGGTGATGCAGAATTCGTGGCTGACATGAATGTGTATGCCTTCCACCTGGGGGTGGGGTTCACGTTCTGACTTGCCGGCGGTAATGCGCCGGTATCAGGGGAAAGCGCTTTCGTTGACCATCGACACAAACCGTAGTCAGGCCTGATGTTTTTGGTCATTGAGGCCTTGGCGGGAAACGTGAAATAGTATTTCAAATACTGTTTCCCGCTGGGCCTTGCTCATGTCAGTCGCCAACCACAATCACACGCTTGCCACTAAAGTCGTTACCGGCCATATGGTCGTGGGCGGCTTTGGCGTCGGTGAAGGTGAAGGTTTCCAGCGGCAGGGGCAGCAGGCGACCGCTGGCAAACAGGGGTGCAAGACGGTCATTGAAGACCTGCGCCATACGGATGCGGTTTTCCAGTGGCTGGCTGCGCATGGTCATGCTTTTCAGGGTCTGGCGTTTCATCAGCAGGGCGCCCAGATTCAGCTCCGTGGTCAGCCCGCCAAGAATGCCGATATTCACCAGGGTGCCCTCGGCGTGCAGGCCGCCGAGCAGGGCGTTCCAGTCCGGGCCGACCATATCCAGAATTACCGCCACACCCTGTCCGTCGGTGAGCGCATCAAGCTGGGCTTTCAAGGTACCGTCCTCGCACACCTGAGCCGCCAGGCCCATGTCGTTGGCGGTGTCCAGTTTACTCAGATCCCGGCTGCTGCCGATGGGGCGGGCGCCCAGCGCCGCGGCCAATTGGGTGGCGGCCAGGCCGACTCCGGCGGTGGCCGGGCGAATCAGGCACCACTGGCCGGGCTGCAAACCGCCTTCCAGAAACAACGCCCGGTAGGCGGTCAGAAACGCCTCGGGCAGGGTGGCGGCGCGGGCGAAGTCCATGCCCTCGGGAACGGTCAGCGCCTCCCGTTCGTGGGTGACGATCTGTTCGGCATAGGCACAACCGGGCACCAGGCCCATCACCGCATCGCCCACTTGCCGTTGCTGCACCCGCTCACCCACGGCGCTGACCACCCCGGCGTATTCCAGCCCGGGAATGCGGCTGTCGGTGCCCGGCGGTGCCGGGTAGCGGCCCAGTACCTGCAACAGATCCGCCCGGTTCACGCCGATGGCTTTCACCTGCACGCAAATTTCCCCCGGCCCCGGTTGCAGGTCCGGCAGTGTGTCCAGTTGCAGTTGCTGATCCTCAATACACCAGGCACGCATGGCTGTGCTCCTATCAATAATGGTTTACCACAGAGGGCACAGAGTGCACTGAGAAAACCCCTTGCCTGGAAGGCCTGTAAGCGGCTTTCAGAAACCAGCGGCGTTGCAAACAGCAGTTTGTTTTTCTCTGTGTACTCGGTGACCTCTGTGGTGAAAAAACAAAAGGTTGGTTATGTCACTACACTATCCGTTCACTGATCTGCCGCCGGCAGGCCAGCGTTTCAAGGTGGCCGACGGGGTTTACTGGCTGCGTTTCCCGCTGCCCTTTGCCCTCGACCATATCAATCTCTGGTTGCTGGAAGATAACCATGGCTGGGTAATCGTGGATACCGGCCTGGGAGTGCGCCGCAGCCGGGACATCTGGCAGCAGCTGTTGGCCGAACAACTGGACGGCAAGCCGGTGACCCGCATCATCGTCACCCATTACCACCCGGACCATCTCGGCATGGCCGGCTGGTTGCAGCAACACTGCCAGGCGCCGGTGATCATGAGCCGCGGCGAGTGGCAGTTGGCCAGCCATATCTGTGACGCCAGCGATGAACAGACCATCCAGCGCTTCAAGCATTTTCTCGGCAGCCATGGCCTGCAGGGCGACAACCTCGACAAGGTGGCCGGCAAGGGCAATGGCTTCCGCCGGGTGGTGATGCCCATGCCTACCGACCCGCAATTTGTCGGTGCCGGTGACAGCCTGACTATCAATGGTCAGCACTGGCAGATTCACATCGGTCGTGGCCATGCTCCCGAGCACCTGTGTCTGTACCGGAATGACGATCGCTTGCTGATCAGCGGCGACCAGGTGTTGCCCACCATTTCCAGCAATCTTATGGTGCGGCCCACGGAACCGGAGGCGAACCCGGTGGTAGCGTTTGTGGACAGCCTCAAGGCAATTCGCGATGCCCTGCCGCAGGACACCCTGGTTTTGCCGGCCCACGGCCTGCCGTTCCGGGGTCTGCATCACCGCATCAATGCGCTGGTCGCCCATCACGACCAGCAACTGGACCAGGTACAGGCCGCCTGCCGTCATCACCCCCACAACGCCCACGATATTCTGCCGGTGATGTTCAACCGGGAGCTGGATGTGCAGCAGCTCATGTTTGCCATGGGTGAAAGCATTGCGCATCTCAATTGTCTGGTGGAGCAGGGGCGGGTGCAGCGCGAAGACCGCGATGGGATCTGGCACTTCGCGGCCTGATCAAGAAGGTGAGCTACAAGCTTCAAGCTGCAAGATACAAGGCACGGAGAACGGTATAGCCATCCGACCAGCGCTTTCCTCCGCGTTGCAGCAAACGCTGTAACGCGGGCATGGCTTGGCAGTTTATTCGTGGCTCGCACGCGCCTTGTAGCTTGTAACTTGAAGCTTGTAACTCTTCTCATAACCACTGCCCCAACACCCCGATCCACAACGCCAGCATCGGCACCACCAACAAGAAAAAGACCCCATTCCAGCGCCAGGCAATCCGGTAGGGCGAGCGGCCGATCAATTGGCTGAGGACCAGCATGGACGCGGTGAAGGGTGAGGAGATCATCGACAGGCTCCAGGCGCACATCAGGCCCACGGCCAGCAGGCGGGGATCCGCGCCCACACCATCGCCCAGCAACGATGCCAGTAGCGTTACCGACACAATCGGGTTGAGGCCGATCTGGGCCAGCGCCACTACCAGCAACATGGCGGCCACGGCCATGGCGGCGCCCTGAAGATGAGTGGCCAACAGCAGCTCATGCAGCATCTGCGGGTCAATCAATGGCGTGATCAGCGCGCCCAGGCAGGCGGAGCCACCCAGCACCGCAATTTCCCCCCGGTTGGCGCCAAAGATCAGCCGTGAATGTCGCCCCAGTAATGTCAGTGCTCGAGGCAAGCCGGTGCCGCCACCCAGTCGCTGCCGTTGCAGGGCCATCCACAAAATAGCTGACAATGGGCAGGCCACCAGTACCGCCACCGGTAGACGCAGCTCGGCTGCTATCGATACCGCAAAGACTCCCAGGGTGATCGCCAGTGCCAGCAGGGTGAATTGCCACAAGGGTGTCAGGGAGTGCGGCGCAGTGTGTGGAACGCGGCTGGCCAGATGACCGGGGCGCAGACGCCAGTCCAGCCACCAGCCGAGCAGGAAGAACAGGCCGGCGGTGGGCAGTGCCACCGGCGCCAGTGTGGCCCAGGTAAGGCTCGGCATATTCGCCAGAATCACCGCCATGGTGATACCCAGTGGCGACACCAGCGGAGCCAGGGCAAAACCACGCAGAATCGACAGCATCATGCGTCGCTCCCGCGCCGCCTGAATATCATCATGGCCACCGGCGGCTTTCAGGGAATTGCTGCGCAGTACCATGGCGCCGAACAGATTGAGCACACCGATATTGATGATGACCCCGAACAGGGCGGTGCCCAGGGACAGGGTGGGGTAACGCAGGGTGGGCTTCTGCCTTATCAGGGTATTGCCAGCCTCGCGCACCAGCCGCGAGCGCATGGCGGAGACCCGCAGCAGACCCAGGGACGACACAAAGGTGGCAAAGAAACAGAGCCGGTCGAGAGCCTGTAGCAGAATGGGGATAGGGTGGGTTTCACGCCAGACAACCACGCCGGCCATGGCGATAACCACCAGCAGAATCCCCTTTGCCATCCGTGTCTGGCGCGGCCATTGCACCAGCAGATAAAGCAGCAGTGCGATCCGCGCCAGCCAGGCACCGGCTTGCAGATCGAACACCAGAAACAGCAGGGTGCCCAGCATGCACAGGGGAAGGGTGGTGTTAAGCGCTTTACTCAATCGCCGTGGGAGCCATGCTTGCATGGCGAATCAGCGTGCCCTTCGCCATGCAAGCATCGCTCCTACAGGGATCATCATGATTGTGCTGCCTGCCGGGCCAGCTCCCGGGCAATGACGATCTGCTGGATCTGGGTGGTGCCTTCGTAGATCCGAAACAGGCGCACGTCACGGTAGAAACGTTCCACCGCGTAGTCAGCCATATAACCGGCACCGCCGTGAATCTGCACCGCCCGGTCGGCCACGCGGCCTACCATTTCGGAACAGAACAACTTGCAGCAGGACGCATCCAGGCTGACTTTTTCACCCCGGTCCTTGCTGCGGGCCGCTTCCAGCACCATGGACCGGCCGGCGAACATTTCCGCGCGGGAATCCGCCAGCATGGCCTGGATCAGCTGGTGCTCGATGATGGGTTTACCGAACTGTTTGCGATCGGCGGCAAAATTCACTGCGTCTTCGATCAGTCGTGTGGCCACGCCCACACAGATAGCAGAGATATGCAGACGGCCACGGTCCAGGACTTTCATGGCGGTCTTGAAACCCACGCCTTCCTTGCCACCGATGATGTTCTCGGCGGGCACCCGGCAGTTGTCGAAAATGATGTCGCAGGTGTGGGCGCCTTTCTGGCCCATCTTCACGTCGGCCTTGCCGCGGGAAATGCCGGGGGTATCGCCTTCCACAATAAAGGCGGTGACGCCGCCGCCCCCCTGGATCTCCGGGTTGGTGCGGGCCATTACCGTAAACAGGCCCGCATGGGGACCATTGGTGATGTAGCGTTTGGTGCCATTGAGAATGTAGTGATCGCCGTCCCGCTGGGCGCGGGTTTTCACTGAGCCGGAATCTGAGCCCACATCCGGCTCGGTGAGACAGAAGGCGCCGATCACCTCGCCGGTGGCCAGCGGTGGGACGTACTTCTGCTTTTGCTCTTCGGTACCATCAATGAGAATGCCCTGGGCACCGATGCCATTATTGGTGCCCATCAGGGAGCGGAAGGCAGGGGAGGTACGACCCAGCTCGAAGGCCACCAGCACTTCCTCCTCCATGGTTAGCCCCAGACCGCCATATTCTTCGGGGATCGACAGACCGAATAGCCCCATGGCCTTCATGTCGGCGACAATGTCCTCGGGAATGGTGTCCGTCTCGGCCACGTGCTGCTCGGCAGGCACCAGCCGTTCACGGACAAAGCGGGCAATGGTATCGGTCAGTTGAGTGAGGGTTTCGGCATCACGGATCATGGTCGGGTCCGGCTGTAGCGTGGCTTCTTTTAGGGGTGTTATCGCAGGGCGAATCTCTTGCATCGCACTCTGTCACGGCCTATCCTGCTCGTCAAGTTATTCAAAATAACATTCCGCACAGCGGACAAGAGTGGTTGAAAGTGTAAAGTTCAAAGTTGAAACGCGACTGAGTCAGTCGCCACCCCTTGCACTCATTCCCTCGCAATGGCGGGCTTGAGAGCCAGCATTGGGGCGCGACGATATCGCTTATCGAATGGCAGATTCCCATCCCGCGTTTCAACGTTAAACTTTGAACGTTCAACTCTCTGAATGGGAGAGTGCAAATGCTGGATGCCTATATTTACGACGGCCTGCGAACCCCCTTTGGTCGCCATGGTGGCGCCCTGGCACCGGTGCGGCCGGATGATCTGTTGGCCGGGGTGATCCGTGAGCTGGTGCAGCGCAACGGGTTCGAGCTGTCCCGCTATGAAGATGTGGTGATCGGTAATACCAATCAGGCCGGGGAGGATGCCCGCAATGTGGCGCGCCACGCCGGGTTGCTGGCGGGGCTGCCGGAATCCGTGGCCGGGATAACCGTTAACCGCCTGTGTGGCAGTGGCCTGGCGGCGACGCTGGATGCCGCGCGCATGGTGACGGTGGGCGAGGGCGAGCTGATCGTGTCTGGCGGTACCGAATCCATGAGCCGGGCGCCCTTTGTGATGGCCAAGGCGGAGAAAGCCTTTAGCCGCGACATGACCATTTTCGATAGCACCATCGGTGCCCGCTTTCCCAACCCGGCCATTCTCCGCCAGTTCGGTGCCGACACCATGCCGGAAACCGCCCAGAACGTGGCGGACGATCTGGGCATCAGCCGTGACGCATCAGATGCGTTTGCCGCCCGCTCGCAGCAGCGCTACCAGGCCGCCCGGGAGCGCGGTTTCTACCAGGCAGAAATTCTGCCGGTCACCGTTCCCCAGGGCCGCAAGAAAGATCCGCTGACTGTGGCAGAGGATGAGCATCCCCGTGCCGGCACCACTGCCGAAAAATTGGCAAAACTGCCTGCTATCGTTGAGGGTGGCACCATCACCGCAGGGAATGCATCGGGCGTGAATGACGGCGCGGCGGCACTGATTATCGGTTCTCGCGCTGCCGGTGATGCGGCGGGCATTGCGCCCCGCGCACGGATTCTCGCCGGTGCCGTGGCCGGTGTGGCGCCCCGTGTGATGGGGCTGGGACCGGTAGAGGCCTGCAACAAGGCACTGGCCCGGGCCGGGCTGACCCTGGACCAGATGGATGTGATCGAAATTAACGAGGCGTTCGCCACCCAGGTCTTAGGCTGTTGCAAGCAGCTGGGCCTGGCCGGCGATGATGAACGCCTGAACCCGAATGGTGGCGCCATTGCTGTGGGCCATCCACTGGGGGCGTCCGGCGCTCGCCTGGCCCTCACCGCCATGCGCCAGCTGGAAGCCATTGGTGGTCGCTATGCGCTGGTCAGTTTGTGTATTGGGGTGGGGCAGGGCGTGGCCATGGTGATTGAAAGGCAGTGAACAGTTAATAGTGAATAGTTAACAGCGAAAAATTCAGGAAAAAACATGCAGAGATTCGATTGGAAAGACCCGTTATTGCTGGAAACTCAGCTCACCGAAGATGAGCGCATGATTCGTGATGCGGCCCATGATTACTGTCAGAGCAAACTGATGACCCGGGTGCTGGAAGCCAACCGGCACGAGATTTTCCACCGGGACATCATGACGGAAATGGGTGAGCTGGGTTTTCTCGGTCCCACCATTCCCGAGCAATACGGCGGCGCCGGCGTGAACCATGTGAGCTACGGCCTGGTGGCCCGGGAAGTGGAGCGGGTGGATTCCGGTTATCGCTCTGCCATGAGTGTGCAGTCGTCGCTGGTAATGTTCCCGATTCATGCCTTTGGCAGTGAAGCGGTGCGCCAGAAATACCTGCCGAAACTGGCCACTGGCGAGTGGGTCGGCTGCTTTGGTCTTACCGAGCCGGATCACGGTTCTGACCCGGGCTCCATGAGCACCCGCGCCAAAAAGGTGGACGGTGGCTACCTGCTCAACGGCGCCAAGACCTGGATTACCAATTCCCCCATTGCCGACGTGGCGGTGGTGTGGGCCAATCTGGACGGCAAGATCACCGGCTTTGTGGTGGAGCGCAGCTTTGAGGGTTTCACCACCCCGAAGATCGACGGCAAGTTTTCCCTGCGCGCCTCCATCACCGGGCAGATCATGCTGGATGACTGCTTCGTGCCGGACGAAAATCGTCTGGACGTAGAGGGGCTGAAAGGCCCGTTCAGCTGCCTGAACAAGGCCCGCTACGGGATCAGCTGGGGCGCCATGGGCGCGGCGGAATTCTGCTGGCAGGCGGCGCGCCAGTACACCCTGGACCGCAAGCAATTCGGTCGGCCACTGGCCGCTACGCAGCTGATCCAGAAAAAGCTGGCGGACATGCAGACCGAAATTACCCTTGGCCTGCAGGGTGCGCTACAGCTGGGCCGACTGATGGATGCCGGCAACTGGGCGCCGGAAATGGTGTCGCTGATGAAACGCAACAACTGCGGCAAGGCCATCGATATCGCCCGCCAGGCCCGTGACATGCACGGCGGTAACGGTATCAGCGACGAGTACCACGTGATCCGCCATGTGATGAACCTGGAGGCGGTAAACACCTACGAGGGTACCCATGATGTTCATGCCCTGATTCTGGGCCGGTCACAGACCGGGATTCCGGCTTTCGGTTAATTGCCTCTAGCGTTAAGAACCTTGAAGAAAGGTAAAAAAGCAGTCCTCAGGGCTGCTTTTTTATTTGGGTTCCTTTAATAGTGTTACCACGGCAGGGAACCGCCGAACGTCCAGGGACTCTGACCATGCAGACGACAACAAGGAATCATTATGCGCCCTTCAACACTTACTATCCCTTCTCTTCCCGTTTTGCTCGGCTCCGCCGGTATTGTTGTCCTGTTTGCTCTCTCAGGCTGTGATCAGGGAAAACCGGAATCTGATAGCCAGCAACCTACCGTTGAGCAGCAGAGTGAAAAGACTGAGCAACAGGTTCTCAGTGGTAAAGTGATGTACCGCGAGCGCATGGCCATGCCGCAAGGGGCAACGCTCACGGTAACCCTGGAGGATGTATCGCTGGCCGACGCGCCGTCCAAAGTGATCGCCGAGCAGCATATCGACGACCCGGGCCAGGTACCGGTGCCCTTTACCCTGCGTTATGACAGGGATGCCGTAATGCATGATCATCCAATGGCTTATGCAGTACGCGCAGAAATCCGTGGCGCGGATGGGCAGTTGCTGTGGCTCACCACCGAACGACACACCGCTGAACTGGGCGAACGTGCCAGTGGTGAAGAGATCACTGTCATGTTGCAGCGGGTTGGCGCCGAGCAATCCGCGGAGGCACGACCGAAAACAGCCATGGTGAAGGCGAAGGAAGCGGGAGCGTCATTCTGGGCCGTCGGTAACGAGCCTGGCTGGCATCTGGCAATTTACCCGGACGAAAAGCTGGTCTTTGTGGGCGACTACGGTGAAACCACGGTAACCACTCCGGACCCAGGGGCGCAGACCGAAGGCACGGAAACCATTTACCTTGCCAACACCGACACTGACCAGCTGAAAGTGGAAATTAGTGAAATGCCCTGCGAGGATACCATGAGTGGCGAGACCTTCGATTTTCAGGTGAAGGTCACCAGTAACGAGAAGCTCTACGGTGGTTGCGGCCGAGATCTGTAGACGGCCATACATGCTGGCGTTTGCTGCTGGCATGGATTAGCGGTGAAGGAAATCCGCTGAAACTGACAAGGGGGAAGGATGAATGTTGAGTTATCTGGCTCTGGGCTTGCTGATATTTGTGGCGCTGGTGCTGTTTTACGGCATCATCGTTATCCACGATATCCCCTATGAAATTGCGAAGAAACGGAATCACCCTCACCAGGATGCCATCCATGTGGCCGGTTGGGTGAGCCTGTTCACTCTGCACGTGCTTTGGCCTTTCCTGTGGATCTGGGCAACGCTTTATCGCCCTGAGCGGGGCTGGGGCTTTCAGCAGATTCAGGAACAGCAACAGGTTGATGAGGCGTTGTTGGTTGCCTTACAGGAAAAGCTGGATGCCCAGGCTGAGCGGATTGCCAGCCTGGAAAGCAGATTGGAGGAGAAAGCCTGATGGAAATGCTCATTCTCCTCACCTATACCGCGATCTGTGTTTTTATTTTCAAACTGTTCAAGATTCCGCTGAATAAATGGTCGGTGCCCACCGCTGTACTCGGGGGCGTTGTTCTGGTGGGGGCCATGGTGCTGGCCATGAACTACAACCACCCGTTCACCCGCAAGGTTCGTCAGGTCTATGTGGTGACGCCGATAGTGCCGGAGGTGCGTGCCCGCGTACAGGAAGTCCTGGTGACACCAAACACCCCGGTGAAGCAGGGTGATCCACTGGTCATTCTCGATGATACCCGCTACAAGGCCAGGGTGGCTCAGTTGGAGGCGCAGCTGGCAGATACCAGTCAGCTTGCACAAGGCAATGTGGTGTCCGTGGCGGAAGCGCGAGCCAGAGTCAGGCAGGTTACGGCCAAACGTGACCAGGCGGTAGGCACCCTGCGCCGCTACGAAGGGGCGTTGTCTGCGTTCAGCAAGCAGCAGGTCGATACGCAGCGTCAACTTGTGACGGCGGCCAATGCGGAGCTGGAAGCCGCGCGAGCAGCGTTGGCCAAGGCAGAAACCCAGCTCAATGGGTCCGTGGATGGTGACGACCCGGCGGTAGCCGCCATCAAGGCGCAATTGGAAGAGGCGCGTTTTGATCTGCAGAACACCATCATTCGGGCTCCCCTGGATGGGTTTGTTACCCAGCTGGCGGTTCGTCCGGGCATGATGGCGGTGCCTTTGCCGCTCAAGCCGCTGGCCAATTTTGTGAATAGCGAGAAACGCCGCTATGTGGGCGCCTTCCGCCAGCAGTCCCTGCTGCGTTTGCAGGCCGGCAACGAAGCGGAGATCACCTTCACCTCGTTACCAGGGCAAGTGTTCACTGGCAAGCTTGTGGAAGTACTGCCGACGATTGCCGAATCCCAGTTGTCGGCGGGTCAGCAGTTGCTCGGTAGTGACGCCTTCCGGCGCATGGATAATGAAGCCCTGGCGATCATCGAACTGGAACCCAATGAGAGTGTAGAGGCACTACCGATGGGTGTTAGCGCCCAGGCAGCCGTCTATTCAGAGCATCTTCACCATGTGGCGATTATTCGCCGCATGCTGTTGAGGATGATGAGCTGGCAGCATTACCTCTATGTGGATCACTGATCCTTATCGCGGGCGGCCATGTGCCGCCCTTTTTCATCCGGTGCCAGCAGGTGATAGACAAATCGCCCGACGCCAAGCCATAACAGGGCACAAAGCGCAAAGAAGAAAATACTGCCGTCCTGGTACAAGGCCCACAGTAGCGGTGCGAAAATGACACCGGTGACGGGCAGGGCAACACCGACGGCCAGCCGCTTGCGGCGGCGCAGGCTGTCATCGTCTCGGCTGAGGGGATCGGTCATGGCAAGTCGCGTATTCGGATAAAGGCGGCATTTACCTTACCATAGCGGCTCTCGCCAGTGATCACCCCGGAGTGTGCCATCAAAGGTTATCCCGTTCCCGCCGGTCCCGTTGACCGGGAACTGCTGATCAACAAAAGCCGTTTCATCACCTGGCTGCGCCCGGTAGCCAGCCGCGAACAGGCCATGGCCGTGATCGACGAGGCCAGGGCTCGATACCCGGATGCAAGCCACCATTGCTACGCCTACCTGCTGGGTAATCCGGCTTCTGCGCAAGCCGCCATGAATGACGATGGCGAGCCCTCCGGCACCGCCGGCAAACCCATTTTCAATGTGATCCAGCACAAGGGCATGAGTGATGTGCTGGTGGTGGTGAGTCGCTATTTCGGGGGAGTGAAACTGGGGGCGGGCGGTCTGGTCCGTGCCTATGCGTCAGCGGCAGAAGCGGTGCTGGCGGAAGTGGAACGGGTGGAAAGTGTTCCGCAAGTCACCTGCCGGCTGGAATTGGACTTTCCCCTGGAGCAGCGCCTTCGTCACTGGGCGGACCAGAATGCGGCAGAGGTGCTGGAGGTGCACTACAGTCAATCGGTGGCGATGACGCTGCGCTGTCCGACGCAGTATCTGGAGGATCTGGAGAGTCTCTGTGCGGCGGAACAGATTGCCCTGATAACACTGTGACCGCTTTGGCGGTCAGGGCGTCGTTATCGGCCCTGTCTTTCTTCCTGACACGGCGGCAAGGTGGTGATTGCGCGTCGCCTTGCCAGCAAAGCGACGGATGAATAAAAGCCTGACCTTGCCGATAAGAAACCAGACGGAGTCACCATGTCAGAGAAACCGGTCATCGACCCGAATCCTCATACCTTGCCCGATATCCTGGCATCCCTGCCGGATGATACCCCCATCGTCATGCTCAACCTGCTGCGCTTTAACGAGACCGCGCGCTACAAGGATGGTGAAGCCGATTACAGCGGTCGTGAGGCATACCAGAAATATTCTGACGTGGCCTTTGGCAAGGTACGCGGCGTTGGCGGTGAGCTGGTCTGGAAGGGCAAGGCCCTGGCCGGCGTGATTGCCCCGGACGCAGAGAAATGGGACGACGTGCTGCTGGTACGTTACCCCTCCAAACAGGCCTTCGCCTCCATGCTGGCCGACCCCGAATACCGCGAAGCCACCAAACACCGCACCGCCGCCCTGCAGGAAGCGCGGCTGGTGGCCATGCAGGAAGGGTGAGAGGCAGTTAATAGTGAATAGTTAACAGTTAACAGCGAAACCAGTCGTAGCGTCAGACGTGGGAGCTATCTTGAATGCGTCGTTTGGCCTGAGGAGAGTGGTGATTGGGAGCATAATTCGCTATTACTTGTTCACTGTTAACTGTTCTCTGGGTTTCTCATGTCCAACCAACCTGTAGGCATTCCCATTCCCGGCGGTCACACCATGCGTGCCCGTTGGCTGCGCCCTGAAACGGCCAATCCTCACCAGGCGGCGGTGATCGCGATCCATGACATCTTTGGCTACACCGAGGATATCGAGCGCATTGCCCAGCGGCTGGCCGATAACGGTTATCCGGTACTGGTGCCGGATCTCTACGATCTGCCGGGCAGCAAGGCGCTTTGCGTAGTGAAAACCCTCAAGGCCCATGAAACCGGTAAGGGCCAGACCTTCGAGCAACTGGACGCCTGCCGTGAATGGTTGCTGAATCAGGGGGAAGAGGCGGTCACCCAGGTGGGGGTGATGGGCTTCTGCATGGGCGGGCGCTTTGCGGTGCTCTACGCCAGCCAGGCACCGGTCCAGGTGGTGGCGCCTTTCTATGGTGGTATGCCCAAAAACGTGAAAGAGGTGAGTGGCATCTGCCCGGCTGTGGGGGGCTGGGGACGCACGGACATGCTCTTTGGCGATCATGGTGATCGTCTGGCAAAGCATATGGAGGCGCTGGGTGTGCCCCATGACATCAAGACCTATGAAGACGTGGGCCACTCCTTCATGAATGACCACCAGACCTTTACCTTCAAGAAACTGGGGCCGTTGCCGCCGCTACGTTCAAAATTCGATGCGGGTGCGTCAGAGGACAGTTGGAAGCGGGTGCTGGCGTTTTTTGAGAAGGTGTTTGCCGGAGAGATCTGACGCTCACGGCACCTTTGCCGTAGCTGTTGGAGCCATGCAAGCATAGCTCCAACAGTCAGGTCAGGATCCTGTTGGCGCCTTGTTTACAAGGCGAACCTTATCGGATTACTCGGGGCAGTCTGCGCTTACCCATTCCCCTTCGCTGGTCGACACCATCTTGTTGCCCGGCATGGTCATGTCGATGACGCTGGTGTAACCGGTGTCGCTGTGTAGCGTCACTGAGCCTTTCATTGTGCTCTTCATGCCATTCTGGTTGCAGGATGCCTCCCAGGTGAGGTTATCTCCGTTGCGATCAACCTCGCCCAGGTCACACCCTTCCGCGTTCCAGTCCTTGCGCAGGGCAGTCACCACGTCCTCTGCCTGACCGGCGCTGAGGCAATCCTGCTGAGTATGAGCCCGCATCTGCGGCGGCAGGTTGTCGCCTTCCATGGTGGTATTGATCTGCCACAGGCCCGGCTTCAGGTCGCCGGCCAGCACCGGGGCGCACAGGCCAAGCAGCGTTGCCAGCAGTATCTTGTGTTTCATGTCGCGTCCCTTTTGTCACAAAACGGAATATCATCCAGCCTAGCAATGGCCGGTGATGTGCTCAATTGCCGCTTACGATGGCCGCTGGCTTGCCGGGAATTCGCACAGATCTGCGATCAGACATTCGCCACATTTGGGTTTGCGGGCCGTACACACATAGCGGCCGTGCAGGATCAGCCAGTGATGCGCATCGCGCAGGAATTCCTCCGGCACCAGCCGTACCAGCCGTTTTTCTACTTCCAGCACATTCTTGCCCGGTGCAATGCGGGTGCGGTTGGATACCCGGAAAATGTGTGTGTCTACCGCCATGGTGGGCAGCCCATAGGCCGTATTGAGCACCACATTGGCGGTTTTGCGACCCACACCGGGCAGCGCTTCCAGCGCTTCGCGGGTACGCGGCACCTGGCTATCATGCTGCTCAAGGAGAATTTTACACAGCTGAATGATGTTTTCGGCCTTGGAATTAAACAGGCCGATGGTCTTGATGTACTCTTTAAGCCCGTCGACCCCCAGGGCGAAGATCGCCTCTGGGGTATTGGCCACCGGATAGAGCCTGGCGGTGGCCTTGTTCACGCCCACGTCCGTGGCCTGGGCAGACAGCACCACGGCCACCAGTAACTCGAAATCGCTGCTGTATTCCAGCTCGGTGGTGGGGTGGGGGTTCTGATCCCGCAGACGGGTAAAGATTTCAGTTCGTTTTTCGCGATTCATAACAGCTTCCCGTTGTCGCGGGCAGTATAACGGATCAATCGGTGGCTGTGAGGGGCAAGCCTCAGCCGCCTACAAGGAGAAAGGGATGCAGTTTTCCGCCATGGAAACCCTCATGGTCGCATTGTTGGTTCTGGGCGCCGGGCAGTGGATCGTTCACAAGGTGGACTTGCTGTCGCGGCTGAACATGCCGGAGCCGGTTGTGGGTGGTTTGCTGGCGACCATTGTGGTCACTGCCATGCAGCTTTCCGGTATCAGCCTGACCTTTGATGAAAGCATCAAGACACCCGCCATGCTGTTTTTCTTCGGTGCGGTAGGCCTGGCCGCGGACTTTCGCCTGCTGCGCCGGGGCGGCTGGGCCATGCTGTTGTTCGCGACACTGGTAATCGTGCTGGTGGCACTGCAGGATCTGGCCGGGGTGATGATGGCCAAGTTGATGGGGCTGGATGCCTGGTATGGCCTGATTGGCGGCTCGGTGACCATGACCGGTGGCCACGGCACGGGGGCCGCCTGGGCGGGGGTCTTCGAGCGGGACTTCGGTCTTACCGGCGTCAGTGAACTGGCGGCGGCGTCTGCCACTTTCGGTCTGATATTCGGGGCGCTGCTGGGCGGGCCACTGGCCATGTTCCTGATTCGTCGCTACCGGCTTGCCGCACCGGCCCATGGTGCGGCGGCGGAAGACGCCGGGCATGACGAAGCGGAAACCCCTCGTCCCATTTCCGCCGCCAGCGTGATTCGCATCATGATGTTGCTGTCAGTGGGTGTGGTGGTCGGCACGGTGGCGGCGGAAGAGTTTGCGTCCGTGTTCCGGTTGCCCACCTTTGTCTGGGTGCTGTTTGTCTGCATTGTGCTGGGTAACACGGCTCGCCGACTGTGGCAGGTCAACGATGCCACCATCGATGTGGTGGGTAACACGGCGTTGGGGATTTTCCTGGCGATTACGTTAATGAGTCTGCAATTGTTGCAGCTGGTGGATCTGGCCCTGCCCATGATTGCCATGCTGCTGGTGCAGGTGGGGCTGGCGCTGGCGTTTATTACCCTGGTGACCTTCCGGCTGATGGGGCGCAACTATGATTCGGCGGTGCTCTGTGCGGGCCATTGCGGTTTTGCCATGGGGGCGACGCCCACAGCGGTGGCCAACATCCAGGCGGTGACCCAACATCATGGCCCGTCACCATTGGCGTTTATCATCGTGCCGGTGGTAGGGGGCTTTATCGTGGATATTGCCAACGCGACGATCATCCAGACGTTTGTATCGGTGTTGTCGGGGTGATCGTAAAGGCGCCATAAAAAAGCCCGCAGACGCGGGCTTTTTTATCCAGGCAGGAAAGGGTTACTGGGTAACCACTTCCCCTTCTTCGATACGCAACCGCTCGCCGGGCTTTTTGTCCATGCGAATAGTGTCTTCCTGATCATTGAAGACATAGGTCACGTCATAACCTTCTGTACGACTCTTGTCTTCCATCACGGTGTTACAGCGCTGCTCCGTGGTGGTGTAGGTATTTTTTTCCTGCATGCCTTTCTGGATTTGATTACCTGCTACACCACCGGCAATGGCACCACCCGCGGTAGCCGCATCTTTACCGCTACCACCGCCAAACTGGTGGCCGATCACACCGCCAACCACAGCACCGACAACACTCCCGGTAACCCTGTGTTGGTCTTTGACCGGTTTCTTGCGTTCCACGGTTACCTGCTGACAGACCTCACGGGGTTCCTGCCAGGTTTTCACAATCGGGTCCACATTCACCACTTCGGCATAGCCTGAGGTAGCGGGGGTTATGGCCTGGTAAGCGCCATAGCCGACACCGGCGATGGCCACGGCCCCTACGATACCCAGGGCGGCAACTGCTGCGCTTTTCATGGCTCACTCCTTATTGGTTGGTTGTGCCTAGTATGATCCTGTAATGGCCATAATGTTCGTTGCCTGGCGCACACCAAGTGCAAAAGAATGTGAATTTAAGGGAGTCTTTGGGTCACTCCTTGCATACTCAGCGTGGCCTGAAGGGTGCAGCTGTTGTGTTTTGTCGCGACGGACAGGGTGGCTCCCTTTCCTAGCGACAAAGCGCAGCAGATGGGCCCTTCAGGCCGCGCCCTCCGGGTCTTCCAGGCTGGCCCGTACTCGTTGTTGCAATGTCTCGATGGGTGGACACACACCTTCAACATTGCGCCTAGATTACGAATCAGTCTGAAAGACTGAGTATGCAAGGAGTGACCCAAAGACTCCCTCGCCGTTCAATAGAACGCAAAAAATTACATGTACAGCAAATAAATGGGCATGATGATCTCTTCTTCATCGTCCATGTGGCGGTGCAGCAGCCGGATCAGTTTGTCGGCCTGGGCGTGGGCTTCACTAATCACCTGGGTTGCCGGTTTTTGTTCTGCAAAACGGCGCAAATTGCGATCCAGTTCTTCCAGGCTGGCCTCCAGCACCCCGTGATCCTGCTCGAGAAGATCGAAGCCGGCGGTCAGTCTGGGATGATCCCGGCGCAGAACCGGAAACACGCTACTGTCCTCGTAGCCATGATGGCTGTGCAGATTGCGCAGCAGGCTTTTACCAAGCTGCTCCACCTCCACCATTCCATCCATGTCTGCACCGGCTGATTCGCGCTGGTTCAGTAGCTGCTCAAGGCTTGCGTGGTAATGGCGAGCCTGTCGTTTCAGGCTGTTGTGGTTGCGCTGCAAGGGGCGAGCGTTGCTGATCAGGTAATTTTCATGCTCACGCCATTCCTCGCGAGGCAATGCGATCAGTCTGTTGCGCACCTCTTCCGGCAACCCTTGCCGTGATAGCACATGATGATCTGATTTGAATGCCATGATTCGCTCCCTGGTTGATGGGGGCACTATAGGTTTTTGTTTGCCTGCAATGAATCGGGTTAAATGATGCCGTTTTATCAGACCATCTGATCTTTGGGGAACGGGGAACAACAATGCTGGATACACAGCTGCAAGCGGAATACTTTCATCTTACCAACCTGATCGATGCCTTCGACCAGAAGTCACTCACGATCAAGGCCTGGAGCGTCACTCTGGCTGGCATTCTGGCTGGGTCCGGTGCCTTCTTCGACCGGCCGGCGCTATTGTGGGTGGGTGTGCTGGGCAGTTTGCTGTTCTGGTTGGTGGAAGGGCACTGGAAGGCGTTTCAGTCGGCGCATTTTGCGCGTATCGAAAAGATTGAAGCCTATTTTCGTGGCGAAGTAGACGATATAGCCCCGTTCCAGACCGCCGCCAGCTGGGATCGCAGCCGCAAGAGCGGTGGCTTTGCCGAGTTGCTGCGCATTCTCCGCTGGCGCCATGTGTTTCTGCCACATGGGTTGGTGGCGGTGGCGTTATTGGTGGCGGCAGGGCTTGTGTAGGAGCGAAGTGAAGCAGCTAGTGGCGAGTAACGAGGAGCGAGTTTTGAAAACCTAAACAATCCTGGGTTTTGCCTTTCGTGGCTCGCTTCTCGTTACTCGTTACTGGGCAAGCGAACGCTCCTACGGAGAGGTGGGTTCGGCTTGGGGGGAGAGGTGGATAACGCCTGCCGGCTAATCCACCCTACGGGAGGTTGGTGTGTGGGTAGGGTGGATTAGCCGGCAGGCGTTATCCACCATGATGCGATGACGGTTGTTAACTGACTTTCCCGGTGGTGCGTACCCGGCGGCTGACCTTGGGTTCGTCGCTGGCCCTGGCTTTCTGGATCGCCTTGAGGCGTTTGTCGATCACGTTCTTGCCGGCAATGATCAAACCCAGGCCCACGAAAGCGCCCGGGGGCAGGATGGCGAACAGGAAGCCGCCGTAGTTTTCCACCACCTGTAGCTGCCAGTCCGCCGCCATGGGGCCGAACAGCAGCTGCATGTTGGTGAACAGGGTGCCCTGGCCGATCAGCTCGCGCATGCCGCCCAGGATCAGCAGAATCACCAGAAAGCCCAGCCCCATCATGAAACCGTCCAGTGCTGCTGGCAGTACCGGATTCTTGCTGGCAAAGGCATCGGCACGGCCCAGCACGGTGCAGTTGGTAACGATCAGCGGAATGAAGATGCCGAGGATTTCGTACAGCTCGAAGGTGAAGGCCTGCATCATCATTTCAATCACCGTCACCATGGCGGCGATGATCATCACGAAAGCGGGAAGACGTACCGCGTCGGTCACGTACTGGCGAATCAGTGACACGCAGATGTTGGAGCCCATCAGCACCACCAGGGTGGCCAGGCCAAGGCCCAGCGCGTTGACCACGGTGCCGGTCACCGCCAGCAGGGGGCACAGGCCGAGAATCTGCACGGTGGCCGGGTTGTTGTTCCACAACCCGTCCATGCTGATCTTCTTGTAGTTCACATCACTCATCACACGTCTCCACCGATACCGCTTCCGCCGGAGCACTGAATACAGCGTCGCGGTTGGCGTCGAAATATTGCAGGGCACGGTGCACGGCCCCCACCACGGCACGGGGGGTGATGGTGGCGCCGGTAAAGCTGTCGAACTGGCCGCCATCCTTTTTCACCGCCCAGCCCTCACTGGCGGGGTTGCCCAGTGACAGGCCATTGAAACCATAGATCCAGTCGGATTTTTTGGTTTCGATTTTATCACCGAGCCCCGGGGTTTCATTGTGTGGAGGCACCACGCGCACGCCCTGAACCTTGCCTTGTGTATCCACGCCGACGATCAGGGCAATATTGCCACCGTAACCGTCCGCGGCGGTGGCTTCCAGCACGGCCCCACTGGGCTCGCCATCAAGACGGGCCCGGTAGACATGGTGGCCGTTGCGGCCCAGCAGGGGGGCGCTGACGGTAAGGCGGTCGGCGAGCAGGTCATTATCGTGCTGCTCGTGGGGCATCACTTCGTTGAGCGATGCCATCAGTGCGGCCTGCTTGTTGCACTCGACCTTGCCGATAGTCAGCTCGTTGGTGATCGCCAGGGTGGCAGCGGTGCCGATGGCGAACACGCTGAGGATCACCATATTCCGGGAGATGGCCTGGCGCATCATGAGTCACCCCCTTGTTTGGCGCTGTTGGTGCCCCGGTTCGCCTTGTTGTGCCCGTAGGTCCGTGGCTGGGTGTAGTAATCGATAAAGGGGGCGCACAGGTTAAGCAGCAGCACCGAGAACGCCACCGCATCCGGGTAGCCGCCAAAGCTGCGGATCACCCAGATCAGCACACCGATCAGCGCTGCATAGATCAGCCGGCCGCTGCGGCTGGTGGCGGCGCTCACCGGGTCGGTGGCGATAAAGAAGGCGCCCAGCATGGCGCCGCCGGAGAATATCTGGAACATCGGGTCGGAAAACCGCACCGGGTCGATCAGCCAGGCGACCAGGGCGGGCAGCGCCAGGCCGCCCAGAAAGCCCACCGGGATATGCCAGGTAATGATCTTGCGGCTGATCAGATACAGGCCGCCCAGCAAGAAGGCCAGGTTCAACCATTCCCAGCCCAGCCCGGCAAACTGGCCATGCAGGATGCTGTGGCTGGCCAGTTCGCTCTCGTTGCCGGCCCAGGTGCGGAAGGTATCCAGGGGCGTGGCGCCGCTCAGGCCGTCCACCGGCAACTGGCCGGTAAACAGCTGCCAGCTTTGCGCCAGGCTGGGCGCTTCGCCGGGGGCGATCCACTGGGTCATGGCCACCGGGAACGAAATCAACAGCAGCACATAGCCGACCATGGCCGGGTTGAACGGGTTCATGCCCAGGCCACCGTAGAGCTGCTTGGCAACGATAATGGCAAAGCCCACCCCGATCAGGGTCAGCCACCAGGGGGAGGTGGGCGGCAGGGCCAGGGCCAGCAGCACGGCGGTGAGCACCGCACTGTAGTCCTTCAGGTAGAAGGCAACCGGACGACCGCGGGCTTTCAGGATCAGCGCCTCACTGACCAGTGCCACCACCACGGCCCACAGCACATTGATCACCGTGCCCCAGCCAAACAGCCAGGTCAGTACCGCCAGGCCGGGCAGGGTGGCGTAAATCACCTGGCGCATGAAGGCACCGGTGTTGTTGCTCACCGTGGTGTGGGGCGAGGTTGAAGAGATCAGTGCCATCAGTCTTGCAGTCCTTGTTCTTCTACCGCCTGCTTGAGCGCCATGCGGGCGATCTGGGCTTCCGCCTCCAGGGCCTGTAATTCGGAACTGAGGGCTTCCAGAGTGTCTTCCGAGGCGCTATCGCGCTGTTGTTCGAGCTCGCGCTGTTTGTCGCCAAGGGCACTTTCTGCCCGGGCGGCTTCCAACTTGAGGGTTTTCAGGTCCTTGCCGGTGTGAGCGCGGATATCCGCCTTGGCTTCTTCCACCAACGCATCCAGGGCATCGCGGGCCACGTCGGCCTTGCCCTTCAGCTTGTCCACTTTGCGCTCCATGGCATTGAGCTCTTCGGCGGGAATATCGCCGTTACGCTCGCCGCGCTCCAGGGCGGCATGGGCTTCCTTGTACTGTTTGTGGGCCATGTTGTAGGCGGTTTTCAGGGCCTTGAGCCGCTTCTGGCGCTTGGCAGCCACCTCTGGATCTACCGCCGTCAGAGCCTGCGGGGCCTCGGTTTCCGGGGCTTTGGGGGTATCCGTGGGGGCCGGTGGTGTTTTGGGTGTAGCCGGCGCGGGGGCGGAGGCTTTTGCTTCGCGGAGCTCGGCTTTCCAGTGATCGGCCTCGGCTTTCAGGCGATCCGCTTCGGCGCGCAACTCGGCAGCGTTGTCGGCCCCGTTCTCGTCGGCCTCTTTGGCGGCTTTGACGGCGGCCTTGTAGGTGGAGGAGACCTCGCCCACTTTTGTCTTCAGGTCGGCCAGCGGGTCGGCTGGTGCTGCGGCAGGTGCCGGAGTGGGCGTAGCCGGCGCATTGGCCTTGGCGTCGCGCAGGTCGGCCTTGAGCTGGTCCGCCCTGGCTTTCAGTTCGTCCGCCTGGCTGCGGAGTTCGGCAGCGTTGTCGGCGCCGTTTTCTTCCGCTTCCTTGGCCGCTTTCACCGCTGCCTTGTAGGCGGAAGAGGCGTCACCCACCTGTTTCTTCAGGTCTGCCACCGGGTCAGCCTGGGGCGCTGCTGCCGGGGTGGCGGGGGCGCTGGCCTTGGCGTCACGCAGTTCCGCCTTGAGTTTGTCGGCGGCGGCCTTGAGCTCATCGGCTTTGGCGCGTAGCTCGGCGGCGTTGTCGTCGCCATTGGCTTCCGCTTCCTTGGCGGCTTTCACCGCCGTTTTGTAGGCAGTGGACGCCTCGCCAACCTGCTTCTTCAGATTGCCTACCAGGTCTTCTGCCGGTGCGGCGGCGGGGCCCGCATCCTTGGCGTCACGCACGGTGGCCTTGGCCTTGTCGGCCTCGGCTTTCAGGCGATCCACTTCGGCTTTCAGTTCATCGATGTTGTCGGCGCCTTCCGCCTCGGCGGCTTTAGCCGCTTTCACGGCAGCCTTATAGGCCTTGGAGGCGTCCAGGGACGCCTGTTTGAGGGCGGCCGTGTCGACTGAGGGTGCGCTGGTCTCGACTTTCTTCTTGCGGTTGGCTTCCAGCCGCGCCTGACGACGGGCTTCTTTCTCGGCCTTTTCCGCTTCGATGCGGGCCTGGCGGGCTTCAAAGCGCTGGCGGGCCTTGTCGGCTTTTACCTGTTCCGCTGCCTGTTGGCGCACTTCTGCCTTGGCATAGCGGTAGTACTGCACCAGCGGGATATGGCTGGGGCACACATAGGCACAGGCGCCGCACTCGATGCAGTCCATCAGGTTATGGTGCTGGGCCTTTTCCAGATCGTCGTTCTTGGCGTGCCAGTAGAGCTGCTGGGGCAGCAGATTGGCCGGGCACACGTCGGCACAGGAGCCGCAGCGAATGCAGGGCTGTTCCGGCGGTGGCTCGGGCAGTTCTTCCAGGGTGGCGGCGATGATGCAGTTGGTGGTTTTCACCACCGGCACTGCCGGGTTGTGCAGGGTGAAGCCCATCATCGGGCCGCCCATGACCAGGCGGCCGATATTGTCCGGGTCTACGCCGCCATGCAGCAGCAGATCGCGTACCGGGGTGCCCAGTAGCACCTCCATATTGCCCGGCTGGCTCACGCCTTCGCCGGTGAGCGTGGTCACCCGCGAGAGCAGGGGCTCGCCGTCGATCACCGCTCGCTTGATGGCGTAGGCGGTGCCCACGTTCTGGCACACCACACCCACCTTTGCCGGTAGCTGGCCGCTTTTCACTTCCTTGCCGGTGAGCAGCTGAATCAGCTGTTTTTCGCCGCCGGAGGGGTACTTGGTGGGCACTACCCGCACGTCGATGTCGCAGCCCTTGCAGGCTCGCTTGATGGCGGAGATGGCGTCGGGCTTGTTGTCCTCGATGCCGATCAGGGTGCGGCGCGGATTGAGCAGGTATTGCAGGATGTTGATGCCGGCAATGATCTCGTCGGCGCGCTCGCGCATCAGGCGGTCGTCGGCGGTGATGTAGGGCTCGCACTCCACCGCATTGATCACCAGTTCTTCCACTCGCTGGTGGTCGCCCAGGTTCACCTTGATGCTGGTGGGGAAGCCGGCGCCACCCATGCCGGCGATGCCCGCATGGCGGATGGTGTCCACCAGTTCGCCGGGGCTGCGCTCGGTGTAGTCGGCCACACCGGTGTGCTCGATCCATTCATCCTTGCCGTCGGTGTCGATGACGATACAGATGGCATCCATCCCGGACGGGTGCTGAATAGCGCGCGGGCCGATGGCGTTGACGGTGCCGGAGGTGGGGGCATGAATGGCCGCGCTCACCGCGCCGCTGGGCTCGGCAATCATCTGGCCTTTCAGGACTCGCTCACCGGGTTCCACCAGCGGTTTGGCCGGGGCGCCGATGTGCATGTTCAGTGGCAGTATCAGCTGCGCCGGCATCGGGCCGGGGACAATGGCGGTGCCGTTGGAAAGCGCTTTCCTTTCCGGCGGGTGAATACCGCCGTGGAAGTCGTAGACCTTGCGGCTGCGCGAACTGAACAGGGTACGAATCACAGGTTCACCACTTCAATACGGCTGTCCGGGCGCTCGCCGATACCGGCCGGGCGGTTCCAGCCCCAGGTCTGCAGGGTGGGCTTCACTTCCACCATGTCGATGCAGTCCACCGGGCAGGGCTCCACGCACAGGTCGCAGCCGGTGCATTCGTCCACGATCACCGTGTGCATCAGCTTGGCAGCGCCGACGATGGCATCCACCGGGCAGGCCTGGATGCACTTGGTACAGCCAATGCACTCGTCTTCGCGGATATAGGCCACCTTGGGGATGTCCGCATCCTCGGCGCCTTCGTCATCCAGGGTCAGCTCGTCACGGCCGAGCAGGTCGGTGAGCGAATCCACGGTGTCCTGACCGCCTGGCGGGCAGCGGTTGTGGTCTTCGCCCTCGGCAATGGCTTCGGCGTAGGGGCGACAGCCCGGGTGCCCGCACTGGCCACACTGGGTTTGCGGCAAAAGTGAATCGATCTGGTCGACAATGGGGTCGCCCTCGACCTTGAATTTCTCCGAGGCAAAGCCCAATACCGCGCCGAACACGGCGGCCAGGGCAAGCAGGGCGGCCACGGCAATCAGTACAGCGGTCATAACTTGATCAGCCCGGAAAAGCCCATGAAGGCCAGCGACATCAGGCCGGCGGTGATCAGGCCGATGCTGGGGCCACGGAACGCTTCCGGCACATCGGCCACGGCAATACGCTCACGCATGGCGGCAAACAGCACCAGCACCAGGGAAAAGCCCAGCGCCGCGCCCAGCCCGTAGGTGAGCGATGACATAAAGGTGGCATCTTCCTGGCGTACATTCAGCAGTGCCACACCCAGCACCGCACAGTTAGAGGTGATCAGCGGCAGGAACACGCCCAGCACCCGATAGAGCAGGGGGCTGGCCTTCTTCACGAACATCTCGGTGAACTGTACCGCCACGGCGATCACCAGAATAAAGCTGATGGTGCGCAGGTACTCCAGCTCGAAGGGCACCAGAATATAGGCCCAGGTCAGGTAGGCGAGCACGGACGACAATGTCAGCACAAAGGTGGTCGCCAGGGACATGCCCATGGCGGTCTCGATCTTGTTGGAGACCCCCATAAAGGGACACAGCCCCAGGAACTGCACCAGGACAAAATTGTTTACCAGCACAGCGCTGATCAGAATCAGGACGTACTCTGTCATGTGATCGTGGCTCGCTTGCCGAAGAATAGGGGTTAAACGCTGTGTTTACAGGGCGTTAAGGGCGCATAGTATGAGGCAGCGCCCCGGTTGGCTCAAGAATGATAATGCATAAGCTTACTTGACTGCAGACGACAGTCATTGACTGCGAATTAACCAGTTGATGCCCCTTTTGCCATGCTTTTTGCCCCGGACGGTTGCGGCGCTGCCAGCAATCCAGTATCCAAGGCAGACAATAACGCGACGAGACCGGCCAGCGCCGGTTGCTGCAGAGGTGACCCCCAGTGACAGATTTGCCCCGTGACTTTGACCGAGACGGCCTGCTTGAGTATTCCGTGGTTTTCACCGACCGCTCCCTGAACCACATGTCCCAGCGTTTCCAGCAGGTGATGCGGGATATTTCCAGCAACCTGAAGCAGGTCTACAACGCCCACTCGGTTACCGTGGTGCCCGGTGGCGGCAGCTTCGGCATGGAAGCAGTGGCCCGTCAGTTCGCCACCGCCCAGCATTGCCTGGTGATCCGTAACGGCTTCTTCAGCTTCCGCTGGAGCCAGATCTTTGAGATGGGCAGCATCCCGTCCAAAGAGACCGTATTGAAGGCCGCCCCCATCAGCGACCAGCCCCAGGCACCGTTCGCCCCGGCACCCATTGAGCAGGTGGTCGATACCATCAAGGCCGAAAAGCCGGCCATGGTGTTCGCCCCCCATGTGGAAACCGCCTCCGGCATCATCCTGCCGGACGACTACCTGAAACAGGTGGCCGATGCCGTACACAGCGTGGGCGGCCTGTTCGTACTGGACTGCATTGCTTCCGGCACCATCTGGGTGGACATGAAAAAGGTCGGTGTGGACGTACTGATCAGCGCCCCCCAGAAAGGCTGGAGCTCCTCGCCCTGTAGCGCCCTGGTGATGCTCAGCGAAGCCGCCGACCAGCGCCTGCACGAAACCACCAGCACCAGCTTCGCCTGCGACCTGCGCAAATGGCGCGACATCATGATCGCCTATGAAAACGGCGGCCATGCCTACCACGCCACCATGCCCACCGATGCCCTGCGCGGCTTCCGTGACACCATGCTGGAAACCATGAAAGAAGGCCTCACCGCCGTGAAGGAACGCCAGTGGAAACTGGGCACCGCCGTGCGCGAGCTGATGGCGAAGCACGGCTTCGCCAGCGTCGCCGCCCCCGGCTTCGAAGCCCCCGGCGTAGTGGTGTCCTACACCGACAACGACACCATCAAGAGCGGCGCCGCCTTCGTCCAGCTCGGCTTGCAGACGGCCGGGGGCGTGCCCCTTATGTGCGACGAACCGGCAGACTTCAAGACCTTCCGCGTGGGCCTGTTCGGCCTGGACAAGCTGGGGGATGTGGATGCGGCGGTGGCGCGGCTGGAGGCGGCGTTGAATCAGTTAACAGTTAACAGTTAATAGTTAATAGTTAATAGTTAATAGTTAATAGTTAATAGTTAACAGCGGAAAGCCGGTAAAGCGATGGCTAGCCTGATTCTGAGGTTCTGTATCGGCTTGATGCTTGGGGTTTGTTCAAGCCCTTCTCCCCTTGCGGGAGAGGGGCTGGGGAGAGGGGGAACGGCCTTGCTGAATAAAGAGGGCGCAACAATGAAAACCCAGAACCCTCAATGCGTCATCCTGCTCCATGGCCTGGCCAGAACTGCCCACGCCATGAAGAAAATGGAAAAGGCCCTGGTGAACACCGGCTACACCGTAGTGAACCAGGGCTACCCCTCCACCAAAAAAGACATCCAGACCCTCGCCGCAGAGACTCTGCCCAAAGCCCTGGCTAAATGCCCGGCCACCGGCACCATTCATTTCGTCACCCACTCAATGGGCGGCATCCTGCTACGCCAGTACCTCAGCCAGCACACCATCGAGAGAATGGGCCGCACCGTCATGCTCGGCCCGCCCAACCAGGGCAGTGAAGTGGTGGACAGTCTGGGTGACTGGGCCCCGTTCCAGTGGTTCAACGGCCCCGCCGGCAGCCAGATGGGCACAGGCCCCGACAGCGTCCCCAACCAGCTCGGCCCTGTGGACTTTCCCCTGGGCGTCATCGCCGGTAGCGACACCATCAACTTTCTGCTCTCCACCCAATTACCTGGCCCCAATGACGGCAAGGTCACCGTGGAAAGAACCAAGGTCGAGGGCATGCAGGACCATCTGGTCTTGCCGGTGACGCACCCGTTCATGATGCGTAATGGGGAGGTGATTGAGCAGGTGAAGGCATTCCTGGCAACGGGGGCGTTCAGCAAATAGGGATTGCGATTCCCCTTTTCAACGGAAGCTTCCGTTGAACCCGGAAAGGGAAATGCCAACATGTTGATTTAGTGGGGCTTTGGTTTTTCTGTCTCCGAGTTCAAAGGAAAGGAGTTATAAGGAAGGTTCCGCATAACTCCGTGTAGGAAATTGGCTATAGCCTGCCAAACGATTGTTATGGCAGGATTTTTTTCTGGTGCGGGGGTACGGTTCCAGAGTTATACGGAACCGGGTTATGCGGAACGTTCTAATTAATATGCTGTTAGGCGATAAAGACGTATGAGTGTTGAGCCACTAGCCGTCAAAGATGAAGAATCAGCTCATCCTATAGCAGGAAGCTGGCGGCCAGTCTTCCGAGCGGTTGTAAAAGCCTTTTCGGAGGATGACTTTGAGCTTTCTCGGGGAGTGGCCGGAGTGGCGCCAGTTGACTCGGGAATTGCCTCTCAAAACCGAGCATACGTCAGAAACTATGGCGAGCTCTTGGTGGAGTTGCCGGAAGATACATGGGCTACATCATGTGCGCAGTGGATGGGGAAGCATTGGGACGTTTTGGTTGACTTATATACTGAGGGCGAGGGAGCTAGCGATCTAGTTCTCACGGGCCAAATGAATGAACTGAACGGAAAGCCGCAATTTTCGGTGGGGCTTGTCTATGTTCCGTAACGCATCCGAACTGAGCCGCCTAACCAGCCAAAGCAGAGGGACACATTTTTGCTTCGCTGCGCTCAAAACGCAAATATGCGCCCCTGTTTGGGGCGTTAAAAGGCAATGCAAATGAGCGATGAGGGTGACTATGTTGAATGTTGCGAGCATGGCAAGCAGCAGGCGACGTATGTTTGCCAGCATATAGTGCAAAGTCTACGAGATGGAAAGCCGCGAGGATTCTGGTCTTCGGAAGAAAGTCCAGAGAACCCCCGTCCGGATTCTTGGTGTTCGGCCTGCGAGGATGTCGCAAATCGCGTAGGCGAATGGAACGATGAATCTGAAGCGTTTGCTGGCGTAAAGCTGCTTTGTGGAGCCTGCTACGATAAAGCCAAGCAAATGAACTTGGTTAACCGGAAGCGATGGTGGCAGCTATGGAAGTAAAACCTTTTAGCAAGGCCAGGAACGGCGACGACTTTTCCGTTGCGGCTTCGCCTCCACTACAAAACCGAGCGTGCTGGCGGCGTTAAGTATTTGAGGTGGGAATATGGATGAAACAATTGAAGTAAGTATTGTTTTCCCTTACATGATTTTGGTGCCCACATTTTGTGGAATTGTCACGAGCATAGTTTTCACATTTGCATCAAGTAAAAAGGTAAGCTCAACATTTTCACTTTTAGCTGCTGGTGTCGTACTGGCAGTTTTCTTTTCTCTTCTTGCCGGAGATGTTCCTGGGCCTTGGCAGGCCCCAAATGGATATCTCTTGGAAAGTCCAAGTCCAGGATCTGAGGAAATCGTTGAAGATTTCTTATCGTCAGAGAGAAGGAGAATATTCTACCAAGTTATATTCACTGTCGCGTGCTTAGTTCCTTCTTTGTTTATGGTTCGTAGGCTTGTTGGTCCTTCGAATGAAAACACTAATAAGTCAGGGCGGTAGGGCTTATCTTGCACCGCGCAATAAAAAAGCGAGAAGCAAACAGGCTTAGATCTTCCCATGCGCTAATATAAGGTCTAAACGTCCTCGGACGTCTCAGACTTGTGGCCGGGGCTTCGGGCCACTATCGATTCTCTCCGTAAACCAGCAAGCCGCCCCATTGTGGTAAAGTGGCCCCACAATCCCAACCCCGGACTCCGATATGCTCGTCTACCTCCTCGTCGCCTCCGACCGCCTGGATGAAAAGCAAGAAAAGAAGCTCAAGCGCAACCTGGCTGACCTGCAAGCGGCGTTGCAGACTTATGTGGATGAGAATGAAGCAGGCAAGGTCACTCTGATCAATGACTGCGAGAGTGACGATTGTGAGGACTGGCAACTGGGTATCAGCCAGCCGGTGAAGAAGAAGGCGCAGCTCAAGACGCCGGTCGCTCTGTTCAATGATCTTGCCAAGCAATACGCCATCGATTGTGAGGTCGGCTCTATTGAGAACGGTGAGCGTGATCCGGTGAGCTACTTTGGCAAGCAGGAAGGGCAGGGGGATGCGTTTCTGATCGGGGAGTATCTGGGCGTCTAGAGGGCGTTATTCCCGTTTACTGGCTCCGGAGCTGATCCTCTCAGCCTGCCGATCAGCATGAGTCTTGTGCAAGTCTGCATATCTTGAGCAATGCTCTTTGCGAGTCGCTTTTCTCCAGCCTTGCCATCAAGCGTGTGGCTGAATCTGCAGCCATTTTCCACTTTCTCTCCCTGACGAAGCTCGTAATACAGGGTCTCGAATTCCTCCTGGCTGGTTTCCCGGCGAATGCTGACGGATGGGCTGGATAGAAAGTCATCAAAGTCTGCCAGATTCTGGCTTTTGCGTAGTAGCGAATCAGCGTTCGCGGGGCTGGCCATGACGCAGGGCAGCAGTATCAGAAGCGTCTTTTTCATCACCCTCTCCTGAAAGACTCATGCCGTACAGCATAGCAGGGCCGTAGAGGGAAGAGCTCTCGGATGGCGATGGTAAATCGCCGTCCGAGAGACGGCTCCCACAGTGGGTGGGATGGGTCAGGTAACGCTTTTGATGGTGGGAGTGTACTGCGCCGCGTCGGTGGTGAATTCCGCGTGGCCATAGTCCACCAGTAGCTCGTTGATGCGCCTGACCAATATCTTGTCTGCAACCTTGTTGGCCACGGGAATGTCTTGCAGTGTCCGGTAGGCGATCAGGCGGGGCATGATGAATAGCGTGCCGATGCTGGACAGGGCGTAGTCGATCAGGTGCGGCTCCACGCCCATTTCTTTCGCTTTGGATTTGTCGTTTTTGCCGAGAAATGCCTGGTTGAAGAACACCTTGGAGACGCTGCGCTCTACCAGGTTGTGGAGCTTGCTGGTGAGCTTGTTGTCCTTTGGGCGGTAGACGGACATGGTGGCGCGAGTGAGTTCGCCGCAGGTGTCGTCGTCGTAGCCTTCGCGCAGGGTGCCGGAGTAGGTGAGCATGGTGTCGATAATGTCCGGCGCCTCGGCGGGTAGCAGTTCTTCGGGCAGGCCCAGCAGGAAGCACTGGTAGCGGGACAGCTCGACGATGGCCCGCTCGTTGTCGGTGAAATGCTTGCGGCCCTTGCGCATGGCTTTGAAGGCGGCCAGGTAGGCGGGCATGGTGCCAGCGGGCATCTGGTCTACCTGGGGGATGGGGATGCCGTAGATAGCCGGGTCCCATTTTTTTACGCGCTTGAGGATGTTGAAGCGGACCATGGAGTGCATCAGGCGGACCATGGCGGCGGCCTTGAAGCCGGGGCCGAAGCGTTCCAGGGCGCCGGGCAGGGTGGCGGTGGTGAAGAAGCTGGCGGTTTCGTTGATGCGCCGGTTTACCGAATCGTTGGCCAGGGTGCCGGTGATGGCCATGGGCAGGCCGGAGTACTTGTTCATGAAGGTGGCCACGAAGGCGCCACGGATCACGTAGGGGGCCAGGTTGGCCATCTGGTTGCGGCTCAGACGGGCGCCTTCGCGTACCAGGTCCATGTCCACCCAGTCCGGGGTGGTTTCCATGGCGGTGATGAAGTCCACCAGTTCCTGCGGCGCATCAGGGACTGCGTCGAGTCCTTCGTCGCAGGCTTTCTTGAGCATGCCGATCAGGTCGCGGAAGCTGTATTCCGGCATCAGCGCGGCGTAGGCATCGGCCACGGTGTCGCCCAGCAGGGTGTAGGCGCGGGCGCGCTCCACTTTCTCATTCTCGGCGAGGATTTTTTCGCGGTACTTCCTGGCGAAATGGCTCGGCAGGGTGCTGCGGATGTCCATGGAATCGGTGAAACGCTCCGGGGTGACATCGAAATCGATATCGCCATAGAGAGAGGGAATCCGGGTTTTCTGTAAGCGAACTTTTTCCCAGAGTGCGTCCAGTGACTGTGTCATCGGTAACCTCGGTAGACAGTGTCTTTCAATGCCCTACACATTGCGTATACCTGTCTGGCAAGACAATTAACGGAAGTCGCCTTTCTGTATAGGTTGGCCGGTTTTGGCCTGCTTTGACAGGGGAAAGTGGGCGGGAGGAAACAGATTTGGGTTGGGTGTTTGGGTTGGGCCAAGTGTTGTAGGAGCTATGCTTGCATGGCGAAAGGGGTGGGTTGGTTCGCCATGCAAGCATAGCTCCTACAGAGGCAAGCTTGGTGCTGTAGGAGCGTGCGGGTTTATTTCTCGTAGCCGGGGTTCTGGCGGTCCAGTTTGCGCAGCAGGCCGGGCCAGGCCAGGTTGCCGCCCATGCCTTTGGTGACCTGGGACGCCTGCTGTTTGATGGTGTTGACGATGCCATCCGGGATCGGGGTGAGCGGGCGGTTGCCGGACAGGGCCTGGAGCTGGATTTCGCAGGCGCGCTGGAGGATGAACATGCCCAGGAAGGCATCGGCGATGCTGCTGCCCACGGTGAGCAGGCCATGGTTGCGCAGGATCATGAAGTTGGCGTCGCCCAGGTCGGCCTGCAGGCGGGCCTTTTCGTCTTCACGCAGGGCCACGCCTTCGTAGTCGTGGTAGGCCAGGCTGGCCAGCGGGAACAGGCTCTGTTGCGACAGAGCGAGCAGGCCTTCCTGCTGGGCGGACACGGCCACACCGGCGGTGGTGTGGGTGTGCATCACGCAGTTGGCATCCTCGCGCACGGCGTGGATGGCGCTGTGGATGGTGAAGCCCGCCGGGTTGATATCGAAGTCACTGTCATCGAGTTTGTTGCCGGCCTGATCCACGCGCACCAGGCTGGAAGCGGTGATCTCGTCGAACATCATGCCGTAGGGATTGATCAGGAAGTGATGCTCGTCGCCGGGGATGCGGGCAGACAGGTGGGTAAAGATCAGGTCGTCCCAGCCGTGCAGGGCGATCAGCCGGTAGGCGGCGGCCAGATCCACACGCAGTTGCCATTCTTCTGCGCTGACGGTGTTTTTCTTGGACTGGATGGCATCCGGGGTCAATGTTGCCTGGCGGTTCATGGTAGCGCTCTCCCTTGTTTTTCGTTTTTACAGTGTAGAGGGAAAGACCTTATCCGGGGCAAGGGGAAAGCGATTGTACGTCGTGGCTGGCCGCAAAGATGGCGGTAACGGCACAGGGGAGGGATGTCGGGGTGAGTTCGGGAAGGAACGCATTCGCGGTGGCACCACCGCTCCCACGAGGGGAGCGGGGATCGGTGCCGGGTTAGCGCACTTCCATACCGGGCTGTGCACCACTGTCGGGGCTGAGGATGTGGATGTCCTCACCGCCGGGGCCGGCGGCCAGCACCATGCCTTCGGAAACGCCGAACTTCATCTTGCGCGGGGCCAGGTTGGCCACCAGTACCACCAGTTTGCCTTCCAGGTCTTCCGGGCTGTATTTGGCCTTGATGCCGGCAAACACATTGCGTTCGCCCAGTTCGCCCACGTCCAGGGTGAGCTGCAGCAGCTTGTCGGCCCCTTCCACATGGGCGGCTTTGGCTACGCGGGCCACACGCAGTTTTACCTTGAGGAAGTCATCGATGGTGATGGTGTCGTCTGCCACGTCGTCGGCCTTTTTCGGTTCGTTTTTGCTGCTGGCCGGTTTGGCCGGGACGTCTTCCTTGGAAGCAGTGAGCATGCTTTCGATCTGCGACATGTCGATGCGGTTGAGCAGCGGTTTGAACTTGGCGATCTCGTGGCCCAACAGCAGGGTGTCGCTGTCGTTCCAGGTCAGCGGCTCCACCTGCAGGAAGGCTTCCGCGCGCTCGGCCAGGGCCGGCAGTACCGGCTTCAGGTAGATCACCAGCAGGCGGAACACGTTGATGGCGGTGGTGCAGATGGCCAGCACTTCCTGTTCCTTGCCGTCTTCCTTGGCCAGGGTCCAGGGGGCCTTGTCGGCGATGTAGCCGTTGGCGTGGTCCGCCAGGGCCATGATTTCGCGCATGGCCTTGCCGAATTCGCGCTTCTCGTAGAAGTCGGCAAGGCGCGGTGCCGCTTCCTGTACTTCGCGAACCAGCAGCGGGTTGTCCAGCTCGTCGCTGAGGGTGCCGCCGAATTTCTTCACGAAGTTGCCGGTGCGGCTGGCGATGTTCACCAGTTTGCCCACCAGGTCGGAGTTCACTCGCTGGGCGAAGTCTTCCAGGTTCAGGTCGAAGTCATCCACCCGGCTGGAGAGCTTGGCAGCGAAGTAGTAGCGCAGGTATTCCGGGCCCAGGTGATCCAGGTAGGTGCGTGCCTTGATAAAGGTGCCGCGGGACTTGGACATCTTGGCGCCGTTCACGGTGACGAAGCCGTGGCTGTAGATGGCGGTGGGTTTGCGCAGGCCGGCGCCGTCGAGCATGGCGGGCCAGAACAGGCCGTGGAAGTTGATGATGTCCTTGCCGATAAAGTGGTACAGCTCGGCGGTGGATTCCTTGCCCCAGTAGTCGTCGAAACTCAGGCCTTCCCGGTCGCAGTAGTTCTGGAAGCTGGCCATGTAGCCGATGGGCGCGTCCAGCCACACGTAGAAGTATTTGCCCGGGTAGCCGGGGATTTCGAAGCCGAAGTAGGGGGCTTCGCGGGAGATGTCCCAGGGCTGCAGGTCTTCGATCCATTCCTGCAGCTTGTTGGCCACCTGCTCCTGCAGGGCGCCGGAGCGGGTCCATTCGCGCAGCAGGGGCTCGAACTTGGGCAGATCGAAGAACAGCTGGGTGGTTTCCTTTTCCACCGGGGTGGCGCCGCTGACGGAGGAGTAGGGTTCGATCAGCTCCGCCGGGGTGTAGGTGGCGCCGCACACTTCACAGTTGTCGCCGTACTGGTCTTCGGATTTGCACTTGGGGCAGGTGCCCTTGACGAAGCGGTCCGCCAGGAACATGCCTTTTTGCGGGTCGTAGAGCTGGGTAATGGTCTTCTCGACGATATAGCCGGCGTCCTTGTTGCGCTGGAACACCATTTCCGACAGGGCACGGTTTTCCGGGCTGTGGGTGCTGTAGTAGTTGTCGAACTGGATCTGGAAGTCGGCGAAGTCCTTCTCGTGGTCCGCTTTTACTTGCGCAATTTGTTGCTCCGGGGTGATGCCGTTTTCTTCCGCCTTGAGCATGATGGCGGTGCCGTGGGCATCGTCGGCGCACACATAGGTGCACTGCTCGCCGCGCAGTTTCTGGAAGCGTACCCAGATGTCGGTCTGGATGTATTCCAGCAGGTGGCCCAGGTGAATGGGGCCGTTGGCGTAGGGAAGGGCACTGGTCACCAGGATTTTGCGGGGCGTGTCACTCATGGGGTCGACGTCGTCATTCCGGAAAAAGGGTGGCCTATGATACGGGTGCGGCGGGGCTTTTTCATCCTGTGGGTGAACGGCTGTGCGGCATCTGCCACCGCTGATGACAGCAGGGGCCCGCTGCGGGGAATCTTGTGCTAGGGTTTCGCCTCAAAACAATTCTTTCAAGCAAGTGATTCCGGGGGCTCACGCAGGCCATGGGACGGCACCTTTTGCCGTCCGGCCACCCGGTCAGGGGAAGGTAACGATGTCACTGAGAGTGCGCATTCGGTGGTTGCTGGTGATTTCTGCGGCATGTTGTGTGGCCCTGGCCACCGTGGCGTTGTATTGGGTGAACCTGTCGCTGGTGGAAACCCTCACCGAGCGCAACGCCGAGCGGGAGCTGGAAAAGGTGGAGGCCTCGTTCCTGGATCAGCTTTCCATCCTGCGGGTGCGGGCGCAGGACTGGAGTCAGCAGCCGGACAAACCGCCTACCAATCAGGGGGGGTTAGGGTATCTGGATCTGATGATGGAACTGCGAGGCAGCTCGGTGGTGTGGAATAACGGCGCCGATGAGATCGCGTCTCCGGTGTTTGCCACCCTGGCGGAGCGGTTTGACGAGCAGGGCTGCATGCCGATCTGGGGAGTGGTAAAGGTGGAGGGCCGCCCCCTGTTGTTCAGCACTGCGGTGGAGGTGGGCTGCCAGGCCTACCTGCTGGGGGTATGGCTGGACAGTGACTGGATGAGCTATCTGTCGGACCGGGTGGGCCACGCGTTGTACGTGCGCGAGGTGCCCGCTTCATTGAAGCCGCAACGTGGCCTGACTGTGGCTGAGAGTGATCAGTTGCTCGGGCGTTTTCCTGTGCCGGATTTTCTCGGTGGCAATCCGCTGGAAGTAGTGGTGGAACTGCCTCGCGATGGCTACAAATCCTTGAACCTGTCGGTATTGGTGATCGGATTGATCATGGCGGTGCTGGCCGGGCTTACCGTGATGGTGATCAACTACCGGATTCAGCCGATGTTGTTCGGACGCTTGAACCTGGTGCATAACGCGGTGCGTTCCATCGCCCGGGGAGGGGCGCTGGACCAGCGGGTGCCGGTGCTGGGTAACGATGAAATCGGTGCCCTGGCGGAAGATTTCAACGCCATGGTGGACAGCATCAACCACGCCCAGACCCAGCTGGCGGATGCCCGCCGTCAGGCGGAAGAGGCGAGCCAGACCAAGAGTCAGTTTCTGGCCAATATCAGCCATGAAATCCGCACCCCGATGACGGCGATTCTCGGTTATACCGAACTGTTGCGTGATGGTTCCCTGAGCCAGGCAGATCAGAATCGTTATCTCACCATTATTCAGCAGAATGGCGATGCCCTGCTGGCACTGATTAATGATGTGCTGGACCTGTCGCGTATCGAGGCGGGGCAATTACATAACGAGCAGCGTCTGTTTTCCGTGACCGAGCTACTGGATGAAGTGGTCGATAGTCTGCAATTACGGGCGCAGGAAAAGCAGATTGATCTTGGTCTCAATTATCTCTCGGCCATGCCGATGACCGTGTGTGGCGATGCCTTCCGGCTACGCCAGATTCTGGTGAACCTGGTAGGCAATGCAGTGAAGTTCACTGAGGAAGGCCAGGTTCAGGTCCGCGCTAGCTGGTCGGAAGTGGAGCAGCAGCTGCAGGTGTCGGTGGAGGATTCCGGCATTGGCATCAGTGACGCGGAGCAACAGAAGATTTTTCAGCCGTTTTCCCAGGCGGACGCTTCCCATTCCCGTCGCTATACAGGAACCGGGCTGGGGTTAAGCATTGCCCGCCAGCTGGCCCGTTCCCAGGGTGGTGATATCTCGGTGTTCAGTGAGCTGAACAAGGGCAGCCATTTCTCCCTGGCAATGCCACTGTCTCAGGCGACTGAAGTGGATATGCGGGACGCTGCGGCCCAGCAGCTGCCTGAACTGGCCGGGACCGCCATGGAGCTGAAAGGCCGGGTGTTACTCGTGGAAGATAACGCGGTGAATCGTTTGTTTGTCCGCAAAGTGCTGGAAAAATCCGGTATGCAGGTGGTTGAAGCCGAGGATGGGCGCGAAGCCTGCCGTTATTATACCGAGGACAGTTTTGATCTGGTGGTGCTGGATATGCAGATGCCGGTGATGGACGGCTATGAAACCGCCCAGGCTCTTCGTGACCGGGGTTTTGCGGGCCCGATACTGGCATTAACCGCCAACGTACTGGCGGTGGACCGCCAGCGCTGCATGGATGCGGGCTGCAATGCCTTCCTTGGCAAGCCCATTCGCGTGAAACAACTGATTACCGTGTGTGCAGGGTTGCTTGCTCAGCCAGAGATCCCTGAAGGGGTAGCGACCTGACCGCGATGGAGCGCTTCGCGCACCTGTTGCTGGGAAACCGGTTTGCTCAGGTAGTCATCCACGCCGGCGTCGCGGGCTTTTTGTACATAATCGCCGGTGGCATGGGCTGACAGGGCGATAATCCAGCAATGTGGGTGAGCGGTGGATGCCTGCTCCAGGGTGCGGATTTCCCGGGTTGCCTGGTAACCGTCCATCACCGGCATCTCACAATCCATGAAGATGATGTCCCAGTAACCGGGTTGTTCGCCAACCAGTTCCAGAGCCTGCTCGCCGTCACTTACCAGGGTCGCGTAGATACCCAGGGATTTGAGAATGCTGTCGATCACCAGCTGATTGACCGGGTTATCTTCGGCCACGATCACGTTCAGGGCGTTGCCCTTGTCCAGCACGATGGCGGGTTCTTCAGCGCTTTGTTGGGCAAGCTGTTCGTCATGGCCGGTGAGTAGGCTGCGTTTGAGAGCCTGACAGGAGAACGGCGTTTCGATCAGCAACAGGTTCTCGGGCAGATTGTCGCTCAGCGGTTTGCCGGTGGGGTGTAGCAGTACCAGCACCGGGTTACCGAAGTGTTGTTTCAGCCGTTGCACATACTGCGGGTTTTCCAGCACCGCATGCTCGGCGATGACAAAGTCCACCGGCCGTGACGGATTGGCCGGATCCAGAGCGCTTTCCACATCACGGTATTCCAGGGTCTTGGCTCCCCAGCGCGTGAGAATCTGGGACAGGCTCAGCAACTGGGCCGGGGTATTGGAAATGAGCAGGGCACTGCGGTTGCTCAATACCGGTTTGCTTTGCGGTTTTTCCACTTCCACCGGCAGGGACAGCCAGAAGGTGGCGCCACGGCCCAGCGAGCTGGACACACCGATATCGCCATTGAGCAGTTCGATCAGCCGTTTGCAGATCACCAGCCCGAGACCGGCGCCAGTATGTTTGCCCTTGCCGGACAGCTCGTGGAATGCCTGGAACAAACTGTTCTGCTGCCCTTCGTCCAGGCCGACACCGGTATCCACCACTTCAAACATCAGCACGCAGAGGTTTTTTTCATTCACCGGTTGTTTCACGGTGACGTGCAGCGAGACATTGCCTCGCTCGGTGAATTTGAAGGCATTGCTGAGCAGGTTGGTAATGATCTGCTTGAGACGGATCGGGTCGGTCTTGATGCGTTCGGGAACGCGGCTGTCGATATGGATATACAGCGGCAGTTGTTTCTCGCTGGAACGCAGGGCAAACAGCCGCACACAGTCGTCGACAATGCTTTCCAGCTGCACGCTCTGGTAATCCAGCTCCAGCTTGCCGGATTCAATCTTGGAATAATCGAGAATGTCGTTAATGACGGTGAGCAGGGACTGGGTGGACTGGTAGATGGTGCCCACATACTGAGCCTGCTGCTGGGTCATGGAGGTGCGACGCAGCAAGTCGGTCATACCCATGATGCCATTCATGGGGGTGCGGATTTCATGACTCATGGTAGCCAGGAATTCGCTCTTGGCATGGTTGCGAGCGCCGGCTTTGAAGGCTTCCATTTCCGCAATCGCTTTTTCGCGAATGGAGTCGGAATGGGCTTCCTTGAGTCGGCTGATGCGCCGGGCCAGCGCCAGTGACAACAGAATGACTTCCAGGAACACACCGGTCTGGACCAGGTTTTCCGTGAGGCTGGTGCGGGGCAGTACGCCGTATTTGTTCAGCGCCATGGCCGCTACACCGGTAATGAAGCAGGCCCAGGCAATGGTGAAAATACGGGCGTCCGGGTCGCCGGCGCGGGCACGTAACAGGCCGACCACCAGGATGCTGAAGTCCATCACCAGAATGGCGCTGACGGAAATCGGAATCAGGAAACCCCGGCTGGTAAAGGGGGCGGCGAGAAACAGCAACGTACCGATAATCACCAGGCCTTTCAGCCATACCGCCAGGCGCGGCGCCTTTTCCCGCAGCGACAGAAAATGCAGCGTAAACAACGGCGGCAGCAGCACGATCAAGGGTAGCAGGTAGTGAATGATGTACTGGCTGACAAGCGGAGAATGCGGCCACAGGTAACGGTGGGCATAGCCGTGGAGTACCGCCAGGAACAGGGTGACCACCGCCGACCAGCACACATATAGCAGGTAGACCTTTTCGCGAATGGAGAAAAACAGCGACAGGTTGTAGAGAATCATCACCAGCATGCCGCCGAAAAAGAGTCCCTGGATAATGGTCTGGTTCTGCGAGGAGCGAGCGAATTGTTCCTGGCTAAGCAGTTGTATAGGCAACTGGATGCTGTGGGGAGAGGTGACCTTGAGATAAAAACTGCTGTCCTTGCCGCTGGGCAGAGACAGCGGGAAAGCGGGAGTAGGGTAGTTGCCCGGGCGAACGGCAAAATCCCGATCCATGCCGGCCTGGAAGTGACTGATCAGGGTGCCGCCGGCATCCAGCTGGTAGACGTCCAGCTCGCCAAGCATGGCGTAATCAACCAGCAGCTGCCAATCGCTGTGCCGGGGGTTCTGATTCCGCACGGCAAATCGGAACCAGCAGTGCTGATTGGTGAATCCCAGGTTTGGCATTTCTCCCCGGCTGGATTGCCAGGGTAACGTCGGGCGTTTTTGCAGGGCATTAATGGTCGGCGACTGTGCCGCAGGGGTACAGAAGTAATCCAGCCCTTGATAGGGGTGTAGTTCTTCCTGCTTTTCGCCAATAATCTGCAGCTCGGGACCGTTAGCCCATACGGCTGATGTCAGCCCGAGTGAGAGAAAGGCAATAAGCAGAATAAAGGCAGTTTTCGCATCCTTGAGCAACGTTTTTATTCCTGACAGAGGGTGCCGTTTATTTCGGGCCCGGACGAGTGACCATGAGGCTGCCTGCACCGCTTAACCGTGATGCTAGCAGCGTGGGCCGGGGGGCTCAATGCAGGGGGGACATAAGCCATGAGTCAAAGTGTGAACCGTTTTGCCGTAGGGCCGGTGGTGGGTGAGGCCGGTGACACCCATGTAAGAGTGTTCGGAGCGCTGCCAAAAGGGAAGCTGGGAGCCGGAAAAAAATGGTTGTGGGGGCGGATTCGCTGGCGCAGCAAGGGAAGCACTGACTGGTCTCCGGCGAGAGAGTTTCGGCTTAACGGCAATTTCGATGGCTCCGGTGTGGTGATTCTCAATCAGTTGCAGCCCGGCACCCGCTATGAATATCAGGCTGGCTGGGTGGCTACGGAAGATGAGGTGGCGCTGGACTGGGATACCGCCGATCAGGGAGAGTTTCTTACCAATCAGCCGGATGCGGATGCCACGCGCTTTTTTTTCGGCTCCTGTTGTTACCGGTTTGTCGGCCTGGATGGTGAAATTCAGGATGATCGGGCAGACAAGATTTTTGCCGAAATGTCCTCGCGGGCGGATAGCTCGAAACCGGATTTTGTCCTTTTCGGCGGAGATCAGGTGTACGCCGATTCCATGTATATGTTCGGTGCTGCCACTACCCGAGAGGATTTTGATGCGCTTTATCGGGAAAGTTTTTCCCAGCCCCACCTGGCGAAATTGCTGCGGCATACCAACAGCTACATGATCCTTGATGATCACGAGATCGAGAATAACTGGCCAGCACGGGCTAATGCAGAGTTGTGGACCAGCAAATATCCCGCCGCCATCAAGGCCTATCAGATTTATCAGGCCTCCCATTCTCCGGCGGCACCCCTGAATCAGGCGGGCACCTATCTGGATCGTGATCCGGACCGGTTCTGGTACACCTTTTCGCGGGGGCCGGCGGATTTCTTTGTCATGGATGTGCGCACCGAGCGGGTATTGAGTCGCTGGCCCTGGCAGCGCCGCATGATCGGCGATATTCAGGAGCAGGCTTTTATCGAGTGGCTGGATCGTGACCCGGACCGCATCAAGGTGCTGGTCACCTCCGTCCTGCTGTTCCCGGAACAGCGACGCCCGTTCCGCGGCAAGGATGCCTGGGAGGGGTTCATGCACCAGCGCCAGCGGTTGCTGGAGGCTATGGGGCGCAGCCGTAGCGACAAGCTGGTGGTGCTGAGTGGGGATGTGCACGCCTCTCTCTACGCCTGTTTGACGTTGAACGGTGGCAAGCAGGTGCATAGCTGGACCTGCTCCGGTTTGTTCTGGCCCACCGCGCTGCGGGCGTTCCGTTGGTATCGCCCCATGATTCGGGTGCCGGGTGTGCTCCATGGGGGCTGGGGCAAGCCTCTGGGCCGGGTGGAAGTCCCCGGCGAGGTATTCAGCGATAACGCCTTCTCCGAGGTGAGCTTGAGCGCCGAGGGTGCCAGCTTCCAGCTGTTCGATCGCAGGCAGCGGCCGATAAGCGAGGCAAGCCGTCAGATTCGCTGGCGTTGATCCAGGTTGCTGGTGCGTTCCTGCAATAATCCCCATGGCTTGCCGGGGCCACCACGTCCACCTATGGCAAATGGCTTACAGAAGATGTAGCCAATCGCGTCTTATGCCGCCCCGGCGGTTTCCCTAAAGTGGATCTCGCAAGGACGCAATCGAACAAGGATGTTCAATTTCGGCCCCGGTACAGCCCGCCCGCCATTCCCCAAGTGGCGGGCGTTCTTTTTCCCTCTTTGATTGCACCCCCTCGAATACGGATAATGCACGGCCCTGAACACGGAGCCGCCCATGTCTGACTCATCCGCAGATCGCGATATTCTCAAAGCCAAACTCAATCAGGAAACCGCCAAGGCCAGCTGGAAAGAGCTGCAGCCGTTTTTCGCCCGTGGCCAGACGGTCTATGTGGCACCAGAACTGGATCTGATCGAGGTGGCACTGGCGTTTTCAGAAGACCAGGCCGATACCCTGTCTCTGTGGCGGGACAAGGGGCAGGTGGACAAGGTCACTGATGATCAGGCCGCCAAGTGGTTTGAGATCGATCAGGGCCTATGGACGGTGGTGGTGATGCCCTGGGTGCTGGTGCAGCCGGTGCAGGTGCAGTAAGACTGCTAGAAACGTAGGGTGCACTGAGCCTAAGGCGAACTGCACCGATTCGCCGCCGGAATGGTGTAGTTCGCCTTAGGCTCAGTGCACCCTACGCAGCGATAAAGCCTGGTTGTGCGCGCTACTGCTTTCCTGTCTCCCCCTGTGGCACTTTGCCGATCAAATCACGGCAACGGGCTGGTATTGGTCTATTCCTCCGGTATAGAGTGAAACCGAGGCCGCTGGCCCCTTGCCGGCGCGCCCGAACGGACGCCGGAGGATTCGATGCAGGATGACGTCGCGCAGCGCCAGGCCCTGTTACAGGCCCAGCTTGAAGCGCTGGCTACCGCCCACGTCGGGGTTGAACATCAGCCCCTGTTCCGCAGTTTCATGGCGGCTTATTTTGAAATGAGCAGCCAGGCGGCGCTCACCGCCCGTACCCCCGAGCAGCTTTTTCATATCGCCCAGCAACACTGGATGATGGCCTTCCAGCGCCACCCTGAAGAAACCCTGATTCATTTGAAGCCACCCACCCGCCCAGGTGGGCTGGCGGCGCTGCGAACGGTGACCGATGACGTGCCATTTCTGGTGGATTCGATCGCCATGGCAGTACGAGATGCGGGGACGGCCATCGACTGGACCATTCATCCAGTGATCCAGGTGCTTCGTGATACTCATGGGCACATGACCCGGGTGGTCGGCGTTGGCGATGGCGAGAATCCGGCGGAATCCCTGGTCTATGTAGAATTCGAACCCCTGGCCAGCGACGAGGCCTATGAGCATCTTCAGGAATCCCTGGAGCAGGTGCTGGGTGAATTGCGTCTGGTGGTGCAGGATTTCCCGGCCATGCTGGATAACCTGGAAGCCACGCAGAAAAATCTCTCTGCGGATTTTCCCGGTCGTGACCAGGAAGAGCTTGCCGAGGCCCGGGCCTTTATTGACTGGTTGTCACTGGACCATTTTACCTTTCTGGGCTATGCCCGCTCGCGGGCAGAGCCTGTGGATGATGGCATCAAGCTTTCCCTGGATCATGATGCCGGGCTCGGCCTGGCCCGGCCCGGCAGCCGTTATGCCAACGCGGAAGAATTTATTGCTCCCCACGACGAGATGGCCAAGTACATTGCCCATGGTCGTCTGGTGGTGGTGACCAAGGCCAACGCCCGTTCGCCGATCCACCATCCCCATTACATGGATGTGGTATCGGTAAAACGGTTGGCCGAGGACGGCACCGTTGAGGGGACCGATCGTTACATCGGCTTGTTCTCGCTGGATGCCTATATCAATCGCCCCCGGGACATTCCGTTGATCCGTCGCAAGGTCAATTATGTGTTGGATCGCTCCCGTCTGCCCGAACGGTCCCACTCTGGCAAACATCTGCGCGACATCATCTATCAGTTACCCAGAGACGAACTGTTCCAGTGCAGTGAAGAGGAGCTCTATAGCATTTGCATGGGGATCCGTGCCCTGCGGGACCGTCACCACCTCAGTCTGTTCATGCGACGAGATCGTTATGGGCGGTTCTATTCCTGCATGGTTTATCTGAGCCGGGAGCGTTATTCCCGGGAACTGCGTGATCATGTCACCGCCGAGTTGAAGCAGCTCTGCAATGGCAGTTCGGTGGAACGCACGGTGGATTTTCTGCGTGAGGGGCTGGCACGGATTCATTGCATTATCCGCATTCCCCAGGGGACCCATCTGGCCATGTCACAGGCCCAGGTGGAAGAACGCTTGTTGGCAGTCACCCGCACCTGGGCTGATCAGCTTCGCGACATCCTGCGTCAGGAGGGTGAGCATGGCGAAGAGGGTGCCGCGCTGGCGCAGCGCTATGGCGACGCTTTCCCGTTGGGCTATCAGGAAAGCACTGACCCGATGGAAGCTGCGGCGGATATTCACTACCTGGCGCAATTGAATGACCGCCAGCCGGTGCTGCCCTCGCTATCCATCAATAGCGGCGACGGGGCTGCCTGCCCCACCAGCCTGCGTCTCTATAGCCAGAACAAACCGATTGGCCTGTCAGATGTGCTGCCCGCACTGGAAAATTTCGGTCTGCGAGTGGTGAGACAGGAGCCTACTCAGGTCATGCCCCGTGATGGTGGGGCCCAGTGGGTGCAGGTGTTCGATGTGCAGGTGCATGGCGACTGCGCGCTGGGGCCGGTGCAGCAGAAGCGCTTTTTTGAGGAGGCGTTTCTGGAATGCTGGCACGGCAACACGGAAAACGACGGCCTTAACCGGTTGGTACTGTTGGCCGGTCTCAATTCCCGGCAGATCGTCTGTTTGCGGACGCTGACCAAGTACCTGGTACAGACCGGTTTGCCCTATTCGCAGAACTATATGGAACAGTTGCTGGCGGACCATGCCAGCATTGCCCGTTCCCTGGTGCAGCTGTTTGAAACCCGTTTTGACCCCGCAATCAGCGACGAGCGCCGCAAAAACGAGGGCATCAAGCTGGCCCAGACCCTGGATCACCAGCTGGACCAGGTGGCCTCGCTGGATGCAGATCGGGTGTTACGTGCCTTCCTCAGTGTGGTGCGGGCCGGCTTGCGTACCAATTTCTACCAACCGGATGCGGCCGGCCACGACAAGTCCTACGTGAGCCTGAAGCTGGACCCGAGTCAGGTATCGGAACTGCCGCCGCCGCTGCCCATGTATGAAACCTTCGTCTATTCACCCCAGATGGAGGGTATTCACCTGCGCGGTGGTCCGGTGGCCAGGGGCGGGCTGCGCTGGTCCGACCGGCGTGAGGATTTTCGTACCGAGGTGTTGGGCCTGGTGAAGGCGCAGATGGTGAAGAACGCCATTATCGTGCCGGTGGGGGCCAAGGGCGGCTTTGTGCTCAAACGGGGCACCCCGGCGGACCGGGACGCCTGGCAGCAGCAGGGTGTCACCTGTTACAAGGAATTTATTCGCGGGCTGTTGGATATCACTGATAACCGGGTCGCAGATCAGGTAGTGCCGCCGGCCGCCGTGGTTCGCCATGATGGCGATGATCCCTATCTGGTGGTGGCCGCCGACAAGGGCACCGCCACCTTTTCTGATATCGCCAATGGCCTGGCCGAAGAATACGGTTTCTGGCTGGGTGATGCTTTTGCCTCCGGCGGCAGCGCCGGCTATGACCACAAGAAGATGGGCATTACTGCCCGCGGTGCCTGGGAAAGCGTCAAGCGTCACTTCCGGGAAGCGGGCAAGGATATCCAGACAACGCCCTTTACCGTGGTGGGCATCGGCGATATGGGCGGCGATGTGTTCGGCAACGGCATGCTGTTGTCTGAACAGATCAAGCTGGTGGCGGCCTTCAACCACATGCATATCTTCATTGATCCGGACCCGGACCCGGAGACCACCTTTGTCGAACGTCAGCGGCTATTCACCACGCGGGGTACCACCTGGGAGGATTTCGATGCGTCGCTGATTTCCGACGGTGGCGGGGTCTGGTCGCGCAGTGCCAAAAGCATCACTCTCAGTCAGCAGGCCTGCGACGCTCTGGGTATTGAGCAACGCACCCTGACACCGGCGGAGTTGATCACCGCCATCCTCAAGGCACCGGTGGAGCTGCTCTGGAACGGGGGGATCGGCACCTACGTAAAAGGGAACAACGAAAGTCCGGCACAGGTGGGAGACCGGGCGAATGATGCCATCCGCATCAATGGTCGCGACCTGCGTTGTCAGGTGGTGGGCGAGGGCGGCAACCTGGGGCTGACCCAGCTGGGCCGCATCGAGTACGCGCTGAACGGCGGCTGTATCAACACCGATGCCATCGACAATTCCGGTGGTGTGCACAGCTCCGACCGAGAAGTGAACATCAAGATTCCACTCAACCAGCGGCTACGTGATGGTCGCCTGGACCGGGAAACCCGTGACCCGCTACTGGAGCGGATGACCGATGACGTGGCAACGGCCGTGCTGCGCGATAATTATGTGCAATGTCTGGCCCTGAGCCTGCTGGAATTCAATGCCGCCAGCCGTCTCGACGAACACGCCAACCACTTGCGCACCCTGGAACGCCAGGGCTCGCTCACACGCTCGGTGGAATACCTGCCGGATGATGAAGGGCTCAGCGAGCGACGCACCCGTGGCAAGGGGCTGACCCGGCCGGAACTGTCGGTGTTGTTGTCCTACACCAAGAACGCCCTGTTTGATGCCATGCTGGCCACGGATGTGCCGGACGACCCCTTCTTCGATCAGGACGTACTCAACTACTTCCCGAGCGAGTTGGTGGAATCCTTCCGCGAGGATCTATTGGCCCATGGTTTGCGCAGGGAGCTGATTGCTACTGTGCTGTCCAACGCGGTGGTCAATCGCATGGGCTTTTCCTTTGTTCACCGTTATGCCGATGAGCATGGGCTGTCCTTGCACCGTATCGTCAAGGCCTATGCCATGGCCCATGCGGTATTCGATGGGGACCTTTACTGGGCACCGGTGGATGGCCTGGATGGCAAGGTGGACAGCCAGGTTCAGCTGCGCCTCTATGGTCGTGTCATCGGCCTGATGAAGCATGTCACCACCTGGCTGATTCATTACAAGTGGGGCCGCCGCCCGGTGGCGGAAGCGGTCAACCGTTATCGCCAGTCCATCGGTGAGCTGGAAGCCATGCTGCCGGATATCCTGCCGGGCATTTACCGCCAGGAATGGGACCAGGCCGTGGCCGGTATGGGCGACGATGGCGTGCCGGAAAAAGAGGCTCGCCTGCTGGCCAACACCATGGTGCTGGGCAGTGCGCCGGACGTGATCGAATTGGCCTCCCAGGCTCAGGTGCCGCTGAAACTGGCGGCGGAGGTCTACTTCCTGGTGGGCGACCGCCTGCAGATCCTCTGGCTGTTGTCCGCCATCATCGACCTGAGCGTACAGGGTCGCTGGCAGGCCCTGGCCCGCGCCAACCTGCGCGAGGACTCTTATCGCCTGCATCGTCAGGTGGCTGCCAAGGTGCTGGAACAGGAGGGCGACAATGCCGCCGCTCGCTTTGCTGCCTGGGAAGAAAAATCCAAGCGCAAGGTCGCCTTCGGCATTCACCGGCTGCAAACCTTACAGGCCGACAGTCCCCACGACTTCATGACCCTGGCAGTGGGGGTGCGCGAGTTGCGCAAGCTGAGGAGTTTGTAGGGGGCGCAGGCACCACCTCCCCCGTTGGAGCCTTGCTCGCAAGGCGAAAGGGTTGCCCGTTTCGCCAAGTGCTGGCAGTAAATCGCCGCCATTCGCCTTGCAAGCAAGGCTCCAACGGATTGGCTGGGCAAGGTTGGTTAAAAAGTATTGAGTCCGGGCTCTTCTCGATATACTGTACAAAAAGACAGTATTCGACAGGAGCCATTATGCCTGCTCTGAACCGGGGTACCCTCAGCCAGATACCGGGGCGCTTTGCCGCCAGCCATAGCGATATGGATGATGCGCCGGTGAACCGGCCCACCCGCTATCACCATGAACAGGCGAAAAGCCTGATCATGACCAACCGCAGCCCGGACCTGCCATTCGAGCAGAGCATCAACCCTTACCGGGGTTGCGAGCATGGCTGCATCTACTGCTATGCGCGCCCCAATCATGCCTATGTGGATCTGTCGCCGGGGCAGGATTTCGAGAGCGAAATCTTCTGCAAGGACAATGCGGCGGAGGTGCTTCGCGACAGCCTGCGCAAGCCTTCTTACCGCTGCCGCCCCATTGTGTTGGGCACGGTGACAGATCCTTACCAGCCCATTGAAAGAGAGCGTCGTATCACCCGCGAATTGCTGCAGGTGCTGGTGGATTGCCAGCATCCCTTCAGCCTGATCACCAAGAGTACCCTGGTACTGCGCGATCTTGACCTGATTGCGCCCATGGCGCGCCAGGGCAGAGCGTCGGTGGCGGTGTCCGTGACCACACTGGATAACCGTCTCAAAGGCGAGCTGGAGCCCCGGGCCAGTGGTGGCCGTGAGCGTATCAAGGTGATTCGTGAGCTGAGCCGGGCCGGGGTGCCAGTGACTGCTCTGGTGGCGCCGGTCATTCCCTTCATCAACGACCATGAGCTGGAAGATATTGTCGAGCAGGTGGCCCAGGCCGGTGCTCAGCAGGCGGGTTATGTGGTGTTGCGATTGCCCCATGAAGTGGGGCCGCTGTGGGAGGAATGGTTGCACGAGCATTACCCGGAGCGGGCGGAGAAGGTGATGTCGGTGATGCGGGATCTCCATGGTGGTGCCGTCTATGACAGCCGCTGGCACCAGCGACAAAGCGGGCAGGGGGCCTGGGCGCATTTGCTGCGCCAGCGTTTTGCATCTGCTTGCAAAGCGGCCGGACTGCTGGCCCAGGAAGAGCAATCTCTGGATTGCAGTGGCTTTGTGCCGCCAGGCCCCCATGGTCAGCTCAACCTGTGGGGCGTGGCAGAAGGCATGGCCTGAAGCGATGGCGCTGTTGGAGCTTTGCTCGCAAAGTGAAGATTCCCGTGAAAGCCAAGGCTCTCCAGAGGTAGTGATAAGGCGCACTTCAGTTAAGTGACCATTGGTTATTTACAGGGGCGGGCCTTTCCTCTAAATTAGTGACCAATGGTTACTTAATGGAGAGAAAGCATGCAAGCGGTCGTTATCACTGGCGCCAGCGCCGGTATTGGTAAGGAATTTGCCCGGCAGTTGGCGGTGGAAGGGAAAAACCTGGTTTTGGTGGCCCGACGGCTGGATCGCCTTGAGGCCTTGGCTGGCGAGTTGCGTGAGCGACACGGTATTGAGGTCGCCTGTATCGCCTCGGATCTGGCACAGCCTGACGCCTCGGCCGAGCTGGTAACGGCACTGGAACAACAGCAGATCGGAGTGACTGGCCTGATCAACAATGCAGGTTTTGGTGACCGAGGTCAGTTTGCGGATCTGGATCTGCAGCGCCAGCTGGATATGGTGCAGGTGAATGTCACCGCTCTGGTGGATCTGACCTGGCGCCTGGTGCCGGCGCTCAAGCAGGCAAAGGAGGCGTTTGTGATCAATGTGGCGTCTTCAGCGGCCTTCCAGGCTGGCCCGAACATGACTATTTATTACGCCACCAAGGCGTTTGTCTTGTCGTTTTCTGAAGGCCTGCACGAAGAGCTGAAAGGTAACGGAATCGCGGTCAGCGCTCTGTGCCCCGGTGCGACCGATTCAGAATTTGCCAGCGAAGCCCACATGACCGATACCTTGTTGTTCAAGGCCGGCACCATGACGACCGAGGCGGTGGTGAAAAAATCCCTGGCAGGACGCCGACGCGCCATTGTGATTCCCGGCCTGAAAAATTTGTTGCTGGTGTGGATGGGCAAGTTCTCGCCCCGTATGATTACCCGCCGCATGGCAGGCATGCTGCAGGCGTAATCTGCGCTGGCGGATCTCTGGCGTAGGGTGCACTGAGCCTTAGGCGAACTGCACCACCAAACGGTGGGCTGCACCCTGCGCTCAGCGCCCCCTACAGGTCCCGACTGGATAATAATGTCGGCCGGATATCATGCTTGCATGATTAAAAGCTGGCACTGATTCCTGATTCAAACAGAGGTTCCCTATGGCCGAATGTGTTTTTCAGCGTGCCCGCTCACCGGAGCAGAAGGCCGAACGGCGCGCCCAGATTCTTGCGGCGGCGGCAACCTTCTTTGAGCAGGAGCGTTTTGAAGCCATCAGTCTTGCCTCCATTGCTCGCAGGGCCGGCGTCACCAAGGCAGCGTTGTATCGTTACTTCCCTTCCAAGGAAGCACTGTTTCTTGGCTTGTACCTGGATGAACTGGAGCGGGTAAGCCATGCGCCAGTGGATGACAGTTTGCCACTGTGGCAGGCCTTGTCGGAGATGCTGGTGGCGCGCACATTGTTTTGCCGGCTTACAGCGATCCTCCACTCGGTGCTGGAACAGAATCTGGATGAGGCGGCGGCCCTGGCGTTCAAACAGTCCCTGCTAGCGCATTTCGCGCAATTGGCTCAGCGTCTGCAGCAGGCCTATGGTCTGTCCAGCGATAAGGCGGCCACTTATCTGATGCAGGTACAGCAAACCTTGATTGGTTGCTGGGCTGTCAGTCATCCGGCACCGGTGGTTGAAAAGGTGCTGGATGCCCCCGGGCTGGATCTTTTTCGGGTGGATTTCCAAGCGGCGTTGCAGGCTCAGCTCAAGGCGCTGGAGATGGCGCTGTGATGGATTTGCTGTGGAACCGGGCCGAGCAGCCTGTGGCGCTGTTGGTGCTGGCCCACGGCGCCGGCGCGCCCATGGACAGTGACTTCATGAACGCCATGGCGGAGGCAGTGGCCGATCAGGGAATCTCCGTAGTCCGGTTCGAGTTTCCCTATATGGCGCGTCGTCGCCAGGAACAGCGCAAGTTCCCACCCAATCGCGCCCCGCAGTTGCTGGCGCACTTCCGGGACGTTCTGGCGGCATTACCGGACGACAACCTGCCGATCTGGATCGGTGGCAAGTCCATGGGCGGCCGCATGGCATCACTGCTGGCAGCGCAAGCCGACTGCCCACCTATCCATGGCGTGGTGGCGTTGGGTTATCCGTTTCACCCACCGGGAAAACCGGAGAAAACCCGCACTGAGCATCTGCCACATCTGGCTGTCCCCATGCTGATTTGCCAGGGTGAACGTGACCCCTTCGGCAAGCCGCAGGAGGTGACGAATTATGGTTTGCCGCAAGCCATCTCTTTACACTGGCTGCCCCATGGGGATCATGATTTTCGACCACTAAAGCGCAGTGGTCTTGAGCAGACCGATTTGATTGGCGACGCTGCTGTCAGGGCAGCATGGTTCATCAGGGAAATAAGAGAGGCACAATGACGTGCCGGTAGGGAAGGGAAAGGGAGTGACATGGAAGCCTGTAATTATCACCTGAAGAAGCCAGGGAGCTGGCATTGCTCCGGGTGCAGCAAACGGTTTTGTGGGCAGTGTGTGCCCGGTGGAGAAGAGAATTTTCGTCCTGGTCTGCCGCGCTGTGTGTTGTGCAGCCAACAACTGGACTGGCAGGGCGATGGTGAGCCTGGAACGCCATTCTGGCAGCGCTCCGGGGAAATCCTGCAATACCCGCTCAAGCCGCCGGCGTTATGGCTGATTCTGTCTCTGGGCATTGCCAGTGTGCTGCCTCTGGGGCTGCTTACGGGCCTGTTGTTATTGTTTCTGGCTCTCACCCTGTTTGTTTATTCGCTGGTAGTGATCGCGGAGGTCGCCGGCAATGACTGGGTGCCGCCATCCCCGATGGATGTGATGTCCGAGGGAGGCTTGCTGGTCAAGCAAATCGTCCTGTTGATTACCTTGTTTACGGTGCCCCTGTTGCTGGTGTCAACGTCCATGGTTCTGGCCATGGGGCTGCTGGCCCTGGCTGCGCTGGTGTTGCCGGCGGCGGTGATGATTCTTGCAGTGAGTCGATCTCTGCGCATGGCGTTGAACCCGTTGCGCTGGTTGCAGCTGGTGGTCACTGTCGGGCTGTCCTATCTGCTTTTGTGGTTTGCCGTTATGGCGGTGACGGCGGCTCCGTCGTTACTGCAAACCCAGAGTGATTTTCAATTGTTGGTATTTCTGGGCACGGCGTTCTCGGTTTATACGACGATTGTTGCCTCTGCCATGATGGGCGCCATGCTCAATGAAAAAGCTCGCGAACTGGGGCTGGCAGAAGATGAACCCCGGGGGCGTTCTCTGGCCGCTGATGATTTTGATGTGGCAGAAGCGCTGGGTTCTGCCCACATCTATGCTCAGGAAGGGCGTTTTGATGATGCGCTGGGCGTGGTGAATCGTGGCCTCAATACCGCCCCAATGCACCAGGAACTGAACTGGCGCCGGCTGCGTCTGTTGCGCTTGCTGGAAAAGGACAAACCCTGGCAGGCGCATCTTGCTCGTTTTCTTCGCCAGCAATTTGCCAGTGGCAACGATGGATCCGCTGTGCAGATCTGGCTGGAAGTCCAGCAGCAACAGCCTGGATTTCGCTTTGATGAAGAGGGAAGTTTGACGCTGTCGTTAGCGCAGGCACTGTACCAAAGAGGGCGATTGAAAGAAGCTCGGCATTTATTGGTAAACCTGCATCAACGGGCACCAGGATTCCCGTTGTTGGGTGAGGCCTACGTGCTGCTGGCGCGACTTTATATGGAGCTGGACGGGGATTTGATCCGATCCGGCAAGTTGTTGGCCTTTGTAGAAAAGCATTTTCCTGATCAATTTCAGAGTCAGGAATCCTGCGAAGCCAGGCAAGTGTTCCAGCGTCTTAAAGACGCTGGCTAAGCCTCTCAAGGCGGGGATGTTGCCACTGTTTCTTTTCCAGATCCTGCAAGATCTCGCGCACCCGTTTGCGACGCTGTTGGCGCCAGGCCAGCTCGCCCAGCAGTAGTTGATGGGCGGGGGGCAGGGTGCGGATATCTCCGCCGAGCCGTTCGTATTCCTGCCATAGCAATCCCAGCAGGGCGTCGCTGTCCTGCCGTTGGCTCAAGGTTTTTAGCGCTTCTTTCATGGCCGCATCCAGCTGTTTGCGGCGCAGGCCCATCTGCAGGAAGAAAAACCATAAGGGGCGGCTTTTCGGGTGGTTGGCAAGCCATTGACGGCAACGGGACTGGGCATCATCAAAGCGTAATTGTTCGGCCAGTTGCTGGCATATTGCAGGCACCTGTGTGTCGTCCCCGCCAGTGTCGGGCTGAGTGTCTTTCAGCCGGTTCGGTTGCCCGGTGAAAGGAAGCAGGAACGCCAGAGCCAGCCCGGTCAACAGGCCGCCGGCGTGAGCCATATAAGCGACATTGCTGTTCATTGTCGCCGCCTGTATCAGTTCCCAGCCCAGCCATACCGGAAACAGCACCAGTGCCGGTGCCCGGAAGCTGCCGAAGAAAAATCCCAGCGTGTAAAAAAACTCCAGCTTGCGCAGACGGAATGTGCCGGCAAACAATCCCATCAGGCCGGAAATGGCGCCGGATGCCCCCACCAGTGGAATGCCGCTGTCCGGAGCGGATGCGATAAACAACAGGCCTGCACCTATGCCACAAAGCAGATAAGCAGTCAGGAAACGCCGGGCACCCCAATGCCGTTCCATGGCAATGCCAAACATGATCAGGAACAGCATGTTGCCGAGAAGATGAAACCAGTCACCATGCATGAACTGGGAGCTGAGCAGGGTAGCCAGGCCGGGATCATTGGGAATCAGCCCCCAGCGAATAGTCGATTGCTGATGCAGCCAGGCTTCAAGGTCGTTGCGAAGCTGGCGCCACTGGTTGGCAGGGGGGTGTTGCTGCCAGTACTGGTGAACATGCAGGGCGAATGCCTGATCGTACCAGCCGTAGGCCATCATGAAATCCGCACCCTTGTTGCTCATGGCCACGGCATCGGCATAGGTCCTGCTGTCCTGCTGTGATAGCCAATGAAGAAGCAAATCCACTTCATAGTCCGCCAGCAGATCGGCCTGTTCTGGCGTCAGCGGGTCATCTCTTTGCAGATCCTGGTGAGTGGTCCAGGCATAGACGACAATATTGATCAGGATCAGCAGAATGCAGATCCAGGGCGTAGTGCGGCGCGCTTCCTTGTCACCGACAGGTACGATAAGCATGTGGTTCCCCCTTTTCGGCGACAGTGTAGCGTCATCCTTGCCAGTGGGGGAGGGCTGTCAGAGCTCCGCGGGTCCAGAACCACAGAAGCCGCGCCCAAACGGGTGGACGCGGCTTCATAGCGTGACGCGAGCATGGGACTTCGCGAACTGTTAACTATTCACTGTTAACTGCTTTTACCAGGCTTCTCACTGATCCACAGATTGATCGTGCCTTCCACTACCACGGTGCCATCATCGCGCATGGCTTTGACGGTGACCGGCAGGTTGCCGGGTTTCCAGTCTTCCGGATTGGCTTCGGCGGTGGCAGTAATATCGCTGGTGGCCTTGGCGGTGTAGTTTACATCCATGCCTTTGGGAATCCAGCGCAGGTGCTTGGGCACAGAGGATTCCGCCATGGCGCCCATGGCACATTCCAGTGCGTTGCAGATGGCGATTACATGCACTGTCTGGATGTGGTTTTCCACGCCTTTACGTTTCTTGAACTTTACCTCACAAAAATTGGGGCGAAGTTCGCTGATGATCGGGGTAATAGTGGCGAAGTAGGGGGCTTTGCGGCTGAACACCATGGAAAACAGCTTGCGGCCAGCGGGCAGCTTCAGGGCTTTTTCGTACATGTTCAGAAGGTAGTTGTCGCTCATGGCAGGACTCCTGTGCAAGATGCGCCCATTTTCCATAGCCGCCATGGCGACGCAATGGGTTTGGGGCGCCAGTGGGGCGCGCAACTGCTACCATGGCGTCAAAATCGGAGCGTCTTGATAGGGAGACAGATGTGAAGGTGTTACAGGCCTGGAAAAGCAGTAGCTGGAAAGTGAAAACCCTGATTATTCTGGCCAGCCTTTATCTGCTTTACGCCTTGCTCGGCTTTTTCCTGGCGCCGGGACTGGTCCGGGATAATGCCAGCCAGGCACTGGCGGATCTGACCGGTCGGCAAGTCACCATTGATGAGGTGAAGATCAATCCTCTGGTGCTGAGCGCCACGGTGAATGGTTTCTCTATCAAGGATGACCAGACCGAGGTGCTGCTCGGATTCAATCAGCTGTATGTGAATTTCCAGTTGTCTTCCCTGTTCCGCTGGAGCTGGCATTTTGATGAAGTCATGCTCGATGCCTTGACGGTGCGTGCCCAGCGCAATCCCGGTAATACCTTCAGCTTTGATGATGTGCTGACACATATCCAGGAACAGCTTGCCCAGACGCCGGAAGAGGAAGCCCCGGAGCCGGAGCAAGAAGAGCCTGGCTTGCCGGCCATTTCCATTGCCAACCTCAGCCTTACCGGGGGGGATCTGCGTTTTACCGAGGCCACCGGTGACGAGCCGGAGAACCTGGTGCTGCCGCTGGCCTTCACGGTGAGCAATTTTTCTACCAAGGGCAAAGGCGAAAACAGCAATGACTACGCGATCCGCCTGGAAGGGCCGGACGGTGGCGTGCTGGATTGGCAGGGCCATTTTGAGTTCGCCCCCTTCATTGCCCTCGGCCATTTGGATGTGGAAAAGGTAGACCTTGTTTCGCTGGCGAAGCTGCTCAAGAACGAAGTCCGCTTTACCGTGCCGTCCGGCGAACTGGATGTGGAAACCGCCTATCATTTTGTTGCGCAGCCGCAACCGAAGGTAGTACTCAGCAATGGTCAGGTGATATTACGACAGCTTCAGCTGCTCAAGCCCGGTGAAGATGTCCCCAGCGTGTCATTGCCGACAGTACGTGTTGAAGGTGTGGCGCTGGATTCCCTGGCTCAGGAAGTGAAAATCCCCAAGGTGACCGTCACTGAGCCCGCTCTGGGCGCGGTGCTGGATGAACAGGGCATCGACCTGGCAACGCTATTTCTGCCGGCGGATCGGCAAGCCGCTGAAGAGCGGGTGGAAGAGGTAAAGGAAAAAGCCGAGCAGGCGGCCCAGAAAGTGCAGGAAGGCAAGGCTGACTGGATCGTGCGCCTGGATACCCTGCAAGTGGACGGCAGTGGGCTGCGCTTTACCGACCGCACCCTGCAACCCGCGCAGACCCTGACCCTTTCGGATGGTCAACTGACCCTGAAAAACCTGATCATCGGTGAGCCTGCTACCTTCACCTGGCAAGGCAGCAGTAAGATCCAGCAGAGCGGCACCCTGACACATTCCGGGGAAGGCAATCTGACACCCTTCAGCCTTGATGCACAGGCAGCCTTACAAGGATTGCCGTTGGTTCCCTTCTCGCCCTGGCTGGAGCGCGAGGTGCCACTGGTTCTGGCCGACGGGGTTTTGTCTGTGGATAGCAGCGCCAGTGTGAAAGGTGAGAACTCGGCGGTAACCGTCAGCGCCAATGCGTCCCTGGAAAATTTCAGTTTGCTGGAGAACGGCGAGTCCCTGCTCAAGATCAACCAGGGCAGTGTGACCGATCTGTCCTTGGCCACTGCCGGGCAGACGGTACGCATTGGTGAAATCGGCCTTACCGGTATGGATATGGCCAATCGGGTGGATGCCCAAGGCCGGGATGTGGCCACGCGGATTCAGGCGGGGATGGCTTCCGGTGATGCCAGCGGTAGCGGCAGTGATACGAGCCAGGGTGAGCAGGGTGAATCCTGGCAGGTGACGGTGGATCGAGTCCGTCTTATCGGCAGCCAGATCCGCCACGAGGACCTGTCGCTCAGTCCTAATTTCCGCATTGGCCTTTATGAGCTTTCCGGAAACCTGCGCAATCTGGATACCCGCCCGGGTAGAAAGGCCACCATGGACCTGAATGCCCAGGTGGATCGCTATGCGCCGTTCAGCATCAAGGGCGCGCTCACGGCAGAGCCTCTGTTTACTGACTTGAACGTTTCCCTGAAGAATTACGAAATGACTGGCCTGACCCCCTATACGGGGCAATACCTGGGTTACAAGGTGGAAAAGGGCCAGCTCGGTGTGAACTCGGGCGTGTCCATCGACAACAACCGGCTCAGCAGCAGCACGGATATTCTTGCCGATGAATTCTACCTGGGTGAGAAGGTGCCCAGTGATACGGCGGTGAATGCGCCGGTGAAACTTGGGCTGTCGGTGCTGCGTAACCGTTCGGGGCAGATTACCCTGCCGGTCAGCATGGACGGTGATCTGAATGATCCGAGCTTCAGCGTTGGTGGCATGGTTCTCAAGGTGTTGAGCAACGTTGTGGTCAAGGCGGCGACGGCGCCGTTTTCTGTGTTGTCGGCGCTGGCGGGCGGTAAGAACCTGGAGAGTATCGCTTTTGAGCCAGGGCTGGCAGCAACCGGTCAGGACACCGCTTCTTCCCTGGACGCGCTTGCCAAGGTACTCAATGAACGCCCGGAACTGCGTGTGGGCCTGATCGGCACTACCAACGCTGAGGATCGCACCGCCCTGGCCGCGCAGGCCATCGGCCGTGAGGTGGCAGATGAGGACTGGCTGGGTATTGATGATGCCTTGCAGGAAAAGAAGTGGCGCCGAAAATTGATTCGCCGCTATGAATCCAGCACTGATCGGGACGTGGAAAGCCTGGTCAGCAGCGCGCTTCCCGAGGATGACGAGCAACGCGAAACGCTACTGGCGAAGGCTGCGTGGGAGAGCATGCTGGCAACCGACGCCAAGGCCCTGGACCGGGCACAGCTCACAGAGCTGGCACGTCTACGCGGCGAGAATGCCAAGGCGCTGCTGGTGCAGACATTGGGTATTGAGCAGAACCGCATATTCCTGAACGAAACCAACGTCGATGGCAAAGTGGCTGGCCTGACTCTGACCCTGGAAAAATAAGTGTGGCGCTAATCTGGAAAACCGAGCTGCAGGGAGTGCATTACGAAGTGCGCCGTGCGGGTAGAACCCTGCGGCTTTATGCCAATGGCGTGCAACACTCCGAGTTTCACCCCAAGCGACTGCTCACCGGCAGCGTCTGGGATCTGCTCTGGTTGCCGGCCCTGCTGCACGAGCCCTCCCGGTTTCGACGGGTTTTGGTGCTGGGCCTGGGGGGCGGGTCCTTGATCCCGCCCATTCGCCAGTTACTGAACCCTGAGACGCTGGTTGCTGTGGAGCTGGACGCTGCCCATCTGCAGGTGGCCCGTGATGTGTTCGGCATGGACGCTTTCGGCGTAGAGACCTATGAAGGCGATGCCCAGGCATGGCTGCGGGCGTATCAGGGGGAACCGTTCGATCTGATCATCGAAGACCTGTTCGCTCCCAGCAATCAGCAGGTCAGCCGGGCGGTGCCGGCAGACAAGCCGTGGCTGCAATGCCTGGCGGATAATCTGTCGGCCAGCGGTACCCTGGTGATGAACTTTGGTGACTGGAAGGAATACCGGGAAAGTCCCGCTGCCACGGAGGAGGCCATGGCCGGTTATGCCAGCCGTTTCCGGTTGTCATGCAGCGATTGCCACAATGCGATTATCGCTTTTACCCGGGAACCGGCTCGCAGTATTCATCTGCGCAGAAGGGTAGAAGCCACCACCTCCCTCAGCACTCGCGATGCCCGCGCCCGGCTGGATTATCACATCCGGCAGCTGGATTGAGAGAAGCCAGCTACTAGCTACGAGCTGCTAGCTGCTAGTCAAACCCAACGGGTTCTATTACTAGAAGCTAGTAGCTCGCAGCTCGTATCCTTTCAATCCAGCATCGACACCGAATACAGGTCCTGGCTTTCCTTTTCGGTGAGCAGTTGTGAGGTGCGTGCCTGATTGTCGTGCAACCCCACAAACAGAGCCCGATAGGTGAGTACAGCCTGAACATAATCCCGGGTTTCCCGGAAGGGAATGGATTCAATCCAGATATCGGCGGGCACGGCCTCGTCCTCTTCCCCCAGCCAGTTGTTCACCCGGTGCGGGCCAGCGTTGTAGGCGGCCAGCGCCAATACCCGGTTACCCTTGAACTCATCCAGCAGCTCCGCCAGATAGCGGCTGCCGAGCTGGATATTCAAGTCAGCGTTTTGCAGGGTGTTGGTGGTGGGGCGGCCCAGGTTGGCATCCTTGGCAACCTTGCGGGCGGTGCCCGGCATCAGTTGCATCAGGCCCATGGCGCCGACCGGTGAACGGGCCTGGGGATTGAAGGCACTTTCTCGCCGAGCGACGGCCATGGCCAGCCATGGGTCCAGATCATGCCTTTTGGCTTGCTGTTCAAATTCGCTTTGATAGGCCGGCGGGAAACGCCAGGCGAGCACATCCCAGGCCTTGGCCTGGATGGATGCCTGTACTGCCAGGTCGTACCAGTGCTGCTCGAGCGCGTGCTGGGCAAGCTGGCGGACGTTGGCATCATCGTTGTGCCACATCAGCCACAGCCATTCCTGACGAGCCGCGTAATCCTCGTTCAGCTCGCGCAGCAGGCGTACACGGGCGATGGCCGGCGGCGGCGTGAAATCCGCTGACGGTTTCACCTGGGCGTTGGAGAAATGGTAGGGCTCGCCCAGGCGGTCGGCGGCCATAAAGGCAAAAAAGTTTCTGTGTCTGGAGGCTTGCCGGTAGAGGGCACGGGCCTGGTCAGGCTGGTTCAGTTCTTCCAATGCCCGGGCGCGCCAGTAGAGCCAGCGCGAATCCTGCTGCTCGCTATCAGGTAAACGGGTGATCCACAGTTCCGCGCTCTCCCAGTCCTGTTCGATAATGGTGCGGCGGGCACGTTGGTCCAGCAGCTCTGCATCTGGATTGAGCGCCAGCCAGCTGTCCAGCCATTGGCGGTTTTCTTCGATGCCACGAATGGTGGAATACCAGGCGATGCGCCGGCCGGCATCTTGCCGCATGGCGTCATCGCGGAGGCCTTGACGACGACTGTGATCATCGAACCATTGCCGTGCCTCAACGGTGTCCTTGTAGGCCCAGCGATGTATAGCGGCGGCTAGCAGTTGCTGGCGTTGTTCCGGCTTGATGGTGGTGGGCAGGTTGTCCACCTTGTCGGGATGACGATAAAGGGTTTCCAGCCAGTCGCTGGCGGTGTCGTAATCCGTATCCGTGAGTTTCCTGCCCAGGTAGCGAACCAGGCCATGGCTGTTGGCCTTGAAGGCCAGCAGCTGTCTTTCCCAGATTGCGGCATCATCAATGACGCCGCGGGCCTGGGCCTGATCAAACAGCGGATCACACTGATTGGGCCGTGACTGGCCGCTGGCCCAGATGTCGGCAGCGGCTTGCAGGGCACTGTCGTCACCGTTGGCCAACTTGGCCTGATAGTAATAACACTGGCGCGCGGTGGCAGAGGGCTCGTTGCTGTTGACGGCCAGCAGGGCGTCCCATTTTTCCGCTTTGCCATAAGCCACGTTGGCCAACTGGCGAATGTCGTTTGGCAGCGGAGAATCGGGATAGCGCCGGGCGTAGTCGTTTATCTTTTCCGGGGCCAGCTCTGGCAGGGCCGCCCGCAGCCGATGAAAATCCAGATAGGCTTGCAGGGGGTGATCATCGCCCAGCTGTTTTTCCAGTCGGGTCAGGGTATTCCAGTCATCATTGCGTGCTGCGTCCAGTGCCTGGCGGAAGACGCCGCTATCCGTAGCGGCGACTACCAACGAAGAAAACAGACAACAGCTAAACAGTACTACAGCGCGAATGCAGGGTGCAGCGCTAACCATTTGAGCCTCCACATCGTCGGGTCAACATCACAAGTCTACCGGGGCGGTAGACGCTTTGGCGTGGTGAATGTGTAAAACTTTCAGGCTGGTACAAAAGGCTGAGAGTGCGTTATGCCTGACATGAAAACGCCTGCTGCTCTATACTGCGGCGCACTTTACTCCGCCGGTTCGGGCTTGCTGCTATGGAAAATACGACACAATTGTTACTGCGCCAGGCTGGCGCTTTGTCGGGCCGTCAGGTGCTGGTGGTCGATGCCAATGATCCGGCGTTGAAAAGCCTGGATGTGGATGCTCAGCTGCAGTTGCATGCGGATGACTTTACCGTGGGCGCCCAGCAATGGGCGCCGGCACCGACGGTGCCACCTGAGGTGGATCTGCTGGTGTTGCCTCTGCCCAAATCCATCGACCGCTTGCGGTTCCTGCTCAATTGGCTGGCTGGCGAAATCAGTCAGCCGGTGGAGTTGTGGCTGATCGGGCCGGCGAAGGGCGGTATCCGCGGGGCACTGAAACATCTGCAGGCACATGTGGACGATGCGGTGCTGGTGGATAGTGCCCGCCATTGCAAGCTGTATAGCGGGCAGCTGCAGCCGGGAGAAACGCAGACCCTGGCTGCCTGGGGTGAGGTAATCACGGTGGGCGACCTGGAGGTAGTCAGCTACCCGGGGGTGTTCAGCCATGGCCGGCTGGATGAGGGCACCCGGTTGTTGCTGGATCTGATGGCAGAACATCGCTTGCCCAGACGGGGAAGCATGATCGACATGGGCTGTGGTGCCGGTGTGATCAGCGCCAGCCTGGCCAGCCAGGGGTGGAAGGTGCAGGCGGTGGACGTGAGTGCCTCTGCGGTAGCAGCGACAACTGCCAGTCTGGCCCGCAACGGGTTGCAGGGCCGGGTGACTGGCGGCGATCTGTTCTCCCCGCTGGCCGGCCGGGTGGACATGATCGTGACCAACCCGCCGTTCCATGACCGGCGCCAGCGTACTACCGATATCACCCGACGATTGATCGCCGAGGCGCCAGCCTATCTGAACAAGGAAGGGGTAATGTGGTTGGTGGCGAACCGCGAGCTGCCTTATGTCCAGTGGCTGGACGATGCTTTTTCCCATGTGCAGGTGGCAGGGGAGACCACACGTTTTCGGGTATACCGGGCGGTGGTCTAAATCAGGAAAAGGGCATTACTGCCCTGATTTTTCCTGCCAACGATTTTTTGTAGCAGCCATGCAATGCATGCATGGCGAATCCCCCACACTGCTTCGTCCTTACAGGCGTTTTTCCTGCACCATCCAGCGAATACAGTTTGCGATCATGGTGGCCAGTGGCACCTGATCGTTAAATCCCAGTTGCTGGACGGCTTTACTGCCGTCGGCATGCACCCGGCTGGTGACCAAGGCCACTTTTTCCGGTGTCAGCCGAGGCTCATTACCGGTAAACAGGCTGCCGATGGGGTATAGCTGTCCGGCCAGTTTCAATACCGCCGGCGGTACGGTTCGCGACGGGGCTTTTTTACCGAGTTGCCCGGCAATGGTCTGCACCAGCTCCAGAAAGCTGGCTTCCACCCCGGCCAGGATATAGCGCTCGCCGCATTGGCCGTGTTCCAGGGCTGACAGGTGGGCCTTGGCCACCTCTTCAACGGCACAGAAGTTACCCCCGCCCGGCGGCACCCCCGGCAGCTTGCCGTCCTGGATCAACTTGATCATCTGCGACCAGTTATGGGTGTCACCAGCGCCGATAATGCCGCAGGGATTCAGGATCACCGCGTCCAGCCCCTGGCGGATACCATTCTCTATTTCCTGTTCGGCGAGGTTCTTGCTGCGGTTGTAGCCGATCCAGTCGTTGGCCGCATTGGAGGGCGTCTGTTCGTTGATGGGGGTGTCCTGAATGCCCCAGGCGGAGATTGAGGAGGTATGGACAAATCGGGCCGCCACGTTTTTCAGTGCCGCGCTGACCATGGCTCGGGTGCCCAGTACGTTATCCCGGTACTGTTGCGCGTTGCCACGCCGCCACAGGCTGGTATTGCCGGCCACGTGAAAGACGGCATCCGGCGCTGCCGGCATCACCAGGGCCAATTCGGTGGCATTATCCAGCGGAGCCTGTACTACCTGAATGCCTTTGGCCTGAAGCGCCGCGGCATCACCCCGTGGCCGTATGACCGCAGTGACGTCCCAGCCTTTTTCCAGTAGCTGGTCGACAATGTGTCCACCGAGAAACCCCCGGGCCCCACTCACAAACGCCATTGGCATGGCCATGCTCCTCTTTGTCATTCTGATCTTTAGGCAGTCTCTGAGCACGCAAACGGTTACTTAGAGACTCTTTCCGCAGTGTAACCTCAAACCTGTCATGATGGCGTGCCCACATCAGCGCTGGCAAAGGCGCATCCTTTTGACTATATTGCCGGTTGTTCAAGCGGGTGTAGTTCAATGGTAGAACGGCAGCTTCCCAAGCTGCATACGAGAGTTCGATTCTCTTCACCCGCTCCATATCAAAAAAAGCCACCCATCGGGTGGCTTTTTGTTTTTCCGGCTCCGGCGTTTTCAGATCGGGTAGGCAAGAAACTGTCCGCCGAGCCGGAACAGCACCTGCACCTGCATGCCGTCCTCCATGTCTGTGGCGGCGTCCCGCGCCAGCATGATGTAAGGGTAGCGGTGAGCCCAGGCGCAAGGCTTCACATAATGGGGAAAGGACGGGTCAGGTGCGTCGGCGACAAAGCTGTCACTTTCTCGGTGATAGAGCACATATCCCTGAAACGCGGCGCTGGCCGGCAGCCCCATTTCTTCCAGAAAGTCGGACATCCAGCCCGGGTTACCTTCAAGCATCATGACTACACCCTGATGGCGGCATTGTTAATGCCAACCCTAAGGCAGCCATGGCGGCGTTTGGATATGCCTTTCTTTGCGTTTTGTTACGTTGCTGTGTGTTCTGTCAGGGCCGGTATCGATGGTGTGGAAATGTCATTTAACTGTACATAAGTACAGTATTTGATAGCATGGCTCCATCGTTATCTTTCCTGTGGTGTCCCATGATTGCGCTGCCTTTTTTCACCGAATGTGTTGCTGCCGGTTTTCCGTCCCCGGCCCAGGGTTATATGGAGGCGCCGCTGGATCTGAATCAGCTATGCATTGGCCAGCAGGAGGCCACTTTTCTGCTTCGGGTAGAGGGGGACTCCATGCTGGACGCGGGAATTTTCCCGGACGACATTCTGGTGGTGGATCGCTCCCTGGAGCCATCCCACGGTGATGTGGTGGTGGCGTCGCTGAATGGGGAGTTCACCGTGAAGGAGTTGCGGCTGAGGCCACAGCCCATGCTGATGCCACGTAACCCCCGCTATGCAGCGATATCGCTGTCAGATCAGGAGTGGGAGTTGTTTGGTGTGGTGACATTTTCCCTTCATGCACACCGGTCGGTGGCCCGGTCCCGGCGGTGAGTGCCATGTTTGCCCTGGTCGATTGCAACAGTTTCTATGCCTCCTGTGAGCGCGTTTTTCGACCGGATCTGGCGGGGCGTCCGGTGGTGGTGCTGTCCAATAATGACGGCTGCATCGTGGCCGGTTCTGCCGAGGCCAAGGCGCTGGGAGTGAGAACCGGCATGCCATTGTTCGAGGCTCGGGATCTGATTCGCAAGCACCGGGTCGCGGTGTTCTCCTCCAACTATGTACTCTACGGGGATCTCTCCCGGCGGGTGATGGCGTCACTGGCTACCCTGGTGCCAGCGGTGGAGGTGTACTCCATTGATGAGGCCTTTCTGGATCTGTCCCTGATGCGACCTGAGGAGCTGCAGCCGTTGGGGTTGGCGCTCCGCGAACGGGTAGGCAAATGGGTGGGTGTGCCGGTGTGTGTGGGAGTGGCTCCCACCAAGACCCTGGCCAAGCTGGCCAACCATGCCGCCAAGACGTACCCACAGACCGGGGGTGTGCTGGTGCTGACGGATCCGCGGTGGCGTGAGCGCTTGCTGGCACGTACGCCGGTCTCGGCGGTTTGGGGCATCGGCCGGCGGCTGGGGCAGCGTCTCAATGATATGGAGATCGAGACGGCTCTGGATCTGGCCCGTGCCGATTGCTGTCTGATCCGTAAGCGGTTCTCTGTGGTTCAGGAACGGGTGGTACGGGAGTTGAACGGTGAGAGTTGCCTCCCCCTGGAAGCCCGTCAGGAGCCCCGTCAGCAAATTATCCATTCCCGCTCTTTCGGGGAGCCGGTGGCGTCGCTGGCAGCGGTGCGTCAGGCGGTTAGTGACTTCGCTGCCCGGGCGGCAGAAAGCATGCGTGCAGAAGGACTCAGTGCCGGTGCTATCAGTGTCTATCTGCGTACCGCCCCGATGGGTAAGCCGCAGCAGTTATTCCCCGATTCTGCCCGGGCAAGTCTGTCGCCAGCCACGGTAGATACCCGGGTAATGGTGCGCCACGCGGTGGAGATGGTAGAGGCCCTCTGGCAGGCCGGTTATCGCTATGGCAAGGCGGGTGTCATGCTGACGGACCTGGGGCCGGCGGGGCGCGAGCAGGTCACCCTGTTTCGGGAGGACGACAGCGCGGAGGAAGGGAAGGCGTTAATGCAGGTGATGGATACCATCAACCGCAGCGGCAAGGGCAAGGTATGGTTGGCGGGCCGGGGGATGAATCAGAGTGAACGGTGTGTCTGGGCCATGCGCCGGGCCCATTTATCGCCGGCCTATACTACCCGCTGGGCCGATCTGCCCCGGGCTCGATGAGCCGCGGGGCAGAGGGTAGGGCTCAGACAGCGGTCATCGGTACCTGTTCGAGCATACGTTCCTCGATACGGTCCAGACGGGCACGACAGTCGCGGAAGGTGCGGCTGATGGCGGTGGTGTTGGCCACCATGTCGAGCTTGGGCCAGGTGGCCTTTTCCCCCTTGCGGATGTAGTTGCGTACATCCTGCAGGGTAGGGTTATTAAGCACTTTGAAGGCATTCATGGGCTGGCGCGGCGGGATCATATTGATATCGCCGATATACTTCTGGGTGACCATGCTCTTGGCCTTGTCGAACATCAGACCCACGTCGTTGGATTCCACCCGGCGCTGTATCAGTTGCAGAGCGTAGCGCAGATTCATGGAGACATTCTTCAGTCCCCAGTCCGCCAGGGTGCTCATTGAGCTGTCGGTATTTTCGTTACGCGACAGGAAAGGCACCACATGGGGGTTGGTCTGGCTGACGATGGAATGGTTGACGCCATACAGCCGTGACAGGCGGCGGATGGGCAGGTCGTCGACGATGGAGCCATCCACGAACTTGCGGCCGGGAATATAGGGTACCCGCTCGCCATCAATATTCTTGGCCCACAGGGAGACCGGCGGATAGATGCCGGGAATCGCGCAGGATGCCAGTGATGCCTTGCGGATCAGCACATTGGGCGAGGTGCGCCAGTTGAGCAGACGGGCATGCTGATTACGGTCGTAGGGGCTCACGGTAATGTTGATTTCACGGCCGGTGTGCCGGTAGGCCTCCTCGAAGGTCATGTCGAGGATGTTTTCTTCCAGGCAGGCTTCCAGGTGGTCGCCATCCAGCACCGGGGTGCCACGGACGATGCCCTTCCAGCCCAGCACCTTGAAGGCTTCCAGGTAGATGTTTTCCGGTTCCAGCTTGAGCTTCAGTTCTTCATCGTTGTGGGTACCCACAACGGACGCAATGATGCTGCCGGCACTGGAGCCGGAGATCACCGAAGGCAGTAGCCCCTGTTCCCACAGGCAGCGGGCCACGCCGATATGAAACAGACCCAGCGCGGCGCCACCGGAGAGCATCAGACAGCTCTGGCCAAAGGCCTGGCCGGTGGTTTCGAAGAAATCCAGCTTTTCCTTGAGCCCGAATTCCTTGAAGTTGGTGTCGCACAGGTAGTTCAGGGCGATGGTGACTTCTTCGAGATAATTCTCGATCAGGCGTTTGGTGCCCACGCGGGTTTGTTGATAGAGCCGCGGGTTGGAAATGTTGCCCAGATTGCCATGCAGGCCTTCGTGCAGGTGAAACACCAGCTTGTTGACGTCATTGCGTTCACGGGCCTGGCGGATCTGCCACAGGCGATTGCGGATCAACTCGTAGTCGTAATGGGGAGAGCGATCAATTTCTTTCCATTCGTCCGCCCCGGAAAGACGGTCGTGTTCGCGGCTGGCTTCGTACCACTCTTCGTAGGTTTCAGCGTGCTCGATGGCCCGATCCAGTTGTTTGAGAGTGCCTTTCATGCAGGTCTCCGCCATTGGCAACGTCTGAACACCCCTTGTGCTGCAGGCCACGCCCTTCGAGCCAGCCTGAAAGAAGGGGAGTTCAGAGGCTCCCTTGTTGTCATTAGTTGATGTCAGTATAGCCATGACCGGTGGCGGGTTTTAAGGCTTTGTAGGACAAAAAGAACGCGGCCGAAAAGAAAAGGCCGCGTTTATATGGGCAGAATTGCCTAACAGGCGATCAGCGCAAGCTGATGGGGTGGGGCGGTTAGCCGGGCAGGGCCCGAGCCACATCTTCCAGTACCCGGATCATGTTCATGGCCCGGAATGGATGGGACAGGGTGAAAGGGGCGTCTGGCCGGTCCTGTGAGCTCGGATAAACCAGGATGCAGGGTTTGTCACTCTTGCTGGAGGTGGCTCGGCGGCCATCTTTGGCGGCCACCAGTAGAACGTCGGCCTGCCCCGGGTCGGCATTTTCCCAGATGACACTACAGCGGCCATTGATGATGCCCATCATGGAAACAAAGGCGCTGGCAGAGTCATGGGTGAGGCCGCTGACGGAAATTTTTCGGTTCATGGTGCGTCCCTGTAACGGTTCCCGAAACCGGCGTAGCCGGTGGTTTGAGGGAACTTCGTGATCCCTTGGGAACTGTTGTAGTCAACCTGTGGCGGTATGGGCAAAGCGATAACGACCAGCGGCGGTTAGGTAGACACTGAACGGGATTATGAGGAAATGCGCATAAGAGAAAGCCGACAAAGCGTGTAAGTGATTTCCTACAAATCCGGCTTTTGTTGGGTGCGAAACTGGCCAGGGGTCATCCCCGTATGCCGCTTGAAGCTGCGCTGAAACGACCGAATATCCGAGTAGCCCAGGGCTTCGGCGATCTCCGCCTGGGGGGCCGGGCTCTGGCAGAGTAATTGGCGGGCCTGATGCAGTCGCACCTGGTCCAGCAGTTTCTGCCAGCTGTGGCCTTCATCGGCGAGCCGACGGTGCAGGGTGCGCACGTTCATACCCAGCCGTTCGGCGATGGTTTCCTTGCGCGGCAGGGAATGGCCAATGGCATCCTGAATGCACTGTTTTACCCGCTGGGCCAGGCTGGTTTCCACGCCCAGCTGGTGAAGCTGTTGAATGGCGTGGGCTTCCAGGGTCGACAGCAATAGCGGGTCCGGCTGGCGAATCGGTTGTTCCAGCAGGTCCGGCGGACCGATCAGGGCAGAGCAGGGTTGCGCGAACCGCACCTCGCAGAGAAACACCCTCTGGTACTCCTCAACAAGTGCGGGGCTGGGTCTGGGATGTTCCAGCCAGACTTCGGCGGGGGCCAGTTGGTCATTGCCGGTCAGCCAGCGGGCGTAGCGGATCCAGGAGCCCAGCACATTGTCTATCAGGTGTTGGCGCGCGGGTTGTTGTCTGTAGCGACAGTCCCAGCGAATGGCGGCCTGGTTGTCGTCAATGCGGGTATCGGTGGTACCCATGTCGCCCACCAGCTTTTCATAGAGGCTGACCTTGGACAGGGCCTCCTGAAGGGTGCCGGCACTCATGGCGATGTAACCCATCACATTGTAGGAGCCCGGCTGGACAAACTCGGAGGTGTGCAGGCCGAAGAGCGGGTCGCGGGAGTGATCGATCAGCGTGTGCAGCAGCGCCTGGAAGCTGACACCGGGAATGCGGGCGTCCGGCTGGCGGACCCGTTCCAAATCCAGGGCTGCGGAATCCAACGCGGCAGCAATATCCAGCCCCCGGGCTTCACCGTGGGCAAGATACTGCTGCAGCGCGGCGCTGCAGATCTGACCGAGGCTATCCATTAATCCAGTTCGAAGGTGATCTGGACCCGGGCGGTGATATCGGTTTCGCCGGGCCGGTAGCTGTCGGCGTTACCGCTTTCCTTGCTGCGCGCCATCATCATTACCGGTTGCGGAGGCTGGAAATCCTGGGCCTGGATCTGGATAGCCTTGCCAAGCTCCCGATCAGCGGCCTCGGCGATGATGCTGGCCCGCTGGCGGGCATCTGCCACGGCTTTCTCCAGAGCCTGGTTGGCCAGCTCGTCGGCGTTGCTGACTTCGGTGCCGGCCGGGCGAATATCCCGCAAACCCTGCTTGGCCAGGCCGTCGAGCAGCTGGGTATAGGTGTTCAGGCCATTGGCGCGGAAGGTGACGTCACGGCTTACCTGATGGCCGATCAGTTTACGCTCCGGTTGGTATTGCCATTGCGGCTGAACGCGCAGATCGCTGGCGCGCACCTGTTTTTCCTCAATATCCAGGTCGTCCGCCAGGTCGAGCATATCGGCTACGGTGTCGTCGACGCGGGATTTCATGGCGGCAATGTCGTCGCCCTGTTCGCTGGCAGTCGCTACCACGCGGAAAATATCCGGTTGGGCTGCGATGTCGCCACTACCTGACACGGTGATGCTGTCAGGCCCGTGATTGATAAGATGGGGGGCATCGTTGCAGGCCGTCAGGCTCAATGCCCCCAGGGCGATCAGGGATGCGGCGGTGATGCGTTTCATGGACTCTCCTTGTACTGCCGTGCAATCGGCATTCTATTTTGCGCATTTACAGCGGGATAACCACCCCATGGTTCGCGTTTGTGCAACGAATAACTTCCACGAAGGTGGCTTGGTTGTTGACGGCTTAGCCCCTATCATCGCACCTCTCGAAACGGAGGCCATCATGAGTTCAGCCGAGCAACGCATTCGACAGCAACTGGGCGATTTTATTCCCGACGATCTGGGCGTCAGCCTGACATCGGTGGATGCCATTGAATCACTGACCGTGGACAACAGTACCGTCCATGCCCGAATCGTTCTGGGATTTCCGATTGACGGTATTCGTGAGGACTTGGCAGCACAGATTCGGGAGCATCTGAGTGAGGTGCTGGAAGGCCGTGAGCTGACCCTGGTGCTGGAGGCGGACATCATCCCGCACCGGGCCCAGAGCAGCTTGCCGGCAATGGACCAGGTAGCCAATGTGATTGCCATAGCCTCCGGCAAAGGCGGGGTGGGCAAGTCCACCACAGCGGTGAATCTGGCGTTGGCGTTACAGGCTGAAGGCGCCCGGGTGGGTCTGCTGGATGCGGACGTGTTCGGTCCCAGCCAGCCGCTGATGCTGGGCCTGCCGGACGGCACCCGCCCGGAAGTGCTGGAAGGAAAGTTCTTTGTGCCGGTGGAGGCCTATGGGCTGCAGACCATGTCCATGGGCTATCTGACCACCAAGCAGACCCCGGTGGTCTGGCGCGGCCCGAAAGCCAGTGGTGCACTGGTGCAAATGATGGAGCAGACCCGCTGGCATAAGCTGGATTACCTGCTGGTGGATCTGCCCCCGGGCACCGGCGATATCCAGCTGACACTGGCCCAGAAAATTCCGGTGGCTGGTGCGGTAATCATCACCACGCCCCAGGACATTGCCCTGCTGGATGCCATCAAGGGCGTGGAAATGTTTCGTAAGGTGGATATCCGCGTGCTGGGCATTGTGGAGAACATGGCGGTACATATCTGCAGCCAGTGTGGCCATAAAGAGCATGTGTTCGGTCAGGGCGGCGGGGAAAGGATGGCCAGTGAATACCACACCGAAGTACTGGCGGCCCTGCCATTGTCCCTGCGAATCCGGGAACAGGCTGACAGCGGCCAACCGGTGGTGGCGGCCTGCCCGGACAGTGAGGAGACCGGCCTGTACCGTCAGGCAGCCCGCCGGTTGGCGGCCAGACTGTCATTGACGGAAGCCGGCAAGCGGGCGTTTCCCAAGGTGACACAACATTGAGGGACGAGGTCGGTCAGGCCTGCTGCGTGCGGCGTTTCATGCTGCTACCATTGTCCGCTTGAACGCCAACCACCCCGGAATTTTGAGGCGCAACAATGACGATTAAATCGGATCGCTGGATTACCCGCATGGCCGCCGAAAAAGGCATGATCGAGCCCTTTCAGAGTGGGCAGATCCGCGCGGATGAAAATGGCGAAAAAATGATTTCCTATGGTGTGTCCAGCTACGGGTACGATGTGCGCTGTGCGGATGAATTCAAGGTGTTCACCAATATTCATTCCGCCACGGTAGACCCCAAGGCTTTCGATGAGCGCAGCTTCGTGGACATCAAAGGCGACTACTGCATCATCCCGCCCAACTCCTTTGCCCTGGCCCGCACCGTGGAATATTTCCGCATTCCCCGTAATGTGCTGACCATCTGTCTGGGCAAGTCCACCTACGCGCGCTGCGGCATTATCGTCAATGTGACGCCCCTGGAACCGGAGTGGGAGGGCCATGTGACTCTGGAGTTCTCCAACACCACCACGCTGCCGGCAAAAATTTATGCTCACGAGGGTGTAGCGCAGATGCTGTTCTTTGAATCCGATGAGATGTGCGAAACGTCTTATATGGATCGGGGCGGGAAATACCAGGGCCAGCGTGGTGTGACCCTGCCACGGGCCTGAAACTGTCGCCGCTCCTACAGTGGTTCTATCAACCCACTAGGACAACGGCGGCACATCCGGGCCGTCGTAATCAATCATGATCAGTTCTGCCTTGAGCAGGGTGCTTTCTATGTGCCTGGCCTTGACCACCATGTAGTCCAGGCTTGGCGCCACCCAGAACAGGGTGCGACGTTTTTCCTTGCTGTCCCCTTCGCGCTTCTTTTCCACCAGCAGGGTGTCAATTTCGCCCATAGGCGTATCAATCACTTCCCGGTCGATAATCTCGAAATGATGGGTGCGCAGCTTGTCACCGTAGACGCTGGTGACTTTGTAGGCCTTGTCGCCGGTGGCAAATACACAACGCCCGCGCAACAGAATGGTCAGTTCGTCCAGGGTGTTTTCCGGGATTTCCAGGCTTTCCTGATCGTCTTCGGATTCGTTGTGGACCATGGGTGGGTTCCACTGGAAATCCATATGGTGGTAGCGGTGCTGGCCGAATCCCTTGAATTCATGAACATACTGGGTGGTGCGCGGCTGACAGTCGCGCCAGTGGAAATAGCTCTCTTCGGTATTGGTAAGCAGGAAGGATTTGGCCTTCAGCAGCATGCGGTAATAGTCTTTGCCTTCGGCGGGTTCCAGCACCAGGTCGGCCTTGACCGGGGTGGGCAGCTTGTTCACATAAATGCGGAATTCGGCCGCAAAAGGCGCCAGCGGTTCGGCACTGGCAACGCTACAGGCTGCCACCAGTAAGGCAAGTAAGATCCGTCGCACCGTTAGTATCCCTCCATAGATTGCAGCGTCATCACGTGATCGCCATCACTGTTTTCCTGCAGCAGTTGGACGAGCAGATAATCATGCTGCGGTGCAAACCACATGTAGGTCTGTCGCTTGCTGTTGGTGCCGCGCTGGCGTTGTACTTTTACTGTTTCCACCCGCTTGCCGTCAATATTCAGCTGTTCCTCGCCAACTACACGGTAGCGGTGTGCTTCCATGGAACGCTCATCGGCAACCTGGAGTTTGATGTCACGCTGGCCAGCCTGAAGAGAACATTGCAGGGCCAGAGAGACGGAGAGTTCGTCGGTGGCTTGATCTGTGATCGGGTAATTGCGCGTGGGCTTATCCGTGCGTTCACTGGCGGCGACCCCGGTTTCCCGGTCCAGATGCAGCTTGGCTTCCTTGACCCGCCCCAGGCCACGACGGTAGTAGCCATAGAACGTGCTCTCGGGGATACATTTTTGCCAGTCGAACAGGGTGGTTTCACGGATTTCGCCCAGCCAGTTTTTGGCCTGCACTTCCATTTTCCACAGGCCTCCCTGCATGGGTTTCAGAGTCCGTGTGGCAGTAACGGTGAAAGGAATACCTTCACTTTTCAGGCTGTAATCCAGAGAAAAAGGCGCAACCGGTGGCTCGGCATGGCTGGCCGGAGCCACCAGGGCCAGTGTCAGCAGAAGACTGCTAGACCAGTTGAAACCCCTGTTCGGGGAGAGGTTTGCCATCCAGCATGACTCCGTTCTGATTCAATTCCAGGCGCTGTTCGGCGCGCCATTGCAACACCAGAGGATAAAGCAGGTGTTCGCGTTGTTGTACGCGTTTGGACAAGGAATCAACGGTATCGTTCGCAAGGACGTCCAGCGGAGCCTGGGCGATCAGTGGGCCGCCATCCAGTTCTTCGGTGACGAAATGGATGGAGCAGCCATGCTGTTGATCGCCGGCTTCCAGAGCGCGGGCATGGGTCTGGAGCCCGCGGTACTTGGGCAGCAGGGAAGGGTGGATGTTGATCAGCTGGCCGGCATAGTGGCGGACAAACAGCGGTGAGAGAATGCGCATGAACCCGGCCAGCACCACCGTACCGGGCTGGTAACGGTCCAGAGTCGTGATCATTGCCTGGTCAAATGCTTCGCGGCTGTCGTACTGGCGATGATCCAGTACTTCGGTGGCAATGCCGGCATGTTTGGCACGGCTCAAACCTCCGGCATCGGCACGGTTGGACAGTACCACCACGACCTCTGCATCCAGGCGGCCACTATCAATGGCCGCCATGATGGCCTGCAGATTGGTGCCCGAGCCGCTGATCAGAACAGCAAGGCGGTGCGTCACTCTGCCAGGCCTTCCAGTACCACTTCCGGTTCCCCTTCACCGGCCTGGATCTCACCCATCAGGAAGGCCACTTCGCCTTCTGCTTCCATCAGCGCCAGGGTGGCATCTACCTGATCTGCCGGGACGGCGATGACCATACCGACACCACAGTTAAAGGTGCGGTACATCTCGAAAGCCGGGACCTGGCCTTCCTGTTGCAACCACTTGAATACGGCAGGAAATTCCCAGCTACGGGTGTCGATAACTGCACGGGTGTTTTCCGGCATCACCCGGGGCAGGTTTTCCGGCAGGCCGCCGCCGGTGATGTGTGCCAGGGCATGCACCTGGACCTGCTCGATCAGTTTCAGCAGGGGTTTGACATAGATGCGGGTGGGTGCAAGCAGATGCTCCATCAGGGGCTGACCTTCCAGTTCGATGTCGATATCGGACTGGGCCATGATGCGGCGAATCAGCGAATAGCCGTTGGAGTGGGGGCCGGAGGAAGCGAGGCCGATGAGTTTGTCGCCGGCCTTGAGCTTGCTGCCATCCAGCACGCCATCTTTTTCCACCACGCCGACACAGAAGCCGGCCAGATCGTAATCCTCTCCCTCGTACATCCCCGGCATTTCTGCCGTTTCGCCACCAATCAGGGCGCAACCGGCCATTTCACAGCCTTCGCCGATGCCGGTCACTACGCTGGTGGCGGTGTCCACATCCAGCTTGCCGGTGGCGTAATAGTCCAGGAAGAACAGGGGCTCGGCGCCGCCCACGATCAAATCGTTGACGCACATGGCCACCAGATCGATGCCCACCTTGTCATGGCGACCGGTATCAATAGCCAGACGCAACTTGGTGCCAACCCCATCGGTACCGGCTACCAGAACCGGGTTCTTGTAGCGGCTGGGCAACTCGCAGAGGGCGCCAAAACCGCCCAGACCGCCCAGCACCTCGGGACGACGGGTGCGTTTGGCCACGGGGGCGATACGTTTTACCAGCTCGTTGCCAGCGTCGATATCGACACCGGCGTCACGGTAAGTCAGCGGCCGTTTCTGATCGGTCATGGGGGGCTCCGGATTGGTGAAGGCGCGTATTTTAAGGGTGAGGGGGCTATCTTTCCAGCCAAACCGGCAGAATTGCCGCTGGCAGCAAGCTGCATGCGGTGAGAACAGAAAACCGTTGTGCAATTGCATGGTGTCTGGTGTCAGGCGTCTCGCGTCCCGGCGGGTTATCAGTGATAATAGCGCGCTTGAATTTTCAGGTTGGAATGGCCGGTCATGCGTTTTCTTGGAATCGTGGCATTGTTGTTGGGGTTGGCCCTTGGGGCCCAGGCAGAGTCTCTGAATACAGTGGCGCTGACGGTGGATGGCCGTGGCGAGGCTCAGCGCCAGCAGGCTCTGCAGCAAGGGCTGAAGGACATGCTGGTGCGTCTGAGTGGCAAACAGCAAGTCCTTGAGCAGCCGGTATCCGAGCAGGCTCTGGCGCAGCTGGACCGTTGGGTCACTCGCTACGATTACGACGGTGATCAACTGATGGTCCGCTATGACACCCGCGGCTTGATGGATTTCATGGCGGCAGCGGGCGCGCCGGTATGGGGCTTTCCGCGTCCCCAGGTGTTGATCTGGCTGGTAGAGCAGGGCACCGGCCGTGGAGATATGGTGGCGGGAGATCATGAACTGCGCGAGCACCTGGTTGGCGAAGCCCGGCGCCGGGGGCTATCCCTGGTGGTGCCCGAATGGGACAGTCAGGACCGTAATGCGGTCACCGTAGCGGATGTCCGCGGCCGATTCGATAACCAGTTGCGGTCCGCTTCCGAGCGATACCCTCATGAACTGGTTGTCGCTGCTGTTTTGTATCAAGGCTCGCCGGCCACGGTGAGCTGGCGTGTGTTACAGGGCAAGAAGACCCTGAATCAGGGGCGTGAAGACAGTGCTTCCGCTGAACAGGCGGTGACAACGTTGGTGGATGCGGTGACCGATCAACTCGCTCAGCGTTATGCGGTGGCCAGCAGCGCTTCCGAGCGGCTCACCCTGCTGGAGGTCGAGCAGGTGGAAACGCTGGCTGACTGGCATCAGCTGCAGGGTTTCCTGGCAGGGCTGAGCGGCATGCGGGCCGTCTCGCTGGTACAGGCCTCTGATCAGGGAGTGACTTTCGGCCTGGATTTCGGTGCCAGCGATTCCCAGCTACGTAGCCTGCTGGAGCTTTCCCGACAATTGCGCCCCTGCCCGGACGATTCGGTCGCCGGGCCGCAGTGGCGCTACTGCTGGCGTTCCTGATCCATGAGCGCACAGCTGCCCCTGGCGCTGCAATTGCGTGAGGGAAATGACCTTTCCAATTTCCTGTCCGGCCCCAACGGGGCCGCGCTGGCCGGCGTCCGTGAAGTGGTGCTGGGTGCAGATCGTCAGGCCTTTATCTGGGGCGGGGAGCAACAGGGCAAGAGCCACCTGCTGGAAGGGGCGGTGCGCCTGGCCCAGCAGCAGGGCATGGATGCTTGCCTGTTGCCTGCCAGCGAGCTACTCCCGCTGGTGCCGGCGGTGCTGGAGGCCATGGAACAATTCGATCTGCTGGCGCTGGATGATTGTCAGCGTTTTGCCGGTGATCCGGCCTGGGAAGAGGCCTTATTTCACCTTTATAACCGTCTGATGGCACAGGGCGGGCACCTGCTGGTGACCGCCAATGCCTCTCCGACCGCCACCGGCCTGTTACTGCCGGATCTGGCCACCCGCCTGGCCGCCGGGCCGGTATACAGGCTGGCCCCTCTGGCAGATGATGACCTGCAAAAAATGTTACAGGAGCGGGCCAGGGCCCGTGGGCTACGGATTGAGCAGGATGTAGCTCACTATATCGTGTTGCGCAGTGAGCGTAGCCCCGGGGCGTTGATGGCGCTGCTTGACCGCCTTGACCGTATGGCCCTCGCGCAACAGCGCTCGGTCACTATTCCCTTTGTCAAGGATGCGCTGGGGTGGTAAAAAGGGTCGCTTAACGAAGAAGCAACAGTCTGCTACGTAAGTAACCGCTATATTGATGATTGGTTACATCAGATTACGTTCCGGTGATCAGTGCATTGTCGGACTTTGGATCCAGATTAGAACAATAACGCCAGGCACAAAAAAGCCTGCAGGAGCACAACATGCGCCACATCGCGCTTTGGCAAACCCTTGCTGGCTGCGCCCTTATTCTCGCAGCCGCCACTTCCCAGGCAACCGTTTACAAAATCGAGACCACGGACGATGTGGCGGTTTCTGTTGAACGTGTCGTCTACGAAGAGTCCGATGCCCCCCAGTTCGCTCCGGAAGACAGCTATTACAAAGTAACCCCGGAGTCGAGCGGTGGTCGGTGCACTCTGCGCGAAGCCATTTACGCGATCAGTTACCAAGTCAGCGTCGGGGCCTGTGAGGCGGGCACTGGTAATGACACTATTCGCTTGCTTGAAGGTGAGACGTACCTGTTGACTGAAGGGGAGCTTCCCCTGGGGGGCAGGAAGGTCAAGTTTGTTGATGAGACAAAAGAAGTTGTGGACCCCGAATGCACTCCAACGGCCCAAGATGACTGTCTAGTAGAGATCGTTGTGAAAGTGCCTGTCGATCTTGATGAAGGCGATGACACTCCCATTTCGCCCAATATCAGAATTGATGTGTTCCTGGACAGCTTTGAAGAACCGGAAGACAAGGAAAAGCCTGTCATCTCTGCGGGCGGAAACAGCCGCGTGTTCCTGCTGGAGCGAGGCTCGCTGACGCTGGGTAACCTTATTTTGCAGGAAGGCTCGGCCAATAATGAAGTCGACCCGGCAGAGAGAAATGGCGGGTTGATCCTGGCCCATGGCGGGCTTGGCTTATCAGAGAATGTCGAGTTGCGTGGAGGCCAGGCGATCAACGGTGGCGCGGTATACCTTGAGAACGGTAGCAACCTGGCTTTTCCGGAAAGCACACTGTTCGAAGACAATGTGGCCAGCGGCAATGGTGCCGTGATAGCAACGTCTGCCGAGTTTGATGGGGAAATTACCGGTCACCGCTTTTACATGGCAGGTAACGAGTCTCAGTCTGATGGTGGGCTGTTCTATCTGGATGGAGATGAAGACAAGCAGATTGTGTTTGATCTGACCAATGGAACCATCACCAACAATAGTGGCGGCGTTATCCAGTTGGTAGCGCCGAAGCATCAGCTGGTGCTGCAGAACATGACGATCGTCTTCAACGAAGGCTTGGCGCTACATCTTGATGAAGCTCAGCTGGATGTGCCGACCGATCCGGATGAAGATCCACCAGAAGCGTTCAGTACGGCCTTTATCTTCAATACGGTACTGGCAGGTAACAGCAATGGGGCATGTGCGGGTACTGCGTTGGATGGCACCGACGATGCCGATGCTACCTTGCTTTACACAATTACCGACGACGCGACGTGCCCTTTGCCGCGGGAGCAGACCGAAGGGACGCCGGTGACACTGGACCCGAACGGAGCCTCGGCGGAAGTGCTGCTTGGCTGGAATGAGACAACGGCCAGTCGTGTCACTTGCGTGGGAACCGGCTCCGGAGCCTGCATGCCGATTCCTGCCGAAGAGCTGGGCGGAAATTTTCCTGGCTTTCTCCCTAACCCGGAACCCGCCGGGTTGGATACGACAATACCGGAGGCAACTCCCAGCCTGTTCGATCGCGGTAACCCGGAAACCGTAGATCAATGTGCCAAGCAAGACATGCGCGGTGAGTCGCGTGGTGGCGCTGGTGGACGTTGTGACGTGGGAGCGGTGGAATTTCTGCGTGCACTGGCGCAACCGGATGAGATTGATCTGATTAGCGGCCGGACTGTGCTCGGAGACGTGCTGAAAAATGACAGAAATGACACTGTGGTGGATTGTGGACGTCTGGAACCAATCATTATTGATGAAGGCACCTGCCCGGTCATGGATAGTGCCTGCCTTGAGCAAGAAGTACTTGAGCGTTGCATGACAATTATTGTTGCCCCTGAGCGGGGACGGGCATCAGTGGAAATTGATGGCCAGGGTTACCCTCGTGTTCGTTATTCCCCGGACAGCAGTTTTCACGGCGTAGATCAGCTGCGTTATTTGGTTTCCCGGTATGCCTTTGCTGGTGGTACCGATATCGGTCTGGATCAGAGTGAAATTGCCAATATGGTGGCGCAGCCGTCCAGTGGCCTGACAGAGCCCAAGAGTATTCTGGGTGGCAGCAGCGGTGGTTCTTTTTCAGTCCTGGCATTTTTAACGTTGCTCGTTGGTGGCCTGCTCCGCCGATGGCGTTCAGGGCTTGTTGCCCTTGCCGTGATGCTATCGGGCACAGTGTTGGCTGCTGATATTGAAGTGAACTCCCTGCTCGATGATAACCCTTCCATTACCAACGATGGCCTGTGCACCTTGCGAGAAGCGTTGGCCAATGCCGCTACTTTCAGTAGCCCGGACTGTGATTTCGGTGCCAAAGGCGAAGATCGCATCCTGCTGCCTGCTGGCGATATCCATCTGGAAGGCACACTGGTAATCCAGGGGGGCAGTGTGGAGCTGGTCGGCAAAGGCGTTCGCAATGCAGATGATGCAGAGCCGGATGCTGAGGACACGATTACCCGAATTATCGGGGATGGACAGAGCCGATTGTTCGAAGTGCGAGCGCCAGTTAGTAATGGTCATCCCAGTGTATTGTTTCGCTATCTCCAGCTGGAAGGCGGTAACGCCTCTGTGCCTGGAGGCACCCCCGTGGGTGATCAGGGATTTGGCGGTGCAGTCATTACCGGCGGCTCCGTGGTTTTTGACCGGGTTATCCTTCGCAATAACCGGGCAGACCGTTCCGGTGGGGTTATCTATGTACGGGCCAACGCCGGCAATGAAAAACAGGTGTCCTTCAATCGTGCCTATGTGACAGGTAACGAGGCGTTGCAATCCGGTGGTGTTATGGCAACCACAGCCCAGAATGGAGAGAGTTTCCGGTTTGCCGCTGTTGATACAACGTTTGAGAGCAACCATGCTGACGTTGAGGGTGGCGCCTTTGATTTGAATGTTCCAACCGGCAATTTCATTGCATTTTCCAACAGTACCTTTGTGGACAACAGTGCACCGAAAGGCTCGGCCCTGGATCTCAGTGGCGTGGATATTAATGTCCGTCTGATGAATCTGACCTTCGTGAATAATGCTCCGGGGAATGGTATTGAACTGGGCGACTCTGAAGCCACGGTCAGCTTGGCAAACAGTATTGTTGCGGCCAGTGGAACCAGTTGCTCAACAGGTACCGGGGAATTGCGCGATAGCGTTTACAACCTGTTTTCTGGCGCTGCCTGTACGGCAAGTGGTACAGATGAGAACAATGACGATGGGGAAGGTGGAACCGCGGGCATGTCATCAGTGCTGGAAGGTGAGACGGGTAGTTCTACGGACTATACGCCTCCGTATCTCGTTGCTGCTGATCTCAACGATTTATTAATCATTGATGCCGGCAACGACGAAGAGGATCTGCAATCTGGTACCTCAACTCCGCTGCGCTGCCGCGCTGCGGATTTGCGTGGTATTGCCAGGACTTCTGGTGGCATTTGTGATCGAGGGGCCTTTGAATATCAACAAATTACCGCTGCAGATGACGAGGCCAATAACCAGCGTGCGCCAGATCGCCGCGTCCTGATAGACGTCTTTGATAATGATTTGCCGAGTGATGGAGCCGAGATTGAGCTGCTTGATGGAAATGGCGAGTTATTGGACGATAATTTCGTTTTCACTCCGGCACAATTTGATATTGTCGGCGGGGAAGAAGAGGTCAATCCGACGGCCGGCTCTTACACCTATGATTCAACGACCCGCCGTTATGTTCTAGGTGGTAGTGGATCCCAAGCCGATGGCACCACCATTGAATTTGTCTGGGAATTTTACAGCGAATCGGTTGATGGCTATGACGTGAAATGCGGCGACCCGCTTCCCCAGCGTTTCATCAATCGCAATCCGGACAATTATGATGATGGAGATGTGGCCGAAAATTGTATCGTCCTGTTCACTCCTTCAAATCAGGGCTTCATTCCAGATTCAGTAGATCCAGCCAAGGATGCAGTTTGTGAAGCCCTCAATGATGATGACAGAGACACACCTCGGCTGGTTTTCCTTTACAACTTTGAAGACAACGCGGACCCGGCCCAGCAGTCCTCGGATGCTTTGGTCAGCATGAGTATCACCAACAAGGCGCCGAGTATCACTGGGCAGACCCGTAGTAGCCGTCCTGGTGAATCTGTAACCTTCAAGATTACCGCTGATGACCCCGATGGTGACTCGAGTTCCATCAATTGGCCAACGCTTAGAATCAAGGATGAGCCTAGTTTTACTAAACGTAATAATGAAACGGGTAGTGCTCAGGGCACGGGGATAATCATCAATTCTGACGCGCGCACCGTGACCTACATCCCCGATAGTAACTTCAGCCCGTTCAAGGACAGCTTTACTCTGGAAGTGGAGGATCACTGTGGTAGTACGTCGGCGGCTGCCACCTTCACCATCACCTACCCGGGAGAACAGGAAGACGCAAGCGCCGGTAGCTGGAGCCTTGGCCTGCTCTCCGGTCTGTTATTACTGTTCTGGCGTCGCCGGCGCCTTGCGGCGGCGTAGCAGGCTGCGCCGCAACAGCTCCCAGATCAGCCCCCCGGCCAGCATGCTGGCCAGCAAAAGCAGTAATTTGGGGATGTCCACCAGTGTCCAGAACAGGATGTCGATGCTGGTGGGCTCCAGATTCTGAAGCACGATAATTGCCACCACGATCACCGCCAGAATTTGCAAGGCCCCGATCGGGTGGGTCATCAGCCACCGGCCTGTTGTCTTTCCTCCTCGGGCCAGCTTTGAGGGCTTGTGTTCGCTGCGCTCTTCCATGTCAGACACCTCTGTTATCGGATTGGATCATTTCTTCCATCCTCCCCATCATGCCAGTCTCTGCCAATATGGCTAGGGAGCCTCAGTTTTGGTCTTACTCGTGCCAGCCGGGGGACATGCCTATAATAGTGATGTCGCGGAAAGGAGAAGTGAATGGATATCAGTGCGGGTTGGGATCTGGTGGTGATTGGTAGTGGGCCGGCGGGTGAAGCGGCGGCCATGCAGGCGACCAAGAAAGGCCTGCGGGTAGCCATTGTCGAAGACCAGACATCCCTGGGAGGTAACTGCACACACTGGGGGACCATTCCTTCAAAGGCGCTTCGTCATCTGGTACGCCAGGTGATTCGTACTCAGCGCAATCCTCTGCTGCGTGGCATTCTCAATCCCCGTGAAGTCCGTTGGCAGGATCTGATTGCCAGGACCCGCGAGGTCATCGATTCACAGGTCCAGGTGCGTACGGATTTCTATATCCGTAACCGGGTGACGGTGTTTGGTGGCCGAGGTGAGCTGCTTGGCAATAACGAGGTGAAGGTGGAAGACCGGGAAGGGCGGTTGCATCTGCTCAAAACCCGTAACGTTGTGATTGCTACAGGCTCAAGGCCCTATCATCCGGAGGATGTGGATTTCGAGCATCCCCGTGTCTACGACTCAGACACCATTCTCACCATGGACCATACCCCACGCCATATCATCATCTATGGGGCGGGGGTGATCGGATCGGAATATGCCTGCATCTTTACCGGCCTGGGAATCCGGGTTGACCTGGTCAATTCCCGGCAGCATCTACTGGATTTTCTGGATACGGAAATTTCCGATGCGCTCAGTTATCACCTGCGCGAGCAGGGCTGCACCATTCGTCAGGATGAGGAATACAAGCGGGTTGTTGCCGACGATGATGGTGTCACCCTGGAACTGAAGTCCGGCAAGAAACTGCGCGCCGATGCCTTGCTGTGGTGTAACGGTCGCTCCGGTAACACTCAGGACATGGGGCTGGACGCTGTCGGCCTTGAGCCCAACAACCGTGGGCAGTTACAGGTCAACGAGCGCTACCAGACCAGTGTGGAAGGTATTTATGCCGTCGGCGATTTGGTGGGTTGGCCCTCCCTGGCCAGCGCGTCCTATGACCAGGGCCGCTTCTGTGCGGCGGCCATTGCCGGCGATGACGTCCGGCAGGTGACCGACGTGCCTACCGGCATTTATACCATCCCGGGGATTAGCAGCGTGGGGCGCAACGAGCAGGAGCTCACCGACGCCAAGGTGCCCTATGAGGTCGGACAGGCCTTCTTCCGCAATCTGGCCCGGGCGCAGATTACCGGTGAGCGGGTAGGGATGCTGAAAATCCTGTTTCACCGGGAGACCCTGGCGGTGCTGGGCATCCATTGCTTCGGCTATCAGGCCATGGAAATCGTCCATGTGGGCCAGGCCATCATGCGCCAGCCCGGCGAACAGAACACGCTGGAGTACTTTATCGACACCACCTTCAACTACCCGACTATGGCGGAAGCTTATCGGGTGGCGGCGATCAACGGGATTAACCGGATCAGGCGGTGAGGTAATTAATAATGAATAGTGAATAATTAATAGCTGCGCGGATCAGTCTTCACTGAGCATCAAGGCAAGAGGCCGCGCTCAGCACTTGGGCGCGGCCTCTTGCGTTAATCTCCCCGCGCGTTATTAACTATTAATTCTTAACTATTAACTATCTTTGCTGTTTCCCCGCCTCCATAAAGAATTCCCTATTGCGTTGCCGTGACTGACTGCTTTTCCGTATCAGTACATAGGTGGCGCCGCTGCCGCCCTGGTTCTGGGGGGCGGAGTGGTAGGCGAGTACCAGATGACTCTCCTCGAGCCAGTGCATGACGTAGCTCTTCAGAAAGCCAGGACGCTCGCTGTGCACCCCTTTGCCGTGGCTTATCAGGACGGAACGCAGGCCCTGTTCGTGGGCTTTCATCAGAAAAGCCTGCACCCGGTCTCGGGCGTCCATCAAACGCACCCGATGCAGGTCCAGCAGGTCCTGGGCATCATACTTGCCCAGCCGCAATTTGCGGTATACGCCTTCCTGTACGCCGTTTTTCTTGACCCCGACAATATCGGTGGGGCCAATCCGGGGGACTTGTTCCGGCACGGTGAGGGGATTGCGGTCCTTACGGTCATCCATAACGGCGGCGCGGCGCAGTTGCTCGCGCAGGCTGTCTGGCCGCTTGGTCCGGGGTAGGTTTGCGCGATTATCCGGTTTGATCGGTGTCACATCCGCCATTTCCTGGCGGAACAGATCATCGTCATTGGTGGCCATGGAACTGCTCCACAAAACCCGTTAGTTCATGCTTGCATGGTACACAAAGCGGGCAGAAACTGGCAGTGAGACCCTTCCCGAGAGGTAGTTATGGAGCGACGACGTTTCCGCAGGCCTCGACTGAGACTGAATGTCCGGGCTTCCATCGATCGAAAGCCGGTGGGGCATATTCTCAATCTGACTGACGAGGGTCTGTGCCTGACCGGTCGTGGTTCGCCACCTCAGGGGAGCCAGTCACTGCTACTGCAACTGCCTTTACCTTTATCGGGTCATCGTGAACTGACAGTGATGGCGGAACCCCGTTGGCATGATTATTTGCCCAATGGACATTGGCGGGGTGGCTTCAAGCTTCTGGCGGATGAGAATACAGCTGCAGCACTGACCACTCTTGCCAGCCGTTACGGCGATAATTAGCCAAAAGGAGAGAGGGGCTTCATCCGTGAAGCCCGGTTTTCAGACCTGGAAGCGAATGCTCCCGAGATGGAACCTGTTTCAGTAAGGACGCGAATCGCGGCTTTCGCGCGAGTCACTTTTGTCCTCTGAATCGTGCCGATGACGTTTTGCATCACGTTTGCGACGTTCACGTTCAGCGCGCTTGTGTTCTTCGTTCCAATCGTCCGGTTCATAGTCATCAAAATGTCGACGACCCATGGTGCTACTCTCTTTACAGAATGAAAGGGGGTTCTCAGTGCTTTATATAGCACTAATCCGGCGAAGGGAGAAGTGTCCGGCACACCATTTGTTGGTGCGCCGGGCAGCGATTATCGACCGTAAGTCTGATCCAGGTAATTCAGAATGTCCGCGGATTCGAATAGTTCAGCGCCAGTATTGGGATCTACCAGGTAGGGAACGGCGATGCGGCCGGCTCGTTCCATCAGGGCGACCCGGTTACGCTGACGGGGCGCATAGTCATCAAGAAGACGCCGCCGCACCGGCGGTAGCACCCAGTCCTGCCATTGATCCCGGCCGCACTGACGAAGCAGGTAGGGAAGCTGAAGCTCGGTGAGGCGTTCGCGAACCAGGCGGGCGAAGGGACTGGCCTCAAAAGAGTAGAGTTCCAGTGCCTGTTCGGGCGCCTGGCTGTCCAGGGCGTGCAGGCCACGGGAGGCACGGGGCAGTGACGCGGACACCGCAGCGGCCGTGCGCAGGCTGCGTACCAGCCAGCGGCGCGGCGCTGGGCGGCCACCGTATTCCCGGTACAGGTAGTCGATGATATCGGCGGATTCGTACAGTGCGGCCCCGGTATTCGGGTCCATCAGATAGGGGAATTGCTGGCGTCCACTCAGGCGCTCCACCAGTGGGCGGTAACGCTCACCGCCCTTGGGGCAAGGGAAAATCAGCACATCCAGATCCAGATCCGTCAATGCTTCGCGAACCAGGCGGCAAAACGGGCAGCCTTCCATGTCATACAGTTCAAGGGGTTCCTGGGGCGTCTTGCGGTGGCCTTTGCTGGCAATGCCTCGACCCTGCTGCAGGGCGGAAGCGGCCAGGGAGCGCAGCACCTCGGTGTTATGGGACATAGCGAATTCTCCTGAAACGAATGTCCAGACCTTATCATCTCTCCAGTCCCTCGCATTGGCCCTCAAGACGCCTTGCATATCAAGCGGTTAACCACTGCCCGTTCCGCTCACCCTGGCTGTTAACTCCTGTCATTGAGTGACGGGCTCGGGTAGGGCAATCTCTGCGGTCTACATTTGGCCGGTACCTGTCACTTTGTTGCGAACCCATGCACTGACAGGTTCCGCCCTCCAAAACCCGTCAGCTGTGCTGACATCTGCCTGAGGCAAGAGGAAGGTTCCATGACCGAAGCCTATATTTACGATGCCATCCGTACTCCCCGTGGTCGGGGTAAAAAAGATGGTTCACTGCATACGGTGAAGCCGCTGGACCTGGTGGTCGGCCTGATCGATGAAGTGAAAGCCCGTTTCCCCAATATGGACACCAACCGTATTGATGATCTGTTGTTGGGCGTGGTTACCCCGGTGGGCGATCAGGGCGCCTGTATCGCCAAGACGGCAGCGCTGGCTGCGGGCCTGCCGGATACAGTGGCGGGTTACCAACTGAACCGTTTCTGCGCCTCCGGCCTGGAAGCGGTGAACACCGGTGCCCAGAAAGTGGCCTCCGGCTGGGATGACCTGATTCTGGCGGGTGGTGTGGAAGCCATGAGCCGGATTCCCATGGGCTCCGACGGCGGTGCCTGGGCCATGGATCCGGTCACTAACTACAAGACCGGTTTCGTCCCTCAAGGTATTGGTGCTGACCTGATTGCCACCATCGAAGGTTTTTCCCGCCGTGATGTGGATGAATTCGCCGCGGAATCTCAGGAGCGTGCTGCCACTGCCTGGGAAAAAGGCTACTTCGGCAAGTCCGTGGTACCGGTGAAAGACCTCAACGGCCTGACCGTACTGGATCGTGATGAGCACGTTCGCGCCGGCACTACTGCTGATGGGCTGGCAGGTCTGAATCCCTCTTTCGCCATGATGGGCGAAATGGGTGGTTTCGATGCGGTGGCGCTGCAGAAATACCACTGGCTGGAAAAAATCGATCACGTTCACCACGCCGGTAACTCCTCCGGCATCGTGGATGGCGCGTCATTGGTCGTGCTGGGTAACGAGCAGGTCGGCAAGAATTACGGCATGAAGGCCCGTGGCCGTATTGTCTGCACCGCCATCAGCGGTGCCGATCCGACCATCATGCTGACCGGCCCGGGCCCGGCCGCCAAGAAGGCGCTGGCCAAAGCCGGCCTCAAAACCAGCGACATCGATCTGTGGGAAATCAACGAAGCGTTTGCCGCCGTGGCCATGCGTTTCATGAAGGACATGGACATTACTCCGGATGTGACCAACGTGAATGGCGGTTCCATCGCCATGGGGCATCCGCTGGGGGCCACCGGTGCCATGATTCTGGGAACCGCGCTGGATGAACTCGAGCGTCGCGACAAGAAGTACGCGCTGTGCACCTTGTGTGTGGGCGGTGGCATGGGTATCGCCACCATCATTGAGCGTCTGTAAACCGCGTCGAACGAATTCGGAGAAAGAACATGAGTGAACAAACTGCAATCCGTTGGGAACAGGACGCGGACAACATCGTTACCCTGATTCTGGATGATCCCAATCAGTCCGCGAACACCATGAACGAGCTGTACGGCAAGTCCATGGCAGCCACCGTGGAGCGTCTGGAAAAAGAGAAAGACAACATTGCCGGTGTCATCATCACTTCCGCCAAGAAAACCTTCTTTGCCGGCGGTGATCTGCGTGACCTGCTCAAGGCAAAAAAGGAAGACGGCCAGGTTTTTCTGGATAACGTCACCGAGATCAAGCGTCAGCTGCGGGTGCTGGAAACCCTCGGCAAGCCGGTAGTGGCGGCGCTGAATGGCACCGCCCTGGGTGGCGGCCTGGAAATCGCCCTGGCCTGTCATCACCGTATCGCTATCAACGACAAATCCGCCCAGTTCGGTCTGCCGGAAGTGACCCTGGGTCTGCTCCCCGGTGGCGGCGGTGTCACCCGCGTGATTCGCATGCTGGGTATTCAGGATGGCCTGATGAAAGTGCTCATGCAGGGTCAGCGCATGAAAGCCGACAAGGCCCAGAAAACCGGGCTGATCGACGAGTTGGCCGCTGACCGTGACGAGATGCTGGCCAAGGCCCGCGAGTGGATCAAGGCCAATCCGAAAGCCCAGCAGCCCTGGGACCAGAAGGGTTACAAGATCCCCGGTGGTGACCCCAAGAACCCCAAGTTCGCCATGAACCTGCCGGCCTTCCCGGCCAATCTGAAAAAGCAGATCAAGGGCGCCAACTATCCGGCCCCGCTGGCGATCATGTCGGCGGCTGTGGAAGGGGCCCAGGTGGATTTCGATAATGCCTCCACCATTGAAGGTCGCTACTTTGTGTCTCTGGTTACCAGCCAGGTCGCCAAGAACATGATCACCGCCTTCTTCTTCAACCTGCAGGCGATCAACGCCGGTGCCAGCCGTCCCAAGGATGTGCCGAAATTCCGTGCCGAAAAAGTAGGCATCCTCGGCGCCGGCATGATGGGCGCGGGCATTGCCTACGTGACTGCTCGCAGCGGTGCCCAGGTGGTGCTGAAAGATATCTCCCAGGAAAACGCGGAGAAGGGCAAGGATTACTCCCGCAAGCTGCTCGACAAGGACATCTCCCGGGGCAAGATGACCGAAGAGAAGAAAGAGCAGATCCTGTCGCTGATCCATGCCACGGCAGATGCCAAGGATTTGGACGGGGTGGACTTCGTGATCGAGGCGGTGTTCGAGAGCACCGAACTGAAGCACAAGGTCTTCCAGGAAATCGAGGATGTGGTGAAGCCCGATGCGGTGCTGGGTTCCAACACCTCGTCTCTGCCGATTACCGGCCTGGCCAAGGGCGTGAAGAAGCAGGACAACTTCATCGGTATCCACTTCTTCAGCCCGGTGGATAAAATGCCACTGGTGGAAATTATTTCCGGCAAGGACACCAGCCCGGAAGCACTGGCGAAGACCTACGATTACTGCCAGCAGATCAAGAAGACCCCCATCGTGGTCAACGATGCGCGTGGTTTCTTCACCACCCGTGTCATCGGCACCTTCGCCAACGAAGGCATTGCCATGCTGGGTGAAGGTATCAATGCCCAGTCCATCGAGCAGGCCGCCATGCAGGCCGGTTACCCGGTAGGCACCCTGAACCTGATCGATGAGATCAACATGGAAACCGCCCTGAAAATCGGCAAGGCAGCCCGTGACGATGCCAAGCGTGAAGGTCAGGAGCTGCCGCCAGAGCATCCAGCAGAAGTGGTCATGAAGAAAATGGTCGAAGAGCTGGATCGTCCCGGTAAAGTCCAGGGCAAAGGCTTCTACGAGTACCCGGAAAACGGCAAGAAGCACCTGTGGTCAGGCTTGAAAGACGCCTTTGGTGGTGACAAGGAGATCCCGTTCGAAGATATCAAGGAGCGGATGATGTTCGTGGAAGCCATTGAAGCAGTGAAATGCTTTGATGAAGGCGTGATGGAGTCTGTTGCCGATGCCAACATCGGTTCCATCTTCGGTATTGGCTTCCCGGCCTGGACCGGTGGCGTGATCCAGTACATCAACCAGTACGAGGGCGGCCTGCGTGGTTTTGTGGCCCGTGCCCAGGAACTGGCCAAGTCCTACGGTGATCGCTTCAACCCGCCAGCTTCCCTGGTGGAGAAAGCGGAAAAGGACGAAATCTACAAGTAACGGTGGGTTTTGTCTGATAAGAAAACCCGGCTCTGTGCCGGGTTTTTTTATGTCTGTACGTTGCGCCGATACAGGGCTAGCGTGGCCCTACCCAGAAGTGCGGGTTACAGGCCACTTCCCACAGATGACCATCCGGGTCGGCAAAGTAGCCGGCGTAACCGCCCCAGTCGGTGGGCTGGCCTGGTTTGATCAGTTGTGCGCCGGCTTCCTGGGCCTGGGCCAGCAACTGGTCGACCTGTTGTGGGCTTTCCACATTGTGGGCCATGGCCACACCCCGAAAACCCTCACCGGATGCTGCAACGCCAGCATCAGCGGCAAGATCGTCATGGCCGAACAGGCCCAGCCAGGTGCCGTTCAATTCAAAGAACGCCACCGGCGCATCGTCAGGCATGGGGCGGCGGGGTAGGCCCAGGCCCTGTTCATAAAAACGGATCGCCGTGGTCAGGTCCCTGACGCCAAGGGTGATCATGCTGATCCGTGGTTCCATGAAAATCTCCTGTTTGTCGAGCACGCTGCCCTTTATGCTCAATACGGTATACCCAAGGGAGTACGTATGGAACTGGACCGCTTTGGTTGGCCCTCAGGGCCCACCCTCAACGTGCAGAGTTTGCCAACAGATTACCAGGAGCCGCCGCAACAGGATCTGGATGCGGTGCTGGACGGTCTGCACGAATACCAGCGGCGTCTGTTTGCCAATCGACGTCACGGGGTGCTCCTGGTGGTGCAAGGGCTGGATGCTGCCGGCAAGGACAGCCTGATTCGCACCCTGGCCAGGGCCATGGACCCGGCCGCGTTTCGGGTGCATGGGTTCAGTCGACCGCTGGGTGAAGAGGTGGATCATGATTTTCTCTGGCGAGTATGGCGCCACCTGCCGGCCCGCGGCGAAGTAGTGGCCTTCAATCGCAGCCATTACGAATCCGTGCTCGCTGAACGGTTGTGGCCGGTTACCGAACACAGCAGCGATGACTGGCCGCTCAAGTACGAGGCCATCAACGCCTTTGAGCAACACCTGCATCGGGAAGGGACCCGGATCATCAAGATCTGGCTGAATACCTCGCAGGAAGAACAGCGCCGCCGCCTGTTGAAACGACTGGACAAGCCGCGCAAGCGCTGGAAGTTCGATGCGGCTGATGTAGAAAGCTGGTTGGCCAGGGACGCCTACCTGTCTCTGGTGAACGAGACCCTGACGGCCACCCATACCCTGCATGCTCCCTGGCATCTGATTCCCAACGATAACAAGCAACAGGCCAGGGCGGCGGTGGCGCAATTGCTTTTGTCCACCCTGAAGGAACTGGCGCCTGAGTATCCCCAGGAAAATCCGCAGTGCATCGAGCACTATCGGCGTGTATTGACGCAACAGAATGATTGAGTCGCAGCGATGAACAGTGTGCTGACAATGGTGGCCGGGCTGGGGCTGTTCCTGTTTGCCATGCAGCTGGTGGAGCAGGCGGTGCAGACGCTGTTCAGCGAAAAGGCGTCCCACTGGCTGCAACGCTCCACCAATACCACCCTGAAAGGCGTGCTTGCCGGGGCCCTGGTTACCGCCGTGATGCAGAGCAGCTCCCTGGTCGGATTACTGGTTCTGGCCTTTGTGTCAGTGGGGATACTGCCGCTGCGTCATGCCATGGCGGTGATGCTGGGGGCCAACCTGGGCACCACGGTAACCGGCTGGTTGGTGACGTTGTTGGGTTTCAAGCTCTCGCTTTCCGCGATCAGCCTGCCTCTGGCCGGGGCCGGCGCTCTCTGCTATGTACTGCTGTCGAAAGGTGTGTGGCGTTCTGCGGGCTTGTTCCTGCTGGCTTTCGGCTTGCTGATCTTTGGCCTGGATACCATGAAGGTGGCCGTTGAAGGCGTCGGGCAGCGTTTCGATGTGAGCTGGCTACAGGGTTATCCGCCGCTGGTGTATCTGCTGGCCGGGGTACTGCTGACCGCCATCATCCAGTCCTCGTCGGCAGCCATGCTGATTACGTTATCGGCACTTAACGGGGGCTTGATTGCCTTGCCGGAAGCCCTGGCGCTGGTGATCGGTGCCGACCTGGGGACCACCAGTACCTTGTTGCTCGGAGCGATAAAGGGCTCCGTGCAGAAGAAACAGGTGGCGGCGTTTCATGTGTTTTATAACCTGGGAACGGCGCTGCTGGCCTTTTTCCTGATGATGCCGGTGTGGCCAGAGGTCTCTGGCTGGTTGGGTCTCAGTGATCCGCTATATGGCCTGGTGGCCTTCCATACCGGTTTCAATCTGGTCGGGATTGTGGTGTTCGCGCCGTTACTGGGTGCCATGGAGCGGAGTATTGAAAAGCATATTGGCAAGCGAGGACATCATGACCTGTTCGCCGATATCAGCCCGCAATCGGTGGAGCCGGCGTTGTTGGTGCTCGGCCGCGAGACTGACAGCCTCATCGAGCGGGTCAGGAACTATTGCCTTCACCCGCTCCAGGGGCGCTCCTTGTCTCGTTTCCTTGAGGAATACGGCCGGGTGACAGACATGGAAATGGAATTGGCTGACTATGCCAACCGGCTGGCTCAACAGCCCATGACCGAGGGGCAGGAACAGCGCCTGCGGCGTCTTCGCGCCCGGGTGCGTGAAGCGGTTTATGCCTTGAAGGCGCTGAAGGATGTGGCGGATGATCTGGCGCTTCTGGCAGCAAGCCGTGACCCCGGCCTGCAGGGGTTCAGTGAGCAGATCCTTCAGGCGCTGGAGCGACTCTATCAGGCATCACCCTGCGATGAGCTGGCGGCACAGCATCGCCTGGCCATGGAACAGCTTCAGCGCGACGCCTATTTACTGGTGGCAGATGCCCGTTTACGGGGGATCAGCGTGCTGAATCTGGCGCGGGAAGTGGATGAGAGTGGCCGCCACTGGTTGCGGAGTCTGGCTGTGATGGATGGCGATACCCTGTGAGGGCTGGCGTCAGGCTGACGCCCCGGTGGGGGAGAGGTTGCCGGTGGCTAACTGGCTGAAAGCCACTTCCAGCCAGCGTCGCAATTCACTGGGGCGCAGGGGCTTGGGCATCAAGGTCTCGCCGCCTGCGTCCAGGCATTGTTGCCGGTAGGCCTCGCTGTTGTTGCCGGAGATAAACAGAATGGGGGTCTGGCCATTCTGGTTGCGGATATCCCTGGCCACGCTGAATCCATCCAGTGTCGGTAGTTCCACGTCCAGGATCAGCAGGTCCACATTTCGCTGTCGGTAAAGACGTAGCGCTGCCTCACCGTCGGCGGCCAGCACATATTCATGGCCCAGCTCTTCGATGATACGGCAGATGATAAGACTGACAGCTTTATTGTCTTCGACAACGAGAACATTCATGAATGATTTTGTAACGTAACGGCGCGCTGATAACAAGGGTGAAAGACACGTCAAGGTAGTTTTTGTTATTTCAACGTACAATGGCGCGACCGGATCGGGTAAACACTATGTCAATTATGGCCAGTTTCTTTATTATTGGCGGTCCGGATTCCGGTCAGAGGATTCGAGATACAAGCCCGGCGGACAAGAATGCTGAACGGGTAACGATTTCAGGATACTGAAGAAGCGGTTCAACCGCTTTTTGGCATTGCCAATGGTGTGAGGGTGGCGGTCGATGTACCAGCGCAGAACAATCAATATCAATCGCGTAGTGAAGTTGCTCCAGGGGGCGGGCCGGTCCGGTGCCAGCATTCCCGATCTACTTGATCAGTGCGATATCCCCCGACAGTTGCTCGATGACCCGGACGGTACCATCGAGCGAGACACCTTTATCAAGATGATGCTGCTGATTATGCAGCAGACCCAGGACGAGTTTCTCGGTTTTGGCCAGGGTCGCAAATCAAAGCCCGGCACCTTTTCCATGATGGCCCACGCGGTGATCAATTGCCCGACCCTGGGGGCGGCCATCGAGCGGGGTATCCGCTTTTATGATCTGTTCGAGCTAAGCATGCATTCCCGGATAGAGCGGCACGGAGACATCGCCCGGCTGGTGGTAAAGGCTGACCCGCGCCTGGATTTTCGGGAAGTGATCATTGAGACGTCCCTTTTTGTCTGGCTGCGTTTTATGAGCTGGCTGGTGGGCAAGGCTATCGAGCCCCAGCTGGTGAAGCTGGATTACACCGATGTGAGGAACGATGAGGAACACCGTTTCCTGTTCGATTGCCCCATCGAGTACAGCGCCGACGAAAATGCGGTGAGTTTCCGTGCTGATTTTCTTGACCTGCCCCTGGTGCAAAACGAGCTGTCTCTTTCCAAGTTTCTCAAGGATTCCCTGGCTCAGTTGTTCGATGGCAATATCCACAATGTGGGGTTGCCGGCGCAAATCCGGGCGATCATCTCCAACGAATACGGCAACAGCTTCCCCGATTTCACGGAAATCTGCGGTAAACTCAACATGACGCCGCAAACCCTGCGCCGCCGGCTGAAAGAGGCCAATACCAGCTACCAGGAGATCAAGGACTCCATCCGCAAGGATGCGTCAGTCTATTACCTGTCCAAGCCGGATCTGAGCATCGATGAAATTGCCCTGTTGATGGGCTTCAGTGAAGCCAGCTCTTTCCACCGTGCCTTCAAAAAGTGGACGGGCAAGACCCCATCCAGCTTCCGTAAGGAGCATTTCGGCGTCAGTCATTAATCTGACCGATTACCAGGACCCGCAATGACAGTGCAAGACGCCAACACGGCCCGCCTGCTGGTAACCTGCCCGGACAAGCCGGGTATTATCAGCGCCGTCAGTACCTTTCTGTTCAACCACGGTGCCAACATCACCGATTTCGACCAGCACTCCAGCGATGCCCGGGGTGGCACTTTCTTTCTGCGCCTGGAATTCCAGACACCGGAGCTGGACTGCTCCCGGGAGGCGCTGCGCAACAATTTCGCCAGCCGGGTCGCTGAACCTTACGGCATGCAGTGGCAGATCAGCTATGCCAGCGAGAAAAAGCGCATGGCGGTGTTGGTATCACGCCATGACCACGTGATCATGGATTTGTTGTGGCGTACCTCGCGGGGCGACCTGCCGGCCACCATTCCAATGGTGATCAGCAATCATGATGATCTTCGCGGCGAAGTGGAGCGCTTCGGTATCGATTATCACCATATTCCGGTGAACGGCGATAACAAGGCCGAGGCGGAAGCCAAGGCGTTGGCGCTGTTGGAGGGCCAGGTAGACGTGATCGTGTTGGCCCGCTACATGCAGATTCTGAGCAGCGAGTTTGTTTCGCACCATCCGCACCGCATTATCAACATCCACCATTCCTTCCTGCCAGCCTTCGTGGGCGCCAACCCCTATCAGCAGGCCCACGATCGTGGCGTCAAACTGATCGGTGCCACCAGCCACTATGTGACAGAAGATCTGGATCAGGGGCCGATCATCGAGCAGAACGTGCAGCGGGTCAGCCATCGGCATTCCGCTGACGAGCTGAAGTCGCTGGGGCAGGACGTGGAACGGCAGGTAATGCTGCGCGCAGTTCGCTGGCACCTGGAAGACCGGGTCATCGTCGATGGCAACAAGACAGTGGTGTTTGTGAAGTAACCCCGGACACTGACGCCTGACGCCAAAAACTAAAATCGCACAGGCGTCAGGCGTCAGGTGGTCAGTTGCTATAACGCAGCCCGATCCCCAACGTGCCAAAGTTTTCGGATTCCAGTTGCGTGTGGCGGTAATCCGCAGTTACAGACAACTTATCCAGCACCGGGATTGCCAGGCCTACGCCGAGATAGGGCGCAATACCACTTTGACTATCGCTGCTAGGGGCTTCCGATAGCGACAACACGGTGTCGCCATTATTATCCAGCAGGGTGCGCTGCTGACGGTTCTCCAGCTCAAAATCGTAGATATAGGCGCCGCCTTTCAAGTATACCCAACGCCTGGTCTGCCACAGGAGCCCTACAGTGAAGCCATTGATCTCCAGCGAATCTTCTTCGTTGATGCGGACACTGCTGGCCCCGGCACCCTGTTCCGACACCGTTGGTGCTCTTACAAATTCACTGTCGATGGAATCCTTGCTCTGACGCAGGAAACCTGCCTCCAGTCCCAGACGGGAGTCACCACCCAGATCCACACTGTTGAGCCACATGCCAATGCGTATATTCAGCCCATCGGTGGTATCAAAGCCATAGGGGGCCAGGTCAGCACGTAGCATCTGCGCCTCGGCGTAGAAGTCCACATCTGGTGGCGCCAGTTCTTCCTCGGCATGAGCCAAAGAGACAAAAGGGGAGAGCAGGGCGGCGCCAAGGCCCAGAGTCAGCGGCAATATTGTTTTCATTATTGATCCAGCCGTTGTGATAAGGACAATGTAGAGCCTCAAAGAAGCTCCCATATTGTAACCAGCGCGAGACCAACATGCACAGTGACTTGCAGCACGCCCATGATGAAACCCTGCTGGGGTTGTGCCGACCCGGCTTCGAGAACGATCTGGCGGCGGAGCTGAACTACCATGCGGCGGAGCAGATGGTTGGCGGTTATCCGCGTACCGTCCCGGATAGCGGCTATGTGCTCTGGCACAGCCAACAGGGTTCCATGGCGGCACTGCTGGATAGTGGGCTGATTTTTGCCCGTAGCCTTAGCCTGGCCGAAGGGCAGTTCGTGGATATCGGCGATGACCGGATTGCTGAACTATGGCCACTGCTGAAGCAGGCGGCTCCTTTCAGTGAGGTGTTTCTGGAACATCCGGACACCAATGACGGTCGTGAAATGCAGCGCTTTCTGCGCGGCTTTCGCAAGGCGCTGGAGCCACGTCTGAAAAAGGCTGGTCTGTTGAAACCCGGTGCCCGCCAACGGCTGCACCTGTTCTTCAGTGATTCCCACAATGGCTGGGTGACCAGCAGCCCGACCGCTATCCCACTTGCTGAAGGCGGGGTGCGACGGCTGAAATTGCCGGCTGAAGCACCCAGCCGCTCCGCGCTCAAGGTTGAAGAGGCGCTGATCCGTTTTTTTGGCAGCACGGACGGCCTCACAGCAAAAACCGCTGTGGATCTGGGCGCTGCCCCGGGCGGCTGGAGCTGGCAACTGGCCCGCCGTGGCATCAAGGTGCAGGCGGTGGATCACGGTAAACTGGATACCCGCCTGATGGATGAATATCCGGTGGAGCATATCCACGGTGATGCCTTCACCTGGCGGCCCCGTAGCAGTGTGGACCTGGTGGTTTGCGATGTGGTGGACAAGCCGGCGCGCACCCTGCAGCAAATGGAAAAATGGCTCACCCAGGGTTGGTCCAGAGCGGCCCTGTTCAATCTCAAGCTACCCATGAAGCGTCGTTTCCAGGAGGCATGGCAATTGCTCGAGAAACTGACCGTTGCCATGGAGCGTCACGAGAATCTGGGCGTGCCCGAGATCAAGGCGGCCCAGCTTTACTATGATCGTGAGGAAATTACCGTGTGGGCTGCGTTCCACCGGGACTATTGATCATGCCCACAACCCGTGCCACCCCGGCACTCTTTGCCACCCTGGGTATGCTGTACTTTGCCCAGGGTCTGCCGGCCGGCTTGTTGGGTAAGTCCATGCCGGCCCTGGCCAGGGATGCAGGCCTGTCACCGGAATGGATCGGCCTGCTGGCGCTACCGGCGTTGCCCTGGGCGCTGAAATTTCTCTGGGCACCTTGGGTAGACCGCTGGGGCAGTGGCAAACCCAATCACCGCAAGCGATGGATTCTGGCCTGCGTATTTGCCGTGATGGTGGTGCTGGCCATCACCGCACTGTTCCCCCGGGAATGGCTGTTCGGCCCGGGCTTTGTGCTGCTGGTGGCGCTGCTGTTCCTGCTCAACCTGTTCAGTGCCACCCAGGATATCGCCACCGACGGTCTGGCTACGCGCTTGTTAACGCCGGACCTGCGTGGGCTGGGCAACAGCATCCAGGTCAATGGCTACAAGATCGGCATGATTTTGGGTAGTGGTGCGTTACTGATTTTGGTCGGTCGCTGGGGTTGGCAGGGCACCATGGCGTGCATGATCATCGCCTTGATGCTGGTTGCCCTGGTGGCCTGGCGATTCCGGGAGCCGCCAGAACCGGTGAAGCCCCGCCGGCCGGTTACCTTGCGCTGGTGGCGGCGGCAACTGACGTTATTCTGGTGGCGACCGCAAATGGCGGTCTGGTTGCTCATTCTGCTGGGTTACAAGGTTGGCGATGGATTCGGTTCCCGTATGATCAAACCCTTTCTGGTAGATCGGCAGTGGAGCCTGGAAGGCATTGGGCACCTGGATCTGGTGTCTTCCCTGGTGGGGCTGGCCGGGGCCGCGTTGGCAGGCGTGCTGATGATGAGGATGTCGCGCAAACTGGCCCTGTTCGGTTTTGCCGGCTTGCAGGCCGTGTCCTTTCTTGGCTGGTGGATGGTGGCCAGCAGCCCGGCGGATCACTGGATCTGGCCGGTGGCCCTGTTCGAGCAATTCGCCGACGGCCTTTCCACCGTCGCCCTGTTTGTACTGATGATGGACTATTGCCGCAGCGGCCACGAGGGCAGTGACTACACCATGCAGGCCTCGGTGCAGTTGTTTGCGGTGGGAGCCTTCACCCTGGCCAGCGGCTTCAGTGTGGCCTGGCTGGGCTATGCCAGCCACTTCTTGCTGGCTGCGATTCTCTGCACAGCCGTTATAATGGCCGCCTTTTTCTGGCAAGCGCCCATTGATGGCAACGCAAAAAAGGTAACTCCATGAGCCACGACGCCCAGCACCACCTCGATGCCACCGGCCTGCTGTGTCCGGAACCGGTGATGATGTTGCACAACAAGGTGCGCGACATGGCCCCAGGCGAGGTCCTGGAAGTGCGCGCCACCGACCCGTCCACCGAACGGGATATTCCCAAGTTCTGCCAGTTTCTTGGCCATACCTTGTTGGGGCAGGCGCAGGAAGGGGAGCTTTGGGTTTATTGGATACGGAAAAAGCAGTGAACAGTTAATAGTTAACAGTGAATAGTTGCGCGCCCAAGCGCATTGAAAGTTGAACGCAAAGAGGCCGCGTCCATGGCTTGGACGCGGCCTCTTTGCGTTGTGGATTCACTCACGGATCAATCCGCGTAGCTTTTCACTATTCACTGTTAACGATTAACTGCATTTTCAACTCCTTGCCAGCATGGCCACCGCCGCCAGTGCTTCCGGGTCGCGTTCTTTCAGTTTGTTGGCGATGCCGTGCTGAAAGAAGTAGCGGAAGTCCGGCAATTGTTGCGCCTGGATCAGGCATTTGGCGCCGGGTAGTACCGGGGTTTCCATGGTGCCGCTTTCATCGGCCACCATAGCGGCCAGGGTGCCGTCTGCGGTCAGCCGCCAGCTCACCACTTCCATCAGGCTGATGGTGTGAAAATCATCCTCGGAAAATACTGCGTGAGTGCCGATGGTATCGGGGATTTCCTGAATCATCTGTTGGCCGGGCTGGGGTTTGCCAAAGAAGCCCAGTGCCGCATCCAGCTCCTGTACCTTGTGCTCGGGAGCCTCAACGAACAGGTAGTCGCTTTCCGGCAGCCGGTAGCCTTCCCAGCGGCCGTTCAGAGGATCTGCCAGCGCCATGGCGGTCACCGGTTCTTTCAGCCAGGGAACCATGGCCACGGTATCGCCATTGGCGAGACGAGCCCAGGCCAGGATTTTCAGGGAGAAGAGTTTATCGGGGTGGTGGTCGTTGGCGTACAACAGCTCAATGCCATCGTATTCCGGGGAAAGACGCAAAATGGGGGGCTGTGCCGCTTTGCGGCGTGGAGAGAAAGGAACCACATTGTTCCCGCCAGGGTGTTGCCGGTGAGCCTGAGTCATGGGCACCTCCCGGTACAAGTCCTTGGCGCCGCCAGCCCGACACACAGTGTTCGTTCTGCACGGCCCGTTAATTCACGTTAGCCTGTACGAGGCGGCCATGCAAGCCGGTGCAGAAAGCAATTGATAGTTGATAATGGATAATTGATAGCTGCGCGGTTTTGGTACTGAGGTGGCTCGCCGCGAAGGTGCCCGCGGGTCGGGGTGGCGTAGCCTGTAGGCCTGAACGCGGTTGACTTGTGGTTCGGCGTTATCCCCTTTTAATGTTCATTTCATCCAGGAGGCGGGTGTGCAGTGTGAGTATTATTTTGCCTATGGCTCGAATATGAATCCGGCCCGCATGGCGGTACGGGGCATGCAGTATCGGGAGTCCATGGCGGCGCGGCTTGAAGGGTGGGCGCTGGCATTTAACAAGCGGGCCCATGGCAAGCAGGGCATTGCCTACGCCAACATTGTGCCGACCAATGATGTGGTGGAAGGGGTGTTGTACCGCTTGCGCGATCATCGGGAAATCGAGCGGATGGACCCCTATGAAGGGCACCCGGTCCGTTACCGGCGTGAATGCATGCCGGTGCTGACAGGTGCGGGTGAAGTGCCGACCTGGGTTTATATTGCCAATGCAGACTGGCAGGCGGAAAACCTGAAGCCGGAGCGCTGGTACCTCAACCATCTGTTGAGCGGGCGCCCCTGGTTGACCGACAGTTATTACCGAAGGCTGTTGCAGGTGCCGGTATTTGAAACGTAGGCGGGCGGCTGCCGAGAAGATGCCGGACAGTATCGTAGGGTGGATTAGCCTAAGCGTAATCCACCTGCTGCCTGACTGGGCAACCTGTCATCACGCCAAAACGATGGTGGATTACGCCCAGGCTAATCCACCCTACGGGAGACGCGGGACAGGGATGATGTCAGGTGGTTGGTGACAAGGTTTGCTGCATCCGCCAGCGCAGTCGCCAGCCTAGCAGAATGGCCGCCACGGTCAGGCCGGCGACCAGGCCGATCCAGAAGCCGGCCGGGCCCATGGGCTCGCCGAACCAGTGGGTCAGGCCCAGGCCGTAACCCAGTGGCAGGCCTACACCCCAGTAGGCGAACAGGGTCATGATCATCGGCCAGGCAGTGTCTTCGAAGCCGCGCAGGCAGCCGTTGGCGCAGACCTGCAGGGCGTCGGATACCTGGTATAACGCTGCGAACAGCAACAGATAGGTGGCCAGTTCGATCACGTCCCGGTTATTGGTATAGATATGGGGGATCCAGCTTCTTGCCAGGACCAGCGCCGCTGCTGCCGTCACCCCCACCACGGTGGTGATACACAGTGCCACCTGCACCGCATGTCGCAGTCCCGGCTCGTCGTGGCGTCCCCTGGCATGACCCACCCGGACCGAGGCGGCCAGGGAAAAGCTGAGCGGCACCATGAAAATCAGCGAGGTGAAATTCAGGGCGATCTGGTGGCTGGCCACGATCTGTGCGCCCAGGCTGCCAATCAACAGGGCAATCACGGCAAAGATGCTGACCTCGAAAAAGATCGACAACCCCACCGGCAGGCCCAGGCGCAGCATGTACCCCAGGCTGGCCATTTCAAAATGGCGCCGGCGCAGATTGAGCGGGGCGTGCTGGTACACCGGGTGGCGGTGGGTATAAAACAGCATCATCAGCGCCATGGACCACATCACCAGGGAGGTGGCCCAGCCACAGCCCACACCGCCCATGGCAGGAAAGCCCAGCTTGCCGTAAATCAGCACATAGTTACTGGGAATATTGATCAGCAGCCCGATCACGCTGAACAGCAGCACCGGGCGGGTGTGATTCATGGATTCCGTGTAGCTGCGCATGGCCAGCATCAGGGCGGCACCGGGCATGCCCCAGCTGAGCGCATCCAGATAGCCGCTGACCAGCGGGCGAATGGCCGGGTCCACATCCATCCATACCAGTACCGGGGCGATGCTGCGCAGGATCAGGGCGCAGAGAATCCCCAGCCCCAGGCCCAGCCAGATGCCCTGCTGGGCGAGCGGGTTGATGCGATGGTAAGCTTCGCCGCCGAGATGGCGGGAGAGAATCGGGGTGGCGCTCATCAGCACGCCGGTCATGAACAGAAACAGGGGCACCCAGATACTGGCGCCCACCGCCACTGCGGCCAGATCATTGGCACTGACTCTCCCTGCCATCATGGTATCCACAAAGCCATTGGCGGTCTGGGCCAACTGGCCGCCGAGAATGGGCAGGGCAAGTGTGAGCTGGGCGACGAGCTCCTGACGACGGGATGACATAGGCGCGACGAATCTTATGGGTGATCTTGGCGGTAAACCACAGGGCCAAACAAAGGCGGCTACCATACCGCAAAGCGCTGTCCGGGGGCACCGTAGCGAGGACCTGGACAGACTGTTTAGGGCCACTTTTTTTCATTCCCACACCACTGTGCTGGAAGGTGGCGCGGACGAGCCTGTATATCGTCCGGGCAACCCCCATCGTATCTGTTATACCCGCGATTATTTCCGCAGCGCCCTGCACGAAATCGCCCACTGGTGCGTGGCGGGTTCGGCGCGGCGTCAGCAGGAAGATTATGGCTACTGGTATGCCCCGGACGGACGCAATGCCGAGCAGCAGGCGCAGTTCACCCGGGTAGAAGTGTTGCCCCAGGCTTATGAGGCGCTTTTCTGCGCTGCCTGCGGCCATCCGTTCCGGGTGTCATTGGATAACCTGAATGGGGATGCGGGGGATGAGAGGGACTTTGCAATGAAGGTGCATGACAAGGCGCGCTCCTTGGTAAAAAACGGCCTTCCCGAACGCCCCCGACTCTGGTGTCAGACCCTGGCAGATTTCTACGGTCGCACGTCTATTTCCCTGGAGGAGGGGCTTGGCGAGGTTTTTGATTGCCCTTGATCAGTGGAGTGGAGCGTTTCAGTTAACAGTGAATAGTGAACAGTTAACAGCGACGCGACCGGGCTTTTCTTGTGCTGAAACGAAAGAGGCCGCGCTCAAATTGTGGGCGCGGCCTCTTTCGTTTCTGAATGTGCTGACCCTTGGCGCGAGCTGTTAACTGTTAACTATTCACTGCCCTTAAAGTCTGCCGCTGCGTTTCAGCATCAGATAAAGGTTGTTGATCTGCGCCGGCATGTGCTGCGGGGTGGTAGCAGTGACCAGGGCGCCGGCGTGGCGCAGGCGGGTGTGCAGCTCGTGGCGGGCCTGTTGTTCCTGAGCGTCGGCACACACTTGCAGGGCCTGATCAAAATCGTTGCCCACCGGTTGGCGTGACAGCTGTTGCTGCTCTGGCAGCAGCATGTCGGCAATCAGCACCAGATGGTGACGGCGCAACAGCGACACGGCAGTCATCAGATCGTCCAGGTCTTCCTGCTGCAGACGGGTAACCAGTACCACAAGGGCGCGTCGGCGGCTGCGGCGGACCAGCTGCCGGGCAGCCAGGCTGAAGTCGCTGGCATGCTGGCTGGGGTGTAGATCGTAGAGTCCGTTGAGCAGGTGGTTGATGCCCTGCTGGCCCTGCACCGGCGGCAGCCAGCGTGGCTGGTCGCCGGAGAACAGCATGGCACCGGCCTTGTCCTTTTGCTTTAGCGCGCTCCAGGCCAGCAGCAGGGCGGCGTTGAGGGCGTGATCGAAGCCGGTCAGCGAGCCCACCGGCATGCCCAGACGGCGGCCGCCATCCAGCATCACCAGCACCTGTTGATTCTGCTCATCCTGGTATTCCCGGCTGATCAGGCTGCGCCGTCGGGCTGTGGCCTTCCAGTCGATCTGGCGCAGGCTGTCACCGGGGTGATATTCCCGTAGCTGATGAAACTCCATGCCTTCGCCCCGGCGAGGTTGCAGGCGGGTGCCGGTGAGCAGGTGAGCATGGTTGGCATCCAGTCCGCTGTGGCTGAGCCGGGAAAAGTCCGGATAGACCGGCACGGTGCAGGCGGCGTCGCATACCTTGCGCACCTGCCACAGCTTCAGGCGGCTGGGGAACCAGAACACCAGATCGCCGAACTGTACCGGGCCGCGGCGGCTGGGCCGATAGTGATAGGTCAGCTCGGTCAGTTCTGCCTTGGCCCGCGTCAGGGTGGCTGGCAGGCCGGTGTGGGGATCATCACCGGGGTGCTGGTCGGCCAACTCTACGCTTTCCGGCAGGCTAGCCGAAGAAACCCGTACTCGTACCGGGTGCGGCTGCTGAACTGAAAGGGCGGTGGGCAGCTCCCGCTGCGCCTGCGGTGCAGGCAGGCGGCGGGCGTGCCACAGGTCCAGCAGGGCAATCACCACGGACAAAGCACCCAGCGCCCACCACAGGGCCACGGCAAGAATCCCCGGTATAACCAGCAACGCCAGGGCCAGTAGTGCCCAGAGGCCGGTGAGCAGGAGAAGACGCGGCGCCGGCTTCATTGCTTCGGCGCTTCCACCTGTTCCAGCAGTCGACCCAGGACGGTTTCCGGAGTCTGGCCTTCGATTTCCGCATCGGCGCTGAGCTGGATACGGTGGCGCAGGACCGGCCGGGCCACCTGCTGTACATCGTCCGGGGTGACAAAATCGCGGCCCTCGAACAGGGCCTGTACCCGGCTGGCACGGGCCAGGGCGATGCTGGCGCGGGGGCTGGCGCCGTGGCTCAAGCCGCTGAAATCACGGGTGGCGCGAACGATGCGCAAAGCATAGTCGAGCACCTCGTCATCAATCAGCACGCTGTCGCTGAGCGCCTTCATGGCTTTCAGGCCGGCGGCATCGGTGACCGGGCTCAGGCTTTCCACATCCAGGCTGGCGCGGATGGTGCCGTCCAGCACCATGTTCACCAGACGGGTTTCGTCCGCATGGTCCGGGTAGTCGATCAAGACCTTGAACAGGAAACGGTCCAGTTCGGCTTCGGGCAGCGGGTAGGTACCTTCCTGGTCCAGCGGGTTCTGGGTGGCCAGCACCATGTAGGGTTCGTTCAGAGTGAACGCCTTGCCTTCGATGGTGATCTGCCGCTCCTGCATCACTTCCAGCAAGGCTGCCTGGGTCTTGGCCGGGGCCCGGTTGATTTCATCGGCCAGCAGCAGTTGCGTGAAGGCGGGACCGCGGCGAATGCGGAACTGCTCGCTTTTCTGGTCGTACATGGCGTGGCCGGTCACGTCCGTGGGCATCAGGTCCGGGGTGAACTGGATGCGGTTGAAATCCAGCTCCAGCACCTTGCCCAGGCTGCGAACCAACAGGGTCTTGCCGAGCCCGGGCACGCCTTCGATCAGTACGTGGCCACCGGAAACCAGGGCGATCAGCACTTCACGAACCACCTGGCGCTGACCAATCAGCACCTGGTTGAGGTGGTGTTCAATATCCTGGGCCAGGCGGGCAGCCTCGGCCAGGGTGGTGGGCTGTGTCATGTTTCACTCCTCAGTGCTTGCAGCAGGGCCACCTGCTGGGTGAGCTGGTCGCGGTTTGCCGGGGGCTGTGTCAGTGCATGGTCCAGTTGCGCCACGGTGACCTTCAGATGCGCGGCGGCACGTTCCAGGGCCTGCTGGCGCTGGTGATGGTAACGGTTGAGTCGGGCTTGCGCCTGCTGGCGCAGGGCGGTGAGCAGGGTGTCCTGCTGTTCGGTGCGCCACAGGAAATAGCCACTGGCGTGCAGATGCTGCAGGTAATCCCGGTTGTTGTCTTCGGCCACTGGCTGAATCGGGCCCCGACGGGGGATGCGTGACCATAGCCACAGGGCGACAAGCAGCAGCAGCGCGGTTCCCAGTTCCGGGGCGCGCAGCCATAACCATTGCAGTAGTGGTGGCATGGCTACAGAGCGCACGAACCACACCGGTTGGTTGCCGGTGAGCCAGGCCAGCAGCCAGGCGTGGTCGAAATAATGCAGATTCTGGTTGTCCCACAGCCCCAGGTCGGTGAGCACGGTGACCTGACCGTCGCCCAGGGAGAGCTGGACCAGCTGGCTGCCGTATTCGTTGTCCGCATAGGCTGTCACTTCCACCGGCCACTCGGGGAGAAATTCTTGCTCACCGCTGTCCTCATTCCAGCTGTTGTGCCAGAGCACATGCTGACTGTGCAGCTGGATACGGCGGGAGGGCTGGTCATCGCCGGCATGCAGCAGCAGGGGATCCGGTTGTGGGGGCGCCTCGCAGGCCAGTGCCTCGCAGGTTTCACGCAGTTCGTCGTTATCGGTCTGAAGGCAGTATTGCAGGGGGTTGCCAGCAAAGGCAGGCAGGGCATCGAGCAGTTCGAAAAACGGATCCAGCTCTTCGTCGTCGGTTTCGTGCTCACTTTTCCAGACAGTGATCCCGAGGCTGTAGAGCAGAGGGTCATTGTCCTGCCACTCCATCTCGGTGGCGGTATCTTCATCCCGGGATTTTGGCAGTGGGCGTGCTTCGACGATCAGTTCGCCGCCAGTTTCCACCCATTGCAGGAGCGTTCGGACCTGACTGTGATTGAGCAGGCCGCGCTGTTTATCGATGACCAGGGTGGTGGCGTCTTCCGGCAACGGAAACAGGGCCGCGGCACTGAGCACCCGTTTGCTGGGCTGCCCTCGCTGTGCCAGCCAGTCCTGGGTGGCGCTGTAGGGATTTCTTTGAATGGTGCTATCCGGCGCCGCCCGCTCGATCACAGTGACCGGCTCGGTGAGTGCGTAGTAGGCGATTATCAGGGCCATCACCAACAGGGCGCCCAGCCAGGGGAGCTTTCTACGCATTGGCAGCCTCCTCGGCGTTGATCTGCTCCCAGTCAGTCAGCAGGGCGCGCACCGCATCGGCATCCACCGGACGATGTGCCCAGGCGGTGCTGATCCACGCCTGGATCAGGCGCTGCAGGTAGAGAATCGGCAGGGGCTCGCCATGGGTGGCCTTGAGGTTACGCAGGCATTGCTGCTCGGTGCTGCCCGCCGCCAGTGCTACCGGATAGCGGCGCAGCAGGCTGGCCAGGGCACTGCGCAGCATCAGCGACAGGGCCAGGCGAATGTCGTTGGCGGCCAGTGCTTTTTCTACCGCCTGGCGCAGGTTTTTTGGCAGGCTCTGGCGGCGAATATCCATGCCGGCAACGTGGGTGGGAATCACCGGGGTGGGGGCCTGATGCCGTCTGCCCAGACCCAACTGATCCATCACCTTGGTGAGCAACCAGATAACCAGCCCGGCGAACAGGGCCCAGAACAGAATCCACAGCACGACATCGGGGATGTCGAAGGGCCGAGAGGAAGGTTCCTCTTGCTCATCATCGTCCAGGTTATCGAAGAAGTGCTTCCAGAACTTTTCCAGCCAGCTGTTGCTGTCGTCGTCCCGGTCTTTCCATTGGCGCTCGGTGCGCTCTTCGAAGGGCATATAGTCCGGGCTGGCCAGTAACTCGATGACCTGTTGTTGTTCTTCATTGCGGGGGGCGGGTTGAGCCGACACGGGTTCCGGCAGGGGCAGCATCAGGCCTAGTAGGATGAGCACGGTGGCGCCAGCGCCGGTGCGGGTTGCCCGGTGGCGGCCAAGACGGGTCAGCCCCAGTTGCAGATCCCAGCCTTCCAGCCAGGTGCGCTTGTTAAGATAGAGGGCAAAGCCACAGGCCACGTAGAGCGGTTCGGTGACACACATGACCAGGTACAGGGTGGCACTGGCAATGGCCATCTGCAGGGCGCCCTGATCGTAGAACCAGTCGCTCCATTCCAGGCTGAACTGCCAGGGCACCAGGGTATAAAGCAGCACCATCAGCCCCATGGCCATAAACTGCTCCAGGTGCAGTACCACGATGGTCATGATGCCGGCCCGGTTGGAGGGGTAGCTGTTCAGCGCCCGCAAGCGCTGGCAGAGCTGTTCGCCTTTCGCGCCCTCCAGCTGCCAGACGCAGGTATTGAAACTGCGTGCGGGGCTGAAACGCCGCCAGGTGAGCTGGCTGGCGAGGCCGGGCAGGGCGTAGTGACGCCAGCGCTGGAATAATTGCTTCAGGGTCAGGGTTTCCGCAAACAGGGCATGGCTGTACCAGGCCAGTAACGGACGCTCCCAGAGTGGCTTGAGCCACCAGAAAAGAAACAGCGGCCACAGCGCTTCTGCCAGTAGCGACCAGCCAAGCATGAGTCCGAAAGGCACCAGTGTGAATGCCAGCCATACCCACAACACCGGTGCGGCCCATTGCCGATACAGTTTTGTGCCCAGGTCCACCGTCTGCCAGGGGCTACGCGGTGCCAGGCGGGCGCTAGCCTTTTCCAGCTCCACGTTGACGTCCCCCGAAGAAAAGATAGAGATAAAGCAGTGCCCAGCAGGCGGCACCGACACTGTATTTTATGGTGGCGTCGAAGTCTCTGGGCGACCAGAAGGCTTCGATGAAAGCGGCCAGCAGCAGCAGGGCAAATACCCCGTACATGGTTGGCAATGCATCCCGTGCCGCCAGGCGCAGGGCATCCAGCCGCGACCATTGGCCCGGCGCGATAATCGCCCAGCCCAGTCGCAGCCCAGCTCCCCCAGCCAGCACGATGGCGGTGAGTTCCGGAGCGCCGTGGGCGATCACGAAGGTAAAGAAGGCCTCATGGCCGCCAGTGTTGATCAGGTGGCCGGCGATGGCACCAAAGAAACTGCCGTTGAACAGCATGACAAAAATGGCGCCTACGCCTAAAAGCAGGCCGCCGGCAAAGGTACGAAAGGCAATGCCGATGTTGTTCTTGATGTAGTAACCGAACATCAGCACATCATCTTCGCCCTCGCGCCCGGCATGGATGTCGCCGCCGGCAGAATCCTCCGGCTGGTACATGAGCTCCAGCTCCGAGAGCATGGCTTCGTCCACCACGGTGTAGACCATCTCCGGTTGTTGTTGCACCAGAGCCCAGGCAAGTGTGATGGAGAGAATAAAACTGAGTGCGCTGATCAGGTGCCACTTCCATTGTCGGCGAACGGCACCGGGGAATCCGCTGGCAAAGAATTCGCCAATGCGATCCGCCAGGGGCGGGTTGTAGCGGTACAGTTGGCGGTGGGCGCGCAGCACCAGATTGTTCAGGTATTGCTGAAGTTCCAGGCTGTAGGTGCGCTCCCGGGCCAATGCCAGTTGATGGCAGAGCTGGCGGTAATCCGCCACGAAGCGGTCCAGGGGCAGGCGTTTCTTGCGCGCCACCCGCAGAGCCTCCAGTTGATCCAGTTGCTGTTCCAATGAGTCCCACAGCGGGCGGTACTGTTGTTCGAAGCGAGCCTGTTTCATTGGGCCCCCTCAAGCAGATAACGGGTCACGGAGCGCAGACGTTGCAGTGCCAGTTGCGGGCTCAGTTCCGGGAACGCCAGTTGCGCCAGCTCTTGCTGGCGGGCTTCAGAAAACTGGTCCCGTCGCTCGTGGAAAGCCAGGAGGGCCAGTTGGTCCTGGGCGCTGAGTGGCCAGTCCGGTGGATTGGCCGGGTCGTTATGTTGCTTGCGGGTGGTCTCGGTTTTCTCGATATGCACCACCAGGGTGTTGGCCGCCATATCTCCCAGGCGCTGATAGCGGGGGCTGATCAGTGTTGTGACGAAGCCCAGCAGGTAAAACAGCGGGAAGGCATCGGCGGTGCGCAGCAGATTGCGGATCAGACTGCCGTTGAAACTGAGCGGGCTGCCGTTGGCGTGGACCACGGCAATGCCCATGGCTTTCTTGCCAGGGGTCTGGCCATGGCGCAGGGCTTCGAACAGGGTGGGGTAAAACCATTCCAGAGCAAAGCCGATGATCAGCAGCAGACCGATGCCCATTTTGCCGAGCAGGCTGAGCACAATAGCCAGTACCGCGAAGATAATTAAGCGAAGGGTGAGGTCGATGCCATAGGCCATGGCCCGGGTCACCGGGCCGGCCAGGGACAGGCTGAGCATGGCCCCTTCCGGTGTTTCGACCTCGAACCGTTCGTCAATCAGCATGTTGCCCCTGGCGAATCTGCAGGGCAGAAAACACAAACAGCATTACCGTCAGTGAGGTCTTGGCAATGGCCAGGGTGCGTATCGGCGGCGGGTCCAGAAGCTGGATGGCATAACCGCAGAAATAGAACAACAGGATGAAGCACAACCAGGTGGCCTGGCGCTTGTTGCCACTGATCACGGCCGGCAGCATCAAGAGCAGCGGGGCATAGAGAATCACTGCAAAGATAATACTGGAGACAATATGCACGTCTGGCGGCGCCAGGCTGAACAGCCCGGTAATACCGACAAACAACAACAGTGCGTAGCTGATACGCAGAAGCAGAAGATTCATGTTCAGGCCTTGAGTTGGCGAGCGAGGGTAGCCAGACGTTTGCCCAGCGCCCTTGCCAGAGAGATTTCATGGTCGGTCAGCGACGGGTCTGCGTCGGTGCCGGCGAAGTGGGTGGGGCCATAGGGGGTGCCGCCACTGCGGGTATCCAGTAGTGCTTGTTCGGAATAGGGCACACCGGTTATCACCATGCCGTGGTGCATCAGCGGGGTCATCATGGACAGCAAGGTGCTTTCCTGGCCGCCGTGCAGGCTGCTGGTGGAACTGAACACGCCGGCGGGTTTGCCGATCAGAGTGCCTTTCATCCACAGATCGCTGGTCTGGTCGACAAAGTATTTCAAGGGGGCCGCCATATTGCCGAAGCGGGTAGGGGACCCCAGCGCCAGGCCGCTGCATCCGGCCAGGTCATCCAGGCTGGCGTAGGGAGCTCCCTGTTCGGGTACGGCGGGTTCGCTGGCTTCACAGTTGGCAGAGACTGCCGGCACCGTGCGCAGTCGCGCCTCCATGCCGGTGCTTTCGATACCGCGGGCTACCTGTTGCGCCAGGTTGGCGACACTGCCGTTACGGCTGTAGTAAAGCACCAGTACATAATCCGTCATGATGGTGTCAGTCCAGCAGGTTAAGGGCGTTTTCTGGCGGGCGGCCCAGTGCGGCCTTATTGCCCCTTACCACGATGGGGCGTTCAATCAGTTTCGGATACTGAATCATTGCTGCGATGACATCATCATCGCTGCTTTCCGTCGACAAGCCGGCAGTTTTATAGTCGGCTTCCTTGTTGCGTACCAGATCATGAGCCCTGGCAAAGCCGAGTTTCTTGACCAGGCTTTTCAGGGTGGCGGCATTCGGGGTGTCGTCCAGATACTTTACGATGGTGGGCTGGATGCCGTTTTCTTCCAGCAATGCCAGCGTCTGGCGGGATTTCGAACAACGCGGATTATGGAAGATGGTGTAGTCCGTCATGAGTTTTGCATATTCTGTGGGTGAGGGTGACATTGTAAGGTGCCTGAATCCGCTGGCAAGGAGAGGATGCCGATAACATGGAAACTGATGAAAACGTCATTCCGGTACGCGCCAGGCTGGATTCCATTCGCGCTTTTTTTGCACTGTTGGTGCGTCAGTTCAAGGAAGATGGTTGTCGGGAAAGCGCTGCCGCACTGACGTACACCACGCTGTTTGCCATTGTGCCGGTGATGACAGTGAGTTTTTCGGTGCTGGCCTCGGTGCCTGCGCTGAAAGGCAAGGGGGTTCAGCTCCAGCAATGGGCGTTTGAATACTTCGTGCCGTCGGCGGGCAATATGCTGCTGGAGCACCTGCAGTCGTTTGCCCGGCAGGCCACCAATCTGACCGGCCCGGGGGTGATTATTCTGATCATCACCTCGGTATTGATGCTGCGTACCATCGAGCAGACCGTGAACCGTATCTGGAAAGTACGCAGCGCTCGCAAGGGACTCACCAGCCTGATGATGTACTGGGCGGTGTTGTCCCTGGGGCCGATTTGTCTGGGGGCGGGTCTGGCGATCTCTTCCTACCTGACCTCCCAGGCTATTTTCAGTGATACCGTGAATTATCTCGGTGGGGTCAGGCTGTGGCTGTCGTTGCTGCCTTTCCTCTTTACCACGGCCATGCTTACCTTGATGTATACGGTGGTGCCCAATACCAATGTGCCGCTACGCCAGGGCATACTGGGTGCGGCTTGCGCGGCGCTGCTGTTCGAGCTGGCGAAAAGCGCGTTTGCCTTTTTTATCCGCCAGACTCCCAGTTATGAAGTGGTGTACGGTGCCTTTGCGGCGGTGCCGGTGTTCCTGTTATGGGTCTATATTTCCTGGATTATCGTGCTCGGCGGCGCGGAGCTGGTGCGTGCTCTGGTGGTATTTCAGGAACATCGACGCCAGGTTCCCAGAATGCATGCGTTGATGCGTTTGCTGCATTCCTTCTGGCTGCGTCAACAACATGGCAAGGTACTGCGCAGCAAGGAAGTCCGTCAGGTGATGCGCGACTGCGGCGTGAGCCAGTGGGATGAATTCCGCAATCTGCTGATGGACGCCAAGCTGATACGGCGTACAGAGGAGGGCGGTTACATGTTATCCCGGGATCTGCGCAACCTGACCCTGGGGCAGCTGGTGGCCATGCTGCCCTGGCCTGCCCATAGCCAGTTGCGTGTGCGGCTGGGTAATGATGAATCCGCCTGGGAGCGGACATTGAAGGAAAAGATGGATCAGGCCCGTGACGGTATGATGGCGCCGCTGGAGATGCCGCTGGATACACTCTTTCAACGTCGCGACAGTATTGCCGACGAAGAGGAGAATCGGGAGAGCAATGATGGCGATCACTAAACATGTACTGGTGAGCGGTATGGTTCAGGGGGTAGGCTACCGGGCCTGGACCCAACACCAAGCCAGCCTGCGAGATCTTGCCGGTTGGGTACGTAATTGTGACGACGGCCGTGTGGAAGCCATCTTGCACGGCCCGCCGGATGCGGTATCGGCGATGCTGGACGCTATGCGCCAGGGGCCGGCCATGGCCCGGGTGGAGGAGGTCATCACCCGGGATGCAGAGGCGCCGCAGACCCGGCATTTTGAGGTAACTCGATGAAACAGGTTGAACTGGTAAACGGGGACTTGCGCTTTCCGGCCCTGATGGCTGGCAGCGGCGAGCCCGTGATTTTGCTGCACGGTTTTCCGGACACCTACGAAAACTGGGCGGTACAGATCAATGCCCTGGCGGCGGCCGGGTATACGGCGATTGCTCCGGCTCTGCGCGGTTATGCACCGAGCTGTCAGTCCGGGAGTGGTGATTATTCTGTTTATGCAGGGGTGGATGACCTGATGGTATTCGCCGCTCAGCTGGGCGGCCGAGTCCATTTGATCGGTCATGACTGGGGCGCAGCGGTGGGCTATCTGGCCTGTGCCCAGTCTCCGGAAACCTTCTGCTCTTTCAGTGCCCTGGCGATTCCGCCCTTGAGGCGTATCCCCCAGGCGCTGCTCAAAGTGCCCGAACAAGTGTTACTTAGCGGGTACATGCAATTTTTCCAGTTGCCGGTTGCACCGGAAGCCTGGCTCAAGCGTGGTGATCTCAGTGGTGTGGACACCCTGTGGCGGCGCTGGTCGCCGGACTGGGACCCCGGTCTCTATCTGGACAATGCCAAGCACACCCTGGCCGAACCAGGTGTTATCGGGGCGGCGCTGGGCTGGTACCGGGCCATGTTCAAGCTGTGGAAGAAGGAGCAGCGCAAAGCCCTGAGCTGGCTGGGTCAGGATATTTCCACGCCCACTCAGATACTGATCGGCGAGAATGATGGCTGTATGAGCCCCAAACTGCTCGAACACACTCTGGTAGAGAGTGACTTCAGCGGTGGTGTGGAGCTGCAGCGGATCGCCAATGCCGGGCACTTCCTGCACCTGGAGCAACCGGAAGTTGTCAACGATCATCTGCTGCGGTTACTCAATAATACCCGCTGCGATTGAATGAGCTACGAGCTACGCTCGTTGGATGGGGAAAAGGCTAAACTTCGGTGCTCTCTACGAAGCCGCTGTAGGAGCTATGCTTGCATGGCGAACCGCGCTTGCGCGTAAATCGACCGTTGGCCGATCAGGAAGCCCAGCGCTCGACAGGTTCCAGAAAGAACGGCGGACGACGTGGATCTCTGCCGCCTCGCTGGGCTCGGTTCGCTATGCAAGCATAGCTCCTACAGAAAGGCCTCAATTCTCGACACTCCTGCAAAGAGGGCTGGCTGGCAAGCACTGCCCGCTTTCGGTTTTCACCCCCTTCACACTCTGCGCTATACTACGCGCCCCCAATTTGTCCCAGCAGGAGTAATCCCATGACGGTGATTCGCCAGGATGACCTGATTCAGAGCGTGGCCGATGCCTTGCAGTATATCTCTTACTACCACCCGGTGGATTTCATCCGCGCGGTGAAAGAAGCCTACGAGAAGGAAGAGAGCAAGGCTGCCAAGGACGCCATGGCGCAGATCCTGGTCAACTCCCGCATGGCCGCCATGGGCCGTCGTCCGATCTGCCAGGACACCGGTATCGTGACGGTGTTTGCCAAGGTGGGCATGAATGTCACCTTCGAAGGCGACATGAGCCTGGACGACATGATCAACGAAGGTGTGCGCCGGGCCTACAACCACCCGGAGAACGTGTTGCGCGCCTCGGTGCTGGCGGACCCAGACGGCAAGCGTGCCAACACCAAGGACAATACCCCAGCGGTGATCAACTACTCCATCGTGCCCGGTGACACCCTGGAAATCGATGTGGCCGCCAAAGGCGGTGGCTCAGAAGCGAAATCCAAGTTCGCCATGCTCAACCCGTCCGATTCCGTGGTGGATTGGGTGCTGGAACAGATTCCCAAGATGGGGGCCGGTTGGTGTCCGCCAGGCATGCTCGGCATCGGCATCGGCGGCACCGCCGAGAAGGCCATGCTGATCGCCAAGGAATCCCTGATGGATCCCATCGACATCCACGAGCTGCAGGCCCGTGGCGCCCAGACCCGTTCTGAAGAGCTGCGTCTGGAGTTGTTCGAAAAAGTGAACGCCCTCGGCGTTGGCGCCCAGGGCCTGGGCGGCCTGACCACCGTGCTGGACGTGAAAGTGGTGGATTACCCCACCCACGCGGCCAACAAACCTGTGGCGCTGATCCCCAACTGCGCGGCTACCCGTCATGCTCACTTCATTCTCGATGGAACCGGCCCGGCGGATCTGAAGGCACCGGACCTGGAAGAGTGGCCGGACATTGCCTGGGGCAACGACGAAGGCGCCAAGCGCGTCAATCTGGATACTGTCACCCCGGAAGAAGTGCAGACCTGGCAGCCCGGCGATACCCTGCTGCTGTCCGGCAAGCTGCTCACCGGCCGTGATGCCGCCCACAAGCGCATGGTGGACATGATCTCCAAGGGTGAAAAACTGCCCGTGGACTTCACCAACCGCTTTATCTACTACGTGGGCCCGGTGGACCCGGTGGGTGACGAAGTGGTCGGTCCCGCCGGCCCCACCACAGCCACCCGTATGGACAAGTTCACCCGCACCATGCTGGAAGAAACCGGTCTGATCGGCATGGTCGGCAAGGCTGAGCGTGGCGATACCGCCATTGAAGCCATCAAGGACAACAAGGCGGTATATCTGATGGCCGTGGGCGGCGCTGCCTACCTGGTGTCCAAGGCGATCCGTAAATCCCGTGTGGCCGCCTTTGAAGACCTGGGCATGGAAGCCATCTACGAATTCGAAGTGGAAGATATGCCGGTGACCGTGGCCGTGGACTCCACAGGTGAATCCGTTCACAAGACCGGCCCGGTGATCTGGAAAGAAAAGATCGCTGCACGTTAAGCTCCTGCAAGTCTCGGAGGGGGTAGCCTGGCTACCCCCTTTCTTTCCCGTCCCGATCTCACAGGCGACGTTCTGTTGTGCGTATTGTTCCGGCTTTTCTCATTGGGTGCTTGATAGCGACTGTCAGCGGTTGCAGCACTGTGGTGCCGACCACGGCCGACTGGCTGGGCTGGACCCGTGCGCCAGCCCAGGTGGATGGCCTCGACTACCATGAGATCGACGCGCTGGGCGCCCGCGTAGGAGGCTGTCAGTCTCTCTATCAGCACCACCGGGATGCCCGTTACCTGAAAGAGCAGCAGGCTACGGCATGGCAGGGTGACTGCGTGGAGCAAATCGCCCGAGCCCGCAAGGCCCGGCGTTATGCGCAACAGGTGGATCTGGAGGTAGAAAGGGCCTGGCAGGCCGTGCTGGCCCACAAGGAAGCGCAGCGTCGGCAGGCACAGCGGCGTCGGGAGCTACGCGATGACATGCTTCAGGCCCAGAAAATGGCGGAAAGCCTGCGCAATGCCGAAGAGGAACAGGAAAAGGCCCAGAGCCAGCGTCTGGAAAGGCTGGACGGCGCCAATATCCACAACCTGATGCTGGAAGTGCCGAACCTGCCACTGGCGTTTACCGTGGGCTCCGCCTCGGCAATGACCTTGAAACGGTTTCTGGCCTGTCTGGAAGTGCTGTATCCCAATGAGGGGTATCAGATCCGGCGTGATGGCGACAAGCTGACGGTGAAGGCGGAGCGAGCCACCATGATGCGTGGTGATGTGCTGCTGGAAAGTCGCTATACGAGAATTTGGGACAACTGGACCTTGCAGTACCTGTCTGTGGGTGAGATCCGGGCGGAAAATGCCCAGGATCGCTACGTGCTTGCCCAGAACCTGCTGGGTTCCCAGTGTCAGCCTGACCGGCAAGAGGGCAATTAAGCCGGCTGCTCCCGTTTCTTAACGGCTCACCCCAAATCCTAAATCCCTGACCACGCGATTATCGTTCTGCGCCGTAGGGTGGATTAGCCGTAGGCGTAATCCACATATTCACGGTGTGCTGGTGGATTACGCTTGAAGCTAATCGACCCTACGCAACTGGCTTAGGCTTGAGGTTCGCGTTGCGAAACCCAGCCTGCCAGATCTGTCGAATAAGTCCGGGAGCCCGGCCCCATCCCTGGGGCTACGGAGATCAATCAGGTCTTCCTGGGGTCACAGTACGAAGGCCTGGGGCCACCCGGACAATCAATATACTGTTCATTTGGTCAGTGGTCAATCAAAGTGGCCAAACCCTGTCCAGACTCCACCGTAGGAGCGGCGCTCTCTGTGCTCCGCGGGTATGAGCCGCGAACTGACTTGCGAAGGCATTCCCAAGTACGGTTCGCGGCTTGAGCGCCGCTCCTACAGCTGGCTTCAACCCGCCCGCAGCTTCGGCTTCACCGAGATCAGCAGTGCCGGCAGCAGCGTCAGGTTGCTGAGCAGGGCCACCAGCATGGCCAGACCGGTGAGCAGGCCGAAGTACACCGTGGGGTTGAAGTTGGAGAACGCCAGAATCGAGAAGCCGGCAATGATGGTTAGCGAGGTGTAGTACATGGCCTTGCCGATGGAGCCGTGGCAGCGCTTCATGGTGGCCACGTAGTCGTTGTCTTTCGGCAGCTCTTCATGGAAGCGGTGGATGTAGTGAATGGTGTCATCCACGGCGATGCCGATAGTGATGGCAGTGATGGTGATGGTCATCAGATCCAGCGGCAGGCCGATCCAGCCCATCAGCCCCAGCACCAGCGATGCTGAGATCAGGCTCGGCACCATGCTGATCAGTGCCACAGGCAGGCTGCGGAAGAGAATCAGCAGCATCACCAGAATGGCGGCGAACACATAGCCCAGGGTCTTGATCTGGGAATCGAACAAGCTCTGCAACATGTTGTTGTAAAGCACCATGGCGCCGGTCAGATGCACCTGTTCCGGTTGCAGGCCGAAGTTGTTTTCCATATCGGTGCGGATCTTGGCGAGCAGCTCGTTGCGATTCAGGTTTTCGTCCGAGTCGATCACCCGCACGCTGAAGCGCACCTGGTTGCCGTCGTCTGACAGGTAGGGGCGCACCAGCTGGTCGCGCAGGTCCTCGGGAATGAAGCTGGCCAGCAGCATCAGCTGTACATAGCTGAGCGGCCCCTCGTTCAGTTTTTCCGCAACCTTGTAAGTCGTGGCGATGGACAACACCTTGCCGGTTTCTGGCAGGGATTGCAGGTAGTTCTGGATCTCCACCAGTTGGGCCAATCGGGCCGGGGTGAACCAGTAGGCGCCTTTCAGGGGATTGGGTTTGGCCTGTTGTGGTTCGGCAAACGGGTCGTCGGAAGGGGCGCTGGCAAAGGGATCTTCACTGCCTGAGGCGCCAGAGAACGGATCGCTGCCACTGTCTGCAAACGGATCGGGCTCTGCACTGGTGAACGGGTCGCTATCGCCGCCAGATGCGAACGGATCTTCGGCGCTATCGTCCATGGATTCACCATCCCAGCCGGTAGCCGGCTGGGATGACGCTGTCGCCGTGCGGGCTTCAGTGCTGGGCGCATCGATGACGATATCCAGTGGCGTCGTGCCTCCCAGCTTGCGATCAATCTGCAGCATGCCCTGGTAGATTTCGGTGTCTTCCTGGAAATAGTCGATAAAGCGGTTTTCCACCGTCAATCGGCTGACGCCCCACAGCGAGGCGACTACGGTGATAATGGCCAGCACCATCAGGGTAGGGCGGTGCTGTTCGGTAAAGCTGGCAAACGCCAGTGTGAACTTGCGGCTGAAGTCACGCCCCTGTTGTGGTTGGCCGGCCTTCAACGGACCCAGCAGGGCCGGGAAAACCAGAAAACAGACCACCAGCGCCACGCCCAGGCCAAAGGTCATCATCCAGCCGAAGTCGATCACCGGGCGAATCCCGCTGATCACCAGAGAAGAGAAGCCCACCATGGTGGTGAGGATCATGTAGATCATGGGCCGCATCATGTGGGCGGCGGTTTCCCGGATCAGCCACTTCTGGCTCGCATCCGGGTTTTCCTCATGCAGCTCCCGGAAACGCACGGTCAGGTGGATGGTGATCGACATGGTGATGATCAGCAGCAGTGATATGTAATTGCTGCTGATCACCGAAACCTTCCAGTCCATCCAGCCCAGCCAGCCGGTCACGGTCAGCACGGTGACGCCACAGCAGGCCAGGGGCACCACCACCCAGCGGGGGCGGCGGAAAATCATGAACAGGGTAACGATCAGAAAGGCCAGTACGCCGATCCCGAAAATTTTCAGGTCTGCGCGGATAAAACGCACCAGGTCAGTGGCGATCATGGGGACCCCGCCCAGGAACAGTTTTGCCTCGTCCCGGTAGGTGTCCATGATGTCGCGCACCTGATCAATCTCGCCGGCGGTGCGTTCCTGAATCTTGCTGCTGTAGTCACTGAAGGCCTGTGAGGCCTCTTCCAGCGCCTGTTCGCCGTCTTCGTCCAGTTCGCCCTCGTGTTGCTGAGTGCGTAGCTCATTACGCCGGTAGAGCAGCTCGTAATAGGTTTCGTCGCGCTCGAAACTCACCAGCAGGGCGGTGGTGTTGCCATCGTCGCTGACCAGCAGATCTTCATACAGCGGGTTTTCTTCGGTGAACTCCTTTTCCGCCAATGACAGGTCCACATCCTGGTCCGTAAGGGTACGGTAGTCGTTGGCCAGATCGCTGAATTCCACCTGGGGGCTGAACAGCAACGGCACATCCAGCATGCTGTACACCGAACTGACCCGGTCGACCTGTTTCAGATCGCTCTGTAATGCTTGCAAGTGTTCCAGCGTATTGCGCTGGAACAGCGGCGCCTGGGACGGCGTATAGGTGATGATCAGGAAATCACTGCCGCCATAGCGCTTGGAAATCTTCCGGTAGTACTGCAATGCCTCATCGTTCTCGAGCACCAGCGAATCTGCCGATGCATCAATTTTGAACTCCCGGGCCTGCCAGGCAGCAACCGCACAGAGCAGGGCCAGCAGAGCCAGCCAGAAAACCGGGTGTGCCAGCACAACCCGGCAGTAGGCATTAAACAGTCGATGAGTCATGAAGGAATCCGTTCAGGGTCAATAATCAGAACATGGCAGCGTATTCTGCCGCAAAGCGGGTATCGAAGCGGTGAATCAGTTTGCCGGCAGGCCAGGCCAGCAGGGTGAGCAGCCCTTCGGTCCATTCTTCCTGATGCACTCGGCAGCCACCCTGACCATCGTCGATAAACGTAAAGCGATGGGTAATACGGGCGAAGGGTAGATGCAAACCCCAGGTGATGCGCTCGTTTTCCTTGTATTCCATCACCCGGACCACCACCGGCGCCGGCGGCAGGCCGGGCAGGTCTGCCACAAACAACAGCAGGGCGCCGGGGCGCCAGTTGCCATTCAGGAGACGGGCATGACGCACTACCGAACACCAGTTCTGCCAGTTGGTGGCGTCGGTAAACAGTTTGAAAGCCTGCTTGCGCGAGGCCCGGGTGTCGGTGACCTCGTCGACCAGATAGCGTTTGAGCATAATCGATCCGGTTGTTGATTGGTTGAGCAAGGAGTTGTTCAGCGGCTCCCTAGAGTACTCACTGTCTGAGGGAAGCTCCAGTCGGTCAAACGGGCCAATCTATCAGGGTTGGTTGACCTGTCCGATGCCTTTGCCTAGTTTCGGGTGATTGCGAGGAAACACCATGACCACAACGTTGCTTCCAGCTTCCATTTTACCCGGCCTCCTTGAGGTATCGCTGCGCAGCCGCCTGGATGTGCAATCCCTGTTCGAGCGTGCCGGTATTGATGCGGACATTGTCGGTCGCAACGACCGTTTTATCAGCCTGCTGCAACTGGACGAGTTGCTTTATTCCGCGTTCAGCGACAGTGACGATCCGTTGTTCGGTTTGCATGTGGGGGCTGACAATCACTATGGCAATCTGGATCTGCTTGGCAACGTGATGGCAACGGCCGACACCCTGGAACAAGGGCTGGCCATGCTGTTTCGCTACAAGGATCTGGTGGTCCCTTATCTGGACTTCTCTCTGAATGCCATCGATAACGATGTGATGTTGGCGGTGGCCAGCAAGGACCCGACCCTGCGCTTTACCGCCACCCGCACCCATAACGAAGTGGTGGTGGCTACTATGGTGGCCATCGGCCGCTCCCTGCTGGGTGGCTCCATGCCGGTAAACGGAGCCTGTTTTTTGCACGACGAGCCGGTGGCGGATCAGGTGGCGGTTTACCAGCAGTTTTTTCAGTGCCCGTTGCATTTTGCCCAGCAACACAATGCCATCACTATCCCGGCCAGTCTGCTCAATGAACCGTTGCCCCGGGCTTATCCCAAATACAACGAGCGCCTGCGCAAATCCGCCGATGAGGTACTGTCCGGTTTATCACGGGCTGCCGGTGTGTCCGGCCAGGTGATCAAACAGCTGGAAATCATGCTGGGCGGGCAGGGCGTGACCATGGAAGCGGTGGCCGCCGCCCTGGCCATGACACCCCGCACCCTGCAACGTCGCTTGCAGGAGGAAGGCACCCGCTTTGCCCAGCTGCGCGACCAGGTTCGTCACCAGCACGCCTGTCAGGCCCTGCGTGAGCCGGGTTGTGACATGCAGGCATTGGCCATGGAACTGGGCTTTTCCGACACTGCTAATTTCTACCATGCCTTCAAACGCTGGCAGGGCTGCGCGCCGGGCCAGTACCGCAAGCAATTCGCCTGATATAGACAAGACTGCGACGTTTTGCCGCATTGGCATTGCCGGCGGTATCCGTAAGCTGCTCGCAATTGTTATTCAGTGGGGAAGCGAGATGCGCAGAACAGTTCATCTTCTCGTCGCGGCAACCGCGATGACCAGCATGGGTCAGGCTCAGGCCCATTACGATGGCGGGCGTGCCGACAGCCATGCGCCCATTTCAGTGATGGGCGACCATACCCATGGCAAAGGCGAATGGATGCTGTCCTATCGTTATATGGGCATGGGGATGAGTGGCGCCAGGTCAGGCAGTGAGTCGCTGAGCACCAATGAAGCCTTCGGCGAGATCCCCGGTATGGGCATGATGAACATGAAGGCATTGCCTTATGAGATGACCATGCACATGCACATGCTCGGAGCCATGTACGCGCCGACGGACAATCTCACCCTGATGGCCATGCTGCCGTACACCACCAACAAGATGACCACCAAAACTCGCATGGCCATGATGATGAACACCATGGATGACGAGTTCGACACCGAAACCTCCGGTATCGGTGACGCCAGCATTGGCGGCCTGTACAAGTTCTTTGATCAAGACGGCTATCGTCTTCACCTGAATCTGGTGCTGGGCTTGCCCACCGGCTCCATCGAGGAAGACGACTATGTGCCCATGCAGGGCAAGGAGATCCAGTTGCCATACCCCATGCAGTTGGGCTCTGGCAGCTACGAGGCGCGCCCGGGTATTACCCTGAACAAGCAATATCAAGGCTGGAGCTGGGGAGCGCAGGTCAGTGCCAAAATTGCGCTGGATGAGAATGATCAGGGCTACAAATTAGGCTCCCGGCGTTACTTGACGGCTTGGGCGGCCAAGCCGCTGGCTCCTTGGGCTTCCATCTCCCTGGCTGCCTACAAGAGCTGGTGGTCTGATATTCACGGTGCTGCCGAAGACCTGACTATCTCACCAATGATGAATCCGGCCGCTGACCCGGACGCCAAGGGTGGGCAGCGACTGGATATCGGTTTGGGACTGAACCTGTTGGGCAAGAACGGCACATTGAACGGCCATCGTCTGGCTCTGGAATACAAGGTCCCGGTTCACCAATCCCTGCATGGGGTTCAGATGGAAACCGACTACACCTTCACGGTGGGCTGGCAGAAGGCCTTCGGCGGGAGATAAGGGTTTTTTCGCAGGATGGTCCAAACAAGAAAAGCCGCCTCAAGAGGCGGCTTTTTTGTGATTCGATGGTGCCGGAACGCGGAATCGAACCGCGGACCTACTGATTACGAATCAGTTGCTCTACCGACTGAGCTATCCCGGCATGCCCTCGGGGCGGCGCTAGTTTAGCAGGACGCCCCGGGCTGGCAAGTATCGGCGTCAAGAAACCTGCTTGATGCCGGCCAGTTTGCGGGCGTGCCATTTCTTGGTGTCCACGTCCATGCCGCGCAGGATCTGGATGCGCTGGGCCTGGGGGCTGCCAGCGCCGTGCATGGATTCGGTCAGGTAGCCCACCGCGTTGCGGCCCAGAGTCATGTTCTCGATCAGACGCAGGATGCGCATGCGGTCTTCGGTGGGGATGTCGTCGCGGCCTTTCAGGAAGCGGCGAATGATGTCGCCGGCTTCCTGGTTTTCCAGGTCCTTCTCACTGGGCATGGTGACCATGATGCCGCCGGCCAGGTCCTGGGCCAGACGTGAGATCTCGTAGGGGAAGCGGGTCACGTTGTGCTTGCACACATTGGAGAGCATGGCGTCGTTCATGAAGATGCCGCTGGGCATCTGCTTTGCCTCGTGGGAGCTGGCAATCCCGGAGGAGTAGATGGTCTCGTTCAGGTGCACCATTTCCACCAGCTTGTCGCGAATATGGCTGACTTTTTCCAGCCCGTTGTATTCGGCGATGGACGCGGCGGCGCCCACCAGTACATCACCCAGGCCGGTTTTGCAGACATAGCTGGCCCGGTGGTAGGCGGTGAAACGGGCGACCATGTCCTGGGCAAACTCGTACTCGCCGTCCATGAAGACATGCTCATGGGGAATAAAGACGTCATCGAAGTAGACCAGGACTTCCTGGCCGCCGTATTCGGCATTGCCCTGATCGATGTCGCCCCCTTCCATGGCGCGGGTGTCGCAGCTCTGGCGGCCGTAGATGTAGGTGATGCCTTCCGCGTCGCCGGGGATCATGCCGACTACCGCATAATCGCGATCTTCTTCTGTCAGGTTCATGGTGGGCATGACGCAGATCCAGTGCTGGTTCCAGCCCCCCGTCATATGAGCTTTCACGCCTTTCACGTAGATGCCCTTGTCGGTGCGCCGGGTCACGCGCATGAACATGTCCGGGTCGCTCTGTTGAGCCGGGCGCTTGCTGCGGTCGCCTTTGGGGTCGGTCATGCCAGCGGCGATCAGGATGTTCTTGCGTTGCGCTTCACCGAGGAAATCCAGGAAACGATGGTGATACTGGGTGCCGTGTTTTTCGTCGATTTCGTAGGTGATCGAATGCAGGACACTGATGGTGTCCAGTCCCGTGCAGCGTTGAAAACAGGTGCCGGTAATCTGGCCCATACGCCGCTGCATCTTGTTCTTTTTCACCAGGTCCGCCGGCGATTCGACGATGTGCAGAAAGCGGTTTACCTGTGCATCAATCAGCGGGGACCAGGCGGTGGCCAGTTCCGGATCCTCAATGGCCAGATCATAACTGGCGCGCAGGGCGTTGATGCTGGGTTTGATGATTGGGTGATCGGCGGGCTCATCGATCAGCTCACCAAACAGGAACAGGCGAGTGCCGCGGTTGCGCAGGCTGGCCAGGTAATCCTCACCGGTCTTGAGGACAGAAAAGCGGTTCCAGCGCTGTTCGGCGCTTTCCTCGCGGCGCGGGGCAGGGGTCGCGGCGTTCATGGTGCCTCCTGTGATTTCCATTGTTCTGGCAGTTGCCAGGGTGTCGTGACTTGGGGGTCACTTCCGATGGTATACAGGGTGTTGCTCGAGGCAATGACAGAAACTGCCGCTGTACGCTGCGGTCAAGTCAGGGGTGCTGTGGGGTAAGGGCGAATGAGTTGAAAGTTCAAAGTTTAAAGTTGAAACGCGGATAACCTCCGTACTGACAGAAACTTTGTGCTACGCGTTGCAACCCGCGGGGATGCGCGGGCACGGCAAGTCAATGGAATGAGAGGCTTGCCCGCGCTTTTCAACTTTGAACTTTAAACTTTCAATTCGTCTTGAACACCATCGACGCCGAATTCAGGCAGTAACGCAGGCCCGTCGGTGCGGGGCCGTCGGGGAATACGTGGCCCAGGTGGCCGTCGCAGCGGGCGCAGCGGATTTCCACCCGGGTCATGCCGTGGCTGGTGTCGTGAAGTTCGCGGATATGCTCCGGGTCAAAGGGTTGGTAGAAGCTGGGCCAGCCGGTGCCCGACTCGAATTTGGCGTTGGCGGCAAAGAGGGGTAGCTCGCACAGTTTGCAGTGATAAACGCCGTCTTCCTTGTTGTCGAGCAAGCCACCGCAGAAGGGCGGTTCGGTGCCCTGATTAAGCAGGATGCGCCTTTCCTCATCGGTGAGGTGTTCCGCTCGTTGCTGTTTCTCTGCGTCGCTAAGCGGGGTGAGATCATGGCCGCTGATGGAGCGTGTTGTGTTCATTGCGTATCCCTCTTGAGCAGGTCGGGAAAGGCGTGGATGAGCTTTTCCACCTTGGGTCTGGCCACGTGAACGATATAGCCCTGGTTAGGGTTGTGGCTGGCGAAGTTCTGGTGGTAATCCTCGCCGCGATAGAAAGTCTCCAGTGGCTCCAACGTGGTCACGACAGGGGCGGTAAAGGCACCGGCGTTGTCCAGCTGATGGATATACGCTTCGGCCACCGCTTTTTCTTCAGGGCTTTGATAGAAAATGGCGGACCGGTACTGGGTGCCGCGGTCGTTGCCCTGGCGATCTTTCTGGGTGGGATCGTGGGCCACGGAAAAGAACACCTTGAGGAGCTGGCCGTAGCTGATCACCTTGCTGTCGTAGTCGATTTCCACCACTTCCGCGTGGCCGGTGGTGCCGGTGCAGACCGCCTCATAATTGGCACGGGCGGCATGGCCACCGGCATAGCCGGAGGTGACAGCCAGTACGCCATCCAGATTGAGGTAGACCGCTTCCACACACCAGAAACACCCCCCTGCCAGTACGGCTTTCTGGATGCCGTCAGTGGGCAGGTCGTCCACCGGGTCAGGGAAGCGTTCCGGGTGAATGGCCAGGGATGTGCCGGGGATTACGGCTGTCATGGTTGTCTCCTTCAAACAGGCCCCGGCTTGTGGCCGGGGCAGGTTCGGGCTTGGCGCAAGAGAAACCGGGATTAGTCCTGCTTCACTGCGCCGCTGCTGATCAATGTGTCGATCTGTTCGTCACTGAAACCGGCCTGGCGGAGAACCGCCTGGCTGTCGGCCCCGGCGCTGGCGGCGGCTTTGATATCGCCGGCGGCGCTGCGCGAGAAGCGCGGTGTCGGTGCCGGCTGCACGGTGTTGCCGACTGTGAAAAAGGAACCTCTTGCCACGTTATGCGGGTGTGAAGGCGCTTCTTCAAGGCTCAATACCGGTGCAAAGCATACGTCGGTACCTTCCATCAGCGCGGTCCATTCTTCCCGGCTCTTGAGTTTGATGACCGCCGCCAGTTTTTGTTTCATTTCCGGCCACATGGCCGGGTTCATCTGTTGGCCAAAGTCCTCGGCGGGTAGCTCTGCGATGCGGCACAGCTCGGCGTAGAACTGCGGTTCGATACTGCCGATGGACACGAACTTGCCGTCCGCCGTTTCGTAGACTTCATAAAAGTGGGCGCCGGAATCGAGCATGTGGGTGCCGCGGTTTTCGCTGAACATGCCCTGGGCCTTGAGGCCATAGAACATGGCCATGAGGGCCGCGGAGCCTTCCACCATGGAGCTGTCGACCACCTGGCCTTCGCCGGAGCGCTGGGCTTCCAGGGCGGCACAGACCATGCCGAAGGCGAGCATCATGCCGCCGCCGCCGAAATCACCCACCAGGTTCAGCGGAATGGCGGGCTTTTCCCCCTGACGGCCCATGGCATGGAGGGCACCGGACAGGGAGATGTAGTTCATGTCGTGACCGGCCGCTTTGGCCAGCGGACCCGTCTGGCCCCAACCGGTCATGCGGCCGTACACCAGTTTCGGATTACGGGCCAGGCACTGTTCCGGGCCGATACCCAGGCGCTCGGTCACGCCCGGGCGAAAGCCTTCAAACAAGCCGTCGGCAGTTTCACAAAGCTTGAGGACGGTCTCGATGCCTTCCGGGCTTTTCAGGTCCAGGGCCAGGTTCTGCCGATTGCGGAACAGAACGCTATGGCCGACGGCGGCGTGGGGGTTGCCGCCGGGGCGATCAATGCGGATCACGGTGGCGCCCATGTCAGCGAGCATCATGCCGCAGAAGGGGCCGGGGCCGATACCGGCCAGTTCGATAAAGGTCAGTCCGTTCAGTGGGCCAGTCATAGTCTTTATTTTCCGTTGTCAGAGTATCAGAGCATGCTCTTTGAGTGTGTTGCGCAGAGCCGTACATTGGCTCTTGGCAATGGCAACGGTGTTGCTGGCTTCGTGTGTGGTGGCAATACCGGTCCACAGGGGCTTGCCGTCAGCATTGATCAGCTCAGCACCGTGTTGACGCAGTGCCTCGGGAACCGCTTCCCGGGCCAGCTCGCCGCCAAGACCCACTTGCCAGGTCGGCGTCATTTCACCGGCGGACTGGTCCATGGGGTTGAGGCGATTGCCGCCTGACGGTGGTGCCGCTGCATCTATCAACAGATGGGTCAGTTCCACCACCAGAATCCGTTGCACATCATTGCTTTGCGCCCAGTCGAGGATGCGGTTTTTTCCGCCTTCGTACCATAACGGCAATTCCTGATGGCTGAGCAAAATGGTCAACGAACTGCTTGAAAATATTTCCTTGCAGGTCAGTTCCCAGGTTTCACGGGTGCCGCCTTCCGGGGTGTGGGCCACCAGCAGCAATGTCTCTTGGGGAGGATGACTCCCTTCAGCGGTGAAGCGAGTTGTAACCTGGGTGGTGCTGGCACAGCCGGCAACGAGCAGGGCAGGCAGCAGAAAGCGAAGCAGCGGGCGCATGACGGATCTCCGGGAGAAAAAGCGGGTGGCACGTCTCCAGTGTAGCAGTGCCATTGACAGGGCTCATCCGTTAACGGCCATACCGCGTCTGTGGTTGTGACAGGGTTGCCAGCGCAGCGCTGAACAGGCTATGGCAAGGGAGCGGACAACACGGACTGTTGCTGATGGGCACTAACGGAAAAGCGGCAGGACCCGGAAGGCGAGGGTGTGGCGGGGTACCAGCGCACCTCATAATGACCGCGGCGTTTATCCGTGTCTTGCTGATGCTGCAGCTGTAGCTCGGCGCTGTCATCGCTGATCACGCCGTTGTCACAGTGAACAGCCAGTAGCGGGCGATCCAGCGCCAGCTGATTAGCCGCTTCGGCTTCCAGTAGCAGGCTCCAGTAAGGGCCGGTGGTGGCATCACCGTCATGAGGCGTTGGCTCGCTTAACCAGCGCCGTGTGCCTGGATCTGCGAGCGAGTCGGGAAAGTATTCCTGGCTGAGCAGGGAAAAAGTCTGCTGGGCCGGGATGTCATTAATGTCACCTTGTTGTTGCAGCGCCCGGCTTAGCCCTTCGCTCTGCTGAATCAGGAAATCCAGGGTATGCGGCCCATACAGAGTATGGCCGCCCTCGTAGTACTGCAGCGCATATTCTTGCGGAGTGACGGCATAGCCGAAGTAGCCATTGGCCAGACTGGAAATTTCCACCTTCCAGTCAGTGCCCTCTGGCAGGGTGCGCGCTACCGCCTCACGGAGTCTGTTGCCGCTTTCCAGGGTGATTTCCCAGGGTAGGGGAACCAGTACCAGGTTGTTGATGCGAACGATCTGGAACAAGGCCTGGTGGGGAAAGCGCTGGGCCGGTAGCAACAATTGCAGTTTGGACAACATCCATTGCTTCACACCCTGGCAGTTGTCGGTAAAGACCCGTCGAGGCCAGTCTTCCTTCAGAAAAGGGAGATAGGAAACCGGGAAGACTTCGTCGCCGTTGGCGGCACCGGCGACGGAGGCACCGGCGATGGCTCGTTCGCAAAGTCCGAAACGGCTGGTATCGATGTCGTCGAGCAGGTCCAGCTGGCGGCTGGCGACGGCTGTGCTGAGTGTATCTGTGAGTTGACTTTCCAGGGAATGAAACAGCTGTGAGGCATGTTTCCCCAGTGCCTTGCCGATACGTTCAGCTTCACGGTCGCCGCGCAGGTCCTCTTTCCAGGCCGGGTTGTTATCTGCATGGGTAGCCTGGGCGGCGCCGTGGATGAATCGGGGGTTATTACCGGCCAGTTCGCTTTCCAGTTCGTCACTTATCCAGTGCCAGACATCCGCATGGTAGGGGCGGGTAAAGGGTGGGATGGCAGTGCCGTGGATGGAGTAGAGGCTGAGCGCGCCAGCGGGCTCGAAACTGTCGCCTCGACGCTGATCAATACGCAGCAGGGTCATGGTGGGGTTCACCGCCTGCATGGGGTCCGCGTTGGAGGGATCCTGCTCAGGGAAGTTATTGGCCCAGGCCTGGATGGAGCGATTTCGGGTAACGCCAAACAGGTCGCTCTGGCCCACGGCAAAGCGCGCCTCGCGCCGGGATTCATAGGCATTGATGACGGCGTCGGCGATACGCTGACTGAGAAACTCGAACAGGGCCGGGTCGAAGCCCGGCCGGTTACTGCCGAAGACGTTGTAGAAATCACTGCCGAGATACTGGCCGGGACCGGAGTGGGTGTGGGTAACCAGCAGGGTCACCGCATGGGCAGGCACATCGGTATGGTCGGCGATCAATTCTGCCACCCGATGGCGCAGCACCAGCGAACCGCTGCCAAGATCCAGTTGTACGATAGCTAGCGGGCTTTGCCCGGGGCCTTTCAGGTAGAACGCCCTTGCCTTGAGCCGGGTGCGAAAGCCGTCTGCGTCTTTTGCCCAGGCGGAATAACCGAACTTGGGTATGCCGGCGGGCGGCGTAATGTCCCGTTCAGCGATACCTGCTTTTGCTGTTGAGGTTTCCGCTGCTATCGGTTGTACAGGGAAAGAGAAAGACAGGTTCTGCCGGGGGTAAAACAGGAAGGGCCAGGCGGTGTGCAGCAGGCCACCGAAAATGCCGGCAAAACAGAGTAATAGCAGTAGATAGCGGGTGCGCAATGTTCGCATGGGAAATGGTGTTCCAGTTAATTTGCACTATCGTGCCATATTCGGATTCGTTGTGGAATATAACCCTTTAAACGGCGCCATTTCACTCGTTTTGATACGAAAGGATACGCTCAGAAACAAAATAGGGTGCCAGCAACCAATCAGCAACATTAAAGCAACGTAACGGCACTCGTTCGTGGTTTTAAAGCGCACCGAAACCTATTTCAATAATTGCACAGATCAATCATACCCGAGGGGGGTAACCATGAAAGGATGCATTCGACTCTCAGCTCTTGCACTTTCTGTCGCGGTGGCAAACCAGGCACTGGCAGAAGACAAGGCAAACGACTCAACACGTCAGTACCTTGCACCCATGGCAAGTTATCTGGTGCTCGATGAGGACCGGGAACTTTCCCGCAACGGTCTTGGCGGCAGCCTTATCTATGGCCGTGAACTTTCCGAGCACTGGTGGTGGGAGACCGAAGGTGCGGCCTACGGGCTGGATAGTGGTGTCGAGGGAGCTACTGATTTCTATCAGTACGCGGCCAGCACCGGTATCGCTTACGCCTTTGGCGATCGTGAAGGTTTTACTCCTTTTGTTCTCGCCAACATCGGCGCTATCTATAACGACGTCGTGCCTGATGATGATGACGAATTCGACCTGCATGCCAATGTGGGCATTGGTGCGGTAACCGGCCCGATTTTTGACAATGGCCTGAAACTTCGCGCTGAAGCTCGTTACATGTACGACGATTTTGACGGTGTTACTGGAACCCTGTCTGAAGATGAAGGCGGCTTCAATGACTGGCGCTTCTCCCTGGGTCTGGAAATCCCGCTGGGTGTGACCAAGGTGGTTGAAGTCGAGAAGATCGTCTACGAAACCCGTGAAGTGGAAAAAATTGTCGAGAAGCCCTTCGTGGACAGCGACGGTGACGGTGTGCCGGATGACCGTGACAAGTGTCCGGATACCATCCAGGGCGCCAAAGTCGATTCAGATGGCTGCATGATCATGAATCAGACCATCACCTTCAACAATATCAACTTTGAACTGAACTCTGCGGAAATTACCGCAAGCTCTGGTCCTTCCTTGAATCGGGTAGCCAAGGCATTGCAGGCCCAGCAAAACTTCAATGTTGAGATTGCCGGCCATACTGACAGCACCGGTTCAGCGTCTTACAACGAGAGCCTGTCTGACCAGCGTGCCAAATCCGTACGCCAGTATCTGATTGATCAGGGCATTGACGCCAATCGCCTGACTGCGCGCGGTTACGGTGAACTGGAGCCGATCGCCAGCAACGAAAATCAGTCCGGTCGTGCCATGAACCGCCGCGTGGAATTCCGCGTCAGCGAGCAGTAGGAGAGTAGCCATGAGTACTTATATTAAAACGCTGTTCGCCTTCCTGTTGGCAACCACCCTGGCCTTTGGTCTGGCGGGTTGTGAAGCAGATGGCGACGGCAACGGCAACAACCCGGGGTCGCGTATTTCCGATCAGGATAACGACGGTATTCCGGATGATGAAGATAACTGTCCGACTATCCCCAATTCGGATCAGAGTGATATTGACGGTGATGGTATCGGTGATGTCTGCGATGACGATACCGACAACGACACTATCCCTGATGATGATGACAACTGTCCGCTGGTTCCGAACACGGATCAGATTGATACCAATGGCGACGGTATCGGCGACGCCTGTACCGATGATGAAGATGGTGATGGCATCCCCGATGACACAGATAATTGTCCGGTAACACCCAACCCTGGCCAGGAAGATGGTGATGGTGACGGTGTCGGTGATGTCTGCGACAACTGCCCGCTGGTAGCCAATCCGGGTCAGGAAGACGCTGATGCCAACACTATCGGTGATGTCTGTGAAGACGACGACGATGGCGATGGCATTCCCAACGACGATGACAACTGCCCGGTAACCCCGAACCCGGATCAGGCGGATGTGGATGCGGATGGCGTCGGTGACGTCTGTGATAACTGCCCCAACAATGCCAATGCTGATCAGGCGGATGCGGATGAAGACGGAACCGGTGATGTGTGCGATGTGGATGGCTTTACCTGCACCGCTGGTGGACCGTTCGAGCCCCTCACTGCCGCCAACTTTGGTGCTACCGGTGAAACCTTCGGTATATGTGTAGGTTGTGGAGTCACTGTTCCAGGCGCAGCCATTGATGAGGATAACGCGACTTTCTCTGAAATGACCCTGGCCGTGAATGTGTTAGGTGGTGCCCGTTTGACGGTTACTGAAAACGCGAGTAACAACTTCTCTGGCATGGTGAACATCGGCTTTGTGACCAGTAACCCGGATACCGGTCTGCTTGACCTGGGTGTGCTCGGTGACTTCCTGACCCTGCGCCTTTACGACGACGGTGTGGAAGTCGACAGCTTCACCGTCGATGGGGGCTTGCTGGCTCTGGATGTGGCGGGCCTGCTTGGCGGTCCGGAGCAGACCTTTGTCGGTGTTGAAGTTGATGCGGATGCCACCGCGTTTGATGCTGTAGCGCTGGAATTCGGCGGCTTGATTTCAGCAGACAGCGAAGTGCGCGTGCATGATACCTGCGTACAGCAACCCTGAGTCTTTAGACTCTATATCTAGGGGCCTTCGGGCCCCTTTTTTATTGCTTCGGTATTGTTCAATTCATGCTGATCTATTGGGCCTTGACCCCACTGTGACAAAATAATCGCCTGATTCGCCCTGAATCGTTACTCTGTCTATAAGGGTCATTCTGGCCTCAAGAATGATAATCAGTGCAGTAAGGGGGCATCATGCGAAGCCGTATTTTTCTGACAGTGTGTCTGTTGGTTTCTCTGTTGGCAGGTTGCGACAAGGAGCCTGGGGTCGGCGAAGTCGTCAGCACCTTCAACAACTACGAAGAAACCGGCGATTTGCCTGCCTTGCAGGAGCGTGGTTACGTCCGCCTGCTGGCTCCCCGTTTTGATGAGCCCTCCGGCCTGCCCAGGCAGGGGGTTCCTGCCAGAGAATATCAGGCCCAGGCCGAGGCGTTTGTCAGGCACCTGGGGCTGCAGCCTCGCTGGGTCTATGCGGAAAGTTTTGCCGAGCTGGGCGCACTCATCAATGCGGGTGCTGCCGACGTGATCGTGACGAACTACTCGGTGACGAAAGACAGACAGAAAACCCTGGCATTCTCTACGCCGGTAAATGCGGTGCAGGAAAACCTCGTTGTTCCTGCAGAGAAGGCAGATCTGACTCTGACCAAGCTGAAAAACCTCACTATTTCGGTTCCGGAAGGGACCTCTTACCAGGAAACCGCAGAAAAACTGGCCCGGCGCCATGACAACATTTCGGTGGATGTGCTCGATGCCAATCTTTCCGACGAAGAACTGGTCGAGGGAGTGGAGTCCGGTGAGTTGGCTGCCACCATTATCGACAGCAACATGCTGGATGCCCTCATCAGCCCTGATGCCGAGGTAGCTATCGGCCCAGTGGTGAACCGCAAGCGGCGCATTGCCTGGGCAGTGAGGCAAGACAGTACCGAGCTGCTTGATCGCATCAATCAGTACATAACCAGTGAGCGGGTTATGTCTTCCGTCAAAGAACAGGAAAAGCGTGACTGGGCGGCGATCAAGAAGCAGGGCGTTCTGCGCGTCATTACCTCCAACAACCCCGCCAGTTATTTCATGTGGCGTGGTGAGCTGATGGGATTCGACTACGACCTGATCAACGACTTTGCCAAGAAGCATCGGCTGCGCGTCAGTGTTGTTGTCCGCGACAGCCCTTCAGCCATGTTTGCAGCGCTGCAGGCCGGGGAGGGCGATGTCATTGCGGCCTCCATGACCATTACCGAGGATCGCCAGAAACAAGGCTGGATGTTCAGTGACCGTTATTTGGAGGTCAACGAGCAATTGATCGGTCGTTCGGATGAAGCGCCCCTGGAAAATATCGGTCAGTTGGCCGGTCGTACCGTGGCCGTCAACCCGGAAACCGCCTATTACGACACCCTGCAGTCGCTTAGAGAGAGTGATTTCCCCTTTATCGTTCAGGAGGTGCCAGGCGCCAGCACCGAGATGCTGATTAATGCCGTGGCCAACGGTGAATACGATCTGACCATGGCCGATAGTCACCTGGCAGCCATGGAGTCCACCTATCGTGAAGATATTGCTGTGTTGTTTGAATTCGAGCCCGCCAAGGAGATTGGCTGGGGCCTGCGCCCTGAACAGCAGGCACTGGAAGAGCAACTCAACAGCTACATCGCCCGCCATTATCGGGGCCTGAACTACAACATTACCTACAACCGCTACTTCCGTGAGAAAAAAACCATCAATACCCACGAGGCCTATCGGGTTGGCTCGGGGAAAGCCATTTCTCCCTACGACGAGCTGGTTAAAAGCGAGGCCCTTAAATATGGGCTGGATTGGCGCCTGATTACCTCGCAGATGTACCAGGAAAGCCGGTTCAATCCCAAGGCTCGCTCGTTTGCGGGTGCGCAGGGGTTGCTGCAAGTGATGCCGCGTACCGGGCGCCAACTCGGCTACAGCAACCTGACTCGGCCAGAGAATGGAGTAGCGGCAGGGGTCGCCTATATGGACTGGCTGGAACAGCGTTTCCCGGCACGTCTGGATCTGGCGGAGAAACTCTATTTTACCCTGGCCGCCTACAATGCCGGGCACGGCCATGTGGAAGATGCGCGCCGCCTGGCGGAACGTCTGGGCAAGGATCCGGATAAATGGTTCGGCAACGTGGAAGAGGCCATGTTGTTGCTTTCCCGGCCGGAGTACGCCCGTCAGGCTCGCTACGGCTATGTGCGCGGGGCGGAGCCGGTGAAATATGTCAGGCAGATCAAAAATCGTTATCTGGGCTATGTGTCGGCCCTGGAGGAAGAAGAGGGCTAAGCGTTTGTGCCGCCCAGGGCTGAATGCCCGGTAAATGGATATTTTACAAAATCGCCATGGAAAAGCGTCATGGCAGCCCCATGATAAGGGTACCCATTCATTGAAAGGAGATTGTGATGGATCGCAATGCTTTCATCGAAAAGATTAAAGGTAAGCTCAACGAACTGGATAATGAATTTGACCAGTTGCAAGTCAAGGCGGACAAGGCCAGCGAAGACGTTCGTCACAAATGGGAAAGCCGTAAGCTGGAACTGAAAGAAAAACGTCAGGAATTGGCGGCTCGGCTGGATGAACTCCGTAATGACAGCAATGCCCGCTGGGAAGATGTTAAAGCCAGCGTGGAAAAGACCTGGGACAGCACTCTGGAAGGGTTGAAGGACATCAAGAACAACCTTCTCAAATAAGTCTCAGTCAAACTTAATATCTACGATGTTGGGAAAAGCGTGCCAATTTATTGGCGCGCTTTTTTTATGAAAAATTCATACCGCCGATCGCGCAATTTTCAACAACTGTCATGCCAACTGTAAAAGAACAGTTTGTAACTGTATTCCCTTTCCAAAACACAACAGAATTTCAACAGTGATATTGACGGAAAATTCACATCCGAGAGTAACCTGTGAAGAAGTAAGCACTGTCTAGGGAGTAGTGGCATGAAGAATCAGGGACGATTTTATATAGCTTGGTTGATACCGGTTGTGCTGTTAGTGGGCAGCCTGGGCTTGTCGGGGTGTGGTGCGGACGGGGATGGCTCTCGATCTCAGCCTCCCGTTAATCGTGACACCGATCAGGACGGCGATAATGTTCCGGATAACCGTGACAACTGTCCGTCTGTCAGTAACCCTGGCCAGGCCGATACGGATGGTGATGGCCTCGGCGATGCCTGCGATAACGATGCTGACGGCGACACCATCCTCAACAGCAATGATAACTGCCCGGCTGTGGCCAATACGGACCAGACCGATACGGATGGCGATGGTGTGGGTGATGCCTGTGACACGGATACGGACACCGATGGCGACGGGGTCGATGGTGGCGTGGATAACTGTCCGGCGGTGGCCAATCCCGGTCAGACAGACACCGACAGTGATGGCAATGGCGATGCCTGTGATACGGACGATGACAATGATGGGGTGGAGGACAGCACAGATAACTGCCCACTGACCAGCAACCCGGATCAAACCGATACGGATGGCAACGGCATTGGTGATGCCTGCGATATGGACAGCGACGGGGACGGCATCAGTGATGATCTGGATAACTGCCCGAATACTGCCAATGTGAACCAGACTGATACCGACAGCGACGGTCTTGGTGATGTCTGCGATGCCGATGACGATGGTGATGGCGTCAATGACAGCACGGACAACTGCCCGCTGATCAGTAACCCGGATCAGGCCGACAGTGATGGTGATGGCATTGGTGATGCCTGCGATACCGGTAATACCGACAGCGACGGTGATGGTGTCGACGATGATGCGGATAACTGCCCGGCGGTGGCCAACGCCGGGCAGGAAGATCTGGATGGTGATGGTACCGGTGATGCCTGCGATGACGACACCGATGGTGATGGTGTGGCCGATGCGCTGGATAACTGTCCGCTTACTGCAAATTCAACCCAGCTGGATGTGGATCTGGACGGCCAGGGTGATGCCTGCGACAGCGATGATGACGGCGATGGCGTTGATGATGGCGCCGATAACTGTCCAACGGTAAGCAACCCGGACCAGGCCGACAGTGATGGTGATGGCATTGGTGATAGCTGTGACCTTGATCTGGACGGTGATGGCGTCGATGACCTGAGCGACAACTGCCCGTTGATTGCCAACCCTGACCAGCTGGACTCTGATGGTGATGGTCTGGGCGACGGCTGTGATCCGGATGATGACAATGATCTGGTGCTGGACGTGTTGGATAACTGCCCGTTGACGGCCAACACCGACCAGGCGGATGCGGACGCTGATGGTGTCGGCGATGCCTGCGACAGCAACACCGATACCGATGGTGATGGCGTTGATGATGGCATTGATAACTGTCCCGCCGTTGGTAACCCGGATCAGGCTGACGCAGATGGGGATGGTATTGGCGATGCCTGTGATCCACTGACCGACAGTGATGGCGATGGTGTAGCGGACGATATGGATAACTGCCCCGATGTCGCTAATGCGGACCAGGCTGACAATGACGGCGATGGTCAGGGCGACGCCTGCGATACCGATGACGACAATGATGCCGTTCCTGACCTACTCGACAACTGCCCCAACGATGCCAATGCCACACAGCTGGATGCTGATCTGGATGGCATCGGTGATGTCTGTGATACCGATGACGATAATGACGGCGTGGACGACGCCGATGATAACTGTCCCACAGTCAGTAACCCGGATCAGGCTGATGGTGATGGTGACGGCATTGGTGACAGCTGTGACGTGGATCTGGATGGCGACGGCGTGGATGACCTCAGTGATAATTGCCCGCTGATTGCCAATGCCGACAAGGTAGATTCCGATGGGGATGGCCTGGGCGATGTCTGTGACCCGGATGATGACAATGATCTGGTGCTGGATGGCCTGGATAATTGTCCGCTGACGGCCAATACGGATCAGGCCGACATTGATGGCGATGGCATTGGTGATGCCTGCGATACGGTGAACGACAGTGATGGCGATGGCGTGGCAGACGAAATGGACAACTGCCTGAATACAGCCAACCCGGACCAGGCTGATGCCGACAGTGACGGCGTGGGTGACGCCTGTGATATGGATGCCGACAATGACGGCGTTGACGATGACGTGGACAACTGCCCGAATAACGCCAACGCGGATCAAGCGGATGCGGATGGTGATGGCCTGGGGGATGTCTGCGATGCCGAGTTCACCTGTAGTGGTGCCTCCGGCAATGGCCTGGAACCGCTGCTGGCGCCCACGGCAACGGCTTCCGGTGGTGGTGTCGGGTTGTGTGTCCTTTGTGGCCTGCAGGATGCGGCATTGGCCGTGGATGATCAGGTGCCAACGGCAGCACAGCTTTTCGTTACCCTCGGTGCCCTGGGTGGCGGAACCCGCCTCAATGTGGACAGCGGTGAAAGCTTCAGTGGTTCCAGCCGGGCCGGCTTTACCGTGAGCAATAGTGCCGACCTGCTGGATCTGGGTGTGCTGGATCAGATAACCGTGAGCTTGCTGAGCAATGGCACCGTGGTGGAGACCTCCGGCAGCGGTGGCTTGCTGAATTTGCAGCTGTTGACCCTGGGTGGCTTTGATCAGCAGTTCCTGTTCGTGGATACCACTGAGACATTCGATACCCTGCGTGTCGATCTCTCAGCCACGGTGGGTCTGCTGAGCGATCTGAATGTTCACCAGAGCTGCGTCGGGCCCACGCCCTGACCGGCGCTCACTTGCGCAACCAAAAAACGGGAAGCTTAGGCTTCCCGTTTTTTTAGGTATCTGGAGAGTGGCTGACCTGTCTGTTGGCGCCTTGCCGGCAGACAGGTTGTGTTGTGTCAGTGCTTGGTTGCCAGAGGCGCAAGCCATTGACTGAGCGCATCGAGTACCTGATCGCGACAATGATCATTGAGGATCTCGTGGCGCCCTTCAGGCCAGAAGTGAGCGGTCAATGGCTGCTCCATGGTATGCAATACCTGCTCCAGGGCCATCATGCCCTTGCCCATGTCGCTCATGGGGTCCTGCTCGCCACCCAGCAGCAGGACCGGGAGTTGGTCGGGGAGCTCGGCGAGCTGCACGATGCTGTGGATCTGACGTAGTCCTTCGATCAACTGGCACCAGGATTCGGTGGTGCAATCGAAGCCACACAGGTCGTCGTCCAGATAGCGCTGTACCTGATCGCGGTCGTTACTCAGCCAGTCGAACTCGGTACTCGGGTCCGGCACGCGGCGAGCCCAGGCACCAAAGGTCATTCTGCGAATCAACGGGCTCACCCCACGCTTGCCATTACGACGGCGGGTCAGCTTCACGGGCAGGCTCATCAGGGTGTAATAGGCTGCCGGGTGGTAATCGCTGGCGCATAGCACCAGCCCCGACAGATTCTCACCGGTGCGTTGAGCTGCTGCGAGGGCAATGAAAGAGCCCATGCTGTGGCCGCCAAGCACGCAGGGCAGACCCGGGTGCGTTTCACGGGCCATGGCGATCACCGCGTTGGCATCCTGCACCAGGCAGTCCCAGCCGTTGTCGTCACCGAAATGCCCTTTGGGGCATGCCTCGCTGACACTCAGGCCATGGCCACGATGATCCGGACAATACAGATGCCAGCCCTGCTCGTTGAGTGCCTTTGCCAGCGGCTCATAGCGGGCACCATGCTCCGCCATGCCGTGCAGCCAGACCATGATTCCCTTTGACGTTGCAGCCTCGGTGGGCCAGTGGTGGATAGCGGTGGAATGGCCGTCGCCCGTGTTCAGGTAGCGCATCTGCTTGCTCATAACATTCTCCGGCGGCGCGGTCAGTGGACAGGTTGATGCCTGTGATATTAAGGCGTCGTCGGCGAGGATAAGTGCTCAACCGGCAGCCTGCCGGCCAGGCCTCCTGAGCCTGTTCCGGACCATGGCATAATAACAGCTATGGCAACAGGGTGATGCAGCAACTACCATGCCGGACGCTGTTGTACGCTGCCCGATTTCCAGGAGAGACCATGATCGAATACCGGATTCGCCCACTGCGCCCTGAAGCTCATCTTTTTGAAGTGACGCTGACCGTGGCAGAGCCGACCCCGGAAGGGCAGGCGTTTACGTTGCCGGCCTGGATACCCGGCAGCTACATGATCCGTGATTTTGCCCGCCATCTGGTGCATCTGGAAGCCAGTTGTCAGGGTGAGACACTGCCCGTGGCGAAAATCGACAAGCAAACCTGGCAGGTGCCACCCTGCGACGGCCCTGTGCAGCTGCACTACCACGTTTACGCCTGGGACCTGTCCGTGCGCGGCGCGCATCTGGATACCACCCACGGCTATTTCAATGGCACCTGTGTCTTCCTGGCGCCCATGGGGCACGAGGACCAGCCTTGCGAAGTAGAAATCGAAGCACCGCAAGGCCCGGCCTACCTGGCCTGGCAGCTGGCCACCGGGCTGCCCCGGCTGACGGGGTCGGAGCTGGCGTTTGGCCGCTTCCGGGCAGATAACTACGATGCCCTGATCGACCATCCGGTGGAAATGGGCCCGTTCGAGTATGCCCAGTTCGAAGCCTGTGGCGTGCCGCACTGGGTGGTGATGGCCGGTCGTCACAAGACCGATATGGCGCGGCTGTGCCGGGATCTGAAACCGATCTGCGAACATCACATCCGCATGTTCGGCGAACCGGCGCCCATGGATCGCTATCTGTTCATGACCCTGGTCACCGGCAATGGTTATGGTGGCCTGGAACATCGCAATTCCACCAGCCTCATGTGTGCCCGCGACGACCTGCCCAAGCGCACCGACGAGCCGGGCAAGGTGCGCGATGGCTATCGTAATTATCTGGGCCTGTGCAGCCACGAATATTTCCATACCTGGAATATCAAGCGGATCAAGCCGGCGGCGTTCACGCCGTTTGATCTGTCCCGGGAAGTGCATACGGAATTGTTGTGGGCCTTCGAGGGCATCACCAGCTACTACGATGATTTGTCGCTGACCCGCACCGGGCTGATTGCGCCGCAGAGCTATCTGGAGCTGCTCGGGCAGACCCTGAGCCGGGTGTATCGTGGTCAGGGCCGCCACAAGCAAACTGTCACCGAATCCAGCTTCGACGCCTGGACCCGCTTCTACAAGCAGGATGAAAACGCCCCCAACGCCATCGTCAGTTATTACACCAAGGGCTCGCTGGTGGCGCTGGCGCTGGATCTGACCCTGCGCAACTTGACCGGCGAGAAAAAGTCCCTGGACGATCTTATGCGCCTGCTCTGGGCCCGTTACGGGCAGACCGGCGAAGGCGTGCCGGAGCAGGGCATACAACCCCTGGCCGAAGAAGTCGCCGGCTGCGACATGAGCGACTTCTTCGAGCAGGCCCTCTACAGCACCGAGGATCTGCCCCTGGCAGAGCTGTTGGCCGAGCGCGGTGTAGAGCTCAATTGGCGCAGTGCTGCCGGCCATGGCGACAACGGTGGCAAGCCCGGCAAGGATGGTATCCCTAATCTGGGGGTGCGGCTGGTTGCCGATCCGATGGGCGCGAAGATTGTCGTCGCCTTCGAGCAGGGCCCGGCCATGGCTGCCGGATTGTCTGCGGGGGATGTGATCATTGCCGTGGATGGCCTGCACGCTACACAGAGCAATATCGACAATCTGATGGCCAATTTCCTGCCCGGCGAAAACGTGGAAGTGCATGCTTTCCGCCGCGACGAGCTGATGAAATTCAAAGTGACAGTGGCGCCCAGCGAACCAAGCACCGCGTATTTGACCATCGCCAAGGGCGGGTTAACCGAGAAGGGCAAAGCCTGGCTGCACTGGAAGGGCAATGAATAGTTAACAATTAATAATGAATAGCGGAAATCCTGGACTGTGCATTGGCTGTAGGAGCGGCGCTCGAGCCGCGAACCTGCTTGCGAGGGTTTTCCCAAGAACGATTCGCGGCTCGAGCGCCGCTCC
>NZ_CAMYIV010000012.1 GCF_947258575.1 uncultured Alcanivorax sp.
GCGCTTGAGCCGCGAAGCGCCCCAGAGATCTTTTCGGAAACGGCTTCGCGGCTCAAGCGCCGCTCCTACGGGAATGAAAATTAGGGTATCTCAGTCTTTGTCATCGGCCTGTGAGGCTAGCAGGCATGCCTCAATCACCGCAAAACGATCCTGCCCCCAGACCATGGTGTTTTCGGTCAGGAAGCTGGGTACGCCCCAGCTGCCGGCGGCCATCATGGCGTTGCGGTTGTCTTCGGCGCGGTCGCGCCAGCTGTCGTCATCCAGCCAGCGGCGGGCCCGGTTCCAGTCCAGCCCGGCATTTTCCACCAGAAACTTCAGGCCGTTGTCGGTGGCAGCATTGATGCCCTGGCTCCAGATGCCGGTGGCGGCAGCACGCAACCATTCGCGCAGGCGACCTTCCTTTTCCGCAAAAGGCCAGATGGCCATGCAGCGTTCCACCCCGGCACCCACCGGATCGCACACCTTGCCGAACGGCACCTTGTGCAGGCGGGCTTCCCGGGCGGCGTCCTTGAGAATGTAGAAGCGTTTAGCCTTGGGCACCGAGAGCCCGCGCATAACCATGGGCAGTACCGGGCGGATTTTCAGGTTCAGACCATAGTGGTCGGCCATGGCGTAGGTGCGGGCCAGGGCCAGATAGGAATAGGGGCTGCGGAAGGAGAAAAACAGCACCAGCGGTTTGCCTTTCAGGCCTTCCGGCACGTCTTTCAATCGGGCGCGTTTGGCGCGGCCGTAGGGCAGCGGCCAGTCCGCGCTGCCAAGCCCCAGGTCGTTGAGACGATGGGCCAGGTGGTCCAGCCGCTCGATGCTCCAGTACCACTCACCCTCGTACTGCAAGGTGCCGGTGAGGTAGTGGCCGTCCTTGAGGAACTGGTCGCGACGGGCTTCCAGGGACAGCTGTGCCCGGTCGGCGGCCATCTGGCCGTGCTCGGTGAGCAGGTCTTCCAGCTTGTCGTGGTCGTTGCGCCACAGGGCATCGGCCAGGGCGGCGGCCAAGCTCCAGAAGCGCTCGTCGCCCTCGTGTTTGAGCAGGCAGCGGGTGGCCGCCAGGCTCACTTCCCGGGGTGGTAGTTGCCAGGTCTTGGGGAAATCCAGATCGTGAACGCGGGCAAGTTGGATGGCATCGCGGGGAGCCAGCTCTTCGAGCATGTCCGCTGCCGGGTACATCTGCTGATCCAGGTACAGCATCACCCGGGGGGTGATAGTGATGCCGAAGTGGCGGGCAAAGCGGGGCAATACCTGGGCCATCAGCACCGAATAGGGGTCATCAATGCGGAAGTAGAATACCGCCTGATGAGGGTGCCGCTTCAGCTTGCGTTGCCATTCACGAAAGGCCCGCCGCCATTGTTGCAGGCGTTCGCTGGTGATCAGCTTGGCCACCAGTGGCATCAAACGTTGTGTCAGACTCATTAACAGAGTGCTCCTCGTATTGGGCACAAGCCGGGACCGCCGAGAGGGTAACGCGTCGGCGCCGGTCAGGGTTTCTACGATACTTGTTCAGAAAGCGCCTTGTGGCAACACCTTGTCTACCGGGGTGCGGCAGCGGTCATGGAACCGTGTGGGGCAGATGGGAAGCGAGGCCAACGAAAAGGGCGGCCCGAAGGCCGCCCGTGTCGGTTACTTGTTGAGCTGGCTGAGATCCCGTACGGCGCCGCGGTCGGCGCTGGTGGTCAGGGCCGCATAGGCTTTCAGGGCGGTGGACACCCGGCGCGGGCGCATTTCCATGGGCTTGTAGGCCAGTTTGCCGCGGGCTTCCATCTTGCTGCGGCGGTGGGCCAGTTCCTCATCGGAAATGTCCAGGTTGATGGTGCGGTTGGGGATGTCGATGGCGATGGTGTCGCCTTCTTCCACCAGCGCAATGGCGCCACCTTCCGCCGCTTCCGGAGAGGCGTGGCCGATGGACAGGCCGGAGGTGCCGCCGGAGAAACGACCATCGGTGAGCAGGGCGCACTGCTTGCCCAGCCCCTTGGATTTCAGGTAGCTGGTGGGGTAGAGCATTTCCTGCATGCCCGGGCCACCTTTCGGCCCTTCATAACGAATCACCACCACGTCACCGGCGACGATCTGGTCACCGAGGATGGCGCGTACAGCGGAATCCTGGGATTCGAAGACCCGGGCGCGGCCGGTGAAGGTGAGGATGGAGTCATCCACCCCGGCGGTTTTCACGATACAGCCGCGCTCGGCGATGTTGCCGTACAACACCGCCAGGCCGCCGTCCTTACTGTAGGCGTTCTCATAGTTACGGATACAGCCGTTTTCCCGGTCATTATCCAGGCTGTCCCAGCGGGTGTCCTGGCTGAAGGCAGTCTGGGTAGGGATGCCCGCCGGGCCAGCGGTGAACATCTTTTTCACCCCTGCATCGCTGGTCCGCATGATGTCGTAGTGCTCCAGGGCTTCCGCCACGCTGGCGGAATGCACCATGGGAATATCCCGGTGCAGCAGCCCGGCCCGGTCCAGTTCACCGAGAATGCCCATGACGCCACCGGCGCGGTGTACGTCTTCCATATGATACTTCTGGGTGGCCGGCGCCACTTTCGACAGGCAGGGCACCTTGCGGCTGAGCCGGTCGATGTCTTTCATGGTGAAGTCCACTTCGCCCTCCAGTGCAGCCGCCAACAGGTGCAGCACGGTGTTGGTGGAGCCGCCCATGGCGATATCCAGGCTCATGGCATTTTCGAAGGCCTTCACCGAGGCAATGTTGCGTGGCAGTACCGCTTCCACATCCTGTTCGTAATACAGCTTGGCCACATCCACGATGCGACGGCCGGCTTCCAGGAACAGCTCGCGGCGGTCCGCGTGGGTGGCGAGCAGCGAGCCGTTGCCGGGCAGGGACAGGCCCAGCGCTTCAGTCAGGCAGTTCATGGAGTTGGCGGTGAACATGCCGGAGCAGGAACCGCAGGTGGGGCAGGCGGAGCGCTCCACTTCGTTGAGGGTTTCTTCGTCCACGCTGTCATCGGCGGCCATCACCATGGCGTCCACCAGATCCAGCTTGCCCTCGGCCAGCTTGGTCTTGCCCGCTTCCATGGGGCCGCCGGACACGAAGATCACCGGAATATTCAGGCGCATGGCGGCCATCAGCATGCCGGGGGTGATCTTGTCGCAGTTGGAGATGCAGACAATGGCGTCGGCGCAGTGGGCGTTGACCATGTACTCCACGGAATCGGCAATGATGTCGCGGCTGGGCAGGGAATAGAGCATGCCGTCATGGCCCATGGCGATGCCGTCGTCCACCGCAATGGTGTTGAATTCCTTGGCGATGCCCCCGGCCTTCTCGACTTCACCGGCCACCAGCTGGCCCATGTCCTTCAGGTGCACGTGCCCCGGCACGAACTGGGTAAAGGAGTTGGCGATAGCAATAATCGGTTTACCGAAGTCCCCGTCCTTCATGCCCGTGGCACGCCACAGGGCACGGGCGCCGGCCATGTTACGGCCATGGGTGGTGGTACGGGAGCGATACTGCGGCATGGGAACCTCGTAATGATCGATAGCGGGACATAGCCGAGCATTGTAACCCACAGTCACACGCTGTTGGAGCCTTGCTCGCAAGGCGAAGAAGCGGGGAGAGGCGCTCCCCCTGGAGCAGCGCCCGCCCCGCTCGACGCAATCATCCCATCCCCCTCCCACCGTTGGAGCCATGCTCGCATGGCGAAATAGCCCAGACGCTAACCTGCAGAGCGCCAGGGCCGTTTTTCACCAGCGCGCAAGTTGAATATGTAGGATATGGCTTACAGAATTTTGTAAGTGGCTGAGATAAAGTGAATTTTCAGGATTGGCACTGCAAGAAAAGTCCGGCTAAAAATTCCTGTTCAACACGCAAGTGCAAGAAAAGTCTGATGAGATTGGTTCCCGGATTTCGGGTAAGTCATTGGTTGCCTTGGGGTTGTGGGTGGATTCAGGGAAAATCAGATCGGGGATATATTGCAAAGTGATATATCGCAAGTGCAATTGAATACGCTGTTATACGTGAAGGAGCACAGATGAACATCGTCACCCCCCCGATTACTGTCGGAGAAGATGAGGCATTCGAGCAAGATGTCCTTGGCCGAAGTAATTTTGGTAAATCTCTATTGAATTTAGTTTGCCAGTCAAGCGATGAGCTTGTTATCTCTCTCGATGGAAAGTGGGGTGAAGGAAAGACTACGTTTGTAAAAATGTGGAAAGGCATGCTTAACCAAGCCGACGTTCCTAGTATATATATTGATGCTTTTGCAAATGACTATATAGATGATGCATTTATTGCCGTTGCTAGCGCTATTACAACATATATTGAACTGAATTCTGTAAACCCGGATGCTCAAAAGTCAAAAGAATTCCGGGAAAAGGCAAAACATGTTGGAGTTCAATTATTATCCTGGACTGCTAAAGTTGGAATTAAAGCGGCCACGCTGGGTGCAATAAAGGATAGTGACATAGACGAATTAAAAGATATTCAATCCGATGTGGCTAAAGGGTTGTCTACAGTCGTAGGAGACTACGTCGGCGAAAGGCTAGCATCACACAAGCAAGATGTAGAGCTGCTTCAGTCATTTAAAGCCTTGCTATCGGAAATGCCGAGCCTTCTTAGTCCAGAAGGCAACAAGCCTCTAGTAATAATTATCGATGAGCTCGATCGATGTAAACCCACTTATGCCGTAGAGCTCATTGAAAAAATTAAGCATCTATTTTCTGTTAAGAATGTTGTATTTATTCTGGTAATGCATAGAAAGCAGCTTGAAGAGGCCGTTAAGTGTATATACGGGGAAAATATAGATGCGCACACCTATCTTCAAAAATTTATTAACATAGAAACCACGATCCCCAAGAAAACTGGTGACCGTCACGATAGCGACATCAATCAGTACAATAAAAGGCTATTCGGCTTACATCAAATAGAAACGTGGGGAGATGACCGCAATCTAGTGGATTCCCTGGACGTGCTCGCCACGCACTTTAATTTGTCATTGCGCCAGCTTGAGCGGGTCTACACAAATCTGGCTGTTTTTTACGCATCTTCATCAAGGAATCAGCTTAGGCTTGTTCCTATAATTTCGTTTCTGGCCGTTATAAAGGTAGTTGATCCATCCGTTTATGAGGCTCTTTTGCATCAAAAAATGACCTACGAAGAGCTTTGCGAAAAGACTGGGCTATCCGAGCATGATCAAGAAGGTAGAAATTTGAGAAGGTTACAGTTTTTAGCAATGTGGCTTAAGTTCTCGCTTATAACGGATGAGCAGTTTGAACAGCTTGATGAGAATGATCGAATAAGAGGCTTCGGCCAATCATTGTGGGAGTACAGTGTAGAACGAAATCGATTAATTCCTATATTTATCCAAAAGTTAAGCATGTTTACTGTTTCATAGAAATGTATAACAAGCGCATGTTGTCGGACTGGTTTTACGCTGCGCTACAAACCAGCCGCAAATGCGGGCGTTAGGCTGATATATGCCACTAGATAATCTTTACAGTAATTTCAGGGCTGAATTCCCAGAAGTAACACGATTAGCTGATCGCAAGCATATCCAGGAGTGGGATTCGGTTGATCCTGAAATGGCATTCAGTTGGTTCGAAAGTCTAGCGAAAGCCATAAATCTGGAAATGAGTAGGGCTGCCCCTGTAGAACAATACCTTCCTGTTTTTGAATTCTTTCGCAGGGAGTTCATGCTTGGAACTGAAGAAGAGAAGAAGTGTATTGATGCTTCCTTTGTCGAGAACCTCTTCTGGGGAGTGGATAAAGTGAAGGCAAAAAATTACTGGCTGGCTTTTCCTGATGTATTAAAGAAGCTATATGTTGCTTTTCATGGTAGGGGGCCAGCCTAACAATGCCATGCATGCGACAAGCGCATGATGGCGGGCGTTATTAACTTAAGGGAATTTATCATAGACAAGTTGCTCGTGAGATCTTCAGAATTTGAAGATTATGTAGTGCATATCCTAAGGCACCCCCTTTACGATAACTCTGACAGAATAAGAGTCAGCAAAATCATGTGCAGTGTCTCTCTGGAACATGCAGAGAGCTTCAAAATTCTATTGGTTTCAAGGAATTTTACTTCAGCTATAAGTCTGCTCCGCCTCCAATTTGAGTGCTTGGTGCGGGGCATGTGGATATTCTATGCAGCTCCAGAAACAGCATTGAGAAAGCTGACGGCCGAACTGAGCGAAGATAGCCAAAAAAGAGCGAACAATCTCCCGATGCTGAGTGAAATGATTAGTCATCTTGAAAGGAAAGCGCCCAAAAATGCTATTGATCCAATCCTAGAGTTTAAAGAATATTCTTGGAAGCCATTGAGTTCTTATGTGCATGGAGGCCTTCATGCGATTGACCGCCACAGCAAAGGCTATCCCACCCAAATACTAGAGCAGGCACTTAAAGCATCAAATGGTGTAAATGGATTGGTTGCTGTGTTCGGATCAATACTTACTGGTCAACATCAGCTAACCAAAGAAGTGTATAAATCATTCGATGAATACTCAGACTGTTTCCAAGCTAAGGGCGCAGTTGTTTTATAATAAGTGGTTCCAGTTGACGCCTGCGGCGCAACTGAGCCAAGCGTTCATTCCTTGCAAGCCCTTCGCCATGCGAGCATGGCTCCAACGCCAACCGTGCGGTGGCTGTGTAGCTGGCTGGGCGGCGTTGGTCAAAGCCCCTTCACAAACACCTTCGAATTCCGCTGCCAGTTATACAGCGACTTCCGGGCCCCCGGCAGCGCTTCCACGCCAGCCAGCTCAAACCCCTGCTGCTGAAACCAGTGAGCGGTCAGGGTGGTGAGCACGAACAGGCTGGTTAGCCCCTGTTCCTTTGCCCTCCGTTCCAGATAGCCCAGTAGCTGGGCGCCGCGTTCGCCCTTGCGATAGCCGGGGTGGACGGCCACGCAGGCCAGTTCGCCGGTCTTGTCGTCCGGGAAGGGGTAGAGGGCGGCGCAGGCGACTACCATGCCGTCGCGTTCGATGATGGCGAAGCGCTGGATTTCGTTTTCCAGCAGTTCCCGGGAACGGCGCACCAGGGTGCCGTCCGCTTCCAGGGGTTCGATCAGTTCCAGGATGCCGCCCACGTCGTCGATGCGGGCGCCACGCAGTGTCTCGTAGGTTTCCCGGGTGACCAGGGTGCCGCAGCCGTCGCGGGTGAACAGTTCCTTGAGCAGGGCGCCGTCGTCGTTGGCATCGATCAGGTGGGCCCGGCCGACGCCGTTGCTGGCCGCGTGGCAGGCGGCGGTGAGCTGTCGATCCACGCCGTTGTCTTGGTACTGGTCACCGGCAAGCAATTTGCCTGCCTGCTGGGGGCTGAGTTCGCGGACCAGGTTGCCTTCCGGGTCGGCCAGGCGCAGGTCATCACCCATCAGGATGAGCTTGTCTGCGCCCAGGGCGATGGCGGCGGTGGAGGCGACTTCTTCCGCATTCACGTTGAACAGTTCACCGGTGGGCGAGCAGCCCAGGGGTGACAGCAGCACCACATTGCCATTGCTCAGTTGCTGGCGGATGGCGTCCACTTCGATGCGCCGCACTTCGCCGGTGTGCTGGTAGTCAAAACCGTTGCGTACCCCTACCGGCTTGGCGACCACGAAATTACCGCTGATCAGGCGGATACCGGCGTTGTACATGGGGGAGTTGGCCAGCCCCATGGAGAACAGCCCTTCCAGTTTCAGGCGCAGGGCACCCACCGCCGCCATGACACCGTTGAGGGCGGCGCTGTCAGTGATGCGCATGTGTTGTTCGAAGGTGGATTCGATGCCGGATTCCGCCAGCCGCGCGCTGATCTGCGGGCGGGCGCCGTGGACCAGTACCAGCTTGATCCCCAGGCTGTTGAGCAGGGCCAGGTCGTGAATCAGGGTAGGCAGGCGCGGGCCGTCCAGCAGTTCGCCGGAAAGCATGACCACAAAGGTGCGCCCCCGATGGGCGTTAATGTACGGGGACGAATTGCGGAACCAGTGGACCTGATTGTCGGGGGTGGTGCTGGGCACGGCATGTCTCGGCGGTTGGTGGCTGACAGGCCAGTATAGCCAGCGGATCACGCTTGATGCCAGATGCTGAACGCTGAACAGAAACAAAAACGCCGCCCCGAAGGGCGGCGTTAGCGTCAGGCATCAAGCGTCCTGCGTCTGGCTTCTGCTACGCCCCGAACAGGCCCTTGAAGAAGTAGAAGAACAGAATGGACAGCAGGGCCCCGGCCGGCAGGGTCACCACCCAGGAGGTAAAGATGGTGCTGACCACCCGCAGGTTCAGTGAGCCGATGCCGCGGGCCATGCCGACACCCAGGATCGCCCCCACCAGGGTGTGGGTGGTGGAGATGGGCAGGCCAGTGCCGGAGGCCAGGATCACCGTGCCGGCAGCGCCCAGCTCGGCGGCGAAGCCGCGGCTGGGGGTCAGCTCGGTGATGTTCTTGCCCACCGTGGCCATCACCCGAGCGCCGAGAATGGCGAGGCCGAAGACGATGCCCATGGCGCCGACCAGCAGAATCCAGCCTGGCATGGCGGCTTCCCCGCCGATTACGCCTTCGTTGACGATGACACTGTTGATGGCGGCTAGCGGCCCCACCGCGTTGGCCACATCATTGGAGCCGTGAGCGAAGGCCATGGCACAGGCGGTGAAGATCATCAGTACGGCAAAGATGCGCTCCACGGAGTGAAAGCGGAAATCCTTGTCGGCTTCCGGGTTGGGCTGGATACGGCTGAGAATAGCGGCGCCGATCACGGCGACTATCAGGCCGCCAACGGCGGACCAGCCAAGACTGGCGCCATAGCTGATTTCCAGGCCGATATGCTTGAGGCCTTTCAGCAGGGTGACGGCGCTAATCGCGAAGCCCACCAGGAACATGTAGAAGGGCACCACCCGCTTGGCTCGCTGGAAGGGGTCGTCCTGGTTGAGTACCAGTTTCTGCACGCTCTTGATCAGGGCAAAGGAAATAAAGCCTGCCAGTAAGGGAGAGGTCACCCAACTGGCGACGATGTTGCCCACTTTGCCCCAGTTGACCGCATCCATGCCCACGCCCACAGCAGCAAAGCCGACAATGGCGCCGACGATGGAGTGGGTAGTGGAGACCGGCCAGCCGAACCAGGAGGCCACGATCAGCCAAATCCCGGCGGCTAGCAGGGCGGACATCATCCCGTACACCAGATAGTGGGGGAACTCGGCAAAGACGCCGGCATCGACGATGCCCTTGCGCACGGTGGCAGTGACTTCGCCACCAGCCAGATAGGCACCACAGAACTCAAAGACGATGGCAATCATCACGGCTTGCTTGACCGTCAGGGCGCCGGAGCCAACCGAGGTGCCCATGGCGTTGGCCACGTCGTTGGCGCCCACGCCCCAGGCCATCAGAAAGCCGAAAGCGCCGGCCAGCAACAGCATCAGGTAGCTGTGTTCAATCATCCACTCCATACGATAGCTCCTAGCGTGCGACCAACATCTGCAGGCGGCCGCCCACTTTCTGGGCGCGATCGGCGAGATCGCCTACCCATTCGATGATCTTGTAGAGAAAAATGACATCCACCGGGGGCAGTTCGCTTTCCAGCTTGAACAGGGTGGAGCGGATGGTGATTTGCTGCTCGTCGTTATTGCGTTCCAGCCGGTCCAGCTCTTCGATGAGCTCTTCCACGATCTGGATTTCACGGCCGCTGAAGCCGGTCTCGATCAGCTCATCCAGTTCGTTGATGGCTTTCTGGGCCTGAGCAGAGGTGTCGATGGCGCCCTGCACATAGTCGCGCATTACCTCGGCCAGTACCGGCGGGATGCTCATCTGCCGGCCCAGCATCAGCCCGGAGATGTCCTTGGCCTTGTTGGCCACCTTGTCCTGCACGCTGATCAAATCGAGTAGATCGGTGCGGGGCATTGGCAGAAACAGACTTTTGGGCAGGTTCAGGCGGAACTCTTTTTTCAGTTCGTCGGCCTGGTTTTCCAGCTCGGCGATGCGCTTGCGGGCAGCGCGTGCCTTGTCCCAGTCACCGTCGGTAACGGCGGCGAAGAAATCTGCCAGGGTGCGGGCACAATCGTGAACGGTGTCGTAGTGTTGCTGCAGGGGCTTGATGGGGGAGCGGCCAAAGAGGCCGGCAATGGAGCTTCCAAAGGACATAGGCGCCTCGGATCCAGAGTCAGAGTAAAACCTGAAGCTGAGGCTTCAGGTGGAATCAGTGTCCCACTTTCCCGGGCGGTCGCCCAGAGGGAGAGGGCTCGGGTCATGGCACGACCGTGCATCTGTCACAGATGTGTCATGAAACTGGTCGCGAGTATAGTCAAAGCCGCCGGGGCTGTCAGGGGTTCAATGTTAGGGTTACAGTACTAGGACAAAATAATGAGGCCGCATGACGGCCCGTTAGTGAAATCGGAGAGTCTTGAGTGAACGCTACCGCCAATCCCGCCAAACTGGATGGTCTGCTGATTGATGTGCGCTGGCTGATGCGCGAGTTGCTGGAAGAGGGGCGTGTCAGTCAGGAGGATTTTAATGTCATTTCCACCACGCCGCGGGAAAAGAAGGAGCTGAATTGGCATCCGATTCAGGTGCTGGCCAAGTATCGGCTGACTGATCAGACCAATACTCACCAGCTGCTGGATGTGGACTTCCTTACCCATTGGCTGGGAGAAAAGGCGGGTATTCCGGTCTGCCATATTGACCCACTCAAGGTGCATGTGGACCAGGTTACCAATGTGATGAGCTACGCCTTTGCCGAGCGCCACGGCATCGTGGCGGTGGAGGTGCTGCGCGACAAGGTGGTGGTAGCCTGTGATCAGCCCTTCGTGCGTGACTGGCAGGCCCACCTCAAGCAGGTGCTGCGCGATCGGGAGCTGGAGGTGGTGCTGGCCAATCCGGAGCAGCTGCGCCGCTACCGGGTTGAGTTCTATAACCTGAGCCGTTCCATCGCCGGGGCCTCCGGCAACACCGGCCAGGAAATGTCCGGCATTACCAACTTCGAGCAGTTGCTGGAAGTAGGTAAGGGCCACCACGATGCGGACGATCAGCACATCGTCAATATCGTGGACTGGATTCTGCAGTACGCATTCTCCCAGCGGGCCAGCGATATCCACCTAGAGCCACGCCGGGAAACCGGCAAGATGCGCTTTCGTATTGATGGCGTGCTGCACGATGTCTACGAACTGCCAGCGGCGATCATGGCGGCGGTGACCAGCCGGTTGAAAATTCTCAGCCGCCTGAATGTGGCGGAAAAGCGTAAACCCCAGGATGGCCGTTTGAAGACCAAGTCGCCGGAGGGGGATGAGATCGAGCTGCGTATCTCTACCCTGCCCACCGCCTTCGGGGAGAAGATGGTGATGCGGGTGTTCGACCCGGATGTGCTGGTGCGCAGTTTCGAGCAGATGGGTTTTACTACCGAGGATTACGAGGCCTGGCAGCGCATGACGTCCCACCCCCATGGGATCATCTTTGTCACCGGGCCCACCGGTTCAGGCAAGACCACCACCCTGTATTCCACTCTCAAGCAGTTGGCTACCAGCGAAGTGAATGTCTGCACCATTGAAGATCCCATCGAAATGGTGGAGCCCAGCTTCAACCAGATGCAGGTGCAGGCCAATATCGACGTGAGTTTCGCTCAGGGGGTCAAGGCCATGCTGCGCCAGGACCCGGATATCATCATGATCGGCGAGATCCGCGACCTGGCCACGGCGGATATGGCGATTCAGGCGGCGCTTACCGGTCACCTGGTGTTGTCCACGTTGCATACCAACGATGCGCCGTCGTCCATTACCCGGTTGGTAGATCTGGGGGTGCCGCCCTACATGATCAGCGCCACGGTACTCGGGGTCATGGCCCAGCGGCTTATTCGCACTCTCTGTCCCCACTGCAAGCAAGCCACGGAGACCGATGTGCAGGCCTGGGAGGAACTGGTGCGGCCTTTCAAGATGAAGCCGCCGGAAACCATCTATCGGCCGGTGGGTTGCCTGGAGTGTCGGGATACCGGTTACCTTGGCCGCATGGGGGTCTATGAAGCCATGCCGCTGAATACCGGCCTGAAACAGCAGATTTCCCGGGGCGCCGAACTGGAGACGCTCACCCGCCAGTCTCTGAAGAATGGCATGAAGCCCCTGCGCATCAGTGGTGCCATGAAAGTGGCCAAGGGGCTGACCACCATTGAAGAGGTGATGCGGGTGACACCGTCCCAGGATATTTTGCTGGGGTAGAAAAGGAGCAAGTTGAAAGTTCAAAGTTGAAAGGCGCCAAGAAAGGATTGGCGACACCCGGGAAAGGCAGCGCCTAGCGTGGCAGGGCTGGCTCGCCATGTGAACATGGAGCATGTGGCAGGTGTAGGAGCTATGCTTGCATGGCGAACCTGCGGATCGTGAATCGCGGGCACGGCCTGGATTGAGCGGTCTCGGTTCTTCCTGTGTCTTTCAACTTTGAACTTTCAACTTGCAACTCCCCCTGGCCTCTAGCCTTTCGCGCCCTCCCGTACGACAATAGCCGCCCATGAAAGAACCCCAATATCACGCTCTGCCGGATGAACTATCGGTGCTGGTCAGCCAGCACTGGCAACACTTTGTGGAATCCGGTCATCGTATCCCCGACGCCCTGCTTGATGACCTGCCCCGTGTGTGGGCGGGCTCTGACTATGTGGCGCAGCAGTTTCAGCGTGATCCAGGCTTGGGCCAGTGGCTTGAGGATAGTGATCCAAGTGGCGCCCTGGTGGAAAGTTCGCTCCGTGAGACCGTGCAGGAGCAGTTGGCCGCCTGCCACAACGAGGATGAGCTCAAGCGCGCCCTGCGCCGTCTGCGCCACCGACACATGGTGCGCATCATCTGGCGGGATCTGGCCGGGATTGGGGATTATCACAGTACTGTGGCGGATCTGTCGCTGCTGGCAGACACCCTGATTCAGGAAGCGCTGGCCGTGCTGCATGGCTGGGCCTGCGAGAAAAGCGGCACCCCGGTGGGGCCGGATGGCAAGCCGGTAAAGTTGGTGGTGCTGGCCATGGGCAAGCTGGGGGCGCGGGAGCTGAACCTGTCCTCGGACATTGATCTGATTTTTGCCTATGAGCATGAAGGCGAGATCGAGGGTGAGCGACGCAGCCTTAGCCACCACCAGTTTTTCGTGCGCCTGGGTCAGCAGCTGATCAAGGCGCTGGATCAGCCCACCGCTGATGGCTTCGTATTCCGGGTGGACATGCGCCTGCGCCCCTGGGGCAAGAGCGGCGTGCTGGCCATCGGTTTCGATGCCATGGAAGGCTACTACGAAACCCAGGGGCGCGAGTGGGAACGCTATGCACTGATCAAGATGCGCCCGGTGGGTGGCGATCTGCAGGCCGGCAAGCGCCTGATCAAGCGGCTCAATCCGTTCGTCTATCGCCGGTATATCGACTACGGCGCCTTCCACTCCCTGCGTGAGATGAAATCCCTGATTGAGCGGGAAGTGAACCGCAAGGGCATGCAGGCGGATGTGAAGCTGGGTGCTGGCGGCATCCGTGAAGTGGAGTTCATTGTTCAGGCGTTTCAGTTGATCCGTGGTGGCCAGCTGCCGGCCTTGCGGGAACCGAATCTGATCAAGGTGCTGCCGCAACTGGTGGAGCTGGAATTGCTGCCCGAGGATGTGGCGGATGAGCTGACCGAAGCCTATCTGTTCCTGCGGGACGTGGAGCACCGACTGCAGGGGGTGGGCGATAAGCAGACCCAGCGTCTGCCGGACGACGAGCTGGGCTGGCAGCGTCTGACCTTTGCCATGGGCTTTTCTGCCCGCGCCGCCTTCGAGCGCAAGTTACGTCGTTTCCGGGAAAGCGTGCGTCATCATTTCAGCCAAGTGATTGCCGACCCGGAACAGGAAACCGATGCCGCCCAGGGCGCCGATCAGGAGCTGCTGGATCTGTGGCTGGGCGAACTGGATGAAGATCAGGCTGCGGCTCAGCTGGCAGCCATCGGCGTGCAGGAGGGCGAAAAGGTCTACGCCCATCTGAATGATTTCCGCGAAGGTCGCTCGGTGCAGAACATGCAGGCGATCGGCCGCGAGCGGCTGGACCGCCTGATGCCCTTGCTGTTGGAGGCGCTGGGCTATCAGGGCCATGGCGAAACCACCGTGGTGCGGCTGCTGGCCTTTGTGGAAGCCGTGTTGCGCCGTAGTGCCTACATTGCCCTGCTGGTGGAAAACCCCAGTGCCCTGACCCAGCTGGTGAAGCTGTCTGGCGCCAGCCCCTGGATTGCCGAGCGTCTCACCCTGCATCCGGTGCTGCTGGACGAATTGCTGGATGTGCGAACTCTCTATTCGCCGCCGGAGCGGGCAGAGCTGGACGACGAGCTGCGTCAGCAATTGCTGCGCGTGGCCGAGGATGATCTGGAACAGCAGATGGAGGTGCTGCGTAACTTCAAGCAAGCGCACTTGCTGCGGGTGGCAGCCTCGGAAGTGACCGAGGTGCTGCCACTGATGAAGGTCAGCGACTACCTCACCTGGCTGGCGGAAAGCATTCTCAATCAGGTGGTGATGCTGGCCTGGGAGCCGCTGGTGGAGCGACACGGTCGTCCCTCGCGGACCGATGGTCAGCCCTGCAGCCCGGATTTCGTGGTAGCAGGCTACGGCAAGCTGGGCGGTATCGAGCTTGGCCACAACTCCGATCTGGATCTGGTGTTCCTCCATGATGCGGCCAGCGGTGGTGTGACCGATGGCGACAAGCCGGTGTCCAACGAGCAATTCTATGCCCGCCTGGGGCAGCGCATCATCCACATCCTTTCCACTCGTACCATGAGTGGCCAACTCTACGAAGTGGACACCCGCTTGCGCCCCTCCGGCAGTGCCGGCCTGCTGGTGAGTTCCATGGATTCCTTCGAGAAATATCAGCTTAATGATGCCTGGACCTGGGAGCACCAGGCCCTGGTGCGGGCCCGCGTGGTGGCTGGTTGCAACCAGGCCCGGGCACGCTTTGATGCGATCCGTCACCAGGTGCTGTGCGCCGAGCGCCCCCTGGACAAGCTGCGCGAAGATGTCCTGGCCATGCGCGACAAGATGGTCGACCACCTGGGGGAGAAAGGGGAGGACCGCTTCCATCTCAAGCAGGACCCGGGTGGTATCGTTGATATCGAATTTATGGTGCAATACGGGGTTCTGAGATGGGCCTCCTCCCACGGTGAACTGACCCGCTTCACCGATAATGTGCGGCTGCTCGAAACACTGGCTGCACTGGATATTATGTCGGCACAGGATGCCGGCCTGCTGCGGGAAGCGTACCTCGCTTACCGATCCGCGGCTCATCGCGCCTCGTTGCGCAAAGAGAAATCCATTGTCGACGACACTCAATTCCGCGATTTGCGTGAAGGCGTGCGAGCGATCTGGAAGCACTGGTTCGACCTGCAGGGCTGACACCTGCAGGTCCTTAGCTCTGGGAGTATCACTGCCATGTCGATGGCTGTAAGAGACGGTTTTATCTGGTTGGATGGCGAACTGGTTCCCTGGCAGGACGCCAAGGTTCACGTGCTGACGCACACTCTGCATTATGGCATGGGCGTATTCGAAGGCGTGCGCGCCTATGAGACGGCAAAGGGGCCGGCGATTTTTCGTCTGCAGGATCACACCGACCGCTTTTTTAACAGTGCGCATATCCTCAACATGAAACTGCCCTTTAGCAAAGAGCAGATCAACGAGGCGCACCTGTCGTCTATTCGGGAAAACAATTTACCTCACGCTTACCTGCGCCCGATGGCCTTTTATGGCAGCGAAGGGATGGGCCTGCGCGCCCACAATCTGAAAGTGCATGTCATGGTGGCAGCCTGGGAATGGCCGTCCTACATGTCTCCGGAAGCCCTGGAGCTGGGCATCAAGGTGCGCACCTCCAGCTACACCCGTCACCACGTGAACATCACCATGTGCAAGGCGAAGGCCAACGGCAATTACATGAATTCCATGTTGGCCCTCAATGAAGCCCTGTCCGGCGGTGCCGATGAGGCGCTGCTGCTGGACAACGAAGGCTATGTGGCAGAAGGCTCCGGCGAAAACGTATTCCTGGTTCGTGACGGCGTGCTTTACACCCCGGAACTGACGTCCTGTCTGGACGGCATTACCCGTAAAACCATCATTCAGCTGGCTGAAGAACGCGGTTATCCGGTGCGCGAAAAACGCATTACCCGCGATGAGCTGTATATCGCCGACGAAGCTTTCTTCACCGGCACAGCCGCTGAAGTGATGCCGATCCGCGAACTGGATGGCCGCATCATCGGTGAAGGCAAGCGCGGCCCAATCACCGAGCAATTGCAGGCGGTGTATTTCGACCTGGTGCGCGGCAAACTGGATGACAACTACGGAGACTGGCTCACTTACGTGAGCTGAGCAGGCGTATGCCGGCAATCTTGTCCGACTCGCCCTCCGCCATCCTTGTCGTCGGCCCATCCTGGGTCGGCGACATGGTCATGGCCCAGACCCTGTTTTCCGAACTGCGTCGCCAATACCCCGATTGTGCCATCGACGTGCTGGCGCCTGCCTGGTGTCGGCCGTTGCTGTCGCGCATGCCGGAAGTGCGCGAAGCGCTCTCGCTGCCTTTTGACCACGGCGATCTGAAGCTGGGTGAGCGGCATGCGCTGGGCAAATCCCTGCGTGGTCAGTATCAGCACAGTTATGTGCTACCCAATTCCCTCAAATCCGCATTGGTGCCCTGGTCGGCGAAGATCCCGCGGCGCATTGGCTGGCGTGGGGAAATGCGTTACGGCCTGCTTAACGACGTGCGCAAGCTGGACAAGGAAGGCCATCCGTTGATGGTGCAGCGTTTTGTAGCGCTGGCACTGCCACCGGAGGCGCCGGCACCGAAACTGGATACCATTACTGCGCCGCATCTGGAAGTCAGTGAAGACTCGCTTCAAGACGCTATCGCGATACATGGCCTTGATACGCAACGGCCGGTGCTGGGCCTGTGTCCCGGTGCCGAATTCGGCCCGTCCAAACGCTGGCCGGAGCATCATTATGCGGCGGTAGCACAGCACTGGATCGAGCACGGTGGCCAGGTATGGATCTTCGGCTCCGGCAAGGATCAGCCCGTGGCCGATACCATTGTTGAAATGCTGGAAAACAGTGCGGATGAGCATGCCGTGGTACTGGCGGGGAATACGTCCCTGGAGCAGGCAGTGGACCTGCTGTCGGCTACCACCGCGGTGGTCAGCAACGATTCCGGGCTGATGCATATCGCCGCCGCGCTCAAGCGTCCGTTGGTAGCGGTGTACGGCTCCACCTCGCCGGGTTTTACCCCGCCGTTGGGCGATAGAGTGGCTGTGGTGCGGCTGGGGCTGGAATGCAGCCCCTGTTTCGAACGGGAATGCCCGCTGGGGCATTTGAACTGTCTGCGCCAGCTGCCCCCCTCGCAGGTGATCGACGCCCTGCAGCAGCTGGAAAGCGCGGATGCCTGACGTTGACGGCGAGCGGGTTCTGATATGCGTGTCCTGCTGATCAAAACCTCCTCCATGGGGGATGTGATCCACACCCTGCCGGCGCTGACCGATGCGCTGTCGGCCATTCCCGGACTGCAGGTGGACTGGGTGGTGGAAGAGGCTTTTGCCGACCTGGCCCGTCGCCACCCGGCGGTCCATCAGGTTTTTCCTTGTGCCTTGCGCCGCTGGCGTAAGCATCCTCTCAAGGCCCGCCGTTCCGGTGAATGGGCCGAATTCAAGTCCGCGGTTCAGGCAACGTCTTATGATGCGGTGATCGATGCCCAGGGTCTGATCAAGAGCGCCTTCGTGACCCGTTTGGCACGCGGAAAAAAATTCGGGCTGGACAAGCAGTCCGCCCGGGAAGGCTTGTCTGCCAGAGCTCTTGATTATCCTCTGCCGGTGGCGAAGGGGCAGCATGCCATCGACCGGGTGCGTCAATTGTTTGCGCTGGCGCTGTCCTACGACCTGCCCGATGGTGCCCCGGATTACGGCCTGCCGCGCAGCCATGTGCCCACACCGTTGAGCCGCCCGGCACAACTGGTGTTTTGCCATGGCACCACCTGGCCGACCAAACATTATCCGGAAGCCTTCTGGCGTCAGCTGCTCGAGCTAGCCACCAGTGAGGGCCATACGGTTTTTTTGCCCTGGGGTAACGATGCAGAACAATCCCGTGCCCAGCGCCTGAGCGAAGGGCTGGATGGCGCCCGGGTTTTACCGAAAATGGGGCTGGATGCGCTCACCGACAAACTGCTCAGTTGGGATGCGTTCATTGCCGTTGATACCGGCCTGGCTCACCTGGCCGCTGCCGCCGGCTTGCCTGGCGTAGCGCTCTATGGTCCTACCGATCCGGTATTGACCGGGGTGCGTGGCATTCAAGCGCACTCCCTGGCTGCAGATTTTCCCTGCGCACCCTGCGTGCAGGAAAAATGCACCTATCGCGGAGAACTGGGCAAGGGTGTGGAGCCGCCCTGTTTCAGCAGCCTGAAACCGAAACAGGTGTGGCGGGAACTGCGGAGACGTACCGCATGAAGCTGGCCATGGCGCTCTATCACTACTTCCCCTATGGCGGTCTGCAGCGGGATTTCGCCCGTATCGCCCGCGAAGCGGTGAGGCGTGGCCATGAGGTGGTAGCCCTGGTCAGTGACTGGCAGGGGGACACCATTGATGGGGTTACGGTTCAGCGCGTTGCTGTTTCCGGCGGCAGCAATCATGGCCGCATGCGTTCCTTTGCCAAGGGGGTGCTGGCCGCCCGGGAGACGGGAGAATTCGACCGGGTGGTAGGGTTCAATCGCCTGGCCGGACTGGATGTGTACTTCGCCGCCGACAGCTGTTTTGCCGAGCACGTAAACAGCAAGCCGAAGCCGGTTCGCTGGCTGCCCCGTTATGCTACCTACCTGAAACTGGAGCAGGCGGTGACGGCGGCCAATGGCCCCCTGATCCTGTTCCTCAACGACGACCAGCGTGACCAGTACCTAGGCCATTATCCGCTGGCGGAAAACCGTTATGCTTTGCTGCCGCCGGGGATCGAGAGGGACCGTCAACGGCCTGATGACCACAAAGCCTTGCGGCAACAAACCCGTGCCAGCCTGGGTATCGATGAGCAGGATACCCTGCTGCTGTTTCTTGGCTCTGGCTTCAAGGTCAAGGGGCTGGACCGGGCGTTGAAGGCCTTCGCCACTCTGCCAGAAACCGTGAAGTTGATGATCGTGGGCAACGATCAGGCGGAGCCTTATCTGTCCGGTCTGCCCGAAGCCCTGCGCCGTCGCATTCTGGTGCTGGGTCCGCGGGATGATGTCACGGCCCTGATGCAGGCCGCAGACCTGCTGCTGCACCCGGCCTATCGGGAGTCCGCCGGCATGGTGCTGCTGGAGGCTACGGTGGCAGGATTGCCGGTGCTGACCACGGACACCTGTGGCTATGCCCGCTATGTCCGCGAGGCCGGCTCCGGGGAAGTCATTGCGTCCCCGTTCAGTCAACAGGCGCTGGCCGATACCCTGCAGAAAATGGTCAGCCAGTTGCCTGGGCCCTGGCAGGAAAATGGGGTGGAGTATGGCCGTAACCCGGCCCTCTATTGTCTGGCCCAGACGGTGGTGGATCATGTGGAGGGCTGGACGCCGTGAAACTTTTTCTGCGCGATGACATCGTCGCCCTGTGGGGCGACCGCGACCCTTTCGATCAGGCCGCCGAACAGGATGGGGAAATTTTCCGGGCCCGGGAGGGGCGTCGCACCCTGCGCTTTACCGGCAACGGGCGCAGCTATTTTCTCAAGTACCACGGTGGCATCGGTTGGAAGGAAATTTTCAAGAATCTAACCCAGGGCAAGTTACCGGTGCTGGGTGCCATGGACGAGGTGACTGCCATCGATGCAGTGCGTGGCGCCGGCCTGGATACCATGACAATTGCCGCCTATGGCTCGCGGGGCAGTAACCCGGCGTCGGTGGAATCCTTCATCATTACCGATGATCTGGTGGGGACCCTGAGCCTGGAAGATCTGGGTGAGCGTTGGGTAAAAGACCCACAGGCCATGCCGGCGATTTTCAAACGGGCACTGATCGAGCGGGTGGCCACTATTGCCCGCACCATGCACGGTGCGGGCATCAACCACCGGGATTTCTATCTCGCCCATTTTCTGATGCGCGACAGTGATGCGGCGTCGAACAACGCGGATGGCCCCTTGTATCTGATCGACCTGCATCGCTCCCAGGTGCGTGGCCAGGTGCCTCGTCGCTGGCGTATCAAGGACCTCGGTGGCCTGTATTTTTCCACCGCCCGGTTCGGCATGACCCGTCGCGATCTGTTGCGGTTTATTCGTACCTATAGCGGCATGCCGCTGCGGCAGGCGCTGGCAGAGGGACGCACCTGGTCAGGAGCCCGCCGCGAGGCGGAAAAAATCTATCGCCGTTATTTTGAAGTGGAGCCCGAGCTGCCGCTGCAGTTCAACGAACACCCGGGAAAGGATATCTGATCTGATGGCGGAGTCGTCACAGGACATCACCCAGGCCTTGCTGGCCAGCCGCGAAACCGTTCTGCCGGTGACGCTGAGCGTGGACGGGCAGGTGCTGGAGATGCAGGCTCTACTGCGCTTCATGCCTGAACGTAGGGCTGTCTATTCCGGTCTTCTGGATGGGCAGCCGGTGATTATCAAACTGTTTTCTTCGCATCCTCGTTCCCGTCGTGAAGTGCAGGTCGAACAGCAGCGACTGGCGGCGCTGGCAGAGAAACAGGTGCCGGCTCCCCGGGTATTACTGCGCGACTATCCCGGGGAGGCGGCCTTGTTGGTGCTGGAGCATTTGGGTGAGGTGTCCGCCAAGGTTCGCATGCAGAAAATGTCTGCTGAAAACATTCCCGGGCTGGTGCAGGAACTGGTGGCGCTGACCAGCAAAATGCATCGCCAGGGCGTGATACAGAATGATATTCATCTGGACAATTTTATTTTTTCTGACGGGAATTGGCATGTAATTGATGCGGGTGATGTGGGCGTGGTCGATGCTCCCGTGGAAAAGAGCAAGGCTCTTGCCAATCTGGCTCTGCTGCTCGCCCAGTTTCCGCCCTTGTCTTTGCCTTCGGCGCAGCAGGTCGTCAGCGCTTATGGAGAGTCTTTTTCGTCTCAGCAATTAGCGCAATCCCTGAAAAAAACGCGGCAGATACGTTTACGGAAACTAGTCAAAAAGTCCCTGCGAAACTGTACCGAATTTGTTGAGCTCAATGGTAATGGCTACATCGGTATGGGACGACGTGACGACAGGCCACTGATTGATGTCTTGCTCCATCGTGGGCTGGATGTCTTGCTTGAAGACAGTGAAAGACTCAAGGATGGCAACAGCGCCACTGTCGGACGACTTCAGGTTCAGGGCGAAAGCCTGGTGATCAAGCGCTATAACGTGAAAAGTACCTGGAAGAAACTGGCCCGCCAGTTCAAGAGTCGGGCGAAAAATTCCTGGCTCAATGCGGCCTATCTGGGACTTGTTCAGGTTCCCACTCCTGAGACAGTTTGCTATTTATCCAACAAGCAGTCAGGGCTGACGGACCGTGAATATCTGGTATGCAGGAATGTGGATGGTCGTATGCTGCCGGAAATCTGCGAAGAAGGCGGCGCCTTGCGCGATCAGGCGCTGAGCCAGATGGCTGATTTTTTCGCGGTAATGCGGTTGATGGCGTTCAGCCATGGCGACAGCAAATATACCAATTTTCTGTTTCAGGATGGCCAGCTCCAAGTCCTGGATCTGGATGGCATGAGCCGGGAGCCCGGCAGGGGGCTGGAGCAGGACCTGGCAGATCAGCGCGAGCGCCTTTTTGAAAGTTGGCGTCCCCGTGAAGCCTTGGCTCCGCAAGCCAGGCAGGAATTCAATGCGTTTTACGAGGCGCGCATCAAATCGATTGAGAGCTGGCTATGAAAACCCTGGTTGTGTCCACCGATGGCAAGCTGATGGTCACGCGCCCTCTGTGGGAAGCGGCGAAGCAGCACTTTGATTTCGATCATGTGGAAGTGACCCGGGAACATGGCCTGGAAGCCTATTTCAATGGTGCGGATTTCAGCGGCTATGATCGCGTAATCGCCGATACTAACCTGCGCCGTCTGGGTAAGCGTTATCAGTGTCTCAAACGGGCGCCGGGTCTGGTGATATTCGATCACGATGTATGCCAGAACAATGTCCCCACCAGCGAGTGGTATCGCCGTTACCCGGCGGTGCTTCGTGACCTGGAAAAGGCAAGGATCATCGTGTCCGGTGCCAGCCTGGCGGGACAGCTGCGCGAGGAAGGCATCGACGCCTGTTTTCTTCCCAAGGGCTATGACGGCACAACCATTACTGACCTGGGGTTGGACCGTACCATCGAATCTGCGTTTGTTGGCCGGGTGAAGAACAAGGTCTACAAGCGCCGTAAGCGCTTTTTGTTGAGGCAGGAAAAGCTGGGCAAGGTGCAGCTTCTGCGAGCAGACCCGGGCGAGCCCTATAATCGGTTGCTCAATGAGATCCGGGTGTTTGTCAGCGCAGACATCGGCTTCAATGAATATATGATCAAGAATTTCGAAGCCATGGCGGCGGGCTGTGTATTGCTGGCCTGGCGGCAACCGGTCCTGGAGCAGCAGGAGTTGGGTTTCTTGGAAAACGAGAATGTGGTTCTGTACGACAGTGAAGCGGAATTACATGAAAGGTTGCAATGGCTTCAGGATAACCCTGAAAAGGCCGGGGCTATTGCCCGAGCCGGACAGGAGATCGTGAGCGAACAGCATACCTGGGCCTGCCGTGCTGCCACCTTCCCCGGTTTGCTGGACGCGGAGATCATGAGTGCTCCGGCAGTGAGTTGGAAGGACAGGATACGATTGCTGGGAGCCGGTAAATGAGCGCGACACATCTGCATGTAGTGGGGTGTCCACGCAGTGGCACTACCTTGATGGCGGAAATGCTGGTGGCCTGCTATCCCCATGAAGGTCACTCTGAACATGAAGAAACCATCTTCAAGGTGCCGCCGCAGAAAAGCGGGCTGCGGCTTTCCAAAAAGCCCAATGATGCCCTGTGGATGGCGCCGCTGCTTGATCGTGATCCGAATCTTTATGTGATTGCCATGATGCGTGATCCCCGCTCGGTGATCTGCAGTATGCACAAGGCCTGGCCAGGCATGTATTTCTGCAACTATCCGGTATGGAAGCGGGCAGAAAAAGCCATCACCGATATTCAGGCGCACCCCCGGGTTATGGTGCTGAGGTACGAGGATCTGGTCAGTGACCCCACAGGGGTTCAGCAGCGTATGGAAGATATCTTTCCTTTTTTACGTAGAAGCCATGATTTCGATCGCTTTCATGAAGTGGCCAAGGCTGGACAAGATGCTCAAAACGCCCTCGGTGGGCTCCGCCAGGTGGACCTGTCGCGCATTGCTGGCTGGCGAGAGCATCTGCCACGCCTGAAACAGCAGCTGCTGCGATACCCGCAGCTGGCGCAGGATCTGATCACCCATGGTTACGAGAGCAGTAATGACTGGCAGGCGCAGCTGGACGGGGTGGCAGCAGAAAACTTTCCTTGTCGTTATTCCGACTCTTCCGAGTTCTGGAAGCATCTTGAGCAGAAGCTGCGTTTTGTCGGCAAGCGCCGCCGCTATTTCCGTGACAGGGGGCTTTAACCATGCAAACTCTTCGTGAGTTTTTTTTCCTGGGACTGGCGAACCATTTGCCGCGGCTGCGTTTCAGTGACAAGTGGCGCTGGTTGTTTCTCAAGGCTGCCGGCTTTGATATGCAGGGTCGCTCCACGGTCTATGGGCCTGTGGTGCTGCGCCCGATTGGCGGTGCCGCTAAGGTGCATATCGGCAAGGGGTGTTTTATCAATACGGAAGTGCGGTTTGCCTGTCCAAAGGCGCCGATCACTCTGGGCGAGCGATGCCGTATCGGCCCCAGGGTCTGCTTTGAAGGGGCGCAGCACAGTCTTTATCTCAATGAGAAAGGGCGGCGTGGAACTACTGGGGCGCCTATTGTTGTTGGTGATGATGTCTGGGTAGGCGCTGGCGCTATTGTGACCGCAGGGGTTGAAATTGGCGAAGGTGCAGTTGTGGCAGCGGGTGCAGTAGTGACGCAATTTGTTGCGCCTTATACCTTGGTGGGCGGAGTGCCGGCGAAGGTTATCCGGGATCTTTCTGTGCCGTTGTCAGGTTAGAGACTTTTGCGTGGTGGTCGGTATCGCTGACCCAGCTCCCGGAAAAAAAGCTCTATTCGCCGTAGCCAGCGACTGTTGTCTTTTTTCTTGTGTTGCCGCTGTTTCCGTTTTTGCCGCCCTTCTTCAAGGGTGGATTGGTGCGCATGCACACATAGGCTTGCGGCCTTGGGTGTGACTGCATACATGTCCAGATCTTTGCGTACCCAGCCACCACAGACAAAATCATCAGCTGGCAGGTAGAAATGTTCACTGAGCGTGAGCAATTTTTTCGCGCCCTCTGGGCTTACCATATAGGCGGCAAGACAGTAGGTACGTCGATTGGCGAATTTAACCAGTCGGTGGTCTTCTGTCAGCCTCCGCTGTAGCCACACCGAAGGCAGGCACTTGGAGTAGTAGAGCATAGATAGCTCCCAGTCAGCCGTTCGGTTGGCCAAAGCCCGACAGACCGAGATGGATTCACTGTTCAGCAGCGCATCGCCTTCCAGAATCAGGGTGGGTTTGTCCGTTGCTGCTGCTACCCGCCAGGCATTGCGGTGGCTCAGGAAGCAGCCAATTTCCGCAGGGCTAAGGTCTCGTCCCAGCATATTCAGGGATTTGTCATGGTCATAACCCACGTCGGGCCAGTTTTCCGGTGCCACGGGGGGGGACGTTTCAGCCAAAGAATACGTTATGCCCAATTCGGCCATCATTTTCGCGAGATGCTCGCGGCGTTCCACTTCGGTGGGGAGAGCGATCGCGAGTACATGAAAGCTGTCTTGACCCATTATGACGTCGCTCTCAATCGTGTTGTTGTCAGAATCAGTATTAGTAGTGGAAGCCATGTATATAGCCAGAAACTGTTGGGTGGCCTTAGTGGATAAACACCTTCAAAAAATTGTGTAACTAATCCAAAAAACAGGACAAGAAGCCAAATGTTATCCGTGGTCAATTTCCGTTGCCGTGCTCTGGTGATGGCTAGAGCTATTAAGCTGCAGAAAATTACCAGTGCTAGCAGCCCTCCGCGCAGGATCAAGGAAAAGAAAAGGCTGTGAGGCTCGAGCTTTCGGCCTAACGCTTCGGTCTTGATAGTAATGCTGTCGGTCAGGCCTGCGCCCCACAACAAGTTGAAGTGCGGACTGTTATCCAGAAAAGCCTGCCAAAGCGTGGGTCTGCGGCTGAGCAGGCTGTCGGCATCCAGATAGCCCGTAATCATCAAGGCAATCATGATGACGCTGCCGGCCAGGCAGACCAGTAAGAAACCAGCAGCGGCCCTAGTGAAACCAAGGCCCCATAGTAGCGCAAAGGGTATTGTCACAGCGAGCCCGAGCATGGCTGCGCGGCTATAGGCCAGATAGACGGCTGCCAGCAGCGGAAGAATCAACAGCCACCAGTAGTGATTGTGATCATCTTGGTACCGATACAGTGCCAGTAATAGAGTTATAGCAAAGGCCAGGCCTGTTTCGTTGGGGTTGTCGCCAAGGTTTCCCATGCCTATATTCCCGCCATGGCGGGGGCCCGTCTGCAAAAAACTGATAAAAAACAATACCAATGCCAGCATTCCGCACCATAACAATAGGTCCGGTAGTCTTTTCAGGTATGCGGGGTAATAAATCGCCAGATGGCGTATGGCAACCGCCAGGGACAGAACAAACAGGATTCCCTTCAGGTTCTTTCTCAGGGTGTTCAGCAAGCTGCCGGACTCTGCCCATAGTGACGGAAGATAGAAGGCGATCAGAGCTGCTAACAGCCAGAGCAGCAGTTTTCCGTCTGCGAGATAATGTTCCCGGAACGCCCAAAAGCTGAAATACAAGGCCGGCAGAATTAGACCGATATACAGGGTCAGATATTGGAACTTGCTGGATGGGGCGATATAGAATCCGGCCAGATACAGCACAAGACCGAGCACGATCCAGTGAGAAAAGAAACGAAATAGCGGAGACGTATCGGTCATCAATAAAGCTTGGCTTGGCCAGGGGGCTGATGTTTGAACCGCTTGTGTACCCACAAATACTGTTCCGGGTGCTTGCGGACATAATGCTCAATGGTCTGGTTGATGCGGGCGGTATCGGCTTCTTCATCGCCGCTGGGGAAACCGTCGAGTGGCGCGCCGAATTCGATCTCGTATCGACCTCCGGGCAAGCGGTAATGCGCACACGGGATCACGGCGGCCTTGCCCATCTTGGCGATGCGGCTGGTGGCGGTGATGGTGGCGGCGGGAATGCCGAAGAACGGCACGAACACCGCGTGGGCGGTGCCGTAGTCCTGGTCCGGCGCATACCAGACAATTTCGCCGCTGCGCAGCAGGCGCAGCATTTGCCGTATATCGGTACGGTCTACGGTGCTGCGAACGTAGTGACGGCGCCCCCGGTCGATAAGCCGGTCGATAACCGGGTTGTCATTGGGGCGGTAGACCGCATGGATATCCACCAGGGTGGCCAGCATTCTCGAGCATGTATCCAGGGTGTTGAAATGCATGCCGAGCAGCAATACGCCCTGGCCCCTGGCCCGGCAAGCCTCGATATGCTCCATGCCGGTCACGGTAAGATTTTTATTCAGGTCGATGCGGTGATTATTGTAACTGCCGGCCATTTCCAGGATCGCCTCGCCGGTGCTGATCACGCAGCGGTGGGCCAGCGCGTCCTGTTCTTCAGGAGTCAGCTCCGGGAAGCAAAGTCGCATGTTGGTCTGGGCAATATGGCGCCGTTTTTTTGCCAGGTGCCACGCCAGGCGCCCCACGCCTCTGCCTGTGGCCTGTAAAAGACGCCAGGGCAGCTGACCAATCAGCCAGAACAGGCCCACGCCGATCCAGGTAGGGTACAGCCTGGGATCAGACAATCGGGTGGGGCGGTTATTACGTTTTCCCATGCAAGTCTCGAGACGAGTTCAGCGGCTGTTAGGGCGGATAGAGGGGCGCTCACTCAGCCGGGCGAGCAGCAGGGCCAGTGGCAACCAGACGCTGAGCCAGCTGGCATGAAACGGCACCAGCAGATAGGCGCCGGCAGCGAATGCCATGAACAATCCGGGAAGAACCGCGATGGAGTAGGCCGCGTCTTCATGCCAGTTGATCTGGCGCTGTAATAAAGCAGTGAAGGGGCTGATCCAGCTGGCCAGGAACAGTACCAGGCCGACCAGACCCACGCTGTGGATCAGTAATACGAACAGGTTGCGTGGATGCGCCAGGCTGAGCAGGCGGTTGTTGTCCTGGGCAAGAACGCTGTTGAGGGTCTCCTGATTGAGGCCATTGCCAATCAGCGGATGCAGGAAATAGTTGCTCAGGGTGAAGTCACTGCGGCCTTCCAGCATCAGATAGACCCCGGCCAGCAGGGGGATCACCGCTAACCAGGAGCGCCGCCGCCGACTGGCCAGCCAGCTCAGCCCCAGCATTACCGTCATCAGGCCCAGTGGCAGTGATGTCAGGCAGAGAAAGGCAAAACCCACAGCAGCACCGACCAGGCGCCGCCCGCCCTTGCCACTAACCCCTTCTTCCATGCCCTGGGCGAGCAGGATAAAGGTGGGAGCTACCATGGCCATCAGGGCAACGCTGGGATCCAGGGACGGCAGGTGGAAGATCAGATTGGCCGGCTCGCTGAACAGGGGGCTGCTAAGCGGTTGGGTGGTGTAGTAACTGATCATCACCATGGTGGCAACGATCATGCAGCACAGGGCGCCATTGGCCAGGGCCTGCTTGAAGGTGTTGCGAAAATACAGGTGTAGCCAACGGAAGATGCCAACCATGACGATGATCTGCACCATGCCGCGAACAGCTCGCGATGTGTTGGGCTCTTCTGCCCAGATGAAACTCAAGGCTGCCCAGCCGATAAACAGATAGAGGGGCACCAGCAACGGCGATGTCATCAGGCGGTAGTCACCGCTCACCACGGCCCGGGTCAGCAAGGTCAGTGCCGGCAGAAAGAACAGCACGTCCAGCACGTTGAGAAAGCCAATGCGGGAATTGAACAGGAAAGTACCGCTGAACATCACTGCAAAAGACAGGGTCAGCCACCAGCGTAGCCAGCGACCTTGCATGATGTTGGGGGGTAATGGCGGCATATGGTCCTGTGGCTCCCTGGATTCTCTCGGTTGGCGGACATGATACCCGTCTGGCCGGTGGATGCGTAGCGGCGGCAAAGTGTACTGCCCAGAGTCTGCGGCATCTACTGTCTATACGGCTTGCCAGGTTTTGTCTGTGTCCCTGGCGTTTTGGTGTTTCCCCGAACACTTTCAGCAGGTTAGCTAAGTATCAGGCTATGCTACACTGCCACGAAATCCGGCTCTGTTGTGTTTTGGAGAACCTATGCACATTCCCGCTTTTGGCAAGGCCCGCGTTCTGGTGGCAGGTGATGTCATGCTCGACCGTTATTGGCATGGCCCCACCGGGCGAATCTCGCCGGAAGCGCCAGTGCCGGTGGTGCGGGTGACCGAGCTGGAGGATCGTCCTGGTGGCGCGGCTAACGTGGCCCTGAATATGGCCGCTCTTGGCGCCCGGGCCGAGCTGGTAGGCATTACCGGCGATGATGAGGCAGCCTCCATCCTTGAGGAGCGCCTCGGTGCCGCAGAAGTGGGCTGTCATTTTCAGAAAGTTAATGGCCTCCCCACCATCACCAAGCTGCGCGTCATCAGTCGTCAGCAACAGTTGCTGCGGCTGGATTTCGAGGAAGCGTTCCACGACCAGGACCCGGCGCCCTTCGCCAGCAAGGTAAAGGAGCAGCTGGCCCACTGCGGGGCGCTGGTGTTGTCCGATTATGCCAAGGGGGCGTTGCGTGATTGCCCCGGTCTGATTGCCCTGGCCAGGGACGCCGGCGTGCCGGTACTGGTGGATCCTAAAGGTACGGATTTCAGTCATTACCGTGGTGCCACCTTGCTGACGCCCAATCTCAGTGAATTCGAAGCGGTGGCCGGCCCTGTCAAAGATGAGCAGGACCTGATTGCCAAGGGCCAGCAACTGATCCGTGATCTTGACCTGCAGGCCTTGTTGGTGACCCGCAGCGAAAAAGGTATGACCCTGCTGCGCGATGGCCAGCCGGAGCTGCACTTGCCTGCCCGTGCCCGGGAAGTATTCGATGTGACCGGCGCCGGCGATACGGTGATCTCGGTGTTGGCGGTGGCGCTGGCTGCCGGTGCCGACATGGCGGATGCGGTAGCGTTGGCGAATATCGCCGCTGGTATCGTGGTCGGCAAGCTGGGCACCGCGGTGGTATCCGCCCCGGAGTTACGTCGGGCGGTGCATCAGGAAGGTGGCCTGGGCCGGGGGGTGATGACGGAAGATCAGTTGCTGATTGCCATCGAAGATGCCCGCGCCCAGGGTGAGCGGATCGTCTTTACCAATGGCTGTTTCGACATTATTCATGCCGGTCACGTGGGCTACCTGGATTCCGCCCGACGCCAGGGTGATCGCCTGGTGCTGGCAGTGAATGGCGACGAATCCATTCGCCGGCTGAAGGGGCCTGGCCGCCCCATCAATCCCCTGGAGCGCCGTATGGCGGTGCTTGCTGCCCTTGAGGTGGTGGACTGGGTGGTACCTTTCGACACCGATACCCCCGAACCGCTGCTGGAAGCCATCAAGCCGGATGTGCTGGTGAAAGGCGGCGACTACAGTGTGGATCAGGTAGTCGGCCACGAGTTTGTGCAAGGCTATGGCGGTGAAGTGAAGGTGCTCGATTTTATCGACGATATCTCTACGACGAAGATTGTGGAGCGCATCAAGAAAGACAGGTGATTTAGTTAACAGTGAATAGTTAACAGTTAACAGCGACGCGGACCAGGATTGTCTGATTTTAAATGCCAGAAGTCGCGCTTATGGTTTGGGCGCGGCTTCATCGTTGAAAGCAAAGACAGACTCGCTTCGCGAGCTATTAACTGTCCACTGTTAACTATTCACTGCTTTTACGGTGTTTGGCCGGCGTCATCCCCGTCCATCGTTCAAACGCCCGCACAAAGGCCGCCGACTCGCTATAACCCAACAGCTCGCCGATCTGGGCCACGCTTTTCTCTGAATCGGCCAGGTACCGTTTCGCTTTCTCTTCGCGCACCTGATCCATGATGCTCTGAAAGGGCTTTTGCTCGCTGCTTAACTGTCGCCGGAAGCTGCGTTCCGGGATGCCGAAGGCCCGGGCCACCTGCTCGGCGGTGGGGTAGCTGCGCACGAACAGCTGCAGATAGCTGGCCACCCGGGTGGCCAGGTTATCGGTGGGCATCTCCCGGCGGGCCAGCATGGCATCGCACTGGTCGCGGTACATGTCCTGGGCCATCTTGTTGTAGCCTGGCATTCGCACGGCCAGATCCTGATTGCGGATCAACGCCCGGCAGTGGGGCTGGTCATAGCGTATCGGGCAGCCGAAATAGTCTTCGAACCGTCGCACCTGTTCCTCCGGCGGTCGCGAATAGGGCATCCAGACTTCCGCGGGTTTCAGGTCCAGGTTGAGCTGGGTCTGGATATCATTGACCAGCTTGAAGGTGCCTACCATATCCCGGTCGATCAGGGTGCGGCGCAGCTCCGGTGGCAGGGAGATGGGGTACAGGTCCAGAGCGGTGCTGTGTTCTCCGGGGGTCAGGGCGATTTCGCCGTAGAGATAGGTCAGAGCCTGATATTTCACGCCGAACTGGAAGCCCTGAAACGCAGTCTCGCTGGTCATCAGCAGCATGGTGAGCTGGCCATAGCCGGCAAAGCCGAAGCGGCTGCCCATTTCGAAGCCCAGCATGGGGTCATCCACCTGGGGTAGCAGCTCGGAAAAAATCAGCAGTTCCCGGTCCCGGCCGATCTCGCTGCTGGGGTCCAGGCTGGCCTTGTCCAGGCCGTGGCGGGCCAGTGCCGGCGCGCAATCCAGTCCTTTCTCCTTTTCCAGGAGTTCCACGGTATAGATCAGTGCCAGGATCGAACGAGCGGACATGGGGAGACGCCTTGGCCGGAATTATCAATTTTCAGCTCAGGCTAACACGTATTCACGGATGCCAGCCATGGTTAGAGTAACGGCAATGACGAATGACAGCGGTGCTGTCCATGGAGGATAACGATGACAAGTCAGGCCCGGATCAATCTGCAAACCCGTCGCGTAAAGGTGGCCATTGTTGGTGGTGGCTTCGGCGGTCTGTGTATGGCCATCAAGCTGCGAGAAGCTGGCATCGATGATTTTGTGCTGCTGGAGAAGGGCGGCGATGTGGGCGGTACCTGGAATCACAACAGCTACCCGGGCGCAGCCTGTGATGTGCAGTCGCACATGTACTCGTTTTCCTTTGAGGGCAATCCGGACTGGAGTCACCGCTACAGCGGCCAGCAGGAGATCCACAGCTACATCAATGAGGTTACCGAAAAGCATGGCATCCGCCAGTTCACCCGCTTCAATGCGGAAGTGACCGGTGCCCATTTTGATGACCAGGTCGCTCTGTGGACCCTGGATCTGGCAGATGGCTCCCAGGTGATCTGCCAGCACTGGGTGCTGGCCAGTGGCCCCCTGCATGTGCCTTCTTTCCCTAACTTCAAGGGCATGGAAAACTTCAAGGGCAAGATCATCCACTCTGCCCAGTGGGACCATGATTACGACATGGCGGGCAAGAAGGTGGTGTCCATCGGCACCGGCGCCAGCGCCATTCAGTATGTGCCCCACGTGGCAAAGGAAGCCGAACAGCTCACCGTGGTCCAGCGCACCCCGCCGTGGATTATTCCCCGTGACGAGCGCGCCTATTCCGGGCTGAGCAAGTGGGCGTTCCGACGCTTCCCGGCCCTGCGTAAACTGCATCGCCTGCGTTTGTATCTGAGCAACGAGGCCCGTGTGGTGCCGATCTTCAATCCGCGCCTGGCCAAGCTGGCGGAGCCGGCACTGAAGGCCTTTATCCGTTATCAGGTTAAGGACAAGGACACCGCGCGCAAGCTGATCCCCAGCTACACCCTGGGCTGCAAGCGCATCCTGATTTCCAACAACTATTACCCCACCTTCAACCGGGACAATGTGTCACTGGTTACCGAAGGGGTGAAGGAAATCCGCGAGAACAGCATCGTTTTCAGCGATGGCACCGAGCAGCAGGCGGACTGCCTGGTGCTGGGTACCGGTTTTATCGTCGATCCGCGCATCTATATGAAGGATTTCGAGATCACCGGCCTGCCGGGCCGTCGTTTGCAGGATGACTGGAAGGACGCCGCTGAGGCTTACCTGGGCACCACCGTCAGTGGTTACCCGAACATGTTCCAGCTGGTGGGGCCGAATACCGGCCTGGGGCATAACTCCATCATCTTCATGATCGAGAGCCAGGTGCGCTACATCATGGATGCCATCGGTAAACTGGATGAGCGTGGTGATGCCTGGCTGGATGTGAAGCAGGATGTGCAGGATCGCTACAACGACAAGTTGCAGGAAGAGCTGAAAGGCACCGTGTGGCAGAACGGCGGCTGCATGAGTTGGTACCAACAGGCCGATGGCCGCAATACCGCCCTGTGGCCCCACGCCACCTTCCAGTTCATGGCCCGCACCTGGCGCGTTAACATGAAGGATTACGATTGGCAGCCGGCGGTGGTGCCGGCTACGGCGAAGGCGTCATTGGCCGGGTAGGCTGACCTGACCGCAGGCGCGTCGCTGGCGGCGATAGTCACACGGTTATGCCGAAGCCGCTGTAGGAGTTCCTCTTGAGGGACGAACCACCCGTGAGCGTGGACATCGCCCGCAGGGCGATCAGGAGTACCGAGCACTGTTAGAGTGATGAAAGCATGCTTCCTCGCTCAGCTCGGATTCGTCCCTCAAGAGGGGTATTCGCTGCGCTCCCCTTCGGGCCGCACGGAACTACGTGCGTTACTCCGCTACGCTCCGTTCCTGCAGCGGCTTTGTAGATGTCACGGAGCGTGCCGTCAGGCAAGTTCACGGGCTCTCGCAATTCGCCGGGGAGGTGCGCTGATACAGTGGCAGCGCCACCTCCATCCGTTCTTCCAGTGCCTCGATCCGCGATTCGTGGTTCGGGTGGGTAGAAAGAAACTCCAGTGGCTGTCCGTCCCCTGCGGCGGCCATATTGCGCCACAGTTCGGTACTTTCTCGCGGATCGAAGCCGGCACTGGCCATCAATTCCAGACCCATCACATCGGCTTCTTCCTCGTGGGCACGGCTGAAGGGCAGGGCAATGCCCAGATGGGCGCCAAGCCCCAGGGCCTGGATGATCCGCTCGCTGTCTCCGTCTCCCTCGCTGAATAACCCCACCAGTAATAATACCGCCTTGATACCCAGCTCTTGGGTCAGGCGCTCATTACCGTGTCGAGCCAGCACATGAGCCACCTCGTGGCCGATGACGGCGGCCAGTTGGGCATCATTGCCGGCCACGTCCAGCAAGCCCTGATTTACGCCAATCTTGCCGCCAGGCAGGGCGAAGGCGTTGGGCGTGGGGTCATCAAACAGCACGATTTCCCAGGTGTCCGGCATGGGGGTGCCGGGAAAGCGGTTGCCTACTTCCAGCAGAATTTCCCGGGCGATGCACTGCACGCGGGCATTACGGCTCGTATTCTCGCTGGCCGGGACCTGTTGCTGCATCTGCAGGAAGGCCTGGCTGCCAAACTGGGCCATCATCGATTCGGGTATCAGTGCCAACTGGTCGCGACCGGTAGGGGTCTTGTCGCAGCCGCTGACCAGTATCAGGGTGGCAAGCAGAAAGAGACGTATCTTCATGGGCTGTCCTGCGGTGAGTGCAGTGTCAGGATAAGGGGGAAGCCGATAGGAGTGTAGCCCTTGGGCGGGCAGGCGATTGTGCAGCATAAAAAAAGCCCCGCTCGTTTGAGCGGGGCTTTTCAAGATGGTGCCCGGAGGCGGAATCGAACCACCGACACGGGGATTTTCAATCCCCTGCTCTACCGACTGAGCTATCCGGGCAATCAGGGCGCGTATTAAAGCGGCTCGGGCCGGAGGCGTCAAGTGATCAGCGGCTATTTGTTCGCATCGTGAGCAGGGGGAACATAACCCTCGGCTTTTTCGTAGTTTTCGTTGTTCAAAAAACGATCACGCTGCTCGTCCAGAAACCCTTTTGCCTGTGGGTCCATCACGTTCAGGTGCTTTTCGTTGATCAGCATGGTCTGCTCGTGGAGCCACTCCTGCCAGGCTTTGCGAGATACATTGTCGAAGATGTCCTGCCCCTTGGGGCCGGGGAAGGGGGGGCGGTCCAGGCCTTCCAGTTCGCTCTGGTATTTGCGGCAGAAAACCGTGCGACTCATAACGTCTCCATGGTGCGGAATGGGAATGGCGGGACTATAACATGCTCGTCTGCTGTGGGCGGTCGAGCCGGCTCAACAGTTTTTTGACCGGGGCGGCCAGCCCCAATTCGCCCGGGGCCGCCGGGTCCACCCAGCGGCCGTTGCTGTCTCGTGTGCCGACCGTTTGTACCCGGAGTTCCAGCGGGGTGATATCCAGATGGAAGTGGCTGAAGGTATGACGAAAGCCCGGCAGGGGCTGCGGTGTGTCACTGGCACTGAGTGCTCGCTGGGCCAGCGCCTCGTCGAAAAGGTCGACGTCTTCTGTCTGTGGGAAGCACCACAGGCCGCCCCAGATACCCGAGGATGGCCGGGGTTCCAGCCACACCCGGCCTTGTGTATCTCGCAGGATCAGCATCACGGTGGTGCGTACCGGCAGAGCCTTCTTCGGTTTGCGTCCGGGATAGTCCTGCGGGTTGCCATTGGCGTGGGCCTGGCAGTGGGGTTGTATCGGACAGGCGCTGCAGTTGGGCGTGCCCCTGGTGCAGACGGTGGCGCCGAGATCCATCATGGCCTGGGTGTAGTCTGCCAGTCGCTGGTGGGGGGTGTAATGTTCTGCCAGTTCCCACAGGCGGTTTTCCACCGGTTTCTTGCCGGGCCAGCCTTCCACCGCATGCAGGCGCGCCAGGACCCGTTTCACGTTGCCGTCGAGAATGGCGGCACGGACACCTCGGCTCTGGGCGAGAATGGCGCCGGCGGTGGAGCGGCCGATGCCGGACAGGGCGGCGACCTCCTCCACGGTATGCGGGAAGTCACCCGCATGTTCCGCCACCAGCGTTTGCGCGCACTTGTGCAGGTTGCGGGCGCGGGCGTAGTAGCCCAGGCCGGTCCACAGGTGCAGCACTTCATCCTGGGCGGCGCTGGCCAGGCTGTGTACATCCGGAAAGCGCTCCATAAACCGCTGGAAGTAGGGAATGACGGTGGTGACCTGGGTCTGCTGCAGCATGATTTCCGAAACCCACACCTGATAGGGCGTGCGGGGGTGCTGCCAGGGCAGGCTTTGGCGACCGTATTGGTCGTACCAGGCGAGCACGGCATCGCTGACGGTGGCGGGGGAGATCGGGGAGGGACTGCGCATGCGGCGAGTTGTACCTGTGAAGACGCTGGCATGCAACACGCTTCACGCCCTGCGCCGGTGACGAAACCGGCGTGGCGTGTAGCGTGAGGCGCGCCGCGCGAGGGGTTAGTTAAACAACTTTTTCAGGCCGTCCTTGAGCTGCTTGTCCACTTCTTCCTTGGCTTTTTTCTTGGCGGCATCCTTGATGACTTCTTCGGCGGTGTCGCCCTCGCCGTCGATGCCCAGCTTGTCCTTGATCTTTTGCTGAGCGGCTTTGGCGGCGACTTGCTTGCCAATGTCCTTGAAGCCGGATTTGTCCGGGCCACACCATTTGGCGGGGCTGCCGCCCAGGTTGCCTTCACAGCGCAGCGGCCAGGTGGTGCCTTCCAGGTACTTGGACGTGCCCAGTTCCGGGGACTGCATGCCGATCTTCAGGTCGAAATCCTGGTTGAGGATATTCATCCAGCCGTTACCGGTGATCTCCCCTTTGCTAAGTATCGCATTCAGGCTGTCCAGGTAGGCCACGTTCTTGTCCAGGCGCGCCTTGGTGGTCAGATCCACGATCTTGGTGTCTTCGGACAGGGCGCTGGGTAGCTTGCCAGATTCCTGGCTGGGGATCAGGGCTGTGGCCAGGCCCTGGAATTGGCCAAGCATATCGTTCACGCCGCCCACCAGCGTCTGGTAAAGGTTGAGACCGCGCACGGTGGTATCGGCCAGTGACATGTCGATAGTGCCTTTTGCGGAATCCATCAGTGCTTTTTCACTATTGCCGCTGGCGCTGTAGCTGCCGTTCATGGCGAAAATGCCCTTGGCCAGATCGTCTTCCAGTGCCAGTTGCACCAGTGGCTGAATCTGCATGCTGGTCACGGTGTTGCTGGCGGTGATGCGTGGAGTCTTGCCGGACGCATCCAGCTTCCCTTTGGCGCTGAAGCTGCCGCCGAGGGTGTCGCCACTGGCTTCAGTAAGCTGCAGGATGCCGTTGTTGGCAGTGACTGCAAATTTCAGGTTGCTCGCGTCGATGGTGTCGTACTTCAGGCTGCCGATGCGCAGCTTGCCATCCATGACAAGCGGCCGGAGGCTCTCTACCGGAATCAGTTCTGCGGTGGACAGGTTGGCCGTGCCGCCATCCTTGCCGCCGCCAGCGGCAGCGGTGGCCGGCTCATCCGAGGACGGCGGTATATAGCCGTCCAGAGTGATCTGATCCAGCGCCAGGTCAAAGACGATCTTGCCACTTTCCAGGCTGGCCAGGCCGGCGCTGCCGCTGAGGGTGCTGCTGTCCAGCGTGATTTTCAGCGGGTTGGCCATGACGCTGCCGGGCTCGCCGGCCAGAGTGGTTTCCATGGCGATATTGCTGAGCGCCTTGCTGTCGGTGGTCTCGATGGGGGCTTCGCCGATGGCTTCCAGTACCTTGTTGGCGTCAAAGGAGGCCGTTGCCAGTTTGCCGCTGAGCTGCATGTCGCCAGTGAGGGCGGCGATGTCGATGTTGCCGCGGGTTTCGGTGCCGGCGGCGGTGAGCAGCAGGTCCTTGATGGAGACAGTGTCTTCGTTGAGGTTCACGTCGAGCTTCTGTTCCAGGTGCACATCCACTGGCATGGTGGTGGCGCCAGCGATGTTGGCGTCCAGGATCATCGGGTCGAGGATGAAATGATTGGCATCCAGGTCGGTGGTGAGAGTGGTATCCAGATTCAGGTCCACGCGCATGTCGCTTTGGTCCTGATAACGCAGTGACATTTGCAGCGGGAACGCTTCATCCAGATTGACATCCTGGGCGTTCAGGTTGAAATGCTCTACCACGATGTCGGTGCCGTCGCTGGTATTGCGATAGCGCACCTTGCCGTCGGTGACGGCCACGCTGGGAATGGTCAGGGGAATATCCAGACTGCTGCTGCCTTCCTCGTCAGCGGTGGTAGTTGCCTCTTCCGGCGTTTCTGGCGCTGCAGTTTGCGGGCCGATCTGCTCCCAGTTGGCGCCATCCGGGCCATCGATCAGGTTCACATCCAGGCCTGCCAGCGTGATGCCGTCCATCTCGACCTGGCCGTACAGCAGGGGAAGCACTGCAACGCTGACGCTGGCCGCGTCGAGCGCGGCAAACAGCTCTTCCTCATCCGCGATGCGGGCCTCGGTGCGGCCCAGGCTGACGCCCAGCGATGGCCAGAATTGCCATGCCAGGTCACCCTGGATATCCAGAGTCAGATTGGCCTGCTCCCTGGCCTGTTTTTCAATTTCCGGTTTGAACTCGTTGGGATCAATCACCTGTGTGATCACAAAAACCGCAATAGCCAATAGCAGAATGATGGCAAAAATTGTGATCAGCAAAATTTTTATCAAGCGTCCCATGGAGCTCTCCTTGCGTGTTGGACGATGGACCCGGATTATACCAGTCGGAAATGACTGACTGATAACTTAGCATTGATCGTGTGAGTTTAGGGGAAGGACCTTTGCAAAAGTTCCAATTTTCAGTGTTGATGCTTCTGCTTGTGTGGTGCGGCCTGACGACGGCCGCTCAGGGCAGGACGGTGGCACTGGCTGATGCCAAGGAGAAAGTGCTGCTGGGCGAATACATGCAGATCCTGGAAGATCCGGAAGGCGACTGGACTCTGGATCAGGTGCGTGACCAGTTTGCCAGTCGTTTTCGCAACAGCGAAAGCAGTGCCCTGAACTTCGGTTTCACCCGCAGCACTTTCTGGTTGCGCATTGCCGTGGATGCCACCGGTGTGGACGGAAGCTGGTTTCTGGTGGAGCGCCATCCGATCCTTGATGAGCTGACTCTTTATGCTCCAGACGGGGATGGCAATTACCGCGCTTTGGAAGTGGGGGACACTCGGGACTTTGACCAGCGACCCATGAAGCACCGGGCCTTTGTGTTTGGCCTGGAAACCGACGATCCCGGGGTTAAGGAGTATTACCTCAAGGTACGCGGCAAGGGCGCCCTCAACATGATGCCGGCGCTCTACAGTGCCAAGGGGCTGGTGGAGTTCACATACCTTGAGCAATTGATGCAGGGTCTGTTTTACGGCTCCCTGGTGATTATGCTGGTCTACAACCTGCTGCTCTACCTGTCCCTGCGCGACAATGTGCATCTGCACTTCGTGATGTTCCTGGGCGGGATAATTTTTTTCAACATCAATGTCAGCGGCTTTGGGTTGCAATACTTGTGGCCACAAACGCCCAAGATCAACGAATACTTCTGGCTTAGCACCTATGTGATTACATTGGCTCTGGCCCTTTATTCACGCCAATTTCTGCAACTGGCGCAGCGTTTCCCCCGCTATGATCGTCTGATAAAGCATTATCTGATGATGGTTGGTGGTGCCTTTTTGCTGCAGTGGCTCATGGAGCCCCCCTGGACCTATCACCTTTCCACGGTCATTGCGCTGATGACCATCGTGCTGTTCAGCTGGCTGGGCTGGATGGTCTGGCGGCAAGGGTTTCGAGTTGCGCGGCTCTATGTGCTGGCCTGGTCGGTGTTTCTGCTGACTATCTTCCTGTTCGCCCTGGGCAATCTTGGGTTGATGCCCTATAGCGTGTTCGTGCCTTATCTGCCGCATTTTGGCGCCCTGTGGGTGGTAGTCATGCTGTCGCTGGCGCTGGGCGACCGGATTCGCTTTCTGGAGACCGAGCGCAAACAGCTGGCCCTTGAGGCGCAACAGAATCTGGAGCGGCATCTGGCAGATATCGAGCAGATGAACCAGGACAAATCCATGTTCCTGCAGTACATCAGTCACGAGCTGAATACGCCGATTAACTGGATCGGTGCGGCTGACTCCCTGGGCCAGGATTCACAGGGTGACCAGGATGTGGATGTCTGGGCCATGGTGCGCAAGGGCCAGCGGCGGCTGACCGGTATCGTCAGCACCTCGCTGCGTTATTTCGATTTGTCAGACCGCAATCAGCCGCCACCGGTGGGTAACTGTCAGCCCATGTGGGTGCTGGATGGGATTTTGCGTGAGCAAGCCGGGCGGATTGAGCAGAGCGGCATCGCCGTGCGTAACCGTGTATCACCGAACCTGCGGGTCAACGCCAGTGAAGGGGAGCTGCAGGAAGTGTTGTCCATTGGCCTGGACAATGCCCTGCGTTTCAGTGCTGAAGGCGGCAGCGTGGACATTTCCAGTGAAGTGGATGTGTCCGGCGGTTACGCGGAGATTCGCATCCGGGATGAGGGCAAGGGCGCCACGGCGGAGCAGCTTGAGCATATTCTTGAGCCCTTCTTCGTGATGGGCTCGCGCCACCACGAGGAAGGTTTCGGTCTGTCACTGGCCATGGCCCGGGTGATGATCGAACAGGTGGATGGCCAGCTATGGGCGGAAAGCCCGGGGCCCGGGCGCGGCTTTACCCTGCATATTCGCCTGCCGCTCTCGGACATGCAGGCACCGCGGGCATAACCGTTACCGCGCGGGGGCACAGATCAGCGTGTTGGGTCGCATTTGCGGGGCAGGGCCAGGATTGCCCCCAGTTGCTGGCCGATCAGACGCAGGAAGTCCTTGCCCACTCCCCGGCCCCGGGTGGCCGGGTGTACCACCACCCAGTCCAGCTCGGACCGATCTTCTTCTACCAGCGCCACTGCCACCCGTTTGCCGTTGAAATGGGCGGCAAACAGGCGTTTGCCGCCGGCAGCCACCGCCGCGTCCAGTTTTTCCCGGTATTGCGGGTCATCGCGCAGCACCTGATCGAAGGTGGCGGCCTGTTCCGACGATAAAGGGTGGGATTCAGCACTGATCGGCATGAAATTGCTCCGCTGGTTAGGCTCTGTCAGGGTGCGTATAATAACCGGCCCACTGCCCTGGGTAACCCCTGGAGATATAGATGAGCAAGCGCAGCGCCACTGTTGAGCGCAACACCCTGGAAACCCAGATCCAGGTCTCCATCAATCTGGATGGCACCGGCCAGTGCAAACTGGATACCGGCCTGCCGTTCCTGGAGCACATGCTGGACCAGGTGGCCCGCCATGGTCTGGTGGATATCGAGATAAAGGCCAAGGGGGATTTGCACATCGATGCCCACCACACGGTGGAGGACATCGGCATTACCCTGGGCCAGGCTTTTACCAAGGCGATTGGCGACAAGAAAGGGGTGCGCCGTTACGGTCATGCTTATGTGCCACTGGATGAGGCCCTGTCCCGCGTGGTGCTGGACCTGTCTGGCCGTCCCGGCCTGGAAATGTTCGTGGACTTTACCCGGGGCAGCATCGGCGGCTTCGACGTGGACCTGTTCTACGAATTCTTCCAGGGCCTGGTGAACCACGCCATGATCACCCTGCACATCGATAACCTGCGTGGCAAGAACGCCCACCATCAGGCAGAGACTGTGTTCAAGGCTTTCGGTCGTGCCCTGCGCATGGCGGTGGAGCCGGACCCGCGCATGAGCGGCATTACCCCGTCCACCAAGGGCACCCTGAGCGAAAGCGAGTAATCACAGCTTATGAGTGAAGTAGTAGCCGTCATTGATTACGGCATGGGCAATCTGCACTCCGCCGGAAAGGCGCTGGAAAAGGTGGCCAGTGGGCAGCAGATCGTCATCACCGGTGACCCGGATCAGGTACGGGCGGCAGATCGGGTGGTGTTCCCCGGTGTTGGCGCCATCCGTGACTGTATCGCGGTACTGCGCGACACCGGCCTGGACCGGGCCATTCTGGATGTGATTGCCGCCGGCAAGCCGGTGTTGGGCATCTGTGTGGGCATGCAGGCCCTGATGGCGCGCAGTGAGGAGAACAACGGCGTCGATTGCCTGGGCGTGTTCGGCGGTCAGGTGACTTTTTTCGGCGAGTTGCAGAATGATACCGGTGGCCGTCTGAAGGTGCCGCACATGGGCTGGAACCAGGTGCGACAGGGTATGGCGCACCCCATGTGGGCAGGCATTGCCGATAACACCCGGTTCTACTTCGTGCACAGCTACTGCGTCACCGGGTTGGTGGATGAGGAAGTGGCGGGTCGTTGTGATTACGGTCTGACCTTTGCCGCTGCGGCTACCCGAAAAAATGTCTTTGCGGTGCAGTTTCACCCTGAGAAGAGCGCAGATGCCGGCCTGACGCTGCTGGAAAATTTCCTGCGCTGGCAGCCGTGAAGTCGCTGACCGTTGCAGTGGGTCGCCGACAGTAATGTCACCACTAACGTCGTTATTCCCCGCGCAAGCGTAAACCCAGCTTTTGAGATTTTGACATGCTTTTGATTCCCGCCATCGACCTGAAAGACGGTAAATGTGTACGCCTGAAGCAGGGGCGTATGGAAGACGATACGGTGTTTTCCGATGACCCGGTGGCTGTGGCCAGCCACTGGGTGGAGCGCGGCGCCCGTCGTCTGCACCTGGTGGACCTGAACGGTGCCTTTGCCGGGGAGCCGGTGAATGGTGATATCGTCAAGGCAATTGCCAAGGCGCATCCGGATCTACCGATCCAGATTGGCGGCGGTATTCGCAGCCCGGAAATCATCCAGGCCTATCTGGATGCCGGGGTGCAATGGGTGATTATCGGCACCAAGGCGGTTAACGAGCCGCAGTTCGTCAAGGAAATGTGCCAGCAGTTCCCCGGCCACATCATCGTTGGTCTGGATGCGAAGGATGGCAAGGTCGCCACCGATGGCTGGGCCAATGTCACTGATGTGGATGTAATCGATCTGGCCAAACAGTTCGAGAACGATGGTGTATCCGCCATCGTCTATACCGATATCAGCCGTGACGGCATGCTGCAGGGCGTCAATGTGGACGCCACCGTGCGCCTGGCCCAGTCCATGTCCATCCCGGTGATTGCGTCCGGTGGTATCACCAATCTGGATGATGTGCGTGACCTGTGTGCAGTGGCGGATCAGGGCATTAGTGGCGCCATTACCGGCCGCGCCATCTACGAGAACACCCTGGACTTCGGCGAAGGCCAGGCACTGTCCGACGAACTGATCGGCGCCTGACGGGGACGCATTATGGGCTTAGCCAAACGCATTATTCCGTGTCTCGATGTGGACGCCGGCCGGGTGGTAAAGGGCGTGCAGTTCGTGGACATCCGCGATGCCGGTGACCCGGTGGAAATTGCCAAGCGCTACAACGACGCCGGCGCTGACGAAATTACCTTTCTGGATATCACCGCCAGCCACCAGGAGCGTGACACCACCCTGCACATCGTGGAGCGGATCGCCAGCCAGGTGTTTATTCCGCTCACCGTGGGCGGTGGCGTACGGACTCTGGAAGATATCCGTAATCTGCTCAATGCCGGTGCTGACAAAGTGGGCATAAACTCGGCGGCGGTGCACAATCCGGAATTTGTCCGCGAGGCGGCGGAGCGTTTTGGCTCCCAGTGCATCGTGGTAGCCATTGATGCCAAGAAAGTCAGTGCCGAGAGCGAGACCAATCGCTGGGAAATCTTCACCCATGGTGGCCGCAAGCCCACCGGGCTGGATGCGGTAGCCTGGGCAAAGCAGATGACCGACTACGGTGCCGGTGAAATCCTGCTCACCAGCATGGACCGGGATGGCACCAAGAATGGTTTTGATATTGCCCTGACACGGGCCATTGCCGATGCCGTGCCGGTGCCGGTGATCGCGTCCGGCGGGGTCGGCAACCTGCAGCACCTGGTAGACGGCGTGGTCCAGGGCGGTGCCGATGCGGTGCTGGCCGCCTCCATTTTCCACTTCGGTGAATACTCCGTGCAGGAGGCCAAGCAGTTTATGCAGGCCGCCGGCGTGGAGATGCGGCTGGACTAGCGGCGCTACCCCGTCGACCCGCTGGCGCTTTGCTCGCAAGGCGAATCTTTCGGTTGCCTTTACCCTTCGCTTTGCGAGCAAAGCTCCAACAGGTATATCAGACCGGGGTCGCATATGTAGCAAGGCAGCCGCTTTGTACTGGCTGTCAGTGAAATCCTGTTTTACTCTCGAGGCTTTACCAAGAATAAAACCTCGGGAGAGTGGCAATGGGTTCCAATGCGCTAATCGATATCGGCCTGCCGGTATCGCTGTTTCTGATCATGGTGGGGATGGGCATGACCCTGACTCCCAAGGACTTCCGCGAAGTCGCCATCGCCCCGCGCGGCACCTTCTTCGGCCTGCTGGCCCAGATTCTTCTGTTACCTCTCATCGCCCTGGGTGTGGCCCTGGCGCTGGAGTTGTCACCGGCATTGGCGGTGGGATTGATCGTGATTGCCGCCTGTCCCGGTGGCACAACGTCCAATCTTTTCGTCTACCTGGGCCGCGGTGATGTGGCCCTGTCCATTGTGCTGACGGTACTGGCCAGCCTGATCACCATTGTTACCCTGCCGGCCTTTACCGGTTGGGCGCTGGAGCGCTTTCAGGATGCGGACAAAGTGCTGGAGCTGCCGGTGCTGCGCACCATCATTACCCTGTTTGTGATCATTCTGCTGCCGGTGGCCGTGGGCATGACGATTCGCCATTTCCGCCAGGACTGGGCGCAAAAGGGCGAGAAGGCGGTAGGTTTGCTGGGTTTGCTGGTGCTAGTGGCGGTGATTGCGTTGCTGATGGTAGAGCTGGGTGAAGAAGCGCTGGAGCTGTTCCGCAAGGCAGGGTTGTCGGCGGTGATTCTGAACATTGCCGGACTGGTACTGGGGCTGGTGGGTGGACGTCTGATCGGCTTGAGCCGGGACCAGGCCTTTACCGTCGCCATCGAGCTGGGTATCAAAAATGGCACCCTGGGGCTGATGGTGACCCTGACCCTGTTGCACTCCGAAGCCATGTCGGTGCCGTCTGCGGTGTACGGGGTGCTGATGTTTGTCTTCGGTTTCCTGATGATCGGCTATGCCAGGCTCACCGGTATCGGCCGGGGCCGGGCAGAGCCGGTTTCCGAATAGCCGGACTCAGGACCCGGCGTGGGTGCTATTTCCCGTAGTGGCAGTGTCCAGCGCCGGGGTGTCCAGTAGCGAAGAAACCGGCACCACTTGAATGCCGGCATCGTCCATCAATGGCAGTACCTGCTGCAGATAATGGACGGTTTCCGGATAAGGGTGACCGATGGCAATCGCCTGGCCGCGCTGGCGGGCCAGGCGGATCAGTTTGTTGAACTGGGCATTGATCTTGGCCAGATCACGCTCGTTATCCAGGAAGATATCGCGTCCGGCGTTGGCCAGCCCCTGTTGCCGTGCCACCCGCTGGGCCACTGAGCGGCCACTGGTGCGGCTATCCACGAAGAATAGTTGATGGGCTTTCAGTTCTGCCATCAGCCAGCCCATGGGTTCGTCCTGTTCGGTGAGTGCACTACCCATGTGGTTGTTGAGGCCCCGTGCCTGGGGGATCTGGCTGAGTGCCTGGCGTACGGTATCGAGTAGTTCGTTTTCGCTGATTCCCTGCTGGAGTCCGCCGCGATCCAGGCGAATATGCTCACCGGCGGCCATGGGCAGATGGACCAGCACTTCCTTGCCGGCCCGGCTGGCGCGCTCGGCCAGTTTGCGCCCGTGCGGGGAATAGGGGATCACCGCGCAGGTCACCGGCGCGGGTAGATCGGCAATGGCCTGGCCGTTCTGGCGGTGATAGCCCAGATCATCAATGATGATGGCAATGCGCGGCTGGGCTGTGGCAGTGGCTGTGGCCAGCAACAGCACCAGACCCATGGCGAGACGGCGCATCAGTGGCTTTCGTGATTGCGGGCCAGTACCACGCCTTTCAGCACGGACAGGGCCTGAGCCAGGGCGTAATCTTCCTGGGCAAGGGACAGGCGCTTGCCGTCGTCGCGACTTTCTCCGTTTTCGTTGTTCAGGTGACGGGGCAAGTCTGCTTCTCGTACCTGCATGTCTTCACGGACTTCGAGCTTGGTGACCACGTCCACGGCGATGTCCGGTTCAATGCCTTCGGCCTGAATGGAGCGACCATCGGGTGTGTAGTAACGGGCGGTGGTCAGCTTCAGGGCCTTGTCCTTGCTCAGCGGCAGCACGGTCTGTACCGAGCCCTTGCCGAAGGTGCGATTGCCCACCACGATGGCGCGGCCCTGATCCTGCAGGGCGCCGGCGACGATTTCCGAGGCGGACGCGCTGCCGCCATTGACCAGCACCACCATGGGCATGCCATTCAGGCGGTCGCCGGGTTTGGCATTGAAGTCGCTGCGGCTGCTTTTCTCGCGGCCCTGGGTATAGACAATCAGGCCGTTGTCCATGAACAGGTCGGCCACTTCCACGGCGCCACCCAGTACGCCGCCGGGGTTGTTGCGCAGGTCCAGCACCAGGCCGCGCAAGCTGTCTTCCTTGGCCAGCTTGTCCAGGGCCTTGCGGGCATCGTTGCCGGTATTGTTCTGAAATTGGGAAATGCGCAGATAGCCCAGCCCGGGCTCCAGAATGCGGGATTTGACGCTGTGCAGCTGGATCTTGTCGCGCTCGAGGGTGACCTGGTGGGGTTTTTCATCCCCTTCGCTAAGCACCATCAGTTCGATTTCCGAGCCGATCTCGCCGCGCATCAGTTCCACGGCCTCGCTCAGGGTCAGCCCTTTCACAAAGGTCTGGTCTATTTTCAGGATCAGGTCGCCGGCCTGGATGCCGGCCTTGCTGGCCGGGGAGCCGTCCACCGGGGTAACCACCTTGACGAAGCCGTCTTCCATGGTGACTTCGATGCCCAGGCCGCCGAACTCACCGGTGGTGGTGACTTGCAGGTCGTCAAACTGGTCCGGGGTCAGGTAGCTGGAGTGGGGGTCCAGTTCGTAGAGCATGCCGCGAATGGCGGATTCCAGCAGTTCGCGGTCATCAACCTCATCGATATAGGCGCTGCGGATGCGTTCCATGACTTCGGCAAAGGCACGCAGTTCATCCACGGGCACGCCTTGCTGGCGGGCCTGTTGATCCAGTGCCGGGTCTTCGGCATGAAGGCTGGCGAGGGGGACGGCTGATAGCAGTGCCGTCACCACAGCGGTGCGCAGAAAGGACAAGGTTGGCGTTGGCATTCAGTATCCCCGGCAGGCACGCGACATCAATGCGCGCGCTTTAATCATTTGTGTTTTGGGCCAGTGGCGGCAGTGTAACACGGCGATTACACCAGCGTGTGGGGTTCACTGCCTTGCCGCGATGGCGTATCTCGAAGTACAGACCACTGGCACGATTGCCGCCGGAATTGCCGGCCAGCGCCAGGCTGTCACCGGCTGATACCCACTCGCCCACTTCCCGCAACAGGCTCTGGTTATAACCATACAGGGTCAGGTAGCCGTTGCCGTGATCGACAATGGTGAGCAGGCCGTAGCCGCGCAGCCAGTCTGCAAACACGACGCGGCCGGCGTACACCGACCGCACCGGTGTGCCGGCAGACGCATTCAGGATGACTCCCTGCCAGCGTAGCGCCCCTTCGCGGGCACTGTTGTAGCTGGTGCCGATATTTCCATCCAGAGGCCATGGCAGTTTGCCGGCCAGCTTGCCGAAGGGTTTGCCGCCCAGGTCGGCGGGGATATCGTCGAGACTGCGCTGCATGTCTGCCAGCAATTTTTCCAGCTGCTGTTGGTCTTGCTTGAGCTGGCTGAGGCTGGAGCTGCGGTCATCCAGGGAGCGGTTCAGGCTGGCCAGGGTCTGCTGGCGGCTTTTCTGGGCCCCCTGCAATTTATCGGCATGGCGCTGTACGTCGCTGCGCTTGTCGAGCAGGGCCTGGCGTGCCTGCTCCACGCGCAGGCTGACAGCCATCAGTTCATCAAGCTCACCATTCACCTGTTGCAAGCGATCACTGCGAGCGCGCTGGTAGTATTCCTGGTAGCGCAGCAGGCGGGCAATCTGGTCCGGTTGCTCCTGGTTCAGCAGCAGTTTGATGCGTTCCTGGCGGCCGGCCTGATAACTGGCGCGGACGGTTTTGGCCAGCCAGTTGAGCTGGGTCTGTTTTTCCCGGGCCAGTTGAGCCTGTTCCTTTTCCAGTTTGGCCAATCGTCGGCGTGCCTCGCCGGCCTGTTGTTCCAGATTGCGTTGCTCCCGGGACAGGCGACTGATGCGCAGCTCGGCTTCGCGCAAATCCGCCTGAACCGAATCGCGCTTGCGCAGTTCCCGGTTCTGGGCGGCACTGAGCTCGCTGATGCGGTCCTTGAGCTGCTCCAGCTGGGCCTTTGAGGGGGTGTTCTCGCCCCAGGCCAGGGCGGGCAGAAGTAATAGCAGCAGTATTCCGGGGCGCATGGTTTTACCTTACCCCCTTGCGGGTGTGTATACTTGGCGCCGATTTTCCATCGGCGCGGGGCTGTCCAATTATCTGCACAGTGTCGGCCATTGCCACTGATTCGGGGTTCCAATGAGCCAATTGCTTGAGTTTGCCAGTAACCATTACCTTCTGGTGTCCGCCTTTTTTCTGCTGTGGGCCGTTTTCTTTGTGCTTGAGTCCCGCCGTGGCGGCAAGGCTCTGAGTCCTCAGCTGGCCACCAATCTGGTCAACCAGAAGGATGCGGTGATTGTTGACCTGCGCGATAGCGATGAGTTTCGTGCCGGGCATATTGCCGGCAGCATCAATATCCCTGCCAGCCAAGCCCTTGAGCGTATTGCAGAACTGGAAAAATACAAGGACAAACCCATTATTCTGACTTGTGATATGGGCGCCAAGGCCTCACATCTCGGTCGTCAGCTGCGTGGTAAGGGCTTTGACGAGCTGTATCGCATCCAGGGCGGACTTAACGCCTGGCGCGGGGCTTCCCTGCCTGTGGTTAAAGACTAGGCGGGAGGTGAATATGGCCAAGGTGGAGCTTTATACCACAGGTTGGTGCCCTTTTTGCGTTCGCGCCAAGCAGTTGCTGAACAGCAAAAACATTTCTTACCAGGACACGGATGTGGACCGAGAGCCTGATCAACGTGCGGTGATGATGCAGCGCGGCGGGGCTCGTACGGTGCCACAGATCTTTATTGATGACCGCCCCATCGGCGGTTGTGATGAACTTTATGCTCTGGAGCGCGCAGGGGAGCTGGATTCGCTGCTCGGCGCCAATTCGGGGGAGTCGGGAACAAGGTAACAGGAGAAAAACGATGGCCGAACAACAACAGGTTTTCCAGCTGCAGCGTATTTATCTGAAGGATGCGTCTTTCGAGTGCCCGGGAGCCCCGGAAGTGTTTCTGGAAGAGTGGAAACCCAAGGTCAATGTGCAGCTCAATAACGGCGCCCGCCGCATTGGCGAGACCGATGAATTTGAAGTGGAACTGACCGTCACAGTGACGGCCAAGGACGAGAAGGAAGAGAAAACCTTCTATCTGGCGGAAGTGAAGCAGGCCGGTATCTTCACCGTGAAAGGTGTGGAGGGCGAAGAGCGCGCCCAGTTGCTCGGCGCCTACTGCCCGAACCTGCTGTTCCCCTACGTTCGCGAAGTGGTCTCGGACCTGGTCGCCAAGGGCTCCTTCCCGCAGATGGTACTGCAGCCGATCAACTTCGACGCCCTGTACCAGCAGCAACGCCAGCAGCAGGCAAAAGCGCAGGCGGAAGCTGAGGGTGAGACGGTTCAGTAAATTCAGTGAGCAGTTAATAGTGAATAATTAACAGTTCGCGGACTGGCACTGTTGCCGGTCTTTAACGCAAGAGGCCGCGTCCAACCTTTGGGCGCGGCCTCTTGCGTTCAGGAACAGATAAAACCGTATCGCGACGCTGTTCACTGTTAACTATTCACTGTTACCTGCCCCTATGTAGTCCAGCTGTCGCCATGCCTCATACAGCGTCACCGACACTGCATTGGCAAGATTAAGGCTGCGGCTGTTCGCCACCATGGGCAGGCGCAGTTTTTGTGTGGGTGGCAGGCTGTCGAGAATGTCGGTGGGCAGGCCGCGGGTTTCCGGGCCGAATAGCAACACATCCTCGTCCACGAAAACCGCATCACTGTGTGGCTGGCTGGCCCGGGTGGTCAGGGCAAACAGGCGCCGGCCCGCCATCGCTTCAAGGAATGCAGAAAAATCCGCATGCACGGTGAGGTGGGCCAGTTCGTTGTAGTCCAGTCCGGCCCGGCGCAGTTTCTTTTCTTCCAGGGAAAAGCCCAACGGCTCGATCAGGTGCAGGTGAGCTCCGGTGTTGGCGGCCAGGCGAATGATATTGCCGGTATTGGGCGGGATTTCTGGTTCGAACAGTGCGATATGGAGCATGGGAACCTGTTTCAAGTCTGGGCGCAGCGAATTCTGTCGCCGGGCTCTTATTGCGACTGCGCAGTGTAGTCATTCTACCTTAACAAGGGTAATCGCCCGTTCGTGTTGCGGCGAAGCACTGCTCTTATGTTTTGCCTTGGTGGGCCGCGCATGGTACTGCTTGTCACCTGTGAGGGAAAAATAACAAGGCTGGTACCATGATACTGAAACACACGCTGTTTGCGGCGCTGTTTTTACTGGTTGCTTGTGGTGAAAAAGAAGACAAGCCCGGCGATATTCTGCATGTTGCTCCCTACACCTCTGCCTGCATCGGTGCGGGGCCTATGGATTGTCTGCGGGTGCGCAGTGATGACGAGGCCAACTTCCAGCTTTTCTATAATCACATTGACGGTTTCGATTTCGAGCCAGGTCACCGTTACACGTTGCGGGTGAAAATAGAAGAAGTGGCATCACCGCCAGCGGATGGCAGCAGCTTGCGTTACACCCTGCTTGAGGTGGTGAGCAAGGAAGCGGTCAACCCCTGATGAATGAGAGGGCGCTGCTGTGAAATGTGTTTTCCGTGCCCGCGACGGTATTGAGGCGCATATGCTGGCGGACCTGCTGGAGCAGGTGGGTATCATGGCGCAGGTTCAGGGTGACATGCTGCAGGGGGCCGTAGGAGAACTGCCTGCGGCGGGCCTGGCGTCAGTGTGGGTGGCGGAAAGCGATGAGTCGCGAGCTCGTGAGGTGATCGCCGAGTTTGAGACCAGTCAGCCGGCAGACACGGTGCAAGCGGCTAGCCCGGACGCGCAGCGCTCTTTCTCCCAGGGTTTGTTGCTGGGAATGGTGATTGGCGCGGTGGTGATGTTGATGCTGCTGCGTTGAAAAAGGTTGGACACAAAAAAAAACCGGGCGATGCCCGGTTTTTTTGTGTCCAACGTTGGCGTAGAGGGTGGAATTCGCTTTGCGCATTCCACCCCGCGACCATTGTTGCGGTTACCGTCCGGCGCGCTTGCGCTCGGTTTCGGTAAGCAGCTTCTTGCGGATACGCAGACAGTTCGGGGTCACTTCCACCAGCTCGTCATCTTCGATGAAGTCCAGTGCCTGCTCCAGGCTGAAACGGATCGGCGGAGTCAGGACGATGTTTTCATCGGTGCCGGAGGCGCGCATGTTGGTGAGCTGCTTGCCTTTGGTGGGGTTGACCACCAGGTCGTTGCCGCGGCTGTGGATGCCGATGATCTGGCCTTCGTACACATCCACGTTCGGGTCGATCAGCATGCGGCCACGCTCCTGCAGGTTGAACAGGGCGAAGCCCAGCACCTTGCCTTTCACCATGGACACCAGCACACCGTTGATGCGCTTGGCCATGTCGCCGGCCTTGTATTCGCCGTAGTGGCTGAATGTGCTGTTAAGGATGCCGGTACCGGAGGTGAGGGTCAGGAACTGGCTGCGGAAGCCGATCAGGCCACGGCTGGGTACCAGGAATTCCAGGCGTACCCGGCCCTTGCCGTCCGGCTCCATGTTGGTCATTTCCGCACGACGCAGACCCAGATGCTCCATGATGGAGCCCTGGTGTTGCTCTTCCACATCGGCGATCACGGTTTCGTAGGGCTCCTGCTTGACGCCATCTTCTTCACGGATGATCACCTGCGGGCGACCCACGGCCAGCTCGAAGCCTTCGCGGCGCATGTTCTCGATCAGCACAGACAAGTGCAGTTCGCCACGGCCGGAGACGCGGAACTGGTCGGCGCTGCCGGTTTCTTCCACGCGCAGGGCCACGTTGTGCTTGAGCTCCGCTTCCAGGCGCTCGCGGATCTGGCGGCTGGTAACGAACTTGCCGTCCTGGCCGGCGAACGGCGAGGTGTTCACGTGGAAGAACATGCTCACGGTAGGCTCGTCCACGCTCAGCGGTGGCAAGGCTTCCACGCTGGCCGGATCACACAGGGTGTCGGAAATGTTCAGTGGGTCCAGGCCGGTGATGCAGACGATTTCGCCGGCGGAGGCGGTGGGGGCGTCAACACGCTCCAGACCGTGATAGCCCATGATGGTGAGGATCTTGCCATTGCGTACCTTGCCGTCGGCGCCGATCACTTTTACCGGGCTGTTGGCCTTGATGTTGCCGCGCTTGACCCGACCGATGCCGACGATGCCCAGGTAGCTGTTGTAGTCCAGGGACGAAATCTGCATCTGGAAGGGGCCAACGGCGTCCACGTTCGGGTAGTCCACCTTGTCGACGATGGTCTGTAGCAGCGGGGTCATGTCGTCGGCCATGTTGTCCGCTTCCAGGCCGGCAATGCCGTTCAGGGCGGAGGCGTAGATTACCGGGAAATCCAGCTGCTCGTCGGTGGCACCCAGATTGTCGAACAGGTCGAATACCTGATCCATGACCCAGTCAGGGCGCGCGCCCGGGCGGTCGATCTTGTTGATCACCACGATCGGCTTGAGGCCGGCGGCAAAGGCTTTCTGGGTGACGAAACGGGTTTGCGGCATGGGGCCGTCGACAGCGTCCACCAGCAGCAGTACGCAATCCACCATGGACATAACCCGCTCCACCTCGCCACCGAAGTCGGCGTGGCCAGGGGTGTCGACGATGTTGATGCGGTATTCATTCCACTGGATGGCGGTGTTCTTGGAGAGGATGGTGATGCCCCGTTCCTTCTCCAGGTCGTTAGAGTCCATTACCCGCTCAATATCGCCAGCGCGATCTCCCAGGGTGCCGGACTGTTGCAACAGCTTGTCCACCAGGGTGGTCTTGCCGTGGTCAACGTGGGCGATGATGGCGATATTGCGCAGACGTTCAATCACAGATGTAGCTCCGTTAAGAAATGGGCGGGATGACGCTCGTGCCTGATCTCGACCTGTACGCAGCCACGTAGTGGGCGTTGAAAAGGGTCTGGCATCCCGCGGGGGCGCGCATTATACCAGCGCTGAGCGCAGGTGATAGCCCGTCGGTCAGGCTTTCGCATAACATTTACGAATGTGAAAAGATTCAAAAATTCACGGTTGTTCCTGCGAGTCGGCTGCGGATCGCCTAGAATGGCGCAACCATTTTCCCGGAGAAGGGTCAGACCAACCGTCTTTCTCCGTTGTCGGTGCCGATAATCCGGCAATAACGCTTTTATAATCAGGTTGTTATGATGCGAATCCCCTTGGTGCTGATAGGGGCGCTGGTGCCTGCTGTGGCCCTGTCCGAGGTGCCACCAGTCAACAAGAGAATCTATGGTCTGCACGAGAGTGTGCATATCGGTGAACTGGGTATTACTGTGCCGGCCAAGCTGGACACCGGGGCGGACTCTGCCTCACTGAGCGCCCGTTACATAAAGACCTTTGAGCGTGACGGGGTGAAAATGGTTGAGTTTGATATAGCCATCGACCGGGATGACCGTGAGGAATGGGGCATCCAGCAGAATCAGTGGGATGACGTGGAATTGCCGCTGGCCGGGCATGTGCGGATAAAACGCCGGGCAGAGAGTGTTCAGGACGGCGAGCGGGATTTCAGCCGCCGGCCAATGGTGACGCTGACGGTCTGCATGGGCAATCGGCGGCAACAAATTGATGTCAACCTGACCGATCGCAGCGAGTTTCGCTATCCGCTGTTGATCGGGGCAGAGGCCCTGAAGGGCCTGGGAGCCCTGGTGGATCCGTCGCTGTCCCATTCTGTCGGGACGCCGCGCTGCCAGGAAGAGCAAGAGGATACACTGACGATGGAGGCTGCCGGGGCGCATTAACATGGGGTCTGTCAAACTACAGGCACGGATTTTGGCCGTGTTTCTCTTGCTGCTGGGCGGCGGCAGTATCGCTTACCAGTTGCTGGTACAGAAGGTGCCGCTGACTCAGGACGAGAAGGACCCGGTGTGGGTGGTGGACGCCCAGGTCAGTTTCACTGCCCGGGCCAACAAGCCGATCAAGGTGCGCATGTTCGTGCCGCCCCAGGGAGCAGGCTATACCACCCTCAACGAAAGCTTTATCTCCAATAACTATGGCGTGAACGTCAATGTGGAGAAAGGCAATCGGCAGGTTACCTGGTCTGCCCGTCGTGCCGAAGGCAATCAATATCTTTACTACCGGCTGATGCTCACTCCCCGTTTTGCGGAAACCCGGGAGAATGAGCCAGGCCCTCAATTCCGTCCAGCACCGGTGCTGGACGGCGCGGAAAAACTGGCTGCCGAGGCGCTGTTGCAGCCGATCCGTCAGCATTCCGCTGATGTGGAAACCTTTATCGGCGAGACCATCAAGCGGGTAAATGAGCTGGAAAACGACAACGTCCAGCTGTTACTCGGTGGTGATGTGAGCCCGGAAAACCGGGCCCAGGTGGTGGATCTGCTGCTTGCCATGTCTCACATTCCTGCTCAACCGGTACATACCTTGCGATTGGTGGAAAGCCAGGAGCAGCAGCCTGAGTTGTGGTTGCGGACCTATAACGGCAAGCGCTGGCTGTACTTCAATCCGCTGGATGGTCAGCAGGGTTTGCCGGATGACCGCTTGGTGTGGTGGAGCGGCAGCGAGTCGTTGCTGAATATCGAAGGCGGGCGCTCGGCGAATATGACGTTGAGCGTGCACCGCAATGAAATGAGTGCCCTGCAACTGGCGCGTTCCCTGCGGCTGCAGGATGCCAGCAGCTTTATCGATTTCTCCCTGTACGAGTTGCCGCTGCCCTCTCAGCAGCTATTCCGTATCCTGATGATGATTCCGGTGGGCGTACTGCTGGTGCTGCTGATCCGCTCTCTGGTGGGCATGGAAACCCTGGGCACGTTTACGCCTGTGCTGATTGCTCTGGCTTTCCGGGAAACTCAGGTGATCTGGGGGGTGCTGCTGTTTACCTTCATCACCGCCATCGGTCTGTCGGTGCGCTCCTATCTTGAGCATTTGAAACTGCAGTTGCTGGCGCGGCTCTCCATTGTGCTCACTTTCGTGGTGATCCTGATGGCGGTCATCAGCCTGCTGGGCTATAAGCTGGGAGTGTCGTCGGGGCTGTCGGTGGCACTGTTCCCCATGGTGATTCTGACCATGGTGATCGAGCGGGTTTCCATTGTCTGGGAAGAGCGGGGTGGAACCCAGTCCCTGAAAGTGGCTCTGGGTACCCTGGTGGCGGCGGTGTTGTGTCATTTGCTAATGGTATGGCCGCCGCTGGTCTATTTCGTCTTTACCTTCCCGGGTGTGCTGTTGTGCATGTCCGCAGTGATGGTGCTGATGGGGCATTATCGTGGCTACCGTCTCACTGAGCTGTTGCGTTTCCGGGCCATGGTGGAGCGCTGATATGTTCTGGTCAAAGACCCGCAAGGCCCTGCGTGCCCGTGGCGTAATGGGGATCAACCAGCGCAACGGTGATTACATTCTCCGTTATAACAAACGCAGTCTGTATCCGCTGGTGGACGACAAGTTGCAGACCAAGCAGATGGCGCTGGATGCGGGCATTCGGGTGCCGGAGCTGTACGGCGCCATTGCCACCGAACAGGGCATCAGCACCTTGCACCGGGTGGTGGAAACCCATCGGGATTTCGTCATCAAGCCGGCTCAGGGTGCGGGCGGTGACGGCATCATGGTGATTGCCGACCGCTTCGAGGATTATTTCCGCTCTGCCTCCGGGCGCATCGTTACCACCGAAGAGCTGGAGCATCATATTTCCGGGATCATCTCCGGTATTTATTCCCTGGGCGGCCACCGTGATCAGGCCCTGATCGAATATCGGGTGCGCTCCACAGAGCTGTTCAATCGCATCAGTTTCGAGGGTGTGCCGGATATCCGCATCATCGTTCTGCAGGGGTACCCGGTGGCGGCCATGCTGCGCCTGCCTACCCGCCAGTCCCAGGGCAAGGCCAACCTGCACCAGGGGGCCATTGGCGTGGGGCTGGATCTGTCCAGCGGCGTGACCCTGGGCGGTACCTGGCACAACCAGAGAATCGAGCGCCATCCGGACACCGCCAATGCAGTGGCGGGCCTGACCGTGCCGGACTGGGAAGAGTGTCTGGAGCTTGCCGCCCGTTGTTATGACCTGACCGGCTTGGGTTATCTGGGGGTGGACCTGGTGATGGACCGTGAATTCGGGCCGATGATGCTGGAGCTGAATGCCCGACCAGGGCTTAACATCCAGATTGCCATGGATGATGGTCTGCTGCGTCGCTGCAGTATTATTGAGGATCACCTGGACAGCCTGGGCAATACCCGCCGCCCGGTGGCGGAACGTATCGCTTTTTCCAAAAAGCATTTCGCCGTGGCCGGGCCGGTGCCGGTTAGCGAACCTGATCCCGCCGTTACTCCCTGATTCCCTGACCGCGTTGATCCCCCTCCCATAGCAGCGAGATCAGCGGGTCGTCGGGATTTCCCAGCACACTGTAGAAGCGGTAGTTGGCGCGCAGGCTGTTGCCGTCGTCGCGCATATCCAGCGTTACAAGACCATGGGTGGCGCGGGTGAAGTGCTGGTTGCCGCTGGGCTGGCCCAGGTCATTGTTGATGCTGGCGGAGCCCGAGATCAGTTGCCGGGTGCCCTGGTATTGCCCCTCGTCGGATAAAATGTGGTCGTGGCCGCCCACCAGCAGATCCAATCTGCCGATCAGCTTGTCGCGAAGATGCAGCGCTATCATTTCCCCGGCGTTGCCGTGGGAGCCGGAGCTGACCATGGGGTGGTGTGAAAAGGCCAGACTGAAGCCGCATTGGTGGCGTTGAGCCGTTTCCATGGCCTGCGACAACCAGGCTCCCTGGCGGCGCAGGTAATACCATTTCTCGAACCAGGTGGTCTCGAGGCTGAATGCGCAGGCGTCCGGCCACTGCTCGAAATAGTAGTAGTGGGGGAAGTGGATCAGCGGGTGGCGCCGCGCCACCTCCAGCCAGGCGTCGGCATTCTGCTTCCAGTCGTGGTTGCCCAGCACCAGATAAACCGGAATACCGGCATCCAGAGCCGGGCCAAGCGGGGCAAAGAAACGACTTTCCAGCAGCGGATCCTCCGGGCTGGTGATGCCGTCCGGGTAGACCAGGTCACCCAGGTAGCGCACCTGATCGCAGTCCAGCAGCACCAGTGCCCGGCCCACCGCCATAGAGGGGGCGTTGCCCCAGCCGCCATCACCGATTACGCACAGACGCTGCCCGGCCAGGGGCTCCTTGTGTAGCAGCCACGGGCCATGAGGAGTGTGCCACCACCAGCCCAGACTGGCGGCGGCGATGAGCAGGGTCAGCAGGTGTAGCAGTAGGCGAAATCGCATGGAGCCCCGTGGGGTGGCCAGGAATGTCGAGTCTGGACCAGCGATATGACCCTCAGGTGACAGCCGGGCCTGGGTGAAGGGTGCGTCAGGAGGGCGTGATTGCTATACTTCGCCGCCCATTTTTTGAGCGCCGATCAAGGCAGCAGGTTTTTTCACATGACGTCTTCTGTAACTGAGTCAATCCAACCGATTAAGCGCCGCGCTATCGCACTGGTGTCCGGCGGACTGGACTCCATGCTGGCCGTCAAGGTGATGCAGGAGCAGGGGATCGAGGTAGAGGGCGTGAATTTCTTTACCGGTTTCTGTGTGGAAGGCCATACCCATGCCATCCGCAAGAAAGACAAGGATAAGGAAAAGCGCAACAACGCCCTGTGGGTGGCCGAGCAGCTTGGCATCAAGATGCACATCATTGATATCTCCGAGGAGTACAAGGATGTGGTGCTCAACCCCAGGCATGGCTACGGGGCCAACCTGAATCCCTGCCTGGACTGCAAGATTTTCATGGTCAACCAGGCCACCCTGATGATCAACAAGGCCCGGGAGTTTGCCGGCGATCGGGGGTTTGATTTTATCGTCACGGGCGAGGTGATCGGCCAGCGCCCGAAAAGCCAGCGCAAGGCCACCATGCCGATCATCAGCGCGGAATCCGGCGCCGACGAGCGTCTGCTGCGGCCGCTATGCGCGAAGAACTTGCCGGCTACCCTGCCAGAACGTGAAGGCTGGGTAGACCGGGAGTCCCTGCACGATTTTTCCGGCCGCAGCCGCAAACCGCAAATGGCCCTGGCCAAGAAGTTCGGGCTGGATGACTTTGCCCAGCCCGCCGGCGGTTGCTGCTTCCTTACCGACGAATCCTATTCCAACAAGCTGGCGGATCTGTGGAAGGCCCGCAACGAGCGTCGCTACGAACTGGATGACATCATGCTGTTAAAGGTGGGGCGTCATATCCGTCCGCAGCCCCACTTAAAGCTGATCATCAGCCGGGAGGAAGGTGAGAACCGTTTCCTGGAGGGATATCGCTACCAGTTTACCAGCATCACTACGGTGAGCTGCCCGGGGCCTTTGGCCCTGGTGGATGGCAATTTCCAGAATGATGAGGAAATGCAGCAGGCGGCGGCGATTGTGGCCCGTTATTCCAAGGGGCGTTCGTCGGATGAGGTTACCCTGGAAGTGCGCAGCCCGGATGGTGTGGCGCGCCAGGTCACTGTTGAGCCGTTTCACCCGGATGCGGTGCCGTTGGCCTGGAATGTAGGGTAAAGCAGCGATGAGCTGTTAGCTGCGAGGAAAACAAACAATGTTGCTGGGGTTGTGCTTAGTTTGGAGCGCGGCACCATCTTTAGAAGCTAGAAGCTAGAAGCTAGAAGCTAGAAGCTAGAAGCCAAGGATTCCTGATGACCGAAGCTTTTCACGAACTGGATGTGCGCCGCATGCTGTGTCCCATGCCGGTGATCAAGACGCAGAACAAGGTGCGCACCCTGGCCTCCGGTGATTGCCTGCGAGTGGTATGCACGGACCCCGGCGCGCTGAGCGATATCCCTGCCTGGTGCCGGATCAACGGGCACGAGGTGGTGGAAACCGGCGAGGCGGGCAATGAGGTGTTTGTGGTCCTGCGGGTAGGCGAGGATAACGGTGCACTATTTTAGTGCCGCAAAATGGTGCAACGCACCACAATAGAGCACCGTAAGGTGCTATTTTCCCCTTGATTCTGTATTTTGGCGTCAAATGCGCTAAAAAAGGGCTGGCATGGAACTTGCCTCCCTATTGGCAAAGCAGGCCTGGTGGCCGAGAATACCGGCTCTCTGTTCTGCCCTGATGCGGGGCGGGGCGATGAGCCAGAGACAAACCCGCTGTTCCTTAGGAGGACGCACGACAATGTCTGAAAAGACCCTCAAGCTGATTAAAGATAATGATGTGAAATGGGTGGACCTGCGCTTCACCGATAGCCGTGGTAAGGAGCAGCACGTAACCCTCCCCGTGGGCGAAATCGACGAAGATTTCTTCCAGGATGGCAAAATGTTCGATGGCTCTTCCATTGCTGGTTGGAAAGGCATCAACGAGTCCGACATGGTGATGATGCCTGACGACTCTACTGCCGTGCTGGACCCGTTCACTGACGTGGCCACCGTTAACCTGCGTTGTGACATTCTCGAGCCGAACACCATGACCGGTTACGAGCGTGACCCGCGTTCTGTTGCCAAGCGTGCTGAAGAGTACCTGAAGGCTACCGGCATCGCGGATTCCGCGCTGTTCGGTCCGGAGCCGGAATTCTTCGTATTCGATTCCGTGCAGTGGAAATCCGACATGCAGGGTTCCATGTACAACATTCACTCCGAAGAAGCCGCGTGGGTTTCCCACGAAGACTTCGAAGGTGGCAACATTGGTCACCGTCCGGGCGTGAAAGGCGGCTACTTCCCGGTTCCGCCGGTAGATAGCCTGCACGACCTGCGTGGCGCCATGTGTTCTGCCATGGAGTCCATGGGGCTGAAGATCGAAGTTCACCACCACGAAGTGGGCACCGCTGGCCAGTGTGAGATCGGTGTTGGCGCCAACACCCTGACCGCCAAGGCTGACGAAGTGCAGATCCTCAAGTACTGCACACATAACGTGGCCCACGCCTACGGCAAGACAGCTACCTTCATGCCCAAGCCGCTGATCGGCGATAACGGCTCCGGTATGCACGTTCACGTGTCCCTGGCCAAAGACGGCAAGAACCTGTTCGCCGGTGACGGCTACGCTGGCCTGTCCGACGAAGCGCTGTACTTCATTGGCGGCATCATCAAGCACGCCCGTGCCCTGAACGCCTTCACCAACGGTTCCACCAACTCCTACAAGCGTCTGGTGCCCGGTTTCGAAGCCCCGGTAATGCTGGCTTACTCTGCCCGTAACCGTTCTGCTTCCATCCGTATTCCGTTCGTGAGCAGTGCCAAGGCCCGTCGTATCGAAGCACGCTTCCCTGATCCGTCTGCCAACCCCTACCTGTGCTTCGCGGCACTGCTGATGGCTGGCCTGGACGGTATCAAGAACAAGCTGCACCCTGGCGACGCCATGGACAAGGATCTGTACGATCTGCCGGCTGAAGAAGCGAAAGACATCCCGACCGTGGCGCACACCCTGACCATGGCCCTGGATTGTCTGGAAGCCGACATGGACTTCCTGACCGAAGGTGACGTGTTCACCAAGGACATGATCGAAGGCTACATCTCCCTGAAGCGTGGTGAGATCGAGCGTCTGAACATGACCCCGCACCCGGTCGAGTTCGATATGTACTACTCCTGCTAATTTCCTTCGGGAAACATTGCAGAAAGAGGGCCCCCGCTTGTCGGGGGCTTTTTTTGTCTGTGTTATTCTGCTTGAAGCGCCAATTTGTGCATTTGGCCCTTTCCCGTGCTTTATGAGCGAGTGAGAATCAAGGGTAGGTTCATGGGAGGCGATAATGAAGAAAACAGGAATGCTGATGGCCGGGCTGCTTCTTTGCTTCGGCGGACTCCATGCTGAGACAAAGGTGGAGGGAGAGGGCGAAGAGGCCAAGGCGCCGGCTAAAATATATCGGTCTGTGGATAAGCATGGAAATGTGATCTTCAGTGACCAGCCGGCTGAGGATAAGGGGGCCTCAGAGGAGGTGCACTTGCGCACGCCCAATACGGTACCCATGAAGCAGGTAAAGCTTCCTCAGGTTGACTCTCAGGCCGCTGAAGAAGAGCAGGCTGAGGAGTACCGCACTCTTGTAATCACCAGCCCTGAGCCGGAAAGCACGATCCGTAATCCGCGGGAGCCAGTGCCGATAGTTGTCGATCTGCAGCCATCCCTTCAGGGGGAGGATCGTCTTGTCCTGTTTGATAATGGGGAAGAGCAGCCGGGGATGGAGTTGAATACCATCATCCGGGGCACGCACTCCCTGGTGGTAAAAGTGATCAACCCGGATGGTGAAGTCTTGATTAGCTCTGAGCCTGTGCGGGTCTACGTTCATCGCAGCACGGTGCAGAATTTCCAGAACGGGCCGGGAAATGGGAACAATAGAGATCCCAACGCCATAGGCGATCCTGCCAGTCGCGGCAGCCCGGCAAAGGCGGGTGAAACGGCATCATCCGGCAGGCCTGCGGGGGCGGGGGAGGCGGCGGGCCCGGGAAAGCCCGCCCGCCCGGCCCAGCAGCGCCCCGTTCTGACTCCTCGATAATGCACCATATCTGTGCACCCCTTCCCTGAATCCCGCTACACTCATCATCATGGGGCTGCGTTTTCTGCTGTGACGACCTGAAGCCGTGCATCTGCGGCGTTGGCAGAGATGGCCTGATAATTGCTTATGCCCTGTTATGGGCCAACAGTTGATGGGTGGTGTCACCTTGCACAAACGTTTACTCGATCACCTGCGCACCGCAGTGATCATGCTTGATGACAATCTGCAGGTCCGCTACCTGAATCCGGCGGCGGAAATGCTGCTGGCGACCAGTGTCAGTCGTGCCATGGGGCAGCCGTTACCGGACTATTTCTTTGATGACGAGGAGGCCCGTGCTGCCCTGCGCCAGTGCATTCGGGATGAGCACCCCTTTACCCGTCGAGAGGCCCGCCTGGCGGTGTCTCCCGGCTATGAAATAACGGTGGATTACTCGGTCAGCCCGATCAATGAGCCGGGCCAGACGCTATGCCTGTTGATGGAAATGCAGCCGCTGGATCGGCTATTGCGCATTACCCGGGAGGAGGCGCTGATTCATGCCCATCAGGCCACCCGGGCGCTGGTGCGCGGTGTGGCGCACGAGATCAAGAATCCACTGGGCGGCATCCGCGGTGCTGCACAGTTGCTGGAGCGAGCCCTGCCGACCCCGGATCTGACCGAGTACACCAAGGTCATCATTGATGAAGCGGACCGGTTGCGCACGGTGGCGGATCGTATGCTGGGCCCGCGTAAACCGCCGGAATTCAAGGCGGTGAATATCCATGAGTGCCTGGAGCATGTACGCCAGTTGTTGCTGGCGGAACATCCCAAGGGTGTGTCCATCTGGCGGGATTACGATATCAGTTTGCCGGATGTGATCGCCGATCGGGATCAGATGATCCAGGTGCTGCTCAATATTATCCGCAACGCCACCCAGGCCTTGCTGGAGTCGCACACCGAGGATGCCCGCATCATCATGCGCACCCGGGTGTTGCGGCAGTTCACCATCGGCTCCCTGCGTCACCGTCTGGTGCTGCGGGTGGATATTGTCGACAACGGCCCGGGCATTGCCCCGGATGTGCAGGAGACCCTGTTCTATCCCATGGTCAGTGGCCGGGCCAGTGGTACCGGGCTGGGATTGTCCATTGCCCAGTCCATCATCAGCCAGCATCAGGGGCTGATCGAGTGCGAAAGCGTACCGGGCAATACCGTATTCAGTATTTTGCTGCCAATGGAGCAGCCGGAAGTAACGGAGAGCGAACAGTCATGAGCGCCTATGTAGCCGTGAGCAACGACAACAGTGAAACCCCAGGGAGAGGCCGGTCATGAGCGTAACCGTATGGGTAGTCGACGATGACCGTTCCATTCGCTGGGTGCTGGAAAAGGCACTGAGCCAGGAGGGTTACGCGGTAACCTGTTTCGAGGATGGTGATGAGGCCCTGAATACCCTGGAAGCGGGTGGTCAGGAGCCGGAGGTGCTGATCAGCGATGTGCGTATGCCGGGCACCGATGGTCTGCGCATGCTCAAGATCCTGCAGCGCAAGAATCCGGACCTGCCGGTGATTATCATGACCGCCCATTCCGATCTGGATTCGGCGGTGGCCTCCTATCAGGGCGGGGCCTTTGAATACCTGCCCAAGCCTTTTGATGTGGATGAGGCGGTAGCGCTGGTGCGCCGCGCCATCAAGCACCGGGAAGAATCCCGCGGTGAACAGCCCGCAGCGGTGGAGGAAGAATCCACCGAAATTATCGGTGAAGCACCGGCCATGCAGGAGGTGTTTCGCGCCATTGGCCGGCTCAGCCATTCCAACGTCACCGTATTGATCAATGGCCAGTCCGGTACCGGTAAGGAGCTGGTGGCACGGGCCCTGCACAGCCATTCCATGCGTCGGGAAAAGAATTTCGTGGCCCTTAACATGGCAGCCATTCCCAAGGATCTGATCGAGTCCGAACTGTTTGGCCATGAAAAAGGGGCGTTTACCGGTGCCAACAACCAGCGCGTTGGCCGTTTCGAGCAGGCCAATGGCGGCACCCTGTTTCTCGATGAAATCGGTGATATGCCGCTGGAAGCGCAGACCCGTCTGTTGCGGGTATTGCAGGAAAGTGAGTTTTACCGGGTCGGTGGTACAACACCAATCCATGTGGACGTGCGGATTATTGCTGCCACCCACCAGGATTTGGAAAAACTGGTGAAGGAAGGGGACTTCCGGGAAGATTTGTTCCACCGGTTAAACGTGATTCGCATCCATATTCCGCGTATGGCCGAGCGCCGCGAAGACATTCCCCGGCTGGCAAATTATTTTCTCCAGCGTGCAGGCCATGAATTGGGTGTGGAGCCGAAAATTCTGCACAAGGATACCGAGAAATATCTGTCTGCTCAGGCGTGGCCAGGCAATGTGCGGCAGCTGGAAAATACCTGTCGCTGGCTGACCGTAATGGCGTCTGGCCGCGAAGTCCTGGTGGATGATTTGCCCCCGGAGTTGAAAGAAGCGGGTGCGGCCAAGGGGGCTGATGTGTCCGGCGACTGGCTCAAGTCTCTGCGCAACTGGGCCGATCGCGCCCTGTCTCAGGGTGAGCGAAGCATTCTTGAGCAGGCGGTTCCCGGCTTTGAGCGCACCATGATCGAAGTAGCCCTGCAGCACACCGGCGGCCGTAAGCGAGATGCCGCCGCTTTGCTCGGCTGGGGTCGCAACACCCTCACCCGCAAGATCAAGGAGCTGGATATGGAGGGGCAGTTGAGTGGTGGGGAGGAGGATTGATAAAGCAGTTAACAGTGAACAGTGAATAGTTAACAGTTCGCGGGACTGGATTTCAGGTTCTGCAACGCAAGAGGCCGCGCCCATACTCTGGGCGCGGCCTCTTGCGTTGGGGAATAACGAGCGCAAAATCGCGAACTGTTTACTGTTTACTGTTCACTCTCGAAGTCCGTTCGCTGTCAGTCCTTCAATCTTCCACTTCCCGTCTTCCCGCCAGTCACTCACCACCCGGTAGCTGTCGGCGTTGTCGGGCATAACACTTTGGCCTCCCCAGGCGAAGGCGGTGAAGGTGACGCGGGCGTGGCGCTGGGTGACCGGATCCAGCTCGATGTTGACCTGGGTGATGGCCAGCTGGCGCTTCGGGTAGCGCAGGAAGGTTCCCATCAGTAGACGCCGCACCTCGTCCCGTTGCAGGGAGTGGCTGCCCCGCTGAATCTCTGCCGGGTCGGTGAGCGTGTCCATCACAGCGCCGGTATCACCGGCTTCTATTGCTGTTTCGAGATTTTGCAGCGCGTCCAGAATCGCCTGCTCGGGGGGTGTCTTGCTGCAGCCGGCGACCAACAGTTGCAGGGTAAACAGCAGCAGGTATGCTGAGGTCTTTCTGCAGACAAGTGCAGCTCTCATGGCGTTATTCCCCTTGCCGGACAGTTATCGGCAGTCTCTGGTGTCGGTAGGCCAGGGGCACCAGCTTTACGTGGAAGAAAGCGGCAACCCGGACGGTGTGCCCGTGGTGGTGCTGCACGGCGGGCCCGGTGGCGGTTGTTCGCCGTTTATGCGCCGGTTTTTCGATCCCCGACGGTTCCGCATTATTCTCTTCGATCAACGAGGTAGCGGTCAAAGTCGTCCCTTGGCGTCGATCCGTGACAATACCACCGCGCATCTGATTGCTGATCTTGAGTCTCTTCGCGAAGCCCTGGGTGTGCAGCAATGGCGAGTGTTCGGTGGCTCCTGGGGTGTCACTCTGGCGTTAGCCTATCTGGCGGCGCATCCGCAGCGAGTCGCCGGTATGGTGTTGCGGGGCGTTTTTCTTTGCCGGCAGCAAGACCGTGACTGGCTTTATACGTCAGGGGGTGCGGCGAGGCTGTTTCCTGAGGCGTGGCAGGTATTGCAGCAACAAGCGCCGCCTGGCGAGGGGAACCTGCTGCAGCGCTATCATCAGGGGCTACAGGGAGATCGAGCCCGCTATCATGCCCGCAGCTGGTGTAACTGGGAGTCTACTCTGGCGTTAACGTCAGTGTTGCCGCCCGGTGACGCCAGCGATGATGAGTTATGCATGGCCATGCAGGAAACCCATTATTTTCTCAACGACGGTTTCCTGGCCACGCCATTGCTGGCGGCTTGTGCCGGCATGACCCTGCCGGTGGAAATTGTTCACGGCAGCCGGGATTTCGTCTGCCCGGCAGATCAGGCCCTTGCGCTGCATCAGGTCTTGCCGGGCAGCCGCCTCCACTGGGTGGAGGGGGGCAGTCATTCGTCTTCTGACCCGGCGATTGCCAATGCGCTGGTGGCGGCAGTGAAGCGACTGGAAAAGAGGATTGACGATTGAAGGTGTTGTTGCAGCGTGTCAGCGAAGCATCGGTAACGGTATCCGGCGATTGTGTAGGGCGTATCGGTAAAGGTCTGCTGTTGCTGGTTGGTATTGAGGTCGGTGACGATGAGGCTACGGTCGCGCGGATGGCGGAAAGAACGGTGGGTTACCGGGTGTTTGCCGATAGCGATGAAAAGATGAACCTGGATGTGCGGGATATCCATGGGGCAATTCTTGCCATATCCCAGTTTACTCTGGCGGCGGATACCCGCAAAGGGCGTCGGCCCAGCTTCAGCAAGGCTGCCCCGCCGGAGCAGGGGAAAAAACTGTACGACTGCTATCTGCGGGAACTGGAGAAGCAGAATATTCCAGTGGGCAGCGGTGTATTTGGTGCCGACATGCAGGTTCAGCTCGTCAATGATGGGCCCGTCACATTTCTTTTGAGCTCGTGACAGCGGCTTTGCAATTGTATTGCAAAGGCTCTCGCCTTGTTTATGATGAAGTTTGTTACCTGATTACGGGTGACGGGGAGAGCACGGAGCAGCATCGCTGCAACAGGGTTGCGAAATACAGCCTGGTGCTGTGAAGTATCCCCAGGGACGACCTATAAAAACTTGGAGGTATCTCAGAATGAAAAAGACGCTTATCGCTGCCACTCTGCTTGGCGCTTCTACTTCTGCCATGGCCGTAGCACCGGGTGGTCCGGGCTGTGGTTGGGGCAACTTGTTGTTCGAAGGCAACTCCGGTCTGCCCATGCACCTGCTGGCGACCATTGTGAACGGCACCTCCGGCAACGCCACCTTTGGTATGACTACCGGCACCAACGGTTGCGATACCAATGGTTCTCTGACCTACAGCGGCCAGAGCCTGCTGGGCATGACCGGTGTGATGGAAGAAGTGGCTCAGGATATGGCTACCGGTGAAGGCGAAGCCCTGACCGCACTGTCTGTATCCATGGGTGTCGAAGCTGGTGATCGTGCCCGTTTCAATGCCGCCATGCATGAAAACTTTGCTGTTATCTTTCCGCACCAGGATGTAACCGCCGAGGAAGTCATGGCCAGCATCACCGAGGTAATGAAGCAGGACGAGAGCCTGTCCAAGTACCTGGCGTAAACGGTTAACCACGTTTACTAACAAGCCCCGCCCAACGGCGGGGCTTTGTTTGTCTGATCTGCCATTGCAGATCCAGGCCTGAATTCTTCCCGCTCGAATCACGGATAATACCGGATGCGCACTGGACTGCTTTGTGTGCTGCTGTGCTGGATTGCCCCGGCGTTGGCCGCGAACCTCCCTCCCTCCCTGGTCGACCTTGCCGCTTCGTCACGATGGCAGGCGCTCATGCATGTGAATCCTGGTGCTACCCTGCGTGATCGGGGCCGCAGTTATATCGACGACGATAATTATTTCCTGGCGGATAACGGCAAGGATGATGTGCTTGCCGAATTGCGAGCAACGGTGACGGCGCTTGAGCCGGAGAAAGCGCCTGAACGTTGTCGTTTTCCCGCCCGCTATCGCTTTCTGGCCGGGCATTTAAGCTGGCAGGATGAGACTCCGTTTGCCCATTGCGAGGACTATTCCGAATGGCGTGCTGCGGTGCAGGCCAGTCGGGCCGTACTGGTTTTTCCGGCCGCGTATCTGAACAGCCCGTCGTCCATGTTCGGCCATACCCTGTTGCGCCTGGATCAGGGTGAAGACAGTGCGGTGTGGTTGTCCTGGGCGGTGAATTTCGGGGCGGTGTCCAGTGAGGCCGATAATTCCTTTTTCTATATCTATCGTGGGCTGGCCGGCGGCTACCCCGGTCGCTTTGCCCTGGTACCCTATGTGCAAAAAATTCAGGAATATTCCCACATGGAAAATCGCGACATGTGGGAGTACACCCTGGATCTGGATCAGCAGGAAATTGACTGGCTGATCGAGCATCTCTGGGAACTGAAAGACATCAATTTCGATTACTACTTTTTTGACGAAAATTGCTCCTTCCGTCTGCTGGAGCTGGTGGAGGTGGCCCGCCCGGATTCGCAGCTGCTCACGGAGCTGCGATTTGCCGAAGTGCCGGTGAATACGGTCCGTGCCCTGGACGATCGCGGCCTGATCAGTGAGCGTCATTACCGCCCCTCCAAGGCGGTGGAGCTGGATAATCTGCGTCGCCAGATGGCGCCCGATCAGCAGCAGTTGGCCCGTCGTCTTGCGGATGATCCCGGGTTAATGGAATCGGACGCGTTTCAGCAGGCCGGGGCGCAGCAGCAGGCGCTGATGGTGACCACCGCCTACCGCTATCTGCGGCTGGTCAATCGAAAAGGGGCCAGGGACCCGGAAGCCGCCAAGGATTCCTTTACCTTACTGACCGAGATGAACCGGCTGCCGAAGGTGGATGTGCCGGAAACCGTGGATCCCGAGCCGCCGGAATCCGGCCACGGCACCCAGATGCTGGCACTGGCGGGAGGCCAACGCGAAGGGAACCAGGATTTTGGCGAGCTGAGTTACCGGCTCACCTACCATGACTTGCTGGATAATAATTACGGGTTTTTGCGTGGCGCACAGATACAGGGACTTGGGCTGACGTTGCGCAGCACGGAATCCGGTGATCCACGACTGGAAGAACTGGATGTGGTGAGCATTCGCTCGCTGGCACCCCGTAACCGTTTCAGCAAACCGCTGAGCTGGTATGTGGAGGGTGGCCTGGAGAGGGCCTGGGCGGGGCGGCGCCGGCTGGTGCGTTATGTTCAGGGCGGCGCGGGTGGCAGCTGGGCCATGGGCAACTGGCAGCCCTACCTGTTAACCAGCCTGCGAATGGAAAATAATAGCGACTTCGATACCTTCCTCACCCCCGGGGCCGGGCTGGATGCCGGTCTGCTCTACCAGCGCGGGCGCTGGCAATGGCAAGTGGGCAGTGTGGGACATTACTTCACCAACGATACCTATCGACATACCTCCGAGCTTGCCGTGCACTGGGCCTTTGCCCGACAGCACGGGCTGCGGGCATCGCTGAGCCGGGAAGGCTGGCGCGGGGATGGCGATAACGAGTTCAAACTGCAATGGCGATGGTACTTCGACTGATCCTGCTGACCGGGCTAGCCATGGCGCTGACCGGCTGCAGCAAACTGTTCTTCTATCCCATGGAGCCCTGGGTGCAAAACCCGGAAAACCAGGGGCTCAACTACGAGGATGTGGTGCTGATCCATCCGCGCGGGCTGCGCCTGCATGGCTGGTGGCTGCCGGCCGCCGGTGAGGGTCATGTGCGCGGCACCGTGTATTTTCTCCACGGCAATGCCCAGAACATCAGCACCCACCTGGCCAGCGTGCAGTGGCTGCCGGCGCGGGGCTATAACGTTTTTCTGCTTGATTACCGGGGTTATGGCCTGTCAGAGGGCAAGCCAAAACTGCCGGCGGTATTCGACGATGTGCAGCTGGGGCTGGACTGGTTGCGCAATGCCAAGGGTGCTGAGGGCCCGCTGACGGTGTTTGGTCAGAGTCTGGGTGGCGCCATGGCAACCACGGTGCTGGGCGATACCGAGAATCAGGGCGCGGCGGACTGCGTGGTGCTGGAGGCGGCCTTTGCCAGCTATCGAGGTATCACCAGTGATGTGATGCAAGGGAGTTGGTTGTTGTGGCCACTGCGCTGGCTGGTGGTGCCGGGCATGCCCGGCCCGGACCTGGACCCGGAATCCCGTATTGCCGGGGTGGCACCGACGCCCTTGCTGGTGATGCACAGTGAAGACGACCCGATTATCCCCTATGACCACGGCAAGCGCTTGTTTGCCGCTGCCGACGAGCCGAAAACGTTCCAGCGCTTGCGCGGCGGACATATCGAAAGCACCCGGGATCCGTCGGTGCAGCAGCGCATAGTGGATTTTCTGCAGCACAATGGTTGCGCCGCAGCGGCGCCAACGCCGCCGGCCCGTAAGGACGGCATGGAGGGCTTGGCCCCGTTGCCGTTGCCACCTGCGCCAACCGGCAATAATGGCTACCGCTTTTGATGAAGGTATCTGCCGGGCGTGAGACTGAGCGTAGGGGGTAGATTAGGCCGAAGGGCGTAATCCACCATGAGCTGGGAGAGTGTTCGATGTGCCTGGTCTGGTGGATTACGCCCTTCGGCTAATCTACCCCCTACGGGTCAGGCGTTTCCTGCTGCTTCTGCTTTTCCCGTCGAATCAGCCGCGCGGCCAGCAGCCCCACCTCGAACAGAAACCACATGGGCAGCGCCAGCAGGGTCTGGCTAATGATATCCGGCGGGGTAAGCAACATTCCCACCACGAAACAGCCGACCACCACATAGGCGCGGGCGCCGGCCAGTTTTTCCACGGTGGTGGCGCCGGTGCTCACCAGCAGCACGATGGCGATGGGTAATTCAAAGGCCAGCCCGAACGCCAGGAACAGGGCCAGCACGAAATCCAGATAGCTGCTGATATCCGTGGTCACCGCCACCCCTTCCGGGGCAATGGCGGTAAAGAACTGGAACATCAGCGGAAATACCACGAAATACGCAAAGGCGGCGCCAGCGTAGAACAGCAGCACGCTGCTGCCCAGCAGGGGAATTGCCAGGCGCTTTTCATGCCGGTACAGGCCCGGAGCCACAAAGGCCCAGGCCTGATGCAGGATAAAGGGCATGGCCACGAAGATGCTCAGGTACAGGGTCAGTTTGAAGGGCGCCAGGAACGGTGAGGCGACGCCGGTGGCGATCATGCTGGTGCCTTCGGGCATGGCCTGCATCAGCGGTTTGGCCACCAGGGTGTACAGTTCCCGAGAGAAATAGAACAGCCCCAGAAACACCACGAAGATGGCTGCCATGGCTTTGAGCAGGCGATTGCGCAGTTCCAGCAAATGGGCAATCAGTGGTTGGCCGGAATCGTTGCTGGCGTCATTCATGGCGCGGTGGTTCCTGGGGTTTTTCGCTGTCGTCGGCGGCGTCCGCTTGCGAGTCGCGGGGCGTTCTCGCCTTGGCAATCTGTTCCGGGCTTAGCAGGCTTTCCTTGGCGTCGCGAATGCTGTCTTCGTCCAGGCCCATCTCGCGCATCTGCTTTTCCATGCGCTCGCGCATGTCCTGGGTCACCGCTTCGCGTTCCAGTTCGTTTTTCAGGTGGTTGAAAGTGGAGCGGGCACGGCCGACCCACTGACCGAGAGTGCGCGCCACGGTGGGCAGGCGCTCCGGGCCGAGCACCACCAGACCGATGATGAAAATCAGGGAAAGTTCGGCGAAGCCGATATCGAACATGGAAACCTCTTAACGGGGCATGGGAAAGCTCGAAGCCAGGCGAATCAGGCTTGGTCTTTTTCCTTGTCCTTCTCGGTTTTCTGCTCGGTGGTGTCCTTCTCGTCTTCGGCCAGACGCTTCTGGTCCTGCTCTTCCTCGCCGTCTTTCATGGCGTTCTTGAAGCCTTTTACAGCCCCACCCAAGTCGCCGCCCATATTGCGCAGTTTCTTGGTGCCGAACAGAAGAACCACGATGGCCAGAAGGATCAGTAACTGCCAAATGCTGATGCCGGAAAACATGCTGTCTCTCTCCAGTAGGTCAGGCGCCAATAGTCAGGGCGGTTCAGTGCTTGCTGCCGCGCGCCGCTTTTTCGTCATGGCCGGACAGGCCGAAGCGGCGCTCCAGTTCTGCCAGTACCTTGTCCGGGTGCTCTCCCAGTTTGGCCAACATGACCAGACTATGGAACCACAAATCTGCGGTTTCGCTGATCAGCGCATCGGTTTTGCCGCTGACTTCCGCGTCGCGGGCGGCGAGAATGGTTTCCACTGCCTCCTCGCCCACTTTTTCCAGGATCTTGTTCAATCCTTTGGCGTACAGGCTGGCCACGTAGGAGCTGTCCGGGTCGGAGCCCTTGCGGGATTCAAGCACCTGATGGAGCTGGCTGAGTATATCTGACATAGCGTTTGCACTTTCTTTATTGTTGGCGCCTGCTGCGGGCGGGCGCCGACGGATTATCCGGTGTGCCGCGGTGCGGTGCCACAGTCTAGCGCCGCCAGCTCCAGCTCACCAGCAGCATGGCAGCCGCGGCCAGTGGCCAGCTGAAATGGGGGGTTGCCAGCCACACGGCGGTGCCGGCGCAGCCCAGTCCTGCCAGACCGGCAAACAGCTTGTGCCGGTGGCGTAACAGGGCCTGTTCGAAGCGGGCTTCCAGGCGGTCCTGCTGGTAGGGCAGCTCGCGCAGGCTTTCCAGACCGTCGCGCAGCAAATCAGGCATCTCGGGTAGCTGGGCGGTCCATTCCGGCATGCGATTCTGTAGTTTTTTCAGTGTCGCGCTGGGGCCGTATTCGGCCAGCATCCAGGCTTCCAGCAGTGGCCGGCCGGTGCTCCAGATATCCAGCTGCGGGTAGATGCTGCGCCCCAGCCCTTCGATATGCACCAGGGTCTTCATCAGCAGGATGTACTGCACCGGCATTTCGATCTGGTAGTGGCGCGCCATATCGAACAGCTTCATCACCAGCGGCGCGAATTCCAGCTGGTCCAGCTGGGCGGACCGCACCGGCTCGACAATGTCGATCACGGCCCGCTCAAAGCGGGGGCGGTCGATGGGGGCGGTATTCCAGCCGGCGCGGATCACCGCATCCACCAGGGCGCTGTAATCTTCGCGCATGACGGCCAGCACCATGCGGCCCAGCACGTTCAGGTCTTCCTTCGACAAGCGCCCGGCGATGGCCGCATCTACAGCCATGTACTGGGGGGATTCCGGGTGTTCCGGGTTGACGAAGATGTTGCCCGGGTGCATGTCCGCGTGGAAGAAATTGAAACGGAATACCTGGGAAAAGAAGATTTCCACGCCCCGTTCTGCCAGCACCTTGGGATCAATGCCGGCGGCCTTGATGCGCTCGATATCATTCACCGGGATGCCATGGATGCGATCCATGATGATCACGGTGGGGCTGGAGAGCTCCAGATGAATGGCCGGAATGTGCAGCAGCGGGCTGAACAGGAAGTGCCGGCGCATGGTTTCGCTGTTGCGGGCCTCGGCAGCCAGATCCAGTTCCCCCAGGATGATGTCCCGATAATCCTGCACCACCCGGGCCGGGCGGAAGTAGCGGGCATCGCGCCATAACCTTTCCAGCCAGCGGGCACCGAAGGCCATCACCTTCAGGTCCCGTTGCACCACCGGGCGGATGGTGGGGCGCAGTACCTTGGCGACCACCTGCTGGCCGCTGTGCAGGGTGGCGGCATGGACCTGGGCCACGGAGGCGGCGGCCATGGGGGTGCTGTCAAAGTCGCGGAATACCTCATCGAAGGGCTGGCTCAGGCTGGCCGCGACCAGGTCCCGGGCCTGTTGCCCGTCGAAGGGGGCCACCTGGTCCTGCAGTCGCGCCAGGGCGCGGGTCCATTCCGGGGGCAGCATGTCCTGACGGGTGGCCATCAGTTGGCCGAACTTGATGAAGATGGGGCCGAGACGTTCCAGGGCTTTCTGCAGGCGCTCGCCTTCGCTGAGTTTGCCGGTGCCAAGCCAGCTTGAGGGCACCAGGAACGACAGGATCAGCAGCACATTGCGCAGCGGGTGCGAGGGCAGCAGGGCAATCAATCGGTAGCGGCACACCACATGGGCGACCACCAGAATGCGGGTAACGGGGAGCATCAGTCGGTGGCGCTCCCGTTGCTGGTGCTGCCGGGTCGCGCTGTGCGCAGGCGCTGGATGCGTGCATCCAGACGGTCCACGTCCATACGCAGCTCGTCCACGTCCTGACCGAATTCATAGACATCACGACGGCCGGGAGTCAGGCCGGATTCGTTGCCCACGTAGTCGGCCAGTTGCTCGGTCAGCCGACCGGCGGCCTGGCGAGCCCAGCCGAACAGGCGGCGGGCGCTGTAGTCCAGTTGCTGTGCCAGCTCCGAACCGGTCACAGGCTCAAGGATGGCGCCCCAGTCAATCTGCAGTTCGCGGGCCAGTTGCTGCATTTCCTGCAACAGTTCCCGGTTGCCGCTAATGTCCACCGGGCCGCCGATGACGCCGGGGCGGGTATTCCAGTTCAGCAGCAGGGAGGCCAGGTCCATGGGGTTGCCCTTTACCGTGACATCCGCGTTGGCATCACTGCGGTGGTATAACTCCACCCCGTCTTCCACGATCAGCGCATAGATGGCCAGCGGCGGTAAGGTCACCTCGATGGCCAGCAGGCGCCCGGCATGCAGCGCCAGCCGGTCGGCACTGGCCGGATCGGAGCGCAGGGCGGTGTTGATGGCTCTCTCCACCGTGGCCAGGGCCGTGGTGGAGAGCAGGCCGGGGGAGCGGGACTGGTCTTTCAGACTCAAAATTTGAACCCTCTATGCAGCGCCACGATGCCGCCCAGCATGTTGAAGTATTCGGTACGGGCGAAGCCGGCCTGGTCCATCATTCCCTGCAGGGTGTCCTGGTCCGGGTGCATGCGGATGGACTCGGCCAGGTACTGGTAGCTGTCCGCGTCATTGACGATCAGCTTGCCCAGTTTGGGCCATACCCCGAAGGAGTACAGCTCATAGGCCTTGGCCAGTGGCTTGTGTACCGGGGTGGAAAATTCCAGTACCAGCAGCCGGCCGCCGGGTTTCAGCACCCGCAGCATGGAGCGCAGTGCGGCATCCTTGTCGGTGATGTTGCGCAGGCCGAAGGCAATGGTGATGCAGTGGAAGCTGTTGTCTTCGAAAGGCAGGCATTCGCCGTTCACCTGGGTGACCTGGGTGTTATGGCTGCAGCCCGCATCGAACAGCCGGTCGCGGCCCACTTCCAGCATGGCGTCATTGATGTCCGCCAACACCACCTGGCCGGTTTCGCCGACAAGGCGGGAAAACTTGATGGCCAGATCGCCGGTACCACCGGCCAGGTCCAGTACCTTGTGCCCCGGTCGTACCCCGGCCAGTTCGATGGTCATGCGCTTGAGCAGGCGGTGGCTACCCATGGAAATCAGGTCGTTCATGACATCGTATTTGCCCGCCACGGAGCGGAATACGCCGGCCACTTTCTGCTGCTTTTCCTGCCACGGCACCTGCTGGTAACCGAAGTGGGTGACCTTGGTTTCGTCGTTCATGTCAGTCCTCGAAGGGGGCCGGGTGATGGTCATAGACCTTCTGCATGATGGTCTCTTCCCGTGCGGCCAGCTGCTCCAGCAGCAGGCCGACACTGGGCACTGGCTTCATCACCCGGAAGCTGCGATCCATGAAATCATACAGGTTCGCAAAGCCTGCCGCATGGGCCGGTCTGCGTACCATGCGAAAGGTGGTCTGTATCATTCGTGAGCGGATATAGCGGTCCAGCCGATGGCCAAGCTCGGCGACCAATTGTAGCTGGCGCTGGCGGGCAGCATGATGGCTTTGCTGGCGAAACCCCTTGAGGTAGGTCAGCTCGGTGAGCGGTTGATCCAGCTCGCTACCCAGCCAGTCGGTGACCTGCTCGTCCAGCTCCTGAGTGAGAATCGCGGCCTCCAGGGCGCTGGCGGAGGTGGCCATGACCTTGTCTGGCAGCAGCTTCATGGCCTTGGGCAGGGCGCGGCGGATTTCCCGGGCTACCGGCAGCAGTTCGCGACCGCCGTAGACTTCCTCGAGGAGAAAACGAATGCCCTCAGCCGTGGCGGGCGCGTTCAGAAGGTGACGATGGGTGTGCTTGAGACGTTCCCCCTGCCAGTCCTGCAGACGTTGCAGGCGGGCGAGAAACAGGGTGTCGTCGCCATGCTGGCGCAGGGCAAAGAAACGATCGAGATAGTGTTGAAGCTGTTCGCCGGCGGTCATGGTTTTTCCTCCGGCGGGGATAATAGCAGGAAAGCGGTCTGAGGTCGGAAGTCAGACATCTGACGCCATTGAATTCAGCGTCAGACGTCCGTCGTCAGACTTTAGACGTTTTACAGAATATACCGGCTCAGATCGTCGTCATCGGCCAGTTCACCCAGATAGCGATCCACCGCTTCGGCATCCAGTACCAGTGGCTTGTCATGATACTGGGTGGCCAGGGAGTCTGCGTCGAAGCTGATTTCCTCAAGCAGTTTCTCCAGCACCGTATGCAGGCGCCGAGCGCCGATGTTTTCGGTGCGTTCGTTGACCTGCCAGGCCACTTCGGCGATGCGCCGGATGCAGTCGTCGGTGATTTCCAGGTTCAGCCCTTCGGTCTGCAACAGGGCCTTGTATTGCTCGGTGAGCGAGCACTTGGGTTCGGTGAGAATGCGCTGGAAATCGTCCGGGCTGAGCGGGCTCAGTTCCACGCGGATCGGCAGCCGGCCCTGCAGCTCCGGGATCAGGTCGCTGGGCTTGGACAGGTGGAAGGCGCCGGAGGCGATAAACAGGATGTGATCGGTTTTCACCATGCCGTACTTGGTGGATACGGTAGAGCCTTCAATCAGCGGCAACAGGTCGCGCTGAACGCCTTCGCGGGACACATCGGTGCCGCCGCTCTCGCCGCGCTTGGCCACCTTGTCGATTTCATCCAGGAACACGATGCCGTTGTTTTCCACCGCATCAATGGCCTGCACTTTCAGCTCATCTTCGTTGACGAAGCGGGCGGCTTCCTCGTCGCGGATCAGTCGGTAGGCTTCGCGCACACGCAGTTTCTGGGTGCGCTTGTTACCACTGCCGCCCATTTTCGAGAACATCTGCTGCAGCTGGCTGGTCATCTCTTCCATGCCCGGCGGTGCCATGATTTCCACCCCGGCCGGGTTGCTGGACACCTCGATCTCGATTTCCTTGTCGTCCAGCTCGCCCTCGCGCAGCTTCTTGCGGAAGATCTGGCGGGTGCTGTTGTCAGTCTTGCTCTCTTCCTCGCCGCGGGCGGCGGGCAGCAGGGCGTCGAGGATGCGCTCTTCGGCGGCGTCATCGGCCTGGCTGCCAACGCGGGCAATGGCCTTTTCGCGCAGCATCTTGATGGCCATTTCCACCAGGTCGCGAATGATGGATTCCACGTCCCGGCCCACATAGCCCACTTCGGTGAACTTGGTGGCCTCGATCTTGATAAAGGGGGCGTCGGCCAGTTTGGCCAGGCGGCGGGCGATCTCGGTCTTGCCCACCCCGGTGGGGCCGATCATCAGGATGTTCTTGGGGGACACTTCGGCGCGCATTTCCGCCGGCAACTGCATGCGCCGCCAGCGGGTGCGCAGGGCCAGGGCCACGGCTTTCTTGGCGGCATCCTGACCGATGATGTGACGGTTCAGTTCAGAAACGATGTCTTTGGGAGTCAGTGCTGCCATGTTAGCCGTCCAGCTCTTCGAAGGTGTGGTTGTGGTTGGTGTAAATACAGATGTCGCCGGCGATGGCCAGGCTCTTGGCCACGATGTCGCGGGCGGACAGCTCGGTATTTTCCAGCAAGGCGGTGGCGGCGGACTGGGCGAAGGGGCCGCCGGAGCCGATGGCGATCAGACCGTGTTTTTCCGGCTCGATCACATCGCCGTTACCGGTGATGATCAGGGAGCTGTCCTTGTCGGCCACCGCCAACAGGGCTTCCAGACGGCGCAGGGCGCGGTCGGTGCGCCAGTCCTTGGCCAGTTCCACGGCGGCGCGGACCAGATGGCCCTGGTGCTTTTCCAGTTGTGCTTCGAAGCGCTCGAACAGGGTAAAGGCGTCGGCGGTGCCACCGGCAAACCCGGCAATCACCTTGTTGTGATAGAGGCGGCGTACCTTGCGGGCGTTGCCCTTCATGACTGTGTTGCCCAGGCTGACCTGGCCATCACCACCGATGACCACGTTGTTGCCCCGGCGAACGGAAACGATTGTCGTACCGCGATACTGCTCCACGGGCGTTCTCCTTTTGTCTCGTAGAAGGGGAGGTAAGGGCGGGGGGGAGGGTATTCAAGGGAAGAGGGGCAATTGATAGTTGATAATGGATAATTGATAACTCGCGAGGAGGCTTGGTGCCGCGCAAGCACAGAGGGCCGCGGCCATGGCCTGATTGCGGCTTTTGTCCTTTGAGAGCCGAAGCCCTGTATTGAGCCGTTATCAATTATCCATTATCAACTATCAATCAACCGCAGGAGCTTGATTCATCCCGCATCGCTTGCAGGCAAGCTCCTACAGTTGGGAAACACTCACTTCTTCATCTTGATCGGCAAGGTCTCGATGCCGTTGCCGGCCAACGTGTCCTGGGCCCGATGCATGGCGTTAAGGTTGTCGTAGGGGCCAATCATGACCCGGTGCCAGCTGTCACCGCTTTCCAGGTCCACGGACTGGATGGCGGCGTCGAAGCCCTTGAGGATCAGCTCCGCCCGGCGGCGGTCGGCATCTTCATTGCGGCGGAAGCTGCCGGCCTGCAGCAAGTAGCGTTCGTTGCTGGAGCGAGTGCCGGCGTCCGGCTTGCGTTCGCTGGTGGACTTGTCCTGCGTGGTGTCACGGCTCTTGCGGGTGCCGGAATCGCTTTCATTCTGCGGCACGATCACTTCCATTTTCGGCAGTACCGCATAGAAGTCGAATTGCGGGGAGTCGTCGCTGCTGTCCTTTTTCGGGGCGGGTTTGGTCGGCTTGGCAGGTTGTTCCGGTTTCTGTGCCACCGTGCCGTTGCCTCCTTGCTCCAGCTGGGTCTTGCCCAGGTGAAACAGAAAGGCCACAAACAAGCCGACCATCAGCCCGGTGAACAGCCACACCCACCCAGGAACCTGGCGTTGCGTCTTCTTGCGTACCGGGCCGCGGCTGGCCCCTCGTTTGCTGGTGTTCTTTGCCATGGGGTGTCCTGTGGTTCTCGGCTACATCCGTTCGAGCGGGCTCAGGCCCAGCAGTTCCATACCCTGTTTCAGGGTGCGGGCAGTGAGGGCAGCCAGCTTCAGGCGGCTTTGTTTGAGGGCCTCATTGTCGCCGGAGAGGATCGGGCAATGCTCGTAAAATGTGGAAAACAAGCCGGCCACATCATACAGGTAGGTGCACAGCAGGTGCGGCAGGCCTTTTTCGGCCACGCCCTCCAGCACTTCCCCGAATTGCACCAGGCGGGCGGCCAGGGCCTGTTCCGCCTCTTCCTGCAGCAGGAAGTCGCCGCTCACCTCGGCCATGTCCAGGCCGGCCTTGCGGAATACGCTGGCCACCCGGGTGTAGGCGTAGAGCAGGTAGGGGGCGGTGTTGCCCTCGAAGCTGAGCATCTGCTCGAAATTGAAGATGTAGTCACTGCTGCGGTTCTTGGACAGGTCCGCGTATTTCACCGCGCCAATGCCCACGGCATGGGCGATGGTGCGCAGGGCCTGGTCGTCCAGGTCCGGGTTCTTGTCGCGGACCAACGTATAGGCCCGCTCTTCGGCTTCATCGAGCAAGTCGATCAGTTTCACGGTGCCGCCGTCACGGGTCTTGAAGGGGCGGCCATCCGGGCCGTTCATGGTGCCGAAGCCCATGTGTTCCAGCTCGGTGTCTTCCGGCACAAAGCCAGCCCGCTTGGCCAGGCTGAACATCTGCTGGAAGTGCAGGGCCTGGCGCTGGTCAACGAAGTAGAGCATGCGATCGGCATGCAGGGTGCCGGCCCGGTAACGCAGGGCGGCCAGGTCGGTGGTGGCGTAGAGATAGCCACCGTCGGCTTTCTGCACGATCACTGGCAGCGGGGCGCCTTCCTTGTTCTTGAATTCGTCCATGAACACGCACTGGGCGCCCTGGTCTTCGCTGAGCAGGCCTCTGGCGTCCAGGTCGCTGACCACCCGGGCCAGGTCATCGTTGTAGGCGCTTTCGCCGCGCACGTCCGCCGGGGTCAGGCTCACGCCCAGGCGGTCATAGACGGCTTGGCAGTGGCTCAGGGAGACGCTGTTGAATTCCCGCCACAGGGCCAGGCAGTCTTCGTCGCCGGCCTGCAGTTTGACCACCAGGCTGCGGGCGCGGGTGGCGAAGTCGTCGGAGTCGTCGAAGCGTTGTTTGGCGGCGCGGTAGAAGCCTTCCAGGTCTCCCAGTTCGCGGGACAGCTCGGTGTCGCTTTCCTCGCTTTTCTGTTCTTCCAGGTAGGCCAGCAGCATGCCGAACTGGGTGCCCCAGTCGCCCACGTGGTTCTGGCGGACGACCTGGTGGCCGAGAAATTCCAGGGTGCGCACCACGGCATCGCCAATGATGGACGAGCGCAGGTGCCCCACGTGCATTTCCTTGGCCAGGTTGGGGGAGGAATAGTCCACCACTACGGTCTGTGCCTGCTCCGGGCGGGCCACGCCCAGATGCTCGTCGGCGAGGGCCTGATCCAGCAGGCCGGTGAGCCAGTCATCGGCCTGGAAGAAATTGATAAACCCGGGACCGGCGATCTCCACTTTGGCCACGGCGTTATCCGTTGGCAGGGCGGCAATCAGTTTTTCCGCCAGGTCGCGGGGCTTCATGCCGGCGGGTTTGGCTAGCATCAACGCGATATTGGTGGCGAAGTCGCCGTGGCTCTTGTCCTTGGTGCGGTCGATCTGCGCCGGGCGCTTGGCGTCGGCGGGCAGGCTGCCCTCGGCAATCAGGGAGTCCAGGGCGCTGTCGATCAGGGTAATTAGGCGTTCTTTCATGGCATTCTTTTGTGGAGGGCATCTGGGCCGTTCGATTGGGCGGCGATTGTACGGGAAAAGGCGAGATTACGCAGCACGCGCCCTGCTGCGGGCTGCATGTTGCGTTGTCACAACATATCAATCGGGTCCACATCCAGATGCCAGCGGCACTGGCGGGCGGCGGGCAGGGTGCGGGCCTGTTCCAGCAACAGGCTGATGGCCTGATGCAGTGGGGGGCGGCTGCTGCATTGCAGCAGCATCTGGGTGCGGTAGCGCCCGGCGCGTCTTTCCATGGGGGCGGGGACGGGGCCGAGCAGGTGAACACCGGGGGGCAGCGGGATGCCTGCCAGCTGCTGCAGAAACTCCATGGCGTTGGCCATGCTCATGGCTTCGCAGCGGAACAGGGCAAGGTGACCGAAAGGGGGCAGGCCGGCCATCTTCCGTTCCTCCAGCAAGGCGCTGGCCAGGGCCGGGTAGTCGCCGCTGGCGGCCAGTTGCAGGAGCGGGTGGTCCGGGTGGCGGGTTTGCAGCAGTACCCGGCCCTGGTCTTCCCGGCCGCTGCGCCCTGCCACTTGCAGCAGCAGTTGGGCGGCCTGTTCCGGGCCGCGAAAGTCGGCGCTGAGAAAGCCGGCGTCCATGTCCAGAATCACCACCAGAGACAGCTTCGGGAAGTGATGGCCCTTGGCCAGCATCTGGGTACCCACCATCACTACCGGGTTGCCCTGCTGGATGGTGGCCAGGTGGGCATCCAGGCTGCCCTTGCGGCGAGTGGCATCCCGGTCGATGCGGATCACCGGGACTTGTATCGACTGTTCCAGTAGTTCGGTGAGTTTTTCGGTGCCACTGCCGGCTTCATGGATGGCGCTGGAGCCGCATTCCGGGCAGCGCGATGGCACCCGCTGCTGATAGTCGCAGTGGTGGCAGCGCAGGCTGCCTTCGCTGCGGTGCCAGGTCAGGAAGCTGTCGCAACGGCGGCATTCCGCCTGCCAGCCGCAATCCTGGCAGAGGATCATGGGGGCGTAGCCGCGCCGGTTGATAAAGACCAGGGCCTGGTTGCCCTGCTCGACGCAGTGTTTTATCGCCTGCAGGGACTGGGGTAGCAGAGGTTGACCGGGAGCGGCCAGGGTGCCGTCGAGGATTTCGATGGGCGGGCGTCCCTGATCGGTGGCTCGTTGCGACAGTTTCAGCCACTGGAAGCGTTCCTCCCGGGCCAGTTGCAGGGTTTCCAAGGCCGGGGTGGCGCTGCCCAGCACCACCGGGATATCCAGTTGCTGGGCTCGCCAGGTGGCCAGGTCGCGGGCATGGAAGCGAAAGCCGTCCTGTTGTTTCAGGGAGGCGTCGTGGGCTTCGTCGACAATGATCAGGCCCGGGTCGGCCATTGGGGTAAAGATGGCAGAGCGGGTGCCGATGATGATGCGCGCCTTGCCATCCCGGGCCGCCAGCCAGTTGTCCAGCCGCTCCCGGTCAGTGAGCCCGGAGTGCAGGGTGACTACCGGCACCGCGAATCGCTGGCGGAAGCGCTGCACTGTCTGCGGTGTCAGGCCGATTTCCGGGATCAGCACCAGAACCTGTTTGCCGGCGGTCAGATGCGCGGTCATGGCCTGTAAGTAGACCTCGGTCTTGCCGCTGCCGGTGACGCCGTCGAGCAGGAAGGGGGAAAAGCCCCGGGCTTCTTGCAGGGCGTGGATGGCCTTGCGCTGTTCTGCATTGGCGGCCAGGGGGGGCTGGGCCAGAATGTCCTTGGGCGGTGCGTCATCGTCCATAGCCACCTGCTCCGCCCAGCCCTTGTCTCGCAGGCTGTTTAGGGCGGTTGAAGGAACCTCCAGGGCGGCGAGCATGGCGCTGCTCAACCCCTTGGGGTGATCACGCAAGGTGAGCAGGGCCTGGCGTTGGCGCGGCGCCCGACTGACCTGGTCGTCGCTGACATGGTGACCCCGTTCGGTAAGCTGCCAGCGTTTTTCCTGGCTTGCTTGGGCATCGTTGCCCTGACGCAGCAGGGCGGGCAGGGCATAATTGAGGACCTCGCCGAGGGGGTGGTGGTAATAGCGGGCGGCCCGTTCGCACAGCTGGTAGAGCTCTGCCGGCAGGACAGGGCTGTCGTCCAGCACCCGTTGGACGGCTTTGAGTTTGGGGTAATCGCTGTTGCCGTGACCGTGGACCAGGCCCACCAGGGTGCGACGACCGAAAGAGACTTGCACCCGGCAGCCGCGCGCAGGCGGGGTGTCGCCCGGGTACAGGTAGTCAAAGCAGCCTGTTAGCGGCACCGGCAGGGCAATTTGCAGGGTTTTCTTGGCTGACAAGGGCGTTCCTGAAGACTGCGGTGGCAAAGAGCCTTCAAATAGGCCCTCAGCGCTTGCGGATTGGGATCAAGCTGTTATGATTCGCCTTCTTTTTCCCAGACGCAAGCCGTGTGGTGCCTGTCGTAGAGCCAGGTAGCGACACATATTGGAGCTCAGCAATGAAACCAGAGATTCATCCCGAATACCAGGCAGCGACTTATACCTGCAGCTGCGGTAATGTTATTGAAAGCCATTCCACCCGCGGCGGTGCGATGGACCTGGACGTTTGTTCCGCTTGCCATCCTTTCTATACCGGCAAGCAGAAGCAAGCCGACAGCGGTGGCCAGATCGACAAGTTCAAGCAGCGTTTCGGCATGATGCGCAGCAAGAAGGACTAAACAGCGTTTTCACCGCAGTTTATGTAGCCTTTAAAAAGCACCCTGCGGGGTGCTTTTTGCTTTGAGATCTTGCGTACACAGTGTTTAGCCTGACAGTTTAGCCCGACTAGGGACCAGCGGAGACCAGCATGTCTGAGGATTTGAGAACGGCGGCCCTGGAATACCACGCCAAACCGCGGCCAGGGAAAATCAGCGTTGAGGTAACCAAGCCGGCGGCAACCAGCCGTGATCTGAGCCTGGCCTATAGTCCGGGTGTGGCGGAACCGGTGCGCGAGATCGCCCGGGAGCCGGAGCTGGCCTACCGCTTTACCGCCAAGGGCAATCTGGTCGCCGTGATCAGTGATGGCACCGCCATCCTGGGTCTGGGCAATCTGGGTGCGCTGGCGTCCAAGCCGGTGATGGAAGGTAAGGGGATTCTGTTCAAGCTGTTTGCCGGTATCGATGTGTTTGATATCGAAGTGGACGCGGAAGACTCCCAGGCCTTTATCGACACTGTGGTGCGTATCCATCGCACCTTTGGCGGTATCAACCTGGAAGATATCCGGGCGCCGGAGTGTTTCGAGATCGAGCGCATCCTTAAAGAGCAGTGCGATGTGCCGGTCTTCCACGATGATCAGCACGGCACCGCCATCGTGGTGGGTGCGGGTCTGATCAATGCGCTGGAAATCCAGAAAAAGCGTATCGAAGACATCAAGGTGGTCTGTGTGGGTGCCGGCGCCGCGGGCGTGGCATCGGTGCGGTTGCTGATCGAGATGGGCGCGCGCAAGGAAAATATCCTGGTGCTGGATCGCAAGGGCGTGATTCACAGCCGTCGCGATGATCTCAACCAGTACAAGGCGGCGCTGGCCAACGATACCGACAAGCGCACCCTGAACGATGCGGTGGAAGATGCGGACGTGTTTATCGGTGTGTCCGGCCCGGACATGCTGACGCCGGAAATGGTCAAGAAGATGGCGCCCCGGCCGATCATCTTTGCCCTGGCAAACCCGGATCCGGAAATTCGCCCGGAGGTGGCCAAGGCGGCGCGCCCGGATGCGATCGTGGCTACCGGGCGTTCCGATTTTCCCAACCAGGTGAACAATGTGCTGTGTTTCCCGTACATGTTCCGTGGTGCTCTGGACGTGCGCTCCACCTCGATCACCGAGGAAATGAAGATCGCTGCGGTGCACGCCATTGCCGAGCTGGTGCGTGAAGCGCCGCCTCAGGAAGTGCTGGACGCCTATGGCGGTGAGCCGCTGACCTTTGGTGCGGACTACATCATTCCCAAGCCCAATGATCCTCGTCTGCTGGGCCGTGTGTCCTCGGCGGTGGCTCGTGCGGCGGTGGATTGTGGTGTGGCTCGCAAGGGCTACCCCTCTCATTATCCGTTGAACTCACTGGATGAGATTTTTCCGGAGTTGTGATGGGGCGTGCTTGATGCGAAGCGCCTGACGCAAGACGAAAAAAACCGCCGAAAGGCGGTTTTTTTATGGGCCTGCCAGGCCTGATGCTTGACGCGAAAAAGCGGTCCTTACAGTGATCAGCGTCAGGCGTCAGGCGTCAGGCGTCAGGCGTTAAAATATCTGTTCCGGTGCGCTGTTGCTGCCGCCGGGGCCGCGCTGGGGTTCCATTTCCGGCACCTGGTCCTCAATAAAGTACTCGCGGATGGCATTGGGGTTATCCGGGCGCGCCAGCAGGCCGCTGTCGGGATCGATCCGCACGGTGGCGATGCCGGAGGGTTGCTCCAGTTGACGTTCCGGAACCCCTTGCAGGGCCGGGCCCATGTAGTCGATCCAGATCGGCAGGGCTGCCTTGCCACCGTATTCGCCCCAGCCCAGGTTGGCCGGGTTGTCAAAGCCCACCCAGACGGTGGCCACCAGGTCTGGCGCATAGCCAGAGAACCAGGCATCCACCTGGTCGTTGGTGGTGCCGGTCTTGCCAGCCAGGTCATCACGGCCCAGGGCGCGGGCCTTGTTGCCGGTGCCAACCCGAATCACATCCTGGAGCATGGAATTCATCAGCCAGGCAATGCGTGGATCCAGTACCCGTGGGGCCATGACTGGTTCTGGCTGTATCGGTGTGATTGGCTTGTCGGCGTTGTCCCCGTCATCAGAGCCGGATTCTTCTGTTGATGCCAGCTCGGTGATCTCATCTTCCAGTTTCAGAGGTGGCAGGCAGGGGGGCTCGCAGAGAATGACGTCCGCTGCCTGCCAGAGGATGTCGCCATCCGCATTTTCAATGCGCTGAATGGCCCAGGGGGTAACCCGGTAGCCACCGTTCGCGAAGACGCTGTAGGCGTTGGCAATATCCATCGGGGTGACGCTGGCACTACCCAGTGCCAGGGACAGGTCTCGCTGAAAGCCGTCAGCGGGCAGGCCGAAGCGTTTCAGGGTGCCCATGGCCTGGCTGATGCCGATCTGACGCAGAATGCGAATGGAGACCAGGTTCAGGGAGCGATACAGGGCCTCGCGCATGCGGGTGGGGCCGTAGAACTTGCCGCTGGCACCAGTGGGGCGCCAGGCGGTTTCCAGCTTGTCGTCATCGAACACCACGGGCGCGTCATTGATGATGGAGGCAGGGGTGAAGCCGTTCTCCATGGCGGAGGTATAGATGAAGGGTTTGAATACGGAGCCGGCCTGGCGCTCACTTTGCACGGCCCGATTGAAGTTGGAAGCCGAAAAGCTGTAGCCACCCTGCATGGCGACCACGGCACCGGTGGCCGGGTCCAGTGAGACCAGGGCGGATTGCGCGACGGGCAACTGGGCCAGGCGCCAGCGGCGGTTATCGTCCGGGCCCACCGGGCGGACTCGGATGATGTCGCCCCGGGTCAGTACGTCGGCGGCTTTCTGAGGCTCTTCGCCGACATATTTGTTGTTGAGCTGGGGGCGGGCCCAGCGGATATCATCCCAGGCCAGTTGGGCGCGCTTGCCATCGCGGAACAGGATGTCTGCATCCTGGTCGCCAACGCGGGTGACGATGACCGGTTGCAGGGGGCCGATTCGTTGCTGGTCGCGGATCATCTTTACCCAGCGGGCGACTTTCGGGTCCAGCCCGGTAATGGTTTTCTCGATTTCCGCTTTTTCTGCCTGCGCAGGCAGTTCGCTCTCTTCTGTCGGTGGCTGTTCACTGTCAGACACGTCGATGGCCGGCAATGCCGGGGCTTCGCTGATGTCTCGCTGCGCTACCGGGCCGCGATAACCATGGCGTTCGTCGTAGCTGTGCAGGCCGGTTCGCAGTGCCTGTACCGCCGCGGCCTGGCGCTTGCTGTCGATGGTGGTGATGATGCGAATGCCGTCGGTAAAAATATCCTGTTCCACCAGTTTGGCCGCCTGCAGGCGGACCATTTCGCCCACGTAGGCGGCATCTACCTCGGGGCGGGCAGCATGGAAACGGGCACTGACCGGTTCCGCCTGGGCTGCCTTGCGCGCCTCAGGGGTGAGGGCGCCGGTTTCTTCCATTCGAAACAGGATCCAGTTGCGTCGCACTCTCGCCCGTTCCGGATTGGTGATCGGGTTATAGGCGGAAGGGGCCTTGGGCAGGCCGGCGATCATGGCCTGCTGGGCGATATCGAGCTCCCCCACAGATTTGCCGTAGTAGACCTGGGCGGCGGCTTCGGCCCCGTAGGCCCGGTGGCCCAGATAGATCTTGTTCAGGTAAAGCTCGAGAATCTCTTGCTTGCTGAGTACCCGCTCGATCTGGATGGCCAGGACAATCTCGTTGAATTTGCGCAGAAAGCGCTGGTCCCGGCTGAGGAAGAAGTTGCGCGCGACCTGCATGGTGATGGTGGAGCCGCCGGAGCGGATTTCCCGGTAGCGGGCCAGTTCCACGGCGGCCCGTACCAGGCCTTTCAGATCAACGCCGTTGTGCCTGAAGAAGCGCTCATCTTCAGCAGCCAGTACTGCCTGGACCAGGGTTTCCGGCAATTCCTCGTAGGAGACCGGTTGTCGGCGTTTTTCCCCATATTCAGCAATAAGTTTTATATCATTGCTGTAAATGCGCAGGGGAATCTGGTATTCCACCTCGCGGATCTGACTGGCGGGGGGCAGTTGCGGGGCCAGATACAAATAGCTGGCGGCCAGAATGGATAGCCCGCCACCGGCGCCGGCAATCAGGAGAAGGAGCAGGTATCGGGTCCAGGAGGGTAAGCGCATGTTTTCGACAACTACTGGCTGGTATCGGTAGAAAGGCCTAGCGGGCCCGTGAAGTGGGTCATTATATGGTGGAAAGGTTGTTGTGATCTAATATCTGTTCTGCTATTACTACACCTAAAGTGATTCGACATAAAAAACGTGTAAGTGTATCTTTATCAAGAAAAAACACTTTAATAATAACCAGACGGGACGACAACAGTGCTGCCTTTCCTCAGAAAAAAGGCCCAGACACTACTGGGGATCGACATCAGCTCCACGGCGGTGAAGCTGCTCGAGCTGTCGAAATCGGGGAACCGCTACAAGGTCGAAAGCTATGGGGTTGAGCCCCTGCCGGCCAACGCGGTTGTCGAAAAAAACATCAGTGACGTGGAGGGCGTCGGGGATGCTATTGCCCGTCTGGTCAGCCGCGCCCGTCCCGGGGTGAAAACCGCCGCGGTGGCAGTGTCCGGCTCCGCCGTGATCACCAAGCTGATTGAAATGGATGCCTCTCTCAGTGAAGACGAGATGGAAAGTCAGCTGAAAGTGGAGGCGGATCAGTATATCCCTTTCCCGCTGGATGAAGTCCGTATGGACTTCCAGGTCATGGGGCCAGTTGAAGGTAACGACGAGCGCGTGGAAGTGCTTGTGGCGGCCTCGCGCACAGAAAACGTGGAAATGCGCACCGACGCTCTGGAGATTGGTGGCTTGCAGGCCAAGGCGGTGGATGTGGAGGCCTACGCCATGGAGCGGGCCTTCCAGCTGGTGCTGCCGGGTCTGCCTAACGCCGAGGAGCTGGAGACCGTGGCGGTCTTCGATATCGGTGCCACCATGACCACTCTGAACGTTTTCCACCAGGGGCGCAGCGTCTATACCCGTGAGCAGTTGTTTGGTGGCAAGCAGCTGACCGAAGAAATTCAGCGGCGTTACGGCATTTCCATGGAAGAAGCCGGTCTGGCCAAGAAAACCGGTGAGCTGCCCGATGATTATGAGGCGGAAGTCCTTCAGCCGTTCAAGGATGCTGTCGTTCAGCAAGTCAATCGCTCTCTGCAATTTTTCTACGGCTCCACCCAGTTCAATGAGGTGGACTATATCCTGCTGGCCGGGGGGTCGGCTTCTATCCAGGATCTGGCAGAGCTGATTCAGGAGAAGGTGGGTGCCAGCTGTTCCGTGGCAAACCCATTCAGTGATATGGCACTGGCAAACAAGGTGGGAGCATCTGCCATTGCCAATGATGCGCCGGCACTGATGATCGCCTGCGGCTTGGCATTGAGGAGCTTTGACCAATGACAACAACAATTAACCTGTTGCCTTGGCGGGAAGAGCGCCGCAAGCGCCAGCAACAGGAGTTTATCGTTCTTCTTGTGATGGCCGCGATCCTTGGTGCGGTGCTTTTTTTGGGCTGGAAAAGTGTGGTCGATCAGCAGATCGCTGATCAGCGTGCAAGGAACAGCCATATTGAGAGCAAGGCTTCGGAGCTTGATGAAAAAATCAAGGAAATAAACGAGCTGAAAACTCGTCGCGACGAGTTGGTGGCAAGAATGGAGGTGATCCAGAGCTTGCAGGGCAACAGACCAACGATCGTGTATGTGTTTGACCAGCTGGTCAGAACATTGCCAGACGGTGTGTATTACTCAAAAGTAACCAGAAAAGGCGATGTCTACACAATTAATGGCATTGCTGAATCCAACAATCGCATTTCCCGCCTGATGCGTAATTTTGATCAGTCTCAGTGGTTTAAAGAAGCAACGCTGCAGAATGTGACGGCTTTGGAAGATGGTTCACAAGCTAACAGCTTCACTCTCAACGTGAAGCAGTCATCGCCTACCAGCAAAAATGAGGAAGAAGAAAAATGAAAGCCTCTGAGCTGAAAAATATGGATTTGCGCGAGCTGATTGATCAGGTCAACAGCCTTGATTTCGAAAATGTTGGTGGCTGGCCTCCTCCCGTAAAAGTCGGGGCAGGTATTCTGGTCTTGGTATTGGTGCTGCTGCTTGGTTATTTTTTGGTGATTCAGGATTTGAACGTTACCCTGGAACAGCAAAAAAGAGAGGAGGTCTCGCTTCTCAAGAGTTATGAAAAGAAAGCTTTTGAAGCTCACAATCTTGATCAATTCCGGGCTCAGCTTGCCGAAATGGAGCAGACCTTCGGTGCCCTCCTGAAACAACTTCCTAAAGATACTGAGGTTCCAGGCTTGCTTGAGGATATTACTCATACTGGGCTTGGCAGTGGTTTGGAGTTCGAGGAAATTGCGCTCAAGAGCGAGTTGGAAAAGGAGTTTTACGCCGAGTTGCCAATTGATATCAAGGTGGTTGGTGATTATCACGGCTTTGGGTCGTTTGTGTCCGGTGTGGCGGCCTTGCCGAGGATCGTTACGCTTCATGACTTTGTTATTGCCTGGCCCCAAGATAATGAAAAAGAGTTGAAAGCGTTGGGCCTGCTGAAAATGGACATCACTGCAAAGACCTATCGTTACTCAAGTCAGGGCGATGTTTCTCCGAATAATAAACCGGCCGCTGGTCGCAAATAGGGAGGGCAGATGATGTCTTGTAACAGGTATGCTGCGATTCCTCTTGTTGCGGTCTTTGTGTTCGGGCTTGCCGGCTGTGGCTCTGGTGCCAATCTGGGTGAACTGGATGCGCGGCTGCAAGAAATCAAGGCGCGGCCCAGGGGGCGTATTGAGCCGCCGCCGGAATTCAAACCGATTGCCACCTATGCCTATGCGGGGCACCAGCTCCGCTCGCCGTTTGTTGCTCCCATGGAGCAGGAATTGATTGCGGTAACCGATGGAAGAAAAGTCGAGCCGGATATCGGTCGCCCCAAGGAATATCTTGAGCGTTTCCCGCTGGATTCACTGAAAATGGTGGGGACAATTAGTCGGCCGGGCGGGTCGCTTGAGGCCTTGATATCTGACCCTTCCGGAGCGGTGACACGGGTTCAGCCCGGTAGCTATATGGGGAAAAATTTTGGTCGCGTCAAAGATGTGACGGAAGTGAAAGTGAGTCTTGTGGAAATTGTGCCAGACGGACGTGACGGTTGGGTTGAGCGGTCCAGTAACGTCACTATTTCCGAATAACAGTCGCTGGGGATCCAGTTATGAATATTGCAACACAGACAACAAAAAAGAATGCTTCCCGGCGCTTTTCGGGGTTATTGCTAAGTGGGCTCCTGTCTCTGTCTGCTTCCTTTGCTGGTGCAGATACCTTGACGTCTATCGAGGCCAATTCGTTGTCCGGCGATAGTATGGAAGTGCGTCTTAACTTTGAGGGCGGCGTTCCGGAAGCCAAGGGTTACAGTATAGAAAAGCCTGCCAGAATTGCTCTGGATCTTATTGGTGCTGATAGTGATGTCGCTGGTAAGCAGCAAAACCTCGGAACGGGAAATACGAGAAGTGTCACCATCGTTGAGGCGAAAGATCGTACTCGTCTGATCTTCAATCTTGACTCTCTGACGGGTTACTCCACCAAGGTGGATGGCAATAGTCTGGTCGTGATGCTAGGTAATGATCAGCGTAGCCAAACCGCTCAAGATGAGAGCAAGGCTGGCGGTGATGCAACCGTAAAAAGCATTGATTTTCGCCGTGGAGATGCTGGTGAGGGCCGAATTGTTATTGGTTTATCAAAAGCCTCTATCCCTGTTGATGTACAGGAAGAGGGCGGCAAAATCGTGGCCAAGTTTGTCGGTGCCGGTATTTCCAATGACTTGATCAGAAAGCTGGACGTGACTGATTTTGCGACGCCGGTAAAAATCGTGGATACCCGCTCCAGCGATGACAGTACCGTGGTGGTGATAGAGTCGACAGGAACCTGGGAGTATCTGGCCTATCAGGCGGACAACGAGTTCAGCATTAATGTGAAGCCGGTGACCCGAGCAGAAGCGGAGCGGCAGAAGAAAGATGCATTTGAATACACCGGTGAAAAATTATCTCTGAATTTCCAGGATATTGAGGTGCGTTCGGTGCTTCAGCTGATTGCAGATTTCACCGGTCTGAACTTGGTTGCCTCGGATACAGTAGATGGCCGCATTACTCTGCGTCTGCAGAATGTGCCCTGGGATCAGGCACTGGAGCTGATTCTCAAGACCAAAGGTCTGGATAAGCGCCAAGTGGGTAACGTGTTACTGGTTGCTCCTGCTGATGAGATTGCCGCTCGAGAGCAGCTCGAGCTGGAAAGTCAGAAAAAAATTGAAGCGTTGGCGCCGCTTCGAACCGAATACATCAGCATTAATTATGCCAACGCATCCGATATGAAGAGCCTGATCAGTAATGCTGGCGGCAAGGGTGAGGCACTGGTTTCCAATCGCGGGTCTGTAGTCGTTGACCAGAGAACAAACACCCTCATCATCCAGGATACCCAGGCCAAACTCGCAGAAATTCGCGGGCTGATTGATACGCTTGATGTGCCTGTCAGACAGGTCTTGATTGAAGCGCGGGTCGTTGTTGCCAGCAATAATGTTGCAGATGAATTTGGTGTTCGCTGGGGCGGGTTGGGCTTTGACGGCGAGGGAATGCTGAGAGATAAGCGGACCTTTGGTGTGTCTGGTCGCCTTCAGTCTTTGCGGAATCTTCACCAGTCGAATATTGATTCAACCGTTTTTCAGGCGACGCCTGCAATCGATCCTGATGATGTGGATTTCGGGCCGGACGATTTCGAGTTTGAAGATCTTGAGAATGGCGATGACCTGATCGTTGATCTGGGCGTGGATTCTGCAGATGCCTCACGTTTTGCCGTCGGCTTTACGTCTCTGGCTTCAGGCCTGATTGAATTGGAGCTGTCTGCCCTGGAGGCAGAGGGGCATGGCGAGCTGGTTGCCACTCCCAAGGTGTTAACTGCCGATCAGCAGCCGGCAATCATTGCTTCCGGGCAGCAAGTGCCTTTTGAAATTGCCACTGCTTCCGGTGCTACGGCGATCCAGTTTATTGATGCAGAATTGAGCCTGGAGGTGACGCCTCATATCACCCCGGATGGCAATATTATTATGGAACTGAAGGTCAATAATGATTCCTTTGACCCCGCCGGGACCACAGCAATCAATACCAATCGTGTTGAGACTTCTGTGTTGGTGAACGATGGCGAAACGGTAGTGCTTGGTGGTATCTTCCAGCAGGAGAAGATCAATTCAGTGACAAAGACCCCTTTCCTGGGGGATTTGCCGTGGATTGGCAATCTGTTCAAGAAGACCGTCAAGCGTGATAACAAGCAGGAGCTGCTGATCTTCATTACGCCACGGTTGATGAAGGATGCTTTGGCGAATCGGTGACCAAGACGACTAACCCCTCCCTGATACTGGTCGGACCCATGGGTGCTGGAAAAAGCACCCTGGGCCGCCACCTTTCCCAGATACTGGATTATCCCTTCTTCGATTCTGACCGGGTTATTGAGGAAAAGACGGGGGCAGATATCCCGTGGATCTTCGATATGGAAGGCGAGGCCGGTTTTCGCCGTCGTGAGCAGGAGGCGATTGACGAGCTCACCCGCCAGGACGGTATCGTGTTGGCCACCGGTGGTGGTGTCGTGGTGACGCCCGAGAATCGGGATATGCTTCATGAGCGCGGCTGCGTGGTCTACCTGTGGACCCCTGTCGATGTTCAGCTTGCTCGTACCCGCAATGACAAGAATCGCCCTCTGCTGCAAACGCCTGACCCGCGCGCCAAGCTGGAGGCGCTGTTTGCCGAGCGGGACCCCCTCTACAGGCAAGTGTCTCATCACGTGGTGTCCACGGCGTCAGGAAACCTGAAAAAGGTGGCGGATGACGTGCTGGCTTGTTTGGTGTCTCACCGGCAAGGATAATGTGGCTGTGAGAGGCGGTGTTCGCATCGCAACTGGATGGTGGTGGCATGGTTTTGGTGGTGCCTCGTCCTTGTCTGCAAGAATTACCCGATCCCCCTCTTGCCCTTGCATAGATCCAAATGTCTGTCGGAGACCCAATGCGAACACTTCAGGTGGCCTTGGCCGAGCGTAGTTACCCGATTCATATCGGTGCCGGCTTGCTCGACACCTTTCCCCTTGCCGAGCAGGTGCGCGGCAATCAGGTAATGATCATTACCAACGAGACCATTGCCCCTCTGTATCTGGAGCGTCTGACCCGTCATTTCACCGCATCGCAGTGCGATACTCTGGTCCTGCCAGACGGGGAAAAATTCAAGACACTGGAAACACTGGAAAGTATTTTTGATGCCCTGATGGCCAAGCGCCATTCGCGAACTACCACCTTGATTGCCCTGGGTGGTGGTGTGATCGGCGATATGGTCGGTTTCGCGGCGGCCTGTTATCAGCGAGGGGTGGACTTCATCCAGGTGCCTACCACTTTGCTGGCCCAGGTGGATTCTTCCGTGGGCGGCAAGACCGCCGTCAATCACCCCCGTGGAAAGAACATGATCGGCGCGTTCCACCAGCCGCGGCTGGTGCTGATAGACACAGATGTGCTGACTACCCTGCCGCAACGTGAGCTGGCGGCAGGCTATGCGGAAGTCATCAAGTATGGCCTGATTCGCGATCCGGATTTTTACCATTGGCTGGAAACCAACAACGACAAGCTGTTGTCCAGAGACACTGAGGCATTATCCGAGGCCATCTATCGCAGTTGTGAGAACAAGGCGCAGGTGGTGGCCGATGACGAAACCGAACAGGGTAACCGTGCCCTGCTTAATCTGGGCCACACCTTCGGCCATGCGATAGAAACGGCCACGGGCTATAGTCAGTGGCTGCATGGTGAAGCGGTAGCGGCCGGCATGCTAATGGCGGTGCATATGTCGGTCAGGCTCGGCTGGGTCGATGCGGCGCTGGAGCCCGGCCTTGCAGGTGTGTTGGCCCAGTGGCAGCTGCCGGTCACTATTCCTCCGGGGATGACCCCGGATCAGTTTATGGACCTGATGGCACTGGACAAGAAAGTGCAGAATGGTCAGCTTCGCCTTGTCTTGCTGCGGCAGCTGGGTGAGGCTGTGGTCACAGCAGACTATGATGCAGTGGCATTACGGCAGACGCTGGAGGCTTTTTGTGGAACATGATGATGATCGTTTTTTCAGTGGTGCATCCCGGGGCGATTATCTCGATGCGCTGACTGCCCATGCTGGTCTGGGTTCCGTGGTGGCGCTGGAGGGGGACAGTGGTAGCGGCGTGTCTACCTTGCTTGGCCACACGGTGATGGCGCTGCTTGGCGATATGGAGATCGTCCGGATTGATGGTGCAGCAGAGCACAATGCCAACGTAGTCGTTGAGTCCCTGTTGCGACACTTCGATATTGACCGCGCTGCATTGCCTGACAAGCTTCGGGAAACCCTGACCGACGGTCGGATCCTGGTGGTAGTGGATAACAGCGAAGATCTGCTGGATGAGGCGATTGCGACCATGGCCGCCCTGAAGCAGAAACTGGGTGCCCGCCTGGGGTATCTGTTCGGTGGCTTGCCCGGCACGGTGGAGAAACTGAAGGGGGCAGATCTGGCCCTGGACGATGTGCTCGATCTTCCATCGCTGGTTGCCGATGATATTCAGGATTTTGCCTGGTTTGTGTTGGGTTTTGAGTTGGATGAGGCTCAGGCGGAGCGTCTGCGTCATGACAGTGACGGCAATATTGCCCGGCTTATCGAGCTGCTGCGCAGCGGTGATATTGGCGCCCCGATGATGATGTCCGCGGCTCCTGAAGAGGAAGATGACGCCGAGCCTGCCGCCGTATTCGCATCTCGCCCGGTGGATGAGGATTCGCAGGAAGCATTTCATCTCTCCGCGTCGGCGGTTGATGAGGAGGAGGCTGAGAGTCCTGGTGAGGCGGCTGAGTACCATGAGGATGATGACCAGGAGCGGCGTGCCGCAGTGACCCCGCCATGGCGCCACGTGGCAGCGGTGGTTGGCCTGCTGGTCGTGGTGGCCATTATCTGGTCGGTTTTCTCTGGCGGCAGCGATGGCGGCTCCGGGCAGGGAGAGTCACGGCAGCTTGCCCTTCCGGTTCCGGAGCAATCCGGTGCTGAAGAGGGTGCTGGCGAAGCTCAGGAGCCTGAGACTCGCCCGCTGGCGTCATCCATGGAGCCGGTGGCCAGACTGGAAGACCTTTCCGATCGCCGGGCCGCCGAGCCTGATCAGAAGACCGATAGCGATGCTGACAGTGTGACTCTGACGCCGGTAACGGATCCGGTCATGCAGTCCGCGCCTGCCCGTCAGGAGCAGGAGGTCCGTGTGGCGCAGGAGCCTGCGCAGGCGGCGGCACCGGAACCGAAACAGGAAGCGCCGGCCGAGTCTGATGCAGTGCCTGCCAGCGACCCCGCTCTGAGCGGCCTGGATGCTGAGTTGGGCTACCAGCAGGAAGACTGGCTGGCAACCCTGGATGATAATCGCTGGTTCCTGCAAATTACCGTTACCAGCCAGGAGGCCAGTGCTCGCGGGGTCCTGGATCAGCTGGAGCGCAGGGGAGCCTATTATCGCGCCGAGCGTAACGGAAAAGCGGTCTATCTGGTGCTCTCCGGGGACTATTCCAGCCGTCAGGCGGCACTGGACGCAAAGTCGACGTTGCCTGCAAAGTTGCGCTCTGCCGGCCCTTTTCCCCGCAATATGGCCGACATTCGCGACGAACTTTAAAAACGAAAAGACCCCTTGGGTGACTGTTCAATTTGTCGCCCAAGGGCGCAATGTGTAGAATGCATATCCCTTTTTTGCCGTCACCACTATCCTGACGCCATTCGCCTTCTGTAAGTCTCTGAATTTCAAGAGGAAAGGTTTTGATGCAGCAGAACTCAACGCTGGTGCGAGGGCTCACTGAGCCCGGAGAATTCCGGGACAACTGTGGTTTTGGTCTGATTGCCCATATGGAGGGCAACGCCAGCCACGAGCTTTTGCAAACGGCCATCGAAGCACTGACATGTATGACTCACCGGGGCGGCATTAATGCCGATGGAAAAACCGGTGATGGCTGCGGTCTGTTGCTCAAGAAACCCGATTCTTTCTTCCGCAAGGTTGCGGAAGCTCAATCCATTAGTCTGCCGGACAACTACGGCGTGGGGATGATCTTTACCCACCCGGATGCCGACCAGGCCGAACAGCAGAAAGCCGCCATCAATACGGCCCTGGAAGCGCAGGACGTGCAGGTGCTGGGCTGGCGTGAAGTGCCCACCGACGACGCCTGTCTCGGTGATCTGGCCCGTGCCTCTCTGCCCGGCTTCTGGCAGGTGCTGGTGGCAGCTGACGGCAATACCGAGCAGGAGCTTAACCGCCGCCTGTTCTTTGCCCGTCGTCATGCGGAGAAGGCGCTGGAGAGCGATGGCTATTTCTACGTCTGCTCCCTGTCTGCTTCGGTGATTTCCTACAAGGGTCTGATGATGCCGGTGGACCTGCCGGCGTTCTTCCCGGACCTGGGTGACAGTGCCATGGAAACCGCCATTGTGGTGTTCCATCAGCGCTTCTCTACCAATACCTCGCCGCAGTGGCCGCTGGCCCAGCCGTTCCGGTATCTGGCTCACAACGGGGAAATCAATACTGTACAGGGCAACCGTAACTGGGCGCTGGCTCGAGAAAACAAGTTCGAAAATGAACTGTTGCCCGGTCTGGAAGAGTTGAGCCCGCTGGTTAACCGCACCGGCTCCGACTCTTCCAGCATGGATAACATGCTGGAAGTGCTGCTGGCTGGCGGCATGGATCTGTTCCGCGCCGTGCGCATGATGATCCCGCCGGCCTGGCAGAACGTGGAAACCATGGATTCCGATCTGCGGGCCTTCTACGAATATAACTCCATGCACATGGAGCCCTGGGATGGTCCTGCCGGTCTGGTAATGACCGACGGCCGTTACGCGGTTTGTATGCTTGACCGTAACGGTCTGCGTCCGGCCCGCTGGGTCGTGACCAAGAACGGCTTTATTACCCTGGCCTCGGAAATCGGCGTGTATGGTTACAAGCCGGAAGACGTGGTCGCCAAGGGTCGTGTCGGGCCGGGCCAGATCCTGGCCATTGATACCGAAACCGGTGAAGTGCTGCACACCAAGGACATCGATAATCGTCTCAAGGTGCGTCATCCCTACCGGGACTGGCTGAAAGGCAACGCCCTGCGCATCGAGGCGGATTACGACCACGAAGTGGAGCGTACCGACGAGGTGGATCAGCAGGATCTGCTCAGCTACCAGAAGTTTTTCCAGATCAGCTTTGAAGAGCGCGATCAGGTGCTGCGTCCGCTGGCAGAATCCGGCCAGGAAGCCACCGGATCCATGGGCGATGACACGCCCATGGCGGTGCTGTCCCGTCGCGAGCGCTCCCTGTACGACTATTTCCGCCAACAGTTTGCTCAGGTGACTAACCCGCCCATCGATCCGCTGCGCGAAGCGATCGTGATGAGCCTGGAAACCTGTGTGGGTGCCGAGCGGAATGTGTTCGAGGAAACGGCGGATCATGCCGACCGGGCGATTCTGTCTACCCCGGTGTTGTCCCATTCCAAATTCACCAACCTGATGAAGATTGATCGTCCCGGGTACGATGTGGCCAAGTTGAGCCTGCATTACGACCCGCAGATCGGCCTGCGTCAGGCGGTGGAAAACCTTTGCGAGCAGGCCGTTCAGGCTGTGCGCGATGGCAAGGTGATTCTGGTGCTTACCGACCACGGTATTGCCCAGGATCAGTTGACCATCCACGCCCTGATGGCCACCGGCGCGGTGCATCATTACCTGACCGAGAAAGGTCTGCGTTCCGATGCCAACATCATTGTGGAAACCGCCACCGCGCGGGATTCCCATCACTTCGCAGTGCTGTTCGGTTTCGGCGCCACCGCCGTTTATCCCTACCTGGCCTACGATGTGATCTCCGATATGGTGCGCTCCGGCGAACTGCTGGGCGATGCGGTAGAGCTGCAGAAGAACTTCCGCAAGGGTATCAACAAGGGCCTGATGAAGATCCTTTCCAAGATGGGGATCTCCACCATTACGTCTTACCGCGGTGCCCAGCTGTTTGAAGCAGTGGGCGTTGCCAGTGACGTGGTGGATCTGTGTTTCCGCGGTGTGCCCAGCCGGATCCAGGGTGCCAGCTTCGAAGATTTCGAAGCGGACCAGAAGAGCCTGGCCAAGGATGCCTGGAAGCAGCGCAAGCCCATCGATGCCGGCGGTATTCTCAAGTACATCCATGGCAAGGAATATCACGCCTTCAACCCGGACGTGATCTACGCCCTGCACCGGGCTACCCAGGACAGTGACTACGACGCCTACAAAGAGTATGCCGAGCTGGTCAACAAGCGCCCGGTGGCTACCCTGCGCGATCTCTTTGCCCTGCGCGATGATGTGCAAGCCATTGATGTTGAGCAGGTGGAGCCGCTGGAAAATATCCTGCTGCGCTTTGACTCTGCGGGTATGTCCCTCGGCGCCCTGAGCCCGGAGGCCCACGAGGCCATCGCTACGGCCATGAACCGTCTGGGCGGTCGCTCCAACTCCGGTGAGGGTGGTGAAGATCCGGCCCGTTACGGCACCGAGCGTGTCTCCAAGATCAAGCAGATCGCTTCCGGTCGTTTCGGCGTGACCCCGCATTATCTGGTCAATGCCGAGGTGCTGCAGATCAAGGTGGCCCAGGGCGCCAAGCCCGGCGAGGGCGGTCAGCTGCCCGGTGGCAAGGTGAATGCGCTGATCGCGCGTCTGCGTCACTCCGTGCCCGGCGTGACCCTGATTTCGCCGCCACCGCACCACGATATCTATTCCATTGAGGATCTGGCCCAGCTGATCTTCGACCTCAAGCAGGTCAACCCGGACGCCCAGGTGTCCGTGAAGCTGGTGTCCGAGCCCGGTGTGGGTACCGTGGCTTCCGGTGTGGCCAAGGCCTACGCGGACCTGATCACCATTTCCGGTTACGACGGCGGTACTGCGGCCAGCCCGCTGACCTCCATCCGTTATGCCGGCTCCCCCTGGGAGCTGGGCCTGGCGGAAGCCCATCAGGCGCTGCGCGGTAACGATCTGCGCGACAAGATCCGTCTGCAGACCGATGGCGGTCTGAAGACCGGCCTGGACGTGATCAAGGCCGCTATCCTGGGTGCCGAGTCCTTCGGTTTCGGTACCGTGCCGATGATCGTGCTGGGTTGTAAGTACCTGCGTATCTGTCACCTGAACAACTGCGCTACCGGCGTGGCGACCCAGCGTGAAGACCTGCGCAAGGAACACTTTATCGGTGCGCCGGAACTGCTGATCAACTACTTCACCTTTGTGGCCAAGGAAGTTCGTGAGTTGCTGGCGCTGTTGGGCGTGAAGAGCATTCCCGAGCTGATCGGCCGCACCGACTTGCTGAAAGTGCTGGAAGGCGAAACCGTGCGTCAGGGCAAGCTGGATCTGACGCCGATCCTGCGCAATGATCTGGTGCCGGCTGACAAGCCTACCCACTGCCAGGTCAGCCGCAATGAGCCGTTCGACAAGGCGGTGCTGAACCAGAAAATGGTTGAGGACATGCTGACGGCCATCGACAGCAAGTCCGGCGGCTCCTTCCACTACGAGATCACCAACTGTGATCGCTCCGTGGGGGCCCGGGTGTCCGGCGAAATCGCCAAGCGTCACGGCAACCTGGATATGGAAACCGCGCCGATCAAGGTGCGCTTCACCGGTACCGCCGGGCAAAGTTTCGGTGTGTTCAACGCCGGTGGCCTGCACATGTACATCGAAGGTGATGCCAACGATTACGTGGGCAAGGGCATGGCCGGTGGCAAGCTGGTGATTCGTCCGCCCAATGGCAGCCCGTTCAAGAGCCAGGAAACGGCCATTATCGGTAACACCTGCCTGTACGGTGCTACCGGCGGCAAGTTGATGGCTGCGGGTACCGCTGGCGAGCGCTTCGGGGTACGTAACTCCGGCGCCCACGCCGTGGTGGAAGGCGCTGGCGATCACTGCTGTGAATACATGACTGGCGGTTCCATCACCGTGCTGGGTCGCACCGGGCACAACTTCGGTGCCGGCATGACTGGTGGTTTCGCCTTTGTACTGGACGAAGACAACGACTTCTTCGACCGCATCAACCCGGAACTGATCGAATTGCATCGCATCAGTTCCGAAGCTACCGAGTCTCACCGCAGCCACCTGCGTGGCGTGATCTCCGATTACGTGCAAGAGACCGGCAGCGAATGGGGCCAGTACATTCTGGATAACTTTGATGCCATGAGCCGCAAGTTCTGGCTGGTTAAGCCCAAGGCTGCAAGCCTGGAAAACCTGCTCAAGAGCACGCGTGCCAATCCGGCATAACGGGGGAGACCATGGCTGAACGTTTGAGCAATAACTTCCAGTTTCTCGACGTGCCCCGGCACGATCCGAAGAAAAAGGACATTGACGACCGCAAGCACAAGTACGAGGAAATCTACCACCCGTACGACACTCGGGAAGTGGAGCATCAGGCGCACCGTTGCCTGCACTGCGGCAACCCGTACTGTGAATGGAAGTGCCCGGTCCACAACTACATCCCCAACTGGTTGAAGCTGATCAGTGAAGGCAACCTGATGGAAGCGGTGGAGCTGAGTCACCAGACCAACTCCCTGCCGGAAGTCTGTGGCCGCGTGTGCCCGCAGGATCGCCTCTGTGAAGGGGCCTGTACCCTGAATGACGGCTTTGGTGCGGTCACCATCGGTGCCACCGAGAAATACATCACCGACACCGCCCTGGCCATGGGCTGGCGTCCGGACATGTCCAAGGTGGTGTGGACCGACAAGAAGGTTGCCGTGATTGGTGCCGGCCCTGCGGGTATCGGCTGTGCCGACGTGCTGGTACGCAGCGGTGTGAAGCCGGTGGTATTCGACCGTTACGAGGAAATCGGCGGTCTGCTCACCTTCGGCATTCCCGAGTTCAAGCTGGAAAAGCCGGTCATGGCCAAGCGCCGTGAAGTGTTTGAAGGCATGGGCGTGGAATTCCGTCTGGGCGTGGAAGTGGGCAAGGACATCACCATTGATGAACTGCTGGCCGACTACGATGCCGTCTTCATGGGCATGGGCACTTACACCTACATGAAGGGTGGGTTCCCCGGTGAAGACCTGGATGGTGTGCACGAAGCGTTGCCGTTCCTGGTGGCCAATGCCAATCGCAACCTGGGTTTCGAAAAAGACCCGGCTGACTTCATCGACATGAAGGGCAAGCGTGTTGTGGTGCTGGGTGGTGGTGACACCGCCATGGATTGTAACCGCACCTCCATTCGCCAGCAGGCGGGCAGCGTGGTCTGCGCCTACCGTCGTGACGAAGAGAACATGCCCGGTTCCCGCAAGGAAGTGGCCAACGCCAAGGAAGAAGGCGTGCAGTTCCTGTTCAACCGTCAGCCCATCGAAGTGGTGGGGGAAGACGGCAAGGTCACCGGCGTGAAAGTGGTGGAAACCAAGTTGGGTGAGGCGGACAACAACGGTCGTCGTCGTCCCGAGCCGATTCCGGGCAGCGAGGAAATTCTGCCGGCGGATGCGGTCATCGTGGCCTTCGGTTTCCGTCCCAGCCCGGCGGACTGGTTCGAGCCCAAGAATGTGACGACTGACGATTCCGGCCGTGTTCAGGCTGTTGAAGAACAGGAATTCCCATTCCAGACCAGCAACGAGAAGATCTTTGCTGGCGGCGATATGGTGCGCGGCTCCGACCTGGTGGTGACCGCCATCTGGGAAGGGCGTGAAGCGGCCAAGGGCATTCTTGATTATCTGGATGTGTAAGAAAGCCGAAAGTGTGACACGGAGGGCCCGCAATGCGGGCCCTTTTGTTATGCGCACAACGGGCTGAATAGGGTAAAGTTGCCGGCTATTGCCGATTGTTTCAGGGCGCCGTTCACAGATCTGCGGCGTCAGACCCAAAGGATCACTCATGACCTTCGCTCCTCTACAAAACGACCGTTTTCTTCGTGCCCTCAACCGTGAGCCTGTGGATCAGACACCGGTGTGGATGATGCGCCAGGCCGGTCGTTATTTGCCGGAATACCGTGCCAGCCGTGAGCATGCTGGCTCGTTCATGGACCTTTGCCGGAATGCGGATCTGGCTTGCGAGGTCACCCTGCAGCCGCTGGAACGTTACCCGCTGGATGCAGCCATCCTGTTCTCCGATATCCTCACCATTCCTGATGCCATGGGCCTGGGGCTGTATTTCGAGACCGGGGAAGGGCCGAAATTTAGCAAGGTGGTGCGCACCGAAGCAGACGTGGCAGCGCTGCCGATTCCCGATGCGGAAAGCGATCTGGGTTATGTGATGAAGGCGGTCAGCACCATTCGTGGGGCTCTCAATGGCCGGGTTCCCCTGATCGGCTTTTCCGGCAGCCCGTGGACCCTGGCCACCTACATGGTTGAGGGCGGCTCCAGCAAGGACTTCCGTCATCTCAAGGCCATGGTCTACAGCCAGCCAGAGTTGGCTCATGCCCTGCTGGATAAATTGGCGCAATCGGTCACCTCGTATCTGAACGCCCAGATTCGCCATGGTGCCCAGGTGGTGCAGATCTTTGATACCTGGGGTGGCGCTCTGTCCGCCGAGGCCTACCAGCAGTTTTCCCTGAAATACATGCAGAAAATCGTCGATGGCCTGATTCGCGACCACGAAGGCCGCAAGGTGCCGGTGATCCTGTTCACCAAGAATGGTGGCCTGTGGCTGGAGTCCATGGCCGCTTCCGGTTGTGACGCCCTGGGGCTCGACTGGACCATCAATATTGGCGAGGCTCGCCGGCGTGTGGGCAACAAGGTTGCCCTGCAGGGCAACATGGACCCGGCGGTGTTGTATGCGTCTGCGGATGCCATCCGTGCGGAAGTGAAACGCATCCTGACGGACTTCGGCGATCACCCCGGCCATATTTTCAACCTCGGGCACGGCATCACGCCGCAGGTGGACCCGGCCCATGCGGGTGTCTTTATCGACGCGGTGCAGGAATTCAGCAGAAAGTAAGAAGCGGCGAGCTACAAGCTGCAACGCGAATCCGGGGCTTGTCTGGTCTTGCGTCGCAGGCGCCGCGCAGGGAGATTGGGCGCGGCGCCTTGCGTTCAACACAGATAAAACATTCAATCGCGTTGTAGCTTGAAGATTGGGGGGAAGGGGAATGCGCACTGTTATAGCGGTCCTGTTGCTGGTGTGGGGAGCACCGGCAATGGCCATGTCACTGGCTCTGGCCAAGGTGGAGCGGGCCGGGGAGGGGGAGAGTGAGCAGCAGGTCTGCGACCGGGCCTTGCAGATGATGACTGAAGAGCTGCATGTCAGCTTGCTCAGCGTTATTGCAGCCACCGATGATTACCAGAAACGTAAGCTGGCCTACAAGCAGCAGGATCGCTCTGAATCCCTGCTTCGGGATGCCTATTTAAGCCAGTTGCAGGAAGAAAAACCCACTCTGCAGGGGCGTCGCTGGAGCGGTTCACGCTGCACGCTTCGGGCCCGTTATGTCGCGGATATCGATGCCCTGGCCCGGCGGGTGCCGATTCCCGAGACCTCCCAGGCAATTGGCCCGCAGCACAAGGATGAGCCACCGCCAGGTATCGACCCGAAAACCTGGGAGCTGTTCAGTGACAGCCGCGATCGTTCTGCACTGGCACAGGCATTCAGTACCGTGTCGGTGCTGCGCATGCAGATCAGTGAGTACTATCTGTCCAGCGGCAAGTGGCCGGGCAGCCTGAACGATATGGGGATTGCGCCTGAGCAGGTGGTGGATCAGCGTATCAAGCGAGCCTACATGCTCCGCGAGGGCATGCTGAAACTGGAGCTGGCTGGCCGGCTGGAGGGCCATGAGCTGACTACCTGGCCGGTGGAGGGAGGGGTGCGTGGCCTGGAATGGCAATGCTCAACCACCGTTAACATGGGCCCGAACGGGTTCTGTGAGCAGGCGGAATAACAAACCGAGTTGGAAGTTAAAAGTGCAAACGCGGACGACCTGATCTTGCTCCGAAATCTGAGTGGGCCGCGTTCATTGCAGGTGGACGAATACACTTTTTATTGAAGCGTGGGCTGAGCCTTTGTTGTGTGGCACTACTCTTGCCCGCGCTTTGTCACTTTCAACGTTAAACTTGCAACTCACCCGCCGATCTTGCGCATCTGATAGACGTTATGGGTGATAGCAACCACCTCGCCATTGGCGTCTTTCAATTCCACGTCCCATTCGAAGTCGCATTTACCCACCTCTTCGGTGGTCTTTTCGATGCGTGCGATCTCTTCCTCGCTGAGGGTGACCTCCACTGTGATATCGGTGGTAGCCGGGCGGCGGAAGCGGATCGACATGTCCTTGACGATGGGGTAGCAGCGCTTGGTGTCGAAGGACGTCAGGTAGATCACCCCGCCGGGCAGTTCGGCGATGGTGTAGAGCGCGCCCGCATACATGATGCCAACATGGTTAATGTTGGGCTCAAAGGGCATCACCATCTTGCAGTAGCCTCGCTCCACATCCAGGGTCTTTACCCCGCAGCGTTCCACAAACGGAAAAGTCTTTTCGCTGGCGGCTTTGATCAGGGTTTTCTGTTCTTCGGAAAGGGCCATGCTGTTTCTCCTTCGGTTGAGAAGAATGCTAGCAAAGGCCGGCACAGTTGCCGCAAGCCGTTTTGATCATGGCGGTGGAGGAAATGGTCAAAGAAAGGCTGTGAATACGAGGAGCGGGAAGATAGGCACGAGGAGCGAAAGGCAACACTCGTGCCTTGAAGCTTGCTTTCAGCTAGCGGGGCCCATCAGCGCGTCGGTCTTGGCTGCGCTGATGAAGTCGTTGCGGTGCAGGCCGCCAATTTTGTGGGTCCACCAGGTGACCGTCACCTTGCCGTACTCGGTGAGTATGGCCGGGTGATGGCCCTCTTTTTCCGCCAGCTCGCCAACCTGATTGGTAAAAGCCAGGGCGTCGACGAAATTCTTGAAAGAGAAATGCCGTTGCAGCTTCTCGATGCCGTCTTCCTCTACCAGAATCCACTCAGGGATTTGAGGATGCAGCTCCTGGCGCTCCTGGTCGGTTACCCGGGGTGCGTCAGCCCGGCATGCTTCGCAGCTCTGTGTTGTCAGGGAAGTCATAACAGCAGTGAATCGTTAATAGTGAATAGTTAACAGCGAAAACCCAAAAGTCAGCTTTTGGTGCTGTTTCCCGAAGAGCATAGGACCCGCGCCATTGTTGTCTTGAAGCGCGGGTTTCTGCCTATCCAGTACACACCAAGCCTATTGCTCTTTGCAACTTGCTAGGCGGGTTCGCACAGTCGGACCGGGTCACCATTGGTGCCGCCGGGGGCCATTTTCTTCAATAGCCGTCGCAGCTTTTCCATGTCCGTGTCGTCGCGAACGCGGCCGGGAATTTCCATGCCGTCGGCCAGATTCAGCAGTACGGCCTTCATCTTTTCGGGCATCAGTACCGGCTGACGGTGCTGCAACACATAGATGCGGTCGCCACGCTTGAACAGCATGAAACCATAGTAGTAGGTGCCGCTTTCCGCCTCGCTGTCTTTCACCTGGGCGGCATCCACATTAATGCCGATGATGGCGAACAGGGCACGTGGATCGGCGTCTTCCAGGAATTCCCGGTAGGAGGCTTCCGCACTGGTGATCATGGGGGCCTTGGCCACTACTTCACGCAGATAGCTGTTCAGGGTCAGGTTAAGCAGGGTCAGATCGGAGGCAAACCGTGGTGCCTGGATCATCGGGTGATTTTCCGCACTCAGATAGTCCACGCGGAACAGGCGCCCGCTGCCGTCCCAGAAGGTGGTGGAGCCACCATGGCGGTCGCAGCGTTCGTCGAGCACCACTTCACCCCGGAAGGTGTTGATACTCATATCCAGAATATAGGCGCCAGCGGGAGAGAAGTAGTAGTCACCTTGCCGTTCGCCCTGCAGATTCTGGCAGCTGGCGAGCAGTAGGGTGCAGATCAGTAACGCGGCAGTTTTAATTGTTTTCATTATTCGCCCCGGATAGAAAAAGCCCGTCGATCATAGCACACCCAGCCGGATGTGCAGCGATTGGCATTGATCTCTTAGAGGACGGGTAAACCTTCCAGTGGAATCACGGTTTTCTGCGCGCTGGCCTTGCGGCTGCGGTTGTAATGCCATGTGGCCTGGTGAGGTTTGTCGTAGACCCGGGCAGGTAGTTCCGTGACCGGGGTCTGGCAGGCGCTGATCTTCTCGGCAGCCTGGTTGAATCGGGCCAGCAGCTCGGCGGTGATGGGCTGCTGGCGCTCGGCCACGGCGTCGCTGCATTGCTGGCCTTCAGCCTGCAGGTAGTTCACCGCCGGAGAGATCAGCACGAATTGCTTGAGCTGTCTCTGACTGGCGTCGACCACTTCGATGCACTGATGCACCCAGTAGTAATAGCAGTCCTGCGCCCGGGCGCCAGCGGCACAGCACATGATCAGGCAGATAATCAGGCCGCGTATCATGAGGGCAGCCCCTCCCGTTGCTGGCGGGCGGGTTCCCACTGCAAGAGGATGTTGTCGGTGATCAGGTGCTCGGGAATACGGTGGCGGATCTTGTCATGCAGTGCCGGCAACTGGCTCCAGTGCAGCCCGGGCAACATATGGTGTGCCGTGTGGTAACCCAGATTCCAGGAGGGCAGGTTGTAGCGTTTCAGTTCCACATTGCGCGAGGCGTGATAGTGGTCCTGGAAACCGGTGCCTGCGTGCTGGCCATAGGTGTTATCCAGCAGCATGAACAGCATGGCCGCCATGGGCAGGACGAACAGAATGACGGCGTTGCGCGGATCGTATAGCAGTGCCAGCAATAGCGGCATGTTTGCGAGTACTAACAAGCGCAGGAAGCGCTGGTATAGCTGCGGGTGGCGTTGGCCGACACGGTGGATTTCCGGGTAGACCCTCAGCGTATTGATCAGCACATAGCGCCAGCGTGGCATCAGCGAACCATCCGCCTGCTGCCAGGGTGAGGGGTCACTGTCCGGGTCCAGGTAATGCTTATGGTGGCCGATATTATGATGCAGGGTCCAGCTCAGGGGGCTGGTGCCGGTCTGCAGGTAGAGGATGCATTCGAACAGCCGGTTCAGCGGCTTTTTCACGAACACATTCACATGGTGATGGTTGTGGCAGATGGCACCACAGGAGACCTGCACCGGCAGCAGGGCCAGCATGGCCAGCCAGGTTGTCAGGCCGTCGCTGAGGAAAAACAGGCCCAGTTGAATGGCAAACACCGCTAACACCAGGGCAACTGCGGCGCGATCAGCCCTATAGCGTACTAACATCTCAACCACCTAGGCTGAGTCATCAGCCTTTACTACGAATAATGGTTGAGTGTATGACGGAACCCAGAGTGTGATGAAGACCACAAAAACCATTCTGCCGGGCGCAATGGTCAATATGCTGACATTGCGCCTGGCAAAAAGCTTACGGACTTTATAGTCAACGGCTTACACGCGCCCCAGCAAGTCCCGGGCAATGGCAATAATCTGCATTTCGTCGGTGCCGGCGTAGATCTGCAGGATCTTGGCGTCGCGCATCAGCTGTTCCACTCGTGATTCGCGCATGTAGCCGTAACCGCCATGGATCTGCACCGCCTCGGTGGCCACTTCCATGGCCGCCTGGGCGGCATACAGTTTCATGGCAGAGGCTTCCGCCAGTGTCATCTGCTGGCCTGCGGCGGTCATCTCGATATAGCGAAACACCATGTTCTGCAGGTTGGTGCGGGCCACTTCCATTTTCGCCAGTTTGAGCTGAATCAGCTGGTTCTGGCCGATTGCCCGGCCGAACTGGACCCGGTCATGGGCGTACTGGGTGCTCAGTTGCAGCGCCCGTTCCACCATACCCAGGGCCATGGCGGCGACACCGGCGCGTTCCTGCATGAAGGTACCCTTGGCGCCGCTGCGGCCGTAGCCGTCTTCACTGCCGCCCAGCAGTCGGTCGGCGCCGACTTTGACGCCAGACAGGAACAGCTCGCCGGTGGGGGAGGAGCCGATCCCCATCTTCTTGAAGGGTTTGGACTGCTCCAGGCCTTCCATGCCGCTGTCGAGAATGAAGGAGACAATCTTGCGCTGGTCGGCGGCGACCCCTTCCTCATCCAGCTTGCAGATCAGGATGATGGTATCGGCATAGGGGCCGTTGGTGATCCAGGTCTTGCTGCCGTTGATGATGTAGCCACCATTGCCGTCACGTTTGGCCAGTGTCTTCATCTGTCCGAAGGCATCGGAGCCAGCGTTGGGCTCTGAGATTGCCCAGGCGCCCACCTTTTCCAGGGTCAGCAGTGGCAGGGCCCAGCGTTCTTTCTGTTCGATGGTGCCCTTGCTCATGATGGCGCCACCGCCCAGGCCCATGGACACGCCCATGGCCGTGACAAGCCCCTGGGCATGCTTGCAGATCTCGATGATGGGGATCATGCGCATGGCGGCTTCTTCGCCGGCCATGGCAGAGGGGCCGTCCTTTTTCTTCTCTTCCACGGTTTCCCCGGCGGCAATGGCCTTCTCCCGGGCCAGCTGTTTCTCGAAGGATTGCTGAGCCATCACATCCATGCCGAAGGTCTTGATCAGCTTGCGCAGGATGTCGTAGGGCGGCACGCCGTTGTATTCGATGTCATCCAGCTGCGGCACGATTTCCTTTTCCACGAAATCGCGCACCATCTTCTGGATCATCTGTTGTTGTTCGGACCACTGGATCATGGGGCTGTCCTGTTTGTTGAAGTGGTTTCAACAGTAACAAGCCCGGCAGGCGAACCGCATTGATCAAAAAGAACGGAAACCTTGACGTTCCGGGTCAACAGCCTGCTAGGGCGCCCGGTGTGCGGTGATGCAGGGGAAAGGATCAAAGCTGACCCGCATGATCAGGGCGTTGTCGCCTTCGCTTGCCGCCGCAGCGTCAATGTCCTGAGGGCGTAGGCGGGGGTGAGTGCCGTCGTAGAATTTTTTGGCGGCCCTGGCGTTCAGGGTGCGTTCGCGGGCGATGGCATAGCTGACGCCTTCGCCGCCAAGCAAATGGCGAATATATTCCGCACAGGCCACGTCTTCATCGCCCGTGGGATGAGAGGCCACCAGTACCACTGTGGGTGGGTTTTGTTCGCGCAGATAGTTGGCGGTCGCTTGCGCATTCACCAGCCCGGCAACCAGTACTTCCTTGCTGTCCCGGGCTTTCAGGGTGGCCGCCACGCCGTTGGTGGTGCGCAGGATCAATTCCCGATCCTGCAAGTCCGCCTGATCGATTTCCCAGGGAGAGTTGCCGAAATCAAACCCCTTGATCGGCAGGGCATCCACTTCTCCGGCCAGCAAGGCGTCGGGCAGGTGCTCGTCACGCAGGGCAAAGGCTTGTTCCGCGTTCTCCACCGGCCAGATGCAGCGCAGACCTTTGCGGAAGGCATGGTGGCTGGTGGTAAACGCACGAATCACATCGATGATCACGGTAATGCCGTGAATATTGTGCGGCGGGTTATGTCCCTGGGCGATATGAACTTCCATCAATGATCCTTTCTTGATCGCTGGCTCAGAACAACAGACCCACCCCCCAGGTGGCATTGTCGAAAATCTCTTCGTCACTGTCCTGGTACTGTTCCACTGCTATGGTAAAAGTGATGCGGTCACCCAGGGTCATGCGATCCTTGGGGGTACGTTTGCCAGTAAAGAAATCCACCACCGAGCGATAATTGAAATCGGAGCGGAAGCGCAGCAGGTCACCATGATTGCCGTAGCCATACTGGATCTGCACGATACGACCGAAACCGATGCCGGCATAGGCGTTGTTGACCCGCTCGCCATCAGCTTCGGAAAGGTCGTCCTCGCGCTGGTCTGAGCGCAGCGGCGAATCGCCGAATTTCTTGCTGCCAATGCCGGCGTTGATGGCCACGCTGCTGTAGTTGGCATCGACAAAGAAACCGGTGTCCACGTTTTCAGTGGGGTCGACTCGGCCGACTGAAACAACGGTGCCGCGAATCAGGGTGACGCCGCTGTAACGGTCTTCGGCATGGGCATGGCTGGCAAGGGTGCCGGTGAGTAAAAGCAGAGTTATCAGGGTTATTGTTGTTTTCATGGGTATCCCTCCGTGAACAGGGATTCATTATGCCTAACAGGCGGTTGAAATACAGTCCGGGCGAGTGACTTTCAATGCCGGGGATGAGCTGCAACAAGGGCAGAGTGGCAGGCCGAAACGCAGAGGGTTGCGTGTAATGACAACAGCGTCGCCGTTAACGCTCCCGGGTCCGTGCCAGGGTCCATACCCGTACTTCGGTTGCGCCATGGCGTAGCAGGCATTCGGCGGCGGCGCGGGCGCTGCTGCCGGTGGTCATGACATCATCCACCAGTAGCAGCTTCAGCCCGGTGACCGGCCGGGTGCAGGCAAAGGCGCCATGTAGATTGCGTCGCCGCTGGCGACGACTGAGCCCCTGCTGCATGGGCGTCGCTTGTTGGCGCGTCAGGGCCGGTAATGACGGCATGCCCCACAGACTGGCAAGACGATCGGTCAGCCGCTGACTCTGGTCGAAACCCCGCTGCCAACGGCGCCGCCAGTGAGCGGGCAGCGCGCAGAGGGCATCCATGTATGGCCAGGGGCAGGGGGTGTCTGCCAGTAACTGTTCGATCCCTCTTTCCGCCACCAGATCACCGCGGTACTTGTAACGACCAATTAGCCTATCCAGTGGGAAGCTGTAGTGCAGAGGGGCCTGGCTGGCAGTAAAGGGGGGAGGCTGACGCAGGCAGCGTCCACAGAGCGGAGCGGGAATGACCCCATCGGGACTACCAGCGGGGTGATGCAGGCCGCATCGACACAGAGGGCCATCCAGGCGCGCCAGCAATACCAGGCAGGACGGGCATACCTGGTGGCTCTGGGTTTGTCCGCAGAACAGGCAGCGGCAGGACTGGTCAAAAAACAACCTGCAGTAAACTTTTGTTGCCTCTATCAGGTTGACAGGTGTCATATTGCTCCCTAGCCTGCTTGAATTCCCGAATGGAGAAGAAGCATGCCCGCAACCGCCAGCCCCGCCCAATCGCCAGCCTCTGACGTTGCTGTACGCCATGACTGGAAACGCAGTGAGATCGACGCCCTGTTTGCCCTGCCGTTCAACGATTTGCTGTTTCAGGCAGCCAATGTGCACCGGGCCCATTTCGATCCCAATGCCGTCCAGGTGAGCACCTTGTTGTCCATCAAGACCGGCGCCTGCCCGGAGGATTGCAAATACTGCTCCCAGTCCGGTCACTACAACACCGAGCTGGAAAAAGAAAAGCTGCTGGAAGTGGCGCGGGTGGTGGAAGAAGCGCAAGCGGCCCGCGACAAGGGGGCCTCCCGCTTTTGCATGGGGGCTGCCTGGCGGAGCCCTCGCGACAAAGACATGCCCTATGTGCTGGACATGGTGCGGCAGGTGAAATCCCTGGGTCTGGAAACCTGCATGACCCTGGGCATGCTGGATCAAGGCCAGGCGGACGCGTTGGCGGACGCGGGTCTCGATTACTACAACCACAACCTGGATACTTCGCCGGAATACTACGGCCAGGTCATTACCACCCGCACCTATAATGACCGACTCTCCACGCTCGCCAATGTACGCGATGCCGGCATGAAGGTGTGCTGTGGCGGTATCGTCGGCATGGGCGAGCAGCGCGATGACCGGGTCGGTCTGCTGCAGCAGCTTGCCAATCTGCCGCACCATCCGGAATCCGTGCCCATCAACATGCTGGTGAAGATCGAAGGGACACCGCTGGCGGAGGTGGATGACCTAGACCCGTTCGAGTTTGTCCGCACTGTGGCGGTGGCGCGTATTCTGATGCCGCAATCCTATGTGCGCCTGTCCGCCGGCCGCCAGGAAATGAACGATGAGGCCCAGGCCCTGTGCTTCCTGGCCGGTGCCAACTCCATCTTCTACGGCGAGCGGCTGTTGACCACGGACAACCCGGAAGCCAACCACGATCAGCAATTGTTCAAGCGCCTGGGCATTCATCCTCTGGATTTGCGTCATGAAGCGTCCGACGAAGCCCATGAGGATGTGATCAAGGCCCAGGTGGCGGAGCAGCAGGCAGAAGAGGCCGGGCTGTTCTATAACGCCATGGCGCAGAACGGCGGCGGCAAACGCCCCGCCAAACATGTGCTGGACAAGGACACCGGCCGTCCCGCTGCCACCGAACATTGAGCCATGGCTTTCGATCTGGCCGCCGACCTGGCGGCTCGCCGTGAGCAACATCGTTACCGGCAACCCCTGATTCAGGACGGTCCCTGTGGCCGCTATGCGGTGGTGGACGGGCGCCGGTATCTGAATTTCTGCAGCAATGATTATCTTGGATTGGCCAATGATCCGGCGGTGATCGCCGCCTTTCAGGGGGCGGTGGCAGACTGGGGCGTCGGCAGTGGTGCCTCCCATCTGGTCTGCGGTCATCAGCGTCCCCATCAACAACTGGAAGAGGCGCTGGCTGATCATGTCGGGCGCGAAAGAGCGCTGCTGTTTTCCAACGGTTACATGGCCAATCTGGGCGTGATGACCGCCTTGCTGGGCAAGGGCGATGCGGTGTTTCACGACCGCCTCAATCATGCCTCCCTGCTGGATGGTGGCTTGCTCAGTGGCGCCCGGTTTCGCCGTTTTGCTCACAACGATTCATCTGCTCTGCGTGGCCAGCTGCAGCGCAGTGATGCGCGCCGCAAGCTAGTGGTCACTGACGGGGTGTTCAGCATGGATGGCGACGTGGCGCCCTTGGCTGATTATGCCGCTGCCTGCGAAGACAATGATGCCTGGCTGATGGTGGACGATGCCCATGGTCTGGGCGTGCTGGATGTGCAGGGGCGCGGCTCGTTGTTCGCCCAGGGGGTGAATGAGCGGGTGCCGGTGCTGATGGGCACGCTCGGCAAGGGGCTGGGCACCGCCGGCGCCTTCGTGGCTGGCAGTCATGCATTGATCGAGACCCTGATACAATTCGCGCGCACCTATATCTACACCACCGCCATGCCGGCCGCGGTGGCGACGGCCACCCTGGTTAGCCTGTCCAAGGCCCGCGAAGAACATTGGCGAAGAGAAAAACTGGCGGCACTGATCCAGCATTTTCGTGTCGGTGCCCAGCAACTGGGTTTCTCTCTGATGGAATCGGCCACGCCGATCCAGCCTTTGCTGATCGGTGCGGATCAGCAGGCCCTGACACTTAGCCAGCAGCTGCGCGAGAAAGGATTTCTGGTCACCGCCATTCGCCCGCCAACGGTGCCGGAGGGTCAGGCTCGCTTGAGGGTGACGTTGTCGGCCAGTCATCAAGAAACGGATGTGGAGGCGTTGTTGGTGGCGCTGGAAGAGGTTGGACGCTGAATGTTGGATGTCGGTCGCTAACCTCGAAAACCCGATACTGTTGTTTGTTTTTGTCGCCAGGGCTCAGACCTCCGACGACAGACCAAGGAAAATCGAATGCCCAAGCTGATCCCTTTCCACAACACCTACGAAGCCACCGGCGTCCCGGATGCGGATGCCCAGGATGTGGTGCTGATCCATGGCTGGGGTCTGCATGCCATTGTCTTTGACGACATTGTGCCGGCGTTGCTGGAACGGTTCCGTGTCACTGTGGTGGATCTGCCGGGCATGGGGCAGAGTCCGCTCCCCAATGATGACTACACCCTGGGTTTTCTCGCCGACCAGGTGTTGGCCATCATGCCGGAACAGGCCCATCTGCTGGGTTGGTCCCTGGGTGGGCTGGTGGCATTGGCCATGGCAGAGAAGGCGCCCCAGAGAGTGCAGTCTGTCGTCACCGTGGCCACGTCCCCCCGCTTCACTGCCGCCGCAGATTGGCCGCCAGCCATGAAGGCGGACATCCTGGCCAAGTTTGCCGAGATGTTCGACGAGGATTACGAGGGTACCCTGGTGCGCTTCCTGGCCCTCAACTGCAAGGGCAGTGCGGCCATGCGTGAAGACACCGCGCGCCTGAAAGACATTCTTTATTTCTGCGGCCTGCCGGCGCGCAGGGCCCTGCGCGGCGGTCTCGATATTCTCCGTGATACGGACCTGCGCGGTACGCTGAAATCCCTGCCCATGCCGGTGCTGATGGTGTTCGGCGAGAATGATCATATCGTGCCGGCGGCCGCCATGGCGGCGGTGGAGCCCCTGATTCAAACCGGCCGCACCGCCCTGATCGAACAGGTGGCCCATGTGCCTTTCCTGTCCGCCCCCGATACGTTTACCCGGGCCGTCTATGACTTCTATCGCGACCATCGACTGGTTGGCTGAGCCGACTGTGGACTCGCCACTAAAGACTGCTGTCAGTCAGCATTTCGGCCGTGCCGCGCGGAGTTACGATGCGCACGCGGAGCTGCAGCTGGCGGTGGGGCGCTCGCTGGTCCAGCGACTGCCTGACCAACTGGTGAAGCCGGCGGCTCTCGATCTTGGCTGTGCCACCGCACCCTTTGCCCGTGCCCAGCAACAGGCTCTGCCGGAGGTGTTATGGCAGGCGGTGGATCTGTCATCCGATATGCTTAACGAAGCCGCTGAACGGGGCCGACTCAACGATCATTACCAGCCCCTGTGCGCGGATGCGGAATCCCTGCCGCTGCAGGCGTCGTCCCAGGGGCTGGTGTTTTCCTGTTTTGCCTTGCAGTGGTGCCACCCGGTCAGGGTTATGGCGGAGGTGTGCCGGGTGTTGGCCCCGGGAGGGCGGTTGTTGCTGGCGGTCCCCCTGGCTGGTTCTCTGCAGGAATTGAATCAGAGCTGGCAGGGAGTCAATCATCGTCCCCATGTGAATCCCTTGCCGTCGTTGAAGGACTGGCAGGGCGCGGCTTTGCAGGCTGGGTTTGCCGATGCGCAATGCCAGCAACAGGTGATGGTGGAATACTACGATTCGGTCAAACAGATTGCTCGCCGCCTCAAGGCTACCGGCGCGGATCACGTGAATGGCGCCAGCGGCCTCACCGGCAAGAATGCCTGGCAGGCGATGGTGGCAGAATACGAAACCAGGCGTACCAGGCAGGGGCTGCCGTTGACCTGGAATGTGTTGTTCCTGGAAGCGGAAAAGCTTTGAGCTACGCTGATTGGATTAAGAAAAACTTGGACGTTCGCGGGGGTTCTGAAGTTTCTACGAAGCCGCTTGTAGGAGTTCCTCTTGAGGGACGAACCGTGCGAAGCACGGAATCGACCGAAGGGCGATCAAAGCGATAAGCTCAACCCAAGGATAGCTATGGAAAACCAAAAACCACCCCTTCCCGCCCTCAAAGGCATCTTCTTCGTCACCGGCACGGACACCGAAGTCGGTAAGACCTGGGTGAGCTGTCGTCTGCTGGAGCGTGCCCGCGAAGCCGGCTTGAGTTGCTACGGTCTCAAGCCGGTAGCTGCCGGGTGTGAGGAAACCGCAGAGGGCTGGCGCAATGATGATGCCCTGCAGTTGATGGCGGCCAGCTCGGTGACACTGCCCTACGAGTTGGTTAATCCGGTGGCGTTGAAAGCGCCGGTTGCGCCGCATATTGCTGCCCGGCAGGAGGGAAAGGCCATCACTCTGTCACGGTTGGTGGGTTATGTGCGCGGCGCCCTGAGTGCTCATAAAGCAGACCTGATTCTGATTGAAGGCGCGGGCGGCTGGCGGGTGCCTCTCAATGACCGGGAAATGCTATCCGGCCTGGCCAGTGCCCTGGAGCTACCGGTTATTCAGGTAGTGGGGATGAAACTGGGCTGTATCAATCATGCACTGTTGACCGCGGAAGCGATTGAAAAGGATGGGCTCCAGTATGCGGGCACCATGGCCAACTGCTTCGGTGAGATGGACGTGCAGGAGGAGAATCTGCTTACCCTTCGACAGCATCTGCCCGGCGCATTTGCGCTGGTGTAGCGCGTTTTTCCCGGCCATCGTCATAGATTTTTCAGCCGTTATTCATGCCTCTGTCACCTTTAACTGGGCGGTTACAGGGGGCTACATAGTACTACAGTGCAACTACCCAAGGCCCACTGTCCCGATGCAATTTCCTGCCTAATCTTGAGTCGTCAGCGCGTGAAGCGATGGCGTTCAATCAGGGGGAAATTCCATGGATCACAAACGACGTCGCCTGGTGCAGGCGCTGGGTGCGGGCAGTACGCTCGCATTAGCGGGTTGCGGGGGTGGCAGCAGTTCGCCAACGACATCGGTTAATACACCGACACCGAATCAGCCCGAGATTCCGGATCAGCCTGATGCATTGCCCTCTGCGTCTTTTCTGCATGGGGTGGCATCCGGTGACCCACTGTCCGACCGGGTTATTCTGTGGACGCGGGTAACGCCAGACCTTGGCAACGGTGAGGATGTGGCGGTGGCGGTTACCGTGGCCAGTGATCCGGCCATGCAGCAGATCGTGGCTACTTATGCGGCTACGGCCACGGCAGCAGCAGACTACTGCGTGAAGGTGGATGCCTCGGGCCTGCAGGCAGACCGCTGGTACTACTATCAGTTTGCGGTGGCGAACAAGACCTCTGCGGTGGGTCGTACCCGGACCTTTCCGGCCTCTGATCGTTTTATCGACCGCGCCCGTTTCGCGGTGGTGTCCTGTTCCAATTATCCCAATGGATTTTTCTCGGTGTACCGGGCGGTGGCCAATCACTCGGACCTGGATTTTGTCCTCCACCTTGGGGATTACATCTACGAATATGGCGCGGGAGAATATGGGGATTTTCCCGACCGTGACCCGCTGCCGGCCCATGAAATGGTGTCGCTGAGCGATTACCGCCAACGCCATGCCCAGTACAAGACCGATCAGGATCTGCAGGCGATTCATCAGCAATTCCCCATGATCGCTGTCTGGGATGATCACGAATCTACCAACGACAGCTACCGCGACGGTGCCGAGAATCACCAGCCGCTCACTGAAGGCGACTGGGAAACCCGCAAACAGATTGCCCAGCAGGCCTACTTCGAATGGCTGCCCATTCGCCCTCGCGAACCGGGTAATAACAGTGTGATCTATCGCCGTTTCCAGTTCGGCGATCTGCTGGATCTGACCATGCTGGACACGCGTCTGGAAGGCCGTGACGAGCAACTGACGATTCCCGCTGACCCGGCCCGCAACGATGAAGACCGCCACCTGATCAGTGCCGAGCAGATGGACTTTCTGCTCGACAGTCTCAGCGCCTCCACCAGTCAGTGGCGTTTCATCGGCCAGCAGGTCATGTTTGCCCAGCTCAACATTGCCGAGTTGCCGACCCTGGATGAGCGCAGCGCACAACTGCGCGGCAATCTGTCCGCCATCAACATGGATCAATGGGATGGCTATGCGGCAGACCGACTGAAAATTCTCAACCATATCGACGACAACAACATCGATAATGTGGTGATTCTCACCGGGGATATTCATACCTCCTGGGCCAGTGAAATCTATCGCAACCCGGGCTCATTACTCGGTGATCTGTTCGACAAGCCGCTGGCAGCAGAGCTGGTCACCCCGGCGGTGACCAGCCCGGGATTCCCGGACGGGGCGGCAGAAGTGGCCGGCGCGCTGATTCCAGTGGTTAACCCGCATATCCGTTATGTGGAAGCCAAATCCCGCGGTTTCATTCTGGTGGACGTGGATCGCCAGCGTACCCAGGGCGAGTTCTACTACGCGCAGAGCATCGAATCCTTCGATCAGCGTGGCCAGATCGATACCAGCAAGACCAAGGTGGTGGCGGTGAAAAGCGGTGACAGTCGCATTGTCGAAGACCTGCCCCCGTCTCGGCCGCGTTCCCTGCGCACCGCGGTTTTCCATCCTCCTGTACCGAATTCCGATGAGGTGATGTCATGACTTTTCCCTGGAAACTGTTGCCCCTGGTGGCGGCATTGACGCTGACAGCCTGTGGCGGCGGGGGCTCTTCCGGTTCCGGCCCGGCGAACAGCGATGACGCTGGCGGTAACAGCGAAACTCCCAACAACCCATCCGAGCCGGGGGATGGAGAAGGCGGTGATGAGGGCGGTGAAGGGCCGGTGGCCAGCAACCCGCCAGCGGCACTGCGTTTTATTGTGATCGGTGATTCCGGTAGTGGCTCTGCCGGTCAGTATGCGGTGGGTGAAGCCATCGCCGAAGTCTGCCAACGCAAAGATGAGTTTGTGGACGACATGGCGTTTCCGGGCTGTGACCTGGTTGTCGGCTTGGGTGACAACATCTACGAGTCCGGTGTCACCAGTGTGGACGACCCCCAATTCGCAGAAAAATTTGAGAAGCCTTTCGAGCCGGTGCAGCTGCCTTTCTATATGGTCCTGGGTAACCACGACAATACGGCCTATGTGGGCGGCGACGGCGCGGGAAATTCACGTGGTGAGTTTCAGGTAGATTACACCTACTTCGACGGCAAACTGTCCAACCGTTGGAATATGCCGGACCGTTATTTCCTGCATAGTGCTGGCACCACCCATACCAATCCCCGCTCGCTGGTGGATTTCGTGGCACTGGATTCCAACCCCATTGCCGGTGGTTTCGGTGATCCGGATATTGCCTATGCCTACCACACCTATGGCATCGACCAGCGCAACTGGACGGTGAACACTCTGGCCGGCTCCAATGCCGTGTTCAAGATCGCCATGGCCCACCATCCCTATTTGTCTAATGGTACTCATGGCAACGCCGGCAACTATGATGGTGTGCCCAGTGAGATTCTGCCGGTGCTGGCCGGGGAGCGCTGGAAGGCGTTTATGGAAGAAGCAGTCTGTGATCAGACCGACTTTTTCTTTGCTGGTCACGACCATGATCTGCAGGTTCTTGAAGCGGTGCCGGAGTGCGGCCGTACCGAGTTCGTGGTCAGTGGCGCCGCCGGCAAGACCCGGTCCATTGATGATCCGCAACGCAATGCGGCGCGTTTCCAGCAAGGCGATGTCTATGGTTTCTTCTGGATGAAGGCCACTGAAGCCGACCCGGTTACCCTGGCGCCGGCCACCCTCTGCCTGGATGCCTATGTGGTAGAGCCGGAGGCAGAAGGACTGGGCGTGATCAGCAACGGCGAGCTGACCCCGGCCTATACCCACTGTTATGACAAGCAGCCCATGACGGGGTTGGTGCCGGGCAATGATTTTTCCGGTCTGCCCCTGGGTGACGGCGCCTTGCCGCTGCCATTGCCGGACGGCTTTGATGCGGATTTTACTGGTCCGCTGAAAGAGCTGCGTGAAACCCTGGTGTCCGGTTTTACCCAGGCCGGTGCCAATTTGCCCGACGATCAGCGTCAGGTGTTCGACCAGATGATTGCCGGGACCGATATCCTGTTCAATGCCATGGATGCGGCCACCGCTGCGATCCTGCAAGGCGACAGTAGTGGAATCACCCAGTCCGTTCAGGCGGTGCTGGCGGCGTCGGAGCAATTGCAGGCCATCGATACCAGCGGTCTGCCGGCACCCTTTGATCAACTGGGCGGTGCGTTCGATGCCCTGGCCGCCGGTTTTGGTGGCGGTGGTGGTGATGCGGGTGAAGGCGGCACGGTGGAAGACATTGCCTTTATCGCCGGCCCGCTGGTGGCATTGTCCCGCAACCTGAACAATATTCTTGATGGCATTGAAGAGCAGGTGCCGAGCGACGTGCCAGTGTTTGCCGGGCTGACCTCGGTGCTCTCTACCGTTTCTCTGGGTCTGGCGAATACCCTGGAGCAACTGGTCCTGCTGGATACCAGTGCCACCGGTGAGCAACTGGTGGGCACGGTACAGCAGACCCTGGAGAATCTGGTCAACGACGTGCTCTGGCTCAACCAGATTCCCGGCGCGGAGGATTATGCGACCTTGCCGGGCGATGCGCTGTCTTCAGGGCTGCTGATCGTGGTGCGGGAAGTGACCGAACAACTGGATGAGCGACTGCTCAGCCCCCTGGCACCGCTGCTGGATCTGTTGTCGCCGATCACCGGGTTGCTGGCCGGATTGTTTGATGGCTTCTGATGGCCAATAGAAAAGACAATCTCCCCTGTCTCTAGACCGTGAGGTGGAAACACCTCGCGGTTTTTTTCAGGGTGAAAAAGGCCGTTGGAGCTTTGCTTGCAAAGCGAAGGGTCGAAAATACTCAGGAAGTCCACTGGAATATCCGCCTTGCGAGCAAGGCTACAACGGTGATTCGGGACGGGCCGTATCAGGAAATGCGCAACGTCTTCACCGGGCCCGGGTGGGCGACAGGTATCACTCCCAGTTCTTCCAGGGTATTGACCACCCGGTCCACCGTAATGCGTTGCAGGCAGGGGTAGCTGTCCAGGGCGCAACTGCTGCGTTCGCAATCCCGATGGCAATGCTGCCAGCGCAATACCTGTGCATGGGGGGAGAGTGGGTGCCAGAGGGTGTCATCGGTGGGCCCGAACAGGGCCACGGCAGGCAGTCCGCAAGCTGCGGCCAGATGCATGGGGCCGCTGTCGTTGCCGACAAAGCCGCGGCTGCGTTTCAGCAAGGCGATCAGCCCGGCGAGGCTGAGCTGATCGCACAGGTCGATAACCGGGTCGCAGAGAAAGCTCTGGATACGGGCAATCTGCTGGCGATCTTTCTGGCCAGCGCCAATCAGCAGTGGGGTAAGCCCGGCTCGGCGCAGCTGTTGGCAAAGCGCAGCAAATTGCTCTGCGTGCCAGATTTTGTATGTCTTGGTGGCGCCGGCATGAATGGCCACCAGACCATCCGTTGAGTCGATCTCTGTCAGGGTAGCGTCCACTTCTTTCATGCCATCGGCGCTGGCATTCAGGGGCAGATAACGTGCCGGTGAGTTGGCGGCAGGTTGGCTCAGGCTGGCATAGGCTTGCCAGCGATGGCCAGACCAGTCCGCTTGCGGTTGTCGGGTGTAGAACCACTGGCCATGGCGGCGACGCGGACCGATGCGCTCGGCGGCACCACTTAATCGCACCAGCGTGGCAGACTTCTGCTCCCCCTCGATATCCACCGCCACGTCCGCGTTGAAGCGACGCATGGCCATGACCAGCTGCAGGTAACGATGCACTCGCTGAAACAGCGGCGCCTGCCGAGACAGGGCCTGCTCCGGGTAATACAGCAGACGAGTCTCACCGGGCAGGCTCTGCTCCACCAGCGATTGATAGCGCTGACTCACCACCAGCAACGCGTATGGCTGTGCGGCCAGCATGGCGCGCAGATGGGGCAGGGCTATCAGCAGATTGCCCATGTGGCTGCAGGGAAACAGAATCAACAGGCGGGACATGACAGGCAGACGGTTATCCATAACATGGCATAACAGCCTAGGGGGGTTGGGTGTCGGTTACATGACAACAGGCAGCTACGAGCTACGTTCGATGGGATAGGGAAAGGTTGGACAGTTCCCGGTGTCTCTTCATTTCTACGAAGCCGCTGTAGGAGCTATGCTTGCATGGCGAACCGAGCGTAGCGAGGCGGCAGAGTTCAATCCAGCCGCCATTCTTTTCTGAAACCTGTCGAGCTCCGAGATTCCTGATCGCCCTCCGGTCGATTTCCGCGCAAGCGCGGTTCGCCATGCAAGCATAGCTCCTACAAAAAATGGGGGCACGGCACAATTCGGTTGCACGACCACGCCCGCCTAGGAGCTCGTAGCTAGCTGCTCGCAGCTGCTTTCAATCCCGCTCAATTAACCAGTCGGCGATCCTGCCCCAGCTCTGCTTCTGTGCTGCGGCGCTGCCAAGGATGCCCATGTGGCCCCCTTCAATGGTGATGAAGGTTTTGTCCTTGCTGCGGATCAGCGGCTCCATGGCCTGGCTGCATTCCGGTGTGACGATGGGGTCGCTGGCGCCGGTAACGTTGAGCACATTGGCGGTAACCTGGTTCAGGTGGCCTTCGGTGCCTTCCATGGGGAGCTGGCCGTGGGCCACCACATTGTCGGTCCACAGGTAGCGGATGATGTCCTGAATCACACCGCCCGGGTACGCCACCATGTCGTCCAGGAAAGCACCGTTGGTGGCGTGGGCTGAGACGAAATCCCGGTCGTGCAGGTTCTTCACCAGATTCCAGTAGCCCTGCAGGCTGCCCACCGGATTGGTGAGCTTGAACGCCAGGCTGTTCATCCAGCCCGGGGAGCGCAGTAGCCCTGCCGGTACATCATGGATGCGCAGGCCGGTGCTGCGGCGTATCCATTTGGCACGGCGGCTGAAGCGGCGGTACTGGGCACCCAGGGCGCCGTTGCGGTGATAGTCCGTGGGCGCGCCTACCAACACCAGGTTCTTGATATCCGGGTCCTGGCCCAGTGCGCTGTAGCACAGGCTGAACAGGCCGCCGAAGCTCCAGCCGTGCAGGCTGAGCTGCTGTTTGCCGCTGTGCCGGCGTACCTGCACCAGCAGCTTGGGCAGGTAGTCGGAAAAGTAGCTGCTCAGGTTCAGGTGGTTGTGATACTTGCCGGGCCGGCCCCAATCCACCATGTACAGTTCGAAGCCGCGGGCGCGCAGGTAGCGCACCAGGCTGCGCTGGGGGAACAGGTCATAGATCAGCATGTTCACTGCCAGCGGGGCCACCAATACCAGTGGTGTGCGCTGGGTGTCCCGGCTCACGGACATCACCGTGCCATCGGTAAGCGGGATGGCGTTTTCCTGCAGCGGTGGGTAGTAGCGCAGCTTCACCAGGCCATCGTCGAACAGGGTCTCGTAGGGGGTCTGTTCTGCCTGGCTCAGGGCGTCCGCCTGGAACAGCCGGGCGCGGCCGTTATCCAGGCGTTGTCGCCAGGGGCGGGTGGTGTTGTGGAGAGCCTGTTGCAGGGTGTCAGTGATCATGGTTCCACCGGCGATGAATTCATTGGGCGGCCATTGTAGGGAAGATGCGCCAATCTGCAGTTGCTTTGCGGACCGCTCCTGATGTCAGGCGGGACACCCGCTCAATCCGGGTCATTGAATGATCGGAGGATATGGGGTAGACGAGAAAGGAAAGAATGTTTCGGTTTCAGAGAGGGGAACGGGCCGATGGAACCGGCCCGTTGTCCGTAATCAGGCTTGGCTGCCTTCGCTGTACTGTCCCAGCTTGCCTTTCACCCGCACCAGGCTGCCGGCTTTCAGATCGGCTTCGAAATTCGCTTTGCCTTCCGGGAACAACAGCACCACGGTGGAGCCGAGCAGGAAACGGCCCAGTTCGTCGCCTTTTTCCAGAGTAATGGGGGCGGTGCGCAGGTAGTCGGTGGTCACCACCTGTTTCGGCAGGGGGGTCACCTGACCGCTGAACACGGTTTCGATGCCCGCCACAATCATGGCGCCTACCAGAATCACCGCTGCCGGGCCGCGCTCGGTGTCAAAGATGCACACCAGTCGCTCGTTACGGGCAAACAGGTTGGGCACGCCGTTGGCGGTGGCCTCGTTCACCGAAAACAGGTCGCCGGGCACGTAGCGGGTTTCGCGCAGGGTGCCGGTCACCGGCATATGCACGCGGTGATAGTCCCGGGGTGACAGATAGATAGTGGCGAACTGGCCATTGGTGAATTCGCTGGCCAGGGCGCTGTCGCCGCCGAGCAGGTCGTACAGGGAGTAGTCGTGGCCCTTGGCCTGGAACACCTGATTGGCGCGAATGGCGCCGAGCTGGCTCACCGCGCCGTCCGCCGGACAGGCGATGTCGGCGGCGTCAGACGCTTCCAGCGGGCGAGCGTCCGGCTTCAGCGCCCGGGTAAAGAAGGCGTTGAAGGTTTCGAACTGGTCCGGGTCTTCAATCTGGGCTTCGGACAGATCAATGCCAAAGCGTTTCATGAAGAGGTTGATGAAGGTGGTTTTGATCCATGGCACTTCGCTACGCGCCAGCATGCCCACCAGCCGGGATAAGGCGTGCTGGGGAATCAGGTATTGCAGGGTAACGAAGAGCTTGTCGCGCCAGTTGTTCAAGGGATGTCCTTAACGTGGGTTATTCGGATTTTTCCGCCGGGGTGTCGGGGTGGTTGCCCCATTCTGCCCAGGAGCCGGCGTAGCCACGGAGTCTGGGGTAGCCCAGGATCTTGCCCACCAGCCAGGAAAAACTGGAACGATGGTGGGTCTGGCAATGGCAGATCACTTCCTTGTCAGGCGTGATACCGCGAGCTTCCAGCTCCGCACGAATGTCGTCCAGGGGACGCAAGCGCAGGTTGTTCTGCTTGTCCATGGGGTCGGTCCACTCGTAGTGGACGGCGCCGGGAATATGGCCGGGCTTCTGGGCAAAGGCGCGCACGCCGGAATACTCTTCTTCCGAGCGGGAATCCCAGATGGCCACCGCCGGATCCTGATAATGGGCCAGCAGGTAATCCAGGTTCACCTCGGTGAGCGGATCATGTTCGCCCACTTCGTAGTCGCTGGGGGTCGGTTCCGTGGATTCGCTGCTGGTGGGATGCCCCTCTGCCAGCCAGGCATGAATGCCGCCGTTCAGATAGCTGTAGTGCTTGTGGCCAATGGCATCCAGCGTCCACAACAGCCGCCCGGCCCAGCCACCGCCTTCGTCGTCATAGGCGATCACATGGGTGTCCGGGGTCAGCCCCAACCCGGAAAACAGGTCGCCGAGGGTGTCGTCATCCGGCAGCATGCCCGGTGCCGGCTGGGCGCCAGTCTGCAGCCGCTTGAAATCCAGATGAATGGCCCCGGGCACATGGGCCTGGACATAGATGGTGGGCTTGCTCAGATCAATGATGAGCAGCTTGTCATCGCCCAGGTGCTTGGCGAGGTCGGCAGGTTCGAGCAGCAGAGGAAGCATGGGATCAGTGAACAGTTAATAGTGAATAGTGAACAGCGAAAAAAGACATATCGCTGTCAGCGTTGGGGGCATTGTCCCTTATTAGCTGTTCACTGTTAACTGTTCACTGATATCTCTCGCGCCCGTCCTCATCCAGGGTGTCGGCGATCTGGTAGAAGTTGGCCAGCCGTTCTTCGCTGATTTCGCCACTGTCTGCCGCCATGATGAGGGCGCAGCCGGGTTCGTTGCGGTGGGAGCAATTGCGGAATTTGCAGTGGCCGGCCAGGTCGGACAATTCCCGGTAACCGTGCAGCAGCTCATCTTCGCTGATATGCCAGAGGCCGAACTCGCGGATACCGGGGGAGTCGATCAGCTCGCCACCGGTGGGCAGGTGAAACAGCCGGGCGGTGACCGTGGTGTGCTGGCCCAGGCCGGAGCTGGCGGACAGGTCGCCCACTTGCAGGTCGGCCTCTGGCAGCACCGCATTGACCAAGGAGGATTTACCCACTCCGGATTGCCCCACGAACACGCTGGTCTTGCCAATCAGGGCCTCCTGTAACGGCGCCAGGCCCTGGCTGTCATGGGCGCTGACTTCCAGCACCGGATAACCGAGCCGTTGGTAAAGCGCCTTCATGTCGTCAATAAAGGGGCGCAATTCCTCATCGATCAGGTCAGCCTTGTTGAGCACCAGGGTGGCGGGAATATCAGAGAGTTCTGCCGCCACCAGATAACGGTCCAGCAGGGCGCTGGAAGGCGTCGGCAAGGGCGCAAACACCACCAGCATCTGCTCCACATTGGCGGCCACTGGCTTCAGGTTGCCGTACATGTCCGGACGTTTCAGTACCGTCTGCCGTGGTTCGATGGCCACCACCACGCCCAGGCCCTCGCTTTTGGCTGGCTGCCAGATGACCCGGTCGCCCACCACCAGTTGCTCCAGGGTGGCGCGGAAGTGACAGCGCATGGATTCGCCATCGGCGCTTTCCACGCCCACCTGCTGGCCGAAGTGGGCGGTGATGGTGCCGGTCTGCTCGTCGCCGAGGTCGTTGGCCACCAGGGTCTCCAGCTCCGCGTTGCGGCGCTGTGCCCGGTCGCGTTTTTCCGCCTGGATTTTTTCAATACGCCACTGTTGGCGTCGGTTGAGCTTGCGTTTGGCCACGAGGTATTCCGGTTGATTGGTGGCTGCATGCTACCATGTCGGCATAAAGCCATGATACGGAATGCCCATGACTGACAAGCGCAACAATCTGATCTGGATCGATCTGGAAATGACCGGCCTGAGCCCGGAGAACGACCGCATCATCGAAATCGCCACCATTGTCACCGATGCCCAGTTGAACCCGATTGCCGAAGGACCGGTGCTGGCGGTGCATCAGAGTGATGCCCTGCTGGACGGCATGGACGAGTGGAACACCGAACACCACAACAACTCCGGCCTGGTGGCGCGGGTGAAGGAAAGCCGCATCAGCGAGATGCAGGCCCAGGCTCAGACCCTGGATTTCCTCAAGGAGCATGTGGAGGCGGGCATGTCACCCATGTGCGGCAACAGCATCTGCCAGGATCGCCGTTTTCTGGCCAACTATATGCCCGAGCTGGAAGCCTTCTTTCATTACCGCAACCTGGATGTGTCGACCTTGAAAGAACTGGCGCGTCGCTGGAAGCCGGAGATCTTGCCGGGCTTCAAGAAGGACAACAAGCATCTGGCCCTGGACGACATCCGCGAATCCATCGCCGAGCTGCAGTATTACCGCGAGCATTTTATTGATTGCTGATGCTGGCACGCAAAACTGTTGGCGCCATCAGTGGTAGAGAGGGCTTCCCTGTTGCCGTAGGAGCGGCGCTTGAGCCGCGAAGAGTCCCGGGAAAGACTAACCAGGATCCTCGCTACGCTCGATTCGCGGCTCATACCCACAGGGCACAGAGAGCGCTGCTCCTACGGAGGGGATATTATGTTTGGGTGTGTCGCTCCAGCGCCCAGCGCACATGCTCTTGCACTGTCTCGTCCGGAAAGTCCCGCCTGTCTCTTAGCGCCTGCACAATCTCTTCTGACCCCGGCGCATTACCCAGCGCCACGGCAATATTTCTCAGCCACTTTCGATACCCGGCCCGGCGAATGGCGCTGCCGGCGGTGCGTTCCAGAAACTCTTCCTCGCTCCAGGAAAATAGCGTCACCAGATCGCTGTCGCCCAGCCCGTGGCGGGGATGAAAATCCCCTTCGCCGGTGTGTTGGGCAAAGCGGTTCCATGGGCACATGAGCTGGCAGTCGTCGCAGCCGAAAATGCGGTTGCCGATGCCTTCGCGCAGGTCTTCGGGGATGCTGCCTTCATGCTCGATGGTCAGGTAGGAAATACAGCGCCGGGCATCCAGCTCATAGGGGGCGACGATGGCGTCGGTGGGGCAGACGGTGATGCAGGCCCGGCACTTGCCGCAATGGTCCTCACCGGGCTGGTCCACCGGCAGCGCAATATCTGTATAGATTTCGCCTAGAAAGAACCAGCTTCCCGCTTCCCGGTTCAGCACCAGAGTGTGTTTGCCCTGCCAGCCCAGCCCGGCTTTGGCGGCCAGGGGCTTTTCCATCACCGGAGCACTGTCCACAAAGGCCCGGGCCAACTCACTGTCGGCCACTTCCTCGCGAATACGCGCGGCCAGGATGGCCAGGCGCTTGCGGATCAGTTTGTGATAGTCGCGGCCCAGGGCGTAGCGGGACACATAGGCCTTGTCTTTCTGTTGCAGTATCTTCACCGGTTGCGTATCCGGCGGCAGATAATCCATCCGCGCTGAGATCACCCGCAGGGTGCCCGGTTCCAGTTCTTCTGGCCGGTAGCGTTTGTTGCCGTGGGCGGCCATCCATTTCATCTGGCCCTGGTAGCCTTTTTCCAGCCAGGTTTTCAGGTCTGCCTCGGCGGCGCGCAGATCCGTATCGGCAATGCCTATCTGCTGGAAGCCGAGCTCGCGCCCCCAGAGCTGGATCTTTTCTTTCAGTGCCTGCAGGTCCATGGTTTGAAGGGATATAATGCCGGGAAATGAACGATGAAGGGTAACATGACGACACTGTCGAAGGCTCTCTATACCGCCGCCCAGACCCGCGAACTGGACCGACTGGCGATTGCCGCCGGCACCCCGGGTGCCGAACTGATGGCCCGTGCCGGGCAGGCGGCTTTCGATACGTTGTGTGAGCGTTGGCCCGAAGCCCGGCAGATCGCCGTGCTGTGTGGCGGTGGCAATAACGGTGGCGATGGTTATGTGGTCGCGCGGCTGGCCCATGCTGCCGGGCTGGCACCACAGATCCATTTCACCACGCCACCGGAAACGCTCAAGGGTGACGCCCTGACCATGGCCGAACGCTGCCGGGATGCCGGCATCCCCATGACGCCACTGACGCTGGATCGTCTTCCCGAGGGGATGGACCTGCTGGTCGATGGCCTGCTGGGTACCGGCCTCAGTGGTGCGCTACGTGATGAAATGGCGGCCTTGCTGACCGCCCTGAATGCCTTGCCGGTGCCGCGCCTGGCGCTGGATATTCCCTCCGGCCTGGGGGCCGATACCGGCATGCCGCTGGGGGCGGTGCTGGCGGCGGATCTGACCTGTACCTTTATTGGTATCAAGCGTGGCCTGCTGACCGGGCAGGGGCCGGTGTATAGCGGTGAACTGTGCTTTTTTGATCTGCAGGTTGACCGGGACGTGTATTCCCAAGTGCCAGCGGATTGCCGGGTGCCGGTGCCCGCCAACCTGCATGCCTTGCTGCCGCCGAGACGGATTGATGGTCACAAGGGCAACTACGGCCATGTGGTGGTCATCGGCGGAGACCATGGTTTTGCCGGTGCGCCAGTGATGAGCGCCCAGGCCGCCGCCCGCTGCGGGGCGGGCAAGGTCAGCCTGATTACCCGCCCGGAGCATGTGGCAGTGGCGCTCACACGGCAGCCGGAAATCATGGTTCGCGGAGTGGACAATGCCAGCGACGCGGCGTCCTTGCTGGCGGCGGCCAGTGTTATCGCCATTGGCCCTGGCCTGGGGCGCGATGACTGGGGGCGTGCCTTGTTGGCCCTGGCGCTGGAAAGCGGCAAGCCGTTGGTGGTGGATGCAGATGCCCTGACCCTGATGGCCGACGATGATGGCATTGGCCAGGGCGATTGGGTGCTGACCCCCCATCCGGGAGAGGCGGGTCGGCTGCTCGGCGTACCTGCAGCGGATATTCAACAGGATCGCTTTTCGGCCCTGGAAAGCCTGGCCACCCGCTACGGCGGCACGGTGTTGCTGAAAGGCCTGGGAACCTTGATTCAGGGCGAAGATGTGCAGGGTGAGAGAGGCCGCGCCCTGATCTGTGACGGCAACCCGGGAATGGCCTCCGGGGGCATGGGTGATGTGCTCACCGGCGTGATTGCCGCCTTACGCGCCCAGGGCCTGACGGGCTATGATGCGGCCCGGTTGGGGGCCATGATTCACGCCCGCGCCGCCGACGCCTGTGCGGCCCGGTGTGGTTCACGGGGCATGCTGGCCACGGACCTGTTGCCGTATTTGCGTGCCGAGCTGAATGAAAACTGTCTGGCTGAATAACGAGAGCATAGATGACTGTTGAGCATGTGGACCTGCCCGATGAAGCCGCCACCCTGGCGTTGGGAGGCCGTCTGGCCCGCCGTCTGAACGGTGGTGGCTGCGTTTATCTGGAAGGGGACCTGGGCGCCGGCAAGACCACACTGGTGCGCGGTATGCTGCGAGGCCTGGGCCACGAGGGGGCGGTAAAGAGCCCGACTTATACAATTGTGGAACCCTACGAGCTTGGCGGCGTCCATATCTATCACTTCGACCTGTATCGTCTTGGCGACCCGGAAGAACTGGAGTTGATAGGCGTACGGGATTATTTCTCCTCCGACAGCTTGTGTTTGCTGGAGTGGCCGGAGCGGGGCGCCGGGGTGGTGCCTTCACCGGATTTGACCATTACACTGGCCGTCAACGGCCGTGGACGAAAGGCGACCCTGGATTGGGCCTATGACGCATCGTGACAATAAGAAAAACCTTACCGCAGTGTTTGTGCTTCTGCTCAGTGGCGTCTGGGCCAGCCTGGGGTTTGCCCAGACGAGCATTGATTCGGTGCGTCTGCACCGGGCCCCGGATCACACTCGCATAGTGTTTGATCTGCCCTCACCGGTGGATCACAAACTCGACAAACTGGCCAACCCGGATCGCATCGTGCTGGATCTGCTGGATGCCAGCCTGGGTTTCGACGTCAACACCCTGGATTACGCCAGCAGCCCCATTGCCAATATTCGTGTGGGCAAGCATAGCGACAAGACCCGTGTGGTCTTCGACATGAAAAACGGTGTGCGCACCCGTACCAATCTGCTCAAACCGATCGAGCCCCATGGCTGGCGTCTGGTGGTGGATCTGTTTGACAGCGAATTGCAAAGTGCTGCCAAAACCAGTCCGGAACCGGTGAAGGAAAAGGAGGCACCCAGCGAGCCTCGATTGATGGTGGTGGCCATCGATGCCGGCCATGGTGGTGAAGATCCGGGGGCTCGCGGGCCTAGCGGTGTTTACGAGAAGACCCTGGTGCTGCAGATCGCCAAGAAGGTGGAAAAGCAGGTCAATGATCAGGCCGGCATGCGGGCGGTGATGGTCCGTGACGGGGATTACTATGTGCCTCTCGCCGAGCGTCGCCGCATCGCCCGTGAGGATCACGGGGCCGATGTGTTTATTTCCATCCACGCGGACGCCTTCACCGATGCCCGCGCCAACGGTGCTTCCGTGTTTGCCCTGTCCAGTAGTGGCGCCACCAGCGCCCGGGCGCGCTATCTTGCCAAGATTGCCAACGAATCCGACCGGGTGGCCGGGGTCTACGAAGAGGAAAAGGACGACAGCTCCTTGCTCAGCGTGCTGGCGGACCTGCGCATGAATGGTTCCATGGCCGGCAGCCTTTACCTGGGCCGGCAGGTGCTGGGAGAAATGGGTAAGGTGACCAAGCTGCACGGTAACCGGGACCGGGTGGAACAGGCCGGGTTTGCGGTTCTCAAGGAGCCGGAAATGGTCTCGATCCTGGTGGAGACCGGTTTTATTTCCAATCCGACGGAAGAGCGCAATCTGCGCTCCTCTGCGCACCAGAGCAAGCTGGCCCGCTCTATCGTCAACGGGGTGGATGCCTATTTCCGCAATCACCCGGCACCGCATAGCTGGTATGCAGCCCAGCGCCGTGAGCACGGCGAGCAGTATCGTATCCAGCCCGGTGATACACTCTCGGAAATTGCCCGTCAGTACAGCGTCTCCGAACAGGCGATCCGCAGCGCCAATGCGTTGAATGGAGATCGAATCGTGGTCGGCCAGGTGCTGAAAATCCCCGGTTCGTGAAGGCCTTCGGTGCGAACGATGTGTGAGAGCGATTATTGGACACGCGTTGCGAGTGACGAGTAGCGCGTGTCGAAAAGCGACGCCGCTTTGGCGTTCGTTCCTCGTTACTCGGTCTCGCCACCGGGCTGTCTGACCGCTTCGACATTACCCGTAATCTTTACCTGAATTCCATCAACAGAGACGCCCGTGACAAAGATCCAGCTGCTTGATTCCCGCCTTGCCAACCAGATCGCCGCCGGTGAGGTGGTGGAGCGCCCCGCCTCGGTATTGAAAGAGCTGCTGGAAAACGCGCTGGATGCCGGCTCGGAATCCATCAGCGTGGATGTGGAGCAGGGTGGGGTGAAGCTGGTGCGAGTGCGCGATAACGGTAGTGGGATTGGTCGCGATGACCTGCCCCTGGCCCTGTCCCGTCATGCCACCAGCAAGATCCGGGGCCTCGATGATCTGGAAGCCATCGGCACCCTGGGGTTTCGGGGCGAGGCCCTGGCCGCGATCAGCTCGGTATCGCGGCTGACCCTGGCCAGTAACGTGGAGGGCGAAGCGGAAGGCTGGCAGGTGCAGGTGGAAGGGCGCGACATGGCTCCCTCGGTCACCCCGGCGGGACACCCGCGCGGCACCACCGTGACCATGCGCGACCTGTTCTTCAATACCCCGGCCCGGCGCCGTTTCCTGCGTACCGAAAAGACCGAATTCAACCACCTGGAAGAAGTGTTCCGGCGTATCGCGCTCAGTGAGTTCAACACCGCTTTCCGTCTGACCCACAACCAGAAGGTGATCCACCAGTTGCCCGCCGGGCTGGATGACACCCTGCGCGCGGCGCGGGTGGCCAAGCTGTGTGGCAAGGGCTTCATGGAGCAGGCGATCCCGGTGGATGTGGAGCGCGATGGTATCCGTCTGCACGGCTGGATGGGGCTGCCCACGTTTTCCCGCTCCCAGGCGGACCTTCAATACTTTTATGTGAATGGCCGGGTGATTCGCGACAAGGTGGTCAGCCACGCAGTCCGTCAGGCCTATGCGGATGTGCTCTATCACGGTCGCCACCCTGCCTATGTGCTGTTCCTTGAGCTGGACCCGGCCCAGGTAGACGTGAATGTGCATCCTACCAAGCATGAGGTGCGCTTCCGCGAACAACGCATGGTGCACGGCTTCCTTTATAGCTCCTTGCACCGGGCTATCGCCGAAGTGCGCCCGGGCCAGTCACTGGCCGCCAGCGTGGTGGACGAGGGAGAGTCGGTGATGCCGGCCATGGAGCCCAGCCAGGCCAGCATGTCCCTGTCTGCCCCGGCGGGGCGTCCGTCCTATTCGCCGCCGGCCGGCAGTGGATTCAGTTATGGCCAAGGCCTGCGGCAGGCGGATGCCTACGGTGCGCTGGTCCGTTCCCAGGTGGCTGAAAACCCGGGTATGCCGCCGGCGTCCGATCAGGAAACCGTGCCGCCGCTGGGTTATGCGGTAGCGCAGTTGCACGGCATCTTTATTCTTGCTGAAAACCAGCAGGGGCTGGTGGTAGTGGACATGCATGCCGCCCACGAGCGGATTACCTACGAGCGGCTGAAACAGAGCTGGTCCGAGGACAAGGTACGCAGCCAGCCGTTGCTGGTGCCGGTGTCGCTGGCGGTATCCTCCCGGGAAGCGGATTTTGCCGAGCAGCAACCGGAGGTGTTTTCCCGGCTGGGCTTTATGGTGGAGCGTGCCGGGCCGGAGACCCTGGTGGTCCGCGAAGTGCCGGCGATGCTGCGCGATAGTGACAGCGAGGCCATGGTTCGCGATGTATTGTCTGACCTGCTGGCCCAGGGCAGCAGCGAACGGATCGAACAGAAGCTGGATGAGTTGCTCTCCAGCATGGCCTGCCACGGCAGCGTGCGGGCCAATCGCCGGCTGACCCTCCCGGAAATGAATGCCCTGCTGCGCGACATGGAGGCTACCGAGCGTTCCGGTCAGTGCAACCATGGCCGCCCCACCTGGACCCAGATGAGCCTGAAGGATCTGGACCGGTTGTTCATGCGGGGGCAGTAGGTGGACGCCGGACGCCTGAAACCTGACGCTGGGGCAGAGCGTATGCTGCCGGTGCTGCTCCTCATGGGGCCTACCTGCTCCGGCAAGACGGCGCTGGCCATTGAGGCGGCACAGGCGTTGCCCATCGACATCATCAATGTGGATTCAGCGCTGGTCTATCGCGGGCTGGATATCGGTGCGGCCCGGCCCAGTGACGAAGAGCTGGCAGCGGCACCGCACCGGCTGTTGGGTTTTCGCGACCTGGATGCCCCTTACTCGGCGGCGGATTTCCGCGCCGATGCCCTGCGCGAAATCGAACAGATCCATGCCAATGGCAAACTGCCCCTGCTGGTCGGTGGCACCATCCTCTATTTCAAGGCACTGGTGGAGGGGCTGGCGCCTCTGCCGGAAGCGGACCCGGCGGTGCGTGCCGATATTGCCGCCCTGGCCGAACATGAAGGCTGGCCGGCGGTGCATGCGGCACTGGCCCAGGTGGACCCGGTCAGCGCCGAGCGACTCAACCCCACGGATCGCCAGCGCCTGCAGCGGGCGCTGGAGGTATATCGGATAACCGGTCGGCCCCTGTCCGCTTTTCATGCGGATCATCATACAACTGTCACACAGAACCGCGATGGTCTGAGTGAGTTCAGTGACTTGCCCTGGCCGGTTTACAGTGCGGCCCTGTTGCCCCCGGATCGTGCCTGGTTACATCGCATGATCGAGCAGCGTTTCCGGCAGATGCTCGAGCAGGGGTTGGTAGAAGAGGTGCAGGCGCTGCGACAGCTGCCCGGAATCCACCGGGATCTGCCGGCCATGAAAGCGGTGGGTTATCGGCAGGTGTGGGACTATCTGGACGGTCAGTACGACTACGACAGCATGGTGGAGCGAGGCATTATCGCCACCCGGCAACTGGCCAAACGACAGTTCACCTGGCTGCGCAAATGGCCGTATCTGGACGGCTTCGACAGTAACGATGCGTCACAGCGGCAGGCGCTAGTCGAGCAGCTTGCGAAGATCTGTAAATCTGTGTTTAGTTAGCCCTGTTGTTGGACTTTTTGGTTTATAATTCGCCAATCATCGATTTTTAGCCATTTTGCGGCGACTTGAGAAGCACGGCGCAAATGTGTTGTGTCGGCACCTGGAACCAATTTGCCGGGTTGTTGACAAAAATTTGCCCGATAGCGCATCGGGCGAAGGCAGTGACCGTATGGGACGGTTTCACTGTGTTACAGCGCTGATTGCCCGAAGTGTTGGGCACTACTTTTTACTGTTATTTCAAGGAGACTTGCCATGTCAAAGGGGCACTCGCTACAAGACCCTTTTCTCAACGCGCTTCGTAAAGAGCGTATTCCGGTTTCTATCTTTCTGGTAAACGGAATAAAGCTCCAGGGGCAGATTGAGTCTTTTGACCAATATGTCGTGCTGCTGAAAAATGCAGTCAGTCAGATGGTTTACAAACACGCGATTTCCACCGTCGTGCCTGCCCGCAACCCCCGTGGCGGCGGTAACCCGGCCATGACTACCACCGGTACAGGCGGCACCGCCGTTCCTGCTGCCGATGAGGGCTTCGGCAACCAGTAACGCTGCCGCAGATCCTGCAAAGAGCCACCTTCGGGTGGCTCTTTGCGTTGTGGCCGCGTTAACGCCTCCGATCGGTACTTTTCATGCCGGTTTCCCTGTCTTCTTCCTCTGACTGGTTTAAACTGGCGGTCTCATCCCCCATATCAGGCCTCTATGGACCTATTTGACCGTACAGAGCAGACCAGAACCGGCGCCGGTGAGCGCGCTATTCTGGTGCACCTGGATTTGCCCGATGCCATGGGACGCGAAGATCTGGATGAGTTTTATCATCTGGTCACTTCCAGTGGCGTGGAGCCGGCGGCGGAGTTGACCGGCAAGCGTGATCGGCCCGATCCTGCCCTGTTTATCGGCTCCGGCAAGACAGAAGAGCTGGCAGCGCTGGTGGCGGAAATCAACGCGGATGTGGTGCTGTTCAATCATGCTCTGAGCCCGGGCCAGGAACGCAACCTGGAGCGAGTGGTGAAATGCCGGGTACTGGATCGTACCGGCCTGATTCTGGATATCTTCGCCCAGCGTGCCCGCACCCATGAAGGTCGCCTGCAAGTAGAGCTGGCTCAGTTACGGCATCTGTCTTCCCGGCTGGTCAGAGGCTGGACTCACCTGGAACGGCAGAAGGGCGGTATCGGTCTGCGCGGTCCCGGGGAAACCCAGCTGGAAACCGATCGTCGCCTGCTGCGTGATCGTATTCGTGGCATTGAGTCGCGTCTGGGGAAGGTGCGCAAGCAGCGCGCTCAGGGGCGTCGGGCTCGCCAGCGTTCCGAAACGCCGCTAATTTCCCTGGTGGGCTACACCAACGCGGGGAAATCGACTCTCTTCAATGCCATCACCACCGGTGATGTCTATGTGGCGGATCAGCTGTTTGCCACTCTGGATCCGACCCTGCGCAAGGTAAAGGTGCCGGGCGTGGGGCCGGCGATTCTGGCGGATACGGTGGGCTTTATTCGCCATTTGCCCCACCGGCTGGTGCAGGCGTTTCGCGCCACCCTGGAAGAGACCGTTAACGCCACCTTGCTGCTGCACGTGACAGACTGCAGCGCAGAAGAGCGTGACAGTAATGTGGCGGCAGTGAATGAGGTGCTGGAAGAAATCGGTGGCGACAAGCTGCCGGTTCTGCACGTTTACAACAAGGTCGACAACCTAGGCCAGTCGCCGAAAATTGACCGGGATGAGCATGGCCATCCCTGGCGGGTGTGGATTTCCGCGCAGACCGGTGATGGCTTTGATCTGCTGTTCCAGGCCATTGCCGAACGACTGGCCGCAGGTTGGGTGGATTGCTGGGTGCGTTTGCCCGCGTCCGCCGGCCGCCTGCGCGCCCGCCTGCACGAGGCCGGTGAGGTGCTGGAAGAGCAGGCAGCGCTGGATGGCAGCATGCTCCTGCGCATCAATGTGAACCGGGTACATTTTGAGCGGCTCTTGCGTGAGCAGGGGCTGACAGAGGAAGAACTGGTGGTGCCGGCTCCTGCGGTTGCAGGGGATGACGGCCCTTCCTACAATTCACAACGCTCGCACGATGCGAGCCATCAATAATCCGGTGGGCTCAGCGCCCTGACCGATTGGAGACCTACATGGCGTGGAATGAACCCGGCGGCAACAAGCCGAAGGATCCTTGGGGTGGAGGCGGTGACCAGGGGCCGCCGGATCTGGATGAAGCCCTGAAGAATCTGAAAGAAAAAATTAACAGCGTATTCGGTGGCAAGGGCGGCAAGTCCGGCGGTAGCTCCGGCAGTGGGGGCGGTTCCCCCTGGCCGGTATTGATTATCGCTGCCGTAATCGGCGTGGTGGTCTACGCCCTGGTCGGCTTTTTCCAGGTGGATCAGCGCGAACGCGCCGTGGTGCTGCGTTTTGGTGAATACAACCGCACCGTGGATCCCGGTCTTCGCTGGCGTGCGCCGATCATCGAGCAATTCCAGAAGGTCGACGTGGAGCAAAATCGCCGCTACGACATTACTGAGGCGATGCTCACCCGCGACACCAATATTGTCAGCGTGACCTTGCAGGTGCAGTACCAGGTGCTGGATCCGATTCCCTTCCTGTTGAAGGTGGCCCGTCCGGAAACCATTCTGGAGCACGCCACCAGCTCGGCCCTGCGCCATGTGGTGGGTTCCGCGACCATGGATGATGTGCTCAAGGACAACCGGGAAGCGATCCGGGTGAAGGTTCGTGAGCGTCTGGATGAGTACCTGAACCGTTACGATACCGGCCTGGTATTGAAGCAGGTGGTACTGGATCAGACCCAGGCACCGGATGCGGTGCGTGATGCCTTTGACGATGTGTCCAGGGCCAAGGAAGACGAAGATCGCTTCAAGAAGGAAGCGGAAGCCTATCGTAACTCGGTCATCCCCCAGGCCCGGGGTGAGGGCAAGCGCCTGGAAGAAGAGGCGGAAGCCTACCGGAACCGTCTGATCGACAGCGCCAAGGGTGATGCAGAGCGATTTACCGATCTGCTGAAAGAATACCGCAAGGCGCCGGAAGTGACCCGTGAGCGTCTCTACCTGGAAACCATGACCGATGTGTACAGCGCTACCAGCAAGGTGCTGGTGGATGTGGATAAGGGCAACAGCCTGATTTATCTGCCACTGGAACAGCTGGTCAAGGGTGGCGCCAGCAAGGCCAGGGCACCGCAGCAAAACGGTGCCAGCCCGAGCAGCACGTCATCGGCCGGTGCGGATGACGGCGGCAGTGGTCGCGAGGCGTCTCGCAGCCTCTACAGCACACCAAACCGGGAGTTGCGCTAATGAATAATCGTGGATGGTTGGCGCTGCTGGCGTTGGGGGTTCTGGCGCTGCTGGCGCTGGATTCCTTCTTTATTGTGAACCAGACCGAAAAGGCAGTACTCAAGCAGTTCAGCCGAATTGACAAGTCCGATATCGAACCGGGTATCTACTTCAAGTGGCCTATGGTCGAAGAAGTGGTCCGCGTGGACGGTCGTGCCCTGGTGTACGACGTGGCTACCCAGTCTTTCCTGACCGCAGAGAAGAAGCTGCTCAATGTGGATGCCTTTGTGGTCTGGCGGATCAATAATGTGCAGCGTTACATCGTCAGTGTGGGCGGTGGCTCTTCCAATGCTCAGGTAATGGAAGGCCGCGCTCGGCAGTTGCTGGACCCACGGGTCAATGAAGCCCTGCGTAACGAGTTTGCCTCACGCACGGTGTTCCAGGTGGTTGCTGGTGAAAGCAACGTGGAAAAACTGGAAGGCGACAAGGCACTGCTGCGCGACCCGGTCACCGGTGAGGTGACCGAGGTACCGAAGGATCAGCTGGACGAATCCATCATCCGGGAAGCAGAGGGCGAACCGCTGATCAGCGACGCTGCTGACGGAAAAATGGCCAGCGACCAGCGCGAAGCACTGATGGATCAGGTTCGTGCAGAAGTGAATAAATCCACCATGGAGGATCTGGGTATTGAAGTGGTCGATATCCGGGTGAAACAGGTGGATTGGCCAGACCAGGTACGTGGCCGGGTGTTCGACCGTATGCGTGCCGAGCGTCAGCGTGATGCAGCGGCTCACCGTTCCCAGGGTCGCGAGGAAGCGGAGAAAATCCGTGCTGGTGCAGACCGCAAGCGCAGTGAAATCCTGGCTGAGGCCTACCGCAAGGCCCAGGCCACCCGTGGTGAGGGTGACGCCCTGGCGGCGGCCACCTATGCCGAGGCCTATAATCAGGACAAGGAGTTCTTCCGCTTCTACCGCAGCCTCCAGGCTTACAAGGAGAGCTTCAAGGACAAGGAAGATGTGCTGATTCTGGAGCCGGATGGCGAGTTCTTCCGCTATCTGAAGGGGTCAAAAGGGCAGTAGTCGTCCTTACTCCTCCGTACCCCCATAAAAAAACCCGCTTCGGCGGGTTTTTTTATGGGGGTACGGCTTTTGTATTACTGCGGATGTCATTGTTTTTGCTTGTTTTTTCTTGATTTGGGTCAAAATGTAAGGCGATTTATATTGCCTTTTTACAAAGTTCACATGAAAACAACACAGAAAAAGTGCAAAATTCGAACCGCGTCACACTTTGCATGTTTTTTTTTACGAAAAACAACTATTGGCAATAGTAAATCCGGCAGGATGCCTGCGAGCTGGTGTTGGGACCAGAAGGAAAAGCCTGCCAAGAACCTTAGGGGATCACGAGATGAACCGCATTATTCTTGGGGCTTTGCTGTTCTGGACGACGACCTTGTGGGCAGAGAGCCCTCTGTCCAGCAAGATGGAAACCTATCTGGTTGCTGAAAAAAATGGCCAGGAGGTAATGACTGTCACCGACGAGGCCTCTCCCGGTGATGTTATCGAATATCGACTGATTTACACCAACAAAGCCGAACAACCGCTTTCCGGCCTGGAAATTACTGGGCCGATCCCCGCCAATACCGCCTATCTCAAGGATTCCGCCGCTACCGATGTGGACGCCGCATTTATGGTCAGCATCGACGATGGCAGCAGCTTTGAGGCAGAACCGGTAACCCGAACACTCACTGGCCCTGACGGCCAGACACAGAACGTCATTGTCCCTCCGAGCGATTACACCCAGCTGCGCTGGGTTCCGGAAAACGGAATCCAGCCGGGCCAGGCACTGGAATACCGGTACCGGGTAAAGGTGCAGTAGCCGGAGGAACATGATCAGGGCCCTCCCGGGCCCGGGAAGTCTTGTGCGAGCGACTTGTATGTCGCACTGGGGGAGTGGCTCACACCGTGTGTGGAGGGTCGCTCTGGCAAGGCTTTCAGATCAGAAGTAGTCCGAACTTAAACTCCAATTAAAGGAAACAGCCATGAAACTCGCCTTTCAAAGGGGCCTGTTGCCTGCGCGTGTGTCTGCCTCGGTGATGGGGTTGGGGTTGGTGCTTGCCGCCGGGCAAACACTGGCTCTGACACCTGCCGGGACCGACATTAACAACCGGGCGACGGTGACCTACGAGGACGCCAACGGCAACAGCTATTCGGCGCAGTCCAATGAATCCACCGTTACCGTGGCGGAGGTTTACGCGGCCACCCTGGAGAACGATGGCAGCAAATCCGGTGCGCCCGGTGAAACTGTCTACTTCACCCATACCCTGACCAACACCGGTAACGCGGATGACAGCTTCAGCGTTGACGGTCTGGCCGGTCTGGATGCTGCCACCGGCGCCTCTACCTACACCGTTTACCTGGATGCCAACGGCAACGGCGTGCCCGATGCCGGTGAGTCTGCGGTTACCAACATCAACCTGAACGCTGGCCAGCAGGCTGAGCTGATCGTTGCCGTACCAGTGCCAGCAGGTGCCGGTGCCGGCGATACCATCGAGTCCACCCTGTTGGTGGAATCTGTCGGTGGTGGTGCAGGTACCGTTGAGGATATCGGTGCCAACGGCGACGCCGGTACCTATGACGCTGACGGTGATAGCACCCCGGACGGTAACGACACCAACAACAATGTGGTGACGGTAACCACCGATGCGGTACTGCAGCTCAGTAAGACCGCGGTGCCGAACTTCACCGACAACACCATTACCTATACGTTGGAAGTGAAGAACAACGGTGGCCGGGCGGCGGAAGATGTGGACATCTTCGACCCGATTCCTGCCAATGCCACCTTCGCGGAAATCGTTTCCGTAAACGGTCTGCTCGCCTCCAGCAGTGACCAGTGGCTGGACAGCACCGGTGCACTGCAGTCCCTGCCCCATTCTTATGCGGGCATTGCCGATCTGGCTGACGTGACCGAACCGGCGGGTGTGGACCTGGACGGTAACGGTACCACCGGTGAAACCCTGAAAGGTATCAACTTCCGTGATGCCATCATGGGCGTTAACACCACCGTGACCGTGGTCTATAAGGTCGATTTTGATGGCACCCTGGCCTCTGGCACCCAGATCCGCAACACCTTTGCGGCAGAAGGGGATCTGGATGGCGACGGCAATGCGGATGACCCGTCCACATCCAACACCACCACCACCACTATCCAGCAGACCTATGCCGTGGACGCAACCGATACCGGCGATGCGGCCGATGCCGATGCGACGCTGAACGACGTTGCGCTGCAGGATGAAGCCAACTCCGGCGCTGTGGTGGCGTTTGCCAATATCGTTGCCAACAATGGTAACGGCAGTGACGTGTTTGACCTGACCATCAATAACAATGCCGGTGCGACTTACGGCGGCGCGGGCACAGTCCCGGCTGGTGCCCAGGCTTTCCCGGCGGGCACGCTGTTCACCTTCTGGAACGCGACCAACAATACCCAGCTGACGGACACCAACGGTAATGGTGTGCCGGATACTGGCGCCATTGCGGCGGGTGCGGATCGTCGCATCACCGTCCGTGCGCAGCTGCCTGCTGGTGTCAGCGGCACGGGGCCCTTTGTCGCGACCATGGTTGCCACCTCTTTCGGCGACAACAGCGTCAACGATGACAAGCTGGAAGTGCTGGATGAAATCGTTGCCCCGGCAGTGGATTTGGCTAACAGCCATTCTGCAGATCTGACTGATGCGGGTACCGACGCGGATCCCTTTAATGCGGCAGCCCCGACCACTACGACGGAAGTCGCTGTTGGTGGCATTGCTACCTTCCCGTTGTTTGTGGCCAACAACTCCGGTAATGCCCAATCTTTCACCTTGGGCGCGAACCTGCCTGCTGGCTGGGCGGTGACCTTCCGTGAGGTGGGCGTGGATACCAACGCTGACGGTACCGCTGACAACACCAGCAATGCCGGTAACGTGGTAACCGCTACTCCGAACCTGCCTGCAGGGGCGGTGTACCAGTACCAAGCCGAAGTGCAGGTGTCATCCATCGTGGCTCAGGCTGCGGCAGATTTCACTGGCGCAGGTGCTGTGGATACCAACGATGGTGACGGCGATTACCCGATTCGCTTCACTGTGGTGTCAGCCTCTGACGGCACTATCAGCGACCAGAAACTGGATGCGGTGGATGTGATTGCCAACCGCAACATCACCGTGTCTCCGGATGGCGCCAACCAGGTGCAGCCAGGCGGTAACGTGGATTACACCCATGTGATTGCCAACGGCGGTAACACCACCGAAGCGGTGGAAATCTCCGGGGCGAACTCCCTGGCCGCAGATGGCTGGAACAACAACACTCAGCTGTTCATTGATACCACCGGTAATGGTACCCCGGATTCCTGGGTGCAGTTGGATAACCTGCCCACCGCCAACGATTTGGCAGTGCGTACCCCCAACGGCAACACCATTCTTGTGGATATCGACAATGCCGGTGCCAATCCGTTGATCACTCTGGAGCCGGGCCAGCGTCTGGATGTTCGCGTCACAGTATTCGCGCCGTCCAATGCGCCTGCCGGCACCGTGGACAGCTACACCCTGACCGCCAGTAACGCCAATGTGTCCGATACCGCCACCGACACCACAGAAGTGGTGGTGGGCCAGGTGCGTCTGGACAAGCAGGCAGCCGTCGATACCGCCTGTGATTGTGCCGGTGGAACCTGGCCTGCTGGTGGCTTTGAGCCCGTGCAATCCACCCAGGTTGAACCTGGCCAGTGTGTCGTGTGGCAGCTGACCGCCACCAACGAAGGTGCAACCACTGCAGAAAATGTGGTGATCACTGATGAGACCACCGAGTTCACCACCTTCCAGGCGGCGGACGATGCGGTGCGTGCCTCTGACAGCGCCACCACCGCCAATACCGGCACCCTGCCGGTGGTGGAGTGGGAAATTGGCCAGCTGGTGTCGGGTGACAGTGCCCGTACCCAGTTCTGTGTCGAAGTGAACTAACGCTCCCCCAGGCATTGCCCTCCCCTTAGGGGGAGGGCTTTTCCAGGGCCGGTGCGCCGGGTCTGGAAAAGCCCCTGAGGCATATAACAACGGGTACTGAACGCTTAATGAAACTGCTTGCCGTCCTTCGCATTGCTGTTGTCAGCATGCTGGTCTTGACCAGCGTGCTGCTGCATGCTGCCACGGCGCCAGGCACAGCCTTGTTGAATCAGGCAGAAATGCGCTATTTCGATCCGCTGACAGGGCGGGTAGTGGTGGTGCGCTCCAATATTTCCCGGGTCATGGTCGGGGAAAGTCCCGCCTTTGAGCTGGATGAGGACAAGACTCGCCAGGCCTCTGCGGGCCAATCCGTCAGTATCGAACATACGCTCACCAATACCGGAAATGTGACCGACAGCTACACCCTGAACCTGGCTAATCTGGGGGGCGACGCGGGTGATCTGCAGGGGCTGTCGGTCTACCGCGACATCAATGGCAACGGGGTTGCCGATCCGGGCGAACCGGCGATCACCGGGATTGCTTCCTTGCCGGCGGGACAGACCGTTAACCTGGTGATCAGTGGCACGGTGCCGGCATCCTTGCAGACCGGTGATGAAATCCGCTTGTCATTACAGGGTCAGTCGCAGCTGGATGGTACGTTGGTTGATACGGCGCTGGACCGGATCGTGATCGGTGATGGCGCAGCCCTCGTGCTCAGCAAGTCTTCCAGCCAGAGCTGTGATGTGCCGCAGCAGGAAGGCGCGATACTGGATTATCAGGTGTCGGTCACCAATGTGGGCAACACCGCGCCGGTAGAAAGAATGCTGCAGGTGTCGGGCCAACAGGAGCAGGGTGTACTGATCGAAGACTCGCTGCCGGGTAACGTCAGCCTGATGCCTGCGGCGATCAGCAATATCGCCCCACTTCAGGCACAAGCTCTGGTGCACTTTGCCGGTGATGGGCCGGATGTCTGGCAGCGCTATGCCGACTGGGATGGCAATGGCACGGTTGACCGCCTGGGTCTGCTTATCCCGGCGGATCAGATTCGTAATAACCAGAGTGGCGGCTTCGCCTTTCAGGTGCAGATCAACAGCGGGCTGACCCAGGGCACCATGCTGTTCAACCGCGCCTTTGTGGATCTGCAGGGCGACGGTCTGGCTGATGTGGAAAGTAACCGGGTCTGCCATCGCATTGCCGCCACCCTGTCGCCGGGCATTACTTTCCAGCGCCCTTCGAATGCGGTCTTCCAGCAGAACCGTGCACCTGTCCACAGTGAGGACAGTGATTTTGTTGATGCGGCCATTTATCCCCTGTTGCCGGAGGAAAGCCAGCGCATTCTGCTTGATGGCGTCTACCTGCGGCTCACCGCTTCCCAGCTGAACCAGGTATTGGCCGACCAGGATTTTGTGCAGACCACACCGGGTGGGGCGCGGCTGCTGGAAGTCTCGCTAACGTCCCGGTTGACGGGGGATACCTTGCTCATGGCGGTCAAGGAGACCGGGGTTAATACCGGGGTATTCCGCAGTGTGTACCCGTTCTCTCTCAACGAGACGCGCTCCGGGGGCGGTGGTCTGTGCCCGGCAACGGCCAATGCGAATAATCTGGATCAATACTCTGGCAGCACGACTCTCAATGAGGTGTTGGGTCTGGGGTGTGTACTGCAGACCGGCCCGGAAGATCGTATTACCGCTACATTCACTGTGCCGACCTTCGGTCCGGATGGCAGTGTCGTGAATGTGCAGACGGTTACCGCCCTGGCCGCGGTGGACCCGGCCGGGACGGTCTTCGACTCCAGTAATGGACGCCCGCTCCCTGAGGCGGTCGTCACCCTTTTTCAGTCCCGTCAGCCTTTGGCTGGCACGGGGGCCGCCAGCTGTGCTGCCTTGTCGGAAAGTGCCTACGAGCGTGCGCTGCATCCTTTCACCGGTGACGTATTGCCCAGGGAAAACACCAACACCGCCGCTGCAGATAATACCCAGCAGCCTGGACGGTATCAGTTCCCGCTGGCCACGCCGGGGCACTGCTATTATCTGGATGTGGTTCCCCCCGAGGGTTACACCTTTCCCTCCACTGTTTCACTGGATGCGGCAAAAACCTTTTTCGCCAATATCTCGGAAAGTTCCTACGGTCTGGGTGGCTATGACGCAGCCGCAGCGCCGGTGGGTCGGGCGGCTGCACGCATGGCCAGCGTGAATAACCAGGGCGCGTTTCTGCTGGGGCTGGCCGATGTGTTTGTGGATATCCCGCTGGACCCGTCCGCTGCGACTACTGCGGGGGTTCTGGTGCTGGACAAACAGGTAGAAGTGGAGCGTGCAGCGGTGGGAGATGTGCTGGCCTACCGTATTGATCTCACCAGTAACCATGATGCGGAGCTGTTTGCTGGCCGTATTGTTGACCGGCTTCCCTATGGGTTCCGTTATATCGAAGACAGTGCCTGGCTGGAAATCAACGATCAGCGCATCGAGATTCCCGCGCCTGCCAACAACGGCGGTAACCAGCTGACCTTCCTGATCCAGCAACAGACCGCCAGCGGGCCTCAGCCGTTGCCCTTGCAGCCGGGCAGTACCGTCACGCTGCACTACGGGTTGCGCCTGTCGGCCGGCGCCGTGGACAGTGACGGCATCAACCGTGCTACGGCTCAGGCCAACACCGCTTCCGGGTTCACTTACTTCTCCAATCAGGGCGAAGCGAAAGTCCAGGTGCGTAACGAAGGTGTGCTCTCGGACCGGGCCATGGTATTCGGCAAGGTCTACGTGGATAACGATTGTAATAATCTGCAGAACGACGGCGAGTTCCCGGTGGGTGGTGTGAAGCTGTATCTGTCCGATGGCTCCTGGGTGATCACCGATGAAAATGGGCAATACAGTCTTTATGGTCTGCGCCCGGGGCTGCACACCATCAAGGTAGATCCGCTGACGTTGCCGCAAGGGCTGAAGCTCAAGCCCATTGATAACCGCCACGCCGCCGATCCGCAAAGCCGCTTCCTGGATCTGCGCCCGGGGGAATACCACCGGGCGGACTTCGCAGCCATGTGCCCGCCAGTGGATCAGCGTGATGCCATCGTCGAAAACCTGAAGGCCCGCAATGCATCGCTCTCCGGTGACTGGATGCTGGATGAGGCAGCCCGCTTTGATCCGTTGCGCCAGAGCAATGTGAATAACCGCTTACGCCAGGCCGATGGCGGCGGCGATCTGGGCAGCGGTGTGTACACTCAGACCGGTGATGCGAACCTGGCGGAAGTCTGGGATCAGGTCAGCCGCAGTCAGCCGGCAACCGGCCTGGAGAAAAATATGGCGGTGGAGGCTGACGCCCGGATGGGCGACACCAAGGACATGGCGGCACAAGTGACGCGCGAGCAGGGCGTCGCCGGTACCTGGCTATGGCCGCAGGACGGTATCAGCCGGGATGGTCGTTTGCAGGTAGTGGTGCGCGCCGGTGTGGAGCCGGAGCTGTATGTGAATGGCAAGAAGGTACCGCGCAGCCAGTTGGGCGAGCAGGTGCTTAACCGCCGTGAAAAGGTTCAGGTGCTGAGTTGGTACGGTGTGGAAATGGAAGAGGGGGACAACCAGGTTGAAGTAAAAGCCCTGGATCCTTTTGGCAACAAGCGAGTGCTTGCCAGCACCGAGATTCTGCGCCCGGAAGCCCCACGTAGCCTGGAGCTGGAACCAGCGGAAAATACCCTGGCGGCAGATGGCGGTCGTTCCACTCTGCCGATCAAGGTGCGTATGCTCGATGCCCGTGGTAATCCGGCGCGGGGCACCTATTTTGTCACCCTGGAGCATGACAAGGGCGATTGGCTGGAAGAGGATCTGCAGCCGGATAACCCGGGTCACCAGATGCGAGTCAGCGATGGCGAAGGCATGATCCACCTGCGCAGTACTGAATACACCGGACCGATCCGGTTGCGAGCCCTGGTGGAAGACTTTGTCGCCACGGCGCGAGTCGAGCAGGTAGCGCCCATGCGGCCTCTGGTTGCCACCGGTTATGTGCAGTTGCGTCAGGGCTTTGGTGGCAATCTGCGTGATAACGGTAATGCGCCCACGGAGATTGGCGATTCACTGCCCGAAGAAGAACTGGATGCCAACGGTGCCGTTTTCCTCAAAGGGGCGGTGCGCGGTGGTGCTCACCTGACGCTGGCCTACGATACGGATAATGATCTGGATGATGATGAAGAGATCCGCCGCGACCTGAACCCGTCAGATTCCTATCCCATTGCCGGTGATGCTTCGGTGCGTGGTTATGATGCGCGCAGCCGCAGCAAGCTGTACGCCAAGCTGGAAAAAGATCGCAGCAGTCTGCTATGGGGCGACTACCTGACCGACCCTAATTACGACTTCCAGGATCTTGGTCGGGTGCAGCGTACCCTCACCGGCCTTAACGCCATTTACGAAAATGACCGGGCCCGCTTCCAGGTGTTCGGCGCCCGGCCGGAATATGAACAAGTCAGCGAGGAAATTCCCGGTAACGGTACCGCCTTGCTGTTCACCCTGGCCAATCGTCCGGCTCGCGACAGCGAAACCCTGGAGTTGATTGTCCGCGATCGAGGCAATCCGGGGCTGGTGATTTCCACTCAGCCACTGACCCGTTACGTGGATTACTCGGTGAATTACTTCACTGGCGATATCCGTTTTCATGACGTCATTCCCACCGTGGATGAAAACCTGAATCCGGTATTCATCCGTGCCAGCTATAACGTGGAAGCCTCTGATGCCGAGGAGTACAACGTACTGGGCGCCCGCTTCCGCTACCAACTCAGTGACAAACTGACTGTCAGCGCCAGCCGCACCCGCGACGAGCATGAAAGCGAAGGCTTCGACCTGAGTAGCGTGGCCGCGGAGTACGCCCTCACCGATCAGAACAGTATTTATGCGTCGTCAGCCACCATGGAAAACAATGATGACGATAGCGAAGGTGGGGCGATCAGCCTGGGCAGCCAATGGCGCTGGCAGGATGGCTCCAGCACCGATCTTCGCTGGGCCCGGGCGGAAGAGGGTTTCCGTAATCCGGCGGCTGGCATTGCTGAATCCCGCGAAGAAATGCGTCTGGATCATGAGCAGGTGCTGTCGCGCAGTCTGTCCGCCCAGGTGGAAGCGGTGCATTCCCAGTCCCTGGAAAACGACGACGCGCAAAGTAGCCTGGGTCTGATCGGCAAGAAACAGATCGGTGCCACCCAGTTACGTGCCGGGGCCCGGGGCATCGAGCAGAAAGATGACCAAGGGGAAGACCGCTTCGCAACCTGGGTTCTGGGTGCCAGCCAGGGGACGCGCCTGTTCGGCAAGCCGTTGACCGTGGGCTCGGAATACGAGCAGGCCTTCAATGACCGTGATCGTCGCCGTATTGCCGCCGATGCGGATCTGGGGATTACCGACAAGACCAGCCTCTACAGCCGCTATGAGCTGATCAACAGTCTCAGTGGAGTCAACCTGCTGAACAACGACGTGGAGACCCGCCAGTTTACCTTCGGCGTACGCTCCGCGCTCAGTCGTAGCACCGATGTATTTTCCGAGTACCGCCTGCGCGGTGCGCAGGACGGTCGTGATGTTGCAGCAGCCAACGGGGTACGTTCGCACTTCGAAATCGAACCGGGCCTGACTTTCAGCCCGTCGGCGGAATGGATTGAAACCCTGGAAGGTAATACCAGTCAGGATTCCACTGCCCTGTCGCTGGCGGCAGAAGACAAACGTAACCCTAATCGCCGCACTCTGGGCCGGGTGGAAACCCGCTTCGGCGATGAGCGCACCTACTACGGCTTCAGTGCTGCCAACATCTGGCGCGTCAATCTGGACTGGTCTGCCGTAGTGCGTGACGACCTGCGGCTACAATACTTCGATGGCCAGCCCAAGCAGGGCGACAATATTGTCACCCTGGGCATGGCTCGCCGCCCGCGTCTGGATAATCGCCACCACATGCTGTTCATGTACAAATGGAAAACCCAGTGGGGCGGCGAAGCCGCCAGTGATCGGCGCGTACACATTGTCTCCAACCACCATAATTTCCAGCCCCATGACGACTGGATTTTCTCCGGCCGGATTGGTGCAAAGTGGCAGCAGACCGAGCTGGGCAATCTGGATGTGGATACCGATGCCTATGTGGCCGATGGTCGTATTATCTGGGACATTTCCCGCCGTTTTGATCTGGATCTGCATGGCGGCGCGTTGACCACTGAAGGAGTCAGCGAACGCCGCTACAGCTTTGGCGTTGGCGTCAATGCCCTGGTGCGCCGCAATCTGCGTATGGGCGTTGGCTACAATTTTTCCGGTTTCCGCGATGATGACCTGGATCCGGAAGGCTATAACGTGGAAGGCCTGTATATCGGCCTGGAATACAAGTTTGATGAAGATGATCTGGGTTGGCTGGGCAGCAAGGCTGCCGGGCAGCGCAGTTATATGGGAGACGCGCGATGAACCGTTTGGTCATGGCGGCATACATGATGCTGGCGGCAGGTTTGTCTGGCTGTGTCAGTACCGAGGCACTGTATGCCGAGTACGAAGAAGTGTGTCCGGTAAAAGCCACCGTGACTGACACCGGCATGGTGATGGTCACGGCGCTGGCGTCCCAATCGAAAGGTCAGCTCTGGGAGCCGGCGGTGTATTTCGGTTTTGATGAGTACGGTTTGATTGAGGATGAAGTGACGCGTCTCGACCGCAATCTTGTCATTTTAAAGCAGTATCCGGCGTTGCAAATCAGCATCCAGGCCTTTACCGATCAGCTGGGCGGCAAGGCCTATAACCGCGCACTGGCCGAGAAGCGTATGGATCAGGTCAGCGATTACCTGCAGGAAAATGGCCTGGATTCCTCGCGGATCAAAAAGGCACCGCTAGGTAAGGAACTGCCGATCCTGCCCAGCGACAGCGAGCAGGATCGCATCGTCAATCGGCGGGTCGAGTTGATGCCACTGGATGCGCAAGGTCGTCCGCTGGTATTGCGGGTTGATTTCCAGGGCAGCGGCGGCGACAGCTTCGTGGCACCCGAGCCGGTGAGGTAACGGGATGAAAGTGACGCGCAAGTCTCTGGGTATAGTATTGCTGCTGTTGACTGCCGTGGCAGTCAAGGCGGCGGCACCGACGGCGGGAACGGTCATCAAGAATCAGGCATCGGCCAGTTACCGGGCCTGTCTGGATGATGACTGTTCTGTGCTGGCCGAGACCCAGCGTGTCACCTCCAACCTGGTGGAAACCCTGATACAGGCTGTGCCCGGCATCGAACTGGTCAGCGCGCAAAGCAAGCCGTCGCTGCCGGGGGGCGTGGTGTATTTCCCTCACACCCTGACCAATACCGGTAATGGCCGGGATCGCTACCAGCTCTGCCTGGACAGCATTGATGCGGATGTCGCTGCCTGGTCTGTATTCCCGGATGCCAATGGCGATGGTCAAGCGGACAGCGGCGCCCCCCTGTTTACCCATACTGATCCCGATGGCTGCTGGGATTCCCCGACCCCGGACTTGTTGGCCGGTGACAGCTTTGCGCTGGTCATCGAAGCCGAGGTGAGCGGCGTGGCCATTAGCGGGCAGTCCCTGTCGCTGGACGTCACCGCTACCAGCAACACCAATGCCGCCCTGACGGCAGCCAATACCGACACCATCAACCTGATCGAGGGGCCGGTGCTGGAAGTGGTCAAATCCCTCAGTGTTCGCCAGGGTCGCTCGCCCTCAGGGCCGGTTACGGTGACCTTGGCCTATCGCAATCCGTCCGATCAGGTTGCCACCCAGGTGGAAATCGAAGATCTGCTGCCGCAGATTTCCGTGGACGGTGTAAATGCGGGAATGACCTATGTGCCGGGTTCGGCACGCTGGACTGTTAGCGGCGCCACCGTGCTGACCGATGACGGTGACGATGGCAGCCAGGGTAGTGCCCCGGACCTGATCGATTACTGTGCCTACGATACCGGTGCGGCAAACAGCGACTGCCATGACCGGGTTCGTGCTGTCATTGCCCAGCTGCCACCGGGAGCGGTGGGTTCCCTGGCCTTTGACGTCAATATTGATGCAGGGCTGGCCGCCGGCGACCGGGTGCGTAACCTGGCAACGCTGAATTATCAGAATGGCGACGGCAGCAATTCCTTTGGGCCCTTTGATAGCAACACCGTGGATTACCGGATTATCGAGCGAGCTCTGCTGCCCGCCGTGGTGGCCAACAACAGCGAATCCGATAGCCTGACCGGCGAGGATGATAGTAGCAACACCGGTAACCGGGTGGAGTTGGCCAGCCTGGGGCAGGGTGGAGTGGCATCGTTCAGCAACGTGATCTGGAACCGGGGCGATGGCGAAGACACTTTCGATGTTCTGGTGGACCCGGCGGAGGATCGACTTGGCGCGCCTCTGGCTGCCCCTTTCCCGACGGGAACCGTGTTCCAGTTGTACAAAAGCGACGGTGGTACGCCATTGGTGGATACCGATGGCAATGGTGTCGCTGATACCGGGCCGATCCCGCTGCCGGATGCCGGCGGCCAGTGCCCGCCCCGCTTCGTGACCGACAGCATTAACTTGGCCTGTGGGGTACGCGTGGTAATGCAGGCCACCCTGCCTCCGGATGCCCTGGGCGGTCCCTTTGAAGTCACCAAAATAGCGCGTTCTGTCACCGACCCTCAGGTCACTAACGCGGTCAGCGATATCCTCCTCAGCATTCTCGCCAACAGCGTGGATCTGACCAATGATGTGCCGGTGAATGGCAGTGCCCCCGGTGAAGGAGCGGGCCCGGAGGCGGCGCCGGTTCAGACAGTTAATGTGGCCCCGGGGGAACAGGCCATTCTGCAGCTGGTGGTTAATAACACCGGCGCGCGGCAGGACTCTTATGTCCTGGCGGTCAGCGACATGGATTTTGCCCCCGGGCAGTTACCCGCAGGTTGGCAGGTGAGTTTTTATCGCGACGGTGGCAACGGCGATTGCAGCTCACTGGGCGCGGTGCTTAACAACACCGGGCTGATCCCTGCCAGCGACAATCGTCGGATCTGTGCCCGGGTAACCGCACCGGCAAACGCACAGGGCGGCGATACCCTAAATCTGTATTTCCGTGCCTTGTCGCCGACCAGCGGCGCCAGCGATATCAAGCTGGATGCGGTGGCAGTGGTGGCTGGCCCCGCCCTGGCCCTGACCCCGGATCAGGTGGGGCAGGTAGAGCCGGGTAGCTCGGTGGTCTATACCCATCAACTGGCCAACACCGGCAATGTGCCGCTCAGCAATGTGCTGCTTTCGGCCGCTCCGGATGCGGCGTCCGACAATGGCTGGTCCGTGGTGCTCTATGAAGACTCTAATGGCGATGGGGTCTGGGGCCCGACAGATACGGTAATCGGAGATGGCGTGGCACTGCAGACGGCTGGCGCCGATGGCGTTCTGGATGTGGGTGAAAGCCTGGCTATTTTTTCCAAGGTGTTTGCTCCGGCCTCCGTGGCCTTCGGCATCACCAATGTGAAAACGCTCACCGCTAACGCTGAGGGCGCCAGCCAGAGTGTTAGCGATTCCGCAACGGATACCACTACAACCAACAACACCGACGTGGCCATCACCAAGGAGCAAGCCCTGGATGCGGATTGCGATGGTATTCCCGATGGCCCGGGCGCATGCAGCGGCGACAACTGTTTTGTCTTCACTCGCTTCGAAGTGACTCCCGGCGAGCAGTGCGTCATTTATCGTCTGACCGCCACCAACACCGGCGCGGAGCCTATGTATCAGGTCATCATCAACGATCGTACCCAGCCATTCACCAGCATGTTGGCAGCAGCAACCAGCTGTGAAGCCCCGGCGGGTGTTTGCAGCGTGGTGGAACCAGCGGATGCAGCCACTGGCGATGTGTCTGCCGAGATTGGGTTGCTGGGTCCCGGCGAAGCCGCCATGCTGATTTTCGGCTTACGGGTGGAATGAAAATGGCTCACAGAAACCCTTCTTACAACAATCCTTTTTTAGCGGGTATGCCGTGCGGGGTGTTTTTTGTCCTGTTGATATCGCTTTTTTTAAGTCAACAGGCATGGGGCGTCAGTGTTCCTCTGAGTGGAACGAGAAGTGTTACATCTGGCCAGGATTGTGGAGTGGCCAGCTACCGGTTTGGTACCAATACCACGTATGAAGGGCAGCCCCTGGATCTGCTTGTCGACGTCTTGAGCGAAGATAATGAGCATTCGCCAGGAGGGGGGCGACCAAGTTGCGTCGGTGTCGGCAATCAAGTTCTGGAAGTGTATATCAACGATCAGGATGTTGCAGACAATGCGGCCCATGTAGATATGCGCTTAACACTGGTGCGGGCAGGAACCTCAACCCCTGTAGAAGTTGATCGCTTGATCGTCACCGGGTTCGATCTGGATTCATCTTCAGGCACTTCCACAGATGACCTGTACTTCAATACCGGTCCTGCTACTCAATCCTACGTATCAGAAAATTCGCAGACATCTGTTCTTTCCGGCTCGTATTTTGGCGGCAACTACAATACTCGCATTCAAGGAAGAACTTCTGGTAACTGTACGGATGATAGCAATTCGGTCGACCCGGAATGCCGCGCCAGTGTGGTTTTTGTAGGAACATCAACAGCCGACATTCGTATTCAAAACGATAACGCCTATGGCAACAATTCAGGTCTGGGGTCGTATAGAGGGTACTTTATTTCCTTCAGGGTCGATGATTTTGAGGATCTTATCGAAAGCAATACGGATTATGGTGATACCCCGGCTGCGTATCCATCATCGCGCCAATCAATTTCCAGCCGGTTAGGGCTTGGCAGAGGCCTGGTGCCAGACAGCGATGGTGCGCAGCAACAAAGCGCTGATGCGCGGGGTGATGACACTGATGGTGCTGGTGGGGCGGTTGTCAATTTTGATGATGAAGATGGCATTTCCGTTGCTGGCAATGTTCTGGATGGTCGGGTTTTTGTGCCTGATGAAGATGTTGATATTGACGTTTCCACTTACGGAAGTGGCTATTTAAATGCCTGGTTCGACTGGAATCGTGATGGTGACTTCTCCGATCCCGGGGAGCGGGCAGTAAGCAATGTTTATATTGAAAATAATGGTGAGACGATCAGCGGTGCAGGCTCCAGTAACTTTGTTACGGAAACGGCTATTCCGGTATCGGTTCCGTCGGCTATTTCGGATGGAAACAGTTATGCCAGGTTCAAGTTCACACAATCGCCGGATCCAGGGGTTGGTAACAGCCCAGATGATGGTGAGGTAGAAGATTACGCGATAACGTTGAGCTCTCTGTTCTGTGATCTTCCTGTGTCTACCAGTATGCAGTTAAGTGGCTCTGCAACCAGGGATAATGGCACGGGGGAAATCACGTTAACGCAAGATTTGGGCAATCAGGCGGGCTCGGCGTGGTCTAATGAACGCATCAGTTTGCTTTCAGCGTTTACTGTTGAGTTTTCCGTCTATCTGGGTACCAAGAATGCTGCAGGGGCTGATGGTATAGCGTTTGCGTTTCAGAATGATCCTGCGGGGAATAGTGCTACGGGTGTGTTTGGTGGCGCGTTGGGCGTGGGCGGGCTCAATCCTGCTGTTGCCGTTGAGTTTGATACCTATGATAACGGCAGCGGTTACGGCGATATTGCTAACGATCATACTGCTATTTATAACCCCGAAAATTATGCGAATTCATCCGGTGGTGGTGCTGCCAGTCTTTATAGTTCCGTGGAAGATCTTGGGAATATAGAGGACGGTAACTGGCATACCGTTCAGTTGAACTGGGATCCGGCTAGTGATCAGCTGCAGTATTTTTTTGATGGCAATCTGACGTCCACGGTGAATGTGGACTTTGTTAACACGGTTTTTTCCGGTGATCCCAACGTATATTTTGGATTCACCGCATCCACGGGTGGCTCTTCAAACTTGCAGAAAATCTGTGTCACCAGTGCGCCGCCACAGGTGCTGGTAGATTATGGTGATGCCCCAATCAGTTTTGGTGAGCCATCACATATCCTCGGCTCAAATCTGCAACTGGGTGATGAGGTGTCACCGGATGCCCTGAGCTATGACGATGAGGATGCTGCCGCTGACAGTTTCGATGATGGTGTGATCTTTCCTGGAGCGCTGCCCAATCTGACTCCCATCGAAGTCTCGGTTTCCGGTGATGATGGTTACCTGCAGGCCTGGGTTGACTGGAATGGCGACGGTGTTTTCGACGACCCACAAGAGCGTATCGCCACTGACCTCCAGGATGAGGATGGCGACGGCATTATCCTGGTGACAGCGGCACCCAGTGGCACCGTCGTAGAGGGTGACACCTATGCCCGCTTCCGTTGGTCGTCCGTGCAGGAGCTGGATGCAACGGAAGGTGCACCGGATGGTGAGGTTGAGGACTATTTGATTACCTCTCGCTCTGTTTCCCTCTGTGAGGCGGGCTCGTCCGCTTCCGGTGGAGGGATCGCTTCTGGTGGCAATGGCCCTTTCCGGGACGCAATCTACTGGCTGGACTGGAACTGTCTGGGGAAAAGCGTTTTCCAGACCTCGGATGTGATCCTGAAAAGCTGGGTGTACGGTCCCGTTGAAATTCGCGCCACCGTATCGGATATCACGTCGCCGATTGAGCCTTATGTGACGGGTAGCTGGACGGGTGATCTCCTTGATGACCTTTATGTAGGGGTGAATCCCATCGGGTTGGGGAATGTTGACAATACCAATCCTTCATTCCGGATCGATTGGGAGGTTTTTCTTCAAGGTGATCCGATATCCGCTGAGATTATCATCGCTGATGCGGAAGATACGGATAATGGTGAATCCATTATCTCGGAAACCAATGGCGGTCCATGGGAGCTATTTGCCGTCGCCCCGGGGACCAACGATCTGCAAATGCGTTTTGAAAATGGTGGCGAGAGGATGCTGTTGTCCAGTTTGCCTGGCAATGGCGTGGGCAGCTTCCTGGCAATGACCCAGGGCGTTATGACCACCCGGCATACCATCAATACCGGTGGCGGCCAGGCATTGGCGTTCGGCGTCTTTATTCAGAAAGATCACGGTGATATTGCTGGTGGCTATCCGGAAAGTGGTGGCCATTTCGCCTCTCGGGTAGCTCAGGGCGGCGGCAAGCCGACAGCGGATACCGATATCAATAATATTTCTCTGGCAACCCTGGCCGCTCCTGAACCTTATCTGGGCGTGATTCCGCCAGGCCCGGAAGAGGCGGATCAGAATTCAGCCAACGCCGATGCGGACGGTGCGGAAGAAGAGGGGGTTGTCTTCTCCTCATTAGTGCCGGGTAGTAATGCGACTCTGGACATTATCGTTACCGAGACCTCAGCGGGGCAGGGTTACCTGCAAGGCTGGATCGACTGGAACCGGGACAGCGATCTGAATGATGCTGGTGAGCAGGTGGCACTGAACGTGCGGGATAATGGCCCGGAAGATACCAACCCGGCGGCGGGTGAGATCCGGCTGAATGTGTTTGTCCCTCCGGGAGCCTTTGTAGGCGATACCTATGCCCGCTTCCGTTTCGCCAATGCCCCGGACGTGCCTGCGGGTGGCTTGCTGGTCATGGGCGGTGAAGTGGAGGACTACAAGGTGACGGTGGCCCCGGCGGCTACCGCCGGGCCATTGTCCGGCTGGGTATTTGAAGACAACGGCGTTGGGGCAACGGCCCACGATGGCCAGAAAGGGCCGGATGAGCCGGGGTTGGCGAATGTGCCGGTAACCCTGTACCACGACGTGGACAATAATGGGCAATGTTCTGCCAGCGACCCGGTGCTGGCGGAAGCCACCACGGATGGGGATGGTGCCTGGCAGCTGGTAGCGGCTCTGGCGGATGTGGGCAAGAGCGCCTGTCTGGTGGTGGCTACTCCAAATGGTTTGCTGTCGGTCTCCGAGAATAGCGGCAGCGCCGGTGCCGGTATCAATACCGGTGCCGCCAATGACGATGTGATGAGCCTGACGGTACCTGCTACCGGCACTGTCTGGGATGGCATCCTGTTTGGTGATGCCGGCCTGCCGATACTGGAGCCGGATCAGCAGGGCGTGGTAGCGCCGGGCGGCAGCCGTTTCTATAGCCACCGCTTTACCGCCCGTAGTGCCGGCAATGTGGACTTTGTACTGGAAGCCCCCACCACCAGCCCGGCGGCACCCGCCTGGAACGATGCGCTGTATCGTGATGACAATTGTAACGGCGAGCTGGACGGCGCGGATGCCTCCTTGCCTCTCGTCGGTGTCAATGTGACGGCGGGTGACCGGCTGTGCCTGCTGGCCAAAGTGTTTGCACCTGCGGATGCACCGGTGGAGGCGCTCCACAGCCGCCCGCTTTCCGCTACCCAGACCTATACCGGTACCGCGTTCCAGGCCACTGCGCAGGTGACGGATACGACCCGGCTGGCTGCCGGCCAGCTACAGCTGGAAAAGCAGGTGCGCAATATTGGTCCGGATGGCATCGCCAACACCGGCGATGATGTGGACGCGACTGACACCACAGCCAACCAGGCGGCGCCGGGGGATGTGTTGCGCTACCGGCTGATATTCCGTAATCAGGGAAGCAATCCTCTGACCGAGGTTATCGTCACAGACAGCACCCCGGCCTACAGCGCCCTCAATGCGGCGGCGACTTGCCCTGCTGCATTGCCGGCAGCGCTCAGCGCCTGTGCCCTGTCTGCCCCGGATGGCAGCAATGGCAGTGGCTATCAGGGTGGCCTGCAATGGCAGTTTACCGGCGAGCTGCAACCCGGCGGGCAGGGGGCTGTCAGCTATGACGTAAGGGTTAGCCAGGACTAGCCCGAAGGCCCGTTTCTGGCGCCCTGTCGGCCTGTCGATGATGGGTCGTCCGGAACCTATCTGCCGCCGGGCGACCGTGGTAGAATGCTGCAACCGGGGGCCAAGGCTCCCGGTTTTTTTGTGGCTGTCTGGCAGGAACAATGGATTTAGGCTTATTGATCAAGGCCCTGTGCCTGGTACTGGTCATAGAGGGCATTCCGCTGTTTCTGGCGCCTAATCGTGCGCGTGAGGCAGCGCTGCAGGTTGCCCGGATGCCCGGGCGAACACTGAGAATTCTGGGGCTGGTGCTGATGATACTGGGTGCCGGCCTGTTACTACTGATGCGGTCGTAAATGATGAACCAGGAAGAACAGTGGCTACTGCCCGACGGGGTAGAAGAGGTTCTCCCGGGACGAGCCCGGGCCATTGAGCAATTACGCCGGCAGACGCTGGATCTTTACCAGCGCTGGGGCTATGAGCTGGTATTCCCGCCACTGATCGAATTCCTTGAATCCCTGCTCAACGGCGCCGGTCGTGATCTGGAACGGGAAACCTTCAAGATTACCGATCAACTGACTGGCCGTCTGATGGGCGTGCGCGCGGATATCACCCCCCAGGTGGCGCGGATGGACGCCCACAGCCTGCGCCGTTCGGCCCCCTCCCGCCTTTGCTACTGCTCCAGCGCATTGCGCACTCGCCCGGCGGTGGCTGGTGCCACCCGTCTGCCTTACCAGCTTGGTGTCGAGCTGTTTGGTCATGCCGGCAGCGACAGCGATCTGGAAGTGATGAGCCTGCTGCTGGATACCCTGGCGCTGGCCGGTGTGGCCGACCAGGTGGTGCTGGATCTTGGCCATGTGGGCTTGTTCCGCGGATTGCTGGACGCCTGCGAGTTGAGCGATGCAGAACAGAACCAACTGGAAGACATTTACGTGCGCAAGGCGCGAGTGGAGCTGGATGCCTTCCTGGCAGAACGCGATCTGCCGGCGCCTGCTGCCCACGCCCTGGCGGCTCTGCCCTGGTTGGCAGGAGGCGTGGAAGTGATTGATCAGGCTCGCGCCCTGCTGGGTGATTTCCCCGGTGCTGTGGCGGCGCTGGATGAACTGGCGGTGCTGGCCGGAGTGCTGGATGCCCGGGGTGTAAAACTGCACCTGGATCTGGGCGAATTGCGTGGCTATCACTACCACACCGGCTGTGTGTTCGCCGCCTACCTACCCGGTGAGAGCGAGCCGGTGGCCAAGGGCGGCCGTTATGACCATATCGGTGAAGTGTTCGGGCGCGCCCGGCCGGCGACCGGGTTCAGCGCCGACCTGAAAATGCTCGCGGCGCGCACTGACGCTGCTGCACTGAGTGGCATTCTGGCGGAGGGCTCCTTGCAGGATGCCGCTTTTGTTGCCCGGGTGAATGAGCTGCGAGGCACCGGTGAGCGGGTGGTCCTGGCTCTGACCGGAGCAGACAATGACCCGCAGGAACTGGGCTGTCAGCGCAAGCTGGTGTCAGAAGGCAGCGACTGGGTCATCAAGGATATCGACTGAACCCGTAGGAGCTATGCTTGCATGGCGAACCTGCTTGCGATGGCGTTTGTCATGCGAGCACGGCTCCTGCGATAAAGATCGTGCGTGCCCCGTGAAGCGGGTCGCGTGCAAGCGTTTGTTATAACTCAACACGGCAGCTAGCAATCATGGGTAAGAACGTAGTCATTCTCGGCACCCAGTGGGGTGATGAAGGCAAGGGCAAGATCGTCGATCTGCTTACCGATCAGGCCTCTCTGGTGGCCCGTTTTCAGGGTGGTCACAATGCCGGCCATACCCTGGTGATCGATGGCAAGAAAACCGTCCTGCATCTGATTCCTTCCGGCATTTTGCGCGATGACGTTCAGTGCCTGATCGGCAATGGTGTGGTGCTGGCCCTGGATGCCCTGCTCAAGGAAATCGGCGGCCTGGAAGACAATGGCGTGCCGGTGCGTGAGCGTCTGCGCCTTTCTGCCTCCTGCCCGCTGATCCTGCCGGTGCACGTGGCACTGGATCAGGCCCGGGAAGCGGCCCGTGGCAACAAGAAGATCGGGACTACCGGTCGTGGTATCGGCCCGGCCTATGAAGACAAGGTGGCCCGTCGTGGCCTGCGCCTGGGGGATGTCTATTCCCGCGAGCGCTTTGCGGCCAAGCTCGGCGAAGTGATGGACTACCACAATTTTGTGCTGCGCAGTTACTACAATGCCGAGCCGGTGGACTTCCAGAAAACCCTGGATGAAACCCTGGCCATGGGTGAGGACGTACGCAGCATGGTCACCGACGTGACCACCGTGCTCCACGGCGCCCGTGAGCGCAACGAGAACATCATGTTCGAAGGCGCCCAGGGCACCCTGCTGGATATCGATCACGGCACCTATCCCTATGTGACCAGCTCCAACACCACCGCTGGTGGCGCCGCCACCGGCACCGGTTTCGGCCCGCTTTATCTGGACTATGTGCTGGGCATCACCAAGGCCTACACCACCCGGGTAGGCAGCGGTCCTTTCCCCACCGAGTTGTTCGATGAGAATGGCCGTTACCTGGCAGAGAAAGGTCACGAGTTCGGTTCCACCACCGGGCGTGCCCGCCGTTGCGGCTGGTTCGATGCGGTGGCTCTGAAGCGCTCCATCCAGATCAACTCCATTACCGGCCTGTGTCTGACCAAGCTGGACGTGCTCGACGGTCTGGAAGAAGTGAATATCTGTATCGGCTATCAGGATGCGGAAGGCAACTCCCTCACCTGCGCCTGGGATGCGGATAGCTACGAAGAAGTGAAACCGGTTTACGAAAGCCTGCCCGGCTGGACCGAGTCCACCCTGGGTGCCAAATCCGTGGATGACCTGCCTGCCAATGCGGTGGCCTACCTCAAGCGAATCGAAGAAGTGACCGGTGCGCCCATCGATATTATTTCCACCGGCCCGGACCGTGTGGAAACCATCATAAAGCGGCACCCGTTCTCCTGACGGCTCCTTCCGTCACGTCACCGATGCCCGCCGGGCATCTGGTGACCTGACGGTTCGCGCTATTTGCGCCTTCCTGTTCCGCCCTGATTATCCCCCGCGCTGACTGTCTTTTGATAGACACATCCATGCATTGAAAATGACATGGTCTGTACCCCTTTTTGTCATTCGTTCTGCCTAACCTCGTTTGCGTACTTTCACCGATTCAGTGGCCGGTACGTCCGGCTGCAGGCAGGCAACGAAAACAGACACAGGGAGAACAGAGATGGGCCACCATCCCGTAGAAGACAGCAACCGTTCCGATAACACCACCATCAACACTGTGCTGGAGCAGCACCTTTCCCGTCGCCAGATCCTGCGCGGCGGCGCTACCGCTGCCACCATGGTGGCAGGTGCCAGCCTGGTGGCCTGTGGTGGCGACAGCAACAATCGTAATGGCGGTGATGCGGGTAGTGAGACGCCTGCTGAGTTGGGTTTTGCGGCGGTGCCGCGGTCACTGGAGGATCGGGTGGTGCTGCCTGATGGCTACCAGGCCAGTGTGCTGATCGCCAAAGGTGATGCGCTGTTTTCCGATATCGCGGATTATCAGAACGATGGTAGCGGTGAGGACTTCGACAAGCGTTCCGGCGATGAGCACGACGGCATGGAGTTCTTCGGCCTGGGGGCTGCGGGTGTCTGGGAGCCGAATGCGTCTGAGCGTGGCGTGTTGTGCATGAATCACGAGAATCTGGAAGATGGCACCCTGCATGAGAATGGGGTGACCGATGCCGCCGATAACGGCGGTGCCCGTCCGCAGGTGGAGATTGACCGGGAAATCCTCGCCCATGGTGTGGCGTGTCTGGAAGTGATCAAAGAGGATGGCCAGTGGCGTTACGTCAAGGATTCCGCATTCAACCGTCGTGTTACCGGCGCCACTGAAGCGGTGATTTCAGGCCCCTGCGCAGGCCATGACGCCTTGAAAACCAAACTGAGCCCTGCCGGCGACAAGGGCTTTGGCACCCTCAATAACTGCGCCAGCGGCCGCACTCCCTGGGGCACCTACCTGACCTGTGAAGAAAACTGGTTTTCGTATTTCAATCGCAACGACGCGTCTGATGCGCGCAGTGCGGTCGAGAATGACCTGTTCGCGCGCTACGGCATGGGGCTGGTGAGCAAAGGGTTTTCATATCGGGAATGGGACACCGTTGCCGGCGACATGTACCAGCGGTTCAATATCAGTGTCATCGGTGCCACGGCCACGGATGATTTCCGCAATGAGCCGAACACCTTTGGCTATATTGTGGAGGTGGATCCTTTCGATACCGCCAGCAAACCGGTCAAGCGTACCGCCATGGGCCGCTTTGCCCATGAAGGCGCCATCTTTGCTCCCGCCGAAGCCGGCAAGCCGCTGGTGTATTACATGGGCGATGATTCCCGCAACGAATATCTCTACAAGTTTGTCAGTGCTGCCAGCTGGGATCCCGCTGACGTGGGTATGGGAACCACTGCGGGCAACAAATATCTGGATGACGGCAAGCTGTATGTGGCGATCTTCAACAATGACGGCACCGGCGAGTGGAAAGAGCTGAGCTTCGGAGTGAACGGGCTGGATGCAGCGAATCCCCTTTACCCCTTCTCCAGTCAGGGTGATGTAATCCTGGCGACCCGTCTTGCCGCAGACCATGTTGGTGCGACCAAGATGGATCGTCCGGAGTGGGCGGCGGTCAACCCGATGAATGGTGAGTGCTACCTGACCCTGACCAACAACAGCGGCAGAAACCGTACCCCGGATACCGTTGATGGCGTCAATCCGCGCACCTATGGCGGCTCGGGGGGTAACCCCAATGGTCACATTATCCGCTGGCGCGAAGAGGGTGGCGATCATGCCGCCACCAGCTTCGATTGGGATGTGTTCCTGTTCGGCGCCCCTGCCGACAAGGATGCTCAAAGCATCAATCTGTCCGGCCTGACCGCCGACAATGATTTCTCCAGCCCGGATGGTTTGTACTTCGATCAACGTGGTCTGTTGTGGATTCAGACCGATGATGGCGCCTATCGCGATACGGTGAATAACCAGATGCTGGTGGCTATACCGGGCGAGGTCGGTGACGGTGGCATGCTTACCTTTACCAATGATTTTGGTGCTGAGGAAAATACCACCTTCGTTGGCAAGGATGCATCGGCGGTGGACCTTCGCCGTTTCCTGGTCGGCCCGAAAGGCTGTGAAATTACCGGTATCACCATGACGCCGGATGCCCGCAGCCTGTTCATCAACGTGCAGCACCCCGGCGAGGGTGGCTCTGCCGCCAACTTCAACACGGATGTAAGCACATGGCCAAACCCGAATGGTGATGCCTTGTCATTGGGCAATGGTGTCAGCCGTCCCCGTTCTGCCACTATCGTGATCACCCGTGAAGATGGTGGTGAAATCGCACTGTAAGTCGGCAATCTAACGGAAAAGGCCGCCCACATTGTGGGCGGCTTTTTTCGTTCCGGATTGTGTTTTTTTAAAGTCAAAGCGTCACTGAGATAGCGCGTTGCTGTCATCGCGGAGTCATGCAGGGGCGGGACAATGTTCGTCATATCCCATCAGACAAACGCAGGTGAAAAACATGCTTTCCGGTATCAGCCTCTGGCAACTTCTTATTGTTCTGGTCATCGTCATCATGCTGTTTGGTACCAAACGAATCCGTAGTCTTGGTTCTGATCTGGGAGGCGCTTTCAAGGGCTTCCGGGATGCGGTCAAGGATGGCGAGAAAAGCCTGCAAGCGGAGCAGGAGGATTCGGCGTCATTGGTGTCCAGTGATCTGGACTCGCAGAAAGACACCCTGCGGAGCTAAGAGTCATGCTCGATTTCGGGTTCATGGAAGTGCTGCTGGTCTGTGTGATCGCGCTGGTGGTGCTGGGGCCGGAAAAGCTACCCAGGCTGGTGCGCACTCTGGGGCAGTGGCTGGGTAAAGGCCGCGCGATGATGAAGCAGGTGCAGCAACAGCTGGAAAGCGAAGCGCGCAATCTGGATATGAAAGAACGCCGTGACAAGATCCAGCGAGAGTTGGCGTTATTGCAACAAGAGCCTGTGGATAAGCCCCCCATGGAGGAAAATGGGTCGGCGAAGAAAATGGAGTCATCATGAATTCCATGCCGCTGACCCGGCATTTGCTGGAACTGCGCCAGCGACTGTTGCGCTCAGTCGTTGCTGTTTTGTTGATTTTCATCCCCTTGTTCATGTTTGCCGGGGACATTTATACCCTGCTGGCGCAGCCGTTGATGCAGGCGCTGCCCGAAGGCGGCAGCATGATCGCCACTGATGTAACCGGGCCTTTTCTGGTGCCCTTCAAGTTGGCGTTGTACCTGAGCATGTTATTGGCCATGCCGTTTTTACTGCACCAATGCTGGAGCTTTGTGTCACCAGGGCTTTATCGGCGTGAGAAGCGTTTTGCGCGCCCGCTGTTGTTTGCCAGCGTGCTGTTGTTCTATTTCGGTGCCGTGTTCGCCTGGTTTGTGGTCATGCCGCTGTTGTTTGCGTTCTTTATCTCGGTGGCCCCGCAAGGGGTGGCGGTGATGACGGATATCGGTGCCTGGCTGGGGTTCACCATGACATTCGTGATGGCTTTTGGCATGGCCTTTGAGTTGCCCGTGGCTGTGGTGCTGCTGGTAGCGTCGGGAATTGTCACGCCGACAGTTTTGGCCGGTGGGCGGGCTTATGTGGTGGTGGGGTGTTTCGTGGCGGGCATGTTGCTGACGCCGCCGGACATTATCTCCCAGAGCCTGCTGGCGATCCCCATGTGGGTGCTCTTTGAGGTGGGGCTGCTGTGTTCGCGCTGGGTGGAGCCGATGGCGGATGACAGTGAGGCGCTGTCCTGACGGGGCGCAGGCAGGGTGTGGGGTCTAGATCACGCGGAGCCTGTCGGCAGGGGCGCTGCCAGGGCCAGCTGGTTACTTCCTGCGGCGGGTAATGATGATCAGTGCCACGGTGATGCCGATGACTGCCGCCGGAAACACTAGCAGGTAGCGTTTGCGATTGGCTTCTTTCTCGCGCTGGGCATCAGCTTGCTGAATAGCGGGGTGTTTGGCGCTGCCATCGTCGGCATAGGTGGCAACCGGCGCCAGGAACAGACTGGTGGCCAATACGAAGGCTGCGATCATGGAACGTAGGATATTCATGGCTTTCTGCACCTTGGCTCTGGGACGGCTGGCGGTGTTTGGCCTGAAACAAAAAAGGGCCCCCGTTTGGGAGCCCTTTGAATTGGTGCCGAGGAGAGGACTTGAACCTCCACGGGGTTGCCCCCACTAGCACCTGAAGCTAGCGTGTCTACCAATTTCACCACCTCGGCGTTTCGTGCTGTACCGAACCCTTCAATATAAGGTAAAGTTGCTTACCGTTTCCGGTCGGTTCATCGCGAAAGCGCGTGCATTCTAGTATATGATGGCCGGATGTCAAACCCTCTTTCCGAAAAAAATTTAATGCCCCCTAAAAAACGTTACCGTGACCCCCATGCCGATCGTGAGGCCGAAAACTACGAAAACCCTGTTCCCAGCCGGGAACTGATCCTTGAGGTGCTCAACGACCATGGCAAGCCCATGGAGTTCGAGCAAATCGCCTCCCTGCTGGAGGTGGACGAGGATGGTGAAGTCGGCCTCGAACGTCGTCTCAAAGCCATGCTGCGTGATGCCCAACTGGTACAGAACCGCAATGGCAAGCTGGGCGTGGTGTCCCGTATGGACCTGATCGCCGGCCGAGTTCAGGCTCACAAGGACGGCTTTGGCTTCCTGATTCCCGATGACAAAACCCAGAGTGACCTGTTTCTGGGGCCTCGCCAGATGGAAAAAGTCCTGGATGGGGATCGGGTGCTGGTCAGCGATGCCGGCTATAACCGCTTTGGCAAAAAAGAAGCCCGCATCGTAGAGATCACCGAACGGGTTGCCACCGAAATGGTCGGCCGCTACTCCCGCGAGGCCGGCATCAGCTTCTTGCAGCCGGAAAACCGGCGTATTACCCGTGAAGTGCTGGTTGAGGACAAGAATGGCCTCAAACCCAACCCGGGTGACCACGTACGCGCCACGATTACCCAGTACCCCAGCCGTGACCACCATGTGCTGGTGCGTCTGGAAGAGATTATTGCCACTCCGGATCAGGCTGGCATGGAAATCGAGGTGGCCCTGCGCCGTTTCGAGATTCCTCATGTCTGGCCGGACGGTGTGGAAGCCGACGCCGAGCGTTTTGGCACCGGTGTGCCCCACAAGGCGAAAGCCCATCGGGTGGACCTGCGTGATCTGCCGCTGGTCACCATTGATGACGAAACCGCCCGGGATTTTGATGACGCGGTCTATGTGGAGCGTCGCCCCCGTGGTGGCTGGCGCCTGATCGTCGCCATTGCTGATGTCAGCCACTATGTGGCGCCGGGTTCTGCCCTGGATCGGGAGGCCGCTACCCGTGGCAATTCGGTGTACTTCCCCAACCGGGTGGTGCCGATGCTGCCGGAGGCCCTGTCCAACGGGCTGTGCTCGCTCAATCCCCATGTGGATCGGCTGTGCCTGTATTGCGACATGAGAATTTCCGCCAACGGTCGTCTGACCGGGTTTGTCTTCCGTGAAGGGGTGATGCGCTCGCGGCACCGCCTGACCTACAACAAGGTCGGCGCGATCATCGAAGAACCGGATTCCCAGTTGGCCCAGGACACCGTGGCCAGTCTGGACGACGAGTCCCTGGACATGATCTGGTCGTTCCATGAAATGTTCCTGGCACTGCGCAAGCGCCGTGCGGAACGGGGCGCCATCGATTTCGACAGCGATGACACCCGCATCATCTACGATGAAAACCAGAAGATTCAGGCCATTGTGCCGGTGACCCGCAATGTGGCGCATATCATGATCGAGGAGGCCATGCTGGCCGCCAACATCTGTTCCGCCAAACTGCTGGAAAAATCAGGTCTGCCGGCCCTGTTCCGTAACCACGAGCCCCCCAAGGAAGAGCGTCTCAGCAAGCTGCAGCAATTCCTGGGTGGCCTGGGGCTGAGCCTGGGCTGGTCGGAAGGCGCGCCCAAGCCGCACGTCTATCAGGATTTGCGTGAGCAGATTCTGGATCGACCGGATCGCAACGTGATTCAGACCATGATGCTGCGCTCCATGACCCAGGCCAAATACGAGGCGGAGAACAAAGGGCACTTCGGGCTGGCCTACAAGGCCTATACCCACTTCACCTCGCCGATTCGCCGTTATCCGGATTTGCTGGTACACCGGGCCATCCGCTTCCTCATTCGTAGCGAAGGTGAGCCCAATCACGTGGACAATCCCGGCAAACTGCCGAAGATTCCCGCTGAGAAGCTGATTCCCTACAGTCAGGCAGACATGGTGGCCATCGGTGAGCAGTGCTCCATGACCGAGCGCCGGGCTGACGACGCCACCCGCGATGTGGTGTCCTGGCTCAAATGCCAGTTCATGGAATCGCATATCGGTGACGTCTTCGAGGGTGTCATCAGCGGTGTGGCCAACTTCGGTCTCTTTATCCAGCTCAATGAGCTGCATATTGATGGCCTGGTGCACGTGGCCAACCTGGATAGTGACTACTACCACTTCGACGAGGTCAATCTGACCCTCACCGGGGAAAGCAGTGGCCGCAAATTCGGGCTCGGCGATGGCGTCACCGTGCGAGTGGCGGCAGTCCATACCGAAGACCGCAAGATCGATCTGCAGCTGGAATCCTCCACCCCGTCCGGCAAGGGGCGTCCCAAGGGCGGCAGCAAGAAAGGCGGTGGCGGTAATCGCAGAGGCGGCAACAGCGAGCGGGAAAAGCTGGCCAAGGGCGATATCCCCAAAGCCAAGCCCAAACGCAAGGGGCCGCCGCGCGGTAAAAAAGCGGCCCGGCGTAGCAGCAAAAGCTAGGCCCTTCTCTGCAGGAGCGAGCCTGCCTGCAAGTGACCCCCGGTCCCGGTGGCGTCGTTTGTGGTCAGGCTCCCCTGATCCCCTATTTGCCCGGGCGCGCCGCGTGCGGGTGTGATGCGTGCAGGCGTTATCATGAGCAAACCCCAGAAACCCCAGATGTATTCCGGCTTCCACGCGGTGGAAGCCCTGTTGCGGCATCGTCCTGAGGCGGTGCTGGAGCTGTTTGTACAAGACAGCCGTGCCGAGCGGGAGGAGCCTCGGCTGGCCGCCATGATCCAGTCTGCCAGGGACTTCGGCATTGCGGTACAGCGGGCGCGTCGGGAGGTGCTGGAAAAACACGCCGGTCCCCAGCATCAGGGCATCGTGGCCCGGGCGCGGCCGCGCAAGCCCGGCGATGAGAGTGGCCTGCTGAAGTGGCTGGATGGCAAACCCGAACGCCCCTGGCTGTTGATTCTGGAAAATGTCACCGATCCCCATAACCTGGGGGCTTGCCTGCGCAGTGCCGATGCGGCCGGAGTCGATGCGGTGATCGTACCGCGCCGCAACGCCGCCGGGCTCACTCCGGTGTCCTGTCGCACGGCGGTGGGGGCAGCGGAAAGCCTGTCCTATTACGAGGTGGGCAACCTGGCCAGTTTGCTGGATCAGCTGCGCGAAAGGGGCGTCTGGGTGGTGGGCACTGCACTTGAAGAGCGCAGTGAATCCTTGTTTGCGTTCCAGCCCCCGAATGCCCTGGCAGTCGTGATGGGCGCGGAAGGTGCCGGCCTGAAGCGCCTGACCCGGGACAAGTGCGACCAGCTACTGGAAATCCCCATGGCCGGCGAGGTGCAGAGCCTGAATGTGTCCGTGGCCACGGGGGTGATGCTGTTTCATGTGCGCGCACAGAGGGAAAGCAGTGAATAGTTAACAGTGAATAGTTGCGCGAGCAACGGTGTCCGGTTTTCTGAATATATGAGGCCGCGATCAGATTCTGGTCGCGGCCTCATGCGTTGGGAAGGCTACAAGCCTGAATCGCGAGGCTGTTAACTATTCATTGTTCACTATTAACTGCTACCGCAGTTCTGCCTGGTTGACGACGGTCTGACGCTCCAGCGTGGGTAGCGGCAGCGGGGTGCGGCTGACGGACAGTTCCCGCTGGATGCGCACGTTGTCCTCCAGCAGTATTTCCGGAATGTCATCGTCAAGGTTATTGGGCAGAGCGCCGGGGACACTGAGAGCCTTGTCGGCCAGCTTCTGGCCGGGCAGTGGCGCCAGCGGAAAGCTGATATGGGTGGTGCGGTTATAGCGAATCGGTTCCCGGTATTGCGGCTGCACATAGCCATCGGCATTGCGCACGGCGGTGTCCAGATCCTCCGGGCCGGTGACATGGTGCCAGTCATTGGGGCTGCTGGGTCGGGGTGGGGCGATGGATTCGCCGCGGGCCAGTCTGGCGGTCAGGCGGCTCTTGCGCTGTTGCCAGGCCAGCAGATCGGTGACGAACTGGTCCTGGCGATTGTACTCATGAATGTCCGGTCGAGGCCCCAGTGCCTGCTTCAGGGCCTGTTGCTGGGGTTGGCTCAGTCCGCTGCTGCCGGCGGCCGCTGCCATCGTCGGCAGCAGAGGCCCCAGCAGGGTCAGCAGGATGATTAAGCGGATCAGGGACATGGCGTGCTCCGGGGCCTCTTTCACATCTGCGCGCGGGTCAGGGCGAATTCTCGCAGCCGCTGCTCAGGCAGCTTTCCACTTCAATGAGGCCGGTGGTCAGCACTGACTCATTGTTCACATCCAGGTAGAGCATCAGATTGCCGTTGCTGGATATCTCGACGATGGCATTGGGGTTGCCGGCCATCAGGGTGGCCAGGTCTGCCTTGCGCTCTTCGCCAAACAGGTTTCGGTAAAGCTGTTCGGTGAGCAGGTTCCAGGCTTCGCCGCCATCGTTCAGCCCGTTTAGCTGCATGCCGACGATGGTCATCGGCAGCACCAGCGGGGTGTCTGACCCGGCGTTGCCGAGAAGGGTGCGGATATGCTCTCCGGACAGGGAGTTACCGGGCAGGGCCGGCAGGCCAAAACTCTGTGACGTGGAGCGGTTATACCAGGTGCGATTGCGCTGGTAATCAATCGGGCTCAGGCGCTCGGTGCGGGCCAGGGCGCTGTCCAGGGTTTCCGGTTGGTCGATGACAGTGGGGTCGCTGCTGGCCACCGGGTCGGGCTCATAATCCTGCGGGCAGGCTGCCTGATGGTTGGCTTGCTGACGATTGGCCTGCTTGTACTGCATCACCTGCAGCAGGAAGTCCGAGTAATCCGGGTAATCCTCAAGAGCCGGTTTGTCCGGCACGGCCACCGGGCTGCCACAGGGTGGCGGGGCCGATTCCTGGGCGGACAGGGGACTCAGCAGGCATAGGCTGCACAGGCCGAAGGCCAGAGCGCTAAATTTCATGGTCGTATCCCGTTCTTGTTGTTTTCCCTTTTATTTCAGGGATTTAGGGTTAACGACGCTTCTTGTAAGCGTTTGTAGCGTTTTGTTTCTACTGAGCATACGTCCGTCTTTACCGGATGGCAACGGATATGCCTTGAGGAAAGGGCGTGCAATGGGATAGAATCGCGCGCTTCCTGCGTCCTATAGGCTTTAGCCTGTCGAGCAGGTCTCCTTGCTTCACCGTCCAGCATCTGGCGGATGGGAAGCTGAATTGATGCCGTGAGGTATCGCAACCGTAAGGAGCTAACATGCGTCATTACGAAGTTGTGTTCCTGGTTCACCCGGACCAGAGCGAACAGGTGCCGGCCATGATCGAGCGTTATAGCGCGATCGTGACCGATGGTAAGGGCACCATCCACCGTCTTGAAGATTGGGGCCGTCGTCAGCTGGCTTACCCGATCAACAAGATCCACAAAGCCCACTACGTGATGCTGAACATCGAATGTGACGGCGAGACCCTGGGCGAGCTGGAAAACACTTTCCGCTTTAACGATGCCGTAATCCGTCACCTTGTGATTCGTTGCGACAAGGCGGCCTCCGAGCCGTCCCCGCTAGCCAAGAATGACGAGAAGGAGGGGGCTGCCAGCTGATTTTGGAAAGCAATCGCTGTGAACTCACTGGTGTGATTGTCACTTTGGAAAAAGTGATAGTGACGCCGGCAGGGGTACCGCGCCAACGCCTGTGGCTGGAGCATCGCTCCCGGCAACTGGAAGATGGCCATCCCCGCGAAGTCCAGGCCCGCATTGCCGTGATACTGGCAGGTGGGATGACCCGACAGGCGCAGAGCCTGAAAGAGGGTCAGCGCATTAAAGTTACCGGTTGCCTGAGTCGCGCCGGTTACAAAGGTGACGCCCGGGACCGTTTGCAATTGATTGCCCAAACGCTGGACACCCTCAACCAGGATTAAAGAGGAGATTATCCAATGGCCCGTTTTTATCGCCGCCGCAAGTTCTGCCGCTTTACCGCGGAAGGTGTTGAGTACATCGATTACAAAGATCTCGACACCCTGAAAGCTTACATCACTGAAACCGGCAAGATCGTGCCTAGCCGTATTACCGGCACCAAGGCACGCTACCAGCGTCAGCTGGCCTCTGCGATCAAGCAGGCCCGCTTCCTGGCGCTGCTGCCGTACACTGACAGCCACGACAATTAAGCCGAGGGGACCATCATGCAAGTGATCCTGCTGCAAACGATCAAGAACCTGGGTGACCTGGGTGCTGTGGTGGATGTGCGTTCCGGTTACGGTCGTAACTTCCTGATTCCGCAAGGTAAAGCGTTGCCGGCTACCAAAGGCAACCTGGCCGAAGTGGAACAGCGTCGCGCCGAGCTGGAGAAGCAAGCTGCCGAGCAGCTGGCCGCCGCCCAGGAACGTGGTGAAAAACTGAACGAAGCCAGCGTGACCGTGACCTCCAAGGCCGGTGACGAAGGCAAGCTGTTCGGTTCCGTGGGTACCCGCGACATCGCCGACGCCATTACTGCTGCCACTGGTGTGGAAGTGGAAAAGGCCGAAGTGAAGCTGCCCCACGGTGCTCTGCGTAACACTGGTGAGTACGACATCGACGTGGTTCTGCACGCCGACGTGACCGTGACCATCAAGCTGGCTGTGGTTCCTGCCGAGTAATCGACAGTTGACCGACAACCGGTTTGCCCCTTGCGGGGCGCGGTGACAGAATTAGGGCATTGTCCGCAAGGGCAGTGCCCTTTTTCGTTTAGTGACAAGTTGAAAGTTCAAAGTGGAAACGCGAGCCAATCCGGTGACAATTTCAGGGTTGCTGGCCGCGTTCAGGGCGTTGGCGCGGAGAGACGTTTAGAATGGCGCTTTCGCCCCCTGTCGCGTTGCAACTTTTAACTTTCAACTTTCTCCTCTTATGTTGGTTGCCCCATGAATGATGCCCTGTCGCTGGATAAACACCTGCCGGAAAACCTCCGGGTCCCCCCCAATTCCCTGGAGGCGGAACAGGCCATTCTGGGTGGCTTGTTGCTGAATAACAGCGCCTGGGATGATGTCGCCGAGCGGATCAGCACGGAAGATTTCTATCGCAAGGAGCATCGCCAGATATTTTCCGTCATCGGGCAACTGGTGGAAGAGGAAAAACCCTGTGACCTGGTAACCGTGTCCCAGGCGCTGACCCATCTGGACCAGCTGGACGATGTGGGCGGCATGAACTATCTGTCAGAGCTGGCCCGCAATACGCCCAGTGCGGCCAATATCAACGCCTACGCAGATATCGTGCGTGAGCGCAGCATCCTGCGGCAGTTGATCCATGTGTCCCAGGATGTCACCAAGAACGCGTTCACCCCCCAGGGCCGCAAATCCCTGGAGATTCTTGATGAGGCGGAATCGGCGATTTTCCGCATTGCCGAACAGCAGAAGAAAGGGGCAGGCCCGCTGGACATCAAAACCGTGCTAAAAAAGGCGGTGGACCGCATTGATGAGCTCTACAAGCACAAGGGGTCGCTGACCGGTCTGACCACCGGTTTCGAGGAGCTGGACAAGATCACCTCCGGCCTGCAGCCCTCCGACATGGTGGTGATTGCTGCACGTCCTTCCATGGGTAAAACCACCTTTGCCATGAACTTGTGCGAGAACGTGGCGATCAAGAACGGCAAGCCGGTGCTGGTGTTCTCCATGGAAATGCCCGCCGATGCCATCGTCATGCGGATGCTCTCGTCCCTGGGCAGAATCAATCAGAGTTCGATTCGCTCCGGTAACCTGGACAAGGATGATTGGCCGCGCATTACCTCTGCCATTCATATGCTCAGTGAGCAGAAGATTTTCATCGATGACACTGCGGCCCTGAGCCCGCTGGAAATGCGTGCCCGGGCGCGCCGGGTTGCCCGGGAATGCGGTGGTGAGCTGGGCCTGATCATGGTCGATTACCTGCAGCTCATGCAGGTGCCCGGCGTAGAAAACCGGGTCAACGAAATTTCCGAGATTTCCCGTAACCTCAAAGGGCTGGCCAAGGAAATGAACTGCCCGGTACTGGCCCTTTCCCAGCTCAACCGTTCCCTGGAGCAGCGTCCCAACAAACGCCCGGTAATGTCCGACCTGCGGGAATCCGGGGCGATTGAACAGGATGCGGATCTGATCGTGTTCCTCTATCGCGATGAGGTCTACAACAAGGAAACCAACGAAAAAGGCGTGGCGGAAATCATCCTCGGCAAGCACCGGAACGGTCCCATCGGCACCGTGCGCCTGGCGTTCCGGGGTGAATTCCTGCGCTTCGATGACCTGGCACCGGAATACTATGCGCAGCTATCAGCCATGGATGAATAAGACGCTGGACGCTGGACGCCGGGTACCGGACGCGACGTTCCATTCTTTCGGCGTCGGGCGTCCGGCGTCCAGCGTCAGGCGGTATTGTCCATGAGAGGAACCCGTATCGAAATCCGCCCCGGGGCGCTCAGGCACAATGCGCGGCGGGCCAGGACCCTGGCAGACGGTGGCGAGGTGTTTGCCATGATCAAGGCCGACGGATACGGCCATGGTCTGACACTGGCAGCAGATGCCCTGGCTGGAGAGGTGGACGGCTTCGGGGTGGCGGTGCTGGAGGAGGCCCGTGCCCTGCGTGAGCATGGCATCAGTGAACCGATTCTGGTGGCGGAAGGTTTTTTTGATCGCGCAGAACTGGAACAGGCCAGGGCCTTGTCTCTGGAGATGGTCGTGCATTCCCCCTGGCAGGTGGCGCTGTTGCGAGATGACCCCGGCCCCCTGCGCCTGTGGCTGAAGCTGAATACTGGCATGAACCGCTTGGGACTACGTCCTGATAGTGCTTTGCAGGCCGCCGAACAATTGGCCGCTGCCGGCATGAACCCGGTGGGGGTGATGAGTCACTTTGCCTGCGCCGACGAAGCCGACGATGGTCGCACTGATACGCAGATGGCACTGGCCGCTGAAGTTGCAAATAGCCTCGGCGTGCCTCTCTCAGCGGCGAATTCGGCGGCCCTGATCCGTTACCCCCATACCCGTGCCCAGCGGGTGCGGCCGGGCATCATGCTGTATGGGTCGTCACCCTTCGACTGGCAGAGCGCCGCGCAGCTGAATCTGGCGGTAAGCCACCGTTTCAGTGCCCGGCTGATCGCCATCAATGAGATTCAGCCGGGTGACACGGTGGGTTATGGTGCCACCTGGACCGCAGCCCGGCCCGGCCGGATCGGCGTGGTAGCCGCCGGTTACGGTGACGGTTACCCGCGTCATGCACCCAGCGGCACTCCTGCCGCCGTCAATGGCCAGCCTACGGCGTTGGTGGGTCGTGTCTCCATGGATATGCTGACCATCGACCTGCATGGCATTGAGGCTGATATCGGTGACGAGGTTGAGCTGTGGGGAGATCTCGTGGATGTGGATCAGGTTGCCCGCGCCTGCGGCACCATCAGCTATGAATTGTTCTGTCAGATTACCGGCCGGCCGGAACGAATCATCGCCTGATTCGCGCAGTCGGTATCATGCGAAGCCGCTGTAGGAGCCCCGCTTGAGGCGCGAAAACCAAGTGCGATTTCACCACAGAGAACACAGAGCTTTCAGAGAAAACCGGCTTATCCTCAGTTATCTCGGTGTCCTCTGTGGTAAAAGATTCTTCCCTTCAGGCCTGGATTCGCGCCTCAAGCGGGGCTCCCACAGCGGCTATCGTAGAGAGTAATACATAAGAAGGACTTGTTTGTGGCCAAGAAAAAAACTGCCTTTGTGTGCACCGATTGTGGCGCTGATTTCCCCAAGTGGCAGGGGCAATGCCCCGCCTGTGGCACCTGGAATACCCTGCAGGAATTCGTCCATGACCCGGCTACCCCCATGTCGAAAGGTGCCGGTAGCCGTGGCGGTTTTTCCGGGCAATTGTCCGAGGTGCAGAATCTGGGTGAGATCGTGCTGGCGGAAACGCCACGCATCAGTTCCAGCATGGGCGAGCTGGACCGGGTGCTGGGCGGTGGTCTGGTGCCGGGCTCGGCGATCCTGATTGGCGGGCACCCCGGTGCCGGCAAATCTACCCTGTTGCTGCAAACCTTGTGCAAGCTGGCGACTGTCCAGAAGTGCCTTTATATCACCGGGGAAGAGTCCCTTTCCCAGGTGGCCATGCGCGCTGACCGGCTCAAGCTGCCCAAGGAACAGCTGCGGCTGGCGGCGGAAACCGATGTGGAACAGATCCTGGATCTGGCTCGCAAGGAACAGCCCCGGGTGCTGGTGGTCGATTCCATTCAGGTCATGTTCCTCGCCGCCTTGCAGTCCGCCCCGGGCAGCGTGGCCCAGGTGCGTGAGTGTGCGGCGGCGTTGACCCGTTTTGCCAAACAGACCGGCACCGTGCTGCTGCTGGTGGGCCATGTCACCAAGGATGGCACCCTGGCTGGTCCCAAGGTGCTCGAGCATATGATCGACTGCTCGCTGATGCTGGAAGGCTCCACGGATTCACGGTTCCGCACCTTGCGTGGGCTGAAAAACCGTTTCGGTGCAGTCAACGAGCTGGGCGTGTTTGCCATGACCGGCGAGGGGCTGAAAGAGGTGAAAAACCCCTCTGCTATCTTCCTTAACCGGGCCGATGAGATCGCCTCCGGTTCCCTGGTGACGGTGGTCTGGGAGGGCACTCGTCCCTTGCTGGTGGAGCTGCAGGCGCTGGTGGATGCCTCCCACTTCGGCAACCCGCGCCGGGTTTGTGTGGGCCTGGAGGCAAATCGTCTGGCCATGTTGCTGGCGGTGCTGCATCGCCATGGTGGCATCCAGGTGGGGGATCAGGATGTGTTCATGAATGTGGTGGGTGGCGTCAAGGTCACCGAAACCGCCGCCGACCTGGCCCAGGTGCTGGCCATCGTCTCCAGCTTCCGCGATCGGGCCCTGGGGCGTGAGCTAGTGGTGTTCGGCGAAGTGGGCCTGTCCGGCGAAATCCGCCCGGTGCCCCAGGGCCAGGAGCGTCTTTACGAAGCGGTCAAACACGGCTTCAAGAAAGCCATTGTTCCCAAGGCAAACTTGCCGCGCCAGCTGCCGGAAGGGGTGGAGGTGATCGGGGTGAGTACGGTGGCGGAGGCGCTGGAATACTTGTGAGGCAGTGAACAGTTAATAGTGAACAGTTAACAGTTGCGCGGCCAAGGGTTCCATTATTTTTAACGCATGAGGCCGCGACCAAAATTTGGTCGCGGCCTCATGCGTTAGATAAGTCACAAGACAAAATCGCGAGCTGTTAACTGTTAACTATGGTCCGGGTGGAGCGTCACCCGATCCCCTTGCGCCCAGCACCAGGCATCGACGATGTCGAAGAACAGGCTCACCGCGTTGACCATCACTACGGCCACGGTGAAGGCCCATTGGCTTGGGGTCAGGAAGTCGTCGCCCCAGACGCCGGCGAGTTGGCCGAGCAGGCCTAGTTCCAGCGGTATCCAGGCGAGCAGATGAACCAGGGACATGTCCTTGTTCATGCCGCCGTGGTGCCACATGAGTGACAGATTTACCGCCAATACCAGCAGCAGAGCGAGGGCGGTGGCCTGGCCGCTGAAGCTCTCCAGCAGCAACAGGCTGGCGCCGTTCAGGGGTATCAGGACCAGCAGTACCCAGCCCTGTAGCCACAGGGGCAGGTTGCGAAAGGAATGCCAGATGCCCAGCAGGCGATGTGAGGTGGAGTTGCCTTCCATGACTTAGCTCCCGTTGGTTTCACTGTTCAGTGACCAGTCATAATCCAGAAATTGGATCTTCAGCCGTTCTGCGTCCAGTGACTTTCGGTGGTTGGCGGGTATCTCCAGCGTATCCGCATACTGCAGAAAGTAATGGGAGAGGCTGCCGGCGGCATCGATAAAGTCGTCTTCATACCAGTCGAAGATCTTTGAGACTGCGAGATGTGGCGGTTTTTCGTTGAAGCGATTGCGCTGCCGATCGGTCAGAAAGCGACGGGTGCTGTCGGCCAGTTGCTGTTCCAGCTCCTTGGCCCGATAGGCTTCCGGGCGCAGGGCGGGGCAGCCCACGGAGGCGCAGTTCACAGCAAAATGAATGCGCGGATCCATCAGTGCGGGGTTGCCGCGAATCATCTTGTGCTCAACGTCGTCCAGGGTGCGTGCTTCACCCAGCAGGGTAAAGAAGCGCTGATCCCAGGGGCCGGAGAAGAAGGAACCGATATCACGGATAGAGTCGGGCAGGGTGTCCTGGCGCAGGATCAGGTCGATGGTGAAGGCATTGTAGGCATTGATCAGAAAGGCCAGCTTTTCATCCCGAGGCCAGCTTTCGAAGTCATCTTTTGATACCTGCGAGAGAGCGCCCAGATACTCGTCCAGTGCTGCCCGATCCTTGCGCAAGCCTGGGTAATCAACGCTGGTGGTGACACCGCCCCGTTGCCATTGCACATGGTTGTCCAGCAACGCATCCCAACGTTGGTGATCAAAGGCCAGCAGTGGGCTGGCAAGAATCAACAGTAGTGGTAGCAGTAACCGAGCAGCCATGAGGGGTCTCCGCAAAATCGATGTAAAAGTCGTTTGGCGCTCGCTCTGCAAGACCAGAGCGCCTGATGAAAACACGCTATCGTCGCCAGTTATGAATACGCTCCACCCACCGCAGCACGCCTTCCGGCTTGCGGGCTTTTTTCCACTCGCCGGCGGCGAATTTGTTGGCTTCCGCCATGGTGGGGTAGATGTGGATGGTGCCAAGGATCTTGTTCAGACCCAGACCGTGTTTCATGGCCAGTACATACTCGGCGATCAGCTCGCCGGCATGCTGGCCGACAATGGTGACACCGAGAATCCGGTCGCTACCTTTGGCGGTGATCACTTTCACGTAGCCTTCGTCAGCACTGTCGGCAATGGCTCGGTCCAGATCGTCAATGCCATAACGGGTAACCTCGTAGTCGATACCCTGCTCATCCGCTTCCTGTTCGTTGACCCCCACCCGGGCCACCTCCGGGGAGGTAAAGGTGCACCAGGGGATGACCCGGTAGTCCACCTTGAAGGATTTCAGGAAGCCAAACAGGGCGTTCACCGCGGCGTACCAAGCCTGGTGGGCGGCGGTGTGGGTAAACTGATAGGGGCCGGCCACATCGCCGCAGGCGTAGATATTCGGGTAGCGGCTTTGCAGCAGCTCATTGGTCTGGATGGTGCCGTCCGGGTCGGTGGGTAACGCAAGCGTCTCCAGCCCGAGATGGTCTGTATTGGCCTGCCGGCCCACGGCCACCAGCACGGCATCGAAGGGCAGCGCTTTTTCTTCACCTTCATGCTCCACATGCAGGTATTTCTCCCCGGCCTCGTTACTGAAACGAATGGCATTGTGCCCGGTGAGCACCTGTACGCCGCTGTCCTCCAGGGATTGCTTCACCAGCTGACAGGCCTCTGGATCTTCTCGCACCATCAGACGGGGCTGTCTTTGCACCTGGGTGACCTGGCTGCCCAGCCGGGCAAAGGTCTGCGCCAGCTCGCAGCCAATGGGGCCGCCCCCCAGTACCAGCAGCCGTTCGGGTTGTTCATCCAGCTCCCAGAGGTTGTCGGAGGTGAGAATGTCCATCTCCTCAATGCCGGGAATGGGCGGCACAAAGGGACGGGCGCCGGAGGCAATAATGATGCTGCGTGCGGTGAGAGTTTCCACCTGGTCACCGTTACGGATTTCCACTTCCCAGGGTGACAGGAAACGGGCTTCTCCCTGGCGGCAGTCCACGCCCAGGTCGGTGTATCGTTCCACGGAGTCATGGGGTTCGATTTTTGCGATGGCCCTGTGCACCCGTGCCATCAGTTTGCTGAAACGGAACTGGCTGCTGATGGTATCGAAACCGTATTTTTCCGCCTGTTTGTCATGGAAGGCCACGCTGGCGCTCTTGATCAAGGCCTTGGACGGTACGCAGCCGGTGTTGAGGCAATCACCGCCCATCTTGTGTTTTTCAATCAGGGTGACTTTGGCTTTCACCATGGCAGCAATATAAGCGCTCACCAGGCCGGCGGAACCGGCGCCGATAACGATCAGGTTGCGGTCAAAGTGTTTGGGTTTTTTCCAGCCCTGGTAGACCTTGCGGGCCTGCAGGCGGGCCATGATGCCTTTGGCAATCCACGGGAAGATGCCCAGCAATACAAAGGCGCCGATCAGTTCCGGTGACAGCAATCCGCTGGCGCTCTCTATCTGCCCCAGTTGAGTGCCAGCCAGCACATAGACGGCGGTGCCCGCCAGCATGCCGACCTGGCTGACCCAGTAAAAAGTGCGGACCTTGATGGGGGTCAGGCCCATGACCAGGTTAATGACAAAAAACGGAAAAGCAGGAACCAGGCGCAGGGTGAAAAGATAGAAAGCGCCATCTTTCCTGACACCTTCGTTGAGCTTTTTCAGGCGATCGCCAAAGCGTTGCTGCACCGTGTCGTGGAACAGAAACCGGGAAGCGATAAAGGCCAGGGTGGCGCCCATGGATGAGGCAAAAGACACCAACAGCAAAGCGACCCAAAACCCAAACAGGGCGCCGGCGGCCAGTGTCATGATGGCGGCACCGGGCAGGCTCAGGGCGGTAACCAGCACATACATGAGAAAGAAACCGCCAAGAATCAGTGCCGGGTTTTCCTGATACAGAGCATCAAAAGAGGCTTGTTGGTTCTTGATGTAGTCCAGGCTCAGGTACTGGCCAAGATCGAAGAAAAAGTAGCTGGCGATCAGGATGGCAAAGACCGCCAGCAGGATGAGTTTGCGAACATTCATGGGTATGTCCTTGCCGGATTAACCCTGGAAAATCCAGGGTTGGTCGATCAGGGTCCAGGGCGAGGGCAACGCCTGCTCGCCGGGTGTAAAACTAGGATGCGTGGAGTGAACCGCTGTTACACCGCACGGCGATAACAGCGGGCGTTACGTGGCCCTGTCAGCAGCAGGGAGCTCCACCGTTGCCGGCATCATTATCTTCAAAGGGTACGTTCAATCCGCACCCTTCAAAGATGCCGTAATGGGTATCGAAGTTCCCGATAAAAGTGAAATGCTCGGCGAAGCGGCTTTTCTCCAGCATCAGCCAGGTATTGCCGCACACCGGAAACACCTTGCCGGTTTCGATGACATGGTGATCGTCCAGCATGAACGCATGGGGATGCTGTTCTACGGTGCCTTGATAGATCACCGCCTGACCGTAGTCTTCGCAGGCCGGTTCCAGCCCTTCGATATTGAACAAACGGTAGGTGGCGGAATAAAAACGTTGTTGGCCGAGGCGCGCTTCGATGTCCGGGTTTTCGATGGTCAGCCGGCGGGATTCCACCAGGCGGGGGTCGGCAAAGCCGTTCTGTTTAGCCAGATTGATAAAATCATTCCAGTACAGGGCGCCGGCCAGGCATTCGCCGTACAGCACCGGGTCATTGAGCAGCGGTTGCGGCACGCGGCGGTCTGCATACACATCGGAGAAAAAGAACTCGCCACCGGGTTTGAGCAGCCGCTTCACGTCACGTATGACCTTGGGCTTGTCGGTGCTGAGATTGATCACGCAGTTGGAAATAACAATGTCGAAGTAGCCCTCTTGCAGATCCAGCTGATCCAGCTCTTCGATATACCCTTTGAGAAAGCGCACATTGCTTTTCGCATAGCCGAAAACGTCCCGGTGGTAGTCCTGATGACGTCTGGCTACCTCCAGCTGCTCGTCGGTCATGTCCACGCCCACCACTTCACCGTGCTCGCCCACCAAGGCAGAAAGGAGATAGACGTCGCGCCCGGAGCCGGAGCCCAGGTCGAGAATACGCATACCCTTCAATTGCTGTGGAGCTACCAGGCCGCAGCCGTAGTAGCGCATGACCACTTCATCATGGAGCTGCGCAAGGAGGGGTTTCAGATAGGCCGGCGGCTCCTGATCACAGCAGGCATTGGTCTGCAGGTCGTCACTGGAATGCAGCTGTTGGCCGTAGTAGTTCTGTACCTCTTCACGCATTGTTGATCCTCTGGTGGTGGCTTCGGTGTAACGTGGTTTCACTGCCTACGGTGTAGTGCAATGAAGTAAAGATGCCATCTTTGTGTTCAGGTTACACCGGCGAGAGACGATGACTGTAATTATTGCGTCAAGATGGCATCCAAGACGACAGTAAAAAGTGAATACAAGGACAAGCGATGCAGCAGAAAATGTGGGGCGCGCTGTTGTGCGTGTTGGCAATGATGGGCTGCCAGCCGGCAACGGACAAGTTGGTGATTACCGGTTCCAGCACCATCGCGCCGCTGATGGCGGAACTGGCTGAACGATTTGAGGCGCAGACCGGGGTGCAAGTGGATGTGCAGAGCGGTGGTTCCGGGCGCGGCATCAGCGATGTGCGCCAGGGGCTGGCGGATCTGGGCATGGTCAGCCGTGCGTTGAAACAGGACGAGCAGGACCTTGCCGGCCATGTTATCGCCCGCGATGGCATCGCGCTGATTGTGCACGCAGAGAATCCGGTGGCCCCGCTTACCCGGGATCAGATTATCGCTATTTATACCGGAAAGCTCGACAGCTGGTCGCTGCTGGGTGGCGCAGATCGGCCCATCACCGTAGTGCACAAGGCCGACGGGCGATCGACGCAGGAGCTTTTTCTTGAACATTTTGGCCTGGATAACGACCAGGTCCGGGCGGACCTGGTGATTGGTGAAAACCAGCAGGGGATCAAGGCGGTGGCCGGCGACCCGTATGCCATTGGCTATGTCTCTATTGGCACGGCGGTTTATGAGGCAGACCATGACGTGCCGCTGCGCTTGTTGCCGCTGCAGGGCGTGCCGGCCAGCCTGGCGGCGCTGGAGCAGGGCGATTACCCGTTAAGCCGTGAATTGAACCTGGTCAGCCGGGGCGAGCTGAAGAGACAGGCAAAGGCGCTGCTGGATTTCCTTGCTGATCCGGCCCAGGCCGAGATATACCATGCTTACTACTTCCTCCCCGCCACGCGCTGACCGGCTGCTGAGCTGGGGGCTAAGGCTGGCCGGCGCTGCAGCCGTGCTGGTGCTGGGCGGTATCGTGCTGGTACTGCTGATGCAGTCCGCGCCGTTTCTGTTGGATCATGGCAGTGACCTGTGGCGCAACGACTGGCAACCCGGCCAGGCCCGTTATGGCATGGCGGCCATGGTGGCCGGTTCTATTGTGGTGAGCGTGCTGGCGCTGCTGCTGGCCGGGCCGCTGGCGGTATTGCTGGCTGCCTGGTTGCGTTATTTCGCCCCTGCACTGCGCCGGCCTATGCTGGCGCTGGTGGAGTTGATGGCCGGCATCCCCTCAGTGGTGTATGGCCTGTGGGGGATGCTGGTACTGGTGCCCTGGATCAACCAGTGGGCACCGCCGGGGGCCTCGTGGCTGGCGGCATCGCTGGTATTGGCCCTGATGATTTTACCGCTGGCATTGCTGGTCACCGATACGGCCCTGGGCCAGTTGCCCGTTCGCTACCTGCAGGCCGGCCAGGCGTTATCCCTGTCCCGGGTGGGCATGCTCCGCCGGGTCCTGCTGCCCCAGGCGGGGGCCTCCATTGTCAGTGGGCTAGTGCTGCAATTCGGTCGTGCACTCGGGGAAACCATGGCGGTATTGATGGTGGCTGGCAATGTGGTGCAGTGGCCTGGCTCCCTGTTCGACCCGGTGCGGACGTTGACTGCCAATATCGCTCTGGAAATGGCCTATGCCACTGGCGATCACCGAGTGGCGTTGTTTGCCAGCGGACTATTGCTGTTGCTGGTGACCGCGCTGTTGTTGTTGCTCAGTTGGCGGTTGCGGGGAGAGAAGCATGCGCTGGCCTGATCGTCTTGCGGCAGTGAGCGGGGCATTGCTGCTGCTGGCGGTGCTGGTGCCCATGGGGTTGATGCTGTGGTCGCTGTTGGTACAAGGCAGCGGAGTGTTATCCGTGGACTTTCTTCTGGAGGATCCGAGCCAGGCTGGCCGTGCCGGTGGTATCGCGGCGTTGTTGATCAGCACCGGCTGGATTCTGGCGGTGTGTCTGCTGGTGGCCGTGCCGCTGGGGCTTGGCTGCGCGCTTTATCTGAGCGAACAGGTGCCGGCGGGCACCCGCCGTGCGCAATGGCTGGGTGGCGTGCTGGATATGCTGGCGGCGGTACCCTCCATCGTTTACGGCCTGTTCGGCTACCAGTTTTTTGCCATCAGCCTGGGGCTGGGATTTTCCATTCTCAGTGGTGGCCTGGCATTGGCGCTGATGGTGCTGCCGTTGATGATCCGCAGTGCCGAGCAGGCGCTGCGGGCGGTGCCGTTTTCCTATCGGCAGGCGGGTGAGGCGCTCTCGATCAGCCGCTGGGGCTGGGTAAAACGCATCCTGATACCGCAGGCCGCGCCGGGGATTGCGGTGGGGATTATTCTCAGCATCGGCCGGGCATTGGCGGAAACCGCCGTCTTGTTATTCACCGCCGGCTATGTGCTGCGACGACCGGATTCGGTGATGGATTCCGGTCGCGCTCTGAGCGTGCATATCTATGACCTGGCCATGAACGTGCCCGGTGGTATGGCCCGCGCAGCGGCCACCGGCCTGGTGCTGGTGGCCATTCTGGTGATACTGAATCTGCTGGTGCGGCGCTGGCTGCGCCCGGCTCAAGGAGTGCTGTATTGATGATGCCCCCTTCGTTGGAACTGCAAGGCGTGTGTGTGCACTACGGCAATCAGGCGGCCATTGAACAGGCCAGCCTGACCGTGGGCGGTGGTGAGCTGATGGCGCTGGTCGGGCCCAGTGGCTGTGGCAAAAGCAGCCTGCTGGGCAGCATCAACCGCATGACCGACAGCATTCCCGGGTGTCGGGTCAGTGGTCGCGTGTTACTGGGGGGTGAGGTCGTTTCTGCCCGCCACGATTCGGCAACGCTGCGCCGTCAGATCGGTATGGTGTTTCAGCAGCCCAATCCCTTCCCGTTGTCGATTATCGATAATCTGCGCTTTCCCCTCTCTGAACACGGTGTGCCTCGCCGCGAGCGCGATGGCCGTGCTGAGCAGGCCCTGCGCGCAGTGGGGCTGTGGGAGGAAGTGAAGGGGCGATTGCATCAGTCGGCCCTGGGGCTGTCCGGTGGTCAGCAGCAGCGCCTGTGTATTGCCCGGGCGTTGGTGCTGCAGCCCCGGGTGCTGTTATTGGACGAGCCCTGCTCGGCGCTGGATCCGGTGTCCTCGAAAGTGGTGGAGGAGTTGATCGTCTCCTTGAAGGGCCGCTATACCCTGCTGATGGTGACCCATAATCTGGCGCAAGCCAGGCGTATCGCTGACAGCGTGACGGTCTGTTGGGTGGAAGCAGGGTGCGGTTGCGTGGTGGAATCCAATGGTTGCCGCCAGGTGTTCGAACACCCCAGTCACCCTATTACCGCCGCCTATTGTGCGGGAGAAGCGGGCTAGCACCATGGCTGCCAGAGGGCGGTCGGGTTAACCGCTAGTGCCAGGGCTCCAGGCATTGCCGTTGTAAAAAACCTGGATTCAGGAAGTCACTCGTGGAAACCAGAAACCTCACTGGAAAATAGTATGGATCGAATGAATGATATCTGGCGTTCGTTGCGTAGCTTGCCGCTGTGGGTGCAAATCTGGGTGGTCGCTATTCTTGTGCCGGTGAATGTGTTGCCATTTTTTGTGCTGGATACCCCAGTAGGGCAGGCTGGGGCGGTGGCAGCGTTAGTGGTGCTGGTGACTAACGGCCCCTTGCTGTGGATGTATCGGGGCATGAACAAGATATTGTCGATCCCGCATCTGATTGCCTGGGCACCATTGGAGATCTATCTGTTGATGCTACTGACCGATAGCGGGTTCCGAGCCGAAGCAGGCGATGTGGAGCTGGGCTTGGCCGTGCTGCTGTTGATCATCAATGGCATCAGTCTGGTGTTCGACGTGATAGACAGTGCCAAATGGATGGCCGGGGACCGGGCCACACCCGGCATCGCAGGCGGCAGTTAACGGCTCTTGCTCAGATATTCCCGGGAAGGGGCGGTTACCCGGACGGGTGGTCTCTTGATGCGTCCAGCTTTTTCAGAATGGCCTCTGTGCGGGCATCGTCCAGCGGTTTCTCCTCGCGGGGCAGAAAACCCAGCAGAGCACGCAGCTGCCTGACATAACGCCGGCAATGCTGGCACATCAGCAGATGCAGGCGCAGCGCAAAACGCTCGCGACGGCTGATCGGGGAGCCATCAACCAGGGCGTCCGCCTTTTCAACGAGGTGTTGGCATTTCAGCATTCGCCGGTCTCCTGGAAGTGATCCACCATTTCGAATAAACGGGCCCTTGCTCGGTGAAGCAATACCCGAACATTCGATGCACTGATTTCCAGCATGTTACAGACATCGTCTGCAGGCAGGCCTTGCAGATCTCGTAGCTCCAGCACCAGGCGCTGGCTGTCAGGCATGAAATGCAGGTGTTTTTCCATACAGCGGCGCAGTTCTTCGCGGGTCAGCAGGTTTTCAGGGCTGGATAGCTCCCAGTGCTGTGGAGGATGCTGCCAGTGGCCATCACCGTGAAAGCGATGCGCCAGAGCGTCAGGATCGTTAGTGGGATCAAACTGAATTTCCCGACCCCGCTTCCTTAGCATCATTTTCGCCTGGTTGATCACGATGCGCGTCAGCCAGGTGCGCAACAGGCTGCGCCCCTCGAATTTAGCGATCGCTCTATGTGCGGCAATCCAGGCATCCTGCACGGCCTCTTCGGCATCTGCCGGGCTGAGCATGGTGCGTGCAGTGGCCAGCAACATGTTGTGATGGCCTTTGACCAGTTGGCCAAAGGCTGCCGGGTCTCCCTGGCGAAGCTTTGCAATAAAGTGGGGATCTTCCAGCTGGATATCGGCCATAGGCGGTTCCGGTTGGCTAGCGCGGCAGCATGTTGCTGGGGTCGTCTTCTCCATCGTCCCCCTGGTGCAGCATGACCAGGCGGCGCAGGTGCTGCATGTCGTCCACGGAAGGACGGCTGAACATGATGCCGATTTCCAGGCCCTGCTGACGTTTCACGGTGCCGGGCAGGGTCAGATGAATGTCAGAATCTTCCAGGGTAATGGCCAGGGTGATCGGCGATGCATCGGGCAGGGCCAGCGGCTGGCTGCTGTGTACCTGGGCGCCCATGACGGACAGGTCCGCCAGTTCTACCGCAAAGGTATCTTGCTGAAAGATCAGTGTGGCTTCGCCATCAAAGGCAACGCGGTTCGCCCGGCGCCGTTCATTCATGTTGTTATTCCTTGTGATCCCCGCACCCCGGCTGCGTTCCTGCTGCCGGGGTGGCCTTCTCTCGCCTTACACCTCGATACGCTTGTACTTCATGCGCTTGGGTTGGAGGGCGTCATCACCCAGTTGCTTGCGCTTGAACTCCTCGTATTCGGTATAGGAGCCTTCAAACCATTCTACCCGTGCGTCCCCCTCAAAGGAGAGAATATGCGTCGCGACCCGATCCAGGAACCAGCGATCGTGAGAAATCACGATGGCACAGCCGGGGAAGGCCAGCAGGGCTTCTTCCAGGGCCCGCAGGGTTTCCACATCCAGATCGTTGGTGGGCTCATCGAGCAGTAGCACGTTGGCACCCTGCTTGAGGAGTTTGGCAAGGTGCAGACGATTTCGTTCCCCGCCGGACAGATCGCCGACCCGTTTCTGCTGATCGCCACCCTTGAAGTTGAAGCGACCCAGGTAGGCGCGGCTGGGGACCTCGTAGTTGCCGATCTTGAGGATATCGTTGCCCTCGGACACTTCTTCCCAGACGGTTTTCTTGCTGTCCAGGTCTTCGCGGCTCTGGTCCACGTAGGCCATTTGTACGGTGTCGCCGGTAACGATTTCACCGCTATCCGGGGTTTCCTGGCCCGCCAGCATGCGGAACAGGGTGGTTTTACCGGCACCGTTGGGGCCGATAATGCCGACGATGGCACCACGGGGAATCTGGAAACTCAGGTCTTCGTAGAGCAGTTTGTGGTCGAACTGCTTGCCCACACCGTGTAACTCGAACACCTGCTCGCCGAGACGATCACCCGGTGGGATATAGAGCTCCTGGGTTTCGTTGCGTTTCTGGAATTCCTGGCTGGCCAGTTCCTCGAATGCGCTCACCCGGGCCTTGTTCTTGCTGCGCCGACCTTTGGGGTTCTGGCGTACCCACTCCAGTTCCTTCTCCACGGTCTTGCGGTGAGCGGACTCGGATTTGGCTTCCTGCTCCAAGCGTTTTTCTTTCTGTTCCAGCCAGGAGGAGTAGTTGCCTTTCCAGGGGATGCCTTCACCGCGGTCCAGTTCCAGAATCCATTCGCAGGAGTTGTCCAGGAAGTAACGGTCGTGAGTCACCGCCACCACGGTACCGGGAAACTCGTGCAGGAAGCGCTCCAGCCAGGCCACGGATTCTGCGTCCAGGTGGTTGGTGGGCTCATCCAGCAGCAGCATGTCCGGGGCGCTCATGATCAGGCGGCACAGGGCCACCCGGCGGCGCTCACCACCGGACAGGTGCTCGACGCTGGCATCCCAGGGCGGCAGACGCAGGGCGTCGGCGGCGATTTCCAGCTTGCGCTCCAGGTTATGGGCATCGCTGGTTTCGATGATGGCTTCCAGCTTGGCCTGCTCGGCGGCCAGCTTGTCGAAATCCGCATCCTCTTCCGCGTAGGCGGCATAGACTTCGTCCAGCCGCTGCTGGGCACTGAGGATCTCGGACAGGGCTTCTTCCACGATCTCGCGGACATTCTTGCTCGGGTCCAGCTCCGGCTCCTGGGGCAGGTAGCCGATATTGGTGCCCGGCTGCGGCCGTGCTTCACCCAGATAATCCTTGTCCACCCCGGCCATGATGCGCAGCAGGGTGGATTTACCCGAGCCGTTCAGGCCCAGCACGCCGATCTTGGCGCCGGGGAAGAAGGACAGGGAGATATCTTTGAGAATGTGCTTTTTCGGCGGGACAACCTTGCCCACCTTGTCCATGGTGAAGATGTACTGGCTCATAAACTCCGACCGCAGTGTCATTGAGTGTACGGGGCCCAGCGGACCCCGTCGGAATGGCGCCTAAGCTAACGGAAAGCGGCGCCGAGTGAAAGGCTGTGGGCCGCGGAGGATCAGGAGATGAGCAGTTGCAGGCTCCCTAGTGCGGCGAGTTGCCAATGCCGCTGCCGAGCAGGATTCGGATGATATCCTGCTGCTTGTTGACCCCGAGCTTGTGGAAGATGCCTTTCAGCTGGGTCCGTACGGTGGCCAGGCTGACGCCTTTCTGGTTGCTGATTTCCTTGAGATCCAGACCGTTGGTGAGAGCAATGGCGATGCCGGCTTCTTTGCGGGTCAGGCCAAACGTCTGGATCAGTTGCTCCTCGGAGGCATTAAAGGAAGCACCGGGGTCTGACAGGTATAACACCACCAGCCCGGGTTCCGCTGGGCCAAACTGTGAGTGCGGCGCCTCGTGGCAGGGCACACCAATCACGGTAAGAGGATGGCTGCGCTCCGGGTGGCGCAAACCAATCGCCTGATCCTGTGGCCAGGGGTCGTGGCCTGGGTTTTCGCGCAGGCGTAGCAGCATTTCCTGAAGCTTTAGGTCGTCTTCCGGGTAATGCGCCTTGAATCCCTGCGGCGTCTGCACCAGGGCGGGATGGGTGTCCAGCAGAAGGGTGGCCAGGTCATTGCAGTAGCGGATGCGGCTGTCCCTGTCGATGATGACAGTGCCCAGCATGACTTTGGACAGGGCGTACTGGAGTGTTTGTGCCCGGCTTTCCTGAAGGTGCAACTGACGCTGGATCAGCAAGGCCCGCTGGAAATGGGGGGCCAGCTGATCGAGCAGCTGCAGTTCCCGTTTCCCGAAGGGCTCCGCCTTGAAGGAGCGGTGAACGCCAATACCTACATGCCAGTGGTCATCGTTGAAAAAGCTGATGGCGGCCACGTAGCCCAGATCGTTGGGTTTGGCGATCAGCCGGTAGTAGAGCGGGTGGGCCAGGCGGGCCTCATCATGTCGGCAGACCAGGCCGGCCCTGCCGATGGGGCGAAGGCTCTGGATCTGATAGATGGGATCATATTTGGCCATGCCCAGCCGGTAGGATAACTCGGCCACTTTGGGCAGCCCGTAACAGGCCATCATGTAGCGGGTATTCTGGTGGTGGTCCTCCACGTGGATGCCGCCGGACTTGGCATTCAGGCGTCGGCACAGCTCGGTAATGACCACTTTCCAGTGCTCGTGGTGGTATGAGGCTTCATAAATGTCCCCGATAAACTCAAGAAGCTCTTCCGCGGTGCCCTCTGCAGCATTGTTTATGGCTCGTTCCATGGCGCTCCCCGCAGCACGTTTCGCGGCATTATCCGGGGTGAAACAGGTGCCCGGCATTCACCCGATGCTGCGTTCCCTTAGAATTATTATGGGTATTGCCCGTGGTCAACAGTGTAGGCAGCCTGCTCCGCTGTTGGCAATAAGTGTGATACAGGTCTCAACCAGGGGGCGATGAACGGGCCGGAGCAATGAAAGTTGGTCATGGAGAAATGAAAGGCCTTCATGTGCCAAGCCGCTGGCTTTTGGGTAGAATACGCGCCCCAACCCATCTCTTTGCATGCTGACAGGTAGCCCATGTTCCCGAAATCCATGTCCATCGCCGAGTTCGATCCGGAAATCCAGGCGGCCATTGAGGCCGAGGAAGTTCGCCAGGAAGAGCATATCGAGCTGATTGCCTCTGAAAACTACGCGTCTCCACGGGTCATGGAAGCCCAGGGGTCCGTGCTGACCAACAAATACGCGGAAGGCTACCCGGGCAAGCGCTATTACGGCGGTTGCGAGAATGTGGACGTGGTCGAGCAGCTGGCCATCGACCGTGCCTGCGAACTGTTTGGCGCCGATTGGGCCAACGTGCAGCCGCATTCCGGTTCCCAGGCCAACGGTGCGGTCTACATGGCCATGCTGCAGCCCGGCGACACCGTATTGGGCATGAGCCTGGACGCCGGTGGCCACCTGACCCACGGCGCCAAGCCGAACTTCTCCGGCAAGACCTACAACGCGGTGCAGTACGGCCTGGACAACGACACCGGTCTGATCGACTACGACCAGGTGGAAGCCCTAGCCCGTGAGCACAAGCCGAAGATGATCGTGGCCGGCTTCTCCGCCTACTCCCAAGTGGTGGATTGGCAGCGTTTCCGTGACATCGCCGACGAAGTGGGTGCCATCCTGCTGGTGGACATGGCCCACGTGGCCGGCCTGGTTGCTGCGGGTGTCTACCCGAGCCCGGTTGGCATCGCCGATATCACCACCACCACTACCCACAAGACGCTGGGTGGTCCCCGTGGTGGCCTGATCATGGGCAAGACCAACGAAGCCATTCAGAAGAAGATCAACTCTGCGGTATTCCCCGGTGGTCAGGGTGGCCCTCTGGAGCACGTGATTGCCGCCAAGGCGATCTGCTTCAAGGAAGCCATGCAGGCCGATTTCAAAGGCTACCAGCAGCAGGTAGTGAAGAACGCCCAGGCCATGGCCGGCGTGTTCATCGAGCGTGGCTTTGATGTGGTTTCCAACGGCACCGAAAACCACCTGTTCCTGCTCAGCCTGATCAAGCAGGACATCACTGGTAAAGATGCGGATGCCGCCCTGGGCAGCGCCAACATCACCGTGAACAAGAACGCTGTCCCCAACGACCCGCGTTCCCCGTTCGTCACCTCCGGCCTGCGCATCGGCTCCCCCTCCATCACCCGCCGCGGCTTTAACGAAGCCGATGCCAAAGAATTGGCCGGCTGGATCTGCGACATCCTCGACAACATGGGCGATGAGTCCGTGATCGAGACCGTGAAGGGGAAAGTGAAAGAGATTTGTGCGCGGTTGCCGGTGTATGAGCGCTAGAAGATGAGTTGACAGTGGATAGTTGACAGCGAAAAGCGAACAAATACGTAGGGTCACGGATGACGACGAGGTATGCAGCGCGGGAGAAATCCCGCGCTTTTGCTTTGCGGATGATAAAGGTTTATCAGTATCTACAAGAGCAGAAGCGAGAATTCATATTAAGTAAGCAATTGCTGCGCAGTGGAACAGCAATTGGAGCCTTGGTCAGGGAAGCTGAGCAGGCTGAGAGTCGTGCAGACTTCGTGCATAAGCTGTCTATCGCTCTCAAAGAGGCTAATGAAACGGAATATTGGCTGGAGTTATTGACGGAGTCCGGCTATTTGGAGCCTTCGTCTGGTCAGTCAGTTATGGCTGACGCCAAAGAGCTACTAAAGATATTGACGGCAATTATCAAAACCACCAAAACGCGCCGATAAACGGGTTTCAAGGTTTTAGCTGTCAATTGTCAACTATCAACTGTCAACTGGGGTTTCCATGTATTGCCCGTTTTGTTCGGCCCAAGACACCAAAGTGATCGACTCCCGTCTGGTCGCGGATGGCGGGCAGGTGCGTCGTCGGCGTGAGTGTCTTAGCTGCAACGAACGCTTTACCACCTTTGAAACGGCGGAGCTGGTGATGCCGCGGCTGGTGAAGTCCGATGGGACGCGTCAGCCGTTTGATGAAGCCAAGTTGCGGGCCGGCATGTTGCGGGCGCTGGAGAAGCGGCCGGTAAGCATGGAAGATCTGGAGGCCGCGATCAGTCGTGTCTGCCACCGCTTGCGGGCCACCGGGGAGCGTGAGTTGCCGGCCCGGGAGCTGGGTGAGTTCGTGATGGAAGAGCTGCAGCAACTGGATGATGTGGCCTATGTGCGTTTCGCGTCCGTGTATCGCAGCTTTCAGGATATTTCCGAGTTTTCCGCAGAAGTGGATCGCCTGCGCGGGAGAAGTGACAAGAAAGACGACTAGTCTTTCAGTTGAACATTGGAAAGCCACCGGTCACCGGACGTGACCGGTGGCTTTTTTCGTTGTGCTGCAAGAAGGATGCTCAGCTGCCGTGCAGCCATTGGGCAAGCAGCAGATACAGCGGGATACCTGCCAGCACATTGAACGGAAAGGTAATGCCCAGTGACGCGGCCATGGACAGGGTGGCGTTGGCCTGGGGCAGGGCGACGCGCATGGCTGCTGGCACCGCGATGTAGGATGCGCTGGCTCCCAGAACGGCCAGCAGGGTGATGCCGCCCACCGACAGGCCCAGCCCCTGGCCCAGCAGGGCGCCTAATCCGCCTGCTAGTAGCGGCATGAAGATGCCGAAGGCGGTCAGGAACGGGCCATCCTGCTTGAGAGCGCCCAGCTGTTCCGTAGTGATCAGCCCCATTTTCAGTAGGAACAGCGCCAGAGCCCCCTGGAACAGGTCCATGAAGAAGGGGGAGATCTTGCTCAGGCTATCGCCGGCGAAGGCACCGATCAGCAGGCCGCCCACCATCAACACGATCCCCGGGCTGAGCAGGGTTTCATGGGCCAGCTTGCGGCTGGCCAGGCCGGCGGACAAACCTTTTGCGAGCACCAGGCCGACAATGATGGCGGGAATCTCCAGCAACACCACAAACAGCGGAAAGTAGGGCTCGTAGGCCACGCCAGCGGCATCCAGCACTGCCACGGCGACAGCATAGGTGGCCACACTGACGCTGCCATAGTGGGCGGCAATGGCGGCTGAATTGACCCGGTTCAGGCCGCCCACATAGCGTAGCAGCGGGAAGGCCATTAACGGCAGAACCACACCGAAGCCCACCACCAGTAACGATTCCCGGACAATCCGCAGGCTGGCGTGCTCCGCCAGGGCGGCGCCACCCTTCAGGCCGATGGCCAGTAGCAGGAACAGGGTCAGGGTCTGATAAAGCCCGCCGGGAAAGGGAAGGCGAACCTTCAATATCCCGGCAGCCAGCCCCAGCACGAAGAAAAGCACTACCGCATCAAGCTGCATAGCTATCCCCGCCTCGCTGGGTGTCAGTGGCGGCGGCCGGGTTGCGCCCTGCCAGCCATGCCAGGGGCAGCAAGGCGATGCCGATGACTCCCAGTGGCAGGCCGGCGTGCCCGTTGGCGATCAGGGCCGTGGCCAGTCCAAGGTTGAGCAGGGCAACGAAGAGAATGAAAAAACGCTGTCGAGAGTGTTGTGGCATGGGACCTCCGGGTGAAATCGGAGGCCATTATCAGAGAGAGAAAGATTAGATAAAAATAGATACTATCTAGGTTTTATATAGATAAAGGTCTAATCATGAGCCGGTTACATGCCCGCGTGGGTACCCTGAGGCAACTGGAGATCCTGCTGGCAGTGCATGAGGCGGGCACCGTAACCGGGGCGGCGGAAATGCTGCATCTGACGCAGCCCACGGTATCCATGCAGCTGCGCAAACTGGTGGATGCCATGGGCATGCCGCTCTACCAGCAACAGGGCCGCAAATTACGTTTTACCGATGCCGGCCTGGCGGCGGTGGCCAGCGCCCGCCGGGTGCTGGAGGAGTTCGAGCATCTGGATATGACCCTGGCGGATTTGCGCGGACTCAAGGCCGGCACCCTGCGCCTGGCGGTGGTCACCACGGCCAAGTACTTCGTGCCCCATCTGCTGGGGCCTTTCTGTGCCCTGTATCCCGGCGTGGAGGTGTCCTTCCATGTGGGCAACCGTGAGCAGATCATCGAGCGGCTGGAGCAGGGGCTGGATGATTTCTGCGTCTTCAGTCATGTTCCCGGCGGCCGCCCGCTGATCTCCAGTGCCTTTCTGGATAATCCGCTGGTGGCCATTGCCGCGGAAAATCACCCGCTGGCCCGCCGTGACCATCTGACCCTGGATGACATCGCCGGCGAGCCCTTTCTGATGCGCGAACCCGGCTCCGGCACCCGTCACGCCATCGAGCACTACCTGCAGCAACAGGGCAAGCAGCTGAATGTGAAGATGACGGTGGAAAGCAATGAGGCCATCCGCCATTCGGTGATGGCCGGGCTGGGTATTTCCATTCTCTCCGCCCATACCCTCAATCTGGGTGGCTGGGTGGGGTTGGCGCCGCTGAAGGTAGTGGGCCTGCCAATTGTCACCCAGTGGTACCTGGTGCGGCCTTCCGGGAAAAAACTGTCGATTGTGGCGCAGGCGTTCCAGCAGTTCATGGCTAACGAGGGCAGAGCGGTGCTGGCGGATTTTGTGGAAGATGCGGATCGCTTTGTTGCGGCACCGGGCGCCGGCATCCAGTAGAATGCCTGCCATGTTTACGCGTCTGGATTATCAATATATGGCCCGTGCCCTGCAGTTGGCAGAGCAGGGCCTCTACACCACCGACCCCAACCCGCGGGTGGGGTGTGTGTTGGTGCGTGATGGTGAGATTGTCGGGGAAGGGTTTCATGCCCGTGCCGGCGAGCCCCATGCCGAACGTCATGCCCTGGCAGCAGCGGGTGATCGGGCCCGCGGGGCCACTGCCTATGTGACCCTGGAGCCCTGTTCCCACACCGGTCGTACCGGGCCCTGCGCGGATGCGCTGGTGGCTGCCGGGGTGGCCAGGGTGGTGGCTGCCATGGAAGACCCGAATCCCCAGGTGGCCGGTAATGGCATGCAAACGCTGGCGGCAGCGGGTATTGAAACCGCCTCTGGTCTGCTGGAAGCCGACGCGCGGGCGCTGAATCCGGGCTTTATCTCGCGCATGACACGCCAGCGGCCCTACCTGCGCATCAAGATTGCCGCCAGTGTGGATGGCCGCACGGCAATGGCCAGTGGCGAATCCCAGTGGATTACCGGCCCTGCGGCCCGCGAGGATGTGCAGCGCCTGCGCGCCCGCAGCTCTGCGGTGATTACCGGTGTCGGCACCGTACTGGCGGACCGGCCTTCCTACACGGTTCGCCCGCAGCAGTGGGCCCTGACCGACTATCAGGAACACTCGGGGGGCAGTGACCGCGTGCGTCAGCCCCTGCGGGTGATCCTGGATCGTACCCTGCAGACTCCGCCGGATGTGCCGGTGGTCAGTGCCCCGGGCCATTGCCTGCTGGTGGCAGGCGAACAGCATCCCGGGCGGCAGAATGCCCTGGAATCCGCCGGTGCCGAGGTGATGCTTTTGCCCGCCTCCGGGTCCGGGATCGACCTGCAACAGTTACTGATCGAACTGAACCGGCGCGAATGCAATGAAGTACTGGTAGAATGTGGCGCCACGCTGGCCGGGGCCTTCGTTCGCGAGGGGCTTTTCGACGAGCTGATCGTCTATATGGCGCCGGCCCTGCTGGGCTCATCGTCCCGTCCTCTGCTGGGGTTGCCGCAGCTTGCCAGCATGAGCGAGAAGGTATCGCTGAAGTGGCAGGATGTGCGCCAGGTCGGTGATGACCTGCGCCTGACGCTGGTTCCGGCGTGATTCAGACACCGCTGTAGGAGCCATGCAAGCATGGCTCCTACAGTGTGACATCAAGAGGCATTTCCATGTTTACCGGCATTATTGAAGCCATGGGCCAGGTCGCGGCCATGACCCCGAAGGGGGGCGACGTGACGTTGCTGATCAAGAGCGATGCGCTGGATTTTTCCGATGTGCAGCTGGGGGATTCCATTGCCGTTAACGGCGTCTGCCTGACCGCCACGGCTCTGCCCGGCGGAGCTTTTGAGGCGGATGTGTCCGGGGAGACCCTGTCGCTGACCTCCCTCAAGCAGATCGCTGTAGGCAGCCAGGTGAACCTGGAAAAAGCCCTGACACCGACCACCCGGCTGGGCGGTCATCTGGTCAGCGGCCACGTGGATGGCCTGGGCAAGATCGTGCAGATGAAGCAGGATGCCCGCTCGGTGCGCATCGATATCGAAGCCCCGGCGGAGCTGGCCCGCTACATTGCCCACAAGGGCTCGATTACCGTGGATGGCATCAGCCTGACGGTGAACAGTGTGGACGGCGCGGTGTTTTCCCTGAACATCATCCCCCATACCCAGGATGTCACCACTATTGGTCAATGGCAGGTGGGGACGCCAGTGAACCTGGAAGTTGATATAATCGCCCGCTATCTGGAGCGCCTGTTGCTGGGCGACAAGGCCGCCGAGCCGAATGCGGAAGGTATCTCCATGGCATTTCTGGCCGAAAACGGGTTTTTGAAAGGCGGCTGACGCCGCCAGAAACAAGCTGCAAGCGACAAGCTTCAACGCGATAAAAGCGAGTTGCCATCAATTGCAGGCTTGAGTGCGCGAATATCGCGTACCGGAAAGACAGGGTTTGCACTGGTTTTCCTTGTAGCTTGCGGCTTGTAGCTTGCAGCTCATCACCGGTGAAAAATGCAGAGGAAGTGCAGTTTGCTTCCACGCTTGATAGGTCGAGTACCACTATGCAGCTCAATAGTATTGAAGAACTGATCGAAGACATCCGCCAGGGCAAGATGGTTGTCCTGATGGATGATGAAGACCGGGAAAACGAGGGCGATCTGGTGATGGCCGCCGAGCATGTCACCGCCGAGGCCATCAATTTCATGGCCCGCTACGGCCGTGGTCTGATCTGTATGCCCATGTCCCGGGAACGCTGTGAGCTGCTGGAACTGCCGTTGATGGTACAGAGCAACGGCAGTGGTTTCGGTACCAAGTTCACTGTGTCCATTGAGGCCCGTGAAGGGGTCACCACCGGGATTTCCGCTGCCGATCGTGCCCGCACCGTGCAGGCCGCCGTTGCCCGTAATGCCCGCGCCTATGACATCGTCCAGCCTGGCCACATTTTCCCGTTGATGGCTGAGCCGGGTGGCGTGCTGCGTCGCGCTGGTCATACCGAAGCGTCATGCGACCTGGCCATGCTGGCCGGTTGCGAGTCTGCCGGGGTGATCTGTGAGGTGATGAACGACGATGGCTCCATGGCCCGTCGTGAAGACCTGGAAGTGTTTGCCAAGGAGCACGACCTGAAGATTGGCACCATTGCCGACCTGATCCAGTATCGCGCGCTCAACGAGAAAACCATCGAGTTGATGTCCGATAACACGCTGGATACCTGGTACGGTGATTTCCGTCTGGTCGCCTTCCGCGACACCGTGGATGGTCTGACTCATGTGGCCCTGGTCAAAGGTGAGATCAGCGAAGATAAGGAAGTGACCGTTCGGGTGCATCAGGTGGATCCCCTGCGAGATCTGATGAGCGCCAAGATGAACGGCCGCACCGGTTGGAACATGCATCGCGTTCTGGAGTCTGTCTCCCAGGCGGATGCCGGCGTGGTGATTATTCTGGGTCAGGATTATGAATCCCAGGATACCGTGGAGCGGCTGGAAGCCTTCTTCGGCGGCACGGCCAGCAAACCGAAAGGGGAATCCCGGGCCTACCGCAACATCGGTACCGGCTCCCAGATTCTCAAGGCCCTGGGAGTGCGCAAGATGCGCCTGCTCAGCTCGCCAATGAAGTTTAATGCGCTCAGTGGTTTCGATCTGGAAATCACCGAGTATGTGGAAGCAGACAGTTAAATTAACGCTTGCACGCAACATGCTCCACGCTTGCACGCGTGAGGCTTGCTAGCGTGGAGCGTGTTAGCGAGGAATAAACATGCAAAACATCAAAACCCTGGAAGGCACTCTGAATAATGTGGGCGGCCGTTACGGCATCGTCGTGGCCCGCTTCAACAGCTTTGTGGTGGAAGCCCTGCTGGAAGGCGCGGTGGATGCGCTGGTTCGTCACGGCGTCAGCCCCGATGACATCGAGATCATCCGTGTGCCTGGTGCCTGGGAAATGCCGGTGGCAGTGAAGAAGATCATCGAAAAGCGTGACTACGACGCAGTGATCACCCTGGGTGCGGTGATTCGCGGTGGCACCGCCCACTTCGAATATGTGGCCGGCGAAGCGGCCAAGGGTATTGCCTCTGTGCAGAACGCCACGGGTGTGCCGGTGGTCTTCGGTGTACTGACCGTGGATACCATCGAGCAGGCTATCGAGCGTTCCGGCACCAAGGCCGGCAACAAGGGTGCCGAAGCGGCCATGAGCGCGCTGGAAATGGTCTCCCTGTTTAAGGCACTGTAATTATTCGGGACGCGGCGCGGGGCGCAGGCGTCCCGCACCACTTCCTGACGTTGAGGCAGCATGAACAATCCTTCCACACCCAGTGCCCGCCGCAAGGCGCGCCGATTCACCATGCAGGCCCTGTATCAATGGCAGCTGGCCGGTGCCGCCGTAAGCGACATCGAAGCCCAGTTCCTGGCTAACCAGGATTTTGCCAAGGCAGATCGCGAGTACTTCCATGACCTGCTGCACGGGGTGCCGGCCCAGGTGAAAGAGCTCGACGAGCTGCTGACGCCCTATCTGGATCGTCGGGTAGAGGAGCTGTCCCAGATCGAGAAAGCGATCCTGCGACTCGGCGCCTACGAGCTGAAAGAGCGCCTGGATGTACCCTATCGGGTGGTGATCAACGAAGGTATCGAACTGGCCAAGGTGTTCGGCGCCGACGATTCCTTCAAGTACGTCAACGGCGTACTCGACAAGCTGGCGCGCAAGCTGCGCTACCAGGAAGCGTCAGAACGTCCTTTCCGCGATTGAGCGGATGCGCGCAGGGCTCCCTGCGCGCTATGCTTCTCCCATGACAGACACCCCAAAGCCGCAGAGCCTGGATGAGTTTTCCCTGATCCGGCGCTACTTTCATCGCCATGGTCACCACGGCCCTGATACCGGCGTGGTGCTCGGCCCCGGTGATGATGCGGCCATCCTGACTCCCCCTGCCGGTCAGCAACTGGTGATGACCCAGGACACCAGCCTGGCCGGTCGCCATTTCCCTGACGACATGGATGCCGCCGATGTGGGCTATCGCTGCCTGGCGGTGAATCTGTCCGACCTGGCGGCGATGGGCGCCGATCCCCTCTGGTTTCTGCTTTCGCTGACGCTACCCGACGTGGATGAAGGCTGGCTGGCCGGCTTTGCCGATGGCATGTTTACCCTGGCGGACCAGGCCGTCATCTCCCTGGTGGGGGGCGACGTGACCCGGGGCCCGCTGTCTGTTTCCATTCAGGCCACCGGGGCGGTGCCGCCGGGGCAGGCCCTGCGGCGTGATGGCGCGCAGCCAGGCGATCGCATCTGTGTGGGCGGTGTCACTGGGGCAGGCCTGCTGGGTTTGCAGCAATGGCAACAGGGGATGCGCAGCGGTGCCGCCATCGATCATTTCCGGCGTCCGTCTCCGCAACTCAGTCTGGGGCTGGCGCTGCGTGGTCGCGCTACGGCCTGCATTGATATCTCCGACGGGGTGCTGGCGGACCTGGGCCATATTCTGGCCGCGTCCGGTAGTCTGGGGGCCTGTTTGCAGGAAGATGCCCTGCCGCTGGGCAGTGCGGTGCTGGCCGGTTGCAGCGAGGCAGAACAACGTCGCCTGCAGCTCCAGGGTGGCGATGATTACCTGCTGCTTTTTACCCTGCCAGCGCAGGAAAGCCTGCCGCCGGGCTGCTATTGTCTGGGCACGGTGGAGCAGCAGGAGGGCCTGCGACTGGCAGGCCGGGACGGAACAATAACGACGTTGCACGCCACTGGCTGGCAGCATTTTTGAGTAACGCACACGGGCTTGTCGGCATGTGGGGTGACGCATGTTGCGTGTTGCGTACAAGCGAGAGATGTCGATGGAACTGAAACGCCCGAAGATGACAAACCCGGTCCACTTTCTTGCCTTCGGCTTTGGCTCGGGCCTGGCGCCCATTGCGCCGGGGACCTTCGGCACGGTGGCTGCCATGCCGATCTGGTGGCTATGTGCCCAGCTGCCGCTGTGGGGCTATCTGCTGGTGACGGCGCTGGTGATCGCAGTAGGCCCGTTCCTGTGTGGGAAAACCTCCCATGACATGCACGTACACGATCACCCGGGTATTGTCTGGGATGAAATCGCTGGCCTGCTGATCACCATGATTGCGGTGCCGGTGACCTGGTGGGGGGCGCTGGCGGGGTTCGTGGCTTTCCGGGTGTTCGACATTATCAAGCCCTGGCCCATCGGCTGGCTGGACCGTCGCGTGGAAGGCGGGCTGGGGATCATGGTGGACGACCTGCTGGCCGGGGTGTATGCGGCGGTGGTGGTACAGCTGCTGATTGTTTTCCTGCCGCAGTGGTTTACCTGAGCAATCGCAGGAAACGTCGCCAGGGTGGGCAGAGGTTGCAGGTCGCCGGTATGTGTCTTGTTGCACTGGTTTGAATTGCCCTAATATCGTTTTGTCACTACCGCTGGCACGAAAAGGATAGCGCCACACCGGGTTAGCTTTTAGCCTGAATGGATAATAACTGACCAACCGCAGGCAGGGATTTGCCATGTCGGATACCGATCCCCGTACCAGACGGGTGGTGGTGCCGGGGGTGCGCTGGCTACGCTTTCCCCGGCGCCTGGAAACGGAATATCGTGAATATCAGTGCCGGGAAGCCGTGGAAGGTTTCCGGGTTAATGCCTTTTATATTCTTCTGCTTTATCTCCTTCTGATCTCCGGTATCTATGCGTTGGCGCCGGAAGCGGTACGTGGCCGCTGGCTGGCGACCTATATCTGGGTAGGGGTCATCGTGCTGGTGGCTGGCGGTCTTGCCCAGGTGTCGGCCCTGAATCGTTATTTTCCCTGGTATGCGGGGCTGGGAAGTTTTCTGGCGGTGGCGGTGTCCATGGCCATCCCTGGTTTCATTGATGGATCGGTCTCCGTCCAGCTGGCCCATGTGTCGGTGATCTATGCGTTGGTGATTGTTTACGCGATGGTGGGCCTGCGCTTCCCGGTGGCGGTAGCGGCGTGTTGGGGAGGGGGGCTGCTGGGTTGGTGGCTGTCTGAGCGCTTCGGCCACGGAGTGGACTGGCAGGTGACCCACCGTACCTATACCGGGGTGAGCCTGCTGGGGATGTTCCTGTGCTATACCTCCGAAGTGCGAGATCGCCTGCTGTTTTTCAATCAGCGGCAATTGCTGCGCCAGCAACAACGCACCCAGGCGCTGGCCGAACGGCTCCATCGGCTCAGTCGGGAAGACAGCCTGACCGGGCTTGCCAATAGGCGTTCCTTTGATGAGGCCCTGGATCGGGAATGGCGCCGCTGCCAGCGTGAGCAGCAACCGCTGACGATCATGCTGGTGGATGTGGACTGCTTCAAAGCCTACAACGACCATTACGGACACCTGCAGGGAGACCGCTGTCTTCAGCAGCTGTCCAATGAACTGCGGCGTTACGGGCGACGGGGTGGCGACGTGGTGGCACGCTTCGGTGGTGAGGAATTCGTGTTGCTCTATCCCGGCATTGCTGACACCGAGGCACAACAACTGGCCTCACGGGTATGCCGCTCGATACGCGCTCTGGCAATGCCTCATGCCTGTAATCCCGGCACCGGCGAAGTCACTGTCAGCGTGGGCGTGGCCGTATTGACCCCCAGCCCGAAACAGACCGCAAGGGCCCTGCTGGATGCGGCGGACCGCGCCCTGTATCAGGCAAAACAAAGCGGCCGGGACACCTGGCGACTGTATGAACCGCCACCCAGGGTGCGGCTGGTCAAGGATGACAGGTGAATCGCCTGATGCTCGACGCCAGACGCCGAACGCAAAGAATCAAAAACCGGTTGATGCGAAAGCGGCGCCCTTGCGCTGACTAGCGTCGGAGGCCTCTTCAGCGTGCTTCGCGCAGGCGTTGCTGTTCGCTCAGGCGGGTGCGTATTTGCGTCTCGATACCCTGGGCATCCAGTCCGGCCTCGGCCAGTAGCACATCCCGCTTGCCGTGGTGGATGAAGTGATCCGGCAGGGCCAGGTTGAGCACATCCACCAGCAGACCTTCCTCGTGAAGCAGCTCGTTCACTGCCGAGCCGGCCCCGCCCATACGCTGGTGGTCTTCCACGGTCACCAGCAGGGTGTGGCTGGCGGCGGCCTTGAGGATGCCGTCACGATCCAGAGGCTTCACCCAGCGCATATCCAGCACCGTGGCATTGATCGCCTTTCCCGCTTCCTGCGCTGCCGGGGTGAGGGCGCCGAAGGCCAGGATCGCCACCTGCTGGCCGTCGCGCAGGGTACGCGCCTGGCCGATGGGCAGGGCTTCCATGGTCTCTTCAATCTCTACGCCGGGCCCGGTGCCGCGGGGGTAGCGCACTGCCGCCGGGCCTTCGTGCTGGTAGGCGCTATACAGTAATTGCCGGCACTCGTTCTCGTCGGAGGGGGCGGCGATGATCATGTTGGGCACGGTGCGCAGGTAGGCCAGGTCAAACACGCCGCCATGGGTAGCGCCGTCTTCGCCGACCAGGCCGGCCCGGTCCAGGCCGAAGGTTACATCCAGATCCTGCAGGGCCACGTCATGGATCAGCTGGTCGTAGCCGCGCTGCAGGAAGGTGGAGTAGATCGCCACCACCGGTTTCTGCTTTTCGCAGGCCAGGCCGCCGGCCAGGGTTACCGCGTGCTGTTCGCAGATCGCCACGTCATGAAAGCGGTCCGGAAAGCGCTGGCTGAATTCCACCATGCCGGAGCCTTCGCACATGGCCGGGGTAATGCCCACCAGGCGTTTGTCTTGTTCGGCCATGTCGCACAGCCACTGGCCAAAGATGTCCTGGTACTTGGGTTTCTTCGGCTGGCTGGGGACGGCCACCTGTACCTTCGGTTTGGGCTCGATCTTGTTGATGGCGTGGTAGCCCACCGGGTCCGCTTCGGCGGGGGCGAAGCCCTTGCCCTTGGTGGTGTAGATATGCAGTAACTGCGGCCCTTCCAGGGCGCGCATGTTGCCCAGGGTGCGCACCAGTTCGTCCACATTATGGCCGTCGATGGGACCGATGTAGTTGAAGCCGATGGCCTCGAACAGCATGTCCGGGCTCACCATGTTCTTCATGCTTTCTTCGGTACGGCGGATAAAATCCCAGGCCGCCGGCATGGTGGAGAGCACCTTCTTGCCGCCTTCGCGCAGGGCGATATAGCTCTTGCTGGCCCAGATGCGGGCGAAGTAGTTGGACAGGCCTCCCACATTGTGGGAAATCGACATGTTGTTGTCGTTGAGGATCACCAGCAGGTTGGAGCGGGTGTGGGCGGCGTGGCTCATGGCCTCGAAGGCCTGGCCGGCGGTCATGGCGCCGTCACCGATGATGGCCACGGCACGACGGTCGCTGCCCGCCATTTCCGCGCCCAACGCCATGCCCAGGGCCGCGCTGATGGAGGTGGAGGAGTGGCCCACACCAAAGGTGTCGTACTCGGATTCGCTACGCTTGGGAAAACCGGACAGGCCATCCTGCTGGCGGATACTGGTAATGCCTTCGCGGCGGCCGGTGAGAATCTTGTGAGGGTAGCACTGGTGGCCCACATCCCATACCAGCCGGTCGTCGGGGGTGTTGTACAGGTAGTGGAGGGCGACGGTCAGCTCCACCACGCCCAGGCCGGCGCCGAAGTGTCCACCACACTGGCCCACCGCATAAAGCAGGTATTCACGCAGTTCGTCCACCACCTGCTCCAGCCGGGTGGCTGGCAGCCGTCGCAACTCGGCGGGGCTGGTCAGAGTGTCCAGCAGCGGAGTGGCCGGGCGAGTCAGCGGGATTTGCGTAAATGTCTTGGGCATAGAGGTATGCAGCCTGAAATGCACGGCGAAATGAGTGCCTAGTATACCTTCACCGGGCGTCAGGCGTCAGTGATCGCGGGAGATGATGTATTGTGCCAATTGTTGCAATGGTTGGGCGCGTTCTCCATAGCCGGCCAGGGTCTGCTGGGCTTGTTGGCACAGTTCCCGCGCCCGCTGCTGGCTCTGTTCCAGACCAAGCAGGGAGGGAAAGGTGCTTTTCTGCAGTTTCTGGTCGGAGCCGGAGGGTTTGCCCAGCTGCTCGGTGCCGGCGGTGATATCGAGAATATCGTCCTGTATCTGGAAGGCCAGGCCGATGGCATCGCCAAACCGGTTCAGGTCATCGAGCAGGGCAGGGGCGTCCACTTCCGCGGCGAAATAGCCCAGTTGCAGGCTGGCAGTGATAAGCCGACCGGTCTTCAGATAATGCATTTCTTCCAGTGCCGCGACAGTCTGCTGCTGGCCCTGGGCGAGCATGTCCTGCATCTGGCCGGCGGCCATGCCGTCCACGCCGGCGGCCAGACACAGGTGCTGGATCATGGCGATGCGGGTTTCTGCGCGGTAATGGCCGCTGTTGGCGAGCAATTCGAAAGCACGGGTATGCAGGGTGTCGCCGGCGAGGATGGCGGTGGCCTCGTCGAAAGCCTTGTGACAGGTGGGCTGGCCCCGACGCAGATCGTCGTCGTCCATGGCTGGCAGGTCGTCGTGGACCAGCGAATAGGCATGGATCAATTCTACCGCGGCGGCGGGCACATCGGCTTTGCCAGATTTGGCCCCGGCCAGCTGGGCGGCGCCGTAGACCAGTAGCGGGCGAATTCGCTTACCGCCGCTGAGTGCGGCATAGCGCATGGCCTGGCTCAGCCGCGGTGCGGCGCTGGCGGCAGGCACGAAGGTATCCAGTGCCTGCTCCAGGCGGGCCCGGCTGATTTCACCAAGCTGGTCCAGGGCGGGGAAGCTACTGGCCATTATCTTCACCGGCAAAAGGAGCCGGCTCGGCGTCAGTGTTCTGCTCCAGCAGAATACGTACCTTCTGCTCGGCCTGCTGCAGGGCCTGTTGGCATTCCCGGGACAGGCGAACCCCTTCTTCAAAGGCTTTCAGGGATTCTTCCAGGGTCAGGTCACCGGATTCCATCCGTTCCACCAGGGATTCCAGATTGTCCAGTGAGGTTTCCAGCGCGGGGGCTGCCTGCTTTGCCATGGGTATCTCCTAGCCTGAGTGTGTCACCAAAACGCGCTGAGCTATTCACAGGTGCGATGATAGCAGTCAGAAAGGCAGTTTGGGCGGTCTGGGTCAGTGCATCCGGCGGGAACAGTAATGCACAGGCGGTAGTGAATCAATTGCTATCTACCGATCTGCGGGGGCCCGATGGTCCATTGTTCGATTTTTTTGATGGGTTGCAAGTGGCTGATAATGAAAGGGTAAACACGGGATTTCAGAAGCAGGAGGGGATTGATTCCAAATGGTTCTAAACAGGGGGTTCCGGTGCTGGCGGCGGCTTGCTTATAGTGAAATGCCCGCCGGAGGCCGCAGGCAGCTTCTTCCTCTGATCTCCTAAGCTATGGCGTTTAGTCTGCGTCACCGGCGGGGATCCTCTCAAAGCGGCAACAGCGTAACCCCCAAGCATAAACAACGTAACAGGCCGCGCCCTGGCTGGGCGCGGCCTGTTACGTTTTAAGCCGTGCCGTCGCGTTCAGAAATCGTAGCGCAGCCCCACCGTGAAGACCTGTCCGTCGCTTTGTACCTGGTAGCCAGCCAACGGATTGAAGCTGTCCGAGTTGGGGGTGTAGATGGCGTAGCCCAGCTCTTCATAGAAGTATTCGGCGAAGAACTTGAGCGCCTCGGTATGCTGGTAGTCCATGCCCACATGGACGGAATCACCCTGGAAAAAGGCTTCCCCTTCTCCGTCGGACTCTTCCCCTTGAGCGTACATGGCCTTGAAGGTGTACTTGTTCCAGCTGTAGGAGCCGTACAGGTTGTAGGTGACGGGATCGTCATCGACGGTGACGCTGCTGTGGGACAGCAGTTGTTCCACCTTGGCCGCAAAACGCCAGGGCCCGGTGGTGTACGTGGCTGACGCGCCGACCTGATCCGGGCGGTCACCTGAGTCCTGTTCGGTGTCCTGATAGGCAGCTGCCAGTGTCAGGTTATCCACTGACCAGGACAGGGCATATTGCATGGTATCCAGGTAGCTGGTGCCGGCTTCGTCTGTCATGTCCACCCCGGAGACCGTGGCGGTGATTCCGGCCATGCTCGGCGAGGTATAGGTCAGGGCGTCGCGGCGAAAGGCGGCCTGGGTGGCATAACCGGAATAGAACGAACTGAAGAAATCCACCGGGTAGGCCACGTTGTTGTAGTAGGCCAGCCACTGGGTGCCCACCGTCACGCTGCCGTATTGATCATGGGCCGCAGAAATCGTCGCCACCCGCGGCATGCTGTTGTTGTCTTCTTTATAGAGTTCATGAAAGAAGGTGGGGTCCTCGGCACGCAGACGGGCAGAGTTGATCGGAAATTCCAGCGTGGCAGTGATATCCACGTTGTCGAAGTCGTTGTAGATAGCGCTGACGCCGAGCCGCGAATAGGCGTCTCGCAGGCCGGTATAGGAGTCGTCCTCTCCGGGCTGGGCTTCATCCACGGAAACCGCTTCCGCCTGGATGCGCAATGAACCGTAGGGGGTCACCGTCAGTTCCGCATTGGCGGGCAGGGTGGCCATGCCGGTGAGCAGCGCCGCGCTGAGCGGCAGAGTGTATGGGTATTTCATCCTTGAGCTCCCTTCTTTTGTTTTAAATTCAGACAATCAGTACCGGGCAGTGCGACAGGCTGGCGACCCGCTGGGAAACACTGCCCAGAAAGTAGCCGTCCACATCGCCACTGGTGCCCCGTGAACCCATCACGATCAGGTCCACATTGTTGTCCTTGGCAAAACGGATAATGGCCCGGGAGGGCCTGCCTCCCTTGACGAAGGCCCTCACCTGTTTGGCACCGGCGTCGGAGGCCAGCTGTTTTGCCTGGTCTGCAACGGAAGAGGCATATTCCTTCAGCGCATCATCCGGCAGCTGCACATCGTTGGGGCGAACCATTGAAAGGGACGCCTCGAACAGACTGTGGTGTTTGAAGACGCAGAGCAGATACAGCTCGGCATCGTTGTCCTGCTGCAGCTTGGCGGCATGGTCCAGCGCCTTGAGCGAGCCCTGGGAGCCATCCACGGGAACCAGAATCCTTTGGTACATAACTGCCTCCTTGCGGGGAGTTATTCCTCGCTCCAGTTAGTTGAAGACCAGATCTCGCAGGGATAAGGCGATCTGTGGAAACACGATAACCAGCAGCGTGGCTGCCAGAAGCATGATGACGAAAGGTGGAGTGCCTCGTATCACTTCCCAGTACGGGCGTTTGAAAATGGCGATGGCCGTAAAGATGTCACAGCCAAAGGGCGGCGTAGCCGAGCCGACCGCCACCATCATGGTGATCAGTATCCCCACATGTACCGGGTCGAGACCGGCAGAGGCCACTGCCGGCGCGAAAATGGGGGTGAGGACCAGGATCACCACGATGGGATCCACAAACATGCAGGCAATAAAGAAGGCCACGGCAATGGCCATCAATACGCCGAAAGGGCCGGCTTCATTGATACCCACGGCTCCGAGCAAGGTCTGCGGGATCTGGGCAAAGGAGATAATCCAGGAGAAGCCGTTGCCGACTGCCACCAGAATAAACACCACTGCGGTGATCAGGCCGGTGGACTTGGCAATGGCATAGATATCCATGGCCTTGAGTGATCGGAAAATCACGAACTCCAGAATGACCGCATACAGCACACAAGCCGCGGCCGCTTCCGTGGGGCTGAAAATGCCGCCGTAGATACCCCCGACAATGATGACGGGAAAACCTAGAGGCCAGAGCGCTTTTCGCACCGAGGAAAAGCGTTCATTCCAGCTGGCCTTGGGTTCGGTGGGTACTTTCTGGATATGGGCGTAGACCACACAGTAGGCGGAGAACATCAGCAGGATGAGCAGGCCGGGGCCAATGCCGGCGATAAACAGTTCGGCGATGGAGGTGCCGGTAATCACCCCGTAAATAATCATGCCGATGCTGGGCGGAATCAGAAAAGCGATATCGCTGGCGTTAATGATCAGCGCCAGAGTAAAGGAATCCTTGTAACCCGATTCCAGCATGCGCGGTCGCAGCGGTGAGCCAACGGCAACCACAGTGGCCTGGGTAGAGCCAGACACCGCCCCGAACAGGGTGCAGGAGGCGGCGGTGCTGACCGCCAGGCCTCCTTTTATGTGGCCGATAAAGGCCATCACCATGTTAACCAGCCGATTGGCAGACTGGCCGCGGGTCATGATGTCGGCGGCAAGGATGAACATGGGCACCGCTATCAGGGCCGTCGGGCGAATGCCAGCGAGCATTTGCTGGATAAAGAAATCCATGCGATCGAAACCGTCGAACATCATCACGAAGCCGACCACGGCGCCGACGATCAGCGGTACCATCATCGGAAACCCGAACAGCAACAGCACCAGCATGACGAGAAACATGATCCAGGCCATCATCAGTCAGATCTCCGTTTCTTGTTCGTCGTAACCATCCAGCACCGTGGTGGACAGGTACACGTCCCGGGAGAAAATATTCTTTATCCCGGCCATGAAGTACTGAATGCCTGTGACAGTGAGACCCACCGGTACCCACAGATAAATCAGATAAATGGGAAAGCCCAGAGTGGGTAGCACCCGGCCGCTGCTATACACCGAGTAGATGTAGCTGACCGAATACCAGCAAAGGAAAAACATGATCGCGGAGGTGACGAAACTGATCAGAATCATCATCCACCGGCGGACCGTAGTCGGGAACACATCATAGATGGCGGACATGCGAATATGACGACCATGTCGGGCTGCATAACCCAGTCCGGCAAAGGTGATCATGACGATCAGGATGCGGTTCAGCTCTTCGGAAAAGTGCAGGCTTTCGCCAAGAACGAAACGGCCTACGACGTTTGCCACCGTGTTGATGGCCATGAGCAGAACGCCGGTAGCGAGAATAACGGCTTCGACTTTGGCGATGCCGTTGTCGAGGGTGCCGAGAAAGCCTGGCAGGGTGGACTTCTGCGGTGATGGTGCCCCATCGTTCATGATTGCGTCCTTCTGCAATTACCGGTTGAGCGGATCATCCTGATCCGCGCCCCCGGCTTGTGGTGATTCTGGTGTTGCCGGGGAACCCCGTGGAATCCTGTACTGCTATTCAGAGTTCCGGAATTGATCGGTCGCCGGGAGCCGACCGCAGAGCTGTTCGGCCCCGGCGTGGTATTGCCTGTTATTCTTTTTCAATAGCTTCAAGGTCAGCCTTGAACTGCTCAAGCAGTTCGGCGCCGCTCTCACCGGTCATTTCCACGAACCGGTTTTCCACCTGCGGAGCCCGTTCCCGGAATGCCTGACGCTGTTCTTTGCTCAGACGGGTGACGGTAACCTCGTCACTGTCCTCAAGAATCTTGTCGAGCATTTTTTCGCCAAGACCGGGCACGTAGTCTGCAATATGTTCAAAGGCATGATCGGTGGCATTGCGAACCAGTTCTTTATCTTCCTCAGACAAGCCGTTGAAGAATTCCTGGTTGGCCATCATGGCCGTGGTGAACTGGTTATGGCCGGTGAAAATCAGGTTTGGCGACACTTCATAGAGCCCGCCGGACTGGATCCAGAAAATCGGATTCTCCTGCCCCTGAATGATATTGGTCTGCAGTGCACCGTACACTTCGCCCCAGGGCAGGGGAGTCGGGGTGGCACCGAAAGCCTGGTAGGTTTCGGAAAGCAGAGGATTGGTCATGGTACGAATATTCTTGCCCTGGAAACCTTCCGGCGACGTCACTGGCTCATCCGCTGTGATGACCACTTCCCCTTCCGGGTACATGGTCAGCAGTTCCAGGCCCTGTTCGGCGTAGAGCTTGGGAAACATCTCGTTGATGGCTTTGCTTTCCTCAAAGAAGGTAACCACTTTTTCGGATTCCACCGGCAGCAGGTAAGGAATGAAGAAAATCTGTGCCTCGGGGATCAGGGAGCCGGTAAAGCCCGGTGACTGGTTGACGAATTGCAGGACGCCGGCCTGGGTCAGTTCCATGATGTCGTCGGATTCACCCAACTCACCAAAGCGATGAATCTGTAACGTATGTGCCGAGTTTTCTTCGATGTATTCCTTGAACTTGTGTGCGAAAACATCCTGCACATCACCTTCGTATTCTTCGTGGGCATAGCGCCAGTTCTGTCCCTGTGCTTCGGCGCTGGCGGCGGGCTCTTCAGCGTTATCGCTACATGCTGCCAGTGACGCCATCATCACCGTGGCTGCGACGGCGCCTGCTAGTGATCGAATGGTCATTGTGTACCCTCATGTCTGGTTGGCGGTGAAACAATGCCCGCAAAATCTTCCATTTTTCACGAACATTGAGGTTCACCTTGGCAAAGGAAAACCGGAAGTGCAAGAAACCGGGTCCCGTTTATGTCAGGAGTATCACGGGTTTTGTGGACCGATACCGGTTGTCTCGAAGTGCGTCTTTTTGCTGTTTTTCGGGTAGTCGGATTGCCGGGAAGTGGTGGTGCTCTGCTGATTTCAGCGGAAAACAGCAGGGGAGCTGGCGACGCTTTCTGTTAGAATTCGCGCCATGAAACTGATCCTTGCCCCCATGGAAGGCCTGGCTGACTTCTGGGTTCGCCAGGCTCTCACCGACGTGGGCCGTTATGACTGGTGTGTCAGCGAGTTTGTCCGTTTCAGCGGCCAGCTGCTGCCGCCGCGTGTCTTCTATCGCTGGTGTCCGGAGCTGAAACAGGGCTCCCGTACCCGGGCGGGAATTCCTGTGCATGTTCAACTGCTGGGCTCGGACCCTGCCTGTATGGCGGAGAATGCGGCCCGGGCGGTGGAGCTGGGCGCGCCGGCCATCGATCTGAATTTCGGTTGCCCGGCAAAAACCGTCAATCGCCATCGTGGTGGGGCTGTGCTGCTTGATGAGCCGGACGTGGTGCATGCCGTCACGGCGGCAGTGCGCCGGGCGGTGCCGTCATCCATTACCGTGTCGGTGAAGATGCGCCTGGGTAATGAGGAGGATGCGCTGGCACTGGATAATGCCCGGGCGGTGGAGGCGGCGGGGGCTGCCTGGCTGACGGTTCATGGTCGCACCAAGCGTCAGGGTTATCGACCGCCGGCCTACTGGGACCGGATCAGCCATATCCGTGAGGCCATATCGCTGCCGGTGATTGCCAACGGGGAGATCTGGACTCCGCAAGACGCCCGCCGCTGTCAGCATGAAAGTGGTTGTCAGGATTTGATGTTGGGTCGCGGCGCAGTGGCTGATCCCTGGCTGGTCAATGCGCTACGGGATGAAAGCCGCGCTACTCGCTGGGAGGATATCCCGCCGGTGTTGAGCCGGTTCCTGGCCGATGTTATCGGCACAGGCACTGATGCCCAGGTGGCAGGACGGGTCAAACAGTGGCTCAGCTATTTGCGTCGTCAGTGGCCCCAGGCTGGCGTGCTGCTGGAGCAGATCAAGCGGGAATCCGACCCTCTGGCTATGGCGCCGTTTCTGCCGGCACCGGAGAACTCTGTGCCGATGCCGAAGTAGGCGGCGTCAGGGTAAAGCGTTGGAACGGCGGCAACACAAAGAAATCACCATCATGACGGTCGGCCATGGCATGGAATGAGGCATCCAGATTGTCCAGTGCCCATGGTAATGGCGCCACGTCGTCACGAAGTTCTGCGAAAAAATCATCCCAGTGCACCGGTATCACCGTGTGCGCCCCCACCGCCTGGGCGGTTTCCTCCATGAATGCCTGCTGGTAGGCCTCGCTTTGCTTGCCAAGGCTGGCGCTGGCCAGCAGCGCATAATCCGCCTGGTAACGGTCCAGTTCGCCGGGTTGCATGCCGGCGCTACCCTGAATAAGCAGGCTGCCGGCCGGGTGGCTGATCACCAGCCCGTAGCTGGTGCCTTCTTCCCAGGCGCCCAGTGGCGCCGGTGGCGTTACCGGTTCGGTAATCTCGCCCTTGCCGGTCCAGTTTTCGATGGCTGCCGGCAATGGCACGTGACCGGCGGGTACAAAGTAGAGCGTGAAATCGCCGAACCGGTAAGGGTGGTGGGTCTGTACCGTGGTGATGCGTGCTTCCGGCAAGCCGCCACCGCGGCCCACCATGGCGGTGGACGCAGATCCCAGCAGCTGAGCACCGGTACGCTGCGCCACCATGGGTGAATCCATGGCATGGTCGAAATGGGAATGCAGAACCGGGATGGCATCCAGCTCGCTGATGTTCGCCTGTTTCAGGGCGCTATCGATACGTTGCTGATTGGGTTCGATCATGCCAAAAAGCTGGGGGGTGCTGACCCGGGAAAAGTAGCCGTCGGTGAGCAAGTGGGTGGTGCCGTCGCTGACCAGCACGGTGCTGGTGCCGAGAAAGGTAAGGGTAACCTCGCCGGGCCGAGCCTGAGACTGAACCTGGGCAACGGGCCAGTGATCCCGTGAGGGGGATAGCTGGAGTGACACGGTGATAGCAACAGCCGCTACCAAAAGGGCGCCGATCATCCATCGCGCAATTTTCATGGGACATCCAATGTTGTTCTGTGGGCAGGCCGTTCCGGGCCTGGGGGCGCATTTTAACGGAAAACCTGCATTCTGACAGGGACTCTACCGCAATAGACGGTGCTTTTTCGCAAAGTCGGCACGATGCTGACGGATTCTTCTGTCAGCCATATCGTCGCCCCATCCCGTCTGCCCGATCTGTCTGGGCTTCGACTAAAGTCATACTGTGCCGCCGGTGCCCTTTGGCTAGTCTTGATAGCGAGCCTATCCCGATTTGTGGATAGCCCGCTACAACGAGGACGCAGAGGGACGAGTAATGAAAGAAGAAAATGCCCGCGCCTATTGGGCTGCCAACCTGCGATTGATTCTGACCTACCTGGCTATCTGGTTCGCCGTTTCCTATGGCTGCGGAATCCTGCTGGTGGATGAACTCAATCACATTCAATTTTTCGGATTCAAGCTGGGTTTCTGGTTTGCGCAGCAAGGGGCCATCTATGTGTTCCTGGTGCTGATCGTCATGTATGCGCGGTCTATGAACAAGCTGGATCGTAAATTCGACGTCCACGAAGACTGAGAGGGGTAAGATTATGGATGTTCAAACACTCACCTATCTCTTTGTGGGCGGTTCCTTTGCGCTCTACATCGGGATTGCGATCTGGTCACGAGCCGGGTCGACCAAAGACTTTTACGTGGCTGGTGGCGGTGTGTCTCCCATTGCCAACGGCGCGGCGACGGCGGCGGACTGGATGTCCGCAGCCTCTTTTATTTCCATGGCGGGGATCATTGCTTACTCCGGTTACGACGCTTCGGTCTATCTGATGGGGTGGACGGGGGGCTATGTGTTGCTGGCCATGTTGCTGGCACCTTATCTTCGCAAGTTCGGCAAGTTTACGGTGCCCGATTTTATCGGTGACCGTTACTACTCGAATGTGGCGCGTACCGTGGCCGTGATCTGCGTGATTTTTGTGTCCTTTACCTACGTGGCCGGGCAGATGCGTGGCACCGGTATTGTGTTTGCCCGTTTTCTGGAAGTGAACGTGAATACCGGTGTGGTTATCGGTATGGGCATCGTTTTCTTCTATGCGGTACTCGGCGGCATGAAAGGGATTACCTATACCCAGGTGGCTCAGTATTGCGTGCTTATCTTTGCCTTCCTGGTGCCGGCAGTCTTCCTGTCCATCATGATGACCGGTCATGTGCTGCCGCAGACCGGTTTTGGTGCCACCGTGCTGGACGCGGCGGGTAATGATTCCGGTGTCTATCTGCTCAATAAACTGGATCAGGTGGTGACGGACCTGGGCTTTACTGAATATACCGATGGCTCCAAGTCCACCATTGATGTGTTTTTCATCGCCGCTGCGCTGATGTGTGGTACTGCCGGTCTGCCCCACGTGATCGTTCGTTTCTTCACCGTGCCGCGCGTGAAGGATGCTCGCATCAGTGCTGGCTGGGCGCTGTTCTTTATTGCCCTGCTGTACACCTCTGCCCCTGCAGTGGGCGCCTTTGCCCGCCTCAACCTGATTGATACGGTTCACCAGACCCAGTATGAAAAACTGCCTGACTGGTTCTATAACTGGGAAAACTCCGGCCTGATCGGTTGGGTGGACAAGAATGGTGATGGTGCGGTGCAAATGAGTGCCGGCGCCCCCTTCGAAGGCAAGCCTACATTTGCGGGCACCCGTGCCGAAGTCCAGGGCAGCTATGGCGAGCGGGTTCTGACCAATACGCCCACCGACAACGATGCCGAGGTATATATCGACCGCGACATCATCGTGCTGGCCAACCCGGAAATCGGCAACCTGCCGGCCTGGGTGATTGCGCTGGTCGCGGCCGGTGGGGTCGCGGCAGCATTGTCCACAGCGGCAGGGCTGTTGCTGGTGATTTCCAGTGCCATTTCCCATGACCTGCTGAAGAAGACCCTGAAGCCTGATATCACCGAGAAACAGGAGCTGCTGGCTGCCCGTGGGGCGGCGGTGGTGGCGATCTGTATCGCCGGCTACTTCGGTATCAATCCGCCGGGCTTTGTGGCCCAGGTGGTGGCATTCGCCTTCGGGCTGGCAGCGGCGAGCTTCTTCCCGGTCATCCTCATGGGCATCTTCTACAAGCGCATGAACAAGGAAGGCGCCATCGCGGGCATGCTCACCGGGTTGGTCTTTACCTTCTGCTACATCGTCTTCTTCAAGTTCGTGTCTCCGGAGCTGAACAGCGCCGAGCACTGGCTGATGGGCGTGTCTCCGGAAGGTATCGGTACCGTTGGCATGCTGCTCAACTTTGCCGTGGCCTTTACCGTATCCCGGTTCACCGCCCCACCGCCGGAGCATATCCAGCATATCGTGGAAGACATCCGTGTTCCGCGGGGTGCCGGGGAAGCTGTGGCGCACTAAAGAAAGGCGTTGAGCAAACCGGTGTGGAAGTAGTCAATCCGCACCGGTTTTGCGCTTTATGAAACAAGAGAGGAGAGTTAAAAGTTGAAAGTTTAAAGTTGCAACGCGGGCACGGCATTTCTGCTCCTGGCGCGCCATCTCCGCGCTTTTACACTTTGAACTTTCAACTTTTAACTAACCGGTCCGTGGCCATGATTGAAAAGGAACTCGACCAGTATCCGTTCAGCCTGCTGGGAACAGCAGGCCGGCATCGCTTGAACCAGGGCACTGATCTGGCCTATTACGAGCCCGGCGATATTATTCTGGAGGCGGCCAGCCCCAGTGATTACGTCTACGTGGTTCACAAGGGCAGCGTGGCGGAGCTGGACGTGAATGCCCCGGATGGGCGCAGCCAGGTGGGAGTATATGCCGCCGGGGATCTTTTCGGGGCTATCAGTGTACTCAACGGAAAAAGCCGTTACCGCTTCCGTGCCGAGCAACAGACCCTGTGCCACCTGATTCCCGCCGCCCTGTTTCTGGAGCTGTGCGACAGCGAGCCGGAATTTGGCCGCTTCTTCCGCCAGACGCTGGCGGAAAAAAGTCAGCGTCTGGCGGAGCGTCGAGAAGGAGGCGTCACTCTGGCCGGCTTTATGCTGGCACGGGTGGATCAGTGCATGCGCGAGCCCCTGGTTATGGCGCCAAAGGCTACCCTGCGTGATGCAGTGACGGCGCTCAAGCAGCACGGTGTCGACAGCGTGCTGATCCACGGTGATGAGGGCTTTGCCATTGTCACCAAGACCGATCTGCTGACCGCCCTGGTACTCAATGAACAAACTGCCGACACGCCGTTGGAAGCGGCGGCAGAGCGGCAGCTGGTGACCACCCGCCCGGACGACTATCTGTTTACCGCGCTGACCCGCATGACCCGCCACAAAGTTGCCCGTGTAGTGGTGATGGCCGGCGAGCAGGCGGTGGGTGTGGTGGAGCTCACCGATGTGCTCAGCTTCTTCTCCAGCCGTTCCTATGTGGTGGGTCTGGAAATCGAGAAGGCAGAATCCCTGGATGAGTTACGGCAGGCCAGTGAACGTTTGCCGGAGCTGGTGGAAGCACTGATGGCCCAGGGCGTAAAGATGCGCTTTGCCATGGATCTGCTGGCCGCGCTGAATGGGCGCATCATGGCCAAAGCCTTCGGCATGGTGGTGCCGGCAGAGCAGCAGCAAGCCTGTCTGATCATCATGGGCAGCGAGGGGCGCGGGGAGCAGATACTGAAAACCGATCAGGATAATGGCCTGATCCTGGCGGACGGTCAGCACTGGCCCCGCTGTGAAACCGACGCCCGTCGTTTTACCGAAACACTACTGACCCTGGGCTACCCGCCTTGCCCCGGCAAGGTCATGGTGTCCAACCCGGAATGGGTGGGCAGTCTGAGCCAGTGGCAGCAGCGCATTCATGACTGGGCGGGGGATGTCGGAGGCGAAGGCTTGATACGCATCACGACCCTGATGGATGCCCACTGTGTAGCAGGGGATAACCGGTTGCTGGAAACCGTTCGTTCGGCCTTGTTCGATCGCTGTAGTAATGACGATCTGTTCATGGCCCATTTTGCCCGTCCTGTTCTGCAGTTTGCCACGCCACTGAATCTGTTCGGCTCCCTGAAAAAACCGCAGCATGGCATCGATATCAAGAAGGGCGCCCTGTTTCCTGTGGTCCATGGCGTGCGCGCTCTGGCGTTGCAGCAGCGGATTCGTGAAACCTCAACACTGTCGCGGCTGGAAAAGCTGGTGGCAGCGAAGGTGCTGGAGCCTGGCATTGCGGAAGACCTGGGCGAAGCCATGGAGCTGTTCAGTGAGCTGCGTCTGAATCATCAACTGGAGCACCTTCATGGCGATGCCATGAATATTCCCGACAACCATATTGTGGTGCAGCGGCTGTCATCCCTGGAGCGGGATCTGCTCCGTGATGCCCTGCATCTGGTCAGTGAGTTCAAGCAGCGCCTGTCCCGTCGTTTCCATCTGGAATACTGAGGGCGGCCCGTGGGTGCGAGGATACAAGCCATGCTGAGACAACTGCGACGTATTAGTGACCGACACCGTCATGGGCATGGGCCTTTCGCGCATCTTTTCATGCCCTATGAAGGCAGCGATGTCATCGCCATCGATTGTGAAACCACCGGCCTGGATAGCCGCCATGCAGAACTGGTATCCATTGCCGCGGTGCCCGTGAAGCAGGGGCGGGTGCTGACCAGTCAGGCGCTGGATATCAAACTGGCAGCCCCGGATAGCCTGGAAGGCAGTTCCATCCGAATTCACCGTTTGCGGCCGGTGGACCTGGATGAGGGGGAGTCCGTGGTTGCCACGCTGGAGCAGCTGCTGGACTTTATCGGCAATCGGCCCCTCGTGGGCTGGTGCGTGGATTTCGATGTGGCCATGGTCAACCGCTACCTGCGCCCTCTGATGGGGTTTGATCTGCCCAACCCCACCATCGAGCTGTCGTCCCTGTATCAGAAAAAAATGCGCCACTGGAAGCCAGAGCTGGAACCGGATCTGCACTTCGATGCCATGGCCGCTGCCCTGCAGGTTCCCGTCATTGAGCGTCACACCGCCCGTGGCGATGCGGTAACCGCGGCGTTGATGTATCTGCAGCTGCAGAAGCCGGTGCTCAACTAAGGAACGTATGAATAACTCTCAATATTCCAGATATTCCCTGATAAAGAGCACTTGAGACGACAGACAAAGAAAAACGGACCGCGCATGACGAGGCAGGCGAATGCCCTGACCGATGCTCAACCGGATTGCTCGAGGAGACGACACATGTTGTACGCAGAAAAAATAACCCTGATCGCCGGTCTGTGTGTGGTGCTCTATGCCTACCTGCGTTACTGGCAGCGCACCCGTGATACCCGTGGCCTGCTGACCTTCTGGCGGCGGGAAATGACCCTGACGGTATCCGAGTTCAAATGGCAGCGAGCGGGCATCGCCCTGTTGCTGGTGGCGGTGGCGCTACGCTTCACCCAATCCTTGTTATAAGCTCAAAGAAAATAACGGCAACCAACCGGGAGCGGCGGTGTTTTCATTGTGGCAGCTGAGTGGCCTGGCACTGGGGTATGTGCTGGTGCTGTTCGTGATCGCCTGGTGGGGCGACCGGGCGGCACGCCAGGATCGCAAAACCTTTCAGAATGCCTGGGTCTACAGCCTGGGTCTGGGTGTCTATTGCACCTCCTGGACCTTCTACGGGGCGGTGGGAGAAGCCGCCCAGAACGGCTGGAACTACCTGCCCATCTACCTTGGTCCGATTCTCACCGTGCTGCTGGGGGGAGCCCTGATCTACAAGATGGTCACGGTGGCCCAGCAGCATCATATTACCTCCATCGCCGATTTCCTTGCTGCCCGTTACGGCAAGTCCCGCCGGCTGGCGGTGCTGGTCACCCTGGTGGCGATCATCGGTGTGCTCCCCTATATCGCCCTGCAGCTGAAAGCCGTCACCCTGTCGTTTGATTATGTCCTCAAGGATTCTGCCCAGTACGGGGTCGATACGGCTTTGATAGTGGCGGCGCTGATGGCGGTCTTTACCCTGCTGTTCGGCACTCGCCACATCGATACCACCGAGCACCAGTCCGGCCTGATGTTGGCGGTCAGTTTCGAATCCTTTATCAAGGTGGTGGCCTTTGTGTTGCTCGGGCTCTACTGCCTGTATGCCATTTTCGATGGCCCCATGGATATGTGGCAGCAACTGGCGTTGCAAGGTGACGTGCTGCAGATTTTCGAGCCCACCCTGTTTTCCCAGAGTTTTGTCACCGCCCTGTTGCTATCCATGGTCGCGATCCTTTGTCTGCCCCGTCAGTTCCATGCGGGGGTGGTGGAAAATAATGACCTGCGACACCTGCGCACTACCCGTTGGCTGTTTCCGCTGTATCTTCTGATGTTTGCCATCTTTGTGTTGCCGATCGTGGTGGCCGGGGTCATCACCCAGCCTTATCTGATCGGTCAGGCAGACACCTATATGTTGTCGTTGCCCATGGCGCAGGACAATTCCGCCATGCTGATGGTGTCTTTTATCGGCGGCATCGCGGCGGCAACCGGCATGGTGATTGTGTCCACCATCTCGCTGGCCATCATGCTCACCAACGAGGTGCTGTTGCCCCTGTGGTTGCAGTCCCGGCTCCATGAGAAGGATCAACTGGCCGGCTTGAGCCGACAGCTGCGATTCCTGCGCCGGGCCAGCATTCTGGTATTGCTGGGCCTGGCCTTTGCCTTCCATACGCTGATAGATCGTTTCGATGGGCTGGCCAGTATCGGCCTGCTGTCCTTTGCAGCGGTAGCCCAGTTTGCGCCAGCGCTGGTGGGGGCGCTGTACTGGCGCACCGGCCACAAGCAGGGCGCCTTTGCGGGTCTCGGTGTCGGCTTTCTGCTGTGGTTTTTCTGTTTGTTGGTGCCGGTGATATTGCCCATGGAATGGGTGCAGGTGATGAACGACCGGGGCCTGCTGGGGCTGGGCTTGTTGCGCCCCCATGCGCTGTTTGGCATCGAGGGGCTGGAGCCGCTCACCCATGGCGTGTTCTGGTCTCTGTTGGGGAACCTGGCCGCGTTTATCTATTTTTCCCGGCGTGCGACCCACGATGCCCTGGACGAGGCTCAGGCGGCCCGGTTTGTGGACATGCCCATGGACTGGTGGCGCGAAGGCATTGGCCACCCCTCCATTACTACCGCAGAGCTGCTGGAAGTGTGTAAACGCGGGCTGGGCCATCCCCGAGCCGAGCCGTTGTTCTTCGATTACATGCGTCGGCGCAGTGTGTCTGAGGAGCTGGAATTGCCGGCGCCTTTGCATCTGGTGCGCTATGTGGAGCGGTTGTTGGCGGGCACCATGGGGGCCTCTACCGCGCGGATCGTGATGAGCACGCTGCTGCGCAAGCAGAATAGTCGCCATGACGATGTGGTGCGGATGATGGATGAGGCCTCCGAGCTCATCCAGTTCAATCACCAGTTGCTGCGCACCACCATCGAAACCATCAGCCAGGGTATCTGCGTGGTAGATCGAGAGATGCAGGTGGTGGCCTGGAATCAGGCCTATGTGAAGCTGTTCGATTACCCGGAGGGGCTGATCCGTCTGGGGCGTCCCATTGAGGATGTGTATCGCTATAACGCGGAGCGCGGTTACTACGAGGGTGAAAACCTGGAAGAAGATGTGAGCAAGCGGGTGCAGTTGCTGCGTGAAGGCCACTCCCACCAGTTCGAGCGGGCACTGCCCAACGGTATTGTTGTGGAAGTGCGCGGCACGCCCATGATCGGGGGTGGCTTTGTCAGTACCTACATGGATATCACCGAACGCAAACGCGACGAACAGGCCCTGCTTCAGATCAATGAAAATCTGGAGAACATGGTCTCCGAGCGCACCCGCAAACTCACCGAAGTGAATGAAAAACTGGCCCGCGCCAACGAGGGCAAGACCCGTTTCCTGGCTGCCGCTGGCCATGACCTGATGCAGCCACTCAATGCTGCCCAGCTGTTTACCTCTTCACTGCGCCAGCAGTTGATCAAGCGTGATGGTAGTAGCTTTGTTCATGAGGTGGATGTACTCGGGCATGTAGACACCTCCCTGCAGGCTGCCGAGCAGATCATTAGCGCACTGATGGAAATCAGCAAACTGGATACCGGCACCATGCCGGCCCACGTGCACCCGCTGCGCCTGGGGAGTCTGATGGAACCGTTAAGCCAGGAGTTTTCTGCGCTGGCCGCCGCCAATGACCTCAGCCTGCGAGCGGTCATCTGTCACGCCGTGGTGGAAACGGATGAAGGCCTGTTGCGCCGTGTGCTGCAGAATCTGCTTTCCAATGCCATTCGCTATACCGAGCAGGGGCGCATCCTGTTTGGCTGTCGTCGCCAACACAATGCCATCCGCATTGACGTGTGGGACACAGGCCCGGGGATTCCCGATGATCAGCACGAGGCGATCTTCCGGGAATTCCAGCGGCTGCCGCAACAAAGCCGTAAAGCGATAAAGGGCCTGGGGCTGGGCCTGGCCATTGCCGATCGCATCTGTCGTCTGCTGGGGCACCGCTTAACGGTCCGCTCCTGGCCGGGCAAGGGCACCGTGTTCAGTGTCACCGTGCCGCTGGCCAAGGGTGAGGTGCCGCCGGTGCTGCAAGAAACAGTAACCGTTAGCCAGGGCATTCAGGGCATGCGGGTTTTCTGCGTGGATAACGACCCGGCTCTGCTCGCCAGCCTGGTGGCTGCCCTGGAGATGCTCGACTGTGAGGTGATCGCCGCCAGCGGTCTTGAGGACGCCCTGAAAAAAGCCGCCACCAGCCCGGTTCCGGATGTGCTGCTGGTGGATTACCAGCTGGATGACGAAGACGGCTTTACCGTTATCGACGGCCTGGACAGCGGCTGGGACGATGTGGTCCCCGCCATCCTCATGACCGCCGACCGCAACCCGGCAGTACGCGAACATGCGGAAGAACAGGGTATTGGGTTTCTACAGAAGCCGTTGACGGAGGGGATGCTTAGGAGAGCGTTGGAGGCAGTGAATAGTTAATAGTGAACAGTTAATAGTGCGCGGCGAGCGCATGTGTTTTTAATACGCACGAGGCCGTGACCAAACCATGGTCGCGGCCTCGTGTCTTGAAGAAACCATAAACCCAAAACCGCGAGCTGTTAACTGTTCACTATTAACTGTTAACTACCTTCCACCCCCTGCGGTTCAATCGCCAAATCCTTCAACGCCAGTACCGCCTGGGTGCGGTTGCGTACGCCCAGTTTGCGGAAGATGGCGGTCATGTGGGCCTTGATGGTGGCTTCTGACACATCCAGTTCGTAGGCGATGACCTTGTTCTGCATGCCTTCCATGAGCATTCCCATCACCCGAAATTGCTGGGGTGTGAGGCTGGCGATGCGCTCGCTCATGGCGGAATGGTCGGGCAGGGTGGGGGGCATGGCCCGGCGGGCATGCTCCGGAAGCCAGCGCTCACCCTCCATGATCTTGCGCATGGCATCGGTCATGGTATCGATGGAGGCCGATTTGGGAATAAAACCATCGGCACCAAAGTGAATGGCGCGCTGAATGACATCGACGCTTTCCGTGGCGGAAATCACCACCAGCGGCACCTTGCGATATTGCTCGCGCAGATAGACCAGGCCGGAAAAGCCATGGGTACCCGGCATGTGCAAGTCGAGCAGAATTACATCAAAAGGAATGGCCTGCTGGCCCAGGGTTTCCAGGGTGGCAAGAGAGTCTGCTTCGTGGATGGTGGCATCGACAAAGCTGGCCTCCACCGCCTGTTTCAGGGCAGCGCGGAAAAGGGGGTGGTCATCGGCTATCAGTATTGTTGTCATGACCTTGATTTAAGCATGAAAGAAAAAAAGATGCTGCCCTGGCGGGCAGCATGGAAGGTGGAATAAAACAACAGACTCCCTTCAGCGTAAATTCTCTGGCACTTTCTGTATGGCGCCCTTAGCTCCGGATGGTTCGCAGCCGAGGCCGCGGGCGGCTCTTCGTGCGCCCTGTGCTGATCTGAAATCACCGGTTCACCCGGGTTTCCACCAGGCTGGCCACCACGGCCGGGTCCGCCAGTGTGGAAATATCCCCCAGGCTGTCGTGCTCGTTGGAAGCAACCTTCCTGAGGATGCGGCGCATGATTTTGCCGGAACGGGTTTTCGGTAGCCCGGCAGTGAAATGGATCAAATCCGGGGTGGCGATGGGGCCGATTTCCCGGCGTACCCACTGGCGCAGTTCCTGGAGAAGAGCATCGCTGGCAGCTTCGCCGTCATTGAGCGTCACATAGACATAGATGCCCTGGCCCTTGATGTCGTGGGGGTAGCCGACCACGGCGGCTTCGCACACCTTGGGGTGGGCGACCAGCGCGCTTTCCACTTCTGCGGTACCCATGCGGTGGCCGGACACGTTGAGCACATCATCCACGCGCCCGGTGATCCAGTAGTAACCGTCTTCGTCGCGGCGGGCGCCGTCCCCGGTGGTGTAGTAGCCGGGGAAGCTGCTGAAGTAAGTCTGCACAAAACGCTCATGGTCACCCCACAGGGTGCGGGCCTGCCCTGGCCAGCTATCGGCGATCACCAGGTTGCCTTCGGCGGGGCCATCCAGCAGGTTGCCATCGTTATCGACCAGGGCCGGTTGCACGCCGAAGAAGGGCAGGGTGGCGGCACCGGGTTTGGCTTCTATGGCAGCCGGTAACGGACAGATCATGATGCCGCCGGTCTCCGTCTGCCACCAGGTATCCACCACGGCAGCCTGGCCGTTACCGACCACATCGTGGAACCACTGCCAGGCCGCCGGATTGATCGGCTCGCCGGCGGTGGCCAGCACGCGCAGTTTGTCACGGCGGCTGCTCTCGCAGCAGTGGTTGCCACCTGCCATCAGGGCGCGAATGGCGGTGGGGGCGGTATAGAGAATTTCCACCTCGTAGCGATCGATGATATCGCCCACCCGCTGGTCGTTGGGATAGTTGGGCACCCCTTCAAACATGACGCAAGTGGCACCGTTGGCCAGCGGGCCGTAGACCAGATAGGTGTGGCCGGTGATCCAGCCCACATCGGCCGTGCACCAGTACACCTGGCCGGGCTGGTAATCGAAGGCGAGCTGATGGGTCAATGAGGCGTAGACCATATAGCCGCCGGTGGTATGCAGCACCCCCTTGGGCTTACCGGTGGAGCCGGAGGTATAAAGGATGAACAGCGGGTCTTCCGCGTTCATGGCTTGCGCCGGGCAGTGGCTGTCGCTTTGAGCCTGCTCTTCTGCGTAGTCCAGGTCGCGGCCGGGTTGCCAGTGAATGTCATTGCCCACGTGGCGAACGACCAGCACGTTTTCCACCACATCGGTGCCGTCCTGGAGCAGGGCCTCATCCACATTGGCCTTGAGTGGAACCGGCTTGCCGCCACGGCGACCGGCATCGGCGGTGATCACCATCCTGGCGCCGCAATCGGCAATACGACCGGCCAGGGCATCCGGGGAAAAACCGGCAAACACCACAGAATGAATAGCGCCAATGCGGGCGCAGGCAAGCATGGCGAAAACGGCCTCCGGGATCATCGGCATATAGATCATCACCCGGTCGCCTTTGCCGACACCTTGTCGCTTGAGCGTATTGGCAAGCTGGCAGACATGCAGGTGCAGGGCCTGGTAGGTGATCTCCCGGCTCGGTTGGCCGGGTTCATCCGCTTCCCAATACAGAGCGACCGCATCGCCATTGCCGGCCAGGTGACGGTCGATGCAGTTGCTGCTGGCGTTCAGCTCGCCGTCATGAAACCAGCGAATATGGACATCATCCGGGTGGAAGCGGGTGTCGCGAATGTGTTGCGGTTCGCGTAGCCAGTCGATTCGCTGAGCCTGGCTGCGCCAGAAACCGACACTGTCCTGCAGACTTTGCTGGTAGAGAGACTGGTAGTCGTTGGCGTCGATCCAGCAATGGGATTTCAGTGTGGCTTTTACCGGCACGCGTTTACCCGTTTCCATGGGACTTCCTCACTGAAGTGATGAAATTATTTTTAGCAGTCTTGGCAGTGTGCGAAAGCAAGGCTCTGGCCTGAATTAGACCTTGGTCGTAATGACGCAACAGGCGGCACGCTTCAGGTAGCAGGTAAAACCAGCAAGGCGCCGCTCCGGCGTTATCCATCTTGTCCTGGGAAGCGATGCTTGCATCGCGAAGAAGTTGGCAGGGCGTGGGGTATTCACGATGCAAGCATCGTTTCCCTCGGGGTGTTGGGAACATGGCAAGGAATCACCTGGCCGCTTTCATGTGATTTCGTCTTCGCCGGGCGTCCAGCATCAGCCGTATGGCATTTTCACTGCGTTCGACCTATGGCTAATAGTTGAGCGCACAGGGTCCGAGCAAGCTGTTCGTGGAGTGACTTACGTGTTGATGAAAACAAGAGGACAGGGCCATGACAGCAATAAAACCCACGTACCTGTGTGCCGCCGTGTTGTTTGCCCATGCGGGTATCGCAGGTGCTGCAACGCTGGAGGAGCGCGTTGCCGATCTGGAAAACAAACTGCAGCACAGCGGTGGTAACAGTCAGATCACCTTCGGCGGTTTTATCAAAGCCGATACCATCTTCAGCAAATATAGTGATGGGGAAGACGCATCATCCGCCATCGGGGAGGACTTTATGGTGCCCTCTACCATCCCCGTCGCTGGTGAAGAGGGTTCCGGCAAGCTGCACATGATCGCCAAACAAAGCCGCTTCTGGCTAAAGAGCGTGACGCATACTCCGGTGGGGGATGTGAAGGGCCATATCGAGATTGATTTTCAGACCAATGGCCTGGGCAATGAACGTATTACCAACAGCTATGCACCGCGGATTCGTCACGCCTACCTGAGCTGGGATAAATGGTTGTTCGGGCAAACCTGGTCGACCTTCTTCAATGTCAGCGCGCTACCGGAAACCCTGGATTTTGTCGGCGCTGCCGGCACCGTGTTCCAGCGGCAAGCGCAGATCCGCTACACCCGTGGCCCAATCATGCTGGCCCTGGAAAACCCGTCTACCACCCTCTACGGCGGTGCGGAAAACCCCTACGACGATAACGGAGTACCCGATGTGGTGCTGCGCTACAACCTGGCCGGCGACTGGGGCAATGTCAGCCTTTCCGGCATGGGTCGTGAGCTGGCCTATCAGGATAATATCGGTGGCCAGGACCGTGACGAAAGCGAATACGGGTATGGTCTGGCTGTGGCGGGCAAGATGATGCTGGGTGAGAGTGACGACGTGCGTTTCCAGCTCAATTACGGCAACGCCATTGGCCGTTACCATACGCTGAATGCGTTCCGCTCCGGGCAGATTGAAGCGGATGGCGATATCGAACTGATTGATCAGTGGAGCGCGGTTCTGGCCCTGCGTCACCACTGGAATGATACCTGGCGGTCCAATGTTGCGGTATCCATGAGCGAAGCGGACAACCCGGATACCGTGGCCGGCACCAGTAATGAAAGCGTGCAGAGCGCCCACGCCAACCTGATTTGGCAGGTGGCCAAACCGCTGTCTCTGGGGGGCGAGTTGATCTATGGCGAGCGGGAAACCGAGGCCGGCGATGACGGTAACCTGAAGCGCGTACAGCTCACTGCCAAGTACGCATTCTGAGAAACGAGGCTTTATTGATTTAACCGTTGTCCCGAAATGACAGCGACGGTAAATCGAGAAAGGGGAAAAAAAACGGGGCGCATTAAGCGCCCCGTTTTTTTGCATGCAAGCCTTCTGCATGCCGCGTGTAGCGGCTGGTGATCTTAGTCCAGATCCGCCGGGTACACGCCGTGCTCGTCGTGCACTTCCTTGCCGCTCAGGGGCGGGGTGAAGGCACAGGCCACCACCATGTCTTCGTCACCACCATAAAGCCAGTGCTCGTCGTGTTCGTCGAGCAGGTAGATGGTGCCCGGCAGCAGGTCGTAGATCTTGCCGTCGGCGATGGTTTCGATCTTGCCGTTGCCGGAAATCACATACACGGATTCCCAGTGGTTCTTGTAATGGATGTGGGTCTTGGTGCCCTTGAAGATGGTGGTGATGTTGAAGGAATGACCCATCTTGTCATCTTTCAGGGACAGGCGCACAGACTGCCAGTTGCCGTTTTCGGCTTTGACACAACGCTCTGATTTTTCGGCTTCAGCCAGAGTACGAACGATCATGAATATGACTCCTGAGCAAAAAAGGGAGGGAGGAAAGGCTCCCCCGGGGAGGGGGAGCGGGCAGCCTGTCAGGCAGAGATGCTGGCAACAGAGTGCGCTTCACCGCGTTTGATGCGGTCAGTCATCACTTCGGCAACGCTTTCCTTGACGATATCCAGAGCCCGGGTCAGGTCTTCTTCATCAATGGTCAGCGGGCACAGGGTCTTGATCACCTGATCATCGGCACCGGAGGTCTCGATCACCAGCTGGCGCTTGAAGCAGGCCTTGGTGATTTCTCCGGCCACTTCGCCATCGCGAGCTACCAGTCCCTGCATCATGCCGCGACCATTCAGGTAGAACCAGTGGTCGTCATAGGTGTTGGCGATCTCGCGGAAGCGGTCGGTGATGATGTCCGCCTTGCGCTGTACTTCCTTGGCGAACTTGTCGTCGCGCCAGTAGTGGTTGAGTGCAGCAGCAGCAGTCACGAACGCCAGGTTGTGGCCACGGAAAGTCCCGTTGTGCTCACCGGGTTTCCACATGTCCAGTTCCGGCTTCAGCAGCACCATGGCAAACGGCAGACCGTAGCCACTCAGGGACTTGGACAGTGTGATGATGTCCGGGGTGATGCCAATATCATCGAAGCTGAAGAAGGTGCCGGTACGGCCACAGCCAGCCTGGATGTCATCGAGAATCAGCAGCATGTCGTGCTTGCGGCACACTTTTTCCAGGTTACGCAGCCAGTCAAAGCTTGCAGCGTTGATGCCGCCTTCGCCCTGCACGGTTTCTACAATCACTGCAGCCGGGTGATCCACGCCGCTGGAAGAGTCGCCCAGCACCTTGTCCAGGTACTCGGTGGTGTCGAAGGCATCGCCCAGATAGCCGTCGTACGGCATCGGTGTAACGCCGCCCATGGTGACCCCTGCAACGCCACGGTGGTGGCTGTTACCGGTGGTGGCCAGGGCACCCAGGCTCACGCCATGGAAGCCGTTGGTAAAGCTGATGATGTTCTCGCGACCCTTGATGTTACGGGCAACTTTCAGCGCCGCTTCCACCGCATTGGTACCGGTGGGGCCGGTGAACTGCATGACATAGTCCATATCGCGGGGCTTCAGGATCACTTCATAGAAAGCATCCATGAACTCACGCTTGGCGGTGGTGTGCATGTCCAGGCCATGAACAATGCCGTCACGCTGAATGTACTCAAGCAGCTTCTCTTTCAGAACCGGGTTGTTGTGGCCGTAGTTGAGGGTGCCCGCGCCGGCCAGGAAATCGATGTATTCCTTGCCGTTTTCGTCATACAGGTAGCTGCCCTTGGCCTGGTTGAAGACCACCGGGAAGCTGCGCGCATAGCTCATTACTTCCGATTCGTGACTGTCAAAAATGTCGGTATCCATGATTCCTGTTCCTCGCGTGAATTCGGTACTTGTTCGTTCTGGTCTGGGTTTCAGGCTTCGTCTCTATTGAACGGCCCGATACGCAGCAGGTATTCGTCATTGTGTTCGCCGGCAAAATGAATGCGCGAATCGAACAGAATAAATTCTTCCGTGGGCATGCTGCGCTGGTAGGCGAAGCTGCGGAACATTCCCCAGGACGCTTCATTGTCCGGGGTAATGGTGGTCTCGATGAACTGAACGTCGGCGCTTTCTTCGCGCTCTATCAGCTCGGCCAGCATGCGCTTGGCCAGACCCTTGCCGCGGGCTTTCTCATGCACGGCCACCTGCCAGACAAACAACGTGTTTTGCTGCTTGGGCGGAATGTAGCCGGAGATGAAGCCCACCAGGTCGCCATCCATTTCTGCGGCGACGGAGGTGTCTGCAAAGTGCGTGCATTGCAGCAAATTGCAGTAGACGGAGTTCTCGTCCAGCGGCTTGCACTCACTGATCAGCTTGTGCACCCGGCTGCCGTCCTGGCTTTCCGGTTTACGGAAAGTAATGTCATCCTGATTGTCGGTGGATGAGTCCGTTTTCTTTGCACTGTCTGCAACCATGGTTTCACTTTTGGTCCGTTTTAGAGAAAGAGTTGGCTTCGCGTTCGCGGCGGCTACTCATGTCCACCGCTGGTTGGGCGCGGTCAATAGCGCCCAGGTCCAGTACTGGAGACGCATCGATGTCTCCGGCATTCATCATGGCGGCCACCCGTTGCAGGGAGCTCAGTATCAAGGACTGCTCCCAATCTTCCAGGCGGTCAAAACGCTCGATGAATTCGTCCTGAAGCGGGGTAGGGGCCTTGTCGATAATTTCATCGCCGGCCCGGGTAAGGTGGGCATACACCCGGCGTTTGTCCTGCTCGCCGCGCTTGCGCTCGACCAGCTCCCGCTTTTCCAGGCGATCCAGAATCGTGGTAATGGTGGCCTGGCTGAGGGAAACCTCATTGGCCAGATCACCCATGGTGATTTCACCGTGGGCAGAGATCGCCTGCATGATAAGCAGTTGCGGCGATGTCAGGCCGGAGACCTTGCTCAATTTCCGTGAGTACAGGTCGGTGGCGCGGATAATCTGTCGTAAAGCGATCAGCACGTCTTCGTGTCTGGCCATTGCCGTGAGTTCTCTTGATAACAAAGTAATGTGACCGTTATTAGACATAGGATGTCTGCAATCACCTTTGAGATGTAAGGATTTAAGGAGCCTCTGAGTAACTCCTTGCGTACTAAGCGTGGCCTGAAGGGTGCAGCTGTTGTGTTTTGTTGCGACGGTCAGGGTGGTTCCCTTTCCTAGCGACAAAGCGCAGCAGATGTGCCCTTCAGGCCGCGCCCTCCGGGTCTTCCAGGCTGGCCCGCACTCTTTGTTGCAATGTCTCGATGGGTGGACACACACCTTCAACATTGCGCCTAGATTGCGAACCAGCCTGAAAGACTGAGCATGCAAGGAGTTATTCAGAGGCTCCTTGACCTCGCACCGTTCAGGGCAACGCCAAGTAATTCCTTGCTAAAAGTGATAAGCTATTTTAGAGATAAAACATTTAGAAGTCAAAGTAACTGCCGGCGGGAACCCGCCGAAACCGCGCGACTCTACGCCCTCTCTGGCCTGCGCGGGATTTGCCGCAAGCCCTGTAATAGGCCGAACCCCCTCCTCTTGCTGAATCAATATTGCTTGCTTGGTTGAGCTGCTGTCCGTGCCCGGTTGTCCTGGCCAATGTGCCCACAGTGGTGGCGCATGGCAGGGCTTAATGCGACCATACCCTGGGCCTGAAGTTACTGCTTCGGGGCCGTTTTTTGAACGTAAGTCGACAGATTGAGGATAGAGTCTTGCAGACAATGCGACTTGCGCGCCTGGCTTTGCTGGGGGTGTTGTTTATGGGCCTGGTGCCCACGGTATTGGCGGAAACCCACGAGGCTCCCCGCCAGGAAGCTGAAAGCGAAATCGAGAAGGGGCCGGTGATTTCCCAGTTTCGGGAAAACTGGATCCTTGGCGAGCTGCGTAACCTCCGTCAGGACATGATGGAGTACCGTAACCAGATGAACCTGCTGGTCACCGACCGGGAGCTGGAAGTGGCCGACAAGGCCATGGGCTACGCCACCAATACGGTGACCTATTTCTTCTACCTGATTGCTGGCGCCGCCTCCATTCTGGCCCTGGTGGGCTGGTCCACCATCCGTGACCTGAAGGACAACGTGCGGGTCTACGCGGAAAAGGAAATGGCCCGCCTCACCAGTGAGTACGAGGCTCGCCTGGCGGACCTGGAACGGGAGCTGCGCAAGAAGTCCCTGACCATCGCCGAAAACCAGGAAGAGATCGAGCGTACCAACGAGATCCACAGCCTTTGGCTGAAGGCCACCAAAGAGCCCAGTGCCCAGGCCAAGATCGAGCTCTACGACCGGATTCTGGAACTGCGCCCGGACGACCCGGAAGCCCTGGCCTGGAAGGCGGATGCGGCCCTGGAGCTGGGGGAGCAGCGCTGGGCCCTGAGCCTGTGCGACCGGGTACTGGAAGTGGATGAAGAGAACTCCCATGCCCTATACCAGCGCGCCTGCGCCTGGGCCGGGCTGGGCGAAATCGATAATGCCTTTACCGATCTGGAGGCTGCCATCCAGACCTCGGAAACCCTGCGTCGCCACGCCCGTAGCGAAGAAATGTTCCGGCCGCTGCACGAGTTGGCCCGCTTTCAGGAACTGGTTGGAGTTACTGACGATAGCGGCCTGGCTGACTGATAGCCCACTTCTGTCAATCCCATAGACAAAGCCGCGCCCGCAAATGGTCAATTTGCGGGATACTTTCTGCTAGACTTGCCCCCCTTGTCAGTCAGGGCGATGACGACCGGGTTACCGTTTTGTTCACCCGGAGAGTCCTACCATGGCCTCTTGCACGCCCCTATGGAGAATCCCATGACACGTGAAACGGGTGCCGGTGGCACCAAACAGATGCCGGACGTTGCGTCCAATTCCATGGTGGATCACATCCATAGCACCCTGGATTGGGTCGGCATGAGCGAAATCCATCTGCCTGCCCGGGTTAGTGACACCCTGGCCGGCGAGCGCCCGGTAAGCACGTCCATTCAGGCCTATGTGAACCTGGCCAATCCGGACGCCAAGGGCATTCATATGTCCCGGCTATTCCTGATGCTCGAAGAGACCTTCGGCGACCATTCGGTCAGTGCCGCGTCTATCGAGCAGCTGCTGCGTAATTTCCTGCAGACCCACGAAGGGCTCAGTACGCGTGGCTTTGTACAGCTGGACTTTGAATACTCCATGCGTCGCCCGGCACTGAAGAGCAGCTACTCCGGCTGGAAGAGCTATCCGGTGAGCATCAAGGGCACCCTGTGTGAAGAAGGCATGCGTATCGAGATGTACGTGGAAGTGCCGTACTCTTCTACCTGCCCCTGTTCTGCGGCGCTGTCCCGCCAGCTGATTCAGGAACAGTTCCGCCGTGACTTTGCCGAAGGCAAAGTGGATGCGGATGCGGTGTTCGAATGGCTCGGCACAGAAGAGGGCATCCTGGCGACTCCGCACAGCCAGCGTTCGGTGGCCCAGGTGAGAGTGTTGCTGGACCACACCGAAGGGGATGCTTTCCCGATCACCGCGTTGATCGACTCCATCGAGGGTTCCCTGAAAACCCCGGTGCAGACCGCCGTGAAACGGGTGGACGAGCAGGAGTTTGCCCTGCTGAATGGTCAGAACCTGATGTTCTGCGAAGATGCGGCGCGCCGTCTCAAGCAGGCCTTGAACCCGCAGGGTTGCTACAAGGATTTCTGGCTGCGTGTGAACCACCTGGAAAGCCTGCATGCCCACAACGCAGTGGCGATCGTCACCAAAGAAGTGGACGGTGGCTACCTGCCGATTCCCTGATCCACCCAGGGAATGTTGAAAAAGCCTCCTTCCTTAACGGGAAGGGGGCTTTTTTTATGGTGAATGATCCGCGCTCTTCTCCGTTGGCGCCGCGCTCGTAAGGCGAAAGCGGGGCGTTCCCGTTGCCTTTTCCCCCTCAGCAAACGGCGTTGTGATTTGCGGCCATGGGGCTACCCGGTTGCTCAAGTTGTGATCAAATGCCGGGCCGGTCGTACCGATATCCGCTAGTTTGCATATCGGCACTGGCGTCCCAGCCCGGCCGACAACAATAAAAACACGCTAGGCAGACCAGAAATGAGTACGACTGATGCGTCCCGGCCCGCTGCGGGTCGGTTCTACCGGAAGGAACTGGTGGCATTGCTGGATCATTGCGCCCGGGTTCCACTGACCCTGTTGCTGGCCCCGGCCGGGGCCGGCAAATCCACCTTGCTCAGCCAGTGGCAGACCGGGGCCGAGCCCCGTGGGGTGGTGTCCCTGAACCTGCGCCCGGCGGATGATGATCCGGTGCGCTTTCTGCGCCGTTTCGCCGAGCAGACCCGGGCAGTGGTGCCGGCGTTTGATACCTCCTGGTTCATGCCCTTCGATGTGGCCGAGTTGCCACCATCGTCCATTGCCGATGCCCTGTTTGATGCTCTCGAGCAGGTCAGTGAGCCCCTGTTCATTGTCTTTGATGACTTCCAGCATATTCGCAGCCCGGAAACCCTCAGCGTCATCAGCACCCTGCTGGACCAGCCACCGGCAGACGTCCATCTGATTATTGCCAGTCGTACCCAGCCGTCCTTTGATGTCAGTCGTCTGCGGCTGGACGATGCTGTGGTGGAGATCGGCGCCGCCGACCTGAAGATACGTCGCGAGGAAGTTACCGCGCTTAATGAAGGCCTGGGTGGCACGGCCCTGGATGAGGACGAGCTGGCTCACCTGCTTACCATCACCGAAGGCTGGATGGCGGGGGTCAAGATTGCCCTGCTTGCGGCCATGCGTTCCGGTATGCAGACCCTGCAGGACTTTGATGCCAGCCAGCCGGAGTTGATGGAGTACTTCGGCCATGCAGTCTTGAAAGGCCTGCCCGATACCGCCCGCACCCTGTTCATGCAGAGCTCGCTGCTGGACAGTTTCAATGCCGAGCTGTGCGACCAGGTGCTGCACAGCGATCGCGCCGCCCGCCTGATTGAGGAGCTGACCTCCCGGGAGCTGTTTCTGATCCCGGTGCCCGGCAAGCCCGGCTGGTATCGTTACCATGCATTGCTCAAGGATTTCCTGCGCGCCCGGGTGGCCATCGACATGCCCGACTGCATCGCGCCGATTCATCGCCGGGCCACCCGCTATTTCGTGCGTCAGCAGAATTTTCGCCAAGCGGTGTGGCACGCTAAACGGGCCGGGGACGACACTCTGTTCATTCATTGCCTGGAGCAGGCCTTCGACTACTGGCTGCGCGAAGGCTACACCGCCCACATTCTCGACTGGGCGGAAACCCTGCCCGATAGCGTGATTCTCAGTCGCGACGAATTGTCCGCCCCCCTGATCAGCACCCTGACCCTGTCGCGCCGTTTTTTTCGTGCCCGCTATTACCTGGATGCCTTGAAAGAGGCGCCACGCAGTGGTGACGCGGCCTGGGGAAATCATGCCCGGGTGATCGATTTTCTGGAAATGCACCTGCAACTGTTCCAGCACGACACCGACTTCATGGAAGGCGCCAATCTGTCGCTACTGATGGAAAGCAGCGGGCACCGGGATATCCGCGCCTTCTCCCTGGCCATGGTGGCCTACTACCATTTGCAGCATGGCCGGCTGGAATCCGCGCTGGCGTTTTCCTGCCAGGCCCGGGACGTGCTGCTGCGGCTGGGGCATCATTTTACCGCCGGTTATGCCGGGTTGATTACCGCCCTGGCCAATCACCAGCTTGGCCACATCGGCGAAGCGGTCGCCTTTATCAACGAACACTTTCACGGCACCTCGCGGGATTGCCCCACCTGGTCCCTGTGGGCGACGGGCATGGTGGTAGTACTGTACGACCAGAACCGGCTGGAAGAAGCCCAGCAACTGTGCGAAGACTTGTTGCCCATGGTGTCGTCTGCCTCGGCCACGGAAGTGATCTCCACCGTCTACCTGACGCTGTCTCGGCTGCAGCACTTGCAGGGCAAGCAAAAGCCCTCCGAACGCATGCTGGAAAAACTGCTCGGCATCTTGCAGCTGGGAAATTACCAACGCTTCGTCAACATGGCGGTGCTGGAAATGATGCGCCAGGCGTTCACGACCGGCCACTGGGCCCGACTGGATGCGGTAGCGGAACGCTTCGACCTGGCCGGCTGGGTGGCTGACAACGCCACGCGTACCCCGGCCACCTACAGCCAGAGCTGGGAACGCAAAGGGCTTGCCGCGGCCTACTGGCTGATCGCCAATGGCCGTCTTGCCGAAGCGGAAGCCGTGTTGCAGCGGCTGCTGGCGGTAGTGAAGGCGGCGGGCATCATGACTCGGGCTTCCATCATCGAGGCCAACCTGTTGGTGATCACCGGCAAGGGGCTTTCTGCCAGCGAGCAGGCCAAGCGGGTGGATGAACTGATCACCCGTTACGGTTTGCTGAACATCAACCGATCCGTGTTTGACGAAGCGCCGGGGCTGGCCAGCCTGATGCAGGGGCTATGGGGCAGCGGTGCCCTGATGTTGCCGGATTTCTATACCCAGCTGTTCCCCACTGTGTTCGATGCCGCACCCGCCAACGATCCCCTGGCAGTGGATCCGGATTCGGTACTCACGCCGAAAGAACTGGAGATCTTCGAGCTGCTGCAGGGTGGCCTGAGCAATGCGGGCATCAGCGAAAAGACCGGCACCTCCATCACCACCACCAAGTGGCACCTGAAAAACATCTACAGCAAACTCGGCGTCTCCAGCCGCACCGAAGCCGTCCTGCGCGCCGCGCCGAGATGAGTTGAAAGTTCAAAGTTTAAAGTTGAAAAGCGCGACTGATCGCGGAGTGTTGTTGTTGGCCGTGCCCGCGTCTTGCCATTAAACGCGGGCACGGCCTGGTCGGTTGCAAGGTCCTGCCCGCGTTTCAACTTTAAACTTTCAACTTGTAACTGCTTTCCCCAAACCATGACCCGGTTCGCGATTTCCGCTTACCCCCTCCCGCAGGAGGGGGTGGAGGGGTCGACCCCGTTGCTAGAGTCCGGGCGTTGTCATCCGACATACCCGAGAACAAAAGACGGAGGCTTATCATGGCTATGACCCCCTGGGTTACCTGGCCGGCCCTCACCAAATTCGGCACCCTGGGCGTTATGGGTGCGTTGCTGGTACTGGCTGGGCAGCGGGAAGACCTGCTCGAAAACAACATGTTCGACATGGAAAGCTGGGACGAAAAGAACGCCAGCATTGTCTGCGACGAACGCAGTCTCACCGCCCGTACCGAAGACGGCACCTGTAATATTCTCGACAATCCGGCGGAAGGCTCCGCCCACGCCAACTTCGGCCGTAACGTAGACCCCGCGTCGGTGTATGCGGAAAACGCCAGTGGCAACCTGCTGACCCCCAACCCCCGGGAAGTCAGTAACCTGATCATGTCCCGTGGCGGTGATTTCAAGCCTGCCACCACCCTGAATTTTATCGCCACCTCCTGGATTCAGTTCATGGTGCACGACTGGTTCGACCACGGTCCGCGCACCGAGGCCAACCCGATTGAATTCCCGCTGCCGCCGGGCGATGTGCTGGGCGATGGCACCATGTCCGTGCAGCGTACCCGCCCGGACCCGGATGTCAGTGGCGATGAATCCATCGTCACCTACGAGAACATCAACACCCACTGGTGGGATGGCTCCCAGCTCTACGGTAGCGATAAGGACACCAACGACGAAGTGCGCTCGTTCGTGGACGGCAAGCTGAAAGTGGACGGCAACGGCCGCCTGCCCACGGAATTTCTCAGCGGCAAACCCATCACCGGCTTCAATGAAAACTGGTGGGTGGGGCTGAGCATGATGCATCATCTGTTCACCTTGGAGCACAATGCCATCGCCGACATGCTCAAGGCCAACAATCCGGGCAAGTCTGATCAGTGGCTGTTCGACAAGGCGCGCCTGATCAACTCCGCGCTGATGGCCAAGATCCACACCGTGGAATGGACCCCGGCGATTCTGGCCAACCCGGTGCTCGAGCGGGCCATGTACGCCAACTGGTGGGGCCTGGGCGGCGATCGCGACACCCGCGACAAATTCCAGGAAGACCTGGACGTGCTCAACAACAACCTGGGTCAACTGGGCAGCCTGTTTGATCTGGTCGGTATCGACACCGGCCTGGGCGACAGCCCCACCAGTTCCATCGAGCATGCCCTGGCCGGCCTGGTCGGCTCGCGCACCCCGAACAACTACGGCGTCCCTTACACCCTGACCGAAGAATTTGTCTCCGTGTACCGCATGCACCCGTTGCTGCGCGACGAGATCAAGGTGTACGACATCGGTTCCAACATCGTCGATCAGGAAATTCCTATTGAGGACACCCGTAACGGCGACGCGGAAGACCTGCTCGGCGACGTGGGCCAGGATCGCCTGTGGTATTCCTTCGGCATCACCCATCCGGGCTCACTGACCCTGAACAACTACCCGGACTTCCTGCGTAACCTGTCCATGCCGCTGATCGGTGACATCGACATGGCCGCCATCGACGTACTGCGTGACCGGGAACGTGGCGTGCCGCGCTACAACGAATTCCGTCGTCAGATCGGCCTCAAGCCCATCACCCAGTTCGAAGATCTCACCAGCGATCCCCAGCTGCTGGCAGACCTGAAGTCGCTCTACAACAACGACATCGAAATGATCGATACCCTGGTGGGGCAGCTGGCGGAAGAAACCCGTCCGGAAGGCTTCGGCTTCGGCGAAACCTCCTTCCAGATCTTCATCCTCAATGCCTCCCGTCGTCTGATGACCGACCGCTTCTTTACCACCGACTACACCGACGAGGTCTACACCGCCGGCGGGATCGACTGGGTGGAAGATCACACCATGGTGGACGTGATTCGTCGTCACTTCCCGGCGCTGGCTACCAGCCTGGTAGGCATGGACAACGCCTTCAAACCCTGGGGCCTGAACATGCCCGACGACTATCAGGACTGGTCCGCCCAGGCGAAACAGGACCACCTGTGGGTCAACGGCGCCCTGCGCACCAGCTACGAAGAAAGCGAAGTGCCCGCCATCGAACCCATCGACATCGGCGGCCTGATCAACTCGGTACTGTGGAAGAAAGTCCAGGATGTCACCGACGTGGCGCCCCCGGGCTACAGCAAGCCGATCCACCCGCGCGGTGCCCTGGCCAAGGTGCAGTTCCAGTCTGCCGCCGGCCATGATTACAGCGGCCTGTTCCAGGGCGCCGACCACGGCTTGCTGCGCCTGTCCGTCACCGGCGACCCGTCCGACCGTGGTTTCGCCCCCGGCCTGGCGCTGAAACTGCTGGTGGATGGCAAACGCTCCGAAAACGTGTCGGCGCTCTATACCCTCAGCGGGCAGGGCGACAACCACAACATTTTCGCCAACGAACTGTCCAACTACGTGCAGGCGGAAGTGAACGAAACCCTGGGCACCACCGCGCTGTTCTCGCTGGTATCCACCAAGCCGACGCTGCTGGTGATGAGCGACATGGCAAAAGTGAACCAGGACGGTAGCGCCGCAGGCAGCGTCAAAACCCCGACGCAGATCTACTTCGTGCCCAACCCGGATCTGAGAAACACCATCAGCACCGCCCCTCACGATTTCCGTGATGACCTCACGGCCATCCCGGCGGGCACCAAGGTGTACGACGTCTACGGCACCGACATGCAGATCCGCAAATCCATCTGGCCCTGGGTCACCGCCCGCTATGCCCGCGAGCGTCGCAACAGCGCCGTCAAAATCGGCGAACTGGTCACCCAGTCTGAGTTCACTCTGTCCCAATTCGGTGACACCGGCATCTTCTTCAAGCACCAGCGTTACGAAGACCGTTAAGGGAGAGCGGCGCTAACACCGCCACCACCGGCCCGGGCAGCCACAAGCTGCCCGGGCTTTTTTTATGCCCGCCACATCACCACTCAGTGGGAGCGGTCGTTCGACCGCGAAACCTAGTTGGCACTGCCGCCCCGGCACTTGGTAAACACTCTCCCTCCGTTGGAGCCATGCTCGCATGGCGAACCCTTATCCACAGGCAGCAACCCTCCAAAACCATCCGTGCTCAACAGAACGAACGATAAATTTGTAGGATATGGCTTACAGAAAAAAATAAACGGTTGAGATAAGGTGTTTTTCAGAAAGGGGCGATATCGGGAAAATCCAGGAAATAGGCCGCTCTTTCGAGTTTTTTCAGGTGAGAATGACTCCCATTTTTTTATAAGGCCCTAGCCTGGCGGCGCTTTTCTGTGCTTTGTGCGGGTGCCAGAAAATAATTATGTCCAGCCGTAAAAAGGAAATATTGTACCAATATCACCAAAAGATACTTTTGATTTCGCTTTCATGAGGGCTGAACATTTCTTAACTCTCTATGACATTGTCCACAATAGCAGGCAAAGGAATGGTAGGAGTGATTGGCTATCCTCGTTTAAGCGCTTTATGCACTGGCCTCGGCGGGAAAATATTGTCCGAATTGATGGGAAGGACAAGAATAGCCTTCTGATTCTTCGTGAGACACTTGGCATCAGCCGCGAACACTTTTCTCATGAGTACGCTTCGGAGTTGTTGAGGTCATCGATAGTCTGCTCAATTTCTGCTCTTGATAGATATATGCACGATGTTGTTGTTGATCGATGTTGGGCGCTTCTTTCTCAGGCAGAAAAAGATGTACCGAAAGAACTAAAGAAAGTCCGGCTTCCAGTGTTGGCAACAAAAAAAGCTTTGGAGAAGCTCAAATCTAACCCTAACTCAAGGCCTGGGACTCTTGTAAAAAAAGAAATTCAAAAAGCTATCCATATCGATTTTACTTTCCAGAAAAAAAGTGATATTGAAAAAGGCGCTAAACTATTAGGGGTTTCTGATTTTTGGAGAAAAATGGCTGCGGAAATGCCCGGTGGTCCCAGTCCAGGAGAGGTTCAAGAGGAGCTCACAAGAATCACTAAAAGAAGAAATCAGATAGTTCATGAGTCAGATTTGATTCTAAAGACAAGTGCGAAAGAAATATCGCAAAGAGAGATTTCTGGGTCTGATGCTCAGGATGCGGTTATGTGGATATCATCATTTGTCGAGGCTCTTGATAGTGTCTTCTACCCGTAACTGCATGCTAAAAGCGGATTATGGCGCGCGTTAGGCAGCTTCAGGATTAGGAGATTAAATGATAGATCAGCTATCTCAATGGATTGAGTCGCATCAGCTTCTCGTTATTTCAATATTTGTTCCGTTACTTAGTGCATTTTTTGCAGCGGCATCATCTTGGTATACAGCTCGTAAGGCGCTTAAAAAAGAACATCTAAAGATGAAATTTGATGGTGTTATGAAAATAGCTAATTACCGTCAAGCCTGGATAAACACCTTGCGTGACGAGATGGCTGAGTTTCAGAGTTATGGGGTGCTGCCTGATAGCGATCCAACTAGGGAAAGAGATTTTTACCGTCTAGGAACAAAAATTGAATTGCTTATGAATCCTGGCGATCCTGATTATGAAGAATTGCAGAATTATATGTATAACTTCCTTTTGGTCTCTGATGGGGGTGTCATTGATAAATATAGTAAAAACGCAGAGTTTGTTGAGTTGTGCCAAAAAATCCTCAAACGAGAGTGGGATAGGCTCAAGCTAGATATAGAAAAGGCGGTTAATCCCGGGGTGCTAAATTAATAAAGAATTAGCTGATCGCATCCGGCGATGGTTGTTTTAATCGCGCCGTTTATTGAGGTTATTAAAGTGAGAAAGACCGACAAAAAAATAGAAAAATCCCTGAGGGAGGCGCTGACCGAAGCTTGCGAGACAGCATTGGAGAGATACGAAGGATTCCAGTGGCTTACGCACTTCGTGAGCTATGACGATTTCCCTGCGTCACTATCGATTGTCTGTGTGTATGACACTAATGCCCATCTCGCCAAGACGAATAATGAAAGCATGCGTGCGCTTATCAAAGAAAAACTGGCGTCAATTGGTATCAAGATGAAAGATTGTCGCCAGCAGGTGCGCTTCGATACGGAAGAGGACTGCGACAATGACAATGATGGAAGATGGAATGAGCGTTTCAGATAGTCGTAGCCTGAAAAGTCAGAGCTGGGCCCGGCCTCGTTTTAGCCTGCTGACCTATTGCTAGTTCACTAGCGCGGGGCGATGCACAGGCCCAAACCAAAACGCCCACCTTCCGGTGGGCGTTTCTCGTTCAGCCTTCAGCCATCAACAGACCTCAGAACCGCCCGTTAATCCCGAAACCAAGGTTCGACACTTCATCACCGCTGCGATCCACTGCGCGCAGGTATTCCACGCTGAGGAAGATCTGGTTGGTGATGGTGATGTCGGCGCCCAGTCCCAGGGACAAGTCCTTGTAGTTTTCACCGTCGGAACCGCCGCCGGGGAAGTTGGCGGTGGTTTCGATGTAGGACACGCCGATCAGGCCGTAGGGGCGTACCGGCAGGGTGTTGGGGAACTGGCCGCGGAAGTAGGCGCCGTACATGCGGTCAATTTCCAGGTCCACGTTGTTGCTCAGTTCGTCATCGCCGACACCCAGGCCCAGGCGCAGTTCGCCGCCGAGGGTTTCATCCTTGTTGATCCAGGTGCCGAATTTGAATTGCAGGGCGTTCGGCTTGGCGGAGGAGCTGGTGTTGTCCGGCTCGATCTTGCTGCTGACAATTTCCAGACCGGCGTAGCCGCTGGCATTGGCCAATAGGGGTAGGCTGACAAGTGCAGCGATGAGTGTTTTTTTCAGCATTATTGAAGTGGTCCTTTCGCAGAGAGACATCTTGCTTTGATTGTAGCCAATTCACTGCCTGGCTGCGATGACTCGGATCACGGCGGCAAGAATGGCCGCTACGGCGAGGGTGGTGACGATGGCGGGACCGCTGGGCCAGTCCAGCCACAGGCTAGCGGCCAGGCCGCTGAGGTAGCCGGCGATGCCGACGGCACCGGCAATCAGCAATGGGCGCTGGCTGTGCCAGGCCGACAGGGCCGGGAAGATCAGTGAAGCAAACACCAGGTACACGCCCACGGCTTGTACCGAGGCGGTAATAGCGATGGCGAAGGGCAGGTAGAAGGCCAGTAATGGGTGGCGGAACAGGGCCATTGCGGCGCTGGCGGCGATGGCGCTGGCGGCCAGACCCTGCAGTTGCGAGGTGTCTACCCAGAGGATTTGTCCGGCCAGGCTGGCGCTGAGGTGTTCGCCGCCGTGGGGGTCGTTGGCAAGCATGAGTACGCTGGCGCTGGCCAGTACCACGAAGGTGGCGCCGATCAGGGCTTCCTGCACCCGGTGGCCGAGTTTTTCCAGCTGGTGCAGCAGCAGGGCAAAGCCCAGCGCGGTGGCGATGGCCACCAGCTGAAGCTGCCAGTCGCTTTCCACATGGGCGAAGTGACGCACGGCCAGCAGACCGGTGGCGGCGGCTTGCGCCACCGCCAGGTCGATAAAGATGATACCCCGTGCCAGTACCTGCCGGCCCAGAGGGATGTGGCTGGCGAGGACCAGCATGCCGGCGATGAACGCCGGCAGCAGGATATCAATCATGCATTCCCCTGCTTGCAGGTCTGATGGGCGCCAATCAGCCGCTGAATCAGGGTGTCATAGAGGCTGGCCAAGGTGTCGGTGCCTTCCTCTCCGGGAGACAGTGGCAGCTCCACGGCACAGGCCGGGGTGCGGCTGGCCAGCCAGTTGGCGGCGTCGTCTCCGTTGATGGGCCGGTAGAGGATCAGCTTCACCTGCTGCTTTTCTGTCTTGCTGACCAGCTTGGCCAGGTGCCCCGGTGTTGGCGGCAGGCCAGGCTTGGGCTCCAGTTCATCCGCACGGTGCATGCCCAGCCAGTCCAGCAGGTAGATCCAGGAACGGTGATGGGTAATCACGTTCAGTCCTTTCAGGCTGGACGCCTGTTGCTCCCATTCACCGATCTTCGGTTCGAAGTCAGCCTGCCAGACCTGTTGCTGCTGCCGGTACTGATCCGCGTTGTTTGGGTCCAGTGTGGCAAAGCGTTCGGCAAGCTGGCCCGAGAGGGTCAGCATTCGGCGCGGGTCCAGATGCACATGGGGGTTGCCCATCGCATGGACGTCACCGTCGGCCCGGTCCAGGGTGGTGGGGATTTCCAGGCGATCTACCTGTTCGGCGGCCATGAACAGGCCGGGGGCCTGGCGGACATCCGGGTTGCCTCCGCGGTTGAGCAGTACCGGCAACCAGCCGGCTTCCAGCCCGGCGCCGTTACACAACACCAGGTCGGCACGGCGTACTTGGGCGAGCAGGCTGGGGCGGGCCTGGATGTGGTGGGCATCCTGTCCTGGGGCGCTGGCGGTCTTGACGGTGACCAGGTCGCCGCCAATTTCCGTGGCCAGCTGGCCCCATTCCGGTTCACAAGCAAGAATGCGCAGGTCGGCCCGGGCGCTGAATGACGCCGCGCAAAGCGCGGCGACCAGCAGACGGAGGATCACTAGTGAGAGTGTCTGCAATTTCATGATGGCTTCCTCAGAATGAGTGCGCGCCGTGGGCGCCCAGGCTCAGGTTGTACTGCAGGAACACCTGGTTGTATTCCTCGTTGCCGTCTTCCCCGTGCACGTCGTTACGATTGAATTGCAGGCGTAATTTGGAGAACTCGGTGGCATACCAGGTAAGGGCGGCGCTGTGCTGGCGTGACAGGCGTACTTCCTCGGTTTCGTTGCCTTCGCTAAATTCGCCGCCAATGCCACTGGCGGCGGTGCGCAGGCCGATCTGCCAGCGTGGGGCAAATCCGTAGGTGGCTTCTACATAGGCGGCGCCCTGTTTGCTCTCCACAGGCAGACCCAGCTCCGCTGCGTCGCTGTGGAAGACCGCTTTCTGGTCGGAGTCGGCATGGAAGTACTCGCCGGTGACGCTCCAGCCGCCTTTGCCGTACTGACCGCTGGGGAAGTGTTTGTAGATTGCCTGGGCACCGAAGATATCGGTGTCGCCCTGGGTAACGAACAGTTCGCCGCCGCCTTCCTCGTGGAAGGCCTGGCTATCCTGGTGGCGTGCTGCAGATAAACCCAGCTGCACGGCACGGTGGGCGCCCAGGTCCGGCGCGTAGCGCAGGGTGAAGACGCCCAGTTGAGGCCCGTTCTGGTCGGCCAGGTTCAGATCTTCGGCGGTGACGTTGGCGCCCAGTTCCTCGCTGATGTCAGCAGCCACATCGTCGGCATCAATGATGCTGCCTACCGGCTCCAGATTGTCGCCCTGGACCACTTCCAGACCCAGTTGCAGGTAGCTGTCGGTGGGCGCCAGCCAGGTTAGCTGAACGCCGTCGCCGGCAACGCCGTGGTCGCCGAACAGGCTCAGGTAGGCCAGGTTCTGGTCGGCGAAGTTCCAGCTGTGAGGGTGCTTTTCGTTGTGGTAGCCGATGGCGCTGAGGAAGCGACCGGCTTTCACCTGCAGGCCGGCAGGGAGGGATTGGCTTCGGATCCAGGCCTCTTCCAGCTCGAATTCGCCGCCACTGCTGATGGCGGCGGAGAGCCAGGCATCAAAGTAACTGTCCACGCTGCCGCTCATGGTCAGCTCGGTTTCGTTCAGGTTGAAACCGCGTTTGATGTCTTCGTGGCCATGTTCTTCGTGACCGCCATGGCTATGAAAGGCGCTGTCGGCATCTTCCAGAAGAGCAGTGCCTTCTCCGTCTGCATTGTCGTGGTAGTACATGCCGTTGAATATCACCGAGAAGGCCGGGTTAAAGGCGGCCATGGGGTTACTGGCATTGTCGTCGGCAGCAAGCGCTGAAGAGGAGGCGGCCAGCATCGCGCTGGCGAGGTAGAACTTTTTCATGTCAGGTCCTGAATGTTTTGTCTCTATCGGCGACGGGCATGGGAAACGGGCGCACGGACCTCTTAAAAGGGAAAGAGGGCTGGGCGCTCACCACGACCGTTCATGGTCAAATCAGTGGATAGGGTATTCAGGCGTAATGCGGGGGAGCCCGGGCTTGTGCCGGCAGGGCGAAACAGGGGGGCAGGAAAGGTTGTGCGTGTGCCTGGCCGATTACCGGGGCGCTTGCCGGCATGGCCGGTACACCGTTGCTGGGCAGGGCGACAAAGCCGCCGTGGCCACACAGATCGCAGTCTGCCGCCTGCAGGGCCAGTTCATGGGGGCTGCTGGCCGGGTCGATGTGGCTGGGGGCGTGCCAGGAAAGGAACAGCTGGGCACACAGCAGCGACAGCACCAGGGTGAACGACAGGCGAGCTCGGATCATTTCGATGCCTCTGCGCTGTCATTGGGCTCGGTGCCCGGCACATAGTCAAAACCGCCGGGGTGCCAGGGGTGACACTTGCACAGGCGCTTCGCCGCCAGCGCGCTGCCGCGCAGGCTGCCATGGACTTCCACCGCCTGTCGGGCGTATTCCGAGCAGGTGGGGTAGAAGCGGCATTGGTTGCCGATCCAGGGGCTCAGCAGCTTCTGGTACAACCAGAGCATGCCGAGCAGAAGCGATTTCACGGTATCAAGACCTGTGTAGTGTCAACTCAACGGGGCATGATACGGCTAATTTGGTGGCGGATGCCACCTTGATGCGGGGGCGGGCTGATTCTGTCCCTGTAGGAGCTATGCTTGCATGGCGAACCGGTGGGGTGGTTCGCCATGCAAGCATAGCTCCTACAAGAAACGTTGGCCGGTTGTGCCAATCTGCGGGAGGGGCCTTGTTTGGCGGCAAGCGCGGTGCATACTGCGCCACGGAGATGATTGTGAGGAGTGTGTTTGTGAAAGCCATTGTTCTGGCGATGTTGATGTTGGCGGCACCCACCTGGGCGGCCGATTGGGAGCTGAACCACGAGGGGGCGCAGCGGGGTGAGGTGACCACCTATGTGCGTGAGGTGTCCGACAGCCCGGTGAAGGCCTTCAAGGGCGTGGTGGAGCTGCAGACCAGCGCCACCTCGGTGCTGGCGGTGCTCACCGCCGTGGATACTTTCCCGGAGTGGATATTCCAGAGCCAGGGTGCGGAGCGGCTCAGCATGGCAGAAAAAGAGCGTATTCACATGCGCTTCAATGGCATCTGGCCGGTGGCGGACCGGGATGTGGTGCTGGCCAATACGCTGACCCAGACCGCCGATGGCGAGATTCACCTGCACAGCGAGAACGCCGAGGGCTTCAAGGACAAGCAGCAGGGCTTCGTGCGCATCCCGGCCCTGGATAACCAGTTCGTGATCACGCCGCTGGCGGACGGCTGGGTACGGGTGAAATTCGAGACCTTCGTGGACCCGGGCGGCAACGTGCCGGTATGGCTGGCCAACCTGGTGTCTACCAGGGCGCCACTGGTGACTCTGGAAGGGTTGAAGGAGCAGTTGCAGCAGCCGCGGTTTGCCAACGCCACGCGGGAGGATCTGCCGGGGTTGCCGGGGATGGATGCGTTGAGGCTTTGAGTTGAAAGTTTAAAGTTCAAAGTTGAAACGCGAGTAGAGGCCAGAAGTGCTCAAGCAAAAGAGGCCGCGCCCAAACCATGGACGCGGCCTCTTGCGTTTTCGGTCATGAACACTTTCTGCCGGACTGCGGCTTGTGGCTGCAAGCTTGCCGCTATGGCGGCCGTTATCGCTAGCAGGTTCGCCATGCGAGCATGGCTCCTACAGGGGGTTAGCGACTCCAGCGGGTGCCTTCGCGGGTGTCTTCCAGCTGGATGCCGGCGTCGGTGAGTTGCTGGCGGATCTCGTCGGCGCGGGCGAAGTTCTTGTCTTTCTTGGCCTGGGTCCGCTCGGCGACCAGGGCGTCGATCTCTTCGTTGCTGAGGCCGTCTTCGCTCACGTTCTTGTTCTGGAACCAGGCGGTGGGCTCGACCGTCAGCAGGCCGAGCAGGTCGGCGGCAGCCAGCAGTTCGGCTTTCAGGGCTGGTTTGTCGGCCAGCTCGGCCTTGTTCAGTTCACCGGCGATGGCGTGCAGGGCGCTGACCGCTTCTGAGGTGTTCAGGTCGTCCTTGAGGGCTTCCAGTACCGGGTGGTTGTCCGGCAGTTGGTAATCCGCCTGCGGTGCCACGGTTTCGCCGCGACCCAGCAGGGCGTAGTAGAGGGTATCCAGGCCTTTCTCGGCATTCTCCAGCACGTCGGCGGAGAAATTCAGCGGCGAGCGGTAGTGGCTGGAGAGCAGGGCGAAGCGCAGGATTTCGCCGTGGTACTGGGTGAGCAGGTCACGGACCAGACGGAAGTTGCCCAGGGACTTGGACATCTTCTCGCCGTCGATATTGATGTAGCCGTTGTGCAGCCAGTAGCGCACGTAGTCGGTGCCGTGGGCGCAGCAGCCCTGGGCGATTTCGTTTTCGTGGTGCGGGAAGATCAGGTCCTGGCCGCCACCGTGGATGTCGATCACGTCACCCAGGTGCTTGTGGATCATGGCGGAGCACTCGATGTGCCAGCCCGGGCGGCCACGGCCCCAGGGCGACTCCCAGCCCGGTTGCTCGTCGGTGGATGGCTTCCAGAGGATGAAGTCGCCGGGGTGGCGTTTGTAGTCGGCCACTTCCACCCGGGCGCCGGCGAGCATGTCTTCCAGCTTGCGACCGGACAGCTTGCCGTAATCGGGCATGGATTCCACTGCGAACAGCACCTGGCCGTCGGCCTCGTAGGCGTGGCCCTTTTTCACCAGGGTCTCGATCATGGCGATCATTTCGCTGATGTGATCGGTGGCCTTGGGGATGATGTTCGGGGTTTTCGCGTTCAGGGACGCCATGTCCTCGGCGAAGGCAGCGGTGAAACGCTCGGTGAGCTCGCCGATGTCTTCGTTGTTTTCCGCCGCAGCCTTGATGATCTTGTCATCAATGTCGGTAATGTTGCGGGCGTAGACCACTTCCGGGTAGAGCCGTTGCAGTAGCCGGTACAGCACATCAAAGACCACCACCGGGCGGGCGTTACCGATATGGACGAAGTTGTAGACCGTGGGGCCGCACACGTAGAGGGTGATGCGGTTGGGATCCAGCGGAATGAAGTCGTCCTTTTGCCCGGTGAGGGTGTTGTGCAGTTTCAGGCTCATTTTTTGTAAAGCTCTTTCGGATCGATGATCGGCGTTTTGTCGATGGTTACGCTGTCGGCGTCGGCTTTCCAGTAGAAGCAGTCGCGGCGGCCGGTGTGGCAGGCGGGGCCGGTCTGGTCCACTTTCACCAGCACGGTGTCGGCGTCGCAGTCGATGCGCAGTTCTTTCAGCATCTGCACCTGGCCGGAAGATTCGCCTTTGCGCCAGAGTGTTTTCCGGGAGCGGGAAAAGTAGCAGACGCGACCGGTGGCCAGGGTTTCCTCCAGGGCTTCCCGGTTCATCCAGGCCATCATCAGCACTTCGCCGGTGTCATGCTGCTGGGCGATGGCGGCGATCAGGCCGTCGTCGGTAAGCTTCAGGTTGTCCAGGGCCTCCTGCAGAGGTACCTGGAAGCCTTCGGGCTGTTGTTCGTTGTCTTTGAACATGACGCCTCCGGGGCGGAGATTAAATCCGCTGTAGGAGCTCCTCTTGAGGGGCGAACTGTGCCTGGCAAAATTGTCGCAAGCAGGTTCGCCCCTCGAGAGGGGCTCCTACAGGTGCTTCGTTCAGATCGGCAGGCGGGTGGCGTTGGCCAGGGCGGTGACGGCGGCGTCCAGGCTGGTCGTATCGGTGGCCTGGGAGCCCAGGGTCCGGATGGCCACCAGTTGCTCGTCCGCTTCTTTCTCACCGATTACCCAGATCTGCGGCACCTTGGCGCGGGAATGTTCGCGCACCTTGAAGCCGATCTTTTCGTTACGCAGGTCCAGTTCCGCCGGGATACCAGCGGCTTCCAGCTTTTCCTTCACGCTGCGGGCGTAATCATCCGCCGCATTGGTGATGGTGCACACCGCCACCGGTACCGGTGCCAGCCACAGGGGCAGGTGGCCGGCGGTGGATTCGATCAGGATGCCCAGGAAGCGCTCCAGGGACCCCAGCACCGCGCGGTGCAGCATCACCGGACGCTGGCGGGAGCCGTCTTCGGCCACGTATTCCGCATCCAGACGCTCGGGCAGCACGAAGTCCACCTGCAGGGTGCCGCACTGCCAGTCACGGCCAATGGCGTCGCGCAGGACAAATTCCAGTTTCGGGCCGTAGAAGGCCCCTTCACCCGGGTTCAATTCGCATTCCAGGCCCAGGGATTCCACCGCTTCGCGCAAAGCGCCTTCCGCCTTGTCCCAGGTCTCGTCGGCACCGGCACGTTTTTCCGGGCGGTCGGAGAACTTGATGCGGAAGCTCTCGAAGCCGAAGTCCTTGTAGACCTCACGCAGCATGGTGATGAAAGCGGCGGTTTCCTCGTTGATCTGCCCTTCGGTACAGAAGATGTGGGCATCGTCCTGGCTGAAGGAGCGGGCACGCATCAGGCCGTGCAGGGCGCCGTGAGCTTCGTTACGGAACAGGGTGGTGAACTCGCCCAGGCGAATGGGCAGGTCCCGGTAGCTCTTGATGCCCTGGTTGAAGATCTGCACGTGGCCCGGGCAGTTCATGGGCTTGACCGCCATTTCCCGATGATCGTGGGTGCAGACGGTGAACATGTCATCGCCGTACTTGTCCCAGTGACCGGACTTTTCCCAGAGGATGCGGTCCATCATCTGCGGGGTGGCTACTTCCTGATAGCCGCCTTTTTCCATCTTGCCGCGGATGTAGTTTTCCAGGTTCTTGCGCATGCGCCAGCCTTTCGGGTGCCAGAACATGCTGCCCACCGCTTCCTGCTGGATATGGAACAGGCCCATTTCCTTGGCCAGTTTGCGGTGGTCGCGCTTTTCCGCTTCCTCAAGCTGTTTGAGGTAGGCGTTGAGTTCTTTCTTGTCGCGCCAGGCGGTGCCGTAGATACGCTGCAGCTGGGCCTTGCTGGCATCGCCGCGCCAGTAGGCGCCGGCCACTTTCATCAGCTTGAAGCCGTCGCCCAGCTTGCTGGTGCTGGGCAGGTGGGGGCCACGGCACAGGTCGATGAAATCGCCCTGGCGGTAGAGGCTCACTTCCTGGTCGGCGGGCAGGTCACGGATGATTTCCGCCTTGAATTCCTCGCCTTCTTTCAGGAAGAAGCTGACGGCTTCGTCCCGGTCCCAGACTTCACGCCGTATATCCTCGTTGCGGCGTACGATTTCCATCATGCGCTTTTCGATGGCCTTGAGGTCTTCCGGGGTGAAGGAATCTTCCCGGTAGAAGTCGTAGTAAAAGCCGTTTTCGATAGTCGGGCCAATGGTGACCTGGGTTCCCGGAAACAGCTCCTGCACCGCTTCTGCCATGACATGGGCAGCATCGTGGCGGATCAGATCCAGGCCGTCGTCAGTGTCGCGGGTGATGATTTCCACCGTGGCGCCATCGTCGATGGGCAAGTAAACATCGATCAACTTGCCGTCCACTTTGGCGGCAAGGGCCTGTTTGGCGAGTTTTTTACTGATACGCTCGGCGATGTCCAGGGCGGACGCCGGCTGATCAAACGCCATGGTTGCCCCGTCGGGCAGTTGATAGCTGACACTCATGAGAGGTAGGAATCCAGATTGGCTCGGAACCGGCAGATGGTAGGCAATCGCGCCCCCGGCTTCAACCGGAACCGGCGGTATATGCGCCGGTCGGAAGGAAATAGACGTATAGCGGTGTGTTTTGCCTGAAATCCCGGCTCAGCCTATGCTTGCTGGGTAAATACACGATTTTGTTACGGATGATCATTGGGAGCTGGATTGCTCATGAACTCCTCTTTGCCCGACACCGCACCGGTGGCGGATGAAAACCTGATGCCGCGACTGTTGCGGGTAGCGCAACATCTCAGCGAGCAGCGCGACGTGCCACGTCTGCTACAGGTGTTGCTGGATGAGGCCCTGTATCTGTGTGAGGCCGATACCGGCTGGGTGTGGCTGTATGCGGATGGCAAGCCCGAGCCGGGCCTGAGCTGCCTGTGCCGCCGGTCCGGTGATGCTTCCCTGCACGAGGAGGCCAGCCTGTTCTGCCCCATGGCGCGCAAAAGCGGTCTGCCCGAGCAGTGTTATGAAGACGGCAAGCCGCTGGCGGTAGATCTGTCGGAAAACGCCCTCAGCGAGGAGGACCAGCATTTACTGGATGCGCTGGCCCCGGATGCTGGCGGCTTACGACTGTGGCCCCTGCGCAACCACGAAGGGGTGGTCATCGGTGTGCTGCAGCTGGCCTATAACCGCGCGCTGCCGGCCCGGTTGCACCGGCTGGGCAAGCACAGCGACCTGATCTTCCAGTCCCTGCTCACCTATGCGGGCATTGCCCTGAGCAACCTGAGCCAGGTGCAGGAACTCAAGGAACTGCTGGATGCCTTTATCAAGGTGCTGGCCCAGGCCATTGATGCCAAGAGCCCGCACACCAGTGCCCACTGTCAGCGGGTGCCGGTGATCACCGAGATGCTGGCCCAGGCGGCCTGTGAGGATAATTCGGACTTTGCGGACTTTTCCCTGGATGAGGATGGCTGGTACGAGTTGCACGTGGCGGCCTGGTTGCACGATTGCGGCAAGTTGGCCACGCCGGACTCGGTACTGGACAAGTCCACCAAGCTGCACACCCTGCATGATCGCATCGATGAGGTGGCCAGTCGCTTTGCCGCCCTGCGTGCAGAGATCCAGTTCCGTTACGAAAAGGCCTGCCTGCTTGATCCCGCTGACGAGCCCGCCAGCCGGGAGCGCATGGAAGCGGAAATCGGCCAGTTGAAGGAAGATCTGGCGTTTCTGGAGCGGATCAACCGGGGCGGTGAAGCCATGGCTCAGGTGGATCAGCAACGGGTACGTGACATCGCTGCGCGGCGCTGGACCGATGCCTGGGGCCAGAAAAAGCCCCTGCTCACTGACGACGAGGTCTACAACCTGTGCATTCCCCGGGGCACCCTGACTCCGGAGGAGCGGCAAATCATCAATGGCCACATGGATGTGACCCTGGACATGCTCGGCTCCCTGCCGTTCCCGCCCAAGCTGCGCCAGGTGCCGGAATATGCGGGCGGCCACCATGAAAAAATGGACGGCACCGGCTTTCCGCTGGGGCTGACCCGCGACCAGATGTCGATTCCGGCGCGCATCATGGCCATCGCCGACGTGTTCGAGGCCCTGACTGCCAAGGAACGACCCTACAAGACGCCACTGAAACTCAGCGAAGCGCTTGGCATCCTGCAACGCATGCGCGACAACGATCACCTGGACCCGGATCTGTACCGGCTGTTCATCCGTTCCCGGGTGTGGCGCCAGTACGCCGAGAAACATCTGGATCCGGTGCAGCTGGATGTGGAGGATGGCAGCGCGTTTTTGTGACGGGTTTTCTGTAGGAGCGTCGCTAGCGAGGCGATAAGTCAGTCACGAGTCACGAGTCACGAGAAGCGAAAATCATCAGGCTTTACCGCGTTTTGGGGTTTGCCTTTCGAAACTCGCTTCTCGCAACTCGAAACTCTGGCTATCGCGCTGCCAACGACGTTATTCGCTACGCTCCTACAACAAGATTGCTGACTTTTTCTTGAGGTTTCCTGTGCGTATTTATTTTTTTGTAGTGCTCTGTCTGCTGTCACCTCTGTCGCTTGCCAGCGACTGGCTGCTATCCCTGGAAGGGGAGCGTACCCAGGGGGCGCTGTTGCGTGGGCAGGTGGCGCCGGAGGTGACGGTCAAACTGGGCGACCGGGCCGTGCGGACCACGCCGGAAGGTTTTTTTGCCGTTGGTTTCGGCCGTGATGACGCCCTTGAGCAGGTGTTGGTACTGGAAAGGCAGGGTGAGGCACAGCAGGTACCTGTGACGCTTAGCAAACGGGAATACGACATCCAGCGAATTGAGGGCGTGCCCAAGCGTACCGTGGAGCCGCCGCCGGAAGCGGTGCTGAAGCGGATCCGGCATGAAGTGGCCGAGATCAAGACAGCGCGGGATACCGACTCTGCCTTGCTGGCCTTCCTCAGTGATTTTCAGTGGCCTCTCACCGGGCGTATCAGCGGTGTTTACGGCAGCCAGCGGGTCTACAACGGCAAGCCGGGCCGCCCCCACTATGGTGTGGACGTGGCACGGCCCACCGGTACCGTGGTGGTGGCCCCGGCGGATGCGGTGGTGACCCTGGTGCAGGACGATAACTATTATTCCGGCGGCACCCTGATCATGGATCACGGCTACGGCGTATCCTCCACCATGATCCACCTCAGCGAGGTACTGGTGGAAAAAGGCCAGACCGTGAAGCAGGGCGACCCGGTGGCCAAAGTCGGCGCCTCCGGCCGCGCCACCGGCCCGCACCTGGACTGGCGGTTGAACTGGTTTGAGGTGAAGCTGGATCCGGTGACGGTGGTGGGGGAGATGCAGTGAACAGTTAATAGTGAATAGTTAACAGCTGCGCGATCCAGGGTTTTCATGTTTGAAACGCAAGAGGCCGCGCCCATTCTCTGGGCGCGGCCTCTTGCGTTTCAAAACCTATAGTCCGCAACCGCGTCGCTGTTAGCTATTCACTATTAACTGTTAACTAACTCAACATCTCCACCAACCCCTGACTGTTCATCAACGCCACCCGATTACGCCCGGCGCCCTTGGCCTGATAGAGGGCTTCGTCGGCCTGTTTGAGCAATTCGGCACTATTGCTGGCGCCGTGGTCGGAGCAGGAGACGCCCACACTGATGGTGACCACCTGGCTGACCCGGGAGCCGCTATGGGGCAGGCCCAGCTGCTCCACCCGATTGCGCATCCGTTCGGCAAACACCAGGGCGTCGTTGAAGCTGGAATCGGTAAGCACGATGACAAATTCCTCGCCGCCATAGCGCGCGACGAAATCGGTCTCTGCCTGAACCATGGAAAGGGGGACGTTGGATATTTTCTTCAGGCATTCATCCCCGGCCGGGTGGCCGTAGGTATCGTTGTACTGTTTGAAAAAATCGATATCGAACAGCAGCAGGCTGATGCGTTCCGGTGCATCCGGGTTACCCTGCTTGTGCAGATGGAACAGGTGATTGAGCCGGGACTCCATGCCGCGCCGGTTGATGCAACCGGTGAGGCCATCCACGGTGGCCTGGTTTTCCAGAACCAGGTTGGCGGAATGCAGTTCGTTACGATGCTGGTAAAGCACGTGTTCGGAGAGGAAGTGCTGGCGCAACAGCCGCTCGTACACATACTGGCCAAACAGGCTCATGCTGGCAAAGGCCATAGCCACCATAGTCAGAGTAGTAGCCTCGAAGGGGGTTCGTTCCGGGTTGGCGATCAGCGTGGCGACCATGGCGCTGATCATCACCGTGGAGCTGAGCAGAGCGGAGTAGAACGGCACACGAACCAGGATGCAGATCATGATGATCGACATCGGGGTGTGCAGGAAAAAGGTATAGGCAAGCGGGTGCTCGACATGCACGCCGAGATAATTGCCGGTCAGTGCGATGGCGAAAGCCAGGGCCAGCGTGGCCGGGTGAAGCCACTCTCGCCACTGGAGTGTGCGGGCGAGAATAACGCAGCCGCCGGCGAGCATCAGGGTGAATAACCGGGGGCGCCAGGAATTGGTGATCACATCCGCGCCGATCCAGGATTCGATCAGCATGGCGGTGGCGATCAGAATGGCGACCAGTCCCAGCGCCCAGGGTGCCACCTTCGACACGCTGGCCAGAAAATAAAGGCGAAAATCTTTTTCCAGCGGCTTTGGCAGACGCAGGTGCCACGGCAAACTGATGTCATTGCCGGTGGGAAGTGGGTTGTGGTTCTGGGGAGCTGTCACGGCCGATAAGGCTCCTTTCTGTCCGTGAGTCGGTGGCGGCCATGTTCCATCATAGAGTATGCCCGTTATTGAAAAAAATCACAGGCGGCCAACGGCACATTGTAAGGACAGAAGGTCGTCAGCGCTCAGTCCAGCAGGGCCAGAAGTGCCTGTTGTTTCCCTGCTGGCAGGCGCCGGAAGCGTTCCAGCAGGTACGCTTCTTCGTTGCCGTCAGGAATTGCTGTTTCGCCATGGGGCAAGGTAGCTGGCCAATTGCTGAGACTGTGCTGCAAGCGGGCAATGATCTCCGCATTCATGCTGCGATGGCTGAGGCCGGCGGTTTCCGCGACACTGGCCCGCATGCCATTGGGAAATCTAACCACGAACTTCTCGGCTCGCGTGGTTGCGCTGCTTGTCATAGTAACCTCTGAATCACACCTGCGAACGATAAATCAGCCTCTATATACAGGGCGGCTGTTCCAGACAACACGACAGGGTGTAGCGTTAACAGTGCATTAGACCTTACGCATTTTTTTGCCTTTAGGCGATACTGGCAGCTTGCCATTAAGCCTCAAACAGCGACCCGGTTAACACCGAAAACGGTAAAAATTGCTTTTACATTGCAATGTTTTCACGCAAATCTCACGCAGTGGCGGGATTTGCCCGGATATTGTCTGCTTTTGGAGGCGTAACTCATTGCCATGTGACACCTCGCATCCCGCGCTATAGAATCCATTTCGGTGATGTTTTCTTAGGTGGCGATTCATATCATGAATATTGGCGCGGCTGACCTGAACCTGCTCAAGTACCTGGACGTGCTGTTGCGCGAGCAGAATGTGACCCGGGCGGCGGAGCAACTGGGTATCACCCAGCCCGCCATGAGCAATTCACTCAAGCGATTGCGCGAACTGTTCGGCGATCCGTTGCTGATTCGTACCAGTGACGGCATGACTGCCACCGAGCGTGCTCAGGAGTTGCGCCCGCTGGTACGCCAGATCCTGTCTCAGGCCGAGCAGTTGTTTACCCCGGAAGATGTGTTCAAGCCCGCAGAAAGTCGCCGGGTGTTTCGCATCATGACCAGCGACTATGCGGAAGCTACCCTGGTGCCACATATCGTGCGGCGCTTGCGTGCAGAAGCGCCCAATGTGGTACTGGATTTTCTGACGCCGTCGGATGTGAGTTACCAGGACATGGAACAGGGCCGGGTAGACATGGCGGTGAACCGCTTCAACGAAATTCCCGGCTCCTTCCACCAGGTGAGCCTGTGGAAGGACTCCTTTTCCTGCCTGTTGAATCGGGATAACCCCATTGCCAAGGGGTTCAACCTGGACAGCTACCTGTCGGCACAGCACATCTGGGTATCGAAAACCGGTTTCGGGGTGGGGTTCGGCATGAACCCGGAAAAACTCGGCGGGCTGGGCTGGATTGATCATGCCCTGGAGCAGTTGGGCAAGAGCCGCAAGATCAGCATCTTTACCCGTCATTACCAGATGCCCGCGTTGCTTGCCATGAACAACGACCTGGTCGCCACCCTGCCCAGCCGCGTGGCGCGCATGCAGGCACAGAATGAACGCTTGCTGATCAAGGAGCCGCCCTTCGACATTCCCCAGTTCGAACTGAAAATGGCCTGGTCGTCGTTGCTCCACCACAACGTGGCCCATCGATGGTTACGAAGGCTGATTCAGGAAGAGGCGGAAAGCATTCTGGCGGAGGAGTAGCTACGAGCTACAAGCTATGCTCGTTGGATAGGGAAAGGGTAGAAAGTCCCCCAGGCGTCGGCATTTCTACGAAGCCGCTGTAGGAGTACCTCTTGAGGTGCGAACCGCGCTTGCGCGGAAATCGCCCGCAGGGCGATCAGGAATCTCAGCGCTCGACAGGTTTCAGAAAGAACGGCGGACGACAATCCTCTGTCGCCTCGCTACGCTCGGTTCGCCATGCGAGCATAGCTCCTACATAAAGGCCTCAAATCACCGCCGCGCCGCTGAGCCAGCCGCTGTGGGTCTTGCCGGGCATGTTTTCGCCGGCTTCGGCGATGGCTCCTTTGCCGATGCCTTCAAAGGCGCGCACGCGGAAGTGCTTGCCAGGGGCTTCGGCGGCCAGTTGTTCAGCGATGTGACCGGCCAGCTGTTCCACGGTGGTGTCGGTGTCCACCAGGTAGCAGTGGTCTTCCGGGATCACCAGTTCGAAGTGCCCCTGGGGGGCATCGTAGCGGAAGCGGTGGTGAGGGATCTCCTCGATGTAGTAGGTCCCTTCCAGATCTTCTTCGGTGCCCAGGTAGATATCTTCCCAGCGGTCCGCCCAGAGTTTTTCCCAGTAGCGGCTGCGTCGGCCATTCTCGAAGATATGGATGCCGGAGCGGTGGCCGTGGGCAATGCGCTGGCAATTGCCGTCGTGTTTCTTCAGACCATGGGAATAATGATAGAAAGGCGCGGTACCGGTATCTTCCTCGCGCAGCACGATGCGTACCTCGGCCACATTGTCCGGCACCACCTGTTGTACCAGGTCCATCAGGAACAGGGTCAGGTTGGCCTTGGAGACTTCCGGGCCGCTCATCAGCAGCAGGCTTTCGCTGGGTGCCACCATGCGGATGGTGCCGCCCCGGTAAAGCCACTCCAGACTGGTATTATTGTCCCGCTCGCTCACCGTGGCGTGCTCGCTGTCCACCGGCACCAGCAGTCGGTGGTCCACGTTGTCGTCGATGATCTGCTTGATGCGCTTCTTGATATGGCCGAAGTCGAACACCATGCCCTGATGATCCAGGTCGCCGGTCAGTTCCAGATCGACCAGCCAGGACTCACCGACCATGCCGCGCTTGGGGTGCAGGTAGGAGAAATCGGCGACGGTTAAATTTTCGACAAAAAGAGTGGCCATGCGGTTCCGGTGGAATAAGGTTGGGTTTCGACAGGCTGCTATAATGCCATTATTCTGGGCTGCCGCTAAGGTGTACGCCACATACAGCGGACATTTTACCCGCAGTTCCCGTGCGAGCTGTGAACCGGGGCACACACTTCGGGCCTGAAAACTGCTCGCCATTGCCTATCCGGAGCGATTCGAACCATGGCTGAAACCCTTTTTTCCAAGATCATCGATCGCGAGATTCCCGCCGATATCATCTTTGAAGACGACCAGTGCCTGGCCTTCAGGGATATTAACCCCCAGGCGCCCACCCACTTCCTGGTAATCCCCAAGAAGCCCATCCCCAAGTTGTCTGATGCCGAAGAGTGCGACCAGGGCCTGCTTGGCCACCTGCTGCTGGTGGCAAGCCGGGTTGCCGAACAGGAAGGGCTGGAGGATTTCCGCCTCAACGTGAACAACGGCGCCGGCGCCAGCCAGACCGTGTTCCATCTGCATGTGCACGTGCTGGGTGGCCGCCCGTTCAGCTGGCCGCCGGGTTGAACATGGCTCGACGCTGGCTGGAACCGGTTACCTTGTCCGGCACCCGGGTGGTGCTGGAGCCGCTGTCGCAGGCGCATGTGCCCGGGTTGGCCCGGGCCTGTGATGACGGCGAGCTGTGGCGCCACTGGTACACCCTGGTAGCCAAGCCGGACGCCATGGATGCCTACGTGGAGCAGGCGTTGCGCCAGCACCAGGAAGAAGGGGCATTACCCTTTGCGGTGCGCCATGCGGCTACTGGCGAGCTGATCGGCTGCACCCGTTTCTTTCGGGTGGATGAGGACAACCGGCGCCTGGAGCTGGGCCACACCTGGTATGCGAAACGTCACCAGCGCTCCGGAATCAATAGCGAATGCAAGTTGCTGTTGCTGGGTCATGCCTTTGACGCCCGCGATGCCATCGCGGTGGAGCTGCGCACCCACTGGCACAACCGCCAGTCGCGCCAGGCCATTGCCCGGCTCGGCGCCAAGCAGGATGGTGTGCTGCGTAACCATACCGTAAGCCCCGGGGGGATTTACCGGGACACGGTCGTGTTTTCCATCATCAACCAGGAATGGCCGGCGGTGCGGCAAAATCTGCGTTATCTGCTGGAGCGTGGTGGCGGATGAATTACTTTGCCCACCTGACCCTGGCGCAACCCACTGCGGCGTCCAAGGTGGGCAATCTGTTGGGTGATTTCATGCGCGGGGTGGACGAAGCCTCGCTGCCGCCACCCGTGCGGTTGGGATTACGCAATCACCGCCTGGTTGACCGTTTTACCGACATGCACCCCCGGGTGCGCGAGAGTCGATGGCTGTTCTCGCCGCATCGCCGCCGGTTTGCCGGGGTTGCGCTGGATGTGCTGTTTGATCATTTTCTGATTCGCCATTGGTCGCGTTTCTATACGCAATCGCTGGATTCTGTCATTACCCGCGATTATGCCCTGCTGCGGCAAGGCGAAATTCTCATGCCTGAACCCATGCGTCGTACCACTGAGCGTCTGGTGACGCTGGATATTTTTCGTCGCTATCAGGATCTGGATCAATTGGGAGAGGTGCTGGACCGCATTGCCGCAAGAATCCGTTTTGCCAATCAGTTTGCGGGCAGCATCGAGGACATTCGTGCGCACTACGGTGAGCTGGAGCAGGTGTTTCTGGCCGTGTATCCGCAGCTGCGGCGGGTGGTTCGCGGTGCCTGCGTGGAGCGAGGACGATAACATCAATGTCGTGCCGGTAGTTGGTACTTGTCCAGCTTGCGATACAGGCTGGAGCGGCTGATGCCGAGAATCTGAGCGGCTTGCTGCACATCACCACAGCATGCCTGCAAGCAATGCTGCAGGTGTAGTTTTTCCTGTTGTTCTCGAAACTCGCGCAAGGTGCAGCATGCGGCGGGTGTTGATAGCGGGGCTGCCAGGCCAAGATGAGCGGGATCAAGCCTGCCGTTATGACTGAGTACTGCCGCCCGCCACAGACAATTGCGCAGCTCCCGTACATTCCCCGGAAAATCATGGCCCTTGAGCGCGTTTATGGCGTCCTCGTTGAGTGGATGCTGGCCGGGCAGCTGCGATAGCAGGGCGTTGGCCAGTTCAGGAATGTCATCGCGATGTTCCCTTAAGGGCGGAAGCGATTGGCACAACACATTGATGCGGTGATACAGGTCCAGCCGAAACCGACCTCTATCTACATCCTCGGCAAGCGGCCGATTGCTGGCGCAGATGATTCGGGCCGGGGAGTGATATTCCCGGTTACTGCCCAGCGGGGAATAGTGGCCGGATTCCAGAAAGCGCAGCAGTGTGGTCTGGCTGGATGCATCCATGTCGCCGATCTCATCCAGAAAGAGCGTGCCATTGGCGGCGTCATGGACTCGACCCCGTCTTGCCTGGGTCGCCCCGGTGTAGGCGCCTTTTTCATGGCCAAACAACTCGGCCACGAACAGGCTGTCGGGGATGGCCGCACAGTTCACCGCAATGAAAGGTTCGCGATGTCGGCTGGAAGCCTGGTGAATCATGCGGGCTGCACATTCCTTACCGGTGCCGCTTTCTCCTTGTAGCAGAACTGGCAGGTCGGATTGGGCGAAGCGCCTGAGGCGTTGGCGTACTTGTTCCATCTGGGCGGATTGCCCCAGCAGCAGAGGTTGTTCGGCGCATACGCTGGTGTGGCAGAGGGCGCTCATGCCCAGTACATGCCCCAGCGTGTTGTGCAGGTGGGTCAGGTTGCAGGGCCAGGTGAAATAATCCCGAAAGCCGTTTGCCACCAGGTGTTGCATGCCCTTGCAGCGCATGGCGCTGTTATCCGTGATTGCCAGGTAGTGACCACGCTTGAGCTGGCCGAGAAAAGGCGCCAGCTTTTCCCGCTGTTCTGTCGTTCGTAGTTCCAGAATGCCCACTGAGGGCCATGCCTGAGGCTTCAGGCTGGTCAGGGGTTGCTGCACCAGATGCCAGCCTTGCTGGTGCAGGTGTTGGGCCAGGGGGGATAGCGTCTGGCTTTCCCAGGCAAACAGGGCCTTGCGGACCAGGGCGTTCATGGTGCTGTCCCGGTTTTGCGACTCCCTTCGCGTTATTGGGAATGGGCGTCGCGTCCTGCGCGTTCGCTAACCTCCTGTTTCTGCCCTCCATCACCAAGATTTACACCATCGGTTGTCTGCTTATATCCGGGCTTTGCAACAAAACGTTGTTGGCATGTAACGCTGTCAAACGGGTGGCGCCTGCATCATCGCAGGGTAATGGCAAGAAGGGAGAGCAACTATCTGAAATTGTTGGTTTTGTTTTTTCCGTTCAAGGCATGGCCGTATTGGCGTCCCGAAATTGGGAAAAAATACGGCAAAAAAATAAGCGTCTTTTTCCAAGTCGTTCAAAAACAACCAATAAAAATCTGGCCCGTTTTTTTCAATGTTGCCTCTGGTATACGCGTATTTATCTGGAGGACGGTCCCATGAAACGATTAGCAGTCTGGCAGCGCTGTTGCTGCTTTCTGATAGCTTTTTTTCTGGGGGTGACGTCCCCGGCAATGGCCAGCAACTTCATCGAAATGGACGGTGATGCAATTGATAATGCCGACCAGGATTGGCAAACCTTCCATAATGGAAACGATAACGGCTCGGCAGCCTTCAGCGGCATCATTGCTGATCCGGCTCCCCTGAGTATTTTTACCGGCGGCGGCTCCAAGGACATCAACGATATTCCCAGCTGGAAGTACCGTGACGGTTCGGTGCCCGACAAGAATGATCTGACTAACGGGTATGCAGCCGGCAAGTTGGTCAATGGTGATCTGGTGCTGCATTTCGGTGCCGACCGTTATGCCAACAATGGCGATGCCATTATCGGCTTCTGGTTTTTTCAGGATCAGGTCGGCCTGGGCGAGCGAGGGGCCTTTGTCGGTGAGCATCAGGAAGGGGATATTTTCGTGGTAATGGAGTTTCCCCAAGGCAGTACCAGCACGCCATATGTGCAGGTGATGCAGTGGGTGAACAGTGGTGGCAACATCAGCAGCAATTTGCAGGAATTGTTTTCCACGGGTGATCCCAAGGACCCGGGTTTTATAGGAGCACTATGCGGCGGCAGCAACGATGATGTGGCCTGTGCCATCACCAATGAGATGTCCGAGACAAGCCCATGGCCTTATCTGTCAAAGACAGGCGAGACGGACTTTCCGCCGGAGTCTTTCTTTGAAGGTTTTCTGAATGTATCCGCCGCCTTGCAGCTGGCAGGCCAGGCTGGCGCGACTCCCTGCTTCTCCAGCTTCATGGTGGAAACCCGTTCTTCCCGCTCGGTGACCGCCCAACTAAAAGACTTTGTGCTCGGCCGCTTCCCGTTGTGTGGCATTGATGTCAGCAAAACCTGTGATGTCACCCGTCTGGCTACGGTGAATGACGATACCGACCGTACCTATGTGGTGGATTTCCAGGGGCTGGTTACCAACAGCGGTGCGGGCACCTTCCCGGCTGGTGAGACGCTTACGGTGATTGATGATGCCGGTACCCCGGACGATACCAGTGACGATGTCACGCTGACGCAAACGCTGCTGTCTGCGTTCGCCCCTGGGCAGACGTTGCCTTTCAGCGGAAGCTTCTTCAGTAACGAAAACCCGCCAACCAATACGGTGGATGCCAGTCTCACCTTTGGTGCCGCCACTGTGTCTGCTGACCCGTACTCCATCCAGTGCCAGTCTTTGCCACTAACGCCAGGGCTCTGGGTCGACAAGGATTGCAGTTCCGGTCTTGTGGCTGAAAGCGGGCAGGTCGTGTTGCAGGTCGGGTATGACATTGCCGTGTGCAATACCGGTGAAGTGCCGCTCAGTGTCGAGCTGGATGACCCTACCGCGGACTATATGAATACGGTCCTGCTGGATGCGGGTCTGCTTTGTGAGACGGATGCGGACTGTGCTGAAGGCGTGGTATGCCGAGGTGTCGGCATGGGGGAAGGAGAGACCGTGGTGAAAGGGGTTTGTGATGCCACCGGCGACATCCTGGGCAGTGATGTCTGCTTTGATGTCAGTGGTGATTACCAGCCGAGCACGGTGCCTTCCGGTGATCGCTACCAGTCCAGCAATACGGTCACTGCCACGGGCAGCAACAGCGAGATTCTGGATGAGGACATCGAAGCCAGCGCCTCTGACCAGTGCAACCTGTGCCCGGGAGGTTAATGAAAATCTGCTTTGTGTGAGGTGAACCTTCAGGGGCCCGTTGGGGGCCCCTTTTTTATGTCGTTGAACTTACAGCGTAGGCAGATCCAGCTCCGCCATGGTGTCGTAATACAGCTCTTCCGCCAGCTTTGCATTGCGTGCCCGTGGCGAGCGCAGTGCTGGTTTGTGATTGGCGAAGTATTCGCCGGTAACCTCGGCGTACTGCGGATCCAGGGCCAGACTGACGGGCAGGGTGGCGGCCTTTTCCGGGGTGGTGAGGGTCGGGCGAATCAGGGCCATGGCGGCCTTGGGCACATGTCGGAAAATGGGCGTGTCCACGCCTCCCGGGTGCAAGGCGTTGCTGGTAATGCCGAGTTCCTGCAGGTGCTCGGCGAGCACATTGCTGAACAGGATGTTGCCCAGCTTGGATTGACCATAGGCATCCATGACCAGATAGGGCTTGCGGCCGCGCCAGGTCTTCTTGTTGATACGCCCCAGCCAGTGCGCCACGGACGCCACATGCAGAATGCGTGGCTGATTGCCTTTCTTCAGCAGCGGCAGCATCAGGTGGGTGAATAGCACCGGGGCCAGATAATTGACCCCGAACTGCATTTCGTAACCGTCGCGGGTAAATTCCTGCTGGGTCGGCACCACGCCGGCGTTGTTGATCAGAACGTCCAGTTCACCCAGCTCCCGGTAGATGAGGGCTGCGTTGTCGCGCACATTTTCCAGGTCGGAAAGATCCAGGGGAAACAGGCGCACTTTGGCGTCGGGATGGCGGTTCTTGATGCGGGCGATAGCGGCCTGACCTTTGGTCTGGTCGCGACAGGCCAGGGACACTTCCGCGCCATGGCTGACCAGTTGCTCGGCGGTACAGTAGCCGATGCCGGAATTGCCGCCGGTAATCAGAACGCGCTTGCTCATGGTTTACTCCGCTGGGGTTTTCGCCAGCTTACCAGTATGAGTGTGTCCTGTGAGGCCAATCTCAGTGCGGGGTGCGGGCAATCCAGTCGAGAATATGGTCCGCCACAAGCTGCCACTGAGGCCCTTGCAGCAGCAGGTGGGGGGCCTGGGGGTAGAAGCGGTACTCGCCCCGCTCTGCCAGGTGGTCGTGTAGATGGCTGATGCCGGTGGCGGGTACGGAGTTGTCCTTGCCGCCATAGAGCAGCAGTGACGGCGTCTGGAGTGATGGCGCCTGGTCGCTGGCACTGTCGGCCAGCTGGATCAGACCCCAGTAGGCATCCATGCGTACGTTGCGGATCACCCGGGGATCCTCGGCCAGTCGCCGGGCACTGTGGGCCGCCAGGTTCGGGTCATCGGGCTGGCGATCCACGGTCAACTGGTAACCGGGGGCAATGAAGGCGGCGCTGGCAATGGCGGCATTCCAGCCGTAGCGCAGGCGGATGCCCTCGCGCACGGCAGGCCCGGCGAGCACGATGCCGGCGACTTTGTCAGGTGCTTGCAGCGCTGCCAGGATCGCCACAGCACCTCCCAGACTTTCCCCCACCAGGAACACCGGGCGCTGATAGCGTTCATAGAGTTGCTCGATCTGATAAACCGCTTCTGACACCAGTTGCTCTTCCCCGGCCCATTGCCCTTGCTGGGTGCGTTCGCCGAACCCGGCCTGGTCATAGCTGACCAGCAGGTGTCCGTTGTCGGCAAAGTAGGGGCCCATGGCGTCAAAGGCAGCGCCGAAGTCGCCGAAGCTGTGCAGCCCAAGGACCACCGCATCGGGATTGCCGGCGGGTTGCCAGTGGCGCAGGGTGTCGGTGAGGGCTGCGGGCGCAGCCGTGTCCTCCGCCCTCTTGTCGGAAACCAGGTTGCAGGCCGACAGCAGACCGTGAAGCATAATAAGAGTGACCAGACGGAGAATCATGCCATGAGCCTAGCAGTCAGCCCGCAACGGCGGGTGAATGCCGCCACGTTTACCCTGGTACTGGTGGCGGCCACCTGGCTGGTGGCGCGGTGTGAGGCGGATCAGACCAAGCCTGCCGCGCCGGACCCGGTGACCATGACGGTCACTGCCACGGCTTACAATTCCCTGCATGGCCAGGGGGCGGGAGCGGACCATGCCCTGGCCGCCTGGGGCGATCGCCTCACACCGGGGATGAAGTCCATTGCGGTGTCGCGGGATCTGATTCCCATGGGGCTTGGGCATAACGCGCAATTGCAGATCGAAGGCCTGCCCGGTACCTGGGTGGTGAAGGACAAGATGCACTGGCGCTGGAAAAAGAAGATCGATATCTATATGGGCGAGGATGTGCAGGCGGCGCGGAACTGGGGGCGGAGGAAGGTGAAGATTACATTTACGGCGACTCAATCAGAGCAATAGCCCTCTATGCCCACTTTGTAGGAGCGGGGCACAGAGAGCGCCGCTCCTACAGAGGTGGGAGGGTCAATCCCGGCTCAAAAAGCGCATCAACAACCGTGTCGATGCACTGGGCAGGGCCTTGTCGAGGAGCTTGATCAATTTAAAGGTGAGGCCCACCGGGTTGTGTACCGGCACGTTTTCATTGGCGGCCTGCCAGACCGTGTTGGCCACATCGTCGGCATCCAGGTTGACGCCCATGCGGTCAACCACCGGCGCCCGGACGCTGGCCTTTTCCACCATGGGGGTCTTCACGAACGGCGGCATGATATCGACGACGCGAATCCCCTGACGGCCCCATTCGATATTCAACGACTCGGTGAGCGAGCGCACCGCGAACTTGCTGGCGGAATAGGATGCCAGGTGTGGCACCCCGTACAGGGCCGAGGCGGAACTCATGTTGATCACCGCAGCGGCCTTGCTTTCCTGCAGGAAGGGGTGAGCGGCCAGGCTCATGTTGATCAGGCCGGTCACGTTGATGTCGATGATCTGCTTGTGCTGTTCTGCGGTGATGGATTCGAAGCGCCCCATGCGCAGGATGCCGGCACAGTTGAACAACACGTCGATGCCGCCGTCTTCGGCAAACTCCCGGCAGGCATGCTCACAGGCAATGCTGTCGGTCACATCCAGAGGTCGGTACCAGCTGTTGTCCAGCTCTCTCGCCAGCCGCGCCAGGGCGGTTTCATTGACGTCGGTCAGGCCCACCCGCCAGCCCTTCTCGTGGAAGCGCTTGGCGGTGGCCAGGCCGATGCCGCTGGCGGCGCCGGTGATCAGGATGCGTTTCATGCGGCGAGCTTCCAGTGTTGGTGGATAAAGCGGGCGCAAGTCATCAGTGCCTGATCCGCATCGGCCAATACGCCAGCGTGGAGTTGAAAATCATGCCAGCGCTGTGGGTGTACCTGCAGACGGGCCGGGGTGCCAGCGTCGTTCAGGGCGGCGCACAGGCGGTGGCTGTCGTTGAGCAGGATCTCGTCGCCGCCGGACTGGATCAGTACCGGGGGCAGGCCCGACAGGTCCCCATTGAGAGGGGAGCAGGCCGGGCGAGCCGGATCATCACCGCCATAGGCGCCAGCGCCACTGGCCAGCCAAGCGTGGCTGAGCATGATGTCCCGGTCAGTGTCGAACAGGTCGTTGAGGCTCAGGTCCACCCAGGGAGAAATCAGAATGGTGCTGCTGGGCAAGGCGATCTTTTCCGCCTTCAGTGCTTGCAGGGCGGCCAGGGCAAGACCGCCGCCAGCGGAGTCGCCGGCGATGACCAGGGTGGCCGGGTCCACGCCCTCTGCCAGCAGGGCTTTATAGACTGCCACGGCATCCTCAATGGCGGCGGGGCAGGCATGCTCCGGCGCCAGCCGGTAGTCCGGTACGACCACGCGGGCATTGGCGAATTTTGCCAGGTGGGAGGTAACCGACCGGTGGCTTTCCGGGCTGCCGGCCACATAGCCGCCGCCGTGCAGATAGAGCACGGTGCCCTGGGCATTCAGTGGCGCATAGTGACGGCAGGGGACGCCGCCCAGCGGGGCGTCATGGCTGGGCACATCCTGGGCGACCAGGGTGGTCTTGGCCATGATGTCCATCCAGCGGCGCTGGGCCTTCACGCTGAAGCGCGGGTTGGCCACCGGTTTGAAAAGCATGGCCAGGGACTGGCGCAGGACGCCGGCCAGCAATTGCTGGGTGCCGGACTGGGCCCGGCTGATTCGATCAACGAAGGAGGTCATAGTCACTCAGATCCAGGGTCCGTGTCTGGCGGCGGTAGTCGAAGGTAAAGCCGGGCCAGTTGTTGGTGTTCTTGCCACTTTCGGTCTTGTACCAGCTATGACAGCCCTTGTCCCAGACGGTATTGCTGATTTTGTCCTGCACCGTCTTGTTGAAGTCTTCCTGAACCCGGTCGCGGACTTCCAGTGCCTTGATGTCCTGTTCGTCCATCTCTGCCACACATTGCAGGATGTAGTGAATCTGGCTTTCCAGCATGTAGATGATGGAGTTGTGGCCCAGGTTGGTGTTGGGGCCATAGAGCATGAACAGGTTGGGGAAGCCGCGTACGGTGATACCCAGGTAGGCTTCGGCGCCATCTTTCCACACCGCGTTCAGGTCTGCCCCGTCACGGCCGGTGATGGTCATGGGGGTGAGGAAATCGGTGGCCTTGAAGCCGGTGCCGTAGATGATCACATCCACGTCGTGATGGGTGCCGGTGCTGTCGGTGAGGCCGCTCTGATCCACCGAGCTGATGCCGTGATTGATGACCTCCACATGGTCCTGTGCCAGGGCCGGGTAGTAATCGTTGGACATCAGAATGCGCTTGCAGCCCATGGGGTAATCCGGGGTCAATTTCTCGCGCAGTTCCGGATCGTTGATCTGTTGCTTCAGGTGACGACGGAACAGCCACTCGTACACCTTCATGGCCTTCTGGAAGGTGGTAAAGCCCAGGGCCCGTGATTCGTTGGTGGCATAGATGCGCAGGCGGTCCAGGGTCTGGGTAATGGGTGCCTTGCTCAGCACCTGGTGTTCCAGTTTGCTGTAGGCGCGATCCGGTTTGGCAATCACATGGGCGGCGGAGCGCTGGAACAGTTTTACCTTGCCGGCCACCTTGGCCACTTCCGGCACGAACTGGATGGCGCTGGCACCGGTGCCCACCACGGCCACGGTCTTGCCGGTCAGGTCTACGTCGTGGTCCCAGCGGGCACTGTGGAAATGGGCGCCGCCGAAATCCTCGATACCGGACAGCGGCGGGTAGGCGGGCTGGTTGAGCTGGCCGGTGGCGGTGATCAGCACCCGCGTGGTCAGGGTGTCGCCGTTGGTCAGGGTTACTTCCCAGATGCCGTCTTCGTCCCGGTAGCGAGCGTCGGCCACTTCCGTGTTGAAGCGGATATGCCGGTACAGGTCGTACTTGCGCGCACAGTATTGCTGGTAGGAAAAGATTTCCTGCTGCGGCGCGAAGCGGCGGCTCCACGGGTAATGGCGCTCGAAGGAAAAGGAATACAGGTGCGAAGGCACATCGCAGGCGGCGCCCGGGTAGGTGTTGTCACGCCAGCAGCCACCCACGTCGTGGCCTTTCTCAATCATCAAAATATTCTCTTCGCCCTGGGCTTTCAGGCGAATGGCCATACCGAGCCCGCCGAAGCCGGCACCGATAATCACCACGTTGTGGGTTACTTGCATGGTAAACATCCCAGTAATCTTTTATTGATGGTTACTCTAACGGGACAGATACGTCTTGTTTATGGCATTCTGGGACAGAAAATTGTGGGAAACGGACATTTCATGGATGTACGTCGAGCCATCACCAGTGTGCGCCTGCAAATGGCCTACGCCGCCGAACAGGGTCTGGACGCGGGGGCCTGTCTGGCAGGCAGCGATATTGACCCGGCAATGTTGCACCGACCGGAAGCGACCATCGAGCGGGCCCAGGAGCGCCGGGTGGTGGAGAACCTCTGTGCGCAGCTTGACGATCCGGTCAGACATGGCCTGGCCATGGGGCAGCGATATCACCTGAGCAGTTACGGGGTGTGGGGCTTTGCCCTGCTCAGCAGCCCTACCTTCCGGCAGGCGGTGGAGCTGGGGGTGCGCTATCTGGATCTGACCTTTGCCTTCCTGGATATCCGTCTTGAGGAAGAGCAGGGGGAGGCGGTGCTGATGCTGGACGACAGCGGGCTGCCGGAAACCATTCGCCCCTACCTGCTGGCTAGGGATGCCAGCGCGGTGATGATGGTTCAGGAAGAATTGTTCGCCAGCCGTATTCCGTTGTCCTCCCTGGTGCTGCGCCTGCCCGAGCAGGACCCGGCGCCGTTTACTGCTATCTTCGGGTTGGCGCCCCGTTTCGATCAGTCGCACAACCAGGCCCGGTTTGTCGCCGGTTTGCTGGATATGCCCTTGCCCCAGGCCAACCCGGTCACCGCCCGACTCTGCGAAGAGCAGTGCCAGCAATTACTCGTGCAGCGCTATCGACAAGGTGGGGTGGCGTTGCAGGTGCGCCGCCGCCTGCTCAGCCAGCCGGGCCGCTTTCCGGATATGGAGGCCATGGCCTCAGAGCTGGGTGTCACCAGTCGCACCCTGCGTCGGCAACTGCGCACGGAGGGCACCGGTTACCGGGAGCTGCTGGATGAAGTGCGCCGGATGCTGGCGGAGCAGTGGTTAATCCTGGGCGGGCTGGGCATGGAAGAGATCAGCGATCGGCTGGGATTTTCCGAGCTGTCCAACTTCAATCACGCTTTCCGCCGCTGGACCGGCCAGACCCCGGCCCGGTTTCGGCGCGAGCGTCAGGGTGGATGATTTTTACCACAGAGGGCACAGGTAACACCGCTGTTCTATCTCGGTGTTACCTGTGCCCTCTGTGGTACAACAATGCTTTTCAAAGAAGGGTCAAGGCATCGCCGGCAGGGTCATTTCGCCTTCCTTGTCGAAGGACAGGGGTAGCGGCACCCCGGCGACGCGGGCCTTGCCCACCAGTCGGTACTGCAGCGGCTTGTCCTGTTGCTGCTGGATTTTCTGCAACTGTTTGAGGCTGCCCAGCAGGCTGGTGGTGATGGTGGTGGTCACCTGGGCATCGCCCATGGCGGGCAGGGTGACGCTGTCGCCGGTGAGGCCGCGGGCGAACTTTTCGCCGTTGATGAAGATTTCGTAATCCAGGCTCTTCAGCGTCAGCTCCCGGTCATTGGGGTTGCGGGCACGCAACGTGAGTCCCCATTCCTGTTCAAACAGGCTGATACTGTTGAGGGCAATGCCGGATACGCTGACTTCCGGTGCCTCCAGCGACCCCAGTCGTTGACAGCCCGCCAGCATGATGGCGGCGGTGATCAGCCATAGCGAAAGTACTTGTTTCATTCCTGAACTCCTTGGCATTGGCTCTGTTAGAGGCAAGCATAGCGGGAAAGTTGCATGAATGAAGGGGGAGATGATTTGTTGCGGGGATCAAGCGGGATAGGTGCATGCCGAACGGCCCGATCTCCCGCCACGCCACCGCGCCCCTGATGGGGCGCGCATGGCGCGGCATCCTGACCGGGCCGCCGGCATGGGTGCCAATACACATTGTGCATCAGCCCGTCGATAGTGGCTTGGGCGGGCAGGGTATGGCAAGCGACAAGTGTGGAAAATTTGTATCTGCTACCAGGGTAGCGGGTCCCCCCGCCAGTTAATAAAACTGCCGCTCTGTTCCGGTGTTGCCTGGTCCAGCTGCAGCGTCAATTGCTCTGCCACCCAGTCTGCAGAAAACAGCTTCTCTTCCGGGACCCGGGACTGGAAGGGCGCCGACAGAGGGGTGTCAGTGGTGCCTGGGTGCAATGCCAACAGGGTGAGATGAGGGGCCCGGCGGTGGGCCTCCACGGCGAAGGTGCGCATCAGTTGGTTCAGCGCCGCCTTGCTGCTGCGATAGCTGTACCAGCCGCCCAGATGGTTGTCGGTAATGCTGCCTACCCGGGCGGAGATGACAGCGAAGGTGGCCGGCTGTCGGCGTAGCTGTGGCAGCAGACTCCGGGCCAGCAGCATCGGCGCCCAGGCGTTCAGGCGGAAACTGTATTCCAGGTTCTCCAGCGACAGATCTTCCAGCCGTTTTTCCGGTGACAGATTCCGGCTGGTGTCGTGTAGCACACCGGCACAATGAATCACTCTCGAAAGATGCTCGCTGAGCGTTTTGATTTCCTCGGCGAGCCCTGCAGGCCCCTGGGGATCGGTCAGATCCGCTGCCACCAGCGTCAGCGTGTCGTGCCGGGTGGCCAGTGCTGCCAATGGCGAGCTGCCAGGATCGCGGCTGCTGGCAATAACCTGGTCTCCGCGCGCCAGATGAAGGCGGGTGAGTGCCAGGCCGATGCCTGAGCTGGCACCGGTAATCAGTACCGGATAGGGAAGCGATGGGGATGTCATGGGCGAAGAATCGCCGTTGATCGGACAAGTTAACGTGAAGAGCGGATCAGGTGTGACGATCGCAACAGTCAAAGTCGCATGGCTATGGTAGATTGCCAAAAAACCATCGGGATTGGGGGAGCGCAATGCGCCAAGTAGTAGTGTTGCTGTTGATGCTGGTTGCCAGCCAGCTTCAGGGGGCCGAGCTGGATCAGGAGCTGGCGGACTTCAAGCGCGACGTGCTGGAAGTCAATAAGCGTCTGCTACTGCTGGAGGAGGAACTGCTGTTTCCTGCCGATACCCAGGTAGGCATCTATGTGTCCCTGGATGTGGGGCATTACTTCCAGCCGGACAGCATTACCCTGGAGCTGGATGGCGAAGTACTGGCCAGCCATCTTTACACCGAACGGGAAATTCGGGCCTTGAAGAATGGGGCGGTGCAGCGACTGGCGCTGGCCAACGTGAAAAACGGCGAGCACGAAATCACTGCCTTTGTGACCGGAATGGGGCCTGAAGATCGGGAAATCCGACGGGGTGTCACCGGGCAGTTTGAAAAGCGCCATGGCCGCCATTTCGTCCAGCTGCATATTGAGGATGACAAGGCCAAACAGCAGCCTCGTCTCCTGTTCCGTGACTGGCGCTGAGGCGAACATGCTGAAGTGGTGTGGCGTGGTGTTGTTGCTGATCAGCTCACTGGCCTGGGGGCGTTTGGACAAGCCGCATCAGGTGCAGGAGTTGGCCTATGGGGAAGTGGCGTATCTGTACCTACAGGGAGATTACTTTGCTGCCCTGACCCGGGCGCAGATGGCCCTGGAGCGGGGCGAGGTGGATGTGCACCGGGCGGACCTGGAAGTCCTGCTGGGCGCCATGTACAGCGCCTACGGTATGCCGGAAGATGCCGAGCGGGTGTTCAGTGCCTTGCTGGACCAGCAGGTCAGTGGTGAAGTGGCCCAGCGCGCCTGGATTCATCTTGCCGGACTTTATTACCGACAACAGAAATATCCCCGTGCGCTGGAAACCCTGGAGCAACAGGCCGGTCCGCCGCCTGAGGATCTGCAAGAGGTTTACCACAGCCTGAGGGCGCGGGTGCTGATGCGCCTGGGCCGCTATGAAGAAGCGGCGGAATCCCTGGATGCCTTTGCCGCCAATCATCCGCTCAATGCCTACCTGCGCTACAACCTGGCGATCAGCTGGATCAACGGCAAACACCCGGGTCTGGGCCAGGAATGGTTGTGGGAACTGGCCAATATGCCGCCCGGCGCGCCAGAGGTGAACGCGATCAAGGACAAGGCCATGCTGGCGCTGGCAATTTACATGCTGCGTAGCGACCAGGAGGACCGTGCTCTGCAATTATTGCGCGATGCCCGCCTGGAAGGGCCCTTTGCTGATGTCTCCCTGCTGCTTTACGCCCGCGCCCTGCTGATCGAGAACCAGCCGGGCAGGGCGTTGCCAGTGCTGCAGCAGCTGGACAGTAAATCGATCCAGCGTTCCACCGTGCAGGAAGCGCAGCTGGCGATCCCCTATCTGTACGAACAGATGGGCGATCAGCGTTCCGCTCGTCAGGCTTTTCAGACCGCGCTGGAGCGCTTCGACGGTCTGGAGCAGTACCTGCTGGAGGTGGAGGCGCGGATTGCCAATGGTGACTGGTTTGCGGAAATGGTCGGTGAGCCACGCTGGTCCACCGCCATGGACCCGGTGCCCCCGTTTTTACCAAAACGGGTGAAGAGTTTTCCGACTTTCTACGAATGGTTTGCCACCACGGAATTCCAGCATGGCTGGCACAACTACCATGAGCTGATGCGTCAACGGAATCTGCTGACCCAATGGCAGAATACCTTGCCCGCCATGCAGACCATGCTCGACGCCCATGAGCGCAAGCATCAGGAAGTCAGGCCCCAGGCTCAGGCCCTGCTGCGGGAATTGTCACAGCAGGATTTCCAGGGTCGCCTTACCCGCCTGCAGGGTGATTATCGGGCCGCTGTATCGGATCAGGACCCGTTGCCTTTTGCCACTGACGATGAGCAGCGTCTTTGGCAGGCTCAGCAGGAGGCCGAGCGCAAAACCCGGAGTTGGGGCAAACGTAAACGGCCGGATATGACCGCCAAGCTGGATTTTTACAAGGGGGTTCTGTTGTGGGAAATGCAGCAGGATATCGTGCCACGCCAGTGGCAACGCCAGCAGGAACTAAATGACATCAGCGCCATGCTGGACCAGACCCGAAAATTGCGTAGCCGGGTAATGGTGGCGAGCAATCGGGTCCAGCGGCTGGATTTTTTCCGCCAGGAACTGCCCGCACTGGAGCAGGAGTTGGCCAGTTTACAGCAGCGCGGCGAGCGGCTGATGCGGCGTCAGCAATATTCTCTGCAGGCGTCCGCGTTTGAGCAGGTCACGGTGACCCGCAAGCGGTTGAAGCGTTTCAGTGCGGCAGCCCATGAAGGCCTGGCGGATCTGTATAACAAGGCGTTGCGCAATGGGCGTGAGCCGGCGGCGAGCAGTGACTCGGCGCCGCTTGTCGAGTAACAAGGGCCGCTGTTTTCTTTGCCTTGCAAGCCAGGCGCTAACCGCGACGTTGTGTTGAGAGCAACGATGTCGTGGGAGTCTTGTTCACAAGGTAACGGGGCGAATCGCAGGGCATGACCATGGATGGATACGGGTTGCTGTTACTGATTCCGGTGATGATGGTGCTGGCGGCACTGCCTAGTACCAGCGTTGCGCTGGTGGTGGTGCGTTCTGCCCGGCTGGGCGTAGCTCACGGTCTCTGGGTGGCCGCCGGTATCGTGGTGGCGGATTTGCTGTTCGCCGCGCTTGCCCTGTGGGGGATGACCGAGCTGGCCCAGCAACTGGGCGGGGTTTTCACACTGGTCCGCATTGCCGCGGGGGTCTGGCTGGTGTGGTTCGGCATCACGCTTATCCGCAGCCGTGGCACGGCCTTAAAGGCAGAGTCGATCACTGGTAGCAGCAAGACGGTCAGTTTCCTGGCCGGGCTGGCGGTGACCCTGGGCGATATCAAGGCCATTGTTTTCTACGCCAGCCTGTTCCCCCTGTTTGTGGATATGCACACGCCGGATGCAATGGATCTTGTCGCGGTGCTGCTGATTACCGTTTTCAGTGTGGGCGGCGTCAAGGTGGTGTATGCGTTGCTTGCGCAGCGGATTTCCCGCCATGGCAATCCCCGCTTGCAACAACCCCTGAACGCAATCGCCGGCTGCGCCATGATCGGCGCCTGGCTGGTAACTCGCCCATAGAAACGTAGGGTGGATTAGTCGAAGGCGTAATCCACCATCCAACCATACATGCAATCACAAGGATGTGATCATGCCCCAATATCGTCGTCTTCTCGAAGGCGGACAGACTTGGTTCTTTACCGTGAACTTGCAGCAGCGTCGCAGCACCCTGTTAATCGAGCGGGTGAACAATCTGCGTGATGTGGTTGGTCGCGTTCGCCGTAAATACCCTTTCATGATCAATGCTTGGGTGGTGTTGCCGGATCATATGCATTGTGTGTGGACGTTGCCCGATCTGGATGATGATTTCTCGTTACGCTGGCGCTTGATCAAAACGGGCTTTGCCAAGCAACTGCCGAGACAGGAAAGCATCAGGGAAAGCCGTTTGCGTCGGGGCGAAAGAGGTATCTGGCAACGCCGTTTCTGGGAGCACCAGATCAGAAACGAGCAGGACTATAGCAATCACGTGGAGTACTGCTACATCAATCCGGTCAAGCATGGCTATGTGTCAGCGGTAAAGGAGTGGCCGTACTCCAGTTTTCACCGGGATGTGAGGAAAGGGTTGTTTGCGGAAGATTGGGCCGGGCCGGTAAGGGATGTGGCGCTGGAGTGGGAATAGGTGTTTGAAGGTGGATTACGCCTCCCGGCTAATCCACCCTACGTTCCGTTCTTGTGTAGGGTGGATTAGCTGAAGGCGTAATCCACCTTCCTCGCAGGCATAATTCACCGTTATTCCGGTGTCGTTAAATCGTCGGAATAAAAAACGTTACCGCCGCGGTCGATGATGATGGCGGAGGTATCCGCTAACCGGTTGATCAGCGCCAGACCTTTTTCTACGCCCAGCACGAAGACACTGGTGGAGAGTGCATCTGCATCCAGACTGTTGTTTGCCAGTACGGTGACGCTGGCCAGGCCATCGATGCTCTTGCCGGTTTGTGGTGACAGGATGTGATGGATACGACGACTTTCCTGGATGAAGTAGCGCTGGTAGTCGCCGGATGTGGACATGGCGATGTTGCTCATGGGTAAGCGCATGGCGACTTTTTTCTGGTCGCGGGGGTGTTGGATGCCCACTTCCCAGGGGCGGCCGCGGTGGTCGCCGAGCACATAGCTGTCACCCCCGAGAGCTAGCCAGGCATGTTCAACGCCGGAGGCTTTCAGCAGTGCGATCCCCTGGTCGATGGCATAGCCTTTGGCGATCCCGCCAAGATCAATGCGGGTGCCTGATGTGTGAAATTGCACCTGGTTATCGGCGAGCAATTCAATCCGGTCGGCACCGATATGTCGGGCGGCTATTTCCAGTTCCTGATCATGGGGCGCCTTGCCCTCCCGGTAGTCGTAGAGGTGGCCGGCACTGGCAAAGGTGATGTCGAAGGCGCCGTCGGTGAGCTGATAGTAGTGCAGGGATTGTTTCAGCAACCGGTAGAACTCGGGGCTGATGGCTTGCGGTGCTTCGTGGCCTTGCCGGTTGAGTCGGGCCAGCTCGCTGTCGTCTATCCAGGGTGACAGTAACTGGTTAAGCCGCTCCATCTCCGTTTCCAGTTGCTGGAACAGGGGGGCGGCATCGTCCTCGGACCACAGGGAGATGCTGGCGCGGGTACCCATCACATCCCAGCTGTGTTGTTGCCAGTCGGCGTGTACGGGGAACGATAGCAGCAGTGGCAGGCAGACAAGCAGTGACAGAAGCGGACGGGGGCAATGCATCGGTGTATCCGGGGCCAGTGTGTGGAAGTTGGAGCTTTGCTCGCAAAGCGAAGGGGGATAAATCACCCCCGATGCTTTCTGAAATCTTCGCTTTGCGAGCAAAGCTCCAACGGGAGTTGTCAGGTAATGGTACCACTGACGATGGGCTCGAAGGCGGTGAGCCGGTCCATGGAGTCGCTGTTGCCCAGACTGTGATTGGGGAACTTCTCCGAGAACAAGTCTTGCTCACCATGAAGCGCCATGTAGTTCAGCCACACGGTTTCCGCCAGCAGGTTCACGTTGTTGGCGGCCGGGGTGCCAGCGGTTTCCACCGAGGCATCCGGGCGCATCCAGCCCAGCTGTTGATGTTGTTCCGCCGTGCCGCCCGTCGTATTGAGGGTGGGGCGGCCATTGGGATCGTAGACCAGAAAGAAGGACGCTGCGGTCGAGGAATTATCGCCAGTCCATTCGCCCTTGCCGCGCCCCTCGGCAGAGTCATCGATGCGTCCGTTGCTGGCCACGGAGCCATCGCTGAACACATAAATCATCAGTGGCACTCCCTTGCGGCGAGCGTATTCCAGGCAGGCGCCCATGCAGCGGCCAGCACGGCGGTCACGAATTTCACCGGTTCCCCGTTCGCCGGTGTGATAGTCAAAGCCGCCCATGCTGATACAGCCGGCGCCCGCGTAGCCGTTGACCACCAGTTTCATCACCGAGGCCGTTTTTTCAAACTCCCGGTCGTTCAGTTCGGCGTCCGAGAAGATGCCGAGTATGTCCATGTCCTGGCGGATATCCAGGGTCGATGGATCGCCATAGCGGTCGGTGATGTCTGCGGCTTCCACATAACCGCAACGCAACAGGTTGCGCAGGTTGTCGCGGCGATTGGTGTCGGTAAGGCCGCTGTCGATACGATCAATGCGCTTGTGGCTGATGCGGGCGATGGACTCCATCACTGATACCGCATCCGCCTGATCAAGCAGGCCGACCAGTTTGCCGGTGTCTACCAGGCCGGTGACATCGGAGCGCCGGTCTACCTTGGTGGGGCGGGCTGAGGCAATGATGGACGCATCCGGGGACATGGAATTGCCGCCCGACATGGAGCTGCGAGAGCCAATCAATGACAGCAGTTCGCCGTCGGCGCCGGCATTGAAAATACCGTACATGGGATTGTGCGGATTGTTGGCGGTATCGTTTTCCGAGCGCGCCGGAATCACGCAACCATTGGTGTTGGCGGTGGCGTTCGGGGCCTTGTCGAGAATCCCGAGCAGGAAGGGGGAATCACTGTGAAAGGCCAGTCCCAGATCCGTGTTGATGGTAGTTGGGTCATTATTGGGCGCCATGTTGCCGGGCAGGCCCAGTTTCGAGTAGCCAGCACTGCTGAGAAGATCCTGTTGTCCGCCCTGGCCACCCACCAGTACGTTGGAGCCGGCAATGTTAGCGCCACCGGCCAGATCAAAACAGATGAAGGGGATCTTGCCGGCCCCGGCGGCGGCGATGCCGCAGTCGGTTTTCATGCCTTCCAGATCACCGGACAATGCAGCCATGGCGTCGCGAGGATTACTGAACAAACCAAACATGCCGACGCTGCCGAACGCTGCGCCGGTGAGCAAGCCGCGGCCCAGCATGTCCCGGCGGCTGACCGGTTTACCGTGGCCCAGATTCAACAAGGGAGCATCCGGATGCAGGGGCGGGTTACGTTTTTTTAGAAAGTTACGTTTCATAATTCTGTCCCCAAACAGGCTCTATTGCATCAGCATGGTGGCACTGCCGAGCATGGCGGCACAGGCCGCCTTTGCCGCGGTGGCGGTGCGTTCCACGCAGTCACTGCTGCACTGTGTCAGATTGGTGTCGAACAGCAGGTTCTCCAGTTCCCCTTCCACATCCGCCCGCGCTGGCTGGTCGGCCTGACCATTGCCGACCATGCGTTCAAACAGCGGTGAAATGACCCAGTCCCGCCATTGTTGCTGGGTAATGGTGTCGGCACCCGCGTTGTAGTTCAGCCCTGCGAACAGGGGAGTGATGCTGCCATCATTGTTGCGCTCGGCTTCCACCAGGGCGTTGCAGTACTCAATGGATAGCTGCGCCACGCCTACCTGATGCGCGGTAAGGAAGGCTTCAATATTTTCCTCGCTGGGCAGCTGGGTGCGCAGGCGCTGATAGGTATCCGGTACCTCTCCATAACCCTCCGGCACCCCGGTGAGCACACTCATGGTGGCGTTGATTTCGGCAAAGTTGCGCAGCCCGGCCAGGGGTTGCTCACCGTATTCGTTGGGACTCAGGGGCAAGGGCTGCGGCTCGGTATGCACATGGGTATGGCTGCCCAGGCGTTCGAAAGTCAGGAAGAATTCATCGTTATCCTGGCCCTGTTCCACTGGCAGCAAGGTGCCCAGGCGGGACAGGGTTTCTCCCTGTTCGCTGTAGCCGTCGCCGCCGATTTCGGTGTCCAGGGTGGCGAAGGCTTGCGCCACATCCGGTACCTGGCCATTGATGCCCAGGCGCAGGCCGGCCAGGGGCACTTCCTCGCTGACGATATCCTGCTCCAGGTTGATGAAGTAGGGCGCGGCGAACAGATAGCTGAAGTTATCGAAACGGGACACTTCGAACACCACATAGGCGCCGGGCTGATCGATCAGGTGACCGATGAAGAAGGGCAGAAAATAACGTTCGCCAACGCCGGCGTCGAAGTTGGTACGAATCTGTTCTTCAGTGAGTGCCCGGTTGTGGATGGCGGCAAAACGGATCACGCCTTCCCAGGGGCGATCACTGGACGCTTCGTTGCCCAGCACCAGGGCAAAGGTATCGTCCCAGGTGTTGAGCAGGGCGGGGCTGACCGGGTCAGTGGCGCCGTTGCGGGCACCATTGATATAGATCTGCCGACCGTTAACCGGGTCGAAGGTCACCGCCACGTGCTGCAGACTGGCCTGCAGCGGATCGTCAGCCGTTTCCAGCACCGGTTCGCCGTTGCCGTCAGTGGCTTCACCGATACGCTGGAACAACTGATAATTGCTGCCGCTTTGCGCCAGTGTCAGGTTGCGGGCATCCGGGCCGGCGGAGTAACTGATGATATGGGCATCATCCTGGCCGGTGCTGGCGGGCACCAGCCAGGCTTCCAGGGTCAGTTCGCCGGTGGTGCGTATCATGTCACTGAGCTTCTTGCTGGTGGCGGTGCTGCCCTGGGCCTTGCCGTTGTTGAGACGAATGCCCCAGCCGCCTTCCCAGGTGACGTCGCCGTTGAATTGCAGGTGAATGGCCGGGTCTACCCCGGAGCTGTCGAAGGCGGTGAGGCCTTCGCCGGTCTTGAATTCATAGCGGGCGATGATGTTGCTCTCGTAACGGCCGCCGCCGGCGGCCAGGGTGCCATCGTCCACATTGAGTGATTTGCTCAGCACCAGATCGTTGTCGGGGGCGGTAGGGACAATGGCGTTCGCCATGGCGCGAATGGCATTTTCCATGGCCAGGGCATCACTGTCGCAGTTATCGCTCCAGCAGTTGTGGCTGTCTTCGCCGAGACGCTCTACCAGACGGCTCAATTCAGGGCTGTTCAGGTCGATCTTGCTGCGCACGGCCGTGTATGCCTCGTTCACATCATCTGCGGCCAGGTAGGGGCCCTGAGGGGTGTTGGCATCACTCTGGTGGCAGTCGCTGCAATGGTCGTCCAGCAACGGGTAGACATGGGTCTGGAACAGGCTCGGGTCCTGGGGGAAGTTCTTGCTGTTGCCCGGGTCCTTGATCGGCGGTTCTTCCAGTTCCGTGGTGCCGCCCCCCAGCCCCAGACTTTCGCCAGCCCAGGCGCTGATCCAGGTACTGATCTGATCGGCGCAGAATTGCGAATCGGATTCCCAGCAGTTATGTCCTCCAGCGACTTTCTGCACCATCTGCGAGGACGCAGGCTGGTTGAGGTCGATCAGCGGGTTGGCTGCTGCATAGGCCTGGTTGATATCGCCGGTCTGCAGGAAGGCCGGCTGCTGATCGCGGTGACAGGCGCCGCAGCGTTGCTCGCTGACCAGATTGTTCCAGAGATAGATCTTGAAGGCGGAAACGTCGGCATTGCGCGGTGCAGGGCCGTCATAGGTGACGTTGTTGTTGCCGCCACCATTGTTAACGTTCGGCGTGGTGTCGGAGCCGCTGCTGCTGCCACCACAGCCGCTGATCAACGCGGCCAGGAGAGCACTGACAAGTGGTAAGTATCGCATCGCCTCAGTCCCCCATGCAGTAGGTGGCCGCATCGGCAAACAGTGTCTTCATGCGGTAGTTATCGTTTTTGAACTGGTTTGTCATGCTCTCCAGTTGAGAGGTGTCGGCACTGTCTGCGGGTTTGCGCAGGCACACCGACTGAAAGACCTTTTCCGCCTGGCAGGTGGCGAACACGTCGCTGTGGGCCAGTTCCCGGCCCAGGCTGGCGGCGCCGCTGCCACTGCCGTTGAGATTCGGGTCCCAGCCCAGATTGGCATTGGGGCCTTTTCGCCAGTAGTTGTCCCAGTTGTCGTTCGGGGTGATGTAGCCCCAGGGGAAGTTGTTGCTGTTGATCAGGTATTTGCCCTGCACCCGGGTGCCGGTATCCGGGTCGGTGCTGGTGTTGTAGACCATGCGGCCACCGTCGCCTTCCTGAGGGCCTTCCCAGTCATAGTAGGCAAAGCCCTGGGCCAGCGGGTCCATGCCACTGTGACAGCTGATGCAGTTGTTGCGGAAAATACGGCTGTCGCCGCCGGGGCTGCGGCTGACATCCTGACGGATGCGGTCGGAGGGGCGAGTGGTGTCCTGCACCTGTTCCAGGTCACGGCAGAGATGGTTCATCAGGGTGAAACGCAGCATGGCGCGGTTGGTGCCGGCATAGAAAAAGGCATTGGCAGCGGCACGAGTGGTCAGCACCCCGGCAACGGCCTGGGACGGCGTGCCGTACTGGCTGGCCTGGCTGCTGGCGGAGAGCACATCCGCCAGATTGGCGTGCTGACTTTCCAGGTTGCGATAATGGGCATTGCTGTCCGCAGACGCCGCCGGGGTGACGTTGCCCACGTAAAGCAGGTCATCGTAGAGGATTCGCCGAAAGTCCAGATCGTCGCGAATGGCACCGATTACCGTGGCGGTGTAGTCATTCAATGGCGCGAACACATCCTGGGCCTCATTGGTCCACGGTGTGGCGAACTGCTTGAGAGTGACGTTATAGAACGCCGGGTGGTCCATGGCCAGTTCCGCTGCGTCACGGGGGCCGCTGGTAGGGTTGCCCTCGATCAGGTTGGCCATGGTAGTGAGTGTGGCGGCATCCGCCGGTACACCCGCCAGCCGATTGTGAATGCGTTGTGCCTGGTCGCGACTGTTGGCCATGCCTGTCACAGGCAAGCTCAGAGTCAGCGCCACCAGAAAGATCCCCCGATAGCCTTTCATGGCTGTATCCTTTTTCTTTGTTACGCTGTCGTCTGTCTGTCATTGATTGGCAGTATAGATCGACCGTTTAACAGATTTCCCGTTTCCCGCAGTCATTGTCCATGACATTCTGCATCAGGCTCTGTGATTTGGGGCCCAGAAAATCAACAACAGATTCGCGATACTGACACAAACCAGAAAAAAACGGACGAACGGTGAAAATAATGAGGGTACCTGTCCTGCTGGGCCTGCTTGTGGGGATAAGCGGCTGCGGTGGCATGGACGGGGGGGATCAGCAGAAAGACCCCACGGTAACCGATATCCCGGTGGCGTATGTGCAGCGTTCGCTGCCCAGGGATGACGACGGTGAGATTGTGGTTGAGTCCCTGGAAGAACCGGCAGCGTTCCAGGCCGGGGCCAGGCTGATGGTGCGCGACAGCGCTTCCTCCCGTGCTGTGGCGCGTGATGTCACCACGACAATTTTCGGTTCCGGCCACGACGTTCGCGATCTCACCATGAGCTACGACGGCAGTCGTCTGCTGTTTTCCGCACGTGCGCCGGAGATTGTCGATGCGGACGAGGATGAGCAGCCCACCTGGAACCTGTGGGAATACGATTTTCAAACGGGCGTCGCGCGGCGGCTGATCAGCAGCGACCTGCGCGCAGAAGAAGGCCAAGATCGCTATCCGGCCTATTTGCCCGATGGCCGTATCGTGTTTGCCTCAACCCGCCAGCGCCAGGCACGGGCCAGGTTGCTGGATGAGGGAAAACCCCAGTTCACCCCGCTGGAAGAAGGCCGTGACACCTATGCCTTCGCCCTGCACGTGATGAGTGCGGACGGCGTGGAGATTGAGCAGATCACCTTCAATATGAGCCATGATGTGGCGCCCCTGGTGGGCCGCGATGGGCGGGTGATCTTCCTGCGCTGGGACAACAAGGATAACGATAACCGCTTTGATCTGTACCGGGTCAACCCGGACGGAACGTCGCTAACCCCCCTCTACGGGGCCGATAGCCATGACGCCGGTAATAATCGCACTCGGGAATTTCTGCCTCTCTCGCTCATGGGCGATGGCCGTCTGCTCACCGCTGCCCGTCTGCGCGAGGCCGGAGCCGGGCAGATGCAGCCGCTGGCCATCGATATTGGCAACTTCGTGAATCGTGACGGCCCACTGTTTGGTCGGGTTGGTAGTCAGGCTGAACAGACGTTGCCGGGCCCCGCCAGCTCCCTGACTGATGCCGTGGCGGTGGAAGGGCGACTGGCGGATTTGGTGAGCATGGATGATGGCTCCGGTCGTTTTCTGATGGCCTGGTCTCCCTGTCGCCTGCTGGAGGGGCAAACCCTGCGGCCCTGCACCGCCGAGTATCTGAATCAGGGACTGCCGGAAGCTCCGCCTGCCTTCGGTTTGTGGATTCTGGACCCGGCCGAGGGCACTCAGCGGCCAGTGGTGACCCCGCAGGATGATCTCTGGGTCACAGAACTGGCAGTGGCAACGGCGCGAAGCTTGCCCTCGCAGGCCCTGGACAGTGAGCGTGACGATGCCCTCGCGGAAGACAATCTGGCACGGCTGGATATTCGCAGTGTCTACGACATGGATAGCCGGTTTGTCAGTTTCAATAACCCACGGCTGCCAGGTATTTCCACGCTTGAACAGTTTCGGGACCCCTCACTGGTTACCCCGCAGGAGCGGCAGGTGCGCTTCCTGCGTATCACCAAGGGTGTATTGATACCCGACGACGATGTCCGGGATATTGCCGGGGCCCAGTTCGGGCGGGCGGCGAATTTCGGCATGCGCGAAATTGTCGGCTATGTGCCGGTAGAACCGGACGGCTCGGTGCGTGCGCAGGTGCCCGCTGACGCACCGCTGGGCCTGCAATTGGTCGATGCCACGGGCAAGGCGGTATACAGCCGTCACGGTGCCTGGATCAACCTGCGCCCGGGAGAAACCCTGCAGTGTCAGGGGTGCCACGCCAACAATTCGCCATTACCTCATGGCCGCAATGATGGCATGGCACCTTCGATCAATGCGGGCGCTCCCCTTACCGGGCAGCCTTTCCCAAACACCCGCACCGATGTGGTCGGATTTGCCGATGCCGGCGAAACCATGGCCCAGGCGCTCACCCGTCTCTATCCGGAGCGGGAAATTCCTGCCATTGATATGCGCGACTTTGATGCCTGGAGTGATCCGGCTCCGGCCGAAGACCTGTTGCTGGCCTATGCGGATCTGCAGACCCTGGCGCCCGCCCTGGTGCCCTGTCAGCAGCAATGGCAGGCGGAATGCCGAACCGTGATCCATTATCAGGACCATATCCAGCCGCTTTGGGATCTGCCACGCCAGGCTGATGTGGGCGGCAACCTGGAGGATGTTACCTGCTCTTCTTGCCACAATCGTCGGGATGCCATGAATGCGTTGCAGGTGCCGCCGGCACAGCTGGAACTCACCGGTGAGGCGTCTGCAGATCAGCCGTTACAGCCCACCAGCTACCGGGAACTGCTGTTCAATGACAACGAGCTGGTGCTGGAAGACGGCGCCCTGGTCGACCGGCTGGAGATCGTCACTGACGGTGATGGCAACGTGGTTTACCAAACTGATGAAGACGGCGAGCTGATTCTGGATAACATGGGTAACCCTGTTCCGGTGACGGAAACCGTGCCGGTCTCGGCGCCCATACGGGCTGGCCAGGCGCGCAATTCCGACGCATTCTTTGATACCTTTGCCCAGGGTGCTGTCCATGACAGCTGGCTGACGGTGGAAGAATTGCGGTTGCTGGCGGAATGGGCCGACCTGGGGGCGCAGCTCTATAACGACCCGTTCCGGGTGCCCGAAAACTGATAAAGCGCCAGTCCTGTGTAACCTGACTGGTGCCGTTGGAGCCTTGTTCACAAGGCGAATGGCGTAAATGGCTTGCCATGAAAACAAGCCCGGACTCGACATGCCGGGCTTATTTGATGTCCGATTGAAAGGGGAGACGCACCCGTTGCGCCTTGTAGTTGTGTTGTTATCCATGCTGGTGCTGTTACCGGTAAAAGCGGTTTCATCCGAACCGTCACCTCCCTTGCAAGTCAAGGTTGCGGAGCCCTACGTGGATATCCATACCGGGCCCGGTCGCGGTTACCCGGTTTTCCATGTGGTAGAGCGCCATGCGCCGCTGACATTGCTGTTCCAGCGCGCCGGCTGGATCAAGGTGGAAACCGCCCGGGGTCGCATTGGCTGGGTGCCTCGCAAGGCGCTGCTGTCCACCCTGGACGGCAGCGGTGAGACGCCGGAACTGCAGAATCTGGGTCACGAGGATTTTACCGGTGGGCACTGGCAGGCATCGGTGCTGGCGGGAGAGCTTGAAGGCGTCACCTCGCTGGCGGTGGGGCTTGGCTATCGGTTCACAGAAAACCTCACTGCCGAGGCCATGTTCACCCAGGCCAGTGGGAATTTTTCCAATACCAAGTTGATTGATTTCAATCTTCAGCATCAGCTGTTTCCGCGCTGGAGAATCTCTCCCTATACGATGCTGGGAACTGGCCGTGCCAGTATTGAACCGCGGGCGACATTGGTGCGCCCGGAAGATCGTGACGAGACGCTGGCTTTTGCCGGCGTCGGGTTGAAGGCCTACCTGGCTCGCGGTTTTGTATTACGGGGTGAATACCGAAGTTATGTGCTGTTCACCGAAGAAAACGACAACCGGAATCTGGAAGAATGGAAACTCGGTTTCTCCCTGCTGTTCTGATCCTGCCGCTATTGCTCCCGACGGCAGCAATGGCTGAAACGGCAGACGACACATCCGCTGTGCGCGACGCAGACCCGGAATCGGTACTGGATCCGCAAATTGAGCGGCGTCGTATCAAGGAAGCAGATATTGATAGCGAAAACTTTGAGGCGGGGGTGTACGCAGGCATCCTCTCGATTGAAGATTTTGGTGCCGAGCCGGTGGTGGGCGTGCGGCTGGATTATCATTTGTCCGAGGATGTTTTTTTCGAGGCCGTGCTGGGGCGCGCCGAGGCTGGGGAAACCAGTTTCGAAACCCTTAATGCGGGGGTGCGTCTGCTGAATGATGATGAACGTGAGTTCACTTATTACCAGGCGTCGGTGGGGTACAACCTGCTGCCCGGCGAGGCCTTTCTATCTGGCGGGCGAACGTTCAATAACGCCCTTTATCTGCTTGGCGGAGCCGGGATTACCGATTTCGCCGGTGACGAGCATTTCACCCTGGGTGTCGGTGTGGGGTACCGCCTGCTGGTCAATGATCTGATCGCCGTGCGGGTGGATATGAAAGACCATATCTTCAATCTGGATGTGCTTGGCGAGGACAAGACCACGCATAATCTGGAGCTGACCGCTGGTGTCAGTCTGTTTTTCTGAAAATAAGAAATGGGGGAGCAACAATGAAAAAGACACTGACAATGATGATAGGCGCGTTGGCGCTGATTTTTTCCAGCAATGCGCTTGCCACAGAGGGGGCGCCAGCACCGGACTTTACGCTCAAGACTCTGGATGGCAGCAACCTGAAGCTCAGCGAACAGCGGGGCACGGTGATCCTGCTGAATTTCTGGGCCTCCTGGTGCGGACCCTGCCGTACCGAAATGCCGTTGCTGGACGATCTTTATCAGGAGTATCGCGACTACGGCTTCACCGTGCTGGGCGTCAACCTGGATGAGAATCGCGACCAGGCGGATCGCCTTTTGGACAAGATTCCAGTGACCTTCCCGGTGCTGTTTGATCCGCAGAACAGTACCAGTGAAACCTATGGCGTGGATGCCATGCCCACCACCGTACTGATTGACCGCAATGGCGTGGTCCGTCATCACCACCGTGGTTACAAGGACGGCTACATGGATAAATACGAAGACCAGGTGAAGGCGCTGGTGCTGGAATGAATAGAGCGGCAATGATGCGTCTCTGCGGTCTTGTTCTATTGCTGGCGTTTACCGCCAGCGGCTGCGCAGTGAAACCTTGGCTAAAGCCCTATGAGCGTGCCCGCCTGGCGGATCCGGTGATGAATGTGTCCGCACACCCAGTGGCAGAAAGCTACATGGGCCATGTGCATCAGGCGAGGGAAAGCATGCGTGGGGCGGAAGGCAGCGCCGGTGGAGGCTGCGGATGCAACTGATGCGTGCGCTGCTGGCGGCCGTACTGGTCTGTTCAAGCGCGTTGCTGCAGGCCTCGGTATTGCCAGAGGATCGGCTTGATGTGCTGTATCACCAGTACGAAGGTGGCGGCATGAAAATCAATGGTCCGTCCGTGCTGGTAAGAAAGTCCGTGGCCGACAAGGTGGCGGTGCATGCCAATTATTATGTGGATGAAGTCTCCGCGGCGTCCATTGATGTGCTGGTCAGTGCCAGTCCCTACTCGGAAGAGCGCACCGAGAAAAGTGTTGGCGTGGATTATCTGCATGGCAAGGCCATCTATTCGTTGAGTTACGCCAACAGCGAAGAAAATGATTTCGAGGCGAACTCGGTGCACTTTGACATGAGCCAGGATTTCTTTGGCGACCTGACAACTCTGAGCTTTGGCTATTCGAAAGGCTGGGATGAAGTGTTTCGTAGTGACGATAACACCTTCGCCGAAGAAGCCGATCGGCAGCATTTTCGGATCAATGTATCGCAGATTCTTACCCGCAATCTGAGGGCCAGTCTGGGCCATGAGCTGATCACCGATGAAGGCTATCTGAACAACCCCTACCGTTCCGTGCGGTATCTGACATCGGGTGGCAATTACAGTTTTGAGCCAGAGCGCTATCCAGAAACCCGCACCAGTGAAGCTACCTCACTACGGCTGTCCTACTACTTGCCTTGGCGGGCCGGTCTGCATGGCGAGTACCGGTTGTATAACGACTCCTGGGGCATTGATGCCAATAGCTGGCAATTGAAGCTGATACAGCCGCTGGGAGGAAAGTGGACTCTTGAGGGGCGTTATCGGGCCTACCAGCAAGGCCAGGCGGATTTTTATGCCGATCTGTTTCCATTCCAGAATGCCCAGAATTTTCTTGCCAGAGACAAGGAGCTCAGCGAATTCAGCTCTACCGTGGTGGGGGTAGGGATTGGTTTCGAATTCAGCAAATCGAACTGGGATACCTTCGACCGGGCAGGGCTAAATCTGTGGGTGGATCGCTTCAGCTTTGACTACGAGAACTTCCGCGATATCCGCGTCGCTACCACACCGGGCACCGAACCGCTGTACAGCTTTGATGCCACGGTAACCCGACTGCTGTTTACGTTGTGGTATTAGCTACGAGCTACGAGCTACGAGCTACGAGCTACGAGCTACGAGCTACGAGCTACGAGCTACGAGCTACGAGCTACGCTGGTTGGATAGGGAAAGGGTAGAAAGTTCCTCGGACCTCGGTATTTCTACGAAGCTGCTGTAGGAGCCCATGCTTGCATGGCGAACCGCGCTTGTGCGGAAATCGGCCGGAGGGCGATCAGGAGTCTCAGAGCTCGACAGGTTTCAGAAAAGAATGGCGGCTAGGTTGATCTCTGCCGCCTCGCTACGCTCGGTTCGCCATGCAAGCATGGCTCCTATAGCGAAGCCCGGTTCTTTCGCCTGAATCGCGCCGCGAGCGGCGCTCCTGCAAAATTTTTCCGGCGTTGTCTCTTACAACGAATCCGTCAGCAAAATCCCGAAGCTGAAACGGTTTTCGTAATCGTCGTAGTTGATCAATGAATCCCCGTAACCACTGAATACCTGTACCAATCCTTTAAAGCGTTTGCTGAGCGGGAAAGAATAGTTGATGCGGCCGGCGCCCTTGTTGTCGGAGCGCAGGTTGTTGCGCACCATCAGCTCGAGCACGTGGTTGCGGAACGGGTAGGCCACTTCCAGCTCGAAATTGCCCATGAACTTTTCTATGTCCGGATTATCATCACCGGAGGTATCCAGAGGGTCGTCTTTCTCTTCTTCGGGAATCCGGTACCAGGGTTTCACGGACCAGTAATAGTCGCCGGTCTTGAAGACGTAATTCATGAATACCCGGTTCCAGCTTCGCGATACCGGTACATCGCGCCCATTGGACTGGTGGTTGAAGCCGGCCACCAACAGCTCGGAATCCAGCGGGCCGATCTGCCAGTCGACAGGCTTGGAAATGAAGATTTCCGGCTCGTAATTGGTTTCCCGAAACGGCGCGGAGATCTCGCTGTTATAGGCCTGCCAGAAGAAGGTGCCGGTGAACGCCATCCACAAGGTTACATCGTCGACGATGTTTTCCTTCAGGGGCGCCTTCAGGGATAGCTGGAACTTCACCTCGTTGGGCTGCAGGTCCCGATCATCCTTGTCGGGGTCATTCCACTGCCGGTTGGACCAGTAGCTGTACGGCAGCAGGTAATTGCGGCGATGCGGGGTAATCACAAAGGGATTGCCGCGGGTGGTGTTTTCCAGCGCCAGGCGAGCGCGCAAGGCATCCTCATTGGTGCGCTCCCCGGGTAGCTCCTCGCCGTTCTGGCACCAGCCGCGCAGCTCTTTCAGGGTGACCTGCTCATTGGCGGTCTGCGCACTTCGCAACAGACAGTCGTTCTGCTGTTGGGCCTTGCTCATGCTCCCCACCGACTCATCGGGCACCGGGGCGCTATCACCCTCGGAGGCCCGGGCTTCTTCTTTCTCTCGTTCGGATGCTGGCGGGGTTTCTTCGGCGTGGAGGGTGGCGGCACAGAGAGAGGCACTTATCAGTGTCAGGGCCAGCACCAGGGACTTGTACATGCAGTGATCCTTTTACGTTGCCGATGTTTCCGTCTGGCACGGCCAGCATCCAGTTACAGGTTGCTGACTTCCTCATTGCTCATTGAGCGAGCCTGATCCTCCAGCATGACAGGAATGCCATCACGGACCGGATAGGCCAGACCACTGGCCTTGCACTTGAGTTCGCAGGCCTTGTCGTCATAGATCAGTGGTGCTTTGCTGACCGGGCAAACCAGGATGTCGAGCAGGTTGGTATCAATCATTGGCGGGTTCCTAAGCAGTCATTCAGCCGTCTTTGGCGAGTATACCCAATGTCCACGGCAGGGGAGAGGATACCACCGCAACTCCGAGCTGTTTTTACGAAAAACCTGTTAAAACAGTTAACTAGAGAGGCAAACGGTAGTTTCAAACGCTTGTTTGACTCGCGGGTCACAAATAGGGGTAGAGCGGTGCAGGAGCCCTGACCTAAGATTAGCGTCCCAAATTATGGCGGGCCCATGGCCCGCCTCATTGTCACCGTTTCTTTAGGGAGATTTGAGATGCCGGATTACAAGGCTCCCCTGCGCGATATGCGCTTTGTACTGAATGAAGTCCTGGACATGGACGGCCACTACCAGGGGCTGGGTCTGGAAGAGATCAACAGCGAACTGCTGAATGCCTTCCTGGAAGAAGGCGCCAAGTTCTCCGAAAACGAGCTGGCTCCCCTGAACCGTTCCGGTGATGAGGAAGGCTGTGGTTTCGACAACGGTGTGGTAACCACGCCGAAAGGTTTCAAGGAAGCCTACGCCAAGTATGTGGAAGGCGGCTGGCCGGCCATGGGCGGCGACCCGGAATTCGGCGGTCAGGGCCTGCCCGGCTCCGCTGGCATCGCTATCTCTGAAATGACCGGTACCGCCAACTGGTCCTGGAGCATGTACCCGGGCCTGTCCCACGGTGCGGTGGCGACCATTGAAGAGCACGGTACCGACGAGCAGAAAAATGGCTACCTGCCAAAGCTGACCAGCGGTGAGTGGACCGGCACCATGTGCCTGACCGAACCTCACTGTGGTTCTGACCTGGGTATTCTGAAATCCAAGGCCGAGCCTAACGCGGACGGTTCCTACAGCATCACCGGCACCAAGATCTTCATCTCTGCTGGTGAGCATGACATGGCCGAGAACATCGTCCATATCGTACTGGCTCGCCTGCCTGATGCGCCCAAGGGCACCAAGGGTATTTCCCTGTTCATCGTTCCCAAGTTTCTCACCGACGGCAACGGCGCTGTGGGCGAGCGCAATGCGGTGACCTGTGGTTCCATCGAACACAAGATGGGCATCAAGGCATCCGCCACCTGCGTAATGAACTTCGACGGCGCTACCGGTTACCTGATCGGTCCGGAGAACAAAGGCCTGAACTGCATGTTCACCTTTATGAACTTTGCCCGTCTGGGTACCGCCATTCAGGGCGTTGCCCATGCCGAGCTGGGTTTCCAGGGTGGCCTGACCTACGCCAAGGATCGTCTGGCCATGCGCAGCCTGTCCGGCCCGAAAAACCCGGAAGGTCCCGCCGACCCGATCATCGTTCACCCGGACGTGCGTCGCATGCTGCTGACCTCCAAGGCATTCGCCGAGGGTGGTCGCGCACTGGTGTACCTGTGTGCCCAGCTGGGTGACAAGGTGAAGCTGGAGAAAGACGAGGCTGCTCGCAAGGAAGCCGACGATCTGATGGCCCTGCTGACGCCGATCGCCAAGGCGTTCGTCACCGAAGCCGGCCTGGAAGCGGCCAACCACGGTGTGCAGATCTACGGTGGCCACGGCTTTATCCGTGAATGGGGCATGGAACAGAACGTGCGTGATGCGCGTATCTCCACCCTGTACGAGGGCACCACCGGTATTCAGGCGCTGGATCTGCTGGGTCGTAAAGTCATGATGACCCAGGGGCAGGCCCTGCGTAACTTCACCAAGGTCGTGCACAAGTTCGGCGAAACCAACGCGGACAATGCCGACCTGAAGGAACTGCTGGAGCCGCTGGCTGCTTACAACAAGGAATGGGGTGAGCTGACCCAGGCCATCGGCATGCAGGCCATGCAGAATCCGGATTATGTGGGTGCCGCTTCCGTGGATTACCTGATGTACTCCGGCTACGTGACCCTGGCCTACCTGTGGGCCCGCATGGCAGCTGTGGCACACGCTGCGCTGGAATCCGGTGCCGGTGATGAGGACTTCTACAAGGCCAAGATCAGCACGGCCAAGTTCTACTTCAAGCGCATCCTGCCGCGTGCGGCCGGTCACAAGGGCGCCATTGAAGGTGGCCTGGACTGCCTGATGGAGCTGGACGCAGAACACTTCGCGTTCTGATCCGGCGTCAGTGTCAGAAAAAAGCCCGCCCTTGTACGGCGGGCTTTTTTTTGCCTGAAAACCGCGCAGGCTACGTAAATGTTGGTTTTTCGTTATAGTGTCGACACAAAAAAGACGTAACAGGGATGAGGGGGATATATCCATGAAGAAGGTTATTGCACTGATTGTGGTGCTGGTTGTGGCGTGGCTGGGGGCTACGTTTTATGTGGGCATGCGCGCCGAGACGCTGGTTCGCGAAGAAGTGGCCGGTCTGGAAGTGCTTCCGGGGCAGAGCGATATTGTTTTTGACGTGCTTCGTTATGATCGCGGGCTGTTCCGTTCCGAGGCGGTGACCTGCCTGATCGCTCAGGGCGAGCTGGCATCCAATCCGAACCTGGCGATGTTGTCCGGGCAAATCTGCTCCCTGAGCACCATTCACCACGGTCCTTTCGCCTGGACCGATGATGGCTTGTTCGTGGGTATTGCTGCCAGTGAGGAAGTGCTGGATCTGCGTGAGCTACCTCCGGAAATGGCGGCCATGGTGAATGAAATCTTCCAGGGCAAGCCGCCGGTGACCGGTTACAGTCGCTATGGCTTTAATGGTGGGCTGACCATGAAGGTGGCGGTGTCGCCAGTGAATCTGGAGGCCCCCATGGGCAAGGTGGTGCTCGAGGAGTTGCAGCTGGACGTGTTGCGTCCGACCGCTGACACCTACCCGGTCAACACCTACCTGTCCCTGCGGGGGCTGGATGTGTCCTCCCCGAAAATGGGTTTCGCGGTTGACTCACTCACGGGTTCCGTGGATATCGTTGCCATGTTGGGCGGTGAATTGCCGCTGGCAGATATCAACCTTGCCGGCAAGGAGTTGCGCTGGTCCCAGGGGGAGCAGCCGATGCTGGCGTTTGACCTGACCCTGCAGGGCAACAGCAAGGACCACGGTGATACGCTTAGCGGCGACAGCCGCTTATGGCTGGAGAATATCAGCGGGCCAATGGTGCCGCTGCCCATGGACAGCGCTTACCTGGGCATGGACTACGCCGGTCTGGACCGGCAGGCACTGGTCAAGGTGCACGCCCTTAACCGGGAAATGGATGAAATCCAGACCCGGGCACTGATGGGCGCCCTGTCCGGCAATGGCGAGCAGGATATGGAACAGCAGATGGCCCGTATCCAGACCCTGTTGGCAGAAATGACCCAGGTGGCTGCGGAGCAACTGCTGCACCCGGGTGATAGCAAGTTGTCACTGCAAATGCTGGTGGACCACCAGGGCGAGCGACAGCTCACCGTCGACAGCAAAGCCCGTTACCTGGGGCTGGATGGCAACAACCTGCCGGCCGACGAGCTAATGGCACTCAATGAAGCGCAGATCCAGCAGATGCTGGATGTGCAGGTGCGCGTGGACATGCACGAGTCACTGGTGCCGGCGCCCTACGTCGCCCGGCTGACAGCCTTGGCCGAGCAGGGCGTGGTAGAAAGGCAGGGCGAGCGCTGGAGCAGTGTGCTCAACGCCAATGGCGGCGCCCTGAGCCTTAATGGTCAGCCGGTGAGCCCAGAGGAGCTGCAGGAGCGCATGAAAGCGATTTCCGGGCCAGCTGCCGCTCCGCAGGCGGCTGAAGGCGAGGCGGCCCTGGACGATCCGCTGGCCTATCACGTCGACTGATCCGCAAAACCCGCCGTCCGGCGGGTTTTTTTATTCCCCGAAAATGGGGCATGCTGTAATGACTCTCTCGCGGGGCAATTGCCTGTTCTAAGGAGGGGAGACATGGAGACAGTCAGGGTGCTGTGCTGGCGCTCAACGGCAATCCTGTTCGTTCTGCTGGGCATGATCGGTGTGGTGGTCCCGGGTATGCCGACAGTGGTCTTTCTGTTGTTGGCCGCCTGGGCTGGCAGCCATGGCTGGCCGCGGCTTGAGCACTGGTTGTTGCACCATCCCCGCCATGGCAGCCACATCCGTCAGTGGCGCGAACAGCGTGCCATTCCCCGCCGTGCCAAGTGCGCCGCCTCCACCATGATGTTGATCAGCATTGCCTTGATCAGCCTGTCTGCCGCCCCGAATTACGTGAAAATCGGTGTGCCGCTGTTTCTCTGCGGGGTATTGCTGTGGATGTGGCGCCGACCGGAGCCGCTTGAATAGGCAGACGGATTTATTCGAATACGGCGAAAATGAAGCAAAATGTGCGCAAACTGCCCTTAATGTTCCCAATTTCACCCACAATACGTGATTCTTGCGTTAACGGTGGGGGCCATGAACGGCGGGTCACAAATAACCCTGTTACCTGACGCCTTGCCTGCCTAAAATTTGCGCCCTGCCAACTTTCGGGAGATGTGCAAATGGCGACCTATAAAGCGCCCCTCGAGGACATGCGTTTTGTTCTCAACGATGTGTTCAAAGCGGATCAGCTGTGGGCCTCCATGCCTGCCACCGCCGAGGTAACTCGCGACCTGTCCGACGCCATTCTGGAAGAAGCGGGCAAGATGACCGAAGGCTTGCTGTTCCCGCTGAACCGTAACGGTGACGAGCAGGGCTGCACCTGGAACGACGGTGAAGTGACCACCCCGGACGGCTTCAAGGATGCCTTCAAGACCTTTGCGGAAAACGGCTGGAGCGCGTTTTCCGGTAACCCGGAATTCGGTGGTCAGGGCATGCCCAAGTCCCTGGCGGTGCTGTTCGAGGAAATGATGCACAGCGCCTGCTCCTCCTTCGCCCTGTATCCTGCACTCACCAGCGGCGCCTGCCTGGCCGTTGATGCCCACGCCAGCCAGGAACTGAAAGAGCAGTATCTGCCTAAGCTCTACAGTGGTGAGTGGAGCGGCACCATGTGCCTGACCGAGCCTCACTCCGGTACCGATCTGGGTATTCTGCGTACCAAGGCCGAGCCCAACGACGACGGTTCCTTCAATATCACCGGCACCAAGATTTTCATCACCGGTGGTGAGCACGACATGACCAGCAACCATATTCACCTGGTGCTGGCGAAACTGCCGGATGCCCCGGCCGGCTCCAAGGGGATTTCCCTGTTCCTGGTGCCCAAGTTCCTGCCCGACGCAGACAACAACGCCGGCGAGCGCAACGGTGCCACCTGTGGCTCCATCGAACACAAGATGGGCATCAAGGGCTCTGCCACCTGTGTAATGAACTTCGACGACGCCAAGGGCTGGATCATCGGCGAGCCGAATCAGGGGCTGGCCTGCATGTTCACCATGATGAACTATGAGCGTCTGTCCATTGGCCTGCAGGGCCTGGGCCTGGGTGAAGTGAGCTACCAGAGCGCGGTGGACTATGCCCGCGAACGTCTGCAGGGCCGCAGCGCCACTGGCGCGAAAAACCCCAATGGTCCGGCGGACCCGATCATCGTTCACGGCGACGTGCGTCGCATGCTGATGAACATGCGCGCCATCAATGAAGGCGGCCGCGCCCTGGCCGCCTATGTCGGGATGCAACTGGATACCGCCAAGTTCAGCGAAGACGCGGACGCCAAGAAAAAGGCGGAAGATCGGGTGGCCCTGCTGACACCGGTGGCCAAGGCCTTCTTTACCGACCGGGGGCTGGACACCACTATCACCGGGCAGCAGGTCTTCGGTGGCCACGGTTATATCCGTGAGTGGGGCATGGAGCAGTTCGTGCGCGACTGCCGCATCTCCCAGATCTACGAAGGCACAAACGGCATCCAGGCTCTGGACCTGGCGGGCCGTAAAGTGGCGCGTAATGGCGGCAAGTCTGTTGAGGCGTTCCTGGCGGATGCCCAGGCCTGGGCCGAGGAAAACAGCGCAAACGGCCAGCTGGCTACCATCAGCAGTGAGCTGCAGGCGGCGCTGACCCTGCTCAAGGACGCCACCGACGAACTGCTGTCCCAGGCGGCCAGCAATCCGGACGCCATCAGCGCTGCCGCGGTGGAGTATCTGGACCTGTTCGGCTATGTGCTCTATGCCTGGCTGTGGGCGCAGATGCTGGCAGCCACCGATGGTCGTGACGACGATTTCGCCAAGGCCAAGCGCGTCACCTGCCAGTACTACTTCCAGCGCGTCCTGCCCAAGGCCCATGCCTTGTTTGCCCAGATCAAGAGTGGGGCGGATACCATGATGGGTCTTGACGGCGAGTTGTTCTAAATAGCTACGAGCTACGAGCTAAAAAAAACCGCGCCCGAGAGGGTGCGGTTTTTTTGTTTTGGGGCAGCGCGGAGTAAAAAGGCTGGTCGTTACCAGGGTGCTTTCTTCGCGTCGAAGCTAGAAGCTAGAAGCTGCCCTTACGGAAACTGCATATTCAACGGCGAGCTGCCTTGCAGTGATTCCGCGCGGTCCGGTTCGTCGATGAAGGGGTTGCGGTTGCCCTGTACCTGTTCGATCACGTTGTTGCGGCGGCGTTCCTCGTCATCCACCGGGTCATTCCGGTGCCAGCGCTGGTACATTTCCAGCGTGCCCAGCAGGGGGATGTCGTAGCGGTCGTACAGATACAGCATGGCCCTGGCCACATCTCCCTTGGCGGATTGCGGTGGCTCGAACACCTGGAAGGCTTGTTTGTAACCACACTCTGCATCAGTGGCCGTGGTGGTAGGCAGGTCGCCAAACAGGGTTCGCCGCCGGTCCAGTTCGGCACGTCGGGTTACCGGGAACAGGCTGTGGCGGTCCCGGGACACATCGACAAACTGCGGTTTGCTCTGACACAAGCGGCTGGTTCGGCAACCAAAGTGCTGGGCCAGTCGGCGTTCATCATAAATGTGTTCGATGGAGACCCGGTCACCGGGTTGGAAAACTTCCTGACAGTAAAGCGTCTTGCCACCGTTGGCATACACCTGCTTGAGGAACTGACGCTCAGGTGTATCCCCATGGCTGGTGGCTACGGGCAAGAAAAATGCCAATAGCACCAGTGAAAACTTATTCATATTGTGAGCCCCGTCACATGTCTGCTCTTGCCATCTTAGCCCCCAAAGCCAGAGTGACAGCTATTTACAATGTATACCGGGGTGACGAATGGTGCCAATGGCGGGACTAGTGGTTGTCTAACAAAAAAGTAACGCAGTCCTGGATATGTGCGCTGATCGCACTTTTCGCAGGCAGTTGCTCCGGTGTCAGCAGGGCGCAAAGCTGGAACTCTGCTTTCACCATGCCCAGAAGCTGGCGGGCAGTATGGGGGGTAGGTAGCCCGGCAGGAAGCTGGCCCTGCCGTTGCAAGTGGTCCAGATACCTCTCCAGCTCACTGAGCAACAATGCCGGGCCCGGCTGGTAGGCGCTTCGGCTCAGTTCTGGGAAGGCTGGCGCCTGAGTGATCAACAGCCGGTACAGCTCCAGGTTCACCGGCTCCAGCAAGGCAAATACAAAGTTCTTGGCCAACATCGTCAGCCCTTCCCGTGCAGACATGCCGATCACATCAATGGAACGGACTTCCTCGACCAGCTTGTCGGTGTGGTAGCGAATCACCGCGCCGAACAGGCCCTGCTTGTCACCAAAATAGTCATAGAGACTGCGCCGGGAGCCTCCGGCCCGGGCAATGATCATGTCCAGGGTGGTGCCTTCGTATCCATGCTGAAGAAAGGCATCGGTGGCAGCGTCCAGAATCGCCTGGCGACGTTTCTGGCCGCGCTGGCTGAGGGGCTGACTCATGATTACGGGCCTGTTGCGGTTTTATAAAGGGTACTGAACAGGACACTTTTGGGCAATTTATTGCCGCCATATCCGCTGTGGGCAAGAAAAAGCCGTGAATATGCTGTGAAAGCCTTCCTTCATAGCAATAAAGATAAAAATAAAAAAAGTTTGAAAGAAAAAAAGGATATATGGCGCCGGGGTTTTAATACGGCGAACGTTGTTCGAAATGAGATTTGGGTTCTTTGGTTACGATATGGCTTACAACGAAAGTACTAACTTAACATTCTAAATTTATCATTTAATTCAATGGTTTGCAGTGTTATTCCTGCTTTAACTCATATGGGGTATGGGGTATCTCATTGATTCAGTGGGGAAAAAGCCGAGCGAGGAACGGTGTTCAACTTTCCTGAAAAAAGCAGGTTACAGAAACATTAATTCTCCACACAGCAAATAAATACCTTTGTCCTTTGTGCAAGCGCCAAATGATGTATGTCCGCATTGTTTATGTGATCAGCTTTGCAAAGCTGACATATTTTACAGGCGGCTAACTAAAGGAAAGTTTGATGTCTGGAGGACAAGTCATGAAACAGCTGTTTATGCAATTCATCAAAGAAGAAGACGGGGCCACCATGGTGGAATACGCAATCCTGGTCGCTCTGATTTCCGTGGTCGCTATTGCAACGATTGTTCTTATCGGTCAGGAGGTGAACACATCCTTCGAAACCGTTAACACAGAACTGACCGCTGCAAACGCTGAATAACTGATATAGCTGATCCAGAAACTCTGCCCGCCGCAAGGCGGGCAGAGGAGGTGATCCGGAAATGGTGACTCTTGTTCTGACCTTATCCCTATTGATGCCGGCGGTGTATTACGACATCACCGAAAGGCGAATCCCGAATCGTCTTATCGCGATTTTTATTCTTGTTATTCCTGCCGTTCTATTTCTCGTGCAAGGTGCCTCCGTGTTGCCCTCGCACTTTGCTGCCGCAGGAATTGTTTTTCTCTCGGTTTTTGTTTTCTGGTTATTGGGCTGGCTGGGGGCTGGTGATGTGAAGTTGCTGGCGCTTGTTGCTCTGATAGCCGGGCTCTCCCTGGTTCCTGAATTATTACTGAATACAGCGCTGTGCGGCCTTGTATTGGCGGTACTGGCGATAGTTGCGAAAGGCGCATTTCGACAAACAGGAAAAAGATTGTTTGCAGTGGTACGAGGTGCCCCTGTCGGTGAAATAGAGCAGGACGGCAGTCAGGCAAAATTACCGTATGCGGTGGCCATCGCTGCCGGTGCGGTACTCACAGTTTCAGGTGTATCGCCGCTACCGTAATAACAGTGGGTGATACGGGAAGGGACGGAAAAGGAGATTCCTCATGCAGTTGCGACCGCTATTGATTCTTCTGGTGGCCATTATTCTGGGTGGGCTTACGGTCTACCTAGTGAACCAGTTTCTACAACGAGAAGTGAGCAGCCGAGCGGATATGCGAACCATCGCCACCGTGCCGGTGGTGGTGGCAGCAGCGGATCTGAACAGTGGAACCCGGCTGGATGAGGTGCTGCTTAATGTGGTGGATTGGCCGGAATCCAGTGTTCCTGAGGGTGCGTTTCGGACCAAGTCCGCACTGCTTCAAGACAAGCCTCCGCTTATTCTGACCCAGGCGATCAAGGGTGAGCCGATTCTGAAATACAAGCTTTCACCGTACGGTGCCCGAGGTGGCCTGCCTGCCAAAATCCCTGAAGACAAGCGTGCCTTGACGCTGTCGGTGAATGAGATAACCGGGGCCGGTGGTTTTGTGATGCCGGGCGATTATGTCGATGTGCTTCACACCACCACGTTCGGGCGTTCTGACAAAAATCCGGTGACGCGGGTGATTTTGCAAAATGCCAAAGTGCTGGGGATCGACCAGCGCTCCAGCGAAACCGATACCGAACCGAAAGTGGTCAACGCTATCACTATTCTGGTCGCCCCTTTTGATGGCCAGCGTATTGTTCTGGCTGCCAAAACGGGTGACCTGAATCTGTTGCTGAGAAACGAGTTCGACGCATCCATTGTCGAGACCGAATTGGTGACCTACAAGGATCTTCTGACAGAGGAGCCGGCTCGGGAAACCAAAGTGGTTCGCCGTGTTCGGCGTGCGCCTCCCAAACCACAGGTTGAAGTGATTCGTGGTCTGGAAGTGGAAAATCAGACGGTGAAGGAAGGTGAAGTTCGCCAGCAAACGCCTGCACCGGCCGGCGCGCAATAGGATTCCAGGGAGGAAGGAGAATGAAGATGCATACAGAAATTCGGTTATCAGGCTGGTCAATGTGTGTGTTAGCGACATTGATGATGGCGATGATATCAAGCGTGCATGCGGTAGAAGGTTACGAGCTGCAGTTCAGTGATGGTTTACAGAAAGAGGAGCTGTCGCTGTCTCTGGGAAAATCCCAAATGATCTACTCGCCGTCGCCATTGGATCAGGTTGTTATTGGTAATCCGGAAATCGCGGATATCAAGCTTCTGTCATCCCGGCATGTGCTGATTCTGGGGATGAAACCGGGCCATACCAACCTGGCGTTTCGCGACAAGAATCGAAATCTGGTCGCGCTGATGGATGTGATTGTCGGTTACGACATGGATCAGATGAAGCGCCGCATCTATGAATTGATGCCGGAAGAAGACGGCATCCAGATTCGCGGCGCCAATGATCAGGTAATACTCTCTGGCAAGGCATCCAGTGTGATGGCCATGGAGCAAGCCCTGTCTGTAGCGCGCAGCTTTGCCCCCAAGGAGAAGGTGGTCAATATGCTGGAAGTGGGTGGTGGCACCCAGGTGATGCTGGAAGTGCGTATCGCCGAGATCAAGAGGACGTCTCTCCAGGAGTTGGGTGTCAGCCTGCAGGCGTTTAACCAGGACGGGGTCAAGACACTGGCCACCGCCACGGGTATCGCGCCCAATAATATTCCCTTCCTGTCATCCGTCTTTACCGATCCAGCCTCCACTATCTTCGGTTATAACGGTATCAGTGTGCGGCTTGATGCACTGGAACGTGAAGGGCTTGCCAAAGTGCTGGCAAAACCCAATCTGACGGCCCTGTCCGGTCAGGAAGCCAGTTTCCTGGCCGGTGGAGAGGTGGCTATTCCGGTGGCTCAGGATGGTGATGAGGGCAATGTCACCATCACGGTGGAGTTCAAGGAATTTGGTGTCGGCCTCAAGTTCGTGCCCACAGTGCTGTCAGATGACAGCATCAACATCAAGTTGAATGCGGAAGTCTCCGCCATTGATCCTTCCAATGGCTTCCAGGCGTCCGGTTTCAATATTCCCGGGTTTGTCACAAGACGTACCGGCACCACGGTGGAGATGGCTGATGGGCAGGCGTTTGCCATTGCCGGCCTGATCCAGGATGACCTGAATAATGTGATCAGTCAGGTGCCTGGCCTGGGAAGCATCCCCGTGCTGGGGGCCTTGTTTCGTTCCACCGAGTTCAAGCGCAACGAAAGTGAGCTGGTGGTGATTGTGACGCCGAAACTGGTGACGCCGAAACGGGTCGATCAGTACGCATTGCCCACGGATGTTTTCGTTCCCCCCAGTGATATCGACCAGTACTTGATGGGCTTTCTTGAGCACAAGCCCACCCGGAATCGCAATGCCCGTGAGCAGGAAAATGATCCGTCTCAGGACACGTCAAGCCGTGGTGGTTTGCATGGAAAGTTCGGCCACCAGATCAGGGAGGTAGCTAACAATGAATAGGATACTGACAGTGCTAATGGTGATTTTTCTCAGCGGCTGCGCAAGAGAATCCCTGCGGCCGGATTATGGCTATAGCGTGGATCACAATAACCAGGTTCAGGTTATCAATCCGGATGCTCGCTACAAGGATCATCCTGTCATCAGCACCCATGGCGGGAAGCTGGATGCGGGATACGAACGCTTCCTGAAAGATGATGGAAAAGTGGAAGAAGGAAGGATCGTGGAGGATGTCTCCAGCTCCAACTGATGGAAAAGGACGAAAATGATGAAAAGGCAGCAGCGTGGCGCCTATATGGTGATGATGGCGATACTGATCGTGATACTGATCGGTGTTGCTGCTCTGGCCATTGATGTCGGGCGGGTTCTGATGATGCGAACCGATATGCAGAATGCGGCGGATGCTGCTGCCCTGGCTGCGGCTGCTGAGCTGAATTCTGATAACAATGCTCAGGACCGTGCCCGTGCTGCGGCACGCGATTTGCTCGAGCATGATGCACGTTTTGCCCGTGTTACCGAATTACTGGGAGCCACCGGGCTACCGGCAGGAGCCTTCGAGTTTTTCTGTGTCATCGGCAGTGAAACGGATGTTTCTCCATCCGATCCGGGCTTCAGTGACTTTTGCAGCGGTGCTGAAGTGGAGCCAGGCAAGTATGCGGCCACATCGGATGTGGATACGCATTATGTGAGAGTGACTCTTGATCCGGCACTGGCAGGAGATGGGGACCGATTTACCTCTGACCTGATTTTTTTACCGGTACTCGGCGCTCTGGGTATTGATACTGCGGATACGGCCACGGCAGTCACCAATGCGTTGGCAGGACGAAATTTCTTTACCTGTAATTACCCCCCAATGGCCATGTGCGATCCCTGGGAATCCGAGGGCTCTCATTTCAGTGATGAAATGGAAGTGGGTGCACATATCGAAATGCGCCAGCAGGGGTCCAACCAGTGGAGCAGTGGTAATTTCGGGTTCCTTCAGCCGCCGAACGCTGGGCCCGGAGCAAATGATGTGTCGCTGTTTATCGCTAACGAGGGTGACGTGGGCTGCCAGCCAGCAACGTTCACCACCCAGACTGGCTCAATGACGGCCAAGACCCGAGCCGGATGGAATACCCGGTTCGGTATTTATGACGGGCCCAACCCTTTCCAGAATTTTGACAGCGATTGGCCGCCGGCACCCAACGTGGTTCCGTATCCGCTGGACGCTAATTCAGATTCCATCGATAGCCGTATCGGTGATGGTGACTGGGATTTTGATGCCTACTGGGCAGCAAACCATGGCTCACCTGCACCAAATGGCTGGAGCAACGTCAGCCGCCCAACCCGCTATGAGGTGTATCAGCACGAGATTGCCAATGATATTCCTGCGGCTGGGCAGCCGGCAGACCCGGCAGGTCCGGAGTCTCGGCGAGTCATGAACATGGCGGTATTGAGCTGCGAAGCATTAGGTATTACGGGAGGTAAGAAAAGTGGCGTGATTTTTCCCAGAGACGGTTTTGCCAGGATGTTTCTGGTGAAGCCGGCGGAAGGTCCTCCTAACGTGACGTTCTATGGGGAATTCATCGGCTGGGCCCAGGATACGGATGATAATTACCATGTGCAGATTCAACTGTATGAATAAGTTGCCTGCACGTCAGGCAGGTGCAGCCATGGTGGAGTTTGCCATCCTGCTGCCGCTGATGATCGTGCTGGTGTTCGGTATTACCGAGATGGGCCGCGCTATCTACCAGCAAAACACCCTGAGCAAGGCAGTGGCGTCTGGCGCTCGTTATATGAGCCGTTCCGCACAAAGCGTGAATGCCGATTGCACGCAGGCAGGGCAGTGGGGTGCTTCCATCAATAATGCCGCAAATCTGGTGGCTTTTGGTAATCAGGCAGGAAACGGTAATGCCTTACTGCCAGACCTGAATGCGGGAGATGTGAGCTTCACACTGGAGCAGCGCATGGTCACCGGTGGTGATAACGCTTGCGTCATTATTGCCACAGCTTCAGTGGACTTCAGCGCCATCTTTGGCGACACCATCGTGCCTTTCCTGGATCTGGGGCCTATCACTCTCAGTGCCACCGTGGAGGAGCGTTACCATGGTGAATAAATGCCTATCAAGAAAGCGCGAGCGTGGGTCAACCATGGTGGAAATGGCGATCACGCTACCGCTTTTCCTGCTTCTTATCTTTGCCATCATCGAACTGGCGTTGGTGATTTTTACCTGGACGCGCGCCGTGGATGCCACCCGAGCAGGCGCCCGTTATGCCATCGTCAATGACGCGGTAACCGATATTGCCTCTCTGGACTGTTCCGCTGTGTCGGACGTGACGGTGACCTGTGATTCGGCCAACTGCGACGATTTGATGAATGAAATGAATTCGCTTTATCGAGATCTGCAGGCGGCCAATGTAACCGTGCGCTACGGCTGTTCTTCCACGGGGTTTTCCGGTAATCCGCGGCCAGTCAGAGAGGTCTCGGTTTCTATTGTTGGCCAGGAATACGAATTGGTTTTGCCGGGTGTGATCGGGTTGGACCCGAATCTTACGCTACCGGATTTTACCAGCACACGGGTCAGTGAAGACCTGAATACACCCTGAAGCAATTCAGAGGGAGCAAGGATGAGTACAGGATTGGTCATCGGACTGATATACCGCAATGAGACTACCAAGGCTCAGTTCGGCCAGATCGTCACAGGGCTGAAAGCCGGGTTTGTTGCATTGCCCTATACGCTTAACGGCAGCTTGGTGGTCAAAGTCCATGAGTCTGGCTGCCATGCTGTCATTGTCGAGGGTAATGATGAGGGCGAACAGGATCCTTCGCATATTGAGGCATTAATCAGCGAGCTTCCTGATATTCCCGTCTATGCCGCTTTCCGTGAACCCGGGGTTGATGTTATTCGTCGCCTGATGCGGGTTGGCGCCCGTGATGTCATTCCCATACCCCCCTCCGAAGAAGACTTGAAGAGAGAGCTATCCAGGTTGAAAACCGGACTGGGGCCGGATGTAGATGCGAGAAAAGGGAAGATTATTTCTGTTATCAACAGCAAATCTGGCAGTGGAGCCACAACCATTGCCGTGAATATTGCCTGTGACATTGCCGCCATGGATGAAGACTTGAAAGTGGCTCTGGTCGATCTGGATATTCAGTTCGGTAGCGTGTCTCTGTACCTGGATGTTAAGTGGCAGGCAAATGTCATGGACGCGCTGGGACAGGCATCGAGACTCGACAAGACCATGTTCAACGCCATGATGAGTCGCCATGATTCCGGTCTTTATGCGTTGCCTGCGCCAAACAAGATTACTCGACTTGATCGAGTCAGTTCCGCTGATGTCAAAAAATTCCTGGATGTAGTGAAGCAAACGTTTGATGTGGTGGTGCTGGATCTTCCCAAAGCGATTAACGACTGGAATGAGGAGATTCTCAAAGCCAGTGACAGTATCTATGTGGTGATCCAGCGAAGTCTGGCGGTGTTGCGTGATGCCCGTTTGCTGATGTCCTATTTTCACAGCGTGGGTATTGATGATGGTGATATCACCATTGTGGATAACCGTTATCGCTCGAAACACTCCACGGTGACCGATAAACAGATTCATGACACGTTGAAGATTGAAAATATGGTTCGTATTGCCAACGACTACGATGCCGTCATGGGATCACAGGATCATGGCATGCCATTGAGTAAGCACGCAAAACATAGCCGTATCAGTAAGGATATATATCAGATATCCGAAAAGATTGTGGAAGAACTTACCGGTGAAAAAAGAGAGCAAGCCGGCCTGCTGGGGCGGCTTATCGGGCGGCATTGAGAAAGGAGTTCACCATGTTTGCCAGTGAAAGAGGGATTGATGAAATGGATTTCAGTGCAGTGCAGAAGAAGGTGCACTCACTGTTAATGGAACGCCTGGATCTCCGTCAGATGGAAAAGATGGAGGAAAAGCTGGTGCGAAATCAGATCCGGCTTGCCCTGCGTGATCTGATTGATGAAAACGGGTTTGTGCTCAATGAGCATGAGCAGAGCGTACTGATCGAAAATGTGGAAAACGAAGTTCTGGGTATGGGGCCGCTTGAGCCTCTTCTTCACGACCCGTCCATCTCGGATATCCTGATCAATACCGCTGACACCTGTTATATCGAGCGCCATGGGGTGCTGGAAAAGGTCAATATCCGTTTTCAGAACAATGATCACTTGATGCGAATCATCCAGAAAATTGCCGGTGCGGTCGGGCGCCGGGTGGATGAATCCAGCCCCATGGTGGATGCCCGCCTGATGGATGGATCGCGGGTCAATGCCATCATTCCGCCGCTGGCGGTGGATGGGCCCCTGCTGTCTATTCGTAAATTCGCGGCAGACCCGTTGACGGTCACTGACTTGATGAATTTTCGATCGATTACCCAGCCTATTGCCGATTTTCTGAAAGCCGCGGTCAAGGCGAGAACCAACATCCTTATTTCCGGGGGTACTGGCTCCGGGAAAACCACGCTGCTGAATGTGGTGTCCGGTTTTATCCCTGCCAATGAACGAATCCTGACCATCGAGGATTCAGCCGAACTGCAGTTGCAGCAGCCCCATGTGGGAAGACTGGAAACGCGCCCGGCCAATATTGAAGGAAAAGGGGCGGTTGTTGCTCGCGATCTGGTGAGAAATGCCTTGAGAATGCGCCCCGATCGGATTGTGGTCGGTGAGGTGCGCGGCGAGGAAGCGCTGGATATGTTGCAGGCCATGAACACCGGTCATGACGGCTCACTCTCTACTATTCACGCCAATTCGGCCCGCGATGGCATTTCTCGTCTGGAGCACATGATCGGCATGGCGGGCGTCTCCATTTCTCCCAATGTCATCCGCCAGCAGATCGCTGCCGCCCTGGACCTTATTGTGCAGACCGAGCGACTTTCTGATGGTCGGCGTGCGGTGATTAGCGTCCAGGAAATTACCGGCATGGAGCAGAATGTGGTGAACATGCAGGAGATTTTCCAGTTCAAACGATTGGGTGTGGATGAGAACGGCAAAGTCCAGGGGGAGTTCCGGGCTACGGGCATTCGCCCCATGATGATGCAGCGGATCAAAGAGCGTGGTGTTGCGCTTGATGAAGGTGTTTTCGATCCTGATCGTGTTTACGAATAGGGGGCGGCCATGATTATCAATGAAATCACTATCATCATATCGCTGATTGCGTTTCTGGCCGTGGTGGGGCTGATTGAAGGCTTCTACATGCTTTACCGTTCCATGAATGTGGAACGCACCCAGGCGGTGAGCAAGCGGCTTCGTAATCTTTCGGCTTCCGGGCTCAGTAATGAAGAGGCGTTGTCTCTGTTGCGCCGGCGAACGTTCAGTGAGGTGCCGGCGTTAAACCGGATTCTGGCCATGTTTCCCCGTTCACATTCCCTGGATCGAATGCTGGTGCAATCCGGGGTGGATCTCACGGTCTCACGCTATCTGTTGATTCAACTTTCCCTGTTTGTGCTGACTTTTCTGATTCTCTGGCTTCTTCTCAAGGTGTTCTGGTTCCTGGCTTTGCCGATTGCCATGCTACTGGGATTCTATGTTCCCTATGCCTATGTAAAGGCGAAGAAGCGGGAGCGGGCCCGTAAGATTTCGGAACAATTACCGGAGGCCATGGATTTTCTTGCCCGCAGCATGCGAGCCGGGAATCCGTTCTCTGCGGCCATCAAGCAGGCCAGTAGGGAAATGGCAGAACCGATTGCCCCCGAGTTTGCCACCACCTTTGATGAGTTGAACTTCGGTATGGACCTGGAAGACACCCTGCGTCATCTGGCCCAGCGAAGCAGTAGTGAGGAAATGCGTTACTTCATCACCGCGGTGCTGATTCAGAAATCCACCGGTGGCAATCTGGCCGAGGTCCTTAATCGCCTTTCTGCGGTGATGCGCTCGCGGGCAAGAACCTTCCGGGAGATTCGAGTGCTTGCTGCAGAAATGAAGTTTTCTGCCAATATCCTTATTGCCTTGCCGTTTGTGGTAGCCGGGGCGCTGTTGCTACTGAACCCTACGTATCTTTACACGCTGGTGGAAACCACCATGGGTTACATCGTGATCGGTGCTCAACTGGGGCTGATGTTGCTGGGGTACATTGTCATTCACCGGATGATCAACTTCAGGGTCTGATCAAGGAGAGATGTCATGCTGGAAGGAATTAGCTTGTCAGTCCTGATAATGGGGTCCCTGTTTCTGTTGACGGTCATCATCGTGGCGTCAGTCGGTAACTGGTTGTTCAGTGGTAACGCCACCTTCGACCGGCGTTTGCGTGAAATTCAGGGGCTTGCTTCTGGTGAAAGAGGGCATGGAAAAGCCACGGAAGAGGGCCCTTTCACGGTTAAATGGTTACAACCGATGGCGCGCCTGGTGGTGCCGGACGACAAGTGGAAGCAGTCTCGGATTCGTGCCCGTCTGGTTCGCGCCGGTTACCGCAGCGCCCAGGCCATGGGGATCTATTATCTTGCCAAGTTTTTTCTCGCGGTGTTGCTGCCGGTACTGACTATCACGCCATTATTGATGTATCCAACCCTGGTGACCCAGCGACATTGGGCGGTGGCTGCGCTGGTCATATCGGCCCTGATTGGTTTTTTTATTCCCAACCTGGTGTTGCGGCACAAGGAAGAAGCAAGGCGGCAGCATCTGGCGGAAGTGTTCCCGGATGTGCTCGATCTGCTGGTGGTGTGCGTGGAAGCGGGCCTGAGTCTGGATGCGGCGATCAAGCGTGTCGGGGATGAATTTCATTTTGCCTCACGTGACATGAGTGATGAGTTGTTACTGGTGACGTTGGAGATTCGCGCCGGCAAGCCCCGTAATGAGGCGTTGAAAGCCCTGGCCGAGCGAACCGATCTGGAGGAGATGCAGGCCCTGGTATCCATCCTCATACAGGCCGAGCATTTTGGTACCAGCATCGCGGATGCGTTACGTGAGCATGCGGATGAAATGCGGGATATCCGCATCCAGACCGCCCGCGAGAAAGCGGCCAAGTTACCCGTCAAGCTGGCCATACCGATTCTACTGTTTATCTTTCCCGCCCTGTTCCTGGTGATCCTGGGCCCGGCGGCCATCCATATCTACACTGGTTTTCTCGACCGCATGTAAGGGGGCTGACCATGAAAGCACTACTAATACTTCTGGTGGCAGGCTGGTTGAGTGCCTGCGCGACCTCTTCCAGCCTGGACGACCAGGCTGATGAGATTCTCAGCCCGGATGAACAATTCGCCCAGGGGGAGTCCGCCCGTGCCAAAGGAGATTTTTCCGAGGCGCTGGCTAATTACGTGCCGCTGACCGAGCGTGAGGATGACTGGGCGATACGGGCCAAGCTTGCCATTGCCCGGTTAAGCCTGGATAGCGGCCGCAGTGAACCCGCCCTCAAAGCCTACGAGTTGATTCTTGAGGAGGCGCCGACGTTGGTGGAGGCCCAGGAGGGCAGGGGGCTTGCCTTGCTGGCTCGGGGAGAGTGGGAGAGTGCCCGCCGTCAGTTGCAGATCGCTCACCGCAATGATCCTTTACGCTGGCGTACCCTCAATGGCCTTGGGGTTGCCGACGACATGATCGGCTCCTATCAGTCTGCCGCCCGCTGGTATGGCATGGCGCTGGATGCCGGCGGGGATCGCCCCATGGTGATTAACAATGCCGGCTATTCGCTGATCATGGCGGGCCAGTATCGCGAGGCAGAAACCTTGCTGCAGCGGGCGGTGGCACGCTACCCCCGGGAGCAGCGCATGAGCCACAACCTGGCTATCGCCCAGGCCCGGCAAGGTCGCTATGATCGTGCCGTGGCGACGTGGCAGCGTTCCCAGAATCGGGCGGAAGCCCTGAGCAATGCCGGTTATGTGGCGCTGCTTAATGGCGATCAGGTGCGGGCTCGTGCCCTGTTTGAGGAGGCCAGTAGCGCCTCCACCAGTCACCGCCCCAAAATCGCCGCCAACCTGGCCAGTATTGCGAATAAAGGCAGTCAGCCATAATGTAACTGCCGCCTCGTTGTGAGAAGCGCATGCCGTTAACAATGAGGCATAAGCGACGAGGCTATCACGACTGTGGTCTGTCCGGGCGGCCGTAAAGGCAATGCCCGCTTAGCGTGGCAAGGCAATCCAGCTGAGTACGCCCTGTTGGCGTTCTCGCCAGCGAAAGGGTACCTCGGTACCGTGTTTCCACTGCTCTGTCAGCGTCGTCAGCAAGGTGAGTGAGCGCGGGTTGCGACGGGCGGCATCATGGAAGTAAAAACGCTTGCCGGTCAGGGGGTAGAGTGCCTTGAACAGGCTCTCTTTGGCAGAAAAGATCAGGGTGATGCGATTGGCCCGTTGTATCGGGCTGAGTCCTTTCAGGTGTTCCCTTTCTTCTCCGGTCAGCAATTCACGGCACAGCCGGTCTGCCCGCTCTGCGGTTAGCCACTGCTCGGTGTCCAGGCCCACCGCCAGCCAGTGCCGGGCGTCGGCCACCATCACCTCTGCAGAGCCCTTGCTGTGGGTAATGCTGCCCACGGTGCCGTCGGGCCACAGCGGCGCTCTATCGGCACCCATGCCCGGAATCCCCTCGAAACCCAGAATGCGTAGCGCTTCCCGTGCACACCAGCGCCCGGCCAGGTATTCGGTTTTGCGTTTGTTGACCGATGAGGTCAGCGAGGAGGGCAACGGGATATCGGCCCGCAAAAAACTGTCGTCGAGCAATTTTTCGATATGGTAGTGGCAGCCGACACGAACCAGCCCATCGGCAATTTCCTCGCGATGGATATTGGTAAGACACTGTGGGCGCTGATAGTCCGGCATGGTTTCTGGGCTGTCGATGGCTTTGGCTGCACTATAGCAAACTCGCGGCAAAAGAGGGGGCGAGTTCGCGGTGCGTCGGACGATAAGTGCCGGTAGAATCAGCGTTGGATGCGCACCCAGGCATAGTGATTATTCAAAGGAGAGTTTCATGGCCGGAACCAGCTTGCTGGCATTGCTCGATGATATTGCCACCATTCTCGATGATGTATCGGTAATGACCAAGGTGGCAGCAAAGAAAACCGCCGGTGTGCTGGGGGATGATCTGGCGCTGAATGCGCAGCAGGTGTCCGGCGTCAGGGCGGAGCGGGAGCTGCCGGTGGTCTGGGCGGTGGCCAAGGGGTCATTCGTCAACAAGCTGATTCTGGTGCCGGCCGCCTTGCTGATCAGTGTGTTTTTGCCCTGGCTGATTACACCGCTGCTAATGGTCGGTGGCGCCTACCTCTGTTATGAGGGCTGTGAAAAACTGCTTCACAAATTTCTGCATGGCCGGGATGCGAAGGAGGCAGAGCACCAGCAGCGCCTTCAGGCAGTCAGTGATGAGAACGTGGATCTGGTGGCATTCGAGAAGAGCAAGATCAAGGGGGCGATCCGCACGGATTTTATTCTCTCCGCGGAAATCATCGTGATTTCCCTGGGGGCGGTGCAAAGCGCCACTTTTGGCGTACAGGTGGCGGCTATCTGCGCCATTGCCGTATTGATGACGGTGGGCGTGTACTCGCTGGTAGCAGGTATCGTGAAGCTGGACGATGCGGGTCAGAACCTGATGCAGACGCCTGCGGACAGCACCGCTGCAGGGGCCCGTATTGCCTTTGGGCAAGCGATTCTGACGGTGGCGCCGTGGCTGATGAAGACTCTGTCTGTGGTGGGTACCGCCGCCATGTTCCTGGTGGGTGGCGGAATTCTGGTGCATGGTATCCCCGGCTCCCATGACTGGATTCACTCTTTGCAGGAAATGGCCGGCGCTGTGTCCTGGCTGGTGCCGCTGCTGATCAATCTGGTGGGCGGAGTTGTTGCGGGTGCTCTGGTGTTGACGGTAGTAACCAGCGTATCGAAATTCCGTGGAAAAGAAACGAGCGCTCACTGAATTCAGTGCGGTGATAGCTCATCAGCAGGGCAGGGGGATGCAAACCAGGCGTCAAGGCTCCAGCAGGAGCCCATGGGCCCTGGCCAGTTTCAGAGCTCGGATTTTCTGGTCTTGTTCGAGGGCGCTTTCGAGCTCCCGCAACGCATCTGTTTTGCCCTGGCGCTTCAGCTCATGCTTGATGGCATCCCAGGATTTTAGTGAGATTTTTTTGCCGTCCACGGTGGCTCCGAGTGCTGTCTGAGAACAACTTTCCTGCAGGGTAAAGCGGATCCATGGGCCGCGCCAGACTGCCATTAAGTGGCTGTCGTTAAGCGTCGCCAGGTGTAGATGAGAGGAATAACGAGGGAAATGGTGGGCCCACCAGGACTTGAACCTGGGACCAATCGATTATGAGTCGACTGCTCTAACCAGCTGAGCTATAGGCCCGAAAAACGGAAGGACAATAAAATGCCGGCCGCCGATTATTCGGGGGCCGGCAATTTTTTTCAAGCGTTAAAGGTCGCCATCCAGGAAGCTGCGCAGGTGTTCGCTGCGGCTGGGGTGGCGCAGCTTGCGCAGCGCCTTGGCTTCTATCTGACGGATACGCTCGCGGGTCACGTCGAACTGCTTGCCCACTTCCTCAAGGGTGTGGTCAGTGTTCATGTCGATACCGAAACGCATGCGCAGGACCTTGGCTTCACGGGCGGTCAGGTTGGCCAGGACTTCGCGGGTGGCTTCTTCCAGACCCAGGGACGTGGCGGAATCCACCGGGGACTCCATGTTGCCGTCCTCGATAAAGTCGCCCAGGCTGGAATCTTCATCGTCGCCGATGGGGGTTTCCATGGAGATCGGCTCTTTGGCGATCTTCAGTACCTTGCGGACCTTGTCTTCTGGCATTTCCAGGCGCACGCCCAGTTCTTCCGGGGTCGGTTCGCGGCCCATTTCCTGCAGCATCTGGCGCTGTACCCGGTTGATTTTGTTGATCGTCTCTATCATGTGCACCGGAATCCGGATGGTGCGCGCCTGGTCGGCGATAGAGCGGGTAATGGCCTGACGAATCCACCAGGTGGCATAGGTGGAGAACTTGTAGCCACGACGGTATTCGAACTTGTCCACGGCTTTCATCAGGCCGATGTTGCCTTCCTGAATCAGATCGAGGAACTGCAGGCCGCGGTTGGTGTATTTCTTGGCGATGGAAATTACCAGACGCAGGTTGGCTTCCACCATTTCCTTCTTGGCACGGCGAGCCTTGGCTTCACCGATGGAAATGCGGCGGTTGATTTCCTTGATGTCGCCAACGGGCAGACCAATGATTTCTTCGACGGTGGTGATCTTGCGCTGGGCGCGCTGGATGTCTTCTTTTACGACACTCAGCTTGTCGGCAATGGTCTTGCCCTTTTTGGTTTTCAGCTGCTGATCGACCCAGCCCATGTTGGTTTCATTGCCGGGGAACAGCTTGATGAAATCGCGACGATCCATGCCGCCACGGCGGATGGCGGAGGTCATGATCTGGCGCTCGAATTTACGCACCAGGTCCAGGTTGTTGCGCGCGCCGACCAGCATTTCGTCATAGATGCGCGGAACCAACTTGAACAGGGTGAAGTGTTCGGCCAGGGCTTCCAGGGCTTTGGCGGAGCTGGCATGGTCGCGACCGTTGCGCTTGAGGGCGCGCTCGGCTTTCTCATGCAGTTTTTTCAGCTCGGCAAAGCGCTCTGCTGCCAGTACCGGATCCAGGCCGCCTTCGTCTTCATCGTCATCGTCATCGTCGCCGTCTTTTTTGTCAGCGTCGTCGTCATCGCCGTTTTCTTTTGCTTTCTCTTTCGCTTCAGCGGCTTTCTTGGCCTTTTCTGCGAAGGTCGGTTCCTTGTTGGCATTGGTGGCGGCGGCGCCGTCATCATTGGGATCAAGGTAACCGGCGATGATGTCGGTGAGCTTGCGCTCTTCGTTTTCCACGCGGGCATATTCGTCGATCAGCATGTCCACGGCGCCGGGCCAGAAAGCCAGGGCGTGCAGGACTTCACGGGTGCCTTCCTCGATACGCTTGGCGATCTCGATTTCGCCTTCACGGGTCAGCAGTTCCACCGTGCCCATTTCGCGCATGTACATGCGCACAGGGTCGGTGGTGCGGCCGGGCTCGCTCTCTACAGAGGCGAGAACAGCGGCAGCTTCTTCGGCGGCAACTTCGTCGGTGCTGTCGGCACTTTCCTCGATCATCAACTGATCGGCATCGGCGGCTTTTTCCACCACGGTGATGCCCATGTCGTTGATCATCTGAATGATGTCTTCCACCTGATCGGTGTCGGTAATGGACTCCGGCAAGTGGTCATTCACTTCGGCGTAGGTCAGGTAACCCTGTTCCTTGCCGAGCGCGATCAACTGCTTCAGCTGGGATTGTTGCTGCTGCTTTTGAGTCGTCATGCAATAAAGCCCGTAACGTCGTGCTAGCTTGCCGTGGCTGACTAGCGGATTGTGGCGTGGGAAAACGGCGTATTATACCGGTATATGGGGATTTCGGCCAGTAAATGCAAGACTACGGGCCTGATGGCAGTGAATTGTTGCTAGTGTTGTTTCTCTATGAAAATCATATGTTTATGTGTTTTTTCTAGTTGAGGGGCTGGCGCGCATGCTGGCGAGCTTCGGCCAGGGCTCTGTGCAGCTCCTGCCACTGGGCGGTATCGGGGATGCCGGCCTGCTCGATTTCGTGAAGGGCGGCTTCCAGGCGGGCCACTTCCAGTTGGGACAGGGCATCCTGCCACAGGCGGGCTGCCATCTCTTTCTGCATGGGTGGTTTGAGGCTGGCCTTGAGCAGACGGGACAGGGTTTCGCCCTGTTCCAGTGCCATCAGCGCGCCCAGCAGGGCGGCGGGCCCATGATTCTGTCGGCACAGGCCGGCTACCTGTATCAGCAGGTCGATGTGGGGCAGGGGCAGTAGCTCCACGCCGTCGGGAAGAGGGTGCGCTTCCACCAGCTCCGGGTAATCCAGCAGTACCAATACCAGCCGTTCCGGCAGGGTCATGGGGCCCTTGCGACTGCCATCCTGATAACGGGCGGGGCGGCTGGGAGGCCGTGGCGAGTAGTGGTTGTCTGCCGGGTAGTAGTCGTCCGGTGGTGGCATTGATTCGCCGCCATCCATGGGCATGAAATCGTCATGCGGTTCCGGCTCGGGCCGGGAAGGGGCGGCGGGCGCCTGGGCCGGTTTGGGTGCCGGCTTCAATTGCGTCAGCGATTCCTTGTCCAGACGAGTCAGCTGCGATAGTTCCTGGGTAAGCAGTGCCCGGTAGACCGGGCCGGCAGGCTTGTCCAGATAGGGCAGAGCCAGTCGGGCCAGACGGGCACGGCCATCCACCGTGGCCAGATCCAGGCCTTCGGACAGATGTCGGAACAGGTAGGTGGAGAGCGCGTCGGCCTTTTCCGTGAGCGCCCGCAGGGCTTCCGGGCCCTGTTGTCGGACCAGGGTATCCGGGTCTTCGCCGTCCGGCAGGAACAGGAAGCGCACCTGTTTGCCGTCGTCCAGCGCGGGCAGTAGCGATTCCAGGGCGCGCCAGGCAGCGCGGACCCCGGCCTTGTCGCCGTCAAAGCAGAGCACGACTTCGTTGACCTGGCGAAACAGCTTGCGGGCGTGATCTTCGCTGGTGGAAGTGCCCAGGGTGGCGACCACATTGGGTACCCCGTGCTGGGCCAGGGCGATCACGTCCATGTAGCCCTCCACCACGTAGAGCCGGTCGCTGCGGTCGCGGCTCTGACGCCATTCCCACAGACCGTAGAGCTCCTGGCCCTTGTGGAAGACCGGGGTTTCCGGGCTGTTCAGGTATTTGGGTTTGCCGTCGCCGAGCACCCGTCCACCAAAGCCGATAGTGCGCCCGCGGGTGTCGCGGATCGGAAAGATAATGCGGTCGCGAAACTTGTCATAGGTGCGCCCGGTATCTTCACGGCGCACCAGCAGACCGGCAGTCAGGGCTTGCTCCAGGCCGGCTTCGGTGAGCGACAAACCGCCAATCAGGTTGTCGTAACCCGGTGGCGCAAAACCGACCCCGAAGCGTTTGGCAATCTCCCCGCTGAGTCCCCGCCCTTTGAGATAGGTGACGGCTTTTTGTCGTTCCGGTGCCTGGCGCAATTGCTGGCAGTAGAATTTTTCGGCCCGGCTGAGCAGGTCGTAGAGCGATTGCAGGCGGTCTTTTTTCTGCCGGTCGGCGGGGGTTTCCGGGCGGCTTTCCGGGACTTCCATGCCGGCGCGGCCAGCAAGCTGTTTCACCGCTTCCGGGAAGCTCTGGTGCTCGTATTCCATCAGGAAACCCACCGCATTGCCGGAAGCGCCGCAGCCAAAGCAGTAATAGAACTGCTTGTCCGGGGCGACCGTGAACGACGGGGTCTTTTCCTGATGGAAGGGGCAGCAGGCGCTGTAGTTGCGGCCGGTTTTTTTCAGGGGCACGCGGGAATCGATCAGCTCCACCAGGTCGGTGCGGGCTAACAGGTCCTGTACGAAATTTTCCGGGATGCGTGCCATGGGTCAGATTCTGCCAGATGGGAGGCTATTCAAACAGAAAGCGGTAACTGGCGGTAGTTCCGTTCGCCGTACGAAGTCAGTTTGGATTGAGAGGAAAAGAGTCGAATAAAACCGGTCAGGCTGGGTGACCGTGGGGATCAGTTCAGCTTGGCGCGAACCTTGCCACTGGCGGCGCCCATGTCGGCACGGCCCTGCAGTTGCGGCTTGAGGATGCCCATTACCTTGCCCATATCCTGCATGCCTGAGGCACCGGTCTGGGAGATGGCATCATCAATCAGAGCGTCGACTTCTGCGTCGCTCAGTTGGGTGGGGAGAAATTCCTGGAGTACTACGATTTCCGCTTCTTCGATTTCCGCCAGTTCCGGGCGGTTCGCATCGCGGTATTGAGTCGCAGAGTCCTTGCGCTGCTTGATCAGCTTGTCGAGCAACGCCAGTACACGGGCGTCATCGGGCTCGATGCGCTCGTCCACTTCGATTTGCTTGATCGCTGACAGCGCCATACGAAAAACGCCAAGACGTGCCTTTTCTTTGGCACGCATGGCGTCTTTCATGGCTGCAGTGAGCTGCTCTTTGAGCGCACTCATTCAGACGTCTACCTTAGTAGAGACGTTTGCGTGCAAGCTGCTCACGCTGCAGTTTCTTAAGGTGACGCTTGACGGCTGCGGCACGTTTGCGCTTACGCTCTTGAGTGGGCTTCTCATATTGCTCGCGACGACGCACTTCAGAGAGAACACCCGCTTTTTCACAGCCACGCTTGAAACGGCGCAGGGCCACATCAAACGGTTCGCCTTCTTTCACCTTCACCTGAGGCATGAAGAATCACCTTCCTAAAAGTCTTTGGGTTATATGGATTCGCCGCGGGCTCAGGTGGTCCCGGGTGCGGCGAGGGCGGGGATTCTACCTGAGTTAGGAATAAATGCAAATCCGGTCGTCCGGCGCTATCATGGCGCCCGTATTTCAAGGGGTGAGCATCATGCGTGTATTGGGTATTGAATCAAGCTGTGACGAGACCGGGGTTGCCATTTATGACACCGATGCCGGTCTGCTGGGGCAGGCCCTGTACAGTCAGGTGGAGATGCATGCCCGCTTTGGCGGCGTGGTGCCGGAACTGGCCAGCCGCGATCATGTGCAGCGGGTGCTGCCCCTTGTGAAACAGGTGATGGCGGAGGCTGATACCACTGCGGAGCAGCTGGATGGCATTGCCTATACCGCGGGCCCGGGTTTGGCCGGGGCGCTGCTGGTGGGAGCTGGCGTGGCCCGGGCGCTGGCCTTTGGTTGGGGGATCCCTGCCGTGGAAGTGCACCATATGGAAGGCCACCTGCTGGCACCGCTGCTGGAGCCGAATGCGCCGGCCTTTCCCTTTGTGGCCCTGCTGGTCAGTGGCGGCCATACCCTGTTGCTGGAAGCCCGCTCCCTGGGCGATTACGCCATTCTCGGTGAATCCGTGGATGACGCCGCTGGTGAGGCCTTTGACAAAGCCGCCAAGATGATGGGGCTGGGCTATCCTGGCGGCCCGCGTATTGCCGCCCTGGCGGAGCAAGGGACACCGGGGCGGTTCCGCTTCCCCCGGCCAATGACGGACCGCCCTGGTCTGAACATGAGCTTTTCCGGTCTGAAGACCTTTACGCTCAACACCATCAACGATCTGGGCGGCAAGGACGCCCTCAGCGAGCAGGACCAGGCAGATATCGCCCTGGCGTTCCAAGAAGCGTCGGTGGATACGCTGGTCATCAAGTGTCGTCGGGCGGTGGAGCAGACCGGGGACAAGCGGTTGGTGATGGCCGGTGGTGTCAGTGCCAACCGTGCCTTGCGGGCCAAGCTGGCCGAGCAAATGAACAAGCGTGGCGTCGAGGTGTTCTACCCCGCGCCCCAGTATTGCACCGACAACGGCGCCATGATCGCCTTTGCTGGCGCTCTGCGCCTGCAGGCCGGGGAACGCGCGGAGTTGCCCATCAAGGTTCGCCCGCGCTGGCCGCTGACGGAGCTGGAGAAGCTGCAAGCTTCAAGCTGCAAGCTGCAAGGCGCGGACTAAGTCGGGTTGGCTCTCAAAAGCTCTGCCCGCGCTCCTGGGGTGGTGCGCGGGTAGCGTGTCTCAGAAATTACCAGGGCCTGTCGCGTTGTAGCTTGTAGCTTGAGGCTTGCAGCTCAGTCCTTCTTCCGGAACCCCAGTTCTTCCCCGCGCAGCAGTTTTTGCAGGTTGCTGCGATGGCGCAGGATCATGACCAGTGACAGTGCCACCATGGGCCAGAAGGCCTGGGGCAGCCAGGCGAAGATGCAGGCCGGGGCGACCACGAAGGCGCTCAACGAGGCCAGGGAAGAAATGCGGGTGAGGGCGAAGACCAGCAGCCAGACGACACCCGCCACCAGGCCGCTGGGCCAGTGCAGGGCAAACAACAGACCGAAGGCCGTGGCTACACCCTTGCCGCCCTGGAAGTGGAAAAACACCGGAAACAGATGGCCGAGAAAGGCAAAGGTGCCCACCAGTGCGGCCACGAACGGGCCCATGCCCAGGTAGTGGGCTATCACTACCGGGATCACCCCTTTGAGTACGTCGCCCAGCAGCGTCAGCGCCGCAGCGGGCTTGCCGCCGATACGCAGCACATTGGTGGCGCCCGGGTTGTTGGAGCCCTCGGTGCGCGGGTCCGGATAGCCGAACAACCGGCACACCAGAATCGCACTGGAAATGGAGCCCATCAGATAGCCGGCCACGCACAATGGCAGCAGCCAATACCACACATCCTGTAATGTCCCTGCTTGCACCGGCTATAATCTCCCTTCACATCGCCGGGGTGGCGAATTCTGCATGCTTGGCAGGCGTTAATTGTACACATGGCGACACGCCTGCCTGCGTTGCAAGCGTAACATCTGATTACCCAAAAGGGATCTATGAAGATGTTAAGTCGCTTCCCCGTGAAATCTGCGCCAAGAGGGCGAGTATGGACATTGTTTATATCAATGATTTGAAAGTGGATACCGTGATCGGGATTTTCGACTGGGAGCGGCGTATTCGTCAGACTGTCAGCCTGGATCTGGAAATGGCGGCGGATATCCGCAAGGGTGCGGCGTCGGATCACATCGACGATGCGCTGGACTACAAGGCCATCGGCAAGCGTGTGATTGCGTTTATCGAGGGCAGTGAATTTCAGCTGGTGGAAACCCTGGCGGAAAACGTGGCTCAGCTGGTGATTGGTGAATTCAATGTTCCCTGGCTGAAACTGCGCCTCAGCAAGCCCGGCGCCCTGCGTGGGTCGCGGGATGTGGGCGTGATCATCGAAAGGGGTCAAAAACCCAATGGGTAATACGGATCAATCTGCCCGGGTGTACCTTAGCCTGGGCTCCAATATCGACCGGGAGCACAATATCCGTTCCGGTCTGCAGGCACTGGCTGCCGCCTTCGGTGAGTTGGCGGTCAGTCCGGTGTACGAAAGTGAAGCGGTGGGTTTTTCCGGCGATGCCTTCTACAACCTGGTGGTGGGAATCGACACTGCCTTGTCCGTGGGTGAGTTGGCCGCAGTCTTGCGCGATATGGAAAAAGACCATGGTCGGGTGCGTGGGGAAAAGAAATTTTCCAGCCGGACCCTGGATATCGACATTCTCACTTACAACGATCTCACCGGCGATATCGACGGGGTACAACTGCCCCGTGACGAAATCCTCAAGCACGCCTTTGTTCTCAAGCCTCTGGTGGATCTGGCTCCTGATGCAATTCACCCGGAAATCGGCAAGCCTTACCGGCAGTTGCTGGAAGAGTCGGATTTTGCCGGACAGGCATTGTGGGTGGTGGCGCTGGAAGCGTAGCTACGGGCTACGCTCGATTTCTACGAAGCCGCTGTAGGAGTACCTCTTGAGGTGCGAACCTTGCGGAGCAAGGAAATCGCCCGGAGGGCGATCAGGTGTGCCAGGCGTCGAAAGAGTGATCAGGTGGCGCTAGCTTCCTCGCTCAAGCTCGGATTCGTCCCTCAAGAGGAACTCCTACAGCTTGCCGCTGTATTCAATACCAATGCGGTGCCATGTCACTCTGCGCCCAGCGGAAAAAATCATACTCCAGCCGTGTCAGCCCACCCGGATAGATCTGGTCTATCCTTCTCAACGTGGGGCGGCGGTCGGTTTTTTCCAGTTCCTGAAGCAGTTGGCGCAATGTGCTGCGGCCCACGGGTTTGGACATCAGAAACGCCGTCGTCGCCCAGGCAACGGTGTAGGGAATGGCATCGAGTTCGTGGGCCATGCGCCGCCACTGGGTATCACCCAGGGACAGATACTGTCGCAGGGTGATCAGCCGCCCTTCATCCATCCATTGGCGGATGCGTGCCTGGGCGTCAGGCAGGGCACTGACTTTCAGGCGGCCATCGGGTTGCACTTGCAGAGTCTGAAAATACTGGGCCAGGCCCTCATGCAGCCACACCGGTGAAGCCGGGGACAGTTGGTAAAGGAGTACGTGGCTGCTTTCGTGGAGAATCGTCTGGGCCACGTCCTGATCATCGCCCCAGCGCCAGACGGCCACTTCATTGCGGGAAGGGATAAACACGCCGGCGTAATTGGCGTTGCTGGAGCCGATGCGGTCGACCATCCATTGACGGAAATCCGCCTGCTGTTCGAACAGATACAGATTGACCTGGGCGGTGCCATGCAGGTCGAGACCGAAATCGTTGCGGTAACGCCGGTAGATGTTGCGGATCGCCTGCAGGGTGGTGTCATGGATTCCGTCGGGCAGAGTGAAGTCCTGCCGCAGTACGGTAATTTCCAGTTCCTGCATGAGCGGGGACGTTCTTTGGGTGATTTTTTTACTGTCCACCTGCTCGGGCGGACGATCACCAAAGTGCAGCTTGCCGTTGTCATCGCGCCACTGAAAAATGTCCCCATGGGCAGCCAGTGATGTCACCAGTGCGATCAGGCAGAGGCCGCTGCGGATCAGGGCGTACAGTGTTGTTGTATCCATTGGCGAACGGCGTCCTGGTCGGCTTTTACCTTATCCATGGTGGGGTGGGTGACATTGCCGTCGTCATCCCGGTAGACGAAACGGCCCTGCAGTCGCTTCAATTTTGCCCTGGCGTTTCGGCATTTCTTGTCCTGAGCATCTTGTTGTTTTTGCTCTCTGGCTGCCTGTTCCTGCGCCCTGGCCTGTTCGCTTTCGCGTAGTCGCAGGGTGCGTTGATTGATTTCGCGGACCCGCTCGCCCTGGCCGATCTTGGGCGGCGCCTTGATATCCAGTTTCTCGTGCTGTTCCTGTGGCGGCTGATCGCCAAAGTGCCAGTTACCGTCGGCATCCTGCCAGCGGTACACCTCGGCACTGGCGAGCAGTGGCAGCAATGCCAGTAGTGTAATGAGTCCTTTCATTCTGTCCCCCCGAACACGTTTAACTTCCCTGTAATGTGAGAGAGCGCCCTCCGTCCACGGCCAAAATCTGGCCGGTAACAAACGGCGCCTGTGTGCCCAGCCACAAGACGGTCTGGGCAATATCCTGCGGTGTGCCGCAGCGTTTCAGTGCGGTGGCATCCTGAATCTCTTGCTGATTCATCTGCCCGGCCTCCGGCCACAGGATGGGACCCGGTGATACGCCGTTGACGCGGATATCCGGCCCCAGTTCGCGGGCCAGGCTGCGGGTCATCATCGCCAGTCCGGCCTTGGCCATGCAATACAGGGTATGGTTTTGTAGCGGTTTTTCCGCGTAGACATCCACAATATTGATAATGCTGCCCTGCTGCTGCCGCAGGGCGTAGGCCAGTGTCTGGCTGAGAATAAAGGGAGCGCGCAGGTTGCTGTGAACCAGCCTGTCCCAGTCGGCATCATCGGCCTGATCGACGGGGGTCGGATAGAAGCTGGAGGCATTGTTGACCAGCAGATCCATGCGGCCGAAGCAGGCCAGGGCATCCTGGGCCAGTTGCCGCACCTGGTCGGGTTGATCCAGATCCGCCTGAAGCGTGGCCGCGCTATCCGGGCGCGAGCGATTGAGGCTGTCCGCCAGAGCCAGAGCCTCTTGTGCGCTGTTGCGGTAATGAATAATCACCCGCATGCCATTGGCATGCAGGGTGCGAACGATTTCTGCGCCGATGCGGCGAGCGCTACCGGTAATCAGGGCGACGGGGTCTGCCATGTTTTTTTAAACTCCGAGATTGCATGAATGCGAGCTTTTTCAATGGCCTCGCCCAGTGCCGGCCCTTCGATGCCGCTCTGGCGCAGTGCGGCAACATCAATATTGCTGGCAGCCTGCGCCGTACCACGCAAGTAATCCACTTGAGGGTAGGGGCGATCTTCCAGGCCGGTACGACCGCGAGCATCGGCTTCGCAGGAGAGAAGAAAATCCTCCAGCCGTTCAGGTCGGCGTATTACGTCCAGCGTTTTCAGCAGCTTCCAGACCGTGGCGGGTTTCAGCTCCAGGGCCCGGTGGCAGTGGGTATGGTATTCCGCCACCAGGGCCGCCAGGGTGGCGGCGTCCTTGGGGACGCGCCAGCGCTTTGACACGGTTTTCGCCAGCCGGGCGCTACGAATTTCGTGGGCGATATGCCGGGGCCATTCTTCCTCGGGCGTTTTGCCCTTACCCAGATCATGACAAAGCACAGCGTAACGGGCCGTCAACGGCAGGTTCAGTCGACTGGCCTGTTCCAGACACAGCCATTGATGCACCAGCGTATCCACCTCCGGATGGTGCTGCTCCGGTTGCGGAACCCCATCCAGAGCAGCCAGTTCCGGAAACAACACCCGCAGGGCGCCACAGGCATGCAACACCTGAAAGAAGACCTGGGGATCGCGCTCCATCAGCGCCCGGCTGGTTTCCTTCCAGACCCGTTCCGGCACCAGATAATCCAGCTCGCCGCTGTCAGCCAGCTGCCGCATGAGTGCCAGGGTGTCATCGGCTACCCGAAAACCCAGCCAGTGGTAGCGGGCAGCAAACCGCGCCACCCGTAATACTCGCAAGGGGTCTTCTGCAAAGGCGGGGGAGACATGGCGAAGCAGGCGGGCCTTCAGGTCAATCCGGCCGTTGAAGGGATCAAACACCTGGCCGCCTTCCTCCTGGGCCATGGCGTTGATGGTCAGGTCACGGCGCACCAGATCGTCGTCCAGGCTGACATCGGGGGCGGCATGGAAGGTAAAGCCGCCATAACCGTGACCGGATTTGCGTTCCGTGCGGGCCAGGGCGTATTCCTCCTGGGTTTTCGGGTGCAGAAAGACGGGAAAATCCTGTCCCACCGGGCGAAACCCTTTGGCCTGCATCTCGTCGGGTGTGGCACCGACGACGACCCAGTCTCTTTCTGTCACCGGCAGTCCCAGTAATGCATCCCGCACGGCACCACCCACCAGATAAATTTTCATCTTGTGCGCTCTCGTTATCTTGGACAGAATGGTCGCATGCTTTCTATCGTACTGAAACTACACATGCTGGTCGCAGACCGCTGTGCACGCAAATGGCGTGCGCAGGGATTGCGGCTGTGTGACTGATAGTTTCAGTTCTGCAAAAAGGCCGCAGTGTCCCTGACCTGCGGCCTTTTTTGTGTTTTTGGAAAGGTGGCAGGTCGTTAATCAGTTGCAAGTTGAAAGTTCAAAGTTGAAAAGCGCGGGAAAGGCAGCTGCTAATCATTGACCTCCTCAGCCCCGCCGTAAAGGGAAAGAGTGTGGAGCATGGTTTTCTCGCTTTGCGGCGCGGCTGAGGAGGTTGTCGGTTGGCACCAGCACCTGCCGCGCCTTTCAACTTTGAACTTTCAACTTGCTCCTCAACCAAGGAGAACGACATGCCAACCCTGGCAGCGTATTTGATCGTAGTGGCGGTGTGGGCAACCACGCCGTTGGGGATTAAATGGAGTGGTGATGCCATGGCACCGCTGGCGGCAGCTGGCGTGCGTATGGCCATTGCTGCGCTGCTGGGTTTGCTGTGGTTGTGCTGGAAGCGTCAGAGCCTGCCGCTGCATGGTCGCGCTGTGCTCAGTTATACCGTTGCCTTGCCGGGTATTTTTGGGGCCATGGCGTGTAGCTACATGGCGGCCACACATCTGCCTTCCGGTCTGATTTCGGTGATTTTCGGTCTGGCCCCATTACTCTCCGGCCTGATGATGCAATCTTTGCCTGGCAGCGTGCGACTGAATGGCTGGCACTGGAGCGCCTGCCTGCTGGGTTTGTTCGGCTTGGCGCTGGTGTTTGACGAAAACCTGGCGGGCCTGCTGGCCGGCGCGGACCTGGGTGAGCGTGGTACCGGGCTGTTGTGGATGTTGTCTGCGGTGACCCTGTTTGCCGGGGGCGGCATTGCCGTGCAGCGGGTGGGCGCCGGTCTGCAGCCCATGCAACAGACCGTCGGCGGCCTGATATTGTCATTGCCGTGCTACGCAGTGGCCATGCTCATTGCTGGCCAGTCGTTTGCCTTTAGCGGCGACCTGCGTGGGCTGTCCGCCATTATCTACCTGGCCGTGTTTGGCTCTCTGCTGGGTTTTTATTGTTATTTCCAGATCCTGTCACGGCTGCCTGCCGCCACGGTGGCGTTGGTCACACTGATTACACCCGTGTTGGCGCTGGCGCTGGGCAATCTGCTCAATGGCGAGAGCCTGGGCAGTATGGTGCTGATCGGTGCCGGGGTGATTGTGCTGGCGCTGTCCCTGTTTGTGTTGGGGGATCATCAGGTAAGGCGGCAGCTCAAGCGGTTTCAAGTGGAAAGTTGAAAGTGGTAACGCGGCTCGAACGTTTGTGGACGTTATGAGGAGGCGGCATTTGTAGGGTGCACTGAGCCCAAGCGAACTGCACCGCTGCGGCCCCGGGTTGGTGCAGTTCGCTTGGGCTCAGTGCACCCTACACATTCTGGTTGTTACGCGTTTCTCTGATGGCTGCGACCTTTGCCGTTCAGTCTTGCGGCACAGGCTATTGGTTACGAAGAAACGGTAGGGGCCGGCTCCGGGGGCATGCTGTGATGGCTGACCACGCTGCCGTTTTCCACGCTTTCCAGGTGTACGTCGAACTGCCACAGCCGGTGCAGGTGGCGCAGGACTTCCCGGGCGCTGTCATCATCCAGAGGTCGGCTGCTGCTACGCTGGTGACGCAGGGTCAGGGCTCGGTCGCCATGAATGTTGGCGCGCACGATCTGGATGTTGGGCTCCTGAATGCTCAGGTTGTACTGCTCGGCCAGGGCGTCGCGGACCTTGCGGTAACCCTGTTCATTATGAATCGCTGCCACTTCCACGTAATCGTTGTGATCGTCATCGTCGATCTGGAAAAACTTGAAGTAACGGATCAGTTTCGGTGACAGAAATTGCTGAATGAAGCTCTCATCCTTGAAGCTCTCCATGGCAAATTTCACCGTCTCGACCCAGTTGGAGCCGGCGATTTCCGGAAACCACTCCCGGTCCTCGTCATCCGGGTTTTCGCAAATGCGGCGGATATCCTGGAACATGTTGAAGCCCAGCGCATAGGGATTCATGCCGCTGTAGAAGGGGGCCGTAAAGGGGGGCTGGTAGATCACCTGACTGTGATTCTGCAGGAATTCCAGCATGAAGCCATCGGTGACCAGACCCTTGTCGTAGAGATCGTTGAGCAGGGTGTAGTGCCACAGGCATGCCCAACCCTCGTTCATTACCTTGGTCTGGCGTTGCGGGTAGAAGTACTGGGCCATCTTGCGCACGATGCGGATGATTTCCCGTTGCCAGGGTTTCAGAAGAGGGGCATTTTTCTCGATGAAATAAAGCAGGTTTTCCTGTGGTTCAGCCGGGAAGGTGCCGTCCTCCTCGCGACGTTGGGTGGCCGGCTGTAATTGCGGAAAGGTGCGCCATAACTCCGAGACCTGCTTCTGCAGCGACTCTTCCCGTTCGCGCTGGCGGCGTTTTTCCTCCACGGCGGAAATGGGGGAGGGGCGTTTGTAGCGATCTACCCCGTAATTCATCAGGGCATGGCAGGAGTCCAGGGTTTCCTCCACGGCAGTGACACCGTGGCGCATTTCGCACTCGGCAATGTAGTTCCGCGCGAATACCAGGTAATCGATGATGGAGGAGGCATCGGTCCAGGTCTTGAACAGGTAATTGTTCTTGAAGAAGGAATTGTGCCCATAGCTGGCGTGGGCGATCACCAGGGCCTGCATGGCGATGCTGTTCTCTTCCATCAGGTAGGCAATGCAAGGGTCGGAGTTGATGACGATTTCATAAGCCAGCCCCATCTGCCCGCGCCGATAGCGGCCCTCCACTTCGACAAACTGTTTGCCGAAGGACCAGTGGTTGTAGCCCACCGGCATGCCCACCGAGGAATAGGCGTCCATCATTTGCTCGGAGGAAATCACCTCGATCTGGTTGGGGTAGGTGTCGAGGCCATATTTGTTATGGGCAATATCGGCAATCGCCTCGTCATAGCGCGCCAGCAGTTCGAAATCCCAGTCGGACCCTTGAGATAAAAAGCTCATGCGTCCTCCATGCGTTTCTTGAACAGGTGACGGAAAACCGGGTAGATCTCGCCGGGCTCGTCAATCTGTGCCATGGAAAACGCAGTGGGGTGTTTTTCCATGATGCTTTGATAGTGGTCCCAGAGGGCCTGGTGGGCACGGGGCATAACTTCCACGTAGGAGAAGTACTGCAACTTGGGTAGCAGTTCTTCTTCAATCAACTTGGCGCAGGCCGGGGAGTCATCATTCCAGTTGTCGCCATCGGAGGCCTGGGCGGCATAGATATTCCACTCCGCCACCGGGTAGCGTTCGTTGATGATGTCGCGGGTGAGTTTCAATGCACTGGAGACAATGGTGCCGCCGGTCTCCCGGGAATAGAAAAACTCTTCCTCATCCACTTCCTTGGCACTGGTGTGGTGGCGGATAAAAACCACCTCGATTTTTTCATAATTGCGCTGCAGGAACAGATACAGCAACAGGAAGAAACGTTTGGCCAGATCCTTCATGTCCTGATTCATGGAGCCGGATACATCCATGATGCAGAACATCACCGCCCGGCTCACCGGCACGGGCACTTTCACATGATGATTGAAGCGCAGGTCTACGGTATCCAGAAACGGAATGCGATCCAGGCGTCGTTCCAGCTTGGCAATCTGCTCGTCCAGTTCCTGCAGGCGAGCCTGGCGTTGCGGGGACTGGTCCTTTTGTAGCAGTTCCTCTCGTTCCGCTTTGAAATCACGAATGCGTCGCCGGGTGGCGGCGGTGAGTGCCCGGCGCCGCATGGAGGCCTGGCGCATGGAGCGGACAATATTGATCTTGGCGGGCATGCCCTGGCTGACAATGCCGCCATGTTTGGTCTGGAAGGTCTGGGCGCCTTCCAGGTGTCGCTTTATCAGGTTGGGAAGCTCCAGGTCCTCGAACAGGAAGTTGAGGAATTCCTGCTTGTCGATTTCAAAGGCGAAGGCATCATCGCCTTCCCCCTGGTCACTGGCCTGACCATCCCCGCTGCCTTGTCCGCCTCCGCCTTCCGGTCGCATGATCCGGTCGCCCGGGTGAAACTCCTTGTTGCCGGGGTGCACGATACTGCGTTGCCCGCCGGGGCCATGATGAAAAATGGGCTCGGACAGGTCCTTGCGAGGAATATTGATACGCTCGCCCTGTTCCATATCCTGAATGGAGCGGCGGTTCACCGCATCATTGACGGCTTCGCGGATGTGCTTGCGATAACGACGCAAAAAACGCTGGCGGTTGACCGTGCTCTTGCGCTTGTCGTTCAGGCGGCGATCAATGATGTAGCTCATTGCTTCCTCCGGCTATGTGCCCCTTGCGTAGGAGCTATGCTTGCATGGCGAATCATGGGTATTCGCAAGCAGGTTCGCCATGCAAGCATAGCTCCTACGGGGAGTTTGCTACTGCGCCTTGCGAACTCGCAGGTACCATTCGGATAGCAGGCGTACCTGTTTTTCCGTATAGCCTCGGGAGACCATGCGCTGCACGAAGTTGCTGTGCTTGCGCTGATCGTCTTCGCTGCCCTTGGCGTTGAAGGAAATCACCGGCAGCAGGTCTTCGGTGTTGGAGAACATTTTCTTCTCGATCACGTCGCGAAGTTTCTGGTAGCTGAGCCAGCTGGGGTTCTTGCCATTGTTGTTGGCGCGGGCGCGCAGGACGAAGTTGACCACTTCGTTGCGGAAATCCTTCGGGTTGGAGATGCCCGCGGGCTTTTCGATTTTCTCCAGATCCTCGTTGAGAGCCTGACGGTCGAAAATCTCACCGGTGTCCGGGTCGCGGAATTCCTGATCCTGAATCCAGAAGTCCGCGTAGGTGACATAGCGGTCGAAGATGTTCTGGCCATACTCGGAATAGGACTCCAGGTAGGCGGTCTGTATTTCCTTGCCGATAAATTCCACGTAGCGCGGTACCAGGTACTCCTTGATGAAGCGGCGGTATTGCTCCTGTTGCTCCTGGGGAAACTGCTCTTGATCAATGCGTTGCTCGAGCACATGGATCAGATGCACCGGGTTGGCTGCCACTTCGGTGTGGTCGTAGTTGAAGACCTTGGACAGGATCTTGAAAGCGAAGCGAGTGGAGAGGCCGTTCATGCCTTCGTCGACGCCGGCCATGTCATGATATTCCTGCATGGACTTGGCATGGGGATCCACGTCTTTCAGGTTCTCGCCGTCATAGACCCGCATCTTGGAATAAATGCTGGAGTTTTCCGGTTCCTTGAGGCGGGTCAGGGAAGAGAACTGCGCCAGCATGTGCAAGGTGTCTGGTGCGCAATGGGCGTCACGCAGGCTGGAATTGCGCAGCAGTTTTTCATAGATCTGCATTTCTTCGGTGACACGCAGACAGTAGGGCACCTTGACGATATAGACCCGGTCGATAAAGGCTTCGTTGTTCTTGTTGTTCTTGAAGGTGTGCCACTCCGCTTCGTTGGAGTGGGCCAGCACGATGCCGTCGAAGGGAATCGCACCCATGTGTTCGGTGCCGTTGTAATTGCCTTCCTGGGTGGCGGTCAGCAGGGGATGCAGCACCTTGATCGGTGCCTTGAACATTTCCACGAATTCCAGAATGCCCTGATTGGCCCGACACAGACCGCCGGAGAAGGAATAGGCGTCCGGGTCGTCCTGGGCGAAATCTTCCAGTTTGCGGATATCCACCTTGCCCACCAGGGCAGAAATATCCTGGTTGTTTTCATCACCCGGCTCGGTCTTGGCCACGGCGACCTGGTCGAGAATGGACGGGTAACGTTTCACCACCCGGAACTGGCTGATGTCGCCGCCGAATTCATGCAGTCGTTTTACCGCCCAGGGCGACATGATGGTGCGGATATAGCGGCGCGGGATGCCGTATTCCTCTTCCAGAATCGGGGCATCTTCTTCCGGGTCGAACAGGGCCAGGGGAGAGTCGTTAACCGGGGAACCCTTGATGGCGTAGAAAGGCACTCTTTGCATCAGCGCCTTGAGCTTTTCCGCCAGGGAGGATTTGCCGCCGCCCACCGGGCCGAGCAGGTAAAGAATCTGTTTCTTTTCTTCCAGGCCCTGAGCGGCATGGCGGAAGTAGCTGACGATATTCTCGATCACCTCTTCCAGGCCGTAGAACTCGTCGAAGGCAGGGTAGCGACGGATGACCTTGTTGGAGAAGATGCGTGACAGGCGTGGGTCCTTGGCGGTGTCGACCATTTCTGGCTCGCCGATGGCCATCAGCATGCGCTCGGGGGCCGTGGCGTAGGCGCTGGGGTCGCGTTTGCACAGGTCCAGGTATTCTTCCAGCGACATTTCTTCCTGCTGTGTGCTGTCAAACCGGGCCTGGTAGTGGCTGATAATGCTCATGCCTGCTTCCTCCTGGCGAAACCAACAATGGTCACAACAAAACTACATGCGGTACGTGTCCTTGATAGATGCCTTGATCACTTTGATTGATTATTAAAAAAAGTCGCGTAAATAAAAAATGAAAGTGGGTATTCATGACTGCAGGTCTGACCGTGCAGTCACATCTTTAGCATGTAGCCAAACGGCAGATGAAGTCAAAGCGGAAGGAAATGTTTTTTGGCAGAAAAAGGATGAAGTGTGGCGAATGTCTGACAGGCCGGAGGCGAGCCGTAAAGGGCGGCAAGTGGTAAGCAAAACACCGTTCGAACACTCGTAGGTAGCTGGCAGATTGCCATGGATTTGCGCAGGGTGTTACAGCGAGGGAAAGCGCCTGCATGCGCTGAGAGTCAGCAGTGGCAGGCGATGCGGGTCAGATCGTCCAGGCGCAGGGCGGTGAGGCTGCCGCCCCAGACGCAGCCGGTATCCAGGGCGTCTACGTTTGCCACGTCAGTGTGGCCTTCCAGTGCCGCCCAGTGGCCGAACAGGATGCGGGTGTCAGTGGCCTGACGATGGGGGTGCAGGAACCAGGGCATGAAACCTTCCGGAGGGGCATCGGCTTCGCCCTTGCTGCCCAGATCCAGAGCTCCGGCCAGGTCCACAAAACGCATGCGGGTGAAATGGTTGGTGATGACCCGCCAGCGTTCCGCGTCTTGCAGGGCGTTGTCCCAGCCCGCCGGCTGGTTACCGTACATGTTGGCGAAATACTCGCCCACCTGAGGGCCGCGCAGTACCTGCTCCACTTCCCGGGCCCGTTGCCGTGCTTCGGGCAGTGTCCACAGTGGCGGAATGCCGGCATGGGTCATCACCGCCTGATGTTCAGGGATATCCACCAATAGCGGGCAGTTCTGCAGCCAGCCCAACAGGGCGTCGCGGTCCGGTGCCTCGAGGATATCCGTGAGGGTGTCCTTACGGCGGCTGTCGGTGCTGCCCTGGGCCACTGCCAGCAGGTGCAGGTCGTGGTTGCCCAGTACGGCGTGCACATTCTCGCGCAGCTCATAAACCCGGCGCAGGGTGCCCAGGGAATCCGGGCCGCGGTTGACCAGGTCGCCGGCGAGGAACAGCCGGTCGCGATCCGCATTGAAATTGATTTGTTCCAGCAGGCAATTGAAGGGCTTCAGGCAGCCCTGCAAGTCACCGATGGCGTAATCGCTCAATGGGCACCTCCAGTCCCGGTTGGCCTGGTCCTGTTGGCGTGTTGCAGGCCGGAATCAATGCAGCGCATGCGGTACCGCAAGAGTAAACATCGGGACTTGTGCGTCGAAGTGTGTGCCATCTTCTGCAATCATCTGGTAACTGCCGCGCATACTGCCGACTTCGGTTTCCAGGATGGCGCCGCTGGTGTAGGAAAAGGCCTGGCCCGGGGCGATGTGGGGCTGTTCGCCGATGACGCCTTCGCCATGGACTTCCTGCACGCGCTCTTCGCCATCGGTGATCACCCAGTGACGGGTCAACAGGCGGGCGCTGACGGTACCCTCATTGCGAATGGTGATGTGGTAGGCAAACACCCAGCGCTGGTTGTCCACGTCGCTCTGATCGGCGAGAAATTCGGTTTCCACCGAGACCTGAATATTATGGCGCGGGCTCATGGTTGCTCCGTTGATGTGATTCTCGCTGAATGGGTTCGGTTACCTGGCTGGCTCTGGCGCGGCTGCTTGGCCCGGCTAGGCGGTGCCCGCCTCTGGCCGGGTGATATTGGCCAGGGCCACATAGTCTGCCACGGAGAGCTGGTCCGGGCGCAGGCCGGCGTCAATGCCCGCCTGCTCGAACTGCTCCAGGGTGACCTGTGATTTTAGACTATTGCGGATGGCCTTGCGTCGTTGAGTGAAGGCCTGGGCCACCAGCCGCCGCAGATGCTCTTCGTCGTCCGCCGGGTGGGGCAGGCTGGCATGGGGCATCAGCCGGACCACGGCGGAATCCACCTTGGGCGGCGGGCTGAAGGCCTCCGGGGGGACAAAGAACAGGTAATCCGCCTGACAGTGGTACTGCACCATGATCGACAGGCGCCCCCAGTCACGGGTGCCGGGGCGGGCGGTGAGCCGGTCTACCACTTCCTTCTGCAACATGAAGGTCATGTCGCTGATGGCGTTCGCCTGGCTGAGCAGGTGGAAGATCAGCGGCGTGGAGATGTTGTAGGGCAGGTTGCCGATCACCCGCAGCGGCTTGTCCGTCGGTTTCAGGGTGCGGAAATCGAAGCGCAGGGCGTCGCTTTCATGGATGGTCAGGCGTTCCGGGCTGTTTTCCTGACGCAGCAGGGCGATCAGGTCCCGGTCCAGCTCCACCACGTGCAGATGCGGCAGCTTTTCCAGCAGCGGGTAGGTGAGCGCGCCGCGCCCGGGACCGATTTCCACCAGGGTGTCGTCTTTCTGCAGCCCCAGGGTACGCACCATCAGGTCTACCAGATTGCGGTCATGCAGAAAGTGCTGGCCGAAACGTTTGCGGGTGCGGTGTTCTGTCATGTGGCGGCAAGCTCCAGAGCGAGTCGGGTGGCGGCGATCAGGCTGCCGGCCTTGGCCTGGCCGGTGCCGGCCAGATCGAAGGCGGTGCCATGGTCCACGGAAGTGCGGATAAAGGGCAGCCCCAGGGTGATATTGATGGCTTCGCCAAAGCCGGCGTACTTGAGCACCGGCAGGCCCTGGTCGTGGTACATGGCCAGCACCGCATCGTGCTGCGCCAGCAGGTCCGGCTGAAAGGCCGTATCCGCCGGCACCGGGCCGGTGAGCGCCATGCCCTGATCGCGCAGGGCGTCCAGGGTGGGGATGATCACATCCAGTTCTTCGCGGCCCAGGTGGCCGCCTTCGCCGGCATGGGGGTTAAGCCCCAGCACCAGAATGCGCGGCGCCTCAATGCGGTACTTGCCGATCAGGTCGTCGCGCAGAATGGTCAGGGTGCGGGTCAGGCTGTCTGCCGTTACCGCCCGTGACACCTGACTGAGCGGCAGATGGGTGGTGACCAGGGCCACCCGCAGTTCGCGGGCGGTGAGCATCATCACTACCTGGTCCACCCCGGCCTGTTCGGCGAGAAACTCGGTATGGCCGGTAAAGGCCGGGTCGGCGCCCTCACAGATCACGTTTTTGGCCACAGGAGCGGTCACCATGGCGGCAAAGGTGCCATCCAGGCAGCCCTGTGCCGCGCGGCTGAGCATGGTGAGGGTGCCGCTGGCGGTGGCCGGATCGGGCTGCCCGGCGGTCACCGACGACCCGGCCGGGGTGTGCCACACCGGCAGGGTGCCCGGTGTCAGCGGTTGCCCTGGCTGCCAGTCGGAGAGCGTAATGGCCAGGTCGAGTTGCCTGGCTCGCTGGGTAAGGACGTCGCGATCAGCGATGACAACAAGCCGGGCGTCCGGGAAGGATGCCGGCAGGGTCAGTACCAGATCAGGGCCGATGCCTGCGGGATCCCCGCAGGTGATGGCGATGGGACGTTCTGGCGTCAGACGTCCGACGTCAGACGTCAGACTCATAAGCGAATATCCACGTAGGATTCGCTGCGCTGCTCTTGCAGCCAGGTTTCCAGCTCTTCCTCGAAACGGCGCTTCTGCAGGGCCTGGGTGGCCTGCATGCGACGGAATTCTTCGCTCATGTCCGCGTCGCGGGTGTCGTCCACGCGCAGGAAGTGAAAGCCGAACTGGCTTTCGAACACCGGCGACAGCTCGCCCACCGGGGTGTTGAGCATCATGTCCTCGAATTCCGGCACCATCTCGCCCTGGGTGATCCAGCCCAGCTCGCCACCGTTACGGGCACTACCCGGATCGTCGGAATGCTCCGCTGCCACGGCGGCAAACGCTTGCTGGCCAGAGGCAATGCTGTCGTGCAGGCGCATGGCTTCTGAGCGAGCCTCCTGGGGGCTGGTCAATGCATCGGCCTTGATCAGTACGTGACGGACCTGGTACTGGGTGACCACTTTTTCGATGCCGCCCTTGCGGTCCATCATCTTGATGATATGGAAGCCGGCCCCGGAGCGTAGCGGCTGGGAAATCTCGCCCTTGTTCATGTCGATGGCGGTTTCTGCGAACAGGCTGGGCCATTGGGCCGCCGGGCGCCAACCCAGGTCACCGCCTTCCAGGGCCTTGGGGCCGTCGGATTCCGACGTGGCCAGCTGCTGGAAGTCACTGCCCTGCTTCAGGCGTTCCACGATGCTCTCGGCTTTCTGTTTGGCGTCCTGGACTTGCTCCGGGCTGGCGCCGGCGGGTAGCCGCACCAGAATATGGCCAAGACGGAAGTCGGCTTCGAACATCTTCTTGCCCATTTCCGAATTCAGGAAACGGTCCACTTCCCGGTCGGTGATGCGAATGCGCGAGGCAACGCTGCGTTGTTGAAGGCGGGAAATCAGCATGTCCTGGCGGATCTGCTCACGGAACTGGGCCCAGTCGTAACCGTCCTGGCGCAGGGCGGCGGCGAAATCTTCCAGGGTCATGCCGTTCTGGCGGGCAATGCCGGCCAGTGCCTGATTGAGGGTGGCGTCGTCGACCTTGATGCCGCCCCGGTCGGCCAGTTGCAGCTGCATGCGCTCAAGGATCATGCGGTCGAGCACCTGCTCACGCATCACCGCCGGGGGCGGCAGTGGCTGGCCCTTTTCCTGGAATTGCAGGGCAATGGTGTTGATGCGCTCGTCCAGCTCGCTGGCCATGATGGCGCCGTCGTTGACCACGGCCACGATGCGGTCGAGCATCTGCACCTTGGCGTGGGACCAGGCCGGCAACATCAGCACGGCCATGGCCAGCAGGCCAAGCAGGGTGTGTCTGGCGTGCAGCGTGCGTCGTGCAGCGTGCAGCGTTCTATCAATCATACTGTCTCCTGTATCCCGGAATACTGCGCTCCAGCAGGGCATCCACCTGGCCGCCGAAGCCGCCCAGGCCAACCATCTGAATTTGTATCCAGATGGTGCTGTCGGCTTCGAGATCGCCATCGCCATCATCATCCACCAGTTCCCGCTGACTCAGCAGGCGCAGTTTCCAGCAGCAATTGCGGTATTCGGCCCCGGCTATGGTTTCCAGGGTGCGCTTGTTTTCCAGGTCGTACATCCAGCGGCCTACCATGCGCCAGTGGCGATGAATTGGCAGGATGCCGCTGAGTTCCGATTCGCGGATGTCGTCTTCGGGGCGGTCGTGATAGCCCACATTGACCACCCGGCGTTCCCGGTCGTTGTAACCGATCTGGAAGCTGGAGCGTTCCCGCTCGTTTTCTTCCAGATCCCATTGGGCTTCAGTGTAGAGGTACCAGTCGCGGGCAAAGTTCCATCGGGCGTCACCCACCAGTGGCGTCTGGTCATCGGTGGGGTCTTCCACGGTCTGCTCGGTGACCACCTTGCGGTCTTCGAAGTAGAAACCCTGGGCCAGGCGCAGCCGAAGTTGTTCGCGGCCGGTGGCATCATGGAGGAAACGGCTGGTCAGGCCCAGCGCCAGTTTTTCCTCGTCACCAATGCGGTCGTAGCCGATAAAGCGGTTTTCCCGGAACAGCGAGTTGTAGGAGAAGGTCAGCTCGCGGCTGTCGAAGTTGGGCAGGAAGTCCTGATTCTTGAACGCCACCTTGTTGACGAACAGGCGCGGTTCCAGAGTCTGGGTGAAGTCTTCACCAAACCAGCGGCTGGGGCGCTCGAAGAACAGGCCGGAATCCACACTGGCCCCCCAGGTGGTGATATCCGGATTGTCTTCCGCGTTGGCGTCCACACTGTCCAGCTCATAGCGGGTGTGATACAGCCGGGCGCGGGGTTCCAGATAGCCCCAGGGTTGCTGCAGGCGCAGGTTCAGGGCCGGGGCCGCGTGGGCGCGCAGGCCGGTGGCCTTGCCGCTGTCATCGGACCCGCTGCGCTCGAAAGAGGTGATATCAGACAGCCACAGCCCTTTCAGGGGGCCATACAGGGTCGGGTCACCGGTGAGCTGCAACTGTGGCAGACGGCGGTAGGGCAGATCCTGATCCGCCAGGGTCGGGTCGATGGTCTGCCAGGACTGCATGCGCCCCAGTACCTGCCAGGTGCGGCCGTAATAGCGGGCTTCCGCCAGCCGGGGCAGGTGGGTCTGGGAGCTGATTTCCAGGCCGGTGTCCAGGTCCTTGAAATAGAAGTCGTCCGACACGTAATTGAAGTCGGTCTTCAGATTCCAGCGGTTGATATTGCCGTTATGGGTCCAACGGGCCACCTGCCGGTCTTCGTCATCGAACTTGCGGTCGTTGAACAGCACCCCGTAGCTGATGTCGCCTTCGCCCCAGGGCGTCAGGTAGCGGAATTCGGAGTCCACCCCTTCGCCACGGCCATCGATAAAGCGGGGGCCGATGGTGGCATCCAGCTGTGGGTGGATGTTCACGTAGATCGGCTGGGTAATGTCCAGGCCGCCGCTGCTGTCACCGATAGCAATGGTGGGGAACAGCAGGCCGGTCTTGCGGCGGTCGTCAATGGGGAAGGTCATCCAGGGCAGCCAGAAGATCGGCATGCTCTTCACCTTCAGCACCACATTATTGGCTTCGCCCCAGCCCTTTTCCCGGTCCAGGAAAATACGTTCCCCTTCCAGAGACCAGCCATTGGAGCCCGGCGCACAGGTGGTGTAGGTGCCACGGGTAATGGTGGTGGTGGTTTCGTTGAGGAAAATATAGTCGGCGCTGCCGCGGGCGGCGGTATTGAACAGGGAATAGCGCACACCCAGCAGGCTGCCTTCCTTGCGGCGGGTCTGGCCGCTCATGCTGGAGGCAATAAAGGTGGCCTGGTCGCTTTCCAGGCGCATGCCGTTTTCCAGCTGGAACTTGCCGGTGGCCTGGTCCAGTTGCGCGCTGTCAGTGGTAATGCGGCTGCCGGGCTGTTCGATCAGCACGTCGCCGTCCAGCTCGATCAGGCCATTCTGCGACATGGTGGAGTGGTCGGCGGTGACCACGGTGTCGCTGCCTGCCACGGGGATGCCCACGGCCGGGTTATAGTAGATGCCGCCACACCATTCCGGGATGCTGCGCTGTTGCACGGCAGGGAACGTGGCCATTTCTTCGCGGTCAACCCAGTTAAGGTCGTTGTCCGCGGTGCTGGTGCCTGCCAGTAGCAGCAGGCCGGGGATAAGAATTCGTTGTACGGGCAGTGGCATCGGCTGCTCAGAACAGGTAAAAAGGCCGTTTTGTACAGCGGCGGCAATTCCGCCCTGTAAAAGCGGCAGTGTAATCGAACAAGGAAGGCAATGCAGCCTGATAAAAGTAAATCCGACAATAAGGCCGACCCCCGCAAGGTCGCCCTGGACCAGTGGGTAAGTACTTACCTCGGTGCCGGTGTGGCGGGTGAGCCGGCTTCCGCGGATGCCAGTTTCCGTCGTTATTTTCGCTATCAGCATGGTGGCCGCAGCCTGATCGCCATGGATGCGCCGCCGGCCCAGGAAGATTGTCGCCCCTTTATCGACGTGGCCCAGCGTCTTCAGCGTGCCGGCCTGCATGTGCCGGAAATCGTCCATCAGGATCTGGACCAGGGCTTTCTGCTGCTCACCGATATGGGCAATGAAACCTGGCTGACCGCCCTGAACGAGAACAATGCGGATGCCTGGTACAGCGCCGCCATCGATACCCTGATTACCCAGCAGTTGCATACCGATGTGAGCGGCCTGCCAGTCTATGACGAAGCCCTGCTGCAAAGGGAGCTGGAGCTGTTCCCCCAGTGGTACCTGTTTCGCCACCGGGAAAAGGTGGTCACCGGCGAGCTGCGCCAGCGCCTGGACCGTGTGTTCGCTGTGCTGATCGAATCGGCCCTGGCCCAGCCGCAGGTCTTTGTGCACCGGGACTACATGCCCCGCAACCTGATGGTGTCCGACCCCAACCCCGGCGTGCTGGATTTCCAGGACGCGGTGGCCGGCCCCATCAGCTATGACGTGATCAGCCTGTTCAAGGATGCCTTTATCAGCTGGCCGGAAGAGCGGGTGCTGGGCTGGCTGCGCCAGTATTTCGACAAGGCCACCGCCGCAGGCCTGCCGGTGCCGGCGGACTTCGATACCTTTCTGCGCCACTGCGACCTGATGGGCGCCCAGCGCCACCTCAAGGTGATCGGTATCTTTGCCCGCATCTGCCACCGGGACGGCAAACCCAAATATCTGGGCGATGTAGCCCGATTCTTCGCCTACCTGCGCACCGTCATCGCCCGCCGCCCGGAGCTGGCGGACCTGGAGTGGATCCTGGATCAGCTCGAGGACAACGAGTGAAAGCCATGATCCTGGCCGCCGGCTACGGCAAGCGCATGCGGCCCCTCACCGACCATACCCCCAAGCCGTTACTGCAGGCCGGGGGCAAGGCGCTGATCGAATACCATATCGAGAAATTGCGTGATGCCGGCATCGACTCCCTGGTAATCAACACCGGCTGGTTGGGCGACAGACTGGCCGCCACCCTGGGCGACGGTCGGCGCTTTGGCATCCCCATCGCCTATTCCCATGAAGGCACTCCGCTGGAAACTGCCGGCGGCATTCGCCGGGCGCTACCGCTGTTGGGCGATGCGCCCTTTGTGCTGGTGAATGGCGATATCTGGACCGACTTCGACCTGTCCCGGCTGGTGGCAGACCGTCCCGACCCGGTGCATCTGGTGCTGGCGGATAACCCGGACCACCACCCGGGCGGGGATTTTCATCTGACAGAAGGGGGCCGGGTGCGCGATAATGGCGAACCCAGGCTGACCTATGCGGGCATGGGGCGGTTCGATCCGGCCCTGTTCCGGGATCTGCCCGATGGCGAAGCGAAACTGGCGCCGCTGCTGCGCGCCGCCATGGCAGACGATGCCGTCAGCGGCGAGCACCACATCGGCCAGTGGTGGGATATCGGCACCCCCGAGCGCCTGAACGAACTGGATCGATTGCTGACCCGACGCTGAAACGGTTTTTTGTGGGAGCGGTCGTTCGACAGCGATTTCGGCCCCGGCACATTTTCGCGGTCGAACGACCGCTCCCACAGTGACACTGTCGCGACAAACGAATTTTGAGGAATTGTCATGCCCAAGCAGGATTATCTGATCGCCCCCTCCATTCTCGCGGCCAACTTCGCCCGTCTCGGGGAAGAGTGCGATAACGTGCTGGCCGCCGGGGCGGACGTGATCCACTTCGACGTGATGGACAACCACTACGTGCCCAACCTGACCATCGGCCCCATGGTCTGCAAGGCCCTGCGCGACCACGGCATCACCGCCCCCATCGACGTGCACCTGATGGTCAGCCCGGTGGATGAACTGATCAGCATGTTCGCCGAAGCCGGCGCCAGCTACATTACCTTCCACCCGGAAGCCAGCCAGCACGTGGATCGCTCCCTGCAGCTGATCAAGAGCTACGGCTGCAAGGCCGGCCTGGTCCTCAACCCGGCCACCCGCCCGGATTGCCTGGAATACGTGATGGACAAGCTGGACATGATCCTGCTGATGAGCGTGAACCCGGGCTACGGCGGTCAGAAGTTTATCCCCTCCACGCTGGACAAAACCCGCGCCGTGCGCCAGATGATCGACGCCAGCGGCTATGATATCCGCCTGGAAGTGGATGGCGGCGTTTCCGAAAAGAACATCCGCGAAGTCGCCGCCGCCGGCGCCGACACCTTCGTGGCCGGCTCCGCCATCTTCGGCAAGGACGACTACGCCGCGGTCATCCAGCAAATGCGCGAGGAGCTGGCGCAGGCCTGAGGGCCTACGCCGCTCAGGAGGGAACCGAATGGCCACACCGCTGCCTTATCCCTCCATGCGCCACACCCTTCCTTTGTTAAGTTGTTTGCTGCTCCTGCTGGCCGGCTGTGCCGGCAGGGCACCTGTTGACGCGCCTCCCGCCTCGCAAGCGCCCGGTGCGCCCGCCGATGCGGCGTATGCCGGCACAGCACCGGATCTCCAGTCCCAGCAGGAACTGGATGCGCTGGTGGCAGAAGTGATGTCCGAAGCGCCGCCCCTGCGCGTTTCCCTGCAAGCCCAGCACGAAGACTGGAAAGGCGTTCCCTACCGCTACGGCGGCCTGAGCCCCCGCGGTGTGGATTGCTCCGGCTTTGTCTATCTCACCTTCCTGTCCCGCCTGGGTATGCAGGTACCGCGCACCACCACCGAACTGCTGAAAAGCGGCGAAAAAGTCCGCCGTGATGAGATCCGCGTGGGCGACCTGGTGTTCTTCCGCACCGGCCCCGGCAACCGCCATGTAGGCATCTACATGGGCAACGGCGATTTCCTTCATGCGTCCTCCAGCAAGGGCGTGATGACTTCGTCCCTCAGTAATCCCTACTGGCGCCAGCGTTACTGGCAGGCCCGTCGTCTGGCAGGCCTGTAATACGCTCCATCTCTTGCGCGCCTAGCGTTACCGCACCTACCCCTCTACCGAACGAGTAGGGTGCACTGAGCCTAAGGCGAACTGCACCATTTCCCACCCAAGCGGTGCAGTTCGCCCCAGGCTCAGTGCACCCTACGCAAACCGCAATTCATCCGTTGTACCCGAAGCGTCCCGCTTATTGTCGGCCTGATATGTGGCCACTCCTCCGCCCGTTTTTCACCCGCGCGCAAGTTTAATTTGTAGGATATGGCTTACATATTTTTGTAAGTTGCTGAGATAAAGTGAATTTTCGGGTTTTGGGGTGCGAGAAAAGTCCGAACTAAATTTCCTGTTCAACACGCAAATGCAAGAAAAGTCAGGTGAGAGTGGATGCTGCTCTGGCGGTAACCCACTGAGTCAATTCGGTTTTAGCGTGATTTGAGCAAAGAGTTGGGTCGGGGATATATTGCAAAGTGATATATCGCATCTGCAATTGAATACACTGTTAGGTTGTCATGAGATACAAGTGCCAAAATTGTGGTGAACTTTTCTCTCCCCGTAATGCGGGATGCGAGGATTGGAGGGAAAAGAAGTTGTCTTTTATATGCCCTCATTGTGGTGTGTATCTAAAAAGGCCTGAGAATATTATCAAAGAAAAGGGGTGGAAGGGTGCGGCTCCTACACTGATAAAATATGGTTTGGTAGCATTTGTCTTGCATTTTTTAGCTATATATCTAGGTGCTAACCATCCGTCGGTACTTGTCATTGTTGGAGGGATTGCCTTGATTGCTTTGTTCCTTTACGCATGGAGAACGCCTGAAGAAGTGAGGCTGGTTGAGGTTCTTGTGCCGCAACCTAACAAGAAGCTCCAGTTAGACCGCTGACGCGGCGGCTGAGCATGGCGTTATAAGTTGCGGGATCTAAAAGCATGGTGAAATTCCTTACCATCGGAAAGCTTAATGCGATCAGCGTCTACTGCGCTTGGGCAATGTTATTGGCCTGTGGCTTGTATTTCGCCTTTACGATGGTGGCTGAGTCTGGAGATAAAGGTGTATTGGTCAGGCTGTTCTACGGGTTTTTGGTTTTCGCAGCAGTGCACGTTGTTCTCGCATTCTTCGTCCGCTGCCCTCATTGTGGCCGGTGCCTCACCATCCAGACCTTTAAAAAGCCACATCCTGACTCAAGTGGTAATTGGGCATCCGTGGTTGCAAAGTGGTTCAGTGGCTCCATCGTGTGCATTCATTGCGGGAACAGAGTTAATACCAAGAACTTATAACAATCGGCTGCACAGAGACCGGTTTTTCGCCGCTTCGCGGCTCCAAACCGGCGCGTGAGCCGGGCGTTAGGTGTTAAATGGCATTAGACATATACCAAAAAATCGAGAACGACTTTGGCGAAAGAGCCAACGAAGTCCACGAAGAGTTGAAAGTTCTTGATGCCAAAACAAAGGGCATGATTGGCAATAGAATCATACGGGCTATTGTTTATCTATCTAATGGTGATGTTTCAACTTTTCACGAGAAAGTAAAGCTCGCTCAAGTAGATTGGCGTGATGTATTAATGCAAGCAGAGTACAGCTACCCTGAGAATGAGCGATTAAGAGACTTTGATAAAACATTTTATGAACTTGGCTTACTTAAAGGCAGAAACACCTAACAAGGCCAAGCAACATCGTTCGCTGCGCTCTCTGGACAGCCTTGGGCTTGCGCCTTTTGTGCATGGCTTCGCCATTGTTGCGCAAAATTTACAATCACAAGTCTGCCGTTGTTGGCGACGTTATGTTTGAAAGGGGGCTGAATGGCGAAAAGGATGACGAAAGCAGAGACGCAAGGTATAGCAGCCTTGATTGTGATTGCTCTTCCTATTTATGGGGCAATGAAGCTGGGAGAGTCTGTTGGTTGGGTTTCAATTGTAGCTATTGTGGCTTCAGTTGTCGGGGTGATCATTTTTGTCCGGGCCGTTCAGAAAAAACAGCGAAGAGAGTCCTTGATGGCGAAGTATAAGGATGAAGATCTTGTTTTGGCGCTTATGAATCGTTCCTTTTGGCAGGGGCAAACTGCTGAACAGCTTGTGGATTCGTTGGGTCGGCCACACTCCGTGGACTAAAAAGCCCTTAAAACCAAGAAGAAAGAAGTCTGGAAGTATAATCACCAAGGTGGTAACCGATACGGTCTTCGAATCACACTTGATAACGATCAAGTTGTAGGGTGGGACCAAAAAACATAACCACGATTAATGGGGTCAGCTCTTGCATCGTGCACTTGATTGAAATATTTAAGACCTGATCCCGATTTTTAGAAATCGCGCCGCGAGCGACACTCCTACGGATAGGGCGTTAATCTCGCAGATTCTTCAGTGCGCGACAGAGGTTTTCTCTGGCTGGCAACTCCAGCTTCTCCCTTAGCTCAGCGGTGTGATAAATCACCCCTTGATCCAGAAAACTCTCCAACACAGCGCTACGCCCTTTCCGAAACGCCGCCTCCGGCACAAAGTCATATTCCTTCCGAATCCACCCTTCATACCGGTCGTACAATTCCGCATCTGCCCCAAGAATACTCAGGTCGATATCCTGCAGCAGGGCCATGTCCGGGTCTGTGGGAGGGTGCGGGTGGATGGTGGCCAGGATGAGTTCGTGTACTCGGGCGCGCTGTTGATCCGTGAGGTAGCTGCCAGCAAAGTGCTGGGCAAACCAGTCTGCACTGCGAGCTTCGTTATCACTGGCGCGGGGATCGTAGATTACATCATGGGCCCACAAGGCCAGTTCCAGGCTAAGCGGATCTGCGGCGAGGTGTCGGTAATGGTCCAGCCATCCCAGGCAGGCGGCGACGTGGTCCAGGGTGTGGTAGTGGCGGTGGGGCTCGCTGTAGTGGTTGACCAGTTGTTGCCAGGTGGGCTCCGGGTCAGGCAGTAGCGGGGCGACGGCGGTGCGCCATCGTTGGTGCAGGGCGGACCCGGTGGTCATCCCGCTTCCTCCAGCGGCTTCCCATCTTCATCCACAAACCGCACATCCCGCACGGTGAGGGTCTGACCCTGCTGGTTCTGGACGGTAACCGGCGCCAGCGGCTCTCCGGTCTGGCGGTCCACCAGCTGCATGGTGTCTTTCTCGCCGTTCCAGCGTTCGCTCCACTGGCGCAGGGCGGTGACTACCGTAAACAGGTCGCGGCCCTTGTCGGTGAGGCGGTATTCGTAGCGCTTGCCGTGCTCGCCCACGTCCACACGCACCATTACCCCGTTGTCCACCAGCCGGGTCAGGCGGTTGCAGAGGATGTTCTTGGCGATGCCCAGGTTGTGCTGGAAATCCACAAAGCGGCGGGTGCCCAGCATGGCCTGCTTGACCACCAGCAGGGACCACCAGTCACCGACCTCATTGAGGGCGCAGGCTACCGAGCAGCCCATTTCATCGAAGCGTTTGCGTGTCATGGGTGGCATTGTACGCCAGAAAGGTTGCATAACGAAACCAAATAAGGTTTTATTACGCAACCAAATTGAGGGCCGCCGATTGGTGGCCTCGCTGATTCTGTTGTTTTTTATCGCGCTCGCTTGAGCGCCAGAGTGAAACAAAATTCGGGAGAGTAACAATGAGTGGTTCCCTGGACAGTCTGCTGCGCCCTTTTGCGCACAAATCCCTGAACCTGCGTAACCGGGTGGCCATGGCCCCCATGACCCGCACCTTCTCGCCGGGCTATGTGCCCAATGACGAGGTGGTGGGTTACTACCGCCGTCGGGCGGAAGGCGAGGTGGGCCTGATCATCACCGAGGGCACCTTTGTGGGCCACAAGGCGGCCAACGGCTATGAGCGGGTGCCGGCGATCTACGGTGATGTGGCCATGGCGGGCTGGAAGAAGGTGGTGGATGCGGTCCACGAGGCCGGTGGCCAGATTATCCCGCAGCTCTGGCACGTGGGCTCGGTGCGCAAGCCCGGGATTGGTCCGGACAAGGACGTGCCCGGGCATTCGCCGTCCGGCCTGTTCAAGCCGGGCAAGGAAAATGGCCACGCCATGACCCATGAGGACATCCAGGACGTGGTGCAGGCGTTTGCTGACTCCGCCAGGGCCGCCAAAGCGGTGGGCTTTGACGGGGTAGAGATTCATGGTGCCCACGGCTATCTGCTGGACCAGTTCTTCTGGGAAGGCACCAACCAGCGCGATGACGAGTACGGTGGCTCCATCGAGAACCGCGCCCGCTTCGGCGTGGAGATCGTCAAGGCGGTCCGTGAAGCGGTAGGTGAGGAGTTCGCCATTGTGCTGCGCTTTTCCCAATGGAAGCAGCAGGATTACGACGCCAAGCTGGCCCAGAATCCGGAAGAGCTGGAACGCTTCCTGATGCCGTTCGTGGACGCCGGCGTGGATATTTTCCATGCGTCTACCCGTCGTTTCTGGCTGCCGGAGTTCGAGGGTTCCGACCTGAACCTGGCCGGCTGGACCAAGAAGATTACCGGGAAGCCCACCATTTCTGTGGGTAGCGTGGGGCTGGATGGGGATTTCCTGAACAGCCCGGAAGGCATGGGCGGCACCGCCAACCCGGCGGCGCTGGATGAGCTGACCCGACGCATGGACAACGACGAGTTCGACATGATTGCGGTGGGCCGGGCGCTGCTGCAGGACCCGAACTGGCTGCTGAAGGTGAAGGAAGGGCGTGAGGAAGAGATCGCGCCGTTTACCAAGAAAGCGTTGGGGAGCTTGAGTTAAGAGCTACAAGCTACAAGCTACAAGCTGCAACGCGGATCCGGGTTTGTCGGGTCTGATAGGAAAGAGGCCGCGTCCAGATGTTGGATGCGGCCTTTTTGCGTTCTACGGAGCCGCTGTAGGAGCGCCTCTTGAGGCGCGAACCGAGCGACAGCGAGGAAGAGATTATCAGCTGGTTCGGGTCTCTCTATCGGGAGCCCTGTTCCGTTCTGACGACCCTGATCGTCCTCCGGACGATTCCGCGTTTGCACGCGGTTCGCGGCTCAAGCGCCGCTCCTACGGCGGCCTTGTCGAGAGCTTAGTCCTCGCTTTGGTCCACCAGGGTCTGGTTCACCGCCAACGCCAGCAGGGTGCAGATGACGCCGGAGAGCAGGTAGACGGTGACCGACAGCAGGCCGAACTTGGCGGACAGGCCCAGGGCCACCAGGGGGGCGAAGGCGGCGCCGAACAGCCAGGCGAAGTCGGAGGTGAGGGCGGCACCGGTGTAGCGGAAGCGGCGCTCGAAGTTGGCGGTGACGGTGCCGGAGGCCTGGCCGTAGGAAATCCCCAGCAGGGCAAAGCCGAGCAGGATGAAGGTGTCCTGCATGGCCGGGCTGCCCCCCATCAATAGCGGGGTGAGCAGGCTGAAGACGCCGATCACCGCCGCCAGGGCGCCCACGGTGGTGCGCTTGCCGATGCGCGCGGCGATCCAGCCGGAGCCGATGGTGGCGATAATGCCCACGATGCCGCCGACGATCTGCACGGTCAGCACCTGGCCGGTGGTCTGGCTGCCCTGCAGGGCGATCCAGGACAGCGGGAAGATGGTCACCAGGTGGAACAGGGCATAGCTGGCCAGGGCGGCGAAGGAGCCGATAAAGATGTTGTAGCCCTGCTTGCGCACCATCTCGGTGGTGCCGATGGGCTCCAGCTCGCTTTCTTCCAGGGCTTCGGTGTATTCCTCGGTGAGCACCAGACGCAGGCGGGCGAACAGGGCGACCACGTTGATGGCGAAGGCTACGAAGAACGGGTAACGCCAGCCCCAGCCCAGGAAATCCGGGGCGCTCAGGCTGTTATAGAGAAACAGGAACAGGGCGCTGGCAATGACGAAGCCCAGCGGGGCGCCCAGCTGCCCGATCATGGCGTACCAGCTACGCTTTTCCTTTGGTGCGTTCAGGGCCAGCAGCGAGGGCAGACCATCCCAGGAGCCGCCGAAAGCCACCCCCTGCATGATGCGGAACAGGGCCAGCAGGGTAATGGCGTAGCCACCCAGCTTCTCGTACCCGGGCAGGAAGGCGATGCCGGCGGTGGCGGTGCCCAGCAGGAACAGGGCGGCGGTGAGTTTGATGCCGCGACCCCAATGACGCTGGATGGTCATGAACAGGGCGGTACCGAAGGGCCGGGCCACAAACGCCAGGGCAAACAGGGAGAAGGAATAGAGCATGCCCTGTAGCGGGTCGGCGAAGGGGAAGAATACCTGCGGGAAGATCAGTACCGAGGCGATGCCGTAGACAAAGAAGTCGAAGTATTCGGAAGTCCGGCCGATGACCACTCCGACGGCGATTTCATTGGGCGCCACCGGGGCATGACTGGAACCGTGGGACTGCTGGGGTTGGGACATGTTGTGCGCTCGAATTTCGTGTTGGGGAGTTGCAAGCTACAAGCTTCAAGCTGCAAGGCGCGGTGATGGCTTCGCGGCTCTGCTCGGCCGTGCCCGCGTATTGCCCTAGGCGCGGGCACAGAATTGCTACACCGAATCAGTCTGATCGCGTTGCAGCTTGAAGCTTGTAGCTTGTAGCTCATTCCCCTAGCACTTTAAGGCCATGGGACAAAATGTCCAATACCCGCTTCCCATTGCCTTGGCTAGAGTTCCCCTATCCCATAAGCCAACCAGAATAGCCGCCAATGCAAATATTCAAATACTTGCGTGGAGTGTCGCTGACGTTGCTTGTCGCTGCCCTGCTGTCGGGTTGCGATGCAGTCGTGATGTCCCCCTCTGGTGATGTGGCAGTGCAACAGCGGGACCTGCTTGTCTGGTCCACCATCCTGATGCTGCTGGTCATCGTTCCTGTCATCGTGCTGACCTTGTGGTTTGCCTGGCGTTACCGCGCGTCAAACACCGAGGCCACCTACAAACCGGACTGGACCCATTCCACCGTGCTGGAACTGGTGATCTGGGCGGTGCCGCTGCTGATCATCATTGCCCTGGGGGCGATGACCTGGGTGTATACCCACAAGCTGGATCCCTACCGGCCGCTGGATCGCATCGACGCCAACACCCCGATCCCGGCGGATCTGGAGCCGCTCACCGTGGAAGTGGTGGCGCTGGACTGGAAGTGGCTGTTCATTTACCCGGAGCAGGGCATCGCCACGGTGAATGAGCTGGCGGCGCCGGTGGATCAGCCGATCCGCTTCAAGATCACCGCCTCCACCATGATGAATTCCTTCTTCATCCCCGCCATGGCCGGGCAGATCTACGCCATGGCCGGCATGGAGACCAAGCTGCACGGCGTGATCAACGAGCCGGGCGTCTACCAGGGCTTCTCCGCCAACTACAGTGGCGCCGGCTACTCGCACATGAAGTTCCAGTTCCATGGCCTCAGCGAGGCGGACTTCCAGGCCTGGGTGGACAAGAACAAGGCCAGCGGCAACACCCTCAGCCGTGAGGTCTACAAGGCGCTGGAAGTGCCCAGCATCAAGGACCCGGTGAAGCGCTATGCCAGCGTCGACCCGACCCTGTACCACGCCATTCTCAACCGCTGCGTGGACCCGGGCACCGTGTGCATGGAAGACATGATGTATCACAGCGGCCATGGCAAGCAGGAGGCGGATGCCGCTGAAGGGCACGACGCCCACGCCGGCCATGACGCGCATGGAGGCCACCATGAATAAATCCTTGCGGATTTTCCCTCTCCCCCGGCCCCTTTATTCGCTTCGCTCACCCTTCGGGCCAGCCTGCGGCTGTTCTGCGCTGCGCTGGTCCCCCAAAGGGAGAGGGGAGCAAACAAAAATTGTCGTAGCAGGTGTCGCCCATGTTTGAAAACCTGGACCTGACCAAACTCATTTTCGGACGTCTCACCTGGGACGCGATTCCGTTCCATGATCCGATCATTCTGGCTACCTTCGCCGTGGTGGCAGTGGGTGGCGTGGCCATGCTGGTGGCGCTGACTCGCTACAAGCTGTGGGGGTATCTGTGGACCGAGTGGTTCACCTCCATCGACCACAAGAAGATCGGCATCATGTACATCATCCTGGGGTTGGTGATGCTGCTGCGCGGTTTCGCCGATGCCATCATGATGCGCCTGCAGCAGGCCTTCGCCTTCGGCGACAACATGGGCTATCTGCCACCGGATCACTACGACCAGATCTTCACCGCCCACGGCGTGATCATGATTTTCTTCGTGGCCATGCCGCTGGTGACCGGGATCATGAACTACCTGATCCCGTTGCAGATCGGCACCCGTGATGTGGCCTTCCCGTTCCTGAACAACTTCAGCTTCTGGATGACCGCCGGTGGCGCCGCGCTGATGATGGTGTCCCTGTTCGTGGGCGAGTTCGCCAAGACCGGCTGGCTGGCCTATCCGCCACTATCGGGGATATTGCAGAGTCCCGGGGTGGGGGTGGATTACTACATCTGGTCGTTGCAGATCGCCGGGGTGGGTACGCTGCTATCGGGGATCAACCTGCTGGTGACCATCGTCAAGATGCGTGCCCCGGGCATGAGCCTGATGAAGATGCCGGTGTTCACCTGGACCTCCCTGTGCACCAACGTGTTGATCGTGGCGGCCTTCCCGGTGCTGACCGCCGTGCTGGGCATGCTGACCCTGGATCGTTATCTGGGCACCGCCTTCTTCACCAACGACATGGGCGGCAACGCCATGATGTACGTGAACCTGATCTGGATCTGGGGTCACCCGGAGGTGTACATCCTGATCCTGCCGGTGTTCGGTATCTTCTCCGAGATCGTGGCCACCTACAGCCGCAAGCCGCTGTTCGGGTACACCTCCATGGTCTACGCCACCGTGGTGATTACCGTGCTGTCCTACCTGGTATGGCTGCACCACTTCTTCACCATGGGCTCGGGGGCCAGCGTGAACTCGTTCTTCGGGATCACCACCATGATTATCTCGATACCGACAGGGGCGAAGATCTTCAACTGGCTGTTCACCATGTTCCGTGGCCGCATCAAGTTCGATGTGCCCATGCTGTGGACCCTGGGCTTCATGGTCACCTTCGTGATCGGTGGCATGACCGGGGTGTTGCTGGCGGTACCGCCGGTGGACTTCGTGCTGCATAACAGCCTGTTCCTGATCGCCCACTTCCATAACGTGATCATCGGTGGCGTGCTGTTCGGTCTGTTTGCCGGTATCACTTACTGGTTCCCGAAAGCCACCGGTTACAAGCTGGATGAGTTCTGGGGCAAGCTGTCGTTCTGGTTCTGGCTGATCGGTTTCTACTTCGCCTTCATGCCGCTGTACGTGCTCGGCCTGATGGGCGTGACCCGTCGTGTCAGCCACTTCGAGGATCAGTCCCTGCAGATCTGGTTCCAGATTGCCGCCTTCGGTGCGGTGCTGATTGCGGTGGGTATTGCGGCCTTCCTGATCCAGTTGATCGTCAGCTTCCGTCGCCGCGAAGCGCTGGCCGATGAGACCGGTGACCCGTGGGATGGCCGTACCCTGGAGTGGTCTACTTCCTCGCCGCCGCCGCCTTACAACTTTGCCTTCACTCCGCGTGTGCACGATCTGGACGCCTGGTGGCAGATGAAACAGCACGGCTTCAAGCGCCCGGAATCCGGCTTTATCCCGATTCACATGCCCAAGGGCACCTGGGCAGGCATCGTGCTGTCGGCGATCAGCGTGGCCTGTGGCTTCGCCCTGATCTGGCACATGTGGCTGGCGGCAGCGGTGACCTTCGTGGCACTGATCGGCACCGCCATCTACCACACCTTCAATTACGACCGTGACTACTACATCCCCGCTGAGGAAGTAGAACGGATTGAAGCCGAACGAACCAAGGTGCTTGCCAATGTCTGAAGCAACCATGACCGCTGACGTGAAAACGCAGGATGGCCAGCTGGAGTTTCTGGTGAAGGGGGATCACCACCCCCAGAACGGTACCCTGCTGGGCTTCTGGCTCTACCTGATGAGCGACTGCCTGATCTTCGCTGCCCTGTTCGCCACCTACGGTGTGTTGGCGCGCAGCTATGCGGGCGGGCCCACCGGCATGGAAGTGTTCGATCTGTCCCTGGTGGCGATCAACACCTCGTTCCTGCTGTTGTCCTCCATCACTTATGGCTTTGCCATGCTGCAGATGCAGGCCAACCGCCTGAAGGGCACCCTGTTCTGGCTGGCGATCACCGCCCTGCTGGGCGCGGCCTTCCTGGGGCTGGAGCTGTACGAGTTCTATCACCTGATCCACATCGGTGCGACGCCGCAGACCAGCGGCTTCCTCACCGCCTTCTTCGCCCTGGTGGGCACCCACGGCCTGCACGTGCTGTTTGGCATCGTCTGGCTGGTGACCCTGTTGTTCCAGCTGAAGAAGCACGGCCTGATCCCTGCCAACAAGCGTCGGGTGTTCTGTCTGTCCATGTTCTGGCACTTCCTGGACGTGGTCTGGGTGGGTGTCTTTACCTATGTCTATCTGATGGGAGTGCTGCCATGAGTGAGCATACACACGACCACGATCACCACGAGGCGGAAGGCCCCCACGTTAGCCTGAAGGAATACGTGATCGGCTTTGTGCTGGCGGTGATTCTTACCGTGATCCCGTTCTGGCTGGTGATGGGCAATGTCTTCGAAAGCTCCACCACCACAGCGCTGCTGATCCTGCCCTTCATGGTGGTGCAGATCGTTGTCCACATGGTGTTTTTCCTGCACATGAACTTCCATTCGGAAGGGGGCTGGAACATGCTGGCACTGATCTTCACCCTGGTGCTGGTGTTTATCACCCTGGCCGGTTCCCTGTGGGTGATGATCAGCCTGAACAACAACATGATGCCGGGCATGATGGGGTAACACCTCAGTCTCCCTGCAGGAGCTTGCCTGCCAGCGAATTCGACCTCGAAAAGAGGCTGGGTTTGCTGGCAGACGCCTCCTGCTCTCTCCTTCGTTTGAAGAGGCATAGCAATGGCTCGTCGGCGTCTTCTTTCATTCCTGTTTCTGCTGTTTTGTCTGGCGGCCTTTGCCGGCTTTATTGCCCTGGGCGTCTGGCAGGTGCAGCGCCTGGCCTGGAAAGAGGATCTCATCGCCCGGGTGGATGCCCGCGTCCATGCGCTACCGGTAGACGCGCCCGGGCAGGGTGACTGGTCCGCCGTCAATAAAGCCTCCCATGAATATCTGCGTGTTCAGCTAACGGGGGAGTATCTGCCCGAAGGAATCTCCCTGGTGACCGCAGCCACGGAGGAGGGCCAGGGCTACTGGGTGATGACGCCGTTGCAGCGGACGGATGGCAGCTGGGTCTACATCAACCGGGGGTTCGTGCCCCAGGCCGAGCGGGTGCAAGCCAGTCGGGGAGATTTTACCCCGCACGGTGAGGTCTCGGTGGCCGGCTTGCTGCGCCTCAACGAACCGGGCGGTGGCCTGTTGCGGGACAATGTGCCCGCTGAACACCGCTGGTATTCTCGGGATGTACTGGCCATGGGAGAACGGCACGGGCTGGTACCGGTGGCACCCTTCTTTATCGATGCGGAGGCCAGCGACCAACCCGGACCGATTGGTGGGCTGACCGTAATCCGTTTCCCCAATAATCACTTGGTTTACGCCATCACCTGGTTTGCCCTGGCGCTGGGTGTGATGCTGGCGGCCTGGCTGGTGATACGCGAACAGCGCAAGCGCTGAAGCCGTTTTTTGTAGGAGCTGTGCTTGCATGGCGAACCCGCCCTCGCCCAGGCGGCCATCATGCCCGGTCCATAACCTCCTCACACCTTCACGCCGAAGTCGGTAAACTGACTCGCCATGGAAAAACTGACAATGACAGCTCCCGCCGGCACCCCGCCCCTGGCGGCCATCCGCCGTTCCAGTGAAGATGTGGCCGGCCGCAAGAACCTGCAGCTGCTGATTCAGCTGCGCTGGATCGCCATGGGCGGTCAGCTGGCCACCATCCTTCTGGTGCACTTTGGTTTCGGCATCACCCTGCCCCTGGGGCAGATGCTGGTGGTGCTGTTTGGTTTGCTGTTGCTCAACGCGGTCAGTCTGCTGCGCCTCAAGCTGCCGAAAAGCATCGGCAATACCGAGCTGTTTCTGTCGCTGCTGATTGATGTGGCGACGCTGACCATCCTGCTGTATCTCAGTGGCGGGGCCACCAACCCCTTTGTGTTTCTTTACCTGTTGCAGGTGATTCTTGGTGCCGTGCTGCTCAAGGTGTGGTCCACCTGGGTGATCCTGATTACCACCACCCTGTGTTTTGCCTGGTTGGCCTGGTCGGGCAAGCCGCTGCCGCTGCCGCTGGATCATTCAAAAGGGCTGTTCAGTCTCTATATCGAAGGGATGATCATCTGCTTTGTGCTCAACGGGGTGCTGCTGGTGATCTTTATCAACCGTATTACCCGCAATCGCCGCCAGCGCGACGAGCATCTGGCGGAGTTGCGCCAGCGCGCCGCTGAGGAAGAGCACATTGTGCGTATGGGGCTGCTGGCCTCCGGTGCCGCCCACGAGCTGGGCACACCGCTGGCGACCCTGTCGGTGATTCTCGGTGACTGGCGGCACATGGAACCGTTCAAATCCGACCGGGACATGGCCCAGGAAATTGGCGAAATGCAGACTCAGGTGCTGCGCTGTAAATCCATTGTCAGTGGCATTCTGTTGTCCGCCGGTGAGGCCCGTGGAGAATCCTCCGAGGAAACCACCGCCCGGGAATTCCTGGATGACCTGGTCACCGAATGGCGAGAAACCCGGCCAGTAAAAGACTTTATCTACCGCAATGACTTCGGTCAGGACCTGAGCATCGTTTCCGATTCGGCCCTGAAGCAAAGTATTCATAACGTGCTGGACAATGCCCTGGAGGCATCCCCGCAATGGCTGCGTCTGGATGTGCACCGTGACGACGACACCCTGGTGATCTCGGTGACCGACCGAGGTCCTGGCTTCCCGCCGGCCATGCTGGAAAGCCTGGGGCGGCCCTACCAATCCAGTAAGGGACGATCGGGCAGTGGGCTGGGCCTGTTCCTGGTGATGAATGTGCTGCGCACCCTGGGCGGCAACCTGCGCGCCCGCAATCTGGTCCAGGGCGGTGCCGTGGTAATGCTGTCGTTGCCCCTGTCCGCAGTCATCCTGGAAGAGGAATAAGTTGTGAGTGATGTTGATCAACAGACAGAGCGGTTGCTGCTGATCGTGGAAGATGACGAGGCATTCGCCCGTACCCTCAGCCGTTCCTTTGAGCGACGAGGCTATACGGTGATCCATGCTGCCGGCATGGAAGAAATGGATGCCCTGCTGGCAAACCATGATCCGGGTTACGCGGTGGTCGACCTGAAGCTGAAAGGAGAGGCCTCCGGTTTGGCCTGTGTCCAGAGTCTGCACGAGCACAATGAAGATATGCTGATCGTGGTGCTCACCGGCTACGCCAGTATTGCCACGGCGGTGGAAGCGGTGAAGCTGGGGGCCTGTCATTACCTGGCCAAACCCTCCAACACCGATGACATTGAAGCCGCCTTCCTGCGTGCCGAGGGCGACGTGGATGTGGCCCTCACCGCCCGGGAAACCGATCTGAAAACCCTGGAGTGGGAACGCATTCACGAAACCCTGGCAGAGACCGGCTTCAATATCTCCGAAACCGCCAGACGTCTTGGCATGCACCGCCGCACCCTGGCCAGGAAGCTGGGCAAGCAGCGCGTTAAATAACCTCGAAGTTCTCAACAACGCCGCGTAGGAGCGACGCTGGCGGCGCGATAGCCACCATATGGAATCGCGCCGCTACAGTACGGCTCAGTGCAGCTGTTCCGGGTCCGGGGTGTAGCGGTGGGGCGGCAGCTCGACCCGCTGCACGTGGCCGCCCTGCACATAGGTGTGGCCGGGGTAGCGCTCGCCGCCGGTGACGGTGAATTCGAAGCGGTAGATGCGTGTTATGCGCCGTTTGCCGTGGCGGTCTTTCATCAGCGCCAGTTTTTCCAGCCCTACGGTATCATCCAGAAACTCCACCTCTTCCCGTTGGCAAAATCGCCGGGTGTAGATCAGTGCTCGTTCGCGGATGCCGTGGGAGCGCCAGAACAGGGCGGCAATCACCACCACTGCTGTGACCAGGCCGATGTCGGTCAGATCCAGATTCATGGAGTTTTCCCTGTCAGATTGCTGAACAGGCTGCGCCACTGGTCGTCACTGAGGCCGTTGAGAGTGGCGATGTTGCGCTCGGGGATCTGTTCCGGGTCCGGGTAGCTGGCCAGGCCCCGGTCCAGGCTGGCTTCACGGAGGATATGCAGGATCGGGTAGGGGGCCCGGTTGGTGAAGTTCTCGCGGTCGTCCACCTGCGTATCGGCAAACTGATAGGCCGGATGGAAACTGGCAATCTGATAGGTGCCTTCCCAGCCTTGCTGTTCCAGCAAGCCATCGGCCAGATCGAGCATGTCGTTATAGTCGAGAAAATCCTCCAGCTGATCGGGAATGATCAGCAGGGTGGTGTCGATTTGCTCGGCAGGGGTGTTATCCAGCCGCACCAGCTCGTCATACAAATCCACCAGCAGGGTTTCCACATTGCGGCTGTCGCTGACGGCAAAGTGAACCTGACCGGCACCGAGAGGCTTGCGGGCAAAGGGGCACAGGTTGAGGCCGACGACGACCTGCTCCAGCCACTGGCGGGTGGTGCTGATAACGGTTTGCGGTGTAGTGGTATTCATGGGGTCTCAGTCTTGATGCTGTCGCCCACGCGAACCACGCCGCTGGACAGGATTTCACAACGCAGGCCGCCCCGGCCCAGCAGGGCCTTGACCACCTGAGGGGGTGTCAGGTCGCCGGCCAGCAATTTGCCCACCACGGAGCAGGGCTCGCACAATTCGATGCCGCGCAGGCGGATGTTGCCGAGCAGAAATTCCCGGCCCTCCAGGGCATTCAGGTCGACTCCCTCGGTGAGGACATTGCGGCGCAGGGTGTGTGATTCAACCTGCTGCTGATAATCCCGGTTGAAGGCGGCGATGGCTTCGGATTCGATCAGGGTAATCTGTTCGGCGGGTTTTGCATTGCGTTTGTAATGACGGTCGCCAACGATGCCGCACCCGGCACGTAGCTGCACAGCGGGCTGGCTTTCCACAGGGCCGCGGGATTCGCTGGCAGTGTAAAGGGCGAGGATTTTCATGGGGCTCCTGGATTGACGCCGGACGCTGGATGCCAAGTATAGATCGAGGCGCCAGTTTAGCAGTTTCCTCCGGGTTTTCAGCGTCTGGGGTAGCGCGTCTGGCGTCCGGCGTTCTCATTAGCTAGAATTCCCCCAATCTTCACGTTTGAGAAAGGACGTCCCCCTTGGACCGTGCCCTGATCAACAGCTTTGCCTTCCTCTCCGCACCCGCCAGCTGGCGATGGTGACGCTCCCTCTGTGCCGGTGTTGAACGCTTGCACGGACACGCCCTTTTTGCCTTGTTTTTCCTCTACAATTGTTGCACTTGTCGGCCTGTGCGTTTGAATGGCCGAGCGAAGACCAATAGGGACAACCATGTCACAACAGCAACTGGATCGTTATGCCCGAGAGGGCTATACCCGGGTGCCGCTGGTACGCGAGGTGCTGGCGGATCTGGATACGCCGCTGACCGCCTACCGCAAGCTTGCCCAGGGGCCTTACAGCTACCTGTTTGAATCCGTTCAGGGCGGCGAGCGCTGGGGCCGTTATTCCATTCTCGGGCTGCCGGCCACGGAAGTGATCCGCATCACTGGCCAGGCCGTTACTGTCAGTAATGAACAGGGCGAAACCACCACCGAGGTGGCTGACCCGATCCAGTGGATTGAAGACTACCGTCAGCAGTACCGCTCCCCGGAAATCCCCGGGCTGCCCCGTTTTAACGGCGGCCTGGTGGGCTACTTCGGTTACGACAGCGTACGTTATTTCGAGCCCCGGCTGGGCCCGGCGCCCGGCGAGGATGTGCTCGGCGTGCCGGATATTCTGCTGATGCGCTCCGAAGAAGTGGTGGTGTTCGATAACCTGCGTGGAGCTTTGTTCCTGGTGGTGCATGTGGACCCCCGTGAAACCGATGCCGGCGAGCAGGCGGCGCAGCGCCTGGATGAGCTGCAGGCGCTGCTGCGTGCGCCCCTGCCGGAGCCGGAGCATACCGTTTACGGCGAGCCGGTGGACGAGAGCGATTTCCGCAGCGAGTTTCCGGAGGAGCAATTCAAGGCCGGGGTGGAAAAGGTGCGCGAGTACATTCTCGCCGGGGATGTGATGCAGGTGGTGCCGGCCCAGCGCATGAGCTGCCCCTTCAAGGCGCCGGCGCTGGATCTGTACCGGGCGCTGCGTTACCTGAACCCGTCGCCTTACATGTTTTATCTGGATCTGGGGGACTTCCATATCGCTGGCTCCTCCCCGGAAATTCTCACCCGGGCAGAGCAGGGCGCCGTCACCGTGCGACCCATCGCCGGTACCCGCAAGCGCGGTGCCAATGCCGAGGAAGACCAGGCCCTGGAAGCAGACCTGCTGGCCGACCCCAAGGAAATCGCCGAGCACCTGATGCTCATCGACCTGGGCCGCAACGATGTGGGCCGGGTGGCCAAGCCCGGCAAGGTCACGCTCACCGACAAGATGGTGGTGGAGCGTTACTCCCACGTCATGCATATCGTCTCCAATGTGGAAGGCGAATTGCGCGACGGCCTGGGGCCATTGGACGTGCTGCGCGCTACCTTCCCGGCGGGCACCTTGAGCGGCGCGCCGAAAATTCGTGCCATGGAAATCATCGACGAACTGGAGCCCACCAAGCGGGGCGTCTACGGCGGTGCTGTGGGCTATATCGGTTTCAACGGTGACATGGATACCGCCATCGCCATCCGTACCGCCGTGGTCAAGGATCAGCGCCTTTACGTGCAGGCCGGTGCCGGCATTGTTGCCGACTCTGTGCCCCAGTCCGAGTGGGACGAGACCATGAACAAGGCCCGGGCCGTGTTCCGGGCGGTGAATCTGGCACTGGGTGGTCTCAACCTGGCAGACGGAGGGCAGCGGTAATGCGTGTGCTGATGATCGACAACTACGACAGCTTTACCTACAACCTGGTGCAGTACCTGCAGGAGCTGGGCGCCGAGGTGCTGGTGCACCGCAATGACCAGATCTCCATCGACGAGATTGAAGCGCTGAATCCGGACCGGCTGATGATTTCTCCGGGCCCCTGTACGCCCAACGAGGCGGGCATCTCCATTGCTGCCATTCAGCACTTTGCCGGCAAGCTGCCGATTCTCGGGGTCTGTCTGGGCCATCAGAGTATCGGCCAGGCCTTCGGTGGCAAGGTGGTGCGCGCCCGCCAGGTGATGCACGGCAAGACCTCACCGATCTACCACAGTGGCGTGGGTATTTTCCGCAACCTGCCGTCTCCCTACACGGCCACCCGTTACCACTCCCTGGTGGTGGAAAAGGACAGTCTGCCGGACTGCCTGGAAATGACCGCCTGGACCTGCAACGAGGACGGCAGTGTGGACGAGGTGATGGGCATGCGGCACAAAACCCTGCCCATCGAAGGGGTGCAATATCACCCCGAGTCCATTTTGAGTGAGCACGGCCACGCCCTGCTCGAGAACTTTCTGAACAACGAACAACAAGGGGACGCCGCATGAATATCCAGCAGGCCCTGGCCAAGGTGGTCGAGCAGATCGACCTGAGCATCGAGGAAATGCAGGACGTGATGCGTCAGATCATGACCGGCGGCGCTACTGACGCCCAGATCGGCGGCTTCCTGGTAGCCCTGCGCATGAAGAGCGAATCCCTGGACGAGATCACCGGTGGCGTGCAGGTGATGCGCGAGCTGGTTACCGCCGTGCCGGTGCAGAACCGCCAGTATCTGGTGGATATCGTCGGCACCGGTGGCGACGGCGCCAACCTGTTCAATGTGTCCTCTGCCAGCGCCTTTGTGGCGGCGGCGGCCGGGGCCCGGGTTGCCAAGCATGGTGGCCGGTCGGTGAGCTCCAAAAGCGGCTCGGCGGATCTGCTGGAAACCGCTGGCATCGCCCTGGACCTGACCCCGGAACAGATCGGCAGCTGCGTGGATAACGTGGGAGTGGGCTTCATGTTTGCCCCCAACCACCACAAGGCCATGAAATACGCGGTGGGCCCGCGCAAGGAACTGGGTATGCGCACCCTGTTCAATATTCTCGGCCCCATGACCAACCCGGCCGGCGTGCAGCGTCTGGTCGTGGGGGTCTTCTCCGAGAAGCTGTGCCGCCCCATGGCGGAGGTGATGGGCCGACTGGGCGCCGAGCACGTGATGGTGGTGCATAGCCGGGATGGCCTGGACGAGATCAGCCTGGCCACCCGTACCCATGTGGCGGAATGCCGTAACGGGGAAATCAGCGAATACGAGGTGACGCCGGAAGACCTGGGGCTGGACTCCGATTCACTGGTCGGCCTGGATGTGACCGACTCCGACGCCTCCCTGGCCCTGATTCGCGATGCCTTCGGCAAACGCAGCAGTGACGCGGCCCGCAAGGCAGCGGACATGATTGCCCTGAACGCGGGGGCGGCTATCTATGTGAGCGGTATTACCCGGACTCACAAAGAAGGGGTACGAATGGCCGAAGACCTGATACACAATGGAGAGGCAGCAGAGCGCATGCGTGAGCTGGCTCAATACAGCACGGCCCTCACCGCTGCGGACTGATAAGGAGAGCGGTTATGAGCACAGGCACCATTCTCGACAAGATCATTGCGCGCAAGCAGGAAGAAATTGCGGTCGGCAAGAACAACTACACCCTGGGTGAGCTGGAGGCCATGGCCGCCAACGAGCGCAAGGCCAGAGGGTTCATTTCCAGCCTGTTCGACCGGGTGCGTGACCACCAACCGGCAGTGATCGCCGAAATCAAGAAAGCCTCTCCCAGCAAGGGCGTGATCCGGGACGATTTCGACCCGGTGGAGATTGCCCGCAGCTACGAGAAAAACGGCGCGGCCTGTCTGTCGGTACTCACCGACAAGGACTTCTTTCAGGGTGACGAGCATTACCTGCGTGCGGCGCGCAACGCGGTCAATCTGCCGGTGCTGCGCAAGGACTTCATGATCGACCCCTGGCAGATCTTCGAGTCCCGGGCCATGGGTGCCGACGCCATTCTGCTGATCGCGGCGGCCTTGTCGGATGAGCAGATGAACGAACTCTACCACGCCGCCCAGCAGGCTGGCTGCGATGTGCTGGTGGAAGTGCATACCGAGGAAGAGCTGGAGCGGGCGGTGAATCTCAACGCCGAGCTGATCGGCATCAACAACCGCAACCTGCATACCTTCGAGACCAGCCTGAACACCACCCTGACGCTGGCGGAAAAGGTCCCCGGCGACCGTATGATTGTCACCGAAAGCGGTATCCACACCTCGGAAGACGTGAAGCTGATGCGCAAGAACGGCATCAATGCGTTCCTGGTGGGCGAGGCCTTTATGCGGGCGGAGGATCCGGGGGCGGCGCTGAAGGCGCTGTTTTTTTAGTTAACAGTTAATAGTGAATAGTTAATAGCTGCGCGGGGAAGGTTGGTGCCGCGCAGAGAATGTTTGAGGCCGCGCCCATGAAGTGGGGGCGGCTTCGTTCGTTTTAATGCGAAAACAGGGAGTTTGAATGACAGGAAAGTCACCAGAGGAATGTCTTGGCATGGAGGACATCCGTGCCGAAATCGACTGTCGCGACAGGCAAATCATTGCACTTCTGGGCGAAAGGGCCGGGTATGTCCATGCTGCCGCAGCGTTCAAAACCAGCGAAGACGGTGTGCGTGCGCCGGCGCGTTTCAAAGCCATGCTAGAAACACGGCGCGACTGGGCGGAGCAGGAAGGGCTGGATGCGGATATGGTCGAGAAGCTTTACCGTGATCTGGTGGAGCACTTTATCCAGCGGGAGATGGCAGCGTTCAAGAGTAGTTAACAGTTAATAGTGAACAGTTAACAGCGCCGCGGACCAGGTTGTTCTGTCGTTAAACGCAAGAGGCCGCGCCCATCATCTGGGCGCGGCCTCTTTGCTTTCAGTCACTCATGCGCTGAACGCGCAGCTGTTAACTGTTCACTATTAACTATTAACTATTAACTGCTTTTTACCGCGTTCCGTAAACCACCATCGTCTTACCCTTAACAGACACCAGCCCCTGTTCTTCCAGGTTCTTCAGTACCCGGCCGACCATTTCCCGGGAGCAGCCGACGATGCGGCCGATTTCCTGGCGGGTTACCTTGATCTGCATACCGTCCGGGTGGGTCATGGCGTCGGGCTGCTTGCACAGGTCCAGCAGGGTGCCGGCCACGCGGCCAGTCACATCCAGGAAGGCCAGATCCCCTACCTTGCGAGTAGTGGCGCGCAGGCGACCGGCGATCTGGGCGGAGACGGCGAACAGGATGTCGGCGTCTTCCCGGGCCAGTTGCTTGAATTTGCCGTAGCTGACTTCGGCGACTTCGCACTCAGTCTTTGCCTTTACCCAGGCGGAGCGTGACGGGTCGTTCTCGAACAACCCCATTTCACCGAAGAAATCCCCTTCATTCAGGTACGCCATGATCATTTCGCGACCATCGTCGTCTTCGATCATGACTGTCACGGAGCCCTTCAAAATATAGTAAAGCGCATCCGATTCATCACCCGCATAAATGATGGTGCTCTTCGCCGGGTACTTGCGGCGATGGCAGTGGGCCAGAAACTGGTCCAGATTTGGAATAATTTTGTTGCCGTCAGTCATGGGTGCTCAATATTAAGCCAGAAAAATGTCTTAGCTGGTAAGCGTAAGGATATTGCCTGTTTTTATCATTGATGCCAAGGGAACTGGCTCTCACTCTCAATTTTCACAGGCTAAACGGTGCCTTACGGCTGACCGGCACCGGCTCGGGAGAGCCCTGGAAGGCCTGCCCGGTGGCAAAATTATCTGCCATCCGGGGCTGTCAGGGGGGTGGCGGCGCCCCCGCGCTATGGTACTCTGCGCCCCCTTTCGGGGCTGGATAGAAGCAGCCTGGAGCGGTGACTGGAACCTGGGAGATCCCCCATGAAAGCAGTGGTTAAATGGCAGGGCGAAGCCTGCTATGAAGCGCAGACAGAAAGCGGCCATACGGTGCTCATGGATGGTCCGCCGGATCACGGTGGTCAGAACCGGGGACCGCGTCCCATGGAGACCCTGTTGCTGGGTGTCGGCGGTTGCTCCTCCTTTGATGTGGTGCATATCCTCAAGAAGTCCCGCCAAGACGTGACGGACTGTCGCTGTGAGCTGACCGCGGAGCGTGCCGATGAGGTGCCGGCGGTATTCAGCAAGATTCATCTGCACTTCATCGTCAGCGGTAATAACCTGAAAGAAACCCAGGTGAAGCGGGCGGTGGAGCTGTCGGCGGAGAAATATTGCTCGGCCAGCATTATGCTGACCCGAGGTGGTGTTGAGATCACCCATAGTTATACCATTGAGGGTCAGGAAGCTTGATTCCTGCCCGGTCAACGGTCCGGCGCAAGCCGGAGGCAAGCTGAGGCCCTGAGGTCTCGCAAACAGGTAGCCGCAGAGTCTGCGGTGGTGTGTTGGTTTTATTGTGGCGATGACGCCTACGGGGTACAGCTGTGGTGAAAGATCCCAATCCCAAGATTACGGTTCATGGTTTCAACAACCTGACCAAATCCTTGAGCTTCAATATTTTCGATATCGCCTATGCGAAGACGGAACAGCATCGCAAGGAGTACATCGAGTATATTGACGAGCTGTATAATGCCGAGCGTCTCACCGAGATTCTCACCAACGTGACCAAGATCATCGGCGCCAACGTGCTCAACGTGGCTCGCCAGGATTACGATCCCCAGGGCGCCAGCGTGACCATGCTGATTGCCGAGCATGAGAGTCCGCCGGATGGCACTGACTGGGATGAAGAAGCGCCTGGCCCGCTGCCGGACTCCGTGGTGGCGCATCTGGACAAGAGCCATGTAACGGTGCACACCTACCCGGAATCCCACCCGGATAACGGTATCTCCACCTTCCGGGTGGACGTGGATGTGTCCACCTGTGGGGTGATTTCACCGCTGCGGGCGCTGAATTACCTGATCCACAGCTTCGATTCCGATATCGTCACTGTCGACTACCGGGTGCGGGGCATGACCCGGGATCTGGATGGCACCAAGCACTACATTGATCACGACATCAATTCGATCCAGAACTTCCTCACCGAAGACACCCAGAACGCCTATCAGATGATCGACGTGAATGTGTTCCAGGAGAACATCTTCCACACCAAGATGCTGCTCAAGGACTTCGACATCGACAACTATCTGTTCGGCGCTGGCAGCGACGAATTCGAGAAGGAAGAACTGGAGCAGATCGAGGAGCGCCTGCGCACCGAGATGCTGGAGATCTTCTACAGCCGGAATATGGGCTGAAGGGCAGTTGACAGTTGATAGTGGACAGTTGAAAGCTGCGCGTTAGAGCTTATCGCTATCCGGAAACGTAAGAGGCCGCGCCCAACACTTGGGCGCGGCCTCTTTGCTTTAATCAACTACCAACTTTTTCCGTGACGCTGTCAACTGTCCACTATCAACTGTCAACTCAGATCCTGTAGGTCGTAAACGTCATCACCTTGCTCATCAGTGTCATGGCGTGGCGCACTGGCGGGGGCAGGTCTGCGCCGCCGGCGTCTTTGGCGGTGACGGCGTGTTTGAGTTCGTCACTTTTCATCTGTTCCAGAATGGCGCGGGTACGCAGGTCGCTTTCCGGGACCTGGAACAGGTGGGCTTCCAGATGTTTGACCACCTGATTCTCCGTTTCCGATACAAAGCCCAGGCTCCAGCGGTCGCCGACCAGGCCGGCCGTGGCGCCGACCGCATAGCTCATGGCATAGAACAGCGGGTTAAGCTTGCTGGGTACACCGCCGAGCTCCTGAATGCGCTCCTCGCACCAGGCCAGGTGATCCTCTTCCTCACGGGCGGCTTCCTCCATGGCATGGCGCACATGGGGCAGGCTGGCGGTGCTGGCCTGGCCCTGATACAGCGCCTGGGCGCACACTTCACCGGTATGATTGATACGCATCAACCCCAGCACATGGCGGCGCTTATCGGTGGGCAGATTCCCGGCTTCCGGGCTATCCGGCGCCGCAGACGCATGGGCAGGTGCTCGCTCCGCCTGGATGGTGCCCGGCGTCAGTGTACGCAGGGCGTTATCGGCCCGGGCCAGCAGTTTGTCCAGCGGTGACAGTCGACGTTCGCTCATGGGGATCTTCCAAAACGGTTTGCTACGGCGCACATGGGGTGCAGGAAAACAGAGTGCTCCCGGTGAGCAGGCAGTCTTCCGCGGCGCTACAAAACAGTGTCAGGCTTCATGCTAGCATAGCGCTGACAGTGACCTGTGAAGAATGATAACAAATGAGTGACTTGAACGACCTGAAAATGCTGCTGGAATCCCGCTATCCCATCGTGGTCATCGAGACCTGGGAGGAATTGCGGGCGCTGGATCTGATTCGCCGGTTGGGGATGCGTGAGGGCCGGCCGGTGTTCGCCTGGAACGGGGTGGATGGCCTGCGCCGGCTGGAATTCGAGGACGCCCCCAGCCAGAAGCACACGGTGGAGCCTGACGCGGTGCTCGGGCAGATTCGTGGCACCAATGAACCGGGCATCTACGCCCTGTGTGATCTGCATCCTTATCTGGAGGGTGAGCCCAAACAGGTGCGCCTGCTCAAGGAAATCGCCCTCCATCATGAGCGCCTGCACCACACCCTGGTGTTGATCAGCCACCAGTTTTCCATTCCCCCGGAAATCCGCCGTTACTGCACCCGCTTTTCCCTGTCCATGCCGGACGAGAAGCAGCTGGAGCATATCGTTCAGGACGAGGCTCGTCGTTTCAAACAGGAGAAAGGGGAACGGGTGCGCGCGGATCGGAACTCACTCGATCGACTGGTGCGCAACCTGCGCGGCCTGAGCGTGGAAGATGCCCGCAAGCTGGCTCGGGGTGCCATTATCCACGACGGCGCTATTACCGAGGCGGACCTGCCGGAGATCAACAAGGCCAAGTTTGCCCTGATGGAAATGGACGGCGTGCTCAGCTATGAGTACGACACGGAAAGCTTTGCCGACGTGGGCGGTCTGCAGGGGCTGAAAGACTGGTTGGGCAAACGCGAGAAAGCCTTTCACGGGCAAAGCGATATCGACAGCCCCCGCGGCATCATGATGGTAGGGGTGCAGGGTGGCGGCAAGAGCCTGGCCGCCAAGGCGGTGGCCGGGTTGTGGGGGCTGCCGCTGCTGCGCATGGACATGGGCGCCATCTATAACAAGTTCTTCGGTGAATCCGAACGCAACGTGCGCGAGGCGCTGGAGTTGGCCGAGACCATGTCTCCCTGTGTGCTGTGGATCGATGAAATCGAAAAGGGCATCGCCGTGGGCGACAACGATGGCGGCACCTCCCGGCGCGTACTCGGAACCCTGCTTACCTGGATGGCGGAGAACCAGAGCCAGGTGTTCCTGGTGGCCACGGCCAACGACATCGAGCGCCTGCCACCGGAGCTGATCCGCAAGGGACGCCTGGACGAAATCTTCTTTGTGGATCTGCCATCGCCGGCGGTGCGCGAGGTGATTTTCCGTATCCACCTGGAAAAACGCGGCCAGGCAAGCGAGCGGTTCGATCTGCCCACCCTGTCGGCGCACAGCGACGGGTTTACCGGGGCGGAAATCGAACAGGCCGTGGTGGCCGGACTCTACAGCGCCGGCGCCGCCGATGGCGTGCTGGACCAGGCGCTGCTGGAAGCGGAGTTGGCGGCCACCGTGCCGCTGTCGGTGACCATGGCGGAATCCCTGGCGCGGCTGCGCCAGTGGTGCCAGGGCAGGGCGGTTCATGCCGGTACTTGATCCCGGCCTGGCAGGCTCTGATCGCAGCCTCACGGCTGCCTATGTAGATGCGGTGCTGCCGCCGTTACTGGCGCATTACGGTCTGTCCCGGGAGGCGGTGCTGCAGCAAGCCGGGCTCAGTGAGACACCGTTTGCCGAACCGGGCCAGTTGCTGCCGTTGGTGGATGTATTAAGGCTGTTTCTGGTGATTCTGCAAGCCAGCGGCGATTCCGGCCTGGGTTTCGAAATCGGCAAGCGGGTTAAGCCCCGCTCTTATCAAGTGCTGGGTTATGTGATTCTGGCCAGCCGCGATCTGGGCCAGGCCATGGATCGCCTGATCCGCTTTGAAAGCCTGTCCGGCAAGCTGGGCGAGACGCAACTTTCGCACCAGGGTGACACGGTACGTCTGAGCTGGCAGTGTCCGCTGGCCGGCGAGCCGGGCCGTTATCTCACCGAGGCGGCGGTGACCGGATGGGTGGCGTTCATGCGCCCGCTGATGGCCCGGCAGCTGAGCCCTGCCAGGGTGTGTTTCCGCCACCCGGCGCCGGATGACGAACAACGCTATCAGGCGTTTTTTGATGCGCCGGTGCAGTTCGCGGCGGATTTCGACGGGGTGGAGTTGCCGGCTGAGTATCTGTCGTTGCCGCTGGAATCGGCAGATCCGGGGCTCTCGGTAATGATGGAGCGCGAGGCCCGTGACCTGCTGGCCGACTTTGACGCCAATACCAATCTGGTCAGCGCCGTGCGCGCTCGCATCTATCAGCAGCTGGCAGATGGCGAGCCATCTCTGGAATCCGTGGCGGATAGCCTGGGCATGCCTGCCCGCACGCTCAGTGCACGGCTGGCGCGCCGTTCATTGCGATTTGCGGAAATTCTTGATGGCCTGCGTCAGAGTCTGGCGGAGCTGTATCTGCAGGATCCGGCCCTGTCTTTGACAGAGATAGCCCTGCTGCTGGGCTTCGCCGAATCCAGTTCTTTCAGTCGGGCATTTCGTCGTTGGCGAGGAACAAGTCCGAATCAGTGGCGTCGGGGCGGGTAAAGCGCACCAGGGTATCGCGTAGCACATTCAACTCCACCGGCTTGGGCAGGTGGGCATTCATGCCCGCTGCCAGGCTGCGTTCCTTGTGCTCGCGCAGGATATGGGCGGTGAGGGCGACAATGGGCACCGCCGGCAGACCCTGTTTCTGCTCGTACTGACGAATCCGTCGAGTGGCTTCGAAGCCATCCATCTCCGGCATTTCGCAATCCATCAGGATCAGGTCATAGCGGTGCTTCTCGGCCAGGGTCAGGGCTTCCTGGCCGTTGGAGGCGATGTCGGCCTTGAGGCCCAGTTTGGCGAGCATGCCACGAATCACTTTCTGGCTCAGATAATGATCCTCTGCCACCAGGATGTTCAGTTGCGGGTCGGGCTTGTGCTCGGTCTTGCTGGGCATGGGGCGGTGGCCCAGCCCCAGCTCTTCGGCCAGTACCTGGCGAAGGCGGGGAGACGAAACGGGTTTCGACAGCACCCGGTGGATGCCCACATTGCGTGCCTGGGTGGCAGTGGGAGCAAGGCTGATACCGGTGAGCATCACCAGCACGGTGGGGTGCATGATCACCGGGTCCTCGTGGATCCGGGCGGCCAGTTGCATGCCGTCCATGCCGGGCATGTTGTGGTCCAGCACCACCACGTCGTAGGGCTCGTTGATGTTGGCCTGGGTTCGCAGGGAGGCCAGCGCCTCACGGGGGTCGTGGCAGGCGGTGACGCGCATCCCCCAGGACAGGGCGTGATGGCGCAGTACCCGGGTCACGGTGCTGGAATCATCAACCACCAGCAGACTGCGTCCTTCCAGCGCCGAGGTGTCCACCATTAGCGGCGGTGGCGCATCGGTGATTTCCGGTGGCAGGGGAACCACAAACCAGTAATGGGCGCCGCGCTGATCCTGCAGGGTGCCCATGCGGCCGTGCAGGGCTTCCACCAGCTGTTCGGCGATGGCCAGGCTCAGATGGCTGCTTTCCGGCTGTTTGGTGGTGCTGCGAAGGCGCTTGAGGATGTCGTCGCTGATGGCGCTGCCGGAGAACCCGAAGCGAACCCGGTCCGCCTGGCCGGTTGGCTCCATGGACACATCTACCACCAGTTCCCCGTGGCTGCCATGGCGTACCAGGGCGCCCATCAGGTTGGTGAGGATCTGGCGCAGTCGTCCGGCGTCGCCGATTACCCTTGTGGGTACATTGGTATGTACGTGGGTGATCAGTTCGATCTGTTTTTCTTCGGCCTTTTCCTTGAACAGGTCGATGGCTTCCATGATCAGGTCATGGATGTCCAGGGCGCTGTGATTGATGTCGGCGCCCTGGGTGGATAGCTGCGAGTGCTCCAGTACGTCATTGATGATGCGCAGCAGGCTGTCGCCGGCATTCTGGATGGCGCAGACGCATTCACGTTGGTTGGGGGTAAGCGGGGTGTCGCCAAGAATTTCCGCCATCCCCAGGATGCCGCTCAGCGGGGTGCGAATATCATGGCCGATCCGTGAAAGGGTTTCCCGGCGGGTGCTGTCTACGGTTTCGGCAACCGCCTCGGAGCGTTTCTTCTCGATCTGCATACGGGCCTGTTGGGCATGTTGCAGCCGCAGGCCGATGCCCAGAGTCATTGCTTCCAGCACGGTAGCGCCAAGTAGCCATTGGGGGAGTTCCGCGCCGGTTTGCACGATTCCCAGGCAGGCCAGGCATACCAGCAACGCCGGAAAACTGATCAACAGGGACGTGAGGAAAAACAGTCCGCCGCCAGTGATTTCACGGTGCCAGGCGGTGTAGCCCATGGTGAGCAGAAACAGGGTGGCCATGGTGACCAGAGCGAAACTGATGTAGCCGGCGGCGGCCAGCGGCAGAATGATGGTGAAAGGCAGATTGGCCAGGGCCAGCATCTGCAGCAGACGGGTGCAGTAATGCAGCCAGCCGGTCTGGTCAGACAGGTTGAAAAAGCTGCGTGACAGGCCGGTGGCCGACCACATGGCCAGCATCATGCCGGCAAACAGCAGTCGTGGATGCAGCAGGTTATTTTGACTCAGAGCCCAGGGCAGCAAGTCCGCCAGGGTCAGCCCGATCAACAGGATGCTGAGGATAAAGCCGCAGTGGTAGTAGTAGGTGGCTCCTCCGCGCAGAGCGCCGACAATCAGGTTATACATTGCCAGTATCAACAGGGCGCCGGCCAGCAACATGTAGATGGCATGTTGTTGCTGCTGATGCTGGAGCAAGCCGTTAACGGTGGTCAGGGTGAGTCCGTAAGTGAGATAGGCCCGAGGCGGCAATTGCAGATAGGCGAGCTGGGTTTCACCGGTAGGCAGCTGCACCCGGAAGCTGCTGCCACGGCCTGGGATACGTTCTTGTGGACTGAGTTGCCGGTAGCCGCCGTTCCCGTCAGGTAGATAGAGCTGTGCCGCCGGGTTGCCGCGCAGATGCAGGGCAAAATCATGCTGGTTACCCAGCTCGTTTTTGATGGCAACGCGCACCCACCAGTGCCCGTTGCGGATGCCCAGGCGCTCGATGTAGCGGGTGGCCGGCTGGAAGTGATCCATGGCCGGTAGCTGGCTGGCGGTATGGATGTCGAGCTCGCCGGAGGGGTCACGCAGGTATTCGGAGTAGATGGTAATCCGCGCCTGGTCAGGCAGGCTGTGAATCACAAAGGGCGGAGGTGGTTCCGGATTGGCCCGGCAGAGGCTGCCCGCCAGACTCAGCAGGAGTATCAGGGCGCCTCTGAACAGAAAAGAGTCAGGCCACTTCCGTTGGTTTTTTTGCATCCGTCGCTTTTCCCCGGTCCAGCACATAGGCATTCAGGCCTGCTTCCGAGAGGATATAGGCTCCCAGCTCGCTGCGTCGACCATCTCCGCACACCACATAGAAAAAATCCTTTTCCAGGTTGTGCACTTCGCGGCGTAGTTCGTTGAGGGGAAGGTTGCGGGCACCCGGGGTACGGTCGTGACGGAACTCCATGGGCAGGCGCACATCCACCAGGATGCAGGCGGTCTCCGCCTCCAGCACCATGGTATCCAGCTCGTCTTCGCTGAGATGGCGGATCACCGAGTCCTGCAGGATGGACTGGAAGTCCTGTTTGCCCAGGCACATTAATGTGCCGTCGCTGGTCATGGTGATGGTGGCATTGCGGGGGCTGTCGCTGATCAGGGCGTCTTCGCCGAAGAAGCGCCCGGCGGACAGGGCCGCCAGGGTTTCCTGCTTGGCCCCCTTGGAGCGGGTGACCATGGCCTTGCCCTGCTTGATCACGAAGAAGGTGTCGCCATCATCCCCTTCGTTAACCACGGTTTCGCCCAGCTGCACCTCCCGTTCCTCGAATTTCACGAACAGGCTGTGAATCATGGCCGGCGGTATGGCAGAAAACAGTTCCGAGGACAGCAGCGCATCCATCCAGTCGCGTTCGCTTTCGTCATCGTCTTCATCAAGCATGGATTCGGCGGCCTGGGTCCAGGTCATCAGTAGATCCAGCTTGTTGCGGTCGATGGCGTAAAGGGTAGTGGCTTCCGCGCTGATGGCGTTGATGGTGTGTTCCGGGTAGTTGTCCAGCGCCAGGTAGTTCTCGTCGTCATCGGCGGCGAAGTGGCGTACCTGGAAACTGGCGTCGGTGAGATCAACCGAGCCTTCCACCAGAAAATAGGCCTTGTCGCTGGTCTGGCCGCGTTTGAACAGCAGCCGTCCGGGGCCTATCTTGATGACTTCGATCTGGCCCTGAATTTCCTTCAGGTGCGATTCGCCCAGGCAGTCAAAGGGAATGAAATTCTCGAGACGAGACATGTCGGCTACGACATCGCTCATTGCTAACCCCCAGCGGTCGATAAACGTGCAGCGTTGGTGGGTGAGCCCTGCCGGGCTCACCCTTACTTCTTAGTTGCTACTACTTTATGACTTTTCGCGGGCCACTGCACGGTAACCGATGTCGGTGCGGTGATAGGCACCGCGCCATGTGACCTGCTTCACACCGGCGTAGGCGTTGGTCTGGGCTTCGCTGACGGTATCGCCAACTCCGGTGACGCAGAGAACGCGGCCGCCGCTGGTCACTACCTGGCCGTCTTTCTGCGCGGTACCGGCATGGAATACCTTAACGGTGTCGGAATCGGCCTGATCCAGGCCCTCAATGACGTCACCCTTGTCGTAGCTGTCCGGGTAGCCGCCGGCGGCCATCACCACGCCCAGGGTGGGGCGCGGGTCCCACTGGATTGAGGTCTGGTCCAGCTTGCCGTCCAGGGCCGCCAGGCACAGGGCAGCTAGATCGGATTGCAGGCGCATCATGATCGGCTGGGTTTCCGGGTCGCCGAAGCGGCAGTTGTACTCGATGACCTTGGGGGCGCCATCCGGGTTGATCATTAGCCCGGCGTAAAGGAAGCCGGTGTAGGGCATACCCTCGGCGGCCATGCCTTCCACGGTGGGGGTGATCACCTCGTCCATGATGCGCTGGTAGACTGCATCGGTGACCACCGGCGCCGGGGAGTAGGCACCCATGCCGCCGGTGTTGGGGCCGGTATCGCCGTCGCCCACGCGTTTGTGGTCCTGGCTGGTGGCCATGGGCAGCACGTTCTTGCCGTCCACCATGACGATAAAGCTGGCTTCCTCGCCTTCCAGGAATTCCTCCACCACCACGCGGTGGCCGGCGTCGCCGAATTTATTGCCGTCCAGCATGTCGCGCACGGCGTCTTCTGCGTCCTGCAGGGTCATGGCGACAATTACGCCTTTGCCCGCCGCCAGGCCGTCGGCCTTGATGACGATGGGGGCGCCCTGTTCACGGACATAGGCCAGGGCCTCGTCCATATCGGTGAAGTTGCCGTAGGCGCCGGTAGGAATGTTCTGGCGGGCCAGGAAATCCTTGGTGAAGGCTTTTGAGCCTTCCAGCTGGGCGGCGGCCTTGCTGGGGCCGAAACACTTCAGGCCATTGGCCTGGAAGTTGTCCACCAGCCCTTCCACCAGCGGCGCTTCCGGGCCGACGATGGTCAGGTCGATGCCGTTGTCCTTGGCAAAGGCCAGCAGAGCGGGCTGGTCCAGTACATCGATGGCCACGTTTTCCAGCTTGGCTTCCCGGGCGGTACCGGCATTGCCGGGGGCCACGAACACTTTCTCAACCTGTTCCGCCTGTGCCACTTTCCAGGCCAGTGCATGCTCGCGGCCACCGCCGCCAATGATCAGAACTTTCATGTCTACCTCAACCCTTTCAGGTTCGCCGTAGGAGTGGCGCTTGAGCCGCGAATCGTTGTCGCAAGCAGCTTCGCGGCTCGAGCGCCGCTCCTACAGAGAGATGCTGTTAGTGACGGAAATGGCGCATGCCGGTGAAGACCATGGCCATGCCGGCTTCGTCGGCAGCGGCAATCACTTCTTCGTCGCGGATCGAACCGCCCGGCTGGATCACGCAGCTGATGCCGACCTTGGCGGCATTGTCGATGCCGTCGCGGAACGGGAAGAAGGCGTCGGATGCCATGACGGAGCCTTCTACCTGCAGGCCGGCATGCTCGGCCTTGATGGCGGCAATGCGGGCGGAGTTGACGCGGCTCATCTGGCCGGCGCCCACGCCCACGGTCTGGCGGTTCTTGGCATAGACGATGGCGTTGGATTTGACGAACTTGGCCACTTTCCAGGCGAAGATCAGGTCGTGCATCTCCGCTTCGGTGGGGGCGCGCTTGGTGACCACTTTCAGCTCGCCTTCGGTGATCATGCCGATGTCACGGTCCTGCACCAGCAGGCCGCCATTCACGCGCTTGTAGTCCAGGCCTTGCGCTGCCGCTCCCTTGATCTCGCCACATACCAGCACACGCACGTTCTTCTTGGCGGCGGTGATGGCCAGGGCTTCGTCAGTGGCAGACGGCGCGATGATCACTTCCACAAACTGGCGATCGACGATAGCCTGGGCAGTGGCCGCATCCAGCTCGCGATTGAAGGCGATGATGCCGCCGAAGGCGGATTCGGTATCGGTTTCGAAGGCCAGGTCATAGGCCTTGCCGATGCCGTCCAGGCTCACTGCCACGCCGCACGGGTTGGCATGTTTGACGATCACGCAGGCGGGCTTGGTGAAGCCTTTGACGCATTCCAGCGCCGCGTCGGTGTCGGCAATGTTGTTGTAGCTCAGTTCTTTGCCCTGCAGCTGTTTGGCGGTGGCGATGGAGGCCGCGGCCGGGGTGCGCTCGGTGTAGAAGGCCGCTTTCTGGTGCGGGTTCTCGCCGTAGCGCATGTTCTGGGTTTTCTCGAAATTCAGGTTGATGGTGCGGGGGAAGTCCTGATTGTTCTCTCCGACTTTCTTGCCAAAGTAGTTGGCAATGGCGCTGTCATAGGCGGCGGTGTGTTCGAACGCCTTGATAGCCAGGTCGAAACGCAGGGTGTCGGACAGGGCGCCGTTGTGGGCGGCCATGTCGTCGAGAACACGCTGGTAGTCGCTGGCATTGGTGACAATGCCCACGCTGGCGTTGTTCTTGGCGGCAGAACGCACCATGGTCGGACCGCCGATATCGATGTTCTCGATGGCGTCTTCCAGTGAGCAATCCGGGTTGGCCACGGTGGCTTCGAACGGGTAGAGATTGACTACCACCAGATCAATGCGGCTGATGTCGTTGTCGGCCATGACCTGTTCGTCCTGGCCGCGACGGCCAAGGATGCCACCGTGCACTTTCGGGTGCAGGGTTTTCACCCGGCCGGCCATCATTTCCGGGAAACCGGTGTAGTCGGAGACTTCGCGCACGGCGATGCCTTCGTCCTGCAGTTTCTTGTAGGTGCCGCCGGTGGAAAGAATTTCCACGCCTTGCTCGGCCAGGGCCTTTGCAAATTCGACGATACCTGTCTTGTCGGAAACACTGATCAGTGCACGTTCAACCGCGTTGCTCATGGGATTTCACCAAGTTGCGTTCTGGGATAAGTGGTTCATTTAAAAACAAAAAAAGGGCAGTAAGGACTGCCCTTTATCGCTGTGGTCGTGCTTAGAGCAGACCGTACTGCTTGAGCTTCTTGCGCAGGGTGCCGCGGTTCAGGCCCAGCAGCTCGGCGGCCTTGGTCTGGTTGCCGCGGGTGTACTCGAGCACTTTCTCAAGCAGCGGGATTTCCATTTCCGCCAGTACCATCGGGTAGAGTTCGCTTACGGCCTCACCGTCCAGCTGGTTGAAATAATCGTTTAACGAACGTCGCACACAATTGCGCAGAGTGTCGTGGGTTTCGCTGCGCGCAATGGTCAGGTGCGGCTTTCGTGCTTCTGCGGTGTTCATTTCAGTAAGTGTCCGTGCAGCGGCTGTGTTAACTGAAGAAAGGGTCATGCGGCCAAGGCTCCGTTTTTCTTCCGGGCAGACACCTCGCCATAACAACCGAATCGTACCCGGTCGGTCGTGGCGTTTATCTGTTGGAAAAACTGCTCGATTGCCAGCCGTTGATCGGCGGCATTTTCCAGTGTGTTAAATCCGCGCCGGAAGTCTTCCCCTCCGGGCAGGTTTTGCGTATACCAGCCCAGATGCTTGCGTGCGATACGCACTCCCATGAACTCTCCGTAGAACTGGTGGAGTTCGGCGAGGTGCTGTTGCACACAATCGTGGACTTCCGTTACGAACGGCGCTGCGGGTAGCGAGCCGTGCTCGAGGTAATGCAGGGTATCCCGGAAGATCCACGGGTTCCCCTGTGCAGCGCGGCCGATCATGATACCACCCGCGCCGGTGGATTCCAGTACCCGTTTAGCTTTTTCCGGGCTATCCACGTCACCGTTAGCCATAACCGGAATATTCACCGCGGCCACCACCTGGGCGATGGAGGCGTACTCGGCGTCACCGTTGAACTTGTCGGCACGGGTGCGGCCATGGATGGCCAGGGCCTGAATGCCCGCCGCTTCCGCGATACGGGCGATCTCCAACGCATTGCGATGGTCGCGATCGGGCCCGGTTCGAATCTTCAGGGTCACCGGGACGTCCACGGCAGCGACGACGGCATCCAGGATGCGGGCCACCAGGTCCGGGTCAGCCAGCAGGGCAGAGCCTGCGGCGCGTTTGCACACTTTCTTTGCCGGGCAGCCCATATTGATATCAATGATCTGGGCGCCATGATCCACATTGGCGCGGGCCGCATCGGCCAGCATTGTCGGCTCGCCGCCGGCAATCTGTACCGACACCGGGCCGGGTTCACCACTGTGATCAAGCCGTTGGCGTGACTTTCGAGAGTTCCACAGACGGGTGTCCGAGGTCACCATTTCCGATACCAGCAGACCTGCGCCCAGATCCCGGCACAAACGCCGGAAAGGGCGATCCGTGACGCCGGCCATGGGGGCCAGAATCAGCGAATTGGGCAAGGTATATGGGCCGATCTGCATAGGGTCGGGATGGCATGTGTCAAAGGGGGGCTAATGATAGTGAGCGGAACGCGGGGATGAAAGGGCGCAGGGTAAAAAATGCGCGATTCCACCCAGGATTACATGCGGTGCTGCTATTTCGATGGTTGCTGGCTACTGAGCAGTGAGGCACGGGTGCCGAAAAGTCACCCTGGCCTTTCGCCACCCGTACCTTGTTACACGCTGTTCCTGCGGCAGACGGCACAGGGGCGTTAGCGCTGGCTCACCCGTTCCTGAGTCTCCACCGCCGGCAGCAGACGCAGGTTATAGTTTACCGCCTGCTCGCCAGGATCGACGATTTCCAGGGAGATGTGCAGCGGGGTGTTCACCGGCATGGCCTCCAGGTTGGTCAGGTCGCCACGCAGGTATTCCGCCGGGCTGAAGCGACGGCTGGCTACCGGATTGCCGTTGAGGGCACTGAAGCTCAGTTCCAGCTCCGGAAAGGGTTGCGGGTAGCGGGCTTCATTGAACAGGATGGCATCCACGATCAGGGCGTTGGCGTAATCCGGGTGGCTACGCACTACCAGGTTGGCGCCGCGCAGCTTGCTGATGTCGGTGCGGTTGGGTAGCCGACAGCCAAGCACGCCGCAGGCCTGTTGGTAGAGCGGCCGCCATTGCGGGCTGCGGGCCAGGTCGTCGAAATTGAAGTAGGCGTATTGCCCTACCAATACCACCAGGGCCAGCACGGACAGGCCGCTCCACTTGAGCAGGCCGCCCCAGTCGCGCTGTTGGCGGAAGGGGGCGTCGCGTTCGCGTACCGGCCGGGACAGCGGCACCGGCTCCTCGGTCAGGTCGTCACCAAACAGGTCCAGGCCGCCGAAGAAATCGTCTTCGTCGTCATCCTTGGGTGGTTTGGGGGCCGGTTTCTTTTTGGTCTCTGGCGGCGGTGAAGGCGCTTTGCGTTTGTCTGCCTGGCTTTCCCGGGGGCCAAAGCTGGCGGGCTGACGGGCTTCCTGCTTTGCTGGCTGGTCCTCGTCGTCTTCCAGTTCCTTGAGCAGGGCTTCGGCCCAGGCCTCGTCGGCATTCTCGTTGTGGCTGGCGCGACCGGCGCCCTGCATATCGGAGAAGTCTTCGCCGAGACCGGAGTCGGCGGCATCTTCATCCAGATTGATGAAAGAGTCGCTCAGCTCCATGCCCTCGATGCTGGAGCCCGAGGAGGCGCCGTCATCGTCATCGCCGAAGGTTTGTTCGTCACTATCCGGCACGCTGGCGCTTTCGCTTTCCAGGGCTCCGGCCCAGCGGTCGCCGGCGGGTTCTTCCTGGGCGGGGGGCGGATCAATCAGGTAGTCACTGGCCTGAAAAATCTGCAGGCATGAGCCGCAGCGAACCGCGCCGCGGGCCTGCTTCAGGTGTTCTTCGGTAATCTTGAACTGGGCTGCACAGTGCGGGCAGCGGGTCTTGTATTGGGCGGCCATGGCTTTCGCCTGATTGTTATTGGACGAGACGCAACACGCTACACGCACCGGGCTTTCACGGAACACTTTACGCAGCCCTGGAATCCAGAAAACGCGTGCAGATGAGTCAGGTATGTTTTACAGAAAAAGCAGGACAGGCCGCAAGGACCTGTCACTCAGTTTTACCTGAATCAATGAATTCAGGTGTTACGGCGCACCCCGTCAATTCGCACCCAGTCGCCCTGTTGGGTGGTGGGGTTCAGGTCGAACCAGGGGGCATAGGCGCTGCGTACCGATTCTGCCTGCTCGGCAAGAATGCCGGACAGGGCAAGGCTGGCCCCGGCGCGACAATAACCGGCAAGCTGGTCGGCCAGTTCCACCAGGGGGCCGGCCAGGATATTGGCGACCAGTACATCACAGCGGTAATCCGCCGGCAGATTTTCCGGCAGGTAGAGGCTGAGCCCGTCGGCCACACCGTTATTGCGGGCATTATCCTCGCTGGCGGTGAGTGCCTGGGGGTCGATGTCGGTGCCGGTGGCATTGCCGGCGCCCAGCAGCAGGGCAGCAATGGCCAGCACCCCGGAGCCACAGCCGAAATCCAGCACCGTCTTGCCGTGCAGGTCGGCCCGATCCAGCCATTCCAGGCACAATGCCGTGGTTTCGTGGGTGCCGGTGCCGAAGGCCAGCCCCGGGTCCAACTTCAGGTTCACTGCCTGCGGATCCGGTGACTCGCTCCAGCTGGGGACGATCCACAGCCGTTCGCCAAAGCGCATGGGGGCGAAGTCATCCATCCAGGCCCGTTCCCAGACCTGGTCATCCAGTGTTTCGTGGTGGTGTGCCTGGGCGTCCAGCCCCTGTTGTTGCAGGGCGGCGAGGATCAATGCCGGGTCACGGTCCGCATCGAACAGGGCGCTGACCACGATGTTTTGCCACAGCGGGCGGGCACCGGGAGGCGGTTCAAACACCGGCTGATCGGCGCCATCAGTCAGGGTGACCGCACAAGCTCCCATATCTTCCAGTGCGGACTGAAAGGCATCGGCGTGGGCTTCGGTGGTGGCAAGGTGTAGCTGGAGCCAGGCCATGTTGTCGCTTCGCTCTAGTTAATAGTGAACAGTTAACAGTGAATAGCTGCGCGAGAGATGCGGTCGTTATTCAGAACGCATGAGGCCGCGCACAGGGTATGGGCGCGGCCTCAGGGGGTAATATAACAGCTAACGGTGAACGCGAGCTATTCACTGTTCATTGTTAACTATTCACTGCTTCCCAGTTTTTTCTCCAGGTGGTGGATATCCACCCCGCCGGCAATAAAGGCCTTGTCCTTGAAGATCTTGTTGCGGTGCAGCTCCACATTGGTCTTGATGCCTTCCACCACGATTTCGTCCAGCGCATTTTTCATGCGGGCGAAGGCGATCTCGCGATTTTCGCCCCAGGTGATCAGCTTGCCGATCAGGGAGTCGTAATAGGGGGGCACGGTGTAGCCGCTGTAGATATGGGAATCTACCCGCACGCCATTACCGCCAGGGGCATGGAAATAGGTGATCTTGCCGGGGCAGGGTGTGAAGCGCACCGGGTCTTCGGCGTTGATACGCACCTCGATGGCATGGCCCAGGAACGTTACGTCGGACTGCTGCAATTGCAGGCCTTCGTCGCTGGCGATACGCAGCTGTTCCTTGACGATGTCCACACCGGTGATCATTTCGGTGACCGGGTGTTCCACCTGCACGCGGGTGTTCATCTCAATGAAGTAGAAACCTTCATTTTCGTAGAGGAACTCGAAGGTGCCGGCACCCCGATAATTGATTTCCTTGCAGGCGTTGACGCAACGCTCGGCCACTTCGTCTTTCAGGTGCTGGGGAATGCCAGGCGCCGGTGCTTCTTCCACCACTTTCTGGTGACGACGTTGCAGGGAGCAGTCCCGGTCGCCCAGATGAATGGCGTGGCCGGCGCCGTCTGCCAGTACCTGCACTTCCACGTGACGGGGCTTCTGCAGGAATTTTTCCATGTAGACAGTGGCGTCGCCGAAGGCGTTCTTGGCTTCGGAGCGGGTCAGGGTGATGGCGTTGAGCAGGTGCTTGGCTTCTTCCACTACGCGCATGCCACGGCCACCGCCGCCGGCGGCGGCCTTGATGATCACCGGGTAGCCGATCTTCTCGGCCATGGCCAGTGACGCATCGCCGTCGTCACCCAGGGGGCCGTCGGAGCCGGGTACGGTGGGAACGCCGGCCTTTTTCATGGCCTCAATGGCGGCCACCTTGTTGCCCATCAGGCGAATGGTGTCCGCCTTGGGGCCGATAAAGGTGAAGCCGGAGCGTTCCACGCTTTCGGCAAAATCCGCGTTTTCGGCGAGGAAGCCGTAACCGGGGTGAATGCCATCGGCGTCGGTCACTTCCGCCGCACTGATGATCGCCGGGATGTTCAGGTAGGACTCGGTGGACGAGGCCGGGCCGATGCAGACCGCTTCGTCGGCCAGTCGCACGTGCATCAGATCCCGGTCCGCCTTGGAATAAACCGCCACGGTGCGAATGCCCAGCTCCTTGCAAGCGCGCAGGATGCGCAGGGCGATTTCGCCGCGGTTGGCAATGACAACCTTTTCCAGCATGAGATGCCTCCGTTAAACGATGGAGAACAGAGGCTGATCGAACTCAACCGGTTCGCCGTCTTCCACAAGGATGGCATCAATGGTGCCGGATTTGTCCGCTTCGATCTGGTTCATCATCTTCATGGCTTCGACGATGCACAGTACGTCACCAGCCTGGACTTTCTTGCCTACCTCGACAAAGGACGAGGCTCCCGGTGACGGTGAGCGATAGAAAGTGCCAACCATGGGCGAGCGCACCAGATGACCGCTGGGGGTGTTGTCAGCCGGTGCCGGTGTTTCAGCAGCGGCAGCAGGGGCAGGAGCCGGAGCGGGCGCGGCGGCCTGTGGGGCGGCATAGTAATGGGCCGGCGCTGCAGGGTGACGCGAGCCGCGACTGATGCGCACGGACTCTTCTCCCTCACAGATCTCCAGCTCTTCAATGCCGGATTCCTCCAGCAGCTCAATCAGTTTCTTTACCTTGCGAATATCCATGTATTAACCATCCAGTTGTTCAAGGGCGGCGGTCAGCGCCAGCGGGTAGCCAGTTGCGCCGAGCCCGCAGATCACGCCCCGGGCAATATCGGAAAAATAGGAATGATGGCGGAAACTTTCCCGGGCATGCACGTTCGACAAGTGCACCTCGATAAAGGGGATGTCCACCGCCAGCAGGGCGTCACGCAGGGCCACGCTGGTATGGGTGAATGCCGCCGGATTGATGATGATGAAGTCGATGCCTTCGGTGCGGGCATCGTGGATCCGTTCAACCAGCTCGTATTCCGCGTTGCTTTGCAGATGCTGCAGGTGGTGGCCTGCATCGCCGGCCTGGGCCTGCAATTGCTGGTTGATATCGGCCAGGGTGGTATGGCCGTACTTGTCCGGCTCGCGGGTGCCGAGCAGGTTCAGGTTTGGGCCGTGTAAGACCAGAATGGAAGCCAAAACAGGTCCCCCTGGGGAATTTGTCGTTATTTGCCGTGAACGTGCAGGAAAAGCACCGGTTATCCCGGCGTTTCTGGCACTTGTGCAATATTAGGGGGAAATCATGACAGAAAAAAGGGTTTTACAACATTCGTTACAAGTTACCGGAAGATGCCGTGCAATCGGTACTGTTTCACGATTTTTGTTCGGGCGGGAGAGCGCCGCTCCTACAGCGGCTACGTAGAGCGATCCTGTTACAGCCCCGGCATGACACGCTTGTTCAGGTGCTCCAGAAACCGTTCCGGTTTCATTTCCCCCAGTACCCGCGATTCAGGCAGCTCCGTGCCTGCGGGGGTAAAGAACACCAGCGCCGGCAGGCCGAGGATGTTGTATTGCTCCATGATCGCCTGGCTGTCCGCACTGATCTCGGTAATATCCACCCGATAAAGATCGAAGTCTTTCATGGCGGCGAGTACCTGCGGGTCGCTGAGGGTGGTTTCCTCCAGTACCTTGCAGGCCACGCACCACTCGGCAAAGAAATCCACCAGCACCGGGTTGCCTGCCTGGCGGGAATCGGCCAGGGCGGCGTTGAGATTGTCGCGGCCCAGGATGGTTTGCCAGGGGCCATGATCCCCCGGGGTGTTGGCAGTGGCAGCTGCCGGTGCCGATTGCGTCATCGGGGCCAGGGGTTGCAGTGGATCGTCACCGCCACTGAGCGCGCCGACAATCATCACCGAGCCATACAGGGCCAGCACCAGGGCAATGCCGCGCTTGAGCCGGGCGAGCCCCTCGCCGGCGGCTTCCAGGGCGCCGAGCTGCACGCCGTAGACCGCCAGAAGCAAGCCGTAAAGGCCCAGGGTAATGGTGCCGCTGATGATGCGATCCAGCAGCCAGATGGCCACCCCGAGCATGACCACGCCGAAGAAGCGTTTGATTTCTTCCATCCACATTCCGGCCCGGGGCAGCAGGCTGCCGCCGCCGGTGCCAAAGATGATCAGTGGCAGGCCCATACCCATGGACAGGGCGAACAGGGACGCCGCTCCGGTGAGGGCATCACCGCTGGCGGCTACATAGATCAGTGCGCCGGCCAGAATCGGGGTGACACAGGGAGACACCACCAGGGCGGAGATGGTGCCCATGATAGCGGCACCGAACAGGCTGCCGCGCTTGCTGTCGCCGGGCTGGTGCAGCTTGTTACGCAGAAAGGCGGGCAGTTGCAGCTCGTAGAGACCAAACATGGACAGCGCCAGCAACACGAAGATCACCGTGGAGGTAATGATGGCCGCCGGTTGTTGCAGCAGGACCTGAAGGTTCAAGCCGGCCCCAAATACCGCCACCAGCAGCCCGGCCAGGGTATAGGGCACCGCCATGCCCAGCACATAACTGGTGCTAAGCACAAAGCCGCGACTGGCACTGGGCTCCTTTTCGCCGGCGATGATCCCGGAGAGGATCGGCACCATGGGGAAGACACAAGGCGTGAACGCCAGCAGCAGGCCGCCCACGAAGAACAGGCCGATAATCAGGCCCAGAGAGCGGTCGGTCATCCACCGGTTAAAGGCATTGGCGTCTTCGGATTGCAGGGTGCTGAGAAAGCCGCCGTCATCATCGCGGGGGCTGGCGGACTCAGGGGGAGTGGCCGCGGTCGCGGCCGGAGACTTTTTTGCTGGTGACGGGTTGGCCAGCGGGATGACTTTTTTGGTGGGCGGGTAGCACAGGGTGTCCTCGATACAGCCCTGATAGCGCACCTCCAGCTCGGTCGCCACCAGCGGCACGCTGTTAACCGGCAAGGTCAGGGAGAGACGGTCGTAATACACCTCCACATCCCCGAAAATCTCGTCGGTCTTGTCCTTGCCGGGGGGCAGGGCATAGTCAGCGAAATCCTCCAGCACGTTGCCGTTCTGGTCACGCAGGCTGAAGCCGAAACGGTGCTGATAGAGGTAAACGTCATCGATCAGCTCGAAATCCAGCAGCAGTTGCTGGTTGTCCCAGTCTGCATCAGTGACAAGCTGGATGGCTTCGTCCACGGTGGGTAAAGGGGCGTCCCCGAACAGATCACTGGCACCCGCCCACACCGGGAAAAGCGCAATAATGAAAAGTAGCGGTTGCCAAGCTGATCGCATGCCTGTCTCCTATGATGGCCACTGCTTCGATGCACAAAAGGGCGGGAAGTTTCATTGGCTGTAACCCGCAAAGCCCGGCAGCGCAGTGGCGTCGGGCCGCTATTCTCGCCAGTGGGCGGGCAGAAGGCAAAGGGTGTCGACCCGGGCGGTGCATATTTCTGGCCGGGCGTAGCAGGCTTTTCAACAGCCTGCTGGAGATTTGAGTTTTCACCGTCGGCCTATTGTATAGTGATTCGCAGATGGATCTTGGGAGTGATCATGAGTAACGAAAAATTCAGCGAAAAAATGGGTGACGCCATGCTCGACCCCCGCCATAACCGGATTTGGAAAGGGATTCTGTGGTTGCTGGGGCTACTACTGCTGGTGGATGTTCTGCTGAGCTGGTACTGGAGCCAGGAGCCTGATCTGCGTGAATTGCCCAGTCGAGAGAACGCGGTCGCCGGGGAAACCATTGCCCGTGAACTTATCTTCGTTTCCGACACCTTGCTGTCCAAGCCGGGAGGCTATCTCAGTAACGATATCCTGCCCCACCGTCTGTGGATGGATAACATGCCAGCCTGGGAATACGGCGTACTGGTGCAGGTGCGTGATTTTACCCGGGTGCTGCGTCGGGATATGAGCCGCTCCCAGTCCCAGAGTCAGGAAGACCGCGATCTGGCCATTGCCGAGCCTCAATTCAACTTTGATGCGCAAAGCTGGGCCATGCCGGCCACGGAAAGTGAATACCGCCGGGGTATCAAGGCGCTGCAGAGCTACCTGGATCGCCTTACCGATGCCAACGAAGGCGACGGCAAATTCTATGCCCGGGCGGATAACCTCAATTACTGGCTCAACGAAGTGCAGAGCCGGCTGGGTTCCCTGAGCCTGAAACTGAGCCAGAGTGTGGGGCGCAGTGAGCTGAACATGGATGTGGGCAGTGCCGAGTCCGTTGCCAAGCCAGGTAATAAGGAAGACTTTGTGAAAACGCCCTGGTTGAAGATCGACGATGCGTTTTACGAAGCACGGGGCGCAACCTGGGCGCTGACCCAGTTGATGCGAGCCGCCGAGGTGGATTTCGCCGAGGTGTTACGGAAAAAGAACGCCACCGTCAGCTTCCGCCAGATGGTGCGCGAACTGGAAGCCACCCAGGAAACCCTGTGGAGTCCGCTGATTCTCAACGGCGATGGTTTTGGCATGCTGGCCAACCATTCCCTGGTGATGGCCAACTATGTGTCGCGGGCCAATGCGGCACTGGTGGATCTGCGGAAACTGTTGCAGGAAGGGTGAGGAAGGCAGTTAACAGTTAATAGTGAATAGTTAACAGCGGCGCGGAAAGCGTTAGCGGTTATCCAAAGCAAAGAGGCCGCGCCCAACCTGTGGGCGCGGCCTCTTGCGTTTCAGACACAACAAATATTGTTCGCGTAGCTGTTAACTATTCACTATTAACTGTTAACTTAAATCACGCCGCGTTCTTTTCCTTGGGCTGTGGCAGGCTTGCTCGCCATTTTTCAATGAGTGCGCTGTTGTCATCATCCCAGGGATGAAAGCCGGGTTTCAGGTAGCTGAACCAGGCAGGTATGATGCTGCTGATCACGCCTTTGTAGCCGAACCCTTTCCACAGTCCTTTGGCCAGGGTGAGGGGCTTGCGGTGGGCATTGTCGCGCTTGAGCATCTGCCAGGTGAAGTAGCTGGAGAAGCCGATCAGGTAGGCGGTGCTGGAGAGGAACAGTCGCTGGCGCTCCAGGTAGTTGCCGCTGACATCCATGTACAAGTCGTAGGCGACGGCCTTGTGTTCGGTTTCTTCGATGGCGTGCCACACCCACAGGTCACGCACTGCCGGGTCCATCTTTTCCAGCAACTCCGGGCGGCGCAGGATGGCGTCGGCAAGAATGGCGGTAAAGTGCTCCAGGCCTGCGGTAGCTGCCAGCTGCTGACGTTTGCTCATGTACTTGCGGGCACCGGCCAACAGCTTGTTGGTGACGCCAAGGGCATGGGCAACGATGTCGTCATACTTGCCGTCAGCAATCAGGTCGTTGAATGCCTGATGCTCCAGGGAGTGCATGGCTTCCTGGCCAATAAAGCCGGAAATATCTTTCTGGCGATCCTTATCCTCTACTTGGTCACGCAGGGCCCGAACAGAATCCACGAAGAAACGCTCGCCCTCAGGAAAGGTCAGTGACAGGATGTTCAGCAGATGGGTCAGTACCGGATCGTTATCGAACCAGTAATCATCGTGCTGTATGCCGTCGAAGGAAAACCCCATGCGACGGGGGATAATGGGCACAGAAGGGCGCTGCTTTTTTTTCACCAGCTTCAGATTCATCAGTGTCTCCTGGTACAAATGCCATTGATGACATCGTTCAATGACAACTACTATGCTCAGTCTTGCAGTCAAGGTCTTGTCGTGGAGGGCCAACAAATGGTGAGTTCGGGCCGTCCCTGGGGAAGTGCCGGGATACCGGGTATTTACGTGGTATTGCTCTATGACGTGCTGGCGGGCATGGGGCTGGATGCCCCGTCTCTGCTGGCGGGGCAGGGGGTGAGCCGCGACGAGTTACTGGCTCCGGACCGGCGGGTATCCATGTCCCTGGCCCAGACCGTGGCCGAGCGGGGTGTGGCCATGGTCGGCGAGCAGGGGCTGGGGTTCCGTTATGCCCGGGCCATGAGCATCACCCTGCATGGCCCGGTTGGCCTGCTGGCCTTGTCCAGCGCCAGCGCCCAGGATGCCCTGGATGCGGCTTGCCGCTTCCTCGGTCTGCGGGCGCCTTTCCTGGTGATTGATCAGTGTCGTCTTGGCGAGTTGGCCCATCTGCGACTTCGCAGTACGGCTTCGCTGGGTGTGGCCCATGATTTTGTTATCGAAGCCATGCTGGTGGGATTGGTGTTCATGATCGAACAGTTATTGGATGCACCGCCGGAAGGGCTGGAGATTCGCCGCCGGGGCAGTGCGCCGGCCTATCTGTCGACGCTCAAAAAAGAGGTGGGGGTGCCGGTTCTGTTCGATCAGGATGAGGACGCTCTGGTATTTCCGCTGACAGCACTGGCTGCCCGCCCCCGTCTGGCTGATCCGCAGGTGGCGGCGCTGGCAAGGGAGCAGTGTGAGCTGGAGTTCCGTCAGTGGCGTACCGACGAAGACGGCGTTATGGCAGAGCGTATCCGTAGTGCCCTGCAGGATCGGCCGGCGCCGTTGTTGTCTCTGGAAGCCATGGCGGAAAAGCTGTCGGTGTCACCCCGTACCCTCAAGCGCCATCTGCAACAATCCGGGCTCAGCTACCGGCAACTCCAGGATCAGGAGCGTTATCGTCAGGCGCAGCGTCTGCTGGCGAAGCCGGATAACAGCATCAGCGAGGTGGCTTATTCCTTGGGGTATAGCGATGTGGCCAACTTCTCCAAGGCGTTCAAGCGCTGGAGTGGGGTGACGCCGCGAGCCTACCGGGAGCAGAGATAACAACAAGCTTCAAGCTACAAGCTAAGAGCTAGAAGCCACGGGAAGGGCTGGAGAGGAGTGCTCCGCTGTGCCCGCGCACGGAGCCTGCCAGGGGTTATCAAGGCAGCTGAAAAAAAGGCCGCGCCCATTATCTGGGCGCGGCCTCTTTGCTTGCTGCTCCACGACACTATCTCGCGTTGCAGCTTGAAGCTTGTGGCTTGCCTTACCCTTTTTCGTAGGCTTCCACAGACTTCAGGATCTCGGCCTTGGCGGCTTCGGCGCCGTCCCAGCCATCGACCTTCACCCACTTGCCAGCTTCCAGCTCTTTGTAGTGCTCGAAGAAGTGCTTGATCTGGGCCAGCAGCAGCTCGGGCAGATCGTTGATCTCTTTCACGTTGTCGTAGATCTTGGTCAGCTTGGTATGCGGCACGGCAACCAGCTTGGCATCTTTACCGGCTTCGTCGGTCATGTTCAGGATGCCGACGGGACGGCAGCGGATCACGGAGCCGGGAACCACCGGGTAGGGGGTCACAACCAGCACGTCCAGCGGGTCGCCATCTTCGGACAGGGTGTTGGGGATGTAGCCATAGTTGGCCGGATAGAACATGGGGGTTGCCATGAAGCGGTCCACGAATACGGCGTTGCTGTCTTTGTCGATCTCGTACTTGATCGGGTCAGCGTTGGCCGGGATCTCGATGACCACGTAGATGTCTTCCGGAATCTCTTTCCCGGCGGGAACCTTAGCAAAATCCATGATCTATCCTTCTCAAACAGGGTTGGTGGTGGGCGCGGATTATAGCAATGCGAGGCGGTCCCGGCTAATGGCGGAAAGTCGTAGCCGAAGGCGTAAGGATAATGGCTTTATGGTCAATGAGTTAGGGAGCCCGTGGTGGGCTCCCGGGCGGGTTATTGGGCTTCGCTCCAGCCGGGATAGTTGCCCTCCAGCAGCCGCACCTTCTTGAAACCGGCGTCCTCCAGCACGGTGGCAGCGGCGCTGGCGCGGCGTCCGGATACGCAGTACAGCACGATTTCCTGCTTGCGGTATTGCTTGAGCATATCCAGGTGCTGCTCCATCTGCTTGGCCGGCACCATGATGGCGCCGGGAATGTGGCCGGCCAGGTACTCATCCTCGTCACGGACATCAATGATGATGGGGGCCCGGTCGGCCTGCATGGCCTGTTTGAGCTCGTTGATGCTGATACTGTCGGCCGCCCAAAGTGGGGTGGCGAGAATGCTCAGCAGCATTAGTAGGCCCAGGCTGATACGTTTCATGACTCTGACTCCTGTCGGGTTTGCCATTCCTGCAACTCGTCCCACAGCTTCTCCGCATCCCGCACCATGCTGGCAACAGAAGGCTTGGCTGCAGGGTTGGAAAAACTGGCCGCGAGGGCGCGGCTGGCACATTCATATACGAACGCCTGTTTTGACAACTCGTCGAGGGTTTTGCTCACGGGTTCTCCTTTTTACTTTCTGACGCTACCACCGCTGTGGTCCCGAGAACAGTGACAGGTGCACGGCAGTGACTTTTGCCGCGTAAACGGCACAATATTGGCCATCTGTATTTCGCCACCCGGTGCCAAGGAGCGTGTCCATGTCCGTCCACGAAATCACCCACCCTCTGGTCAAACACAAGCTGGGCCTGTTGCGCCAACAAAGCCTGTCCACTCGCAGTTTTCGCCAGCTCACCGCAGAAGTGGGCAGCCTGCTGACCTATGAAGCCACTAGCGATCTGGAGCTGGAGGATTATCAGGTGGACACCTGGATGGGCCCGGCGCCGGCCCAGCGCATCAAAGGCAAGAAAGTCACGGTGGTGCCGATCCTGCGTGCCGGCATCGGCATGCTCGACGGAGTGTTGGAGCTCATCCCCAGCGCCAAGGTCAGCGTAGTAGGGGTCTACCGCAACGAGGAAACTCTGGAGCCGGTGGCCTACTTTGAAAAGCTGGCCCACGATATTGATGAACGCCTGGCACTAGTGGTGGACCCCATGCTGGCCACCGGTGGCTCCCTGGTCGCCTGCATCGACATGCTGAAAAAGGCGGGTTGCCAACAGATCCGTGCCCTGGTGCTGGTGGCGGCGCCGGAAGGCATTGAAAAGGTAAAGGCTGCCCACCCGGATGTGGCGATTTACACCGCCTCGGTGGACCAGGGGCTCAATGAAGATGGCTATATCATCCCCGGCCTGGGCGACGCCGGGGACAAGATTTTCGGCACCCGCTAATCCTCTTTCTGCCAAAACAGGAGCCTCCGGCATGCAACAGCCCGGATTCTGGAACTGGAAAATTATCCTTATCGGTGCGCAGATGCTGTTCGTGGCCTTCGGCGCCATGGTGCTGATGCCGCTGATCACCGGGCTGGACCCCAGTGTCGCCCTGTTTACCGCCGGTCTTGGCACGCTGCTGTTCCAGTGGATTACCCGCCGTTCGGTACCGGTGTTCCTGGCCTCATCCTTTGTGTTTGTGGCGCCTATTGCTCACGGTGTCGAACAGTGGGGCGTCTCTGCCACCATGGGGGCGCTGTTGTGTACCGCCGTGGTCTATGTGGTGCTGGGAGCACTGGTGAAATGGCGTGGACCCGGCTTCCTGCACCGGCTGATGCCGCCAGTGGTCACCGGCCCCATCATTATGGTGATCGGGTTGAGTCTGGCGCCCACAGCGGTGAACTTCGCCATGGGCATGACCGGCAATGGTGCCGAGCGGCTTTTCCCCTACGGCGAGGCGCTGCTGGTGTCCATGGTGGCCCTGTTGGCCACCATGCTGGTGGCAACCTTGGGGCATGGCCTGTTCCGCTTGTTGCCGATTCTTTGCGGTGTGGTTAGTGGTTACCTGGCAGCCTTGCTGATGGGGATGGTGGATTTTACTGCGGTAGAACAGGCTGGCTGGTTGGCTATGCCGGACTTCGTGGCGCCCAGCTTCCAGTGGCAGGCGATCCTGTTCATGGTACCTGTGGCTCTGGCACCGGCCATCGAGCATGTGGGTGACGTACTGGCGATCAGCAGCGTCACCGGCAAGGATTACCTCCGCAAACCCGGCCTGCATCGCACCCTCACCGGCGACGGTATCGCCAGCATGGCGGCCGCCTTGTTCGGTGGCCCGCCTAATACCACTTACTCGGAAGTCACCGGAGCGGTGATGCTGACGAAAGTGTTCAACCCGGTGGTGATGACCTGGACTGCGTTATTTGCCATCAGCCTGGCGTTTATCGGCAAATTCGGTTTGTTGCTGCAGAGCATTCCTACCCCGGTCATGGGTGGCATTCTGATTCTCATGTTTGGTTCCATCGCCAGTGTAGGCATGAGCACATTGATCAAGGCGCAGGTGGATCTCAATGCTCAGCGCAATCTGGTTATCGTCGCGGTGACGCTGATTTTCGGTATCGGCGGTATGGTGATGGGCAATGGCGATTTCACTTTGCAGGGGGTCAGCCTGTGTGGACTGGTAGCGGTGATTCTGAATCAGGTTCTGCCGGCTGCGCCGGTGGTCAGTGATGACCTGAATGAAGAGCGTGCCTACGTGGAAGATGTTCTGGAGCACGGTGGCGGTAGAAAATAGTTGGCACACCCGTGCATGGCTGTTGTGTTTTTTTACTGCCAGTAAGCAAAAAGTTTTTTAAAGATAAAAAGTTTTTTGCTTACTATTTTACAAATGAAATCCGCAAAAATAATTTTCAAAAAGGTTTTTTGTAAAATTACATCTTTGTAACTGTTTCTGTCATTTTAATTGCGCATTGTTTGTCCCTGATGAAATCAAGGAAGCCTGTCAAAAGGGAACAGACTATGAAACTTAATCGTCTCATGTTGCCGGCTATTATTGCCGCTCTTGCCACCGGTTGTGCCAGCAACCAGACCGTTCAGGAAAGTGCCGAATATCAGTCGCTGCAAAGTCAGCAGCAGCAACTGGAACAGGAAAACCAGCAGCTGCGTGCTGCGCTGAGTTCCAGTGAGCAGCAGCCTGCGCCGGCGCCCGCGAGCTCCGGGAATCAGCTCCTTCCGCCTAACGCCAAGCCTGGCCATTGTTATGCGCGAGTTGTCATTCCGGAAACCTACAAGACCGAGATGCAGCGGGTCATGGTGTCCCAGGAAGACAGCAAGATCACAACGACTCCTGCCAGCTATGAAACCGTCCAGGAGCAGGTGCTGGTCAGCGAAGCCTATGACAAGCTGAAAGTGATTCCGGCCACCTACAAGACCGTGACCGAGAAAGTGCTGGTGAAAGAAGCCACCACCAAGCTGATCACCAAGCCGGCGGAATATAAAACCGTTACCGAGCAAGTGCTGGTCAAGCCTGCCTATACCACCTGGAAAAAAGGTCGTGGGCCCATCGAGAAAATCGACGACTCTACCGGGGAAATCATGTGTCTGGTAGAAGTGCCTGCGGAGTACAGGACGGTTAGCCGCAAGGAACTGGTACAACCCGAGCGTACCGAAGAAGTAAAAATTCCTGCGGTGTACAAGACCGTTACCAAGAAAGTGGTTGATCAGCCCGCGCGCACCGAAACAGTCACCGTGCCGGCAGTCTACAGCACGGTTGATGTGGTCAAGCAGGTAGAGCCGCCGAAAGAGCAGAAAACCGTTATCCCCGCCGTGTACAAGGACGTGCCCAAGCAGGTCAAGGTCACCGATGCCGATATGGAATGGCGCGAAATCCTCTGTGAAACCAACACCACCCAGGATGTGGTCCGCCGCCTCCAGAAAGCCCTGGAAGATAAAGGCTATGATCCGGTGTGGATTGATGGTGTCTACGGCTCCAAGACCCGCGCCGCTGTGGTCGCTTACCAGAAGGACAATGATTTGGCCTCCGGTCAGCTGACCATGCAGACGCTGGACCACCTGGGCGTGAAACTCTAACGTCCTGCTCCTTTCCTAGTATTTAAGGCCGGCTTTTGCCGGCCTTTTTTTATCTGCGAAAATTTGATCATCTCATCATGCAGCATATCGCTGGGATTTCAGCTGAATACGACTGGCTGGAATTGAAATCCAGAATGTCTGAACACCTGCGGGTAAGTCTTCAATGTCATCGCGGCGATGAAGATCTGGCTCCCTGAAAGACGTTGATGACTGGTCCATATTTCAGCCTTGCTCGTACTCTGTGGAGTGTTATGGCAGAAGCGCCTGGCATTACACTGATTTCACTGCGATCTGCCAGGACACACCGAAACGATCTTGCAGCCAGCCAAAGCAGGGGTTGAATCCATAGTCATCCAGCGGCATTAGCGGCTTGCCGTTTTCTGCCAGGGCGCTGAAAACATGCTCGACGGCTGTTCTGTCATCCAGGGTCAAACACAGCGACGTGGATGGCGTAAAAGCAAATGCATGATCCACCGGGCTGTCGATGCAGTGCACTGTGGTATCACCAATGGCAAACACGGCTTCATGAACACTGCCTTCCTTGCCGGGTCCATGGGGCCCGTAGAGGTCTTTGCGTATCAGGGTAAAACCGGGAATTACTTTGGCGTACAAGGTGAGAGCCTGGTTAGCCTGGCCCTGGAACATTAGCTGCAGGGTGAGTTGCGCGCTCATAATATTGCCTCCTTCCCTTTGCCGGAGCGCCCGCAGGATTACCCTGCGAGCTGTTTGCGGTAGTGGGCTTGCAGCTCCGTATGGCGCGGCCAGAAGGCGCTGCGGGCCAAGCCGTTCAGGTCCTCGACCAGGATGCCCAGATGAGTATGCCAGCCACCTGCCACGCTGGTGCGGGTTTCCATATCCTCCGGTAGCCGACGATGGGTAAGCAGCAGGTGTACCTGGTCTCCTTTTTCCGTCAGCTCAAAGGTCACTTCTCCCTCATTGTCGCCCCAGGTATGGGCCAGCACATGGGGCGGCTCGAAGCGGGTGATGGTGCCTGATAATGCGGCCTGATTTTCGATGTGTTTGTACTGGGGCGGAGCAGGCTGTTTGTCCTCTGACAGATCCCGGTTATGGAAATGGATTTCCACCGCGCCACCCACAAACTGTCCGAGCGCACCGCCGCCCAGCCAGCGAGCTCGCTTGTCCGGTTCGGTAAGGTAGGCCCAGACACGCTCGATGGGGCCGGGCAGGGTGCGTTCCACCGTCAGAGTGGTGGGGTTGGTGAACTGCACATCGGATTCCATGACAGATCTCCTTGTCGTGTGAATGTCAGTCTCCGTCTTTTATCGCCTGCTCCAGAGCATCCAGCTTGTCGTTCCAGAACACCCGGTAGCGTTGCAGCCAGGCATCTGCCTCGGCCATAGGCGTGGCGTTCAGGTGGCAGTGATGGATACGCCCCTGCACCTCACGGGTTACCAGTCCGGCCTTCTCCAGCACCTTCACATGCTTGGAGGCGCCAGCGAAGGACATGTCGAAAGGCCCTGCCAGTTCCCCCACACTGCAGGGGCCATGCTCCAGATGTTGCAACATGGCCCGGCGTGTCGGGTCCGCCAGGGCGGCAAAGACGGCATCAAGATGTTGATCATTAAGTTTAACCATATGGTTTAATTTAGGAGTGAATGATCCAACATTCAACCATTTTGTTTAATTTAATCGACGGGCGGACAAGCGCCGGTGAAGTCACTGTCCCGCAACTGGCTTAACACCTGGCCGGCAGTCACAGTAAAAAGGGGTCGTAGCGGTAGCCCAGCATCCCGCAATCGTTTGTCTGTCCAGGTATTGCAGGTGTTGCCGAACCAGAAGGTGCCTTCGGCGGGGAAGAAACGGCTGTCCCCGTACAGTCCGGGGTCACCGGCAGGCAGCTGGCCTTGTGAATCCAGCCGGAAATAACCGGCCAGGCTTTCCTGTAGCTGGCGGAGCTGTTCCCCGCGCAGACACAGCGCCTGCAGGTCTGTATGCGGCAACTCAGCGGGATGTCGCTCCAGCCCCACCACATGAAGTGCTGATCGGGTTGGCCACAGCATGGCCCGAACCCGCAGCCACCAGCTGTCATCCTGTCGGTAAAAGGCATCATCCCCCCAACCGAACTCGTAGAACGTGGGATCACTGAAGTGCGGTTCAAGAAACGCCAGGGCAGGGGATAGCCGATCCGCCGGAAAGGCAATACCGGTATGCCAGCGATGGCGTACCACCAGCACTGTTACATTATCGCCTTCGCCTTCGCCTTCGGCCATAACCGGCAGCGACAGCAACATCGCAAGCAAACTCGCCAAGAAACGCATCATGCTGCCAGTGTAGCAAGACCATGACACGAAATACTGAGGGCGTCTCTCAGCTATATTAGCGTTGTAGGTAATTGAGGCTTCTGGCTAATTTACGGATATAAAAATTTCACGCCGCGAGTCCGGGTTGCTGCGCGTGACTATCGTCAATAACGACGTGTTGGGGAGCCACCAGAAAGACGTAATTGCGCACGTGTTCAAATAACACGGTTTTAATGGTGCATGCCGAATCGTTCGGCATCTATATTAATCGCCTACTGGAAATTTGAATAACGCCAGATAGCTGATAGTGCAGGGAGCAGGAGTAACCAATGACCCACATGATCCTCACCACATTCGATTGGGTGCCCGAGGTTCCTCGCGGCTATGTCCGTGATCTGCGCATTCGCTGGGCGCTGGAAGAAGCTGGTTTGCCTTACCGTGTAGAGAGCGTGCCGTTCCGAGACCGGACTGCCGAGCATTTTTCCCATCAACCCTTCGGGCAGGTGCCCTGGCTGGCTGATGGGAATCTTTCTATTTTCGAAAGCGGTGCCATTCTTTTGCATCTGGCTGAGCGTAGTGAGGCGTTGATGCCAGCCGATCCGCAAGGCAGAAGTGAAGTGACCCAGTGGCTATTTGCGGGCCTCAACTCGGTAGAAGCAGCGAGTTTGCCCTGGTCGCTTTTTCAGTTCTCCAGTGACACGGTCGACACACCTGGGCGGCAGCATATTGAGGCGTTCCTCCAGGCTCGCCTGCAGCGTATGGAGGCTGTGTTGACGGAGTGCCAGTGGCTGGTCAGTACCTTTTCTGTCGCCGATATCCTGATGGCGGATGTTCTGCGGTTGGTGGACCGCTTTGACGGCCTGGCCGACTATCCCGTCTGTCGAGACTATGTGGTCCGGGCCAAGGCTCGGCCGGCCTTTGTGAAGGCCCATGCCGACCAGATGGCGCATTTTGCGGCCGCAGACTGAAGTTTCTCTTCATATAAACCGCGGCCTCCTGGATCATTGCTTGCGGTAGAGAGCCAGGACTAACCCATATCTTTCCCGGTTCCTGCCCCGGTCGAGTACACTATCCAGCCAAGATCAATCCGACCCCCAGATTCTGCCATGTCCCATTCCCGTCCCATTGGTATCTTCGACTCCGGCATCGGTGGCCTTTCCGTGGCCGCGAAGGTCCGTGAGCTACTGCCTGCCGACGATATCCTCTATGTGGCCGATTCCCGTCATGCGCCCTATGGCGACAAATCCGATGGCTTTATTCTGGAGCGAATGAACACGGTGACGGACTTCCTGCTTGGGCAGGGGGCCAAAGCCGTGGTGGTGGCTTGCAATACCGCGACCACCTCTGCCATTGCGCAGCTACGGGCCACCTGGTCGGTGCCGATTATCGGTGTGGAGCCGGGTGTGAAGCCGGCCGTGCTGGCGACTCGTAGCGGGGTGGTGGGAGTGCTGGCCACGCCCAGAACCCTGCAGACCCATTCCTTCAGCGCCCTGGCGGCGCGGTTTTCCAGTACGGTGAGTATTGCGGTACAGCCCTGTCCGGATCTGGTTGGCCAGATTGAGGCGTTGCGCTTTGATGACGAGGAGACCGCAGTGTTGTTGAACCGCTATATTGCCCCGTTGCTGGATAAGGGCGCGGACACCATTGTGCTGGGCTGCACCCACTATAACTATCTGGCCGAGCGGATTGCCCAGGTGGCTGGGCCCGGGGTGCAGATTGTCAGTACCGAGTCGGCGGTGGCTCGTGAAGTGGTGCGGCGGTTAACGTGCGAGGGGTTGCTGGCAGAGGCCGGTAAAAGTGGGGATGAAACGTTTTACACCAGTGGCGAACTGGCGGTATTTGGCCGGCAGATTGACCGCTTGTGGGGTCCGGAGAAGGCGGTTTATTCGTTATAGGCGCGAAGCGTCTTGCTAAAAAATGTGATGGCTGTGTCGAAAGCGCCGAGGGCAGTTCGATAAGGTGATGACAGCTCGCAAGGTTGTTGTGAACCCGCCCTTAGGAGACAGCATCATGACCAGAATGATCTTTGTAAACCTGCCCGTAACTGACCTGCAAGCGTCCATGGCGTTTTACAGTGCCCTGGGTTTCGAGAACAACCCGCAATTCACCGACGAGACGGCCGCCTGCATGGTGTGGAGTGAAGCCATCCATGTAATGCTGCTGACCCACGGCAAGTGGCGGACCTTCACAGATCGACCGATTCCGCCTTCCTCTGCCAGTGAAGTGATGTTGGCACTGTCCTTTGACAGTCGTGATGCGGTGGATGCCGTGAACAGGGCTGCTGCGGACAATGGCGGCACGGCAGATATCAACCCGGTTCAGGATCTGGGGTTCATGTATAACCGTAACCTGGCGGATCCGGATGGGCATGTGTGGGAAATGATGTGGATGGACATGGCGGCGATGGAGGGCTAGTGCAGGCTCCCCGATCCCTTTCCGAGCTACAGGGGGGCTCCATAGTGGGGTTGGAAGGCTAAAACAAAAACGCCCCGCGATGCGGGGCGTTTGTCGTATCGGGGTGCGCTTACACCTCGAACGCGTCGTTCAGCTTCTTGGCCACCGGGGCCAGTTTCAGCTTGGCGAATTGCGGCAGACCATCCTTGTACGGCGGGTAGGACTCGCCGCCGATCAGCGGGGCCAGATACTCACGGGCGCTGGGGGTGATGCCGAAGCCATCCTTGGTGATGAACTTGCGCGGCATTTTCTTTTCCACGTTGGCCACTTTTTTCAGTGGCGCTTCACCAATGGTCCAGCTGTATTTCTTGGTTTTCTTGCGCTCGATGGTGGGCATCACCGCGTTTTTGCCGGCTACGGCAAATTCCACGGCGGCGCGGCCTACGGCGTAGGCCTGTTCCACATCGGTGGCGGAGGCAATGTGACGGGCAGCCCGTTGCAGGTAGTCGCTCACAGCCCAGTGGTATTTGTAGCCGAATTCGTCTTTGACCATCTGCGCGATCACCGGGGCTACGCCACCGAGCTGCTTGTGGCCGAAGGCGTCGGTGTTGCCGGCGTCAGCCAGGAAGGTGCCGTCTTCATAGCGGGCGCCTTCGGAAACCACGATCACGCAGTAGCCGACCTTCTCCACGGTGGCCTGCACCTTCTTCATGAAGGCGGCCTTGTCGAAGGCAATTTCCGGGAACAGGATCAGGTGCGGGGCGTCGTCATTGTCTTCCTTTGCCAGGCCGGCAGCGGCGGCGATCCAGCCGGCGTGGCGGCCCATCACTTCCATGACGAACACCTTGGTGGAGGTGGCGCACATGCTGGCCACGTCGAGAGCCGCCTCACGGCAGCTTACCGCAGTGTATTTGGCCACGGAGCCGAAGCCCGGGCTGACATCAGTGAAGGGCAGATCGTTGTCCACGGTCTTGGGGACGTGGATCGCCTGGATCGGGTAGCCCATCTTTTCGGACAGTTGGGACACCTTGAGGCAGGTGTCAGCGGAGTCGCCACCACCGTTGTAGAAGAAGTAGCCGATGTTGTGGGCCTTGAACACTTCGATCAGGCGCTCGTACTCGCGCTGCGAGGTCTTCAGGTCTTTCAGCTTGTAGCGGCAGGAGCCGAAGGCGCCGCCAGGGGTGTGCTTGAGCGCGTCGATGGCGCTTTTGCTTTCTTTGCTGGTGTCGATCAGCTCCTCGGTGAGGGCGCCGATAATGCCATTACGGCCGGCGTAGACCTTGCCGATGACATCCTTGTTTTCGCGGGCGGCTTCGATCACGCCGGCGGCGGAAGCATTGATGACAGCGGTAACACCGCCGGACTGAGCATAGAAAGCGTTTTTACGCGCCATGAGAGACCCCTTGATTCAATTTGCGTGCATTCTAGCGAAGGAGCCCATGAAACACACCCGGTGTTGTCGGACGATGACAGGGAAAAGGCAGCGACAAGCTTCAAGCTGCAAGTGACAAGGCGCGGGGTGGATTCGGTGGCACCGACAATGCCCTGCCCGCGATGCGATGCTAAGTGTGATGCTAGCGGGGAAGGAGTGCGTCGTATGGCTACACTGGTTTTCGCGTTGCAGCTTGAGGCTTGTAGCTTGTTGCTGCTTACTATTTCGCCCCGGCTCTGGAACAATAGCCCGCCGGAGGATCCATGACTGCATTGATGACTTTGTTCTGGCGGCTGGCGATATTTCGTGCCGGCCCCGAAAACGCCCCCTACTCGCCCAGCCTGCTGGGCCTGGTGTTGCTGGGCTGGTGTGCCCTGCAACTGCTGGTTGGCAGCTTGCAGACGGCGCTGCCGGTACTGGTGTTGCTGAGCAGCCAGCTCACCTCGATGACGGTGATTCTGGCCGGCATCTTTGTGCTGTTGGGGTTCAAGGGGCTGCAGAGCCGTTGGTTGCAGACAGCCCTGTCGCTGGTGGGCATCGATGTGGTGCTGACCCTGGTGACCCTGCCACTGCTGGCGATCAATGCGGGTGCGGAGCAGTCCCTGGGCTGGATCGAGGGGCTGTATCTGGTGCTGGTAAGTTGGCAACTGGCTGCGCAGAGCTTCGTTTACCACCGGGCCATGAATGTGGGGCCGTTCCTGGGCCTGGGTATTGCCCTGACCCTGCTGGTGGCCGGCTATGCGGCGGTAGTGATGCTGGTGCCGGAAGTGGTGACGGTGACTCGCTGATCCGCCTTCAGCGCATCAATGCTCTGAGGCCAGTCTGTTTGTCGTGACTTTCAGCACGGCCCACATCGCCATTGCCCTTGTCTCCAGGCCCAGTTATTCGCCGGCCGGCTCCTCAAGCCGGTCCAGGGCTGCCACCCGCTGTTGTTCGCTTTCCGCAAACAATCTGGCCCGCAATTGCTCCAGCTGTTGCTGTTTATCGCTGTCAGCCAAGCCGGATGCCAGAATGTGATCCCGCTGTGTCGCATAGTCCTGATAGCGCTGTTGCCATTGCTGCCGCTTCCTGGCCAGAGACTGCAAGCGCAGCGCGGCTTCATCGCCGAACGTTTGCTGATGGTAGGCAAACCGGTCTGTTTGGTTCTTTCCTGTGTCCTCGATGGCTTGCTCTGTTTCTTGCAGATGCTGAAGGGCCTGTTGTTGCCGGTACTGATCTGCCAGATGTGCCGGCAGTGATGCATGCAGAGTCTGCATGGCCCGCTCCTTTTCCGCATCGCTCATATCACCGGTGAGGATGGCATGCCGCTGCAGGCTGAAATTGTCATAGCGATCCTCGTCAGCGAACAGGGCTGCGGCATCGGCGCCGAATATCGCTTCACGCAATTGTCGGCGCTGGTTCAGCTTGTCGGTGATGTCGCTTGCGCTGCTGGCGGCAAAGTCGCCGCTGGCAAATCGCTGGCGGTAATCGTTGTAGCGATCCAGTAATGCGAGCAGGTCACTGGCCGCACGGGGGGAGGCATTCTCTTCCGCCCATTGCCGGATCAGATGGCGGATCTGCGTATCCGGCAGCTCCCCGCTCAGTGACAGGAAGTATTCGATAATGGCACGGGTGCCGCTGTTCATGATCAGTTGCCCCTCGCCGTCCATGAGCAGATCGGCAGGGACTTTGGTGCCGGCCAGAGAGGTGTTGGCCAGAGCCTGGGCAACCGGGTGCGAAGGCTGGGAGGTAGTGGGGCTGTCAGCGCGGGCAGTCTGCGGGAGGGGGGCAGCCGCCGGGCGGGTTTCCCCATGCGCGGAGGCAGGCATCTGTCGCAGTCCCCACAAGCCAGCAGCGGCCAAAAACCCGACAGTGGTCAGCAGGGCGAGATGGCGTTTCATAACGGCTCTCCTGTTCCTGTTGGCCCGCAGGGCACCAGGCCCTGCGGGTCGGTTTTACAGGCCCGCGTTTCGGAGCCGGTTGGCGTGGTTGCGGTAGAGCGTCTTGGGGTCGGTTTCCCAACCCATCAGACCAAACAGGTGACGAATGGCATCCGCATGGTTGTGGCGGTAGTCATGGCGGATGGGTTTGCCCAGGTACATACCGCACAGGGGCAGGATACCGTCATGTTTGACGCCTGATGGGAAGGCGAACCGGGTGACGGTGACCATAATGCTATCGAACGGGTCGAGCAGGTTGGTGTGCACACCGGTGCCGCCCCAGGACCAGTAGCGTACGCCGTTGACACTATGCTGGCCGCTGGTGCTACAGGCATCGGCGGGCAGCGCTTGCGGGTAACGCTGGTTGAATTTGGTCATGCCTGCGGTGGTGGAGGCGGCCAGCACGGTACTGGCGGACTGGTTATCCGGGTTGGGGCCGCCGGAGGCGAATTCCCACAGCGCGCCGAAAGCGCCGGCGATGCTGTCGGCCAGGCCTTCACCAATGCCGCCTTCTGGTGCAAGGCCGCGAATCACATCGGCCAGGGCGGTGCCACGGTTTTCACCGTGCACAGAGGTGACTGATGCCACCAGATCCGGCCGTACCGCCGCCACGTAGCGAGAGGTGGGCGCGCCCTGGGAGTGGGCAATCAGGTTCACCTTGTCGGCGCCGGTGACTGCCAGGTAGTTCTCTATCTGGACGATCAGTTCCTCGCCGCGGTATTCGTTGCTTTGCAGCGCGCTGACATTGCTTTCGTACACCTGGGCGCCATAGTCACGCAGGTTGTCGGCAATGCCGTAGAAGTAGTCCACGCCGGCGATATCATCGAAGGCGATAATGCCGCCGACCAGCACGATGGGGTAACGGGTGTCGGCGTAGCTGGTGTCCTTGCCAAATGGCCACCAGGCGTGAGCCTGAGTGGTGGTAACGAGCAGAGTCAGGGCTGCCAGCAGCCCAGGGAGTCGGATCGACATGGGTTTTCTCCTGTCTTGTTATTTTTAGGCCTCTCCCGGCCTTCATGAACAGCCGGCGCCAGGGCTGTGTTTTTTGTCGACGATTGGACTATAAGCAGGTTGGGTGGTAGTAACTTGTAGGAATTGGTGCCTCGTTTTGTCATAAACAGAAAAACTGTGATCCCGCTCGCGATTCTGCCGCGTGCTTGACGACTCGGAAAAAAACAACAATGACCTTGTCAGCGAAAACCGGTTTGCCTGCGTCTACGCTGTATCTGTGGCGGCAGCGAACGCTTTATCTGGGGCGGATTGAACGCCTGTCATCACACTCTCAGGGAGCGCATACCCTGCTGTTCGGGCTGGATGATGTGATTCCACTGACGGTAGAGGGGCAGACGTTTTCTGCGCGTTCCTACCTGATTCCGGCCGGAGCACTGTTCTCGGCGGAGTCGCTGGGTAAGCGTATCGCCTGCTGTTTTCTGGACCCGTTGGGCAAGGACTTGTTGTTTCATGCGCCGACGATGACCGCAGAGGGATGTGGCGTCTATCGGGATTCCGGTCGGGAAGCCGATCAACTGGAAATGTTGCGGACCCTCCATGATGGTGCCACAGAGGCCGCCGAGGCCTATGCCCGGTTGCGGGGCCTGGTCTTCCCCGGTGATAGCGAGCCGGTGGCCGGTTTTGAACCGGATGCCAGGATTGCGCGAGTGGTTGAATTGATCCGTGCTGACCCGGCGGACAATCTGTCCAATGAGGCGCTGGCGGAACAGGTGGGGCTGTCCGGGGATCGTTTGCAGCGGCTGTTCAAGCAAACCACCGGTATCCCGATCCGCCGCTATCGTCTCTGGCACCGGCTGTTTGTCACCTCATCAATGATGGCCATGGGCAGCACGCTGACCGATGCGGCGCTGGCCGCAGGGTTTTCCGACTCCTCCCATCTGACCCATGTATTCAAGAGTATGCTCGGCATGAGTCCCTCGGCGGTGCTGCGCCGCTCCCGACAGGTACGGATTCTGGTGGGAGGGGATCACTGATCTCTTCACCTGACGGGCCCTTGCCGTTAAGGTGCAGGGATTCTTTTGATCGGTTTATTCCCATGCATATCCATATCCTCGGCATCTGCGGCACCTTCATGGGGTCATTGGCACAACTGGCCAAGGCTCAGGGCCATCGTGTTACCGGTAGTGACCAGAACGTCTATCCGCCCATGAGCGACCAACTGCAAGCGGCGGGCATCGAACTGACCCAGGGCTATGATCCGGGGCAACTGGAACCAGCGCCGGATCTGGTGGTGGTTGGCAATGCCCTGAGCCGGGGAAATCCAGCAGTGGAAGCCGTGCTGGATCGGGGCCTGCCCTATACCTCTGGTGCCCAGTTGCTGGAGGATGTGATTCTGCCTGGGCGTTGGGTGCTGGCGGTGGCCGGCACCCACGGCAAGACCACCACCAGCTCCATGCTGGCGTGGATTCTGGAACACGCCGGGCTCAGCCCCAGTTATCTGATTGGCGGTGTGCCGGGCAATTTTGGTGTGTCTGCTCGACTCGGTGAGACGCCGTTTTTTGTGGTGGAAGCGGACGAATACGACACCGCCTTCTTCGACAAGCGAAGCAAGTTTGTTCACTACCGCCCGCGCACCGTCATTCTCAATAACCTGGAATTCGACCACGCGGACATCTTTGCCGACCTGGCTGCCATCCAGACCCAGTTCCATCACCTGATTCGTACTGTGCCCGCCACCGGGCGGCTGATTCTCCCCCACGGTGAAACCGCCCTGGAAGAGACACTGGAAAAAGGCTGCTGGAGCGAAATTGAACGCTTCGGCGAAAACGAGCAGCTGGGCTATCGGCTGGATAACGCGGATGGGTCTGCCTTTACCGTTCTGGAAAATGGCGAACCGGTGGCCCAGGTACGCTGGGACCAGACCGGTCAGCATAGTGTCAACAATGGCATGGCCGCGTTGCTGGCGGCCCGCCATGTGGGTGTCACTCTGGCGGATGGTGCCGCTGCCCTGTGCGAGTTTCTGGGCGTGAAACGGCGTATGGAATTGCGTGGGGAAGTGGATGGTGTGCGCGTGTACGACGACTTTGCCCATCACCCCACGGCCATTGCCACCACCCTGGATGGCCTGCGTCGCAAGGTGGGCGATGGGAAAATTCTCGCGGTGATCGAACCCCGTTCCAACACCATGCGTATGGGTAGCCATAAGGAGGCGCTGGCGGCCAGCACCGGGGCGGCGGATGAGGTAGTCTGGTATCAGCCGCCGGGGCTGGACTGGTCGCTAGAGCCGGTGGTCAGCGAATCGCCGGTACCGGCATCGGTGAGCAATGACATTGACGACATCATTGCCCGGGTGGTGGCACGCAAAGGCGAACCACTGAGCGTGGTGGTGATGAGTAACGGCGGCTTTGGCGGCATTCATCAGAAGCTGCTGGATGCGCTGGCGGATTAACCGCGATTTCTGCGGGTTTTTGCGAGGAGACTGTCATGTTCTGGTCCGTGTTCTGGGCATCGGTGCATTACCTCAGCATGCTGATGCTGTTTGGTTTTCTCTACGGGGAGCTGTTGCTGTGGCGGACCGGTATTTCCGAACGCAATGTGCGCACTCTGCTATGGCTGGATATCGGTTATGGCCTGTCCGCATTGATGGTTCTGGTAAGCGGTATTGCGCGGGCTGGCTGGACGGAAAAAGGCTGGGATTTTTATCTGTCCAGCCCCTGGTTTCATGGCAAGGTGACCCTGTTTATTCTGATCGCGCTGTTGAGTCTGTATCCCACCAAGGTCCTGTTGGGCTGGCGAAAAACCGTGAAGGCCGGACATGTCCCCGAGATTGATGCCACGCTGCAACGTAATCTGCGCGGTGTGTTGGTAGCCGAACTCCACCTGGTGGTACTGATGCCAATTCTCGCGGCGTTGATGGCCCGTGGTGTAGGAATGGGTGTATGAGCAAACGAATAACCCTGGCTTTTACCGGCGCCTCAGGGGCGCCCTATGGACTGCGCCTGCTGCAGTGCCTTCTGCAAGCGGATTGCGAAGTGTTCGTGATTCTCTCCAAGGCGGCGCGGGTGGTGATCGGCATGGAAACCGAGCTGAAGCTGCCGGCCGGCACCGGTAAGGCCGAACAGGCCCTGCGCGACTGGGTGCAGACTGGCCGTGGCACCCTGGTAGTGTGCGGGCTGGAGCAGTGGACCGCTGCGGTGGCATCCGGCAGTGGTGCACCTGCCGCCATGGTGGTGTGCCCGTGCTCCACTGGCACCCTGTCCGCCATCGCCTGTGGCGCCAGTGACAATCTGATCGAGCGGGCGGCGGACGTGGCCATCAAGGAAGGGCGCAAGCTGATTCTAGTGCCCCGGGAAGCGCCGTTCTCCCCCCTTCATCTTGAGAACATGCTCAAGCTGTCCCGCCTGGGCGTGACCATCATGCCCGCAGCGCCGGGCTTCTATCACCAGCCGCAGACGGTACAGGATCTGGTGGATTTCATCGTCGCCCGGTTGCTGGATCATCTGGGGGTAGAACAGACGCTGGTAAAGCGCTGGGGGGAGTAACCCTCCGCACCGATGAATGCCCCTGTAGGAGCTATGCTTGCATGGCGAACGGTAACGTTCACAGTCTGCCAGCCAGTTTTCTGGAACCTGTCGATCACTGAAAGTCCTGATCACCCTGCGGGCGATTTCCGCGCAAGCGCGGTTCGCCATGCAAGCATAGCTCCTACAGCGCCGTTACCCCTCAATGCACCAGAAGATGCCCCACCAACCCCAGCGCAAAGCCGGCCACTGCGCCCTGGGCGGGCGCCCAGTGTTTCTTCAGGGGCACCTGTGGGGCGATGTCCTGGAACACCAGATAGAGAATCCCGCCGCTGGCAAACAGCATGATGCCGCCCAGAATCAGGGGGCTATCCACCAGCACCAGAAAACCGAGGGCGGCGCTGGCCGGGCCGAGCAAGGCCAGGGCGGCGAACGCCAGGATGATCTTGCCAGAAGAGAGAGTGTTGCTCTTGCTGTTGCGGATTTCCCGGTAGGCGTTAAAGCCTTCCGGCAGGTTCTGCATGCCGATCAGGAATGCCAGCAGGTAAGCCTGGCCGCCACCCACTGCCAGTGCTGCCCCCAGGGCGATGGCTTCCGGGATAAAGTCCAGCAGCATGGCCAGCAGTTGGGACATGGCACTGCCATGGGCCGCCAGGGCTCGATCCACCACCATGAAAGCAACGCCGCCGCCAACAAACAGCAGGGTGGCGGATAGGGGGTTATGGTGCTGGGCGCCTTCCGGCACCAGCACCAGGGCCACCGCCGCCAGCAGGGCGCCGCCGCCGAAGGCGATAACCGTATGGCGGACTTCCTGTTCCAGCCAGCCCCGGGCGATGTGTTGTTTGACGCCGATAAGGGCGCCGATGGCCATGCTCAGGCCAGCGGCCAGACTGAGCAGTAACGCGAGGCTCAGAGGGCTCATGGGGGGAATCCTTTCTGTAGAAGTGGGGCAGGAAAGGGAGGCCTGCCATTGGTTCAACCTGATCCGTGTGGCAATCACCGGTCAGGTTGAACATAAGGGCTGGCAGAGCAGGGATCAACTATTGCTGAGGTCGTAATCCACTGGGGCGAGGATTTCCACCGGGATGCTGTCCAGATTTTTGGGTGGGGCATCAAAGCGCAGACGGGAGACAAGCTCCTGGGTCGCCCGATCCAGGATACGACTGCCGGAGCTTTCTACCACGGCCACTTTTTCCGCCCGCCCGGCGGCGTTGATCCAGAACGACACTTTTACCGTGCCCTCCTGGCGACGCATGCGGGCGCGGTGCGGATACTGCTTGTTGTAGTCGATGGTATCGCGAACCTTGGCCAGGTACTTGTTCAGGGCGTTTTCCGTGTCTCCGGATTGATGCACCCCTTCGCCCGGATCACCGGCCATGCCCTTGGCGCCTACGGGCTGCGTTTGGCTGGCGGCCTGCTCACTCTCGGTGTCTTCCTGGGTGTCCTGTTCCTCTACGACGTCGCTCTTGGCCACCACAGGCTCGGGCTCGGGCTCCGGCTTTGGCTCCGGTTTGGGTTTCGCCACCGGTTTCGGTTTTGGCTTCACCTTGGGCTTGGGTTTCGGCTCGGGTTTGGGGGCCGGATCCGGTTTCGCCGGAGCGGGCGGCGCAGCAGGCTTTTCCGCTGGCGGCGCAGACAGGTTCACTACCATTTCGGTGACGCCGGGTTTACTCGGGCGTCCGCCGGCCAGGGTCAGTGCGCCTACGGTGACCAGCACGCTGGCATGAATCAGGGCAGAGGCGACCCAGGCAAACAGGGTACGGGATGTCATTGGCCTCCCCCGTCATTACGGGTCACCAGGCGCACCTGTTCCACGCCCAGGCCCTGCAGGGTTTCCAGACGTTTGCGAAGGGTGGTCATGGTGACACCGGCATCCGCTTGCAGACGCACTTGCGCACCCTCCTGGCGTTCACTCAGGTACTCCTGCAGGGTGGCTTTGGTGAGTGCGGTGTCGTTATCTTCGGCGAACCACTGGCCATCCTGCTGCAACACCAGCAGCAGTTTGTCACGGGCTTCGGGGCCATTGGCGCTCTGGCTCAGTGGGGTATCCACAGACACGGTGGGGCTCTTGGCCAGCTGGCCGGCCAGCATGAAGAAGATCAACAGCAGAAACACCACATTGATCAGCGGCAGCACCGGTTCCAGCGGCGGGCGACGGGAAGAGGTTTCCATGATCATCACGGCAACAGCTCCAGTTGTACGTCCTTGACGCCGGCGGCCTTGATGGCGTCCACGGCGGCCAGGGCCTGCTGCAGGGTGGCGTCGGCGCTGACGGTGACCCACACCTTGCTTTTCTGGGTGTCGAGTCGATCGGCTACCGCATCAGGGGTAAAGCTGACACCGTTCAGGTTCAGGTCGCCATCGGCTTCCACTTCGATCACCAGCCACTTGTCATCGGGTTTGTTGATGCTGTCTGCGGGCTGTACGTTCACCGGCAGGTCGTAGAACTGCCCGAAGCGGGTGGCCAGCATAAAGAACACCAACAGAATAAATACTACATCAATCAGTGGTGTCAGGCTGATAAAGGGCGTGCGGTGACGCTCCGGTTCAATATGCATGCGCCACCGATGGGTCGCGGTCCTCTTCCAGGGGCTCGGATTCCGCGTGATTGTTGCGCAGTACCTTGAGACGGGACAGACGGTCCTGCATTTTCTCCCGGCACAGTTCAAGACTGCGATCCGCCCAATGGAAGGCGGCCAGCGTGGGAATGGCTACGGTCAGACCGGCAGCGGTGGTCAGCAGGGCTTCCCAGATACCGCCAGAGAGGATAGAGGGGTCGACCTGAGAACCGGCGGTTTCCAGGGCCTGGAAGGCGCCGATCATGCCGAATACGGTGCCCAGAAGGCCGAGCAGGGGTGCCACGGCGCTGATCACTTCGAGGATACGCAGGCCCCCGCGCAGGTTATCCAGTGAGCTGCGTGCCAGGCGCAGGCTTTCTTCCTGCCAGGCGGCTTCTTCCAGCTTGCTGTTCTGCCAGCATTGCCATACCACCTGGTCGATGGGGCTGGTCAGTTTGCCGGGTTTGCCGGGCTGCTGACCCTTGGCCAGGGCGTCCAGCAGACGGTCTGCCTGACGAGCACTGCCTGGGCGGACGCGGGCGAATTGCAGAATCTTGGAGATCAGAGTGGCCAGGGCAATGACGGACATGAAGGCGAGGACCCACATGGTGGCGCCGCCGCTGACAAACCAGTCGGGCAGGTGCAGGGAAATCGGGGGCATGGAAACACTCCTGCTGCGGGCGAATCAGTTGAAGGCCCGGTCATTAATACAAAAAAGCGTGCGTAGAGTCTGGCACGCGGTTGTGGCATCCCGGTGACTGAGAAAGGAACCGGGAAACACAGACTTGTGGCCCTCAGCGCGAAGGCCCGAATTCGGTTCGCAATAATAGGTTCATAGGCTTCTTAATGCAAGTCATTCCTATTTGCGGTCTATTCACGGTAATGGCCCTGCGCACTAGCGAACAGTGGGTTTTGGTTACTGGGGGTAAGGGTAATTACAAGGGCAGAAAGCAGGTGTGGTGGGGCAGGATATTGGTTGGCAGGCGGGTAGCGCTTGCCCGGCATGGCAGAGGGCGCCGAAGCGCCCTCGCAGGCTTACTTGAGCAGCAAGCGATAGTTCATGTTGGATTCGATGCGGTTACCGCTCTGGTCCAGTTGTTCAATGGCGTTGACGGCATCCTTGATGTACTGGCGATCGGCATCCGGGTCGTCAGGATTGATCGTGTAGACGTCGTATTCCATGTTGCCTTGCAGGCGCTTTTCGGATTCCCAGCTGCCTCGCTCCGAGGCGCTCAGCTCCACCTTGGATCCGCTCAGGTATTCTTCGCGCAGTTCAAAGCGGGAGGGGTTGTCGTACTGATCCCGATACAGCGTCAGGGTGGTGCGGATACCTGAGCAGTCAGCGCAGGGCAGCATGCCGCTGTAAATGATTTTCTGGGCAGTGGGGTTAATGGGTTCTTCCGGTTGCTGGCTCTGGCAGCCGGTAACGAGGACGGCACTACCCAAGATGGCGGCGGCGAGATAAGTTTTCATGTCGTTTACTCCCTGACAGCTCCTGTAAAGATACTGCTTAGAATAAAGATTTTGTGTTTGGTTCGCCGTTTTAACAGTTTTTGATAATTCTATCGTGTGTTTGCGCGTTGTTCTGTAGACAGGATGCTCTCGGCGCCAGCCGCTGAAGAGAGACTGTGACGAGCGTCGATCCGGCGAAAAACCCACTGCATGATTGCAAGAAAGAAAACAAACACAATCAGGAAATAAAGAAGAATCATGCCTCATCCACCCTGTTTTTGTTGTGCCAACAGGCTAGGGCTGGATCCTGGTTTCAACCAGCAACACTTTGTTATCAGTTGTTGGTTTACTGTTATTGATGGTCGGCGACAGCGTGAAAGATCACCGATACCGGCAGCTTTTGTTGCGGGTCCAGGGGTTCTTCCAGGTTGACCCGGTAGCCCGCGCGCTGAAACAGGGCGAGCCAGTTTTCCAGAGTCCGAAAATACCAGGGTGGAGCTGCACCGAAATCGCTGCCGGACCCGGGCCAGCGGGTTTCCCGCCAGCCACTCCGGTAGTCCCCATCACAGGCCATCAACGGGTGCAGGGTTTGTACCAGTAGCACCCCGCTGGGGGTCAATCGTGTCTTCAGGGTGGCAAGCAACTGCTCCACGGATCGTTCGCCGAACAGGGAGAAGTTGCAGACAACCACACCGAAGGATTCGGTGAGGCCGGTGTCCAGTTCGCTGAATGACAGACAGCGGTAATCCCCGTCCGGGTGTTGCTGGCGGGCGCTGTCCACCAGTGAGGGGACGGCATCAATGCCGGTGGTGTGAATGCCCCGGGCGGCCAGGCGGCGGCAAAGCCAGCCTTCGCCGCACCCCACATCCAGAACCCGGTCTGTCTGCCGGGCGATGATGGCCCGTTCAATGGCCGGATCGCTGGTGCGGCGGCTGGCAATGCCCTGTTGCTGTATCAGACGAATCCAGGGCAGGGCATTGTCATGCCAGCTGGCAAGGATGCGTTGTTCCGGTGTCATGGTGCCTGTTAGCGCATTGGGGTCAGTGGGCCTGCCCGTTCCACGGCGCGCTGGTAGGCGGGGCGAGCCTCCATCTGTTGCAGAAAACGCTGTATGGCGGGTAATTGGCTGAGGTCTGCACGGGCGGAGGCCGCCTGCAGCGGGAAGCTCATGATGATATCCGCTGCGCTGGGGGTGTCGCCGGTAAACCAGCTCTGGGTGCCCAGGTGTGCCTCGATAATGGCCAGCTGGGTTTCCAGTTGCGGGTCGATAAAGGTGCCGATGACCTTGCCGCTGATGCCCTTGGCAACCGGGCGGGCGATAAAGGGCATGGGCGATTTGGGAATGCGGCTGAATATCAGCTTCATCACCAGCAGGGGCATCAGCGAGCCTTCTGCATAGTGTAGCCAGTATCGCTCCTGCACCCAGCGTGGATCGTCGGCGCTGATTTTCCAGCTGTCGTTGCCGTATCGCTGTATCAGATATTCGATGATGGCGCCGGACTCAGGCACGGTGATGTCACCGTCGGTGATCACCGGGGATTTGCCCAGGGGATGCACTTGTTTGAGTTCCGGCGGTGCCAGCATGGTTTTGCTGTCGCGGGCGTAGTGGCGAATTTCGTAGTCCAGCCCCAATTCTTCCAGTAGCCAGACGATGCGCAGGGAGCGGGAATTTTCCAGGTGGTGAAGGGTGATCATGGGCTGCCTCGCTAATACGATGTTGCCGGGCAGCATAGCAGACTTGGAAAGAAAGGAGCGTTTGGTGCCGTAGCCCGAGCGTCTGGCTGAAAACGTGCGCAGGGTGCGGTTTCGTGTTCATTGCACCCTGGACAGATTATAGGGGGATATTTTAATGCCCGGCTGTATCGATACTGGGTGGGCGTGCTGCCAGATGCACCTGTTCGATCACCGAGTCGAGAATGGTTTCCGTACGCCAGGCCTGACTGTGGTTGACCATGGCTACCACAGCCCAGGTGGTGTTGTTTTCGTCACGGGTGAAGCCGGCAATGGAGCGAACATCCCTGAGCGATCCGGTTTTTATATGGCCCATGCCGGCCATGCCCGCCTTGCCAAGCCGGCGGCGCATGGTGCCATCCATAGCCACCAGCGGCAGGGATGCAATCAGCTCGGCGGCAAAGCGGCTTTCCCAGGCTTGCTGCAACAGGCTGGCCATCTGACGTGCGGAAATGCGTTCTATCCGGGAAAGGCCGGAACCGTTTTCGAAAACGATACCCTGGCTGTTGATCCCCTTGGTTTCCAGCCACTCCCGGATGGTTCTTTCCGCTGCGGCCAGATCATCCCGGTCGCCGGGTTGGCGGTGTTTGGCGCCCAGGCTGAGGAACAACTGACGCACCATCACGTTATTGCTCCACTTGTTGATGTCGCGAACCATGGTCACCAGGTCCCGTGAGGACGTGGTGGCCAGCAGTTCTGTGCTGGTGTCGCGGGGGCGCAGGCCCTGGCGGATCTGACCGGTGAGAGTGCCACCCAGCTGCTGCCACAGGCTGGTGAGCAGGGCGCCGGTGTAGTCGCCCTGATCCATGACAGACAGGTAGCTGCTGGTGGAGCAGCCCTTGGGCAGAACGCCGGTGAGCGTGATGCGGGTATGGCCGCTATCGGTAATCGTCGGTTGGTAGTCAAACTGGTAGCGGCGCGGGCAGTGACCATAGTCCTTGAAGACCATACGGTTATCGATGTCCACACCGTTGAGGGAGGGTTCGGTCCAGGTATGAATGCCACGCTCATCGGCCCGGGATCGGATACGCAGTACGTTCAGGTTAGTGAGCAGGGCATGGGGCTCCACCAGAAATGGCGCGTTGGGGTTGTCGCCGTCGTCGTCGAAATCGGGGATGCCGTTAGGTAAATTGAAGGCGCTGGCATCCAGCACCAAGTCCCCCTGGATGTGGGCAATGCCCATGGCGCGCAACTCGCGCATCAGCAGCCAGAGTCGCTCTTCAGTCAGTTTCGGGTCGCCACTGCCAACAAAGTAAAGATTGCCGTGCAAGGTGCTGCCACTGATCTTGCCATCAGTGTACAGGCGGGTATGCCACTGGTAGGTGGGGCCGAGCAGTTCCAGCGCCGCATAGGTGGTCACTACCTTCATGATCGAGCCGGGATTGAAAGGCATATCCGCATTCAGGAAGCGGGCTTCCCCAGGGCCGTTCAGGGGGATGGCGGTGACTGCCAGATGCTCGTCGGCCAGTTTCAGGTTTCTGGCGGCCTCCAGTACCGGCGCCAGCAAGGGCGTGGGCGCACCGGCATGGAGCGGCGTGACGGCCACGGCACCCAGCAGGATGAGGCATGACAGAGCGGGGAAGAACTGGAGAAAGCGCGCCCTGGAGGCAACTGGGTGAGACATTAGCGGACCTGGCCACGCAGTGGCAGAAAGTAGAACAATACGAAAAATAATTGCGTCTAGACTAAACCAAAGCCGTGGCCGGGTCAGTGGGGAGAGCAGCGATGAAATGTAAATTTCATCGCCTGTTGCGTACTCGTGATGGTGAGGGATCAGCCGGGCTTATGCATGCCGACATCAATACCCTTGTGTTGCAGGTCCGCATGGTAGGAGCTGCGCACCATGGGGCCGGAGGCTACGGAGCGAAAACCCAGCTCGTTGGCGACACGGGCATAGTCGCGGAATTCGTCCGGGTGGACGAAACGGTCCACCGGAGCATGGTGTTTGCTGGGCTGCAGGTACTGGCCGATGGTCAGCATGTCCACATCGTGGGCGCGCAGGTCCTTGATGGTGTTGATGACCTGCTCGTAGGTCTCGCCCAGGCCCACCATGATGCCGCTTTTGGTACTCACGTCCGGGCGCCGTGCCTTGTAGCGCTGCAGCAGGTCCAGCGAATGCTGGTAGCGGGCGCCGGGGCGGATGTGTTTGTACAACTCCGGAACGGTCTCGATGTTGTGGTTGAACACGTCCGGGGCAGTCTCCACCAGAATATCCACGGCAGTATCCAGGCAGGGACGGAAATCCGGGGTGAGGATTTCGATCTTGGTCTGCGGGGTGCGGGCGCGAACCTGGCGAATGCATTCGGCAAAGTGCTCGGCGCCACCGTCGGCCAGGTCGTCCCGGTCCACGGAGGTAATCACCACATACTTGAGGCCAAGGTTGTCCACGGATTCTGCCAGATGCAGCGGCTCTTCCGGGTCCAGCGTGTTGGGGCGGCCGAAGCCCACATCACAGAAAGCGCAACGACGGGTACAGATGTCACCCATGATCATGAAGGTGGCGGTGCCGCCACCGAAACACTCTGGCAGGTTGGGACAGGCGGCTTCCTCGCAGACCGTATGCAGCTTCTGTTCGCGCAGCATCGACTTGATGCGCTGGATTTCGCCGTTGGCGGGAACGCGTACGCGAATCCAGTCCGGTTTACGCTGGTAGCCGGTCTCATCATTGACCATGGGAATGGTGCGTACCTTGTCCGCGCCACGCAGCTTGTCGCCGATCTGAACCTTGCGCTTGGCCTGTGCCTGCTCGCTCATGGGGTGTCCGTTACTGTCAGGGTGCCGGGCTGTGTTGGGCCGGCGGAAATTCGGAAATGTCATTGTACCAGTCGGGCGCGGGCGCTGTCCGTGGCATCAGGCCCAGACGTTTGGCTAATAACGTCACCAGTTGCTGTTCCATGGTGTGGCGATCCAGCACCACGCCCTGCTCGCTGAGGGTGGTCATGGGTTGGCCCACATGGCCGCAGGGGTTGATGCGCTGCCAGGGTGACAGATCCATGTCCCGGTTGATGGCCAGGCCATGGTAGCTGGCTCCCCGGCGGATGCGCAGCCCCAGAGAGGCGATCTTGGCACCGTTGACGTAGACACCGGGAGCATCGTCCCGGTTCGCGGCGTTGATGCCGTGGCTGGCAAGAAAATCGATGATGCCCTGTTCGATGGCGCTGACCAGCCCCCGACTACCGAGCCCCAGGCGTTTGATGTCCAGCATCAGGTAGACCACCGTCTGCCCGGGGCCGTGGTAGGTCACCTGTCCGCCCCGGTCGCTGTTGACCACCGGGATATCCCCGGCATTGAGCACATGTTCCGGCTTGCCGGCCTGACCCAGGGTGAACACGGGGGGATGTTCGAGCACCCAGAGCTCGTCGGCAGTGTCGACGGTACGGCCATCGGTCAGCGTGCGCATGGCCTGCCAGCAGGGTGTGTAATCCACCCGGGGGAAATAGCGAATCAAGGCGTCGTTCATGGGGGAAGTATAAAGGCAGCTACAAGCTACAAGCTACGCTTGTTGGATAGGGAAAGGCCTGAACCTCGGCATTTCTGCGAAGCCGCTGTAGGAACGGAGCGTAGCGGAGTAACGCACGTAGTTCCGTGCGGCCCGAAGGGTGAGCGCAGCGAATAACACCTCTTGAGGTGCGAACCGCGCTTGCGCGGAAATCGACCGGAGGGCGATCAGGAATTTCAGAGCTCGGCAGGTTTCAGAAAAGAATGGAGTAACCCGTGTCTCTCTTGCCTCGCTGCGCTCGGTTCGTCCCTCAAGAGGAACTCCTACAGATGGCTTTCATGCTGGCAGTGCGGTGTCCTGTGGGAATTCATGAGGCACAGGAGCTTCTTCGCGTTGCAGCTTGACGCTTGTCGCTTGTCGCTTGAAGCTAACATAAAAAAAGCCCGGCAAAGCCGGGCTTAAGGCAGACCCCTTACGGGGTAACAACGATCGAACCAGAATAACTAGCCTATATCAGGCGATTCCCTGTCCTCTGGTTTACCAGATGCAGATTCAGTTCCTGAACACTGATGCCGAACTCGATACCGTCCTGGTCCTGCTCGCGGAGTTTGATGGTTTCAAAGGCGTCGAAATGAACGGGGGTGCCATGCACGCTTTGCTGGATGTGCGGGCTGCGCGGCATGGTCGGAATAATGTCCGCAGAATTGGGCATGGTGGAGGTATGGACAACCTGGGAGGTGTGGCTCGGTAGATCAGCTGCGACCAGAATAAGCAAGCAACTGCACAAGCACAGCAAGGTCAGCATTTTCATTTTTGTGATCCCGTTACGTTCTTCTTATAAGAATCACGATACGGGCACGCAGGTGCCAAACCAATGGTGGCTTGGTGAGGCTTGCGTGTCGGGCTGTGACCGAGGGTTAATTTGTGTAATGAGGACGATGGCCAGTCACAGGTAAAAAGGAGCGAGAAGCGAGTAGCGGGTGACAGGTAACGCCGTCATGGCTTGCACCCGCTCTTTCAGGAATGGCTATCGTTTGCCGGAATCAGAGGCTCATCTTCACATGGGGGCACTCATTGAGCGCTTTATAAATCGCTTCCACCTGTTCGCGGTTGCGCATGGTCACCTGGGCGGTGATCGAGACAAAGTTGCCTTTACTGCTGGGTTTGCTCGCCAGATGTTTGTCGGCGTCAAAATCCTCCAGATGCATTTCGAGAATCTCGATCACTGCGGTTTCCAGCGGTGAGTCCGTCAGGCCCATGACCTTGAGCTGCATGTCGTGGGGAAATTCCCAGAGGTGTTCCTGAATCGCCATTGGTTACTCCTGCTCCAGGCCGCACAGGCGGCGTTTGAAATCCACATAGTGGCGGGCCACTGTTTTCCACATGGCGCCAGGCTTGCCATCGCCAACCGCCGCCTCGTTCAGTTGTGTGATCGGTACGACTTCCCGGGTGGAGCTGGTAATCCAGATCTCATCCGCCTGACGCAGTTCTGCCTCGGTGATTTCCCTTTCCGCGAAGGGCAGGGCATGTTGTCCGCACAATTCTACTATCAGGTCGCGGGTGATGCCGCCCAGAATGGCATGATTTTTTGGTGGGGTAACGATCACACCGTCGTGCACGATGAAGACATTGCTGGCGGAGCCTTCGGTGACGAAACCATCGTGCAGCAGAATGGCTTCCATGGCGCCGGCCGACACGGCCTGTTGACGCAGCAGGCTGTTGGGCAACAGCGAGATGGATTTGATGTCACAGCGGGCCCAACGGGTGTCATCCCGGGTGATTGCCTTGCCCCCGCTGGCGGTGTCCGGGCTGTCGGCGGCGGGCACGGCAATGGGACTGGTCATCATGAAAACGGTGGGGGCAACAGGCGGCTCGGGAAAGGCATGATCGCGTTTTGTGGCGGCGCCCCGAGTGATCTGTAGATACACAGACAGGTTGCCGCCGCCATTGCGTGCAATCAGTTCCTCGCACAGAACCTGCCACTGCTGGCGGTCATGGGGATTACTGATTTCCACTTCCCGCAAGGAGCGTTCCAGGCGTTCCAGGTGTTCGTCAAAACGGAACAGTACGCTGTTGTAGGCCGGAACCACTTCGTAAATGCCGTCCGCAAACAAAAAGCCCCGATCCATTGGGGAGATCCGTGCCTCTTCCAGCGCCATGAAAGCGCCATTGAGATAGACCTGGGACATGTCGTTTCCTTTGACGAGTCTGACACCCGGCGCCGCCAGCGGGGTGTCAGGCGTCGAGCGTCAGGCGTGCTTAAAACAACCCCTTGAAGAACAGCAGAACATGATGCCAGAGCTTGGTAAAGATGCCGGCTTCTTCGATGTTCTCCAGGGCCACCAGCGGCTTCTCCATCAGTACATCATTGTTCTGGCGTACCGTCACGGTGCCGTACTGCTGACCTTGCGCGATGGGGGCTTTCAGTTGCGGGTTCACGGTGATTTCCGCTTTCAGACTTTCATGGCTGTCACGGGGAATGGTCAGAACCAGGTCTTCGGCCAGGCCCAGGCGCAGCTGTTTGCTCTCGCCCATCCAGACATCCACGGTGTCGAGGATGTCTCCGGCACTGTAGGCCTTGTAGGTCTCAAAGAAGCGGAAACCGTAGGTGAGCAGTTTCTGGGATTCCCGTGCGCGGGCGGATTCGGAGTCGGTGCCCATGACCACGGTAATCAGACGCATGCCGTCTTTCTTGGCGGAAGACACCAGGCAATAACCGGCTTCCTCGGTATGGCCGGTTTTCAGGCCGTCCACACTGGGGTCACGCCATAGCAGCAGGTTACGGTTCTGCTGGGTGATCCCGTTGTAGGTATATTCCTTTTCCGCGTAGATGTCGTAGTGTTCGGGAAAGTCGCGAGTAATGGCGCGAGCCAGAAGGGCCATGTCGCGGGCGGTGGTGTAATGGTTCTCGGCGGGCCAGCCGGTGGAATTGACGAAGTGGCTGTCATTCATACCCAGGCGACGGGCGTGCTGGTTCATCAGATCGGCGAAGGCATCCTCTGAGCCGGCGATGAACTCCGCCATGGCCACGCTGGCATCGTTGCCGGACTGGATAATGATGCCGCGCAGCAGCTCGCCTACGGACACCCGGGTGCCTTCGCGGACAAACATCCGGGAGCCGCCCATTTTCCAGGCCTGCACGCTGATGGGCGCCATATCCTGTTCGGAAATGTTGCCTTTCTGCAGTTCTGCTTCGGCAATATAGGCGGTCATCATCTTGGTCAGACTGGCCGGGGGCAGGCGCTGGTCGGCATTGTGCTCGACGATGATGTTGCCACTGGCGGCATCCATCAGCAGATAGCCACGGGCATCAATCTGCGGTGCGCGAGGCACGGTGTTTGCCTGAGCCTGCACGGAAATCAGGGTGCCGATGAGGGCAAATACGATAAAGAAGGTGGAGCGAAACGACTGGGGGCGCATGGATTTCCTGCCTGTTGTGTCCTTGTCGGCCTGAAAATTCAGGGATTTGTGAGTCGGGGGGAAGCCCTGAGCGTCTTAGACAGAGATAAGGGCAAAAAGTCCCCTGACATCACGGGATGGCTGCATTCTAGAGGAGCGCAACCGAGCTGTTAACCGGAGGAACGGCTTAGTTTGCGTAAACCGATCAGGGCGTGACCGGCACGGGCCGCTCAAAACCGGCGTCGGCCATGCTCTGGCGCACCTGTTGGCGCTGCTGATCGTCTGCATAGGGGCCGATCCAGACCCGGTGTAGCTCGTTGATTGAGCGAATTTCACTGCCTAGCCCCAACTGTTCAAGCAGGGTCTGCTGCATCCGCTCGGCGGCAGCACGGTCCTGAAAGGCCCCCGCTTGCAGAAATAGCCGGGTAGTACTGGCGGCGTTCGGAGGCGGGCTGTCCACGGCGGCGCGGACCGCGGTGGGAACCTTGCTGGAGGGTGTGTTGGGGGCCGGTGTGGCACTGATGGTCTCCACCCTGACTCGGCCGGTGCCGGCGTCTTCTATGCCCAGCCGCACGGCCGCCGCCCAGGACAGATCGATGATGCGATCTTCATGGAAGGGGCCTCGATCGTTGATCCGGACCACCAGGCTTTTGCCGTTATCCAGGTTTGTGACGCGGGCATAGGTGGGTAGCGGCAGGCTGCGATGGGCGGCGGTGAACCGGTACATGTCGAAAGATTCCCCGCTGGAGGTGCGGTGTCCATGGAATTTTTGTCCATACCAGGAGGCCAGACCTTCCGCGTGGTACCCCTCGGCGCTGGGCAGTACCCGATAGGTCTTGCCCCAGACACTGTAGGTGTCCGGGTTGCCGTAACGGCTGCGTGGCTCGTCCCTGGGTACCGGTTCCGGCAGTTGCGAGATGTCGCGCCGTTCTTCGGGCGGGGTGTCCTGGGCCATGCTGTAACGGTCCGAGCCCGGCGCACCGTTATTAACCGGGCCTCCGGACGAGGATGGCCCGGGGCTGGTGGCGCAGGCGCCCAGCAGGGCGCAGGTGGCTACGGCACAAGCCAGTCGCATCATTGTGGGCTCTCCAGGGCTGCCGCGATGTCTCGGGACAGTTGTAGCACGGCCATGGCATACAGGCGACTGTGGTTATAGCGGGTAATCACATAGAAATTATCAGTGGCCAGCCAGAACTCGGTGCCCTGCAGGCCCTCCAGGTCCAACAGGGCGACGCGGGTGTCTCCTGGCAGATCAAAACAGTATTCGCTGATCACGCCACTGCCCTGACAGCTGATTGCCGTCACACCCGCCTGGCCAGCGCGGTCCAGATTGAAGGAGGGCTTGTAGCCTTTTTTCGCCAGTGGCTGATAACCGTTCCCTTCCACCCGGGCGCGGGCGGCCACGGGGTGACCCGGCTGCCAGCGATGCTCATGGAAATAGTTGGCCACCGAGCCGATAGCATCCACCGGGTTGTTGACCAGATCGGTGATCCCGTCATTGTCGAAATCTACCGCATAGGCCTGGTAGCTGGTGGGAATGAACTGTCCGTAACCCATGGCGCCAGCATAGGAGCCGGTAATGGTGTCGGCGTCGATATGGGCCTGCTGTTCCAGTTCGAACAGGGCTTTCAGCTGCTTGCGGAAGAAGCTGGCCCGGGGCGGATAGTCAAACCCCAGGGTGGCCAGGGCGTCGACAACACGATAGGTGCCCATGTGCTGACCGTAGCGGGTTTCCACCCCGATGATGGCGAGAATAATTTCCCGGGGGACGCCGTAGGTTTGTTCTGCACGGGCCAGGGTGTCTGCGTGCTGGCGGGAAAATTCCACCGCCTTTTGCACGCGGCTCTCTTGCAGAAAGATTTTCTGATAGGTGGCCCAGGTATGGGTTCTTTCTGCCGGGCGAGCGATGGATTCCAGGATCTTGGGCTGGCACTGGGCGCTGCCCAGCACCTGGCGGATGCGCGCTTCATCGCCACCCTCGGAAACCAGCTCGCGGATCATGGTCTTGGCCAGATCTCGCTGCAGGTAATCATTGTTTTCCGGGCAGGTGTGCTCTGCCAGGGCTGGCAGGGACGTGAATGACAGTGCTGCGGCCAGAATGGCCTGGTAGGAACGACGCAAAGGGTGATCTCCTGTTTTCATTATTCCCATAGACCGTGTCAGAGCGGTTTGGTGCCCGGCTGAATGCAAAAGGCGAGAAACGCGTTGCCAGTTGAAAGCAGCGAAGAGCAAAACCATCTTTTTTAGGGTTTGCTCCTCGCGGCTAGTAACTCATCAGCCGCCGATGGGTGTGGATCGACATCAGCATGCCGAAGCTGGCCAGCAGGGTAACGATGGAGGTGCCGCCATAGCTGATCAGGGGTAACGGTACCCCCACCACGGGCAAGAGTCCGGACACCATGCCTATATTCACAAAAATATAAATAAAAAATGTCATCGTCAGGCTGGAGGCAAGCAGGCGTGAAAAGGTCTCCTGTGCCTGCCAACTGATAAAGAAGCCTCGCCCGACAATCACCAGGTAGATCATCAGCAGAACGCTGACACCCACCAGGCCGAATTCTTCGCTCAGTACTGCCAGGATAAAGTCGGTGGAGGACTCCGGCAGGAAGTCCAGACGCGATTGGGTACCGTCCAGCCAGCCCTTGCCATCCACGCCACCAGAGCCAATAGCGGTTTTTGACTGGATGATGTTCCAGCCGGTTCCGCGCGGGTCTGCTTCCGGGTTGAGGAAGGTATCGACCCGGTTGCGCTGGTAGTCGTGCATGACAAAGAAATACATCAGCGGTGCGGCGGTTACTACCAGAAGTACCGCCACGGCAATCAGTCGCCAGGACAACCCGGCCATGAACAGCACCACCAGTCCGCTGGCGGCAATCAAAATGGCGGTGCCGAGATCCGGTTGCATGCCGATCAGTGCTGCCGGTACACCGAGTAGCGCCAGGGCAACCAGCACGTCCAGCAGTTTGGGGGGCAGGGTGCGCTCACTGAAATACCAGGCCACCATAGCGGGTACGGCCAGCTTCATGGCTTCTGCTGGCTGGAAACGGCCGATGCCGGGAATACTGAGCCAGCGCTGGGCGCCTTTGGCCTCGGTGCCGGCAATCAACACCAGCACCAGCAGGCCCAGCCCTCCGCAATAAAGGAAAGGAGCCCAGAAGCGGTAACTGCGCGGCGGAATCTGGGCCAGCAGGAACAGAGCGGTCAGCCCTGCGCTGAAACGAACGCACTGGCGAATGACCATTTCCAGGCTTTCGCCGCCGGCGCTGTACAGCACCGCCAGCCCACCCAGCATCAGCACGAACAGGCCGGCCAGCAGAGGCGCATCCAGGTGCAGGCGCATGGCCAGCCCCGGGGAGAGGGTGGCGCCGGTCTGGCCTGGCATCTGACGGAGGTATTCGCGCTGACTCATGGACTGACCTCGGCGGGAGGTGCGGGGTGTTCTTCAAACACCGGCGGGACCTCCAGCTCTCCGTTTTCATTCAGCAGCCAGGCATCCATGACCTGGCGGGCCACGGGACCGGCGGTGGAGCCGCCGTGGCGGCCGTTTTCCACCAATACGCCCACAGCGATGGCGGGCTGTTCAGCAGGGCCGAAGGAGACCATCAGGGCATGGTCGAGCATTCGCTCGGCCAGTTCGTCCTCGTTGTAGGTTTCGTCCTGCCCTACGGAGAAGACCTGGGCGGTGCCGGATTTGGCGGCAATGGCATATTGGGCGTCTACGGCCATTACCCTGGCGGTCCCTCTGGGGCCTGTGACGGCGACCATGGCGTCGGTCATTTTTTCCCAGTTGCTTTCATCATTCAGTGTGATGCCGGTGCGTTCCACCGATTGTTTTTCACCGGCAATAGACGGCACCACCTTCTTGCCATGGCTGGCGGTAATGGCGGTGGCGGTGGCCAGCTGCAACGGTGTGGTGAGCACGAAACCCTGGCCGATGCTGGCGTTAATGGTATCGCCATGAAACCAGGGCCGGTTGCGATAGGCGCGCTTCCATTGCTTCGAGGGCATGATACCGCTGGATTCGTTATACAGGTCGATGCCGGTCGGTGCCCCCAGGGAAAACTGACTCATGTACTCATGCATGCGGGCAATGCCCAGCTTGAAACCCATATCGTAGAAGTAGGTGTCGCAGGATTGAACCACCGCTTTGTGCAGATCGACGCGGCCATGGCCCCAGCGTTTCCAGTCCCGGTAGCGGTGCGGATCGTTTTCCAACTGGTAATAGCCGGGGTCCGAGATGGTGCGTTGCCAGTTGGTGACGCCGGCATCCAGGCCGGCAATGCCCAGCATCGGCTTGATAGTGGAGCCGGGTGGGTAACGGCCCTGCAGGGCGCGGTTAAACAGCGGGTTGTCAGGGTCGCTCTGGTAGGCGGAGTAATCCTTGTAGGAAATGCCGGTGACTAACAGATTGGGATCGAAACCGGGACGGCTGACAAAGGCCAGTACGCTGCCATCGCGTGGGTCGATAGCCACCACGGCGCCACGCCGATCGCCCAGCGCATCGTAGGCCGCCTTTTGTACGCGCATGGACAGGCGCAGGCGCAGGTCTTCGCCCGGCACCGGGGGTTGTTCTTCGAGGACACGCAAGATGCGCCCCCGGGCATTGGTCTCCACTTGGCGATAGCCCACCTGGCCGTGGAGCTGGTCCTCGTAGAAACGCTCGATACCGGAGCGACCGTAGAAGTGGGTGCCGGCGTAGTCGCGCTGTTCGTCCAGGGTCATGGCCTCCAGATCCTGGGCGTTGATCCGGTTTACATAGCCCAATACGTGGGAGAACAAAATGCCATGGGGGTAATGACGGATCGGATCGGCGGAAATGCGGATGCCGGGAAGGCGATGCTGGTTGACGACCAGTCGGGCGATTTCCTCTTCGCTGAGACGGCCGCGCAGTGGCACCGGTTCCCAGGGACGGCGCGCTGTCAGGCGGCGTTTCTGGAAGCGTTCCAGATCGCCCTCGTCCAGCTCGATCAATTTGCCCAGCTCGCCGATAAGCTGGTCCAGCTCACCGGCCTGCTCAATGATCAACTCCAGGGAAAAGTCGGGCCGGTTTTCGGCCAGAATAACGCCGTCCCGGTCGGTGATCAGCCCCCGCGGTGGTGATACCGCCAGGGTCTGTACCCGGTTGTTATCACTGAGGGTGGTATAGCGGCTGTGCTGGATCACCTGCAGCCAGATCATCCGGCTGATCAGAATCAGGGTCAGCAGCAACACCAGAAAGACAGCCACGACCAGGCGCACGCTGAAGATACGCTGTTCGTGGTGGTGGTCTTTCAGTGTTAACGGTCGGCGCATGGTGGCGTCTGTGTCAGGGGGCGAAGGTCAGCGATGATAGGGGTGCCCGGTGAGCAGCGTCCAGCCCCGGTACAGCTGTTCGGCCAACAGCACCCGCACCAGCGGGTGGGGCAGGGTCAGGGTCGACAGGCTCCAGCGCTCGTGGGCGCTGGCGGACAATTGCGGGCACAGGCCGTCTGGCCCCCCTACCAACAGGACCAGATCCTGACCCAGATCTTTCAGTTCGCCCAGTTTACGGCTGAGTGCTGGGGTGTCCAGCGCTCGCCCGTTAACTTCCAGTGCCACGATTTTGGCGCCGGGGTACTTTTCCAGGCGTTTGCGGATGGCGTCAGCCTCGCTGCGAACCTGGCTGGCGGTATCCCCCTTGCTCCGTTTCGGCAGGGGGATTTCTTCCAGTTCCAGACGCATGTCCGGGGGCATGCGTTTCTGGTATTCGGCAAAGCCCTCGGTGATCCAGGCGGGCATGCGGGTGCCCACCGCCAGCAGGAAAAGACGCATTACTCTTTGCTTTCACGGTCCGGGTGATGCTGGGGATTGCGCCACAGGCGCTCCAGGTCATAGAACTCGCGGGTGGCGGGCAGCATCAGGTGCACGATGACATCGCCCAGGTCCACCAGAATCCACTCGCCGGTGTCCTGGCCTTCGCTGCCCAGAGGCTCGTGACCCGCTTCTTTTGCGGTTTCCAATACATTGTCTGCCAACGCTTTCACGTGGCGATTGGAGGTGCCGCTGGCAATGACCATGTTGTCGGCCACACTGGTGATTTCACGCACGTCCAGTTGGGTAATGTTCTGGGCTTTGACTTCTTCCAGTGCGTCAATAACCAGTTGCAGTAGCGGGGTGTCAGCGCTCATGAGGCCTCGTGTCTGATTCGGGGGAAGAGGATTTCGCCACATTATACAGATGGTGGCGGTGAATATGGGCAACAACTGCCGGCTCCAGGGCCGGGCAATCGCCTTTTTCTGCCAGCGCCTGACGAATGGCGGTGGCGGACACATCCAGAAACGGCCCATGCAGCATCAGGCGCAGACCGTTGGCGTGACGCATCAGGCGCTCGGGTTGCGTTTCCGGGAAGGTGGCCAGCACCGTGTCTGTTGCCTGCGGGCTATCCGGGCGCGGTACCACCGCCAGGTGGCACAGGCCTGCATAGTCCTGCCAGCGGTGCCAGTGATGCAGGCTGGCAAAGCTGTCGGCGCCGATCATGAAAACCAGCGGACGATTACCGATCTGCGCACGGTAGTGTTGCAGAGTCAGCAGGCTGTAACTGGGGCCGGATTGTTGCAGTTCCCAGTCGTCGGGAATCAGGCAGGGGTGGTCCGCGCAGGCCAGCTCCAGCATGGCCAGACGCTGTTCACCATCGGCCAGGGGTTGCGGGCGATGCGGCGGCACCGCGTTGGGGAGCAAATGCACGGGGGCATTGCCGAGCACCCGGGACACCGACCGGGCCGCACTGATGTGGGCCCGATGGACGGGGTCGAAGGTGCCGCCGAACAGCACCAGCGGTGTGGTGTCGTGAGTGGCGCGCACTACTGGCGGATGTGGCCGTCGCCCAGCACCACCCACTTCTGGCTGGTCAGGCCTTCCAGTCCCACCGGTCCACGGGCGTGGATCTTGTCCGTGGAGATACCGATTTCCGCGCCCAGCCCGTATTCGAAACCGTCTGCGAAACGGGTGGAGGCATTCACCATCACTGAGCTGGAATCCACCTCGGTGAGGAACTGCCGCGCCCGGGTGTAGTTTTCGGTGACGATGGCTTCGGTGTGGCCGGAGCTGTAACGGTTGATATGATCAATCGCCTCGTCCAGATCCTTGACCAGCTTCACCGCCAGAATCGGCGCCAGGTATTCCTCGCCCCAGTCGGCCTCGGTGGCTTCCTGGATACCCTCGACAATGCTGCGAACGTTCTCGCAACCGCGTAGCTCCACACCGGCATCGCGGTATTTGGCAGCCAGTTCGGGCAGTACCTGCTGGGCGATGGCGTTGGCCACCAGCAGCGTTTCGGTGGTATTGCAGGTGCCGTAGCGCTGGGTTTTGGCGTTGTAGGCCACGTTGATGGCCTTGGTAATATCCGCCTGGTCATCAATATAGGTGTGGCAGTTGCCATCCAGATGCTTGATCACCGGTACCCGCGCCTCATTGCTGATGCGCTCGATCAGGCCCTTGCCGCCTCGCGGTACGATAACGTCCACATACTCGGGGTGGGTGATCAATTCGCCCACCGCTGCCCGGTCGGTGGTTTCCACTACCTGTACCGCAGTATCCGGCAGTCCGGCTTCGCGCAGGCCCACACGGATGCACTCGGCGATGGCCTGGTTGGCGTTGATGGCTTCGGAGCCGCCACGCAGGATGGCCGCATTCCCGGATTTCAGGCACAGAGCTGCCGCATCAATGGTCACATTGGGGCGTGACTCGTAAATAATGCCGATGACACCCAGCGGCACACGCATTTTGCCAACCTGAATCCCCGACGGGCGATAGGCCAGGTCGGTTATCACACCCACTGGGTCGGCCAGAGCAATGATCTGTTCCAGGCCTTCCACCATGGCGTCAAAACGAGCCGGTGTCAGTTCAAGGCGATCAAGCAGGGCGGCATCCAGGCCGCTTTCGCGTCCCTTATCCAGATCCTGCTGGTTGGCTTGCAGTACCGCATTGCGGTGGCTGCGCAGGGCGCCGGCGATGGCAGCCAGGGCCTTGTCCTTGTCACCGGAACTGGCCCGGGCCATGGCGCGAGAGGCCGTACGGGCCTGTTCGCCAAGACGTTGCATGTATTGCTGGATATCCATAATTCTCAAAGCTGAAAGTGGTTAAAGAGCCTGTTTGCGATCTACACACCGCTGCGCCGGAGACCATTTTTTCGTCAGGTTGTGGCGCCGCAGATGCAGTGTAGTCCTTCTACATCAATCACCGGCAACGCAGGCTGGCGGAAAATGGTCCCGGCCCTTCGGGTTGCGCTGCAAATGGCGTCAGGCGGTGTTGCGGCCCTTGAGCTTGGCCCACCAGGCCCTGCGGCCCGCGCCTAGCCTGACGCCATTTTCAGCGGCAACGCAGTGGTGTCTAGACCACAAGCAGGCTCTGAAAGGTGGATTATAACGACAACCGGCTCTTTACGCTTGCACACAAATGGTGAAGAATTGAAAACCTTTGCTACACAATAGGGCCTAAATCCTTGATTTTGTGGTACGAATGTACTGTTTGTGTGGCGCAACACGGACTGCCTCATCCTGACGGGTAAAGGGTAGCCGATACAACAAGAAAAAACTTGAACGGAGCCAGACACTTATGGCCATTCGCTACCAGGAATATACCCGCTCCGCCATTAAAGCCGCCCCGTTTCAGCTCTGGGTAGGTCAGTGGCGTATTGATTACCTGGCGTTCTCGCATCCGGACAATGCCCACAAACCGCCGTTGCTGGTGGTGGGTGGTGCCTTCCAGAATTTTACCTCCTACAAATATTGTGTCGAACGCATCTACCAGGATTTTCCGGTGGTGCTGGTGGACTTGCCATCCCTGGGCAACAACACACAGATCGCCCCGGACCTCAGCATGGAGGATCTGGCAGACCTGCTTTACGAATTCACCTGCCAAACCGGCTTGAAAAAAGTGCACCTCATGGGGCTGTCGCTGGGCTCTGCGGTGGCCAGTACTTTTGCCTACAAGTATCCCGAGGCCACCGATAAGCTGATCGTGGCAGGTATCGTCACCCGGCCGCGCAAAAGCTGGCGCATGCTGGTGGAGGAATCTGTGCGAGTCCTGGAACAGGGTCGCATGGATGAGTTCAGTCAGGCAGTGGTGCTCTATCTGGTCAACTACGACAAGATGAAGGAAACCGGTATTACGCCCACCGCCCGCAAGCTGTTCTATCGGCAGATGAAGCGGCTTTCCGACAACGAGCGCGAGCGCTACAAGATCAATGGCCGCCGGCTGTTGTCCGTGGAAGGTCTGCTGGGCTATCCGGAGTGCGATACGCTGGTCACCACCGGTGAGTTCGACAGTTTTACCCTGCCCTGGGAAAACGCCTCTTTCGCTGAAAAATGTCCCAATGCCCAGTTCACGCTGATCAAGGGAGCGGATCATTTGCCGCAGCTGGAAAAGCGGGAAGTGTCCCTGGATCTGTTCTCCACTTTCCTGCGCGGCGAATCACTGGACACCGTGCAAGGTATCCGTCGTTTCGGCAAAGGCGAGTACAACCGCATCGAGCGGCGCCGTGCCGAGCGGTTGGTGCCATGCAACAATCATGGCCACGTGACCAGCGAATCCCGGGTGGGCGACCGCTTCCGGTTCAACAAGCCGGTGCAGGTGGTAGATATCAACTTCTTCGGCTGCCTGATCAAACTCAGCGAGCCGGGCTTCTCCATTGCCGACCACGCCCGTGACTGCACGCTCTACATGGAGAGTCCGGAGCTGAAACTGGAGCTGCTGGTATTCGATTACGATGGTGCCGGCTACCTGCGCTGCCTGTTCAAGCACGGCAACATCCAGGCGGCAGAACGTTTCACCGAGCTGCTGAAAAACGGCGAGTATTTTCTGCGTCAGGACAACGAGGGGAATGTGCATCGGATCTACGGATAAGAGGGAAGCAGTGAACAGTGAACAGTTAATAGTTAACAGCTAAAAAAGATAAAAACGAAATAGGCCGCACCCAAAGCATGGGCGCGGCCTATTTGTTGTTGGCTATGAAGAAACCAGCTCGCGAGCTGTTAACTGTTCACTATTAACTGTTCACTATTAACTGTTAACTGCCCCAACAGTTCCTTCCATGATCCTAACCATCGGATTGCCCCGCGTCTTCGGTATCGGTAGCTGGTCGTAGTAGTCGGTCGGGTTGTGGATGGTCAGGCTGTGAAAGCCAAGGCTATGGAAATGATCCACGGCTTCCATGTCGGAGTGGAAGTGAAAGCCGACCTGGCTGCGGGACACGGTGCCCAGCATGTTCCCCAGCACCTTGAGGGTCCGGTAGAAGGGCATGCCTTTGTAGAGTGGGTAGTTATCTGTCAGGTAGGTGCCTTGGGGGAATGCTTCCAGGGCGCTGGCCAGTTTGCGCCAGAAGTCGGAAATCACCGCCAGCGGGAAGTAATTCACCAGCCCTTCGGTAATCACTACCACAGGTTTGCTCTGATCCAGCTGGGCCAGCACATGATCCAGACTGAGTTCCCCGTCTTCGGCGAAGATGTTGATAGGCTGTACGCGATGGCGCTCGCTCAGCACGCCGTGTTCTTTCAACAGTTGCTGCTTGCGCAGGGCCATGTCCGGCAGGTCGGTTTCGATGTAGGTAAGTTGCGGGTACTGCTCACAGAAACGGTGTCCCCGGGGTGACAGGCCGCAGGCGATTTCCACCACCTGGGTCACGCCGTCGTCGATCAGTTGATGCAGCCGGTGGTCGATCAGGTGGTGGCGCTGCAACAGAAAGGTGCGGATGTTGCCACCGACGATATGCCGGCCCACGTACTCGAAGGGGGCCAGGGCGCCATACAGGAAGGCACCGCCTTTGGTGCGGAAGAAGGGCGCGGAGATGCCGTCACGGGTCCACACGTGGCCGGTGTAGAGGGCGGTAAAACTGATCGATGAAGTATCCCGGGGTTCACTCATTGTTGTTCTGGCTGGTTGTGACTGAGGCCTGACAGGCTAGCAGAATTATGCCATTGGGTGATGGCAATTTGTGCCAAATTGCCGGTGGGGGCGATGCGGGGGTTGGGGTATTCGCGGTCGAACGACCGCTCCCACTGTGGTGGTGGATATCACTGCGGAAATCGACCGCAGGGCGATCAGGAATTACCGAACTCGACAGGTTTGGCTGATCGGCAAATACGCACCCGGAACAGGCGCCTGAATCGCGCCGCGAGCGACGCTCCTACGCCGACTTTCGGGGTACAGTGCTATTGGTTGGCACGACTTCCCTGTCTTGTGTTGCCGTTTTTTCCGCTATTCACTGTTAATTATTAACTATTCACTGCTTTTCATCGTTCCATGCTACGCGGTAGCGGATGCCCTGCAAGGCGCAGTGCCAACGAGGTGATGTACTGCCAGGGGTCACCTTTGGCCATGCCTTTGACGCACTGGTCGGCGCGGATGGCGCTGGCCTGGGCGGCCTTCAGGTGTTGCGGGTTGAGGCGCTGGGCCTGGGCCTGCATGGCGCGTACCCGCTGGGGGGGCAGGCGCGGTGGCGGGCCGCCGCTGAGCATGCCGTCGAGGATACGGATGTCGCGGCTCAAGGCCCATAACAGGACGGGCGGTTCCACCCCTTCAGCACGCAGGGTCTGGATGATGTGCAGCACCCGCTGGGCGTTGCCCTGGGCAGTGGCTTCGGTAAGGTCGAAGGGCGAGTAGCGGCTGGAGTCGCCCACCGCCTGTTGTACGTCTTCCGGGCCTACCTGACCGTCTTCCACCAGCAGGGTCAGTTTGTCCACTTCCTGGGCGGCGGCCAGCAGATTACCTTCGCTGCGTTCGATCAGCAGGGCCAGGGCGTCTTCGCTGGCACTGAGTCCGCGGCTGGCCAGGCGGTCCTGCAGCCAGTTGCGCAGGCCGGCGCCTTCCACCGGCCAGACTTCGATGACTGCACCGACCTCATCCAGGGCTTTGACCCAGGCGCTGTTCCAGTCCTTGCGACGGTCGAGTTTGGAGCAGCGGATCAGCAGCAGGGTGTCATCGGCGGGGCTGGCCAGAATGTCGCGAAGGATCTGGCTGCCGGCCTTGTCCGGGCGCTTGTCGTTGAGTACCAGTTCGAGAATCCGCCGACCACCGAACAGGCTCATGCTCTGGGATTCGTTGAGCAGGGAGTTCCAGTCGATACCGGTGTCGGAAGAGAAGCGATGACGTTCGTCAAAGCCCTGATCGCGGGCGGCGCGGCGCAGGTCGTCGAGCAGCTCGCCCTGTTGCAGCGGCTCATCACCGGCCACCAGGTAGGCGGGCAGCAGGCGATCCGCCAGGTGTTTGCCGAGCTGCTCCGGGCGCAGACGCATCAGTAGGTCTCCCAGCCCTCGGAGGCAGCGGCGATCTGGTTGATCAGCCGGTAGGCCATGTCCAGAAACAGGTCGTCACGGACCAGTTGCTCCTCGTCGGAGGAGGCGGTGGCGTTTTCCGGGTACCAGGGCAGGTTGCGCAGGGTCATCATGCGCGTTGGCGTGGTCAGCAGGGCGCCGCTTTTGCGGTCCTTGATGTGCCAGCGCAGGGTGTAGCGCAGTTCGATTTCCGCCTGGCGACCCTGGGCATCCACCGCCGAGGTGCGGCGCATCCAGTCTTCGTCATCGATGACCAGGATGTAGGGCGCCTCGTTGTGTACCAGCACGCCCTGGTCTTCCAGCTCGTCTTCCAGGGTGTAGCGCAGCTCCGTGGAGGCGCCACTGACCGTCAGGGTTTCCATGGACGGTGTGCTGGTGGTGCCACGCAGTTGCCAGCCGCAGGCACTGAGGACAAACCCCAGCACCAGCAGCAGGGTCAGACGGGATGTGGCGCGCAAGCTGGATGTCATAACCGCCTCTCAGTTGGCAACGATGTTGACCAGTTTACCCGGCACAACGATCACCTTGCGGATGGTTTTGCCGTCGGTGAATTTCTGCACATTGGGCTCGGTCTTGGCCAGGTTTTCCACGGTGTCCTTGTCGGCGTTGGCGGGGACCTCGAGCTTGGCGCGTACCTTGCCGTTTACCTGTACCACCAGTTCGAGACTGTCCTTCACCAGCGCGCTTTCATCCACCTGGGGCCAGGCGGCGTTCAATGCCGCCTCGTCGTGACCCAGGGATTGCCACAGGCTGTGGGAAGCATGGGGGGTAATTGGCGACAGTAGCAATACGGCGGCTTCCAGGGCTTCCTGGCGTACGGCGGCGGCCTGATCGCCCTGAGCGTCAAAGCGGCTCACCTCGTTGATCAGTTCCATCACCGCGGCGATGGCAGTGTTGAAGGTGTGGCGGCGATGGAAATCGTCGCTGACCTTCTGGATGGTTTCGTGGGTCTTGCGACGCAGGGCCTTGCCGGCGTCATCCAGAGAGGCCGGATCCAGGGTGCCCGCATTGCCAGCTTCCACGTGCTCGGCCACCAGGCGCCACAGGCGCTTGAGGAAACGGAAGGCGCCTTCCACACCGGAGTCGTTCCACTCCAGGGATTGCTCCGGCGGCGCCGCAAACATCATGAACAGGCGTACGGTATCGGCACCGTATTCCTCGATCATTTCCTGGGGGTCCACGGTGTTGCCCTTGGACTTGGACATCTTGGCGCCGTCTTTGAGCACCATGCCCTGACACAGCAGTTGCTTGAAGGGCTCGTCGGATTCCACCAGGCCGGTGTCGCGCAGCAGCTTGTGGAAGAAGCGCGAGTAGAGCAGGTGCAGGATGGCGTGTTCAATGCCGCCCACGTATTGATCGACGGGCAGCCAGTAGTTGGCGGCTGCCGGGTCCAGCATGGCCTGGTCGTTCTGCGGGCAGCAGTAACGGGCGTAGTACCAGCTCGATTCCATGAAGGTGTCGAAGGTGTCGGTTTCGCGCAGGGCGGGTTGACCGTCAAAGGTGGTCTTGGCCCACTCCGGGTCAGCCTTGATGGGGCTTTTCACGCCGTCCATCTCTACCTCGGTGGGTAGCACGACAGGCAACTGGTCTTCCGGGGTGGGGTGCAGTTCACCGTCTTCGGTTTCCACCATGGGAATGGGGGCGCCCCAGTAGCGCTGTCGGGAGACACCCCAGTCGCGCAGTCGATAATTCACTTTCTTCTCGCCCAGGTTGCGCTCGCTCAACCAGGTGGCGATGGCGTCAAAGGCCTCGGCGGAGGTCTTGCCGGTGAATTCCCCGGAGTTCACCAGTTTGCCTTTTTCGGTGAAGGCTTCGCTGTCCAGATCAATGGACTCACCATTGGCCGGTTCAATTACCTGCTTGATGGGCAGGCCGTATTTGCGGGCAAATTCGTAATCCCGCTGGTCATGGGCGGGCACGGCCATGACGGCACCGGTGCCGTAGCTCATCAGCACGAAGTTGGCTACCCAGACCGGGACCTGTTCGCCGCTGATCGGGTGAGTGGCGGTAAGGCCGGTGTAGATGCCTTTCTTTTCCATGGTGGCCATATCGGCTTCGGCCACCTTGTTGTGCAGGCACTCTTCCACAAAGTCCGCCACTTCGTGGTTGGCGGCAGCGGCTTTTTTCGCCAGCGGGTGAGCGGCGGCCACGGCCACGTAGCTGACGCCCATGAGAGTGTCCGGGCGGGTGGTGTAGACGCGCAGGGACTCTTCGCCCTGTATCGCGAATTCCATCTCCACCCCTTCGGAGCGGCCGATCCAGTTGCGCTGCATGGTCTTGACCTGTTCCGGCCAGCCATCCAGTTGATCCAGGTCGTTGAGCAATTCATCAGCGTAGTCGGTGATCTTGATGAACCACTGGGGAATCTCTTTCTGTTCCACCAGGGCACCGGAACGCCAGCCGCGGCCATCAATGACCTGCTCGTTGGCCAGTACGGTCTGATCGATCGGGTCCCAGTTCACCGTGGACATCTTGCGATACACCAGGCCCTTCTCGTAGAGCCTGGTGAAGAACCACTGTTCCCAGCGATAGTATTCCGGGGTGCAGGTGGCCAGCTCACGATCCCAGTCGTAGCCGAAGCCCAGGCGCTGCAGCTGCCCGCGCATGTAGTCGATGTTCTCGAAAGTCCACTTGGCCGGCGCCACCTTGTTCTTGATGGCGGCGTTCTCGGCGGGCAGGCCGAAGGCGTCCCAGCCCATGGGCTGCAGCACATTCTTGCCCAGCATGCGCTGGTAGCGGCTGATCACATCGCCGATGCTGTAATTGCGCACGTGGCCCATGTGCAGTCGCCCGGACGGGTAGGGGAACATGCTCAGGCAATAGAACTTTTCCTTGCCGGGCTCTTCGTTGACCTTGAAGCTTTGGTTATCCTCCCAGTACTGCTGGGCTTGGGCTTCGACTTGATCGGGGCGATACTGTGCGTCCATCGGCTCTCTACTGATCAAAAAAACTTACGGGAACATCGCGGTTGCGAAGGGGACATAGGATACATGAGCTCAGCCCGGATTTCTCACTGGTCTGCACCGCGAAAGTGTTGGCTGAATAATCACCGCAAACGGGAGTGCCGATGGCGTTGACCTACCTGGTGCTGCTGGTGCTGGTGGGGGGAACCCTGCCGGCAGTGGTCCGCAGCCTGTTGCCGCCCCTGCCGCGACGCAATACCGGGATTACTCCCCAGGCGGTAGTGGTACTGGGGGCCGGGCGGCGACAGCGTGATGGTCAGTTTTCCCTGACCACCCGTGGCCTGCGGCGGTTGCAGCTGGCCGCGGAGCTGGCCCATGAGCATGGTTTGCCGCTGCTGGTCAGTGGTGGCATCAGCACCACTCCCCATGCCGATAATGAGCCTTCCGAAGCACAGTTGATGGCGGACCTGGTGCGCCGACGCTGGCCGACCATGACGGTGCTTGAGGAAGGGCAAAGCCGTAATACCTGGGAAAATGCGGTGCACAGCGGCGAGCTGCTGGCCCAGCGTGGCATCGACGAGATCATGCTGGTCAGCGACCGGGCTCACCTGCCACGGGCTCTGCTGTGTTTTCAGAGCCAGGGGGTGCTGGCCCAGGCTGCCTGGCGCAAGCGACTGCCAAAACAGGAATGGGTGCCTTCTGCGGGGGCGTTATCCATGGTGCCGGAGATCTGGTACGAGTGGCTGGCGCTGGTGTGGTACCACCTGCGGTATCTATAGGGCGCCTGACGGAAAATCCTTGTGGGAAGCGATGCCTGCATCGCGAAGAAGACCCGCCTGAGCAACATCTTCGCGATGCAGGCATCGCTTCCCACAAAAGAATACAACTTTGGACGCGGGGCATCAGGTGTCAGGCTCTTCCTCCCGTAAACTCTCCGGCGCCAGTACTTCCATAGCCTGATAATGGCTCAGATATACCCTGCCGGTCAGCACCTTCTGAAAGTCGGTTTTTATCAGTACGTCCATCACCGGGCCCTTTACGTTAGACAGGTTTAGCGTCACCCCGGCGTTTTTCAATCGTTCGTTCAGGCTTTCCAGACTTTCCACGGCGCTGGCATCCAGATGATTGATGCCGGAGCAGTGCAGCACCACGTGCTGAATCTGCGGGTGGGCCTGGGCGTCGTCGTAGATGCGGTCTTCCAGGGTGCGGGCATTGCCGAAATAGAGGGATTCGTCCACCCGGATGGACAGCACCTCCTCGGTGAGTTCAACGCTATGGCGATCCATGTTGCGAAAATGATGGGTGCCGGGAATGCGGCCCAGCTCGGCCACATGAGGCTGGCTGGTGCGCCACATGAACAAGGCCACGGAAAGCACCACCCCCAGCAATAAGCCACTCTGCACATTGATCAGCAGCACTCCGGCCAGGGTGGCAGCCATTGCCAGGGCATCCGGGCGACTGAATGCCCACAGATGTTTCAGCTCCGCCAGATTGATCAGTGGCAGGATGCCGACCACGATGATGGCAGCCAGGGCCGCCAGTGGCAGGTACTGGAACCAGCCGGTGAAAAACAGGGCCACCAGAGAGATGCCGATACCGGTGAGCAGGCCGGCCATGGGGGTGCGTGCACCGGCCTCGTAATTCACCGTGGTGCGCGAAAAGCTGCCGGTAACAGCGAACGCGCCGGACAGGCCGCTGCCGATGTTGGCCAGACCCAGCCCCATCAGTTCCCGGTTGGCATCCACCCGCTCGCGCCGTTTTGCCGCCAGGGCCTGGGCCAGGGAAATGGATTCCACAAAGCCGATCAATGCCAGCAGCGCCGCCGGGGTAATCAGGTTTTGCCAGTGTTCGCGGCCCAGCCCGGGCAGGGTGAAATGGGGCAACCCTGCGGGGATCGCCCCGACCACGGCAAGGCCACGGCTATCCAGCGACAGGGACACAGTGAGCAGGGTGGTGACCAGTACGGCCAGAATTGGCCCGCACTTGCTGATAAAGGCCACCAGCCAGCCGGGTAGTCGGGTGGCCTTGAGCGGGGTGGCCAGATATTTCGGGATCAGCAGGCAGGTAATGGCGACCAGGCTGATACCCAGTGTCAGCCAGTGGGTCCGGGGCAGGTGTTGCCCCAGTGTCTGCGCCAGGCTCATCAGCTCATCCCCGGAGGCGTCGATGCGTAACAGGTACTTGAGCTGACTGGTGGCAATGAGAATGGCACAGCCGCTGATGAAACCGGTGATCACCGGGTGGCTGAGCAGGTTGGTGAGCCAGCCCAGTCGCAATATGGCCATGGCCACCAGAAACAGCCCGGACAGCAGCCCCATGCCGATGGCGGCCTGGATAAACAGTTGCGGGTCGCCCTGGGCCAGGGTGCCGGCAGCGGAGGCAGTAATCAGTGAAGTGAGGGCGGCGGGGCCCACGGACAGGGTGCGACTGGTGCCGAACAGAGCGTAGAGAATCAGTGGCAGGATGCTGGCATAGAGGCCGGTTTGTGGCGGCATGCCAGCGAGCATGGCATAGGCCAGGCCCTGGGGAACCAGCAGGATGGTGACAATGATGGCGGCCAGCACATCTCCGGCCGCCTGCTCACGGTTGTAGGTGGCGAGCCAGTCACTGGCCGGCAGCCAGCGGAACCGGCGGCCGGCATCTGCCACGGCTACTGACCCCGACGCTGGTCGAGTCGGCCGGCAAGCTGGCTTAGGTCATAGCCGGCCTGTTCAGCGGTGGCCAGGATGCTGGCATTGTCCTGCTCGTCCGCCTGGGTCAGGGCCCACAGGGTGGTGCAGCGGGTGCCGGTGCGACAGAAGGCCAGTACCGGTTGTTCTGCCAGGGAAACGATGGCATCAAAGCCGTCGATGTCCACGTCGCTGATGTTGTTACCCACGACCGGTTGATGGGCGTACTCGAGACCGGCGGCTTCTGCGGCGGCAGCCAGCTCGGCGCTGCTGGGCTGGTCTTCACTTTCGCCATCGGGGCGGTTGTTGAGGACGGTCTTGAACCCGGCCCTGGCCAGTTCGGCCATGTCTTCTGGCAGCAGTTGCGGTGCCACTGACAGGCTTTCGGTAAGGCGATTGATGGTAGCCATGAAAACTCCTTGCGAATGAACGCTCAGCTTAACCTTGTCAGACAGGGCTGCAAGGGGGAGCGGGATTTTCCTCAATGCTTTCCGGGGCCAGAGCGCGTATGGCCTGATACTGGGTGAGAAAGATCTGGCCGGTCAGTAATGCCGGCAGGGTGGTGTGCTGCAGCTGGTCCATGACCGGCCCCTTGATTTCGGAAAGGTGCAGCCGGATACCGGCATCGTCCAGACGCTGGTTCAGACTCAGCAGGCTGTCCACGGCACTGGCATCCAGATGGTTGATGGCGGTTCCCATCAGTACCACGTGCTCCGTTTGTGGGCGCAGCAGGGCGGCATCGTAAATCCGGTCTTCCAGGCCCCGGGCATTGGCAAAATACAGGGATTCGTCGATACGTATGCTCAGCACCCGGGGAGAGACGCGCACCTGGTGGCGCTGCACATTACGGAAATGCTCGGTGCCTGGCACCTGGCCCACTTCGGCCACATGGGGCTGATTGGTTCGCCATAGATAGAGCGCCAGGGAGGTGACCACCCCGGCCAGCACCCCGGCTTCCACGCCCCAACCCAGAACCCCGATCATGGTGATGGCCATGGCGGTGAAATCCAGCCGGGAAAAATGCCAGGTGTGTTTCAGCGCCGGCAGGTCCACCAGCGATAGCACAGCGACCACAATGGTGGCGGCCAGGGTTGCCTTGGGCAGGTAGGTGAAAGCGCCGGTAAAAAACAGCGCGGTGAGGGCAATGCCTATGGCAGTGAATACGCCGGCCATGGGGGTCTGTGCGCCGGCATCGAAATTCACCACGGAGCGGGAGAAGCCTCCGGTCACCGGAAAGCCGCCGCTGAAGGCGCTGGCCAGGTTTGCGCCGCCCAGCCCCATCAGTTCCTGGTTGGCATTGATGCGCTGGCGACGTTTGGCCGCCAGGGTCTGAGCAACAGAAATGGATTCCACAAAGCCGATCAGGCTGATCAGCAGAGCGGGCAGCAGTAGTGCCTGCCAGAGGTCAGCGTCAAATACAGGTAATGACAATGCGGGCAGGCCTTCGGGAATGTGACCGACAATCGCCATGCCGCGGCTATCCAGTTCCAGCATGGCCACGGCCAGGGTGGAACCCAGCACGGCGATGACAGGTCCTGCTTTACTCACCAGGTCGGACCAGAAGGCATTGAAGCCGAGTTTTTGCAGCAGCGGCTTGAGCGCCTTGCGCACCCAGAACAGGAAGGTCGTAACCAGCGCGCCGAGCACCACTGTGGGCCAATGGGTTTCAGGGAAATGCTGTGCCAGGGAGTGGCCAAGCTCTACCAGGTTATGGCCCGACAGGGGGATTCCCAGCAGATGCTTGAGCTGACTGGCGGCAATCAGCAGGCCGGAGGCACTGATAAAGCCGCTCACCACAGGGTGCGATAACAGATTGGCAATCCAGCCCAGTCGAAGCAGAGCCATCACCAGAAGAATGGTGCCGGACAGAAAAGCCAGAATAATAGTGGCTGCCAGGTATTGTTGACTGCCGGCCGTGGCTACCTGACTGGCCGCAGCAACAGTCATCAGCGAGGCTACTGCCACCGGGCCCACCGCCAGGGTACGGCTGGAACCGAGCAGGGCATAGACAACCAGTGGCAGGATGCTGGCGTAGAGACCGACTTCCGGCGGCAGCCCGGCGAGCATGGCGTAGGCCAGGCTCTGGGGAATCAGCATGATGGTGACGATCACCGCTGCCACGCTATCCCGGGCAGCGGTCTCGCGGTTGTAGTGGGGCAGCCACTGGGCGGCGCCCAACCAGGCGGGCAGTTTCATCTTGCCATCCCTTATTGTGTCACGCGTCAGAGTTTGCCTGGCCTGGCCAGCCACTCATGGCCCTTTAGCATCAGCTCGAAGTAGATCTTTGGCATGGCATGACGTTTCAGCCACCACATACTCCGGCGCGGTACGGTGGGATCGAGCGGGAAGCTGGGTTGCAGTTTGCCCTGATAGCCAAATTCGGCCAGCACGACCTTGCCTTTTTCCACGGTCAGCGGGCAGGCGCCATAGCCTTCATAGCGAGCTGTCGGCGCACGATTTTCCAGCACGGCGCAGAGGTTCTCGGCCACCACCGGCGCCTGCTTTCGCACGGCGGCGGCGGTTTTGGCATTGCTGGCCCCGCAGGCATCGCCCAGGCTGAATACATTGGCAAAACGGGGGTGCTGCAGGGTGGCTTCGTCCACGGCGACCCAGCCGGCCTCGTTGGCCAGCTCGCTGTCGCGCACAAACTGTGGGGCCCGTTGCGGCGGTACCACATGCAGCATGTCGAAGGGCTCGGTGTCATCGGTGCTGGTGCCATCGCCATTGGTACGCCGGAAGGTGGCTTCGCGGGCCGGGCCATCCACGGCGATCAGGGTGCTATTGAAATTCAGATTGGCGTTGTAGCGCTTCACATATTCCATCAGTGGCGGCACAAAATCCGCCACGCCGAACAGTACGGCGCCGGCATTATGGAACTGCACATCAATGTTGCCCAGGGTGCCGGTTTCTTCCCAGTGGTGGCAGGACAGGTACATGGCCTTCTGCGGCGCGCCGGCACACTTGATAGGCATGGGCGGTTGGGTGAACAGAGCTCGGCCACGCTGCAGGTTTCGCACGCATTCCCAAGTATAGGACGCCAGTTCAAAGAGATAGTTGCTGGTAACCCCGTGCTTGCCAAGGCTGCTTTCCAGGCCCTCGATGGCGCCCAGGTTCAGCTCCAGTCCCGGCGCAACCACCAGAAACTGGTAATTCAGTGACTGGCCGTCTTCCAGAGTTACCCGGTTGTGCGTCGGCTCCATTTCAGTCACCCGGCTGCGCAACCACTTGGCACCGTTTGGGATCAGCTTGCCGGTGGCTTTGCAGGTATTGGCCGGGTTGAAACAGCCGCCACCCACCAGGGTCCAGGCGGGCTGATAGAAGTGGCGGTCGCTGGGCTCCACGATGGCCACGGACAGGTGCGGCTTGCGCTTGAGGATACTGGCGGCCACCGCAATGCCGGCGGCACCGCCGCCGATCACCACTACATCCCACAGAGTCGGTGTCATGGTCATCGCCTCTTACAGTGCGTTCAGCGGAATTTTCAGGTAGCTAATGCCATTGTCTTCCTCGGGAGGAAGGTGGCCGGCGCGCATATTGATCTGCACCGAAGGCAGAATCAGTCGCGGCATATCCAGGGTGGCATCGCGTTTTTCGCGCATGCTGACGAACTCCTGCTCGGAAACGCCTTCGTGCACGTGGATATTGTGGCGACGCTGATCGCCCACGGTGGTTTCCCACTGGTATTCGCTGCGGCTTTCCGGCAGATAGTCGTGGCAGAGGAACATGCGGGTGTCGTCCGGCAGGGCCAGCAGCTTTTGCACGGACTGGTACAGGGTGCGGGCATCACCGCCGGGGAAGTCGCAGCGGGCGGTGCCATAATCCGGCATGAACAGGGTGTCGCCCACAAACACCGCATCGCCGATCACATGGCTCATGCAGGCCGGGGTATGCCCCGGAGTGTGAATGGCCCGCGCCTCAATGTTGCCGATCTTGTAGGTGTCGCCATCGGCAAACAGATGATCGAACTGACGGCCGTCACGAGCGAACTCGGTGCCGGCGTTGAAGACCTTGCCGAAGGTGTCCTGCACGGTGCGTATATGCTCGCCGATGGCCAGCTTGCCGCCCACTTGTTGCTGGATCCAGGGTGCGGCGGAAAGATGATCCGCATGCACATGGGTTTCCAGCAACCAGTCTACGGTAAGGCCTTCCTGTTTGACGTAGGCCACAATCTGGCGGGCACTGTCATGGTGGGTACGTCCAGCTTTGGGGTCGTAGTCCAGCACCGAATCGACAATGGCGCAGTGCCGGGTTTGCGGGTCTGTCACCACATAGCTGACGGTGTTGGTGTCGTTGTCGAAAAAGGCTTTGACGGTTGGACGAGACATGCTTGTTCCCTCCTGTGACTGGGCAGCGTTCATGCACAGTTATAGAAGGGTATCAGGGTAAAGTCAAATTAGTAATAAGCTTATACTTAAAAGTTATATAAAGGGTTGCTTCTTCTTCCTTCCCAGCATTGCGGGCAGCAACAACAGCACCGAGAGCACCAGCCAGGGCCAGACGCCCAGAGCCATAAAGGGTGTGATGCCGGTACGTGGCTGGTACTGGCTGTAAAGCACATCACGCTCGAACTGGGGCAGGGCGTCCACGATCCGGCCCTGGTGGTCGATCACGGCGGTGACCCCATTGTTGGTGCCGCGCAGCAGCCAGCGCCCGGTTTCCAGGGCCCGCAAACGGGCCATCTGGAAATGCTGAAGCGGCCCGGCGGAGGTGCCGAACCAGGCGTCGTTGCTGATGGTCACCAGCACATCGGCATCATGACTGCGGCTGGCCACCAGTTGCGGGTAGAGGATCTCGTAGCAGATAAAGGGGGCCACGGTATGGCCCATGGCCTGCAGGTTGGGCTGACTGGGGTCCCCCGGCGTAAAGCCGGACATGGGCAAGTCGAAGAAGGGGATCAGGCCGCGAATCAGCGATTGCATGGGGACGTATTCACCAAAGGGCACCAGCTTCTGCTTGTGGTAAACCCGCTCGCTGCCGTTCTCATTATCGCGAAGCGGAATGGCAGCGATGCTGTTGCGATAGGTAATGCCGGCGTCGCCGACGCTGCGCCAGGGAATGCCGGTAATCAGGGCGCCGTTTCGGTCTGCCAGTTGCTTGCCCTCATCCTCGATAAAATCGGTAATGCTCTGGTAGAACTCGGTCATGGCCGATTCCGGCCACAGCACCAGGGTGTCGGCGGGAATCTCCCGGGTCAGCTCGTGATAGATACGGCGCGTCTCGTCGCGCATGGAAATCTGCCACTTCAGGTCCTGGGGAATATTGCCCTGCACCAGCGCCACTTTCTGTTCCGGGCCGTTGGCGTGGGTGAACGTGAGGAAATGGCCAGCAGTGGCGGTGATCAGCACCAGCACTGACAGGCCGGCGGCTACCCAGCGGAGGGTGCCCGGCTGGCGAAGCTGAATCAGGGTGGCGCTGAGCAGCACCGTGGCCAGGGTCAGCAGCCAGACCCCGCCCAGTGGCGCCAGGCTGGCCAGGGGGGTATCAATCAGTGCGTACCCGGCATACAGCCAGGGGAAACCAGTGAGCAGCCAGCCGCGCAGCCAGTCCAGCAGCAGCCAGATACCGGTGAACACCAGTGCCGAGCGCCCCAGTCGCCAGCTCAGGGAAAACGTCAGGCCGTAGAACAGGGCCAGAAAGGCGGCGAAAATCGCCGTAAAGGGAATCGCCATCCATAGCGGCATGAAGCCATAGTCATGCATGGAGACATGCACCCAGGACACGCCGAAGCCGAACATGCCCAGGCCATAGAGCCAGCCGCGCAGGAAGGCTTCCTTGCCGGAGCCGGCCTGCTGCTGGCACCAGAAGCCGGCGGCGACACTGACAAATAGCAGCGGCCACAGGTCATAGGGGGCGAAGGCAAGGGGGAAAAGCAGGCCGGCAAACAGGGCCAGCAGACGGTGGCGCATGGAATTCCTCGTTTCATGATGGCGAGCAGGCCGCCTGGCTGATACGGCTAGAGTCGCTGCAAAAATACGAATAAAGTATCAATCACAACCAATAATCAAACCCGCCCTGCCAGTCGTTGGATGCGGGGCGCCGGTAGGGGGCCGTCAGGGTTGGCCGCTACCTTGTGAATGCTTGGGGGCATCATAGTGAATCGCTATTGCAAGTACCATCCGGGGACGCAAGCGCTGTGGTATTGCAGCCATGATGGATTGCATCTGTGTCAGCAATGTGTGGATGGCCGCAATGACAGCCTGATAGAGGCCCGTTGCCTGCTCTGCAACCAGGAACTGGAAAGCAGTGAGCAGGGACAGGGTGGCCCTCTGTGGCGGCAACTGGATCGTTACCTGCGCTACCCGTTTACCCCTGTGCTGTTACCGCTGCTGGTGGTGTGGGCGTTGTTGGCGTCGCTGGTGCCACCCTTGCCGGTAATGGTGCCGGTGGTGGTGTTGGCAGGGCTGCCGGCCTGGGGCTTTGCCCGGGCGGTGATGACCTTGCGCAGCCATCCCGGTAAAGCCCGCAAAAGTCATACTCCAGGCTGGGATTGTCTGTCTGATATGGCGGGCTGGAAGGCAGCGTTGTTGCAGGCTTTGCCGGCCCTGCTGGTGATGGTGCCGGCCGGGTTTGTGTTGGTGATGGTGTCGGAGCCGGTGGGGTTGCTGATCGGTGCTGTCGGCCTGTTGTTGGTGCCGGCTTTCTGGCTCGCCATTCAGGCCCAGGGACCGGAACCTGGCTCCTATGCGGCGGCACTGACCTATATCTTCTCCGCACCTCGTGATTATGCGGTGGCTGCTGTTCTGGCATCAGTGGGGTGGCTGTTGGGCGTGGCGCTGATTGCCGTGGCCGTGGATGTGATGCCGCTACCTCTTGCCCAGGGGCTGGCCGGGGCGTTAGCGGCACTCTGGTGGCTGGCCCTGGCCTGCCTGTGCGGTGATATCCTGGCCCGTCATGGCCATCTTTGGGGACTGGATCAGGGAGGCAAGAAAGTCACCGCGTCGCTGGAAGAGCGGCGCCAGCGGGTACAGCTTTGTGCCGGGCGCTTTGACAAGGTGTTGCTGAGCACAGCCAAAACCCTGAAGAACAAAAAGGCCACTGTGGCGGACTGGCAACGTTATGACCGGCTGCTGGATATTACCGACCGGGAGGATGAGCGCCGCACCGCCGCGCCGTCCTATCTGGAAATGCTGGTGGTGTCCGGTGCCTGGGCCGAGGCGCTGGCGTTGCTGGCCCGTCAGCGGGAGGTGGAACCAACCTGGTTACCCGCATCGCCCTCTCTGCGTCTGGCCCTGGCCCAGGGTATCCATGAACAGGAGCCGAAAGTTGCCGTGGGGCTGCTCAAGGATCTGCATGATCGGCACCCGGATTTCAGCGAGTTGGGTGACGCCTATCTGTTACTGGCAAAGATTCTTGCCGAGCAATTCGGACTGGCCGGCAAGGCGGAGCAGTACCTGCGCTTTGTGGAAAGCCAGTGCCGGGATGCGAAACTGCGCAAGCAGGTGGCGGACTACCGGGCCGCGTGGGGGTAGGGGCGAGCTACTCTCGTGGGATAGAGAAAGGTCCGAAAGTTCCCAACCTCCGAGTTTTCTTCGAAGCCGCTGTAGGAGTACCTCTCGAGGTGCGAACCTTGCGGAGCAAGGAAATCGCCCGCAGGGCGATCAGGCATTTCAGACCTCGACAGGTTTCAGAAAGAACGGCTGCCCCCCCCCCTCTGTTGCCTCGCTACGCTCGGTTCGCCATGCAAGCATAGCTCCTACATAAAGGAGAAACCCTCGCCAAGGCTCGAATCGCGCCGCCAGCGACGCTCCTACAGATCGGATTGTTGCGTTAAACGCGGGCAGGGCGTTATTCGACCATCACGGCCCAGTCCGCGTTTCAGCTTGGGGCTTGCCGCTACACTTCCAGCGCCTTGGCCCGGTGACCCAAACCTTCCCGATGGAGTGCATCGCGCAGGGCCTGCAGGGCAGGCTTGCGAGTGTCGTGGTGATCCAGACTGATGGCCAGTGCTTCTGCCTGGGCAAATTCACCGGCCCGGGTCAGGGTGGTTACCAGATGCCAACCAACGGAAGAGGGTAATTCGGCGCCCTGCTGCTGGCGGAACTGCTGCCAGCAACCGACAACTTGTTGGGCTTGTCCCTTTTCGCTGGCCGGGTGGGCAAACAGGCGATGGGCGATGTCGATCCAGCCGTTGCTGTCCTGGTTCATGCGGCGGGCATTGAAGAGGCCGGTCAGGGCATCAAAGTGATCCGGCTGCCGGTCCAGTACTTGCTGAAAGGCGTCGCTGGCAGCGTCCGCCTGCAGCTGGGCGAGGGCATCCCAGCCCCATTGCAGCCCCTGTTGATCCTGTGGATTCGCAGGCGTGGCTGTTTCGGTGTTCACGGACGGCTCCGCCGGGCGCATGAGCTGGATCAGCAGGGTGCCACCGGCCAGGGCCAGTACGCCGGCGGCCAGATTGGCCATGGCTGGCTGGGCTTGCCAGGCCAGTAACCCCAGTAGTGCCAGCGGCATTGCCGCCAGGGCCGGGGTGGGCAGGGTGATCGATATCCACGCCTTGCCGGGTAACCAGACCGGCAGGGAAGTGCGCCAGCCCTGCAGGCCGAGGAAGGCTCCATACCAGACCATGAGCGGTGCGACGGCGCCATGAAACGGCAGCTGCCCGCTGCGAGCCACCAGCATGTAGCCGGCACCGGCCAGCAGGCAGCCTAGCAGCCACAGAGTCAGTACCCGGCCATGGCCAAGCTGACGCTCCAGGGGGAATGCCAGTGGCACCAGCAGAAACACGGTGAGAACGGTTAGCCACAGGGAGCCACCTGCAAAGGGGGAGGTAAAGAAACGGGCCGGGCGGGGGCTGCTGTCTGGTAGCCCCCAGCGGTACAAGTTGCTGGCGGCGAGTTGATCCTGTGTTTGCTGGCGCAGGGCTTTCCACTTTTCTATCTGGGTTGCTGACCAGAAGTCCCGGGCGCGCAGGTCACTGTCTTTGACGAAGCTGGGCGACAGCAGCGCCGCGCTGTAAGCGTGGGTATCGCCGCTGGCGAGCTGTTGTTCCAGCTGGCCAGCCAGTTCGCCACGCCCGTTAAAGCGTAGCCAGGACAGGTAGTTGTCCCATTCCAGGGTTTTCAGGCCACCATCCACGTACCAGCCAAGTACTGGCTGGGGCGCGTTAGCCGGGTTGAGCAAGGCGCCGAGCAACAGGGCAACGGCAATCACGGCCGTCACCCACGGTGCTTTTAACAGGGCGGAGATGGTGTCAGCTTTCGACCTCTGTGGCAGTGGCATCCTGGTTTTCCCCCGGCGGTGTAACCCGCAGCAATCTTATTGTTCTGCCGTCGGCGCTGAGCACGGTGAAGAGATAGCCATCCAGTTCCACGCTTTCATCGCGGCCGGGTAAGCGGCCGAACTTCTGCATCACCAGCCCGCCGATGGTGTCGAATTCCTCATCGCTGAACTGGCAGTGGAAGTGCTCGTTGAAATCATCGATGGGTGTCAGCGCCTTGACGGTGTACTCCTGATCATCCAGATCCTTGATCAGGTAGTCCTCTTCTTCTACGTCGTGTTCGTCTTCAATTTCCCCGACGATCTGTTCCAGCACATCTTCAATGGTGACCAGCCCGGCCACGCCGCCATATTCGTTGACCACGATGGCCATGTGATTGCGGCTGATACGGAATTCGCGCAGCAGTGAGTCGAGCCGTTTGGACTCGGGTACCACCATAGCAGAGCGGATATGATCCTTGATGGCGAAACGGTCCATGCGGGCCGGATCGAGGATTAACGGTAGCAGGTCCTTGGCCAGCAGGATGCCGATCACTTCATCCGGGTCGTCGCCGAGTACCGGGAAACGGGAGTGAGCGCAATCAATGATGGTGGGCAGGAAATCCCGCGGGTCGGAGCTGGCCTTGATGCTGACCATCTGGGAGCGCGGAATCATGATCTCGCGTACCTGCATGTCGGCGACACAGACGGCGCCTTCGATAATTCCCAGGGTGTCCCCGTCGATAATGTGGGAATCGCGCATGGAGCGCATCAGGTCCAGCAGTTCACTCCGGTCGCCGGGCGTGGAGGAGAAAAACTGGCCGACACGCTCCAACCAACTTCGGCTGGTACCGTTATCCGAATAGTCGTCCGACATCAGGGGTGAAGCTCCATATTGGTGTGTGGCTCAATGTTGTAAGGGTCGGCAAAACCCTGTTCGTTAAGGGCGCGGATTTCCATGGCTTCCATGATCTGCGCGTCCTCGTCATCAATGTGATCGTAGCCCAGCAGGTGCAGTACACCATGGGTGACCATGTGGGCCCAGTGGGCCTGCAGGGTCTTGTTCTGTTCAGCGGCCTCCCGGCGTACCACCGGGGCACAGAGAATGATGTCGCCGAGCAGCGGCTCCATGGCATCTTCGGGAAGGCCTTCTGGCATTTCAAACGGGAAGGACAGCACATTGGTGGGCTTGTCCTTGTCGCGGTAGTCCCGGTTGAGGGTGCGGATTTCGTCTTCATCGACGATACGCAGGGTGATGTCGCCGACCACGCCGCCGGCTACCTGGGCGGCATGGCGCACCCAGTCGCATAACCGGGATTCGTCGGGGGCGTCCGGGGCGTCGCTGGCCCACTGGATATCAACGCTGGGTGTCGGTATCCCGTTCATGGCGGTCGTAGGCCTCTACAATACGTTGTACCAGCGGGTGGCGAACCACGTCGCGGCTGTCGAATCGGGTCACGCCAATCCCTTTTACGCCGTCCAGCACTTCCAGTGTATTCACCAGGCCGGAGCGTTGATGGCGGGGCAGATCCACCTGGGTTACGTCCCCGGTGATCACGGCGCGGGTCCCGAACCCGATACGGGTGAGGAACATCTTCATTTGTTCCGGGGTGGTGTTCTGGGCTTCATCCAGAATCACGAAACTGTTATTCAGGGTTCGCCCGCGCATGTAGGCCAGCGGTGCCACTTCAATCACCATACGATCCATCAGCTTGGCCACGGTTTCAAAGCCGAGCATTTCGTAAAGGGCATCGTAGAGAGGGCGTAAATAGGGGTCGATTTTTTCTGCCAGGTCGCCGGGCAGAAAACCCAGCTTTTCGCCGGCCTCAACCGCCGGTCGTACCAGCAGGATCCGTTGAATTTCCGCTTTTTCCAGCGCATCCACGGCGCAGGCTACGGCCAGCCAGGTTTTGCCGGTGCCGGCCGGGCCGACGCCGAAATTGATGTCGTGTTTGCGGATCTGTTTCACATACTCGCGCTGGTGAGCGCCACGGGGCTTGATGCGAACCCGCTTGGTACGAACGACAACGTCATCGCTGGGGAACGCCACGGTGTTGTCAGTGCTTTTTGCTGCGCTATGGTCGGCCACGTTGGACTGTTGCAGCTGCAGATGCACCATTTCCGGCGTCAGGTCTGTGCCATCGCGGGTCTGATCATAGAGCTCGTAGAGGATTGACCCGGCGGCGTCCACGGAGGCGGATGGCCCTGCCAGATGAAACTGGTTACCACGATTGTGGATATCCACATGCAGGCGCTGGGCTATCTGCTTGATGTGCTCGTCCAGATGGCCGCAGAGACTGGCCAGGCGACGGGAATCGTTGGGTTCGAGGCTGATGTGCTGAGAAGCGAGTGGTGTGTCCAAGATGGAAAACGTGGCCCCTCGGGCTGTTGCGGAGAGTTTCAGAATACCCCGAAGCGTGTTTTCGGGGAAGAAAAATTACCCGCGCAGCCTAGCCCCGGAGGGTGGCGGGCCGCAAGCGTTGATGGCGGGGTGTCGGACAACCGGTAGGGCGGCACGATTCCTGTGGCTGATACATTTCAAACGAGAATTATTACGCGCTGTTACATCCGTTTCTGTGCGGCGGCGGTATCAGCAGTAGGACGCATTGTCCTGACTGACCGGCGGAAAGCCGGCATCGCTATCCAAGGAGAGATGAGATGAATGTGAATGGCAAAGGTTTGCTGTGGCTGTCGCCACTGGCCGTTGCGGTAACGCTGGCAGCCTGTGGGGGTAATGGCAGCGACCGATCCCTGATCAATTCCCCTGGTGTGGCCCAGGGGCCGTCATTGCTGGTGATGCACAATGGTAGTGGTAATGCCGGCCAGATCGACCGCCTGAATGCTGGCCTGGAAGTGCAAGGGACTTTCAATGCGGATGCCAATGAAGGCATTGCGCTGGACCTGCTGGGCAATCTCTACGCCGCCAACGACAGTGCCGGGGCTCCCAGCACGTTACAGGTTCTGCACCAGCTGGCTGAGCGAACCGACGGCTCTGCGGCGGTGCCCACTCTGGACCGTAGTGTTGCGGCACCGGGTTCCATGACGCTGAAAGGGATTGCCATCGCCCATGAAGCCGGGCTGGTAATGGCAGCCAATATCGGCGGCAATAGTGTCGAAGTCTACGGCACTGCAGCGGGAGAAAGTGCCACGCCCCTGGCCAGTACCGCCCTGTCAGGCAATACCTGGGATCTGGCCTACGACGAAGCGGCGGACCGTTTGTTCCTGGCCATGACCAATGGCACCGTGATGGTGGTGGATGACTATGTCGCGGGAGGTTTTATGTCGACCCCCGCCCGGGTGATTACCCCGGATACGGCAGGTACCGTCTCCAATATGCATGGAATCGCCTATCGGGCTGACTCTGACACCCTGGTGGTCAGTGATGTGGGTGATGCTGCGGTGGCGGATGATGGCCAGCTGTATGTGATCGAGAATGCGTCCACTGCCGATGGCACAGTGACGCCTGCACGGACCCTGGCCGGCCCGGCGACCAAACTGGGCAACCCGGTGGACCTGGTGCTGGATGGCAACACGGTTTACATCGCGGAAAAATCCAACGATGCCATTCTGGTGTACCGCAACGTGTTTTCCGGCGGTTCAGGGGACATCGCGCCGAACCGGGTCGTCGATAGTATCAAACCGGAATCCCTGGCCATTATTAATGGGTCCGATTTGCAGCCGGGCCTTTCCGATATCGATATCGCCGGGACCACCTTCACCGGTGTTGCGGTAACCAGCAATCCGCCGGCCGCTCCAGGCGACCCGGATGTGGTGGTACTGGACCTGGATCTGGGCGCCATGCAGCGCGGCTTTTCCACAAATCAGGATCGCGAAAGCCTGGCATTCAACCAGTTGGGCGATGCCTATATTACCTACGACTCTGGCCTGGCTGTGATCAACCGTCTGGCTACGGATCGCGATGGCGAGATGTTCTCTGTGAGTCGTGACCGGGTGATTGAAGGCGCGAGCACCGGCCTGATGGCACCGAAAGGCTTTGATGTGGCGGACTCGCTGGGCTGGGTGCTGGTCACCGATAACGGTAACCCGTCCGTGCGGGTGTTCGGCGCCCAGGCCGGTGGCGATGCCGCTCCCTTGTTCACCACCAGCCTGTCCGTGGCGCCCTGGGATCTGGATTACGACCCGGATTCCGATCAGCTCTTCGTGGCCCTCACCGATGGCACGGTAGCGGTCTTTGACAGCTACAGCACGGCGCGTGGCAGCGCTGGCCCTGACCGGGTGATTACGCCTGCCGAGGCGGGTGTGGCGTTTACCGCCCCGACCAACCTGCATGGCATTGTCTATGTGGCGGAAACCGACCAGCTGATCCTGTCGGATGTGGGTAGCGGCGCTAACCCTACCGACGGCAAGCTGTATGTGCTGGACAACGGCTCCACCGCTGACGGCATCACCGATGTCACCGTGAATATCGATAACGGCGACAACAGTACGGTGGGCAACACCCAGCTCGGTAATCCGGTGGATATCGCCTTTGATGGTGAGCACCTGTATGTGGCGGAGAAATCCCAGGGCATGGTGCTGCGCTTTGACAATATCCTTGATTCTGCCGGTGGTGACGTAACGCCTTCGCAGACCTGGATGCAGTCGTCGCCGGAATCGGTGTCGCTGATTGCGGATTATCTTGGCCGCGCGCCGGAGTAAGCACGGGGGAGCGCTTTTACGGCTCCCTGTACCGGGCCGCTTCGGCGGCCCGGTTTTCCTCTTGTTGACACATTCTTCTCGTACTCTGGTGAATCATCTTCATTCTGCTTCTTACTGGATACGCAGGTTCATGGACGATTCACGCGCTGAGCTGGAAGAAGGCAATGCCCTGGTACGGGCATGTGCCAGTGGCGACCGACAGGCATTTCATCAGCTTTATCTCAATGAAGCGCCACGCATGCTGGCGTTGGCGCGCCGATTTACCGGCGAGTCATCACTGGCTGAGGATGCGTTGCAGGATACCTTTATTCAGGTCTGGGAAAATGCCAGGCGCTTTCAAAGCCAGCGAGGTTGCGCGCGGGCCTGGCTGTTCGGATTATTGCGATACCGCTTGATCAACCAACACCACCGCTCCCGACGGGATGCGTTCGAGCCCCTGCCAGGGGATCAATGGCCTGATCCGGGCCCCTCCCCAGAGCAATGCTCCGTGGAGCAGGATCAGCGACGCGCCATCGTCGACTGTCTGCAAGGTCTGCAAATGGATCGCCGCCGCCCCATTCTCATGGCGTTCTATCATGGGTTTACCTACGAACAGATTGCCGAAACCCTGGCCGTTCCTCTGGGGACGATCAAGAGCCGGGTTCGATCAGGCTTGAAAGGGCTGCAGGAGTGTCTGCGACTATGATTCCGGAACAGCCTGAAGCACAGAGTCTGTTGATTGCCGAGTATGTCCTGGGTCTGCATTCCCGTGAGCAGTCGGCAGAGATTGAGCAGTGGCTGGAACAGGACGAGGACGCTGCGCAACTGGCCGGCCACTGGCGGGAGCATTGGCTGGGGGCGGCAGAGCTGCTGGAACCGGTACCGTTGCCGCCGCGAGTATGGCGCGAGATTTCCCGGCAAACCGCTTCGGCGGATGTCCGCGGCCGGTTTGACTGGCAGTGGTTGTGGCAGAGCCTGACGCTCTGGCGCACCGTCAGTGTTGCCTTGCTGGTGGCGGTGGTATTGCTGCTGGGGCCACTGCGGGTGCCGGCGCCGGTTTATACCGTGGTGCTGCAGGCACCGGGTGAGGCCGCCAGCCCGGGCTGGAGAGTGACCGTGTCTGCGCAGGGGGACTTGCAGCTGACGCCGCTGTCGGAGAGTCAGTACCCGGCAAATCGCAGTGTCCAGTTCTGGACCCTGGCAGACCCGGCACTGGGCCCTCGTTCCCTGGGCCTGGTGCAGCCCGGCGAGCCGTTGGTGTTACCGGCCAGCCGCGTGGGCGGGGTGGAGAGTGGCCAGCTGTTCGAGCTGACGCTGGAGCCGCCGGGTGGCTCTCCCGCTGATCGACCCACCGGGCCGGTTCTGTTCATTGGTCGGGCGGTGGCGCTATAGCAGGCAAAGTCGCAACCCGGGGTCAGCCCGGGTTGCGCGGGTCGCTGCCGAGCAGGGAGTTGCTGTAGGCCTGATCGATGGTGATGTCCACGAATTTGCCGATCAGGTCGGTATCATCACTGCGGAAGTTAACCACCCGATTGTTCTCCGTGCGGCCCTTGAGCTGGCCCGGGTCTTTCTTGGAGAAACCATCCACCAGAATTCGCTGGGTGCTGCCCACCATCTTGCGGGAAATGTCCTGCACATTCTGGGTGATGCGCTGTTGCAGAATCGCCAGGCGCTGTTTCTTCACCTCCATGGGCACATCATCGGGCAGGTCTGCCGCCGGGGTGCCGGGGCGGGCGCTGTAGATGAAGCTGAAGGACATGTCGAAGCCGATGTCGTGGATCAGATTCATGGTGTCTTCGAAGTCCCGGTCGGTTTCCCCGGGGAAGCCGATGATGAAATCGGAGCTGAACGAGATGTCCGGGCGGATGCGCTTGAGCTTGCGCAGCTTGCTTTTGTATTCCAGCACCATGTGGTTGCGCTTCATCATCGCCAGGATGCGGTCGGAGCCGGACTGCACCGGCAGGTGCAGGTGATTGACCAGTTCTGGCACGTCTTCATAGACCTGGATCAGCGCATCGGAGAACTCCACCGGGTGGCTGGTGGTGTAACGGATGCGATCAATACCGTCGATGTCGCGGATCAGCCGGATCAGGTCGGCCAGGTCCAGGATGTCGCCGTCGGCGCCCACACCCCGGTAGGCATTCACGTTCTGACCCAGCAGGTTCACCTCGCGCACGCCCATTTCTGCCAAGTGCTCCACTTCTTTCAGCACGGGCTGCACCGGGCGACTGACTTCCTCACCGCGGGTGTAGGGCACCACACAGAAGGTGCAGTATTTGGAGCAGCCTTCCATGATCGACACGAAGGCACTGGGGCCGTCCACGCTGGGTTCCGGCAGGTTGTCGAACTTTTCCACTTCCGGGAAGGTCACATCGATGGCCAGTTTCCGGGTAGTGGCGGCCTGGGTGATCAGGCCGGGCAGACGGTGCAGGGTCTGCGGGCCGAACACTACGTCCACATAGGGGGCCCGGTCACGAATGGCATCGCCTTCCTGACTGGCCACGCAGCCGCCTACCGCGATCACCATGTCCGGTTTGGCGTCCTTGAGCTTTTTCCAGCGACCCAGCTGGTGGAATACTTTTTCCTGGGCCTTTTCGCGGATCGAGCAGGTGTTGAGCAGCAATACGTCTGCTTCTGCCGGATTGTCGGTGGGCTCCAGGCCGTGGCTGGATTCGAGCAGGTCCACCATGCGAGTGGAATCGTACTCGTTCATCTGGCAGCCGTGGGTCTGAATGAAAAGCTTGCGTGCCATGGGTTGCCTAACCGTTGAATAGAGTGAAAATGGGCGCGGCTGCAATTAGAGTCCGCTTAAATGGGCGCGGATTATACCAACCGGAGAGATCATGCGAAAACTGCCGTACATCCTGCCAGTGCTTCTGGCCCTTCTGGTTGCCGGCTGTGGCAAGCAGGAAAGCGACTTGCCAGTCAATACAAGGCTGGGTGGTGAGTTTACACTAACTGACCACAACGGCGAGCCTTTCAGCCAGGCACAGCTCAAGGGCAAGGTTTCCATCCTGTTCTTCGGTTACACCCATTGTCCTGACATCTGCCCGGCAGTGTTGGCCCGAGTGGCCCAGGTGTATCGGCAGTTGCAAGAGGCCGGTGAAGCAGGCCAGGTACAGCCTGTGTTTATTACCTTCGACCCGGAGCGAGATACAGCGGAGCACCTGAAGGAGTATTTGCCCTGGTTCAAGGCGGACATCATCGGCCTGACCGGCAGCCTGGCGGAAATCCGCGAGGTGGCAACGCAATACGGGGTGGTGTTTATCAAGGATCAGGCGGAACAGGACTACCTGTTCACTCACAGTGACTATATTTATCTACTGGACGACCAGGGTCGGGTGCGCAAACTGTACCCGGCGGATTTCACCATTGACGAGGTGGTAACTGATGCCAAAAGCCTGCTTTAACGCTCTGTTGGCAGGCGCCGTGCTGGCCCTTGCCGTGCCTGCTCACGCGGAGCTGACGTTTTCCGACCCCTGGTTACGTGCGGTGCCACCGGTGTCGCCGACCATGGCGGGTTATGCCACGTTGAACAATACCGGCGAGGATACCGTGATCATTACCGGTGTCAGCACCCCCGTTGCCGGCCACACCATGCTGCATGATGTGGAAACCGCCGCTGACGGCAGTCGCAGGATGGTGCACCTGCATCACCTGGCAATCCCGGCCGGAGAGAGCCTGGTACTGGCACCGGGGAACAGGCATCTGATGCTGATGAAACTCACACAGGTCCCGGCTCCCGGGGACAGTGTGGAAGTTTGCTTTCATCTGAATGGCGGGCAGGATGCCTGCGCGGCGTTCCCGGTAAAACGAGCGTCCCAATCTGACGGTTGAACCCGGTTCTTTTTTACGGATAATGCCATGCTTTATTCGTAGTCGTTATGTGATTAAAACGGCTATAAAAGCGTGGGGGATCTATGAAGAAGGTATTATCCGTGATGCTGGGTACTTTACTGAGTGCGGGCCCTGTCTGGGCCCAGACTCCGGAAGGTGATGTCCAGCAGAGGCTGCGTGATTATGAGCAGCGCCTGGAACAGCTCGAAAAGCAGCAGTTTGATAATACCCTCAGCGATGCTGCTGACCGGATCCGTATCAACGGTTTTCTCTCTGCTGGCATGTCCCGGGCCGAGGTGGACACCACCTCTGGTTCTGCCAGCTACATCGATGGCGCCAGTGATAAATGGAGCCATGATTCCCTGACTCGCGCTGGCGTACAGTTCAATGCCGAGCTCAGCGACCGGGCGGAAGCTGTGGTGCAGCTGTTTGCGTCCGGCGATGACGAATTCAACGCGGAATTGCAGTGGGCTTATCTGGATTATCAGGTCAGCGATTCTGTGAGCATGAAAGCGGGGCGTATCGTGGCGCCGTTCTACATGCACTCCCAGTACATCGATGTGGGCTATGCCTACCCGTGGGCCAGCTTGCCGGCGGAGGTGTATCAACTGGCACCGGTGAAAACCATGGAGGCGGTGGAAGCCTCCTGGCGTTTCACTAGCGGGCCTGTGTCACACCGTCTTTCCGGGTTCTGGGGTTCCAGTACCGTGGATGGCGGTGAGCGTGTGGCCAATGCCCAGTTCCAGGCCGATGACCTGAGCGGTGTGAATTTTACCAGCTACTGGCGTAACTGGACGGCGAGAGCCGCCTACACCGCTGCGGACGTTTCCGTCAGCCAGCAGGATTTGCAAGGTGCCCTTGGTTTCCCGCCTGCCGTCCTGGGGCTCTCCTTTGATGATGTTTACACCTATTTTGCGGGTGTCGGGCTGCAATACGATGACGGTAGCTGGTTTTTCTCCGCGGAAAAGGCGCGGCTGGATTTTGGTAACTGGTACCCGAGCAGCGAGAGTGGCTACGTCACAGTGGGCAAATACCTGGGCAAGTGGATGCCCATGGTCACCTGGGCAGAAGTGACGCCTCGTGATCTGGATAGCAGCCTTCCGGCTGCCCTGAATAATGGCCTGGCGGAACAACAGAAGAGCTGGACCGGTGGGCTGCGCTATTCCCTCACCGACTCCATCGCCCTGAAAGGGGAGGTGAGTTATTACTACGATTTTTCCGATAGTGATGTTACCACGTCCGGGTTCTTCTTCACCGACGGAGGCCAGCTTGAAGACGATCATGCCACGGTGATTCGCCTCAGCGCGGATCTGGTTTTTTAAGGGGGAATGGCCATGAAAAAAATACTATTTTCATTGCTCCTGATGCTGGCGGCAGCGGCCCAGGCAGAACCGGTGGTGGTGGTGTCCGCCAACAGCGGTCTCGATGCACTGACTCAGGATGAAGTGCGACAGATCTTCAATGGCCAGACCCGCCGGGTATCCGGTGCCTCGGTGAAGCCGCTGGACTTGCCGTCACGGGGCCGTGCTCGAGATAATTTTTACCAGCAGGTGCTCGGCAAGAGTGCCGAGCAGATGAAAAGTTATTGGGCGAGGATGATCTTTACCGGCCGGGGGATGCCGCCCCGGGAAGTCTCCAGTGAACAGGAGATGGTTCTGCTGGTGGGTAGCAACCGGAACTTTGTCGGTTATCTGGATGCAGCACTGGTGACCCCGGATCTGAAAGTGGTCTATCGGCCCTGACGTTTTCTGTTGTTGTTCACATACCCCTTGCCCGCCTCATTGGCGGGCTTTTTTTGTTCATCATTCTTATTGTTTTTCCTACATTAACCTCCGCGTTTTCCGGTGTTACGGATCGCTGTGCGGTCATAGACTGCCTGCATGCGATTTCTGATTATCTTGTTGTGTCTGCTGGCCGCGACAGCGCTGTCGGCGGATTGTCGAGGTCTTGCCCCGGCCCGGAGTATTCCCGCCCCGCAAGCGAATGAATGGACTCTGGCGACGCTGAACCTGTGGCGGCTTCGCGATACCCGCAAAGACAGCCGGCTGGATGAACCGCTTTCCGAGGCTGTGTTGAACAGGCGAATACAGGCGCTGGCTGGGTTTATTGCCGGCCCTTTGCAGGCGCCCCATATGCTGGCTGTTCAGGAAGTGGAAAATCGTGAGTTACTCGAGGCCCTGGCGGTACGCCTTGCCAGGCACGGCTGGCGTTACCGCGTCGCACTGAAAGAGGGCAATGACCCTTCCGGCATGGATGTGGGGCTGCTGTATCGGCAGCCGGTGCGGATTGCGTCGGTGGACCGTCTGTTTGCGGAGCAGGGCTTTCACGGCCATGCATTGTTTTCCCGTCCACCCCTGCGCGTGACGGTGCAAGAACCCCGGCAGTTGCAGTTGGTCGTTGTGCACTTGCGTAGTGCGCGAGGTCTGCACAAGTCACGGGTTCGGCAAAAAAGGCAGCGTCAGGCCGCGTTGCTGGCCAGCTGGGCCATTGAGCAAAGTGGGCCGTTGATAATGGCCGGTGATTTCAACAGCACCTGGGGCGCCGGGCGTATCTCGGCAAGCTATAGGCGTTTTGCGCAATCCGGTCTGTTCAATCTGTGGCAACGGCTGCCAAAGCGGGAACGTTACAGTTTTCGTCACCGTTGCCGACCACAGGCCCTGGACCATATCTGGGTGTCACCGGATTTGGAAACGTCTGTCATCACAATGGCGGTAAGCCGTGGCAATGCAGGTCGCTATCACAGCCTCTATGGCAGCCAGGGGGTGGCGCCGGTATCGGATCATGATGCGCTGGTAGTGTACTTTTCTGCAGAGAGGTAACGACAGGTTTGGCGTGTTGCCTGAAGCGCGGGGGATGTTGCGTGGAAGGTAAAAAGACGCCGCGGGGTTGCTTGCGTGTTTGCGAGGACCAGGGAGAGCCCCGCGGCGTTAAACAGTGGGCGGCGTGAGCCGCCCGTTTTCTTGGTGCTTAAAGCGCGAACTCGTAAGAAACGCTCATGACCAGGTCGTCGTCGTAAGTGTTGTCTTCTTCCTGATCAACGATCTTGGACAGAGTGAAGGTGAACTGATCGGTAACGGCGTAGCCCAGATCCACGTGAGTGTAATCGCTGTCGTCAGCTTCAAAGTCATAGAAGCCTACGGTGGCGGAGTACTTGTCGTAGCCGTAACCCACAGCAAAGTAATCGCTTTCGTAATCTTCATCACCGCCCTTGCCGGAGTTGCCTACACCGATGAAGGCGTCAGCGCTCAGGCCGGCAAAACCTACACCCAGGTGTACTTCCTGGAAGTCAGCGCCAGATGCAGGGTTGTCGCCTGCGGTGCCGCCAGCGGTGTAGTTATAGTCGATGTAGCTGATGTCGTAGCTCAGACCTTCAATCTCGCCACCGAAACCGGCGTACAGGTCGTACTCGGTGTCGTCGGTTTCAGAAGATGCCCAGGCACCAGCGTACAGACCGGAAGTGTGGGAGTAGTCAACGCTACCGTATACCGCAGCGCCGTCGGTCAGTTGCTGACCACGCCACAAGTACTGGCTGGAAGCGCCCAGGGTACCACTGACTTCAGCAGCAGCGATGGCCGGAGCCAGGCTGGCAGCCACGATGGAAGCGGCCAAAACGGTTTTCTTCAGACCAAATACGTTTTTCATGTGCAACCCTCTTAACAAGTCTAATTCGTTCAATGTGCGCTGGTGACGCACCGCCTTTTCGGCTCGAAAAAGATATTGCAGAGAGCGTGCCAACTATTTTTTGTTTATATAAAACAGCAGCTTGATGGTTTCGCAGGAAGAAAAAGGGGGTTTAACAAAGGGGAAACAGACAATGCGGTGCGCGAAATTGGTGCTGCGCACCGCATTGGTGCGCATATTATGGGCACTGCCAGTCCGTGAGCACGGCATCCACACTGGCGCCGCTGGCGTCTTTCAGTGACAAACCACATTGACCGTTCTCATGGACAAAGTGCGCCTGGTAGTCGCCGCCGGCCTGAGGGGCAAACTGCAGGGCTACTTTGCAGCGGTCACGGCTATTGTCAGCCTGACGGCGGTTATACATGACGCCGATGCGGGTGGCCGGGGCAATATCGACCGTAGTGGTGACCTGGGGGCTTTTCTTCATGGTTTTCAGTAAATCGTCCAGGGCTCCTCCGCTAACCGGGTTTTGCGACAGCGCGTATTCCGTTGATTTGAAGCCCTTGCCGGGCACACAGACCACCGGTTGAGCGGCTGTATTGTTGCTGGTGAAGGTGACCTGGGCGGTATCTCCACTGGTCGGTGGCTGGTAATTCAGGTGCTGACAGCCGGCCAGCAGGGCCAGGGGGGCAAGTATCAGGGCTTTCATGGTGTGTCCTTATCGAGGCGTTTGGCAAAGTGTAAGTCAGCCGGGCGGCGGACCCAATGGGCTTTTCTGTTGCAAGGTCGGGGCCATGAATGACGTCTGGCGTATCCGGCGCGCGCAGAGGGGCCGCTTTTGCACAGGACCAGCGGTTAGTCAGCATCCCCAAACCAGTGGGCAATGGCCTGCCGGGTCAGCGCCGATTTTTCCCGAGTAGTGGGTAGCCAGTTGCCGGCGTTGGCGGTCATGGCGGTGAGAAATTCGAACAGGGGCAGGTGCTGGCGCAGTACCCGGTGATGGCGGTGGCCGATTACCGGATTGAAATAGCCGAAGAAATCCAGCATCTGCCGCGGGTTCTTGCGCACCCATAGCCAGGAGCCCATTTCCAGGGTGAACGGCAGGAAGGTGTGATGCGGTGCCCGCTCCTGGGCGTCGTCGTAAAGGTAGTCCCACAGATCACCATGGGTGGTGTAGTTCACTGACTGTGGCTCGATCAAGTAGGGATGATGATGAGGGTAGGTGTCCTCAAAATGCTGTTTGAGCCGGAATACCTCGCCGATATGGGGAATGGGACGATGGCTGCGGGCGTAACAACACCAGATGCGGTCGCGCCGACCAAAGCCGCTGTGGCAGTCCAGGCTCATGGAGAACGGTGCTGGCATCAGTTTTTCCTGCACCACACGAATCACCGCCTGGGCCTCCGGTTCCATGGGCGCACCACTTTTTCCCCGGTACCAGGGCAGATGGCGACTGATGCGGTGGCCGCCTACCAGAAAGGGCACCCGGCCCATGGCATCAATAGGGGCGTTACGCATCAGATCCACGCCATTGGGGTTGCTGCGGGTGCGCTTCCAGATACCGCCCGGATTGATCATCGGCATGAACACCAGCCGCACCTGCTCCAGCCGCCGGTGGAGCTGATCGTCCCACTGCAAACGATGAATCAGACTGTGCAGCCAGGACATCAGCACCTGGCTACCGATCCGCTCTACACCATGAACGCCACCAAAAAAACCGATGACCGGCACACCGGGAGAGGTGCTGCCCATTTCGATCACCCGCACCGGCAATGACAACTCACCCATGGGCACCTCATGAACCGTGGACACGCGCAGGTGACGTTCACCATGACGAATCAGGGCATCCAGGTGCAGGAGCTCGGGCAGATGGCGTTGCAGCAGGTAGAGCTTGTCTTCCATAGGCGGGGGACGGGGACAGGCAAAGAGGATCACACAGGGTAACGACGGTAGATAACAGGAATGTGACGATGCCTGACCTGCATGTTATCACCTGGGTATCTACGGAGCCGCTGTAGGAGCGGATCTTGAGCCGCGAACCTCGCGAAGCGAGGAAATCGACCGAAGGGCGATCAGGGATTTCTGGGCTCGACAGGTTTCTCTAGAAGGAGCCGGTGGTTGCCTTGCACATTTCCTTCGCTGTCGCTCGGATTCGCACCTCAAGAGGTGTTATTCGCTGCGCTCACCCCTTCGGGGCCGCCCTGCGGGCGTTACTCCGCTACGCTCCGTTCCTACGGCGGCGCTGTAGAGAGATTGGCAGTTTTTCTTCACCAAACCGTGACGCCACTGTCAGCGAACCGTCACGTCATTTTCCTAGTGTGGCCCCAGGATAGTCCTGCAACGGATAAGAGCCTGTGGCGATGCCCATGACAATGCCTCTTGAGTCTGCTTGCTCGCTGCGAACCGGGGATTTGTTATTGTTCTCGGGTCGTGGTTTTACCAGTGAGGTGATCCGGGTCTTTACCCGTAGCCCCTGGAGTCATATCGGTATGGTGGTGCACCTGCCTGGCAATCCCGACCCTCTGGTTCTTGAATCCACCACCCTCAGTGAATCGTCGGATGTGACCCTGGGGTGCCCGGTGGCCGGGGTGGCGTTGGTACCCTTGGTGGACAAGTTGCGCGATTACCCGGGTACCGTGGCGTTGCGTCGTCGGCATGGCCCCCCCTTGAGTGACCGCCAGCAGCAATTGCTGGCGCGGATGGTAAAACGCCTGCTTCATCGTCCCTACAAGAACTACGTGCTGTGCAATGCCCTGGATGTGCTGACAGGCTTTACCCGCAAGCCGGATCAGCGTGGCTGGTTTTGTTCGGAGCTGGTGGCGGAACTTTATCGACGACTGGGCTGGTTGCCCCGCCAGACCCGTGCCAGCACCCTGGTGCCGGGGCATTTCGGATCCCGCCATATGCGACTTCAACACGGCAAGCTGGGCGCGGTGGAGTTCCTCAAGGCCGGATCGCAGGCAATCGCTATCCGCGCCCGTGTCAGTGTTACAGCCAGCGCCGTACCCGTTGCCGATAGGCCTGCCATTGCTCCCCGAACTGCTGAGCATGAAAGGCTTCTTCCGCCGCAATCACATGCTGCTGGATCACCCAGACAATCGGTACCAGCATGATCAGCATCCCTGGGCTGTGCTGGTTCAGTGCCATGGCCAGGTACAGGGCAGTAAAGCCCAGGTAGATGGGATTGCGGCTCAGCCGGAACACGCCCCGGGTAAGCAGTTGGCTGGCCGGGCGATGGGGGACCAGGGTGGTGCGTGCCAGGCGCAGCTGGATGACGGCGGCCAACACCAGGGCCGTGCCGATCACCGCCAGGGCCAGGATCACCCAGCGGGCCCCGGGAAACGTCGGGGCGGGCAGGGTAAGGGCTTGATCAATGCCATAGCCCATCAGCAGGCCGCCCAGGTATAGGGCTGGCGGCGGCATCATGACGTGCGGGTGCTCAAGGGACATGGCGATAACCTGTTGACAGAAAAAGGAGGTGAGGACAAACAACCAGTGAGAATTCTAAACGCTATGACAGCCGTCCGCCTGCCCGGTGGCAAACTTTACGAGGTTTTCTATTGATCATTTCGAAAAAGCTGGGTTATGGTAATTCGAATCCCGCCATTGCGGGAGTGATCGCGATCAAAAGCTGTTACAGCTGCTGCAACTGAACCGCCAAAAGGCTTAAACCAATGGCGGCAGGCGCAGGCGTCACTCTCGCTTTATCAGGTAAGAGCCAGATCTGACGCCCCAGCCAAATGCCGCCCGAGACGCAACCGTCACAGGGGATACGCATGGAAGAGCGCGCGGCCAGACTTCACACCCTCTCCATCAACCACGCAAGCGCCAACCAGAACGATTCAACCCTCGAGCAAGAACAGCAAAAAACCTACGTCATTGATACCAACGTGTTAATCCACGATCCGAACTCGTTGCTCAACTTTGAGGAACATCGGGTGGTGATTCCCATGACGGTGCTGGAGGAACTGGACAAGCTGAAGAGCGGCAACAAATCCCATACGGCGGCGGATTGTCGCGCGGCCATTCGGCAGATCGACCGGGTGCTGGGTAGCGCCACACCGGCGCAGGTAGAAGCGGGCATCCCCATTCCCCGCGGGCCGGAGACGGTCACCCAGGGCACGCTGACGGTGTTGATGTCGACGTCCGGGGAGCTGAATACCCCCCTGCCTAATGACCTGAACGACAATCGCATTATCAATGATGTGGTGGCCATGCAGTCCAGGCAGCCAGAGCGCCGTTTCATTCTGGTCACCAAGGATATCAACATGCGCCTCAAGGCGCGGGCCTGCGGCATCGAATCGGAGGATTACCATAACGATCAGCTGGTCACGGACATCAAGCAGCTGACCCGTGGCTATTTCGAAGTGCCCGGTTCCTTCTGGGATCAGGTGACCCAGGTGGAAACCGAGCAGGTGGGGGCGGATACCCTGCACCATCTGTCCCACGGGTTACTGGTCAGCGAGATTCTCGGTGAAGAAGTCTATCCCAATCAGTACATCATCGATGAGCAAGGGTTCGTCGGGCGGGTGCTGGATGTGGATAACGGGGTTGTGACCCTGCGGCACTACAAGGCTGACAGCTTGCTGGATCAGGAGGTCTGGGGGCTGCGGCCCAAGAATCTGCAGCAGGCCATGGCGCTGCAATTGTTGATGGACCCGGATGTGCACCTGGTGACCCTCACCGGCGCGGCCGGTTCCGGCAAGACCATTCTGGCGCTGGCGGCCGCCATCGAAATGACGGTGGAGCAGAAGCGCTACAACAAGATCATTGCGACCCGGTCAACGCCGCCGCTGGCGGAAGAGCACGGCTTCCTGCCCGGTACGGAAGAGGAAAAAATGGATCCCTGGCTGGGAGCCATCAACGACAATATAGAGGCACTGCACCTGAACGATGAAAATCCCTCGGGCAGCATTCAATACGTGAAGGAAAAGGCCAATATCCAGTTCAAGGCCATGAACTATATCCGCGGGCGCAGTTTCCAGAAATCCCTGATCCTGATCGACGAAAGCCAGAACCTGACCCCCCATCAGATGAAGGCGATCATCACCCGGGCCGGGGAAGGCTCCAAGGTGGTGTGCCTGGGCAACCTGGCCCAGATCGACACCCCCTACCTGTCACCCACCAGCTCTGGCCTCACCTACATGACCGAACGCTTCAAGCGTTTCGTCCATGGCGGTTCGGTGCAGTTGAACGGGGTGCCGAGGTCGTTGCTGGCGGAGTATGCGGAGCAGTTTCTCTGAGCGAACAGTTAACAGTGAATAGTTAACAGTTCGCGGGAAATGTCACTGTCACTTCAACGCAAGAGGCCGCGCCCAGACTTTGGGCGCGGCCTCTCAGGTTTTAAACCCCACCAAAGCAGGGTCGCGTCGCTGTTAACTGTTCACTATTAACTGTTAACTGCCTCAACGGCTTTCTTGCACGCTTCCGACTGATAAAAATCATCCAGCACCCACTGAATGAACGGTGCCAGCACGCCCTGTTCAATGAGGACGGTAGCGCCGCGGGCCAGGGCGGGGGCGGTGATGTCACGAACGTTGTCTTCGCTGATCTTCATGCCATCCAGCAGGGTTTGCAGGGGCATATCGCTGAGGGATTCAATGGCGGCGTGGATGCCTACGCTGACCAGGCGGCGGGTGTAATCCAGACGGGCCGTTTCATCGCCAATGGCACAGCTCTGGCTGATCACTTCATCAATGGTGCCGGCGGGTACCAGCTTCAGGTAGTTGGCGGGCTTCAGGGGAGCCACACGCTGATAGCCATCGCGGGCCAGTTGTTCGATGCGCTCGTTGGTGAGCTGCTTGTTCAGCCACTGTTCACCGGTTTTCAGGGTGACACGGATATTCTTTCTCAGGTAGTCGCGGATGGATTCTTCCATGCCGCCCATGGCCTTGCCCACCATGCTCTTGCGGCCCATTTTCATGACGCTGCTGACGCCGGGCAGTTTGGCCAGGGCGTTTTCTTCCAGCAGAAAATTCTTGATGCCGGTGTAGAGCATCTCGCTGACCATTTCGCTGACCAGCGGATGGCTCATGGCCGCGTGGATGGCTTTCTCGCGCAGGGTTTGCAGCTTCAGTACCTGCTCCAGGATCGCTTCGAAATGCTCTTCGCTGAGCAGCTCGCCGACAGTGGCGGGATCCTTTTCGGCAGCTTCCCAGACCGCCTTGCTGACATCGCTGACCACACCCTGTAATCCCTGGGCACTGAGTGCCTGTTGCAGCCATTGATCCACCACGGCGGTCAGGGAATCACTGTCAACCAGCTTGCCCAGCGGTACAGCTCCCAGGTTGCCGCTGGCCTGGGCCATCAGGGCATGCCAGTGCTCTTCATTTTGCAGTTGTGCACAAAGGTGTGCCTGGTGCGCATCACGCAGGGCGGAGATGAATTCGGCGGATGACATGTAGTAAAGCCTCTTTTTATTGATTTAGAACAATACCCCCGGTCGCCATCGGTCTTTCAATAGTGCCGGTGCGGTGGCCATTACAGCCCGTGTCGGGTATCGGGTCACTGCCTCTATCTTGCTGGAAGAAAGGGGAACTGTATGCAACTGCGAGGACAAGGAAAAGCGGCGCTGCTGCTAACTGGGGTGTTGATGGCCGGGCCTGCCCTGGCTCACAAGGCGGGGGATGTGATTGTGCGTCTGGGGGGGATCAAGGTTGACCCGGATGCCAGCAGTGAGACCTTCAACCCGGCGTTGCCGGCAGTGGGGGGGCTGGGTGTGGATGTGGATGACGACACTCAGGTAGGCCTGACCCTGGCCTATATGGTCACCGACTCGATCGGTGTTGAACTGGTGGGAGCCACTCCCTTTTCCCACGACATCCTTCTGGAGACCGGGGGCGGTGATGTGGCCATTGGGGAAACCAGCCATCTGCCTCCGACGCTGCTGGCGCAATACTATGCGCCACAGATCGGGCCGATGCGGGCTTATGTTGGGGCTGGCCTGAACTACACCCTGTTTTTTGAGGATCGCATCGATGATGCTGTGGTGAGCCCGCTATTGGGGGGGGGGCGATGCCGATGTGAAGCTGAGTAACTCCATGGGTTTTGCCTGGGAGGTGGGGGCTGATTTTGCTCTCGACGACAACTGGCTGTTCAACGTCAGCGTCTGGAACATCGATATTGATACCGAGGCGCGGCTGTACGTGAATAATGCCCGCGTGGACAAGATCGATGTGGAAATCGATCCCTGGGTCTACATGGTGGGGTTGGGCTACCGGTTCTAGAAGGCGCTGCACGCTTCATGCAGAGGCCGAACCTTGCAGAGGGAAAAGTGGCGGAGATGAATGGCTGCCTGAAGGCATGGGCGCCCGCAATCATCTCCGTCTGGCGTTTGCAAACCGTGTTGTATGGCGTGCCGCGTGTTACTTCTCGCGTGGTTACGCCATCTCTTCCAGCAGTTCCGGGAAGCGCTGGCGCAGGACTTCATAGCCTCCGTCCAGGCTGACCACGTCATTGAATCCCTGTTCGCTCAGCCAGTCGGCGGCGCCCTGGCTGCTGTTGCCGTGGTAGCAGTAGATCACCAGTGGCTTTTCCGCAGCGGTATCGGCCAGAAACGGTTCCACGTTGGCCTGGGTCAGGTGGACGGCGCCGCGTAAATGGCCAGCAGCAAAACTGGCCGGGTCGCGGATGTCCACGAACAGGGCATCGCCCTGCTCGAAACGGGTTTTGCCCTCATCCGGGCTGATGCGTTTTGCCATTCTCTGAGTCCTTCTCGGCGAGCAGATCCGACGGCGGGTACTCGCATTCCAGTTTCATGCCGATGGCATTTTCCAGTTCCGGCAGCAGGAAGGCATCGTCTTCACAGGCAAAGCTGATGGACATGCCGCTGGCGCCGGCCCGGCCGGTACGGCCGATACGGTGCACGTAGTCTTCCGGGTCTTCCGGCAGGTTGTAGTTGACCACGTGGGACACGCCGTCGATATGGATGCCGCGGCCGGCCACGTCGGTGGCGATCAGCACCTGCAGGTCGCCGGCGCGGAAGCGTTCCAGGGTCTTCATGCGCTGGGTCTGGGGTACGTCGCCGGAGATCAGCGACACCTTCAGGCCTTTCTTGTGCAGGCGGTCACTGACCCGGCGGGTAATGTCCCGGCGGTTGGCGAATACGATCACCTTGTCCATGTTCATGCCGGTGATCAGGTTGTAGAGCAGGGTGAACTTGTCGTCGGCGTTGGTGATGTAGACCTTCTGCTCCACGGTGTCGGTGGTTACCTGGGTGGGCTCGATTTCCACCACTTCGGCAGCTTCGGTCCAGCGGCTGGCCAGGTTCATCACATCGTCACTGAAAGTGGCGGAGAAAAGTTGGGTCTGGCGGTATTGGGGCTTCGGGGTCATGCCGACGATGCGTTTCACATCGGGAATAAAGCCCATATCCAGCATGCGATCCGCTTCATCCAGTACCAGAAACTCCACCCGGTCCAGCCACAGGTCGCGGCGTTTGGCGAAATCCAGCAGGCGACCGGGGGTGGCTACCAGGATGTCGATCAATTCGTTTTGCAGGCGTTCCTGCTGGCGGTTGAAGTTCATTCCGCCGACCACGCTCATGACCTGCAGATCGGTGTACTTGGCCAGCGCCCTGGCGTCCTTCTCGATCTGCATGGCCAGTTCCCGGGTGGGGGCCACAATCAGGGCGCGGGGCTCGCCGGCGTAGCGCTTCACCTGAATGGGGTGGCGCAGCAGGTCGTTGATCACGGTGATCAGGAAAGCAGCGGTCTTGCCGGTGCCGGTCTGGGCCCGGCCGATGGCGTCGGCGCCGGCCAGGGTGTGTTCCAGCACTTCCGCCTGGATGGGAGTGCAGTACTGGAAGCCCTGCTCGGCGATGCCGCGCATCAGGCTCAGGTCCAGATCGAAATCGTGGAAGCGGGTTTCGCCGTCTTTTTCCGGCACCGGGAACTGATCCAGGGTCCAGGTGCTTGTGTTGTCTTTTTGCATGTATTCGCTCAGTCTGAATGCAAGTGTTGGTGCCACCGTTACGGGCACCCGTTCCTGCTGAAAACGGGGTATTGTAGAAAAATTAACCAGCGCTGTCAGAGGATGTTTCGTATGGGCTTGCTTCGCGGCGTTATTGTAGTGTTTTGGGTGGCGGTAGGGTTAGCCATTTTCCTGGATCTGCCGTCCCCGTTTGATCGATTGCTGTTGGGCGCCGGACTGGTGGTAGCGGTGCTGCATCTCCTGGAGTGCATTGGCTTCATGGTGTGGATCCGTCGACGGGGCCTGTTCCACTGGCGCGATGCCCTGATGATCATGATCTTCGGGGTGGCCTATCTCAAGCCCAGAATGCGCACCATTCGGCGTACGGTATAAGCAACAGCCTAACCCCGGCCGAACACCAGTAACCGGTTATTGGCGGGCATCTCGTGGTCGGCCAGCAGGTGTCTCTGCTGGCGGGCAAACTGTTCCACCACCCATTCATGGTCGCGAATGCCGCGCTTGTCGTCCATTTCCTTCAACCATTGATCAAATTGACGGTTGGAGTCACTGGTGTACTGGCCATCGTAGTTGAACGGGCCATAGACCAGGAATTTGCCCTGATCGGTCAGTTGTCGGCAGCCCTCTTGGATACAGGTTTCCACAAGGGTTGCCGCCATGATGTGGAAGGTGTTGGCGGTAAACAGGTAATCGAAGGGGCCGGTGGGCCAGTGAGCGGCCACATCCAGTTCCACTGGCGGTAATGCCCGGCTCCCCGGGTCAATCAGCCACTGCCGTATATGGGGCAGGTTGGCGGCCACATCGGAGGGCTGCCAGTGCAGATGGGGAAGGCGCCCCGACAGCCAGGCCGCATGCTGGCCGGTGCCAGCACCGATCTCCAGCAAGGCGCCCGGGGCCTGACAATGCTGTTGCAGCACGGAAAGGATCGGGGCCTTGTTGTTTTCGGCGGCTTGAGAGTAGGGGCGCTCTGTCATTACTTCTTGTTCATGAACTTCTGGCCCATCACCATCAGACGCTGGTAGCTGGTGGGCATCAGGCGCTGCATGGTATCGATGGCCAGGGCGTCAGAGCCGATCAGTACCCGACGCTTGTTCTGGCGAACCCCCTTGAGGATGGTGCTGGCGGCTTCTTCCGGTGTAGTGCGGAACATCTTCTCGAAATCTGCCTTGGACTGTTCCGGATTGGAGCCGGTGATGGCGGCCACATCATCGCTGATGCGGGCGGCCTTGGCGATGTTGGTCTTGATGCCGCCGGGGTGAATGGAGGTGGCGGATACACCGCATTGTTCCATTTCCAGTTCCAGGCGCAGGGATTCGGTAAAACCGCGCACGGCAAATTTGGCCGCGTTATAGGCGGACTGGGTGGGAATGCCGATCAGGCCAAACACGGAAGACACGTTGATGATGTGGCCTTCGCCGGCTTCCTTCAGGTAGGGCAGGAATGCCTTGGTGCCGTAAACCACGCCCCAGAAGTTGATGTTCATCAACCACTCGAAATCGTCGTAGTTCATTTTCTCTACGGTGGCGCCCAGTGCTACGCCAGCGTTGTTGAAGATCATGTTGGCGTAGCCGAAGTGGTTGACTACATCGTCGGCAAAATCATAAAACGCCTGGCGGTCGGCCACATCCAGTTTGCGGGTCATCAGCCGGTCTTCACCCAGCCCCAGCAGGTCGGCGGTTTCCTTCAGCCCGGTTTCATTGATGTCGGACAGGGCCAGTTTGGCGCCGGCGGACGCCAGTTCCTGAGCCAGAGCACGGCCAATGCCGGAACCAGCACCGGTGATAACGGCAACTTTGTCTTTAAAATTCTTCATGATGACTCCTGTATCCGCTAATTCAGTGGCAAGTTGAAAGTTCAAAGTTTCAAGGCGCGGGCAGGCTTGTTTGAAACTGATATGCCCTGCCCGCGCAACAAAGTTGTAGCAGCGCGGGGGCAGAGGTTTTCAGTTGGCACTGCCGGCGCCTGCACTTTTCAACTTTGAACTTTCAACTTGCAACTCGATTTGGCGACCGAGTGTAGACACTTTGTCACTTCAGAATGGGCCAATCTTGTCAGACAAGGAAAGGCCAGCGTGGCGATGGCGCCGCCCAGAGGTGGCGCTGAGGATAACCGGCTCAAAGACTGAGTTGCGGGCAGGCCTCGCCAAGTGGGGCGGCAATGGCTGCCTGGCTCTGGTGTATCAGCTGCACCAGTTCAGCCTCGCTGGTGCCCACCGGGACAATGGCTGGGTGCAGGGTGATCTGCGCATGCTGGCCGGGACGGAGCCGTGCGGTCCCCGGCGGCAATATCTCGAATGTCCCGGTTAGAGTGACGGGAAGCACCGGTAGTTGCAGATCCTGGGCCATCTTGAAGGCGCCTTTCTTGAACGGCTTGAGCTGCCCGGTACGGCTGCGGGTGCCCTCCGGGAAGAACAGCACACTGGCGCCGTTGGCCAGACGGGCGCGAGCCTGTTGGAGGCTGGCAATGGCTGCCTGGGTGTCGGAGCGGTTGATGAAGATATGACCGAGCTTTTCGCAGCAGATACCGATTACCGGCATCTTTCGCAGTTCGTGTTTCATCACCCAGCGGAAATCCACCCCGAGATAACCATAGAGCACAAAAATATCGAACTGACTGAGGTGATTGGCGACGATCACATAGCTCTGACCCGGCTGCAGGTGTTCGCGGCCATCTACATCCACGCGCACACCGCTGTAAAGCAGGCACAGCCTGGCCCAGGGCACAGCGGTAAGGCGCGCTACCTGGTCGGCGGGCAGAAAGGGCACCAGCAACAGGCACAGTGCTCCGAATAGCAGAGTGGTGGCTGCCATCAGCGGAACAAAAACCAGCCAGCTATAAAGGAAGAAAAACAGCCGCATGGGGATAGAGCTCTCCGTACCTGTTCAGGTCTTTCTTTATGGTAAGGGAGAGCTGGCCGAAAATGACAGACTGATAATCACTTTGTTACGTTTTGGTTATTTGCTGCTGTCCAAAACGGCCGCCGGGCGACCCGGCCCGTGCAGGTCCAGGTAGTCGTAGTAATGATTCTGGTATTCCGGCTTGCTGACGATGCGGCGTAACCGCTCCAGGGTGAAGTAGGGGGCGTCACGCAGCAGGATGTTGGCGATCCAGGCGGGAATGTAGCCGCCGGGGTCGAGAATCAGCTCGTAGGTCATTTCCACTTTCTGGTCGCCCAGGCGGCGAAAGCCCAGTTTTCCGGTCATTTCCGGGAAACGGATATATTCATTGTTGGGGGGCAGGGCATCAGGGCGGTTGATCAGGTCCACCATCACCGATTCTTCGTCTTCAGTCAGGGTCTGGGTGACCTTGGCCCGCAAAACGGCTTCACGATCTGCCAGTGGCCAGGGAAGCTGCGTGGTAAAGCGCAGGGAGCGATCCAGCGGGCTGATCCGGTTGAACTCTTCCGCACTGTCTACAAAATGCAGCCATTTGGGATAGGACGGATAATCATTGAGCAGGGCGACCAGGGAGTATTCATCCGCCAGCGTAAAGCGGGTCACGCCGCGGAAGGTCTTCAGTCGGGACTCATCCCGGTGCTTCATATAGACCTGAATGTCGTTGCGGTCGCTGACCAGCTTCCAATCCTGGAGTTCGTCGCTGTCGGCAGCTCGGGCAAAGATGGCAACAAAGAGTGCCAGAAAGAGAACAATGAGTCTGTCCATAGAAAAGGGGGTGTCCTTGCATGCCTGTTATTGGAATAAGGTGCGGCGGCATTATGCCATTATTGAGATACCGCTGAACATATTTTGACCGTTGCCGTATATTTCTGCCGCACGCTTCGGACAATCGGTTGCCATTCGGCGCTTCGATGGCAGGCAATTTTATGCTGTTTTGCTAGACTTGCCTGCCGCAGGTCGGCGCACCCGATTCGCTGACGCAATAAAAATGGTTTTTGGCCAGCTATCTATGCTTAAACGTGCATTTCATCTATTTGTTGGGGCTGCGTTGGTGGCGGGGTATTTTGCCGCTTCGCCGTCCCATCTCTGGCAGCCCGGCCCAACCATGGTGGTGGAACCACAGGGCAAGGTGCCGGACAACTCCCAATGGCGTAGCGCCTTCGTGTCCGACGGGGATACCCCGTTGGTTCATGCCGCTTCCATGGTGGAGTTGCCGGATGGCACCCTTCGCGCCTTCTGGTTCGCTGGCAGCCGTGAAGGGGCGGCGGATGTGGCCATCCACTCCTCGGTGTTCGATCCGCAGTCGGGTTCCTGGTCCAATGAAGAGCCGGTCATCACCCGGGAGCAGATTGCCCAGGGGTGGGGGCGGCATGTCCGCAAGCTGGGCAATGTGGTGCCGGTTCTTGATGAAGATGGCCGTATGCGCCTGTTTGTAGTGGCGGTCAGTTTTGGCGGCTGGGCAGCAAGTCGGCTTGTGGTGATGGAATCCTTTGATCAGGGAAAGAACTGGCGCTTCGATCAAGCGCTGATCACCACTCCCTTCCTCAATATCAGCACCCTGGTGAAAACGGCTCCCATTCGTTATAGCGATGGCACCATCGGTCTGCCGGTTTATCATGAGATGATTGGCAAGTTCGGCGAAATCCTGCGGCTGAACAAGGACAGTCAGATTCTCGGCAAGGCCCGTATCGGCCATGGCCGCAAGGCCATCCAGCCTCTGGTGCTGGTAGACAGTCCTACCCATGCGGTTGCTTTCCTGCGTAATGAGCATGAACCCAACAACGGCTTTCTTTATCAGTCAGAAAGCCACGACGGTGGCTGGCAATGGGAGGCACTGGAATATTCTTCCCTGGAAAACCCCAGCGCAGCGTTGAGCGGTCTGGCGATGGAAGAAGGGCACTGGCTGGTAGCCGCTAACTGCAATCGTCTTGAGCGGGACGATCTGTGCATACGGGAAACCCGTGATGGTGGCCGAAGCTGGCAGGAACGCTGGACTTTCCATGACCGGGAGCGCTGGCGTGGTGAGGAAATGACCGAGCAGCAATTCAGTGCGTTGATTGAGCCGGAGCTGGACAGTGATGTCTTGCCGGAAGAAGAGGAGCAGCTGCTGGATCGGGCTCGTCACAACAAGTGTGACGGTCGACTCGGCTGTGAATTCCAGTACGACTACCCCTACATGATTCGTTCCCGTAATGGTGATCTGCACATGGTGTACACCTGGAACAAAACCGCGATTCGCCACGTCTGGCTGAAAGCGGATTCTCCCAGCAAGAACATCGGCAAGGAGCAGAATAATGACGCTTGATATTCTGGTCTGCGCCCTGGTGCTGGTGGCGGTACAGTTGCGTATCAGTGCATCGCTGTTATCCGTGCGCGGGCGGATCATTCTGTCCGTGGTGGTGTTCGTCTGGGCTGTACTGCCATTTCCCTGGGGGCTGGCCCCGTGGGTGATCAGCTACCTGGCAGGCTTCAGTATCACATCGGGCCTGCTGGCAATCCTGGCGATCCAGCATCGCATTGCCGGTCATTACTGGCTCCCCCTGAAACAGCTGAGGGGCGCCTGCCTGATGCTGGTATTGATGGCGTTGTGGTTCTACCCGATGAGCATGGGGTCCAGTTATGCCGACCCCTATGCCCTGGGCTTTGGCAATTTCGGCTTCAGTACCGCGCTGTTGCTGCTGGGATTGCTGGCCTGGGTGCTGCGCGCTTATGCCACCTGTTTGATCCTGGTGGCGGCGCAACTGGCCTTTGGTGCCGATCTGCTGGTCAGTGACAACCTGTGGGACTATCTGATTGATCCCTGGTTGGTACTCTGGGCGGCGGGCTGGCTGATCCGGGATCGGCTGTTGCAGGCGCGGGCCATGCCTGCCCCGAAACAGTCATCCTCTGAGGTTAATCAGCCCCGTGAATCGGCCGACAAATCTGATGCTCTGGCCGGCCAGTAGCTGGCCGCCAGATACCCCACCACAAACATCAGCAGATTGCCGATCAGACCGGTGTAGTAGAGATCGAAGGGGGCGCTTAGCGCCTCCGGCAACACCCCCTTGTTGGTCAGCACAGTCCAGCCGGTGAACACCAGTGTGCAGGCAATCCCGCACCAGGCTGCCCTGGCATCTCCCCGGTTGCTGAAAAAGCCCAGCAGATACAACCCCAGCATGCCGCCGCCCAGCAATGACACCAGAATGGTGGAGGTGTCCTGCAGGGTTTTGGTGTCCGCCTTGTTCAGCCACAGTGCCCCGGCAATCATCAGGCCGGTGACGGCCACGGCGATGCCCCAGGCGACTTTCAGGTAATGGCGGTCATCCTGGCCGGGGTTGAAGTGGCGCCGGTACAGATCTACCACGCTCACCGTGGTCACCGAGTTGATGCTGGAATCCAGTGAGCTCATGGCAGCCGCCAACGCCGCCGCAATTACCAGACCGGCAACGCCTGCGGGCAGGTAATTGGTGATGAAGTAGGGCATCAGGGTTTCGGCGCGGGCCTCGCCGCTGAGAATGGCGCCGGCCTGCACATCCGGGTAGACCTGAAAGAAGACCCACAGGGCGGTGCCCAGAAACATGTAAAAGGCCCAGATCGGCAGGGCAGTGAACAGGTACACCCACAGCCCCTTGCGGGCTTCGGCGGTGGATTGGGAGGCACAGTAACGCTGCACGGTATTCTGGTTGCTGGAATATTCAGTGAGCCAGTTGGTCAGGCCGATCAGCAACATCATGGTGGCGGTCTTTTCGCTCAGCGACAGCGACCAGGAGGTTTCGCCGGGGGCGCCATCCTCCCAGGGAGCCAGGGCAAATTTACCGGCCTTGCCGGCCTGATCAACAATTTGCCCCAGTCCGCCGGGGAGCGCATCGAGTATCACCCACAGGCACAGCAGGCCACCGAGTAACAGCACCACAGTCTGCAGCACGTCGGTCCAGATCACCGCATCGATCCCGCCAATCACCGTGTACAGCCCCACAAAGAGGCCGCCCAGCACAATGGCGGTGGGGGGAGACAAGTCGGTGACCTGCTGAATCAGCAGGGACAACAGCCACAGGATCATTGCCAGGCGCACCACCTGTGCCACCAGAAAGGCGACCGCGCCATACACCCGGATCGAGGGTCCGTAGCGTTGTTCCAGAAATTCGTAGGCGCTGGTCATGTTGCCGCGCCGGAAATAGGGCAGGAAGACAAAGGCCGCTACCAGCATGGCCGGCAACAGGGCCAGGTTGGGCAGATAGCGTAGCCAGTCGGTCTTGAAGGCGTCGGCGGGGTAGGCCAGAAAGGTAATGGAGCTGATGGAGGTACCCACCAGTGACAGCCCAATGACCCAGCCGCGAAAGCGACGGCCGCCAACGAAATATTCCTCGGTACTGGTATTGCGTCGGGAAAAGTAGATACCGATGCCCAGTACGATACACAGGTAGCCTGCCAGGACCACCCAGTCAGCCGTTGCCAATGTCATTATTATTTTCCACTACAGGCAGCATGCTGCACGCAACACACCACCGCGTGCGGCATGTTGCGTGTGGCGTGATGCGTTACTGTTCGATGTAGACGTTATCGGCCTGTTCGCCGCGGTCGGACATGCGGGTATCAAAGCTGACCCGGGTACCGGTGCGCAGGCTGCGACGGCCGCCGTTCTGGACTGCCTTAAAGTGCACGAACAGTTCCTCGCCACTGTCGGTGAGGATAAAGCCGAAGCCCTTGTTGGGGTTGAACCACTTCACTTCGCCGCGTTGCTGGCCGTTACCGCCCAGAGGCAGTTTGGCCGGTATCAGTTTACCCAGTGGCAATAGCGGCAGCAGGTAGGCCAGTACCGGCAGCCACAGCCACCACTGCTCTGCAAACACCACGCTGCCATGGCTGGCTACCAGGCCGGCCAGGTAGAAAAACACCGCCACATGCAGGGGCAGGCGCTGGCCACCGCCAAGCAGGCAGACCAGATTTACCACCGCGGCCAACAGCAGGCCCAGGCCGGTTTGCTGACTGTGAATGTTGGAAATTTTCACCACGGCGAGATTCTCGTGGAGGGTGACCAGTGCCATTTCCGGAGCGAACAGCAGCCAGGCGCCAGGAATGGCCAGTAACAGGGCTGCAACGACATAAAAAACGGTCAGGGGTTTGGAGACATTCATGAAATTGACGTTACCTTGTTGAGCAATGAGTGATAAAAGTAGCCGCTTCTGGCCATTACGCCGCTGCTTCGCGAAGAATATGCGGTCACAATGGGTGGCGCTGGCCTGAAACAGTCTCAGTAAACCGCCGGAAAACGAGGCGGTATTGCACGGCGCCACTGTTTGCGACGAGATCCCAGCCGTCGGCACAGGTTATCGAGCCGTACAATTCGCGCATTGTACCCAAGCCGGCGGCGAAACTCATGCGGCATGCTCATTTGGAGTGACAGTGTCTGTTTATCCGTTCCTCAGCGACGCCTTTTTCGATGCCCTGCAAGGCTGTGGCGCCGTTACCCCTAAAACCGGCTGGCAGCCTTGCCACCTGGAAACCGCTGCCGGCTGGATGCCTCTCTATGCGCGCAGCCATTCCCGGGGCGAGTATGTGTTCGATTACAGCTGGGCGGACGCCTATCAGCGCCATGGCCTGGATTACTACCCGAAACTGGTGACCTCAATACCCTTTACGCCGGTCACGGGTCCTCGCTGGCAGGGTGACATTTCTACGGATTCGCTCTGGGGTGGGGTGCAGGAGGCGCTGAGAGAGCAGCAGGCCAGTGGCTGGCACCTGTTGTTTCCGGATACGGCCTGCCGGGAACAGTTACAGGAACTGCCGCTGGTATCGCGCCAGGCCTGTCATTTTCGCTGGGTTAACCGGGATTATCGGGATTTCGATGATTTTCTGGGCCAGTTTCAGTCCCGCAAGCGCAAGAACCTGCGCAAGGAACGGCGTCGCGTTCAGGAACAGGGGCTGACCATTACCCGTCATCAGGGAGGGCAGATCAGTGCCAGCGACTGGGCATTCTTCTACCAATGCTACGCCAGCACCTACCTGAAACGGGGTCAGCTGCCCTATCTGAACGAGGCATTCTTCTCCACCGTGGGCGAGCGGCTGGCGGGTCAGCTGATGCTGGTGCTGGCTCGGGATGGAGACCGGCCGGTGGCCGCGGCGCTATATTTTTTCGACGCAGATTGTCTTTACGGGCGCTACTGGGGATGCCTGGAGGAGCGTGACGGCCTGCATTTCGAGCTGTGCTATTACCAGGGCATCGAATTTGCCATCGAGCGGCAGCTGGCGGCGTTTGATCCGGGGGTGCAGGGGGAGCACAAGATCCTGCGCGGCTTCGAGCCGGTGATAACCTGGTCCATGCACTATCTGCGTGAACCGGCTTTTCATGACGCCATTGCGAATTTCTGCCGGGAAGAAGCGGCGCACGTGCAGCGTTACCGGGAAGAGGCCATGACCCTGCTGCCGTTCAGAAAAGGGGGCGGAGACTAGCTACGAGCTACGCTGGTTGGGTAGGGAAATGGTGGAAAGTTCCTCAGACCTCGGCATTTCTACGAAGCCGCTGTAGGAGCTATGCTTGCCCCCAGGGGATCTGCGACATGCGAACCGCGCCTGCGCGGAAATCGCCCGCAGGGCGATCAGGCATTTCAGAGCTCGACAGGTTTCCGAAAGCAGGGGACAGACTTTGAACTTTACCCCCTCGCTACGCTCGGTTCGCACCTCAAGCGGTGCTCCTACATTGAATCTTCAAATCCTCGCAAAGGCTGGAATCGCGCCGCCAGCGACGCTCCTACGGAAAGCGGGATTCTGCCCGACGGTTTCTTCCTTGGCGTCAGGCCGCCACTTGCTGCTCGCGCTGGTAGTAAAGTGCCATGGTGACCAGGTCGCAGAGATCGGCGTTGGGGTGGTCCGGGGATTTGGGGCCCAGGCTGGCGGTGACATCTTCCAGGTCTGAACCTGCCGGGTCATTCAGGTCTGCCAGAAACTCCCAGGCATGGCCGTGGTGATCCACCAGGGTGCCGGTATAAATCCCGTCGTCAAAACGGCAGACGCTGGAAAAAACCGTGCTATTGATGTTGAACCCTTGGGTTTTCACCCAGGCGGTCAGGGCAGGGTCCAGGCTGCCGTCTCTGAGTTGCGTGGTAGTGCTGGCGACGGCATCCCAGGCATTGCGGGTGCTGGCTTTGTTCGGTTCCATGGCGTCTTCCTCGGCCTTGCTCTTGGATCGTCCCTGAATCATCACTGCTTATCACACCCCCTGCGACCGGTGGCAGGATTCTGGCGATGACTGCATTTTGCCTGCAATCTCAGGCAAACACAGAGGTGATTTGCTGCAAAGAGTGTAGGAAATATCGCACAAATGAACATTATTCATTTTTTTGATGTGCGCATTTATCGGTGTTGATTGCCAGCAAAAAGCGGCGGTAGCGGGCACTCCATCAAGGCTGCCATGGCGCGCAGCATCTCGGCTTCACTCACCTGCACCTTGCCGTCAGTTAGCACCAGGTCCGCCAGCCCGTCGATCACCGGGCCCTTGAGCAGGGGAGACAGGTCGGCAAGCCGATCCAGCGCCTGCCCCAGGCGCTGACTGCTGCACTGGGACAGTGGCAGCAAGGTACGGGCCTCGGGCAGCAGCCCATGGCTGGCTTGCCGGAACAATGCCCGGGCCTGCTCGTCGCGAGCGCCGCTGGCCCAGGTCATCACCGAAAACGCCAGTTGCAGTTCGCCGGCTACCGCGCGGTAGCGGTGGAAACGGGTATGGCGATTGCGCCGTGCATGGTCGTCGAGTTGCTGGCGGGCCAGGGCCACCAGTGCCCACTCGAACAGGGTGGTGCGCTGGTCTGCCCGGGTCAGAGTGGCCAGTCGCTCCAGAATCTCCCTGCGCTGGGCCGAGGGTTGTCCTTTAAGTGTGGGGAGTGCCAGATCGATGATGGGCAGACGCAGGCGGCTGCCCAGATCGGACAACTGCTGGCTCAACGATTGTAATGCAGGCAGGTGCTCACTCATGCCGGCGCTCTTGAGCAGGCTTTGCGGATCGCTGTCCGAGCTGCTCATGATCAGGGCATACAAGGCCAGTTCTGCCTGACCGGGGTTGTGAAGCTTCTTGTGCAGATCTGCGGGAATGGCTTCCAGCAGCGAGCGGGCATAGCCCACATCGGCCTCACTGACGGTGCCCACCCGGCGGGAAGGTGCCGGGCCGGCCCCGGCCGAGTCACTGCTGTTGGCTTCACTGCCGCCACTGAACGCAGCCACACCTTCCGGCACAGACGCCGAGGGGGCAACATCCGACTGACCGCCACTGCGCGCCCGTGTGCGTGCCCGGGCCACCCAGTCGTTGCCCAGGGCGCCGAGGCGTTCGTCCAGCGGTGGATGAGTGGCCAGCAGATTGCGAAAGCGAAAGCCCAGGGTTTCTCCGAAGCACATATGGCTCATGTCTTCGGCGTGTACGGAATCCAGATGGGAGCCATTGCCGTTACGGATCTTGATCAGCGCACCGGCCAGCCCGGCCGGGTTACGGGTGAACTGCACCGCCGAGGCGTCAGCCAGCAATTCCCGCTGTCGGGAAATGGCGGCCTTGATCAGCCGCCCGAAGAACAACCCCAGATAGCCCACCACCACCAGCGCCAGGCCAACCAGCACCAGGCTGTTACCCTTGCGATTGGATGTGCTTCGCCGGGAGGAGCCGCGCAGCATGAATTCGCCGATCTTGCCCAGCGCCAGAATGCCTGCCAGCACGGCAATCAGGCGCAGGTTGAGGCGCATGTCGGCATTGAAAATATGGCTGAATTCGTGGGCGATGACGCCCTGCAGTTCGTCCCGGTCGAGTTTCTTCAAGGTGCCGTGGGTAACCACCAGCACGGTTTCGGAAGGGCGAAAGCCGGCCACAAAGGCGTTAATGGCCTCTTCTTTGTCCAGTACATACAGCTGCGGGGCGGGGATGCCGGAGGCAATGCTCATTTCCTCCACCACATTGATCAGTTTCTTTTCGTCGCTGTGGCGGGTGTCCGGGTCAATCGGGCGAGCGCCCAGCATGGCGGCCAGGCCCTTGCCGCCCCTGCGTAATTTCCAGCTCTTGAACAGGCAGCCGCACAGCATCACCAGTAGGGTGAACACGCTGATCCCCACTGTCATGGGGTGCGTGAGCCACTGGCCGAGAGGGAGTTGCACGTCCATCCAGGCAAATGCCAGCAGTAGTGCCAGATTCACACAGACCAGAATGGCAACAACGGCCAGGAAAAAATACAGGACCAGCAGCCCGGTCTTGCGGCGAGCCCGCTCCTGATGCTGAAAGAAATCCATGGTCGCCGACTCAGAAGCTGACTTTCACTGCTTTGCGGGCTTCCTCGGTCTCGATTTTCAGCAGCTGGGCTTCCTTGAAGCTGCCGAACAGGCCGCCAATAAAGTTCTGAGGGAACTGTTCGCGATAGGTGTTGTAGTTCATCACCGCATCATTGAATGCCTGACGGGCAAAGCCGATGCGGTTTTCCGTACTGCTCAGCTCTTCCATCAACTGGGCCATGGTGTCGTTGGCTTTCAGATCCGGGTAGTTTTCGCTGAGCGCGAAGAAGTTGGCGAGGGAGCCGGATAGCAGGGATTCAGCCTTGCCCAGATTGCTTACCGCGCCACCATCGTCAGGGTGTTCCGCCGCCGCTTTCTTGGCACTCACTGCCTGATTACGGGCCTCGATCACCTGGGTCAGGGTGTCCTTCTCGTGGCTCATGTAAGCCTTGGCGGTTTCCACCAGGTTGGGGATCAGATCGTGGCGGCGCTGCAGCTGCACATCAATCTGCGCAAAGCCGTTCTTGAAACGGTTCTTCAGGGCAATCAGGCGGTTGTAGACGGCAATGATGTAGATGATAACGGCGACGATAACGCCGATAAAAATAAGAGTCCCCATGACGATAGCCTTCCCCGTGCAGTTTTATTGTGGCTATAAACTACTGCAAAACTCGTAGAGGGGAAAGAAGGGACTACGAAGCCGCTGTAGGAACGGAGCGTAGCGGAGTAACGCACGTAGTTCCGTGCGGCCCGAAGGGTGAGCGAAGCGAATACACCTCTTGAGGTGCGAATCTGAGCCCTGGCGAGGTGATCCTTGCTTCAATGCTTTATCAATAAAATGCTTTTGGTGGCGCTAACCTCTAACGCATCCCTCGCTATCGCTCGGTTCGCACCTCGAGAGGTATTATTCGCTTCGCTCACCCTTCGGGCCGCACGGAACTACGTGCGTTACTCCGCTACGCTCCGTTCCTACAGTGGTTTCGTAGAGAGGCTGTCAGTATTTGATACCCCACTTGCGATACAGGAACCCCATGATCCAGGCCGGGCCGATCATCAGGTACTGGATGTCCTCGAAGAAGGAGGGTTTCTTGCCTTCCACCTTGTGTCCCCAGAACTGGCCGATCCAGGCGACCACGAACAGTACCAGGGATACCCAGAAGACGCTGGCACCGCTAGCGGCTATCAGGGACAGGACGAACAGGCAGGCCAGACTGAAAATCAGCATGCCCAGGGCAATGGGGCGGGAAAGGCGAGCATAGTAGAGGGTAACGCCAACCAGGGTGAGAAAAGCCCAGAAGCCGGCAAAGAAGGGGGCCGGGATGGCCCACAGGAAACCCACGATGCTGAAGAAAATGACTGGTACACAGACAAAGTGGACTTTCTTGTTGGTGGGGTTCTGGTGGCTTTCGCCGTAGGCGTCCAGCCACTCATCCATGGTGCGCGTTGTCATGAGGTCCTCCCGGTTTGTCGTTATACAGCCAGTATAACGCCAACAGGTGGGCGGGATGCGAGGGGCAATTGATAGTGGATAGTTGAGAATCGATAACGGCGCGGATGGGCTGCTCCGTAGCCTGAAAGCAAAGAGGCCGCGCCCAGACATTGAGCGCGGCCTCCTGGGTTGGAGAATCTCAAAATCTGGCTCGCGCCAGTTATCAATTCTCCATTCTCAATTGGTCTTTTTACGCTCCCAGCCACCCGGCCACGGTCTGTGGCGTCACCGGCAGATAGTGGTCGACCAGCAGCGCGGTAAACAGCGCAAAGAGATAGGTAATGGAATAGCCGAAGGTTTTCATCGGCAGCTTGGGGTCTGTGGAAAACCGCAGCCGCACTGCATGGTAAAGAAACACCAGCCCCAGAATCAGCGCGCTGAGCAGGTAGATCAGGTCGCTCATGCCGGTCAGATAGGGTAGCAGGGTGCAGATAAACAACAGGATGGTGTAGTACAGCACCGACTCCCGGGTGAACGGGATGCCGTGGGTCACCGGCAGCATGGGAATGTCGGCCTTGGCGTATTCGTCGCGACGGTGAATGGCCAATGCCCAGAAGTGCGGCGGTGTCCAGACGAAGATGATCAACACCAGCAGCCAGGCATAGGGATGCACCTCGCCGGTGACAGCGACCCAGCCCAACAACGGCGGGATGGCGCCGGCGATACCGCCAATCACGATGTTCTGTGGTGTGGCGCGTTTGAGATAGAGGGTATAAATGAAGGCGTAGCCGACAAAGCCGAACAGGGTGAGCCAGGCGGTAATCGGGTTGACCAGAAAATACAGCATGACCATGGAGGCCGCCGCCAGCAGTATGGCGAAGGCAATGGCCGCTTTCGGGCTCAGCTTGCCGGCCACCAGCGGGCGCTTCTCGGTGCGCTTCATTATCGCATCGATTTTCTGGTCCATGATCTGATTGATGGCCGCGGACGACATCATCGCCAGAGTCAGCCCCAGAAAGGCCGGGATGAAGATGTGCATCGGCACCATGCCGGCCGGCTCGGTGGCCAGAAACATGCCGGCCACGGCGGTCACCATCAGCAGCATGACAACCCCGGGTTTGGTCAGGGCCAGGTAGTCGCGCCAGGTGGCGGGTTGGCTCATGGTCACGCTCCTTGCGCTTTGGACGATGTGGACGGAGACGGTTGGCTCTGGCCGCATTTCACATTAATTGCGCGGATGAAGAGTACCAGACTGGCGAGCAGCAGTACGGCCACAAAATTGTGGGCTACAGCCACATCCAGAGGCACGGCAAACATCACATTACTCAGCCCCAGGGCGATTTGCACCACCAGCAGGGCGAAGATCCCCAGTGCGAAATTGCGGAAGAATACACTGCGTGCGCGGATCAGAATCTTGGCTACCAGTGCCAGCACCAGCAAGGTCACCAGCAAAGCGCCAAAGCGATGCATCACGTGGATGGTGGTGCGGGCATCGTTATCCAGCACGCCGAACTCGTAGTCCGGCTTGTCATGTTCGTGGCCCCAGAAAATAAAGGCCTCGTCGAAATCCAGGCGATCCTGCCATCCTTCTTCGCACACCGGCAGGTCGGTACAGGCCACCGCCGCGTAGTTGCTGGCGGTCCAGCCGCCCAGGGCGATCTGCAGGATCACCGCGACCAGGGTGATGGAGGCAATCGGCTTGAGCATGCGCACGTCGCAATCATTGAGAAAGCGGGGCCAGCGGTAGAGGCGGGCAGTGAGTAACACCAGCAGGGTAAAGGTGGTGAAGCCGCCCAGCAGATGCAGCATGACGATGGTGGGCTGCAGACCCATGGTCACCGTCCATTTGCCGAGAATGCCCTGGAAGATCACCAGCACTACCAGAAACAGGGGTAACTTGAGCGGCTGCTTTTCCTGCTTGCGGTTAATGAAGGAGAGAGCCGCGATGATCAGTATCACCAGGCCCAGGGTAGAGGCGAAATAGCGGTGCACCATTTCCGGCACGGTCTTGTGGGCTTCGCGCAGGCTGCCGGGCAGGGTTTCGTTGGTGGTATTCACATGGTCGATGGCCTTGCGGACATCCAGGTGACCATAGCAGCCGGGCCAGTCCGGACAGCCCAGACCGGCATCGGAAAGGCGGGTCCAGGCGCCGAGGATAATCACTACGGCAACCATGAAAACGGCCAGCAATGACAGCCGGCGCAGCCAGATTTGTGAAGGAGTAAGCGCTTGCATAGATAGCGTTCCGTTAACCGATCAGAGACCCTTTCAGGGTGCGTTTGAGATCGACGCGGATGTTTTCCGCCTCTTCCAGGGTGGCATCCATGTTCTCGTGCGTGGGGTAACGCATGAAGATCTGGCCGTCCGGGCTGACCAGGAAAATATCGCCAATCGGTTCACCGGCGGTGGTTTCATACACCGGCGCCAGGGCGTTATTCACGGTTTGTGGTTCGGCATAGATCGATACCATGCCTTTCACGTTGTTGTTGAGGAATTCGTTGAGGGAGTCCCCTGCCGGAGCGGTATGCAGGATGACCCGTCGCACCCGGTCTACGTCTGCGCCGAGCGTCTGGCGCACCTGGCGCATCTGGTAATACAGGCCGTTCTTGCAGCGGGTGTCGCACTCGCTGCCAGCCACATAAAGGATAGTCCAAAGGCCGGTCATGTCGTCGCCGGTGTAGGCGTCGCCATCGTCATTGGCCGCTTTCAGGGTGGCCATGTCGATATGGGGAATCAGTAGCTGCCCCTTGTTTTCCCGCGGCAGTTCCCACGGATCGATCAGAAAGCGGCCCGCCAGAAAGAACAGGACAAAAGGAGCAACGATCGCCGACAGGGTGGCAATGTTCTTGGTGCGTGGAGACATTAGGCGTGTTCCTCTCGCGTCTTTCGCCGGTTGCGCACGGCGGCGGCAACATATATCAGCAGGGCTGCCATTGCCAGCGCAAACCACTGCAGCGCATAAGCCTTGTGCTTGTCCGGGCCCATGGGGGCGATGTCCTGCCAGGGGCGTGGCAAGGGAGGGTGACCGCCCAGAGCCAGATCCGGGCGCACCCGGATTTCGAAGGGCGCCAATTCTACCCCAAGTTTTTCGCCAATGGCGTCAAAATCCACTTTCTGTACCCGTAAAGGCCACTGATTGTCTGGCAATGGAGCGTTCTGGAGCACAAATGTCTCCCGGGAAGGGCGATATACCGTCCCTGCCACGGTTATCCGGCCGTTGATGGCGGGGATCTCGGGTAATTGTTCCCGCCGGGCTCCGCGAGGCAGCCAGCCCCGATTGATCAGTACCCAGTGGTTGTCCCGGGTCTGCAAGGGCGTTAACAGGTGATAGCCGGCTATGCCGTTGCGGATGCGGTTGTCCAGCAGCACGTTATGGGTGTTGTCCAGCTTGCCGGAGACGGCGGCTTGCCGGTGCAGGGGCGCCGGGTCGGCCAGCAAGGCAGACAAATCTGCCGCAGGCTGACGGGCTTTCTCTTCCTGAGCGGCCAGCCACAGCCGCTTTTCCTCTGCCCGCTCCAGTTGCCACCAGCTCAGCCGCAGGCAAAGGGCGACAACCGCAAGGGTGGCCAGAAAGGCGATCCAGGATAGAACCGGGTTGCGGCTCATGGTGTTTGACATGATCTTTGCTCTCGCGGCTGCAGCATCCGTTCTGAACGGGGTGCAGCGCAATAGTGCGTGCACTGGCAGGTGCGGCCATTACAATGGCGGCACATTGTACATAGTAAAACCCGATTTGCCGCCAAGTGAGGGTGAAGGGGCCATCGAGACGGAGTGATTTTATGTGGTGGGTGAAACTGATTGTCATCGTGCTGTTGATTGCGGCAGTGGTTTCGCTGGGGCGGGCCCTGTTCTCCCTGGTCAAGGACGACGGCAAGTCCGGCAAGACCATGCGTGCCCTGGCCTGGCGGGTAGGCTTTTCGGCGGTGATCTTCCTGTTCATTCTGCTGAGCATGGTGATGGGCTGGATTCAGCCCCATGATGTGAACCCCACCAAGCGTTATGGCCAGCCCATCGAGCAGACTGACCAAGCGCAATAGCCGCTTCTATTAATAGAAGGCGGTTGTAAAAGTCAGGTAAAAGCGCGTTACCACCTCGAACTTATCCCCTCGGCAGGCCTCTGACCTGCTGAGCCCGCCGGGTGCGGGCAAATGTGGTGAAGGGTCAGTTAAGGATGACCAGGGAGCAGGATGCGCTTCACCCCACCCCCTAATTGTCTGGAGGCTGCGTTATGGAATGGATGACCCGAGTCATGGTGGTTCTGTTCGTGCGGCTGCTGGCCCGCGCCGAGCAGGTGGCGCTGAATACCGGCGAGCCGTTGCGGGATTCGTTCAAATCCCGGGTTTGAGGCCGATAGTGATTTTTTTATCCGCTGACGGAACCTTTATCGTTCTCGCCGGACAAATCATGTAAGCAAGACACGTTTTCTCCTCTTGTAACATCAGGCAACCCTCGGGGCGTTCAGCGAGACTGGCGCCCTTCTTTTTTGCCTGTTGCCCATAGAGGAGGGGTCTTACTTCTTCGGTGCCGGCCCGGGGGGCATGGGGAAGGCCGTGATGTTGCCGCCACTGGATTCGATGATCTTGCCTACACCTTCCTTTTCTACCTCATCGATACGGATGACCGCGTGCAGGGGAATAAAGGAACGCATCACGTCGTTGAATTCCCGCTTCAGCTTTTCCTCTCCCGGGTCCACCACCAGGCTGGCCCTTTCCCCGAAGAGAAACTCCTCAACCTCGACAAACCCGTACAGGTCGCTTTGGTATATCTGCGAGGCATAGATCTCGTACACATGACCCTGATTCTGGAATATCACCCGGTAGATTTGACGTCGTTTTGACATGGATGTGGTACAAGCTGTGTGTGGTAAAGGGGAGCGGAGTCTAGCACGATGAGGAGGGCTCGTATCTGCCTGAAAGGCTTGATAAACCCTACCTTTCGGCTGGACTTTGGCCAAGCGAATGACTAGAGTTGGCGCCCATATATGCAGTGGGGCAATTTGCCGCACCTGTGGCGATCTGGTGAAATCGACCGTGCTGATTTCTAGCTATTTGATTTTATTGGGTTTTGCCGTCCGCACGATCCCTGTTAGTGGCCGCCCCCTTGGTCACTGAGGTCTGCGTGACAAGGCGTTGGCTGCGGCTCCACGGCATCATCCTGAAACTTCGCTTTCCAGGTGCCGGTGACGGCAAAGAACAAGCGTGCCCTACGAGGCCATGCTGGGGAAAACAGGGAGCAAACGCATGCAGTCAACTCTGTTCCACCGCGCGGCGGTTGGTCTGACGTCACTGATGATCAGTGGTATGACCTTCGCCAGCGACTGGACCGAACGTTCCGAACTCGACCTGCGACCAGGGGTGACCCAGGTCAGTCAGGATATTCAAGATCTTCACACCACCGTTCTCTGGATTGTGACCGTCATTGGTCTGCTGGTGTTTGGCCTGATCGTGTACTCCATGATCCGCCACCGCCGCGCCAAGAACCCCAATCCGTCCTCCTTCCATGAAAACGTATTCCTGGAAGTGCTCTGGACCGTGATCCCCTTCGTGATTCTGATTGCCATGGCGGTGCCTGCTACCCGCGTTCTGGTGCAGATTGACGACAGCGCCGAGTCCGAGCTGACGGTGAAGGTAACCGGCTACCGCTGGAAGTGGAGCTACGAGTACCTGACCTACGAAGACGATAACGATATTGGTGTGTCGTTCTTCTCCAACCTGGCCACGCCGCCGGAGCAGTACAACAACCCGGTTCTGGCCGGCGGTTTGTTCCCCTATGGCACCGCGAAAGAGCTGGTTGGTAAGGAAGCTCCCGAGAAAGATCACAACTACCAGCTGGAAGTGGATAACAAACTGATCATCCCGTCAGGCCAGAAAGTTCGCTTCCTGGTGACCTCTGACGACGTGATCCACTCTTTCTGGATCCCTGATTTCGGCGGCAAGAAAGACGCTATCCCCGGTTTCGTCAATGAAATGTGGGCGCTGGTGCCGGAAGGTAAAGAAGGCACTTACTACGGTCAGTGTGCGGAATTGTGTGGCAAGAACCACGCCTTCATGCCCATTGCTGTAGAGGTAGTCACTCAAGACGAGTTCAAGACCTGGGTTGCTGAAGAGAAAGAGAAAGCCGCTTCCGGGCCGGATCTGACACCCTTCACCGGTCTTGATCAGGCCATGGAAGAAGGTAAGCAGACTTACGCCAGCGCCTGTGCCCTGTGCCACGGTGCCAATGGTGAAGGCGGTATCGGTCTGCCGTTTGCGGGCACTGACTTCGCGACCAAGCCGGAATACCTGAACGAACACATCGATGTGCTGGTCAATGGCCGTGCTGCCATGCCCGCATTCAAGGCTCAGTTGACCCCGCGCCAGATTGCGGCAGTGGTCACCTACGAGCGTAACGCTTTCGGCAACGATACCGGCGATCTGATCCAGCCCGCCGACGTTAACGACCACGAATAAGGGAGGGGATAGCAATGTCTACTGCAGCTGCAACCCATGATGATCACCACGATCATCACCACGCCCCGACCGGCCTGAAACGTTGGCTGTTCAGCACTAACCACAAAGATATCGGTACTCTGTACCTGTGGTTCAGCTTTGCCATGTTCCTCGCTGGCGGCTTCATGGCCATGGTAATCCGTGCCGAGCTGCTCGAGCCCGGCATGCAGTTTGTCGATCCGGAATTCTTCAACCAGATGACCACCGTGCATGGTCTGATCATGGTGTTTGGTGCGGTAATGCCCGCCACGGTTGGCCTGGCCAACTGGATGATTCCATTGATGATCGGCGCGCCGGATATGGCGCTGCCGCGGATGAACAACTGGTCCTTCTGGATTCTGCCGTTCGCCTTCACGATTCTTATTGGCTCTGTGCTGATGAGTGCCTTTGGTGACGGTAACCCCAGTGCGCCGAACTTCGGCTGGACCTTCTACGCACCGCTGTCCACCAAATATGGCCCGGATTCCACGGACCTGTTTATCCTGTCCGTTCACATGATGGGTATTTCTTCCATCATGGGCGCCATCAACGTGGTCGTTACCGTCTTCAACATGCGTGCCCCGGGCATGACTCTGATGAAGATGCCGCTGTTCGTCTGGACCTGGCTGATCACCGCCTTCCTGCTGATCGCGGTAATCCCGGTACTGGCCGGTGCAGTGACCATGATGCTGACTGACCGTCACTTCGGCACCAGCTTCTTCGATGCCGCCGGCGGCGGTGACCCGGTACTGTTCCAGCACGTGTTCTGGTTCTTCGGGCACCCCGAGGTGTACATCATGATCCTGCCGAGCTTCGGTATCGTGTCAGCGATCATTCCGGCCTTTGCCCGCAAGCCGCTGTTTGGTTACGCCTCCATGGTGTACGCCACCGCGTCCATTGCGCTGCTGTCCTTCGTGGTATGGGCTCACCACATGTTCACCGTAGGCATGCCGCTGGCCGGTACCCTGTTCTTCATGTACATGACCATGCTGATCTCCGTACCCACGGGTGTGAAGGTGTTCAACTGGGTGGCTACCATGTGGCGCGGCTCCATGAGCTTTGAGCTGCCAATGAAGTGGGCGATTGCCTTTGTGGTGCTGTTTACCTGTGGTGGTCTGTCCGGCCTGATGCTGGCGATTACCCCGGTGGACTTCCAGTACCACGACACCTACTTCGTAGTGGCTCACTTCCACTATGTACTGGTGACCGGCGCCATCTTCTCCATCTTCGCTGCTGCCTACTACTGGCTGCCGAAGTGGTCCGGCGTGATGCCCAACAAGACCCTGGGTGAACTGCACTTCTGGAACTCCCTGATTTCCGCCAACCTGCTGTTCTTCCCCATGCACTTCGTGGGTCTGGCCGGCATGCCGCGTCGTTACGCTGATTACGCGCTGCAGTTTGCGGACTACAACTTCTGGATTTCCATTGGTGGCTTCTGGTTCGGTCTGTCCCAGCTGCTGTTCCTGGCGGTCGCCGTGCTGTGCGCTATGAAGAAAGGCGAAAAAGCAGCGGCCAAGCCGTGGGATGGGGCCGAAGGTCTGGAATGGGAAGTGCCGTCTCCGGCGCCGTTCCACACCTACGACACCCCGCCGGTGGTCAAATAAGTCCGGTAACGGGCAGGAGCGGGCACCATGAGTGAAAAACAGCTCAGCGTGGAAGAACGCAACAAGCGTACGCTGAAAAAGCTGTTGATCTGGGCGGTAGCCATGTTTGGCTTCGCCTTCCTCATGGTGCCGTTCTATAACGTTATCTGTGACATCACCGGCCTGAACGGCAAGACATCCAGTACGGCCGCCACCGACGTTCCCGAACAGGTGGTGGCGGATCGTACCGTGACGGTGGAATTCATTACCCAGAAAGGCGACGGCATCAGCGGTGAATTCACCTCTGAGACCAAGCGGGTCAAGGTGCACCCGGGGGAAATTACCCTGGTACATTTCTATGCCAGCAACCCGACCTCAAAGGACATGATTACCCAGAGCATTCCTTCCGTAACACCGGGGGAAGCTGCGCGCTACCTGCACAAGACCCAGTGTTTCTGCTTCGACCAGCAGACCCTGGCCGCAGGGGAGCGTAAGGACATGCCGATGATTTTCTATCTGGACCCGGAAATTCCACGTCATATAAACCAATTCACTCTGTCCTATACGATCTTCGATGTGACAGAGCGGGTCGCCGGTAAAAATAACAGCGTGGCTGTGAACTGATAACAGCCGGTTGTAGAGGAGATTTTCGAATGGCTACTGACAAGTATTACGTTCCCGAGAGCAGCCCCTGGCCGTTGACCGCGTCCATCGGCTTGTTCCTGACCGCCATTGGCGGTGCCAAGTTCATCCAGCAGAGCACCATGGATACCATGGAGCCGAACTTCTTCGGCAAGCCGCTGTTCTTCATCGGTCTGGCCTGGTTGCTGCTGGTGATTGCCGCCTGGTGGCGCGATACCATCAAGGAATCCGTGGGCGGTCTGCACAGCAATCAGCTGGGCGGCTCCTATCGCCAGGGCATGTTGTGGTTCATCTTTTCCGAGGTGATGTTCTTTGCCGCCTTCTTTGGCGCCATGTTCTACACCCGCTGGTTGATCATTCCGTGGCTGTCCGGGGAAGGCTCCAACGCCATGACCCACGAAGTGCTGTGGCCGGGTTTCCAGGCCATGTGGCCGCTGACCGTTACCCCGGACGGTACCACCACCACCCCCATGGGTGCCTGGGGTCTGCCGGCGATCAACACTGCCATCCTGCTGGTCAGCTCCATTACCCTGACCATTGCCCACCATGCCCTGCTGGAAAACCAGCGCGGCAAGCTGATCATTTTCCAGGCCATTACCGTGGTACTGGGTGTTATCTTCCTGGGCCTGCAGGGTCTGGAATATGTGCACGCCTATGACATGGGCCTGACCCTGGATGCGGGTATCTACGGGAGCCTGTTCTTCCTGCTCACCGGTTTCCACGGTGCCCACGTGACCATCGGCACCATCTTCCTGTTCATCACCCTGATCCGTGTTATCAAGGGACACTTCAGCCCGGATAACTGTTTTGCCTGGGAAGCAGGTGCCTGGTACTGGCACTTCGTTGACGTGGTCTGGCTGTTCCTGTTCGTGACCGTTTACTGGTTGTAAGCAGGTCGCAGCAGCACGCAACACGCTGCAGGTAACACGAAAAAAGCCGCGCTCAGAAAGGGGCGCGGCTTTTTTAGTTGAAAGTTCAAAGTTGAAACGCGGGCCAGAGACTCAGGCGCTACCAAGTTGTCGCCGCGATTAACGGTAATTCGCGGGCACGGAACTTCAGAACAAAACCCGCCGCCCCGCGCTTTTCAACTTTCAACTTTCAACTTTGAACTTTAAACTGATCACGGCGTTAACGAATCCCGAACACATCAATGATGGTCTGGGTGGCGTCCATGATTCTCACTGCCTCATTGTCGATGATCACATCAGTCACCCCGTCAATACGGCGCATGCCGTCGTACACCGGCAGACGCTGCCCGTGGTAGTAGAGATCATCGGGCAGGGTGCGGCCAACCTGGAGTTTCTTCTGCCAACCCGGCGGCAGCTGGCCGCCGCGGGCCACTTTCTTTTGTAGGCCCGGCGGCAAGGACTGGTAATCCCTGTTGCTCAGATGGCGTCGCAGAGCGTCGCGTTCACGGTCGCTGTAGCGGTAATCGCGGTAATCCCGGTGGCGGTCATCACGGCGGTATTCCCGCTCGTGGCTTTCCTGTTGCTGTCCCGCCGGGCCTTTTCCCTTGCCGGCCCAGGCCGGTGGCTGCGCCAGGCTGGCCACTGGCAAACTCAGTGCGCTGCCCAGCAGTAACAGCTTGGGTAATGTGGTTACGTTCATCGCTATTCCTCACTTATACGACAGGCTTGTGTCTATCTGACAACAACACGCGGCGTTTTGCTGTGACAAGCGTTGTTTGAAGCGTAAAACGTCGTAACGCCTGGCGTCTGTGGGGCATGGCGGTCGTGAAAGGAGGGAATGCAATAAAATGCATTTTTGAGGAGGCGTTTGCACGGGCTACTGCAGGCTATAGCGATCCCCGCAGTCGCCATGCGGGCAAAGCGACTGCGGGGAGGGGATATGCAGTGGTGATGGTCAGGCCGCGAGGACCTTACTCAGCCATTGCCCGATATCACGAATCTGCTCCAGGCAGACCATATGCTCCATGGGGTAGGTGAGGTACTCCGGTGCATAACCCAGGCTGGTCAGGGTGTCTGCTGCCCGGCGGCCGAGCACTTCCGGCACCATGGGGTCCTGGCTGCCGTGGCAGATCATCACCGGCAGGGACGCATTGGCGGTAGAGGGGGTGACCGGCATGGCCATATAGGTGGACAGGGTCAGCAGGCCGGCCAGCTGTTGTGGGTAGCGCAGCGCGGCCTGATAGGCCACCGCACCGCCCTGGGAGAAGCCGGCGATGACGATCCGGTGGGCGGGAATGCCACGCTGTATCTCCCGTTCGATCAGGGCATCCACGGCATCCGCGGACGCCAACACCCCGGCCTCGTCCACCTTGCGGTCGATATCCATGGCGAGAATGTCGTACCAGGCGGGCATCACCATGCCGCCGTTGACGGTGACGGGAATCTCCGGCGCATGGGGAAACACAAAACGCACATCCAGCCCGGCGGGCAGCTGCAACTCCGGCACGATGGGCTCGAAATCATGACCACTGGCCCCCAGGCCATGCAGCCAGATCACGGTAGCCGTGGCGTCGCCTGCCGGCTCGATTTCCACACACTTCAACAGTTCGCTCATGCTTTGTCCTTGTCTGGTCGGAGGGGAATTTCCCGCCCGGCGAATGAGTGACATTGTAGGAGCTATGCTTGCATGGCGAACCGGCTAGCGGGCCGACCTGCGGTCGGGTTCGCCATGCAAGCATGGTTATTCGCTTCGCTCACCCTTCGGGCCGCACGGAACTACATGCGTTACTCCGCTACGCTCCGTTCCTACGATAGAGGCATTGGGTAGCGCGGTGGTGTCGTTGGGGCAGCGCAACAGCCTGTGCTTAAACCCCGCCGGCCACAATCACGCGCACGGCTTCCAGCTGACAGCGGGCTTCGCCGAGCACTTTCTCCAAGGCTTCAGTCTGGGCTTCCAGGGCCTGGATTTCCTCGTCTCGCACCGCCGGGTTCTTGGCCTGCAGCGCCTTCAGGCGAGCCAGTTCATGGCCCTGTTCCAGGCGCATTTTTTCCAGAGCCCCGTCGATGGTGCCGCGGGCTTCTTCGGCGGCGCGGGCTTCATCGGCCTTGAGCAGTTTATCCAGTAGCGGTTTCTGGCTGCCGACGATCTTGCGGCTCAGCGGCTTGTCCATCTTGTGGCACTGCTGGCTGAGCCCGTCGTGGCTGATTGCCTGGCTGATGTTCTTGCCGTTGGCATCGAGCAGGTGGCGAATCACCGAGGTAGGCAGGAAGCGGTCCGCCTGCAGGTATTTAGGCGCCACGGCATCAATGGTGTAGATGGCCTCGATCAACAGGGTGCCGGGGTTGATCTTGGGGTTCTTCAGCAGGCTCACGGCGGCCTTGCCACGGTGTTCGGTGAGCAGCATTTCCAGGCTGCCGGTGACCATGGGGTGTTCCCAGGTGAGGAACTGCATGTCATCCCGAGCCAGGGCCGTGGCCCGGCTGTCGGTCATGGTGATCCCTTCTTCCGGAAGCCCCGGGAAGGCATCACGCATGTGCTGGCCGGGCTTGAGGATCACGGCGGTGTCGGAATGGTCTTCCTGATCCACACCATAGCGGTCGAATACGCGTTGCATGAAGGGCAGGGGGCTGTCGTCGTCACAGTCCGCCAGGGCCTGTTTCAGTTGTTCGGCCCGCTCGCTGTCAAAGGAGCTCAGTTCCAGCAGCCGGTCGCGGCCGGTTTCCATCAGGGTGTGCAGCTCATCGGCAACGGTGCGGGTTTCCGCCACCAGGGCATCAATGGCGGTGTATTCCGGGTCGCCACACAGTAGTGGCTCCAGAGCATCGCGGCTGCGCAGGTAGATATCGTGGCCAGCCGGGTTGGTGTGTTCGAAGGCGTCCATGCCTTCGTGATACCAGCGGAACAGCACTTCCTGGGCGTGGGCCTCGAAGTAGGGCACATGGATCTGGATGTCTTCGGTCTGGCCGATACGGTCCAGCCGGCCGATACGTTGTTCCAGCAGGTCCGGGTTCAGCGGCAGGTCCAGCAGTACCAGATGGTGGGCAAACTGGAAGTTACGGCCTTCGGAGCCGATTTCAGAACAGATCAGCGCCTGGGCACCATCCACATCATCGGCGAAGAAGGCGGCGGCGCGGTCGCGCTCGATCAGGTCCATGTCTTCGTGGAACATGGCCACGTTCATGCCCAGCTTGTAGTTGCAGTGAGCATGCAGATCGGTGGCGGTGTGCCGATTGGCGCAGATCACCAGCACCTTCTCTTTGCGGTGCTGTTTGAAGAACTGCTCCAGCCAGTTCACCCGCGGGTCCAGGGTGCACCAGCGATCGTCATGGAACAGGGTTTCCGGGTGCAGGTGACCTTCCCGCTCCTCGTCGCTTTCGTAGTGGTACTCCTCCGGCAGGGGAAGCGGAATGCCGTGGACGTGGCGCGCCGGGAAGCCGGCAATATTGTGGCGGGTGTTGCGGAACATCACCCGGCCCGGGCCGGAGCGGTCCAGCAGTTCGGCCAGGATCGCCTCACGCTGGTCTTCGCTGATGGTCATGTCCGGCAGCAGGCGGGCCGCTTCGGCTTTCAGGTCTGCGGACCAGCTGGCCTCGTCATGGAGCTTGCCGGCCAGGCTGGCGATTTCCTGGTAGTGAGACTGCTCCTCGCGGAAGGCGTCCAGGCTCGGGTAGCGATCCGGGTCCAGCAGGCGCAGGCGGGCATAGTGGCTTTCCAGGCCGAGCTGTTCCGGGGTGGCGGTGAGCAGCAGCAGGCCGCGGGCCTGGCGGGCGATGGTTTCCACCCGCTGGTAGTCGTCGCTGGGGGCATCCGGTGCCCATTCCAGGTGGTGGGCTTCATCCACTACCAGCAGATCCCAGTCCGCTGCCGCCAGCTGGTCGATGTCGCACTCGGCAAGAAAATCGGTGCTGCACAGGATCAGCTGTTCACTGAGGAAAGGGTTGTCCCAGGTCTGCTGCGCGTCTTCTTCGTTATCCTCGTCCTCGCTTTCCGCCGCCGCTTTTTCCTCTTCGATAATCTGCGCCAGCATGTCCTTGATGCTGGTTTGCGGCTGCAGAGCGTTGAGCCGTTCCGCATCGAAAATGGAAAAGTGCAGATTGAAACGACGCACCATTTCCACAAACCACTGGTGCACCAGCGGCGAAGGCACCACCACCAGCACCCGTTTGGCGCGGCCGCTGAGCAATTGCTGATGGAGAATCAGACCGGCTTCGATGGTCTTACCCAGGCCGACTTCGTCGGCGAGTAGTACACGGGGAGCGAAGCGATTGGCCACCTGGTCGGCAATGTAGAGCTGGTGGCCGATCAGGTCGATGCGCGGGCCACGCAGCCCCTTGATGGTGGACTGCTGTTGCTGGCAGTGCGCGTTCAGCGCATCCACACGCAGTTCAAACCAGCGATTGGAGGACAGCTGGTTGGACAATAGGCGGTCCAGCGCGGTGGTCAGGCGCAGTTTGTGGCCCAGATGGGTTTCCGGCACCGGCTGTATATCTTCCGGCTGGCCCAGCGGGTGAGCCATGTAGACCTTGAGGCCGTTGAGTTCGTTGACCTCGGTAACCACCAGCTCCAGTTCGTCGGCGGTGCGGATGGTGTCGCCGGTGCTGAAGATGACCCGCGACAGGGGCGCATTGTTGATGGCGTAGGTGCGCTCCTCTTCTACCGCCGGGTAGCCCACGGTGACCAGTCGGTAATCCAATTCCTTGATGATGCCGAGGCCCAGTTCGGTTTCGGATTCGCTCAGCCAGCGCTGGCCGGGGGTAAAATCAGTCATTATCACTGCCGGTTGATTCTCGGGGGGCGAATTATACGGGTTTGCGCCTGCCCCTTCGATGGGCTTATTGAATCTGCTTGCGAAACCAGCGGCGGGTGGCGTCATCGGCGGGGAAATAATGCTCGATACGCAGCTCTTCCATCACCACATCCAGAGCGGTGCCGAAACTGGCCAGGGTGGAGAAACTGCGCAGGCGCTGCCCGGCCAGGTCAATCTCCAGGGCCAGCATGGGCTCACTGCGGTCACCGGGCGGCTCCTGGTGGAGCAGAGCCTCCACATCTGCCAGTTCACCCAGGCGTTTGAGTAGGCTAGCCAGCCGCGGATCCGGTCTCGCCTGGTGGTCCCGGTGCAGGCGCCGTAACAGAAAGCTCGCCACGTCCTCCCAATTGACCAGAAAGGGCCGGTAGCCCTGGGGGTGAAACACCAGCTCCACCACATTGGCGGTCTGTGGGAAGGGGCCGCGCTCCTGCATCATCAGGCTCATCAGTTGTTGCTGGGCCTGATTGGCCATCAGTACATTCCAGTGGGCATCGAGCACCACGGCAGGGAAGGGGTTGTGATTGACCAGCATGATCTCCAGCGCCTGGCGCACTGGTGCCATGGCGTCGCTGTCCAGATCGGTGTTGCTGAAGGCCGGAGCATAGCCGGCGGACAGCAGCAGCCGGTTGGTGTCCCGGCAGCTCAGCTCCAGCTCCATGGCCAGCCGCTTGAGCATAGGGGCGCTTGCCTGGCTGCGGCCGGTTTCGATAAAGCTCAGGTGACGGCTGGACACCTCCGCACGCAGGGCCAGATTCAGTTGGCTCAGTCGCCGTGTCTTGCGCAGTTCAGCGAGTATCTGTCCGGTTTGCATGGGCTCTCCTGGAGCGGGGTTGTCTGAGTTCCGGTTAAGCATGAAAGAGGGCGGCAGGCTTCACCATTACCTCTGAGGTAATTGTTTCTCTTCCCTGATCAGCGGACTCTGATCTGAATCTATCCTAACCATACCGGCGGCGCACTCTGTCTGGACGTGCTTCCGGCTACCGCTATCTGAATAGGGGAATTACCGATGATCCTGATTACTGCAATCGCCTTTCTCGCCATGGGCCTGCTGGCGCTGATCGCTCCGCAAAGAATAACCGGAATGGTGGATCTGCCCACATTACCCATGGCCGCGCGCAACGAGGCCAGAGCCGTGTATGGAGGGTTTGGTGTCGCCATGGGCGCCCTGCTGTTATTGAGTGGCCATTGGCCGCACTGGCAGCCGGGGGTGGTGTTGACGGTCGGTGTGGCCCTGTTGGGCATGGCGGTGGGTCGTCTGGTTGCCTGGGGGGTTGATGGTCGGCTGGAGCGGTTTCCGGCCCTGTTTCTTGTCGGCGAGGTGGTGCTGGGGATTGGGTTATTGCTGGCGCTTTGAACGGGAAATTACGCTATCCTCGGTGGATCGTTATCAAGATGTAATGTGGTCATGGGCGATATTCTGCCGTTCAAAAAACCGGAAAAGAAAACCCCGCGCAAAGGCATGTGCCAGCATGGCTTTCATAAGTGGGTGGTGTGCAAGGACAAGCAATTCGATGTGAAGCAGGGAAAGCTGGTGACGGTGTATCGTTGCGAACGCTGCAACAAACAGAAAGTGAAGGCGCATTAGCAGCCTGCAAGGACGTTCCCATGCTGAAAATGAAAACACAGTGCGAGACCTGCCAGCGTTCCCTGCCGGCCCTGGCAGAAGCTTACATCTGTTCCTACGAATGCACGTACTGTGTGGATTGTTGCACCGTTCATGCCAGCCGTTGCCCCAATTGCCGGGGGGAACTGGTGCGCCGCCCCCGTCGTCAGGAGGCCAGTAATGAAGGCGGTTGAACCGGTCTGGCTTGGTGCGAATGCTGCGATGGTAATGGCCGGGCACCGAGCCTGATCTTCAATCCTTCCCTCTCCGCCCTTGAGAGGAGACGGGGGATGTCTGATCGCTTCAGTCCAGCACCATGATCGCCTGGCCGGCATTGATCTGCTGGCCTTCCTGCCGGGTGATGGCCACCACCTTGCCGCTCTGCGGGGCACTGATCTCGATTTCCATCTTCATGGATTCAAGCACCGCCACCACATCGCCTTCCTGCACGGTATCGCCTTCGGCCACGTTCAGCTTCCAGATGTTGCCGGCCACTGGGGATTCCACCGGGGTGCCTTCCACCGGCTCGGCGCTGTTGTCCGCATCCAGATCCTGCTCGGACTGGAAGTTGATCTGGCCGCTGGCCACCCAGCGTTGCAGTTCTTCATCGAAGGCCCGATTGCGGGCGTCGGTGAAGGTGGTGATGTCCTGCTGGTTGTCATCAAGAAACTGCTGGTAGTCCTTCTGGCTGAAGGTGGTCTCTTCGATGCGGATCGGGTACTGGCCCTTGGGAAAATCCCGACGAATCTGATTGAGTTCCTCGTGGCTCACCTCGTAGAAACGAATCTGATCGAAGAAGCGTAGTAGCCAGGGCTGATCAAACGCTTCGGTCTGCCGGTAACGGTTCCACATCTGCAGGGTGCGGCCGACAAACTGGTAACCGCCGGGACCTTCCATGCCATACACGCACAGGTAGGCGCCGCCGATGCCCACGGAGTTTTCCGCGGTCCAGGTGCGGGCCGGGTTGTACTTGGTGGTCACCAGCCGGTGGCGGGGGTCGTAAGGGGTTGCCACCGGCGCGCCCAGATACACATCGCCCAGTCCCATCACCACATAGCGGGCACTGAACAGGATCTCCTTGACGTCATCGATACTGTCGAGGCCGTTGATGCGGCGAATAAATTCCAGATTGGACGGACACCAGGGCGCATCCTTGCGCACCGACTGCATGTATTTTTCGATAGCCTGATGGCAGGCCTGGTCATCCCAGCTCAACGGGATATGCACGATGCGCGAGGGCACCTCCAGATCGTCCTGCTGTTGCAGGGCATGTTCTGCCTGGGCCAGCTTTTCCAGCAGATCAGTGCGGGGCAGTTGTCGCGGATCGAAATGAATCTGCAGGGAGCGAATGCCCGGGGTCAGTTCGATGACGCCATCGAGTTGCTGTTCCTGCAGCCATAGCATCAGCGCATGGGCACGGAATCGCAGGCGCAGGTCCAGCACCAGGGGGCCGTATTCCACCAGCAGGTAACGGTCACCGGCGGCCCGGTAGACCACCTCCACGCCGGCGTCGCTTTCGCTCAGACGATTAAGAATCGGGGTGGTGATCGGGGCCGGGCTGACCTGTTGTTGCGGTGCGCTCAGGGCGGCCACACAGGCGTCCTGTTCTGCGGCCAGCGCATCCGCATCGGCCAGACTGATAGCCTCAAAGCGCAGGGTGTCGCCGGCCTTCAACTGACCCAGTTTCCAGCGGTCCGCCAGGATCACCGTGGCCGGGCAGACAAAGCCGCCCAGGGAGGGGCCGTCCGGGCCCAGGATCACCGGCATGTCACCGGTGAAATCCACCGTACCCACGGCGTAGGCATTGTCATGGATGTTGGACGGGTGCATGCCGGCTTCGCCGCCGTCACTGCGGGCCCAGCCAGGCTTGGGGCCCACTAGGCGCACGCCGGTGCGGCTGGAGTTGTAGTGCACCTGCCAGTCGGTGCTGAAGAACATGGCCATGTCGTCGTCGGTAAAGAAGTCCGGCGCACCGTGGGGGCCGTAGATCACGCGAAGGGTCCACTGGTTGTTCAGCGCTGGCTTCAGATTTTCCGGCACCACAAGATCGCTGCCGGCGCCGTTGTCCGGGGAGAAGTGCAGCACATCTCCGGTGCGCAGGGCGCGACCCCCATGGCCACCGAACTGACCCAGGGTAAAGGTGCTGCGCGAGCCCAGATAAGGGGAGCACTGGATGCCACCGGCAATGGCCAGGTAGGCACGGGCGCCTTCGCCGACCACCTTGCCCAGCTTCAGGGTCTGGCCCGGCTGTATGGCAATGGCGGTATAACCGGGAACCGGGTTGCCATCCAGGGTTGCCTGCATGTCTGCCCCGGTGAGGGCGATGCGGGTGACCTGATTAAATTTCAGGGTCGGGCCGTTGAGAGTGAACTCCAGCCCCGCCGCCTTTTCCTCGTTGCCCAGCAGGCGATTGCCCAAACGAAAACTCAGGGCATCGAAAGGGCCAGACGGCGGTACGCCCACCGGCCAGTAACCACTGCGCCCGGGGTAATCCTGCACCGTGGTCAGGGTGCCGCCGGCCAGCACGTCCAGAGTGAACGGCTGGTAGGTGAAGTCGTTCAGGTAGCGGGTGGTCATCTGGCCGTCGGCAAACACCGGGTCGGCAAGAATGCTGCGCAGATAATCACGATTGGTTTCGATGCCTTCGATACAGGTTTCTTCCAGGCTCTTGTCCAGGGCGGCCAGCGCCGCGTCGCGGCTGGCTTCATGAACAATCACCTTGGCCAGCATGGGGTCGAACAGAGGCGAGACGGTGAGCCCGGCTTCGATCCAGTGATCAATACGCAGTGCCTGGCCGTCGGCCTGGGGAAAGGTGACGGCGGTGAGCAGCCCGGCGCTGGGCTGGAAATCCTTGTTGGGATCTTCCGCATACAGCCGCGCCTGGATGGCATGGCCGCACACGGTCAGGTTGGCGGCCAGGGTATCCAGCGATGGCAACTCACCGGCGGCCAGTTTCAGCATCCATTCCACCAGGTCTACGCCGTAAACCTGTTCGGTGACGCCGTGCTCCACCTGCAGGCGGGTATTCACTTCCAGAAAATAAAAGGCGTTGCTGTCCTGGTCGAGAATGAATTCCACGGTGCCGGCATTACGGTAGCTGACTGCTTCCATCAGTGCCTTGGCGGTGGCCTGCAGTTCGCTGCGAACCGCATCGGGTAGGTTGGCGGCGGGGGTTTCTTCCAGCACTTTCTGGTGGCGGCGCTGGGCGGAGCAATCGCGCTCGCCGAGGGTGACCGCATGGCCCTGACCATCACCGAAAACCTGCACCTCGATATGACGGGCACGGGCGATATATTTTTCGATAAAAACGCCATCGTTGGAAAAGTTGTTGGCGCTCAATCGGCGCACCGTGTCCCAGGCCTTGTCCAGGCTGGCGGCGCTTTCACAGATCTGCATGCCGATGCCGCCACCACCGGCGGTACTTTTCAGCATCACCGGATAGCCGACATTGTCTGCGGCTGCCAGGGCCGCCTCTTTGTCGGTGAGCAGATCGGTACCGGGCAGCAGGGGGACGCCGGTGTTTTGCGCCAGCGCACGGGCAGTGTGTTTCAGGCCGAAGGTGTCCATCTGTTGTGGCGTCGGGCCGATAAAGGCAATGCCACGGGCTTCGCAGCCCTGCACAAAATCCGGGTTTTCACTGAGAAATCCGTAGCCGGGATGCACCGCCTCGATGCCGTGCTGTTCCATCAGGGCAAACAGGGCATCCTGATTCAGATAGGTGTCGCGGGCACTGCCTTCACCCAGACAGTAGGCCTCGTCGGCCTGGGTCACATGCAGGGAATCCCGGTCTGCTTCCGCATAGACGGCCACGGCGGTAACGCCGATTTTTTTCAGGGTGGCAATAACACGGGTGGCAATGGCGCCTCGATTGGCAATCAACACTTTGTTGAACATGGCGATGTCTCTTTGACGGCTGACGGGTCGTCCCGTCATGGCATTCTCTGGCCGCCGGGGTCGTCCCCGGGGAAATGCGGATAAATCAGTGATTCCAGATCAGCACTTCAATGGGTGTGGGGTTGTAGCCGTTGCAGGGATTGTTGAGCTGCGGGCAGTTGGAAATCAGCATCACCACATCCATGCAGGCGGTCAGTTCCACATATTTTCCCGGGGCGGAAATGCCGTCCTCGAAGGTGAGGCCGCCGTCGGCGGTGACCGGCACATTCATGAAGAAGTTGATGTTATGGGTGATGTCCCGTTTGCCCAGATCAAACTCCGGGTGCTGGTTGACGGCCAGCATCCAGCTGTCCCGGCAGGCATGCATGCAGCGCTTTTCCAGGTCATAGCGCACGGTGTTGCTTTCCGTGGCGCAGGCGCCGCCGAGGGTGTCGTGGCGACCACAGGTATCGGCGACGATTTCCAGCAGCGGGTTGATGCGGTTGGACATCAGCACGCTACCGGCGGTGAGGTAGACGTTGCCCTGCTCGCGAATGGTATCCATGGCGCTGTAGCGTTCCGCCGGATCGGCGGCGCTGTAGAAAAGGGTGTCGGCGGCCTGGTTGCCTTGCAGATCGAGCAGGCGAACGGTCTGGCCTTTTTTTACCGTGTGAATGAAGTAATCCCCGGCGGCGACCACTTCACGGAAGCTGGCCTGTTCCGGTTGCCTTGGGCTTTCTTTGATCATGTTTCTCTCCTCTGGATCGCGCCGCCAGGGACGCTCCTACGGCGGGTTACAAACCGAGGTGGTACAGGCGATTGTTTTCAAAGGCCCGGCCGTTTTCCGGGCGAAAGTGTTTGCAGTAATCGTCGTCGGCCAGCGGGGCGGCTTTGAGCATTTCTACCTGTACCGGTTTCATCGGATAGTCTGCCGCCGGGTTCAGCGGGTGCGGGCAGGTATGCAGGATCACCAGGGTGTCCATCTCGAAGCGCAGGGTGACGCTGGCACCGGCGCGGGCGGCGCTGGCATCGAAGATCAGGTTGCCGTCATCGTCGGTGATGACTTTGGAAAAAAGATTCAGGTTGGCGGCCAGGTCCCGTTCGCCCAGGCCGTACTTGGCCAGTTCGGTAAGGAAACTGTGTTCGCCACTCAGGGTCCACTGGTTGTGACAATCCTGGTAGGAGCGCACCTGATATTTTTCCTTCAGACTTTTTTCGCTGAGCGTGCCGCAGACGGTGTCGTGCCAGCCGAAATCATCGTCGACCATGGAGGCAAACACCCGGCCCATGTCCGAGTAGAGGCAGTTGCCCCGGGTCAGCTTGAAGGTGTGCTGGCCTTTCAAGGTGTCCGGGGCGTTGTAGCGTTCCAGCAGGTCTTCCGGGTTGTACATCAGCAGGGACAGGTTGGCGCCACCTTCCACGTCGGTAAATCGCAGTTGCATGCCACGGCGTACCCGCATCGACCAGTGGGCGCTGCCGGGCAGGATGGTGGTGTAAAGACTGTCGCTCATCAGGCGCTCCTTAGAGGATGTCGTGGAGAACGCGGCTGGTATTGCCCACGCTTCGATTTATGTTTGTCAGGGTGCCGCTTTCGCAATCACCCACCGGCAGGTCGTAGGTCACCCGGGCGCCATAGGCACCGGGGGCCTGCGGGTCCAGGCGGGGCTTGTCGAACACCCACAGCCGGGTACCCAGGTAAAAGCCTTCGTTGATGTCATGGGTGATCATGAACACGGTGAGTCGCTGTTCTTTCCACAGCGACAGCACCAGCTTGTGCATGTCGGCACGAATGCCCGGGTCCAGGGCGCCGAAGGGTTCGTCCAGCAGCAGGATGCGGGGTTTCTTGATCAGCGCCTGAGCCAGGGCCAGGCGTTGTTGCATGCCGCCGGAGAGTTCATGGGGGTATTTGTCCACGGCGTGGCTGAGGCCCACGCTTTCCAGCATGGCCAGGGCGTCTTTTTGTAGTTGCTTGCGACGCTTGCCAAAACTGAAACCCAGCCAGGGGCTGTGCTGCAGTTCGCCGCCGAGCATGACGTTTTCCAGGGCGGTCAGATGGTTGAGTACCGAGTAGCGCTGGAACACGATGCCACGACTGTCGTCTGGTTCGCCGGGCAGGGGCTGGCCATCCAGCAGCAGTTCACCACGGCTGGCCTGTTCGGTGCCCAGCAGCAGTTTCAGGAAGGAGGTTTTGCCACAGCCGGAGGCGCCGACGATGGTGACGAACTCACCTTCCTGGACGGTGGCGTTGAGGCGTTCCAGCACTACCTGGTCGCCGTATTCCTTCCACAGGTTTTTCATTTCGATGATAGCCATTACCACGGATCTCCCTTAATGAGCCTGTTGATGGAACCAGGGGTAGCGCCATTGCGAGTAACGACGCAGAAGAAAGTCGATGGCAAAGGCCAGCAGGGTGATCCACACCACATAGGGCAGAATCACATCCATGGCCAGATAGCGCCGTACCAGGAAGATGCGATAGCCCAGCCCTTCGGTGGCGGCGATGGCCTCGGCGGCGATCAGGAACAGCCAGGCCGGGCCCAGGGACAACCGCACGGCGCCGATCAATCGCGGCATCAGTTGCGGCCATACCAGGCGGGTAATGATCTGCCAGGTATTGGCGCCCAGGGTTTGTAGCTTGATGATCTGCTCTTCCGGAATTTCCAACGCCCGTTGCTGCAGATCACGAATCAGAAAGGGGGTAATGCCGATGATGATCAGCATTACCTTGGCCAGTTCACCCAGGCCGAAAATAATGAACAGCACCGGCAGGATCGCCATGGGCGGTACCAGTGACAGGCCGGTCACCAGCGGTGACAGGGTCGAGCGGATATAGGGAATGGTGCCGTTGCCGATCCCCACCACCAGGGCAACCAGCGCACTGATGGCCACGCCGATGCCAAGCCGTTGCAGGCTGGCCAGGGTGTCGTTCAGCAACAGATAGTCGCCGCTGCGCTTGCTGGGTTCGAATGCCATACGCTGGATGGCGTCCACAAAACTGCCCAGCGCCGGCAGCAATTTGTCGTTGGGGTTTTCCGTCAGGCGTGCATCGGAGGCCACCATATAGACAATCAGCAGCAGCACGAAGGGCAGCAGGCCCAGTGCCCAGGCACCGACACGTCCCGGTTGACGGTTGATCAGTTTTTTCATGGCAATTCCCGGTGATTGAATTCGCAACAGGCCGGACCCCGCACGCTGGCGTGGTGCGTGCCAGCGTGCGACGTGTTTGCGGTGTTACAGCTTTCCTTCTGCTGCCATGGCCATGTAATCCGGGATAAAGCGCAGCGTTACATTGCTGTCGCTGCCATAGATGCCCGCCGGGGTTTCGATACCCACAAAGCCGGCATCCGGAGCGCCTTCACCCAACAAACCGTGCTGGAAGGAAAATTCCGCCACCTTCTGCATGGTGTCTTTCAGTGCCGGGCTGTTGACGAAGGCCACGGCCTCGGCGGGCTGGTAGAACATGCGGGTGGAATCCAGCTGGGCTTCATAGCCGGCCAGGTCGGTACCGGAGGCATTGGCCATGAAGGTACGGGCGGCCTTGCCGGCCTCATCATCGGCGGACATGGTGGCCATGATCTCGTACCAGGCACCGGTGAGCGCCTTGCCGAAATCCGGGTTGGCTTCCAGAGTGTCGGTGTTGACCACCATCAGGTCGATGATTTCACCGGGGATCTGCGCGGAGTCGAACACCTTGTGGCTGTCCGGCATGGCGGTGATTTCGCTGAGCAGCGGGTTCCAGGTAGCCACGGCGGTGACGCCTTTGGTGGTGAAGGCGGACACCAGATCTGCGTCCGAGGTATTCACCACGGTCAGGTCGCGCTCAGTCAGCCCCACGGTTTCCAGGGCACGGGCCAGCAGGTAGTGGGAAACGGACAGTTCTACCAGGTTGACCTGCTGGCCCTTGATGTCGGCCAGCTTGTCAGTGCCCTTGAGCACCACGCCGTCGTTACCGTTGGAGAAGTCACCCACGATCAGGGCGGTGGAATCCACGCCGCCGGCAGCGGGAATGGTCAACGCATCCATGTTGGTCATGGCGCAGCCGTCATAGGCACCGGCGGTGTACTGGTTGATGGATTCCACGTAGTCGTTGATCTGTACCACATCAATCTCGATGTCGTACTTGTTGGCCCACTTGTCGACGATCTTCTGTTGGGCGCCGTAATCCCACGGCATCCAGCCCACATAGATGGACCAGCAGACGCTGAAGGAATCTTTGGCCAGTGCGGTGACCGGCATCAGGGATGTGGACAGGGCAAGTGCTGCAACGGCAGCGGTCTTACGTACGGAAAGGGTCATCTCGGACCTCCTTGGCTACGGACGATGAGGAATCCAATGACAACGCGGTCATCGTGTCCTCCCGGGCTTTTGTCCCGCCGTGTAACCTTCAGCCGCATGTGCTGCGAAACGACTGCAAGAAGGTCGACTGCTCTCGGACCAGGCATCGGCTGCGCGCGGTTTGTTGGCGCAGGCGACCGGAACCCTAGCGGTCTATTGGTGCAACTTGTGTTGAGTTGGGAGCCTCTGAATGACCCCTTAAAGACTGAGCATCCAAGGAGTCACTTAGAGGCTCCCTAATGGCAACGTGGCCATTCGATTCCTCTTCTTTTGGTAAAGCAAAGGGGATGCCAAGTGGTGAGGCTGAGGAAAATCAGGGGGTTGGCGCAGAAGGAAAACGAATCGGGCAGAAAGGTGGGCAGTGACGGGGCATTGCCAACGGCAATGCCCCTAACTGGTGCGGTTATTCCGCGTGGGATTTATGTTCGATGAAATCCACCAGCGCTTTCCAGCTTACCTGGTCCGCATGGGCATCGTAGCCCACCGGCATGTCGAAGCGTTCCGCTACCGCATCCGCCTTCGGGTTGGTGAAGCTGTGCTTGACGCCGGGGAAGCTGAGCAGCTGGAAGTCGGCGCCGGCCTCGGTCATTTCCTTGACGAAACCGGTGACCTGTTCGGCAGGAATCATCGGGTCGGCCTGGCCGGTGGCGGCAAGAATGCGCGCCTTGATGTCACCCGGCTGGGCGGGAGTGTCGGTGCCCAGGGTGCCATGGAAGCTGGCCACGCCGGCCAGGTCGGTACCCATGCGGGCCTGGTTCAGTACCACGCCACCGCCGAAGCAGTAGCCGATGGCGAACAGACGGCCTGCTTCTACCTGCTGCTGTTTCAGCATCATCTTGCGGGCGGCTTCGAAGCGGGCGTTCATCTTTTCCGGCTCGGCCATGGCGGATTTCATGAAGGCTTCCGCATCCTTGGGGTGAGTGGCTACCTTGCCGGTGCCGTACATGTCCACCGCCAGGGCGGTGTAACCGGCCCGGGCCAGCATGCGTGCGCGATCGCGGGCGTAATCGTTCAGGCCCCACCATTCGTGGATCACGATCACCCCGGGCCCGGGTTTTTTCTGTTTGTCATTCAGGTACATGACGCCGGTGCCCAGATCGTCGGGCAGGGTGACCGGGGTTTCAATGATGTCGCTGAACGCGGTCTGACTCATCATAAACAGGGATACCAGCAGCAAAAGCCGTTTCATTGCAGATCCTTCTCAAGGTGTTATCAGTCGTGCCACACCCAGCGTAGCGGTTCGCCGAAATCATCATAAATCAGCTTGCGGGTGGGGCGGTTGGTGAGTCGTTGGCGGCGGGGTTTGTGCTTGCGCGCGTCGATGGTGGCGGCCACCTGGCTCAGATCGGTGCGCGGGGGCTGGCGGGGGCCGTTGAACAGCACAGTCTGGTGCCCTTTGCCGTGCACAGGATCGGTACCACTGACGCCACGGGGGATCTCCTTGATCTCTCCGCCCTTGGACAGATAGCGCTCCATATCGCGCTCAAGCTGATGGCGTTGCTGTTCTTTACTGCTGCGAACCTTCACAGGACTCACCGCCGGGTAATAATGGGTGACCGTTCACAATATCAGCCTCCGCCGGAGGCATCTACCTCCTGGCTGAGGTCACCGGTTCAATGCATCGCGGATGGCCGCTTCCAGCTCACCACCGCGCGGCTCCGCCGCTGCCGGGAAATGCCGAATAAGGGAGCCGTCTGCCGCTATCAGGTACTTGTTGAAATTCCAGCCCGGCGCCTGGGTGGCGGTGCCAAGGGCCTGGAATACCGGGTTGGCATTGTCGCCCTTTACCGAACTGGTGGCGGCCATGGGGAAGGTCACGCCGTAGTTCACATAGCAGACTTCCGCGGTATCGGACTCGCTGTTCAGCTCCTGGCGGAAATCATCCGAGGGGAAGCCCACCACAATCAGCCCCTGTTCCCGATAGCTCTGGTACAGCGCCTCCAGATCCTTGAACTGCGGGGTGTAGCCACACTGACTGGCGGTGTTCACCACCAGCGTCAGCTTGTTGCGGGTCAGGGCACACAGATCCAGCGTCTGCTGGGAATGCAGCTTTCTGACGGTGGTATCCAGAGCGTCGGCACAGCCGTCCGCCGCGTGAGCCACGGGGGTCAGTAACAACGCAAACAGCAGGCCCAGATAGCGCGCCATGATGATCTCTCCATGAAATTGTCTGCACAGGATTCACGAAAGCTGATCAAGATGGCGCGAAGGGGGTCACATTATCGAGGAACGAGGGCGTCGCCATCGAATTGCACCTGGCTCAGGCCGTGGCGCATGAAGGTGCGGATATTGGCGTGATCGGTGCCGTCCGGGTTGCCCTGAACGTCATGCCGATAGAAATGCCCGAAGCAGGCCAGGGTCTGGGCGTCTGACAGCTTGTTGAGTTTGGCGAAGGCAAAAATCTTGCAGGATCCCTCGTTGCTGCCGGCCTCATTCACCACCTGGTCACCGCCACTGCCGTTGGTAAAGCGGGTAGGGGTGTAGGTGTAGTGCTCGGCAATCACCTCTTGCACCTGCTCGAAGGCGACGGCATCGGGTACCAGGTTCAAGGCAAACATCAGGGTTTGAAGGGAATTGCTCATGGGGCGTCCTGTTCCGGTCAGTGAAAGGCGGAAGGGTAGCCGCATCATCGGAACAGGGGAAGGGGGCGGAACCGAAGCGGCTATCTGTGGAGCTGCATTCGCTGGTGGTCCCGCCCTCTACTGAGAGGCGGTTACTTAAGCGCCGGGTCTTTCGGCAGCACCATGCCGGTGCCCTGCAGCGGGTCACAGTTCTTTAGCACGACCTTGCCTTCGAGCATGTTGCCCCGGGAATATTCCTGGAAGATGCACTCGTTGGTTTGCGGATCGTAATTCTGGATCCACAGGTTGTCGCCCTTCCAGGTGGCACCGATGTGGTACTGCTCTTCAGGCACCTTGATGTTCATGGTGCCGCCAAAGCGTTTCACAAAAATCTGTTCCAGCCAGAAGTAGTAGGCCAGCGTGGCTACCAACCAGATCACGGCGGCAATAATCAGCGCCGGCTTCCATTTGCCCAGCCGCACGCCGATGCCAAACAGGGCACCGATGACGAGTACTGCAACGAGAAACCAGTAAAGGTAGGTAATCATTTTTTCATCCTTGTTGTCTTGAACGTCTCTGGCATCATAGCAGCCAGTAAAAAGTGGGATGTAAAAACCATGCAAGAGTGGTGGGTGTATATGCTGCGCTGTGCGGACCGGACGCTCTATACCGGTATCAGCACCGAGCCGGCTCGACGCCTTTACGAGCACAACCACAGCCCGAAAGGTGCACGTTACACCCGTGCCCGCCGGCCGGTACAGCCGGTGCTGCTGGTGCCCGCCGGTGATCGGGCCTCGGCCTCGCGGCTGGAAGCCCGCCTCAAGCGGTTGACCCGTGGCGAAAAACAGCAGTTACTGGCGAGCCTGCGCGACGACAAGCGCAAGGAACCGCTGTCATTCTGGATTGAAGGAGCAGAGAACCATGACACTTTGGCGTAGCCTTTTTCTGGTCATGCTGGCCGGCTGGCTCAGCGGCTGTGGCATCAACAACATTCCCACCTACGACGAACAGGTAAAAGCCGCCTGGTCACAGGTGGAAAACCAGTATCAGCGCCGGGCAGACCTGATCCCCAACCTGGTCAACACCGTGAAGGGCTATGCCAGTCACGAGAGGGAAGTGCTGGTGGACGTGACCGAGGCCCGGGCCAAGGTGGGCTCCATCCAGGTGGACGGCAGCATGCTCGAGAATCCGGAAAAACTGAAACAGTTCGAGCAGGCCCAGCGCCAGCTCGGCTCGGCCCTGCAACGGTTGATGGTGGTGGCGGAACGCTATCCGGACCTGAAAGCCAACCAGAATTTCCTGGCGCTGCAATCGCAGCTGGAAGGCACGGAAAACCGCATTAGCGTGGCGCGCCGTGATTACATCGCCGCCGTGCAGCAGTACAACACCGAAATCCGGACTTTCCCCGGGCGGCTGTGGCACAGCTTCCTGTACAGCGACATGGAAATGCGCGACACCTACGAAGCCACCGCGGAAGATGCGGATCAGGCGCCGGCGGTGAACTTTAACTAGGGCCTGCTCCCGCTATTTTTGTGGCCCCTGTTGCGGCCCAAAACGTGCCAATCTAGACGTGAGGAGAGATGTTTGGTTTTTCCAAATGAACGACGAACAACGCCGAGTGGCGCGTTTTGGGCCACAACCCGAAGGGCTGGGCCCTTTTCCGCCCAGCGAGCTGCTATCGCTGCTTATGTAGGCTGGCTACACGGCACAACGATAGCAACTCGCTGGACAAAAAATGACACCAGCAGGGGCTACAAAAATAGCGGGAGCAGGCCCTAATGCGCTTATTTACCCTGCTTATACTGCTTCTGTCGTCGCCCCTGTGGGCGGCGCCGGAATTTCCCGAACTTACCGGCCGGGTGGTGGACAACGCCAACCTGATGACCGCTGCCCAGCGCCAGAGCCTCACCCAGGCACTGGCCTCGGCGGAACAAAACACCTCCAACCAAGTGGTCGTGGTGACCCTGGCGGATCTGCAAGGTTATGAGATCGCCGATTATGGTTACCAGCTGGGCCGCCACTGGGGCATCGGCAGCAAGGAATCCGATAACGGCGTCCTGCTGATTGTGGCTCCCAAGGATCGCAAGGTGCGGATCGAAGTGGGTTATGGCCTGGAAGGGGTACTCACCGATGCGCTCTCCAGTGTCATCATCCAGCAGGAAATCCTGCCCGCCTTCCGCCAGGGGCAGTTTTATGGCGGCATCCAGGCCGGTGTCACCGCCATTCAGTCGGCCATCAAGGGCGAATATCAAGGCGAACGCCAGCCCCGCAACAAACCCAGTGGCCTCAAGGCCCTGCTGATCCTGATCGGCATGGTGGTGGTTACCTTCCTGCTGTCCTTTGGTGGCGGCGGAGGCCGGGGTGGCCGTCGTGGCGGTATGTTCCTGCCGGTGCCCATGGGCGGCTTCGGCGGCGGTGGTGGTTTTGGTGGCGGCGGCTTCGGCGGCGGCGGTGGTGGATTCGGAGGCGGTGGCGCCTCGGGAGGTTGGTAATGTTGCTGGATAAAAACGCACAGGAAACCCTGTCCCAGACCATCGGTGAACAGGAAAAACGCACCGACGCGGAGCTGGTTACGGTACTGGCTCGCCAGGCCGACGATTACCGCTACGTGACCCTGCTGTGGGCAGCGCTGCTGTCCCTGCTGGTGCCGGTGGCTTTGCTGTTCCTGCCGGTCTGGCTGACTCCCTTTGAAGGTCTGCTGCTGCAATGGGGCGTGCTGCTGGTGCTGGCGGTACTGTTCCGGCTCAAGCCGGTGCAGTTCCGGGTGGTGCCGCGTCGCCTGCAACGCATGCGCGCCGCTGGCCTGGCCCGGCAGGCGTTCCTGGAGCAGGGCCTGCACCGCACCCGTGGCGGCACGGGTCTGCTGATCTTCGTCAGCGAAGCGGAACACTACGTAGAAATCCTGGCGGACCAGGGCATCGCCCGTCATGTGGACGACAGCGAGTGGCAGACCATCGTGGATGCCTTCATCGCCCGCGTGAAAGCCGGCCGGGTGGCCGAGGGCTTCCAGGAATGCGTGGCCGCCTGCGGTGACAAACTGGCCACCCATGTGCCTGCCACGGAACAAAAAAATGAGCTGCCAAACCACCTGATCATGCTCTGACCGACGAATGGTTAACCCCTTAATTTTCCTGATAAAAGCCTGCCCTGTGCAGGCTTTTTTACTGTTAAATCAGGCATTTGACCGAATTCGCATTTTCTTGAATATGAGCAAACAGGGTTATTGCACCTGGTAAAGGCTTCCGGTAACAAGAGAGAGCAAAGGTAAAACGCACGAATAAAAATACCGGCTCACCCCGAACAAGGACTGAGCGGTCGTCACCTCAAAGCAGGGTCGCCATGGGCCTTGATGTAGCTGCTTTGACACAGCGAGGAGAGAGACGATGAGACTGTTTCGCGAAAAGAGCGCTGCTGCCATCCCCCCGGTGTTGATCACCGAGTCCAACGACGTGGAGCGCCTCAAAGCCATTGCCCGCAACACCGCCGCCTTCGATCTGGGCGTCCAGGATGTGGAGTGGGAGAACGACCTTCCCGATGATCATGGCTGCATGAGGCTGAAACTCAGCGGCGATTACTACTTCGTGATCCGCCCCTGAGAGTATTGTTGATCTTGCGACATACCCTGACGTCTGCAATCGGAGAGCAGTAACCCTTCATAGGCGAACACTCAGGCGCCCGCAGTAGCATTTGTCCCTCTGGCATCCTTCCTGCCTCGTGATAAAGTCGTACCTGAATCAATAATGATCGCAGGGAGCGACACATGAAAACCCCTTTGCTTGCTACCACCGCCATCCTCGGCGCTATCACTCTTTCCACCCCAGTCTTTGCTTCTCACAGTGTCTATGGCGTCCTCAAGGGCGGCTGGACCGACCTGGATGACCGGGATCTGCCCTCCGACGTCGACACCACCGATTACACCTTTTCGCTGCTGGGTGGCGTCAGCTTTCCCCTGGCACGCGATACCTTCTCCGTCGGCGTGGAAGGCGGCGCGGTGTGGCTGGGTGACTATGGCGACAGCAATGAAGTCGGTATTTCCGGCATCGAAGCCGCCGCCATCGGCAAGGCCCGCATCGCCACCGGCACCGACCTGTTCCTGCGCGCCGGCAGCCTGGCCTGGGACGCAGAATTCGACCACGGCACCGACGAAGACGGCGTCGACGCATTCTGGGGCGCCGGCTTCACCTACGGCCTCGACAACCTGAAATTCCGCGGCAGCGTGGACCGCTATTCACTGGATGAGGTGGATGTGGAGGCGTATACGCTGGGGTTGGAGTATCGGTTTAACTGAAAGCGGGAACGGCTTTCCTCTCTAAAATGAGAAAAGATGAGGCTGACGTTTTGTCAGGTTCCCTTTTTAATCTGGTACCTAATGAGGGCTCGCTAATAGGAGTCATAGTCATGGCTTAAGTCTGGCTCACTAGCGCCAGTCCAGAGTGGCTCTAGCCTTGACTGACCCATCATCATATTCAATGAATACATTTCCAGACAGCGATTGAGAAGTAACTGGTATGCAATTTTTGTCTTTTGGGGATGGTGCTGGGTGCGGCAACGCTAAGAATGAGGAGGGAAGGGCAATTGTGAGTACCAAGATGACAAGCTTGAGTCGCCAAACGGGCTTTGCATTATTTCGGCAGAACTGATTTTCGGGGAATTCACTTGTCCCTGTAGGCTTTATCCGAGGTGTTGCTTGAATCAAGTGAGGTTTCATATCTGGATCTCTTTGGTTGCGTTTCATGCATCAGTAACCTCCCTAAATCTCCTTGCCTTACTCATGTTGTAATTCTTGAGTAACTTATCTCTTATTTCCAAATGATATTAAAATGATTCTATTAGATCAATAAGTAATTGATTGTTATTTGATCAATCGTGATGTTGCCCTTTAGAGGTGGTCTCCTGGGCTGGGCTAGATCTCGGGTTCATTGACTGGATGTCTGCTAGTAGCTCCAAGTCAGGCGATAGTAGAGCTATGAGTGATAATCATGGGGATATGCATGGAAAGCTGCGGACTTCCTTAACGATTGGCTTCATCGTTGGCGCTAGGGTATCGGCTGATGAGGTAAGGTCATGTTTAGGTCCATGGGGCGGAATAAGGCTGGAGGAAAGCTATATTGTTACTCATATATGAGTAAATTGACGCATTTATATTGATAATTACTCATATATAAGTAATTATCTGTCCATGGAAACCATTTCCCAGATAGGCCAGAACCTCCGCCTGGCGCGCCGCAAGTCATACCCCGATGACACCCTGGAGGACTTTGCCCTGCGCATTGGTGTGAGCAGGGCCACGCTGCAGCGGATGGAGAAGGGGGATCTCAGCGTGTCTTTGGGCAAATACTTCCAGGCGGCAGCGCTGCTGGGCCTGGATACGCCTTTCCATACCTTGTTGAAGCCAAAGCAGAGTCTGTTCGATGATTAGGCAGCGCTATGACCTGTACCTGAATACCCGGCAGACCGGCATCGTCCATGCCGCTGACGTGGTGCTGGTGGAGGAATCCGGTGTCCTGACCCGGGTGGGTTTCAGGTACCGGCCGGATTATCTGGGCGAGCCCACGGCGTTCCCTATCGATCCGGTTCAGCTTCCCCTGCAAAGCGCCCCTTTTGAATTCGAATGCCACAGAGGGGCAAGCCCTGCCTTTCTGGACGACTACCTGCCGGATAACTGGGGCCGCAAGATTCTGGTGCAGCTGGCGCTTTTCAGAGACAAGGAGAAGCTCAATGCCTACAGCGTCATTGATACGCTGGCGATGCTGGGCAGCAGCCGCATCGGCGCCATATCACTGGTCAGACAGGGCGAGGCCCCGCACTTTGATTCGGGCTATGCCATTGAGCAGTTGGGTGCTGCGGAGCAGGCGGCTCAGCAGATCGATCAGATAGACCTGGGTGGTGTTGATCTTGATGAAATGAGCCTGCTTTACCTGGCCAATGCGGGGACCGGCGTGGGCGGCGCCCGCCCGAAAGCCCTGTTGTTTGATGACGGGGGGCAGTACCTGGCCAAATTCAATCGCATCACCCATGACAGCTATAACAATGCCCGGGTAGAGCTGGCTTGCCTGAAGATGGCCCGTGCGGCGGGCATCCGGATGCATGACGGCAAGATCATTGAAGGGATCAATGGCCGTGAAGTGTTGTTGCTGGATCGTTTTGATATTGATGGCCCAGCGAGAAAGCACCTGATTACCGTCAATGGTCTTCTCAAGGAGCCTGCCTCCCAGATGGACCTGGGCCAGGCGTTCCGTTACGACCATGTCAGCGACCTGATAAAGAAGTATTCCTGCCAGGTGGAAGAGGATCTGATACAGCTGCTCAAGCTCATGCTCTTCAATCGCGCTATCAACAATACCGATGATCACGAGCGCAACTTCAGCCTGATGCACAGCGAGCAAGGCTATCACCTGGCACCGGCCTATGATCTGGTGCCGAGCCTGACCACCAATATGCATCACGCTGCCAGCTACCAATATCAGGCTTACCCGCCTACACCTACCGAGGCTCTGAGAGAGGGGAGAATTTTTAAATTACCTCGGAGCAAGGTGGAGAAGGCAGCGCAAGAGGTGATCGGTGCTGTTGAGCGGTGGAGTGAGTTTGCGGCAGATGTAGGGGTGGCTGATGAGGATATTGAGAAAGTGTCCCGAGCCATTAAGGTCTAGGCTTGGGAAGTAGGTGAATTTATGGGTGTCCCTTCTTTCGTTCGCCCCAGCAAATGACCCACATCCTCCGCCACACCTTTGCCAGCCATTACATGATGAATGGGGGCGATATTCTTTCCCTGCAACGAATCCTTGGGCATGGCAATATCACAATGACAATGAGGTATGCACATTTGAGTGTCGATCATTTAAATTCTGTAATAAGGTACGGGCCTGTTATTAATTTATAAGTAATTTGATTGGGGGTGCAGGTGCTAAATATCAGTTGGAAAAGGGTTGCTTGTGCCTTACTTTTCGCTGTTTTTCTATTTATTTCTTCGTGGACATTCTTTGAAGCTATAAATCTTGCTTTTCAAGATAGAATAGATTTATACCTTGGTGCCTTCTCGGTTTTCTCTGGTGCTTATGTGGCGTTTTTGTTTAATCAATATCAGGAAAGAGAGAAAGAAAGCGAAGAACTAAAGAAAAGCCTGTCCCTCGCTCTTTATGTTGTTTCGGCTCAGCTGAATGTCGTTGCCAACTTGAAAAAACGAATGGATGAATATGGCCATCTCAACGCTTTTAATATGAAGCCCTCCTTGGTTATAGATTATCCAGATTTAAGGCATGACTCTTCTGCCCTTTCATCTGTACTTATGAGTAACACTCCGTATTTGTTAGGCGAGTTAAATTTAGAGCAGCAGGCATTTGAGCTTGTAGTGGCAGCGGAGAAAAGGCGTTCTGAGTTCGTAATTAATGAGCTGCAGCCGAAGTTTGAGGAATTAGGCCTGAAATATGGCTTCGTCCGATTGCCTGGCCTAGAAGAAAAAATCGGTCCTCGCTTATTTTATACATGTGTTAATGAGTTCCAACAGCTTCACCTTTTGGCTGCTGAAACATGTACCGGTCTAGAAAAAGCCTTCTCTAATTTGAGGGAGTACGCAGTTCGTGAATTTCCCGGCCACCCATTCATAAAACTAAAAGTTGCTGTTTGAGGCAGTGTGGTCAAAAGTTGGTCAACTTGTAGGCAACCACAAAAAAAGGGTTAGAGATTGCTCTCTAACCCTTTGTATTTTGGTAGCAAGGGGCGGACTTGAACCGCCGACCCCAGCATTATGAGTGCTGTGCTCTAACCAGCTGAGCTACCTTGCCATTTGAGGTCGCGAATTTTCCGCGAGGGAGGGGTGGGTGTCAAGCGCTGGGTGCATGTGTGGGCAATGTTTGATCAGTTGTTGGCAGAGAAAGGGGATATCTGCCATAGTTGCGGATCAAATGAAAATGATTCTTAATTGTTATCCGTTAATACTTGACCAAATTGCTCAGGATTACTACGCTTCACGTCAAATACACGCAATAAGGGTGTGGATATGCGGTTGACTACAAAAGGTCGCTACGCGGTGACGGCGATGCTGGATCTGGCATTGCATGCGGCTTCGGGCCCTGTGTCGCTGGCGGATATTTCCGATCGTCAGGGTATATCCATCTCTTATCTGGAGCAGTTGTTCGCCAAGTTGCGCCGTAATGGCCTGGTGAACAGCGTGCGCGGGCCGGGCGGGGGCTACCAGCTCAGCCGGGCCAGCGAGGATATTGATGTGGCGGCGGTGATCGCGGCGGTGGACGAGTCTGTGGATGCCACCCGTTGCGGCGGCCACGGGGATTGCCAGGAAGGCGATACCTGCCTGACCCATCACCTGTGGTGTGATCTGTCGGATCAGATACAGGCCTTTCTGGGCGGTATCTCCCTGGGGGAGCTGGTGGCTCGCCAGGAAGTGAAGCAGGTGGCCCAGCGTCAGGACCGTCAGCATCAGCGCCTGCCCGTCAGTAGCGTATAAGCTGCTTCTGAATCCTCATCGTCAGCGTTTGCCGGCACAGCACACCCGTTCCCGGCAGCCACGATGACGGTGTGGATTCAGGTATAATCTCTTCTCTGTTCTTCGCCAACCTCAATCGCCACAAGCCAAGTCGCCATGAGCCAAGCCGTCTATCTCGACTACGCGGCAACTACCCCGGTAGACCCGGCGGTGGTTGATGTGATGGTCCGTCATCTCGGTCCCGAAGGGACATTCGCCAATCCGGCCTCGCGCAGCCACCTTTATGGCTGGTTGGCAGAGGAAGCGGTGGAATCCGCCCGCCGCCAGGTGGCGGATCTGTTGCAGGCTGACCCGCGGGAGATCGTCTGGACCAGCGGTGCCACCGAGGCCAACAACCTGGCCATCAAGGGCGTGATCGACGCCCGTGGTGGCGGCCATGTGATTACCAGTGCCACCGAGCACAAGGCGGTACTGGATGCCTGTGGCTGGCTGGAAAAGCAGGGCCACCCGGTGACCTACCTGAAACCCGCCGCGGATGGCCGTATCGACCCGCAGCGCGTGGCCGAGGCGCTCCGTGAGGACACCGTGCTGGTGAGCGTGATGCACGCCAACAACGAGACCGGGGTGATCAACGATATCGCCGCTATCGGCGCCCTGTGCCGCGACAATGGCGTGTTGTTCCATACCGATGCGGCCCAGAGTGTGGGCAAGCTGGATCTGAATGTGCAGACCCTGCAGGTGGATCTGTTGTCCGTGTGCGCGCACAAGATTTATGGCCCGAAGGGCATTGGCGCGTTATATGTGCGCCGCTCGCCGGATGTGAAGGTGGCGGCCCAGATTCATGGTGGCGGCCACGAGCGGGGCATGCGCTCCGGTACCCTGGCGACCCACCAGATCGTCGGTATGGGCGAAGCGGTTGCCCTGGCAGCCCGTTTGCGGGATGAGGAAGGCCCGCGTATCGCCGGGCTACGTGATCGTTTGTGGCAGGGCATCAGCCAGCTGGACGGGGTGAGCATCAATGGTGAGGGTGCGCCGCGCTTGCCGGGGCATCTCAATGTGGCCTTTGCCGGGGTGGATGGTGAAATGCTGTTGACCGCCATGAATCAGGCGGCGGTGTCCTCCGGCTCTGCCTGTACCTCGGCGTCCCTGGAGCCTTCTTATGTACTCAAGGCCATGGGCGTGCCGGATGCGCTGGCCCATGGCTCCATCCGCTTCTCGGTGGGTCGCTTTACCTCGGAAGCGGATATCGACCGGGTGATCGAAAATGTGACCGAGGTCATCCAGCGACTGCGAAAGGTAGCCAGCTAGCCGAATCAGCGGCTTTTTGGGTGGGCTGAGCGGTTTTCAGACGGTCGTGATCTCCCTGCTATGGTAGGTAAACACCTTAGTGGGGAGGGAGCTCCATGCACGGCGTCATTATTTCCAACCTGAAAAAGTACGTGGAGGAAAAACTGGGCGAGGACGCCTGGGACACTCTGCGCGACAAGGCCGGGCTGACCGGCAAGGCCTTTATCCCTATCAGCATATACCCGGACAGCGATCTGGATGATCTGTTGGCGGCGGCGGTGGAGGTCACCGGCCAAAGCCGTGATGATATTCTCAAGGATTTCGGTGCCTGGGTGATTCCCCCACTGATGAAAATGTACCGCTCCTTTATTCCCGAGGACTGGGATGCGGTGACCTTCCTGAAAAACATCGACGACCGGATTCACGAGCGGGTGGTGCGCATGAAAGATGCCAGCGCCAAGCCACCGCATATCAATGTGTCGGAAATTTCTCCGGGGCTGCTGGAGGTGGAGTATCAATCCCATCGGGATATGAGCTACCTGGCGCTGGGGTGTGTGTATGGTGTGGCCGATTATTATGGCCAGAAGGCGACGCTGATGGAGGAGAAGCGGGTGGTGGGTACCCACAGGACGTTCATCATGCGGATCACCGCTGCTGAGCAGGCGCAGCGGGACGTGGTCTGATTTCTGGTTCGCAATGACAGCCGCCATTTCCGGATGGCGGTTTTTCGTATTTCTCCGATTTGTTAGGCGTTGCAGGAGCCTTGCTGGCAAGGCGAATTCCTGGCGGATTGGTGCCACCGTCTTCGCCTTGCGAGCAAAGCTCCAACGGTGCCTGCCCTCCCATACTTTGACCGCCAGGGCTGCAAATCGCGCAAAAACAGAAAAATGTGACCGGCTATGTCACCTGGCTGTGAATGGGTAGACATTCGCCGGGCCAGTGGTGGTGCGGGCTGGTTGGACGGTCGTGCATGCGGCACAGCTCTTGCTCATATAAAGGAACAGGGAGAGCCGGCTCGGGAGCAGTGACATGCATGGCGTGATCGTGACCAATTTCAAGCGGTATCTGGATGAGTTCATCGGCACTGACGCCTGGGGGGAAGTGGTCTCCACGGCGGGATTGCAGGGCAAGACCTACCTGCCGGTGGCGCTGTATCCGGATGAGGAAATGGAAGCGCTGCTACGAGCGGCGGAATCGGCTACCGGGCTACGCCGGGATGACCTGCTGGCAGATTTCGGGGAGTGGGTGATCGGCCCGCTAATTACCATGTACCAGCCGATGATTCCTGCCCGCTGGGACGCGATGACATTTCTGCTCAACATGCAGCAGATTCACGAGCGCATTCTGCGACTGAAGGACCCTGCTGCGACGGCGCCGAATATCGAGGTGCACAAGCGCGGCGACGATACCCTGGAAATCCACTACCGTTCCCACCGCAATATGGCGGCGATGATTCATGGCTCGGTGAAAGGGGTTGCCGCCTATTTCAATGAAACCGCCAGCCTGCTTGGCTCGGAAGCGGGTGAGGGCGGGGAGCAGCGGTTTGTGTTCCATATCCAGCCGAACAAGACGCAACAAGCGCTGGAGGCGGTGTAAGGCGGGCGTGGTGTAGTACCGTCTTCTCGGACGACAAGTTCCAGAACCAAGTCAAAAGCGATTTACCACAGAGAACACAGAGTTCACGGAGGATAAACATCCTTTCTCTGTGTCCTCTGTGGTGAAAATGCTTTTTGTGTAGCGGGAGCTAGGCAGTCAGTGACTGGGCCTGTTGTTTGATCTTGCCGACCATGGCGCGCAGGCCGTTGCCGCGAGTGGGGCTGAGGTGATTGAGCAGGTCGATGCGGTCGAAGAAGGCATCCATGTCGTAATCGTGGATGGCCTGGGGGGACTGGCGGTTCAGGGCGGCCAGTACGATGGCGGCCAGGCCCTTGACGATCAGGGCGTCAGAATCCACTGCCATGTAAAGGGTGTCAGCGTCGCTGTCGTAATGGGTTTCCAGCCACACCTGGCTCTGGCAGCCGCGCACAAAACGGTCTTCGGTTTTCAGCTCATCGGGCAGCTCGGGCAGTTGCTTGCCCAGATCGATGATATAGCGATAGCGTTCTTCCCAGTCATCCAGGAATTCCAGGTCTTCACTGATGTCCTCAGCGGTAATCTTTTCGCCAAGGGTGATGCTGTGGATATCGAACACGTCGCTTGCACTCCGAAATAGCTTCTAGCGGCTAGCTTCTAGCTACGAGCTACGAGCTAACCCGGTTTTCCTGGCAGCTAGAAGCTCGCAGCTAGCGGCTGCTTTAAAACATTCCCAGCTCGAGTTGAGCCTCTTCACTCATCATATCGCGGCTCCAGGGCGGATCGAACACCAGGGCCACTTCCACCTTGTCCACGTTGGGCACTTTGCTGAGCCGGTCTTCCACATCGCCCACCAGTACCGGGCCCATGCCGCAGTTGGGGGCGGTGAGGGTCATGCGCACCTGCACCACGTTCTCGCCATCGCGCTGGATCACATCGCAGCCGTAAACCAGGCCCAGCTCCTTGATGCTGACCGGAATCTCCGGGTCGAAGATGGTCTGCAGGGTGTTGTCCAGGTCTTCCTGGCGTACGCTGCCGTCGCCGTTGGCCGGCGCAAAGTCCAGCTTCAGCGGTTGCTGGCCGATGGCGTCTGCGTCGGTGCCATCGATGCGTGCCATGTTGCCATTGATGGTCACCGTGTAGGTGCCGCCCAGGGCCTGGCTCAGATTGACGAAGCTGTTCTTGGGGATGGTGATGCGGGTGCCGTCCGGCACCTTGCGGGCCGGTACATCACGCTGGACGACGACGGTTCTCTGTTCTTGCGCCAACTCAGACCTCGTCTACCGTAAAGCTCTCGCCGCAGCCGCACTCACCGGTGGCGTTGGGATTGCGGAACTTGAACAGGCTGTTGACGCCCTCGGTAACGTAGTCGATGACCAGGCCGTTGAGCATGGGCAGCCACTTTTCCGGCACGTACAGGTTGACGCCGTCGATCTCGAACAGCTTGTCGCCGTCTTTGGGTTCTTCGACAAAATCGAGGGTGTACATGAACCCGGAACAGCCGGATTCGTCCAGATCCAGACGGATGCCGCTGGCACTGGCTCGCTGGATTTCCCGCAGGGCCTGTTTGTTGGCAGCCTCGGTCAGGTTAAGGGTGACCTGGCCAGGTTGGAATGTCTGAACTGTCATGAAATTACCTACCTTGCATTAGCGCATGGTTGATATTGCCGCAGGAGCGTCGCTTTAGACGCGAATCGTACTTGGCACGGCCTGTCGAGAGCAGGGTGCGCGTCTCAAGCGACGCTCCTGCGGTGAGGTGTGTGCCGGGCTCAGAGAAAGGTCTTCACCTTCTCCAGCGCCTCGAACAGGCGATCCACCTCATCAAGGGTATTATAAATGGAGAACGAGGCTCTTACTGTGCCCGGAATGCACAGAGTGTCCATCAGCGGCATGGTGCAGTGATGGCCGGTGCGTACCGCCACGCCCTGTTTGTCCAGCAGCATGCCCACATCCGCTGGGTGAGCGCCTTCCAGCAGGAAGGACAGCACACTGACCTTATTGGCGGCGGTGCCGATGATTTTCAAGCCATCGAAAGCCTCTGCCTGTTTGGTGGCATGGACCAAAAGAGAATCTTCATGGGCTTGCAGAGCCTCGCGGTCCTGCTGATTGAACCAGTCGATGGCAGCGGCCAGGCCGATAGCCCCGGCAATGTTGGGGGTGCCGGCTTCGAATTTGTAGGGCAACTGGTTCCAGGTGCTCTTTTCGAAGCTCACCGTTTCGATCATCTCGCCGCCGGTCTGGTAGGGCGGCATGGCCTCCAGCAATTCGCGACGGCCGTAAAGGACGCCGATGCCGGTGGGACCGAACAGCTTGTGGCCGGAGAAGGCGTAGAAATCCACGTCCAGGGCCTGCACGTCCACGGGGAAGTGGGCCACGGCCTGGGCGCCGTCAATCACGGTAATGGCGCCTGCCTCACGGGCCTTGGCGACCATTTCCTGCACCGGGTTCAGGGTGCCCAGGGCATTGCTGGCATGGCCGATGGCGAAGATTTTGGTGCGCTCGGTGAGCAGCTGGTCGAAGGCGTCTTGATCCAGGCTGCAATCCTCGCGTAGCGGGATCACTTTCAGGGTGGCGCCGGTGGCCAGGCAGACTTGCTGCCAGGGCACGATATTGGCGTGGTGTTCGCTGGTGCTGATCAGCACCTCGTCGCCGGGCTGAAGGCGTTCACGGCCGATGCAGTGGGCAACGATGTTGATGGACTCGGTAGTGCCCTTGGTCCACAGGATTTCGTCGCGGCTGGCGTTCAGGAAGCGGGCCACGGTCTCGCGGGCGCCCTCGAACTGGCCGGTAGCCAGGTCGCTGAGATGATGGGCGCCGCGGTGCACATTGGAGTTCACCGTGCGGTAGTAGTGCTCCAGCACGTTCAGCACCGCTTCCGGTTTCTGGGTGGTGGCACCGTTATCCAGATACACCAGCGGCTTGCCGTTGACCTGTTGATCCAGGATCGGGAACTGCGCGCGAAGGGCTGCCACATCAAACGTCATTACGCGGCGTCTCCTGCCGGGCTGGCATGGGTCAGTTCCGCTTCCAGCCAGGGCTGGGCCCACTCGGTCACTGCCGCGTCGGGCAGGGCCATCAGCAATTCGTTAACGAAGCCCAGGCTCAGCATGCGCTTGGCTTCGGCAGCGGGGATGCCGCGCGATTGCAGGTAAAACTGCTGGCCGGCATCCAGCTGGCCGACGGTGGTGCCATGGGCACACTTCACGTCATCGTTGTAAATTTCCAGCTCCGGCTTGGTGTTGATCTCGGCACCGGCGTTGAGCAGCAGGTTCTTGTTGGACAGCTCTGCATTGGTGCCGCTGGCGAAGGGGTGAATGTGGATGCGGCCATTGAAGACCGCCTTGCCGCTTTCACCGGCCAAGCCTCTGAAGTTCTGATCGGACTGGCAGTTGGGCACCGCGTGTTCCACGCACAGCTGGTTGTCCACGTGGCTCTGGTCGCGGACCACGAAGATGCCTTTCATGTTCAGCTCGGCACCGCTCTTGTTCACCAGCGCGCGCACGTCGTTGCGGCGCAGACGGTTGCCGGTCATCAGCTGGTAGCTGTCTACCTTGCCGACGCCCTGCTGGTCGATGATCAGGGTGCCGATGTGCAGGGTATTGGCCTGTTCGCCCTGCAACCGGTAGTGGGTCAGAGTGGCGTTGTCGGCGGTGATCAGGGCGGTGACTGCATTGGTCAGCGCCTGGCCTTCGGCGTGATAGTGCTCGATCACGGTGGCCTCGGCGCCGGCATTGAGCTTGACGATCACCCGCGGGTTGCAGTGGGCCGGTGTCTCGCTGGCGCTCTGGATCTGCACATGGATCGGTTGCTCGATACGGGTATTGGCGGCCACTTCCAGCACTACCGGCTGCCCGCACACGGCACCGTTATAGGCGGCAAAGGGGGTCTGCAGGCCGTTTACCTCAGGCGCGTCGTGATGCAGGTTGACGCCGGCGGGCAGGGTGCTGCCCTGCAGCTGGCCATTATTGATGGTGACCACAAACTCGCTCAGTGCCGGCAGGGGCTGGCTGATCTCGCCGTTGGCGACCGCGTTCAGGTGGCCATCGGCCAGGGCCTGCAACGAGGTGTACTTCCAGCGTTCGGTTTTGCGTTCCGGGAAGCTGGCAGCCTCCAGATCAGCCAGCGCATCGCCGTCACTACCGTGGCGGCGGGCGTTGGCCAGGGCCTGGGTTTTCAGGTCAATGGCGAGGTCGCTTGCAGAGAGTGTCATGCGGACTCCTCTTCTCCTGTGAGCCAGCCGTAGCCTTTCTTCTCCAGCTCCAGGGCCAGTTCCTTGCCACCGGATTTGATGATCTGGCCGTTGGACAGCACGTGCACAAAGTCCGGCACGATGTAGTCCAGCAGGCGCTGGTAGTGAGTCACCAGCACGATGCCGCGCTCCGGGCTGCGCAGGGAATTGACGCCCTTGGCCACGGTTTGCAGGGCATCGATGTCGAGCCCGGAATCGGTTTCGTCGAGCAGCGCCAGTTTCGGCTCCATCAGCAGCATCTGCATGATTTCGTTGCGCTTCTTCTCACCGCCGGAAAAGCCTTCGTTGACGCCGCGTTTGAGGAAGCTGGCATCCAGGTTGACCTGTTTGCAGGCGGCGCGGGCCTGGCGGAGCAGGGTGACCGAGTCCCACTCTTCCTTGCCCTGGGCGGTGCGCACGGATTCCAGTGCGGCCTTGAGAAATTCCATGTTGGAGACGCCGGGGATTTCCACCGGGTACTGGAAGGCCAGGAACAGGCCTGCCTGGGCGCGCTCTTCCGGTTCCAGGTCTGCCAGGCTCTTGCCTTCGAACAGGGCTTCACCGCCAGTGATTGCATAGTTGTCACGACCGGCGAGCACATTTGCCAGGGTGGATTTGCCGGAGCCATTGGGGCCCATGATGGCGTGCACCTCGCCCGGTTTAACGGTCAGGTTCAGGCCTTTGAGAATCGGCTTGTCCGCCACGGTGGCGTGCAGATCACGAATTTCCAGCATGTTTTGATGCGCCTTTCGGTTGGGCTGTGTTCCAGCCCCGGTTAATCAGGGTGTTGTAGGAGCTATGCTTGCATGGCGAAGGTGTCGCGATGGTTCGCCATGCGAGCATGGCTCCTACGGTGTCATTTTCAGGGGTGGGCCTTAGCCCACAGCTCCTTCCAGGCTCACTTCCAGCAACTTGCCCGCTTCCACGGCGAACTCCATGGGCAGTTCCTTGAACACCTCTTTACAGAAGCCGTTCACGATCATGGAGACCGCTTTTTCCGGGTCGATACCGCGCTGGCGGCACAGGAACATCTGGTCGTCACTCACCTTGGAGGTGGTGGCCTCGTGTTCGATGGTGGCCGAGGGGTTTTTCGACTCGATGTACGGGAAGGTGTGCGCGCCGCAGGTATCGCCCAGCAGCAGGGAGTCGCACTGGGTGAAGTTGCGGGCGTTTTCTGCCCGTGGGCTGATCCGGACCAGGCCGCGGTAGCTGTTGCTGCTGCGGCCGGCGGAGATGCCCTTGGAAATAATGGTGCTCTTGGTGTTCTTGCCCAGGTGGATCATCTTGGTGCCGGTGTCCGCCTGCTGCATGTGGCGGGTCAGGGCCACGGAGTAGAATTCACCGATGCTGTTGTCACCACGCAGGATCACGGATGGATACTTCCAGGTGATGGCGGAGCCGGTTTCCACCTGGGTCCAGCTGATCTTGCTGTTGTCGTGAGCGACGCCGCGCTTGGTGACGAAGTTGTAGATGCCACCTTTGCCGTTTTCGTCGCCCGGGTACCAGTTCTGCACCGTGGAGTACTTGATCTCGGCGCCGGGCAGGGCCACCAGCTCCACCACGGCCGCGTGCAGCTGGTTCTCGTCCCGCTGGGGCGCGGTGCAGCCTTCCAGGTAGCTCACATGGCTGCCTTCGTCGGCGATGATCAGGGTGCGCTCGAACTGGCCGGTGTTGGCTTCGTTGATACGGAAGTAGGTGGACAGCTCCATGGGGCAGCGCACGCCCTTGGGGATATAGACGAAGGAACCATCAGAGAACACGGCACTGTTCAGCGCGGCATAGAAGTTGTCGCCCTTGGGTACCACGCTCCCCAGGTATTTCTTGATCAGCTCCGGGTGATTCTGGATCGCCTCGGAGATGGAGCAGAAGATCACCCCGGCTTCCCACAGCTTCTCTTTGAAGGTGGTAAAGACGGAGGAGGAGTCGAACACCACATCCACGGCAACGCCGGCGAGCATTTCCTGCTCATGCAGGGGGATGCCCAGTTTTTCATAGGTGGCGAGCAGCTCCGGGTCCACCTCATCGAGACTCTTCGGGGCGTCATCCAGGCTCTTGGGCTTGGAATAGTAGGACACCTTGTTGAAGTCGATAGGATCGTGGTGCAGGTGGGCCCAGCCAGGGGAGGGCATTTCCTGCCATTTGCGGTAGCTGTCCAGGCGCCATTCGAGCATCCATTCCGGCTCTTCTTTCTTGGCGGACAGGAATCGGATGACTTCCTCGCTCAGCCCGGGGGGCAGGGTTTCGGTGTCCACCGTGGTGGAGAAACCGGCCTCGTAGTTGGAGCGAATCAGTTTGTCCAGTTCAGCTTGGCTCATAGGTCAGGGCCTGATGTTGAATACCAGAGTAATTTAGTCAGGTATTATACGCCATTCGTGAGCGCTGTCGACCATCGACCTTATAGAGGCGGGCTTTCGACCGGCTCCCGGTGGCGGCAGGGCGGCAGGCCCGTGGCGGGGCGGCAACGGTATCATAATTCACCCTGCTTGCGTATAATCCGCCGGTTCCAAAGGGGTGGCTGTGGTTCTTGCGTTCGCAAGGTTGCCGGATTGCCCCTTCTCTGCCTGGGGGAGCTTGTTTTGGGTTCCCGGGGACCATTTAACGTAAATTCTGGAGTGAACTGACTGATGGCTGTTGAGCGCACCCTCTCTATCATCAAGCCTGATGCCGTGGCCAAGAACGTAATTGGCGACATCGTATCCCGTTTCGAGAAGGCCGACCTGAAAGTGGTTGCCATGAAAATGGTACACCTGAGCGACGAGCAGGCTGGTGGTTTCTACGCTGAGCACAAGGAGCGCCCCTTCTTCAAGGATCTGGTGTCCTTCATGACCAGCGGTCCGGTGATCGTGCAGGTTCTGGAAGGCGAAGACGCCGTGGCCAAGAACCGTGACCTGATGGGTGCTACCAACCCGAAGGACGCGGAAGCTGGAACCATTCGTGCCGATTTCGCTCAGACCATTGACGAAAATGCGGCACACGGCTCTGACTCTGCCGAGTCTGCTGCCCGTGAAGTGGCTTACTTCTTCTCTGACGAAGAACTCTGCCCGCGCACCCGCTAAAATTGCTGGTGCACTGTCTGCCACGGCGCCTGCCGTGGCAGACTTGTATACAGGCTGACTAAACAGTCTGACTGGAGAATGCTATGACAACCCAACAGAAGGTCAATCTGCTCGGTCTTTCCCGTCCGCAAATGGAAGAATTCTTCCTGGAAATGGGCGAGAAGAAGTTCCGTGCCCAGCAGATACTCAAGTGGATTCACCACCATCAGGCGGATTCCTTCGAGCAAATGACCGATGTGGGCAAGGCATTGCGCCAGAAACTCTCCGAGGTGGCGGAAATCCGTGGCCCGGATGTGGCTCATGAAAGCATCAGCCGTGACGGCACCCGCAAATGGGTGTTCGAACTGAGCGGTGGTGGTTCTGTGGAAACCGTTTTTATCCCTGATGGTCGCCGCGGCACTCTGTGCGTGTCGTCCCAGGTAGGTTGTGCCGTGGATTGCAGCTTTTGCTCCACCGGCAAGCAGGGTTTCCAGCGCGACATGACCAGCGCCGAGATCATCGGCCAGGTATGGCAGGCCAGCCGTGCCTTTGGTCCCCGTCGCAATCTTGGCGAACACCCCATCACCAATGTGGTGATGATGGGCATGGGCGAACCCATGCTCAATTATGACAATGTGCTCACCGCCATGCGCATCATGAAAGATGACCTGGGTTACGGTATCGGCAAGAAGCGCATTACCCTCTCTACCTCCGGTCATATCCCGAGGATGGACCAGCTCAGCCAGGATCTGGATGTGTCGCTGGCCGTGAGCCTGCACGCACCCAATGACGAGCTGCGTAACGAGCTGGTGCCGCTGAACCGCAAGTATCCGCTCAAAGAGCTGATGGCGGCTTGCAAGCGCTACAGCGACAACATCACCCACCGTCATAAAACCATTACCATGGAATATGTGATGCTGCGTGATGTGAACGACAAACCGGAGCATGCCCGTCAGCTGGTCAAGCTGCTCAATGGTATTCCGGTGAAGGTCAATCTGATCCCGTTCAATCCTTTTCCCCATGCCGGTTATGAACGGTCACGGAAAAGCGATATTCTGGAGTTTCATAAGTACCTGAATGACAATGGATTGCTGACTACCGTAAGGACAACGCGCGGTGACGATATTGATGCCGCCTGTGGTCAGCTGGTGGGGCAGGTGCAAGATCGGACCCGGCGCAGTGAGCGCTGGAAGCAATCCATTTTCCACCGCTCCGAACAAACCGATAACAACACAGCGCAAGCGCAATGAGACGTTTTTTTCGGGTTTTTCCGGGCTTGCTAATCGCAAGCCTGTTGGCCACCGGGTGTGTGACGGTGGAATCGGGGCAACGGGAAGTGAATGTGGAGGATGCGGTGACCAGCCGTGTGGCTGCTGGCCTGCAATATCTCCAACAAGGTGACCCTTCCGAGGCTCGTCGGCATTTCTCCCGGGCTCTTGCTCACAACGATGATAGTGCGGTGGCGCACAACGCCATGGCGCTGCTGTACAAATACGAAAATGACCCCGAGCGGGAAGAATTCCATTACAAGAAAGCGTTACGGGCCGATCGCAATTACGCCCCGACGCTGAATAATTACGGCACCATGCTTTACAGTCGCGGTGCTTACCAGGACGCACTGGAAAAATTCGAGCGCGCTGCCAACGATCCGTCCTACCAGGGCCGGGGTAGTGCCTGGGCCAACATGGGCCGGTGTTATCGCCAGCTGGGCAATGATGAGGCCGCGCAAAAGGCCTTTGTCAAAGCGATTCGTCTCGACCCCAGGGCCGTAACGCCGAATCTGGAACTGGCCGAATTGTATCAGCGGCAGGAGCGCATGCGACTTGCCTGGGATTACTACCAGCAATATCTCCAGCGTAGTGGTCGACAGAGTGCCCGGTCCCTGTGGCTCGGCATCCGTCTGGCCAGTGAGTTGGGTTATGACGATCAGCAGTCCAGCTATGAGCTGGCACTGGAAAATATCTATCGCCGCTCCGGAGAATACCGCGAGTGGCAGAATTGGAAAGCCTCTCAGGAGAGCGGGAAATGAGCGATAACATGGTCGTGCTACCGGGTGAACGTTGTCGCAAAGCCCGTGAGGCACTGGGGTGGACCCCTGCCGAAGCGGCGAAGAAGATGCATCTCTCCCAGAGCTACCTGGTAGCCCTGGAAGCGGATGACTACGAGCGTTTGCCTGAGGCAACCTTCGTTAAGGGTTACCTGAAGAATTATGCCAAGCTGCTGGGCCTGCCGGCGGATGAAATCGCCAACACCTTCCAGCAGATGGTGAATGACGATGCGTTCGACAAGCCGTTGGATCTGCCGAAAATGGCGCCGCCGCCGTCCGTGTGGCGCAAGCCGTTGCTGGCAGTGGTGGCCTTGCTGGTTGTGGTAGCGCTGCTGATCTGGCTGTGGCCTGAAGACGAAGCGCTGGCGCCTCTGTCTACCTCCGGCATGAATGTGCCTGAAGAGCGTGCTTCTCTGCAGGCTGATGAAGAGGTCGGCGGCGAAACTGGCCCTTTTCCCGGTGAGCCGGCACAGGCGCCAGAGCAGGGCGCCGGTGACGAGCTGTCCCCCCAGTCCCTTGACGACACTGCCAACGACGCCCAGCCTGAAGATACCGGGGCTGCGACAGACGGTGACAGCGCCGAGAGTGTAGAGAGCAGCGACGAGCCGGCCCCGAGCATGCTGGCCGAAAACGGCCTGGATCGCCTGCTGATGGCGTTTTCCGGCAACTGCTGGATCAGCGTCAAGGACGCCACTGGCCGCACCTTGCGCCAGGGCGAACAACAGGGCGGCGCCTCGCTGCAACTGGATGGCAAAGCGCCGTTCAGTCTCACGCTGGGCGATGCCGGTGCCGTTGATGAACTGATCCTCAATGGCGAGGTTGTCACCTTGCCGACGAATTCCCCCGGTACAGTTGTGCGAGTCTCCATTCCCTGATTCGCGAGGGTAGAAACACCATGGAACCGGAAGTCAAAATCCAGCGCCGCAAGACCCGGCAGATTTTTGTCGGCAATGTCCCGGTGGGCGGTGATGCCCCCATCTCCGTGCAAAGCATGACCAATACCGAAACCTGCGACGTGGACGCCACGGTTGGCCAGATTCGCCGCCTGCAGGATGCCGGTGTGGATATCGTGCGCGTCTCGGTCCCCAGCATGGACGCCGCCGACGCCTTCGGAAAGATTCGTCAGCAGGTGGATGTGCCGCTGGTGGCGGATATCCACTATGACTACAAGATTGCCCTGGCGGTGGCAGAGCGTGGCGTGGATTGCCTGCGTATCAACCCGGGCAATATCGGCCGCGAAGACCGTATCAAGGCAGTGATCCAGTGTGCCAAGGACAAGGGCATCCCGATTCGTATTGGCGTTAACGCCGGCTCCCTGGAAAAGGAGCTGCAGCGAAAATACGGTGAGCCCACGTCTGATGCGCTGGTGGAATCTGCCATGCGCCATGCGGACATTCTCGACCGTTATGATTTTCAGGACTTCAAAGTCAGTGTGAAGGCCTCCAATGTCTTCATGACCCTGCAGGCCTACCGCAAATTGTCTGCCCAGCTGGAACAGCCGTTGCACCTGGGTGTGACCGAAGCGGGTACCTTCCGCTCCGGCACGGTGAAATCCGCTGTGGCGCTGGGCGCGCTGCTGATGGAAGGCATTGGCGACACCATCCGCATTTCCCTGGCTGCCGATCCGGTGGAGGAAGTGCGCGTGGGCTTCGATATTCTGAAAAGCCTCAACCTGCGCAAGAAAGGCGTGAACATCATCGCCTGCCCGAGCTGCTCCCGGCAGAACTTCGACGTGATCAAGACCGTCAACGAGCTGGAAGCGCGCCTGGAAGATATCAACGAGTCCGTAGACCTGGCGGTAATTGGCTGCCTGGTCAACGGTCCCGGCGAAGCCCGTGAAGTGGATGTGGGCCTGACCGGGGGCACACCGAACAATCTTGCCTACCGTGACGGTGAAAAGAGCCATCACATCACCGCTGATGATCTGGTCGATGAACTGGAACGCATGGTGCGGGCCAAGGTGAAGAAACAGCGCGACGATGAAGCTAAAGGCATTATTGCCAGAAGCGAATGATAAATAGCCGGGCAGACATCGCGGTCGAACGACCGCTCCCACGGTAGAAAACCAGGTTGTGGGAGCGGTCGTTCGACCGCGAATTGCGTCCGGCTGATCAGTAGCAAGGACATTCTGTGAGCAAGAAAATCACCTCCATCCGCGGGATGAACGACATCCTGCCGGAACAGACGGGTCTCTGGCAGTGGCTGGAAGACAAGGTGCGCGGTGTGCTGGCCAGCTATGGCTACCAGGAAATCCGCATGCCCGTGGTGGAGCAGACCGATCTGTTCAAGCGCAGCATCGGCGAAGTGACCGATATCGTCGAAAAAGAGATGTACACCTTCGATGATCGTAACGGCGACAGCCTGACGCTGCGCCCGGAGGGTACCGCCAGCTGCGTACGCGCCTGCGAGCAGCACGGCATGTTGTATAACCAGACCCAGCGGCTCTGGTACACCGGCCCCATGTTTCGTCATGAGCGCCCCCAGGCTGGGCGCTATCGTCAGTTTCACCAGATTGGCGTGGAAGTCTTCGGCATCACCGGCCCGGACATCGATGCGGAAGTGATTCTGCTCACCGCCCGCCTCTGGAAAGCCCTGGGCCTGGCCGGCAAGGTCACCCTGGAGCTCAATTCCCTGGGTGACAGCGAAGACCGGGCCCGTTACCGCGACGCCCTGGTGGATTATCTCAAGACCCACTTTGAACAGCTCGACGAGGATTCGCAGAAACGCCTCGAACGCAGCCCCCTGCGGGTGCTGGACAGCAAGGACCCGGGCACCCGCGAGGTGCTCAAGGATGCCCCACAGCTGGCCGATTACCTCAATGAAGACGCCCGCGAGCATTTTGATGGCCTGAAAGCCTTGCTCGATGCCAACGGCATTGCTTATAAAGTGAACCCCTACCTGGTGCGCGGCCTGGACTACTACGGCAAGACCGTGTTCGAGTGGATCACCGACGCCCTCGGCGCCCAGGGCACCGTCTGTGCCGGCGGTCGCTATGATGGCCTGGTAGAGCAACTGGGCGGCAAACCAACCCCCGGGGTGGGCTTTGCCATGGGCGTGGAACGACTGATTCTGCTGATCGAGCAGGAAAAACCGGAACTGTCAGCCGCTGTGGACGTCTATGTGATGGCCATGGGCGATGCGCTGACACCTGCCATGGCGCTGGCCGAGCAACTGCGCGATGCCATGCCCGGTCGTGGCATTCAGCTCCATTGCGGTGGCGGCAGTTTTAAAAGCCAGATGAAAAAGGCAGACCGCAGCGGTGCGGCCCTCGCCCTGATCATGGGCGAAGATGAACTGGCCAGTGGGGTTGTCACGGTGAAGCCGTTGCGCGGCCAGGGCGAGCAGCAGCAGGTTGCACAGGGCGATGTCACCAACGCCCTGATATCGTTTCTGGAATAAATTGGCAGCTTGTAGCTTGCTACCCCCGGCGTTGATTTGTGCGCCGGAACAAACGAAATACCCAAGCGCCAGGAAGAACACTTCCTGGCAATAAAAACGAAAGGAGAGCAGGGTGGTCGATTACATCCGCGACGAAGAAGAACAGGTCGAACGCATCAAGGCCTGGTGGCAGGAAAACGGTACCGCTGCAGTGATTACTGTAGTGCTGGCGGTGGCTGCGCTGATTGGCTGGCGTCAATGGCAGGGCCATCAGGGTGAGCAGGCGTCCGAGGCCTCCGCTCACTACCAGGTCATGGTGGAAGCCATGTCTGCCAACCCCATGGATGCGGCGGTCATCAATGACAAGGCCGAGCTCCTCATGGAGGACTTTTCCGGCAGCGCCTATGCGGATTATGCCCGCCTGGCCAAGGCCAACCTGGCTGTGCAGAACGCGGACTACGACAAGGCCGTGAGCTTCCTGCAGCCGGTGGCCGATGATGGTGCCACCGATGAGCTGAGCTACACCGCCAGCTTGCGTCTGGCCCGGGTATTCCTGCAGCAGCAGGCGTGGGACCAGGCCGATGCCCAGCTCGGCAAACGTTTTCCGGCGGCCTTTAACGGCATGGCGCTGGAGCTGAGAGGCGATCTGGCCAAGGCCCAGGGCGAGGCAGAACAGGCCCGTGATCTTTACACACAGGCCCTGGATGTCCTGCGGGACGGTGGTGAAAAAGACCGTGTGCAGATGAAACTGGACGACCTGAAAAGCGCTAATTAAATGAAATATTTCCTCTTCCCCGTGATGCTGGCCAGCCTTGTGCTGGCCGGCTGTAGCTCCAACCCCAATGCCATTGAGCCCAACGACCTGCCGAAATTCGAGTCCAGCTACAAGGTCAAGCGGCTCTGGAAAGAGGGCGTGGGCAACGGGGTGGAGGACAGCCAGTTGTCCCTGCGCCCAGCGGTGACCGAGCAACAGGTGTTTGCCGGCGATGTGTTTGGCGATGTCTATGCGGTCAGCCGCGACAAGGGCAAACGCCAATGGCGGGTGAAAACCGATGACCGTATTGCCGGTGGCTTTTATGCCGGCTACGGCATGGTGCTATACGGTACCCGCGAGGGGATAGCCGTGGCCCTGTCCATGGAAACTGGCGAGACCCTCTGGCGCACCAAGCTTTCCGGCGAAGCCCTGGCGATTCCCGCCAGTGACGGCAATGTTGCTGTATTCCAGACCCAGGACGGCCATGTGACTGCCCTGGATGTGGAAAGCGGCGAACAGCTTTGGGACTACGAGACCCCGGTGCCGACCCTGACCCTGCGTGGCCTGGCACAGCCAACCCTGGATAACGGCAAGGCCTACGCCGGTTTCGCCAACGCCAAGCTGGCGGCGCTGGATCTGGAGAACGGTGTCCCGCTGTGGGAGCAACGTATCGCCGAACCCACCGGTCGCTCCGAACTGGATCGTCTGGTGGATGTGGACAGCAACCTGATCGTGGAAGGCGGTGGTGTGTTCGCGGTGACCTTCCAGGGCAAGGCGGCAGTGGTGGACCAGGAAAACGGTCGCCCCTACTGGGAAAAGGAATTGTCCAGCGCCCAGATCATCAGTGCCAGCAATGGCAGCCTGTTCGTGGCTGACGACAAAGGCGTGGTGCGCGCCCTGGATATGCGTAGTGGTACGGTTCTGTGGAAGCAGGAAAAGCTTTATGGTCGCCGTCTTACCGGTACCGCCGTACAGGGCAATCACGTGGTGATCGGCGACTTCGAAGGCTACCTGCACTGGCTGGATGTGGATGATGGCAGCATCGTCGCCCGCAAACGTCACGATTGGGACGGCTTTGCCGGCACCGCCGTGAGCTACGATGGTGTCCTCTATGTGCTCAGCTACGATGGCAAACTGGCCGCTTACCAACTGAAAGAACGTTAATCTTCGCTGAGGGGTGGTCACGCGATCACCCCCTTGGTGCCTGCCCCCGTATTCCCTTTTTTCTTCTCTCCGCCTCTATCACCGAATTGCGTTACCATAGCGCCCAGACATCCTTGCAGAGACAACTATGAAACCGGTCATCGCCCTGGTGGGGCGGCCCAATGTGGGCAAATCCACCCTGTTTAACCGACTCACCCGTACCCGTGACGCCCTGGTAGCGGATTACCCGGGCCTCACCCGTGACCGCAAGTACGGTGACGGCAGGCTGGGTGACTACCTGTACACCGTCGTGGATACCGGCGGCATCGGGGAAAATGACGATGGCATCGACGAGCCGATGACAGAGCAGTCGCTGACGGCGGTGGGTGAGGCGGACCTGGTATTGTTCATGGTGGATGGTCGCGCCGGCCTGACCGCTGCCGACGAGCAGATTGCCATGGAGCTGCGCAAGCTGCCCAAGCCCACCTATCTGGTGGTGAACAAGACCGACGGCATCGACCCGGATACCGCCATGGCGGATTTCTATGCCCTGGGCCTCAGCGACGTGCTGCCCATCGCGGCTGCCCATGGTCGTGGCGTGCGCAGCATGATCGAAATCGTTCTGGCGGCATTTCCGGATCTGGAACCCTATTACGATGAACAGGGTGAGCCGGTGGATACCAGTGACGGCAGCATTCGTGTGGCCGTGCTGGGGCGCCCCAATGTGGGCAAATCCACCCTGATCAACCGCATGCTGGGGGAAGAGCGTGTGGTGGTGTTCGATCACGCCGGCACCACCCGCGATTCCATTGAGATCCCCTTCGAGCGCATGGAGAAGGCGTATACCCTGATCGATACCGCCGGGGTACGCCGCCGTGGCAAGGTCGCGGAAATGGTGGAAAAATTCTCCGTGATCAAGGCGCTGCAGGCGGTGGATGCGGCCCAGGTGGTGGTGCTGGTGATTGATGCCCGTGAAGGCATCACCGATCAGGATCTGCATCTGCTGGGCTATGTGCTCGACAGTGGTCGCGCCCTGATGATCGCCGTGAACAAGTGGGACGGTCTGGATGCGGACCACAAGGAACGGGTGCGCGTGGAACTGGGGCGCCGCCTGGAATTCGCCCCCTGGGTGAAGATCAAGTTCATCTCCGCGCTACATGGCACCGGGGTGGGCGACTTGTGGGGCATGATCGAAAAAGCCTGGGATTCCGCCTTTATCAAGGTCGGTACCAACGAGATGACGCGGATCATGGAAAGTATTACCGCCGGCCACCCGCCGCCGCGTAATGGCCGTTTCCGCGCCAAGCTGCGTTACGCGCACCTGGGCGGCAACAATCCGCCTACCATCATCTTGCATGGCAATCGGACCGAATCGTTGCCGATCAGCTACAAACGCTTTCTGGAAAACCGTTTCCGGGAAGTGCTGAAACTGGACGGCACGCCCATCCGGCTGGAATTCAAATCCGGTTCCAACCCCTTTGAAGGGCGCAAGAACACACTGACGGATCGCCAGGTGCACAAGCGCAAGCGAATGATCAAACGCTTCAAGAAGTAACCCCGCTGCGGGGGAGGGGGCCACATCAAACGTCGGGGATCGTGGGGCAAACACTGGGGGCAAGGCCTGCTGGGGCTGGCCTGTGCGCAGGGCGTGCAGGCCATGGAGCCGATGATGCCGCTGGCCGATGAGCCGGCCATGGTGCTGACGCCCGCCCGGGTCAGCCAGCCCCAGTCCGAAGCGCCCGCCAGTGTCACCGTGATCGACCGTAATTTGATCGAAGCCAGCGGCGCCCGTGAACTCTACGAGGTGCTGCGGCTGGTGCCGGGCATGTCGGCGATCAAAGTGGATGGCAATGTGCCCACGGTGGCCTACCACGGCACCCAGGCTCGCGATTCGCGCCGCATGCTGGTGTTGCTGGACGGCCGCAGCCAGTATCAGCCCGGTCTGGCGCGGGTGAACTGGAATGACATGCCGGTGGATATCCGCGATGTGGAGCGCATCGAAGTCACCCGTGGCCCGGCCGCCGCCGCCTACGGTGCCAACGCGTTTACGGCGGTCATCAACATCATTACCCGTGACCCCCGCGATATCAGCAAGCACACCCTGGCGGTGCAGGGCGGCAACAACGCCATCCGCGATGGCTATGCCTCGGCCGCAGGTCGCACCGACGCAGGTGCCTGGCGGGCCTCCCTGTCACGCCGCGCCGATGACGGCTACGACGAACCCTTTGAAGGTAGCCGGCTCAATGACGCCAAACGGGTTGAAACCCTCAATGGCGAATGGGTCCGCGAGCTGGACGCGCGTAATACCCTGATCATGCAGGCTGGCGGCAGCCAGAACCGCCTGGAGCGACAACAGGAAGGCGGGGTGCAGGATATCGGCATCTACCAGCAGGACCCGGTACAAAAAGGCCAGCGCGCCTTTGCCTCCCTGCAATGGCAGCACGCCTTCGATCAGCATCACCAATTGCAGATTACCGGCTACGGCCAGTACACCCGTGATGTAACAGATTTCTCAGTCTGCTATCTGGACCCTCTGACCGGACAGCTTGGACCGGGTGGCGGCGTGCTGTTTTCCCAGGAGTTGCGTGAGCTTTATCTGGAAAATGGCCGGGATGCCGGCGCCACCTTCGCGGCGGCACAAAGTGATCCGGATTTTGCCAACCGCTATGCCACCCTGCAGTCCGTCAATGCACCTTTCTGTGCTGCCAGCGCGCTGGATATCGAGGAAGAGCGTTACGACCTGGAAATCCAGGACACCCTGCAAATGGGTGACCGGGTGCGGCTGGTCAGCGGTCTGAATCTGCGCCATGACCGGGTCAGCTCCGACAGCTATCTGTCCGGTACCTACGACAATGTCAGCTACCGTGCCTTTGGCAATCTGGCCGTGGATCTGCTGCGCCCGGTGACCCTGAATCTGGGCGGCTATTGGGAACGTGACAGCATCTCCGGCCAGCATTTCAGCCCCCGTCTGGGGCTCAACTGGCGGGCGGCGCCGGGGCACAGCTTGCGCTATGTATTTTCCAAGGCCCTGCGCACTCCGGATATCTACGAAGACCAGGCGCACACCAATATCCGGGCCCGGGAATTGTCTCCCCCTTTTTCCGGCAATACCGAGGCCCTGCTGGGCTGGGCGCCGGCCAATTTCTTTATTACCCAGACCAGCCCCGGCACCCTCAAGCCTGAGCGCATCCGCTCCTGGGAACTGGGTTATTACGGGCAGTTCCCCGGCCTGGAACTCGATGTGCGCTATTTTCAGGAAGAGCTCACCGACCTGCTCAGTCATGCCCTCAACCCCTTCGAGTTCGAACCCAATAACGAAGGCCGGGTGGATCACCAGGGTACCGAGGCCCAGCTGAGCTGGCGGCCCGGTGTGGACCACTTGCTGCGCCTTACCGGGGCCCACATCCATACCCGCGTCAACAAGAAGACCGAAGGCCGCCTGGCGGCCCGTGACAGTGCCAGCGCCCTGTGGGCCTGGCAGTTGAGCCAGCATTGGGGGCTGTCCAGCGCCTATTACCTGGCTAACGATTACAACGACAATGTGTTCGAGCGCCTGGACCTGCAAGTGCGTTTTCGCCACCGGGTGGTCGACACGGAACTGGAATGGAAGGGCGTGGTACAGCATGCTCTGAACAAGGAACCGGCGGTCTTCGAGGAAAATCGCTATCAGGAAGACCGCTTCTGGTTGGGTCTGGCGGTGAGGATATAGAGGAATGAAACGGCAGGGACGCCTCATCCTGTTGTTGTGGCTGGCCTGGCTGGCGCCGTCCCTGTGTGCCCAGACCCCGCTGCCGGTGCATGTGTTTGCCGAGGATGGCCCCTTCCGCGACAGTTTTATGCAGGCCCTGGATGTTGCCGCCATACCACCGATTACCCAGGTGGCCGATCCCAAACAGGCAGAGCTGCTGATCGCCATTGGCGATCAGGCGTTCCGGCGTGCGCAGAAACTGCACAAGCCATTACTGGGCGTCTACGTGAGCCGGTCTGAGGTAACCCTGGCCCAGCGCAAACGCTGCCAGTGCGAGGGGATCTGGGCCGGCGTGGCATTGCACGATCAGCTGGCCATGCTGGAGATCATGATGCCCCTGGCGCGCCGCGTGGGAGTGATTGTCGGCCCGCAAAGCGCCTGGACACCCGGTATGGTGCAGGATTATCAAGGCCGGCTGGGGCTGACCGCCTTGCCGGTCTCGTCGGTGGATGAACTGGGGGATCGCCTGCGCGAAAGTCTGGCCCGGTTCGACGCCCTGCTGCTGCCGGTGGATGGGCAGTTGTTTGGGCCGGGCACAGCCAAGTTGGTGCTGCTGACCAGTTACCGACTGCGTCGGCCGGTGTTTGGCCCGGACCGGGCCTATGTACAGGCAGGCAGTGCGGCCAGCTTGTACGCCAGTGGCTCAGATCTGGTGGCCGAGACCCTGGTCCACCTGCAATTCTTTCACAGCAGCAAGCGCCTGCGCCGCTCCGGGTTTGTACATACCCCGACCGTTGCCGTTAACGAACATGTGGCCAGCAGCTTCGACATGGTGTTTCACGACATCGACTCCCTGCGTGAAGCCTTGGAGGTCACTCCATGAAAGAAACCGTGAAAAAAGGGGCGGGCATTCGCAAGCAGCTGCAGCTTCTCGGGTTGATTCCGGCCCTGATCATGCTGTTGCTGTTGCTGGTGGCGCTTACCTGGCAACGCTTCGAGGATGCGGATCGGGATCTGCGCGATTTGGGCAGCTACCTGGCCCAGCAGATTGCCTCCTCGTCGGAGTATGGGGTACTGGCGGGGAACTATGATGATCTGCGCCGCCAGGCACGCCTGGCCATGCAGCAGGCAGATCTGCAATACGTGGTCTTCCACGACGGTGAGGGCAAGGTGTTGCTCTACGAGGGGCGTGGCCAGCGGCAGGATCACAGCGATGTGCTGGAATTCCACTCCGGCATCTATCGCCAGCCGGTGTCTGATGGCGATTTGCTGGAAGGGGCCGAGAGCGCAGGCCAGCCGGAACGAATCGGTGAAGTGGTGTTGGGCATGTCCAGCGCCCGGTTGTTGGCACGGCAGAAAGAAATCCTGCTGGCCAGCCTGTTGCCGGCCCTGTTTGCTACCATCATCGGCCTGTGGATCGCCCATTACCTGGCTCGCCAGATTGCCTCGCCACTGGGCTACCTGTCCGGCCTGTTACGCACTCTGCGCAATGGCGATTATCGGGTCCGCGGCCGCAGTCATCTGCGCGGGGAACTGGCCGAACTGCAGGACGATATCAACGAGCTGGCCACTAGTCTGGAAGGGGCTCATCGGGAGCAACAAAGCGCCATCGACAAATTGCGCCACGCTCACCGTCAGGCGCAGTCCGCCAGCCAGGCCAAGAGTGATTTTCTGGCCATGATGAGTCACGAGCTGCGCACTCCCATGAACGGAGTGCTGGGCATGCTGCAACTGCTCGAAGAAACCCCGCAGAGCGAAGAGCAGCACGAGTACACTCTGGCGGCGCTGGAATCCACCGGCCACCTGCTGGACGTGATTAACGACATTCTCGATTTTTCCCGCATCGAAGCCGGGCGCATGGATCTGGACCCGGTGTTTTTCGAATTGCTGCCGCTGCTGGAAAACTGTGTGGCCACCTTTCGCTACATGGCAGAAAGCAAGGGCCTGTACCTGCGCCTGGAAAATGCCGGGGAGTTGGTTGGCAAAATGGTGCGCAGTGATCCCACCCGGTTGCGCCAGGTGCTTAACAACCTGATCTCCAATGCAGTGAAATTCACCCAGGAAGGGGGCGTGGTCCTGCGGATCACCACCGCCCAGGTTCGTGATGACTGGCTGGACCTGACCCTGGCGGTGCGCGACACCGGCATCGGTATTCCCCAGCATCGCCAGAGCGATTTGTTCAAAGCCTTTTCGCAGATCGACTCGTCCACCTCCCGTCGCTTTGGCGGCACCGGTCTGGGGCTGGCCATCGCCCGCCGTCTCAGTGAAATGCTCGGCGGCACCCTGACAGTGAGCAGCGATGAAGGCGGCGGTAGCACCTTTACCCTGTCCTTGCGTTTGCTTTATCGCAGCCAGGCGCCGGCGCCGCTGGCGGTACCCGCCGAGGAAGAAGACCGGGTTGGCGGCCTGCTTTTCGGGCTGGTACTGCTGGTGGAAGACAACGACGTGAATCTGCTGGTGGCGCGTCGGCTACTGGAGCACATGGGGGTCACCGTGGTGACCGCCACCAACGGGCGCGAAGCCCTGGAAAAAGTGCGTCAGCGGGATTTTGACTGCATTCTCATGGATGTGCAGATGCCGGTGATGGATGGCCTGGAGGCCACTCGTGAGTTACGGCAATGGGAGCGGGAGCGGGGTCGGGCGCCAATCCCAGTGGTGGCGCTCACCGCCAATGCCATGGACGAAGAGCGCGACCGGTGCATGGTGGCGGGCATGAACGCCCACCTGGCCAAGCCCTTCCGCCGTCAGCAGCTTACTCGGGTGCTGAGCCCTTATCTGACGCCTGAACACGCTCAACACGGGCGCTGACTTCGCCGTCGGCCAGGCGGGTGGTCAGGGTATCGCCGGCCTGTAACTGGCTGACCGAACGCACCGCCTCTTCCCCCTTGAAGGTAATGCTGTAGCCACGACCCAGGGTCTCCAGAGGGCTGGCGGTGTGCAGCCGTTTGCCCAGATTGCCCAGTTGTACCTGCTGTTGCTGGATCAGCCGGAGCAAGGGCTGTGGCAGACGCTTTTCCAGAGTCTGTAGCCGTTGCTGGCGGTCCGCCAAGAGACGTTCCGGCGATAGCCGGGCCAGCCGTTGCTGGTTGGGGCGCAGGCGGCTTTGCACCAGCGCCAGGCGCTGCTGCATATGGCGCTGCAAGCGGCCCTGCAGTTCATCCAGCCGTTGGCTGCTTTGCTCCAGGGACTGGCGCGGCGAGCGCAAGCGCTGGCTGAGATGACGCAGACGTTCCTGCGGTGCCCGCAGCTGCTGAGCCATCACCCAGCGAAGGCGTCGATGCAGGCCACCCAGCCGTTGCGTGACCACCGACAGGTCCGGGCTCACCAATTCGGCGGCGGCGGAAGGGGTCGGTGCACGCAGGTCGGCGGCAAAATCGGTGAGCCCGGTGTCCACTTCGTGGCCCACCGCCGAGACAATGGGAATCGGGCAGGCGGCCACGGCACGGGTCAGGGCTTCATCGTTGAACCCCCAGAGATCCTCCAGGGAACCACCGCCCCGGCCGATGATCAGTACGTCGCATTCGTCCCGGGCAATCGCCACATCCAGCGCCTGACGCAGTTGTGCCGGTGCATCGGCACCCTGTACCGCCGCCGGGTAGATCACCACCGGAATGGACGGGCAGCGGCGCTTGAGGACCTGCAGAATATCGCGGATGGCGGCGCCACTGGGGGAGGTGATCACACCGATCTGGGTGGGCCAGGCGGGCAGGGCGCGCTTGCGCTCCTGGGCGAACAGGCCTTCCGCCTGCAGCTGGGCCTTGAGAGCGTCGAACTGGGCCTTGAGTGCCCCCTGACCCGCCGGCTCCATGTGTTCCACGACAATCTGGAAGTTGCCCCGGGGGACATAGAGGGTGACTTTGGCGCGGATCAGCACCTGTTGTCCGTTCTGGGGATTAAAGTCGAGCAGCCTGTTGCGATTTCGAAACATGGCCCCATTAATCTGGGCACGTGAGTCTTTCAGGCTGAAATACCAGTGACCGGAAGCCGGGCGGGAAAAGTTGGACAGTTCGCCCTGTAGCCAGATCAGCGGGAAGGAACCTTCCAGCAGGCCCTGGGCTTCCAAGTTCAGTTGACTGATGGACAGCGGTTCAGCGCGGGATGAAAATGTCATCGCGGGAGGGTAGCGAGTTTTTTTGCCGTGAGCCAGCGGTGATTGTGTGACCGACCGCCCTTGACGTATAATCGCCCGCCTAATTTAACGGGGTGCTTGGCCGCTCCGCCCGGCGGATTCCGCCAGGGGCCCCCCTCACTTCCTACGGTGCAATATGCTCAGAATTGCGCAAGAGGCACTAACGTTTGACGACGTTTTGCTTGTTCCCGCCCATTCCAATGTGCTGCCCAAGGACGTGTCCCTGAAATCGAAACTGACTCGGGACATTGCTCTGAATATTCCGTTGGCGTCCGCAGCCATGGATACGGTTACCGAGCACCGCCTGGCCATCACCATGGCACAGGAAGGGGGCATCGGTATCCTTCACAAAAGCATGGATACAGCCGACCAGGCGCGTAACGTGCGCATGGTAAAGAAATACGAATCCGGTGTGGTGAAAGATCCCATCACCGTCAGCCCGGAAACCACCGTGGCCGAGCTGCTGCGCATTACCGAAGCCAATAACATTTCCGGTGTGCCGGTGGTGAAAGGCGATCAGGTAGTGGGCATTGTCACCAGCCGTGATACCCGCTTCATCACCAACTACGATCAGTGCGTGCAGGACATCATGACCGGCAAGGACCGGCTGGTGACCGTGCAGGAAGGCGCTGGCGCGGATGAAGTTCAGGCGCTGCTGCACAAGCATCGCATCGAAAAAGTCGTGGTAGTGAACGGCAACGGTGAATTGCGCGGCATGATCACCGTGAAAGACATCGAGAAAGCCGCCAAATATCCCAACGCCTGCAAAGACTCTCAGGGTCGTCTGCGCGTGGGCGCCGCCGTCGGCACCGGTGCCGGTACTGACGAGCGCGTAGCCGCACTGGTGGAAGCCGGTGTTGACGTGATCGTGGTGGATACCGCCCACGGCCATTCCCAGGGCGTGATTGACCGGGTGGCCTGGGTGAAGAAACACTTCCCCGAGGTGCAGGTGATCGGCGGCAATATTGCCACCGCCGCTGCTGCCAAGGATCTGGTTGCCGCTGGTGCCGATGCCGTGAAAGTCGGTATCGGTCCGGGTTCCATTTGTACCACCCGCATTGTGGCCGGTATTGGCGTGCCGCAAATCACGGCCATCTCCGATGTGGCGGAAGCCCTGAAAGGCACCGGCGTACCGTTGATTGCCGATGGTGGCATCCGTTTCTCCGGTGACATCGCCAAGGCCGTGGCCGCCGGCGCCAGCGCCATCATGATCGGTTCCCTGCTGGCCGGCACCGAAGAGGCGCCGGGTGACGTGGAGCTGTTCCAGGGTAGCTACTACAAGGCTTATCGTGGCATGGGCTCCATGGGGGCCATGTCCGGCTCTACCGGTTCTTCCGACCGCTACTTCCAGGATGCCGCTGCCGGCATCGAGAAGCTGGTGCCGGAAGGTATCGAAGGCCGGGTTCCCTACAAGGGCCCCATGAGCGCCATCGTTCACCAGCTGATGGGCGGCCTGCGCGCCTCCATGGGCTACACCGGCTGTGCCACCATCGAAGAGATGCGCACCAAACCGGAATTCGTGAAAGTCACCAACGCGGGCATGAAAGAATCCCATGTTCATGACGTGACAATCACCAAGGAAGCGCCGAACTACCCGGTAGGCTGAAGCCCGCCACATAGTGACAGCGATAACGATTCAGGGCCGGCGTAGCCGGCCCTTGTATTTACAGCCTGCCAGCCAGGCGCCAGCGGAAAGCGAGCCATGCAAGATATCCATGCCCAGCGCATCCTGATTCTGGACTTCGGTTCCCAATACACCCAGCTGATCGCCCGCCGGGTGCGGGAAATCGGCGTGTACTGTGAAATCCGTGCCTTCGACATGACCGCCGAGGAAATCCGCGAGTTTGCGCCCAAGGGCATCATTCTTTCCGGTGGCCCGGAGTCGGTCACCGCCGCCGAAACGCCCCGTGCCCCCGAGGCAGTATTCGAGGCCGGCATCCCGGTGCTGGGTATCTGCTACGGCATGCAGACCATGGCCGAGCAGTTGGGCGGCAAGGTGATTGCCGGCGAGAAGCACGAATTCGGCTATGCCCGGGTCGCCAAGGCGGAAAAGAACGGCCTGCTGGACGGCATCGTCGACCATGAAGAGCAGGGCAAGGAATACCTGGATGTGTGGATGAGCCACGGTGATCGTGTCGGCGAGATGCCGGCGGGTTTCGTGGCGACCGCCACCACCGGCAGCTGCCCCATCGCCGGCATGGCCAACGACGAAAAACGCTTCTACGGCATCCAGTTCCACCCGGAAGTGACCCACACCCTCCAGGGCGGCCGCCTGCTGGAGCGTTTCGTGCGCGAGCTGTGTGACTGCGAAGCCCTGTGGACGCCAAGCAATATCATCAGCGATGCCATCGACACCATCCGCGAGCAGGTCGGCACCGACGAGGTGATCCTGGGCCTGTCCGGCGGGGTGGATTCCTCCGTGGTGGCGGCGCTGCTGCACAAGGCCATCGGCGACCAGCTCACCTGTGTGTTCGTGGACAACGGTCTGCTGCGTCACCAGGAAGGTGACCAGGTCATGGAAATGTTCGCCGACAACATGGGCGTGAAAGTGATCCGGGTGGACGCGGAAGACAACTTCCTCGGCAAACTGGCTGGCGAGGCGGATCCGGAGCTGAAGCGCAAGATCATCGGCAACACCTTCATCGATATCTTCGATGACCAGGCCAGCAAGCTGAAAAACGCCAACTGGCTGGCCCAGGGCACCATCTACCCGGACGTGATCGAGTCTGCCGCCAGCAAGACCGGCAAGGCGCACGTGATCAAGAGCCACCACAATGTGGGCGGCCTGCCGGAAGACATGAAGCTCAAGCTGGTAGAGCCCCTGCGTGAGCTGTTCAAGGATGAAGTGCGCAAGATCGGCCTGGAACTGGGCCTGCCCTACGACATGGTCTACCGTCACCCCTTCCCGGGGCCGGGGCTGGGTGTGCGTATTCTTGGTGAAGTGAAGAAAGAATATGCCGACACCCTGCGTCTGGCAGACCATATCTTCATCGAAGAGCTGCGCGCCGCCGGCCTGTACCACAAGACCAGCCAGGCGTTTGCCGTGTTCCTGCCGGTCAAGTCGGTGGGCGTGGTAGGCGATGCCCGTCGCTACGAATACGTGGTGGCCCTGCGTGCCGTGGAAACCATCGACTTCATGACCGCCCGCTGGGCGCACCTGCCCTACGAGTTCCTGGAGCTGGTCTCCAGCCGGATCATCAACGAGATCCCGGGCATCAGCCGGGTGACCTACGATATTTCGTCCAAGCCACCGGCGACGATTGAGTGGGAATAAACCACGCAGAATAAAAAAGGCGGCCATATGGCCGCCTTTTTTATGGGTACCGAAAAGCTTAAGAGCAAATCCGCATCAGGTGCGTGATCAGGTCTACCTGTCGGCGGAAGTTGTTCTTCTGCAGCAATGATTTGATGTTGGTGCGAATGGTGCTGATGGCCAATTCCAGTTGCTCGGCAGCTTCGGCGGTGCTCGCTCCCTTGAGCAGGCACAGGCAGACGCGGGCCTCGGCTTCGGTGGCGCTGATGACCTTGCGAATTTCGGCAATGCTGGGGGTGCGGCAGACATTGGGATCGAAAATTTCCACCAGCACATTGCTGTTGTTGCTTTGTCGGTTGTGTACCGGGGTGATGGAGATCCGCAGGGGCAGGGCGCTGGTTTGCAGGTAAAGGGTGTCGCTATCGTCCAGGGCGCCGGTCTTGCCGGTAATGAACAGCATCAGCTGGGTGTAGAAATCCTTGCCAAATTGCTGATCCTTGAAGGCGATTTCCCGGCTGTCCTGATTGATGGTGAATACCTTGTAGCGTCTGCCGATCTCCACAAAGGCCGGGCTGGCACTGACCAGGAGCGAGACCGGCGAAAAGACAGCAACAGGCTGCTTTAATACGGCGATACTGCTTTGCAGGTCCTTGAAGCTCTGCTCCGAGCGGTGCAGTCGCTCGTACAAATCGAGGGCAATCTCGGCGTGTTTCTTCAGTCGCGAGAGCATCGCCATTTCCGGCTTGCTGAACACGCCACTGTCTTTATGGCGGTTGAATACCAGTACCACGTGCTGCTGGTATTTGTTGGTGAACGCGATGGTAGCACTGTCGATAATGCCGGCAGCGCGTATCCAGGTGCGGGAGAAGGTGGGCATATCTGCCAGAAAGTTGCTCTCCGGGTCCCCATCGGCGTAACTGAACAGGGCGTTAGGGCCGGTTTCCAGTGCCCGGGCGATGGCCTTGTCCTTGAACACCAGGCCGGTCTTGAGCATCAGCGGGACGATGCCGGGCGGATAGCCCACCGCCCAGCCATAAAGCCCTTTCAGGTGCGGCTCTTTCTGTATCACCGCCAGACAACAGCTGACCAGGTCAAAGGTGTCGCGGATGTTACGCAGAAAGAGGTCGAAGCCGTCCTTGTGCTCAACACAGCTGTAGAGGCTGGTGACCAGGCTATCCAGTATATCCGCCTGGGCGTCGTCCGGTTCCAGCTGTTCGGCGCCGGGCGGGTCGTTATCCGTCCGCGCCAGATGGCTAAGATGACTTTGATCGGCTGCTGACATTCCCCTGTCCCTTCCCCCAGGCAGAGCGCGTTGCCCCTGAAATTGTTAACAGGTTCAAATATATCGAATAGGGGGAGGGCGATCCAATGACCCCCGAAGCAAGTGGGCCGGGCAAGTGGCCCATTTCCCCTTTCGCGGGGTGTGGCACGGCAACGCCGCCCAGGCGGAATAGCGCCTCGCAGGGGGATTTGGCAGGATTCACTGCTTGAAAAGTGTCCAGATTTGCTTAAAATACGCTCCCTTGCCGGCATTCAGGCCCTGCTTGTGCGGTTGCCTGGAGTGAGAGGAGTCTCTCAACCGGCCAGAATTCATTCCGTTTCAGTCAGTTGCGCACGCCGGCCGCTGGGGTCGGGGTTGTTGTGCCCGTTGTGGTGGCATACAATGCGCGCCTATTTACTGAGGCGGTGAGGCATCCTGCCTCGTTTTCGATAACAGATTGGAGGTTCACGACATTAAGCGTGGAGGCAAAGGCCGCGAGCAGCGCGCCAATATAAATCAGCAAATCCAGGCAACCGATGTTCGGTTGATTGATGTAGACGGTGAGCAGGTCGGTATTGTGACCCTGCAGGAAGCGCTGGAGAAAGCCACCGGAAAGCAGATGGATTTGGTGGAAATCTCCCCTGGTGCGGAACCGCCGGTTTGTCGAATCATGGATTACGGCAAGCATCTGTTCGAAGCCAAACAGAAGGCCAAGGAAGGGCGCAAGAAACAGCGTCAGACCCAGGTCAAGGAAATCAAATTCCGTCCCGGCACCGACATTGGTGACTATGAGGTGAAACTGCGTAACCTCATTCGTTTCCTCGAGGCCGGCGACAAAGCGAAAATCACCGTCCGTTTCCGCGGTCGGGAGATGGCTCACCAGGAACTGGGCCGGGATCTTCTCGCACGTATCGAGAAGGACCTGGAAGAGTACGGTTCCGTTGAGCAACGTCCGAACATGGAAGGGCGCCAGATGATCATGGTGCTCAGCCCGGGCAAAAAGAAGAAACAGCCGTAACCGGTTGTTGAACTAACTAACCAACTTGAGAAGGTACCATGCCTAAAATCAAGACAAATCGTGGGGCTGCCAAGCGTTTCAAAAAAACCGCCTCCGGTTTCAAGCGCAAGCAGGCATTCAAAAACCACATCCTGACCAAGAAGTCTGCCAAGACTATTCGTCAGCTGCGTCCGAAAACCGAGGTACATGATTCTGATGTAGCTCTGGTTAAACGCATGATGCCCTACGCATAACTGATACGGTTTTTGGAGATCTGAAAAATGGCACGAGTAAAGCGTGGTGTGCAGGCCCGTCGTCGGCACAAGAAAATTCTCAAGCAGGCTAAAGGCTACTACGGTGCCCGCAGCCGTGTATTCCGTGTAGCGGTTCAGGCCGTTACCAAAGCCGGTCAGTACGCCTACCGCGACCGTAAGGTTCGTAAGCGTCAGTTCCGTCGTCTGTGGATTGTTCGTATCAATGCCGCTGCGCGTCTGAACGGCCTGTCCTACAGCCGTCTGATCGATGGTCTGAAGAAAGCGTCCATCGAAGTAGACCGTAAAGTACTGGCGGACATCGCTGTCCGCGATCAGGCAACCTTTAGCGCTTTGGCCGAAAAAGCCAAAGCGAGTCTCACCGCCTGATTCACTGTTCTGTCTCTGACAGAGCAGCATACTCAACGGGGGAAGAGCTCGCGCTCTTCCCCCGTTTTTGTTTGAAAAAAGACCAGTGGCAAGCTACAAGCTACAAGCTGCAACACGATTCCACCATGCAGCCACACGATAACGCTTTCCCCGCGCCGCAATGTGTCGGCGCGGGGAAAGTGGTAGTCGGTTGGCAGGGTTCTGAACCGCGTTGCAGCTTGTAGCTTGCAGCTTGCAGCTTTCTAAAGACTGCGGAGTCTTAAATGGAAAATCTCAACGCCCTGGTGGACGCTGCCCTCGCAGACGTTGAACAGGCTGGCGATATCCGGGCCCTGGACGATGTGCGGGTGAAGTACCTGGGTAAGAAAGGCGAGATCAGCGCCCTGATGAAGGGCCTTGGCAAGTTGAGCGCGGAAGAGCGCCCCCAGGCCGGTGCGGTGATCAACGAAGGCAAACAGAAAGTGCAGGATGCCATCGCCACCCGCAAGCATGCCATGGAAGAAGCGGCCCTGGCCGAGCAGCTGGCCAGCGAAACCGTGGATGTGACTCTGCCGGGCCGGGGCGAGCTGCCCGGCAACCTGCACCCGGTCACCCGCATGCGTCGCCGCATTGAGGATTTCTTTCTCCGCCTGGGCTTCGATATTTCCGAAGGCCCGGAAGTGGAAGACGACTTCCATAACTTCGAAGCCCTGAATATTCCGTCTCACCACCCGGCGCGAGCCATGCACGACACCTTCTACTTCGGTGACGGTCGCCTGTTGCGCACGCACACCTCGCCGGTGCAGGTACGGGTGATGGAGCAGGGCAAGCCCCCGTTCCGCATCATTGCCCCGGGCCGGGTGTACCGTTGCGATTCCGACCTGACCCACACCCCCATGTTCCACCAGGTGGAAGGTCTGCTGGTGGACAAGGGCGTCACCTTTGCCGACCTGCGCGGCACCGTGGCGGAATTCCTCAAATTCGTGTTCGAAGTGGAAGACCTGCCGGTGCGTTTCCGCCCCAGCTATTTCCCGTTCACCGAGCCCAGCGCCGAAGTGGATGTGGGCTGCGTCAGCTGTGGTGGCGAAGGCTGTCGGGTGTGTTCCCACACCGGCTGGCTGGAAGTCATGGGCTGCGGCATGGTGCACCCGTCCGTGCTGGAGCACGGTGGCGTAGATGCTAACGAATACAGTGGTTTTGCCTTCGGCATGGGCGTGGAACGCCTCACCATGCTGCGTTATGGCGTCAACGACCTGCGGTTGTTCTTCGAAAACGACACCCGCTTCCTGTCCCAGTTCGGTTAAGGCGTTTCTGTACCGGTACGCCGCCGTTGGAGCCTTGTTCACAAGGCGAACTCCCCCGGCGGCCAAACAGAAACTCCCATGATTTAAAGGAATTCGACAATGCGTTTTAACGAAGCCTGGTTGCGGGAATGGGTCAACCCCGCCATCGATACCGACACCCTGGTGCAGCAACTGACCATGGCCGGCCTGGAAGTGGATGCCGTGGAACCGGCCGCCCCGGCCTTCACCGGCGTGGTCGTCGGCCAGGTGGAAAGCTGCGAGCCGCATCCGGATGCAGACAAACTGCGCGTCTGCCAGGTCAGCAATGGCGCCGATACCACCCAGGTGGTCTGCGGTGCGGCCAACGTGCGCCCCGGCCTGAAAATCCCTTTCGCGCAGGTGGGCGCCGTCCTGCCCGGCGACTTCAAGATCAAGCAAGCCAAACTGCGTGGCGTGGAATCGTCCGGCATGCTGTGCGGCGCCTCCGAGCTGGGCCTGGAAGATCTTATTGATGGCCTGATGGAACTGCCGGACGACGCTCCGGTGGGCACCGACTTCCGCAAGTACCTGCAGCTTGATGATGCCGTCATCGAAGTGGACCTGACCCCCAACCGGGCAGACTGTCTGAGCCTGCGCGGTATCGCCCGCGAAGTGGGGGTGATGAACCAGAGCCCGCTGATCAATGCGGCCATCGACAAGGTGGCCCCGGCCATCGACGACACCCTCACCGTGAACCTGGCAAACAGCCAGGGCTGCCCCCGTTACCTGGGCCGCGTGATCAAGGGCGTCAACGTCAATGCCGACAGCCCGTTGTGGCTGATCGAGCGCCTACGCCGTGCCGGCCTGCGCACCATTGATCCCATTGTCGACGTGACCAACTACGTGCTGCTGGAACTGGGCCAGCCCCTGCATGCCTTCGATCTGGCCAAGCTCAACGGTGGCATCACCGTGCGCAACGCCAACGCCGAAGAAAAACTGCTCACCCTGGACGACCAGGAACTGACCCTGCGCGACGACACCCTGGTGATCGCCGACGACAGCCAGGCCCTGGCCCTGGCCGGCGTCATGGGCGGCAAGCCGTCCTCCGTCACCAGCGACACCCAGGACATCTTCCTGGAATGCGCCTTCTTCGCGCCCCTGGCCATCGCCGGCAAGGCCCGCTCCTACGGCCTGCACACGGATTCCTCCCACCGCTTCGAACGTGGCGTGGACCCGCAGCTGCAGAACGAGGCCATCGAACGCGCCACCGCCCTGATCCTGGAGATCGCCGGCGGTCAGCCGGGCCCGGTCAGCGAAGCGGTGGACGAAGCACACCTGCCGGGCCAGGCAGAAATCACCCTGCGTGCAGACCGCATCGAAGGCCTGCTCGGCATGGGCCTGCCCGCCGAACAGGTGGAAGACATCCTCAGCCGCCTGGGCATGGAAGTGTCCACCCAGGAAAGCGGCAAGGAATGGATGGTGCTGGCCCCCAGCTGGCGCTTCGACATGGCCATCGAAGCCGACCTGATCGAGGAACTGGCGCGCATCTACGGCTATGAAAAGCTGCCCAGCCGTGTACCTGCCGGTTCCCCCTCCGGCGAACCCGTCGCCGAGCAGACCGTCAACCAGCGCCGCCTGGGCGACGCCCTGATCGACCGCGGCTACCTGGAAGCGATCACTTACACCTTCGTGGAGCCGGGCCTGCTCAAGCAGGTGGAACCGCGGGTGGAGCCGCTGCCGCTGCTTAACCCCATCTCCACGGACCTGGGCGTCATGCGCACCACCTTGCTGGCCGGCCTGTTCAGCACCGCCCGCCACAACCTGAACCGTCAGGCCGACCGCCTGCGCCTGTTCGAAACCGGCCTGCGCTTCGTGCCCACCGGTTCGTCTGAGGGTGAAGAGAGCCTGGAACAGACTCCCATGATCGCCGGCCTGCTCTACGGCAGCGCCCAGCCGCAAAACTGGGAAGGCAAGCGCCCGGTGGACTTCTTCGACCTGAAAGGCGACGTGGAAGCGCTACTGACCCTGTCCGACGCCGACGCCTTCAGCTTCGCCCCCGGCGAGCACCCGGCCCTGCACCCGGGCCAGACTGCTGCGCTCAAGCGTGACGGCGAAGTGGTCGGCTACCTGGGTCGCATCCACCCGCGCCTGGCCGCGGATCTGGATCTGCCCGCACAGCTGTACGCCTTCGAACTGGCCCTGGCCCCGCTGCTGGACGGCGTACTGCCGCACTTTGCCGGCGTCTCCGACCAGCCACGCATGCGTCGCGACCTGGCCTTCGTGGTCAAAGACAGCGTGCTCGCTGGCGAGCTGGTCGCGGCGGTCCGTGGCGCCTGTGACGAACGTCTCACAGGGGTGCGGATTTTTGATATATATCAAGGTGATAGCATCGGGGAAAATCGCAAAAGCCTCGCTTTGGGCTTGACCTTCCAGGACCGTTCACGCACTCTTAAGGATCAAGAGGTAAACGACCTGGTGGATGCCGTAGTATCCCAGTTAAAACAACAGTTTAACGCCGCCTTAAGGGACTGATTAAGGAAGGGTTAGGGAGCTATTGATGGGAGCGCTGACCAAAGCGGACATGGCCGAGCGTTTGTTCGAGGAGCTTGGCCTGAACAAACGTGAAGCGAAAGAAATGGTGGAGATGTTCTTCGAAGAGATCCGCCATTCGCTGGAAAACAACGTGCCCGTGAAACTCTCCGGCTTCGGCAATTTCGATCTCAGGGACAAGAGTGAACGGCCAGGCCGCAACCCGAAAACCGGTGAGGAAATTCCCATCACCGCCCGCCGGGTTGTCACCTTCCGTCCAGGACAAAAATTAAAACAACGGGTTGAGGACTATGCTGGAACCAAGTCATAACGACGAATTACCGGCGATTCCAGGGAAGCGTTATTTCACCATTGGTGAAGTCAGCGACCTGTGTGACGTAAAACCGCACGTACTGCGCTACTGGGAGCAGGAATTCCCCCAGCTCAAGCCGGTCAAGCGCCGTGGCAATCGTCGCTATTATCAGCGCCAAGACGTGCTGATGATCCGCCAGATCCGCAGCCTGCTCTACGATCAGGGCTTCACCATCGGCGGTGCCCGTCAGCAGCTCACCGGCGCCAACAACGTGGAACAGGCCACCCAGTACCACCAGATCATCAAGCAGATGATCGTGGAAATGGAAGAGGTCCTCGACGTCCTGAAAGCCTCCTGATTCAGCACCAACCGCTCCCCGCCATCTCCGATGGCGAAAAAGCCCCGGCAGCCTAGCTCCCGGGGCTTTTTCATGCCCTCCGTAACCAACTGATAACCCCGGCCACTGTGGGAAATCATGCTTGCATGATGAACAGCCCTCTACAAAGCACCCATCCTCTGTAGGAACGTAGAGAAGCGGAGTAACGCCCGCAGGGCGGCCCGGAGGGTGAGCGCAGCGAGTACGCCTCTCGAGGCGCGAACCTGCTCGCGACAAACCCGACAATTCCCCCATCGCTCAAACCCTGACCAAACAGCACTTTATCGGTTCCATCCCCCCACCAAATCCGCTATGATTGCCGCCGCTTTGGTAGCTATGCCTGCCAAGCACATCTCGGGGCGTAGCGCAGCCTGGTAGCGCACTTGCATGGGGTGCAAGGGGTCGGAGGTTCGAATCCTCCCGTCCCGACCAATCGAGATACAAAAAAGCCCGGCTGGAAACAGCCGGGCTTTTTTGTGCCTGAAATCTGGCGGTTCCACGAAAAGCTAATCCTGCGCCAGGAACGGAGCGTAGCGAAGTAACGCACGTCGTTCCGTGCGGCCCAAAGGGTGAGCGCAGCGAATAACACCTCTCGAGGTGCGAAACGCCCACGTTCAAGAAAACCTCACTATTTCATTCGCAAAATCTCAATACTGGCCGCAAAGGCCCCGGTTTTCGTTAGAAAATGCGCAAGCGAAAGTCCCAGTTGTCACAAAATTTGTGACAACTCAGCGCCTTGCGGATGTCGATTCAATCGACATACCGGTTGACCATGTCGAAATTTTGCCATTCTTTCGACATTGATTGCTCCTGAGATCGCCGACTTATGGGTGAAGTGTCTCTCATGCCGGTTTCCAGCCCCGCCGTAGGAATTCGGCGATGTGACGCACGTAAGGGGTATAGAAGAGAATAGCGGCTCTCAAAACGCGGGACCTGGCCTAGACCAGTAGTGTGATTCGAAAGCGCCCAGCCAGATGCGAAAAGTAGCCAGAGAAAGCTGGCAGCCCTGTGGCCTTGTGATAAGGTTCACAGCAAATATGAATAAACTTCAGGCTGCCAGGGTGGTGGCTGATATCGCTGGTGACAGGGACACTAAACCGGCACCTGAAAGGATTTGGGGGCAGCATTGAACCAGGGAACCACCTCGACCAATTTCGATTTCCTGCAAGAGCACGATCCACTGTTCGTGGAGCTGGCGACGTCGGCGGAGCGGGCCTTTGCGAGTGATCCCAACACCACCCTGATCAAGCTGCGTCAGTTTGCGGAAGCCATTACCCAACATCTGGCAGCACGTGCCGGTGTCGACTTTGATGAACAAACCTCCCAGGCGGACCTGCTCTATCGCTTGAATCGCGAGCTGCGCTTCGAGCCGGTGGTGCGAGAGTTGTTCCACACCCTGCGTATCGAGGGTAACAAGGCCACCCACCAGTTCCGCACCCAGCACCGTGAAGCCATGGATGGGCTGAAAGTGGCCCGCGCCCTGGCTACCTGGTTCCACCGTGCTTTCGGCAAGGCGGGAGCCGGTTTCAAACCTGGCCCCTTCACGCCCCCCGAAGACCCCAGTACTCAGCAGCGCCAGCTACAGGTGAAAATCGAAAAACTCCAGCATGAGCTGCAGGAAGCCAACGTCAGCCTGGATTCCAGTCAGCAGCTCAATGACCTGATTGAAAAAGAAAAAGCGGAATATGAAGCCCTGGCGCTGGCAATGGATGAAGAGTCTCGCGCTCTGGCCAAACAGGCAGAAGGCCATGAAGTCGCGCTAAAGCAGCAACAGCAAGATTACGAAAAAACCATCCAGACCCTGCAGCAGCAGTTGAAAGAGCAGGGCGAGAAAGCGGCCACCAGCCAGATGCAGTACGTGGCCACCCAGACCCAGGCCGCCAGCAAGGAAATCGTGCTGGATGAAGCCCTGACCCGCGTACTCATCGATAACCAGCTACAGGAAGAAGGCTGGGAAGCCGACAGCGAAGAACTCACCTACCAGAAAGGTGCCCGCCCGGAGAAAGGCCATAACCGGGCCATCGCAGAATGGCCCACCACCTATGGGGGCAAGAAAGGCCGCGCTGACTATGTGCTGTTCGCAGGCCTTACCCCCATCGCCGTGGTCGAAGCAAAAAAGGAAAACACCAATGTGGCGGGCAAGATCCGCCAGGCAGAACGCTACAGCAAGGGCTTTCAAGTCAGCCCGCCGCTCACACCCGCCTGGGAACTGGCCGGGCGCACCATTGCCTGGCCAGATGAAAACGACAGCCATTACAGCGTGCCCTTTGTCTATTCCTGTAATGGCCGCCCCTATGTGCCGCAGCTGGCGGAGCAATCCGGCACCTGGTTCCGGGATGTCCGCGCACCCAGCAACACCAAGCGCGCACTACCCAAATTCCACACCCCGGAAGGCCTGCTGGATCAGCTCAAACGCAGCAAGGAAAAAGCCGAGCAGGCGCTGCAAAGCGAACCCTTCGGCTATCTGAAGCTGCGCGACTACCAGGTAAAAGCTATTCATGCGGTGGAAGACGCCCTGTCACGAGACATCCGTCGGGCTCTGCTGGCCATGGCCACCGGCACCGGCAAAACCCGCACCGTTATCGGCTTGATGTACCGCTTCCTGAAAGCGGAACGTTTCAAGCGCATTCTCTTTCTGGTGGATCGCTCGGCGCTGGGCCAGCAGGCCATTGATGCCTTCAATGAAGCCCCCCTGGAACAGAACCAGACACTGTCTAAGATCTATAATGTGGCCGAGCTGGGCGACATGGCTGCTGAAGCGGAAACTCGTGTGCAAGTGGCCACCGTGCAGGCCATGGTCAAGCGCGTGTTCATGAGCGACACCCCGCCGCCGGTAGATGCCTACGACTGCATCATCGTCGATGAAGCCCACCGGGGGTACACCCTGGATCAGGAAATGACCGAAGGCGAGCTGGCCACTCGCGATGCCAGCCAGTACCTGTCCAGCTACCGCCGGGTGCTGGATTACTTTGATGCCGTCAAAGTCGGCCTCACCGCTACCCCGGCCAAACACACCAGCGACATTTTCGGCAAACCGGTCTACACCTATTCCTACCGGGAAGCCGTGGCGGACGACTGGCTCATCGACCACGAGCCACCCATTCGCTATGAAACCCAGCTCACCCAAGAAGGCATCAAGTTCGACAAGGGTACAAAAGTGTCCGTCATCAACACCCGGAGCGGCGCCGTGGAAACCGCCGAGCTGGAAGACGAAGTGAGTTTCGAGGTCGACACCTTCAACAAGCAGGTCATCAACGAAAACTTCAACCGGGTGATCTGCGAACAACTGGTGAAAGAGCTCGACCCCTTCGGCGACGAAAAGACCATGATTTTCTGCGCCACCGATCGCCACGCCGACATGGTCAAACGCCTGCTTGATGATGCCTTCAAAGCGCTCTACAACGGCACTTACAACCAGGCCGCCGTCGCCAAGATCACCGGGCAGAGCGACAAGGTGTCCCAGTTGATCAGCCAGTACAAGAACGAGCGTTACCCCAGCATCGCCATCACCGTAGACCTGCTCACCACCGGCATCGACGTACCCGCTATCTGCAACCTGGTATTCCTGCGCCGGGTGCGCTCGCGCATCCTCTACGAACAGATGATCGGCCGCGCCACCCGCCGCTGCGACGACATCGGCAAGACAGTATTCCGCATCTACGACCCGGTGGATATCTACGCCGCCCTGGATGACGTGAACACCATGAAGCCCCTGGTGAAAGACCCAAACATCACCCTGGAGCAGCTGGTCAACGAATTGGCCAACCCGGATACCCTGGAGCAGGCCCTTAACGCCCCCGGGGAACAGCAGGACGAAAGCCATGCCGACGTGGTGCTCAGCCAGCTCAGCCAAAAACTCATGCAGGTGCTGCGCAAGGCCGGACAAAAGGCGGACACCAACCCCCAGGTCAAAACCAAGCTCAGCGAACTGGAGCAGCTGTGGGGCGTGGAGCCGAAAACTCTCCACAAACACCTGCACGATCTCGGCCCCAAACAGGCTGCCGCCTTCCTGCAGCAGCATGGCGGCCTGATCGACCAGTTGGCGGAAGTCAAAGTGCTGCTCGGCAGCGAACGCATGCCGCTGATCTCTGATCACGACGATGAACTGAAAGACCGCACTCAGAGCTACGGCAAGTACCAGCGCCCGGAAGACTACCTGGACAGCTTCAACCAGTTCATTAAGCACCAGCTCAATGATTCCGCCGCCCTGGCCGTGGTGGTCAACAAGCCCCGCGACCTCACCCGCGAGCAGCTCAAGGAAGTGCGCCTGCTACTGGACAACAACGGCTACACCGAAGCCAAGCTGCAAAGCGCCGTGCGCAACCAGACCAACAAGGACATCGCCGCCAGCATTGTCGGCCACATCCGCCGCGCCGCCCTGGGCGAAGCCCTCAAACCCTTCGAGCAGCGTGTCACGGAAGCCATGGACCGCATCTACGCTCAGCACAGCTGGGCCCCCAACCAACTCAAGTGGCTGGAGCGTCTGGCCAAACAGCTGGTCCACGAAGTCATCATCGATCGGGACTTCGTCAACCAGCGCTTCGGCGAGCAGGGTGGCGTCAAAATGCTGGATAAAGTGCTGGAAAATCAGCTGGATACGGTGCTGGATGAGCTGGGCGAAGCGATCTGGCCACCCCAGGATGCAGGCTAATATATATAAAAAATCGTATTTTCTATATATAGCTATGCGAATATGTATAGCAAATTGCGGTTTCCTATACCTGATATCGCGATACCTATAGAAAACGGCCGAAACGGAGCACCATCCATGACCACCGTCACCCCGCTGCCTCTTGAGGATATCGAGCGCTTTGAAACTCGCGCCGTGCTCAAGAAAACCGCAGAGGCGCACCGTTATCTGGCCGAACTCAAAGGGGTAGCTGCCACCATCCCCAACGAAGCCATCCTGATCAACACCCTCACCCTGCAAGAGGCCAAGGACAGCTCCGAAATCGAGAACATCGTCACCACCCACGACGAGCTCTACAAGGCTAACCTGTTTGCCGAAGCGGTCACCAACCCTGCCGCCAAGGAAGTGCAGGACTACGCCTTTGCCCTGCAGGAAGGCTTCCGGGTCGCGCGCACCCAGCGGCTGTTACGGCTGCACGACATCATCGCCGTGCAGCAACAGCTGGAGCGCAACAAGGCAGGCTTTCGCAAACTGCCGGGCACCGAGCTGAAAAACTCACAGACCGGCGAAGTGGTCTACACCCCACCCCAGGATGCCCGCGACATCGATGCACTCATGAACAACCTGGTGGAATACATCAACGATGACGCCTGCTGCGATGCCGATGAGCTGGTGAAGATGGCCGTCATTCACCACCAGTTCGAAAGTATCCACCCCTTCTACGATGGCAATGGCCGCACCGGGCGCATCCTCAATATTCTCTACTTGGTGGCCAAGGGGCTGCTGGATCTGCCGGTGCTTTATCTCAGCCGCTATATCATCCGTAACAAGGGCGATTACTACGCCCAGCTACAGGCCGTGCGGGACACCGGTAACTGGGAGCCCTGGTTGCTCTACATGCTGGAAGGCGTCGCGCAAACCTCCCAGACCACCATCCAGTTGATTAACCAGATCAAGCAGCTCATGCAGCACTACAAGCACCGCATGCGTGAAGAGCTGCCCAAGATCTATCGGCAGGAGCTGCTCAACAACCTGTTCAATCATCCCTATACCAAAATTGACTTTGTGATGAGCGACCTGGGTGTTAGCCGCATTACCGCCACCCGCTATCTGGATCTGCTGGTCGACCATGGCTTCCTGCACAAGGAAAAGATTGGTCGCGCCAACTACTACATCAACCAGCCGCTATGCGAACTGCTCATCGAGCACGCATAGCGCTAATGGAATAACGGAAACATCTTCATGACTAACAACGATATCGTCCAGAAACTCTGGAACCTCTGCGACGTTCTCCGCGACGACGGCATCAACTATTCCGACTACGTCACCGAGCTGGTGCTGCTGCTGTTTATCAAGATGGTTCACGAAAACACCGAAGCGGGCACCCTGAAAAACCACCCGCTGCCGCCAGGTTGCCGCTGGACCGATCTCAACGAGAAATCCGGCATCAACCTTCTTAACGACTACAAGCGCATCCTGCTCAGCCTCTCCACCGGCAAGGACAATGACGGCAAGCCGGTCCACGAAGACCCGCTCATCAGCGCCATTTACGCCGACGCCCAGACCCGCCTGCGCGAACCGCGCCATCTGGAGCAAATGATCAAGACCCTGGACCAGATCGACTGGTTCAGCGCCCAGAAAGATGGCCTCGGCGATCTCTACGAAGGCCTGCTGGAAAAGAACGCTAACGAAACCAAATCCGGCGCCGGGCAATACTTCACTCCGCGCGCCCTGATCGATTCCATGGTGCGCTGCATCCGGCCGCAAATCGGCGAAACCATTCAGGACCCGGCCGCCGGCACCGCCGGCTTCCTGGTCTCGGCCGACCAGTACATGCGCACGCAGACCGATGACTATCTGGATCTCAGTGCCAAGGACGCCAAATTCCAGAAAAACAAGGCCTTTATCGGCGTAGAACTGGTGCCTTCCACCCGCCGCCTGGCGCTGATGAACTGCCTGCTCCACGGCATGGAAGGGGACGAAGACGGCGTAGTGCATCTCGGCAACGCTCTGGGTCAGGTAGGGCAGGGTTTGGAAAAAGCGGACATCATCCTCGCCAATCCCCCCTTCGGCACTGCCAAGGGCGGCGAAGCCTCCATCACCCGGGATGACCTCACCTACAAGACCAGCAACAAACAGCTCGCCTTCCTGCAACACATCTACCGCAACCTCAAACCCGGTGGCCGCGCCGCCGTGGTGCTGCCGGACAACGTGCTGTTCGAAGCCGGTGTCGGCACCGAGGTGCGCCGCGATCTGATGAACAAGTGCAACCTGCACACCATCCTGCGCCTGCCCACCGGCATCTTTTACGCCCAGGGCGTCAAAACCAACGTGCTGTTCTTCACCAAAGGCAGCGCCAAGGATAAGTTGCAAGAAGAAAACTGCACCGAAAACGTCTGGGTCTACGACCTCCGCACCAACATGCCCAGCTTCGGCAAACGCACCCCCTTCGGCGAACAACACCTCAAACCCTTCGAGGCCGTCTACGCCCCAGACGATTCTGTAGGAGCCTGCCTGCAGGCGATAACCCACCCCTCCAACCGCACCGAAGGCGAATACAGCTTCAACGCCGAAGAAATTGATCTAAGCGCCGATGCAAAAAAAGCCGAAGAAAACCAGGACGCCGACGAACAACTCATCAAAAGCCGCTGGCGCTGCTTCACCCGCGAATGGATCGCCGATCACAAGAGCGACTCGCTGGATATTGCCTGGCTCAAGGACAGCGACAGCGTGGATGCCGCCAATCTGCCAGAGCCGGAAGTATTGGCAGGGGAAGCCATGGGTGAGCTGGTACAGGCATTGGGCGAGCTGGATGGGTTGATGCGGGAGTTGGGGGCTGGGGAAAAAGCTGATGTTCAGAAGTCTTTAATCGGTGAAATGTTCGGGGATGTTCAGTGATTGAAAGACACAATATCCCATCCGAATGGTTGCCACTGAAAATCGGTGAAGTGACAGATGTTGTTGCTGGAGGCACCCCTAAAGCTAGTCAGCCAGAGAATTTTTCTGAGCCTGGTTCTGAAATATCCTGGCTAACGCCGGCAGACTTGAGCAATTATTCAGGTAAATATATAGCGCATGGTGCTCGCGATCTGAGTCAGCAGGGCTATGATTCGAGTTCAGCTAAATTGATGCCCTCCGGTACTTTGCTTTTTAGTAGCCGTGCTCCAATTGGGTATGTGGCTATTGCTAAGAATGAAATTTCTACTAACCAAGGATTTAAGAATTTCGTTATACCGGAATGGATAGACTCATCTTACTGCTATTACTACTTGCGAAGCATTCGTCATGTTGCAGAAAGTATGGGGACGGGGACTACATTCAAAGAGATTTCTGGAGCTAACGCGAAGAAATTACCGTTTATCTTGCCTCCCCTAGCCGAACAAAAAGCCATCGCCGAAAAACTCGACACCCTGCTGGCCCAGGTGGAAAGCACCAAAGCCCGCCTCGAACGCATCCCGAAAACCCTCAAACGCTTCCGCCAATCCGTCCTCGCCGCCGCCGTGAGCGGGAAGTTGACGGAGGAGTGGCGGTCATTTTACCAATGCGAGGTGGTTTCTGAGAATAAAATTAAGATGGAGAGAGAGAGTTATTTCAATCTTCATGATAAGAAGTGTTCGGATCCTCCTAGATTCGAAGAAAAGGAAGCTCCATATGATATTCCATTGACTTGGGGCTGGTTTAGAGCAGAAGAAATCTGTGACCTGATTACTAAGGGAACAACCCCAAAAAAGGAGCAAATGAGTGAATTAGAGAAGATTCCATTTGTCAAAGTTTATAATCTAACATTCAGCGGCAATTTGGATTTTTCTATAGATCCTACTTTTGTTTCAGAGGAAACCCACAAAACATTCTTAAAGCGCTCCAAGGCATACCCTGGCGATGTTCTGATGAATATAGTTGGTCCCCCTTTGGGAAAGGTTTCTATTCTTCCTAATACTTATCCAGAGTGGAATTTAAACCAAGCCATCAGTATATTTAGGCCGGTTTGTGGTGTTACACCTGGTTATCTTTCTTTATGTTTAAGAGACTACCTGCTTTTGGAAGAAACAAAATCAAAGGCAAAGGCGACTGCTGGCCAGTTTAATTTAACACTTGAAATATGCAGGGATTATGCAATTCCAGTTCCCCCTAAGCAGGAGCAAATCGAAATCGTCCGCCGCGTAGACCAACTCTTCGACTACGCCGACACCATTGAAACCCAGATCAACAACGCCCTGGAGCGGGTCAATAACCTCACCCAATCCATCCTCGCCAAGGCCTTCCGCGGCGAACTCACCGAACAATGGCGCAAAGACAACCCGGACCTGATCAGCGGCGAAAACAGCGCCGACGCCCTGCTGGAAAAGATCAAGGCTGAACGCGCAGAGGCCAAGCCGGTGAAGAAAGCTAAAGCAAAGGTAAGAAAGGGGTAGGATGTGAGTTTTTTGAAAGATGGATCTTATGTGGCGTTTGATATTAGTGCGAAGAATGTGATTGCTCGGCCAGCTCTTGCTGGTGCGTGGATTGAGGTTTATCTCAAGGGAAGGGTTTCCGATAATGGTATTAACGCTATTCCTCTATCCGGATCTCTTCAGATAAATGCTCAAGGCCCCCAGTTGCCTTGGCCTCGGTTCGATTTGTACCAAACGTACCAGCCACAAGCCTTTAACGGCAATGAGACGCAAATCATATATGCCGGTCATGTTGGTTATCCTTTGCTGGAGGTCTTTGAGAAAGAGCGAGCAGGCAAGGATTTATCGGTGCAAATACAAGCTTCGCTGAGAGTGCATGCTCAGAATGGTGCTATAGAGGATTGGCACCTTAATGGCCATGAATCGCTACATAAGAATGTTCAGGAATGGGGGAATATTCTGTCTTCTGCAGGGTATAGGAAGTACCTGTTCCATGATTTATCGTTCCCGGCAGATGGCAGTGAGAGGGAAGATTCTGTCTATAGTCTACTGTATGCGGCGAGAGCGCTTTTCGAGTCAGGGTTATATAGGGAGTGCGTGGCAAGACTGAGGCAAGCGGAAGAGAGACTTCGCGAGCGTAGAAAGGACAAGAGGAACATTTTTTCAGCTATGGAAGCGTCCGCGTCAGATTCTAGAGCAGAGAAAGAGGCAATGACGCTGGATCAGCGGCTTTTTTCGTTGAGAGGCCATATGCAGAACGTGCTCCACTCAGCAGCCCATGAAGCAGAGCCGGATTCCTCGTTTACCCGTGAGAAAGCCAAGCTTCTTCTTATTACGGTATCGGCGATGGTGGAGCTATTTCCAGATCCGACGGTTGAGTTGATGGCTGGAGAGAAAGATGAGTGATATCAAACTGTTCCAGCTCAAAGGCAATAGCGTAACCGAGCTTGCGGGCAGCGCGGTAAAGCTGGAAAAGGATCTTCAGCTCCATGTGGAATCCAACATGGAGGTCCTGCTTGGTGTTCGCTTCCTGGCCACCGAGTATGGCACCGGCAAAACCCATAAGGGGCGCATCGATTCCCTTGGGCTGGACGAGAACGGCTGTCCAGTGATCGTCGAGTACAAGCGCCACAGCAATGAGAACGTGATCAACCAGGGATTGTTCTACCTGGACTGGCTGCTGGACCACCAGGCCGAGTTCAAGCTGTTGGTAATGGAGCAGATTGGCAGGGAGGTGGCCGCATCCATCGAATGGGGCGGCACGCGCCTGATCTGCATCGCCTCAGACTTCAACAAGTACGACGAGCACGCCGTCCAGCAGATAAATCGTAATATCGAACTGATGCGCTACCGCTACTTCGGTAGCGAGCTGTTACTGCTGGAACTGGTCAACGCCCAGACCGCCAGCGGTTCCCTGATCCCGACAGCCTCGTCCCCCCAGACGAAACGCACAGCGAAAACCAGTAGCCGCAAAGCCGGCAAGAGCAGCGGCGACAAATCCCAGCAAGAGCGACTGGAGTTGGCGTCACCCGAACTGCTTAAGCTATACGACACGGTGTGCAGCTACATCGAGCAGCTGGGCGATGAAGTCCAGCGCAAGGAGCTCAAGCTCTACACCGCCTTCAAACGCATCCGTAACTTCGTCTCCGTACTGGTGATGCCGGGCAAAGACACGCGCCTGGTTATGTACCTAAAACTCCCGGGTTCACTGGGTGAAGAAAACAGCTTCAGCCGTGATATGAGCAGTATTGGGCACTGGGGTACGGGGGATCTGGAGGTGAATATCCGTACTGCAGAGGATTGGGATAAGGCAAGGCAGCTAGTGGATCAGGCCTATCAGCAGAGCTAGATTCAAAAATGAGCGATAGGCCCGTGTTTACAATGGATGACTTGTTTTCTATTCGGTTGATGGAAAGATTGGCTTTGAAAAGAAAGATGTCCTCCTTTCTGCACAATGAAGTGGGCATCAGAAGTGATGAAGCCCGCAAGGTTTTATCTTTCTCAGCGAATGATTCTGAGATCGACAGGTTGGTCGGAAAGCTAAATGACTACTGGTGCAGAAAAAAGCAGAAATCTGGCTTAGGAAATCACCCAGAAGATAGAAAAGGGGGATTGCCTATCTGCTCTCTCGTTTCTCATATATTAGCTTCGTACTCATCAAGCTATGAAGCGCTTATAGATGAGGCTAGAAATGTCGAGAAGTTTGATTTTTTGCCCATTGCTATGATGCTTGACCCTGAGGAGTTTCATGATAGTTCTGATCTTGCTGAGGCTTTAAACAAATTAAGAAATGAGGGCAAAGCGGGTAGAGTAAATATAATAGATCCGGTCGCGCCCGGTAACGGGTTTTTGACCGGGCCTTACCCGTCGGTATCTGACATAAAGTATGCTGGTCTAAACACAGATTTAATCTCAATTTTCGACAATTCAATTTTGTCTTGGCTTGCTTTGATGGATGTCTTGTTTCACATATCAATCCCTGAATTTGGCGATCTAAAGCCTGTTCCGTGGTTCTTGAGCTTGATACCTCTTAATCCGGATTTCAAAGCCAAGAGTTCCAATGCCAGGCTGATTGATATGTTGGCTTGTGTCTCATTCAGGAAATCACGGGGTGACTGGCCAGATAAGCCGCCCAGGACAGGTGAAATAACCAGTCACCGCGGTTTCTCATCGGCCTGGCGGAGAAACGATAAGCGACATGTGGCGTCTGATGAATCTGATCCCAATAAGGTTATCAGTCACTGGCGGGAGCCGGGGCGGAAGTTTTCGCTTGCCGATTTTTCTGATCTCTGTTCAGCGCTAAACCCGGAGGAAAATGTGGCATCCATGCTCCCCTTGTTTTACGCTTCAAATATTTGGCAGGAGGTATTTTTCTCTCGAGAGAGAGAAACCAATTTGATATTTAGATGGTGTCTTTGTAATCGATACGAATATTGGTGGAAGCTTCATCTGGCTCATAGCCAGGAAGAAGGGTGTGAAGCCGGTGAGGGCCCTCTTCCTAGCTGTTTATCGCGGGTTTAGTGATTAGACAGTTACCAACTGGAACTGGTCAGATGCCAGCCATTGTCATGGGGGCATTCGTAGACGCGCAGGTTTGGGGTACCTTGCTCGGCTAGTATACTGGCACGCCTGTCTGCACCCTTTCTTGTCTCATAAAGGCTTTTGGGTTTACCTGAAGCGCTCGTGCAGTAATCGCACGTCCGGCTTGGGGTGTGTCTGCTCTTTGGCGTCAGGTGCCAGTATCTGCATTTGGTGCAATCATAAGGAATCAGGTCGTTCCCATATATCGTGTTGATATAATCTGCGGCACTTTCAGCTTGAATCTCAAATTCATACTCAGTGAGCGGTTCGCCTCGCTTATTCATGCAAGTAGAGCTTTTGCTCGCCATATTTATGCTCCTTGTCTGCTATTGAACTAACAGAAAAGAGCTTAATTCGGTTAGAAAAGCACTTTTCCCCACATTTAGGACAGGGGAGTATGTCCGATATGGCTTGCCTGAGTATTCAGTGTGAAGCTCAGGCTGCTTTACTCCATATGTATGAAGGCTTCGTCGACGATGACCATGCGCAGGTGGCTGTCGCCTTCGTTGAAGCGGAAGGCGCTGGTGATGGCGGTAACCTATTTCTGCCCCTTCGCCTTATACGCCGCCTTCCTGGCCTTCTTTTTCGCCTCCTTCTCTTCCTCTTTCAGCCTGCGTATCTCCGCTACCTTCACATGCTCTTTCTCCGCCATGGCCGGGGTTTCCAGGGTGATGTGGCCGAGTCTGCCGCCGCGGTATTCGCTGATTAGTAGGGTGGCGGCGCGGTCGAAGTCCACGTGGCCGCCGCTGCCCAGGCAGCCGCGCTGTTTGCCGATGGTTTCCAGGAAGGGCACGCCTTCTTCGGGCAGGTCGTCGCGTTTGAAGCGTTCTTTCATTTGTTGCGGGTAGGCCTGCATGAAGTATTCGGCGGCGAACAGGGCCACGTCGTCTTCCTGCATGGCAGTGGCTTTGATGGCGCCGGAGAGAGCCAGGCGGTAGCCGCTGTTACGGTTTTCGATTTTCGGCCAGAGGATGCCGGGGGAATCGATGAGGATCAGGCCGCCGCCCAGTTCGATGCGTTGCTGGCGCTGGGTCACCGCCGGTTCGTTGCCGGCCCGGGCCACCTGACGGCCGGCCAGGGTGTTGATGAAGGTGGATTTGCCCACGTTGGGGATGCCGGTGATCAGGGCGGTGATGGTGGTGGCCCGGTCCCGCTTTTTGTTGACCATCTGCTGGCAGGTTTCTGCCAGTTTGCGGATGGATTCCGGTTTGTGGGTGGTGATGGCCAGGGCGCGGACGGTGGGGTCCTGCTGCAGGTGGTCGAGCCACTGCTGGGTGATGGCCGGGTCGGCCAGGTCGCTTTTGCTGAGCAGTTTCAGACAGGGCTTGTCGGCGCGGAAATTCTCGATCACCGGGTTGGCGCTGCTGTAGGGCAGGCGGGCGTCGACGATTTCGATGATCAGATCCACCTTGGGCAGGATCTCGCGGATCTCGCGGGTGGCCTTGTTCATGTGGCCGGGGAACCAGTTGATGCTCATAAGCGGGTGTTGCCTGTCTGCATGGAATATCGGGGCAGTATAGCTGAGTTGGTTTGGCGGGGCGTGGTTGGTGGCGCCATCTTGTGGTGGCAAAGGCGTAGCAGTGGGTGGACCTTTGACGCTTTGCGCCAGGGCCGTGATACGAATCGTCATTAGTGTCTCATTTTGTCTCCCGTACACTGGGTCCACTGAGTCTGATAACAGCGGAGTAGGGTATGGATCTGCGGGTGCCGGAGCAGGAGAAGGCGTTTCGGGATGAGGTACGCACCTTTCTGGAGGAGAGCCTGACCCCGGAAATTCGGGAAGCGGGCAGGATGGTGACCTCGGTGTTTGCGCCGGTGAAGGAAGCCATGGCCTGGCAGCGCATTCTCAACGACAAGGGCTGGGCGGCGCCGCAATGGCCGAAGGAATTCGGCGGCACCGGCTGGAGCGTGACCCAGCGGGCCATCTTCGCGGAGGAACTGGTCCGTGCAGAGACGCCGCCGCTGGTGCCCATGGGCCTGCACATGTGCGGCCCCTGCCTGATCGGCTGCGGCACCGAGGAGCAGCAGAAAGAGTATCTGCCGAAGATTCTCAGCGGTGAGCACTTTTGGTGCCAGGGGTATTCCGAGCCGGGCTCCGGTTCCGACCTGGCCTCCCTGAAGACCTTTGCCGAGAAGGATGGCGACGACTACATCCTCAACGGCACCAAGATCTGGACCACCTACGCCCACTACGCCAACAAGATGTTCGCGCTGGTGCGCACCAACCGTGACGACAAACCCCAGCAGGGCATTACCTTCCTGCTGCTGGACATGGACCTGCCGGGCATCACCATCGAGCCCATTGTCGGCCTGGATGAAGTGCCGGAGCAGTGCCAGGTGTTCTTCGACAATGTGCGCGTGCCGCAGAAGAACCGGGTGGGCGAAGAAAATGATGGCTGGACTGTGGCCAAGTACCTGCTCACCTTCGAGCGTGGCGGCCAGGAATATGCCCCGGGCCTGAACGTGATGCTGGAAAAGATCCGCCTGATGGCCGAGAAGCAGCAGACTGCCTTTGGCCCCCTGACCAAAGACCCGGTATGGCAGCACAAGTTTGCCGCTCTGGAAGCGGATGTGCTGGCGCTGGAATTCACCGAGATGCGTATCAAGTCCGCCCTGTCGGCGGGTAAGGACCCGGGGGCGTTGTCGTCCATGAGCAAGATTCTCGGCACCGAGCTGCTGCAGAACGTTACCGAGCTGCGCATTGAAACCCTGGGTAGCCAGAGTGTCATCTGGCAACCCCAGGCTCTGGTGCCGGGCCAGGAACAGCCGGTGATCGGGCCGGAGTATGCACTCACTGCCATGCCCCATTATCTGAACTCGCGGGCCTGTTCCATTTATGGCGGCTCCAATGAAGTGCAGCGCGGGATTATCGCCAAGGCGGTGTTGGGGCTTTGAGGGTTACCGAGGGGGCGGGATTCGTCATGCAAGCATGACTTCCCACAGGGGCTCTCGGCGGTGTCAGGTTTTTGTGGGAAACCATGCTGTGCATGGTGAAGGCTTGAGCGGCGAAGGCCGACAGTCGCCCGGGAATGGAGAACAACGATGAATTTTCAGTTGAGTGAAGAACAGCAAATGCTGGCGGACAGCGCCAAGCGGTTTGTGCGCGACAACAGTGATGTGGAAAAACATCGCCAGAACAAAAAGCTGATGCCACTGGATGCGGCCACCTGGCAGCAGTTTGCCGACCTGGGTTGGCTGGCGGTGCCGTTCGAGGAAGCGCACGGCGGCCTGGGCATGGGCCCGCTGGAAACCATGGTGCTGCTGGAAGCCCTGGGCGAGGGCCTGATCATGGCGCCCTATATTGCCACCGTGGTGCTGGGCGGCGGTTTTCTGCGCCAGGCCAGCGCGGCCCAGCGGGCGGAAACCATTCCCGCCTTGCTGGAAGGCAAGCTGCAGGTGGCCTTTGCTGCAGAAGAGTACGAGCGGGTGTTCACTCTGGAAAACACCGCCATGGCCGCCGACCTGAAAGGCAGTGAGGTGGTACTGAACGGCACCAAGAGCTGTGTGATGAACGGTGACCAGGCGGACCTGCTGGTGGTGCTGGCACGCACTGTGGGCCAGCCCGGCGACCAGGATGGCCTCAGCCTGTTTCTGGTGGATGCCAATGCGCCAGGTGTGGAGCGGGTGGCTCACCGTACCGTTGACGGTCGCCAGGGCGCAGAGATTCGCTTCAATCAGGTGAAAGTATCCGAGGCGGCCCGCATCGGTGAACTGAATGGCGGCTATGCCATCGCCCGGGATGTGCTCCATGAAGGCCTGCTGGCCCTGTCGGCGGAATCCGTGGGCAGCCTGTCCGTGCTGCTCAACGAGACCGTGGAATACAGCAAGACCCGCCAGCAGTTTGGCATGCCCATCGGCAAGTTTCAGGTGCTGCAGTTCCGCATGGCAGACATGTTCATCGCCATGGAACAGACCCGCTCGTTATTGTTGGCGGCCACGTTGAAGACGGTGGAAGGCCATGCAGATGCGGCCAAGGCCGTCCATGCCATGAAGGCCCAGCTGGGTCGGGCCGGACGCAAGATCGCCCAGGAAGCCATCCAGATTCACGGCGGCATGGGCATGACCGACGAGCTGGGCGTGGGCCACTATGTGAAACGGGTGACCGGCGTGGATGGCCTGTTCGGCAATGCGGATGTGCACCTGATGGCCATGGCCCGGTCAGCGTAAGGGCGTCCTGTTGCGGGTGGGCGAGTCCGGGATCGGATTTGCCGACCACGGTGACCATGCGGTATAAGCCATGGAAACCACCGGGCACACACTGGGAGTCTGAATGTCACGCAAAACGGCCGCGTCGAAAACCCTGCTGAAAAACCTGCAGGTGCCGGAAGGGGACAAGACCTACGAGAAGGTGCTCGATGCGGGGCTGGCGTTGTTTGTGGAATTCGGCCTGCGCCGCACCACCATGGAAGATGTGGCCGGCAAGGCCGGTATCGGCCGGGCCACGGCCTACCGCCGGTTTGCCGACAAGGACCAGTTGATCCAGGTGGTGATCCTGCGTGAGTGTCAGCAACAGCTGGCCAGGATCGAAGCGGAACTGGCACAGATCGACAACGGTGTGGAACGGGTGCTGGAATCCTTTGTGCTGGCGGTGACCCGCGCCCATCACCATCCCCTGTTGCAGCGATTACTTACCTCCGAGCCGGAAACCATCTTGCCGATTCTTACCCAGCGCCTGTGGCAGATGATGGGGTTCTTCCGGATGTATATGGCCAGCATGCTGGATCAGGAGCAGGAGAAGGGCGCCATTCGCAAGCAATCGTCCGAGGCCCTGGCCGAGCTGATGCTGCGCCTGACCCAGTCCATGGTGCTGTCGCCGGACGGCGTGATGAACCCGGCTAACGAGGCCAGTGTGCGCCAGTGGGCCAATGACTATCTGCGCCCGCTGCTGACCCCCTGACATTATGTTCCTTGCCTTGACCAAAACGCGCTAAACAGAAACGCGAAAACTGTGTGATGCGCTTGTCTGTGTGATCAATTGAGACGTATTTTAATATTTGTCTCAATCGAGTATGCATCGACAGGATTTGCCATGACACAAACCGCCACTGACACACCGCGCGATATCCCTCAGCCCCTGGGCCCGGATTCCTACACCTGGCAGGACTTCGGCTCCTGGCGGTTTCATCTGATGCTGCCCCAGGCCTTCGTGTTGCAGGTGGCGCATCCGATCATCGATGCCGGGGTGGGCGAGCACTCGGTCTACAAGACCGACCCCTGGGGGCGCGCCAAGCGGTCCACGGAACTGCTCTGGCCTATCGTCTATGCGCGCCCGCAGAAAGCCATCGAGATGGGCATCAAGCTGCGTGACCTGCACCGCACCATCAAGGGCGTGGACAAGCACGGCAACAAGTACTTCGCCCTGGACCCGGAAGCCTATAGCTGGGTCCACATCACCGGTTACGACGCCACCATCCGTATGCATGAAATGCTGGGCAAGTCGCCCACTGCCGAACAGCGCCGGGCCATGTTTGTGGAGTGGCGGCAACTGGGCAAGATGATGGGCATTCGCGACCAAGACCTGCCCGCCACGGAAAGTGACTACTGGGCCTATTTCCACGGCATCATCCGCGACAGCCTGGAGTGGGGCGAGGTGGTTCAGGACCTGATGAGCCCGGAACATTATCTGGAAATTCCCAAGCCGCCGGGCAGCCGCATTCCCGATACGGCCTGGCGCCTGATTCTGATTGTTATGGGGCGCTTTATGCGCTTCAACCTGCGCGCCACCTTGCCGCATCAGTTCCGGGAAAAATTCCATATCCCCTGGAGCAAGACGGACCAGCGATTGTTCCGTGCCTGGTGTGGCGTTTACCGCGTGCTGCATGCGCTGACACCGAGAAAGCTGCGGCTGATTCCCCTGGCCCGCAACGCCTACCGCGATGCCGAGCGTCACCCGGACGCCTATCACCTCAACACTATTCCCGAAGGTGCCCACTATGACATCGGATAACCGCCCCTGGCTGTCCACCTATGAATCCCTGGGTTACGACTGGCATACGTTGCCTGCGTTGCCCGAGAAAACCCTGTCCGATTACGTGCGCGACTATGCGGAACAGTTTCCCGACCGGGAAGCCCTGGTGTTCCTGGGCCAGGCGATTACCTACCAGCAACTGGATCACCTGGCCGACCGTATGGCCGCGCTGTTTACTGCCCAGGGTGCCAGGGCCGGCGATGTGTTGGGCCTGCAGATGCCCAACACGCCCCAGTACGTGGTGGCCTTTATCGCGGCGGCCCGGCTGGGCATGGTTAGCACCAGCATTTCCCCGCTGATGATGCCGCCGGAAATTACCCATCAGGCCAATGATGCCCAGGTGAAAATCCTGCTCACGCTGATGCCGTTCTGGCAGACCTCGATGCCGCCGGTGCTGGGCAAGGTGGACACCCTGAGCACAGTGATCGTCTCCGGCCCCATGGACCTGATGACCGGGCAGGGCGAGGCCCTGGAAGAGACTCACGAAGGTGTGCAGGTGATGTCCCTGCACGATCACTTGCCGGACACGGCCGAGCCGGTGAACACGCACGTGGATATGGATGCAGTGCTGTACCTGCAGTACACCGGTGGAACCACCGGTCTGCCCAAGGGCGCCAGGCTGACCTCGCGCAATCTGTTCATGAACAACCTGCAGGCTAATGTGTTTTACGGCTATCGCACCGGCGAGGAAACCGTGGCCTCCGCGTTTCCGCTGTTTCATATCGGCGGCGCGGCGGTGGTGTTCAACGCCCTGCGCACCGCCTCCACCTTTCTGCTGATTCCTGATCCCCGTGATATCGATCACTTCGTTGCCGAAATGACAGCGCGAACGCCCACGGTATTGGCGGCGGTGCCGGCGCTGTATCAGATGCTGTGTGCCAACGAGACCTTCAAGAGCCTGGATTTCAGCGGCCTGCGCATGGCTATTTCCGGGGCGGCGCCCTTTGCCAAGGAAGAAGTGCAGCGGCTGGAAAGTGTGATCGGCAAGAACAAGTTCTGCGAAGTCTACGGCATGACGGAAACCAGCCCGGTGATCACCCTGAACCCGGCCTCCCACTTCAAGGAAGGCCATGTGGGTATCCCGCTGCCGGGCACGGAGGTGCGCATTGTGGATGTGGATACGGGCAACGCGATGCCGCTGGGTGAGCCCGGGGAAATCATCGCTGCCGGTCCCCAGGTGATGCAGGGCTATCTGGCCATGCCGGAGGCCACGGAAAAAGCGCTGCAGGAGATCGACGGCAAGCGCTGGATGCACACCGGGGATATCGGTGTCATGGACGAAGACGGCTTTGTCCGCGTCTGTGATCGCAGCAAGGACATGCTGATTGTCGGTGGCTACAAGGTGTTTTCCGTGGAAGTGGAAGGCAAGGTGCAGAGCCTGCCCTGGGTGGGCATGTGCGCCGTGGTTGGCCGTCCGGACAGCAACCGCCCCGGCAACGAAATCGTGCAGCTTTATGTTGAACGCAGCGCAGATTGCGACAAGAGCGAAACCGATCTGAAGGCAGAGCTGGACAGTTTCTGCCGGGAAAACATGTCGCCCTACAAGGTGCCGAAGGAAGTGTTCTTCCTGGATGCCATTCCGCTCACCTCGGTGGGCAAGATCGACAAGAAAGCGTTGCGGAAAACCGCCTAGCTTGAAACGTAGGGTGCACTGAGCCTAAGGCGAACTGCACCGACCCAAGGCCTATGTGGTGCAGTTCGCCTTAGGCTCAGTGCACCCTACGGGAAAGGCTGGCGATATTTTTTACCCATACCAATAACGATAAAGGGTCACGACCATGACAAAAATAACGCTACAACATAGCAAGGTGATCCTGCTGGGCATGCTGGTGGTTCTGCAGGGCTGCTCGGCATTCAAGGCGTCCCACTTCGTGCCGGAATCGGCGGAAAACATGCGTGAGTGGGAAGTGGAGGGGCGCTTTGTGCTGCGGGCGGACAGCACTGTCAGCAAAAGCCATTTCGCCTTCAGGCAGATCGGCGAGGAGTACGCCCTGTCCATTCTTATGGAAGAACCGGTGGGCGAACCGAAAGTCATCATTCACGGCAACGTCTATGAGCCGGACAGTGAAACCGTAGATGTGATTGGCGGGGCGGAGGCCATGAACGTGGCGGAGCATCTGCAGGCGCATATCCGTGCCGGCAATCTGTCTTACTGGTTGCGGGGTCTGCCGGCCACCGCCGATGCGGTGGTGTACCAGGAAGATCTGGATCGGGTTGATCGTATCGAGGAAGCCGGTTGGGATATCGACTACAAGGAATACATGGCGGTGCAGAATTACCTGCTGCCGTCGGAAGTGAAGTTCAAGGGCGAGCCGGGTTCCTTCACCCTGGATATGGTGCGCGCGGAAACCGCTTATCTGACCAGCCCCTGTGGGCAGAATGTGTCGGCTAGTGAGCTTGAGTCGCCGCCGGAAAATAACGCCGGACAGGATGCAGTGAGACGACTGGTACCCAGCGACGGTAGTCCGCCGATTCCCCGCTGGGTGGACGAAGCCGCCTTCTGCCGGCAACTAGTGAAGGTCCACGGCAAGATCCCGGACTCCCGGGTGGGTTTGTACGGGCCGGATTCCATGATGTGGAAGCTGTCCCGGGCGGGCATGCCGGGAGCCTTCGGTGCCGGCCGGGCGCTGCTGTTGCAACTGGCCCATCCCTGGGTCACGGCCAGCATCGATGAGCATTCGGTAGTGCGCGATGATCCACTGGGCCGCGCCCGTCGCACCTTCCAGCATGTGGGCACCATGGTGTTCGGTAGTATGCCCCAGGTGATGACCTCGGCCAATCAGGTGCGCGATATCCACGAGGAAATCGAAGGCGACGTGCCGATGGATTCCGGTGCCTTCAAACGGGGCAGTGAGTACCGGGCCAACGAAGTGGCGGCCATGATCTGGGTCCATGCCACCCTGTGGGAAACTCTGGCCTACATGTACGAAAAAATGGAAGGCGAGCTGACCCAGTCAGAGAAGGACCAGTTCTACGAAGAAACCAAACTGTTTGCCATGCTGTTCGGTGTGCCGGAACAGGCCCTGCCGAAAGACTGGAATGCCTTTATGGCATACAACCGCGCCATGTGGGCCAGCCCCCAGCTTACCGTGGCTGAAAACGGTATCCGCCTGAAGGAAGACCTGTTCGACCCGCGCTCCATCTGGATGATCTTCCCGTTGTGGGTGCAGGAGCAGGTCACCGCCGCCAATCTGCCGCCGCGTATTCGGGATGAATTTGAAATGAAATACGGCTGGTGGCAGAAGTTCAACAACACCTGGATCATGAGCGGCGCCAAGGTCACCCAGTGGATGCTGCCCAAGAGCCTGGAGCGTAACCCGCTGTACCATGAAGCCAATGCACGGCTCGAAGGCGAACGGGTGGGGGGCTATAACCAGTTCCTGATCGAGGCGCTGCTGGACAAGGAGCGGTTGGTTAACTGATGCCAAGAGTCATCGCACTGCTACTGATGCTCGGGCTGGCGGCAACCCTGCCGGCCTATGAGGTGCAGATCCGTCATCTCAGTCAGCGGGATTTTCTGCAGCAGGTGTTTGCTGACCAGGAGCCGCAAGCGGGCTTGCTGCCCTTGCGTGGCGAACTGCGCGAGCGGGTGACAACGGTGTTGGGCCACCCCTATCGGGGCCTGCGTCTGCGCTACTGGCATACCGATACAACCAGCGCCTGGATCATCGACGAAAAAAGCAAGGACATGCCCATGACCGTGGGTGTAGCCGTGGGGCCAGAGGGGATTGTGGATCTGGAGATCCTGGTCTACCGGGAACCCCGTGGTGGTGAAGTGCACCAGGCGTTTTTCCGTCGTCAGTATCGGGGCATGACGCTCAGTGAAAACGATACCTTGTCGGGCCAGGTGGATGGCATCACCGGCGCCACCCTGTCCGTGGATGCCACCAGCCGGGTAGCGGCCATGGCGCTGGTGTTGCATCAGGCAGTGATGGAAAACAATGGCAACGTCTTGAATTAAGGCCTGCCCAAAATCAATTTTCACCACAGAAGGCACAGAAGGCACAGAGGGCACCGAGAAAAATCTTTTCCTCAGTGAACTCTGTGCCCTCTGTGGTAAAACAGGGTTTTCCCGTGGGGCGATGGACAGTTGCCAGAACCCCGCCAAGCCACCACTATCGAACCATTGTCACTACGCTGGCTCTAACCGTTATGGTTCGATTTTTTCCGCCTGTTATTCGAGGCCTTGGTTATGCGCTGCTACTGCTGCTGATTGTGGCACTGGTGGCCGCGGGCTGGCTTTATAGCCAGGGCCTGCGCGTGGGCAAACCGGGCTGGGACAACGGCCTGACCCTGGCCCATTGGCGTTGGCAGCCTGACGGTTGCGCGCCGCTGGCGGGGAAAGATCTGGTTCTGCGCGATCTGTTTCCTCTCAATGTCCACACGCGCACAGTCACAGTCACGGCCTGTGACAGCGGCGCGAACGATGACGGTTTCGTGATGCCGGCATCCCTGCCCTGGACTCCCCCTTTTGCGCTTTCCATTGAGACGTTGCAGTTGCCTGAAATCGGTGAGGTGGTCCCGCCACCGTTGCAGGTAAAAGCCCGACAGCAACAACAGCACTGGTCCCTTCAGGTGGAGAGTCCACAAAGCGACCTGAAGGCGGAGTATGCCCGCGATGACGGGCAGTGGTCGCTGCACGGCAACGGCTCGCTTAAGGAATGGCTGACGGACTGGCAGGGTATATGGCAGCTTGAAGGCGAGGGTGTATGGCAGGGACAACCCGCTGGCACCCTGAGCGCAACCCTGCAGGATGCCGGTCTGCAATCTCAGCCGCAAAAAGCCGATTTGGCAATGAAGGCCAGTTTTACTGGTGCGCAGTGGCAGGCTGAGATGAGCCTCAGCGAACCGTTATCGCTCAATGAGCACTGGCAGCTGGCAATCCCGGCACCGTTATCGTTACAAGGGCAGGGCATTGCCCTGTTGCAAGCCCGGGGACAGTTACAACTGCAAGGGCCACCAGGACAGGTGCATGTTTCTGCCAACAGTGATGACGGCACCATAGAACAGGGTGCCGGGCGGGTCATGTTGACGGGGCCGGAGCTGGATGGGCAACTGGATTTTCAGTGGCAGGATCGAATGCTGACCCTGTCGCCGGCAACCCTGGCGTTGCCGGAACAACTCTCCGCGCAATGGAAAGAGCCCCTGCAAGTGCCCATGGCGCTGGACGGCGTCACGGATCTGCCGTTGCTGGTTGGCTATGACGACCTGCGCCTTAAAGCCAGCCCCAGCCGGTTCCAGTGGCAGGGCAAACACTGGCAGTGGCAGGGCGCGCTGGGGCTACAGGGACGTTGGCAAGGGTACCGGCTGGATGGCCACTGGCAAGGTCAGGCCGCCAGCGATGGTTTGCAGGGCAAGCCGATTACCCTCAACGCTCGTAACGGCGACGACCGTCTCGCCTTCCGCTTACCACTGGAATCTCTGCACCGGGCACCTTACGGCGGCAAGGCCACGGTGAAAGGTCAGTACGCGGGCTATCCGCTCGATGGCAGCCTGTCCTTCCGCCAGGCGGCGAGCGGCTGGCAGGGCACGTTGTCGGCCACCTCGTCCATTCCCGACTATGATCGGGGCGGTGACGTCTCCCTGCAGGTGCCATGGCACCTGGAAGACAGTGCGGTGGTGCTGGCCAATGGCAGCCAACTGTCCGTCAGCGAAGGGCTGGTGGGGCAGGTGTTGCTACGCCCGTTCACCGTAGCGGCCAGTGGCCCGGTAACGGTGAGCACTGCCGGGGCCCATGGTCAGGTGCAACTGCGCAGTGGTGGCCTGCTGGCGGCCCGCTGGCGGTTGCCGGTGGTGGCAGGCAGTGCCCGGCTGGTCGGTAAAAAAGCCACGGCACGGCTGACCATTGCCGATTGGCAAAGTGAGCTGACGGCGCAAGCCTCTCTGGCAGGGGACGTCCCTCAAGGCAGTTTTCAGATCGATAGCAAGTTGATCCCGGCCATGGGCCAGGGCCTGGCAATGACGCCGCAGGAAGGTACGCTCACAGGCAAGGGTAGCTGGCAATGGCGTGACATTCTGTCTGCTCAAGGGACAATCCGCCTGGCGGATACGGGAGTGGACTGGGGCAGCGTCACGGCCCGAGGGATTCAGGGAACTCTGCAAGGGCACTATCGTGATGGCGCGGTGTCTCTAAAGAGTGAGGGGCCGGTGACGGCGAACACCCTGGATATCGGTACCCCGATTACCGGCCTGTCCCTGCAGATGGAGAGCGATCTCAGCCAATGGCAGTTCACTGATATCAGCGCGGATCTGCTGGGAGGCTCTCTGCGGGCACCGGCACTGGACTGGCCGTCACCCCGTCCCCAGCCGGTGGTGATTACCCGCATTGATCTGGAGCAGGTGGCCGCCTTGCAGAACCCGCCGGCGGTATTTCTGGATGGGCGTGTTGGCGGCTATGTGCCGCTGCAACTGGGTACGAATTTTATGGTGGTGGAAGGAGCGCGGCTGGCCAATGAGGAAACCCTGTCCCTGCGTATTCCACCGTCATCCAGTGTGCAATCCATGGCTGGCTCCAATCAGGCGGTGAAACTGGCCCTGGAAAGCCTCAGTGTGTTGACCATTCCGGATTTCCAGGCCCGCATGAATATGGATAAGGAAGGCTGGCTGGAGGCCGCGGTAACCATCAAGGGCGTGAATCCGCAGAGAAATAATCTGCCGGTGGTGTTTAACTACACTCATCGGGAAAACATGCTGGTGCTGATGCGCAGCCTGCGTATTGGCGATGACATTACCGAGAAACTGCGCACGGAGAGAACCCAATGAAAAACCTCGCGCCGGGCCTGTTGCTGGCGGCGGCCATGTTGCCCGCCTGCACACCGACGGTGGCCCTCAAGGCACCGGAAGAGCCCATCACCATCAACCTGAACGTGAAGATCGATCATGAAATCCGCCTCAAGGTGGAAAAGGATATCGATCAGTTATTCAGTGAAGACAGCGACCTGTTTTAAGGAGTAGGGACCATGAAAATTGTAAAGACCATGATTGCCACCCTGACCCTGCTGTTGAGCATGGCGGCGTTTGCGCTGGATCTGGATGCGGCAAAAAGCCAGGGGATGGTGGGTGAACAACCTGACGGTTATCTAGGGGTGGTCAAGGCGACCCCGGCGGCCGTGGAACTGGTGGCGGATATCAACCAGAAACGCCGTGATGCCTATGAGCGTATCGCCAAACAGAACGGCATTACCCTGGATCAGGTGGCGCGCCTGGCCGGCCAGAAGGCCATCGACAAGACCGATGGCGGTGACTACGTACGAACTCCGGACGGTCAGTGGGTCACCAAGTAGAGGTAATGCTTGCGTAGGGTGGATTAGCCGCAGGCGTAATCCACCAAAAAAGCCTTGGCGTCTGGGGGGAACCGGGATGGTGGATTACGCCTATGGCTAATCCACCCTACGGGGGAAAAAAAATATCTTGAAGAGAGATTTTAATATCTCTTTTATAAAAATAAATTGCTATAGAGAGAGCATTGGAGCTCTCGTTCCAACTGATATTTATTCATTAACCTTGTGTAAATCATTGATATTATAGTCGTTAAATTTCCGTAAATTTACGCCTCTCAGCACTGCTTCATGGCTGCTTGTTCTTCGTCCTGGTGGTTAAATCCGCGAAATTACTGGGCAACAGGAAAGGAACTCTGCCATGAAAAAGATTTTGCGCGTTACTGCGGCTCTTCCGCTGTTTATTTCCCCCCTTGCCATGGCCGGAGAAAATGTTCCGGATCGCTATGGCTATATTGGTGGCCATGCCAGTTACTACACCTTTTACGACAACGATGTGATCGGTAACGGCACCGATGGCCTGGATGATGTGCCTTTTTATGGTGGTCAGCTTGGCTGGCGTTTTCATCCCAACTGGTCGGTACAGGGTTGGTATGACGAGGTGGAAGGCGATGCGGAAAGCAAATACGATTCCGGCCGTCGTCTGGACATGACCAACTATTTCGTCAGCGGTCGTTACCACTTCAACGATACCGGCATTCTCGGTTTTGAACCCTACGCGGGTATCAATGTGGGCGAGCAGCTGATTGAAAGCCTGAACAACACCAACAGTGATGAAAACGATGAGCTGATGACGGGTGTTGAGCTGGGTGTTCAGCGTGCCTTCTTCAAGCATGTGATTCTGGATCTGGGTACCCGTCACGCCTACAGCACTGATCGCGAGTACTGGGAAGGCCAGGTCTATGCGGGCCTTAACCTGGCGTTTGGTATCAGTAACGACAGCGACGACAGCGCTGAGGATGAGGTGGTGGCGGCTACCCCGGCTGAAGTGGTAACCGGAGACAGCGATGGTGATGGGGTCAACGATGACCGTGACCGTTGCCCGAATACCGCCTCCGGTGCGGTGGTGGATGCGGATGGCTGTCAGGTCTATGAGAGCCTGGAGAAGCGCGAAACCTCGGTGATCTATTTCGGCTTTGATCGCGATAGCATCCAGGGTCAGTTCAGCGATGAAATCCGCGGTGTGGCGGAGCGCCTTAACGGTGGCGAGCAAGGCCGCATCCGTGTGGAAGGTCATGCGGACAGCACCGGCCCGGCAGAGTACAACCAGAGCTTGTCCGAGCGTCGTGCCCAGTCCGTGAAGGATCGTTTGATGAAAGATTTCAAAGTCAGCGGTGAGCGGATCAGCACGGAAGGCTTTGGTGAGCGCAAGCCGGTAGCGGACAACAGCACCCGCGAAGGCCGCGCCAAGAACCGCCGTGCGGATATCATCGTGGAAACCGAAGAGAAGAAAGCGCAGTTCAAGTAACCGCGTTATTCGGGAAACAAAAACGGGATGCTTCGGCATCCCGTTTTTTTTAGCTGTCGGAGAATGTTACTGCGCACTCTTCGATCAAGCGATCAGTTTGTAGTAGCTATGCTTGTCCCCCCAGGGGATCTACGACATGCGAACCGCGAAGCGGTGCGGCTGATAACATCTGACGTCGCTAGTGCCTTTGGCGAAATCGGGAGAATATTGCACGGCTTTTTTCCTCGCTAAGGCTCGGTTCGCCATGCGAGCATGGCTCCTACATTAACCGCTCTGCCAACCCGGACGCCCGCCAGGTACGTTTCTTGACGGCGCTATCCAGCACCGCCGGTTTGCCGAATTCCAGCAAGGTGAAGCGGTCACGGGCGCGGGTGACGGCGGTGTAGATCAGTTCCCGGGTGAGCAGCGGATGGGGGGCGTCCGGTAACACCAGCAGGGTATGCCGGAATTCCGAGCCCTGGGATTTATGCACCGTCATGGCATAAACGGTTTCCACGCCGTCCAGGCGACTGGGCAGTACCCATTTGATGCGGCCGTCCGGTAACTGAAACGCGACTCGCAGCAGTAACTCCGCTTTGCCATTCCTCTCTTCCAGCAGCGGCAGGGTCAGCCCCACATCGCCGTTCATTAACCCCAGCTGATAATCGTTGCGGGTCATCATCACCGGCCGGCCCGGATACCATTCCCGCTCCGGGGCCAGGTCCTGTTGTTGCAGGTGGCGGGTGATGCGCTGATTCAGTTGCTCCACCCCAAACGGCCCGCTGCGCAAACCGCTGAGCAGTTGCTGGTGGGTGAGTTGCTTGAGCAATGCGCTCGCCCAACCATCGAACTCTTGCCGTTGCGCCGGTGGTGTCGCCACCGCCTGAAACAGAGCACGCAAACCCGGGTGGTCGCCACTGCCGTTCAGCAGCAGGCTTTCCAGTTGCTGGCCGTCGCTGCGCAGGGGGTGACGATGCAGACTGTCATCGTATTGTTGAAAGGCCTTGCGTACCTGGGACAGGTTTTCTTCGTTCACCGCCCGCGCCAGTTCGCCGATGCCGGGGCTGTCCTTGGAGCGCCAGTTGGTGCGCAGCATGGCGGTCTGCTGGGCCAGGGCGTTGCCCGGGGCCTGTTCGGTTTCCTGATAGTCGCTGATGTCGGCGCCACAGGTGTCCCTGACAAATTCGATAGTGCTTTTTTGATAGCGCCCCTGGTGGGCATGGCGACACAGATCGCCCATCACCGCGCCGGCTTCCACGCTGGCCAGTTGATCCTTGTCGCCCAGCAGGATCAGCCGGGTGTGCGGGCTCAGGGCTTCCAGCAGGCTGGCCATCATGTCCATGTCGATCATGCTGGCTTCGTCCACCACCACCAGATCCGCGTGTAGCGGATTGTCAGCGTGGTGACGGAAGTGGCGGCTGTCCGGGCGGGTGCCGAGCAGGCGGTGCAGGGTGGTGACTTCCGTGGGGATGGCGTCGCGTACCGGGGTTTCCACGTCCAGTTGTTGCACCTGTTCGCCGATGGATTCGGTGAGCCGCGCCGCCGCCTTGCCGGTGGGGGCGGCGAGGCGAATACGCAGTCGCTGATCATCCGCCATGGCCAGGCTTTGCAGCAGCCCCAGCAGGCGCACCACGGTGGTGGTTTTGCCTGTGCCGGGGCCGCCGGTGATGATGCCGATACCGCTGCGGCTGGCCAGCGCGCAGGCCACCTGTTGCCAGTCGGTCTGGGCGCCGGCGCTCGGGAATAATCGGATCAGGGCGTCGTGCAGGTGCTTGACAGGCAACGGGCTGACCGTGGCCAGTCGCTGGTCGATGGCCTCGGCCACAGACACTTCCCGGGCCCAGTTACGGCGCAGGTAAAGGCGGCTGCCATCCAGCACCAGGGGTGTGCTGCCGTTGTGACTGACCAGCGGACTGTGTTGCAGATCATGCAGCCAGTCATCCGGTTTGCCGGGCAGCAGGGTCACCAGTTCCGCCGGCGGGCTGGTGCCCCACAGCTGGGTGGCCAGCTCCCGGTTTTTCAGGTCCAGACAGAGATGGCCGCTGACTTGTTGATTGCTGGTGAAGGCGGCGAGCAGCAACACTTCGTAGCTTGCCTGGGGGCATTGCTGGTTAAGGAAGTGGGCAATGGCCACGTCCAGATCGCGCAGCAGGTTGTTGTCACGCAGCAAGATCAGCGCGTCTTCCCAGGTGAGGGCGGAGAACAGATCAGTTTGCATGGGCTCTCCTGGCGATTGGCCTATTGAGAGGCCGGATAGCAATGCGCTTCGTAGCGTCACCCTCTCCCTGTCCCTCTCCCCTCAAGGGAGAGGGGACCCTCCAGAGGGGGGAGTGGTTAGCTCCCCTCTCCCTTGAGGGGAGAGGGGTTGGGGGAGAGGGTGAGACGCTCCATGCGTTGAGATGGTTTGTCATCGCGCTCATTCGTTCCCTCCAAACATCTCATCCAGCGCTTCAATTAACTCGGTCTCCGGTCTATCAAACACTGTCCCCGCCGCCGGGCCTTGCAGACCGCGCAGGAAGACATAGACGGCGCCGCCCAGGTGCTGGTCGGGATCATAATCCGGCAGGCGGCTTTTCAGCAGGCGGTGCAGGGCCAGCAGGTAGAGCACGTATTGCACTTCGTAGCGTTTTTCCAGCACCGCATCGGTCATGGCGTCCAGGGTGTAGGCGCTGTCATCCACGCCCAGCCAGTTGGATTTGTAGTCGAGCACGTAGTACTTGCCGTCGTGCTCGAACACCAGATCGATAAAGCCCTTGAGCATGCCGTTGAGGGTATCCGCTTCCAGTCGCGGGCGTGGGTGCTGTGGATGGATATGCTGGCGGATCAGGGTGTCCATCTCGGCCACTTTCACCTGGTGGGCGGGGAACACGAATTCCAGTTCCGGCACATAGGTGTGCAGGGTGTTGAGAGCGATCTCGCTTTTCGCCAGCGGCAAGGGCGTGGTGACCGCCTGCTTCCACCAGTGGCGGATCACCTCGATATAATCCTGCCAGCCCCGGGCCTGCAGTTTTTCTTCCACGCTGGTTTCAAACTCGGTCGGGTCGTCGAGGGTTTGCGTGAAGCGCTGGTTGGCGGCCTGCTCCAGTACATCGTGGAGCAGGGTGCCCGGTGCGGCGCCACGGGGGAAGGCGTGGATGGTATCGGGCAGTGGTTCGGCGTCATCGATAACGGTGTCGTCCTGCTGCTCGGCCAGTTGATCGCCGCGCGGGTCCGCCGGGGCCAGGGTTTCCTGTACCTGCTTGAGCGCACTGTAGCTGGCAATCCACCAGGGTTGCCGTTGTCGCGCCACAGGAATCAGCGGCGTGCGCAGGGTCCGCGCTTGCGCTTTGGGTTGATAGCATTCCGGATTGCTGTCCGGCGCGTTGATGATGGCGACCGCATCATCGGCCACCGGTGTTAGCGCGGTACGCAGGCCGTCGTTGGCCACGCCATTGCCGAACAGCAAGCGGCCGATGGCGCTTTTCTCCAGTTGATTCTGTTTGCCGCGGCCCTTGATGTAGGGGGCCAGACCCAGGGTGCAGGTGTGGCAGGCGCGGGTCAGGGCCACGTAGAGCAGACGCATGTCTTCGGCGAGCCGTTCATGGTCCGCCTTGTTTTCCACGGTCTCGTCCGGTTCCAGCGACACATTGAGATGATCGTTTTCGTGGTAGCGCAGCGGCGGCTTGTTCTTGTCCGCCGGGCGGAAGCTGCAGATAAAGGGCAGGTACACCAGCGGGTATTCCAGGCCCTTGGATTTGTGGATGGTGATGACTTTGACCCGGTCGTCGTCACTTTCCAGACGCAGGATACTTTCCTTGCTACTGCCGCGGCCTTCCTCAACCGTGTCTTCCAGATAGCGGATCAATGACTGTTCGCCATCCAGCTGGGTGGCGGCCTGCTGCAGCAGTTCGGCCAGGTGCAGCAGGTTGGTCAGGGCGCGCTCGCCGTCCAGGCTCTGGCTGAGCCGGGCGGGTACATGAAAATCCATCAGCAGGCTGCGCAACATGGGTAGCACGCCCTGGGTCTGCCATTGCTGGCGATAGCCGTGAAACTGCTCCACGGTTTCTTCCCAGCGCACTTCATCCTGATTGAGGGCATCCAGTTCCGCGTAGGCCAGGTCCAGCACGGTGCAGGCCAGGGCGCTGCGTACCCGGGTATCGGATTCCGGGGTGGCGCAGGCGTGCAGGATCAGCAGCAAGTCATGGGCTTCGGGCTGGGCAAATACGGAATCCTGATCGGACAGATAGACGCTGCGTACCTGCCGCTCCATCAGCGCATCGCGGATGGCTTTGGCTTCGGTGCGATCGCGTACCAGGATGGCAATATCGTTGGGTTGCAGGGGCCGGAAGCTGTCGGCTTTCTGGAAGCCGGTGACGCCTTGTACGGCACCGTTAAGCAGATGGGCAATTTCACTGGCGCAGCGTGCCGCCTGCTCATCGCGGTATTGGCCGGCGCTCACCGGTTTTTCCTGCTCGTCCACCCACAGGGTAATGCCGGATTTTTCGTTGTTGTCGACTAACAGAACGTCCTTGCGGCCGTTGGCCTTTACCGCTTCAAAGGGAATGGCGTTGTCCATCATGAACACATCGCCAAAGGTATTCTGGCTGTAGGTGAAAAGATGGTTCACGGCACTGACCATGGCGTCGGCGCTGCGGAAGTTTTTGTCCAGGGTGTAGTGGTTGCCTTCTGTGGCCCGGCGGGCTTTCAGGTAGGTAAAGACGTCGGCGCCACGGAAGGCGTAGATGGCCTGCTTGGGATCACCGATCATGAACCAGCCAGTGCCTTCCTGCCCTTCATAAAGCGCGGAAAAAATGCCGTACTGGGTGGGGTCGGTATCCTGGAATTCGTCGATCAATGCCACCGGGAACTGGTCGCGGATGACCTGGGCCAGACGCTCACCGTTGCCGCCTTTCAGGGCATCGTGCAGGCGGCTGAGCATGTCGTCGAAACCCATGGTGGCGGTCTGGCGACGGACCTGATCCACGCGCCGGTCGATCCAGGCGGCGGCATGGGCGAGAAGGTCGGTGCGGGGCAACTGTGTATTTGCCCGGCCTTCCATGACCGCATCCAGCTGCTGGCAGAAGGCAAAGTCCGGGCGGTGTTCCTGCCCGGCCTTGGTGAGCTTCATGCCTTCATGGGAAAACTTCGCCAGGGTGTCGTAGGCCTTGTCGTTGAGTCGTTCGCCATTGGCGTAGCGTTGCAGGGTTTGCAGCATGCCGGGCAGGCTGGTGGTGCGGTAGCTGTTGCCGTTGAGCCACTTGTTGTCGCGGGCAGCGCGCACCCATTCGAGAAAGTCCGGCAGTTCGGCGGCCAGTTGCTGGCGGGCTTGTTGATCCTTGTCCGCCTGGGGGCCGGTTTGTGCGAGCCAGTGAGTGACGCTTTGCGGTAGCTCCTCCGGGTCGGCTTCTTTCAAACCGAGCAGGGGGCGGCAGGCCTCCAGCAGCGCATCCGGGTTGCCCAGGTTGTCGCTTTGCAGGGCATTGGCGGCGCTTACCGGGAAATCGGCGATCACGGAACGCCAGTAATCCCGCGCCGCCATTTGTTGTTCGTCGCTGGCGTCTTCCTGCAACTCCAGACTGAACAGGCTGCCGGAATCGAAGGCATGCTGTTTGAGCATGCGGTTGCAGAAGCCGTGGATGGTGTAGATGGCGGCTTCGTCCATCCACTGGGCGGCGGCGTCCAGGCGCTGGGCACAACGGGCGCGGTCGTCCGGGTCGCTATAGTCGTTGAGCAATTCGGCCAGCACCGGGTCGTCGGCGCCGGCATTGGCATCGGCAAAGATGCGCGCGGCATCGGCCAGGCGGTCGCGGATCCGTTCACGCAGTTCTTCCGTGGCCGCTTCGGTGAAGGTCACCACCAGAATCTCCGGCGGCAGCAGCGGGCGCGAGAAGGCATTCTCGTCGCCATGACCCAGCACCAGACGCAGATAAAGGGCGGCCAGGGTAAAGGTCTTGCCGGTGCCGGCACTGGCTTCGATCAGCCGGGTACCGTGCAGCGGAAAGGTAATCGGGAGCGGACGTTCAACGTTCATGCGCTACCCCCGGTTGTAACTGCGTAGGGTGCACTGAGCCTAAGGCGAACTGCACCATTCCACCGTCGGCAGAGTAACCGAATCGCGGCTAAGGAACTGCCAGCCTGGTATCGCACTTTCCCGCGTTGCAGCTTGTCGCTTGTCGCTTGTAGCTCATCAACGGTGCAGTTCGCCTTAGGCTCAGTGCACCCTACGAAAACAGGAGAAGGGGTGCGTTTAATGATCGCCATGTTCACTCCATTGGGCGTGCTGGTAGAGCGGGGCATAGAGTTGCTCGGTCCAGTAGGCGAAGGCGCTTTGGTCGCCGTGGCGAACCGCGAGCAGGGTGTCGAAGTCGGCCCAGGCGCGGGCAATGGCCGGTTCCTTGTCCTGTTCCCCGGTGTGCATGAAGCCGGATTCGAACACCTTGCGCGCTTCGTTGTCGCCGTTGTCTTTTTCTTCCCCTTTCAGCCAGGCGAAGGCGGTGGCGCAGGCGATGGGTAAGGGTTCGCACAGGGCCTGTTGCCAGGCGTGGCCAAGTTGATTCAGACATTGCTGGGCGTCGCTGCGGTTCAGGGGCGGCAGGGTGATGCGGCCATCCTGCCCTTGAATGTGCGTGGTCAGCGGATGCCCGGCGGCGCAGGCGGCCAGGTGCAGGGTCCAGTCCCGGGTGAGTTTGTCGAAGCGCTCTTTCAGCTTGCCGGTGTGCAGTACCAGACGCTGGCTATTGGCGGCGGAGCCACGCAAATCCGTGAGCCAGTCTTCGATCTGCAGGGGCCCGGCGTTAAGACGGATTTCCTGTTGCGGTTGTGGTGCGCCGCTCTTGGCCAGCAGGGCAAAGTAGTGCTCCAGTGGCTGTGACAGGGGCATCAGCAGGCTGTCGCGGCTGCCTTCGTCAAAGGGGGCCAGGGGCAGGTCGCCGCTGCCGGCCAGGCGATCCAGGGTGTGGGTCATGGCGTCGCCGGCATGCTCCGGGCCGGCGCGCAGGGCGTCGCTGAGCAACTGGTCCTGTAGCTGGAAACGTTGCAGGCCATCGAAGGCGAAGGGTTCGCTGTCGTCCAGTACCTGACGTTGCTGTTTCAGGCGAGCTTTCAGCCGTTGCTCGAAAAAGTGCGCCACCGGTTGCTTGAGAAAGCGGCCCAAAGCGGCGCAGGTAATCGGCTCGTCGTTTTCCAGTGGCGGCAGAGGTTGGTCATTGCTGACTTTGTGCGCCTGACCATCGTGGAGCGCGCGCCATTCGTTGGCATAAGTGTGTAGTGAATCGTTGGCCGCATCCTGATCACTGTGGAAAAAATAGCGGGCACTGAACGGTTGCAGCGGGTGCGCCACGGTGAGGGCATCCACCGGTTCCCCCTGGTCGGTGTGCCAGCGCTGGTTGATATGGTCGCGCAGTTGCGCCACCAGCACCGAGGGTGGGCGTTCGCTGTTGTCGCGCACGTTGCGGCCGGTCCAGCTGATGTACAGGCTGTCACGAGCGCTGAGCAGGGCTTCCAGAAACAGGTAGCGGTCGTCGTCCCGGCGGGAACGGTCGCCCGGGCGATAGTTGCCCCACTGGCGCATCAGGTCGAAATCCATGGGCTGCTCCTGGCGCGGGTAATCGCCGTCCTTCATGCCGAGCAGGCAGACATGGCGGAAGGGAATGGCGCGCATAGGCATCAGGGTGCAGAAATTGATGCGCCCAGCCATGAACCGTTGTGACAGGCTTTCCGCATTCAGGGCATCGAGCAGGGGACGACGGGCCACGGTGAGCGGCAGGGGGCTGTCGAAGTCCGCTTCGGCGCAGGCGGCCAGCCAGTCGTTGAGGGCGTCGCGCAGGCCCGCATCCAGGGTCTGGTCGGTTTCGTCCACGGGGGCGAACAGGTCATCCAGTAACCGGGTGAAACGTTGTTGCCACTCCCTGGCGCTGGCGTCCTGACGGGATTGTTGCCAGTGGTGCTCCAGGGTATCGAGCAGGCGCGACAGGCGGCCGGCCAGCTCCGCGCCCAGCCCGGCCACTTCGTCCAGGGGTTCGATGCCCATCCAGGCTGGGCCGTCGCCGAGCAGGTAGCCGGCCAGCATCCGTTTCAGGCCGAAGGCCCAGCTGTTCTGTTCGAAGCCGGGCACGTCCAGGGTGTTGCGTTGCTGGCTATTCAGACCCCAGCGGATGCGGGCCTGGTCGATCCAGCGGGCCAGTTGCGGCAGGTCACCTTCGTCGATGCCGAAGCGTTCGCGCACCGCCGGCACATCCAGCAGATCGAGAATGTCGGTGGCGGTAAAGCGCCACTGGGGCAGGTGCAGCAGGGATTCCACCGCCTGGGCCAGGGGGGACGCGGCGCCGGCACTGCGGTCGCTGAGGGTATAGGGCAGATAGCGCGGATCGTCCCGTTCCAGCTGGCCGAACACGGCGTCGATGTGCGGTGCATAGGCTTCGATGTCCGGCACCATCACGATCACGTCACGGGGCTGCAGGCTTGGGTCGTTACTGAACCGGTCCAGCAGTTCATCCTGGAGAATTTCCACTTCCCGCTGGGCGCTGTGGCCGATGCGGAAATGCAGGGAGCTGTCCACTTCCAGGGGCGGACGCTGGTCCGGCACCGGCAGAGGTTCCAGATCGAGAATGTCCTGCTGTAATTGTTGCAACAAGGTGTGCGGTTCGCGGTTTTCAAACAGATCGATCTGGTTCTGGAAGGCGCTGCGATAGCTGTCCGGATCGTCGTGGTCGTAGAGCAGGCCGATAAAATCCCGGCCCTGTTTGCCCCAGGCAGCCAGCAGCGGATTGACGCGGTTTTCCGGCAGGGCGGTCAGGTGGCGTTTGCGGTTGTCCAGCTGGCGACGCAGCAGTTGTTTGTCTTCGACGATATCTGCCCAGTAATGCTGGCAGGGGTTCTGTACCAGCATCAGGATCTGGCAATGCCGGCTGAGTGCGGCCAACGCTTCCAAAGCCTGCTGGGGCAGGGCGCTGATGCCGAAGATGATCAACCGGCGTGGCAGGCCCGGCGGTGGAGCGCCCTGTTGTTGAGTGAGTGCGGCCATGAAATCCCGGTGGATGGCGCTGCGGCTGAGGCCTTGTTTGCTGTCATCCATGTCTGCCAGCAGGGCGCGCCACAGATGCGCCTGCCATAGCTGGCTGGTGGGGAAATCATCAAAGGCGTCGCGATCCTGAGCCTTGCGCAGACGGTCATTGCCGCTTTCCCAGTCCGCCAGCCAGTCCGCCCGATAGACCTGGTAGGCATCGAACAGATCCGCCAGCCGTTCGGCCAGTTGATGGCGTTTGCGGCCATCCACATCGTCGGCGAGAAAATGCCGCAATGGGCCGAAGTGCTCGTTATGGAGAAGCGTGGGCAATAACCGGTACAGGCGCCACAACAGTCGTGATTTATCGAAGGGCGAGGTGCGCGGCACCTGGGTTTCGCCGAGCACGGTGCGATAGGCGCTCCATAAAAAACGGGCCGGCATCTGGAACTGGAAGCCGGCGCTGATCCCCAGGGCATCCGCCAGTTGCAGTTTCAGCCACTGGGCCATGCCGTTGGACTGCACCAGAAAGGTTTCCGTTTCCAGTGGTGACAGCGGCTCACGCTGCAGCCAGTCGGCCACCAGCTCGGTGAGGGTTTCCAGACGGTTGCCGTGCAGCACCATCAGCCCGTTTTGCATGGACATTCCTTGGGGATAATTGCCAAGGGGTAAGCCTAAGGGAGTCGGGCAGAAGGAGGAAGGGTTAAGGCGTCTGACGTGCAGCGTCGAACGTCAGACGCCTCTTTTCAAAGAACACTCAACCACCATTGCGGGCGCTGCGATACTTTCTCTGGCGCCGGGTTCTGATGCACGGTGCGGGCGCCGTTTTCATCGGCGCCGTTATCACTGAATAGCACCTGGACAAGCGGGGGTAACAACAGCAAGGCAAGCAACCATTTTCTGGACATCCGATCTCTCCCTGTGATGAGACAGACAGACTAGGTAGACAGCGAAAGACATTACAGATATAAAAAAACAATATTGAAGCGGTACAGATTGTAAGGATTGTAATCTGTACTGCTTGCTATGCTAAAAACTGTACTGGATTCTTTCCCATGACCTTGTATCAAAGCCTTGCGGATCGCCTGCAGATCCTGATTCGTGATCAGGTCTACCCGGTGGGTAGCCGTCTTCCCGGCGTGCGGGTGCTGGCGGCTCAGCAGCAGGTGAGCGTGTCCACGGCAGTGAATGCCTGTCGGGAACTGGAGCAGCGCGGCGTGCTGGAAGCCCGTCCCCGATCCGGTTATTACGTTCGCCAGCCGCCGGTGGTGCGTGAGGCTCCCCGGGTGACCACGGCAAGCCGCCGCCCCCGCCGGATTACCGGTCAGGAGCGGGTGCTGCAGGTGCTGCAGAATGTGAATAACCCCTCGGTGGTAAACCTGGGGGCGGCGGTGCCAGCGCCGGAATATATGCCGGTAGCAACCATGGAAAGGATGTTTCACAGCGTGCTGCGTGAGGAGCGTCGGCGCTGCGTGGGTTATGCCTTTCCGCCTGGCGCTCCGGAACTGTGTACCCAGATTGCCCGGCGGCTGGCGGGGTTGCAGTGCGAGGTCAGCCCGGAAGATGTGCTGATTACCAATAGCTGCCAGGAATCCGTGGCCATTGCGCTCAAGCTGACCACCAAGCCCGGCGATACCGTGGCGATTGAGTCGCCCACGTATTATGGCCTGTTGCAGGTGATCGATTCGCTGGGCCTGAAGGCATTGGAAATTCCCACCGATCCCGAGGAGGGAATTTCCCTGGAGGCCCTGACCCTGGCGCTGGATCGCTGGAACGTATCGGCCTGTGTGGTGGTGTCGAATTTTTCCAATCCGCTCGGGGTGCAGCTTTCCGATACGCGTAAACAGGCGTTATTGGCATTGTTGTCGAAGCACAAGGTGCCGCTGGTGGAAGATGACATCTACGGGGATCTGCCACTGAGCGGGCCACGGCCGCGGCCAGTGAAAAGCTGGGACCGTGACGGTTTGGTGTATTACTGCTCGTCCTCGTCGAAAACCCTGTCTGCGGGCTTGCGGGTCGGGTGGTTGGTGACGCCGGCGCACCATCGTGAAAAGGCCCAGTATCTGCAATTCATCAATACGGTATCGGTGGCCACGCCATCACAGCTGGTGCTGGCACGCTATCTGGAGCGTGGCCATTACGACAGGTTCCTGCGCCAGCTGTGCGGTGAGCACGCCCGGGGTGTGGCAAGAATGACCGAGCGGGTGACGCAGTTGTTTCCGCAACAGACCCGGGTGAGTCGGCCTGCGGGCGGGTTTGTGTTGTGGGTGGAGTTGCCGGGGGAAGTGGATACCACCGAGCTGATGGAAAAAGCGCTGGAGGCCGGGGTAAGTTTTGCCCCGGGCTCGCTGTTTTCCGCATCCGGAAAATTCGCCAACTGTCTGCGGCTGAACTGCGCCGTGAAGTGGGACAACCGGGTGGAGCAGGCGCTGGTGACTTTGTCGCGGCTGCTTTAATCGCTTGTTAAAGACGTTCAGGAGCCATGCGGGGTATGGCTCCTGTGGGGGGTTACATCATCACAGAGCCCAGCACTTCGCGCTTGTCGTCCTGCACTTTGATGACCTGATCGCCTTGCTTGATCAGGGTGTAGCTTTCCTGGGCGGCCACCACGGTGATGGAGCCGTCTGCGTTGTAGGTCAGTTCGGCTTCATTGCCCAGCCCGTCGGTTACGGTCTCGGTGGTGCCGGCTACCTTGGCGCCTTCCTTGCTGATTGGGTTAGTGCCGGTCCAGAACTCAATGGAGTTGAAAATGATGATGTCGCCCAGCAAGGATAGCCCGTAAACCGGCACCCACCAGAACACAAAGGAGATGCCCTGGTTGACGAATTTATTGTTGGTGGCGGTGGCATTCCAGTCCTGGACGGTATCGAACAGGGCGTTCTGACCAAGACAGCCGGTCAGCAGAGCGGCAGCAGAAGCACTGGCGAGAATTTTTTTCATCGGACTCTCCTTGAGTTGAGTGAATTCATTATTGCTGTCATTCAGCGGTAAGGGGAAGCAGTGAATAGTTAACAATGAACAGTTAACAGTTCGCGACACTGACTTTCCTGTTTTGCAACGCAAGAGGCCGCGCTCGATGTCCGGGCGCGGCCTCTTACGTTTACAACAGCACGACACTTCAACCGCGCCGCTGTTAACTGTTCATTGTTAACTATTCACTGATCGTTACTCGCTCTCCATCTCTGCCAGCTCGTCTTCGAAGAAGAATTTCTCTTCGCCGAAGGCCGGTTCCAGATGATTGAGCCAGGTGGCTTCCTCGTTGTACTTGGCGAAGAAGGGGCGCTGTACCCAGTCGTGGTTACGACCCTGGATGAAGCGCAGGGCGAACACTTTCTCGCCATTGATTTCGGTAACGCCCTGGATTTCCACCTTGCCCGGGTGGCTGGACATGCTGGGGCCACGGGCGGTACGGGCGATACCGGATACCTGTTTCATGGCATCGCGGTAGATCTGCCAGGCCTTGGCCAGCGGCACTTCAAAGTAACGACGCGCACCGGTGTCCCGCTCCACAAACATGTAGTAGGGGATGATGCCCAGCTCGACCTGGGTCTGCCACAGGCGGGCCCAGTCGTCGGCGTTGTCGTTGATGTGTGCCAGCAACGGGCCCTGGGCGCGGATCACGGCGCCGGTGGCGCGTACCCGGCGCACGGCTTCACGGGCGATGTCCGTTTCCAGCTCCTGCCAGTGGTTGTAGTGCGCCATCAGCGCCAGGTGCTTGCCGCTGGCCTGCACTTCCTGGAACAGGTCCAGCAGGTCCTGGGCATCGTCGTCGGACACCACACGCTGTGGCCAGAAGGTCAGCGCCTTGGAGCCGATGCGGATGGTGCGGATTTGTTCCAGCTCCAGCAGCGGTTCGATGTGGGCGCGCAGGTTCTTGGTCTTCATTACCAGCGGGTCGCCGCCGGTGATCAGCACATCGGTGATTTCCGGGTGCGCCTGGATGTACTTCTTGAGCTGGCCGGCTTCCTTGGTGGCGATTTTCAGATCGTTGTCACCAATGAACTGGGCCCAGCGGAAGCAGAAGGTGCAGTAGCTGTGGCATACCTGCCCCTGGCTGGGGAAGAACAGTACGGTTTCGTTGTACTTGTGCTGGACGCCATCGATCTTCTCGCCGTCCACTTCCGGCATGTTGTGTTCCATCTGCCCGGCGGGGTGCGGGTTCAGAGCCTCACGGACCTCTGCGATGGCGGCCTTGATTTCCGGCTTGTCGCCGCCGCGCATGGCCTCGGCCACTTTGTCGAAGTGTTCCGGGGCCAGCATGCCTTTCTGCGGGAAGGTGAGCTGGTAGATGGGATCATTGGGCACCTTGTCCCAGTCGATCAGTTCGTCGATGACGTATTCGTTGACCCGGAATGGCAGCACGTTGGCAACGACTTCCATGGCAAAGCGGGTCTCGTCGTCCAGCCGTTTGAGTGGCTCGATCTTGTCGAGCTGGCGCGCGGTAAAGACCTTGAAACGGCGCGGTTCATCAAACTGCGGTTCCGTGCTCTGATGCAGCGGAATGACGGCATTGGTTTCGGGCATGGTATCGCTCCTCATCATGCGCCGGCATGACGACGGAATCGCCAATACCGGTACACTGGTTGCCTACACCAGCAGGATTTGTATTCGGTACTACAGATGGCCAGCGGCAGCTGACGCTGAGTTGATAACTAACGTGCGCCGATCATGGTCGACGCTGAGGACCCGGGACCCACGTCTCCCAGCCTTGTCGGGGAGGACGTACAGCGCGTGGCGGCTGTGGTTGTCCCAAAAAAAGAGCGCATATTTTAGTGACTTGGACGGCAAAGCGCAAAGCCGCTGATCTGACTGGTTTTTTGCCGGAAACGGGGCGCTGGGGGATATGCTATGTTGACGCAATATTGCCAGCCTGAGGACGTTCGCACCCGGGCTGTGGGAAGGCAAGGAGCGGGAACGCGTTGGATCTGACATTCTGGAAAAGCCGTTACGACCAGGGGCTGGCGGTGCTGGAGCCGTTCTGGCCTTATATTGCCGCAGCAATCAGCCTTTCCCTGGCGATCTATGTGACTGCCCATGTGGCCCAGAACAAGCGCGACGCCCGGGCGGCAGCGGCCTGGACCGGGCTGGTGTGGCTGGTGCCGGTGCTCGGTGCGGTGCTGTATTTCATGTTGGGGGTGAACCGTATCCAGCGTCGCGCCCGACAGCTCACCGGCGGGCTGATTGACAGTGATGATGGCTGGCGGGTGGCCGCAGAAGCGGTGCCCACGGTGCCGCACCTGCAGGTGCTCAGCAGGTTGGTGGGGCGTCTGACCCATTTGCCGCTCACCGACGGCAACGAGCTGGCATTGCTGGATGCGCCGCAGACCTATCAGGCCATGCTGGACGCGATTAATGGCGCCAGCGAGAGCATCTATCTGGTGACCTATATTTTCGGCAATGATGCTGCCGGCAAGCCGCTGGTGGAGGCTCTGGCGGCGGCGGTCAAACGGGGCGTCAAGGTGCGGGTGTTGATTGATGGTATGGGCGCCCACTATTCCTTGCCGTCCGTAGTCTGGCGCTTGCGCCGGCGCGGGGTGCCGGTACAGCGCTTTCTTTACTCCCTGGCGCCCTGGCGCATGCCCTATATCAACCTGCGAAACCACCGCAAGATTATGATCGTGGATCGTTCTCTGGGCTTTACCGGGGGCATGAATATCCGTGCAGGTTATCTACACAAGCCGGCTCGCACCACGGATCTGCATGCCCGACTTGAAGGGCCGGTGGTCGGCCAGCTGTTGCGAAGTTTCGCTGCCGATTGGGTCTTTACCTGCGGGGAAGTGCTGGAGACCAGCTACCGTGGCCCTGCCCAGGTGGGGGATGTTCAGGCGCGGGGTATCAGCGCCGGCCCGGATGCGGATTTTGATAAACGCCGTCTTACCCTGTTGGCGGCCATTGGCAGTGCCGAGCACCGTATCCGCATTGTCACTCCCTATTTCGTGCCGGATCTGACCCTGATGGCCACCTTGCAGATGGCCATCCTCAAGGGGGTGCAGGTGCAGATCGTGATTCCCCGCAAGAGCAACCTGCGCATGGTGAACTGGGCGAGTTTGCATGCCCTGCGCTGGCTGGTGGGCGAGGGCGCCGAGCTTTATCTGTCGCCGCCGCCGTTTGATCACAGCAAGGTGATGACGGTGGATCAGCACTGGCTGATGCTCGGTTCCGGCAACTGGGATGCCCGCAGCCTGCGCCTGAATTTCGAATTTGATCTGGAGTGTTACAGCGCCACTCTTACCACCCGGGTGGATAAGGTGCTGGATCGCCATATCCTGCTGTCTACCCGCATGGAGTCGGAGCATTTCCGTGACATGGCACCCTGGCGCCGTTTGCGCAACGCCCTCTCGCATCTGATGGAACCCTATCTTTGATCTGAAGCCGTGACGTCGGTTGCCGCCATGACGTACCAGTCAGCGGGCTTTCGGGCGCACCGGCTGTGCGACAAGTCGCATTTTCGGGTTGTCTATGTCACATTTTTCTTCGTCAGGCAGGTCTGGCGCTGTCAGGCAGGTTATAAAGTGATCACTCGCCGGACTGTCTCAGGTGCGGCGATGGGGATGCGTCAGGAAAACAGAATGATAATAAAACGATTTTTACTCGGCCTGATCCTGCTGGGTGGCTCGGCCATGTCCATGGCCGACTCGTCAAAATGGGTGCTGGTCACGGACCGGGATGATATTCAGGTTTATCGCCAGGATGACGACAGCTCACGGCTGAAAACCTTTCGTGGTGTGGGCGTGGTGCCGGTGGCGGATTTTAATGCCATTGGTGCCCTGATGGACGACTACGCTGCGGTGGCGTCTTTCATGCACATGGTTTCTGAAATTCGCGACCTGCACCGGGCTTCCCCCTATCAGCGTGACGTCTATGTCACCACGCGTTTGCCATGGCCGGTGAAGGATCGGGATGCGCCTTTGCGTGTGACGTTCTACCAGGAGCCGGACAGCTACGATCTGGTAATGCCGTTTTCCCTCAATCCGCCGGTATTTCCCGAGCAGCCTGACTATGTGCGCATGCCGCAGATGGAAGGCTATTACCGGTTCGAGCCCTTGTCGCCGGGGGAGGTGAAGGTAACCATTGAGGTGATACTGGACCCGGGTGGCGCTGTACCTGCCTGGCTGGCCAATATCATTTTGCGGGATATTCCCTATTTCTCACTGCGTCGACTGCGCCGGGTGGTGAACCTGCCGCGTTTCCAGGGAATCTCCCACGGCTACTACCAGACTCCGAAGAGCTGGCAGCAGCCGCAGGAAAAGCAGCCGCAGGAGGTTGCTAACGCTTCAGCGGCGAGCCCGGCCCCATCAGCCCCCAGATAATCAGCCCGACAAGCGGTAATACCAGTACCAGCAGCACCCACAGCACCTTGTGCAGGGTTTCAGCGCCGGACTGGATGATCATCACAATGGCATAGATCGCCAGGGCAAGTTGTAGCAGTCCCAGGATTTTCATCAGCAAGATCCTTCTCGTACCCGAATGGAATCTTCAATCTAGAGCAGCCGCCCCACCGGGTAAATCACTGATATGTAAAAGAAGGTTTGATACTGCCCCGGGTCGTTCCGGCTTGCCTTGCGCTACCCGCGTTGCACCGCGGTGGCGCTGATGGATTCCGTTGCCTGAATGCGCCAGCCATAGAGCAGGGCAATCAGGCCGAGGCTTGCCCCCAGTGTGACAACCCCGTTCCAGCCGTAGTGATCGTAGGCCGCCGCCGATGCCAGCGAACCGAAGGCGCCACCCAGAAAATACAGAAACATGTAGCCGGAGTTGAGTCGATTACGGGCGCTGTCATCCAGCGCAAAGATCAGATTCATATTTGTGATGTGGACCGCCTGCAACGCCAGATCCAGCAGCACAATACCCGCCGCCAGCGCGATCAGGGAGAAACCTCCTAATCCCAGCAGCCCCCACGACGCCAGTAATGCGAAGACGCCGATCAGTGCCAGCCTGCCACCATATCCCCGGTCGGTCATACCGCCTGCGGGTCGAGCCGCCAGGGCACCGGCGGCGCCGGCCAGACCAAACAGGCCAATGGTGGCATCGTTGAATCCCCAGGGTGGTTCAGACAGCAGAAAGGCCAGCGATGTCCACAGCACGCTGAACATGGCGAAGATCAGCAAACCGAGCAAGGCGCGGCGGCGGAACAGCGGGTAACGCACAAACAGCCCGGCGATGGAGCCGATCAGCTGCCCATAGTGCAGCCGGGTGTCCTGCCGGTAACGGGGTAACAGGCGCCACAGCGCCAGGGTATTGACCAGCATCATGGCCGCCGCGACCCAGTACACCGTATGCCAGTCGCCCAGGGTGGATAGCGCACCGGCCACGGTGCGCGCCAGCAGAATACCCAACAGCAGCCCGCTCATCACCGTGCCCACTACCTTGCCCCGGTTGGCCACCGGCGACAGGGTGGCGGCAAAGGGCACCAGCACCTGGGCCACCACGGAAAAGGCCCCGGTAATCGCGGTACCGGCCAGCAGCATGGGCAGAGAGGTGGCCGTGGCACTGACCAGCAGGCCGCCGGTGGCAAACAGCATCATGGTGACAATCAGCCGGCGGCGCTCAAGCAGATCGCCGAGCGGCACCAGCAGAATCAGGCCCACCGCGTAACTGGCCTGGGCGGTCGTCACGATAATCCCGGCCCGGGCGTAGGACAGGTCGAGCCGGTCGGCGATGGTATGAAGCAGGGGCTGGGCGTAATAGTTGCTGGCCACCACCAGGCCGGTGGTGGCGGCCATCAGAAAGACCAGCGAACGGCTGAGTGCGGTGGGCGGGGCCTGAGTGTTCATGACGCCTCCTGAGCATGGGGCGGCAAGTGTTATTGAATCTGGTTCAATTTTCAAGGCGCAGCCTGCTGGCAGGGCAGGGTGTGGCGATGTGATGCGGGTACTGAAAAGAAGTGGCGCCCCGAACAGGAGTCGAACCTGTGACCTAGCGCTTAGGAGGCGCTTGCTCTATCCAACTGAGCTACCGGGGCTGAAGAAGTGACGATTGTAAGGACTTTTAGTGGCGGTGCCAGTTTCTGGGCCGCAAGCGGCTATTTTGTCGGCGCTTACTCGCCCTGCGGGCGCCGGCAAAGCGGCGGTATCCGCTTCGCGTTCGTTCGGCCAAAGCATGCTTTGGAAACCCCCGACCTCACCCAACTGAGCTACCGGGGCTGAAGCAGTGACGATTGTAAGGACTTTTCGTCGTGGTGCCAGTCCGTGAATAGCGATTGGCTACTATTAATCCGGTAATTGAATGCATTTCGCCATACTTCCGTTGTGCTGTAGGAGCGTCGCTCGCGGCGCGATGTCAACGTTATCAATCGCGCCGCGAGCGACGCTCCTACAGCACAACGGAAGTATGGCGAAATGCATTCAATTACCGGATTAATAGTAGCCAATCGCTATTCA
>NZ_CAMYIV010000013.1 GCF_947258575.1 uncultured Alcanivorax sp.
CCCATTTGTTCAATAGGGTTGGTGCCGATCATGTTGCCGTGGATACAACGTTATCAATCGCGCCGCGAGCGACGCTCCTACAGCAAAACAGTGGTGGCTCCTACTTCTCATATTTCCTTGTTACAGCGTTGCCGCAAAAATAGCCCCAATACCCACATGACACTCTGGGACTGCCACCATCTTGCCTGGGGCTTGCATCGTTCACGTAACCTTTGCGACAAGCCTGCATCCAATTGCTAGCATTGAGGAAACGGAGACAGGTGACATATGCAGGATACCCACGATTTATTGGTGCGCAGCAGCACTGACTTCCCCCCGTTGCGGCGGCACGCTACGTCCATCTTGCAGGTGAACCTGGGGTATCTGTGCAATCTCAGTTGCGTTCACTGCCATGTGAACGCAGGCCCCACGCGAACTGAGCTGATGGATCGGGCAACCGTGGACATGGTGCTAGAAGTAATCCGTTTGCGCGATATCCAGGTGCTGGATCTCACCGGTGGCGCACCGGAGATGAACCCCCATTTCCGTTATCTGGTGGAGCAGGCCAGGGCCATGGACGTGGAAGTCATCGACCGTTGCAATCTCACCATTCTGCTGGAGCCGGGTTACGAGGATTTGCCGCAGTTTCTGGCAGATAACCGGGTGCATGTGGTGGCATCACTACCCTGTTACCTGGAAGAGAATGTGAATGCGCAGCGCGGCAAAGGGGTGTACCAGGGCAGCATCGAGGCCATTCGCCGGCTTAATGCCCAGGGCTATGGCAGTGACGGACTGTTGCTGGATCTGGTCTACAACCCCACCGGCCCGAATCTGCCGCCACCCCAAGAGGTGCTGGAAGCAGACTACAAGCGTGAGCTGGATGAACGGTTCGGGCTGCGTTTCAACAGTCTGCTGACCATCACCAATATGCCCATCAGCCGTTTCGGCGCTGTGCTGTTGGCCCATAACCAGTTCAACGATTACATGCAGTTGCTGCGCGACAGCTTCAACCGCGACACCCTGCCGGCGGTAATGTGCCGGGCCACGGTGAGCGTGGATTATCAGGGCTACCTGTACGATTGTGACTTCAACCAGATGCTGGATATGCCCCTGGGACACCATGAGGGCCACCCGCACCTGTCCGGGTTGCTGGATCACGATCTGGAAGGCGAGCCTATCTATGTGGCGGACCATTGTTTCGGCTGCACTGCGGGTGCTGGGAGTAGCTGCAGTGGTGCCCTGGAGTGAGCGACACTACCGTCAGTGTCATCGTGCCGGTGCGTAACGAAGCCGGTCATCTGGCCGCTACCCTGACCATGCTCCGTCATGCCCTGCAGGCCGGTGATGAACTGGTGGTGGTTGATGGTGGCAGTACGGATGGCAGTGTGGAGATTGCCCGCGAGCTGGCGGATAGGGTGATTCTCAGTGCCGCCGGGCGTGCTCGGCAAATGAATGCTGGCGCCCGTCAGGCCAGTGGAGACTGGCTGTGGTTTGTCCATGCAGATACGCAGCTTGATGGTAGCCACCGTCAGCAACTTGGGCGCTTGCCGGTCAATGCCCGGTGGGGCCGTTTTGATGTGCGCCTGAGTGGCCGGCGTTTTCTGTTTCGCGTCATCGGCGCCATGATCAATGCGCGTTCCCGGTTTTCCGGCATTGCCACCGGAGACCAGGGTATCTTCGTGCGCCGCGATATCTTTACTGCACTGGAAGGCTATCCAGATCAGCCCCTGATGGAGGACATTGCCCTGAGCCGCCGGTTGAAGAAAGAGCAGGGCCGCCCCCGTTGTCTGCGTCCGGCACTGACCACCAGCAGCCGTCGCTGGGAAGCCCGTGGGGCCTGGCCGACCATCTGGCTGATGTGGTCCCTGCGCTATCGCTACTGGCGTGGTGCCCAGCCCGAGCAACTGTACCGGGACTATTATGGCGAGCACTGAGCGCGCTTCGCAGCCGTTGCTGATTGTCTTTGCCCGGGCGTTGCAGGCCGGTCGGGTGAAAACCCGATTGATCCCCGATTTCGGTGAAGAGGGCGCCCTGACGCTGTATCGATTGCTGTTGACTCGCACCATTGCCGCGGCCTGCGATTTTCCGGGTCAGGTGCAGCTTTGGCTGGATCAAGCCGATGCGGAGCTGCAGGCCCTGGCGGAACGCAACGGTTGGTCCTGCCACCTGCAACAGGGTGAAGACCTGGGGGAAAAAATGGCCCAGGCCTTGAGTCGCGGTCTGGCGCAGGCCGATCAGGTGTTACTGGTAGGCAGTGACTGTGCGGTACTGGACCAGGATTACTTTGAGCAGGCCCTGCAGGCGCTGGACAAGGCGCCGGTGGTATTTGGTCCCAGCGAGGATGGTGGCTATGTGTTGATCGGTAGTTCCAGCCAGGCTCTGTGGCACCCCCAGCGTTTCCGGGGTGTCCGTTTTGGCGGCGAGCAGGCCTTGGCCGACAGTGTTGCCTGTTTTCCGGCGGAACGGGTGGTTCGTTTACCGGTTCTATGGGATGTGGATACCCGTGATGACGTGGAACGTGCGCAGTCCTGTGGTTTGTTGCCCATGCTACAGGGGGTTGAGTAAGCCTATCCCCAGAGGTTTCCGGCTTTCCCGGGGGCGCAATGCCCCATTTGAAACCGTGCTACTAATTTTTTCTGGATTTTCGAGATATTCCACATAAGATTTCATGATTAATGGTTAGGGTTACCCCCGTAAAGGAAGACGGAGCCGGTATGCAAGATTCAGCGATTCTCGACGACGAGGTCGTTTCAGAACTACAGGATGTGATGGGCCAGGATTTCCAGATGCTGGTCGATTCCTTTCATCGTGACGGAGCGCAACGTCTTGCGGCTCTGCAGTCCGCGTACGCATCCGGTGACCAGGAAACCCTGCGCCGTCAGGCCCACAGCTTCAAGGGCAGCAGCGGCAACTTGGGGGCCGTGCGCGTGTTCGATTTGTGCATGCAGCTGGAAAGCCTGGCCAGAGAAGGAGAGCTGGGGCAGATTGCAGACTTGCTGGCACGATTGCGCGACGCCTTCGACCATGCCTGTGAAGCACTGCGCCAGATCTGAACCGTCCCTGGTTTCACGATTTTCAGACAAAAAAAACCCTCTTCCGAATTTGGGGGGTGGAAGAGGGGGGTTGTGAGCGCTATTGCTAGCGCCTTGGGGGGATACTGATTGAAGTTTTTCGGGCCTGATTGCCCGTCACTTCATGGAAACAATGCTAACCGTAAGCGCCTGTTGGTGCTGTAAAAACGGGTGAGAAAATGTAAAAACATGGGCGCGTTTTGGCATCCACATGTTGCGCTTGATTGGCTGTTTTTCCTGAATCGGCGTCAGTGAGGAGCTGGCTTGTAAGAGATCTCTTACAAAGCTGTAGGAAAAAGCAGTCTTTTTCTGTGGATTTCGACTACTTTAAAGCTGGTGGCTAAAGCTAACTGATTGATTTAAAAGAGTTGTCTTTTGGGCCGATAGTTTTCAGGCAGAGTTTTAATATTTATTTTACCCAAACGGCCAGGAGCCGTTGATATAGTGGATTCGTGTTCAGGGATATGGGCACAGGGATAAGCAAGGACAGCACACAAGGATGTTGCGGTGAGCGCAAAAGGGTCAGGATGACTCGACGCAAAAAAGGGCGGCAGGATGCCGCCCTTTTTCTTTGTCTGCGAAATGATAAAGCCGGGGTAGATGGCCTACCGGGTCCGCGGGGAAGGCCTTAGCCTTCCCACTCACGAACCAGCTTGTCGCGCTTGTTGGGCACACCGTCCCACTCTTCCGCATCGTCCGGTGCATCTTTCATTTCGGTAATGTTCGGCCACTTCTCGGCCAGGTCCGCATTGATCTCCAGGAATTCCTGCTCGCCTTCGGGCAGCTCATCCTCGGAGAAAATGGCGTTAACCGGGCACTCCGGCTCACACAGTGCACAGTCGATACACTCGTCCGGGTGGATAACCAGGAAGTTGGGGCCTTCGTAGAAACAGTCTACCGGGCATACTTCTACACAATCGGTGTGCTTGCAGTTAATGCAGTTCTCACCTACTACGAACGTCATAGCCTGTCCTCGCCAGGTGTCTTGATCTTTGTACAGCGCCAGCCTGCTAATTATAACAGTGTAGGGCCTGTCTCGCTTGGGGTGGCGCTAGTCTAGCGACATGACCAAGGGCAGGCAAACAAAGCCTTGATATAAGGTAATAACTCGAGAGGGCCGGAGAGGACAGTTCGCAGTGGCCAGGCTTCGTAGGAGCGCCGCTTGAGGCGCGAACCGGGCTTTGTACGGAGATACGAGCCACGAAAGCGAGTTGCAAAACCCCGTGGGAAGGAGCTTTTTCGTTTCTCCTGACTCGAACCTGAGTGCTTCGCGCCTCAAGCGGCGCTCCTACGGGGCCGCGAGAGATCAGAGCAATTTTTTCAGCGTGTACAGCGCCTCCAGCGCCTGCTTCGGGGTCAGGTCGTCCGGGTCCAGTTCCTTGAGGGCATGCTCCACGGCGCTGGGCTCTGCGAACAGGCTGGCCTGGGCAGGGGCCGCTGACGGTGTGGCGGCGGCTGGGGTTGAGCGGTCTGCGGGTGCCAGCGGTTTGCCGGCTTCCAGTTCGCGGAGCTTTTCCCCGGCCTGATGGATCACGCTCTGTGGCACCCCGGCCAGTTGTGCCACCTGCAGGCCATAGCTGCGGCTGGCTGGGCCTTCCTGTACCCGGTGCAGAAACACGATGCGGTTATCGTGCTCGCTGGCGGTCAGGTGGGCGTTGTAGATACCGGGCAACTGTTCAGGCAGCTGGGTCAGCTCGAAATAGTGGGTGGCGAACAGGGTGAAGGCCTTGAGGTTACGGGCCAGGTGTTCCGCTGCCGCCCAGGCCAGGCTCAGGCCATCGAAGGTGCTGGTGCCGCGGCCGATCTCGTCCATCAGCACCAGGCTGTGGGCGGTGGCGTTATTGAGAATATTGGCGGTTTCCGACATTTCCACCATAAAGGTAGAGCGGCCACCGGCCAGATCATCGGAGGAGCCGATGCGGGTAAAGATCCGGTCCAGGCTGCCGATGCGGGCGCTGGCCGCCGGCACGCAGCTGCCCAGGTGGGCGAGCAGGGCGATCAGGGCGGTCTGGCGCATGTAGGTGGACTTACCCCCCATGTTCGGGCCGGTGATGATCACCATGCGGCGGCCATCATCCAGGTGCAGGCTGTTGGGCACAAAGGCATCGTCCAGCACCTGCTCTACCACCGGGTGGCGGCCATCGACGATTTCGATAATGGCGTCGTCGTCCACCAGCTGCGGGCGCACCCAGTTGAGCGCTTCGGCGCGCTCGGCCAGGGCGGCCAGCACATCCAGCTCGGCCACGGCGGCGGCACTACGTTGAAGGGCGTGCAAGTCGGCGGCCACTTTTTCCAGCAATGCTTCGTAGAGACGCTTCTCCAGCGCCAGTGCCTTGCTGGAGGCGGACAGGGCCTTGTCCTCGAATTCCTTCAGTTCCGGGGTAATAAACCGTTCAGCATTTTTCAGGGTCTGGCGGCGCTGATAATCCGCCGGCGCTTGGTCGGATTCCCGCCGTGACAGCTCGATGTAATAGCCATGTACCCGGTTGTACTTCACCCGCAACGTGGAAAGCTGAGTGCGTTCGCGTTCCCGGGTTTCGATGTCCACCAGAATGGCGCCGGCGTTTTCGCTGATGGAGCGCAGCTCGTCCAGCTCTTCGCTATAGCCCGGCGCAATCACGCCGCCGTCGCGGATCAGCATGGGCGGGTTGTCGATCACTGCAGTGCCCAGTAATTCCACCTGATTCGGGAATTGGCCGATACGCTCGATCAGTTCGTAAAAACAGTCGGCGCCGGGCAGGGTGCCGATCAAAGGCGGCAGGGCCTTGAGACTGGCGTGCAGGCGGGTCAGGTCGCGGGGGCGAGCGGAGCGCAAGGCCACCCGGCCGAGAATTCGTTCCATGTCGCCGATGTCATTGAGCACATCGCGGGCGGACTCGAAGCACCAGCCCTGGCGCAGGGCGTCGATCTGGTCCTGGCGCTGGGTGAGGGTGGTGCGGTTACGCAAGGGCTGGTGCACCCAGCGTTTGAGCAGGCGCGCGCCCATGGCGGTTTCGGTGCTGTCCAGCACCCAGGCCAGGGTGTTCTGTTCCTGGCCATCCAGGGTTTCGGTCAGCTCCAGGTTACGGCGGGTGGCTGCATCCATGGCCACCGCATCGTCAAAGCTTTCCACCGCCAGCGAGGTAATATGGGGCAGCTCGCCGCGCTGGGTTTCCTTGGCATACCCCAGCAGGGCGCCGGCAGCGGCGACTGCCACCGACGACGGCTCGCCAAAACCGGCCAGATCCTGCACCTGAAACTGCTGGCACAGCTGACGGCGAGCGGCGTCCTCATCAAACTCCCAGCCAGGGCGCTTGCGAGTACCTGGCCGCTCGGCCCAACGGCCTGGCAAACCATGCTCTTCGCTCAGCAACAACTCTGCCGGTGACCAGCGCTCCAGCAGCGCCTGCAATTGCTCGGCGCCTTCCACCTGGGTGACCACAAAGCGTCCGGCGGCCAGATCCAGGCTGGCGCAACCGTACTGGTTGTTGTTGTCGAAAACGGCACACAGCAGATTGTCGCGTCGCTCTTCCAGCAATGCCTCGTCACTGACCGTGCCGGGGGTGACGATGCGAACCACCTTGCGTTCCACCGGCCCCTTGGCCAGCGCCGGGTCACCAATCTGCTCGGCAATCGCCACGGATTCGCCCAGCTTCACCAGCCTGGCCAGGTAGTTCTCCGCCGCATGGTAGGGGATCCCCGCCATGGGAATCGGCTTGCCGGCGCTCTGACCGCGCTGGGTCAGGGTGATATCCAGCAGGCGGGCGGCCTTCTGGGCATCGCCGAAGAACAACTCGTAGAAATCCCCCATGCGGTAGAACACCAGCTGGTCCGGGTGTTCGGCCTTAATCGCCAGGTATTGCTGCATCATAGGTGTGTGTGCGGATAAATCGTTGTGCGTCATGTCTACGTTTCAGCCCGTTTTTTCCTGTTATTTCGCTATAAAATCAGGTGGTTAGCGAAACGTGTAATTTCCGGTAGTGTCCGTGCTTGTCCATGGTGATCCACCCCAATCCGCAAAATAAGTGTAGGTTTTAGTGTAGGTTTTCGTGCCGGGTCGATTTCCCGGTGATATACTGCTCAAAACCTACACCAAATCCTCTGCAGGCCAGACGGAGCCTGCGATGCGGGGATTTGCTTGAAACCGTTAGTGTTGGTGGATCAAAGCGATGGAGCATAGCAAACAAGGCAGTAAGCAACTATCGGTCCGTGCCATTGAGGCAATGCGGCCCGGTGACAAGGTTAAAACGGATGGTGCTGAGAACGCGGGACTGCGGGTCAGCTGCGGCTCGTCGGGCCTGAAAACCTTCACTTATCGCTATCTAAGCCCGGAGACGGGAAAGCTGGTTCAGGTCAAGATAGGTAACTTCCCTGGAGTGAAGCTTGCCGAAGCTCGCCTTGAGCTTTCCAAAATGAAGGAGCTCAGGGCAAAAGGGATTTGCCCCAAAGCCGAACGGGATCGTCAGCTCCAGGCGGAGAAAGAAGCCAAGGCTGCCAAGGCAGAGGCTGAGGCTGTTGCTGCCTATACGGTGACGGATCTGGTTGAGCAGTATCTGACGGAGGTGATCGAGGACCGTTCGGTGACTGATCCCAGAACAGGTGAGAAAAAGCGGGTTCCAGGTGCCAGAAAGCCAAAAGGGCAGTGGGAGGTCCGCAGAACTCTGCACAACGATGTCGTCCGGGTGCTTGGGGAGAGACCGGCGGCGGAGGTGAAGCGCAAGGATGTGGTCGACCTGATCAAGGAGATCCTGGATCGAGGAGCCCGGGTCCAGGCTGGGAATGTGCTCAGGGAGTTTGTTGCTGCCTATGAGTACGCTATTGGGTTGGAGCGGTTGCCTGACGACTTTCCCAACCCTGCATGGTTGGCGAAAGCCAGCCTGAAGACCGCCAGAATCCGTATGAGCCCGAATAAAGGCAAGCGGGTGCTCTCCGACAAGGAGCTGGCAGCTGTTCTGGCCTGGTTGCCGGGATCGGGCTACTCGCCCACGCAGAAGAATGTCATGCGCCTTGCTCTCTGGACGGGCTGTCGGACTGGTGAGGTGTGTAATGCCGAGTGGAAAGATGTGGATCTTGAGGCGGGCACCTGGCACCTGAGGGATTCAAAGAACGGTGCCGAGCGCTATGTTCAGCTGTCAAGGCAGGCTGTGAAGTTTCTGGGGAATGTGAAGCTGAGTACGGATAAGTACCTGTTTCCCTCAACCCGTACCAAGAAACCGATCCAGCAAAAGTCGCTAACGGAGACCAAATGGCACCTGAAAAACCCGGAAAAGGTCAAATATGGCAGGAATTATACGTCTGCCCAGCTCTGGCTTGACTCCATTCCTGACTGGTCCCCCCATGACCTGCGCCGTACGGTTCGGACAGGCTTGGCGCGTATGGGGTGCCCCAGTGAGGTGGCTGAGGCAGTCCTGGGTCATTCAAGGAAGGGGATTGAGGGGACCTATGACTTGCACAGCTATGATGCTGAGTGCCGGCAGTGGCTGCAGCGGTGGGCGGATCATCTCGAATCAATTGCTTAGTGGCTTTCATCGTCAGGAGTGTTGAATTTCATGATTCTGGAGTTCCGGGCCGACTTTCTTGGACTCTTTTTCAGGTTGCTTATTTGTTCCTTAAGCTCTGCTATCGTCTCCCCTTGCCGTTTGATTCTATCCTTCAGAACATCCTGCTGTTTTTGATGTGACTCCCGTTGCTCCCGCCTCTTCTCCCTGTGCTCTTCCTCAATCCGTTTGATTTCGCCATGAAAATCTTCAAGAAGTAGCTGAACTGTAGCGCTAATACTGAGGTGATGCTCTTTAGCGTATTTATGCAGTTTTTTGTTTATGTCTCTCTTCATCCATAAAGTATAGTTCTTATGGGAGGATGCTTTTTTCCGTTTGATCCACTGCGCATAAGCATTTCGCATCCGAAGCTCTTCTTTTATCAGCGCTTCTCGTCTTGAGGAGGGGAAGCCTTTCTCTGGTTTTCTGGCCGGCCAGTCCTGAATGATTCTCCTGAGTTCTTCTGAAGAGGCGATGGCCACATTGGGTATTGCCGTGCCAATAAGCTGCTTTTTCGCGCAGTAGCTGATAGCCCAAGCGCAGCTTTTTTCATCCTTCCAGTTTAACCATTCCAGCCAATTTTGCTTCATCTGGATGCGCTCGCTTAAGTGCAGGGTTTTGTATAAGATAAAATTATGACGCAGTTTAAAGTATATTTCTAAAGGTTCCAATTATGCGGTCTGTGGCCCCTCGTGGCGTGCTATATCTACTGCGTACCGTTTGGCCTGATCTGTCTGCGGAAGGCAAATATCTGCTTGTCCAGATCGTTCTTCGCTTTGGTGGGGAGTGGGTTGATTGGACTATTGAGCGCCTGTCTAGAGAGCTGGGCATGAGCAGGGCTGCGGTGATCCGGGCGAGGGAGGAACTTCTCAATGTTCGGTTTAATGGAGGGGGGAGTTTCATTGAAAGAAAAGCTTTCCCTGGGTTGAGTGCATCTGACCCGGACATGCTCAAAGGTAGGCCGAGGATAGGCATCCGGTTAGCGGAGCCATTTAGGTTGTGGCTGGAGTTGGTGTGGCAGAAGCCGCCAATTGGATCTTATGGGCGATATGTAGAACAGTTACTGCTAGATGTTGGGGGGGATAAAGCGGCCGCTCGGAAGCTTGGTCGCCCTGCCGGTGATAGCTATGCTCTCGCCACGTCAGGCAGGTTGCTTTTGGCTGTATTGTGGGCAAAGGCTGGTGATGGAGCTGTGGTGACTAATTTGGATGATGAGGACCTTGCTTCTTTCACGGGTTTGTCGCTGTCAAAGGTGCGTTATCAGCTTGGAAGGCTCAGAAAGATGGGCTATCTGGAGTATCAGTGGGGAAAGTCTTTGGGTGGATATGTACCTAGGAGCTGTCCGCAGATAATCACTCTCAACCAGTATCATCAGGCTTATCCGACTGTGGGGCAGTTGAGACGTGTAAGGATCTCTGCTGAGCCCATTTTGGATCTTTGGGCTATATATGCATATGCAGATGATGAAGGTGATGATGAGCTCCGTGAAAACGTGATTGAGGAAATGCTCGGATCATGGCGAGGAGAGTTTCCTGGAGAAGGCTGGGTTACTCCGGGCCAGAATGATGGGTTGATGGCGGCCTTTAGAGGGCATCCTCAGAGATCGAAGGCCACCCGATATATGATTTGTAAGGCTTGCGAGTACACGTTGGCCGTGTTCTGTTCCAACTCGGAAACCCTTAGAGCTGGGGGTAGATTAGTGGTTGAGAGTGTTTGCTCTCGCATCGAAGAGGAGCTTTTCTCTCACCCTGAGCTGAATGAGCGATTTGGTCCTAATGCATCCAGACTTCTCACTATTTGGGTATACGCACAGATCCGGGAGCTGGCTAGTGCGGTTTGTAGAGCAATTTGCACTATGGAGGGCTGGAACATACATGAGTTCTGGCATTCGGGTTGGCGCCGGTGCCAATCCATCAGCTTGATGCCTGCCAGTGTAGGTCGGTTGAACCTAAGCTATACAGTCGTGCCTGAAAACGGGCTAAGGCCATAGTTTGCAAGCTTGGTCGAATGTTTTAACTGGATAGTGGTATTTGCCCCCCTATGTACGGGTGAGAGCCGAGATGGCGGGTGCTCTGTGTGATATCGCGTGGTTCTGAATGTCGGTAATAGATATATAGTCATATAGTCATTCCACCAGCCCACTTGTGAAGGCTGGTGTGTGCAGCAGGCAGGCTGGACCAAACCAGCCTGCTCATGAGTAAATTTCAACCAGTGCGCTGGTACCTATGAAGAAACCATAGGTGCCAGACAATGAGAAAACGACATTCAAGCAACACCAACCTCAAACTCCACTATGAATCAGTCTGGGAGGGCTTGCCGGTACTGGCAAGGCCTGACCGTCCACTCGCGGTGAATTACCTTACTTCTATCCGCGACACCCTTGATCTAGCTATCACTGAGCACCCGAGAACTTGTGTCATCCATTTCGTTGCTAGGCTGCCGTACGGTTGGCTGGGCCCCAAAGGAGGGCTGGCAAATGGCTTCATCAAGTCTCTTCGTTCGCAGATCAGGTGCGATTTGAAGCGTAAGCGCGGCCAGGGAAAGCGGGTCCATGACTGCCATGCTCGTATGATTTGGTGTCGCGAGTTCGGTGGGGAAGGGCAACCCCACTACCATATTGCCATTATGGTCAATAGAGATGCTTACTCGGTTTTAGGGCGTATCGCGGGTCAGCCGGAGGCCGACTACCCGTGGTGGTTGGAGGAAGGCCAAGCGGTCAGCAATATGGCGGAACGTATCCAGCGAGCATGGAACCGCGCTCTTGAGAAGACAGGGAACCAAGGAATCGGTTTAGTCCATTTCCCTGATAGCCCGGTCCAGCTGATTTCAAAAGGATCGTCTATGTATACCGCGCAATATCATGAGGTGTTCAGGCGCATGAGCTACTTGGCAAAGGTGGAAACCAAGCTCTATGACGACGGGCACCGGAACTTTGGGTGCAGTCAGGGCTGAGGAAAGTAAGTTTTTACGTTGCTGCGCTATCGCATGAACGAATGACGAGGAGAATTTCATGCGATTCATGAGGCTAACAGAAGTGATCAAGGATACCGGTCTTGGCCGTTCTTCTATCTACAAGCGTATTGCTGAGGGGGAATTCCCCAAACCCGTGCCGCTTGGGGGAAGAACGGTTGGCTGGGTATCTGATGAAATCGAGGCCTGGATTCTGGAGAGGATTGAGGAGAGGGATTGCCAGGAAGTGCCTCATTGACCGGCTATTGGGGTTTCGTGGTTCATGGATGGCTGCGAGGTTTTGTATCAGATGAAAGCAGGAGGGGGGTCCAATTTGTAATGGGAGACCCCGGTACCAATAGGACCGGGGAGGTTTAATGCCAATTGATCGAGACCTTGGAGCGTAGTAGGCGAGGAAAACGGGGACTATCCGAGAGATGTTCTGCTCGGGTATCCACACACGGCGTGACGGTGCTGTTACCAATAAGGCGCTAATCTTTCTTATACAGCACTGTCACTTTACCAGCAGGTTTGTTCTTCCCGATCTCGTAATCAGGGTTAAAGGTGGCGAGGTTATGTGCGGCAATACCAATAGCTGAGGCGAAGCCGGTAACCTGAGTAAATCCAGTCGGGATGGCAAAGCTGGCCAGGGAGGCCGCCCGATATTCAGTGTATACCCGGCAACGTAGTCCTTTCTTTTCAATAGCGCCCTCGACTTTGTTTACCACGGAGCTGATGTTCTTGACCGCGACAATTTGAAAGGAAGCTTTCTTGGCAATGAGTTCAGAGAGCTTTTCAGTAGTGA